>OY759346.1:867500-4477682 GCA_963662295.1 Trueperaceae bacterium
CGAAGCTCATCTCCGAAACCTCGGCGTCGCCCTGAGGATCGTGGCGGGCTGTGCAGCCAAACGAGATCGACTCCTCGATGAAGGTCTGAGCCCTGTCACCGCTGAAGATCCGGGTCTCCGAGCGCATCGAGCCCTCGAAGACCGCCATCGGCCCCAAGCCCGTCTCTTCCACCTGGAGCGAATCGATGCTCAGGCTTCGCATATCCATGAAGAACTCGTGCGCCCCGAAATCGAACACGCCCAGCGATGCGGTGGGGAACCGGAAGGGCTCGTAGTTGGTGCTGACTTTGCAGAAGAGCATGGTCTCGTCGAACCCAAAGTCGCTCACCAGGTACACCGGCATGTTGGCGGCCTCGACGGGATCGAACGGACCCAACAGGTACGAACCGGAACCGTTCACGCGTCCACAGGCCTCTTGCGCCACGGCGCTGCCCACGGCAATAAATCCGCTGCCCGCGATCAGACCGGTCCCCAACTGCCTGAGGAACTCCCGTCGCGTCGAACGCACCTTGGGCCCCAATCCCGAAATGATGTGTGCCCTCTCAGACTCGGTTCTTGCCACGGCAATAGTCCTCCATGTCGATAATGAGCTCGGGTCTTCCACCCGTGAACCTACATTACAAGATGTGTCAGATACAATTCCAGCTTTTGGAGAGTGAATGGACTAGGCCTACAGATATTATGCTGGCGAACACTCGCTTGTTCTTTTGTTGAACGCTCTTACTGGAATCTTGTCCTTGCTATCAGCAGGGGGTGATGCACGCCAGTCTCGAGGGAGTTTACCCCTAATCCTGATATTTCTACTTTTTCAGCAATGCGATCCTGGCCAGCTTCAGCAGTTTCGCTACCGGCATCCTGGGGAGCATCTGCCAGGCGTAGCGGTGGTCCTGGATGGTGGTTTCGATGCGCTCGAACATCTCATTGAACAGCGGCTCGGGCATGTTCAGCGCCGGTGTGAGGCGGATGACGCGGCTGGCATTGTTGCTGTAACAGACGTGCACCCCGCCGAGGTGCAGCGCTCGGATGGCGAGGGCCGTGCCCAGCTGATGAGCGACTTCGGCGTTGCCGGCCAGAATCACCGGCTTGAGTACCCGGCGCAGTTTCAGGGCGAAGAGCATACCGGCGCCGCGTACCTCGCTGATGTACCCGGGGTAGCGCTTTTTCAGCGCCTCGAGCTGGGTCAGTCCCTCCCGGCCCAGCGTCTGCGCCCGCGCAACCAGCTTCTCCTCGAGCAGCAGTTCCAGCGATCGCATTCCCACCGCCATCGCCAGGCTGTTGCCGCTGAAGGTCGATGAGTGGCGCTTCGCCTCGAGCCCCGGCAGCATGGTGCGGATCAGCTGGCGCCGGGCGATGGTCGCGCCGATCGGCACCATGCCACCGCCCAAAGGCTTGGCCAGGGTGATGACGTCGGGTTCGAGCCCACCTTCCAGGCTGGCGAACCAGTGGCCGCTGCGCCCCAGGCCGGTCTGGATTTCGTCGGCCACCACCAACAGGTTGTGCTCGCGCGCCAGCTGCTGTACGGCCGGCAGGAAATCGGGCGGGGGCACCACCACCCCACCCTCGCCCTGAATCGGCTCGAGCACGATGGCGATGATGGAATCGGCCCCCAGCGCCTTGATACGCGTCTCGAGCGCGTTGGCGTCGCCATAGGGGAGGACCTCGACGTCGGGCAGCAGCGGCCTGAACGGCGCCTGGAACTCCTCGTTGGGGGTGATCGACAGGGCGCCGAAGGTCTTGCCGTGGTAGCCGCGTTCGAAGGTGAGCAGGTGCCTCGCCTTGGGGCGGGCGCTGCGCACCAGCTTGAGGGCGGCCTCGATCGCTTCGGCGCCGCTGTTGCCGAAGATCACGCCGCTGTCGGCGTGGCTGGGCGCTTCGCGGGCGAGCAGGGCGACCAGGTTGGTCTCGAGGGCGGCGCGCCAGGCGCTGGCGTGATGCGCGAGCCCACCCCAGCTGTCCTCTTCGAGAAACCTGCGCATGAAATTCAAGAGCGGCGGGTAGCGCTCGCCGAACGGCAGCGCGGCGTAGCCGCCGGCGTGGATCAGTTCGCGGCCGCGTTCATCCGCCAATGTCCAGGGGCTCAGCACCTGAAACGGGCCGGCGATGTCGAGCAGCTCCAGGACGCGGATGAGGTCGGCGTTGCCATAGCGGATCTCGAGCGATCTCGCTTTGTCGGGGTCGAATCCTGCGAGCAACTCGTCACTGCTGATGGGGAGTTCGGGCGGCGCTTCGGTGGGTTCCTCGCCGGTCGGTTCGCTGACGCTCACTGAAGCGCAGCCACCGTCTGATTGCCGGCGCTGTCTTCGACGACCACCGCGCCGCCCTCGACCGCCGCCACATCGATTTCGAACTGATGCAAGGCCGTAGGCGGGAACGACAGCGGGATGTCGTTGATGCGGATGCTGTCGACGCTGGTGTCGTCCGTGGCCACGCCCTTGACGCGCAAGCGGCCGTCGCCAATAGGCACCACGCTCTCGAGCACCAAGGTGGGCGGGGTGTCGTCGATCCGCAGCGTGAAGTTGAGCACCGAGGTGCGGCCGCTGGTGTCGACCGCTTCGATAACGCTGATCGACTCGCCCTCTCTGAGGTTCTGGAAGGTGAACTCGAAGGCGATGAGCTTGTTGCCGCGTTCGGACGTCAGGATGGGGTTGTCGAGCAGGTCGCTGCCGTTCACACGGATCGCTACGATCCCCTCATCGTCCATGGCGAAGCCGCGGATTATCAGGTTCTCGGCGCTCTGAACCGCCCCGTTTTTCGGTTCGCTGATGCTCACGATGGGGGCGAGGGCGTCGGTCCTGGTAAGGCAACCGCCAAGCAGCGGCAGCAAGAGCAGCGGCAACCAGGTGTTCGCACCGTGTCGGATAGGGCGTCGCATGCCCTGCAATGGTACCGCATCGGCGTGGATCGCGTCGCTCGGCGCGGTACAGCCGCAACCGTTCGGCGCCGGCACGCCGGGCTGGTTTGAGGATCTTCCCCAGCTCCGAAATGGCAGACTACCAAGGCGATAGCCGGCAGGGAAAACTTTCGTTATGAATGCAAGAACCGTCGCTTGGGGAAGGTTTCAAGGTCAAATCCGAAATTCGCCCCGCTCTGTGTTGTCATAGCTATCTGTATAAAATTCGGTTGCCAACGCCAGCGGTAGATGTGGAGAGCGGGGTTGTCGTCCCCATCGCCGGGACACAGTCCCGGCCGGTGGAACGAGTTTGCTACACTACGTCGACCGCCACATTCCGGGGGATGGCCCCCCCAAGATCTAAGGAAGGAGGATGGCTGGGAAGCGGACACTTTCCGGAAACATCGATTGCTCAAGGGATGATCAACTCGTTCAGCAACACCACCTGAAACCCGCCCTCGTGGCGGTACCCATTCATGGTTGGGCAATAGGGACGTCGCGTGAGGCTATGTGCGACCCCGCGCTGACATGCTGTCATGAGGCGCCTCAACATCCACCATGCCCACGACCGCGACGAACCTGCGCTCCAATAACCTGAGATCTGGGCCATGAAAATCGCCGATCATGTGAATGCGGTTCAGCTGGACCACCCGCTTGGCTCACGAATTGCGGTGTTCGGGTACGGCGGCAAGACAACACTTGCCCGCGCAATCGCCCGTCGCTACCAGTTCGAACACATCGAGCTCGACCAGATCGCCAACTTGCCAGGCTGGAACCGTCGGCCAGCCGACGAGTTCCGAACGATCGTCTCCGAGCGAATGGCAGCCAACCCGAAGGGTTGGGTAACAGACCATGCGCACTCCGCTGTGGTCGATATGATCTACCAGGGCGCAGAATCGCTGGTCGTATTGCACCTGCCCTTCAGGACGGTGTTCTGGCGGAGGACCAGGCGCTCTTTGAAGCGAGCGTGGACCGGCGAAGAGGTCTGCGGAGGAAATGTCGAGACGTTTCGCCAGCACTTGCTGACCAAGGATTCGGCGATTCTTGAGATGTGGCAAAAGCGAAGAGGTTACCGCCGGCTTTGGCAGAGGTTTGCGGAAGCCGCACGGAAAGGCTCAGACTTCTATCTGATCACCTCAGGAAAGGAGCTGGAGAGGTTCTACAGGCTGCACGGACTAAGTAGAAGGGGGGATTAGGGGGCCCTCCAGGCAAGGGTAAATAGAGTTTAGGGAAATTCAAAAGGTAGTAGAAGGGATAGTAGGTTTGGTGCCCCTTGAGGCACCTTCGGTGTCTAGAGACTAGCGGGTTGTGTCATGGGTGTCTGAACCCTTGTTCAGAGAACTGGTTTGAGGCGTCAATAGTGGGGGATTCACGCCGGGGGGTTACCCCCTCCCCAGCCCTCCCCCTAAGGGGTTTACCCCCTCCCCAGCCCTCCCCCTAAAAGGAGGAGGGAGCTTAAAAGCAACCCTGGCTACGATAGGAAACACCAAGGGGTGGGTAGTGATGGGCGTGAATACGTCTTGAGTAACGAGAACAACAACAGGGATAACCGAGGTGTGAAGGAACCAATGGACACCTGTTAATAAGACCCTTGGATCAAGGTTGTTAATAGGACCCCAAAGTGAACAACAGCAGTCCGTGCCCCCCTGGTGGTCATGCCTTCATGCTTGTTGCTTCGTAGTTGTGGTGCTGGAGGAGTTTTACTCCGTAAGCGTCGTGCAGACGTACCCTGGACTGCTGGTACTCAATCCTAGGAACACGTTGTGGAATCGTTGTCGTAGTACCTTGTTGTTACTCACGATTGCCTTTTGCTCCCTCCTCCTACCAGGGGGAGGGCTGGGGAGGGGGTAATTCCCCGCCCACTATTCTGTACCGTCGTTACGGCAGTTTCGGAATAGCCAACTCCCCTAAATTACCTAATGTTACTTCTACCCCTTCCGGGAGCCCTTCGCGTAGCCTTAGTAGAAACGCAGTTATTCCCAGGTACTCTTCTTCGCTGAGGCTTCCTGGGGCGTGTCTGGGCATTGCCGAGCGCACGAATTGGTAGAGCGCCAGACCGTTGGGGAAGGCACTCAGCGTTCCTTCTCCTCGCTATGGTGGTGGTTCGCCGAGGTTGAAGCTGTTGGTTTCGGTGAGCTGCACTCCGGCGATCAGGTCGGAGTTTCGGGTCTTGTGGCAGCGGCTGCAGCGCTGGTGGCTTGTGGGGAACTCTGCTGGCCTTCGGCGTAGCCGAGGCCGGTGTCGCCGTGGCAGGCGGCGCACACCGTGTCGTAGGTTTCGGCGCCTGCCAGCACCTGGGCGCTCGAGCCCACGATGAGCGCGTCGCGGGCGGCGTTCAGTGCGGCGCTGCGGGCGCCCGCCTCGGGATCGTCATCGGCCTGGCGCGGGTTCTGGGTGAGGCCCCAGGCCAGCAGGGTCAGCGGCAGCAGAGCGGCCAGGATGAGGAACGACCGGCGCATGGGGCGAGTGTAGCAGCGGCGCCCCTAACAAAACGTCGGCCCGAGCGCGATACTGGGCCGACGTTCCGTCAGGAACGCGGGTTCAGCTCTTCTCTTCGTCTCCGGTGTCGTCGCCCGCCTCGTCGGCACTGTCGGCCTCGGGAGCGTCGTCACCATCCTCTGACGCGTCGTTGGCAGCACCATCGGCGCCCGACTCGACGGTCTCGACCACCTCGGCGTCGATGGTGGTGGGTGCCGCGGCCGGAGCCGCTTCTGAGTCCGTACCTCGGTCGCTCCGGCTCTGGAAGAAGCGGAACAGGGCGTAGGCCACGCCGCCGACGATGACGATGGGGATGATGAAGCGCAACAGCGACCAGATCAGGCCGGCGACGAAGCGGAAGATGATGCCGACCAGGTCCAGGAGCCAGCCGACTCCCCAAAGCAATCCCGTGCCCAACAGCAGTGCAATGAGCCCGAAGATAACCAGCTCGATGATTTCCTGCATGGATCGCCGCATGACGTCACTATATCAGGGTGGTCCGCCGTCCACGTCCTACTTTTGGTGGAAGGTACGACCGCTAGACTGCAGTCATGCAGGTCCGTCTCACCCCGGAGAGCATGGTCCACGGCGGCGCCGCTCTTGCCCGCCTCGATGACGGCCGGGTGGCGCTGGTCCGCGGAGGCTTGCCCGGAGAGCCGGTGATCGCCGAGCTAGAGCGGCGCCGCGGCGTCCTTCAGGGGCAGGTGGTCGAGGTGCTGGAAGCCAGTCCCGACCGCATCCCCGCCCCCGAACACCCCGGACTCGACCTGGGCTTTGTGCGCTATCCCAGGCAGCTCGAGCTCAAACGCGCAGTTGTAGAGGATGCACTGAGTCGTGCCGGTCACGACGCCGTCGAGGTGCCCGAGGTGCGCCCCGCGGCGGCCGTTTGGCGCTACCGGAGCGCCATTCAGCCTGCCGCCAGCCCCGCCGGGCTCGGCTACCGGCAGCCCCAGTCACAGCAGCTGGTGCTCCTCCACGACGACCCCACCGCCAACGAGGCGCTGCAGGAGGCGTGGCGCCGCTGGAGCCGACTGGGCGCCCCCAAAGGGGTGCGGGAGCTGGCCCTGCGCGGCAACGACGACGGCGAGGTGGTGGCGGCGCTGATCGCCAGCGCCAGCCAGCGGAGCCTGCTTCCGTTTGCCCATCAGCTGCTCGAGGCGGGCTTCGCCGGGGTGGGCTACGCCCAATACGATCCCCGCGGCCGCTTCCGGCGGGGCCGCGCCCGGCTCGCCGGGGCCCGGACGATCCGCCAGCGCTACGGTCGCTTCGAGGTCACCGTGGCCGCAACCGCCTTTGCTCAGCCCAACCCCACCGCCGCCGGGCAGCTGTTCGCCGACATCGAAACGCTGGTGCCGGGCGGGGACCACGCCCTCGACCTGTACGCCGGCGGCGGCGTTCTCGGCATGCACCTGTGCGCCGGCTACCGCCGGGTTACCGCGGTCGAGATCGACGGCGCCAGTGTCAGCCGCGGTCGGCGCGACGCCGAGCGACTCGGACTCGCCGGCCTCGACTTCATCAGGGGCGACAGCCGGGAATTCATCCTTCCCGAGGAGGTCGACCTGATCGCCGTGGACCCGCCCCGCGCCGGCCTTAACAAGGATGTCCGCGACGCCATCGTGGCCTCGACAGCGCCCTACCTGCTGTACGTCTCGTGCGACGTCGCCACCTTCGCCCGCGACCTCGCAGATCTCCTTACCAGAGGTTTTCGGCTCGAGCACCTGCAGCCGTTCGACTTCTACCCGCACACCCACCACATCGAGATGCTGGCGCTCCTGCGCCGCTGAGAGCGTGGCTTGGGCCGACCACGCGATCGGACCCCAGCGTTATGCTGGTCGGGTGCTTGCCAAACGCGTCATTCCCTGCCTCGACGTCCACGACGGCTCGGCTACCCGGGGCCAGCAGTTCGGCCGCGCGGAACTTGGTGAACTTCGCGATGTCGGCGATCCCGTCGAGCTGGCCCTCCGCTACGATCGCCAGGGCGCCGATGAGCTGGTCTTCTACGACATCACCGCCACCAGCGAAGGTCGCAAGGGCATCCTCGACATCGCCACCAGGGTCGCCGAGCAGTGCTTCATGCCGCTCACGGTGGGCGGCGGGGTGGGCAGCCTCGACGACTTCCGGGCGCTGTTTCTGGCCGGGGCAGACAAGGTTTCGATCAACTCCGGAGCGGTTCGCGATCCCAGCCTGATTCGCGCCGCCGCCGACCACTACGGCTCGCAGGCGGTGGTGCTGTCCATCGATGCCAAACGCACCCCGGCGGGGAACGGTTGGGAGGTATACGTGGCCGGCGGCCGCAAGGCGACCGGCTTCGAACTGCTCGCCTGGGCCGTTCGCGGCCAGCGGCTCGGCGCCGGAGAGATCGTGCTGAACTCGATCGACGCAGACGGCATGAAGACCGGCTACGATCTCGAAGCCACCCGGGCGGTGGCGCGTGCCGTAGACATTCCGGTGATCGCCTCCGGTGGTGCCGGCGACGCCGAGCACATGCGCGCGGTCCTGATCGAAGGGGAGGCCGACGCCGCCCTGGCGGCCGGCATTCTCCACAACGGCCAGACCACCGTGCCCGAGGTAAAGCGGTACCTGCATCAGGCAGGCGTGCACGTGCGCCTTACAGAGGAGCCATGACAAAACACCTCGAGACCCTGGCCATCCACGCCGGCAAGAAGAACGACCCGACCACCGGCGCGGTGGCGCCCCCCATCTACCTCAGCACCACCTACGAGCGCCTTGCCGACGGCAGCTTTCGCCAGCCCTTCAACTACACCCGCAGCGGCAACCCCAACCGGCTCGAACTCGAGGCATGTCTGGCTGCCCTCGAGGGCGGCGCTGCGGCGGCCGCCTTCGCCTCCGGGTCGGCCGCCACCGGCGCGATCTTCCGTGCGCTTCGGCCCGGCGACCATGCGCTGGTGCCTCGGGAGCTGTACCACGGAATCCGCAAGCTGCTCAAAGAGGTGTTCGTTCCCTGGGGCCTGGACCTGACCGAAGTAGACATGAACGACATCGCGGCGGTCGCGGCGGCCCTTCGACCCGACACCGCGCTGGTGTGGATCGAGACGCCGTCGAACCCGCGGCTCGGAATCAGCGACATCGCCGCCATCACCGAGTTGGCCAGGGGGGTAGGTGCTGCCGTTGCCTGCGACAACACTTGGACACCGCCAGGCATGCAACCGGTGTTGGCCCTTGGCGTCGATCTGATCATGCACGCCACCACCAAGTATCTGGCCGGCCACTCCGACGTGCTAGGCGGCGCCGTGGTCGCCCGCGAGGACGGCCAGCTGTTCGAGCGCGTTCGCTTCCTGCAGCAGAACGAGGGTGCGGTGCCGTCGCCGTTCGACTGCTGGCTGACGCTGCGCGGCGTCCGCACGCTGCCCTACCGGATGCGGGGACACGTCGCCAACGCCCAGGCCGTTGCCGAGTTCCTGGCGGCGCACCCGGCGGTCGAGCGGGTCAACTATCCCGGCCTCCCCAGCCACCCCGGCCACGCCGTAGCGAAGCGCCAGATGACCAGCTTCGGCGGCATGCTGTCGTTCGAGGTCGCCGGCAGCGAAAAAGCCGCCGTGGCGGTCGCCGCCAGGGTCGAGCTCATCACCCGCGCCACCAGCCTCGGCGGGGTCGAGAGCCTGATCGAGCACAGGGCCTCGATCGAAGGGCCGGACAGCCCCACACCGGCGAACCTGCTGCGGATGTCGGTCGGGCTCGAGCACCCCGCCGATCTGATCGCCGACCTCGAGCAGGCGCTGGGATCTCGTTAGCAGCCGTTAGCACCCTTTAGCGCCGCCCGCACCGACGCGTCTCAGGCCCGGCCCGCAGTAGACTGGTCGGCAACATGACGCTGACCGAGCTGACCTTCGACGACCGTGGCCTGGTCCCGGTGGTGGCCCAGGACGCCGCCAGCGGCGAGGTGCTGACCCTCGCCTACGCCAACCTCGAGGCGCTCGAGAAGACCCTCGAGACGCGCCAGGCCCACTACTGGAGCCGCTCGCGCGGCGAACTGTGGCGCAAGGGCGCCACCAGCGGAAACGTTCAAGAGGTACTAGAGATTCGCCTCGACTGCGACACCGACGCCGTCCTCTACCGCGTGCGGCCGGCCGGACCCGCCTGCCACACCGGCGCGCAGAGCTGCTTCCATAACCCCATCACCCCCGAGGCCACCCCCGCGATCGGCGAGCTGATGACGCTGCTCGAGCGGGTGGTGGACCGGCGCATCCAGGAGCAACCTGAAGGCTCGTACGTGGCGCGTTTGCACCAGCGCGGCATCGGCTACGTCGCCCAGAAGGTGATCGAGGAGGCCGGCGAGAGCGTGGTGGCGGCGTTGCAGCAGCAGGATCAGGAGCTGGTCGGCGAGGCGGCAGACCTGCTCTTTCACCTGGTGGTGCTGCTGCGCGAGCGGGGGATCGGGCTCGAGCAGGTGGCGGGCGAGTTGGCGGAGCGGCATCGGGAGAAGACCCAAACGCAGGGGTGAGGTGGGGGATACCAGGGCGCTGTGCATGAGGGCCATTTGGCAGAGCCGGTCCCGGGGTTGGGTCAAGGACCAGGTACTAGGGCGTGTTGATCGGAAGGTTGGCGGGTGGGGGGTTGAAGGCAAAGCCTGTACCCAGGCAACAACACCAACTCGCACCCCCTCGCCTACATCTGTCTCATGATCCATCACCACGATCTGCCCCGGCCTCAAGGTGGAATGCAAACGTGGGGTCCAACCCCCGCCTCCGGAGTTAGTTCTGCCGTTCGCCCTTCACACGCGCCTCATTCCTCCAGCAGCTACCTTTCTCTCCGTGACCCTTCGCCCCGTACTCGGGCTTGCTGGCCATGCCACTCTGTTGGCGCTTGTCATCGCCGCCTGTGCCCCCCAGGTGGCGCCCGAACTGCTGGTCGCGGCGGCTCAGAACCGCACCCAGCCCGATGTCCCCGCCGAGGCCTGGGCCTGGCCGCAAGCTGCCGAACTGCTGGTCGCGGCGGCTCAAGAGGTGCCCTTACGCCCCCGACCGGCCGGCGCTCCAGACGTGGTGGTGATCGCCTTCGCCGGCCATTGTGGGTTGGTATGCCGCACCCGCAACACCTGGTCTTATCTCGACGACCCCGGTGAAGCCACCGGCGAGGTAGCTGTGCTCGACGCCATTCTGAGAGCGTTCAGGCGCCAGAGCCTGACGGCGGAGGGTATCTCGCTGTCGTCGTTCGTAGAGGCGCACTACAGCGGGATCAGCGACCGGTTCGAGCCCGGCTACAATGAGGCCCAGGGCTATCTCGATTTCGTAAAGCACAGCTGGATCGACGGGGTAGCGAATCCTACCAGAGTGGTGCTGGTGGGGCACTCGCACGGCACCGTCTGGGCCACCCTGCTGGCCATGAACAATCTCGACGTGACCTTCGACTACCTGGTGTCGATCGATGCCATCTGCTGGCAGTGGTGGGGCAGGCACGCCCGCTTTGTTGCCGACTTCTTCAGCGGGCAAGACCGGCCGATCCCGTTCCCGCTAGACCGGGGCGATCCCTGTAAAAGCCTGGCAATTCCGGGCCAGAACCGGTTTCAGGACATCAACGACGTGGTTCCGGCCAACGTGATCTTCGGACTCGAGGTGCGCACCCCGGTGCGGCTCTTCTCGTTGGTGCCCAACGTTCTCAGGGACGATGACCCCAACATGCGGATCAACGGCACTGAACTCAACATCTGGAGCATCGAGACCTTTTCCGCCCACAACGACGTGGGCCGCCACTACAACCCGGCAACCGCCTGGGTGGAGGCGATGATCACGGTCTTGGGACTGCCTGACCACGCCGAATTCTCCATGACCGACTTCGTGCGGCCGCCCGCTCCCGAAGGGTTCAACTACCGCTAAGGCGTGGGAGCTAGTCGTGCCCCTCTTCCTCGCCCGACTCCTCGTCGCCATGGGACTTGTCACTATCGGTCGCGCGACCGTCCGGGTACTGATTGGGGACCTCGGTGTCGGGCCGGTCACGGACCTCCCATAGATCGGTGTCGATCTTGCCGTCGAGATCGTTGGGCGGCGTGCAGGCGGCCAGGGCCGCCACCACCGCCAGGGAGACGAGAAAAAGGAGGACGCGTTTCATGTCAGGCAGTCCTTTCTGGAAAGACCTCTGCGCCTAGCTGCACAGAGCCTATCATGCCTACCGGCGTCCTCCACGGCGTGCCGGTCGAGGACGGGACCGCCTAGGAATTTCGGCATTTTCAGGCTGAACTATGCCGTGCCCAGGCACATCTAGCTCGTTTCGCTGCGGCCGGGGCCCTGCTCGGCGATGGTGTTCTTGCCTTGGGGCGTGAGGGCCCACTCGAGGAATTCGCGGATGGCCTTGCCCCGGTGGCTGACCAGCTGTTTCTCGTCGCCGGCCGCCTCCGCGAAGCTCTTGCCGAGTTCGTGACTGAAGAAGATCGGATCGTAGCCAAAGCCGTCTCGCCCCGGGGCCCTTGCAGGATCTCGCCCCGACTCTCCCCGTAGAACGGCTTTACCTCGCCGCTCGGGGTGGCGATGACCAGGCAGCAGGTAAAGTTCGCTCCGCGGGCCGCTTTGGGCACGTCTCGCATTTCCTGGAGCAGAAAGGCCAGGCGCTCCCCATCGGAGAGTTGCCCCCCATAGCGCGCCGAAAAGATGCCGGGTGCGCCGTCGAGGGCGTCCACCTCGAGGCCGGAATCGTCGGCCAGCGCCGGCAGCCCGCTTTCGAGGGTGGCATAACCGGCCTTCAGGAGGGCGTTCTCTTCGTAGCTGCCGCCATTTTCGTTTGGGAAGCTGGTCACGCCTGCGTCCTTCGCAGACAGAAGTTCGATGTCGAGTCGCCCGAGCGCTTCGCGAATTTCGCGCAGCTTCCCCTCGCTGCTGGTGGCGACCACGAGCCTGGGTCTCACGATAGCTGCGCCTTGAGCGTCTCGAGGATCGTTCGCACGGCGGTGACGCCGGAGGCGACCATTGAAACGTATTGCTCAGCGGGGATCGGACCCTGCTCGCTGCCCCCCTGGACCTCCACCACCTGGCCGTCGTGGGTGGCAACGATGTTCAGGTCCACCTCGGCGCGGACATCCTCGGTGTATTCGAGATCGATCAGCTCTTCGCCCGCTACCAGACCGACGCTCACGGCGCCCAGTTCGTGGCTGAGCGGCCACTCGTCGAGGGTGCCCTCGAATACGAGCCGATCGGCTGCCTGATGCAAGGCGGCGTAGCCGGCGACGATGCCGGCGCAGCGGGTACCGCCATCCGCCTGTAGAACGTCTACGTCCACCACGATGGTGCGGTTCTTGAAGAGGTTGAGGTCGATGACACTGCGCAGGGCGCGTCCGATGAGGCGCTGGATCTCCTGGGTACGGCCACCGGCGTAGAGACGTTCCCGAGGCGTTCGCTCCTCGGTGCTGCGCGGCAACAGCCCGTACTCGGCCGTGAGCCAGCCGCCCCGGTTGCCTGCCTGGGCTCGAATGTGTGGGGGCAGTTTGTTCTCGATGGTGACGGTTGAGAGCACGTGGGTGTTGCCCCACTCGAGCAGCGCCGAGCCCTCGGCGTAGCGATTGACGCCGGGTGTGAGGGTGATGGGGCGGATCTGGTTGGGCTTGCGGCTCTCTCTCATCTTGGAGGCGGTGCCTTAGGGGTGCCCGACACGGGAGGTAGCTTACCACCCGTAGCGGCCGCCACGGCGTGGCAAACACGACGTGCTACCGAGTCCGCCGCCCATTCTCACAGTGGCGGCACCGTGGCACCCCTACAGCGGATGAGGGGATCTGATACCACGGCATCCCGGCGCTCGCCAATCCTGGCGCCATCACAGCGTTGATCGGGGGGCGAGATGGTCGAGGACCAAAGCGACGACGAGGGGCCGCCGCTCAGCGGTAGCGGCCGACCAGTACCCTTGCGTAGTAGCGGGGCCAGGCGGCGCCTGGGGCCTCGAGCGGCTGCTCAAGACCGAGCTTCACCAGCAGGTACACGAGCTCACTCTTGGTCAGTTTGGCGCCGAGAAGTTCGTTCAGGCGTCCCAGCAGATGGTCCGCATAGTAGAGCGGCCACTCGGGGTCGAACCCGTCGGTATCGATGTAGTCCTGATGATGCGCCTCACCGGTCTCCTGAAAGAGTTCCGTTAGAGTCGCAATGAGGTCGGTCACGGCCCCACCTCCCTTGGCGAATCGCCCCTGTTGCCTTCGTCGGCGCTGCCATAGCCGGGCAGGCCGATCTGGGCACACAGGCCACCGGGGCGACCCAGTCTCATTCTACCGCCGGCTCAGACTCAACGACCCAGCGCTCTGTTCGGCTAGACGTTGCGGTCGCCAACCGATGATCCCAAGGGCAGCAGTTTGCGGGTTGGCCCCCCCGCCAAGCGCACGACATTGGCATACCCGCGAGGGATATAGAATGATCGGGCGAAAGGAGCGCGCATGACCTTTCTCGATGACGCCACCGGCAAGCAGGTCGCCGACCTCCTTGCCGACCTCGAACACCCCCTCGAACTGATCGTCTACACCGGCGGAGACCTGGTTATCCCAGGGCGCGACGGCACCGGCCATCAGCGCGAAACGCTCGCTCTGCTACGCGAGATCGCTAGTCTCAACGACATCGTCGACGTGGTCGAGCGCCCCCTCGCCGGCGACGCCGAAGCGGCCGAAGCCGGCATTCGTCACGCCCCGACGATCGTGTTCCGGCGCCGGGGCGAGAGTCGCACCAACCTCCGCTTCTTGGGGCTCCCCAGCGGCTACGAGTTCACCACGCTGCTCGAGACGATCCGCTTCCTGGGCAGCGACCTCGCCGACGAGGTCGGTCACGAAGAGCTTGCGGAGCTCGATCAGCCCGTGACGCTGCAGACCTTCGTCACCCCGACCTGCCCCCACTGCCCCCGCTCGGTACTGACCACCTTCAAGCTGGCACGGTCCAATCCAAATGTGGTAGCCGAGGGCGTGGAGGCCAGTGAATTCCCGCTGCTGTCTCAGCAGAACCGGATCTCGAGCGTGCCCGATACCATCGTCCGTGGCCACAGCGAGACCCGCGTGCTGGGGGCACAGCCGGAGCGCGTGTTCGTCGAAGCCGTGCAGAGCGCGGCCGACCCCTCGCCAGCCGGCGCCTAGCCCAGCGTCTCCCCGTCAACTGTCAGGCCCGCGCCTTGAAACGCGGGCCTTTGTCGTGCCTGCCCCCTCCAGATCGAGTCGCTAGTGCAGGTCTCAATAGTCGATCCGCGCCTCGGCAATCAGCTCGCCCAGGCGCTGCAGGCTGCCCGTTCAGACCTGGCCGACCTTCATGATTCGTTCAGGCTTGGGGCGCTTCATGAATCAGGACAAGTAGAATGATCCACGACTGAACCGGGCCCAATATGGGACCATGAAAGTACCTATTCTTCAAGGAGGCCCCATGATGCGAACACGCACGCTCCTCCCCTTCGCCACGCTGCTCACGCTGGTTCTAGCCGCCTGCGCGGTGATAATCCTACCCCCAGTGGATCCGTTCCCCAATGCCATCGAAGTCACGCCCGGCGCCAATGGGACCGGCAACACCGCCCTGCTGAGTGCCACCCTGGCTGGTGGCGGTAGCATCGTCTACGAGTTCGATGTGAGCGGTATCGCTGGCGACGACCTGATCTACATCGAGGTCGATGGCGACCTCGACCTGAAGGTCTACAGCGCCAGCGGAGCGTTGCTGGCGTCCAGCTCGAGTCCCGACTATTTCGCCAGCGGCAGCGGCGGCCTGTTGCTTGCGCCCAGCACCCAGGGTATCTCCGTGGTGGTGGGCTGCCGCGGCCCCTGTGTGATCCGTGAGACATCGAGCACCACGCTCTACGCCGAACTCATCAACAACGGTGCGGCCAGCCGTGGCTACGACTTCTACGCCTTTGCCGACGACTACAGCGACACCGGCGATCCCGGCAACGACTCCAGCGGCGGTGCCACCACCCTCAACACCAGCGAACAGGGCGCCATCGAAACGCTCGGTGACGTCGACTACTTCGATATCGGGGCCGATGGGACGCTGTCGCTGTCGGTGCCGGCCGCCGGCAACCCGGTCGACATCGAAGCCGACGTGTACGACGCGGGCAACAATCTGATCGCCACCCTCACCGACGGCGATGCGGTCGGTGTCTTCGACGGCGAGTCGGTTCGGGTGCGCTCGGACGACAGCCGTGCGGGCGCCTCTGAAGTGAGCCGCTACACCCTGAATCTCGCTCCGGGCTCTCCTGCCGACGCTTCGGTGAGTGCGGGGAGCCCCAACGTTCCGGTCGACGACGGTGCGGCGCTCGCCGGCAGCAGTGTTCTGTTCGACGTCGACTTCAGCGGCGCCCTCGGCGACGATGTGGTCTACCTCGAGGTCGACGAGACCATAGGCTCGGGCATCGATCTGCTCGTGTACGACGCCAACGGCAATCTGCTCGCCGAGAGCTCGAGTGAGGACTCCTTCGCCACCGCCGCCGTCGGCCCGCAGGGGATCACTGTAAACGTGATTTGTCGTGGTCCATGCGTCATTCGCGAGTCCGGCGAGACCACGCTGTTCGCGCGGCTCGTCAACCGCAACAGCTCACAGAACGTCAGCTTCGACTTTTTCGCCTTCGGCGACGACTTTCAGGACACCGGTGAACCCGGGAACGATTCCCAGCTCAACCTGGTTGCGTTCTTCAATTCTGCCGAGGGCGCCATCGAAACGATCGGCGATGTCGACTTCTACCGGACCGCTTCCGGGGGCACCATCACCTTCGACAAGAACGCTGGCGGCAACGACGACATCGACCTGCAAGCCGAGGTGATCGATGGCATCGACGGCGTCACCGTGGTAGCCATCCTCCAACCCGGGGAGTCGTACAACTCCCTGCTTCAGGACGACATCATCCGGGTCACCGTTACCAACGGCACCGCCGGCCCGGCTGGGGCGAGTGGGTACACCCTAACCGTGCCGTAGCCCTACTGCAGAGCGAACGAGTACGCGGGCGGCGCTCCAGCGAATCTGACAGCGTCGCCCGCTCGCGTTACAGTGACAGACACCAGCGAAGGGAGCGTGACGGTGAGCGAACTCAAGACCAGACCGACCCGGAAGAGCGTTGCCAAGTTCCTCGATGGCGTCGAGCACGAAGGGCGCCGCGAGGATGCCCGCCAGATGCTGGAGCTGATGGAGGAGATCACCGGCGAAAAGGCGACCATGTGGGGCGACAGCATCGTCGGCTTCGGGCGCTACCGCTACCGCTACGCCAGCGGCCGCGAGGGGGAGTGGCTCGTTACCGGCTTCTCGCCCCGCAAGACCAGCCTCACGCTCTATATCATGTCCGGCTTTACCCGCTTCGACGAGCTACTGGATCGCCTAGGCAAGCACTCCACGGGCAAGTCGTGCCTCTACATCAAGCGCCTCGAGAACGTCGACCGGGAGGTTCTGAGCGACTTGATCCGCGAGTCGGTCGCCCACGTCAAGGCGAGGCAGATCGAGTACTAGCTACCCTCACCGACGTCTTATGATGGCGCTCATGAGAACTCCTGAACCGAGTACCCGCTGCCCGGCACGCATCTCGTCCGATAAGGCGCGGTAGCGTCGTGGCCGACACCCGAATCGAGGACACCCTGCTGTTCAAGAAGGTCTACGGCTGCCTGCTCGGGGGCGCCATCGGCGACGCCCTGGGCGGACCGGTAGAGGGTTGGACGGCCGAGGAGATCCGCGCGGAGTTCGGCGGCGATCTCGAGCGCTTCGTTCCCTACCGGAAGCCGCCCGGCTACCATCGCCAGTTCGGCGAGGGTGAGCGTCTAGGGGCCTACACCGACGACACCCGCATGAAACACCTGCTGTGCGAAGCGATCCTCGAGGCCGGCGGCATGCCCCGTCCCGGCCACTACGCGCACGTGCTGGCGCGGGCCTACCACCGGGCGCCCGACGAGCACCACGAAGGCTTCGTGGAGGAGTACTACTTCAAGGCGGTATGGGGGCGCGACAAGGTCATCTTCGCCGGCGAGCCGACCAACGGCGCCATCATGAGCAACTCGCCGGTGGGCGTCATGGCCGCCTGCCGGCCGGCCGCAGCGTACCAGGCCGGTTTCGACCTGGCCTTCGTGACCGACGGCTATGCCAAAACCGCCTCGGCGATGATGGCCGCCGCGGTCGCCGCCGCGATGCACGCCCAGCCCACCATCGACGGGGTCATCGACGACGCCGTCGAGGCCCACCTCGACTTTGCCAGGCAGCGCGAAGGCCCCCACTGGTACGGGGGGCTCTCGAGCATCTTCAAGACCGGCGCGGTAGCCTCGAGCTGGCGCTACGATCCGAACCTCCAGTTCCTGACCACGGCGCTCGAGATCGCGCGCCGCGAGCGCGATGTATTCGCCATCCGCGATCCGCTCTACGCCAACCTCGACTGGGGGCACCTGTTCTCCGAGGCGACCCACACCTTGGTGGTGCCGCTGGCCATGTTCGTGGCTGCGGGCGGCGACTTCCGCCAGGCGGTCGTCGGCTGCATCATGTACGGCCGTGACAACGAGAGCTACGCCAGCGTCGCCGGTGCTCTAATAGGCGCCTTCCATGGCATCGACGCGATCCCGGAGGCGTGGATTCAGCCCGTCATCGACGGCAACCCCGAGGTGGATATGCATGCCTTGGCGGTCACCATGACCGAGCAGCTCATGGCTCAGGGGGAGCGCTTGCGTTCCGAAGCTTCAGCCCTGACGGCGCTCACCAGCTCTGGGGGGTAGGGAACCCAAGAACCCTCGTCGGGGAATGAGACCTACGAGCCCGAGCCGAAGTCGGCCTGGAATCTCGCCCACACATCCTCGTCGAGCGGCGCACTCGCGGCCCGAACGTTGGCCTCGAGCTGCTCCGCATTCTGGCTGCCGATCGGGTTCCCGTGAATGCGCGGCTCCCGCAGGCAGAACTGGATCGCCAGCTGCAGGAGGTCGACCTCTTCTCGATGGCACCACTGCAAAAGCTGCCGAGCCTTAATGGCATCCGGAGATTGCTTGTAGACCCCTTTTTCCAGGACCGCATCGATATCGGTCCCCGTCAACAGGCCGCGCAGGATCGACCAGCCGTTCATTACGCCGACATCGGTCGCAGCGGCGGCAGGCAACACGGTTTCGGTCGCGCTCTGGCGCACCAGGTTGTAGTCGCTGAAGCAGAGCAGGAGATCGACGTCGCCGGTCGCGATGGCCGCCAGGTGAAAGTCGTGGGGACGCATCCCATAGCCGACGTTGCGCACCAGCCCACGAGACTTGAGCTGCAGCAGTCCATCCAGGGTGCCGCCCTTGGCCACAGTAGGCTCGATTCGCGGTGGATCGTGGATAAGCATGCCGTCGAAGTAGTCTGTCCCCAGGAGGGAGAGCTGATCTTCCACATCGCGGATGACACGCTCGTGCGAATAGTCCGGCTCCCCTTGCCCATAAAAGCCCCAGGGCTCCGCACTATGGCAGCAGAGCCGCCCGGTGATGATGACGTCTTCGCGGGGGATCGCTCTTAGGGCCAGGCTCAGCTTGCGCATGGAGTCGCCATAGCAGCGAGCACAGTCGAAGTGGTTGACGCCCAAGGTCACGGCGCGCTTGATGAGGGCGACGGCGTCTTCATCCGAAACTGCGCCTCCGAGAAAAGCCGTGCCGAAGGGAACGACGGGGATCTCCAGTTCCGTCTTGCCAAGGCGGCGGCGCGGAAGGGGCGGTGATTTTTCAGCTCGGGTCACGACGCACGCCCCTGTTGGGCCCCTGCTCGACACCAATCCAGACCGTTGCACAGCAGGACCTGATAGGAGGGATGATGCCAGACCTCGAGGTAGTGACCGGGCGTCAGAACGCAGATACGTCCATCGCCTTCGGTCTGGGTCCAACCGGCCGGTTGCCGGCCGTGTTCCGATGCGGTCTCGAGAAAGAGGCAGCCGTCGTCGGCCAGACCTGCCAGCCCGTCTCGAGTGAGGGCGGCAGGGTGGCCGCGATCCCCACAGACAACCAAGGTATGCATACTGGGTCCCTTCTAACGCGCGATCTCCCTGGGGTAGGCTTGATCGATTTTGGCCCCGAACTCCTAACCGCCTATGCTGTTGCCGGTCCGGGTTCCCCTCGGTAGTTGATTTTATACGACCACATAACGTCAGGGTTGCTGTAGCTGCACCTTCACCGACCCGGAGGCCTTGTCCGCAGCGATCTCGAAGGCGGCGGCCACCTCGCTGAAGGGGAGTCGGTGGGTGACGATCCGACTCGCTTCGACCCGGCTCGAAGCCAGGAGGTCGATGGCGATCTGGAAGTCTGTCTCCATGCCGCTGTAGGCGTAGCAGTTGGAACCGGTGATGATCGCCTCCGACCAGACCGCCGCGGCCAGGTCGACCTCGAGGGGCTTGGTGTAGCCCGCGACCAGCACCACCGCTCCGCGCCTGCGCACCGCCGCCAGCGAGAGTTCGAAATTGGCGGCCCCCCCAACCGTCTCGATGACCACGTCCATGCCCATGCCGCCCGTGAGGTCGGCGACATATTTCCTCGCATCGGTGGTCCCGACCTCGACCACGTGGTCGGCCCCGAATTCGCGGGCGACCCGCGCCTGCTGCGGGTACTTGACGGTTATCAGCGTCTCGCCGACCCCGGCGGCCTTGGCGACCGCCAGGCACAGCAGGCCGATGGTACCGCCGCCGAGCACCGCCACCCGGTCGCGCGGCCCGGCGCCGGAGCGTTCGACCGCCCGGACCGCGACGGCCAGCGGCTCCACCAGCGCCCCGTCCTCGAAGCTCATCTCCTTCGGAAGTTTGAACAGGGCCGAGGCGTGAGCGTTGCTGTACTCCGCGAAGCCGGCGTGCTGCCGGTGCGATACCCCACGTCGCTCGAGGCAGTGGTTGTAGTGGCCTTTGCGGCAGTAGACGCAGTGCCCGCAGTGGGAGAAGCACTCGACCGCCACGTGGTCGCCGACCTCGAAACCGGTCACATCCTCGCCGATGTCGGCGATCACGCCGCAGGTCTCATGGCCCAGGGCGAAGTCCAAAGAGGTCGGCCAATTGCCGAAGTAGTTGTGCAGGTCGCTGCCGCAGATCCCTATTCGTCGGGTGGCGAGGGCGACGTGACCCGGTGGAGGCGGGATCCGCGGCACGTCCTTGACGCCGATCTGCTCGATGCCGGTGTAGAGTGCTGCCTTCATCGTCTCCATGGGTGTCCACCTCTCCTGAACGGTTCTCCACCCAGCATAGGACGGACGCCGCCAGATCGCTTGGGGTTCGAGTCCCGGCGCTCATGCGTTAATAGTTGGAACCTTGCAGGTAATCCACAAAACCCGCCCCGAGCCCGAAGACTCCAAGGGCGGGTTTTTTCGTCTGTGGCGGAGAGAGCGTCCACCACCTAGCTCCCCGCAACGTTCCCGACCCTTCCGAGGCCATCCCGAATACCACGTCCAGGACTATGTTATCACAGAACTCTAGATGTCAACTGTGCCTGTACATTCCTACAGAATCCATGCTATTCTACTCCTAGAAATGGTACGGGATTGTATATGCTAGAGGGGATTCTATGCCTAAACAACGAGGAAGCAAACATCAGACTAACCGACTTAGCGCCCAGAAGGTACGGACAGCTCCACCAGGATTCTACTGCGACGGACAGGGCCTGAACCTCCGCGTCGACCCATCCGGTGCCCGTCGCTGGGTCCAACGCCTGGTGATCCGTAGTAAGCCACGGACACTGGGATTAGGCGGCTATCCACTGGTCTCCCTCAAGGAGGCACGCGAGAAGGCACTTGCCAATCGTAGACAGGCCCGAGTGGGCGGTGACCCACTAGCCGAGAAACGTAGAGCCCGGACCACACCGACCTTCGCCCAAGCAGCAGCTAAAGTGATCGAACTGCACCGCCCCTCCTGGAGTAGCACTCGGAGCGCAGCTCAATGGGAGTCCTCCCTTCGTGACTATGTCCTCCCATACATCGACAGTAAGCCCGTGGACTTGGTGACCACTGCTGATGTGATGGCGATATTGCAGCCGATATGGAGCGACAAACTAGAAACTGCCCGACGTGTCCGTCAACGGATCAGCACGGTTATGAAATGGGTCATCAGCCAGGGCTACCGGCTTGACAACCCTGCCGGCGAGGCTATCGGGGCAGCACTACCCAAACAGAACGGCATCAAGATCCACCACCGAGCCCTGCCCCATCCGGAGGTCGCCAATGCAATCGCAGCTATCCAGGCTTCAGACGCCTACCCGGCAACCAAGCTCTGCTTCGAATTCATCGTCCTGACTGCCTGCCGCTCGGGCGAGGTCCGACACGCTACCTGGGACGAATTCAACCTCGACACTGCCACCTGGACCATTCCCCCCGAACGGATGAAAGCGAAACGGGAACACCGGGTACCGCTTTCGAACCATGCCCTAGAGATCTTGCTCGAGGCACGCCGTCTCTCAAACGACGAAGAGAATTCGAATGGCGAAGAGCGCACTCATAGCTCGGACCTGGTCTTCCCCTCACTGACCGGCCGCCCGCTCTCCGATAACACCATCTCGAAGCTACTGCGAGACCTCAGAATCTCCGCCGTACCGCACGGATTCCGCTCATCCTTCCGAGACTGGGCTGCCGAGTGTACCAACACCCCTCGCGAGGTCATGGAAGCGGCACTCGCCCACATCATCAAGGATAAAGCAGAGGCAGCCTACGCAAGATCGGATCTGTTCGACAGGCGTCGCAGTTTGATGACTCAGTGGGCGGGCTACCTGAACCTGGAGCCCGGCAAGGCTGTGCCAACGGAGCAGGGTCATGGATGAAGTTGTCTACCTCGGCGGCCGTGAGATCAAGAGTCATGGCAATCTTCACTATGTCGACCTTGGTGATATCTCCGATGTCACCGACCCCTTTCAAGAGGCAAGAGAGTTTGAGCTGCGCCTCATAGAGGCGGCGAGGCCACTAAGAGGGTCGGGTATTTTGATTGATCTGAACCGCCCGGACTCGCAGTCGGACGACTGGATCAAGAGGATGGTCGAGCAGTACAGCAAGAGATCTAGGGATGATGACTTGGCCTCAATGTGGTGCTACGGCAAAGCCCCGCCGGGATCTGATTGGACCCGAGAAAAGGAGCTGGCCCAGTGGATCGCTCTATCCGAGAAGAGCGTCGACGCATGGCGGGGCGTGAAGCACCTATTGAATGGCCTGCGGGAAGCCGGCCACCCGATTCCGATCTCGCTGGCCACTTGGACGATAGACGTGGTTCGTGGGAAACTCAAGGAACCGACACGGAAGCGAACCGAAAAGCGCGGCTCCCTCAATGTCTACCGGAATCTGGCGATCCTCACGGCAACCACTTTTCTGGTAAATGAAGGCCTTCCAGCTACCCGAACGGATGCTGCGGAACCAACATCCGCGTGCCATGTAGTGGCCCGGGCCTCGGACATGAAGTACGGAACGGTCGCCGACATTTGGAATAGACGACGCAAGTGGCTGAGGGAGGTGCGCCAGAATTGAACTGATCTGATTGGTTCGATTCGCACTGCGGTCCACCATATGAAAACCTCTTGGGAGATGTCAGGCAATCCAGGAGGTTACCCACTGTGACGATCACCAGATTCCTACGCCGGCCCGAGGTTGAATTACGAACCGGCCTCTCTCGCAGCGCGATTTACGCCCGTATGGCCAGCGGCGAGTTCCCACGACCCCGTCGCATCGGCAAGCGCGCCGTCGGTTGGCTCGAGTCCGATGTCGAACTCTGGCTCTCAAATTGTGCTGAGGCAGACCCGCTCGATCTACACAGCCCGAAGCGTCGCCGTCGCACCGCCGAAACCTCCAATACTTCCACAGCGTCGTGAACATGCCGAGCATAGGCAAGGTCCCCTACACGCTCGAGGCCGGGTGAGAGAGAAGTGGCGGGCGGGTCTTACACGGTCGCTGACCTCGATGCAGCCATAGCTGCCAAGGGGTTGCACGCCCAGCTTGACGGCGAGCGCCGCCGCCTCCCTTGCCCCGCGCCGAATCATCCAGGCGACCGCTCCGAAGCCAACTGTAGCGCCTGGGTCGGTCCTGACGGCAGCATCGGAGCAAGGTGCCATAGCGCCGGGTGCGCCCACCGGGAGATCCTCGAGGGTCTGGGCCTGTACAGGGGCGGCAATGGCCAGAGCCGAAACCCCACCTCGAGCCAGCATTCAAATAAACGCCAGCCCGGCCCGAACGACCGCAAGCCTGCCTCCAGGGGAAAACTCGGCCCCATCGTGGCGACATACGACCATATAGACGCCGATGGGACCTTGGTCTACCAGGTCGTCCGCTATGCCCCCAAGCAGTTCAGACAGAGTCGACCTGACGGGAAGGGTGGCTGGATCTGGAACCTAGCTGGCGTCGAGCGCATCCTCTATCGCCTGCCCGAACTTCTGGATGCAGATCCCGATCACCCGGCCTTCATCTGCGAAGGCGAGAAGGATGCAGACAACGTCGCAGCACTGGGGTTGGTCGCGACCACCAGCTCGGGAGGCGCAGGGAAGTGGCAGCTGATCAATGACCTGAGGCCCCTCGAGGGCCGACAGGTCGTGATTCTGCCCGACAATGACCCCGGCGGCCAGGGCCTCCGTCACGCCGAGGAAGTAGCAACCAGTCTCCAGGGAATAGCCGCCAGCGTGAAGAGGTTGGAACTTCCCGGCCTGCCCGCCAATGGTGGCGATGTCTCGGACTGGATTGACTCGGGCGGCACGGCGGGAAACCTGCTGGAGCTGGCGGCAGATGCTCCGGAGTGGGCGGCGCCAAGAGGTCCCACAGAGTCCGGCGACCAGAGTATTCCATCGTCCGATTGGCTCGAGAACCTTCTGCAGAGCGCAACCGACGATCCAGGGGTGCTCCTCGAGCCAGATACGGTCATTCGACTCCGAGCGCTCGGAGTCGCCGACCGGGTGCGGCTTAGGGCGGAAGTCTCGAACCGCAAGATCAAGGTTCCATTAAGTTGGCTCGACAAGGAGATCTGGGGAACCAGCAGCAAAGCCGACGAGGAGATAGCCCAGGGACGGGCGATTGAATGGCCTGAGATCGAACCGTGCTCCGCACGCGGAGGCAGTAGCTGGCGCAGAGTTGTTGAGAAACCTCAGCTTCCTGGTGAGTCGCTACATCCACCTACCCCCGACAGCAGTTGACGCGATCGCCCTGTGGATAGTCCACACCTACCTTCACTCCCGGCTGGAGGTGAGTACTTTCCTAAATCTGACCTCCGCCACGAAGAGGTGCGGAAAGAGTCTATTGCTGGAGATCCTGGCTGAACTAGTCTACCGACCCCTGCCGCTCAGTGGACGCGTCACCTCGGCAGCACTGTTCCGAGTCATTGAGCGCCATGCTCCGACTCTCTTACTCGATGAGGCCGACACCTTCTTCGGGAATGATGACGAGCTCCGGGGAGTCATAAATGGCTCGCAGCGCCGAGAACTTGCCCACGTCCTCCGCTGCGTTGGTGAGGAGCACGAGCCCCGTCAGTTCGTGACCTGGTGCCCGAAGGCGATTGCCGGCATAGGTAAGTTGCCGGACACGGTTGTCGATCGCTCACTGGTGCTCAACCTCGAGCGCAGACCCGCCAATGCGGAGCCGCTACCGAGGTGGCGCGACCGAGATCGGGAGGCGATTGAGAGGCTGAAGCGACAGCTGACCTGCTGGGTAGCCGACAACGAGGAGGCGATCCTGGCCGCAAGAGCGAGCGTGAGCTACCCCCCCGGCCTTCACGACCGAGCCCGAGATGCCTGGGAATCACTTCTGGCCATCGCCGAGGTTGCCGGAGGCGAGTGGGCCGGCCAGGGCGGCCGAGCTTGGACGGCGTGTGAGGCCCTGCGTCCGAATGAGACCGACGAGACAGGGTTTCGGGAGCAGCTACTCGCCGACCTCCGGGTCGTCTTTGCGGGGGCCGGCGACCCAGAGTAGTGCCGACTCAGGAGATCCTAACTGCACTGCACCAACTGGAGTCGAGACCGTGGAGCGAGTGGGGTAGGAGCAACCGGCCGCTGACCCCGCGCGGCCTCAGTAGCCTGCTCTCACCGTTCAGAGTGAAGCCGCGGAACCAGCGGAGCGGAGGACAGCAGTCCAAGGGGTATCGGCGCGAGGACCTCGAACCGATCTGGGAGCGCTACGCTCTCTCTCCCTCTAAGGAGGGGTCTCCTATCCGTCCCGCCGTCCCAATGCCGTCAGAGACGGCGTTCCCGACTGATCACCATCCGTCCCAAGGTCTGAAAGCGGGACGGATAGGAAATCCGAGAAACTCTGTCCAGGAGCCGATTGGGACGGCGGGACGGATGGATTACCATCCTCTAGAGGATGAAAGAGGAGAGAGGACCATAGAGCCGATTACGACTCCATCGGTCAATGAGCCAGATAGTACCTGGATCGAGGGAGAGCTGTGACCATTCACTTACCGTCAGAAACGTCCCGCGAGGTCCTCATCCGGGCCCAGACCGAGGGGCTCGAGCTCTGGGTAGGGGGAGACCGAGTCCGCTATCGCTGTCCTCATCAGCCTAGCCAAGAGCTCCTCGAACTCCTAAGCCAGAAGAAGACCGAACTCATTCCCCTCCTCGAGGCTAGGGGAGTACCACCGCTGCCATCCGAACTCACATCTCTGATCAGGGCGTCGTCGTCGGGACTCCTCGCCAGAGCGGCCTTCCTGCCCAGTGGGATGGTGCCCGACCTCGGACGCTACGTCTGTGCCTGGTGTGCGGCCTATCTGGTCGGGGGTAGTTCTGGAGCGTCTGAGGCCATAGCCCGGCTTCAGGAGGCGAGGCGGACATGGTTCGCGTAAGGAGTAGCTGGTATGCGAGCAGGAAGGAGCAAGCCATCACAGCGCTTGCGGCACTGGGAATCGAGGAGAGAGGCGATCACATATGAGCACGAAGAAGTCCTCCAAGGCGAACGTCCCGACAACCAACATCACCTACAATCCGGCAGAGCAGAAAGGTGAACTCAAACCTATCGGTGGCTCAAAGTCCGACGACTGGAACAACACACTAGCCCATCAGGCGCTTCTGACCCAGTGGACGTTGCACTCGGATGAGATGGCACAGGATAGACAGAATAGCGCCACCGTTGCAGCGCTGGTCGGCATCAATCCGCAAGATGAACTAGAAGGGATGATGGCGGCCCAACTGGTCGCCGCCCACAACGCTGCCATGGAGTGCTACCGCCGTGCCATGATCAGCGACCAGACCTTCGAAAGGTGGCGGGAGAGACTGAACCAGGCGAACAGGCTCTCCCGTACCTGGACGACCCTACTCACAGCCCTCAATCGCCATCGCGGCAAGGGCCAGCAGAAGGTAACAGTCGAACACGTACACGTTCACAAGGGTGAGCAGGCCGTGGTCGGGGTAGTAGAAACTCTGGAGCGTAGGGGGCCGGGGGGTGGGAACTACCGGAAAACGGAGGAACAACCCTATGCAAAGCAGAATACCGATGCACCTGAGTCCCCGATGTGGAGCCCGGACAAGAATGGGAAGGCCGTGTCGGTCGCCGGCGATGAACAACGGTCGCTGCCGGATGCACGGGGGTAAATCGCCAGGCGCACCGAGGGGTAACTCCAATGCCTACAAACATGGTCGCTACACCGCCGAGGCGATCGCTGAGCGGCGGAGAATAGCGGAGCTCCTGCGGTCAATGCGCAGACTGATGGAGGAAGTAGACGGGTAGGACTTAAGGCTCAGGGGCTGTGGACTAGGTACTCGAGTGAGACCGAATAGGATAGGAGTATGGGTGTTGCAGTTACGGCAGGCCATTGCGGCAACAAAGAGGTCCTGACATGACCGACTCGAGCACTCGCAAGGAGGCCAGATGGGCCCGCCGTCAGGAAGAGAGTAGAGCCAGGACTGCCGCTCTGCTCGAGGAGCTCTGCCGGCAGAACGAGCGCTTCCATGGGGAAGAGACCGCCTGGCGGATCCAGCTGGATAAGGTCGCCTTGCGCTTGGTCCACCAGGACGAACTCGCTGGGTCCGAGTCCACTTCGCAGCATCCGGGCAACTGAGGTGGCTACCAGCTCGAGGGCTAGGCCTCAAATGGCTCCGGCAGACCCTCAACAATGCGCACAGTCTCCACGCTGAGATAGATGATCCGCCTGATTGCCGTAATCAGGTCACGCGGATCTGCAAACCAGCCGTTGGGATCGTTGAGGATCCCGCTTCGCTTGTCCCGGGAGATCTTGTAGCGATCGATGAACCAACCGAGCGGAGTCCGCCCATTGACCTCATAGCGGTGCGCCTCAGCCGGAATGCCATAGAGCTGGACGTGGTCGTTGACGATGAGTACCGACTTCTCCTCATCCTTGAACCGCATCGCTCGAGTGCCGATACGAAAGAGATCGGCTGCCGGCTCTCCAAAGAGGGGCTCGCTGGACCTGCCTGCGAGCCTGACCTCTAACGGATACTCTTCATCGGTCTCATAGTCTAGGTGAAGCTCTGCCAGGGCCCGCCCAGCCTCGACGAAGGCGTGGAAGTCGGGCGCGAAGGGGACTCGGGGTAACTCCTTCGCCAGGTTGTTGGCAAAGCGCTTCCGGTAGCCAGGCGCATGCAGGACCCCGTAGACGTAGTCGAAGAGGTCGTCCTTGGCAATTGTGTCGTCCCGGTAGTGGGTACGGAGGGTGCGCAGGGCGGTATCTGAAATGTTGTCGATGCGCTGTACTCCAGGATTGTCGTAAAGGACACCGCCGCCCGGGCTCGCCAGGTAGCGGTAGCGGGGGAAGCATTGTGTACCTGCAGCTTCGAAGTTCAGATCCGGCATCGTATCGACCATGAGGGCGGAGAAGGGCCTGGTCGAGCCGACGCCCGGAAGGCAGATCGCCCGATTCTCGCTGGACTTGTCGGGAAAGATGTGTCTCGTCTGCCCAGGAGCTTGTGAAAATGTGTAGTCGGCGTAGCAGTGCTGTTTGACGAAAGGTCGGTACTGGGTCCTCCAGATGTTGTCAGGCGAATACACGGCGGGCTTACGGCGCTGCAAATTGTTCCTTAGCCCTCGATTCCAACGAATATTTGCGGAATGTCGGCGCGCTATGCCTTCGACATCCGGAGTCCGATCCTGCGCCGCCTCCAGTTCCCTTAGAGCCCCGAGGTAGTTATCCACCATCCTGCGTGCGTTATCGGCACAGGCGTCACGGGAGAAGTTGTAGATGTAGGCGTCGCGACCGGTCTGGTAGCCATTGCTGAATAGCTTGAAGATCGCATCATCCGCCCTGCCGCCCTTCGCATCCTTGGATCCCAGCGGATAGAGCTCCTGGAACGCCTCGTCGCGTTGTGAGGTCCAGTCGTGATGCCGGTCGGGCTTGACCTCGAGCCAGCCATCCAAGCCCGCAATCGATCCCGCCTCGCTGAGTAGCTCCAGCTTCTCCTCGCGCCTCAGGTAGTCACCGATATCGCGGTAGCGGATGCGGCAGCCGGTGGCAGCCGGGTTGCGGACCAGGATTGTGATAGCGACTGGTGCTCGAGAGCCCTGGCCGAATGCATTGTCCCCCTCAGCGCGCCGCAGTTCTCCTGACGTCCTTGCGTTCCCCCGCAAATTCAGCACATAGACCGAACTGAACTCCTCAGCCAGACAGGCACGAACACCCGCATCCACATTGCCGTCGATCCAGGAGCCGTTGGTAACGAGGGCGATCACACCCTGCTCACCGATCCGGTCCGAGGCCCAGCGGATCGCCATTTTGTAGCTGTCGTAGAGACTGTTCTTATTGATTGCCTTCGAGCGGGCCGCGTAGGTCTCAGCGATCCGTTGCCCGAGCACGGGATATTTCACGTTGGGGTTATAGTCCGCTGCGCTCCCCTGCTTCGCAGACCAAGGCGGATTGCCAACAATGACCTGGATCGGCAGTCCCTGCTGGCGCTCGACCCGCTCACTGTTCTCCGGGAGCCACTCTTTCGGGAAGCCGGTCCGGGCGGTGTGGAGGTTGAAGGTGTCGGTGAGGGCGATGCCGCTGAACGGTTCGTAGCTGCTGGTGTCACCGCGGCGGCCGTGGAAAGCCTCTTCGATGTGGATGGCCGCGATGTAGTAGGCGAGCAGGACGATCTCGTTGGCATGGAGCTCCTCGCGGAACTTCCGCGCTACATCCTCTTCTCGGATCAGCTCAGACCCCAGCAGCCGAACGAGGAAGGTGCCGGTCCCGGTGAAGGGATCTAAGACATGCACCCCCTCGTCGCTCAAGGAGCGGCCGAACTCCTGGCGCAATACCTGATCGGCACTTGCCAGGATGAAATCGACCACCTCGATCGGGGTGTAGACGATTCCCAGGCGGTCGGCATCCTTCTTGGTCGCGGTGATGAAGAAGCGCTCGTAGAGTTCGGTCAGTACCCGCTGACGGGCATCACTGTTGTCGAGCCCTTGGGCCCGCTGGCGGACACTGTCGTAGAAGCCCTCTAGATCCCTCGTCTCGTTCTCGAGCCCGAACTCGCCGAAGTCCTGGTGCAGGGAGTCGAGTCTCTTGGCCACCGGGTTCTCAGCAGCGAAGTCATAGTGCTCGAACAGCGCTCCGAAGACCGGGCCGGTCAGGATGTGCTGGGCCATCATCTCGATCGCCCCTTCTCTGCTGATCGAGTCGTTGATCGAGACCTGGAGCTCCTCTAAGAAGCCGTCGAACCACTCGCGCAGCGTCTCGTTGGCAGGACCGGCCAGCAGCCCCTCGATCCGGGAGATGAGTCGGGGGAAGATCTCGGCGACATCCTCGGCCCAGCTCTGCCAGTACTTCCGGTCACCACACTTCTCGACGATCTTGGCATAGATCGCACCGGGGTCCAGGTCGAGTGGGGGGAAGAGCAGCCGGATCTGCTCCGGGGTGATCTCGGGATCATCACCATTGATGACGATCCGCTCGGTCGGGCTGTTGTTGAGGTCGAGCTGATTGATCTCAACATCGAACCTGTCGTCGTGGGAGCGCAGCGCCCTAAGCACGCTCCAGACGGTGGCGAAGCGCTCGTTGTCATCGAGAGCAGCAGCCGGGTCGACCCCGGCCGGGATTGTGACCGGCAGGATGATGTAGCCGTACTCCTTACCCGGCGCCTTGCGCATGGTCCGGCCGACCGCCTGGACGATGTCGACATGGGAGTTCCGGGGACTCATGAAGAGCACCGCGTCGAGTGCCGGTACGTCGATCCCCTCGGAGAGGCAGCGGGCGTTGGTGAGGATCCGACAGCTCGCTGAACTGGCACCGTTCGGGCTGGCACCGTTCGGACCCGACCGCTTCAGCCACTCGATCCGCCCCTTGCGCTCGAGGGCATGATGCCTCCCGTCGACATGGTGGATCTCGCAGCGGAGCGCCTGCGACCGCTCTTCCTCGTCGGATAGGCGTCCGATCGCCTGCTCGACGATGTTGCTCCAGTGAGACTCCAGCAGCTTAGAAGAACGGATCGAGTTGGTAAAGGCGATGGCCCGACTCAGCTTGCGGCTTGACCCGTCGCCCTTGCCCTCCGGATTCTGCAGCGCATTCCAGCAGCCGACGATCTTGGCGGTGTCGGTGATGTTGATCTCGCTGCTATAGGCGGCCAGGTGCCGCTGCAGCACCGCCTCGACCTGCTCCTCGGCGATAGCGAAGATCACCACCTTGTAATCAGAGAGCAGGTCCCGCTCGACCGCCTGGGAGAAGGGGAGTCGGTGGAACTCCGGTCCATAAGTAGCCGGGTCGTCCATCGAGAAGATCTCGATCGAGTGATCGGCCGCCTTGGTCTTGGCAGCCTCGGTATAGAGCCGGGGGGGTAGCGGTCATATAGAGCCGCTTGTCGGCCCGGATCCGCTCCTGGTCGTGAACCAGCACGAAGGGTGAGGTCTTAGCGTCGGACTGCTCGATCCCGGTGGTCCGGTGGGCCTCGTCGCAGAGGATCAGATCGAAAGGGGGCGCCCCCTCATCCTGAGCCTGTCTCACCAGGTCGAGCGACTGGTAGGTGGAGAAGACTACCGTCAGCGCCTCCGGCCTCTCTTCTTGTAAGGCCTCAGAGATCTTCTGGGGATCGGTGGTGACCGGTAGCTCCAGCTCCTGCAGCGAGGCGTCTTCGTCGGTACGACCGGCCCGGGTATCGGAGCAGATCCCGATGTAGCGGTGAGGGATAGCCTGCTGGGTCGCCCACTCTCGCATCGACTGCTGGAAGAGCGAGATCGAGGGGACCAGGTAGAGTACTCGGCCGCCTTCCTTGGCAACGGCTTCTGCTATCCGGAGGGCGGTGAAGGTCTTACCGGTCCCGCAGGCCATGATCAGCTTGCCCCGATCAGACTCCTCAAAGCCGGCGACGACATCGTTCAGGGCCTCTCGCTGGTGAGGGCGGAGACTAAAGGATTCGGCCCGGTAGACCAGATCTTCCGGCTCACCGGTCAGCAGGTCGGGCCAGTCGATCGGACAGCTCTCCAGCTGGCCCCGCCCGATCACGGTGCAGGCTTCCAGTTTCTCTAAGACCTTGAGTGCGTTAGGGCCCCAGCCACCGGTATTGACGAAGATCCGGGCAGCGAAGGGGTCGACGGCCGAAGCGGAGACAAACGAGTCGATCTGCGGCTTCGAGGCCTTGGTATCGGGTGCAAAGCACTTGCACTGGATGGCGCAGTACTCCCCCTCGCTCCCACGCTCGGCGGCGACCAGGTCGATACCGATGTCTTGACCGGAGAAGTCGGAGCGCTCCTTGGCCCACTCCGACCAGAGCCAGACCTCGGAGAAGCGCTCCCGGTAGAGGGGGTCCTGCAGGAAGTAGGCCTTCATCAGCCGCTCGAAGAGGCGACCCTGATGGGCTGTGGAGTCGGCGATAGACTGGAGGTGGTCCAGTGTGTTCTGGAAGTCGCTGATCATTCACTTCCCCTGTGACAGGTGGGTTTGCACTGTGGCCTTCTCAGGCTAGCATCACCCCGCGTTGTGAGCCGCTCGCATTTGTGGAGTTTCTGGACACTACATACTTGTACGTGCGCCCGCGCGTATTAGGGACTCCAATAACTCCCGAAAGTGGGAGTCTTTGGAGTCCTACAAAAAGGGAATTATATCGTTGTTTGCCCAAGACCCTAGTCACACCGCTCAGAATGGAAGCTCTCTTTATGCTTCCGAATCGAGATCAAAGGGATCGGGGATAGACTTTGGGAGCCGGTATCTCGTGCGCACCTCCTGAATCTCGGGGGAAGCGACATAATAGGCTCCCCGCTTTTCGCCCTGGCGTTTCAACATTCCTTGGCTCACCAAGATTTTTAGGTCACGCCCAGCTATATTGGAGGAGGTATCGGCTAACACACGATAGGATGAGTTGCGCACCTGATGCCCAAACGCGGCGTCCATGAGGGCGAATACCATACGCTCCGGCAAACCCTTGCGAGCAATGATCTGAGAAAGATCTTCGAAGACGCGCTCAATTTCACGGGTGCGGCGCAATGTAGTTTGTGCTTGTCTGTAATGGGCTGTCAGACAGAATCTTACCCAAGGGCGTGCGTCGTTCTCGGGGTGCCAGCCACCACCACCAACTTTCGCCAGAGTATCGTAGTAGTCCTGTACATTTTGACCTGTGTACTCTTCGATACTGGAGAAGATTGGATACACTACCCCGTCAGCAGCCAGCACTGCAGTCTGGATGCATCTGGCAAGCCTCCCGTTGCCATCCGAAAACGGGTGCATCAGCGTGAGGATCAAGTGCGCCATCGCCGCCTTGACCATATTGTTACAGCCCCGAGAGGCATTCAGAAAGCCAATGTATTCGTCTATCAACCCATCCAGCAGGTCTCTGTCGGCACCTTCATGGACAACTTCCCCCGTCTCAGTGTTTCTGACGCCAACCCATCCGGGACGAAGGCGACTAGGATTTGCTTTGGGGTCATGCCCTGTGATCATGAAGTGTAGAGCGAAAACCAAATCCAAACTGAATTTGAAGTTTGGGTCTTGGCATCGCTGAAGAATCAAGTTCATAGCCTGCCTGTAACCTACAACTGCAGCCCAAGTGTCGCGGTCAGCATGGATTGGATCTTCGCCGTCGATAGCCGCAATAGCGTCCTCAGCAGAAACGTGAATCCCTTCAATGCTATTAGAGGCGCGTAGCGCACGCGCTCGGGTAACTCGTGCCAGCAACCCGTACCAGCGTTGAGGAGTATGAAGGTGGTGTCGAAGTTGTAACCGCGTGGCCTCTATCAGGTCAATGACTTTGGTCTCTTGGTCACCACTTGGCGGAATTTGGTGGATCATGCAACGCGCGCTCCTTTCTCAATCGATCCTAATGTCGGTTATAAATCGACCTCATATCAGTTACGTATCAGTTACAAGTAGATTCTATATTAGTTATAAATCGACTCTATATCGATTATAAACCGATGTAGGGTCGATTGTCAACTGTAAGTCCCTTGACATTTCTTGTGGCTTTGGGTCAACTACTTCCATAAAAGCAACGAGAAAACAGGGCGGTCGTAACGTGAGATTATCTCTTGCCCCCTCCAAGCCGTTCTCTGAAATGAAGCTATCCCCGTCTGGAAAGTGATTTCTCGATCATTCTTCCTTCCCCTGGCATGGGCAAAGTTCGGTGAGGCCTATTCGAGAACCGCCCCTTCACTCCTCATGATCACCCCCCTACCGACACCAATTCCAAAACCACGGGTTCCGCCAAGGTCTGGTACGCATCTCCTCTGGTAGGGGTGCGAGATAATCTCACGTCACTACCAATCGCCCTAGCGCCTCGCGTATCTTAATTAACGTGAAGAAGCTCTGGAAAGAGGCTAAGTACAAGCGCTATAACGCCAGCCGCTCCGCCAGAGCAATGCGTAAAATAAAGAAAGGCCGAAATCGGAGGCAACCCAGCAATGTCTATAAGAAGCACCCTGAGGGTGTCTATAGGCTTATCGATGTCCCGAAGGTTTTCAGCGTCCTCAAAAACCCAGAAGAGACTATCCGGTTTTTCCACGAGCTTCAGCAGCGCCTTACGGACCGCAAGCGGACCGAACTCAACCTGAGGGGCGTTGAGTTACTCACAACAGATGCTCTCATGTATCTTCTGGCCCTAATCGATATCTTCGAACAACAGGGAGTCGTTCTCCTTCGGGGTAATGTTCCCAGGGCCCCAGATGTCAGACGACTCATTGACGCATCTGGATTCCTGAATATTATCGCTCGGCGTAGAGTCACTGACAGGTCTGACCCTGATCCCGAAGTCATGGCGATAAGAATGGGAAGGCGTGGAGAACCGCAAATCGCAAAGGAGGTCGCACGCTTCGGCCCAGACAAGATTGACACCTCGGGCGAAGGTGCTCGCCTACGGGCTCAGGAAGCAGCAATTTATGCGACTCTCATGGAGTGCATGGGGAACACCAATCAACACGCCTACCGGAGCAATCTCCCTTATGCTCCGAAGTGGTGGATCATGGCAGTTCATGATGCTGTCAAGGAGACGGTTAACATCACTATTTTGGATTATGGTCAAGGCATACCCAGAACCATAAGGAAGAGGGTGCTAGAGGGGGTAGGCCAGCGGTTGCCAAGGAGGATCTTCGGCAGAGACAATCGGCTAGCCCTTTCAGCGCTAAAGGGCGAGGATCGATCGAGAACCGGGGAAGATTTCCATGGCAAAGGGCTTCCACAGATCTACGGACACTCCACAGAGGGGTTGATATCGGGTTTGACTATCGTCAGCGGTCATGCGCATGTGAGTCTCGACAAGAGGGAGCATTGGGACACTACCAAGCCGTTCCAAGGCACTCTGATTTCGTTTCGCGTTGCGGCAGCGAAGGATGTTCCGGAGGGGCAGGAAAGATGAGCGAGGAGCGGCCCGCCTCAGAAGGATTGGGAGGGGTGGTTATCAACATAGCAAAGGACTTCTCCATCACGCCTGGACTAAGGAAGCGGAGTGACAGCGAATACTCTGGCCAGGAATTTCGTGAGGATTTCTTGGAGCAGTACTTCGCCCCTAGCAGGAATGAAGTCATCACCATTGTTCTTGATGGGGTCATAGGGTACCCAGCATCATTTCTTGAGGAGGCTTTTGGTGGTCTTGCCCGAAAGGTTGGGGCGGACGTTTGCTCCGTAAGATTGAGGTTTGAGTCCAAAGAAGATCCCTTGGTGATAGGGCGAATCCAAAGGTTTATGGGCAGCAGCACATGAGTATCCGGGGCGAGACTATCTTCGGGTTCATCGTGGGAATATTTCTCGGTGGTCTTATAGTTTCCGCCCTACTCCTTCGTCAGTCCTGGATCCATAACGACTTCTGGGACTTTTCCTTCTTCCAGCTATTCCACCTTCTCATGGTGGGGGCATCGGGATTTTGGTGACTTATAAGCTAAATGCACGATCCACTAACACCAACAGGCTAAAGGGGTTGATCGAGACCCTGATTGAAGAGTATGCAGCAAAACTACTGGCCATAGAATCTCAAGCCAAGGTTTACCGGGATGATCCAAGTGAGAAAAACCGGCACGAGCTCACAGCTGCCGTCCAGAGTGCAAGTCAGGCGCTGCAAGGTCTTTGCTCCGGGATGAAACACTGTGAAGCTTCGCTTTCATTCATCCATTCCACTGAACGGCTAAAGGATTTGTTTGGCGAACTCGATTCGATTGCGACCAGCCAGCTATTTGAAGATCAGAATAATCTTCCTAATGTCTTCTATCTATTGGAGAGTAAGAGGAATCAACTCCGAAACGAACTGAGAAGTCTTCGTTTTGGTCTCTATCGGTCGTAGTGCGAGATTATCTCTGCCCCCACCCGGATAAGTAGGTGGGCGAAGCAATTCCGGCACACTCCAAATCCGATCGGAAGGACGGATTCGCTGGATCAGCCCCGCAGCCATCGCTGGAGAGCGCCTCTCATAAACTCTCCCGCCTTGCGGTTGGGGTAGCGCCCGCTTGAGCGATCTACACTCCCGGGCCCAGTTGTAGACCAGCACTCCCCACGCCCCCAGGACCCGCTTGGTCAAGGACGGATTCGCTGGATCCATAGGCTTGGCGAAGGCCAAGCTCTTCCATTGTTAGCCTTCGAGAGGTCCATCGGGCGCAGCACCGTAATTCCCCAGCATTATGGGCGATTCCCAGCGGCCTGTCTGCTGCATCTCAATCACTGTGGCCCCTTGAGCAGCCAGAGACTGCGCCGTCCCTACCCTGGGCGAGTGGCCTGAGACCCGACCCTCGAGGCCGGTAGCCTCAGCTCTGCTCTCGATGATCGTCCAAATGGCTTGATGAGAGAGTGCCGACTCTCCGGCTGCACCACCGCCCCGGACTCGGCGGAACAGGAGATCCTCCTCGAGCTCAGCAGCTTTGAGCCACGGAATCAGCAGTTCTAGACTTGACATCCTAGCTTCATAGCCCCATACTGCCCCTCGAAAGCGTCACTGGGAGCCCGTGAGTCGGGCCCCCGCCGAATACAACAGCCAATACCTGCTTAGTACGTCTGATCACCCACACCAAGTGGCAAATAAGCGGAACGTCATGCTCCCATACGACGCTTTCATGGCCCGGCACCTTCCAGATGCCGGAGCACGGGAGGATACCAAATGAGCACACTATCAAGCATCCAGCACAGACCCATCAACGTCTACCACCGAATCCGGACTCGCATAGGATGGGCAGCCCTCTTCTCCGGGGAGAGCCAAGGCAAGGCCCTCGAACGAGCCATCCGAGACCTGAATGAAAGGGACTACCGAGTATCGTTCATAATCCCGGATCAGCTCTCATTCTTCGGGCGTCTCTGGAGCATCATCCTGCTGATAATTACCTTCGGATGGTACTCCCGATCCCAGAACCTATTGATCGTGGGGGAGAGGATTGAATTGGTTGTCCAAAAAACCCAGGAGGAGCCCCTGGAGGGCACGGTGGGTTGACGTGGGGTCTTCCAGGTCGATAGTTATAGAGTAGATTGGTACTGCCCTCGTGGCAATCGGTCTATATGGGGTCACCATAGGCATTACCACCACCTTAGAGGACCAGGTGCTACTGACTCCAACGATTGCGACCGCCCTCATAATCGGTGGGGCGGTGCCCCTGCTGGGCAACATCAACTTCATCCTTCTTGGCAGATGGTTTGAGGCACTCGAAAGGGATAGGGAGAAGCCCTGATGTGCTAAACTAGGCTCACAAATTACGAACCGTAATTGCAAAGGGTCTTGCCTAGCCGAGGGTCTTGTGATGTGTGATAAGGCTAGGCTTGGTAATGAAAAACAAGTACGCGAGGCGTTCGAAGATTTCGGAGGGCAAGGTCCGCGAGTTGGTTCGTTACTTCGCCGCCGATCTGACGGCCCTCCAGGCAGCGACGCCGAGCGGTCTAAACCGCAACACCGTGAATCGGTTCTACCGTGGCTTGCGGGAACGCATTCTGCTTGACCGCGAAGCGCGACGCCCTCTGTTCGGTGTCGTCGAGGTCGATGAAAGCCTCTTCGGGGCGCGTCGGGTCGAGGGCCGGCGCGGGCGCGGCGCCTACGGCAAGACCGTCGTCTTCGGCATCTTCGAGCGTCGAGGCCAAGTCTACACGGAGATTGTCCCGGACTGCTCAAGGCCGACCCTGCAGGGCATCATCCGCGGCCGAGTGGACCCCAGTACCGTCATCAACTCCGATGGCTGGCGCGGCTACAACGGGCTGGTCGATCTCGGCTATGGTCACTTCCGCGTCGATCATTCCAACGACGAGTTCGCTAAAGGGGCTGTCCACATCAACGGCATCGAAGGCTTCTGGGGGCTGGCAAAGGTCCGGCTGGCAAAGTTCAAGGGCTTACCCAGACACACCTTCCACCTGCACCTCAAGGAGACCGAATGGCGGTACAATCATCGCCATGCCGACAAGTACAAAACCCTGCTACGTTACCTCCGACAAAACCCGATCAGCTAGGCAAGACCCATTGCAAATTATAGGCTTAAGCGGTAGCACAAGATTTATGCCATCGCCCGCTGAGAGAGGTTCAACACCGCCTGTACACGCGACTCCGCGTGCTCATAGCCCGGTTTCGACGGTTCGAGAAAGGTGATGGCTTCATAGAAGTCGTCGAGCGCGACGAACACCCCGTTCTCTTCCGCCCAACACCGCATTCGCTGGTTGCACGAATGCCTCCACGAGAGGATTTCTATCTTCCAGCCTTGTTTGTTGCGTATCAGTTCCAGCGTCTGATGAAACCCGTGACCTTCAAGATAGCCTGCTCCGTCTCCGGTGAGGAGCGTTACGATCCCGGGAGGTCCGTCGTAATTCAGTGTATCCCTGAGCATTTCTAACTGCAGCTTGTCGTCGGGTACTTGCTGCTCGCCGCGAACGGAGTCGCCGCGATCGAACAAAGCGACTTCCACCCCTTCAGACTCCAGCCGGTTCCAGAGGCACTGCATCTCAGGCGGGACCGAACCGGCGACGAACGCTTTTTGGAGTGTCCGATCCGCATGCGCGAGTCGCAGCAGGCTCTCGAAGTGGATGCGCACTCGGTAACGGGCGTCCGGCCCTTCATCCCGTTCCTCCGCGAAGCGTTGGGCCTCGTGAAAGATATTCGAGTTATCCCAATAGACGAAAACTTTGTCCATTTTATTCACCCCATCGCCGCGTTAAGAAAGCCGTCGAACCCGTCCTTACGGCCTCGGCGGTTGCACTTCCAACATACCTCGGCGATGTAAAGAGGCATGTAAGACTTCGAGTGGTGGTGATGCTGGCCGAGCCAGGCGCGTTTCAGATGTGACCAGAAGCCTTCAATCGTGTTCGTGTAGACATCGCCGTCTACGTAGTGTTCGCTGTGGTTCACGCTGACCCGCGCCATGATGCGGTCTAAGATGCCATAAGCCGGATATTCGTCAGTGACCAGGATGGTCTCAGCGGTATCGGCTACGCTCTTGATGAACTGCATGATCCCTTTGCCGCTTAGATCTTCGGCTACACGGGCAGCGACCTTGCCGCCGCGTTCCACCGCACCGACTACGGCGGTCTTACTGGTGCCACGACCGCGCTTGGCAGGTTTGCGGTTGCTACGGTGGTTGCGTTTGCGAGGTTTTCCACCCAGGAAGGTTTCGTCGGCTTCGATGATGCCCCGCAGGAACGACCCCTGATCTGCTGCCATGGCTGCTCTGATTCGTTGCTGCATGTACCAGGCACTCTTCTGGTTGAGTTCCAGGTCACGGGCCAACTGGTAGCTAGAGAGGGACTTCTTGGCGTTCACGATGAGCGCGATAGCTAAGAACCATTTCTGGAGGGGAATCATGGTCTGCTGCATGACTGTACCGCTTAGGACGTTGAAGCTAGCTTTGCAATCGTGGCAGTTCCAGCGGCCTACTCGCTTACCATCACGCTTGCGAGCCACCCCTACGCTGCCACAGAGCGGGCAGGCGGGGGTGTCGCCCCAACGGATAGTCTCTAGGTGGGTGATGCAGGCGTGCTGGTCGGGGAATCTCTTGAAAACCGACACGATGTTCATATCCTTATTGTGGCATGGATAGCCTCAAATGTCAAGCCCAGGGCTACTGATTCCGTAAACGAATACCGAATGCGTTGCTGTGAGGTATGAGGCGGGCGAATTCCTCCTTGAAGCGCTTAGAGCGCTCCGAGAGCCTCTTGTCCAATCGCTCTAGCCCCCGAGATACGTTAAGCGTCATATCCTGGATCTCACGCATAGTCATTTTCTCGCATCGGTCGGCACGTCGGATCGGACAAACAAGTGTCTTCGTAACTCGATGAGGAGCCAGACGCGACTTCCCAACCCGAATCATGACAACCCCAGATTCACCCTCGGTCGGGATACCGACAATATCAAACCGGGTGGGTTGCGGTTCCACGCAGTCACGGAATACCAACTTGAGACGCTCCGCTAAGTCTGTACAACGTGGGATCGGTAAGATATCGGCGGCAATATGCGGTGTTGTTTCGGACTCTTCAATGCCTATGAGCAATACACCGCCATACGCATTTGCAAACGCAACGACCTCCTCTAGTATCTCCTTCTTCGCATAGTCGCGAATTTCGTCTCTGCCAACCATCCATGGGTCGGTCTTCCCTTTTGCTGCTGGAAGCCCTCTCTTGAACTCAATCCGTTCACCTTCGGGAACCTTCTCATCAATCAGTGATTGAATGTCGGCAGTCGTGATTTCGCCTAAAGGCTTAGACAATACTTCAAGCAAGGTTCTCTCCTCACAAGCGTAGCTACTGGAGACGATCCAGTTGTGCTATCAGACCTCCGCAGACTCCTCGTATTCGGCGATGATTGCATCACTAATGTAGGAGAGGTGCGGCATCTTAATCAGGGCGTGGATGGTGTCATATGAGAGGAGCGAGCACTGCTCATATAGCGGCCCGCGATCAAGTAGAGAGAACACCGGTCTTCTGATCTCGCGTAGTACCCGCTCCCGCCTCTCCGCCGGTGCCACGATGTGCAAACGGATGTCCATGTTGGGTTGCAGGGCCAACAGGTCTGCCATTCTCAACAGCCCTGAATAGATCGCGGTTGTGTGCTCGATCTCGAATGCCCGAGTCATAGACCGGCCCTTGAGCCAGAGAACATCGATCTGCTCTATAGTTCTGAGGGTCGCATCGTCGTAGTTGAGGGGCAGCTCTTCCAGGAACCGCTTGTGCATACCCGGCGGTACATGCTCCAGAACCCCCGCCTTGTCGTTCCTGGGAACCCAGATGCGGAACCCCATTGCGGCACCGATCTGGGCAACCTTCGCCTGCATCTGGGTCGACTCTCGACTCCCCGTCGCTGGGACTTGGTCCGTCATCGAGTCGGAGGAAATATCATCCTCGCCATGATCGGGGACCTCTATCTCGACTTTCCGATCAGGAGTCCGAATCGTACCCTTGCGAGCAAGCTGGCGTCTGTCCTTGGCAGTGAGCGGGTAACTCCTCGGATTTTCCTGCTGCGCCTTGAGCAGCTCCACCAGGTAACTCCCGTCGCTCTCGTCGAATCTGTTCAGTGAGCCACGGAAGAATCCTGTCCAGGCAGACTGTCCCCGCTTATGCTGTTTTGTAATTGATAGCCCGTTCCACACTTCGTCCTCATAGATAGGTATTGCCCCTTCCAGCTCTAGAGCGACAAGCGGCTCGACCCGGAAACGGATCGGGTATGGGTCCGGGTCACCAAATATCGGACTGTCATCGTTGTAGACCTCGGACTGGACCTGAAGTACCCCGCACCACCGTGACAGGCGAGTCAGGTAACAGATGAATAGGTCCCCCGGGTGCACTCTCTCACTCGCCAAACGCCTGTGGCGTTCCCTAAATCCAGTGACTCCTGCACCTGCTTTGCGGAAGACTTGCCAAGTCTCGGGGGTAAATAGATTCAGAAAATAGCCCACGGGACCTCCCTTAGGTCAGGATACCCCCTTCCTCACGGCCCATACGGGGGCAGGGGCATAACTGAGGCGATGGCTGCGGGGCTGGCCGATCATATTTGGGATGTGCCGGAGTTGCTTCGCTCACCTACGTACCCGGATAGGGGGGTGAGATAATCTCACGTTACGACCCGGTGGTGTTGTTCGGGCAGCAAACGGGGTACTAGCTAAGTGACCCCGGCGTCACCTTCTCCTTGAGGAGAGTTGCTGGGTTGTCGCGAACTGCATTGATGGACTGGGCACGAGGCAGAGTATGGGGATAAGGATCTCATATACTTATATAGCCCGTATCCATATCGAAACGGAAGCCCCCAAGGCGGCTGGGTCGAAGTGCCCGGTTGCTTCGTAGCCTTCCCCCCAGATCCGATAGCTGGCTGCCTTACCCGGCATCAGTGCAACTCCCTCACAATCTAAGTCCGTAACCGCGAATCAACGGGATTGGGCCTAGGTCTGAGTAACGAGTGACAAGGGGTTGTGCACGACTAAGGGCTATGTTGTCACTCACTTGGCTTAGCGATAACGACCGGAACGCTTCCCATAAAGTCCTCGGGAATCCTTCCTATACCAATCTCATATTGTATCTTTAATTGTATATGCGATTGATGAAATACCTGAGAATAGCTGTCACCCACGCAACCTTACAACTTGTATTGGCGGAGAGAGCGGGATTCGAACCCGCGAGGCAGCGGAGGCCACCTACACGCTTTCCAGGCGTGCTCCTTAAACCACTCGGACACCTCTCCATCCGGGTTCAGGCAAGGCCAAGCGTAGCAAGGCAGCGCCGTGAGGGTCAACCGAGCGCTTCACCTTCCGGGCGGCGGATTGGCCATCCCGTTCGGGTCCCGGTCGTCCGGGTCTGGGCCACCCGGATGAACACCACACCGCCCCGCCCGATGCAGGAGGGCTTATGATGGATAGGCGCGGGCGACATTCTCGACCGACCGGCTCGCCTACAATGCGCTAGAATTCTTGCCCCGAAGGAGTGCCGATGCTGAGAGACCGAGTCGTCAACCTGAGTACCCCGGAGGCCGTCGATGCCTTCCTGGAGCAGCATCCCACCAGCGTCATTTTCAAGGCGGGCACCTGTCACAAGACCATGCAGGGCTTCGGTTTTTTGCAGGAGAGGCTAGAGCCCCGTGAGGATCTGATGGTCGGCATCATCCGGGTCATCGACTGGCGCGCAGCCAGCAATCTGATTGAAGCGAAGACCGGCATCCACCACGAGAGCCCCCAGGTGATCCTGTTCCGCGATGGCGAGGCGGTGTTCGACGCCGACAACTGGAACATCACCCAGGAGGTGCTCGCTCACGGCTTCAACGAGATTCCTGCCGGTGACGAGACGGTGGCGGCGGAGGGCAGCACTCGCAGCGACCTCACCCCCTACCTGCAGGTGCTCGACCAGTTCCTCACCGGGGTCATGGACGATCGCCAGTTCGAGTACGTCTACACCGCCATGTTTCGCGACGATGCCAGCCTGCGCTCGCGCGAAGAGGTCGAGATCCTCAACTCGATCTTTGGCGATGTCGATCAGCACCTGAACATGCACAGGATGATGGCCGGACGTTCGCAGGACGACAAGGCGCGCGAGCGGGCCGAGGTGGCGTACGGGCAGTTGAAGGAGCTGGTGCAGGCCCCAGCCTGACGGCTCCACCAGCGACAACGACCGGGCGCTCAGGCGCCCGGTTTTCGTTGTGGGATGGGTACCAAAAAGAGATGCGGCCCGTTCGGAGGCCGCATCGTTTTGAGGGGAGAGGCTGTGGCTACATGCCGTCGCCGGCGAGTTCGCCGAGGGTAGGCACACCGAGACTCCAGTTGTCGATCGGGTCCGCGTCCATGTCCATGCCGGTCATGGCGATCGTCTGATCGGCAGCCGGGGCCGGCAGGAAGGTTCCCGCGGTCCACAGGCCGGCGGCCTCGGCGACGCTCTCGCGACCGTGACCGGCACTGCCCCACTGGAGGTAGGAGACCAACGATTCAGCGCTTCCGAACTGGTTGTCGACGTAGATTCCCAGCTCGGCGTCCGCAGCCGCGACGGCGTCCCAGACAATGACCAACAGGCCATCGGCGGGGATCATCATCTCGCCGGAGACCACTTCGAGGTCGCCGACGGGTGCGTAGGCAGGCCGGTTGCACAGGATGTGCCCTGAAGCGTCGGCTGCCTCCATACCGACATTGTGAAGCTCGATGGTGCCGGTGGCAGGATCTACCTCACTGATCACGATCTGCGCGGCTGCGAGCTGAATGAGCGCCAAGACCATCAGCGCGGCGAGTGTCCCCTTGACGAGTCGAATCATGCACACCTCCCTTGGTGCGAGGTGCCGGCACGCCTATCTGTCGATATGTGCCGACAGCACCGAGGACCGGGCAGAATTTTTTTTGGTGTGCGCTACCGGTCCTCGTAACAAGTGTATGCGCCAAGCGGACAATTGGATGCAACGGGCAAGGCACCACGGCTCGCGCCGGTGCTCAATCCGCCGCCAGCGCTTCGCCGGCGTGCAGCCTGGCGGCGATCCGGTAGGTCTGGGTGGTGGCGCGGTCGGTGGGGGCGTGGCCGGCGAGGTAGCGCGCCATCGCCACGAGTACGGTGTGGGCCAGCTCGGGTCGTCGGGGGCGGAGTTCCAGGTACAGCTGCACCCCGGCCTCGTACATCTGATAGCTGTGGAATTCGCCGTCCTCGCGCAGCAAGGTCTCGGCCAGCGCCGCCAGCAGGGGCGCTTCGGGGAGGTCCTCGAGGGCGTAGCGGAAGGTGGTGGCGGCGGCCTCCTCGACGCGCTGACGCTCGTCGGTCAGCGCCAGCAGGCGGTCTAGAAGCGCGTCGCCGGGGGGAGGTCGGCGACGCTATCGACAGTCGGCTGACGGGCGGGGGGGGGCGTTCAGGAATCGGTTCAGGTAGAGGTCCATGGTGGCGTGCCAGATGCCGCGGGCGCCGGCCAGCGAGGGTGCGCGCTGCAGCAACCGGTGGGTGGCGTTGGCGCTGGTGAAGGTGTGCAGCACCGCGATCCAGTCGTTGAACTCGTTGCTGGTGTGGAACCGTGCTACCCGCAGGGCGGCCGCGTAGCTGACGGCCAGCGACAGCTCGGTGAGCGCGGTGCCCGCCAGCATGCCGTCCACCAGCGCCTGGATCGCGGCTTCGGGGTCGTCGCCCAGCAGGACCTCGATCAGCGCGTCGAAGGCGTCGTCGGCGAGACGCTCTTCGCCGCCCTCGCCGAGGCGCCCGGACAGGAGATCTCGAAACACCGGCTCGAGCAGCCCGACCAGGTCGACAGGCGTGCGCCAGGCGCTGGTTTCCTCCATGCGGGTGCTGTCGGTGAGGCCCGGCACGATACTCGGCAGGATCTCACCAGCATGCTCCCAGCCGATCAGGTCGAGCAGTTCGAAGGCCTTGTTGACGAAGTCGATGGCGTGGCCGCCATCGAGGAAGTAGTGGTCGGTCACGGCGGCGAAGAACATGTCGGCCAGGATCTGGTGGTCGTTGCCGGCCTCGAGCGCCGACAGCACCACCCGCTCGACGCCGTCGCGGTCGCGCACCTCGGCGAACTCGCGCAGCCAAGCCTTGAGGCGCACGGGGTCGGTCTCGCCGCCCGGCAGCGGTCCGACATCGAAGTGGGGACGCTGTCCCTGAACGTTGTTGGCTACATGCAACAGGCCGTGGTAGATAGCCAGTGCCCGGCTTCCGGGATCGAGGTGCGGCACCACGTTGCCCATGGCGGTCATGATGGTGAGCCCGTCGCGCCAGCCTGCGTTGCGCTGGGTGGCACCGAAGCGGCCCCCGATCTCGAGCAGGGTGGCGGGGTCGGCGCCACGGTCGATAAGGGAGATGGCCGCCTTGGCCATGACCAACCTGAGGTTGTGCTTGAGGCTGTCCTCGAGGCGACGCCGCTGGTGGGCGATCTCGTCGCGGCTGGGCGTGGGGTCGACCCAGATGTCGCTGCCCCGCACCTCGAGCGGGTAGCTGCGCACGTCGTCGGCGAAGGGGTCGAAGGTGCCGCCCGAACAGAGCTCGAAGCGGGCGTGATGCCAGTGGCAGATGATGACGCCGTCGCGGACGGTGCCGCGCGCCAGCGGAAAGCCCATGTGGGGGCAACGGTTGTCGACGGCGTGGATGCGGCCCTCGTGGGCGACCAGCAGCACCACGCTGGGCCCTACCTGCACCGTCTTGAGGCCGTCACGCTCGACGTCGGCCACGCTGGCGACGCGGACCAGACGGCCGCTGTCGACGCTCACGGCCGCTCCGCCCACAGCGCAGGCAGGTCGTCGATCCGGGACCAGCCGGTACCGGCCACCAGCGCCTCCACTTCGATGGCGCCGAAGTAGCTGTCGAGCACGGCGGCCCGTTCCATGGCCAGCGGGGGAGAGCAGTAGTCCTCCTCCTCCCAGACGACGATGCCGTCAGGACGCAGGCGCGCGCCCCGGAGGGAGTGGTCGAGGGCCTTTCCAAAGGGCCGCAGCGCCCGAATCTCGCCGCTGTCGAGCCTGCGCCTCAGGGCGGGAAGGTCCCCAGTCGCCTGGGCAGTTACCAAGTAGTGGGCCATCCGTTCCTCCTTAGTATGCAGCGCGAGTGTCGCTAGGGGCAGGGGCTACGCCTTATCCGCAACGCCGTTCACCGTTTCGTTCACTCTCTATGGTAGTCGTTGGCCCCCCCTCACAGCGTCGGACCAAGGTCCTAGGAGGGGGTGCTAGGCTGACTGCCATGTCTGCCAGGCTCAGGCTGGCCACGATAGAGGATGCCGAGCAGATCCGGGCGATCTACGCGCCGATCGTGGGCGAGACCATCATTTCCTTCGAGACCGAGCCGCCCACCGCTGAGGAGATCGCGGCGCGGATAACCGGCACCCTGGAGCGCCTGCCGTGGCTGGTGTGCGACGCTGCCGGGGAGGTTCTGGGGTACGCCTACGCCTCCGGCCATCGCAGTCGCCCGGCGTACCGCTGGGCGGTGGACGTGTCGACCTATGTTCGCGAGGACGCCCGCCGCGGTGGGGTCGGCAGGGCGCTCTATCTGACCCTGCTCGAGCTGCTGGCGCTGCAAGGCTACGTCGCCGCCTACGCCGGTATCGCCTTGCCCAACCCCGGCAGCGTCAGATTTCACGAAGCCCTCGGCTTTTCGGCGGTCGGGATCTACCGGCAGGTGGGGTACAAGCTGGGAGCCTGGCACGACGTCGGCTGGTGGCAGCGGGAGCTTTGGAAGCGGCCACAGCCGCCGCACGAACCGCGTACGGCGGCGCAGCTCTGGCACGAGTCTGCCTGGCGAGAGGTGCTGGCAGCCGGTAACGAGCTTCTGCCCGGGTAGCGCTTACGGCAGGATCAGATGACTGTCGCCGAATTCGTGCCACAGATAGCCGTGGTGAACTGCTCGGTCATACGCCTCCAGCACCAGGTCCTTGCCCGCCACGGCAAAGAGCATGGCCAGGTGGGTGGCGCGCGGATCGTGGAAGCCGGTGACGAGGCCATCGACGACGTGGTTGTGGTGTTGCGGCCGGATGAAGCGCCGGGTGAAGCCCCGGGTGGCGCGAAGGTGGGCCGAATCCCGGTCCCAGGTGCTGTCCAGCGCCCGGACCACGGTGGTGCCTACCGCGATCACGCGGCCGCCGCGCGCCCTGGTGGCATTGACCTGTGCGGTGGTGGCCGCCGGCACCTCGAACGGCTCGGCGTACATGGTGAGCGTTTCCAGATCGTCGACGTCGACCTCGAGACTGCTCACGCCGGTGTGCAAGGTGAGGGATGTGACGGCGACGCCGCGGGCTCTCAGGGCGGCCAGGACCCGGCTGCTGAAGGGGCGTCCCGCCGAGGGCATCTCCGCCGAACCGGGGGTGTCGGCAAAGACCGTCTGGTAGCGCTCGAGCGGCTGGTCGTGCTCCAGGTAGGCGTAGCGAATCGGCACCCCGTGGGTGTGCATGGCCGCGTCGATATCGCCGGCAAAACTCACGAACCAGAGGCGCTCGAGACCGGCGTGGGGGGCCACCAGATGCGCCTCCACCCCGGCCACCACGACGCGCTCTCCCGGCGCCAGCGGCAGCGGGCCTGGGTCGGCGTGGCTCCAGCGCGGTTCGGCTAGCCACAGGGTCGGGGCGTAGCGCGTGGAGAGGTTCAGGCGGAACGGTCCAAACGCCGCTTCAGCCGGCAGGCTGGCGGGCAGCGTGGCGCTGCGATTGACCACCAGCAGGTCGCCCGGTCGCAGGTGGTCGCCGAGGCGGGTGAAGTGGCTATGTTGATGGCCAGCCGAGGTGCTGACCAGCAGCCTCACGTCGTCGCGGCCGGCCGCTCGAAGCTCGGGCGGTGCGTTCGCCTGGAGCGCTGCGGGGCGCTCGAAGCTGAGATCGCTCAGCTGCAGGCTCACGCCGCCGCCTCTGCGTGCCAGGTGTCTGCCTGGGCCTCGAAACGGCGGCCGGAAACGGCCTCCCGGGGCTGCCCCAGGAGCCAGGCCCAGAAGGGCAGCGTCACCTCTGGCAGCGGACGGTCGGAGATGTCTTCTCCAGGGAAAGCCTGCTGGTGCATGCGGGTGCGCATGTCGCCCGGGTCGACGCTGACCGCGGTCACGCCCTGGAGTTCGGCCGCCAGGGTCTTGCTGACAAGGTCGAGGGCAGCCTTGCTGGCGCCATACACGCCCCAGCCCTGGTAGCCTCCCGACGCCGCGTCGGAGGAGATGTTCACGACTAGCCCGGAACGGGCTTCTAGGGTGGGCAGGAGCGCTTGGGTCAGGGCCAGTGGGGCGAAGAGATTGGACTCGAAGACGTCGCGCAGCCGCTCGAGGTCGGCCTCGGCCAGCAGCGGGAGCGGGGTCTGGCCCAGCTCGGAGGCGTTGTTGATCAGCAGGTCGAGGCCCCCTTCGGCCCGCCGAGCCAGCGCCCGGCGGTGGCCGGGGTCGGTAACATCGCCGGCCACCGCGGTCACGGCGGTGTGCTCGGCGAGCCGGGAGGCGGCCTCCCGCAACGCCGCCGCGCCGCGGGCCGTCACGATCAGCTCGAAGTCTTGCTTTGCCAGGAAGTCGGCCAGCGTCAGACCAAGACCGCGGCTGGCGCCGGTTATCAGCGCGCGCTTGCTGGTCACCGCCCGCTCCGGACCTCGCGGCGGCGCGAGGCCACGATCTCGAGGGCCAGCCGGTAGGTGAGGATGGGATTCGTGGTGTGAGAGAACATGGTCGGAACCTCCTGACACCATGGTGGCGCAGGGAGCCATTTCACGCCTCGGCACTAGGGCCCAGCGATGTCTACGACCAAAGTCCTAGGTCTGTCAGGCGTCGCCTACAGGCCGCGCTCCTTGGCCAGCAGGGCCGCCTGCACGCGGTCGCGCACGTTCAGCTTGGCGAACACGCTGCCGGCGTGGGTCTTCACCGTCTTCTCGGCGATGCCCATGGCGGCCGCGATCCGTTTGTTGCTCATCCCCTGAGCGATGAGCTGGAGCACCTCGCGCTCGCGCGGGGTGAGCTCGGCGAAGGGGTCATCGTGGGGCTGAGCCAGCACCGACACCGCCGCTGGGTCGAGGGGCACCTCTCCGCGCAGCGCCGCGCGCACCTTGTCGACCAGGGCGCCGGGCCCGGCGTGCTTGAGGACATAGCCGGCAGCACCCCGCCGCATCGCCTCACGGACGTAGGTCTCCTCTAGGAAGCTGGTCAGCACCAACACCCTGGGGGCCGATGGTAGACGCGTCAGCTCGCTCAGCAGATCGAGGCCGTTGCCGTCGGGGAGTTGCACGTCGAGCAGGATCAGATCGGGTGCGGCCGCGGCGGCGCGCTCGCGGGCCTGAGCCAGGCTGCCCGCTTCGGCCACCACCTCGAGGTCGTGCTGCAGATCGAGGAAGGTCTTGAGACCTTCGCGCACGACCGGGTGATCGTCGACGATCATCAGTCGGTGGGCCACGGCACCTCCACGGTCAGCGAGGTGCCCCCGCCTCCACGGCCGTTCAGCCGCAGCCAGCCGCCTAGGGCCTGTGCCCGGTCACGCATTCCAACCAGTCCCAGGCCGGCGCTCACCCGATCGGGATCGAAGCCGCTGCCGTCGTCCTCGACCGACAGCTGAACGGCGCTCGATGTTCCGCGCAACCGAACCCACACGTTGTGGCCTTCAGCGTGCCTCAAGGCGTTGTGGACCGCCTCTTGGGCGATACGGTAGAGGCTCTCCGAGAACCCTTTAGTCAGGTCCAGTTCGGCCGCGTCGAGGTGGACGGCAACACTGCCGGAGGTGCGTTTGGCGAGCCGCGCTAAGGCGGTCTGGAGGCCTAAGGAGAGATCGGGCGGGCGTAGGACCTCCACCAGCGCCTGCAGCTCTGAGAGAGCGTTCTGGATGATGTCGCCGGTGTTGTTCAGCTCCCGTTGCCTGGCGGTATCATCGGCCTGCCCCTGCGCGACCTGTAGGCTCAGATCGGCGGCGAACAGCAGCTGTGCCAGCGAGTCGTGCATCTCCTGAGCCAGACGCTGGCGCTCTTCGAGGGCGGCCGCGTAGCGCGCCTCCTCGGTCCGTTCCTCCTGCAACCTGGAACGCTCACAGGCGGCGCCCAACTGCTTGCCGACCGCCGACAGGAAGGCCAGCGTCTCGTCGTCGAAATCGGGGTCGCCCGGGGAGGTGAGGTTGATGATGCCGATGGGGCCGCGCTGGCCCAGCAGCGGCACGCTGGCGTGGACCTCGAGGCCCCCTCGATCTCCCTCGGCCGACTCGAGGCGGCTGCAGGTCACCATGTTCACCCCACGATCGAGCTCGCCGCGTGCGAACATCCCCTGGCACTCGCAGCTGCCCGAGCAGAGCTTGGCTTGGCCGTCACGATCGAGGGCCGGCGGAAGCCCGGTATGGGCCTCGAGTCTGAAGGTGCCGCGGTGGGCGTCCCCTTCGAGAGCGTTGGTGATGAACACCCAGCCGGTGGTGAGGCCGACCAGCTCGACCAGCCGTTCGAGAGCCGGACCGATGCTGTTGCGGAAGCTCGCTTCCCGGTTCAGCAGGTCGCCGATGGCGTTGAGGGTGATGAGCTGCTCGAGGCGGGTGTAGACCTTCACGGCCCCAGTCTACCGGCGGGCCCTCAGCTGTTGCAGTTCGCCAGTACCGGAATCGGCTGTGAGGAGAGCGCGTACAGACCGCTGTAGCCGTTCGCCCTGAGATAGAGCCGGGTGTGGCCGATCACCGTCGGCAGGGGTACGACCGTGATGCCTTGGGGGGCGACGGCCAGCGGGGCCGCCCCGGCCAGGATTTCGTAGGTCACATCGACGCTGCTGTGGCCGTAGTTGACCCGCGGGTCGCCGGCGTAAAAGGTAACCTCGCCACGAATCTGGCCACTCTGGACGCCTTTGAGGAACGAGGTCCAGCGCTCGAGCGACCCCTGGTAGTTGAAGTGGTAGGAGAGCAGGGTAGTGCGGTCGTCGCAGACCACGAACTCGACATCGCCGTCGCCGTCAGCGTCGGCCTGGTAGCTGCTGTGGTAGCTGGCGTTGTAGAGGCTGAAGCCGGGTGGGTAGGGGAAGTCGATGCCGGAGATGATGATCTCGCAGGCGGCGAGGACCGGCACCAGGGCCAGCAGTACGAGGGAGTGCAGAAGGGTGCGGAGCATAGCGATTCAGCATACGGCTCGGCCGCGATCCGGGGATGAAGGGCATCTTCATGAAACCTTTTCCGTCGGCAACGTGGCGCCGACAGCAGCTTAGAACTCGATCTCGTCGCCCGCCTTGAGGAAACGTTCGAAGGCGTCTTCGCTGCGCTCCTTGGGTGTCACCTCTTCGGGCCGAGTGACCGCGGTGACACTGACTTTGGCACGGGCGCCGCGAACGTCGTCGTTGCTCACCACCGGCCTGACCTGAACCGCCGGCGGGGTCTGAACCGGCTCCGGCTTGGGGCGCGGCTGCCTCGACCTGAGAATGGGGGGTACGGACCTGGGCACAGCTCTGCCGCTGCGGATGGTGAGCGCCGACCAGACGGCCAGGCTGGCAGCGATCAGCAGCAGGAACAGCAGCAACATCATCACGACCAACGGCGACATACTACCCATGGTAATGGTCGGCGCTCGTGTTGCCCAAGGAGTGTTTCACACTAGCGTCGCCAAGGTATCGGGGGCGATGTTGCCCCCGCTTACCAGCAGCACGGTCGGTCCGGGGGCGAGCAGCCCGTCGACCAAGCCCTCCCGCAGGGCCGCAAGGGTGAGGGCGCCGGTAGGCTCCACCACCAGCCGGGCGTGTTGCAGGTACCAGCGTGCGGCCTCGAGGATCGCCCCCTCCTCGACCGCGACAAAGGCGCTCACAGTCTCTCTGACGATGGCGAAATTCAACGCCCCCAGGCTCTGCGTCCGAGCCCCGTCGGCTATGGTGCTGGTGACCTTATCGGCCGGCCACGACACCAGTTCGCCCCGAGCGAACGATTCGCCGGCGTCGGCGCCCAGCGCCGGCTCAACCCCGACGATGCGCACGTCCGGCAGGAGGGGTCGCAGGGCGCTGCCGATGCCGGCGATGAGGCCGCCGCCGCCGACGCACACCAGCACGTTGGCGACCTCCGGCAGCGCCGCTTCGATCTCGAGACCGATGGTCCCCTGACCCGCCACGATCCAGGGGTGATCGTAGGGGGGGACGAGGGTCAGGCCACGCTCCGCGGCCACCTTGGCCGCCACCCGGGCGCGCTCCTCTTTGCTGTCCTCACAGCGCACCACCTCGGCGCCCAGCGCGAGGGTTCGTTCGACCTTGATCGGTTGGGCGTCGTGGGGGATCACGATCACCGCCGGAACGTCGAAGTGGCGCGCCGCGTAGGCCACCCCCTGGGCGTGGTTTCCACTGGAGTGGGCCACGACCCCTCGTGCCCGGGTCGCCGGTTCGAGCGAACTCAGGAAATTGAAGGCGCCCCGCAGCTTGAACGAGTTGGTGCGCTGTAGGTTCTCGGCCTTGGCGTAGATCGCACCGTCGAGCGGCAGGCGAACGAGCGGGGTGGGTGGTGCCACGGCGGCGATGCGGCCGGCGGCGGCGCGCACCTCCTCGAGGCTGACTGGGAGGGGAGGCATGAGGGCATGATGACATGCACCTGCCGCTGAAAGGGCATGAGGTCGCGCCCTTGGTCCGCTACGATGGCCGAAACGGCCCTTTGCACCTCGCTTTGGCTGGTCGGCCTGCAACACCTTGCTGAATGTTGCATAATTTGGTATACTGTGGTCACGAATTTGAAGAGCGCGCCCACACGAGGCGTCATTTTTTTTGCCTTGCGGGGAAGGTAGGGGGCGATTCCGGTCGCTGTGTCCCTCCGTGTTACATAGCTGTGTCCCTCCGTGTTACATAAGGGTGCTGCCGGTTGCGGCCGCGGCGGCCCAGCAGGCTCCGTTTATCCCGTCCAGCGGCACTATTCCTGCTAAGATTGCGGCGTAGGCCGGCCGTTGGTCACGTCGCTTATCGGCAAAGGAGGGCGCGAAGCCTGAACCCCACAGCACTCAGGCTGCCACCATGAGTGAAGCCAGTCCCATGCTGAACAGCTCGAGTCTCGCTTTCATAGAGGAGCTCTATCTCGAATTCCTGAAAGATCCCAGCGCCGTTTCTGACAGTTGGCGCAGCTATTTCGAAGCGTTGCCACGCAACGGCCTGGTAGGCCGAGACAGCCTGAATCCGGCCTTTGCGCCGCACAGCCTGTTCAACCCCCCGGGCCTGAGCGGCGATGCGGTGGCCGAAGCGGGCAGCGACGCGGCCGAATTCCAGCACCGGGTCGACAAGCTGGTGCGCAACTACCGGGTACGCGGCCACCGCATCGCCGACCTCAATCCGTTGGGCTACGAACCGGCCGACATTCCCGAGCTCGACCCCGGCTATTACGGTCTCGGCAAGGCCGACATGGAGCTCGAGGTGCACGAGGACAACATGTCGGGTGCCAACACCCTCGGCCAGATGATCGCGTACCTGCAGGAGACCTACTGCCGCTCGATCGGGGTGCAGTTCATGCACATCGACGATCTGGCTATGCGCACCTGGCTGCAGAACCGCATGGAGCCGAGCCGCAACCGGCTCGAGCTCTCGCGCGAGACCCAGCTGCGAATCCTCACCAAACTGACGGATGCCATCATCTTCGAAGACTTTATCCAGAAGAAGTACGTCGGCGCCAAGAGCTTCTCTCTCGAGGGCGGGGAGAGCCTGATTCCACTGCTCGATCTGGCGATCGAAAAGGCCGGCAGTCAGGGGATTGCGGAAGTGGTGCTGGGGATGGCCCACCGTGGTCGCCTGAACGTGCTCGCCAACATCATGGGCAAAAACCCACGGACCATCTTCCGCGAGTTCGAGGACATCGACCCGGAGATGAGCCGCGGCAGTGGCGACGTCAAGTACCACCTCGGCTACTCCAACGACTGGGTTACCGCTTCGGGCCAGAAGATCCACCTGTCGCTCTCGTTCAACCCGTCGCACCTCGAGTTCGTCAACCCGGTGGTGGTGGGACGGGTCCGCGCCAAACAGGACCGCTTCGGCGATCAGGGCCGAGAACGAGGTATCGCCATCCTCATTCACGGCGACGCCGCGTTCATCGGTGAAGGTGTGGTGCAGGAGACCCTCAATCTGAGCGAACTCGACGGCTACCGGGTCGGCGGCACCCTGCACATCATCGTGAACAATCAGATCGGCTTCACCACCGGGGCCCACCAGGGGCGCAGCACCACCTATGCGTCCGACGTGGCCAAGATGCTGCAGAGCCCCATCTTCCACGTCAACGGCGAGGATCCCGAAGCGGTGGCTCAGGTGATCGAATTGGCCATGGATTTTCGCAAGACCTTCCGGCGCGACGTGGTCATCGATATGTACTGCTACCGCCGCCATGGGCACAACGAGGGGGACGAGCCCTCGTTCACGCAGCCGCGCATGTACGCCAAGATCAAAGCCCGGCCGACGGTCCGCGAGGGCTACCTCGAGCGGCTGCTGACCCTGAGCGAGCTCAGCCGCGAGGAGGCAGATCAGATCGCTGCGGCGCGGCGCGAACACCTCGAGCAGGAGCTGTCGGTGGCCCGCAGCGAGGAGTTCAAGCCGCACTACTCCGCCGGCGAGGGCATCTGGGTCTCCTACCGGGGTGGTTCGGATGCCGACGCTCCCCAGGTCGAAACCGGCATCGCCCCAGCGCAGGCGCACGATCTCCTGATCGGCCTCACCGAAGTTCCCGCCGATTTCACCCTCAACCCCAAGATCCGCCGGGGCCTCAAGGCCCGAGCCGAGATGGGTGAAGGTGAGCGTCCCCTCGACTGGGCCGCCGGCGAGATGCTGGCGCTGGCCAGCCTGGCGGTCGAAGGCAACCGGATACGGATCAGCGGTCAGGACAGCCAGCGCGGAACCTTCAGCCATCGCCACGCGGTCTTGCACGACGCCGGCGACGGCCACGAATACGTACCGCTGGCCCAGTTGACGCCGGAACAGGGGCCGGTCGAGGTGCTCAACAGCCCCCTCTCCGAAGCGGGGGTGCTCGGGTTCGAATACGGTTACAGCCTCGACATGCCCGACGGCCTGGTGATCTGGGAGGCGCAGTTCGGCGACTTCGTGAATGCCTCGCAGGTCATCATCGATCAGTTCATCGCCAGCGCCGAAGACAAGTGGCGACGGCTCTCTGGCCTCGTCATGCTGCTTCCTCACGGCTTCGAAGGGCAGGGTCCGGAACACTCCAGCGCTCACCTCGAGCGCTTCCTTCAACTCTGCGCCGAGGACAACATCCAGGTCGCCAACCCCACCACCCCGGCCCAGTACTTTCATCTGCTGCGCCGGCAGGCGCTGCGACCCTACCGCAAGCCGCTCATCGTGATGTCGCCCAAGAGCCTGCTCCGCCACCCCGCCACGGTATCGCCGCTCGACGCCTTCACCAGCGGCGGGTTCCAGCGGATTCTGACCGACGACCTCGACCCCGAGGGGGTGACGCGGGTGCTGTTGTGCAGCGGCAAGCTCTACTATGAGCTGCTGGCCGAGCGTCAGGCCCGGCAGCGCAGCGACCTCGCCATCCTGCGCCTCGAGCAGCTCTACCCGCTCGAGGAGGCGCTGATCGCCGAGGTCCTGGCCCCGTACGCCGCCGGCACCCCCGTGTTCTGGGTACAGGAGGAACCGGCCAATATGGGCGCCTGGTCGCACCTGCGGGTGCGCTGGTGCCAGGAGTTGGCCGGGCACCCCTTCTCGGGCGTGACCCGCCCCGCCTCGGCTAGCCCCGCCACCGGCTCGGGCAGCAGCCACCGAATCGAACAGGGTGAGCTGATCGACGAGGCGTTCGGAGCGTAGCGTGGGCCGCCACGAAACCCACACTGGAGGAGCGAACTGATGGCCGTCGAACTCAAGGTGCCCGCCGTGGGCGAATCGATCACCGAGGTCTACATTGGCGCCTGGCTCAAGCAGGAGGGCGACGCCGTCGAGAAGGATGAGCCGCTGGTCGAGATCGAGACCGACAAGGCCACCCTCGAGGTGCCGGCGACCGTGTCGGGAACCCTGAGCAAGGTGCTCAAGCAGGAGGGGGAGAGCGCCGACGTGGGCGAGGTCATCGCCCACGTCGCCGAAGGGGAGGCTGCCGCCGCAGCCCCAGCCCCCGCAGCAGAGGCGTCCCCAGCCCCCGCAGCAGAGGCGTCCGCGGCAGAAGTCGTCACGCCCGCTACACCCGAGGACGACGGCGAACCCCGGGTGATGCCGGCCGCCCAGCGGCTGCTCGACGAGAACGGCCTCAGCACCACTATGGTAGCCGGCACCGGTCCGGGTGGCCGCGTGCTCAAGGAGGATGTGCAGCGACACCTCGAGGCCGCCCAAGCCGCCCCCGCCGCGGTAGCACCCGCACCCACCCCGGATCCGGTCCCGCAAGCCCCACCGGCGCAGGCCCCGGCCGCCAGCCTCGACGGAAGCCGTCAGGAGGACGCGGTGCCGATGAGCCCGCTGCGGCAGCGCATCGGCGAGCGATTGGTCGAGGCCCAGCGCAACGCGGCGCTGCTCACCACCTTCAACGAGATCGACATGTCCAACGTGATTGCGCTCCGCAAGGAGTACCGCGAGCTGTTCGAGAAGCGCTATGAGGTCCGGCTCGGTTTCATGTCGTTCTTCATCAAGGCGGCCATCGACGCGCTCAAGACAATCCCCCAGCTCAACGCCGAGATTCGCGAGCAGAGCATCGTCTACAAGAACTATTACGACATCGGCGTTGCGGTGTCGATGCCCAAGGGCCTGGTGGTGCCGGTAATCCGCAACGCCGAGCGCCTCTCCTTCGCCGAGATCGAGCGGACCATCGGCGACTTCGGTCGGCGCGCCCAGCAAAACAAGCTCACCCCAGACGAACTCCAGGGGGGCACCTTCACCATCTCCAACGGCGGCGTGTTCGGCTCGCTGATGTCCACCCCGATCGTCAACCCCCCGCAGTCGGGGGTGCTCGGCATGCATACGATCCAGGAGAGGCCGGTCGCCATCGACGGACAGGTGGTGATCAGGCCGATGATGTACGTGGCGCTCAGCTACGACCACAGGATTGTGGATGGGCGTGAGGCGGTTACCTTTCTGAGGCGAATAAAAGAGGGTGTAGAGAGTCCCGCGAGGATTTTATTGGAAGTGTGAGCGGTAGCGACCGGCGGTTCTGGGCCGGTTAGAAGCGTTTCTCCATCAGATGCACCTCGGGCCAACCGGGCCGCTCCCCAAGGTCCCGCCATCCGCACCTCTGGTAGAGCCGTACAGCCCGCATGTTGCTCGGGCTCACGCTGAGCTGAGCCACCCGTAGGCCGCGCCGCTTGAAGACGCCGATGGCATAATCGTCGAGGACCCTGCCGAACCCCTTCCCTCGGTAGGCAGGCACCAGGTAGTAGAGGCCCACATACCCACCGACCTCACCGCCGCTCAATTCGCGGACGTCCATATCGATCTGGCCGACTATCTCTCCGCTCGACCACACGTGGACGCAGCCATCTCGGTCGTTCTGGAGGCGCTCCTCGAGCTGCCTCAAGTAATACTCGCTGCCGTCGCCGTTGGGACCGTGGAACCGCTCAGCATTCCCAAAACTCACCACGAAGGTGTCGATCTTGAACTCGAGGCACAGGTCCGCATGGCGGGCGAGATCGATGGTCTTGAATTCCAGGGCGGTAGGGTACGATTCTCGGTCGATGACTGCTCCTCCAAAAAAGTGAGTGTCGGGTCCAGGAAAATGGTCCAGAGGTTACAGACAAGTAGAAGTGGATTTATGGCCCCTTCAGACCCCTGCGCTTCGCTTCGGGTTCTTCCGGGGTCCTTCAGAGCCCCCCTTCGGTGGTCTCTTCAGGGGCTACGGAGCCTCCAAGGAGTCTCCTCCGCCACAAGAAGGTTTAAGAAGAACAAGCAAAACCCGTTCGTGCCTTCACACCCCGGTTATTCCATATCTTCTGCTGGAGGAGACTCACGTTGTGAGGCTCCGAGAGCCCCGGGGAGACTTGCCGTAAGGGAAGGCTCAACGGGACCCCGTAGGCTACCGAAGGGAGCCGGAGGGGCTCCAAATCCCCTACTTTCTGAAGGGGCACCAAACCTCCTACTCCTACTTTTTTTAGCCTTCCCCCAACCCTTCTCCTACCCTTCCTGATCCCCCCTTTTTTCCTTATGCTTTCCAGGACTATGCCCCAGGTACCTCTTGAATGTCCTGCTGAACGCGGCCTCTGACGCATACCCCACCCTCTCAGCCACCTTTGCCACGCTTAGTCCTTTTCCTAAAAGGAGCTTGCTTGCCAGTTGGAGGCGCCAGCGGGTCAGGTAGCGGTGGGGGGGGAGTCCTACCAGGGTGGTGAAGCGGTTGTAGAGGCTGGAGCGGGACATGCCGACCTGGTCGGCGAGGGTGGCGGCGGTCCAGGGGTGGTCGGGCTGGCGGTGGATGAGGGTCATGGCGCGGGCAACGCGTGGGTCGTTGAGGCCGCCGAGCCATTCACCGTCGCCGGGTTCGAGTGCGGCGACGAAGTGCCGGAGCCCGTCGATGAGGAGGGCTTCAGCGAGGCGGGTCAGCAGGGCGCCGGCGCCGGGTTGGTTCTGCTCGACCTCATGCTGGATCCGGGCCAGGGTGGAGAGGCGCCAGCCGCTGTCGGCCGCTGGCGAGGGCATGTGCAGGGCGTCGGGGAGGATCTTGAAGAGGGGATGGACGGTGCCGTGTTCGAAGTGGACCCGGCCACAGACGATGCGGGTTCGCTCGCCCGGTCCGGGCAGCGTCAGGTAGTCGACAGCGCCGTCGCCGCGGGTAGCCAGGCTGGCGATCGGAATGGCCACCGATGTGTCGCTACTGCTCATCACGTGGGCGTGACCGTGCGGCATGAGCACGATGTCGCCGCGTTCGAGTTCGAACGTGGTGCCGCTGGTCTCGAGCGTCAGCCGGCAGCGGCCTTCGATGACCGCGTGGAAGATGCCGACGGGCAGGGGCTGGCTGTAGAGCGACCAGGGGTGGTCGAGGTCGGCCCGGCAGAAGATGGTGCTGTCGAGGCGGACTGAGTGGAAGATATCGGTGAGGAGGTCCATGGCGCCACCTCTCAAATATGGACGTTTGAGCAAGAAAAGTGGACAAATAGACGTTCATTTATCCAGCTCGCTTCAGTATAGTGCCTATAGACGGATGCGGCAAGCCCCGCATCTCCAAGGGAGGTACATCATGAAGTGGATCGCCACCATCGCCAACTTTTTGTTTCCAGGACTCGGATACCTTATTGCCGGACAGAAGGCAGGCCTTGCTGTGGGCTGGTTGATTGGGGCTGTGGGCCTCACCTACGTCGAATTCGGCATCCGCCAGCCGGAGCCGACGCTGTACTGGATCATGTTCGCCAGTGTGTTTCTGATCAACCTCATGTTCGCCATCGACGTCAATCGGAGCTACCAGGCGCGGTCTCAGGTGCCGGCTGGTTGAAGCGCCACCGGCTCTGGCCTAGCGCGTTTTTATAGCGGCAGTGGTATGAAGCTCGCCAGACCCACGTGTCGAGCGACCGAAGCGCCACCTACCGATACCCGGCTCCCGGCCTCCAGCGGTAGACTGACTCCGTTGGAGGCCCTGTCTATGCCCAAACACGACCTGATCATCATCGGCGCCGGCCCCGGAGGCTACGTCGCTGCCATCCGCGCGGCGCAGCTCGGCTTCGATGTCGCCTGTGTGGAGAGAGAAGACGCTCTCGGTGGCACCTGCGTGCGCGTCGGCTGCATCCCCAGCAAGGCGCTGCTCGAGTCTAGCGAGCGCTACCTCGACACCCACGACCACCTCGCCGAGCACGGCGTGAACGTCGAAGGGGTCAGCTTGGATCTCTCGGTCATGCTCGAGCGCAAGGAACGGGTAGTGAAATCCAACACCGACGGCGTCGCCTTCCTGTTGAAGAAGAACAAGATCGCCCGCTACCTGGGTAGCGGCGAGATCACCGCCCCCGGCCAGGTCACGGTACACGGCGCCGACGGTGACGAGCAGCTCGAGGCCGAGCACATCGTGATCGCCACCGGCTCGTCGGTGGCCGCTCTGCCGGGGGTCGAGCCCGATGGCGACCGCATCGGCACCAGCACCGAAGCGCTCTCTTATCCGGAGGTGCCCGAGCACCTGGTGGTGATCGGCGCCGGCTACATTGGCCTCGAGCTGGGCTCGGTATGGCGCCGGCTCGGCGCCAGGGTGACGGTGTTGGAATACCTCGACCGGATCCTCCCCGGCATGGACGCCGAGCTCGCCCGCGAGGCGTTGAAGACGTTCAAGAAGCAGGGTCTCGAGTTCGTGCTGGGTGCCCGCGTGACCGGCGCCAAGGCGACCAAGAAGGGCGCGACGGTAACCATCGAGGGCCAGGACCCCGTCGCCTGTGACCGGGTGCTGCTGGCGGTCGGGCGCCGGCCCAACACCGACGGGCTTGGCCTCGGCGCGGTCGAGGTCGAGATCGACGAGCGCGGGTTCGTTGTGGTCGACGGCCGTTTCAACACCGATACACAAGGCATCTACGCCATCGGCGACGTGATCGGTGGTCCGATGCTGGCGCACAAGGCCGAGGAGGAGGGCGTGGCGCTGGTCGAGCGGCTGGCGACCGGCGTGGGGCATATCGATTACGGCACCATCCCGGGCGTCGTCTACACCGAGCCCGAGATCGCCACCGTAGGCAAGACCGAAGAGCAGCTGAAGGAGGCCGGCGTGGTGTATCGCAAGGGCACCTTTCCCTATATGGCCAGCGGCCGAGCCCGCGCCCTGGCCCGGACCGAGGGCAAGGTCAAGATCCTCGCCGACGCCACCACCGACCGGGTGCTGGGCGTGCACATCATCGGCGCCCGAGCCGGCGACCTCATCGCCGAGGCGGTGGCGGCGATGGCCTTTGGCGCTTCGAGCGAAGACATCGGCCGCACCGTCCACGCTCACCCGACCCTCGCCGAGATCGTCAAAGAGGCGGCGCTCGCCGTTGACGGTCGCGCCCTCCACATCTAGGATTCCTGTGGACCGACTACTGCTCGCCCACCGGGTCAATCGACATGGGGCCGTTATTCCCGATCCAGCCGCCTTGCCGGCCGATCCAACCAGCTTCGGTCGCAGTCTCGAGGTGAGCCTAGCGGCCTGGCGGGCCGCCGGGCACCGCTCGGTGCTGCTCGAACTCCCCGTAGAACACGCGGCGCTGGTTCCGGTGGCCGTCGAGGCTGGGTTCCTCTTCCATCACAGCGAAACCCGGGCGCTCACCCTGCTGCGGTCGCTCACGCCGGAGGATGTGTTCGTACCCTCGGCCACCCATACGGTCGGTGCCGGCGGGGTGGTGGTCAACGACCGCCGCGAGCTGCTGGTGGTGTGGGAGGAAACGGATAGTTCCAGCCCCAACCGCTACAAGCTTCCCGGCGGCTACCTAGAACCCGGGGAACACATCGGCACCGCAGTGGAACGGGAGGTGTTCGAAGAGACCGGAGTGCGAGCCCGGTTCGAGGCGATGGTGTGCATCCGCCACTGGCACGTCAATCTCTTCGGCAGCTCCAACCTCTACTTCATCTGCCGGCTGTCGCCGCTCTCCGACGAGATTCGCAACCTCGATCCCGAGATTCACGACGTGCGCTGGATGCCGGTCGACGCCTACCTGGCCAGCGATGAGATCTACCCCTTCAACAAACGGGCGGTCGAGTTTTCCCTGCGGGGCGAAGGCATGACCACGGGGCCCCTCGAGGGCTACGACCGCAGCCCCGAAGAGGTCGAGATCTTTTTCGAGCCCTGAGGTTGCTGTAACCGGGGCCTGATCGTTGCCCTACTCCTCGAGCTGCTCGGTAGCCCAGGTCACCTCGTCGTAGCAGAAGCCGTCGTGGCTGAGGGTGCGGCGGCCGTCGTAGAGTTGCATATTGACCGGCTCGCCTTCGTCGGACAGGATTTCCACGCGGTCTTCACCGAGGAGGCGGTAGCGCCCCCAGATCGCCTGGATCGACGGGGTCACCGGGTCGAAGCCGGTGGCCGTGAAGTAGTTTTCGGACTTGCTGAACGCCCGGCCGTTGCCATAGAAGAACCACAGCTGGCTGTCGCGCCACTCGCCCTGGGAAATGTCGAGCTGGGCCGCGATCGCGGGCGACATCGCCAGGGAGACCGGATCGACCATCCGCAGGCCGCCGCCGATCTCCTTGACGTAGCTGTGGCTGGAGATGTAGGTGTAGAGTTCGCCTTCGGCGAAGACGGTGGCGCCGGGGAAGACCTGGCTCGGGTTGGGATCGTTCGAGCGCAAGGGGTCGAAGGGGGTCGGACCCGGTTGGATCGGTCCGAGTGGGATTGCGGCTCGCCAGCGGGCGTTCGCCGGTTCGCGGCCGGCATCGAGCTCGGCGATCTCCTGGAGGGCGGTGACCTCGGAGCCGGGATCGAAGATGTAGTCCCTGGTGTCCTCGTCGCCAAGCGTGAGTCGGTCGCCTACCACACCGATCGGGAGGCTTTCGGCGTTGCCGCAGTAGGGGAGGAAGGTGATCTGGTCGTCCTCGAGCCGATAGCTGCCCTCTTCCTGCACCGGGAAATCCCCGCTCTCGACGTAGATGTAGCGGTTCCCGGGCACAAAGTAGAGGGTGTAGTCGGTGACGACGCCAAAGCCGAAGTCCTGCGTCCCCGTCCAGCTGCCGGTCGGGAGGGCTGCCGTGCCGGTCGGAGCAGGGGAAGCTGGCTGCGGCGCCTGGGTTGGAGCTGCCGTCGGGGCCCCGCCAAGGGGGTTGCCGGCCTCTCTGAAGGTGTTGTAGGTGGCACTGCCGGAGACCAGCGAGAGGGCGTCGCCCTCGAGGGTGGCGACGAACGAAAAACTCGAGCCGCCGGAGTCGAAGGTGCCGTTGAGAGTACCGCCGCTGGCTTCTGCGGTGAAGGGGAAGATCTGACCACCGAGTTCGAGCTGGCCGGTGTACTGCCCGTTCGCCCCCTCGACGGTAATGGTGAGGCCATCGCCGGCAAAGATCCCAACCAGAGGGTCACCCTGGCTCGGGGCCAGCGGGTTGCCGGCCGCCGGTTGGCCGCCGCCGGATACGGTGATCGTGTAGGTCGCGTCGCGATCCACCAGGTTGATCACGTCGAGGTAGAGAACGCCGGGGGAGGGGTTGTCGAGCACGTAGCTGGGGTTGGGCTCTTCGCTGAAGTCGGCAAAGTCGAAGTCGGCGTCCGGTTCCTGATACGAGGTGATCTCGGCTCCGAAGCGAACAGCGAGATCGATGTCGTTTCCGAGCCCGTCGATCTCGATGATCAGCTGCCCGACGCCGGCGGGGATGTCGACGGTGTAGGTGTGGTAGGTGAGCTGGCCCTGGGGGTTGGCGAGGGTGTTCTGGAGACTGCTGCCGATCGCTATGGATCCGTAGCTCCCACTCGGTTGGCCTTGTGCCAGGGTCGTGGCGAAAGGAAGCGCCAGACCCAGGAAGGCGACCAGGACTAGCGCCGAAAGACCCCTTTTCGGTGTCGGACGGTAGGACGAACCGCTGGGGTGGGTCATGCCTGTGCCTGCCTCCGCTGGTGTATGAGGTTGCCGACCGCCTGGAGCGGTGCCGTGGGTGGGTTGAAAATTACTCTACCGCAGCCGTGGTCGTGTGGTGAGCGGGCGCATTGGTGCACAGTACCTACGTGCGAAACATTATTGTGAAACATTTCGCGAAGTTACATTTCGAGACCGTTTCCATTGCTATACTTCGGGTGATGACCGTCGCCTCGCTACGCGACCTGCTGATTCGCGATCCGCAGCTCGAGCCCATCGCCGACAAGGTGTTGGAGGGCAAGCGGCTCGACTTCGATGAGGGGATGGCCCTCTACCGCAGCCCCGACGTGCCCACCCTGGCGCGGCTGGCCGATATCGTGCGCGAGCGCAAGGTCGGCGACAAGGCCTACTTCGTCCATAGCCTGCGCCTGTCGCAGACCAACGTCTGCTACGTCGGCTGCACCTTCTGCGGCTTCCAGCGAAAATTCGGTGAGGAGGGGGTCTGGGACTACGATCTCGACGAGGTCTGGGACTTTGTCGATCAGCACTACCACCCGAACCTGACCGAGATCCACATCGCCTCCGGACATCACCCGAAGCGCGAATGGCAGTACTACCTGGACCTGGTCTCCGGCCTCAACGAACGCTACCCCGGAGTACAGGTCAAGGCCTGGACGGCCGCTGAGATCCATCACTTCACCAAGATCACCCGCCCCCGAAAGAGCTACCGCGAGGTGCTGCAGGAGCTCAAGGAGGCCGGGCTGGTGGCGATGCCCGGAGGTGGCGCCGAGATCTTCGCCGACGCTGTGCGCAAAGAGATCGCCCGCGCCAAGGTCAACGCCGAGGGTTGGCTCGAGATCCACCGCATCGCCCACGAGTTGGAGATCCCCACCAACGCCACCATGCTCTACGGCCACATCGAGAGCCTCGAGGACCGCATGGATCACATGCTGCGCCTGAGACGGCTCCAGGACGATGCACCCGGCTTCTTCAGCTTCATCCCGCTCTCCTTCCAGCCCGACAACAACCCGCTCGCACGCGCGTTGAACAAGGTCGAATTCACCACCGGCCTCGACGACCTTCGCAACCTGGCGGTGGCCCGGCTGATGCTCGACAACTTCCCCCACATCAAGGGCTACTGGATCATGATCACCCCCGAACTCACCCAGGTGAGCCTGGCCGCCGGGGTCTCCGATATCGACGGCACCATCAAAGAGGAGCGTATCGCCCACGCCTCGGGCGCCGTGACCGAGCAGGGCATGACCGAGGGCGAAATGGTGCGGCTCATCAAGGATGCCGGCCGCGTTCCGGTTCGGCGCGACGCGCTCTACAACGAGGTAAAGGTGTTCGCCTGAACGCCACACGGCGCTGCGGGAGGTATCTATGTCCCACGACAGCAACCGCCCCTCAGAAATCCTGACCACGCCCGAGAACGGCGCCGGCCCCGGCAGTACGACGTTCGCTGAACGCCTTGGGATCGTCTCGTTCGCCAACGTCGCCCCGCTGCAGTGGGGGCTCGAACCCTGGGAGGGCGCCAGCTTCGTCACCGGGGTGCCGACCGAACTCAACGGCAAGCTGCTCGCCGGCGAGATCGACCTGACACTGATCTCCTCGATCGAGTTCCTGCGCCACCGGCAGCAGCTCAAGGCTCTCCCCGACTTCTCGATCGCTACTCTGGGCCCTGTCTACAGCGTGACGCTCTTTCATTGGCAGCCCTGGACCGGGCTGACTGGGGCTCGAATCGCGCTCAGCACCGACTCCGCGACCAGCGTCGAACTGCTCAGGCTGCTGCTCGCCGCCGACGGCATCGAAGCCGAATTCGTGCCGATGGCTCCCGATCTCGAGGCGATGCTGGAACGCTGCGACGCCGCCCTGCTGATCGGCGATGCCGCCTTCAGCGAGGCGGTGACGGGCCGCTCCCTGGCCGGCCGCCGGCCGTTGATGACCGACCTCGGCGAGGCCTGGTACCGGCTTACCCGCCTGCCCTTTACCTTCGCAGTGTGGGCATCCCGCAACGATCGACCCCCGTCGGAACTGCTCGTTGCCAGGCTGCGGCGCGCCCGCGAAGCCGGCCTGGGGCGGCTGGCCGAGGTGGCCGCCGCCGAGGCCGCGAAGCTCGGCCTCTCGCCGGCGCTGTTGCAGCGCTATCTCGGCAACTTCCGCTACTACTTCGAGCCTCCGGATCGAGACGGCCTGATCGCCTTCGGAGCCAGAGTACTCCCCCACTTTGCTGCCGAAGAGCTGACCTTCTGGGAGCTTTAGACGTTTGCCCGCCCGCTGAGGCCGGACCTGAGGGCGCTCCCGGGTCAGCTATCGGGCGTCGGCCGCAGGCGGCCCGACGCCACCAGCAGGACACCTCCGGCCAGCGCCGCCGCTACCGCCAGCACCACGAACACGGCCCCCCAGCCGGACCGGTCGACCAGCACGCCGATCAGCACTCCGCCCAGACTCGCCCCCAGGTTGAAGGCGAAGTCGATGCCGGCCGCCACGCTGGCGGTCTCCCGGCGCCGGCTCAGGATCAGTGGCAGGGTGCTGATCAACACGCTGCTGGTCCCGTAGGCGGCGGCCCCAACCAGCGCCAGTAACGCCGCGCTCGTTACCAGCGAGGTGGTGGCAAGGGGGAACAGCAGCACCAGCCCGGCCAGCGCGAACAGGAGGACCGCGGCCGTGATCGCCGCCCGACCCGCCGTGCGCCGCGCGATGAGCCAACCGGTACCCAGCGTTCCTACGATGCCGGCGATGGGGAGCAGGGTGGCGAGTCTCGAGGCCGACCCCACCCCAAGCTGCAAGGTATCCACCAGCAGGCTCGGCGTCCACACCACCAGCCCGAACAGCAGGAAGCCGCCGAAGGCGCTGGCCAGCGCCAGCGGCCAGAAGGTGCGAAGCGCCCCGAGCGGATTCGCGGCCGAACTGGGAGGTGCGGGTTCTTCGTTGCTGGTGGGTTGGTGCCCAACGCTGTTGGGGGCGTCGCGGACAGCGAAGAACCAGACCAGGGCCAGGCCTGCCATCAGCGCCCCCGGGAGCCAGAAAGCCCAGCGCCAGCCGTAGGCCCCTGCCAGCCAGCCTGCCAGCAGCAGGGTCGCCGCACTCCCCGCCACGAAGCTGGTGGCAAAGGGGCCCGAGATCCGGTGCCGTTCCTCGGGGCTGTGCCAGTTTGCCAGCAGCTTTAGGATCGGCGCCCAGCCGAGCGCCTGGAAAAACCCGTTGGCCGACCAGGCTAGCAGCAGCAGGCCCGGGAGGCTCAGGAACCCGAATAGAATGTTCAACCCAGCCAGCCACACAGCACGCATGCGAAGCGGTGAAGCCACCTTTAGGATCGGCGCCCAGCCGAGCGGGAAAAACCCGTTGGCCGACCAGGCTAGCAGCAGCAGGCCCGGGAGGCTCAGGAACCCGAATAGAATGTTCAACCCAGCCGACACCACCATGCCGGTGAAGACCAGCCACCGGGGGCTTACCCGGTCGCCGAGGTAGCCGCTGACGAGCTGACCCAGTGCGTAGGTAAGGAAGAAGCCGGTGGCCAGCCAGCCTGCGGTCTGGGCCGACAGTCCCAGCTCGCCGCGCAGCCCGGGGATGCCGGTCGAGAGGTTGACGCGCCCCAGATAGTAGCCGGCGTAGGTGAGCCACGCGACCGACACGATGCGCAGCTGCCAGGCGCGCAGGCTAGAGGTCGCCGTCATCGTTTAGGCGGGTTCGAACCAGAACAGCTCGAGCGGGTGTCGGACGCCTTTTTTGGAGAACACCACCTTCACCGCTTGGCCGTGCTCCAGGGTGGTGGCCTGGGCGCTGCGAAGCTGGTGCAGAAAGAGAGTCGAAGCGCCTTCGAGAGCAATGTAGGCGAGCAGATAGGGAGAGCCGGTGTCGGCGTAGTGCGGGGCGCGGGGCGTCTCGGTCCAGCTCACCAGGGTGCCGCGCCCGTTCAGCTCGGTCCAGGCCGTCACCGAGAGGTCGCTGGGACAGATGGGCCGGGGAGGCAGCCATACCTTGCCGCAGGTGGGGCAGCTGGTGGCGAGCAGTTTGCCCTCCTCGAGAGCCAAAAAGAAGCGCGATGTTTTGCCCAGACTATGGCGGTAGTGGACGCTCTGCTCGAGGTCGAGGCGCAGCACCTCGCGAAAGTCGGCGAAGGGGTCAGACGTGCGCTCGAGCGGGTCGGAGACCGTGCCCTGGGATAGCTTGCTGCGGACCTCAGCCACGCTTGCGCTCCTGTTCCAGCAGGCGCAGCTCGCGGCGGTTCAGCTTGCCGGTGGTGGTCTTGGGCAACCCCTCGACGAATTCGATCTCGCGGGGGTACTTGTAGGCCGCCAGGTTCTCTTTGACGAACGTCTGTAGCTCCGCCGCCAGCGATTCGCTGGGGTGCAGTCCGGAGGCCAGTTCGACAAAGGCCTTGACGACGTGACCCCGCACCGGGTCGGGGCTGCCCACCACCGCCGCCTCGGCCACCGCGGGGTGCCGCAAGAGCGCCTCTTCGACCTCGGCAGGGCCGATCCGGTAGCCGGCGCTGCCGATCATGTCGTCGTTGCGCCCCTGGAAGAAGACATACCCCTCCTCATCGCGGTAGGCCAGGTCACCCGTCAGAATCCAGCCCCAGCGCTGACGCTCGGCGGTGACCTCGGGTCTGTTCCAGTAGCCGAGCATCATGGTGGGATCGCCGGGACGAACCACGATCTGCCCCACCTCGCCGACCCCCACAGGTCGGCCCTCCTCATCGACGACCTCCACCTCGCGGCCGGGATACGGTTTCCCCATCGAACCGGCTTTCCCAGGCCACAGCCGGGCACAACTGCCGGCCAGATGATTCACTTCGGTCAGGCCATAAAACTCGTTGCAGACGGCGCCGAGAGCGTGTTCAGTCCATGCCAGCACCTCGTCCGCTACCGCCTCGCCGCCGCTGGCGATAACGCGGATGTCGAGCGCGTAGGCGTCGCTGGGGTTTGGCACCTGGGCCAGCATCTTCAAGGCCGTGGGTGCGAGGAAGACGTGGGTAACGCCGTAGTGACTCATCAACCGGTACGCGCTCTCTACCCGGAAGCGGCCCTCGTAGGCGAGGACCGGATGCCCCAGCGCCAGCGCGGGCAACAATATGTCGAGGAGCCCGCCGACCCAGGCCCAGTCCGAGGGTGTCCAGAAGACGTTGGATTCGTCGAACTCGAGGTCGAAGAAGAGTTGGAAGGTGAGCAGGTACCCCTCGAGGATGCGGTGCGCGTGGAGCGCTCCCTTGGGGTGGCCGGTGGTGCCCGAGGTGTAGAGCAGCAGCGCCGGATCGGAGGCGCTGGTAGCGGCCACCTCGAGGGGTTCTGACGGTATCTCGGGAGGGCCATCGGCCAGAGAGATGTCGCCCTCGTGGGCGCCGCCACGGACGAACAGCCGCTCGAGGTCGGGAAGATCAGGCTCGACCCGGCGCACCTTGTCGGCGTAGGCAGCGTCGATGATGACCGCATTGGCCCCGCAGTCGCCGAGGATGTGGCGGTAGCTGTCGGGCCCGTAGAGCATCGACATCGGCACCGCGACGGCGCCCAGCTTGTACAGCGCCAGGTGGGCGGCTGCCGTCAGCGGGCACTGTGGCAGCACGATGCCGACACGGTCGCCCCGCTCCACCCCGTTGGCGCGCAGCGTCCGGGCGACACTGTTCGTGAGCTGCGCCAGCTGCCAGAAGGTCCAGGTCTGGCGGTGGCCGTCGGCGGTCTCATGAAACAGCGCCACCCGTCCATGGTCGTTGGCATAGGGCCCCAGGATGCGCTCGGCGATGTTGTAGCGCTCGGGGATGTCCCAGCGGAAGTGGTCTTTGATGTCGCGGTAGTCTTTGAAGTCTCTGAGGTTCATGCTCGGGTCCTCACCGCTTCCATCCCCTCAATCCGTCCGCTCGAACACGTGCACCGCTGCCACCGTGCAGGTGCCGGCGTGACAGTCGCTCAACCCTCGCCGGGCCCCCGGAACCTGACGCCCGGGATCGGCCTCGCCGCGCAGTTGGGTGACGATTTCCACCGCTTGGGCGACGCCGGTGGCACCAGCGGCCGCACCGAAGCCGAGCAGACCGCCAGAAGGGTTGACCGGCAGGGCGCTCCCCAGGTTAAAGAGACCCTGTTCGCTGGCCTCGCCGGACGCCCCCAGCTCGCAGAACCCCAACGCCTCGTAGGCCAGGAGTTCGGCGCCGGTGTAGGAGTCGTAGACCTCGGCGACATCGAGCTGGGCGAATGGGTCGGTGATGCCCGCCATGGCGTAGGCGGCCTCCGCTGCCCGCCTCTTGGCTCCGAACTGTGCGAAGGCCTCGAGCGGCCGGTCGCCGGGCCGTGGTGTGTCGGTGGCGACGCCGCTACCGCTGATCACAACCGGAGGTCTGTCGCCGAACCGTGGTGCGTTTCGTTCCACCCAGGCTCTGGTGGCCAGGATCACGGCCGCCGCCCCGTCGGAGAGGAGACTGCAATCGAGCAGCTTGAGTGGCGACGCGATCGGCGGCGAGGCCATGACATCGTCCACGGTGATCTCCATCGGCTTCTGGGCGTAGGGGTGAAAACGGGCGTTGCCATGGTTTTTGACCGAGACCGCCGCCATCTGTTCCTCGGTGGTGCCGTAGCGGCGCATGTGTTCGCGCACGATCAGGGCGTAGTAGGCGGTGAAGTGCCCGCCCACGGGCATCTCCCAGTCGGTGTCGGACGACATCGCGAACAGCTCGCTGGCGGTCGCCGAGGTCACGCTCTTGCCGGTCCGTTCCGCGCCCACCACCAGCACGCACTCGCTGAAGCCTGCCCGCAGCAGTGCCACGGCATTGCGGATAGCCAGGCCGCCGGTGGCGCCGCCCCCTTCGACCCGCACCGTCGGTCGTGGGGTCAGGCCCACCATGTCGTGCCAGATGATCCCCTGGCCGATCTGTCCGGCCAGGTGGTCGCTCTCGTAGGCCATCACGCTGTGATCGATCTGATCGCGCTCGAGTCCGGCGTCCTCGAGCGCTGCCAACGCGGCTTCGGCCACCCAGTCTCGAACGGCGCCGTCGGCACGGTCCGCGCGGAAGGGGGAGAGGCCGCAGCCGAGCGCCACCACTTCGGTCATGGCTGGGTGCCTAGCCGTGCCCGGTCCAAAGGCGCTCGACCTGGCTGTAGGGACCCACGGCCACCCTGTCCATCTCCCGACCGTGCCCGCGCTGCTTGGAGCTTCCGTAGAGAAGTGGCAGGGTCGAACCGGGGCGGCTCGCCGCCCCGGTTCGCAGGAGAGTAGGTGTCTGGAAACGGTGTCAGCATGCTACGTCATCCTAACCACAGGGCGCCGTCGGCGCACCTCAGCGGTGGAAGAAGGGCACCGCCACCGGAGCGTCCCACAGGCGCTTCATTTCGTCGTCGGCGCGGCACAGCGAGATCGAAAAGCCGGCCATCTCCTGGGTGGTGACGTACTCTCCTACCAGCGGCCGGTGGGCACGTATGCCCTGCGCTTCGAGCACGGCGGCCACCGCCCGGTAGACGATGAACAGCTCCATCAGGGTGGTGCCGCCGGCGCCGTTGACAAAGGCGAGAACCTCGTCGCCCTCGGTGAACGGAAGGTCCTCCAGCAGCCCGTCCATCATCGCGGTCACGATGCCGTCGACGGGGCCGACCTTCAGGCGGCGGAAGCCCGGCTCACCGTGGACGCCCATGCCCAGGAAGACCTCGTCGGCCGGGAGCGAGAACATCGGTTCTCCGGTCAGCGGCGAGATGCCCGGGGCGACGGCGGCCGCCAGCGTCCGGGTGTTGTCGCGCACCCGCTTCCCCAACCGGGTCAGCTCGCCCAGGCTGGCACCCTCCTCGGCCAGGGCACCCACGATCTTGTAGATGAAGGTGGTGCCGGGGGCCCCACGGCGTTCGTGCTCACTACCCTTGGGGGCCGAGGCGATGTCGTCATACATCAGCAGCGGCTCGACGTTGAGCCCTTCGGCGCGGGCCAGCTCCACCGCAATCTCGCCGTTCATGACGTCGCCGGCGTGTTGGGAGATGAGCAGCACCACCCCGGCACCGCGGTCGGCGGCGCGCAGGGCGTCGAGGATCAGATCGGGGGGCGGTGCGGTGAACACCTCGCCCAGGGCGTTGGCGTCGAGCATGCCCTCGCCCACCCAGCCGACCGCGATCGGCTCGTGGCCGGAGCCGTTGCCGATCGCCAGGCCTACCTTGCCCTCGGCCTTGGGGGTGCTGCGCACCACCACCCGGCGACCCTCGAGCCTGCCGACATAGTCGCCGTAGGCGGCCAGGTAGCCGTCGATCAACTCGTCGACCATCGCTTCGGGCCGGTTGATGAGCTTCTTCATGACTCCCTTTCGGTGGCGCTGTGCAGTGCACTCCAGGTGTCGAATAGCAGGGCGATCGACACCGCTCCAGGATCAGGGTGACCCACCCCTGCCCCCTCCACATACCGCGCTCGCCCTCGCTTGGCTGGGAGCTCGGCGCTCGCCTCGACACCCTGCTGCGCCGCCTCTCGGGCCGCTAGCAGGGCGCTGGTCAGGTCGCCGGCGGTGGCGGTAAAGGCCTCCGCGGCGGGTACCAGCGCGTCGAGCATGGTTTTGTCGCCCGGCGCAGCCTTGCCTAAGCGCTGGATGCGTTCGACCGCGTTTGCGAGCCCTGCGGCGACTGCGGGTTTTGGGTCATCGACTCCCTCGAGCGCCTTGCCGACCTCCAGAAACAGGGTGGCGAAGAGCGGGCCTGAGGCGCCGCCGATAGCCGACATGAGCGCCCGGCCGGCGACCTGAACTACCTCGGAGGCATCCGGGTCTCCGGGAAGCTGGCTCGCTGCTAGCGCCGCGGCAGCAAAGCCGCGCGCCATGCCGACGCCGTGATCCCCGTCGCCGACGGCCGCATCGAGAGAACCCAGGCGCTCCTCGGCTTCCGCAAAGGCCGTCGCCAGCTGCTCGAACAGGGTCTGAGCCTCGTTGGCGGTCATCGCGCCTGCGCTTTCAGGAAGGCCAGCCCGCGGCTGGCGGCTTCATCGGGATCGGCTTCGATAGGCCGCCACACGGACAGGTCGGGGCTGACCGCCTCGCCGGCCTGCACGAACAGCTCGAGGGTGAGCCAACCCTGATAGTCGATCTCGTGAAGGGCTTCGAAGATCCCGCCCCAGGGGATGTGCCCCGAGCCGGGTGCCCCCCGGTCGTTGCCGACACAGTGAAAATGGACCAGGTGCTCGCGGCTCGCTACGATCGCGGCGCCGATGTCTCGTTCCTCGATGTTCAGGTGGTAGCTGTCGAGCAGCACCCCGACGTTGGATTCGTCGACCGCCTCGGCCAAGGCCACCGCTTCGGTGGCGGTGGTCACCAGGTCGGTCTCGTAGCGGTTGATCGCCTCGATGCCGAGGGTCACCCCCAGCTCGCGGGCCAGCGGCGCCACCCGCTTGAGAGCTTCGGCGCTGAGGGCGCTCCGTCGCTCCCGCTGCTCGGGCTTGAGCACCCCCCAGGGGGCGTAGATAACCCCGGTCAGCAGCGAGCTGTCCAGCGCCGCCACGGTGCGAATCGCCCACTCGAGGTAGGCCACCCCGGCAGCCCGCACCACTGGGTTGTCGCTGGTGATGTCGGTGTCTTCGGAGAGGCCGGTGGTGCAGGTGAGTTCCATCTCCAGCTCGGCGGCCGCTCCGCGCAGGCGAAAGATGTTGGCGTCATCCATTCCCAGCAGCGACAGTTCGGCGCCGTCGAAGCCGAGGCGGGCGGCGTTTTCGAGATAGGGCACCACGTCGTCCTGCCAGCTGGTCATCCACATGGCCAGGTGCACGCCGTATTTCACTATGGCACTCCCATCAGGCCGCCTCGGCAAGCTCGAGGGCAACCTCGAAAATGACGCGATTGGCGCGCTCCTGGCGGGCCAATTCGTCGGGGTTGTATTGGTCGAGGAAGGTCCGGCCCAGGCTGAGTTCGTCCCACACGAACAGCAGCGAAACAGCGCGCATGCCGAAATGGGCGGCGCTGGCGAAGACCGCCGAGGTCTCCATGTCGACCGCCAAGTGGCCCCGCTGGCGCCAGCCCGCGACCCTTTCTGGAGGCTGCGCGAACAGCGCCGAGGTAGTGAGGTGGGCACCGCGGTGGACGGTGAATTCGCGTTCCCGAAAGATCCGCTCGGCCTCGTCGATCAGCGCCGGGTCGGCACTCACCTGTCCCTTGCCGCCGTAGTACTGCGAGGCGCCTTCGCCGATGGTCACTCGCTCGGGCAGCATGATGTCCCCAGTTGTCGGGCCGGGCTGGATGCCCCCACAGGAACCGATCTGGATCGCTACCCGGGTACCCATCATGCCGAAGGCGTGAACCGGTTCGACCGCCCGCGCGGCGCCGTAGGCACAGCAGAACATCACGGGTGTGCCCCGATAGCGTCCCCAGTACATGTCGGGGAAGTCCAGTTCGCGCACCTCGTCGAGGTAGGCGAGCCGCAGCGGGTAGCGCTCGCGGTGCCACCAGGTGCCCTCGAGTACGATCGCGGCAGGCACCTCGCCGGCGTCGAGCCCAACTGCCTGGAGCCAGCCATCGCGGTCCAGGTTCACGAGGTAAGCAGGCCTTCTACGTCGGCGAGGTCGCGCTTGGCGCGTCCGTGTCGGGATGCGGCCAACTCGGTCAGCTCGAGTGCCACGTCGCGCAGGTCTGGTGGTGGGTTGGCAGCCCGGACCGCCTCGATCCATTCCTCGGGAATAGCGTCGACGCCGTTCAGGGCGCCGGCGATGCCGCCCGCCACGGCCGCGTAGGAGTCGTTGTCGCGCCCGTAGTTGACGGCCCCCAAGACCGTGGTGCGGTAGTCGCCGTCGGCGGCGACCAGCATCCCCAGCGCCACCGCCAGCGTCTGGCCGGCTTCGGACCCGACCGGGCTCACCAGCAGCCGGTCGTAGAACTCGCTGCGCACCGCGAACACGTCGCCGTGGCGCTCCGCTATCTCGAGTGCGGCGCCGACAAGCTCCTGGTTCGGCCTGCCCTCGAAGCGTGCCCACGCGAAGTTCTCGATGGTCTCGCGCCACCAAGGGCCCTCGCGCCGGAACCACGTGGCGGCCGCGAAGGCCTCGTCGATCAGGCCCTTCGGGGTGGCCCCAGGACGCATCGCCCCCGCCACGGCCGCCGCCGCGATCGCAGACGACTCCTTGGCATAGCCGTCGGTGATGTAGGCGAGTTCAAAGGCGACCTCTAGGGCGGCCCTGGGGTCGGCCGGGTGCAGCAGCCCGAGGGGGGTGTTGCCCATGATGGCGCCGTTGGTGGGCTGCCCGCCGTAGAGCAGCTTGCGGGCGCCATAGAAGCCCTTGAGGTGGTACTCCTCGATGAAGGCGCGCTCGAGTCGCCCCGGGTTCTGATAGTGGTAGTCGGTGATGGCGCGGGCCAGATCGCCGCGGGTGACGTCGCCGCCGGTCGCCAGGATGGCCTGGCAGTGGATCAGGCTGATGCGGGTGTCGTCGGTGTAGCTGCCCGCCTCGTTGGTGAATTGACCGTGTTCGGACGGGGCCTTGTCGTAGGGCAGCATGCGCTCAACGCGGCCGTGAAGGCGTTCGATCTCGGGGTAGTCGAGCCCTTCGACCGGTCCGCCCAGGGCGTCGCCGACAGCGGCCCCGATGAGGCCACCGTAGATCTTCGAAAACAGCGCGCTGTCCTCGAGGGCCACTGCGCCCTAGCCCCCAAACCCTGGGCGAAGACCTCTTCCTTGATGAAGCGTTCGGTGAGGATCAGCATGATGATGCCGGGGATCGACACGATCAGTGCGACGCCCGCCGCTTCGGGGTCGAGCCGGCCGCTGCTCACCTCCGAGAAGAGCAGCGTCGGCAGCGTTTCGATCTTGCCGCGACCGATGAAGAAGGTGAGCAGGAAGATGTTCGAGGAGATCAGAAAGGCGAACAGGCCGCCGGCGAGGATGCCGGGTATTATCATCGGGATGGTCACGTGCCACAGGGTGCGCAGCGGGCCGGCGCCGAGTACCTGCGCCTGCTCCTCATAGTCGCGACTCAGCCCCTGGAAGACGGAGGTCAGCACCCTCACCATGTAGGGGATCGTCGGTATCAGGTGGACGATGATGATCCCCAGGTAGCTGCCGGCCAGACCGATCTGGATGAAGGTGATCAGAATACCCAGCCCGACGGCGATCTCGGGCACGATCAGCGGTGTCAGCAGGTAGAACTCGATCAGGCTCTTGCCCCGAAAGCTCTCGCGGGCGATGACCCGGGCGGCGGGCAGGCTCACGATGGTACACACCACCGTCACGATCAGGGCGATGACGACGGTATTGAGCGTCGACTCGAGCACCCTCGAAACGGGGGAGAGGACGTAGTCCCAGCCTCGCGGCGACCTGGCGGTGAGCCGCGCCGTCCACCACCACACGCTGGGCAGCAGGTCCGGCCAGGTCCAGCGGAAGGAGAACGAGGCGATCAACAGCGGTACGAATGGCCCCAGCACCGCGATCCCCACGATCCATAGATAGAAGCGCTGGAAGGGGGAGAGGTTCTGTAGGTTGATCCCTTGCCGTTGACGACGTCTAAACACGGCCCCGCCTCCGCTCGAATAAGCGGTAGACGCCCAGGTAGGTGATGAGCAAGATACTCGAGATCAGGCTGATGACCATGACGATAGCCATGGCGCTGAGGCGTCGGGTATAGTCTGCGTCGTCGAAGGCCCTCCAGGCCTCCACCGGCAAGGTAAAGGGCGAGATCTTGGCGCCCAGGATGAACGGCACCTCGAAGGAGCCGAAGTTGAAGGCGAAGACGATGATGGTGGCCGATACGATGCCGGGCATGATCTGCGGCAGGGTCACGTTCCACAGGCTCTGCCAGCGGTTCGCACCGAGCGTCAGCGCCGCCTCTTCGCTCTCCGGTCCCAGCCCCATCAGCACCGAGTAGACGATCAGGGTGGTAAAGGGGATCTGTTTCCACAGGTAGACGAACATGATGCCCCAGCCGCTGTGGTTCAGCAGTAGCCGTGGAAAGTCGCCGGTACGCTCGATCAGGCCGATCTGAAAGAGCGCCCGTGCGATGAGGCCGCCGTTGGCGAATAGCAGGATGGTCAGCGCCACCCCCACCAGGTAGGGGATCATCAGGGGCAGCTTGTAGATATAGCCGAACAGCACCTTGCCGCGAAAGCGCCGCCGCAGCAACAGCGCCAGGTAGACGCTGAAGGCGGTGCCGACGATCGTGGGCACGATGGCGTAATAGAAGGTCAGCCCGACCGACTGCCAGAACACCGGGTCCTCGATCAGGTTGCTGTAGTGTCGCAGGGTCGGGAATTCGTTGACCTGATAGAGCGGCGCGTAGCCGAAGCTCTGGAGCAGCGCCACGACCAGTGAGCCGAGAAACAGCGAGGTAAAGATAATCATCACGGGCGCCAGCATCAGCGGCACCCGGTAGCGCTTGAGGAAGGCGCGCCAGGCTCCCGAGCGCGGCGATTGGGGGATCTGAGGTCGTGAGGCAGTAGCCATTAGCTCAAATAGGGGTTCTTGGAAGGGTCTGAAGGGAGGGGGTGGGCAAAAAAACCCACCCCCAGTCCGGGTCGCTTAGCGGTTGGAGAAGATCTCGTTCACGATATCGGCCAGCGAATCCGAGGAGTGCCGTTCGACGTACTCGATCCACACCGTCTCGGTGACGTCGACCAGCGTCGCGTTGAATTCGCCGACGGCGGCGCCGCCGAGCTCAGCGAGGGTGACGCCGTGCAGGTTGGGGCCGACCTCGATGGCTGTGGCCTGGTCATCGGCGCTGAGCAGCGGCACGTCGACGCCGAGGGCATAGCCGATGTTGTCCAGTTTGGAGATCTGGCTGGCAGGGCTCGCCAACCAGTTGGCTAGCACCAGCGCCGAGGCCGGGTTGGGCGCGTTGATCGGGATGCCGATGAAGTTCTTGTTGGCGATCATGCCCGTGTCGGGGAAGATGATGTTTTCGACCGATTCAGGGTAGGAGCCGTTGTTGATGGCGGTGTTGACGGTGGAGAGGCCGAACTCGCAGGCCATGTCGGTCTCGCCGTTGGCGAACAGCGCCGCCATGGCGTTGTCGTCCTCGGGGTAGATCGGCGAGCCGCGCTGGCCGTCTGCGCCGCCGCCACCGAGCAGGAAGGGCTCGATGCGCCGGAGGAACTCGAAGCCGGGGGTGACCAGGCGCAGGTACTCTCCTCGGGGCCGAGCTCGTCGGCGGTCATCGCGAAGGGCGCGGGCGAACCTTCGGGGTTGAGGCCGTAGTGCACTTCCTGCACGAAGGTGTTGCCGTTGAAGTGCGGCGGCCGAATGTAGGTGAAGCGGCCGGGATCGCTACGCACCCAGGCCTCGAGCTCGGCATAGTTCGTGGGCGCGTCTTCGCGGCTCAGGCGGGCGGTGTCGATGTAGCAGAGGTACTGACCGCCCGACCAGGGAACCTCTTCCATGTTGTTGGCGAGGCCGAAGTCGGTGAGGTTGGCCCCGGAGCGGGGATCGCTGGCGTCGAGGAAGAAGTACTGCGAGTTGGGCAGCATGCCGGCAAAGGACCCGAAGTTGAGGCCTTGGCGCTTCAGCGTCAGGAAGTTCTCACCGTTGATCCAGATGGCGTCGACCGCACCCTGGCCGATCCCACGGCCGGCTGCCGCGTCGGCCAGCACCAGGTCGACTGCGTCACGGGTGTTGGGGATACGTGAGGTCTGCAGATCCACCCCAAGCGCGGCCAATTCGGGCACCGCCACGGTGTCGATCCAGGTGTTCAGCTCGTCGCTGCCGCCCCAGTGGAACCAGTTCACTTCACCCTCGGCGGCGGCCCGAGCGAGCACGTCGTCCCAGGAGAGTTCACCGGCCAGGAAGGCCTGGCGGAAGGACTCGGCGTCGGCGTCACCTTCCGGCTGGGCCTGGGCCGTGCCGAACAGGAGGCCGATGGCCATCAGCAGTGTGAATAACCAAACGGTTTTTCGCATGTTGTTTCCTTTCCGAATACACGCTCGACGCGGCGGGGGCCGGTCGGAGCAAGATAGTGCGAGTTGCGGCATTTCGTCGCGAGACGGCGAGTCGTACCCAGTGGTCATGCCGACAGTGAGTCGGCATCGGGGAAGACCCAGAGATGCTCGGGCCGGAGCTGGACGATCACCTCCTCCCCTTGGTCGTAGCGATGGGTCGAACGATCCTTGACCTGGAGGTCGACGCCGCTCGCCTGAACACGATAGTTGACGGTGCCGCCGTAGTAGACGGCGCTGGCGATGGTGGCGCGGAAACGGTTGTCGCCGCTGCCGGGGTCTTCGGCCACGAGAAACAGATCGATGTGTTCGGGCCGAATGGTGGCCACCACCTCGGCCCCGACCGCCTGCTGGGGTTGCTGCAAAACGCGGAGGGTGGTTACCGGAGTAGCCAGCCGGCTCTCCCCCTGGGTGCTGCTCTCGAGCGTTCCCGGGATCAGGTTGGTGGCGCCCATGAAATCGGCGATGCTGGCGTTCCGGGGGCGGTTGAAGATCTCTTCGGGGGTGCCGAACTGCACCAACTCGCCGTCGAACATCACGCCGATGTGGTCGGCCAGCTCGATCGCCTCGACCTGATCGTGGGTGACGAACAGGGTGGTGATCTGGAGGCGCTTCTGCAAATCGGTTATGAAGGCGCGCATCTCCTCGCGGAGCTTGGCGTCGAGGTTCGACAGCGGTTCGTCCATCAGCATCACCACCGGGTTGGTGATCACGGTGCGGGCGATGGCCACGCGCTGCTGCTGGCCGCCCGAAAGCTGGCTCGGGAAGCGCTTCTCGAAGCCGGTGAGCTGGACGATATCGAGAACCTCTGCAACTCGGCGCTGGATCTCGTCTTTGGCGACGCCGCGCATCCGCAGGCCGAAGCCGACGTTGCCTGCGACGTTCATGTGCGGGAACAGCACGTAGCGCTGAAATACCATGCCGATGTTGCGCTTGTCGGGGGGGATGTGAAGCACCGACTCGCCGCTGAAGGTGATGTCGCCGTCGCTGGGCTGCTCGAGGCCGGCGATCATGCGCAAGGTGGTGGTCTTGCCGCAGCCGGAGGGTCCGAGCAGCGCCACCAGGCTTCCCGCCTTCACGGTCAGCGAAATGCCGTTTACGGCCGTGACCTCCCCGAAGCGTTTGACCAGCTTGCTTAGTTCGAGTTCGGTCATGGCAACGCGGCTCCCTGCGGGGAATGGCTCGGTGACCTGCGACGGCGATGGTCAGAGGCAGCCGGAATGGGTGTTTGGACCCCTGCGTATCGACGAAAGCGATGCTGTGAGTACCGGTATGATGTCATAGCGTTTCGAACCCTGTCAAGCTGCCAAATACCCCAACCTCATCGGCAATTTCGAATGTACCCCATGCCCGCTCGCAGGGCCTCATGCAGCGCCTTCGAGCTTCGTGAACAGATCCCTGAAGATGGCGTCGCGATCGATGTCGAAGGCTTCGCGCATCAGGTGTCTATCGGGGGGTCCCGGATACCAGATGGTGTCGTTTTGGAGAACGGGGGTGACCACCAGGTCGGAGGGCACCCAGGCGGGCTCGAGCAGCCAGGCGATGTTGATCAGATCCCAGATCACCCAGCTGCGGGCGTAGTGGTCGACGATGCCCCGCTGGCGCTGGATGGGGTTGTGGGTGTAGAGCCGGTACAGGTAGTCGCCCATGGCCCCGCGCCCCTTGACCCAGGCCTCCATCTCCGGAAGCGACAGGCTGAGCTGGGCGCCGATGTGGTGGCCGGGCAGGTAGACCAGTGGCACCCCGGAGTCGACCAGCACCTTCGAGGCGATCATGTCCTGGTCCATGTTGAACGAGGCGTTGGGCTGCCGCACCGTGCTCGGGTAGCCGGCGGTCCACAGGACCACGATCCGGCGGGCGATCTCGGGTTCGAGCAGCAGCGCCGACACCACGTTGGTCAGCGCGCCGATGGCGGCCACATAGAGCGGGCGCTCGTCGTCGGCCAAGGCCCTGGCGACCAGGTGGCGGGCGGCCGGGCTGTCCACCGGCTCGTCGGGGTTGGTCAAGACCTCGGGCGATCCCCGGAAGACCTGCTCGCCGGGGTCCATAGCGAGCTTGTCGTAGACCGTCAGGATCTCCTGGTAGCTCTTCTCCATGCCAACGTCGTGGGCGTCGAATTCGATCTCAAAAGGGTCGATCCCGGCGTCCTCATAGCGATCCAGCAGGGCAGCGTGGTGTTCGGGGTTCGGCATTCCGATTAGTGGCTCTCCGCGGCGCCTCAGGTCCGCCGCGAGGCGAATCCGCTCACCGCGTTCGGCGTGCGAGTAGGGCGCGGCGTAGATGCCTTCGATCTCGAGGACATCCTGCGACAGCAGCGCCCAGGCGATGGCGTACTGATCGTCGATCTCGTTGTGAGCGTCGGTGTCGAGGACCATCCGCACGGGGCCGCTCGGCGGCTCGAGCAGGCGCCGGCGCTCGGCCTCTGGAATGACCGGAAAATCAACCGAGCTGGCGAGGGACATCCTTCACCTCCTGGACTGCAAGCTCCCGCGGGTCGGCAGCCCACGGTGCCTGGAAACAGCTAGCCGGAATGTTATGACACTATACCGACACTGAGCACTAGATTCGCAGATAGCCCCCGTCGACCACCAGCGAGGCCCCATTGACGTAGCTCGACAGGTCGCTGGCGAGGTATACCGCCGCATCCGCAACCTCGCCGGGTTGACCCCAGCGTCGCAACGGGATCAGGTCGAGGTACTGGTCGCCGCTGTCGGTGCCGATCAGCGGATCGTCCTCGATGTTCATCTGCGTCTCGATGATGCCTGGGTGGAGGGCGTTGACCCGGATTCCTTTGGCACCCAGCTCGTCGGCCAGCGCGTAGGTCATGTGCCGGACCGCACCCTTCGAGGTGCAGTAGGCGGCGTAGCCGCCGGTTCCGCGCATGCCGGCGATGCTCGACAGGTTGATGATGGCGCCGCTGCCACGCGGCGCCATCCGCCGGGCGGCGGCCTGGGTGCCGAAGTAGACGCTCTTGACGTTCACCGACATCATCGTGTCAAAGCTGTCTTCGGTCGCCTCGAGCACGCTCTGTTTGGTGAGGATGCCGGCGTTGTTGACCATGACATCGATGCCGCCAAAGTCCTCGGCAGCCTCAACGGCGGCCTCCAGCGCTCCGACGTCCGTGACGTCGCAGGTCACGAAGGCGACGTGGGTCCCGCTCTCCTGGCGAATCAGCGCCTCGGTGGTCGCTCCCCCTTCGCGAGGGTCTTCGCGGATATCGGCGAGGATCACGTCGGCCCCATGACGCGCGTACGCCCGCGCGATGGCGCGACCGTTGCCGCTGGCGGCGCCGGTGACCACCGCGATCTTGCCCTCGAGAAGTGCGGTCATTGCCATCGCTCCCGTCTCCGAGCAGGTTTCGTTGACGCTCGTTGAAAACTCGTGCCATCATACCCCTACCCGTTCAACCACCACTTCGCACCAACGGCGCCGTCTGCGGTCGGCCCGTTTGGAAGGGGCTACGCATGAAGATCCGCCCAACTCGCTTCCCGCTCGGCTCGAGCTACTACCCGCCGGCCCACGATCCCGAGGACTGGGAACGGGATCTGGTGGCGATGCGCGCGGCCGGACTGAACATGATCCGCACCGCCGAACTGATCACCTCCTGGGACTACATCGAACCGCGGCGCGGCCAGCCCGAGTGGGACTGGCTCGACCGCACCTTCGAGCTTGCCGACAAGCACGACTTCGACATCGTTCTCGGCACCGGCTCCTGCAAACCGCCGATCTGGATGCTCGAGCCCTACCCCGACCTGCAGCGGATCTCCCGCGAAGGGGTGCCCTACCCCACCAACACCGTGGCGGGCTGGGCCTGTGTCAACAACCCGGGCCTGCGCCGCGAGCTGCGCCGCTATCTCACCCTGCTGCTCGAGCGCTACGGCGATATGCCGGCCCTCTACTGCTGGCAGCTCGACAACCAGATCGGTCACAACAGCGCCTTTACCGGCGCCGAACACGCGCAACCGCGCCGCTACGGCTACTACTGCTACTGCGACCATTGCGCCGAGGCCTTTCGGACCTGGCTCGAAGCCAAATACGGCGACATCGACGCGCTCAACCACGCCTGGACCTGGGATCCGACCCACTACCGCTACTACGGCTGGCATCAGCTTCAACCGCCCCGCTCGATGCCTGCCGAGTGGGGTAACGGCACCGCCTGGCTCGACTTCCGCCGCTTCGTCCACGACAGCTTGAACGACTATCTGCAGTACCAGCACGACCTCATCAAGGCCTTCGATGCCGAGCAGCTGACCATGCACAACCTCTACGACTGCATGCGGCCCGATCTCGGCGCCCGCAAAGAGCCCAACCACTGGGATGTCGGCGGCATCCCCGACATCATCGGGCACGACATCTACCCGTCGGAGAACAACTACCGCAACGATCCCGAGCACGCCTCGTGGTTCCTCGACTTCGCCTACTCGGTGGCGCATCACAACGACCGGACCATGTGGATTCCCGAGCTCGAGAGCGGTCCGTTGGGCGGCTTCTCGGCGGGACCCAACGTGCACACCACCGCCCTCGACATCAAGCGCTTCAGCCTGTTCTGTCTCGGGCACGGTGCCAAATGCATGCTCTACCAGGGGTACCGGGACTGGAATTTCATCCCCCTGCATTGGGGCGGGCTGGTCGATTTTCACGGCCGTCCCACCGAGCGCTACCACGCCGCCGCCGAGGTAAACCGGGTGATTCTCGAGCACCAGGACTTCTTGCTCGACGCCCTGCCCGCCCAGGCCCAGGTAGCCCTCTACCACTCGCACGAAAATGTAAGCCTCATCGACGGGCAGGCCAACGAACGCTTTCTCTACGGGGCCCTGCGCGGCCTTCACACCGCCCTGTGGCGCCAGGGGCTACCGATCGAGTTCGTCGATCCCCGCTTTGTAGGCGGCCCGACGGCCGACTATAAGGTGATCCTGCTGCCGTTCGCCATGCACATGCCCCGAGCGCACGCCCAACAGCTTGAAGCCTTCGTCGCCGGCGGTGGAACCGTCGTCGGCTTCGCCAAGCTGGGGCATCTCGACGAACGAGGCTGGGCCTGGAACGATCGCCCCGGCGCCGGCCTCGACGCCCTCTTCGGCGCCCGCGAGACCCGTCTCGAGGTGTTCAAAGAGCCGCACGAAGCCACCCGCATCGCGGTCGAATCCGGTTCGGAGCTGTTCGCGGGGGTAGCGGGACCGTGGCTCGACGGCTACTGGCACCGCCAGGGCTTCGAGCTGGCCGCCGACGTGGAGGTGCTGGCCCGCTTCGCAGATGGCGAGCCGGCGATCGTCGAACGCCGCCACGGAGACGGCCGCGCCATCCTGTTCGCCACCCACCTCGACATCGCCGCCTGGGAACTGCGCGACCCCGGCACCTTCCGCCTCTTCGCCAATCTGATGCGGCGCTGCGGGGTGCACCCGCCGCTCCGTCTCGAGGCCGCCGACGGCGACTACCTAGCGAGCCATATCGACGCCCACCTGCTCGAACGAGACGGCGAGCGCGCCGTCATCGTCACCAACGAAGGGGTGGTCGATACCGCGCTCACCGTGGGCCTCTCCGGGTTGCGGGCGGCGTCCGCCTTCGATCCGTTCAGCGGCGCACCGGTGCCGCTCGAGTCCGGCTCGGAAGCCAACGTTGCGCTGCAGCTGGCCGCGACCGACGCCGCCGTGATCCTGTTCCAGGGGGTCGAACCCGAGGCATGATCGGCTACTGGCGGGTGCTTCGACGCTTCAATCGCAACACCCGCCTGTTCATGGTGGTGCCAGCAGCCATCGGCATCAGCTATTTCGGCATGTTCGTGGTGCTGTTCAACCTCTACCTGCTGCGCCTCGGCTACGACCCCCGTTTCATCGGCGCCCTGAACGCCGCCGGTCAGGTCGCCTTTATCGTCCTTAGTCTGCCGGCCAGCCGTCTCGGGAACCGCTGGGGGAGTCGCCGTCCCATGGTGGTTGCCGTCATTCTCTACCTGGTGGGCTTCGGCCTGCTACCGCTGGCCGAATTCGTACCCGAGGGCGCGCGCAGCGTGTGGCTGGTAGTCACCTTCATGATCGCTTTCGTCGGCGGTCCGTTCTACTGGGTCAACAGCAGCATGTACCTGATGGGGGTAACCGACCCCGAGGTGCGCAGCCACGCGTTTTCCTTGCGCACGGCGCTGCTGCCGCTGGCGGGTTTCGTCGGCAGCCTGATCGGCGGTTGGTTGCCCGGACTGCTAGCCGACGCCCGGGGGCTGAGCCCGGCGGCGGTGGGTCCCTACCGGGACGCCCTGCTACTGGCGGCGCTGCTCTACCTGCCGGCGCTGCTGGCTATGCTCCGCGCCGGCGAGGCGGAGCGCAAAACCCCAGATCGCGACACCCCGAATCGCGACACCCAGAATCGCGACCAGCAGCCCCGAAACTTGTCCCGAGCCATTCCCTACGGCATCATCCTGCCGTTGGTGGTCGTCGACATGATGCGGCTCAGCGCCGAGGTCGGACTGCTCGGTTTTTTCAACGTCTATCTCGATATCGGTCTCGGCGCCGGGACCTCCCGGATCGGCCTCATCGTCGGGGTGGCGCTGCTGATCGCGGGCGGGGCAGCGCTGGCCACCCCACTGGTCTCGCGGCGGCTAGGCCACCGCCTGACCATCATGATCACCATGGTCGGGATGGCGCTGTTCCTGCTACCCCTGGCCCTGACCCAGACGCTGCTGGCAGCGGCGATCGGCTACACCGGCGCGATGGCGCTCTCCTCGATGGCGGCCTCCTCGCTGTCGGTCTTCCGCATGGAACGGGTCGGTGCAGCCCTGTGGGGTCTGATGGCAGGAGCGGCCGCCACCGGCCAGGGCGTCGGCGAGGCCACTATTCTCTTTGCCGGCGGCTTCATCATCACCGGGGCGGGCGGCTTTCCCGCCTACTTCCTGACTGTGGCCGCGGTTGCGCTAGTCGGCGCCCTGTGTCTATGGCTGCTGGTCCCCAAAGACCCTGCCCCCGAGAATAAACCCCAAGAGCAACCTCGAAAGGAGATCGACTGATGGCAGAAATCGCATTCATCGGGCTCGGCACCATGGGCCTGCCGATGGCTCGAAACCTGCTGCGAGGCGGCCACACGGTGGCCGGTTTCGACCTCAACCCAGAGGCCTTGGCTCAGCACCGCCGCCACGGCGGCACCGTGACCGCTTCGGCCGCCGAGGCGGCGCAGGGCGCGACCTTCGTGTTCACCATGCTACCCACGGGCGCCGACATACGCAGCGCGCTGTTCGATCCTGGCGGCGCTGTCGAGGGGATGACCTCCGAGACGCTGGTCATCGATATGTCGACGATCCACCCGGGAGAGTGCGATCGGCTGCGGGCCGATTTGGCGGCGCGATCCATCGCCATGATCGACGCCCCGGTCGGCCGCAGCTCGGCCCACGCGCACAGTGGCGAGCTGCTGATCATGGCGGGCGGCGAGCCCGACGACCTCGAGCGGGCACGGCCGCTGCTGGCGCTGCTCGGCGACCCCATCGTCGACTGTGGCGGCCCGGGCATGGGGGCGCGCCTGAAGATCGTCAACAACTTCATGTCGATCGGGCTCAACGTGCTGACGGCCGAAGCGCTGACCCTGGCCGAAGCCTCGGGACTCGAGGTGCCGCTGACCATCGAGGTGCTGTCGGGGACCGCCGCGGGACAGGGGCACATGCAGACCACCTACCCGGCCAAGGCCCTGGCCGGCGATCTCACCCCCGGCTTCATGGTGGCGCTGGCCGCCAAGGATCTGCGTCTGGCCCTCGAGCTGGGCGCCGAGTTGCAGGTCCCCCTCGCGGTCGGCCAGGCGGCGCAGGGTCCCTACCAGCAAGCTCTCGATGCCGGCCGCGGGGGGCTGGACTGGTCCGCGATCTACCTGATGGTCCGGGAGCTGGCAGGGCTCGACTAGGTGGCGGCGACCGTCAGCAGCCCAAGGGAGCGACGCGTCCGTCGAACAGATACACCAGGGCGCCAAACGCCGTCACGATGAGCATTTCGAGCAGGAACAGGGCGACCGCTCCCAGCTCGGAGAGCGCCTTGACCAGGGGGTTCGGCGGCGCCACGAACCACACGACGGCAAAGACCCCAACATAGCCCACGATGATGGCCAGGTTCAGGAGACTGCCGGTCGAGACGGCGCTGTCGGCGCAGAGCATGCCGAGCCCAAACAGAACGTAGAGCGTCAGTCCCAGATAGCCTGTTCCCCCGACAAGAGAGGCGAACCAGGCGTTCAGCATGGGGCGTGGTCTCGTGCGCTGAAGTCTTGAACCTTCACTGAACGTCCATTGTCGCCCACCATCTGGGGTGCGTGTCGACGGCTATCGGGATTCGGGGGCGCTGCCGAGCTGGAGGTGGTCCTGGTAAGGAACCGGTGCGATCATGGTCACGCCCGCCCAGGCTCCGAATTCTCGGAGGGCGCCGCCGTGGTGACCGCTGCCGAGAATGAAATGGTGGTCGATCCCTTCGACCATCACGGTGTTCACCAGATCGGCGAGCGATAGTTGTTTGTCGCCATCTGCAAACTCCGCCACCCAGCCCCGGCTGCCATGGTAGCCGGCGTGGGGGCTATCGATGATTCGGGCGTCGAGCGCCAGGAGCTGGCTGCCGTCTGCCGCCAGCCGCAGCACCGTTGCCTGCTGAGGACGAAAGCGCAGGTCGGCCACCGCCCCCATCGCGCGGGCGTCAGGGTCTTTGCGCCCCAGTGTGGAGTGGTTTTTCCAGCTCACCCCATCCTCGTCGGCGAACGACACCGGGCTGCCACCGCAGTGCCACATCAGCACCGCCTCGCGTTCGGCGTCGAGGTCGTTCATGTCGAGCAGCATCGATGGGCCGCCGCTTACCTCGTTGCTCAGCAGCATGGTGGCGGCCCCTAACACGTCCCCTTCGGAGGCGACCGGGATCCCGTCGTGCTCGTCCAGCCAGGAGAACGCCAGGCCGGGGTGGATGGCCAGTTCGCTCTGGAAACCGGGCCAGTCGCTCACCGCCAGGGCGTGGTAGCCGTGCGCGGTGGCCAGTGCCCGCAGCGCCAGGTAGATTCGGGCGCTCGTGCGCATGTCTTCGGGGCTCACCTCGACCCGTCCACGAGCCGCTTCGTGCAGCTCGGCGACGACGCTGTCCACTTCGGCCGGAGCGGCGGCCTGGGCGCCGGCGTACAGCTCGCCCAGTTCGTGAGCGCTCACCTCGGTGCCGAGGCGCTCACGCAAGGCGCGCTCGTCGCAGGTGAGGTTGAAGAAGGTCGGTGCCAGGCCGCCCACCAGTCCGATCCGGGCCTGCGAGAGTCGGATCAGCCCCCGTAGTGCCCGCACAGTCGGCGCCAGCCTGGGTCCGAACCAGGGGTCCTCGACATCGCCGTAGAACCACTTGAACGGCCGTGGCCCCAAATAGCGACCGAGGATGCCCGCCGCGAGGTTCATCGACACGAAGTTGTTGAGCAGGATCGGACCTTCCTTGGTCGGTTCCGCCGTCGCCCACAGGCCCAGGCGCAGGTCGCGATCGGCAAAGGGGAGCACGGTATCCCCCATGGCAAAGCTGCCGTGCTGCAGAAGGACGAAATCCGCTTCGGCCTCGGCGCAGGCGGCGGCCAGCTCGGCCTCCCCGCGACCGGTCACGGGGTCGCCCGCGACGAACAGGTCGAACTCTAGCGTGCTCGCCAGCTGCTCGAGTCCCTCGAGCGAGCGCGCAAACACCCGCTGCTCCTGCGCGTAGTAGCTCGGCAGGTGGGCGGCCACGTAGGCGATGGTCGGTCTGACGATCAAATCAGCTTGCAGTGTGCCCACAGTATACGCCTGCCGGCTGGACCTTGCCTGAGTATCTCGGGGGCTGTCTGGGGGTGACGTTGGGGGCAGCTCTCTGGTAGCGAGAGAGGTCGGCCGCCGCACACATACAACATCAGAGGCCCCCCTGGGACTCCGCGAAGGCCAGAACCTCGTCTTCGTAGCCCATGAAGTTGGCGCAGCCGTGGCGGGTTACTACGATGGCGCCGCAGGCGTTGCCCATGCGGGCCGAGCGGTACCAATCCCAGCCCTTGAGACGGCCGTAGATGAAGCCGGCCGCGAAGGCGTCGCCGGCGCCGAGGATATTCATCACCTCGACCGGGAAGCCCGGCACCTCGACCACCTCGCCCGAGGCCAGGTGCACGGTGGCCCCCTGCGGACCGCGTTTGACCACCAGCGCCTCGAGCGCCGCTATGTCCAACATGGTGCCGATGTTGGCGTCGAGGTCGCCGCGGATCTCCGGGGCGCTGATCTGCTGATCGCGAATCACCAGGTCGGCCGGGTCGCGCAGCATGGCGGCGTTGATCTCCTCTTCGGTTCCGATGGCCACGGTCACGTGTTTCAGGGCGGCACGCACGGTGACGCCGAAGGCCCGCGGGTCGTGCCACTGATCGGCCCGGAAGTCGAGGTCGAGGAACACCGTCGCGCCGCGTTGGCTGGCGCGCTCGGCCGCGAACAGGGTGGCGCTCCGCGACGGCTCCTTGCTGAGGCCGGTGCCGGAGAACTCGAACGACCGGCAGCGGTCGATGGGGGAGGCCAGCACGTCGTCGATGGTGAGCTGGATGTCGGCGGCGTTGTCGCGGTAGAAGACCAGCGGGAAGGCGTTCTCCTCGATGCCCAGCAGCACCGCGCTGCTGCGCGCGCCCGCCTTGGTGGGGATGAACTCGGTAGCAACCCCCTCCTGCTCCAAAAAATGGACGATAAAATCGCCCACCTTGTCGGCGCCCACCGCGGTGAGGAGCGCCGCCTCGAGTCCCAGCCGGCGGCAGCCTACCGCGATGTTGGTGGGGCTGCCGCCCACATAGGCGGCGAAGCTCTGGATCTTTGCGAAAGGCGCCCCGATGTCGTTGGAGTACAGATCGATGGACGAGCGGCCCATGGTGAGGATGTCGAAGCTGGGTGTCTGGGTCATGGTTCAGCTATCCCGCTGCTGCGCGTGCGGGGCGGAGTGACGGTTGTCCCGCCCCGCACATTCACCTCGAAATTCGGCGCTACTAGAACTTGCGGCTCCACTCGCTGGGCCACCGTTCGACCACCACTTTGGTCTCGGTGAAGAACTCGACACCGTGGCGGCCCTGGGCATGGAGGTCGCCGAAGAAGCTCTCCTTCCAGCCGCTGAAGGGGAAGAACGCCATCGGCGCGGCGACCCCTAGGTTGATGCCGATGTTGCCGGCCCGGACCTGATGCCGGAAGGCCCTGGCGGCCGAACCGGAGCCGGTGAACAGGCAGGCTTGGTTGCCGAAGGGCCGATCATTCACGATCGCGATGGCGTCGTCGATGGTTTCGGCGTGCATCAGCGACAGCACCGGCCCGAAGATCTCGGTGCCGGCGATGTCGCTGGTGGGGTCGACGTCGGCGAGCACCGTGGGGTGGACGAAGTAGCCGTCGCGGAAGCCGTCCACCTCTTGGCCACGGCCGTCGATCAGCAGGTTCGCGCCTTCGGACACGCCCTGGTCGACCAGTCCCTCGATGCGCGTCTTGCTGTCGGCGCTGATGACCGGTCCCATGGCCACGCCCTCATTCAGGCCGTAGCCGACCTGGCGGCCGCTGGCGTCGGCGAGCATGCGCTCGGTGAACTCGCCCTTGGCGCTGCCCACGGTGATTGCCACCGAGGTCGCCAGGCAGCGCTGCCCCGCGCAGCCGAAGGCGCTATCGGCGAGGATGCGGGTCGACATCTCCATGTCGGCGTCGGGCAGGATCACGGCGGGGTTCTTGGCGCCGCCCTGGCACTGGGCCCGTTTGCCGTTGGCGGTGGCGCGGCTGTAGATGTACTTGGCCACCGGGGTCGAGCCGACGAAGCTGATGGCCCGCACGTCGGGGTGATCGAGGATGGCGTCGACCGTCTCCTTGCCGCCGTTGACCAGGCCCACCACGCCGGGGGGGAAGCCGGCCTCATGGAGCAGCCGGAACAGCAGCTGGGTGGTCATCGGCACCTTCTCGCTCGGTTTGTGCAGGAAGCAGTTGCCGGCGGCGACCGCGTAGGGCAGGAACCACAGCGGGATCATGCCCGGGAAGTTGAAGGGCGTGATGGCCGCCACGACCCCCAGCGGCTGGCGGAGCATATGCTCGTCGATGCCTCTGGCGATGTCCTCGTTGTTGTAGCCCTGCATCATCATCGGCATGCCGCAGGCGACCTCGACGTTCTCGATGCCGCGTTGCAACTCGCCCTTCGACTCGCCGAAGGTCTTGCCGGCCTCGTTGGTGATGGTACGGGCCAGCTCGTCGAGGTTCTCCTCGAGCAGCCGTTTGAGCCTGAACAGCGGCTGGATCCGGTCGACCACCGGGGTGTCGCGCCACTCGGGCCAGGCCTTCATGGCGGCGGCCACGGCCTCGTCGACCTCGGCTCCGACGCTCAGCGGCACGGTGGCGATGGTGTCGCCGGTGGCGGGGTTGTGCACGTCGAGCTGCTCGCTCGCCCCCGAGCGGCGCCACTCGCCGGCGACGAAGTTGAGAAGCTGATCCTTGCTGGTGGTGACGGTCATACGGCCTCCTTACAGCCCCAGACGTTCGAGGTACGTGCGGTTGCGGCGGGCGCTCTCTTTGGGGTCGCCCATGCCGGGAAGAACGTCCTGTTCGACCACGATCCAGCCATGGTAGCCGATGTGCTCGAGGACCGCGAGGACTTCGGGGAAGTCGACCACGCCCCGGCCCAGCTCACTGAATACCCCGGCGCCCACCAACTGATGGTAGTGCCAGCCATCGGACTTGCCCCGTTCGAGCACGTCGGGGTCGAAGTCCTTGAAATGGACCAGCCGGATGCGGTCGCCCAAACGGGTGACCCCGGTGGCCGCGTCGCCGCCGCCGAGTGCGTAGTGGCCGGTGTCGAAGCAGATTCCCAGGAGGTCGGGATCGGCGAGCTGCAGAAACCGTTCGATCTCGGCGGGGGTCTCGACGTGGGTGGAGCCGTGCGGGTGCAGCGCCGACCGCAGGCCCGTTTCGCGCTTCACCGCCTCCGCTACGCGTTCCGCGCCGGTCACGTAGATCTCCCAGCCCGCCTCATCGAGCCCATGCTCCGGGCCGATGCGGCCCGTGTGGTAGTGCCGAGCCTCGACGGTGCCGTGATCGTCGCCGATGTTGATGATCATTTCGGGGCCGCCCACCTCGACCAGCAGCCGGGCAACCTTCAGCGCCCGTTCTATCCCGGCCTGGTGATAGCTCTGATCGTAGAGCCGGACGGTCACCCAGGAGCCGATCATCTCGAGGCGCCGTGAAGCCAGCTCCGCTGCCAGACGTTCGGGTTCGCTGGGCATGAACCCCCAGTCGCCCAGCTCGGTGCCGGCGTAGCCGGTCTCGGCCACTTCGTCGAGCATCCGGGTGTAGCCGACGCGTACCCCTTCGGTGTTCTCGATGGTGCCCCAGGAACAGGGCGCGTTGCCGATCCTCATGCTGTAATCTCCGCCACCTCGACAGGGCGCCCTTCGCGCAGGCTGCGGCCGGCGGCCAGTGCCACCCGCAGGCTTTCGGCCGCCGCTTCCGGACCCGGGGACGGGGGGGTTCCTGCCCGGACTGCCTCGACGAAGGCCTGCAGCTCGAGGCGGTAGGCGTCGCGAAACCGCTCCATGAAGTCGGTGACGTAGTCGGAGGTGACGCCTCCGATCCCATAGCGCCTCACCGCCGTCGAGGGCTCCACCTCGGACACCAGCTTGCCACGCTCGCCGTGGACCTCGAGCCGCAGGTCGTGGCCGTATACGGTGCGACGGCTGTTCTGAAGCACCCCGAGCGCCCCCGAGGTGAACTCGAGGGTGACGATACTGGTGTCGACGTCATCGTGGTTGCCAATGTAGGGCTCGACCAGCACCCTCCCCAGGGCCGTGACCCGGGCTACGTCGCCGGCGACGAAGCGGGCTATGTCGATGTCGTGGATGACCGAGTCGCGGAAGATCCCGCCGGACATCGCCACGTAGCTCTCTGGCGGTGTAGCGGGGTCGGTCGACTGGCTGCGCACCATCTCGACCTGGCCCAGCTCCCCGGCGTGCACCGCCCGGGCGACCTCCGCGTAGCCCGGATCGTAGCGGCGGTTGAAACCGATCTGAAAGGGGACGCCCGCCGCCCGCACGGTGTCGAGGGCGGTCAGGGTCGCCCCGAGTTCGAGCGCCACCGGTTTCTCGCAGAAGATCGCCTTCTCAGCGGCAGCTGCGGCGGCGATCTGTTCAGCGTGGAGCGGGGTGGGTGAGGCGATCAGGACCGCCTCTACGGCCGGGTCGGCGAGCACCTCGTTCAGATCGGAGGTGGCGTAAGCGCCCCCGACCGCCACCCGCTGGGCCGCTTCCGGGATGGCGTCGACCGCCGCTACCAGAACGGCGCCATCCACTGCGCCCGCGATGTTGCGCGCGTGCAGGGCGCCGATACGGCCGGCGCCGACGACGGCCATGCCAACCTCATGGCTCACTTGAACAGCACCCGTTTCTTTCGCTCCTGGTGGTAACGGTCGCGGGCCGCCCGCACGCTCTCGAGCTCGGTCGCCTCGGCGATGGGCACGTCCCACCAGCCACCGAAGGCGTAGCCGCCCACCCGTTTCTCCGGGTCGACGGAGACCACGATCACGTTGACGCCGGTCCGCCCCTTGGCCTCTGCGAGGGCCGCCTGCAGCTCGGCTTCGGTCGTGCAATGAATCGCGTGGGCGCCCATCGCCCGGGCGTGGGCCGCGTAGTCGACCGGCACGTAGTCGCCACCGAGTTCGCCGCGGTCGTCGCGGTAGCGCAGCTCGAGGCCGAAGTGGGGGGTGCCGGTGCTGCGCTGGAGTCCGTGGATGCTCTGGAAGCCGTGGTTGTCGACCAGCACGACGGTGAAGCTGACCCCCTCGACCGAGGCTGTGACGATCTCGCTGTTCATCATCAGATAGCTGCCGTCGCCGATCATCACCACCACCTGGCGCCCCGGGTCGGCCATCGCCACCCCGATACCCGCAGGGATCTCGTAACCCATACAGGAGTAGCCGTATTCGACGTGGTAGGCGAGCGGGTCGCTGGGCCGCCACAGCTTGACCAGGTCGCCGGGCATGCTGCCAGCAGCGCAGATCATGGTGGCGTCGCCGCCGAAGGCGCGGTTGACCATGCCGATCACCTCGCCCTGGGCCAGGTTGCTGGGCTCTTCGACCGCCACGATCTCGTCGACGATGCCGTCCCATTCGCGCTTGAGGTCGGCGATGCGGTCGTCACGCCGGGCGCCGCTTCCCGCACCGCGAAGGGCGCCCGCGAGCGCCTCCAGGCCGAGCAGGGCATCTGCCACCAGCGGCAGGGCGAACAGCTTGTGGGCGTCCATGGGCGAAACGTTGAGGCCGATGATGCTCGCGTCTGGGCGGAAGGTGGTCTTGGAGCCGGTCACGAAGTCGCCCAGCCGGGTACCGACGGCCAGCACCACGTCCGCCTCCGCAGCGAGCTGGTTGGCGGCGGTCCCGCCGATGGCGCCGACCGCGCCCACGTTCATGGGGTGGTCCCAGGGGATGGCCCCGCGGCCTGCCTGTGTTTCACTCACCGGGATGCCTTGAGCCTCGGCGAACGCAGCAAGGGCCGCACTCGCCTGGCTGTACTTGACCCCGCCGCCCGCCACGATTAAAGGCGCCTCAGCGTCGCGGAGCAGCTGGGCTGCTTCTCGGATCAGGGCCGCTTCCGGCACCGGCCGCCGCACCCGCCACACCCTCGGTTCGAACATCTCCTCGGGCCAGTCGAAGGCCTCTGCCTGCACGTCTTCCGGCAGCGACAGGACCACCGCGCCTGTCTCGGCGGGATCGGTGAGCACCCGCATGGCCTCGGGCAGCGCGTGCAGCAGCTGCTCGGGCCTCGAGATGCGGCTGTAGAAACGGCTCACAGGCCGGAAGATGTCGTTGACGCTGAGGTCGTGCTCGGTCGGGTGCTCGACCTGCTGCAGCACCGGATCGGGGATGCGGTTGGCGAAGAAGTCCGAGGGCAGCAGCAGCACCGGCAGGCGGTTGACGGTAGCCAGCGCCGCTCCGGTCACCATGTTGCTCGAGCCGGGCCCAACCGAAGCGGTGCAGGCGAAGGTCGAGAGCCGGTTGTGATGACGGGCGTAGGCCGCCGCCAGGTGAACCTGCCCCTGCTCGTTCTGGGGCCGGTAGAAGGGCATCTCTACCTCGTTGCCCAGCTCGTGCAGCGCCTGGCCCAGGCCGGCGACGTTGCCGTGCCCGAAGATGCCCCAGACCCCGGCGATGAGCCGCTGGCGCTGGCCGTCTAGTTCGCTGTGCTGGGCTGCCAAAAAGCGCACCAGTGCCTGGCCGACCGTCATGCGGCGGGTCATTTCGGTACCTCCTGAGTGGTGGTTGGTTCTCCAGTGAACGAGGCGACGTCGACGATCTCGCCGCTGTCGAGGGCGTGCTGGGCTGCCAGCGCCAGCTTGAGGCTGCCGAGCGCATCGGCCGCGTTGGGAGCGACCGGCTCGCCGCGATGGACGCGTTCCGCAAAGGTTCGAATCTCGTTGCTGTAGGCCTGGTGGAAGCGCTCGCCGAAATTGGCCGGCAGGGTGCGGCGGGCCCCACGCTCGTCATAGTGCTTCAGGTGGTGGAAGGCCTCTTGCTCGATGTGGATACGGCCCAGCTCCCCGAGGATCTCGCAACGGATCTCGTAGCCGTAGCTGGTCCGCAGGCCCACCTCGAGCGTGCCGAGGGCGCCGTTCTCGAAGGCCAGCGTCGCCACCGCGGTGTCGAACAGGCCGTGCTCCCGCAGCTCCGGTATCGCCAGCGCCGCCCCCATCGCCTGGACCGTCCTGACCTCGCCGATGAAGAAGCGGGCGCTGTCGAGATCGTGGATTCCAAAGTCCATCATCAGCCCGCCGCTGGTCTTGAGGAAGGCCAGCGGCGCCGGATAGGGGTCGCGGCTCACGCCGCGAAAGCCCTCTAGAGCGCCGAGTTCGCCGGCATCGATGCGTCGCTTGGCCTCCAGATGACTGGCGTCGAAGCGTCGCTGAAAGCCAACCTGGCACTGAATCCCGGCCGCCTCGACCGCCGCCAGTGCCCGCTGCCCCGCCACCAGATCGTGGGCCAGCGGCTTCTCGACGAAGATGTGCTTGCTGTGGGCCGCGGCCCGCTCGATCAGCTCGGCATGGGTCGCGGTAGGGGTCGTGATGATGACGGCCCCAATGTCGGGATTGTCCCACAACTCGGTGGGATCGGTGGCAGCGCGGGCGCCGAATCGCTCCGCCAGCCGCGCCGCCGGTTCTGGCAGGGCATCGAGCACGGTATCGATCCGCACGAAGCTGCTGTTTGCCAGCACCCTGGCGTGCGTCGAAGCCATGCGACCGGCGCCGATCAGGGCGACGGGAAGGGGGTTTTCAGAGCGGGAATCGAACAACGAACGGCTCCTCGGCAGTGGCGATTCGGTCCTGCTCAGCCTCGCTCCGGCAGGCGAGCTCAGACAGGCGAGGTGACGGAATTGATGAGCCCGTTGCCGGCTATAGGTAGCTGCCCCGTGCGCAGGAAGGCATCGTAGCTCATACCGCAGTGTACGCCCGAAGTCGGGAGTCGATCATCGACGATGTCTGGTCCGCGGCTTCGCTGCTGGTGGCGGGCGGGGTGGGGCGGCTCAACCCTGCGCCAGGCCAACGCCTGCGGCGCCATTCGGGTGACGCGGCCCGGCTGCTCCGATACCATGCCCTATCTGGCCGAGGTCGAGGCGTTCCTGGAGCGCCACCCATGACCCGGCACTTGCACCTTGGGAGGATTCGATGAGCCATCTGCTTCGACCGACGTCCGGACCCGGTACGCTGCTGGAGGTTACCCCTGCCAGCGCCGGCTGGGACTACCTGGGCTTCACCGTGACGGCGTTGCCGGCGGGGGACAGCACCGCCGTGGCGACCGCCGGCAACGAGGTCGCCTTCGTGCCGCTCTCGGGAGACCTGACGCTGACCGTAGACGGCCGCCGTTTCGAGGTGTCGCGTGCCAGCGTCTTTACGGCGCTGCCCCACATCCTCTACGTGCCGCCGGGACACGAGGTGCAGATGGAGGCACGGAGCGACGCCGAGCTGGCCTACGGTTCGGCGCCCGCCGAAGGTCGCTACCCGGTACGGCTGTTTGCTCCGAACGAAATGAAGCGCGAGGTGCGCGGTGGCGGGGTGGCCAGGCGCCAGGTCAACCACGTGCTGGCCCACCCGCTACCTGCGGAACGGCTCATTCTCTTTGAAGTCTACGTGCCTGGCGGAGCCTGGTCGGGATGGCCGCCACACTGCCACGACGGCAAGTACGGGTCCCCTTACTTGGAGGAAACCTACTACTACCGCATCACGCCCGGAAGCGGTTTCGGCGTCCACCGGAACTACGCTCGCGACACCGATTTCGATGAGACCTTCACGGTCGAAGATGGCGATCTGGTGCTCGTTACCGAGGGCTTTCACCCGGTCATCGCCTCTCCAGGCTGTAACCTCTTCTTTCTCAACTTTCTGGCTGGCGAGCTCGAGGACGACGCCCGCGCCACCCCACCGGTGGACGACCCCGACCATGCCTGGATCAAGGACGACCGCTGGGAGGAGGGCCGCTGGCCCCTGCCGGTGCCGCTCGAAGGGGACTAAAAATCATGATCAGGCCGTGCCGCCAACCTCGTCGGGATGGCGGCACGGCCCGAGACCGCAGTGCGCGATCCGACGGTGCTCGACTCAGTCGAGCGGCACGTCGATGATCGGCTCTTCGTAGAAGAAATCGTTGGAGCCGGCGTCGTAGTCGGTGCAGCCGGCAGCGGCCCAGCAGCTCTGGGCGTTCATGGAGTCGTTGAGGGTCTCGGGATCGGCGTAGGCAGACATGCAGCTGTCGATGTCGCTGCAGGCCCCGCCGCCGGCAGCACCACCACCGCCGCCTGTGCTCCCCATCGCCTGTTGCACGGCCTCTTCGCCGAAGGCGATCACGAACATTCCGACGATGAACTCCCGCTGATCTGCCTCCGAAGCGGTCACCCAGTTGGCCTGCACCCGGTTCCACACCTCACGGGCGTGCCGAAGGGGTAGTTCTGTTGCAGTGTCTGAAACAGCTGGACCCGGTCTGATTCGCTGAAGCTGGCGACGTAGCCTACCTGTTGCAGCGAGAACTCGAGGGCCTCGATGAAGGCTGCGGCGTTGTCCTGTGTCAAGGTGCCGTAGGCGCCTTGGGCCATTACCGGATCGTTGGTGGGGGTGCCGCCGAGCGGGTTGTCAGGCGCAACAGGGGCGTCCGGAATTGCCGCCGGGGTCAGACGACGCAGGGCGTTGTAGACGCCGCCGCCTGATTCCACCACCAGGGTATTGCCCTGGAGGGTGGCATAGAAGGGAAAGCTCGAGCCGCCGCTCTGGAAGCTCCCCTCCATGACCGGCCCGTTGGCGGTGGCGCTGAAGGGTAAGATCTGACCGTTCAGATCCAGCTCGCCCTGATACTGCCCGTTGGCCCCGGTTACGGTGACGCCGAGGCCGTCCCCCTCGAAGCTCCCGACGAACGGGTCGGCCGGGCTTGTCGGTGCAAACGGGTTTTCCTGGCCGGCCCCAAGCGGGTTGCCGCCCGTGGTAGCGGTGTCTGCGGAGACCGTGAGCTGGTAGTTCGCGGCGCTCGGCAGTAAATTCATGACGTCGATGTAAACGAGACCCGGCTGGGGATCGTCGATGCTGTAGACGGGATTGTGCTCCTCGCTAACGTCGAGGTGATCGACATCGTCGTAGTCGATGATGGGGGTGCCCAGCTTCACCGAAAGATCGAGGTCTGCTCCACCGCCATCGACGGCGATGGTGAGGCGCAGAGTGCCTTGGGGCACGCTAACGACGTAGGTGTGAAAGACGACCCTCTCTTCGCCCTGGATGCCGGCGATGCTGCCGCTGACAGGCTGGCCTATCGATACCGTGCCGTACTCACCACTGGGACTCCCCTGGGCGGCGGCAATGCCGGCCAGCAGCAGGGCAAGGACCGTGGTGAAACGGATCCGATTGACGGTGTGGGTGATCATGGTCGCCTCCTTTGATGATCCCAGTTTAGAAGACGGGCGTGACAGGGCCGTGACAGCTGTCAGCGCCGGGCGTGACAGGGGGTGTCCCGAAGGGGGTGGGTTTGGCGGGGTTTACTGCTCCACCCTTAGCGTCGGAACCAGTTCCCCATGGGCGCCAGTGTAGCAAGGGTCTCGGTGGCGGTTGCCGGTAAGGGCTAGAGCACGTAGCGCGACAGATCTTCGTCCTCGACGATCTCCTCGAGCTTCTTGGTGACGTAGGCGCCGTCGATCACCACCCGCCCCAGCTCGGTACCGAAGCTGACGTCCTCGAGGACCGTCTCCAGCACCGTATGGAGCCTCCGGGCGCCGATATCCTCGATGTCCTGGTTTACCTGTTCGGCGTAGCGGGCGAGCGCTACCACCCCCGACTCCTCGAACACCAGCTCGGTGCCGTCGACTAGGAGCAGCTCGTGGTACTGGCGGGTGAGCGAGTGCTGGGGTTGGGTGAGGATGCGCTGGAAATCGGCCGCGGTCAGCTCGTCGAGTTCGACCCGGATGGGGAACCTGCCCTGCAGCTCGGGGATGAGGTCGGACGGCTTGGCCACATTGAAGGCGCCGGCAGCGATGAACAGCACATGATCGGTCTTGACCTGACCGTAGCGGGTGTTGACCTCGGTACCTTCGACGACAGGCAGCAGGTCGCGCTGCACCCCTTCGCCCGAGACATCGCTACCCCGGCTCTCGTCCGAGGCGATCTTGTCGAGCTCGTCGAGGAACACGATGCCCTGGTTTTCGGCCCGGTAGATCGCTTCGCGGGCTACCTCGTCGTGGTCGATGAGGTTCTCGGCCTCCTCGCCGGCCAGCGCCGTTCGGGCCTCGGCCACGGTGACCTTGCGCCGGACCTGGCGTTTGGGCATCACGTTCGACAGCATGTCCTGGAGATTCACGCCCATCTCCTCCATGCCGGGGATCATCACCCCGCTCTGGGGGCGCTCGTCGCCGACCTCGATCTCCACCTGGCGCTGCTCGAGCTGCCCCGCGTTCAGGAGCGTCCGCATCTTCTCGCGCCCTTCGGTGGTGCCGCCGGGCAGCAACACGTCGAGGAGTCGCTCTTCAGCGGCCGTCGCGGCCCGCTCGATGACCGCCTCTTTCTGCTCGCTCTCGACCATCACGTAAGACGCCCGCATGAGGTCGCGGACGATCGATTCGACATCGCGGCCCACGTAGCCGACCTCGGTGAACTTGGTCGCCTCGACCTTGATGAAGGGCGCCCGGGCGAGCTTGGCAAGGCGGCGGGCGATCTCGGTCTTGCCGACCCCGGTCGGGCCGATCATGAGGATGTTCTTGGGGGTGACCTCGGTCTGCAGCTCTTCGCTCAGCTGCCCCCGCCGGTAGTGGTTCCGCAGCGCCACCGCCACCGACCGCTTGGCCTTGTGCTGGCCGATGATGTGATTGTCTAGCTGTTCGACGATCTGCAAGGGGGTCAGCCCCGCCGCCTGCCGGACGATGGCTTCAGCCGTCATGGGCCGTTCCTTCCTCGCCGCCGACACTCAGGACGGTGGCGGTGCCGCTGGTATAGATGTCGATCCCGGCGGCGATCTCGATGCTGGTGCGGGCGATCTCCTCGGCCGACAGCTCGGTGTGGCGCAGCAGCGCAATCGCCGCAGCCTGGGCGTAGGCGCCCCCGGAGCCGACCGCGACCACCGGCTCATCGGGGCTGATCACGTCGCCGACGCCCGAGAGCGTAAGGATCTGATCGCTGTCGGCGACCACCAGCATGGCCTCGAGGTTCCTCAGGATCCGGTCGGTGCGCCACTCCTTGACGGTCTCGACCGCAGCGCGGGTGAGATTACCCTTGTAGTGAGAGAGGTGGCCCTCGAACTTTTCCATCAGGGTAAAGGCGTCGCTGACGGCTCCGGCGAAGCCGACGACGACCTTGCCGTCCTGCAGGGTGCGGACCTTCACCGCCCCCCGTTTGACGATGGTGTCCCCCAGCGTGACCTGGCCGTCACCGGCGATCGCCGAGACGCCGTCGCGGTGGACCGCCACGATGGTGGTGCCGTGCATGCGATTCATATGGCGGCAAGCATAGCAGCCCAGAGTGAAAAGCATGTTAGTCAGAATTCTTGATAATAGTTGTATCAGATTTGTCAGCCGTGTACCTGCGTTTTCGACCCGGCCGGCAACGCCCTGACGTACTATTGAGCAACAGACACGTAGCTTGGCGCAAGCCGGAAAGGCGGGAGCGATGCGACGCACGATTTTTGCAGGGCTGCTTGGGGGATTTGATGATGCTCGTGGCCGGCTGCGCGCAGCTGCCGGCGCTGCTGGGCAGTCTGCTGGTGGCCATTACCGGCCTGCCGTTGGGGATCGCCGCTGGCGTCACCGTGACCGGACCCGGCGGCTTCAATGAAATCCTCAACGCCACCACCCTGCTGTCCAACGTCACCGCGGGCAGCTACAGCCTCAGCGCTTCGACGCTGAATCCGGCCGACCCGATCGTGACGGCCACCTTTCTCGTAGATGCCATCGACAGCGACGTCGAGGTGAGTGCCAGTGCGACCGCCGTTGCCAACGTACGCTACCTCCGCGACCGTGGCAGCGGCGCTCTGTGGATTGCCCACGCCGGTGGCGGTGCCCTCGCTACATCCGGATTCGATGCCAGCCACCTGGCTACCGGGCTCGGCATACCGACGTTGATCACAACCGCAACCGATACGAATCGAGAGGCGATCGCCTTCGACGGTGATGGCAACATGTGGGTTGCTGTCACCGGCAACAACACCCTCGAGCGCTACGACGCTGCCGATCTGGCGACCTCGGGTTCGCCGAGTCCCAGCATCGTCATCACCGACGACGGTGGCGGCGACCTCGATTTTCCCAACACCCTCGCCTTCGACGCCGCTGGAAACCTGTGGGTCGGCTGCCACTTTTCCGACAAGCTGCTTCGCTACGACGCCGGTCAGCTCACCGCCTCCGGCAGCCCCACGCCGGCCGTAACGCTCAGCGACGACGGCTTCGGCAGCCTCGACAGCATCGCGGGTATCGCGTTCGACAGCAATGGAGACCTGTGGATCGCCAATGCGTTCAACGTGATTAACGTGGTGAAATTCGACCAGTCCGACCTGAACGCTAGCGGCGCGCCCACCCCCACGGTAATCAACAGCAGCAGCAGCTTCGTCGGCCCCCGCCATCTGGCCTTCGACACCGCTGGGAACCTGTTCGTGGTGGATCATTGGTTTCCGGACTTCCAGATTCTCAAGTTCCACTTGGCCCAGCTGGGCACCTCCGGGGACGTAGCGCCAAACGTCGTCATCAGCGACAACGGCCCCAACCTGGCGTTTCCCGGCGGCCTCGCATTCGACAACAGCGGCGGCCTTTGGGTGGTGAACGGATCCCCCGCTTCGCTGGTGCGATTCACCGCCGATCAGCTGGTCAGCAGCGGTTCCCCGCCGCCGGCCGTAATGATCAATACGCTGCCCTCGGTCCCGATCACCCTGCCGGCCTTCTTCCCCACTCCACCAGGCCTGCCAATCAATACGCCCTAAACCAGAAGCGGGTGTGCAAGCGAAAAGCTTACGATAGCGCCCGACGTTACCGCCTGCGCCTTGGTACCATGGCCCCATGCCCGTGTACGAATTCGGCGGAGGTTGGCTGGAGCTCATCGTCGGACCGATGTTCAGCGGCAAGTCCGAGGAGTTGATTCGGCGCGTGACCAGGGCGCTCATCGCCAAGCAGCGGGTTCAGGTCTTCAAGCCCGCCATCGACGACCGCTACGACGCCGGCAAGGTCGCTTCCCACGCCGGCCGCACCCTCACCGCGGACGCCGTCGCCGACATCGACGACCTGCGCGCCCAACTGCTGCCCAGCACCAGGGTGGTCGCCATCGACGAAGGGCAGTTCTTCGACGATTCTCTGGCCGAACTGGTGATCGAGAAGGCCGACGAAGGGAAGCGCGTGATCGTAGCCGGCCTCGACCTCGACTTCCGGGGCGAACCGTTCGGCCCGATTCCGAGACTGCTGGCCCACGCCGAAATGGTCGCGAAGCTCACCGCCATCTGCAGCTGCGGCCGCGCTGCCACCCGCACCCAACGGCTCATCCAGGGACAGCCGGCCCACGTCGACGACCCGGTGATTCTGGTCGGCGCCGCCGACAGCTATGAGCCGCGCTGCCGCGAGCATCACCTGGTGCCGCGCGACGCCCGAGCCACCCCCCTGTTCAGCCAGGCCGGCTAGCGCCGCAGCGCGGTCGTGACCTCCCCGGCCCGCCTTCAGGCCCGACTGTTCGGACCCGTGGCCTTCGTCTGGGCGGGGGAGGAGGTGCGGCCCAGTTCGCGCAAGGCGCTGGCCATGCTCTGCTACCTGGCGACCCACAGCCAAGGGGTGAGTCGCGATGAGCTTGCCGAACTGCTGTGGAGCCCCGAGAAGCTGGGCAGCGTGCGGCAGGCACTCTACGAGCTGCGCAAACAGCCGGGCAGCGACGTCTGGCTGCTGGACGACGACGGCACGGTATCGGTCCTGGTCGACAGCGACCGGGCAGCCTTCGAAACTGCGATCGACGAGCGCGACGACGCCACCGCCCTCGAACTCGCCGAGCAGACCTACCTGGCGGGGATCGCCCGCGGCGACGCGCCCGCCTTCGAAGAGTGGCTGGAGGTCGAACGCGCCAGGCTCGACATGATGCTCCTCGAGGTGCTCGAACGGCGTGCCGTCGAGCTCGAAAAAGGGGGCGAATTCGGGCCGGCCCTCGCCGCCACCGAACGGCTCCTGGATCGCGACCCGCTCAACGAGAGCGCCTACCAGAGCGCCATGCGGCTCAGCTACCAGCTCGGCGACACGGATCGGGCTCTAGGCCACTACCGCGGATGCCAGCGGCAGCTCCGCCAGGAGCTCGGCACCGAGCCGCTGGCGGACACGGTGGCCCTCGCCGAGGCCATCGCTACGGGCGACGCCCTGCCGATGGAGACCTCGCTCGAGCACCTGCCCGAGCCCCTGTCGCGCCTGATGCAGGTGTTGGCCGTGGCCGGCGGCGACCTGGGCGCCGACGCCCTCGGCCGCGCCCTCGAGCGCGAACCGTTCGCCGTCGCCGACGATCTGGCCGATCTGCAGCGCCGCCGGCTGCTGGACGGCGATCGGACCATTCCCGAGGCGCTGCGCCCGGCAGCCTTCGAATTCACCCCGGAACCGGTCCGGCGGCTGTTGCACCGCCGCGTCGCCGAAGCGCTCGCTGCCGAAGGGGGCGACCCCCTGCGTCTGGCCCATCACTGGCTCGGCGCCTTCGAGCGGACCGAGGCCAGCCCCTTCTTGCTCGAGGCAGCCCGAGAGGCGCTCCAGCAAGCAGAGCCCGGCGGCAAGGCGCTCTCTTTTCGTGCCCTCCTCGTCGCCGAGCGCCCCGAAGACCGCTTCGTCGCCATCATGCTGCTCGAGGGTGCGGCCGAGCGAGAAGGCGACTTCGCGCTGCAGCAGGTCGCCCTCGACGAAGGCGACGCCCTCGCCTGGCAGCGCCAGGACGACGACCAGCTATGTCTGGTGCGCCTCAAGCGGACCCGCCAGCTGCTGCGCCAGGGCGAAGTCGCCAAAGCCCTCACGGTAGCCGAGGACGCCCTCGAGATCGCCGAACGCCTCGCCGAACCGAAGCAGCTGGCGCGGGCGATCAACGGCCTTGGCGGCTGCCTCTTCTACGCCGGCCGGCTCGACGAAGCCTACCAGGCCTTTGCCCGCAACGCGGATAGCGACGACACTACCGAACGCTACCGATCGCTGAACAACATGGGCGCCATCGCCGGCATCCGCGGCGACTACCAGCATTCCTACCAGCACTTCGGCGACGCCCTGACGCTGGCCCGGCGCGAGCAGAACCTCGACGACATCGGCGCCTGCCTCAACAACCTGGCGGGCACCGCCGAGCGGATGGCCGCCTACGGCCGCGCCATCAGACACCTGCGCGAAAGCCTGAGCCTCGCCAAACGCACCCGCGACCCCAGCCTCGAGGCGCGACTCTTGATCAACCTGGCCGTCATCTACGGCCGCCAGGGCGCCCTCGGTCCCTCCTGGAACACCGCCCAGGAAGCCCTCGAGGCCGCTCAGGAGCTGGGTGAGGCCCGGCTGATCGCCAACGGGCACGAACACCTCGGCGAGGTCACCCGCCTCGCTGGGTCCTACCCGCTGGCGCTCGATCACCTCGAGACCGCCCTCGGGCGCTACCGGGAGCTCGAGGACGAGCGGAAGATCACTACCCTGCGCTGCAACCTCGCCGTAACCCGATTTGAAGCCGACCCGACGGGACCGGCCGATGCCGTCGAGGCCGCCCTCGCAACCCTCGACGAATCGCAACTCAACAACCTGGCACTCTGGTTCTCGGCAGAACTCATGCTGCACGCCCTCAGCGCGGCCCAGATCCGCAGGTGGCGCAGCCAGCTCGACGAGGCCTCGAGTGGCAACCCGCACCTGGCGCTGCTCGCCGAACTCGCCGATCTTCGGGCAGCCCTGATCGAGGCCGGTGCCAGGCATGAGGTGGTACCGCCCGCCGGTCTCGAGGAGCGCTTGGGCGCCCTCGAGATGGTCGAGCAACCGCTCGGCTACCTGCTGCTGTCGCTGGCGCATCGACGTAACCGCGAGCGCCGGAACGCCCTTCAGGCTCGTGCCGACGAGCTTCTCGTGGAACAGGGCCGGGGCCTGCCAGCAGCGCTCCGCGAGACCCTGGCCGCCGCCCCCCAACGCTGGCTCGCCCCCTTCGCCATCGACGCCTGACCCCTTTGACGCCCCTTTGACGTCCCCCACCTACGATCGAGACATCAGCAACGGAAAGGAGCATTCCCCATGCCCAAGATCTATCTCGGCGAGGCCTTCAGCCTCATCGCCAAGACCCTGCCCTTCATCTGGGTCCGGCTCGGCAGCTACCTGCTGCTCGGCCTTGGCCTCGGCGTCTATTTCGGTGTGCTGGGCGGAATCGCCTGGCTACTAGGCAAACTCTGGGCCCCGCTCGGGGTGATCATCTTCCTGCTCGCCTTCGGCGGCGCCTTCGTGGTCGTCCGCTGGGTGACGCGCTACTACTTCTATCTGCTCAAAGCCGGCCACACCGCCGTGATGACCGAATTCATCGTCAACGGCCAGGGCCCCCAGGGCTCGCAGATCCAGTACGGCAAGGAGCAGGTGCTGTCGCGCTTCCGCGACACCAGCATCATGTTCGCCGTGGACCAGCTTGTGGACGGCGTGGTCAAGGCGGTGGTACGGACCTTCACCCGCATCGCCAGCATCCTGCCTATCCCCGGTGTTCAAGGCCTCGGCCGTCTGCTCGAGCGGGTGGCGGTGGCCTCTACCACCTTCATCGACGAGTCGGTCCTGTCACGCGCCTACAAAGAACGCGAAAGCAACGTCTGGAAGGTCGCCCAGGACGGGGTGGTGCTCTACGCCCAGGCCTGGAAACCCATCCTCGCCAACGCGGTGGTGTCTGCCCTGATCGGCTACGTCGCGTTCCTGCTGCTGCTGATCGTGCTGGGCATACCCGCCGTCGCCGTCGGCGCGGTGGTCCCCGGCCTGCGGCTGGCCCTCGGCATCGGTGTTATCGTCGGCGCCTGGATGATCAAGCTGGCGGTAGTGGACGCCTACGCCCTGGCTGCCACCCTGATCGCCTACCACCGGGCCACCGCAGAACTCGAACCCGACCCCGAATGGACCGCCAAGCTCGAAGGTGTCTCCGCCAAGTTCAAAGACCTGGGGCGCAAGGCCGCCGAGGCCGCTCGCGGTTCAGCAACGCCGACCGAGACAGCGACCGAAACCGCTGCTGAGGAGCCGACCGACGCTTCCACTACGAGCCCCGACGACGACCCGCAGCCTCCGGGCGCGGGCTGAGGAGGAGACGATGAAACGCTTTCTGATCGGTTGCCTCGGGGTGTTCGCCGTCCTGCTGGTCGCCGGCGGCATCGCCGCCTACCTGTTCCTGGTGCGCCCGGCCCGCCAGCTCATCAACTCGGTGCAGCAGATCCGCCAGATCGAACAGCTCGACAGCCGCGTGCAAGACCGTTCCGTCTTCACGCCCCCGGCCAATGGCCACCTCGACCAGGCCCAGGTCGACCGCTACCTGCTGGTCCAGGAGGGCATCCGCAGCCAATTGGCGGGCCGTATCGATCAGCTCGAGGAGAAGTACGACGACCTCCAGACCGAGAACGGGCGCCCTCGAATCCGCCAGCTCGTCAACGCCTACAGCGACCTGTTCGGCCTCATCCGCGAGGCCAAGGAGGCGCAGGTCCAGGCGCTCAACGACCAGGATTTCTCGCTTTCCGAGTACGCCTGGGTCAAGGACGAGGTGCTCTCGGCTGCCGGCTACACGATGTCTGGCTTCAGCCTCGCCGCCATCGCCGAGGCCGCCTCTTCTGGCCAGGAGCTGGCGCCCCCGACGCTTGCTCGCGAGGTGCCCCAGGAAAACCTGGAGCTGCTCGAGAACTACAAGGACCGGCTCGAGGAGGTCATCGGCCTGGCCTTCTTCGGGCTGTGAGGCTGCCGTGCGCCAGCACGACACCAGCTACCTGCTGCGGGTGTGGCGCGACGGCCGGGGCAACGAGTCCTGGCGCGCCAGCCTCAAGGACCTGCGTACCCAGGAGGTGAAGACCTTCCACACCCTGGCCGACCTCGCTGCTCACATCGCCGAGTTCGAGACGGTTCCCGAGGAGGGTGACGGCGGCACCTGAGGGGAGCCTCCCCGGCGCACAGCACGTACCTACAAGTATCGGGGCGCTTGACGGCCCTTTGACGCCCCCCGCTACCGTGGTAGCCGAGGTAGAATGATGATCACAACCAACAGGCACCACGGTACCCACGACCCCGCATGGAGACGGAGGAGGGACGCCATGAACCACTACTTGCATCGCTTCGCACTCGTCCTGGCCGGACTGCTTCTGCTCGCTGTTGGGCTCGCCCAGAGCGTGATCACCGGCACCATCCAGGGAACCCTTGGCAGCGAGGAGCTGAGCTGGAACACGCTCGGCCTCACCGTCGACGGGAACCTGCAGGCTACGGCCTTCTGGAGTCGGTTCCTAGGGGCTTACAGCGGGTTGCGCATTGAGTGATCGTGCTTCATGCTGAGGCATGGCGCACTCTACCGACCTCCGAGAACGCATCGTAAACGCCGTCCTACACAAGCGTTACACCCTCCATGAAGCCGCAGACACGTTCGACGTTGGAACCGCCACCGTCAGTCGCTACCTCCGCCGCTACCGCCAAAGTGGAGATCTCACCCCCAGAACCTCCCCGGGCCGCCCCAGCGCCCTCCATGAGCACCAGGCATGGGTTGAGCAGAGCCTCATCAGCAACGACCTCACCCACGACCAGCGCTGCGACCTTTTCTTGGAGAGAACCGGCGTCCGCATCAGCAGAGCGACCATGTGCCGCTGGGTACAGAGATTGGGATCGACGAGAAAAAAAGACGATCTACGCGAGTGAACAGAATCCAGAGGCCCGGTGGAGGTTCCTGGCTTGGATCAGAGGTATTGACCCGCACCGGTTGGTGTTCGTCGATGAGAGCGGCTTCAACGTCGCCATGACCCTGCCCTACGCCTACGCCCCACGTGGACAACGTGCCGTGGGTAGGGTGCCGAAGAACCGTGGGGAGAACACCAGCCTCGTTGCAGCGATCAGTCTCGATGAGGGTGTGGGTGACGCGATGACGTTGACCGGAGCGGTGGATGGCGTGGCGTTTTTAGCGTACATCGAGCAGGTCATCGCTCCGAAGCTGAGGCCGGGGCAGATCGTGGTGATGGATCAGCTGGGGGTGCACCGCAAACCGGAGGTGCGGGAGGCGATCGAGGCGAGGGGGTGCGAGTTGGTGTTGTTGCCTGGGTACAGTCCGGACTTCAACCCCATTGAGTTGGCTTTTTCGAAGATAAAGGCGTTCGTGAAAGCTGTGGGGGCGAGGACGAGGGGAGCGTTGGACTCTGCGATCGCGGCTGCGCTATCGACGGTGTCGTTGGGGGATGTGTTGGGTTGGTTTGAGCATGCCGGAGTCACCAATCACTCATTCTGAGAACCGCTGTATAGCATCGAGCTACAGGGCCACGTCGGCGAGACCTTCGGCATCGAAGGGATTTTGACGATCTCCATGCACGAGAGCGAGCTGCCCGGAGACTGCCCCTGCACCGTTTCCGCCGAAATCCTCTACTTCACCAGCCCCTCCATGTTTAGCGACGTTTACCAGGACCAGGAGGCGACCGTCACCTTTTCCGCGTTCGAACAGGTCGACGAGGAGACCTTCCGCGTAGCCGGAACCTTCTCGGCGACCATGACCTTCATCAAGGACGCCACCACCGAGCCGGACCCCGACCAGGCCCTCGAGCTTAGCGGGAGTTTCGAGATCGGGCAGTTGATGCACGAAACTGCTGGGGAATGAGGATGGAGCGGGATATGACCAGGAAAAATCGTGTGGCTCATGAGGTCGCTCTGATGCTCAACGATGGAGGGTCGCGGGCGCGTAGGGCGGTACGAGCGTGGTTCCGGCAAGGCCTGCGTGCTTTTTCTGGGTCTAATGTTGTTGAGTCCCGGGGCGCAGCGGTTGGTAATAGCCCAGGCACAGCCGGACGAGATAGCGTTGGCGTTGACCAGGCTCGACCGCTTCATGGAGCTGATCGAGGAACTGATTGAGCAGGTCGACCGGACCCAGTTCGACGTCGAGGCGCTATCGTTCGAACTGGCTTTTGAAGAACCTGAGACGATCGTCGAGTGGGTCAAAGAGACTATTGCCTTCGAACAGTACCCTGGTCTCCTGCGGGGAGCTCAGGGAACGCTGTTGAGCAGAGCGGGAAACGCACTCGATCAGGCCGTCCTGCTGGCCACCATCCTGAAGGATGCAGGTTATGAGGCGGTCGTGTCACGTGGCCACCTGTCTCGCGACCAGGCTGAGGAGCTCCTTTCACAGGTCGCTTTCAGGCCCGATCCCTCACCGACGTTCACCGACTCCGAACGTGCCCATCAACTGATGGATGAGATGCGTTCCCTCTCGGGTTCCTTAGGCCCGGAATATAGCGATACGGTCGATGCCGCATTCGATCCACAAGGACGATCGCAGGACCGATCGGGTGATGAATTGATGTTCATTGCCGATGAGGTCGAGCTGATACTGCAAGCGATGGATTTCTCCGACTCTAATGTCGAAGAGAACACCTCAACAGCGCACATCATCAATGAGGCAAGGGACTACTTTTGGGTGCAGTATCGGGTTTCGGCCTCCGAGGATTGGCGTGCTGCCCACCCGGCGTTCCGAGCGAACGGTGAGGGGCCAGCCACGGAGGTGGTTGAGCGCTTTGAGGACACCGTGCCGACAGAGTTGTTACACCACTTCTCGTTTGAGGTTCTGTTGGAACGCTCGCTTGGAGATGAAGTTGAGGAAATCGTTCTTGTCCCGACTTGGGAGCAGCCGGTTGCGAATCTTATCGGCCTCCCACTCACCTATTCGAACCTGCCGGACGGATTGCAGGAGCTGGAAGATTATCTGGAATTGGAACAGAGCGTGCTCGAGTCGAGGTTCTTCGTTCCCAGTTTTAGCGAGGGACCCGTGAGTGACCTCTTCTTCGATATAGATGGGAATGTAGTTCCTGTAGCCGAGGCGAGTTCGCCCTATGCTGGTGTCTTTCAGGAGTTGAGTCAGAATTTGCGGGAGGCCGCGTCCGTTCTGGATGCCCTAGGGTCAGACGACCCGGCCACCCCGGCGCAGGGATTGCTGGGACAGTACGTCGTGTACACGGTGACGGCACCAGATGGAACGGAGTCGGTGTACCGAAAACCCATATTCTCAACTGATTCCGGGAGCGGTGGAGAGCTCCCGGATTCGGAACCATTGACGGAAGAGGCAATTCGTTGGAAGCTCATGTCTTCCCACACGTTCATGCTCGCTACGGGTGATTTCCCACCAGGTTTTGTTCTTGATAGAACGCTATCCGGGATGCTCAATCTCAAGCCCTATTTCGATGCTGTTGCAGGGATTATCACAAATCCGACCGACGAGAACTTCACGAAACTAATTCAGGCTACCGAAGAGATTCAATCGAGCTGGCTGGGGCATCTCGAGCTCTACAACGGATTCGACGTCGACCCGGGACTACGTGATGCCATCGTATACCGCTCGGGCCCAACCCTGGTCGTGCATGAGGTTGAGCCGATCCCCGATGTTGGCAGCATCGAAAACACCGATGTCCTTCAGAATCCACGCCGTGCGTTTTCTCTCGGGGCCAGTGGAACCCCTATTTTCGCTCTTCAAGAGGTTGTTCGTGCTGGGGTGTGGGAAAGTTTCGTGGAAACGCTGGGTGCCTCCGAGAATGTGCAGGTCCCATCTGCCTATGAGCAGATCGCCAGTCGGACCGAATCGGGTGATGCTTTTGTTCGTGTTGACACCACGGATCAACTTCGCAGTATTGAACTACCACTCGAGGCCAAACGCCATATGGAAGCGGATTTGGATAGTGGGTTTAACCTGCTCATTCCAGAGGGTTTTTCTGCTGAGACTTCTTCTCCAGAGGGCGTTTCTTGGTGGCGAGTGGATTCGAGAACTGGAAACACACTTGCGCGGCGAGGTGATGGAAGAGGGTCTACAGCCGAGACTCTCGTTTTCTTGTACTTTATTGCCGGTTCAGCAATCTTTGTTCTTGGGGTAGTTCGGATGATCAAGTGCTATGGCGATGGGGCGGAGTGGGGTTGTTACGCCTGCGCTGGAGCTGGCATGCTCTTCGGTGCTCTGGCTGTTGCTATAGGTGTCTTTGGCTCCGAAGTCGTGTTGGCGGCCTGGGTGGTCAGTGGGGCTGAGGTCTTGGCATTGAAGATTTTGATTGCCGACATTTTTGTGCAGCTGGGTTGTGAGTTTCGCTGACTGTCTCTCTCACAGGGGAGTACGGGCCATGAGGGTGTCTCCTGAAGGCTGCGGCGAATCCTCGAGAACCCCGTCTCATATCGCCAAAATTGCCCTCGCGCCCAATCCGACAAGATCACCTTTCGAGATGACCGAGAGACAGGCCGAAAACTACCGAGGCACCTTTCCGTCTCGGAGCGCCTCCTTTCCCCCCTCGATCTTCCCCATGAGGCGTCACGTGTCCCGTTTCGTTGTCGCCTTGGCGATGCTCTTCGCTGCTGCTGCCTTCGCCCAAGATTGCCTCCCTGAATTCGAACCCAACGACACCCCCGCCGCCGCCAACGCCCTGGGCGCGCTGACCTGCGCCGTGGGCGACCTGGGTAGCGGCGATCAGGATACCTTCGTGTGGACCGTCGACGAAGAGGCCTCGCAACAGCTGTGGGTGATGGAGATCGAAAGCATCCCCGATCAACTCACCGTAGCCGATATCTTCCGCGTCACCTTCGCCGACAACGGCGTCGACGTAACAGCCGCCGACAGACTGTTCGGCTTCCGCTCCCCCGACGGCCGTTTCAACGCCAGCGAGCCCTTTCTGATCGCGCCCGGATCGTACGTCCTGGGCACCTCCGCGAGCGGCGGCGAGGGCCAGTATGTGATTCGGCTCGCCCCTGGTGCCGAGCTGCGGAGCGGCCGCCGCCAGGGCGACCCGCTCGAAGAGGTAGGGGGCGCCTTCGCCCTGTTCGGCGCACTGTTGGAGGATCGGTCCTGGTCGTGGGTCATTGCCGAGGAGGACGCCCAACGCCGCTGGCAGCTCGAGCTGCAAGGCCCGATCGGTAGCCAGCTGGAGTTGGAGCTGACCGGCCCCACCGGCGATCGGATCGTCCAGGAATCGACCGCAGCTGGCCGGCTGGTGCTTCCCAGTCTGGGTCTGTCCGAGGGTGCGTACACGCTCACGGTCTTGGGCGGCAGTGCCGGTGCCCCATACACGCTGGCGGCCGTCTCGCAGGGCTTGCTGACGGACGGCAATGAGATCGAACCCAACGGTCGCTGGGACGATGCCAACGTCGTCACCTTCGACCGGCCGCTGACCGGAGCCGGCACCGACCAGGACTTCTTCGTGTTCGACGTCGTGGCCGCTCAGGCCGGCCGTCCCTTCGATATTCTGGTGGAGAGCGGCGACAACCTCTCCATCATCCTCTTCGACGCCGAGCGCAACCAGCTTCAGAGTCGCCGCGGCTCCAGCGGAGCCCTCCGCGATCTGGTGCTGGCCGAGGGCAGCTACGGCCTCGAGATCCGCGCCTCGGGAGAGCGCTACGAGCTGCGCTTCGAGACCGGAGGCGCCACACCGGGTGAGGGCTTCGAAGTAGAACCCAACGACGCACTGCTGGTCGCCACGCCGCTCTCCGACGAGCTGACGGTTCGCGGCGAGCTGGGCCCACAGGACGATGACTTCTACCGCTTCACCACCGAAGGCGAGCCGCAGCTGTGGCGGCTGCAGGCGCTCGGTCAGGGCCACCTCGAGATCACCGTCTACAACGGCGGCGGCGTCCAGCAGCAGACGCTGTCGGGCGAACGCCGGGTGCGGCTCGACAACGTGGTGCTGCTGCCCGGCGAGCACTTCGTCCAGATCGAGGGCGACGAAGGGGAGTATGCCCTGCGGGCGCTTGCGCTCGGGCCCGCCCCAGAACCGCCCCAGCCAGACCCGGAGGCGGAAACCGCGCCGCTCGAGACCGCCCCCGCGCCGCCTGAGCAGGATGAGACCGAGGTTGCCCCTGCCGGCCCGCCGCCCCCGCCTGGCGTGCTCGAGCTGGAGCCCAACGACGACGAATCGCGCGCCGAGCTGCTCGAGGCGGGCGTGACCCGCGTCGGGGTGATCACCGGCGACCGCGACTACGATGTCTACCGCTTCTTCCTGGCCAACGATCAGTACGTCCGCATCGAGGCGGTGCCGGCCGAGGACGGCACCCTCTTCTTCGACCTGACCGGCGGCGTCCGGGCCCATCCCCAGGCTGCCGGCCAGCCGGTGGTGATGGAGCGCTGGCTGCTGGCCGGCAGCTACTTCCTCGAGCTCCGAAGCTCGGAGATCTCACAGGGGTTCTACCAGCTCCGGCTCAGTCTGCTCGACCCGCTGGCGCTGCCCGACGACCTGGAGCCGAACGACGACATCGAGTTTGCCAACCCGCTGCCGGCCGACCTGGTCGTCGAGGGCGGGGTGGGCAGGATAGGACGGCGTGACTTCTTCGCCCTGCCGCAGTTCGCCAGCGAGACCGAGTTCCGCTTAGAGGTCGAACTCGGTGACGACGTCACGCTGGCCCTGATCAGCGACGACAACCAGAGGTTTTCGCGGAGCGAGAACACCTACACCGCGACGCTGCCGGCCGGTTCCCCCAGCTTCGTGCGGGTGACCGGGACAGGCAGCTACCGCCTGGTCTTCGCCTTCGGGGCACCGGTGGACGTCGCCGGCCTGGCCCTACCCAACGACCCGGCCGAGGCGACGCTCGCATTTCGTGAGGACCGCGCGGCGGTGACGGCCTACTGGCATCGGGGTCAGCGCTTCGAGACCGAGGTGACGCTGGAGAATCGTTCGGGCGAAACGAAACGCTACACCCTCGAGGCCGCTACCAGTCACGCCACGGTGCTGCCCGAGGTGCCGGAGGCCGCTACCCTGGAGCCGGGGGAGAGTACCACCCTGCCGCTCACGGTGAGCCTGCCGCACGATATCCGTGACGACCAGCCGATCCGTATCACCGTGGCGGCGCGTGACGACGCCGGCGTCACCACGGCCGCGTTGACGCTGCAGCCGACCTGTGAGGCGCCGCCGCTAAACTCTGGGCTTCAGTGGTCGCTGCCGGAGAGCCTTCTGGGGGGCTTGAACGTCGCCTGGAACGGCTTCGGCAGCACCGTCCTCAGCGACCGGACGCGCAACGAGCAGTTGTTCGACGGCCTCACCTCGCCCGCCACAGGCGGCTTCGGGGACCTCGACGAGATCGTGACCGTGGCGCTGCCCGGCGACGAGCCGATCCTGCTGGCCGGCACCCTGCTGCACCCTCAGTCGTTTCCCGGTCGCTACATCGACCGCCAGCTCTTCGAATTCGAGATTCTGGTGTCGCTCGATGGTGAGACCTTCATGCCGGTACTCAGCGGCGAGCTGATCGCCGCCCGCATCGAGCAGGCGTTCGTGTTCGACCGGCCGGTGCCGGCCCGCTTCGCGCGGCTGCGCTTTGGCCGTGACCTCGGCGGCGGCAGCGGTGCCTCGCTCGGAGAGTGGAAGCTGGTGGCTGCAGAAGACGCCCCCCTGGCCGAGATCAACCTGGCCGACCCGGATCTGGGCGGCATGGTGGTGTGGTCGGATCCGCTGGTGCAGAGCTCGAATCAGAACCAGCTCATCCTCACTGAGGACGACGACGGGCATCTCATCGACGCCCGCCCCTTCGAGGCCGCCACCTGGGTGCTCGGCTTTCACCACAACCGCGCCGCGCAGATCTCCCGCCTCGAATGGCTCGAGCAAGAGCGTGGCCGGGATGAGGAGGACCGCTTCGAAAGGGTGCTGGTCGCCGCCAGCCTGTCGAGCCCAGTCGGTCCCTGGGTGGAGCTTGGTGAATGGGTGCTAGAACGCGACGCTGGTGGTCTGGCCACCTTCGCGTTCGAAACACCGGTGTGGGCGCGCTACCTGCGCTTCATCGCCCCCAAGCCCGAGGGGGGCGACCGCTTCTACCCGCCCGAAACGCTGCGGGTGATCGAGCGCCCCGCCGCTGACGGCTACCGTTCGGCGCTGGGCGAGTGGGGCCACTACCGCCGCGACGCCATCTTCGAGCTCCTGAACGCCGACGCCGGCAGTCGCGCCCAGGCCGAGGCCGACGACAACGACACCCGCGACAGCGCCCAGCTGCTCACCTCCGGCGGGGCGGTCGAGGGTTCGGTTCAGATCACCGAGGACATCGACTGGTTCCGCGTCGCCATCGCCGAGGGGGAGAACCTCCTCGAGATCGTCCTCGAAGGTGACCCGACGGTCGGCTACCGCTACCAGCTCTTCGACGCTGCCGGCGACCCGCTCGGGTTCGACCTAACCGAAGATGGCGACCGCCTGATAGTGCGCTACTTCGGTGAGCCGGGCGACTATTTCCTTAGGCTCGAAGAGCCCAAGCGCTCGGTCATCTTCGCCTGGGACACCAGCGGCAGCGTCCGCCCCTACACCGCCATCACCTACAACTCGCTGGCCCGCTTCGCCCGCGACCTCGACCCCGAGCGCGAGTTCGTCCAGCTGCTCGCCTTCAAAGACCCCACCCCTGAGTGGCTGCTTCCCTTCTGGAGCGCCGATCCGCTGCGGGTGCAGGAGGCGATCAACCGCTACGACCGGGCCGCCGCCTCGAGCAACGCCGAAAACGCGCTGCTCACCGCCAGCCGGGCACTCGCGGAGCGCGACGGTACCCGGGCGGTGCTGTTCATGACCGACGCCGAGTCGGGCGGCTACGGGCTGGTGCCGGAGCTGTGGCGCTCGCTCGAGGCCTCCCGGCCGCGGGTGTTCACCTTCGAGATCAGCACCGCAGGCTCGGACCACTCGCAGGACCTGATGCAGACGTGGGCCAACGTCAACAGCGGCCACTACGACTACGCTCGCAATGTCGGCGACTTCGACGTGGGCTTCGCCCGCGCGGCCTGCTTGTTGCGGCGTCCCAAGCGCTACCGGGTCGAGGTGACCACCGAGTTCCGCGAACCGCCCGGCCCCGGCAGCCTGCGGGTACTTCGTGGCGAGGGTGGCGGCCTGCCGGCGGTCGAGGTGATCCTCGACGCTTCCGGCTCGATGAGCAAGAAGCTGCCCTCCGGCGCCTCCCGCATCGACGTCGCCAAGCAGGTGCTGGCAAATTTCGTGAGCGAGACGCTACCCGAAGGCACTCCCTTTGCGCTGCGCGCCTTCGGGCACATCACCCCGAGTTCGTGCGAGACCCGGCTGGACATTCCACTGGCGCCGTTGAACGTTTCCGAAGCCCTCTCGGTCATCGCCGGCATCGAACCGAAGCTCCTCTCGCAGACCCCGATTGCCGACTCGTTGCTGGCGGTGGCCGGCGATCTTTCGAACGCCTCCGGTCCCACCACCGTGGTGCTCCTCACCGACGGCGAGGAGTCCTGCGACGGCGATCCCGAAGCGGCGGTTGCCGAGCTGCGCTCCCAGGGCATCGAGGTGCAGCTGGCCATCGTGTCGCTGGGCCTCGAGGATCCGGCCGAGGTGGCCAGTTTCGAGGCGCTGGCCGAGTCGGTGGGTGCCAGCTACGTCGACGCCCACGACCTCGACTCCCTCGAGGAATCGATTCTCGCCGCCCTGCGCCCCCCCTTCGAGGTTCTGGACGCCGCGGGCGAGGTGGTGGCCCGCGGAACCGTCGAGGGCGATGGAATAACCCTCCCAGGTGGCCTCTACACGGTACGGGTCCTGACCAGCCCCATCGAGGTCTTCCGCGAGGTCCGCATCCCCGCCGAGACGGAGGTTGCGCTCACGCTAGGATCGCCCTGAAGGTGGTCGATGGCAAGAGCTGCGTCGACCCCGGTGCCGAAGGAGGCCACCATGCGCCGAACCGGAATCGCTCTACTCACACTGCTCCTCGGTGTGGCGCAGGCGATCGAATTCGAGGACTTCGGTGATACCAATGGGCTGCAGCTAAACGGCCACACGGAGGTCCTGGAGACACAAGACGGCACCGTGTTGCGCCTAACGCCCAGCGAAGGTTCCAAGGCGGGTAGCGTGTTCAGCCAGAGCCCCCTCGATGCCCGCAGCTTCAGCAGTGCCTTCCGCTTCCGCATTACCGATCCGGGCGGTCAGGTGTTCGACTGCAACGAAACATCCGGCGCCGACGGCATCGTTTTCGTGGTGCAACCCGTCAGCTCCGACCTGGGCTCGGTCGGACAGGGCATCGGCTACGCCGGCATACGGCGGAGCGTGGGGATCGAGCTGGACACCTGGTGCAATTCCGGCAACCGCGATCCGAACTCCAACCACCTGGGGCTCAACCTGCGGGGCGGCGTCCAACACAACGACCTGCCGGTGGTGTCGATCGAACCGGACTTCGACAACGGGGAGATCTGGCACGTCTGGGTCGATTATGACGGAAGCGTGCTCGAGGTGCGGCTCAGCCAGACACCCGAGCGCCCCGAGCGGGCGACCCTGCACCACGAGCTGGACATTCCTGAAATTCTCGAAGCCGACGCCGCCTTTGTAGGCTTTACCTCCGGCACGGGGGCCGCCTGGGGAAACCACGACATCCTCAGCTGGGAGTACCGTGAGAGCTACGCCCCCATCGGCTTGAGCGAGGACGGACCCGGTCTTCTGGTAGTGCGCCGCGCGGGGGGAGATAGCGGTTCGGGAGCCATCCTGGTCATCCTTGACGCCTCCGGCAGCATGCAGAGGACCCTGGACGGGCGTCGCCGCTATCAGATCGCCAACGAGGTCCTCGCCGATCTCACCAGCAACACCCTCACGGCGGGCACCCCCTTCGCCCTGCGGGTGTTCGGCAACCGTGAAGCCGGGAGCTGCCGCAGCGATCTCGAACTGCCCCTGGCCCCCCTCGACCCCGTCGCCGTCGCCACGCTGCTGGAAACCATCGAACCGCAGCCCTTCGCCGGCACCCCTCTGGCCGCCTCCATCGCCCAGGTCAGCGGCGATCTGAGCGGGGTGTCCGGCCCCAAGACGATCGTCCTCATCACCGACGGCGAAGAGTCCTGCGACGGCGACGTCGAAGCCGAAATTCGCGCCCTGGCCGCCACCGGCATCGACGTCGTCCTCAACATCGTCGGCTTCGACCTCGATGCCGACGATGAAACCGCTGCTCGCGACCGCTTCCAAGCCTGGGCAGCCCTCGGCGGCGGCCGCTACTTCGACGCCGACTCCTCCGAAGCCCTCGGCCAATCGCTCGAGCAAGCCACCCACCCCAACGACTTCACGGTCTACCGAAACGACGAGCCGATCGCCACCGGCCTCGTCAACGCCGGCCCCATCGAACTCTCCGAAGGGACCTACCAGCTCCGCTTCCCTGACGGCTCCCACCACGACATCACGATCGCCGCAGGCCAGACCGTCACCCTCGACCTCCCCATACCAACCCCCTAAACTCTCGACCCAAACAGCCCAAAATCGCCCTCTAAACCGGCTTTCAGAAACACTTCAAATCCTCTTTGAGGAATCTTGTTGGGGCATCAATCAGGTAGGGATTCACGCCTCCGGCGTGGGGGGTTACCCCCTCCCCAGCCCTCCCCCTAGAAGGAGGAGGGAGCTTAAAAGCAAGTCAAGTCCAGATTGTTCTGTAGTTTCCTCCAAACAAGTCAAGCACCGATGAGTTCCTCCAATTCCGCCGGCTCAACTAACCAGCTCATATCCAAATACCGCTTCCCAGAGAGCCACTCCTCACTCGTCTCCATACACAACGCCGTCACCAACCGCAAGCAAGACTCCCGATTCGGAAAGATCCTCACCACCCGAGTCCTACGCTTGATCTCCTGATTCAGACGCTCCAACGAATTCGTAGTCCTGATCCTCAAACGATGAGAAACAGGGAACGCGAAACACACCAAGCACTCCTCGACATGCCCCTCCAAATGCTCAGCCAGGGCCCGATGACTACCACGCCAGGCATCCACCACTTCCACCACTGCTTCCCTGGCCCACTCCAAGGTAGGCGCCCGGAAGATCCCCTTGAGGTCCTCGGCTAGGTGCTTACGATGCTTCCTCGCTACTCGACCCAGCAGATTCCGAGCGAAATGAACCTGGCAGCGTTGCCAACTCGCGCCCTGAAAGTGCCTACTGATCGCTGCTCTCAATCCTGCATGGTCATCACTCGTTACGAGCTGCACACCCCGAAGGCCCCGGGTCTTGAGAGATCGGAAGACCTCCTGGTAGGTAGCTTCACTCTCCGTATCCGACACCGCCACAGCGAGTATTTCGCGGTAACCGTCAGCCCTGACCCCCGTCACGATCAGCGTCAGCGAAGCGCCGAGGCTTTGCCGTCCGCCCAGGCTGACCACCTGATGGTCGACCCGGACATGTTCGTAGCGAGCATCCACCATCAGGTACGGGTACTCAACTTCTAGCGGACGAGATCTCCATGCTTGGAGGTCCTCATCGAGCTGCCTCGTGAGGTTGCTGACGGTGCTCTTGCTGAAACTTGTTCCGCATAGGACTTCGGTAACGTCTCTGACTTTCCGGGTTGATATTCCTTCGAGGTACATCGTCATCAGGGATAGCACGAGGGCTTTCTCGTTGCGTTGGTACTTCTCGAAGAGTTCTGTCCTGAAGGTGAACCGTACTGGGTTTTGTGGAGACTCTGCTCTCACGCGGCCAGCCTGGGCATGGCCTGCGCTTGAGTGTACGCCATCTCGAAGTCCACGGGACTGACGTAATCGAGCGAAGAGTGCAACCGCCGACAGTTGAACCACCTCACCCACCGCATCGTCGCCGTCTCCACCTCCTGCCTCGAGCACCAACTCGTCGACCTGGCGTGGATCAGCTCGCTCTTGAACAAGCCGATCGTGCTCTCCATCAACGCATTGTCATACGCCGTGCCCACCCGACCGATCGAACCGTTCACGCCATGATCGAGCAACTTCTGGCTGAACGCCAGACTCGTATATTGACTGCCGGCATCCGAATGATGAATCACGCCGTCAGCAACGAACCGCCGATCGGTTCGACGCCGGACGCTCACAGCCTGCTCCAGAGCCCTCATCACCAGCTCGCTGCTCTTACCGGTACTGACCGTGAAACCCAGGATGCGCCTCGAGAAGCCGTCCTGCAGGAACGACACGTACACCCACCCTTCACGAGTGAGCACGTGCGTGAAGTCCGCCACCCAAACGATGTCGGGCGCATCTTGGAACCAGTCTCGCCTCACCAGATCCGGCGAGCTGACGCCGCTAGGCGTTGGGATGGTCGTGCGGACCTTCCTTCTTCGTGTCATGCCCTTCAAGCCCGCGACTCTCATCAGGCGCGCCACCTGGTCACGCCCAACGTCGATACTCTCGTGCTGGAGGGCGTGCCATACCTTACGGACGCCGTACACACCAAAGTTCTCGCGGTGCACCCGATGAATGACCTCCAGGAGACGCTCATCGGATTGCTGGCGAGCGGATGCTTGCCGCTTCTTGGCTGCGTAGTACGTGCTCGGGGCGATCGGCACGTTGTGGTCCCGTAGGACACGGCAGATCGGCTCGACCCCGAACAGGTTCTTATACGCGTTGATGTAGGCGACCATCACTTGAGTCGGCGGTCGAGCTCCGCGGCCGCGAAAAACGCGCTGGCTGTCTTGAGGATCTCGTTGGCTCGTTTGAGTTCGGCTACTTCCTTCTTGAGGGCCTTGATCTCCTCACGCTCTGTGGTTGTCAGGCCTGGCTTGTCACCAGCGTCGATGCGGGCTCTGTCTACCCAGCCGCGCATCGTGTCGACCGGGATGCCGGTTAGGTCATGCAGGCGCCGATAGGAGGCTGAACGTGATTCGTGCGGCGCTTCTTCTCGACGCTCCATGAACATGCGGATGACTCGATCTTTGGTTTCTTGGTCGTAACGGGTCATGCTCCATTCTCTCCTTTCGAGGGAGAACGGAGCCTCCATCAAACCCAGGGCGGTTCAAGGTGCCATCTCTGTCTTGGGGGATGAGTAGCTCGAGGCTGCCGACTCTGGTTTTGAGTTGTCTGGGTTTGTAGCCGTTGCGGTAGCCGTTGCGGTAGCCTTTCCTGCTGGGCGTTCGTTGGTATGGCTCAGCGTTGAGGTGGTGGCTGATTTCGGCTTCAAGGATGTGCTGTAGGGCGTTCTGGACGATTCGTTGTAGGAACTCGGGGTCATTGAGTAGGGCCTCTTGTAGCGTGTCGGGCGTGGGCGTATTGTCGGGGTTAGCCATCGCTTTCCTCCTCGTGAGTTGGTGGTTCTTCTCATCTTGGAGGGCGATGGCTACTTGTTGCTAGGTAGCCTCGCTATTTACAGAACATATCGGACACAACCTACCAAGGTTGTTAATAGGACCCAAAGGTGAACAGTAAGCGTCCGTGGCCCCTCTGGTGGTCATGCTTTCATGCTTGTTTCTTCGTAGTTGTGGTGCTGGAGGAGTTTACTCCGTAAGCGTCGCGGGGACGTACCCTGGACTGATGGTACTCAATCCTAGGAGCACGTTGTGGAATCGTTGTCCGAGTACGGTGTTGTTACTCCGGGGAGGTTCTGGGGGTGAGATCTCCACTTTGGCGGTAGCGGCGGAGGTAGCGACTGACGGTGGCGGTTCCAACGTCGAACGTGTCTGCGGCTTCATGGAGGGTGTAACGCTTGTGTAGGACGGCGTTTACGATGCTCTCGGAGGTCGGTAGAGTGCGCCCCTACCAGGGGGAGGGCTGGGGAGAGGGTAATCCAGTTCTGGGGGTAACTCAAAACTCCATCCGAATCGCCGCCGTCACCTCGTTGACAGCCACCTCCGAAGCATCCGCCAACAGCGGCCCCACCGTCGGGTCGTCAAACGAAATCGTCCCCACCGGAATATTCCTCACCGCGATGTTGGGCGACGACGCCATCCCCCGCCCCGTTTTCGACACCACCACCTCCCCGGTGATGATATCGGTCGCCCGCACGTCGACGTCGACCTCGGCATTGGTCGAGCCGACCGAGATCCCAAGCAGATTCACCTGCGGCGCCGCGATCGTCGCCCGCGTCACGGTGCCGGTAATCACGAACCCGGCCCCTGCCGCCTTGGCCAGCTCCACGGGATCGGTCGATTCGAGCCCCTGTTCGGCAATAAGATCCTGCAGCACGCTCTGCTCCACCACCATGTAGCACCCGCTCTCCTTGAGCAGGGTGATGAGCCGGGCGGTCGCCGCCGCCTCGACCCCGGTCACGGTGGTTCCGAAGCGCGAGGTGGTGTTTTCGAATTCGATGACCGCCACCACCGGCGGCGGATCGTTCACGCAGGGCCCCTCGAGGGCGGCCAGAATCGCATCGGTATCGACCGAGCCGGTGGCCCCCGGGGCACAGGCAGCCAGCACGATGACGGCGACGGAAAGGACAGAAATGAGACGCTTCATGACACCTCCAAGTAGGGTGCGGAGCCGCTGTTGTGACCCCGTCAAGCTTACCCTACGGAGCTGCCGTCAAACCGCCGTCAAAACTCCAACTAGGGCTGGATTCGGCTCCCATCGCGGGGAAAGGCCCGGGCGAAGCGGACGTTGGGAATCCCCAGCAGCAGCGCCGTTAGCCGTTCCGCGCCGATAGCGAAGCCGCCGTGCGGCGGCATGCCGTACTTGAACACCTCGAGGTAGCCGCGGAAGCGCTCGGGGTCCATGTCGCGCTTTTCGAGCTCTTCGACGAGCACCTCGTGGCGGTGGACACGCTGCCCACCCGAGGTGATTTCGGTGCCGCGAAAGATCAGGTCGAGGCCGCGGGTCAGGCCGTCGGCGGTGGGGTAGGTGTAGAAGGGTCGCGCCTCCTGCGGATAGTGGGTGACGAACACGAAGTCGCTGCCGTGCTCCTCCAGGGCCCAGCGCCCTACCAGCCGCTCGGCTTCTGGGTCGAGATCCTTGCCCCCGGTGTGGTGCCCGTAACGCTCCCGGACCAGCTCGCGGGCGTCGAGCAGCGGGATGCGGGGGAAGGGGACGTCGGTGTCGGGAACGCTCGCCTCGAGCAGCTCGAGCTGGGGCTGGCAGCGCACGCGTACCAGCTCGAGCATGCTCTTGAGCAGCGCCTCCTCGAGATCCATCACCTCGCTGTCGTCCTCGATGAAGCCCAACTCCACATCGAGCGACAGGTACTCGGCCAGATGACGGCTGGTGTGGTGATGCTCGGCCCGAAAGACCGGGGCGACCTCGAAGACCCGTTCGAACACCCCCACCATGATCTGTTTGTAGAGCTGGGGCGACTGCGCCAGGTAGGCGCGCTTGCCGTAGTAGTCGACCTCGAACAGGTTGGCGCCGCCCTCGGCGCCGGCCGCCACCAGTTTCGGGGTGGAGATCTCGGTGAACCCGTCGTCGTCGAGGAACGAGCGGAAGGCCTTGAGCAGCTCCGCCTGGACCTTGAGGGTGGCCTGCGCCTTGAGCCCGCGCACCGATACGTGGCGATACTCGAGCAGGGTGTCGGGGTTGGCGTGCCACGCCTCCTTGGGAATCTCGACGGGCGGCGGCTCGCTGGCCTCGCTGATCAGCTCGAGCCGGCTCGCCTGGATCTCGATGCCGCCGGGCGCCTTGGCCGCCTCCACCGCCCGACCGACCACCCGCACGGCGCTCTCCTGAAGCGGCAGGGCGGTGTTCTTGAAGACGCATTGCACCAGCCCGCTGCGGTCGCGCAGGAGCAGGAACTGGATGCCGCCCAGGTCGCGCCGATTGTGGACCCAGCCGTGCAGCGTCACTTCGTTGCCGAGGTGGCTGCGCAGGTCGGATATCAGAGTTCGTTCGCTCGCCATTCCCGGCATGGTTCACTCCTCATGAAAAAACCCCGAGCTCTCCTCGGGGTTCAAGCGCATCGTTGCGACGCTTACGCCCCGAGCCACCTCGCATCGTCGTTATTGCGACCAGGCCGGTCGTGGCGATTTCTGGTCGGCTGCGTCATCTGCGTCATCATTGCCGAGCATCCTAGCAGGCCACTGGAGGGGTGTCAAACCCGCCGCGAAAGGTGTGCCACCAGCAGCTCGATGTGCCGATGATCCTTGGCACGGTTCAGGCGGCGTTTGAAGCGGAGGACCTCCTCGAGCCGCACCAGCGGGAGCCCGTGGCGCCAGATTGCGCCATCGATGAGCGCATCGCGGTCCTCCCCGAGCCAGCCGTCGAACAGTTCGATCTCGCCGGGGAGACGGACCAGCCGGTCGCCCCCGCTCGCCGCCCGGCCGATCTCACCGAGGGTGGTGGCGCGCTCCCAGGCCGCGCCGCGGGCCACGATATCGATGTCGTGGATCTCGCTGAGGAGGCCGTGCGCCAGCATCGGGGCGCTGCCGTGCAGGGCGTAATCGCCGGCGGGGAGCCCCAGCGCCTTGACGCGCCGCTTCAAGGAAGCGAGGTCGATCAGCGGAGCTTCACCGCGGTGCCGCTGGCGGAGACCATCAGCATGCCGCCACCACCTCCCATGGTGATGTTCTCATAGTCGAGATCGATCCCGAGGACGGCGTTGGCCCCGAGCTGCTCGGCGGCCTCGACCATCTCCTGCAGGGCGATGTCCTTGGCCTCGCGCAGAGACGACTCATAGGCCGCGCTGCGCCCACCGACGATGTCGCGGAGGCCGGCGAAGAAGTCTTTGAAGATGTTGGCACCGAGGATGGCCTCACCGCTGACGATGCCGAGATACTCCTGGACCTGGTGTTCCGGCATGTGGGAGGTGGTGGTGAGGATCATGGCTCGAGTGTAGCACCGGCAGCTTCAGCCCGGCTTGCTGCCCAACGGCGTCTAGGAGTCGTCGGTGAGGGTCCGCCGCACCGCCTCGACCAGCTCCTCAAGCGGGCTTCGCGCCGCGAAAGCCTCGGCACCCAGCCAGTCGTAGGTGTCGTGCTCGTCGCTGAGCTGTACCTCGCCGGCAACATGGTGGGCCCGGTAGACGATCACCACCATCGGCTCGCCGTTGCGCCGGGCCGGGTAGGCGGTGAGGGGGCGCGGCTCGACGTCTACCTCGAGGCCGGTCTCCTCGACGATCTCGCGGCGGACCGCGTCGAGCGGATGTTCGCCGTGGTGGACACGGCCCGACAAGGTCTCCCAGAGACCCGGTCCGGCGTCCTTGTGGGGGGCGCGGCGCATCGCCAGGACGGTGCCGCTGCGGACGACGATGGCGGCCACGGCCACGATGAACAGGGGAGACGGTTCGTTCATGGAGAAGGCGGTGGTCCCCACAATGGGAGGCTCCGCGCCCGCGTTATACCACGGCCAAGAGCTATTTCGTGAAAATAATCACATGGAGAGGGGAAAGGTTCCACCAGGTCGACGACCCAGAAGCCGACGGCACCATGGCCAACCCCATTCCGGTACCGAGAAGCGAGGTGTTCACCGCTTTCGGGGAGCGCCCAGCCCAAGAAAACGGCCGAGGCCGGGGTTCGTCCCCGGCCTCATTGCCGTATGGATGTGGCTTCCGTTACTGGTCAAGTGATCCGAGCGATTCGATGGCGCCGTCGGCCGTGTTTTGGAACAGGGGTCCGTGCGGCATTTCGCGGGCGATGAGGTTGCGGCTTTGGTCCTGGGGGTCGACGAGGTCGCCGTCGCTACAGCTGGGGGGGGGCGGCTATACCGCAGGGCTTAAGGCTGTAGGGCTCGGCCTGGGTTTCGTCGACAGTGTAGCCCAGGTCCTCCAGGCCGAAGATGGTGAGGGCAGAAAGCAAGTTGGTTTGGCTGAGACGATCTACGCGAGTGTATCCACGTCATCAGCTCGTTGTCGAAGACCTGTTCGTCCCAGTGGGCGCACTGGCTGCCTGACCCTTGTTCATCCTCGGCCGGTACATCTACCGGACCGGGTCCCGCGAGCAGGGTTTCGCCGTAGTAGGTGCTGGCGCTAGGTCCGGTAACGACCGGCGAACCTGTAGCCGTGAAGCCCGACGATACTCTGCAGGCGGACTGGTCCGAGGATTCGAACTCGAGAATCCCAAAGCTGCTCCACAACGTGCCGATGCCGAGCACGTGCAGCATCTCGTGAAGGATGACTTTTTCCAGTGTCCCTGCAGTAAGCAGACGGTCCATGTCGGCGCTGTCGAAGCGCATGTCGCCGTAGTACGGAAGCAAGGGGTTGCCATCGACGCTCGAGCGCGTGATACAAGGACCGGCGGATCCGAGAACTCCGAACGCCCCGTCAATAGCAGGAATCTGGGCGTCGATGTGGAGGTCGTCGACCGCGAGATTTTCCCGTAGTGGGCCGACTTCATCGAGAGCGGGATCCGTGGAACTGAAACAGTCATTGGGCCCCGAGTCTCCTGAGGTCCCTTGGTTTTGATCGGTAGTAGCTACTATCTGATCGGTCAGATCGGCGGTGACGATTCCCTCGAGAGTCGCAGCGGCTCCCAGGAATACGTCGATGATCGCGGCGCTAAAGTTATCGCCAAAGAAGCCGACCGAGATGTTGAAGTCGCCGGAAGGTGCCGTGGCGCAGACCGAGAAGACAGAGAGTTCGATCGGTAGGAGAACGTTCAGCGGGGCACCACCGCTGTCGCTGAAGGTGAGGTCGAGGGTGGCTTCCATGGCGCCGCCTACGGCGCAGGCGTCGGCCGTCAGCTCGATGTCCCGCGAGGCTCCCGCGGCGACCGTGCCAAACGTCGGGTCGGCCGTCAGCCAGACCGGCAGGCCGGTAAGGTCGAAGTCCTGAGAGGCCCCGAAGGTGTTGACAAAGCTAAAGGTCTCGCTGACCGCCGGGTCGCCGACCTCTGCCACCAGGAACAGGTTGGCGAGGGTGCCGGTGCAGGTCAGATCGACGTCGACCGTCTGCGAGGCGGCGGTGCCGCCGTCGTCCGAGATGGTGACGGTGGCCGTGTCGTCATCGGCGGTGGCGCAGGTGGCGCTGAGATCGACTGTCTGGCTTTCGCCCTCGGTCAGGGTGCCGCTGGCGCCGGCGTCGATGACGAGCCAGCCGTCGCCCGCGGAGACACTGACCGTATAGTCGAGATCGGCGTCGCCGGTGTTGGTGAAGTCGAACGACTCGCTGGGATCTGTCTCAAGCACCAGCAGGTCGTAACTCAACGAATCGGGAACCGGCGTCCCGATGTCGGGTGCAGGTTCCGGATTCAGAAAGTCCAGGAGTCCACAACTCGCCAGCAGGAACACCAAGCCAATAGCAGAGAGTAGGATGCGAGCGTACCGTCGATGGACCATGTCTACCGCCTCCCGGCTACGTCCAGAACGCATCTTTTAGGTGAGGCGTCGATATCGGCACCTTAGCACGAGGGAAATGGGGTGAGATTTAACGCTTTTCGCAAAGAGAAGGGGGGGATTGGAGTTGGGGTTGGTGCCCCTTCAGACCCCTGCGCTTCGCTTCGGTGTCTTACGAGGGAAATGGGGTGAGTCCCAAAGAGAAGAAGGGGGGGATTGGAGTTGGGGTTGGTGCCCCTTCAGACCCCTGCGCTTCGCTTCGGTGTCTTACGGGGTCCCGTTGAGCCTTCCCGAGAAACCAGCACTTCGTGTCTCGGTAAGTCTCCCCGGGGCTCTCGGAGCCAACCACGGTTGTCTCCTCCAGCAGAAGATATGGAATAACCGGGGTGTGAAGGCGCTAACGGTGTCTTGCTTGTTCCTATTAAACCTTCTTCTGGCGGAGGAGACTCACGTAGTGTGGCTCCGTAGCCCCTGAAGAGACCACCGAAGGGGGGCTCTGAGGGACCCCGGAAGAACCCTGGCCGAAGGGAAGGGGTCTGAAGGGGCACCAAACCTCCTACTTGTCTGAAGGGGATCCAAACCCACTAGATCTAATCCTATTCCCCGGCCTTGTCGCCCCAGATGCGGCGTCTGGCCGAAGGTTCGTCAGCCATGGAGGTTCCTCTCTACGATGATGGCCACCAGACCCTGATGAGCGGTGACGCATGGGTCTTCGGCGGCAACGTTCGAAATGCCCAGCCCCAGGCCAAAGCGGAGCTCACTATGCTCGAGCGCATAGCGCGCTCCGGTCACGCTCACCGTCGAGGACCCCTCGAGGCTGAGCAGGCTGAACACCGTTCCCGGGCCTATCTCGAGGCATTGCTCCCCGCCGTCGCAGAGCAAGAAGGCGTCCGCCTCGCCGCCGTGGAGCGACAGTACGAGGTCCTTTCGGCACAGCCGCGCAGCGATAAGCAGGGCCGCCAGGCTCTGGTCGAAGCGCCCCCCCAACGCTCCCAGAATTGCCAGCCTGCGCACCCCGCGTTCGCGCGCTTCGTCGATCGCGAGCTCGAGGTCGAGCTGGTCCTTGTCGGGGGAGTGGACCTGTCTAGGAACGGTGGGAAAGGCGTTCAGGTCGTCCTCGGCTACCGAATCGAAGTCGCCGACGATCAGGTCGGGTGTCAATCCCAGGCCACGGGCGTGGCGCAGACCCGAATCGGCAGCGATCACCAGCGACGCCTCGGCCGCCAGTCGCTGCACCTGCGGGGTGATGGTCAGCTCCCCGCCGGCGAGAACCACTCCGGTCACGCCTCCTCCAGGGGCACCCACGCCTCCGGCGGCACCCGGAGACGCAGGACCTCTCCCACCTGAGGCTGCTTCGGTAGCTCGCGGGAGAAGCCCGACCAGTGGAGTTCGAGCTGCCAGTCGGGGAGGTGCAGCTCGAGCTCCCATAACAGGCCCACCCGGCGCAGCGCCACAACCTCGGCCGCCACCTCCCCGCCGAGGCCGATCAGGTCGGCCCGAAGCAACGCTGCCGGCGCCTTGGGGGCGTCTGGAACCTCCCCCAGGGCGACCTGTTCGAAGACGTTGCGGTAGCCCAGGAAGCGCGCTACCCAGGCGCTTCGGGGTTGGGCCAGCACCGCTTCGCGCGGTCCCATATGGACCAGCGTGCCGCTGCGCATGACCGCCAGCCGCTCAGCTACCGTGAAGGCCTCGGACTGGTCATGGGTGACGTAGATCGCCCGGATTCCGAGGCTATCGAGGAGCTTGCGCAGATCGAGCTTGAGCGCCTCGCGGAGGTTGAGATCGAGGTTCGATAGAGGCTCGTCGAGCAGCAGCACCTCCGGCTCCGGCGCCAGCGCCCGCGCCAGCGCGACCCGCTGCTGCTCGCCGCCCGAAAGCTGATCGATTCTCCGGCTCTGCAGGCCGGCCAGGCCCACCAGCTCGAGCAGCTCCGCACTGCGCCGCCGCCACTCCTCTTTGGGCTGGCGCAGCTCGACCAGCCCGAAGGCGACGTTCTGCTCCACGCTGAGGTGCGGAAAGAGGGCGTAGTCCTGGAACACCATGCCCACCCGGCGCCGCTGCGGCGGCCGCGCGGTCACGTTCTCGCCGTCGAACCAGACCTGGCCTGCGTCGGGCGGTTCGAGACCCGCTATCAGCCGCAGCAGGGTGCTCTTGCCGCATCCCGACGGACCGACCAGTGCCAGCGTCTCGGCGTCGCCGAGCTCGAGTGACACGCCGTCCACGGCTAGGGTGTCGCCGTAGCGCTTGGTCAGGGTTTCGATACGCAGGGTCATGGCGGCGCGACCATCATACCGCCGCGCTCCAGTAGCGCCGTTGGCGACCGCATTCGCCTCAAAATGGGCTGCCCTGCCTCTAGCGCGCGCCGCCCTAACAGGGGCGCGCCACGCGTCAGTTGGCGATCATCGCATGCGGATCGATGACGTATTTCCGGGCCGCGCCGGCGTCGAAGTCCTTGTAGCCCTGCACCGCTTGGTCGAGCGAGATCACCGTCACGTTGGTAGCCTTGGCGATCTCGATCTTGTCGTAGAGGATGCTGTTCATCAGCGGCCGGTGGTAGCGCATGACGGGGCACTGGCCGGTGGTGAAGTGGTGCGACTTGGCCCAGCCGAGGCCGATTCGGATGCCCAGCATGCCGATCTTGGCATTGTCGTCGGTCGCGCCGGGGTCTCCCGTGACGTAGAGGCCCGGAATGCCCAAAGACCCGCCCGCCCGGGTCACCTCCATGATCGAGTTGAGGACCGTGGCCGGATGTTCGGTGGCTGCCTCGTGGCCGTGGCCGCGGGCTTCGAAGCCGACGCAGTCGACGGCGGCATCGACCTCGGGTTCACCCACGATCTGTTCGATCTGCTCGGCCAGGGTGGCGTCCTTGCGGAGATCCACGGTCTCGCAACCGAAGCTCCGGGCCTGGGCCAACCGTTCGGGGATCAGGTCGCCCACGATGACCACCGCAGCGCCCAGCAGATGGCACGAGGCGGCAGAGGCGAGGCCGACCGGACCCGCACCGGCGATGTAGACGATGCTGCCGGGCCCCACCCCGGCGGTGACCGCCCCGTGGTAGCCGGTGGGGAAGATGTCCGACAGCAGCGTCAGGTCCTTGATCTTCTCGAGCGCCTGATCGCGGTCGGGGAATGTAAGCAGGTTGAAGTCGGCGTAGGGCACCATCACGTACTCGGCCTGGCCACCGACCCAGCCGCCCATGTCGACGTAGCCGTAGGCGGCGCCGGGGCGAGCGGGGTTGACGTTGAGGCAGATTCCGGTCTTGCCCTCTTTGCAGCTGCGGCAGCGGCCGCAGGCGATGTTGAAGGGCACCGAAACGATGTCTCCAACGTCGATGAATTCGACATCCCGTCCGGCCTCGATGACCTCGCCGGTGATCTCGTGACCGAGGACCAGGCCGGCAGGGGCGGTGGTCCTGCCCCGGACCATGTGCTGATCGCTGCCACAGATATTCGTGGAGACGATCTTCAGGATGACGCCGTGGTCACAGCGTCGATTGCCCAGTGCCAGCTCCGGGAAGTCGATGTTTTGAATTTCGACGACCCCGGGCTCCATGTACAATACGCCTCGATTGTTGGCCATGATCTTGCCTCCTTGAGAACTGCTACCGCCCACGGAAAAGCTTGTAGATGTGGAGCCATCATACGGTCTACATCCGGTCGGTGACAACAGCGGTGGAATCCTCCAAAAACGCATGCGGGAGGTCACAAGCCTCGCTGGTGGGAAACGCATCTCCCACCCCGCGCTTTGCTCGGACAGGGGCTACCGCGCTGCACGCAAGGTCAGATCCCTGCGAGCAGTTGCGCTGCTCATAACCAGCGGCAACGTTACAGCTCGCTGCGGCCGTAGCGGTCGAGGAGCAGGATCACCCCGCCGGTGAGGAGCATCAGCACCACCGCCAACACCAGCGCCGAGCCGTAGTTGCCGGGGCCGGGGCGGCCCAGGCGGTCGAAGATCGCGACCGGCAGGGTGGCGAACTCCGGCCGCGAGATCACCAGCGTGGCGCCGAATTCGCCCATCGAGACCACGAACGCAAAGCTGCTGGCCGCCACCAGCGACGGCCCGAGCAGCGGCAGCTCGACCCGCAGCAGCGTCCGCAGCGGCCCGGCTCCCAGGGTCTGCGCCGCCCCCACCAGCTCCGCCCGGAGGCCTCGCAAACCGGGCAGCAGCGCCCGGGTCACCAGCGGGAACGCGACCAGCGTGTGGGCCACCACCATCCCAACGGGGCTCACCACCAGCTCCGGGAAGGCCAGCAGGTAGCCGAAGCCGAGGGTGACGGCGCTGGTGGCGATCGGCAGCAGGCTGGCGGCGTCGAGCCAGCGCCAGCCCCCACGGACCACCGCATAGGCGACCGCGAAGCCGAGTAGCAGCGCCACCGCGCCGCTCGCCAGGGCGAACCCCAGCGAGTTCCGCAGCGCCGGCCCCAGACCGGCGAAGCCGATGCTCGGCGGCGCCTCGAGCAGCGCTCGGACGTTGCCCAGGGTAAAGCCGCCGCTCTGCCAGAACGCCTGGAAGGCCAGGGCCAGCAGCGGCGCCAGCACCAGTAGCCCGGCCCCTGCGACGGTGACGAACAGCAGCGCCCGGGCGCCACCCCGCGGCCGCTCTCGGGGTCCGGCCTGCCCCGCGAGCGGTATCGCCATCCGTGCCTGGAGGCGGGTGTACAGCACCGTCGCCAGCAGGATCACCAGCAGTTGCGAGAGCGCCAGCACGGCCGCCGCATCGAGCCGCAGCAGCCGGTCCGACAGGCGGTAGATCTCCACCTCCAGGGTTGCCAGCTCGGGGCTCGGTGCCAGGATCAGGATCACGCCGAAGCTGGTGAAGCTGAACACGAATACCAACACCGCGGCCGCCAGGATGGCCGGTCGCGCGACCGGCAGCGTCACCCGCCACAGCGTCCGCCAGGGCGTCGCTCCCAACGTCGCCGCCGCAGCCAGCAGCCGGGGCGCCGCCCCCTCGAGGTAGCCGCCGACCAGGCGCACCACCAGCCCGTAGTTGTAGAAGACGTGGGCCAGCAGGATCAGCAGTAGCGAGTCGCGCAGGTCGACGCCTGTCAGGCCGCGCGGGCCCACCAGCGCCAGCCAGCCGATAGCCGCGACCACCGTCGGCATCACGAACGGCACCGTGAAGGCGCTGCGTAGCAGGCGCTTGCCGCGGAAGTCGTAGCGGGCGAAGAGAACGGCACCCGGCAGGGCCAGCGCCACGGTCAGCAGCGTCGACAGAGCGGCCTGATAGGCGCTGAAGCCGAGCCGGCCGAGGTAGTAGGGGGCGGCGACCAGCACCCCCCCCTGGAGCCCTTGAGAGAAACTCTCGCGGATGATCGTCAGCAGCGGGTAGGCGTAGAAGATCAGCAGGAACAGGGTGGCGGCCGCACCCAGGAGGTGCGCGAGGGTTCGGGGCCGCATGGGCGAGTGTACCGCGCCACGAGCACCGCTCCCGGGGGGGCCATCTTCGGGAGCCGTACTCGCTTCAGGAGGGTATAACGATGTATGTCCAGCCTCGATGGCCGCAACCGCAGCACCCGCGTACGCGTGGTTCGTGTGCGCCACGACACCGCCAGATCGGTGGCCGACTACCTGGCGACCGAAGAGCCCCTCGAGCTTCGCCTGCAGGCCGGCAGCTCCACCCGGACGGTCGCTACCACCATGCGCACGCCCGGAGCCGACTTCGAACTGGCCGCCGGCTTTCTCTTTAGCGAAGGTGTCGTTCACAGCCGCGCCGAGATCGACCGCATCGCGTACTGCCCGGCTCCGGGGGAGAGGCAGCACTACAACGCCCTGACCGTGACCCTCGCTCGGGAGCGGCTACCCGACCTGGGAGCGCTCGAGCGTTTCGGTGTCGTCACCAGCGCCTGTGGTCTGTGCGGACGGACGTCGCTCGACGACCTCGAGGCGCGCGGGGTGGGCCCCGTCGAGAGTGCCACCGAGGTATCCGCAGAGACGCTGCTCGAGCTGCCGACCGCGTTGCGGCGCGGGCAGCGGCTGTTCGAGCGCACGGGGGGCCTACACGCGGCCGGGCTGTTCACCGCCGCAGGCGCGCTGCTGTGCGTGCGCGAAGACGTGGGCCGCCACAACGCCCTCGACAAGCTCGTCGGCTGGGCGCTGCTCGAAGACCGTTTACCGCTCGATCGGCAGCTGCTGATGCTGAGCGGCCGCGCCAGCTATGAGCTGCTGCTCAAGGCCGCCGTCGCGGGCATTTCGGTGGTGGCTTCGGTCTCGGCGCCGAGCAGCCTTGCGGTAGCGCTGGCGCAGCGTTTCGGCATTACCCTGGCCGGCTTCGTGCGCGACGAGGGCTTCAACCTCTACGCCCACCCCGAACGGGTGACCCTGTCACCGGAGCAGGTTGCCGAGGTGCCGGCATGAACGACCGGGACGGCCTCCGCATCGAGCCCCCGCTGGAGGGCGCCGCGCCTCGGCTGCGGGCGCCCAAGCGGCTGGCGGCGGGCATTCCCGCGCTGCTCTCGACCACCAAACACATGCTCGCCGAGATGGGTCCCGTCCGGGGGCTGTCGGCGCTGTCGCGGCTCAACCAGGTCGGCGGCTTCGACTGCCAGGGCTGCGCCTGGCCCGATCCCGAGAGCCACCGCTCGGTCGCCGAGTTCTGCGAAAACGGCGCCAAGGCGGTCGCCGAAGAGGCCACCATGCGGCGCCTGGATCGGAACTTCTTCGCGCACTGGTCGGTGCAGGCGCTGAGCGGCAAGAGCGATCACTGGCTCGGCAAGCAGGGCCGCCTCACCGAACCGATGATCCTGCGGCGGGGCAGCGACCACTACCAGCCCATCGCCTGGGACGATGCGTTCGCCCACATCGGTGGCACCCTGAACGGTCTCGCCAGCCCCGACGAGGCCGTCTTCTACACCTCGGGCCGCACCAGCAACGAAGCCGCCTTCCTGTACCAGCTGTTCGTGCGCATGTTCGGCACCAACAACCTCCCCGACTGCTCCAACATGTGCCACGAATCGAGCGGGGTGGCCCTCAACGAGACGCTCGGGGTGGGCAAGGGCACCGTCCGCTTCGAGGACTTCGAGCAGGCCGAGGTGATCGTGATCCTGGGCCAGAACCCGGGCACCAACCACCCGCGCATGCTGACCACGCTCGAGCAGGCCAAGGCCAACGGCGCCCGCATCATCAGCATCAACCCCCTGCCCGAAACGGGCCTGACCCGTTTCAAGAACCCGCAGGACTTCTTGAAGCCCCTCCGCGGCGCCCGCACCCTGCTGGGGTCGGGGAGCCTGCTGGCCGACCTGCACCTGCCCGTCCGGGTGGGCGGCGACGTGGCGCTGCTAAAAGGCATCATGAAGGAGCTGCTGGCGCTCGAGGACGAGGCCCCCGGTACGGTCATCGACCGGGATTTCATCGCCGAGTACGGCGAAGGCTTCGAGGCCTTCCTCGCCGACCTCGAGGCCGAAGGTTGGGATGCCATCACCCAGCAGAGCGGCGTAGGGCGCGACCTCATCGCGGTGGCCGCCGCGATGCTGGCGGGCTCGCCGCGCATCATCTGCTGCTGGGCCATGGGATTGACCCAGCACCGCGAGGCGGTAGCCGCTATCCAGCAGGTGGTCAACCTGCTGCTCATGCGCGGCGCCATCGGCCGCCCCGGCGCCGGCACCTGCCCCGTACGCGGCCACAGCAACGTTCAGGGCGACCGCACCATGGGCATCTGGGAACGGCCCCCCGAAGCCTTCCTCGACCGCCTCGGTGAGGCCGTCGGCTTCTCCCCACCGCGACATCATGGGCTCGATACGGTAAACGCCATCCACGCCATGGACCGGGGCGAGGTAGCGGTGTTCTTCGCCATGGGTGGCAACTTCCTCTCCGCCACCCCCGACACCGCCCTCACCGCCGAGGCGCTCAAGCGCTGCCGCCTGACCGTCCAGGTATCGACCAAGCTCAACCGCTCCCACCTGATCACCGGCGAAGAGGCCGTCATCCTGCCCTGCCTGGGTCGCAGCGAACGCGACCTCCAGGCTGGGCGACCCCAGTTCGTCAGCGTCGAGAACTCGTTCGGCATCGTGCACAGCTCCCAGGGACACCTGCTCCCCGCCTCCGAGCAGCTCCGCAGCGAACCCGCCATCGTGGCCGGCCTCGCCGAGGCCACCCTGGATGCCGGCCCCCTCGACTGGCAGGCGCTGGTGGCCGACTACGACCGCATCCGAGAGCTGATCTCCCAAGTGGTCCCCGGGACCGAAGACTACAACCGCCGGGTGCTCCAGGCCGGCGGCTTCTACCTGCCCAACGCCGCCCGCGAACGCCACTTCGATACCGACGTAGGCCGCGCCCGCTTCACCGTCCACCCCATCCCCGACCTCGACCCCGGTCCCGGCCGCTACCTGATGATGACCATCCGCAGCCACGATCAGTACAACACCACCATCTACGGCCTCGACGACCGCTACCGCGGCATCAGCGGCGGGAGAAGGGTGGTCCTGATGAACTCCGAAGACATGGGCATCGAGAACCTCTCATCCGGCGACCCGGTCGATCTCGTCAGCCACTTCAACGGGGAGACCCGAAGGGCAGAGAGGTTCTTTGCCGTCACCTATCCGATCCCAAAAGGCTGCGTCGCAACGTACTTCCCAGAGGCAAACGTGCTGGTGCCGATAGGAAGCGTGGCGAAGAAGAGTAATACGCCAACTTCAAAATCGGTAATCGTAAGTGTAGAAAGGGTTAGAAGGTGAAAAAGTAGGATAAGTAGGTTTGGTGGTGCCCCTCCAGACCCCTGCGCTTCGCTTCGGGTTCTTACGGGGTCCTTCAGAGCCCCCCAAAGACCAGCACTTCGTGTCTCGGTGGTCTCTTCAGGGGCTACGGAGCCTCATAGAGTCTCCTCCGCCAGAAGAAGGTTAAAAAGAACAAGCAAGACACCAGTAGCGCCTTCACACCCCGGTCATTCCAAAATCTTCTGCTGGAGGAGACGCATGCAATGAGGCTCCGAGAGCCCCGGGGAGACTTGCCGTTAGGGAAGGCTCAACGGGACCCCGTAAGACACCCTTAGGGGGTCTGAAGGGGCTCCAACTCTACTTCTACTTGGGTCTGAAGGGGCTCCAACTCCATTATTCCTTACTCTCCTCTTGACATCCTTCCCAATACCCTCTAAAGTTCTTGTTGATATGACGAGCTACCTTATCCACGTCTGGGGATTTTCCCAGGGAGAGGTCTGCCTGCACGTAGTCATTTAAACTGAACGTTGACGACCGTGGGCGACCCGCCAGAAACCCACGGTCGTTTTTCGTGCCCTCGAGGCTCGGCGGCTGTGGCAAGGACGACCGCAGACGCGCAAGGAAGTCGAGAGGGGCATGAGTACCACAAGCGACAACACCACTACCGGAAGCCGCACCACGCTCGGTCAGTATCTGGGGCTGCTCGGGCGCTACCTGAGGCCGCAGCGGCGCATGGTCGCGCTGATGGCCGTGCTGCTGATGGCCACCATCGGCCTGCAGCTGCTGATTCCCCAGGTGCTGCGCACCTTTATCGATGTCGCCGTCGGCGACGCCGAGGTGGTGGCGTTGGGCCGGATGGCGCTGCTGTTCTTGGCGATCGCGCTGCTCAATCAGCTGTTCGGCGCCGGCGCCACCTACGCCGGGGCCGACGTGGGCTGGCGCGCTACCAACGCCATGCGGGCGAGTTGATGCGGCACTGCCTGCGTCTCGACATGCGCTTCCACACCGCCCACACGGCCGGCGAGATGATCGAACGGATCGACGGCGACGTGACCGCCTTAAGCGATTTCTTCTCGCAGTTCTCGGTTCGTGTCCTGGGCGGCATGCTGCTGCTCGGCGGCATCCTGGTGCTGCTGTGGCTCGAGAATCCCTGGATCGGCCTGGCCCTGACCGGCTTCACCGCCCTGCAATTGCTGGTGCTGTTGCGCCTGCGCTCCCTGGGCGTCCCCGCCACCAAGCTCGAGCGCGAGAACAGCGCGCAGCTGTTCGGCTTCATCGAGGAGCGGCTGGCGGGCATCGAGGACCTGCGCGCCAACGGCGGCGGGCCCCACGCCATGCACCGCTTCGGGGCCGTGATACGTACTTTCTTCTTCGGCACGCGGCGCGCCTGGCTGCTGCAATCGGTGGTGTGGCTGTCGAGCTTCGGCCTGTTCATCGTGGGCATCGGGGTGACGCTGGGGGCGTCGATCGCGCTGATGACCCGAGGGATCATCACCATCGGCACCGGCTACATGGTGTTCCAGTACATGCTCATGCTGCAGAACCCCGTCGAGCAGATCTCGCGTCAACTCCAGGAGTTGCAGAAGGCCGCCGCCAGCATCGGCCGGGTGCAGCAGCTGTTCGCCGAACGCAGCACGCTGCCTGCCGGTCGTGGTCGGCCACTGCCCGCAGGGGCGCTCGGGGTCGTCTTCGATGCTGTTTCGTTTGCCTACCACCCCGGCACGCCCATCCTCCAGGGCATCGACCTGCGGCTGGCGCCGGGGCAGGTGTTGGGCCTGCTGGGGCGCACCGGCAGCGGCAAGACCAGCCTCACCCGGCTGCTGTTCCGGCTCTACGACGTCGACGAGGGGAGCGTGCGGCTGGGCGGTGTCGACACCCGCGACGCCGACCTCGAAGCGCTGCGCGCCCGCGTCGGCCTGGTCACCCAGGAGGTGCAGCTGTTCCAGGCCAGCGTGCGCGACAACCTCACCTTCTTCGACCCTGCGGTCGACGATGCGCGGTTGCGCTTCGTGCTCGAGGAGCTGGGCATGGGCGACTGGCTCGCTTCGCTGCCCAACGGCCTCGACGCCGTGCTCACCGCCGCCGGTGGCAACCTCTCGGCCGGCGAGGCGCAACTGCTGGCCTTCGCCCGGGTGTTCCTCAAGGATCCCGGCCTGGTGATTCTCGACGAGCCCTCGTCGCGCCTCGACCCCGCGACCGAGCAGCGGCTGGCACAGGCCCTGACGCGCCTGTTGCAGGGCCGGACCGCCATCATCGTGGCCCATCGCCTTGAGACCGTCGAACGCGTCGATGCGGTGCTGGTGCTCGACGACGGCCGGGTGGCCGAATTTGGACCCCGGGAACGCCTCGCCCGCGAACCCGGATCACACTACGCCCGCCTGCTCCGCGCCGGGCACGATCTCGATGCGCTCGAACCGCACGAGGAGTTCGCATGACCACCCCCGTCAATCCCCTAGTCGTGGTGCTCAGGCTGCTGCGGCACCGAACCTGGCTGTTCGTGCTGAGCGCCGGGTTGTGGGGCGCGGTACACGCCCTGCCGGTCGTCTACGGCCTGGTCATGAAGGGCATGTTCGATGCGCTCTCGGGCACCGCCCCGGCAGGTGTGAGCGCCTGGACCTTTCTGGCGCTGGCGCTCGGCACCGACCTGGTGCGGCTGGCGGCCATGGCCGGCGGCAACTATTGGGCGATCACCTACTGGCTGGAGCTGGTGCTGCTGGTACGCCGCAACCTGCTCGAGCACCTGCTCACCGCGCCCGGCACGCGGCGGCTTCCCGACTCGCCGAGCGAGGCCGTCACCCGCTTTCGGGACGACGTCGAAGATCTCGCCGATTACGCCGAAGGCTGGGTCGATTTCGGCGGCCTGGCCGTCTTCGCACTGGTATCGCTGACGGTGATGATGCTGGTGAGCCCGATCATGACCGCGCTGATCCTGATCCCGCTGATCCTCACGGTGGTGCTGACCAGCGTCCTCAGGCCCTACATTCGAACGATCCGCAGGCGCATGCGCCAGGCCACTGGGCGCGTCACCGACTTCATCGGTGAGGCCTTCGGCGGCGTCCAGGCGATCAAGGTCGCCGACCGCGAAGGGCCGGTTCTGGAGCGCTTCGAGCGCCTCAACGAAGTCCGCCGCAAGGAGGCCCTGCGCGACACCCTGCTCGGCGAGCTGTTTCGCTCGGTGACCGAGAACATGGTCAACATTGCCATCGGCCTGGTGCTGCTGGTCGCCACCGCCGCCATCCGCGAGGGGCGCTTCAGCGTGGGCGATTTCGCACTGTTCGTGGCCTACCTGCCGCGCCTCACCGGCGCCATGTCGTTCTTCGGCGCCATGCTGGTACAGCACAAGCGCACCGGCGTCGCCTTCGAGCGCCTCCAGGCGCTGCTCGAGGACGCCGAACCCGAAGCCGTCACGGCCGACGCGGAGCTGCACCTCTGGGGGCAGCCGCCCACCTTCGGCGATCGGCGACCGGCCGTTACGCCGCTGCGGCGGCTCGAGGTGCGCGACCTGAGCTACCGCCACCCGGACGGTGAAACCGCCATCGAGGGTGTCACCTTCGAGATCGAACGGGGCAGCTTCACGGTCATCACCGGTCGCGTGGGCTCGGGGAAATCGATCCTACTGCGGGTGTTGCTCGGCCTGCTGCCGCGCGACCGCGGGGAGATCCTGTGGAACGGTGATCCGATCGTCGACCCGGCAACGTTCCTGATTCCGCCGCGCAGCGCCTACACCTCGCAGGTGCCGCGGCTGTTCAGCGACAGCCTGCGCGAAAACGTGGTGATGGGCCGCGCCACCCACGGCGAACGCCTCGGCTCCGCCCTCGAACTGGCGGTCCTGAGACACGATGTGGATCGGCTCGAGCGCGGTCTGGACACGCTGGTGGGGGCCCGCGGGGTGAAGCTCTCCGGAGGTCAGGTGCAGCGCTCGGCGGCCGCCCGCATGTTCATGCGCGACGCCGACCTGCAGGTCATCGACGACCTCTCCAGCGCCCTCGATGTCGAGACCGAGGCGCACCTGTGGGACGGCCTGTTCGCCCCTGGTGGCGTCACCTGCCTAGCGGTGTCGCACCGCCGCGCCGCCCTGCAGCGTGCCGACCGCGTGATCGTCATGGCCCGCGGTCGGGTGGTGGCCATAGGACCCCTGGAGCAGCTGCTCGAGACCTCGGCCGAGCTGCGCGAATTGTGGCGTCAGGATGTGGCTGACGCGCCGCCGGCGGAGCTGGCCTAGGCCTTCGGGTGCACCTGGAGCCGCCGGCGGTCTGAGGCACAGCACACCGGCTGGAAAAACAGTGTCGCCCAGAGTTTCCCCGGCGGCCGGCGGCGGTGTATAATTGTCAGCTGGCAAGAACGGAGGGCATGCCATGCTTACGCTATTGCGCATGTTGTCGTTTCGCCTCAGACGCAAAGGCGTCCCCACCCACAAGGTGCGGAGCGAAATCGAAACCCTGAAACGTTGGTCGGAGCGGTCGTCTGACGATCGTTACCTTCGCGACGACTGAACACCCCAACCTCGCCAACCTAGCCAAGTCAACGACGAACGCCCTGATCGGGGCGGGCTCCTGCGGGTATCGACGTCCTCCAACGCCTTCGATGTTCTGCAGGTCCGGCCTCGGCCTCTGAAGAGCACAGTAGCCCAGCACCCCGTGACCTGCCCGGGGGGTCCTTGTGACGAAGAGGAAGGGAAGGCTCAGAGGGACCCCGTATGAACCCGAAGCGAAGCGTAGTGGAGCTGATCTAGGATCGGAACCCGAATACGCCGCGCCAAGCCCCACGTTCTACCGGTTCAAACGCTGGCCGGAACAAGACATGTTCAAGAAGATCTGGCAGGCCCTCATGAGTCTCCTGGAAAGCTTTGCCTAGATCGATCTTGGCTAGGGCAGGGTGGAGGCTGCCGAGACTGCCGTAAAACTCAACGGGACCCTGAACGCTGATACGGATGTATCTTTTCGAGTTGTGCGCGTGCCCAATCGTAGGCGCCAGGCTTGCTCGTGACGGGCTGTCCGGTTCCGCTGCTGCATGTGCCAAGTTTTCCCAGAAGACAGACAGGACAGCGCCGCGCCAAAGTACGGGAAGCGCGTCGACCGCTTCGTCAGAGAGGGGTTTCACGCTGGCATAACCGTCCACGACCCGATCGTGATGACCGCGCCGGGCAGCTGCTAGATCCGCGAGTTGACAGTCCAGGTGACTCATGTCGAAGTCGTAGAGAGCCGAGATTCGCCCGTCTAACTGGCGGAGGTTCCACGGCACAAAGTCGCCATGAATCGGACCTAAAGGCAACGCCGTCAGGTTCATCACGGCGACCGCTAGACGTAACCGGTCGGACTCTTGCGCGAGGCGCGCCGCGAGGTTCGAGTCGATGGTTTCGAGTAGTCCTATGAGATCCTGGGCGTCGCCGAGGCCGAATCGGGGGCGATCACCCTCTGTGGAGCTACCCCATCCCGGTCGCTGTCGGGTTAGTCGTTCGTCAAGGTCGATCGATTCCATGGTTAGGTGCAGCCGAGCGAGCTGTTGACCGAGCCAGAAGTAGCCCTGTTCATCCTTCGATACTGGCTTCCCTTGTCGCACTTCGTAGATGCCGTACCAGCGTCCATCAACCAGCTGGTGGGGTTTCAGAAGACGGGGAACGGGCCAACCGGAGCGCGCAAGCGTGTCAGCTAATGTTTGTTCCCATTGCCTGCTCTCAGATCCACTCGGCCCGCCGTATCTTGGATGGAATTGGCGAACGATCACACGTTGAAAGGGTGCTTCGCCATGCACCAACCAGTGTGTGTCTGCACGTCTATGCAAAAGACGAAACCGGCGGGCTTCGATACCGAGCCGGCGCAGCGTATGGAGCATCGCGCTCATCGTAAGCCCAGCGTTCTCTTGAAGGTGCCATTTGGTGATGGACTCCTGTTCTCTGTGACCGGGATCATTCAGGTCACATGGGATCAGGTAAGGGGGTCTGAAGGCGCTCCCAACCTACTAACGGTAATGTCTGACAAGGTACCAAATCCTCTAATTCTCCTAATCCCCCTTCAGTTCCCCCTTCTTCTTACCTCTTCTGGATCCCTACCCTGCAGCACCACTTCTGTCCACTGTTCTAACCACCGTTGTTGATTCTCAGCGATGGTTTCCGGAGACAGTTCGACCACTTGTGCGCTCTCTGGCACATCGGAATAGTCGATGAATTCTTGGGGAATGGGGGTACCTGCGACCACCGGGTAGACGAACATCGACAGCGGCACGTCCTCCTGGACGGGGCGGGAGAGCAGGAAATCGATGAACATTTCGGCGGCCGCCCGGTTGTCGGTGCCGGCGAGGATGCCAGCGGCTTCGATCTGGCGGAAGACGCAGCGGGGGCACAGCAGGTTGGCGGTGGGGGCCTCGCTGAGGGGAGCTTCGGAGAAGATCACCTCGGCAGCCGGACTGGTGGCGTAGGAGAGCACCACCGGCCGGTCGCCGCCGTAGCGGCTGAAGGCGAGATAGTAGGCGTTGGTCCAGCCGTCGACCACCAGTAGCTCGTTGCCTCGCAGAGCGGCCCAGTAGTCGAGCCAGTCGCCGGGCCCCCCTTCGCCGTAGCGGGCGACGGTGGTCAGCAAGAAGGCCAGCCCCGGGCTCGAGGAGGTGGGGTTCTGGACCACCGTAAGGGCGCGGTAGTCGGGCTCTAGCAGGCTGTCGAGGTCGCTGGGCAGCGGCAGGCCGGCCGCCTCGAAGAAGGCGCGGTCGAGGTTGAAGGCGACGTAGCCCACATCCACCGGGGTGACCGAGAAGGTGGGGTCGAAGCGGAGCGCTTCGGGCACCCCGTCGAGCAGGGGGCTTCGATAGGGTTCGAACAGCTCGACCGCCAGGCCCCGCGCCAACAGGCTGTTGTCGATGCCGTAGAGCACGTCGCCCAGGGGGTTGCGGCGGGTGAGGATGGCCCGGTTGACGAGCGAGCCGGCATCGCCGACCGGAAGCAGTCTCAGCTCGACGCCGGTGGCGGCGGTGAAGCTGGCCAGGACCTCCTCGGAGAGGGCGAACGAATCGTGGACCAGCACGGTAAGGGGTTGGGCGGCGGCCAGGCTGCTCAGCACGATCAGAGCTATCAGCAGCGGGTGGTACCACGCTCTTGACTCATTCATGAAACACGTCCCTTCCGTCACCAGAAAGGAGCGCTGTGGTTCGTGCGACCATCACGCTTCCTACGCCCGCGTTACCGGGATCAGGTTCAAGGGTCTGTTCTCAGCCTCGGAAGGCACCCCTGGCGACACATTAACGGTAGCGCGGTCAGGGGCGGCTGTCAACTCGATGCTTCCGGGTTGCGGTCTGCACCACCTTCATGGCTGTGGGGCAGCCATAGCGCCGCCACCAGCAGGGTGACCAGGAAGAGACCTGCCGTCACGACGAATACTGCTCGGAAGCCGGCTTCCTGCCCCAGCACCCCACCGATCAGGAACACCACCCCCACCCCCAGGAGCGGCGCCACTGCTCTCGAGGCGCCGACCACCGCGTTGTCGATGCCGAAGGCGGCCCCCATCTCGCCGATGTCGCTATAGCGGGCGAGCAGAGCGCTCAGCGAGGGCACCACCCCACCGATCGCTATCCCCGCCAGGGCGTTGAGGGTGAGCAGCTGCCAGGGCTGCTCGACCCAGGCCATCGGCAGGTAGACGGCGGCCGCACCCAACGCCGCCAGCCACAGGATGCGGCGGTGCCCAATCCGGTCCCCCAGCCGGCCGAAAAACACCGCGCTCGCCGTGCCGGTGGCCGACGCTATCCCGATCACCAGGCCGGTGAAGGTCGCCACAAAACTCTGGTTCAGCAGGATCAGCGGCACGAACAGGGGCAGCACCGGCACCAGCGCCCCACGTCCGAGCTGCATGGTGAAATGCACGGCCAAGGTAGCGACCACCCTCGAGTTGGCAAACAGGTGGCGCCAGCTGGCCACCATGGTGCCCAGGCCGCCGGGCCCCTCGGGGCGCACGAAGTTCTCCTTCACCCCGATCTGTACCATCACCCCGCCTCCCACCAGCAGTCCCGCGGTGATCACGAAGGGGGCTCGGAAGCCGTAGAGGTCGGCCAGCAACCCGCCCAGCAGCGGCCCCAGCGCCACCCCGCTCCAGAGGGCCGTCTGCAACGCCCCCAGAGCGTAGCCGGTTCGCCGTTGTGGCGTCACCGACGCCACCAGCGCACTGGAGGCCGACACCACCCCGGTGACCACCCCTTGAACAGCGCGGAGCAGGGCAAGCTCTTCGGCGGAGCGCACGAAGCCCATCAGCAGAATTACCACCGCGCCGCCAAGGAGGGCCCGCTGCACCATCGGTTTGCGACCCCAGCGGTCGGCCAGGGCGCCCCACACGGGTGCGGCAACCATCAGGGTGAGCCCTTGGGCGCTGAACACGGCGCCCGCCCAGAACACCAGGCTGAGGTTGGTGTTGGTCCCGAGCGCCTCCACGTAGTTGGGCAGGAAAGGGAAGATCATCGAGAATCCCACCGCCGTCAGGAACTGCGCCACGATGAGGATGCCGAGAGTGCGTTGCCAGGTTGCCATGAACGGTCTCCAGCCATGCTACGCCCGGCTGCTTCAGGGGACTGTCGTCGCTAAATAATGCGGTCCTGGTACGGGCGCGACAACGCCGCCGCCTCCGAGCTCGAGACACTTCGAGTGAGCGTCGCTCAGAATGTGAAGGAGGTCTGGGTGGTTCGAAACTGACCTGACAAACGCCTCAAGTCCTTGTTTGCAGCACAGTAACCACACCTCCTGGAAGCGTTGGTAGCCCTGGCCTCGCGCCCCCCAATATTGACAAAACTGAGGGGGTCTGGTACCTTTACAAAGATAAATACTAAGTTCATAGTACGAAGCATTAAGTACGAACTTGAGGTGGACATGACCCAGAAGAAGACACCCATCCTGACCGAAGCCGAATTCCGCATCATGAATACCCTCTGGACCCTCGGCTTAGGCACCGTCCACGACATCCTCGACGCCCTACCAAAAGGTGATAAACCTGAACCGCACTGGTTTTCGTGGAGACTCTGTTCTCACGCGGCCTGAACCGTACTGGGTTTCGTGGAGACTCTGCTCTCACGCGGCCAGCCTGGGCATGGCCTGCGCTTGAGTGTACGCCATCTCGAAGTCCACGGGACTGACGTAATCGAGCGAAGAGTGCAACCGCCGACAGTTGAACCACCTCACCCACCGCATCGTCGCCGTCTCCACCTCCTGCCTCGAGCACCAACTCGTCGACCTGGCGTGGATCAGCTCGCTCTTGAACAAGCCGATCGTGCTCTCCATCAACGCATTGTCATACGCCGTGCCCACCCGACCGATCGAACCGTTCACGCCATGATCGAGCAACTTCTGGCTGAACGCCAGACTCGTATATTGACTGCCGGCATCCGAATGATGAATCACGCCGTCAGCAACGAACCGCCGATCGGTTCGACGCCGGACGCTCACAGCCTGCTCCAGAGCCCTCATCACCAGCTCGCTGCTCTTACCGGTACTGACCGTGAAACCCAGGATGCGCCTCGAGAAGCCGTCCTGCAGGAACGACACGTACACCCACCCTTCACGAGTGAGCACGTGCGTGAAGTCCGCCACCCAAACGATGTCGGGCGCATCTTGGAACCAGTCTCGCCTCACCAGATCCGGCGAGCTGACGCCGCTAGGCGTTGGGATGGTCGTGCGGACCTTCCTTCTTCGTGTCATGCCCTTCAAGCCCGCGACTCTCATCAGGCGCGCCACCTGGTCACGCCCAACGTCGATACTCTCGTGCTGGAGGGCGTGCCATACCTTACGGACGCCGTACACACCAAAGTTCTCGCGGTGCACCCGATGAATGACCTCCAGGAGACGCTCATCGGATTGCTGGCGAGCGGATGCTTGCCGCTTCTTGGCTGCGTAGTACGTGCTCGGGGCGATCGGCACGTTGTGGTCCCGTAGGACACGGCAGATCGGCTCGACCCCGAACAGGTTCTTATACGCGTTGATGTAGGCGACCATCACTTGAGTCGGCGGTCGAGCTCCGCGGCCGCGAAAAACGCGCTGGCTGTCTTGAGGATCTCGTTGGCTCGTTTGAGTTCGGCTACTTCCTTCTTGAGGGCCTTGATCTCCTCACGCTCTGTGGTTGTCAGGCCTGGCTTGTCACCAGCGTCGATGCGGGCTCTGTCTACCCAGCCGCGCATGGTGTCGACCGGGATGCCGGTTAGGTCATGCAGGCGCCGATAAGAGGCTGAACGTGATTCGTGCGGCGCTTCTTCTCGACGCTCCATGAACATGCGGATGACTCGATCTTTGGTTTCTTGGTCGTAACGGGTCATGCTCCATTCTCTCCTTTCGAGGGAGAACGGAGCCTCCATCAAACCCAGGGCGGTTCAGATTCCCCCCATAGTTCCCCCCAAACTCAAACGCTGTTGTTGGCTCACTCATTCATGAGGCGACGCGTTTGGCAGGAGCACCCAACGACTACCTGGCCGACTACGCGCTCGACATCATTCACCATGCGGCCGGCTACCCGCGATAGCAGCTTCCTAGCAGCACTAACTCGCTAAAGCGCGCTTCCGTTACCCCCGCTCCTCCGCCTTGTCATGGTACGAGACGCGCTCCGTCTCCACCTGCAGCGGCCACTTCTTCCAGTAGTACTTCAGCCCCTCGTTTTCCCAGCCCTCGTAGATCCGTTCCCAGTCTAGGCGGCCGAAATGCGGCAGTAGGCCATCGGCGATGATGGGCTCCGAAACGCCCTGGTAACGGTAGTCGATCGACAACCGAAAGGTGTCCGCCGTCTGGTTGTGGAAGGCCGCATGCACCGCCCGACTGTGGAAAAAAAGAGCGTCGCCGGTCCGAAAACCGCTCGCCCGCCACGCCTGCTCCAACCCCTCGGTGTCAGCCGCCAGCCCGCCGGGACCGGCCGCCTTGTAGACCGGCAGGACCCCGTGCCGGTGCGACCCCTCCAGCACACACAAACCGCCCAGCTCAATTGGGCAGTCCATCAGCGGCATCCACACAGAGTAGGTGTCCGGCGTCCCTTGAATGTAAATATTGTCCTGATGCGGCGGCGTAGTGCGGCCCTGCGATTGCGGTGACACGATCCGGGCGATGTTGCGAGGGTGAACCAGCACCTCCTCTTGCACCAACGCTTTGATCACCCCAACGATCTCCGGCCGGTGCGCAAGAGCGTGAAACGACTCCAGGCACTGAACCGGATCGTAGGCGTCCCAGTACGCCGCGTCCCCCTCCATGGGCGGCGATCCGATGGGCCGGTTCTCCTCGTCCGCCCAACTCACCGCGCGAACGACCGCACTGATGTCGTCATACACCTCCCGAAGGGCCTCCGGCGGCACCAACCCCGAAACGAACAGGTAGCCACTATCCCCCATGTGCTCCCTCAGTCGATCGGGCCGTTCCAACAGCTCGCGCGAATCGACAAACGGCCGGTAATTCACTTGCTGGTCATTAGATCCAATTCCAGTCATCACCTTCTCCTTACGCGACCGCTCACCAACCCTACAACACTGGAAACCTCGACACCATGGGAGCTTGCTAGGAGAATAGCGCACCGACCTTCGAACTGTACACAGTGGCGTCTTCGTCCTCGTCTGGGTTGGGGTGGCATGGGTGGGGCGAGGACTTGCTAGTGGGTGTCATCGAGTCTGGTCACCGGCTTAGGCTACCTGGGTGGCCAGGTAGGGGCTATTCTTGAACTGGTTCTAGTCTAGACTCGGCTTTCTCCTACCGGTAGATGGAGGAGCAAGAATCCTTCGTTGCTGCTCGGTCGGATCGAAATACTCATCAGCGTCGTAATACGTCTCCGCCCACGACATGTTCCCGGGGCTGTACTTGTATAGGAACGTCCGGCGTTCATGATCCGCCGTCCAGGGGCGCGTGCCGTGAATCAGGGCCTCCGTGAACAACAGAGCGTCACCGGCCTTGACCACTGGTTGCAGCACGTACGGAGCAGCCCGCTCGTGACGTTTCACATCCTCCGGCAAGAGCGATAGGAAGTTGGTCTTGTGGCTACCCGGTACACAGACGAAGCCACCATCACCAGGGCCGGCGTCTGCCAGGAAGAAGGTCATCACCGAGAGGCCGTTTCGGATCGTGCCGTCGTAGTGCTTGAAGAAATGGCTGCCACTATCTCTCTCTGGCCCGCCGTGAAGGCCCCCGCCCTTTTGGCTATCAGGGCTCATGAAGATGCAGTAGTCGTGATCCAGGCGGAACATGGGTCCGAGCAGCTCTTCGAGGTAGGGTGTGATGTTGGGGTGATCGATCAACCGCTGGCAGGCAGGGTCCCACTTGGAAACGCGATCCGTGTTGCGGTAGCCTTTTCTGTCGCTGCTTCCGTCTTCGTAATCACGTGGGAAGACCCGATCGCTAACCTGGTTGAGTTCTTCTACCTCTGCTGGTGTCAGGGCGTTCTCGATGATGAGGTAGCCTTGCAAGTCGAAGACGAATTTTTCTTCCGCGGTCATCATCGCTATCACCTTCTGAGTCAGGACAGGCGTGGCGTGCCCGATCTTGAATTCGAGTATATGGCAAATCAGGGTGCAATTCCCAAGCGGGTGATCGGAGTGAAGAACCTTGAAGAGTCTCGTGTGGTTGCGGGATCGGCGTGGTCGGCCGATCTTGCTCCTTTTAGCAACCACGCGCTCGCCTGGCAGGTTGGTGGCGAGCACCTTACAGCGGTTCTCAGAATGAGTGATTGGTGACTCCGGCATGCTCAAACCAACCCAACACATCCCCCAACGACACCGTCGATAGCGCAGCCGCGATCGCAGAGTCCAACGCTCCCCTCGTCCTCGCCCCCACAGCTTTCACGAACGCCTTTATCTTCGAAAAAGCCAACTCAATGGGGTTGAAGTCCGGACTGTACCCAGGCAACAACACCAACTCGCACCCCCTCGCCTCGATCGCCTCCCGCACCTCCGGTTTGCGGTGCACCCCCAGCTGATCCATCACCACGATCTGCCCCGGCCTCAGCTTCGGAGCGATGACCTGCTCGATGTACGCTAAAAACGCCACGCCATCCACCGCTCCGGTCAACGTCATCGCGTCACCCACACCCTCATCGAGACTGATCGCTGCAACGAGGCTGGTGTTCTCCCCACGGTTCTTCGGCACCCTACCCACGGCACGTTGTCCACGTGGGGCGTAGGCGTAGGGCAGGGTCATGGCGACGTTGAAGCCGCTCTCATCGACGAACACCAACCGGTGCGGGTCAATACCTCTGATCCAAGCCAGGAACCTCCACCGGGCCTCTGGATTCTGTTCACTCGCGTAGATCGTCTTTTTTTCTCGTCGATCCCAATCTCTGTACCCAGCGGCACATGGTCGCTCTGCTGATGCGGACGCCGGTTCTCTCCAAGAAAAGGTCGCAGCGCTGGTCGTGGGTGAGGTCGTTGCTGATGAGGCTCTGCTCAACCCATGCCTGGTGCTCATGGAGGGCGCTGGGGCGGCCCGGGGAGGTTCTGGGGGTGAGATCTCCACTTTGGCGGTAGCGGCGGAGGTAGCGACTGACGGTGGCGGTTCCAACGTCGAACGTGTCTGCGGCTTCATGGAGGGTGTAACGCTTGTGTAGGACGGCGTTTACGATGCGTTCTCGGAGGTCGGTAGAGTGCGCCATGCCTCAGCATGAAGCACGATCACTCAATGCGCAACCCGCTGTATTTGCCGAGAGCTGCCTTACCACGAGGCGGCACCTATTCCACGAGGGCACCCAGTACCGGGCCTCGAGCGTTGTCCGGGCTGGGTTTCATTGTGGTCCGATACTGCGGGCTGCTGGGGTTCCTGGGGCGCCTGATGTGGAGATCATCCTTTGGGAGGTTACTTGATGCACCAAAGCTGCAGGCCCAAACGCCTAGATTCGATTGCGCAGAAAGTGCAATCCGCCTCCCGTGAAGACATCTGGGTGGTGTTACAAAACGTCTTGAAATCGTGGCTGAAAACGCCTTTGGTAGAGCCAATCTGGGTAGCTTGAATCAGGGGATCACGATGGAGGTCTTTTATGATCGGCATGATCGGCTAGAAAGTGCAGTCAACCTTCTGCAAACCCAATCGGGGTACCCGGATTCAAATGCTTTATTCTTGCTAACTCTGTTAGCTTCGACGTGTTACTTTCATTGGACTCGGAACAGCCCGTCGAGCGTTTCCGTGCCCGACACCAGCAGGTAGCCACGAGGATCGTTGTTGTCGTCTTTAGCGGCGTAGATGCGAACCTGGTAGTACCGCCCGGACTCTAGAGCCTGTGTAGCGCTGCTATCGCTATCGAACTCGATTGACCAGCTCGATTCGCCAGCGTTTGCAACCGACACCAGGATCTCGTTGGCGGGTCCGAAGCCACCCCAGATCACGTTGCCGGAGGCGTCGACCACTTCGATGGCGAACTCACTAGCGTTGGCGTAAGACGAGCGTTTGCTCCACGCGAACGTCGGTGTTTCGCTCACGATTGGTACAGCCGCTGAAGTGCGGGCTGGCTCGTCGAGTCTTATCGCGCCGGTGACCTTGAAGTCCTTCACCACGCTGCCACCTGCGATGGTGACTGTGGGGATGCCTTGCTGCACCGATTCATCTGGATCGATCACGAAGGTGTCGTTATCGAGTGAAGCGATAATCTCGAAGGTGCCATCGGGAACGCCACTGAGCTGGTACGTGAAGTCCCCCGCGTTTATCAGTGTCCGCAGCCCGGGGATCACTTCGCGGGTGCCGGGGTGGAGCAGGGTGATGTCGATGACGCTTCCTGAGGTGGAGGTGAAACTCACCTTGCCGGTCACCTGCCCAGCCGGGGCGGCTGCGGCGTTGAGGTCCTGGTTGCTGGTGGTGTCGGCGGTGACGACAACGTCGGCCGTGGGGATGTTGTACCCGCCGCGCCAACCTTGGATGGTTGTCGTGCCCGCGGGGATGTTGTAGAGGACGAAGGTCCCATCAATGGTGGTGGTGGTGGCGCGCCACACAGGACCGTTCTGGGCGACCACCAGGACGCCTGCGAGGCCCGTCGCGCCAGCGGCCATGACGGTCCCGGTGATGCTGCCGGTACTCCCAGCGTTGGGGTCCGCGAAGAGGGTGATGGTCTCGGTTAGGTCCTGCCCGGCGGCAATTTGAAGGGGGATTGGTGCGATGCCTGCTGGTGGGGTGGGGAGGTACCCGGGTGCGGAGATTTTGACCTGGTAACTTCCGGGGTCGAGTTCCACCTCGACCTGGCCGGTCGCTAGGGTGGTGAGGACGTCGATGACTTCGCCGCTGGTGCCGTCGAACAGCAGGATGCGGGCCCCAGCGATGATGACTGATCCATCATCGGTGATGGTGATGATCAGGGTTCCGGTAGTGGGGCCAATAGTGGGGCAGGCTGTCAGGACGATCAGCAGCGCTAGGGCGGCGAGAATGCGGATCGTTGTGTTCAAACTCGCTTTCATCAGTTAGGACTCCTCGGGTTCAAACCGGAACGCGTTTGGGCATCGTGATGCTGCGGGTTCCTGCTGGTAATCATCTTTTCTGGCTCGGGATTCTGCAATGAATTTTGGAACTTGAAACCACCCCATACACCCCCAAATCGAGGCGATTACCCCCCTGGAACAGCGGTTTCTGGTTGGTATCTGAAAGCCTTTTGTTGTTGAGGTGAGAGGTCTGTATTGAGAACGATCAGCACGCCGTTCCCCCTCCTTTTTCCGAGTTCGTTGTCGAACGTGCCCACTATTTGTAGCACCAGCCCCTCTGTGCTTACTCCTCTAACTCGAGCCCGCCCACCACCACGGGGCAACCGGCTAGTTTCTAGGTCGGATGGGGGTGAGGCAGCCTTTGATCGTGGTGTGGGACAGGCTAGTAGCGACAGTGGAAATGAGCTAGTTGCAGTACCCCGGCGGTAGGCGTCGCAGGTCGAAGTAGGTCAAGCCTTCAGGGGCGGGTCGCTGCCCCGCGACTTCTCAGCATTCGTCTTCGTAGAAAACATGGTTTGGGCGCAGCCCGTTGAGGGCGTCACTGAACTTTTGCTGTCGTTCAGGCGATTGGTCGGTGTGGAGAAACGTTTTCACTGCTTACTGCAATCATTCCAAGTTGTAAACGGTGATGCTGCCGCTGGTATCGGAAACTGTGCAGCGCCAGCGGGACCGGAGTAGCGCCCCGGTGCTGTTCTGACTGTCCACATCTACACGCCAGACCCACCGCCCAGTTATCGAAAACCAGTCTGGTCGCCCATCATCGGCAAACTGTGCCGAAGCAGGCGTAAACAGCCGGTTCTTGATCTGCTCTTCACACATGTCCTGAACCTGGGATGTGAGGAACCTTGATGGGGTCTCGGCGGGCTCTTGACTCTCGGGGTTGAAGAACACGAAATAGATTCCGAAACCAATTCCCACCACTAGCAGCCCAGTGAAGAACCAGCGCTGGGTATTCATGCCTGAACAGTAGCACAGGCCCTACTGCCGACCAGGGAGGAGAACGCCCGTGGCTGACGTTCGTCTTGGCAGTCTTTGCCACGATTACGATCCGATAGTGAAGACCTACGAAGACTCGAGGCGGTGTTCATCACCGGCGCGAACCGACACGATAGGGCCGCCGCTGTTCGCGTGATCATCTCGGTGGTGGTGGAGCGTCCCGAGAAGGAGCAGCACCTGTGCGCGGATAAGGTGTACGACGCGGCAGACTTCCGGGACCCCTGGTGTCACCGTTCTCGCTGACCTCGACTTTCTATCATCTACGGGTTACCAGCTGATGAATTCGACAGCCTCTAGAGTAGTTTCCGGATAGGGTCCTAGTGACTCGACGGGGCCTAGGACGGTCTGGACGTGCACGAACCGCCTCCCCTACAGTCGCTCGACCGGAGGCGTGTGAAAACGCGGTTCATCGACGAGGAGTTTCCAGTCCCCCGTCTCCGTATCGAGGAACTTCACGTCGTCGCGGTGGTAATTCAGGCCGTAGGCGATGCGGGCGCGGCCGGTGACGTTGGGGCCGCTGCCGTGCACCGTCAGCCGGGTGAAGGCGACCGCATCTCCGGCGCGCATGCGGATCGGCACGGCACCCTCGGGGCTGGTCGCGAGCTTCCGATTGTGGTCGCCGTCCCCGGCATCGACCGAGTCGAGGGCCCCGCTCCGGTGCGATTCGGGGACGATCAGCAGGCATCCGTTCTCCGGCACCATGTCGCCGAGCGCCACCCAGATGTTGATCGAGCCGAGCGGGAGGTCGTGGCGGGTGTAGTTGTTGTCCTGGTGGAGGTGGAACTGCCCGCCTCCGCCCCCGGCCTTGATGGCGGTGAAGGGGAGGAAGCGCGTCGCGGGCCCACCAATCAGTCGGGATGCGAGCGCCAGCGAGGGCTTCCCGTTGATCAGCTCGTCGAGCAGAGATCCCGCCAGGTAGCGGTTCGCCTGGCGCATCTTGTCGGCGGTCTCCTCGGCGCGATCGAGCCGGGCGCGGTCGAACCCCTCGGACGCCATGACCTCGAAGACCTCGTTGCGCAGGGGCTCAACGGCCTCGGGCTCGAGAAACCCGGGGAGGGCGAGGTAGCCGTAGCGCCGATAGAAGTTGACTTCGCCGTCGGTGAGGTCCAGGATCCGAACCGGTGGTCGGGGAGACGAGGTGGCCATGCCCTCATCTTACTGCGCGGATCCCGAGCGTTTCCTCCCTAGTTCAAGCTAGAGCGACTCAGGCCTCATCCGCTCCCCGCCTCGAGGCCCAGCGCGCGTCAGACGGGGCTCAGCTCCCGGCACTTCTCCAGCACCGCGACCTGCCTCCGCACGCTCTCCGCGGTGACGGCGAGCGGCGCGCCTTCGCGGATGGAGGCAAAAAGGGAGCGGTAGAGGTCCTTCGCGTCCCCCCCAAAGTCCTGGGATAACGTTGCGGTCTCTTCGTTCATGGGCAGCTGCTCACGGTTGTAGCTACGACCCTCCGTGGGGGCGGTGTCCAGCACCAGCGGTGGCACTTCGTCGGGGTCGAAGTACGTCCAGCGTGCCTCGGTGGCGTCGCACACCAGGGTGCCCTGGGTGCCGAGGACCTTCCACATCGGTTCCGGATAGGCGTCTGCATTGGTGATGGAGACGTCGACCAGCGGACCGCTCTTCGGCCTGAGCAGGACCCGGACCTGGTTTTCAGCGTCCCCGGCGTAGAGGGGGGTGGTCTCCATGTGGCAGAACACGGTGGGCTCCGGGTCGTCGATCAGCAGCAGGCCCATGTCGATGTAGTGGGCGCCGGAGTTGTTGAGCTCCCCGCCACCGAAGCGCTTCAAGGTCTGCCAGTCCCAGCGCCGGGCGAAGTGGCCGATGCGGATGCGGATCTCGAGGATGCGCCCCAGGACGCCCGAGGCGATGACCTCCTGCACCTTGACGAAGTCGGCCGACAGGCGACGGTTCTGGCTCACGGTAAGGATCCGACCGGTTGCGTTGGCGACGGCGATCATCTCGTCCACCCCGGCCAGGTCGCTCGCCATCGGCTTCTCGACGATGACGTGCTTGCCGGCACGAAGCGCGGCGGATACGTCGGCGGCGTGCAGGTGGCTCGGCGTCGCCACCACCATCAGTTCGACCTCGGGGTTCGCAACCAGCTCGCCGTACTCCCCGTACGCCGAGCAGCGGAAGCGTTCGATCGCATCGCTCTGGCGCTCCGGCTCGGGGTCGCAGACGGCCACCACCCGGAACAGTTCCGGGAGGTCCTGCAGGGCGTTGGCGTGAATGCCCCAGCCGCTGCGTCCCAGGCCGGCGATGCCGACCGTAACGGGATTCGAATCTGTCATGTGCGCTCCCTCCGTCTCGGCGGGCTCAACCGCTTAGTTGAACCAGCTCAAAACTATTCCTCGTTCAGAGGTTGGTGGAAGTAGTAGCAAAGCCCGTCAGGCGCTACAACGAAGAATACCTGAAACTTTGTTCCGTCTCGTTCATCGATTCGCCAATTCCCAATATCGACTCCTTTGGACTCGATCTCGGTGCGAGCGCTCTCGATGTCCGAAACCCGAATAGCTGCACCATCGACCGTGGGATCTTTCCCATTGACCGCGAAACCGATACGGACCCCATCGCGCTCCATGGTGATCTTCGGGTTCGGTGCTCCGTCCGAGCGCTCCACCAGCTCAAGCCCGAAGACTTCGCTGTACCAATTCAACGCGGCATCAAGATCCTCTACAGGAAGGGCGAGAACGTCATCTTGATACGGATGCGCTTCCTCAAACAAACGTGACGTCTTCATAGTTTGCTCCTCCAACGATCGGGCCACATCTTTTAGTTGCGCCCCACTCTATAGTAAACGACCGCCTAGCTGAAACGATTTCCATCGCTAGACCGGCTCGGGTACGATTTGACCTATCACAAAGTTGGTGGGCATGTCCGACATTCAGGTGATTCCAGCGTGAAAACGAGAACAGAAGCCGAGATGCTTGCTCTGATCGTCGGCTTCGCTCAGGCCGATGACCGAATTCGGGCAGTCTGGATGAATGGGTCTCGTGTGAATCCGAATGTGGCTAAGGACATGTTTCGGGATTACGACGTCGTCTACTTCGTCACGGATGTCGAGCCCTTCAAAGACGAAGACCGTGTCGTACCCCAGTTCGGGGAAGCCATCGTCGTCCAGAAGCCCGAGGACCATATCTGGCCACCACCGCAAGGTGATGGTAGCTACATCTACCTCATGCAGTTGGCGGATGGGAATCGCGTCGATCTGTCGTTCTTGCCCATCGGAACGCTTCAGGATCTACCAGAGGACAGCCTGACCTTAGTACTGCTCGATAAGGACAACCTCGTACCTGACCTGCCACCTCCGAGCGAACGAAGTTACTTCCTTACCGAACCGACCGAGAAGCTGTACGCGGACTGTTGTAACGAGTTCTTCTTCGGTTTGGGCTCACACGTCCCCAAGACGTTGTGGAGAGAGCAGCTTCCGCTGCTCAAGGTCTTCATTGAGGTCGTTCTCCGTAAACCTCTTGTGATGATGCTGGAATGGGATATCGGGGTGCGGAAAGGGCTTGACGTCTCCGTTGGCAGGGCTGGGAAGCATTTGCAGAAGTTCCTCTCGCCGGAGGTCTGGCGGGAGTTTGAGGGCACCTACGCGGGGGCCGATTACGTCAGTATCTATGAGTCGTGCCTGGTGTTCTACAGGTTGTTCACGCGGACCGCTCAAGCGGTTGGGCAGCACTATGGGTACCATTTCCCCATAGCAGATGGTGAGCGGGCCTTGGCTTCCTTAAACATGTCTGGAAGCTACCGGAGGATGCACAATCAATCTTCTAGGTGTTCCTCGAAGTTGTGTGGTCACGGCTTCATTTTTCCTTGTGTGGGCCGAAATCTAGGGTTAGGATTTGGGGTAACACAAAACACTTCTTTTGTAATAGGGGAGGTGGATGCCGTTTGTAGCTAACCAAACTCTCGAAGGCGTGTCGATTTCAAAACTCGTGCGTTTCTAAGCTCTCCAACAGCGCTTCCCACACGATCTCGACACTCGCTTCGCGCTGCGCCAAGGCGTCCAAAACGCCGCGCTCGAACAGCCGTTGACCAGCCATGCTTGCCGCCGGCAGGTATTCGTTCCACAGTGACAAGAACGCTGGGTTAATTTTGTAGACACGTGAAAACACGGCCACCTGCTAAGCGACTAAGGGTCCCTCCAAGGTTGGTTCTGGACCCGCGACGGTTGGTCCGGAACGCTTCAGGTAAGGTACCGACTCTGCCATGTTCGCGCTGCCCGCCCAGGGATCTCGGGAAGCGTAGATGACCTGTCCCACGCCGGACATGCGTGCTGCGCCCATGCACAGGAGGCAGGGTTCGGTAGTGCACAGAAGACGTGGGCGCAGCCCAGCTGGGCGGTTACCGAACTCTAGTAGCGCGTTCACTTCTGCGTGCGCCAACGGACTCCCGGTAAGGTATGAACCGCCCTGGGTTTGATGGAGGCTCCGTTCTCCCTCGAAAGGAGAGAATGGAGCATGACCCGTTACGACCAAGAAACCAAAGATCGAGTCATCCGCATGTTCATGGAGCGTCGAGAAGAAGCGCCGCACGAATCACGTTCAGCCTCTTATCGGCGCCTGCATGACCTAACCGGCATCCCGGTCGACACCATGCGCGGCTGGGTAGACAGAGCCCGCATCGACGCTGGTGACAAGCCAGGCCTGACAACCACAGAGCGTGAGGAGATCAAGGCCCTCAAGAAGGAAGTAGCCGAACTCAAACGAGCCAACGAGATCCTCAAGACAGCCAGCGCGTTTTTCGCGGCCGCGGAGCTCGACCGCCGACTCAAGTGATGGTCGCCTACATCAACGCGTATAAGAACCTGTTCGGGGTCGAGCCGATCTGCCGTGTCCTACGGGACCACAACGTGCCGATCGCCCCGAGCACGTACTACGCAGCCAAGAAGCGGCAAGCATCCGCTCGCCAGCAATCCGATGAGCGTCTCCTGGAGGTCATTCATCGGGTGCACCGCGAGAACTTTGGTGTGTACGGCGTCCGTAAGGTATGGCACGCCCTCCAGCACGAGAGTATCGACGTTGGGCGTGACCAGGTGGCGCGCCTGATGAGAGTCGCGGGCTTGAAGGGCATGACACGAAGAAGGAAGGTCCGCACGACCATCCCAACGCCTAGCGGCGTCAGCTCGCCGGATCTGGTGAGGCGAGACTGGTTCCAAGATGCGCCCGACATCGTTTGGGTGGCGGACTTCACGCACGTGCTCACTCGTGAAGGGTGGGTGTACGTGTCGTTCCTGCAGGACGGCTTCTCGAGGCGCATCCTGGGTTTCACGGTCAGTACCGGTAAGAGCAGCGAGCTGGTGATGAGGGCTCTGGAGCAGGCTGTGAGCGTCCGGCGTCGAACCGATCGGCGGTTCGTTGCTGACGGCGTGATTCATCATTCGGATGCCGGCAGTCAATATACGAGTCTGGCGTTCAGCCAGAAGTTGCTCGATCATGGCGTGAACGGTTCGATCGGTCGGGTGGGCACGGCGTATGACAATGCGTTGATGGAGAGCACGATCGGCTTGTTCAAGAGCGAGCTGATCCACGCCAGGTCGACGAGTTGGTGCTCGAGGCAGGAGGTGGAGACGGCGACGATGCGGTGGGTGAGGTGGTTCAACTGTCGGCGGTTGCACTCTTCGCTCGATTACGTCAGTCCCGTGGACTTCGAGATGGCGTACACTCAAGCGCAGGCCATGCCCAGGCTGGCCGCGTGAGAGCAGAGTCTCCACGAAACCCAGTACGGTTCATTATCGTACGCCGTGCCCACCCGACCGATACTGCCATTCACACCGTGATCGACGAGCTTCTGGCTGAACGCCAAGCTCGTGTACTGACTGCCCGCGTCGCTATGGTGGATCACACCGTCAGCAACGAACCTCGGATCGGTTCGACGCCGCACATTCACGGCCTGCCCCAGCGCCCTCATGACGAGCTCGGCACCCTTGCTGCTGCTCACCGTGAAACCCAGGATGTGCCTCGAGAAGCCATCCTGCACGAACGAGACGTACCCCCATCCTTCTCGGGTGAGCACGTGCGTGAAGTCCGCGACCCAAACCCGGTCGGGCGCGTCTTGGAACCAGTCGCGCCTCACCAGATCCGGCGACCGGATCGCTCCTGGGGTCTGGAAGGTCGTACGGATCTTCTTCTGACGAGTTTGGCCCTTCAGGCCGGCGCGCCGCATCAGGCGTGCCACCTGGTCCCGCCCAACGGCGAGACCTTCTTGCTGCAGGGCGTGCCACACCTTACGGACGCCGTACACACCAAAGTTCTCGCGGTGCACTCGCAAGATGATCTCCAGGAGACGCTCGTCGGACTGCTGTCGGGCTGAGCGTGGTCGGTTCTTAGCTGCGTAGTACGTACTGGGGGCGATCGGCAGGTCGTGGTTCTTGAGGACGCGGCAGATCGGCTCGACCCCGAAATGGTTCTTGTACGTATCGATGAATGCGGTGATCACTTGAGTCGGCGGTCGAGCTCCGCGGCCGCGAAAAACGCGCTAGCTGTCTTCAGGATCTCATTCGCCCGCTTGAGTTCCGCGAGTTCTTTCCGGAGGGCTTTGATCTCTTCGCGTTCGGTGGTCGTCAGGCCTGGCTTGTCACCAGCGTCGATGCGGGCCCTGTCCACCCAGCCGCGCATGGTGTCTACCGGGATGCCTGTCAAGTCATGCATGCGGCGGTAGGACGCTGACCGGGACTCATTCGGCGCTTCCTCGCGTCGCTCTTTGAACATGCGGATGACTCGGTCTTTTGTTTCTTGGTCGTAACGGGTCATACTCCATTCTCTCCTTTCGGGGGAGAACGGAGCCTCCATCAAACCCAGGGCGGTTCATGAATACGTCTTGAGTAACGAGAACAAGAGCTGGGATAACCGTGTTGTGAAGGAACCAATGGACCAAGGTTGTTAATAGGACCCTTGGATCAAGGTTGTTAATAGGACCCAAAGTCAACAACAGGCGTCCCTGCCCTGCCCCCCTGGTGGTGATGCCTTCATGCTTGTTGCTTCGTAGTTGTGGTGCTGGAGGAGTTTTACTCCGTAAGCGTCGTGCAGACGTACCCAGGACTGATGGTACTCAATCCTAGGAACACGTTGTGGAATCGTTATCCGAGTACCTTGTTGTTACTCACGATTGCCTTTTGCTCCCTCCTCCTACCAGGGGGAGGGCTGGGGAGGGAGTAATCCAGTTCTGGGGAGGGAGTAATCCAGTTCTGGGGAGGGGGTAATCCAGATCACACCTGAACCCTCCTCAACCGAGCGCTGCATTGAGCAGCCGCGATAGTTTTCGGTGTTCGAACGGGTAGGTTTTCTTGCTCCCGGAACGCATCTTCAGGAAAAACGTTGCCATCAGATCCACGATGGGCCGGTACCGAACGATCAGTTCCACCGTTTCGGGCAGGAGTTTCATCAGGCCGAGTTCCACAATCTCTTCGAGATTGTCGCTGATCGTCTTCGCTATCCGTCCGAAGTTGGTGGTGTCGAGGTCATACCGTTGTGCGAGTGCCGCACGCTGTTTCGTGCCGAGGTTCATGAACCGCGCTGCCAGGAACGCGCTGAGCTCAAAGAGCAACTTGGCCTCGTCATAGCGCCTGTGTTGCTGCCAGAATTGGCCCTCGGCGTCGCTCAGCTCGAAGTCGCGATCCAGAACGAGGCCGAAGTCGATTAGGTAGACGCATTCGCCGTCGGTGACGAGATTATCCGCATGGACGTCGAAGTGAATGACGCCTCGTGATTGGAGGAAGCGAACGGTGTCCAGCGTCTGCTCCACCATCCAGCCGAGTCTGTCCTCGCGCCGGGGCAGCCAGGATGCCAACGTGTGCGGGAAGTACTCGCGAAATACGATCGCTTCGTGCCTCGCGTTGGTGCGAGCTTCGATGTAGCGGCCCACCCGGCGGCTGTTGTTCCAGTACGTGACGTACTCGTCGAGGTCCTCGAAAACCTGTGGCCCCGTGTCTCGACGGGGAACGATACGGTAGTCGTACATCAACGGAAACCTCTCGTGTGCGCCTTCGAGCACCCAGTCGGTCGTCTTGATGTGGCTCAACAGCTCGCGATTCACCCCGAACCCGGCGGACCAAATGCCGTAGTTGTAGTAGGTTGGCAGGCGGTAGAGGTTGCGCGTCGACCGTTGGTGTTTCATTTCAAGGTCGGTGACCGGAATCCGTTTGACGAAGATCTTGTCGCGGCCAAGGTCGAGCACGACGTTGCGGCCCCAGCCGGTCGTACTCGGAAGTGCATCCAAGGCTGCGACCAGGCGCTCGTCGCTCTCGCGGGTCAGTTTCGATCGTATTCGGTAGTAACGCTGTAGTCGGGAGTCGAGGCGTGTCATCGTCGGGGACCGAACCCAAGGGTCACAGTTGCAGTGCAGTTGATCCGACCGGATCGTATCGACCTCGAGGTCGCTCGACGTATGATAGCAGGATGGATATCGACATCCGCAAGGCCTCCGAGAAGGACCGTGCGGCTATCGAAGCCACCGCCGCAGAGGCATACGACGACCTGCAACCCAAATCACCAGCGATCCGACTCTGGGGGCCGAAAAGACGAGCGAGGTACATCGAATACAACCTGCCCGACCCCAGAAAAGGCGACCCCAACGACCACGTGCTGGTCGCGGAAACGGACGGCCAGATGCTGGGCTTTGCTAAGTTCGCAGTCCGGCAGCAGCCAGGCCCACTCGCGCTCGGAATCGTCGTCCGACCTTCACTGCGGGGCCGTGGCGTGGGGTCGAAGCTGCTACGGGCCGTCACGGCCATCGACGAAGGTCCCTTCATCGTCAAGGAGTTCCTCTCCGACCCGCTCACCATCGCCTTCTACGAGAAGCTCGGCTACCGACCGATCGAGCGAGTGGGTGAAGCCCGCATCGATCCCACCAGCCCACCCGTCTCCAACTGGATTGACGGCATCACCAGCCGGGTCCATCGAGGGTTTCGCATCCTCCAGGCCGACGACCCGGCCTCCACTGCCACGAAGGGTGACATCGCCAGGGTGCAGTGGCGAATCCTCGCGTGGGTCGGGGGATTTGATCCCGCACTCGCCGAGACCTCCGATGACCTCGAGACCTCCGACGATGTTGATGTTGAGTCGCCTTGGCAAGGCCAACTGTTGCCGGGGACGACCTCGTGCGCATACGTAGACGATGAGTTGGTGGGGACGGGAGCGCTGGGCGACGTGACGCAACATCCTTGGGAGGGCCCCAACCTGGGCTTCATGGGCATGGCTGGGGTCGCCAATCCGGAGATCATTGATGCCCAGGAGATCACCGCTGGGCTGACGGCGCACTGCCTGGCGACCGCACGCCGCCTTGGGTTGCAGGTGCACGTGGAGATCCCCGACACCAATCCCTTCTTTTCCTCTTGCGTACGGGGCATTCCGGGGGTTGAGGCTTTCGAGGACATGATACTCCTGATGTCGCCGGAACCCTCCGCGCAACACCCCGGATAGTCCGAGGGCAATCTCTTCAGCGAAGTGGAGATTCGCCTCTCGTTGGAACAACACTCAATCTTGAACCAGCTCTTCTTTTACGTTCTACCTTGGCCTGTTTTCTAGCCGTGATAGCCAATAGTGCGCATCGAAACTCTCATCCCCGGTCAGGAAGCGCCACTGCTTGATCCGGTTGAGATCTCACCCCCAGAACCTCCCCGGGCCGCCCCAGCGCCCTCCATGAGCACCAGGCATGGGTTGAGCGCCTCATCAGCAACGACCTCACCCACGACCAGCGCTGCGACCTCCCGCTGGCGTTTTCGAACCACGGCTCGCGCTTGCTGAGGATGTACTGGATGTCGTCTTCGTTGGCTTTTTCCTGGTGGCCGGCGAAGATCTCTCTGGCTCCCGAGGTGGTGTCGAGGTCGTCGGTGTTCCAGAGGCGAAGTTGCCGCTCCTGTGGATTGAGGCGCAGTTTGAACATGTAGCGGCGTTGGCTGGTCTTGTTCTGGCGGCCGCAGTGCCAGACGCCGTGGTGCAGGACCAGGATGGTGCCTGCATCGCAGACCATCGGTATTTGCCCCAGCATGTTCTGGTAGCGGGCGATGTCCGACTCGTTCACGCGGCGGTACTGGCTGCCCGGCAAGAGCAGCGTGCCGCCCATTTCCAAAGGGACATCGTGTGGGAAGTACATGATTTGGATATCGAATTCCATGCGGGTATCGATGATCGAATCGGCGTGCAGGCCCTGGGCTTTCCCCTCGTTCGGTTCGCGCACGTGAACGGCGTCGTGGTCGAACAGGGGATCGGCGCCGACCAGGCTGTGGATGATGCCCTCGATCTCTGGCATGTCGAGGATGGTGCGAATGCTCGAGCCCTGGTAGCACTCGGAGAGTGGGGTGCCGGCGGGGGCGCCCCGGATGCGTCCGGCATCGATTTCGGCCATCACCGCGCGGTTGATCTCGCTAGGGACCAGCGCGTCGAAGCGCAGGAAGCCTCGAGCTACGAACTCCGCCATCTGGGCTGAGGTGAGCAGATAGTTCTTGTCCATCAGGGTTCCTCTCTGGAGGTGACAGCAGGCTGGGGCAGGAGGCTAAGAGACCCGTTCACCTTCGTTTTCGGTCGTGCTTACGCTCTCACGTCTTTAAGTTTCTCAAATACGAACTCATACTTCAAGAAGGAGGTGCTGTACTCTTCGCCGGGGTAGGGCGGAATGAGCTGCGGGAACTGAAGGACCCGCCAGCCATCCATAAGCGCGTCCAAGCCCGTTTCATAGGGGGCTTCCCGGCTGTCGCCGGTCGTGTGGTGGTGCTGTCCCGTGCCATCGTAGAGACTCCACCCTCGCACACTGCTGTCGAGGGCAGAGCTTGCCAGGTACAGGACGAGAACCTGCTGCCGTTGATCGGACCTCATGGTGCCTCCATGGCTACCGATATCTGTGTGGGGTCGAAGGTGCCGGGGTTCGATTCAGGCAACGCTCGACGCCGCATCCCCCGCTACCTCCGCTCTCCTTCCCTCTTTCATCGTCTTCACGTGCTCCAGCCAGACCCCCTGGTACAGCTCCATGTGCACATCCTCGCGCCCGTTCTTGGCGGGGGTGCGCTTCACCTCGGCAAAACCCACCTTGCCGTAGGCGGCCACGGCCCTGGCGTTGTCGGCGAAGACGGTGAGGCGGATGTGCTCGAGGCCCAGCTCGCGGAAGGCGTGGTCGAGCAGGGCGTGCATGGCTTCTGGGCCGTAGCCGCGGTTCCAATGGCTCTTCTCGCCGATGATGATCCCTAGGGTCGCCTTGGTGGTGCGAATCTCGTACAGCTCGATGGTGCCGATGTAATGGCTGTGTTCGTCGAAGATGCCGAAGGTCTTGCGATCGCTGCGCCGGGAGTCCGCCCGGAGCACGCGCTTCAGCAACCAGAGCGGCATCCGGTTGGGCAGCGTGCCGTTCAGGTGCGCTATCTCGGGGTCGCGGAAATGGCCTTGGACCTTACGCCACGCCTCCTGATCGAGTTCATTCAGGGGGCGCAGATGGACGCGGCCAAACCAGGGCCTCATAGCTCCAGTCTACTGTTGGCTAGGGGAAAGATTGTGATTCATTCGAGACGTGCGGCGACAGGGTAGGTGCGCCTCGGTGCATATATTAGTAGCTAGCAGCTAGAAAGGAACCCGATGGACGACACCGAAGCCCGAGCGACCTTTACCGACTTCACCGAGAAATTCCTACAGCTCAAGAGAGCGATCGGCCGCGTCATCCTGGGGCAAGAGCAGGTGGTCGAGGATCTGCTGGTGGCGGCGCTGGCTCGCGGCCACGTACTGATCGAAGGGGCTCCCGGGCTCGGCAAGACCCGCCTGGTGCGGGCCTTCTCCGAGGCCACCGATCTCAGCTTCGGCCGCGTCCAGTTCACCCCGGACCTGATGCCCGCCGACGTGACCGGCACCACCCTGTTCATCGAGGAGGCCAGCGGCGGGCGCTTCGAGTTCCAGCCCGGGCCGGTGTTCAGCAACGTCCTCCTGGCAGACGAGATCAACCGGGCCACGCCGAAGACCCAATCGGCCTTGCTCGAGGCCATGCAGGAGCGGGCAGTCACCGCTTCCGGCAGCCGCTACGAGCTCGAGGAGCCGTTCATGGTGCTGGCCACCCAGAACCCGCTGGAGATGGAGGGGACCTATCCGCTGCCGGAAGCGCAGCTCGATCGCTTCCTGTTCAAGATTCTTATCGAGCGGCCCGATACCCGCACCCTCGAGCGTATCCTCATCGCCACCACCGGCGTCACCGAGGCGGAGCTCGAGCCCATCTTCAACCGCCAGGAGCTGCTCGACCTCCAGGAGATGTTGCGGGCTGTCCCCATCGCCAGCGACGGCCTCGGCTATGTGGTGAGGCTGGTCGAAGCCACCCACGATCATCCCTTGGTGCGGCTCGGCGCCAGCCCCCGCGGGGGGCAGGCCATCGTCCTGGCGTCCAAAGGGTACGCCCTGGCTGATGGCCGGCCCAACGTCGAGATCGAGGACATTCAGCGGGCGGCGCGCCCCTCGCTCCGCCACCGGCTGCTGCTCAGCTTCGAAGGCGAGGTCGAGGGGGCCGATCCCGACGACATCATCCGCGAGGTCGTCGACGGGGTCACTGTGGCGGGCTGATGGCCAAACCGCGACCCCGTAACGAGCCGTGATCACGCCGCGGAGCCGGGCTCTGCTCGACCGTTTCGCGCTGGCTTCGAAGGCGCTGTCGCGCGAGTCGGGTGAGCGTCTCGCTACCGAACCGGGCCAGAGCGTCGAGTTCCACGATTTCCGTCCCTATCAGGCCGGCGACGAACTCCGCTATGTCGACTGGCGCGTCTACGCCCGCACCGGCCGGCTCTACACCAGGCTCTATCAGGCCGAACGCACCATCGACCTGCACGTGGTGCTCGATACCAGCGCCAGTATGCAGCTGGGCCACAAGGCGCGCTTCGCCCGACTGCTGGCGCAGCTCCTCTCCTACGTCGCTCAGCGTGACGCCCGCTCGCAGGTTCACCTCTTCGACGGTCGTCACAACCAGGCCGCGCACGGCCGCGGGGCCATCGGCGAGGCCTGGCAGTTCATCGAACAGGCGCCCGACCTTACCGGTGCCGGGCACGCCCCCTATGAGGCTCTCAAGCGCTTCGCCCTCAACATGCCGATGCGCATGGGCGCGGCGCTGGTGCTGATCATCTCGGACCTGTTCGACGAGGCGCCGCTGCAACCCACGCTGGCCGCTCTGCGGGCGCGGAGTCTGGACGCGAGCTTCCTGCATGTGATGGCCCTGGAGGACCTGACCCCGGACGAGGGGCAGCTAGAGGTCGTCGACGTGGAGTCCGGAGACAGGCTCTTCGTGGGGCCCGACGAGGTCCTCGCCTACCGCGAAACCGCGCAGGCCTTCGTGTCGAGAACCCGGGCCGCCATCCTGCAAGCCGGGTTTCGCCATACCTTGCTGCAAGTCGCTGGGGAGACCGATGATGCGCTCGAGCGTACGGCCTTCCGGGCGCTGATCAGGGAAGGGATCCTGATTCGCAGATAGCGGCGCACGCTAGTGGGAACTGTCGCACCGACACCCCCCAGGCCCGCGCTAGAATGCCAGGGTGTGGATGTAATCGGTAGCCGTTTTGGAGACAACTTCCAGGTGATTCGGGCGATCGCCACGGGCGCCGTGGCCGAGGTCTTTCTGGCCAGCGACGGTCGTCTGGTAAAGGCGGTCAAACTGTTTCCCGTGGAGCACCACCGGCGGGCGTGGAGCGAACTCAGCTACGGCTATGGGCTCGACCACCCTAATCTCAACCCGATCGAGGGTGAGGTCGAGGTGGGCGGCTATCCCGGCGTAATCATGCCGCTGGCGCCGGGCTTGCGGCTGGGCCGCTGGTTTCAGCAGAACCCCGATAGGACCGCCCTCGTCACGACCTTCATAGGCGTGTTGGAGGCGCTCGGATACCTGCATCGCCGCGGCATCATCCACCGCGATGTCAAGCCCGAGAACATCATCGTCGACCCCGACGGCCACGCGCGGCTTCTCGATTTCGATCTTGCCGTACGCATCGACGAGGTGGCCGAGCGGCAATCGCTGGCCGGTACCGTGGCCTACCTGAGCCCCGAGCAGGCCAGGGGAGAGCCGGTGTCGGTGGCCAGTGATCTCTATGCCGCCGGGGTCATCCTCTACCGGGCCGTGACCGGCGAGGTGCCCTTCACCGGCACCGTAGAAGAGGTCATCCTGGCCCACCGGTCGGAGCGCCCGCCGCCGGTCTCCAGTTTCGACCCCGACCTCGCCCCCTTCGATTTTCTGGTCGGCTCGCTGCTCGCCAAGGAACCGATCAAGCGGCAGCGACGGGCCCACGATGTCATCGTCCAGCTGCGGGGTCTCGAGGCCGACACAGCCGAGACCGTAGGCTGACGCTGGGGCTGTCCGCCGGGCGAAACCCGCTACAATGGCTGGGTGAGCGACCGATTGGCAGTCACCCTTCTCGCGCTTGTCGCTCTCGTAAGTTTGTGGTTGGCCCCGTGGGCTGCACTCAACCGAGAGACCGGTGCTCGCAGCGCCGTCTTGCTGCTGCCGGAGCGGGTCGTCGACTTCACCGGAAGGACGCCGCCGGTGGAGGTTCCCGGCCAGCGGTCGGTGCTAGCCCTGAGCGTGGTCGGCCTGCTGGTGGTAGCGGGCGCTGGGGCGCTACGTGGACGCCTTCGCCATGCGCTCTGGCTCCTTGCCGGTGCGCTGTTGATCGGGGGCACGTCCTGGGGTCTCAGCCTCTTCAACAGCGCCGTTCAGGAGGCGCGCATCGGCGCGTTTCAGGAGGTGGTGACGCGGGCGCTCGACAGTCCCCGAGACAGCTACGACCTGCCGGCCCTCGAGCAGGTCCGCGACGAGGCCATAGCCCGACCGCTCGACGAATCGCTGCTGGCGGCGCGCGCCGCCGGCCTGAACGTCCGCCGCCTCCCGTTCGGCCGCTCCGGCTTCGCCCTGGCCGCCTTCCTGACGACGGTGGTGGGGGGCTTCGCCATCCTCTTCGGCCTGCGGGTGGTGCCAAGGCTTAACCGCGCCATCGGCAGGGTTCTGGCCATGGTGGCGGTGCCGGGGACCTCGATCCTGCTGGCGCTGCTCGCAGCCGCGGTGGTGGTGCTGGTGTTGCAGCCCACGCCGCTCGGCCGCGAGGTCGAGATAGGCGGCCTGTACACGTCGCTGGTAGGCCGCATCGACACCCTCTGGTTTGCCTATCTGACACTCTTTGCTGACGCGCTCGGCACGCTTGCGGGGTTCGCTGAAGCCCTCAAGTTCGCCACCCCGCTGATCTTCACCGGCATCGCCGTCGCCTTCGGCTTCCAGGCGGGGCTGTTCAACATCGGCGCCCCGGGCCAGATGACGCTGGGCGCCATCTGCGCCATGCTGGTCGGGGTCTACCTGCCCGGGCCGACCATCTTCGTGCTCCCGCTGGCCGTGATTGCCGCCGCGGTTGGGGGCGGCCTGTGGGGGGCGCTTCCAGGCTGGCTCAAGGCCCGCTTCGGCGCCAACGAGGTCATCAACACCATCTTGCTCAACTTCGTGGCCGCCTCGTTCTTGCTGTTCATCCTCTCCTCGGGACCGACCTTCGCCGCGCCGGCAGCGCGGATCTTCGTGCTGCTTGGGATCGCCATCCCGGTGCTGATCGTGCTGACCCTCATCGGGCCGGTTCGGCGCCTCGCTGGCCGCTCGCCCCGAATCAGCCTGGCGCTGGTGGCGGTGGTGCTGGTGGGCGGGATGGTGGTCGTAGGCCTGCCCCGAGCCGGCGACGCCCCGGTGGTGGTGAATCTGCCGTTCAAGGTGCCGGGCTCGGAGCCGAAATCCCAGCCGCTGTCCGAAGCCGCCAGACTGCCGCAACTGCCGGCCCTGCTCGGGATCGACCTCGAGGAATCGCCCGGTGTGAACGAGATACCGATCAACGTCGCGGCGCTGCTCGCCCTGCTCGGCGCCGTCGGGGCCCTGTTCGTGCTGCCCCGTTTTGCAGCCACCCGGCCCTGGCGCTGGCGGATCCTGGCCACGGTGGGGGTGGGGGCGGCGGTCTACCTGCTGGCGGCGCTGATCGGCCTAGCCGCGGTCGAGGTCGGGATTCCGCCGACTCGGCTCAACGCGTCGTTCCTGCTGGCGCTCCTCACCGCGGTGTTCATGCAGTACTTCCTGTGGCGCACCAAATGGGGGTACGAGCTGCGGGCGGTAGGGCTGGCTCCCAAAGCGGCCGAATACGGCGGCGCCAGCATCGCCCGCAACACCGTGCTGGCGATGACCATCAGCGGCGCCTTCGCGGGCCTCACCGCTACCCACTACGTACTCGGCGGGGCGCTCGAGGAGTACTCCCTGCGGCAGGCGCTGCCCGTCACCGACGGTTTCGATGGCATTGCGGTAGCGCTCCTGGGCGGCAACGCCCCGGTAGGGATCGTGCTGTCGGCGCTGCTGTTCGGCGTCCTCAAGCACGGCGGATCGGTCCTCAACGTCACCTTTCCGGACCTGACCCGCGACGTGGTCAACATGATCCTGGCGCTGGTGGTGCTGTTCATCGCCGCCAAGGGTTTTCTGCCCGAGCGCCTAGCCAACCCCTTGGGCCGTGAGCAGCCGGCGGAGGGTGGCGAGGCTGGACCACCCGGCAGCGACCCACCCACGCGCCTGGAAGGGGAGGGTACCTGATGGAGACCGTCCTGATCTTCACCCTGATCGCCTCGGTGCTGCGGTCCACCACGCCGCTGCTGCTGGCGGCGCTGGGAGGACTCTTCAGCGAGCGGGCCGGGGTCGTCAATATCGCCCTCGAGGGCATCATGCTGTTCGGCGCCATGGCCGGCGCGGTGACCGCCCAGCTGATCGAGGCGCCGGCGCTGGCAAAAGACCCCAACGCGGTGGTGGCCTACGCCCCCTGGCTGGGGCTGCTGGCGGCGGTGGTGGTGGGCGGCTTCGTGGGCTGGATCCACGCGGTGGTGTCGATTCGCTACAAGGCCGATCAGATCATCTCGGCGACCGCCATCAACCTGATGGCGCTCGGCATTCCGCCGATCGTCCTCACCGGCCTGTACAACAACTCGAACAACAGCGAACCGATCAAGAATCGCCTGCCGGAGTGGGGCGTGGGGGCGTTCGAGTTCACCCCGCTGGTCTATGTGGCGTTCCTGCTGGTGCCGGTGGTGTGGTACGTGGTCTTTCGCACCCCCTTCGGACTGCGCCTGCGCGCGGTCGGCGAGCACCCCGAAGCCGCCGATTCGGTGGGCATCAACGTGGTGCGCATGCGCTACTACGGGGTGATCATCTCGGGCGTGCTGGCCGGCCTGGGCGGCGCCTACCTGTCGATCGGCGTCCTCCCCCAGTTCATCGACAACATGTCGGGCGGAAGGGGTTTCATCGCCCTGGCAGCGCTGATCTTCGGCAAGTGGCACCCGTTAGGGGTCCTGGGCGCAACCCTCCTGTTCGGCTTCTTCTCGGCCGCCGAGGTGCTCTTGGGAGGCGGCCAACTGCTGCCCCCGACGGTGGTCCAGAGCCTGCCCTTCATCCTCACCATGCTGGTGCTGGCGGGGTTCGTGGGGAGGGCCATTCCACCAAAGGCAATTGGGAAGCCGTTCGAGAAATAGAGGGTTTAGAAGAGTTGAAAAAGTAGAAGTAAGTTTGGGGCCCCTTCAGAAAAGTAGAGGTAGATTTATGGCCCCTTCAGACCCCTACGCTTCGCTTCGGGTTCTTACGGGGTCCTTCAGAGCCCCCCTTTGTGGGTCTCTTCAGGGGCTACGGAGCCTCCAAGGAGTCTCCTCCGCCACAAGAAGGTTTAAAAAGAACAAGCAAGACACCGTTGGCGTCTTCACACCCTGGTTATTCCAAAATCTTCTGCTGGAGGAGACTCACAGGGTGAGGCTCCGAGAGCCCCGGGGAGACTTACCGTAGGGAAGGCTCAACGGGACCCCGGAAGAACCCGGAGCGAAGCGTAGGGGTCTGAAGGGGATCAAAATCTACTTATCCTTGTCCTAACAGCTCACCCCTTTCCCTTCACTCCCAAAAACCTCCCTGTGTTCCTCTTCACTGGTCTCCTCGACGTTTGCCGCCCGATAGTGGAACTGTAATGCCCTCCGTTGCCGATCTGACCGGTTGGCGGGGGTGCCGTGGTGGATGAGGCCGTGGAAGAAGAGGCAATCTCCGGGCTTCAGGGGGATCGCAACGGCCCCGTCGTTAAGAACGTCGGTGTCGCAGATCTGCCAGTCGCGCCGTTTGAAGTGGATCACCGCGCCGCGCTGTTGCGAGCCGGGGATCACCATCATGCAGGCGTTGTCGACGGTGGCTTCGTCGAGAGCGATCCAGACGCCCACCACGGTGGTGGAGAGCGGCAGGTTGAAGTAGGCCATGTCCTGGTGCCAGGGCTTTTCGCGGCCGATAAAGGGGGGTTTGAGGAGGGCCATGTCCTGGAACATGGTCAGCTGGTCCTCGCCGATGAGCCGCCGAACGACGGCGAGCAGCTTGGGGTGATCCGCCAGGGCCTTGAGCCGGGTGTCGTAGTCGGTGAAGGAGAAGAGCTTGCGGACAGCGGCCTGCCGCTCCTCCGAGGTCGGCTGCTCGAGCTTGTCGAGGACGGCTTTCTCGAACTGGACCCCAGCGAAATCCGGGTTCCCGCCGTCGATGAGGTCGACCAGGCCCTGCAGGCCTTGACGCGTCTCCGCGGGGGTGAAGGCCTGGTGGACCACGAGGTAGCCCCGCTCGTGAAAGGACCTCACCGCTTCGTCGCCTACCGCCTCGAGACTCGGGATGCCTGCTGTCGCCACGGCGGCGTAGCGGTAGAGCCATTCCGGGTAGCCGCCACCCGCCCCGATGGCGACTTCTCTGTTGTTGTCGGTCTGCGGATCGACCATCGTCTTGACCTTTCTATGCTATCGCCTCTGTGACGAGACCTCCAGCTTCCACCAGGAGTGTCTCCTGCCGTGAGGATCGGTTCCAGAATAGGCCGAGAGGCTCATGAGGAGCAAGGAGGTCGGCCGGGATTCGAACCCCTTGGGTGGCTCAGGACACCCCCTACCGGCAGTCGCAGACCGAAAGTGGGGTCGAGGAGGGCTGAGGGCAGCGCCTCTCAGGTCCGGAAGATCACCCCTTCGCGACGGAAGTTTCGGTAGGCGAAGGCCAGCAGTAGCGCGACCGCCACCAGCAGCGATCCCCAGCTGAGGAGTACCGCGTTGGCGCTCGCCGCGCCCTTGACGATATCGTCCATGAGCACCAGCACGTTGAAGATCGGCACCAGGTAGATGATGTCGCCGAGGTCGAGCAGATCCTTGAACTGCAACCCGAGCGCTGGGATGATCAGCAGGAACGACAGCGGCGCCACGTACGACTGGGCCTCCTTGAAGGAGCGGGCGAACATGGTGATCGACAGCAGCAGCGCGGCGATCAGTGAGGCCAGCAGCAGGGCGCTGAGGAACAGCAGCAACACGGTGACGAGGTTGATATCGAGCGCCCCCCCGAGCACCGACACGAACTCGTTGGCATCGCTCCCCAGCCGGGGCAGGAAGATGGCGCGCATGGCCACGCCTCCGAGCACGTAGCCGACGATGGCCATGACCGCGGCGGTGAGCCCGAAGGCGAGGGTGGCGAGGAACTTGCCGACCACCACCTCGACCCGCCGGATGGGGGCGACCAGCAGCGCCTCCAGCGTGCCCCGCTCCTTCTCGCCGGCGGTGGCGTCGATGGCCGTCATCTGGCCGCCGGTGAGGGTCCAGATGGCGATGAAGAAGGGGATCAGCCAGGCGAGCTGGCCCGAAGAGCGTTCGGCTTCGGAGCTGGCGTCGACGGTTGCCAGGACGATGGGCTCGAGCACCTCCGGGGCGAGCCCCACCTCGGCGAGCCGGGCCGCTACCAGCTGTTGCCGGTAGGCTCGCACGGCCGCCTCGATCTTGTTGGCGTTGACCTCGCTGCGCAGGTTGCCGAGCTTGTTGTAGAGGGTGATCTCGGTGCGTTCACCGCGCTCGATGGCTGCCTGGAAATCGCTGGGAACGGTGATCGCTACCTGCAGGCGGCCGTCGCGAACAGCCGCTTCGGGGTCGTCCGTCTCGATCAGCGAGACGTTCTGCGATATCAGGACCGCCTGCAATTCGGCCGGCAGGTTGGCGGCGCCCTGGATACCGACCTCGGTCACGGTCTCCTGCTCCCGCTCGAACAGGCCACCGACCACCAGCGGCAGGCCCAGCATGATGACCGGCAGCAGCACCAGCGGTATGAGCAGGTTGGAGACGATGGCGCGGCGGTCGCGCAGGGTCGACAGGATCTCCTTGCGGGCCACGTGGATGATCATGGACGGTCTCATGCGGGCACCTCGTCGCCGTGGCTGCTGCGTTCGACCAGGTCGAAGAAGGCTTGCTCGAGGTTGCTGGCCCCGGTCTGGTCCATCAGCCCCTGCACCCGGTCCTGGGCCACCAGCCGACCGCGGTAGATCACCGCTACCCGGTCGCACAGCTCCTCGACCTCGCTCATCACATGGGTCGAGTAGATCACCGCGCGCTCAGAGCCGGGGTAGTGTTTGACGAAGTCGAGCACGGCCCGGCGGGCCATCACATCGAGGCCGCTGGTGGCTTCGTCGAAGAAGATGATCTGCGGATCGTGCAGCACCGCTCGGGCGATGACGATCTTCTGTTTCATGCCGCTCGAGTAGCCGCCGGCGCGGCGGCCGAGGGTGTCGCCGAGGTCGAGCAGATCGTCCAGCTCGCCGATGCGGCGCTCGATGGCGTCTCGGCGCATGCCGTAGAGGGTGCCGAAGTAGTGCAGCACCTCGCGACCGGTGAGCCGGTCGTAGAGTCCCATGCCGCCGTTGACGACGCCGATGTTGGCGCGAACCTGCTCGGCCTGCGTGCGAATGTCGAAGCCGGCGACGCTGGCTTCGCCCCGGTCGGGCACGAGCAGCGTGGCCAGGATGCGCAGGGTGGTGGTCTTGCCGGCCCCATTGGGCCCGAGCAGGCCGAACACCTCCCCGGCGGCCACCTGAAAGCTGAGCTCCGTGACGGCAGGGACGCGGCCGAACGATTTGCTCAGGGCCTGTACCTCTATCATGTCTCTCCCTAGATTCGGCGAGCCTCGCCGATGTCGTTCCATATAATCACCTCAGCGTCGGATGGCATGTGCCTGGGCCGGGTGGTAGGCGATCAGAGTGTAAAGCTATCTTGGTAAAATGTGGCTTTGCCCCTAAATGTGATGCGATCATCAACTCGCACAAAATGTGTCTGAGCCGCACAAAATAGCCCGGACCTCCGCACGAAACCACCCCCCGTGATACCTTTGTAGTCACACACCCCGTGAGTCCGTCACACCTCTGTTCATCACAGAGGCTTGACAGGGACCTAGGGCGCATGATTCAATGATATGCCATGATTGATGACCCCAACCATGTGTGACCGCGTAGCCTCACGGTGGTCGGGGTCTCATCCTGGCGTCAGTTCAGCGGGGGGGACGCATGGTGGGGGTAGGCATTTGCAGGTCTGACCCCGAGGGTTCGATTCCCTCCGTCTCCACCAACTTTGACAGAGACTATTTTAGTCCCTATGGGCGCTCTCTGTCAAACGAAAGGAGGACGCTGTGATTAAGATCGAAGTCCCCAACCCAGCCAACCCAAGGAGTACAATTACCGTCTGGTGCGAAACAGAACAGGATTTACGGGCTGTATTTCGTGTAGTATCGCAGCTTCAGGCACCAACCCCTCAAAGCCCGGAGCGACAGGAACGGAAGGGGGAGGTAACGCCACCAGAGCTTCATACTCCCCCCGACGCTTTCGATGAAGTATTGGACGGGAACAATGCTGAAGTACGCAAGGATGTAATGATTGAGGAAATACTGTCGCTCGGGCGGCCAGTCACTCCCAAAGAAATCCTAGACTTGTTGAGGGCTCGTCAAGAAAGAGGAGATTTCCGCATGATGAGTGGGGGTGACATCAATCAGAAGGTGCGCTACGTCCTTACGCGTCGCTACGGCGACCACTTTGAGCCCCTTGGAGATGGGCGGTGGTGGGTGGCGGGCGTAGAACTCCCAGAGGATGATCAGACAGCACTGATTACAGAAGCAAACTGAACCACCGAAAAGCAGGCGCCACGAATGCCGTTCTAGACGGCATTCGTGCTATAATCAAGTATGGATTCATAGAGTCCAAATCCACGAGATAGAGCGGCCCAACCACCAAGCCGAGCCGCTCTACCGAGACACGGAGTCAAACCATGTCCACGCGTCATTCTAGCACCCGTGGCGACCCCCGCGTAACTCGCGGACGCCAGATCGCCACCAACTTCCCCATCGAAAAAACAGTGCATGGTTGGTTCGTCCCCTCCCAAACTGGGAGCGGTCGTCACCACGTCACCCGCAACCTTGAGAGTTGCACCTGTCCCGATTTCAAGAAGCGCCAAGAAACATGCAAACACATCCACGCTGTTCGGTTCCATCTGGAGGGACTAGAGGATAACCCCGATGATGTGATAACCGTTCCGACACCCAAATACTCCCAGAACTGGCCCGACTACAACGCTGCCCAGACCATCGAGAAGCAAGCCTTCCAGACGCTCCTGCACGACCTTTGCCGGGGCATCCCTAACCCGCCACAGGAGCGCGGTCGGCCCCGCCTTCCCCTCGGCGACATGGTGTTCGCCTCTGCCTTCAAGGTGTACACGGGGCTGTCTGGTCGCCGCTTCACTACTGACCTTCGGGAAGCTGGCGAGAGGGGCTACCTGTCCCGCGTCCCGCATTACAACTCGATCTTCAATTACCTTGAGAAGCCCGAACTTACGCCCATCATTCACGCGCTCATCACTCGATCCTCCCTTCCCTTACAGCGGTTCTCAGAATGAGTGATTGGTGACTCCGGCATGCTCAAACCACCAACACATCCCCCAACGACACCGTCGATAGCGCAGCCGCGATCGCAGAGTCCAACGCTCCCCTCGTCCTCGCCCCCACAGCTTTCACGAACGCCCTTCCAACTCTCCGACTGTACCCAGGCAACAACACCAACTCGCACCCCCTCGCCTCGATCGCCTCCCGCACCTCCGGTTTGCGGTGCACCCCCAGCTGATCCATCACCACGATCTGCCCCGGCCTCAGCTTCGGAGCGATGACCGGATGTACGCTAAAAACGCCACGTCCACCGCTCCGGTCAACGTCATCGCGTCACCCACACCCTCATCGAGACTGACTGCAACGAGGCTGGTGACGGTTCTCGGCACCCTCGGCACGTTGTCCACGTGGGGCGTAGGCGTAGGGCAGGGTCATGGCGACGTTGAAGCCGCCCTCATCGACGAACACCAACCGGTGCGGGTCAATACCTCTGATCCAAGCCAGGAACCTCCACCGGGCCTCTGGATTCTGTTCACTCGCGTAGATCGTCTTTTTTTCTCGTCGATCCCAATCTCTGTACCCAGCGGCACATGGTCGCTCTGCTGATGCGGACGCCGGTTCTCTCCAAGAAAAGGTCGCAGCGCTGGTCGTGGGTGAGGTCGTTGCTGATGAGGCTCTGCTCACCCATGCCTGGTGCTCATGGAGGGCGCTGGGGCGGCCCGGGGAGGTTCTGGGGGTGAGATCTCCCTTTGGCGGTAGCGGCGGACTTAGCGACTGACGGTGGCGGTTCCAACGTCGAACGTGTCTGCGGCTTCATGGAGGGTGTAACGCTTGTGTAGGACGGCGTTTACGATGCGTTCTCGGAGGTCGGTAGAGTGCGCCATGCCTCAGCATGAAGCACGATCACTCAATGCGCAACCCGCTGTAAAGTCCGTAGAGGTGGATTTCGCGGTGGACTCATCTGGAATCAGTACGGGCCGATTCGTTCGGTGGTACAGCTACAAGTACGGAAAGGAAACCAAGCGGCACGATTGGTTGAAGCTCCACATCATGACCGGAGTAAAGACGAACATCGTTACCAGCGTCGAGGTGACGGACGGAAACACGCACGACTCGAGACCGTTTCCTGACCTCGTTACGGCGACCGCTCAGAGCTTCGCCATGTCGGAAGTATCAGCGGACAAAGCCTACTCAAGTTCCAGAAATCTGGAAGTCGTGTTCGATCATGGCGCGATGCCGTTCATTCCCTTCAAGCACAACGTGAGCGGCGACGGTGACGGGGTGTGGCACAAGATGTACCACTTCTATAACCTCCACCGGGAGTCGTTCATGGAGCGGTACCATAAGCGGTCGAATGTGGAGGCCACGTTTTCAATGATCAAGCGTAAGTTTGGTGATCGCGTTCGGGGAAAAACCTCGACGGCGCAGGTGAATGAGGTGCTTTTGAAGGTGTTGTGCCATAACATTTGTGTGGTGAATCGGTCTATGCATGAGTTAGGGGTGGAGCCGCTTTTCTGGGCGGAAATCACTCCTACACAAAAAGCCAGCTAGGTTGGTGGATTAATGGGCAAAGCCGTAAAATGTCAAGCATACTTGTCTAAACTGGCCAGAGAAACGCCCTCCCAACGCTGCTCCGGGAGGGCGTTTCGTCTCTATTCGGCGGTGACGATCAGCGTATACCCCCCGGTGACGGTGGGGCCATAGCCGTTGAACACATCGATGTACCAGGTGCCCGGCTGCGGATTCTGGATCACGAACTCCGCCGTCGGTTCGAGGCTGTTGTCCCTATAGGTCCAGTCGCCGTCGTCGGCGTAAGCCTGGATTTCGGTGCCGAACTTCATGGCCAGGTCGAGGTCCTCGTTGGCGACCATGCGCACGACCAGGCGGGCGACCCCACCCGGTGGCACGGTCACGATGAAGGTGTGGTAGCTGTTGGCATCTGCGATACCTGCCAGTTCGCCGTTGCCTGCTGCCCGATGGCGATATCGCCGACGATGCCGGATTCGACGCTGGGGACATCGATCGGCGCAGGCCGACCGCCGAGCGGATTGCCGGCTGCGCCCGCACCGAGCGGGTTGGCGCCAGCTGCACCGTCGGTGGTCACCTGCGCGGTGTAGTTGGCCGCACTGGTCAACAGGTTGAGGACGTCGAAGTAGACCGGTCCCGCTGGCGGGTTCTGGATCACGTAGACGGGGTTGGGATCCTCGCTGGTGTCGAGGTGATCGACCTCGCCCTCGTCGTAGCCGGTGATGGGGCTACCGACCTTGACCGCCAGGTCGAGATCGGCGCCGCCGCCATCGATCCTGATGGTGAGGCTGGTAGTGCCGGCTGGCACGTTGAAGCTGTAGCCGTGCCACACGAAGCTCTCTTCGCCCTGGATGCCGACGATGGTGCCGCTGACGGCCTGGCCGATGACGACTTCGCCGTAGTCGCCGGCCTCGCCCCCTCCGGGCTGGGTGCCGGTAGTCGTCCCGGCGCCGCTGCCGCTGGACGCCGTGAGCGTGTAATCCGCGGCGTTGGAGAGCAGGTTCATGACGTCGATGTAGATGGGTCCTGCCGACGGGATCGGGATCACGTAGACGGGATTGGGCTCCTCGCTGACGTCGAGGTGATCGACGTCGTCGTAGTCGAGGATCGGACCCCCGGACTTGACCGCCAGGTCGAGGTCGGCGCCGTTGCCGGAGACGCTGATGGTCACGGCAGGGGAGCCGGCGGGCACGTCGACCACGTAGGTGTGGAACACGACCGCCTCCTCGCCCTGGATGCCGGCGATGGTGCCGCTGACAGCCTGGCCGATGGCGATAGAGCCGTATTCGCCGCTAGGGTCGCCGAGCCTCGAGGCGACGATGTTGTTGTTGGCCGCCGGCGGCGGGGTCGTGGCGCCGACGCCCAACGCCCGATTGACGTTGGCCACGTTCGGGCCGATGACCGCCCAGGCCAGGCTGATGGGCCTGACAAAGGCCCGCTCTTCGACGTCGAGCTCTTCGTACCGCACGGTGATGCCGGCGGTGGGCACGCCGATCAGCTGCCCCTGGGCGTTGAACGCGGCTCCGCCCGAGTTGCCGTGAGAGATCTTGGCGTCGGTCTTCAGCCACTGCTTCCCGCCCGACTCGAAGTCCTCACCCAGCCAACCGCTCATGAGGCCGGCGGTGAAGGTGATGGTCGATCCCGAGATGCCCGGGTAGCCCACGATGGTGATGGTGTCGCCCGGAAACAGGTCGTTCGAATCGCCCACCTCGACCGAGGTGAAGGTGAGGTCGCTCGGGACCGGGGTCTCATCGGCGAATTCCACGATCTTCAGCACCGCCAGGTCGTGGGTCGGATCGGAGTCCACATACTGGGCCCAGTACCGCAGTTCGGGCGGCTGGTCGGTGAAGGCGGGGTCGGTCATGTAGATAGCGTGGAACTGAAAGAATTCCCTGGTGTCCAGGTCGCCGATCACATGGAAGTTGGTGAGGATGTAGCCGTCCGGGCTGATGACGGTTCCCGACCCCGACCAGGGGGCGAGCTGGCCAGCTTCGTCGTCCCAGGGCCGTACCTGGACCACGGCCTCGAGGATGCGCAGACGCACCTCACGAGGGATGCTCTGGCCGAAGGCGACGCTTCCGACCACGAGCATGAGGACAAAAACGAGGGCGTAGCGGGTGAACCGGTGGATGATGCTACCACGCATGGGATCCTCCTGGCGGGATTCTAGCGTCCCTGAGCGGGGTACCGCTGCCTGATATCATACTCCAATGGCCGGAAGAGATATCGCGGCGCTCGAGGCGTGTCAGCTGATCCCGCGTCTGCTCCACGACGTGTACGAGGTCGATAGCCACCTCGAGTTGCTGGGTCTGACCCTGTCGAGCCCGCTGCTGCCGCTGATTGAGGCCGGACCTTCGCCGGCCCGGGCCGCACTCAGCCTGGTGGAGGCTACCGCGGTGCTCGACCGCCCCGAAAGCTACCTGCCGCAGTCGGTGCTGCCGCTGCTGGGCGCCGAAAAGATGGGTGAACTGATGCCCAGGGTGCGGCAACTGGCAGCCCTGGAGGTGCCCGCCCTTGCCCTCGACATGACCGGCCTCGCCGACACGCCGCCCTACGGCAGCCACGGGTGGCGCCCGCGCACCCGCGAAGACCTGGCCGAGCTGCGCGCCGCCGCCGGACGACCCGTATGGCTCTACGGGGTGATGAGCCCCGGCGACGCCGAGGTGGCGGCCGAGGCGGGCCTCGACGGGGTGGTGGTCCACAGCGGCGCCGGCCTCTATCTGGGCAGCCCCGCCGCCATCGAGATCCTGCCCGAAGTCATCGACGCGGTGGCCGGCACGATCGGCATCTATGCGGGCGGGCCGGTGCGTAGCGGCGTCGACGTCTTCCGCTACCTGGCGCTGGGGGCGGAAGCGGTGGTGGCAGACAGCGACCGGTCGCTGGTCAACCTCGAGGCCGAGCTCCACTACGCCATGCGTCTGACCGGCTGCAAGACGGTCCACGAAATCGGCTACGAAGCGGTCTTCGCGCCGCTTCTGGAGGTTCCATGATCGCATTTCTCGACGGCGTCATTCAGAAGATTCGTGAGTCCAGCGTGGTCGTCCAGGCCGGCCCCTTCGGTCTCGAGGTGTACGCCCCCAAAGCGACCCTGATGGGCTGCCAGGTCGGCGCCGCCCTGAGGCTCCATACCCACCTCGCCGTCAGGGAGGATCAGTTCGTCCTCTACGGCTTTCACAACGAGGACCTCCTCACCCTGTTCGGCTATCTGATCGGCGTCTCCGGGGTAGGGCCGAAGCTGGCGCTGGCAGTACTCTCGACCATGCCCAGCACCCTGATCGCCGGCGCCATCCTCACCGAGGATGCAGGCCTGCTGGCCAGCACCCCGGGCGTCGGCAAGCGCACCGCCGAGCGGATCATCCTCGATCTCAAGACCAAACTGCCCGAACATCTGATGGCCGACGCCGGCACTACCCGGCCCAAGTCGGTGCTATCAGAGGCGGGTGAGGACGCGGTCGCGGCGCTGATGGCGCTGGGTTATCGGGAATCCCAGGTAAAGGCGGCGGTCGCCGACCTGGCCCTCAACGATCCAGACGACCCGGCAGAGACGCTGATACGAAAGGCGCTGTCGAAGCTGCGCTAGCGGCCCGCCACCCTGGGGACGATGAGCGGTGAACCCGACGCCCGTTTTTCTGGGCGGCTAGGCGTGGACGGCGGCGCCGGCAAGGGCCGCTTTTGCAGCTACCGTAGCCAGGCCGAACGCCTGCCCTATGGCGGTGTAGGTGAGTTGGCCTCGGGAGGTGTTGAGTCCTTTGCGCAAGGCCGGGTCGTCGTGCAGCGCTCCGACCCCGCTGGCGGCCAGTTTCAGGGCGTAGCCGAGGGTCTGATAGGAGAGGGCTTTGGTGCTGGTGTTGGGGACCGCCCCGGGCATGTTGGCGACGCCGTAGTGCACCACCTCATCGACGATGTAGGTTGGATCGTCGTGGGTGGTGGGGCGGATGGTTTCGATGCAGCCCCCCTGATCGACCGCCACATCTACGATGACGCTGCCCGCTCGCATCTGACGGAGCATGTCCTGCGTCACCAGGCGCGGCGCCCGAGCACCCGGAATCAGCACGGCGCCGATCAGCAGATCTGCCCGGGTGATGGCCTCCTCGATGTTGCCGTGGTTGCTCGCCAGGGTCTGGACGCGCCCGCCGAAGATGTCGTCCAGGTATTGCAGCCGGGCGTGGCTGATATCGAGGACCGTGACCCGCGCGCCCAGGCCCATCGCCATCTTGGCGGCGTTGGTGCCGACCACGCCGCCGCCCAGGATCACCACGTCGCCGGCCTGAACGCCGGGCACGCCGCCCAGCAGCACCCCGCGCCCGCCGAGAAACTTCTCGAGATGGTAGGCACCGACCTGAGGTGCCATCCGCCCCGCCACCTCGCTCATGGGCGTCAGCAGCGGCAGGCTGCCGTCGCTGTTCTGGACGGTCTCGTAGGCGATGGCGGTGGTGCCGGCTTCGAGCAGGCGGTCGGTGAGTGGCCGATCGACGGCGAGGTGCAAGTAGGTGAACAGCAGCTGATCTTCGCGCAGGAACGGGTACTCGCCGGCTACCGGCTCCTTGACCTTGAGGATCATCGCCTGAGCCCACGCCTCCTCGGCACTGTCGGCAATGATGGCGCCGGCCGACCGGTAGGCGTCGTCAGCGAAGCCGCTACCCTCGCCGGCGCCCTGCTCGACCACGATGCGATGGTCCGCCTGCCGCAACGCCCTGACGGCATTGGGGGTGGCGGCCACCCGATATTCGTGGGTTTTGACCTCTTTGGGAATGCCGATGTCCATTCTGAATTCCCCGATCGCAACTATGCCATGTTTTCACTTCTGATTACAGCGTCTCTACCGACAGTGTACTCGGCACCTGCGGGTGGGGGCGTCGTGTAGTTGGCCGCCGCTAAGGCCAGACCCGGAGCAGCCTGGTACGGCCCTCACGGACCTCCGCCACCGCGACCAGAGCGCCGGCAGGGTCGATCAGTCCGACCCGTCCCTCGGCGCGGAGCGAGGGGCGCTGACCGAGCCGCACCCTCCCCGCCTGCTCCTCGGAGAGTTCGACCTGAGGGAACGGGAGCGCGTCTCGAGCGGAGAGGCCGCCGGCCTCGGCGAGCGTCTCGAGCGCCGTGGCCCGCTCCAGTCCCAAGCCGCCCGCTGCCGTTCGGACGAGGCCGCTGAGGTGGGCCGGTAGCCCGAGGGCGGTGCCCAGGTCGCGCGCGAAGGCCCGCAGGTAGGTGCCCGCCCGCACCGAGGCGGCGACGAGCGCGGTGGGCAGAGACGCCAGTGCGTCCGGTAGCGGCAGTTCGCGCCCCTGCGGATCCGGCTGCCAGCGGCCGGCCTCCGCAGCGGCGAAGTGGGTCGGCAGCTCGGCCCGGTCGCGGGCGAACGCCAGCAGGGTGAGTTCCCGGTACCCGGCCGGCCGTGGAGGCAGCTCGAGGGGAGCCCCCTGGCGGGCCGCCCGGTACCCTGTCACGCCCCCCTGTTTGATCGCTGAGAAGGCGGGCGGGAGCTGCTCGTCGAGCTCTAGAAATGGCGGCAGGGCGGCCTCGACCTCGGCGCCGCGCAAACGCCCTGCATTCGCCTGATCGGTAATGGGTCCCTCGGCATCGAGTGTGGCAGTGGTGGCCCCAAAACCGATCCAGGCGAGGTAGCGCTTGTCCGAATCGGTGAGGAATGGGGAGAGTTTGGTGGCCTCGTCTACCAGCACCACCAGCACCCCGCTGGCCAGCGGATCGAGCGTGCCGGCGTGGCCAACTTTGCGTGTGCCCAGCCGCTTGCGAACCCGGGCGACCACGTCGTGAGAGGTGAGTCCCAGCGGCTTGTCGACCACGTACACCGGCATAGAGGCCCATTGTACGCGCTCCGCTCTATGCCGGCCCGCTCGCTGGGAGTGGGGCGCTGCCTCGCCGATATGACGATCGTCCCTTTCCTTCAGAGGCGCTGATGCCTCACAATCAGGACATGAATGCTCTACGAACAGTTGCAGCCACAATCGTTATCGCCCTGCTGGCTTCGACCCTCGCGCAGGCCGACGTCGAGGGTCGCTGGGACGGCGTCATCGGTCCCGAGACGCTCGATCTGGGCGTGAGCGTGATGTTGGAGCGCGACGGCGACGCCTGGAGCGGCACCATCGACATTCCCGACCAGGGTGCGCGTGGGCTTCCCCTGGTCGGGGTCGAAGTCGGAACGGACGGGGTGCGCTTCACCATCGATGGGGTTCCCGGCGACCCTACGTTCGAAGGAGTCCCTGCTGGCGATCGGATCGAAGGGACCTTCAGCCAGGGCGGGCAGACGTTCGCATTTGTTCTCGAGCGCTCCGGCGGCACGATCGAAGCCGCCCCCGCCTCGTCCCCCAGTCGAAGCCGCCTTCCTGGGAACCTGGGAGGGCGACATCGGCCCTGGCGTGGCCGACATCGGCGTGATCGTCACCTTCACGGACGAGGCGGGTGTGCTCGTGGGCAGCCTCGACATCCCCATTCAGGGCCTCGAGGGCCTGGCGCTCGAGATCCGCGAGGTGTCGCCCGAGCGCATCGTCTTTTCGATCATCGGCATCCCCGGCGATCCCACCTTCGCGGGCGACCTCGGTAACGACTTTATCGAAGGGACCTTCCGTCAGAACGGGCAGGAGCTGTCCTTCGCGCTCGACCGGGTGGCGGAGGGAGAAGCCCCCATCGGCCTGAATCGCCCGCAGGAACCCGTGCCGCCCTTCCCCTACCGCGAAGAAGAGGTCCGGTACCGGAGCGGTGCCGTGACGCTCGCCGCAACCCTGACCCTGCCCGAAGGTCCGGGACCGCACCCGGCGGTGGTGCTCATCACCGGCAGCGGTCCCCACGATCGCGATGGGACCCTGGCCGACCACAGGCCGTTCCTGGTGCTAGCCGACCGGCTCGCACGCGAGGGCTTCGCGGTGCTGCGGAGCGACGACCGCGGCGTCGGCGGCAGCGGCGGCAACCTCTCGCAGACCACCTACCAGGAGCTGACCGACGACGTGCTGGCGGGGGTCGACTTGCTGCTGGCCCGCAGCGACATCGCGGCCGATCGCATCGGCGTGTTCGGACACAGCGAAGGGGGCTACCTCGGCCCGCTGGCAGCGGTGCGGTCGGACGATATCGCCTTCGTAATAATGATGGCCGGCCCCAGCGTTCCCGGACTCGAGGTACTGCTTATCCAGAACCGGCTCATCTTCCTCCTGGCCGACGCCGACGAAGGCGCCATCGAGAACCAGATCGCCTACCTGGAGGTTTTCGCCGAGGCCCTGCGCCAGGAGGACTACCAGCTGGCCGAGGCGATCTTGCGCGCGGAGATCGCGGAACAGCTGGCTGCCCTGCCCAGCGACCAGCGACCGCCGCCCGACGCCATCGAGGAGATAGTCGAGGCGCAGGTAGCCAACAGCATTTCGCCCTACATCCGGGAGCTGCTGATCTACGATCCACAGCCGACCCTGCGCCAGCTCACGGTGCCGGTGCTCGCCTTCTACGGCACCCTCGATGTCCAGGTGCCCCCGGTGCAGAGCGTCGGTTGGTTGACGGGCGCTCTCCGCTGGGCCGGCAACACCGACTACACCGTGGAGGTGTTCGAGGGCCTCAATCACCTGATGCAGCCGGCCATCACCGGCGCCATCGAGGAGTACGATCAGATCGAGATCACCATGGCGCCGGAGGTGCTCGAGCTGGTCGCCGACTGGCTCAGGCAGCGGTTCCGGTAACGCCCTTACCCGAAGGTGTCGTCGCGAACCGCATAGCCGGGGCGATGCCCCGTCGTTGCCGAACCCTTCACCGAAGCCGGTCGGCAGCTTCCTTATACTGACCGCCATGCGTACGCCGCTCCTGGTGGTTCTGCTCGTATGCTCTTCGCTGGCAGCGGCCACCGAGGAGGTGGTGGGCGAACGGGTCCGAGTGCTCTTCGCCGATCCGGCCCTCGAGCCCTTCGCCCAGCGCGTCGCCGCCGGGGCGGATGAGGCGCTCGTGGCGTTGGCAGAGCTGTTTGCCAGCGAGCCGCCATCGGTGGTCCTCGTCCTCGACGGCAGCACCGACGTGTTCAACGCCTCGGCCCCATCGCTGCCACGCCCGACGGTGGCGCTCTTGCCGTTGTTCCCTCTGCAGGGGGAGACCGGCTTCGGCGGTCCCGACGCCCTACGGGTACTGCTGCTGCACGAGCTGACCCACAACGTTCATTTCGCCTATACCCAACGTCCCCTCGGGGCGCCGTCACCGCTGCGCGTCGGGCTGTTGGGGGAGACCGTCGCGCCGTTCCCCCCCAGCTGGTTTGTGGAGGGGGTCGCAACCTGGGTCGAGTCGACGCTCAGCGGCGGCGGGGGTAGGCTCAACGACGCTCGGGTCCGGGGCCTGTTGGCCAGCCTCGCGCTCGAGGGGTCGTGGCCGGACCTCCGCGACGCCTCGCTGAGCACCTACGCTCCTTGGCCTGGAGGTCAGACCCGCTACCTGCTCGGGGCCGGCTTCATCGAGCACCTGGTGGCCAGGCACGGGTTTGGCACCCTGCGTTCGACCCTCCGCTCCTACAACGCAGGGGGGCTTCTCGGCGACTTCTCGGCTGCCTGGAGCGCTGCCGCCGGAACCGATCTCGGTGAGGAGTGGGAAGCCTTCCGACAGGCGCTGAGCGAGCGGGCCGAGGTGCGGGCCACCCGGCGCGATGAGGCCGAACTGCTGACCGACAGCGGCGGTCTGACCGGCCGCCCCACGGTCGCGCCCGACGGCCGCCGACTCGCCTGGGTGACCTGGCCACCCGCCATTGCGGTGGCCGAGCTGACCGATTCCGGTCTGGTGGGAACGCGGTCGGTGCGCCCGGGCGTGTTCCCCAGCAGTCTCGACTGGCTCGACGACGAAACCCTGGTGTATACCCGCATCGACCGACAGGCGAACAGCAACTACGCGGAGCTGTTCGCCCTCGATCTCGCCAGCGGGCGGGAGCGGCGCCTCACCGTCGGGGCGCGGGCCAGCTTTGCAAGCGCCGATGGGGAGGGCTGTATCTGGCACGTACGCGACGTCGAACCCGGAGGCTCGAGTCTCCGTCGCTGGTGCCAGGATGGCGGCCTGACCGAACTGTGGCACGCCCCCGCCGGCAGCCACCTCGTCGGACTCGACGTCAGCCCCGGTGGCCGGGTGGCGGTGAGCGTATGGCGCGCGGGCCAGGTCGATCTGGCGCTCTTCGAGCAGGGCGCCATAACCCTCCTCACCGACGACCCAGGGCACGACATCGATCCCAGCTGGAGCGGTGAGGAGACGCTGCGCTTCGCCTCGGATCGGAGCGGCGTTTACGAGCTCTACGACTTGGCCATCGCCGAGGGCGAGCAGGCCGCCTTGCAGCGCCGCAGTGCCAGCCTGGGAGGGTCGTTCCAGCCGGCGACTGGGGATGTGTTCGTCAGGCTCGGACCCGAGGGCTACGAGCTGGCGCGTCTCGATTCGCGGATCGGTGAGACCGTGGCCCTCTCGAGGACGGATTCCATCGCCACCGAAACGCCAGCGGAGGTGATCCTCCCGACCCGGACCTACCGCCCCTTCGCCAGCCTGGCGCCCTTTGCCTGGCTGCCGACCGATGGCGCCATCGAGCTGTCTCCCGGCCGCGCCGCGCTCGAGGTGATGGCGCTGGGACAGGACGATAGCGGCGAGCACAGCTACGCTCTCACAATCGGCCACGACACGGCCCTGGCGGGCCACCTGGGCGGCAGCCACATCGCCCTCCGCTACGCCCTCAGCGAAGCTGGCCTGGCGGGCACGATTCGGCCACCGGGGTCGGTTTCGGCAGCCTTGCGGGTGGGTGTCTGGCCGCACGTCCCACACCTCGGTCGGGGCAGCGAAACCGCCGCGGGCATCGAGGTCGACACCACCGCCACGCTCCTGCGCGACCCGGTGTTTCGCGTTCGAGTGCGGGTGGGGTTGGTGCATCTGCAGAGCGCGGCTGCCTGGCAGCCGGACCTGCGGGCCGAGGTGCGCTTCGGCCGCCAGTTCGGGGACACCTTCGGCTACCGAACTCGAGGTCCAGGCCTGGCCCTGACAGCGGTGAGGAGCGCTACCTCCGACGGGCCATCGGTGGGCGTCTGGGCCGATGGGTCGTGGTACCTACCGCAACCCTTTGGAGCGCCCGGAACCGGCGAAATTGCCCTTCGAGCCGGCTTCCGGCAGGCCCCGCCGGTGCCGCTGCTGCTAGCCGAGTTTGCCGCCGTCGCCACCCTCGGCTACCGGCAGAGTGTGCCCCTGCAGTGGCGCTACGGCGACGGACGCTACGCCCTCGAGCAGCTCACCCTCGAGCCGCGGGTGCGGCTGTGGGTCGACGGCGATGTCGGGGTCGGGGCAGATCTGAGCGTCTACGCCGACACCGCGCTCTCTTACGGTGCGCCGGTGTCGTTCGGAGTCCGTGGTGGCTACGCTGAGGGTTGGTGGTGGGGCTTGGTCTTCTCCTTTTAGCCGCTTAGGGGCACCGGGCTCCGGGAGCGTGCAAACCGTTCCTACAGACAGGCGAGCTGTCGTTTTTCGGCCAGCACTCGAGCGAGGGCGCGGGCGGTGAGATCCGTGGCCTCGGGGACGAGCTCGAGATCGGCATCGAGGTAGAGGAGGCCGGCGCCTCGGGTCAGGGCAGCCTGCAAAAACTCCTCCTTGGCGCGGAGGTCGCTCGCATCCAACGCCTCTAGATGGTAGCCCGCGGGCAGCTTCGCCAGGTGCTTTCGGGCCAGCGCCTCGTTCGAAAAGAGCAGGGCCGCACGCTCACCCGCCACCGTGATCGTCAGCGGATCGCACGGCGCCGGGCAGATCCCGATTCAGGAAGACCACGGGGACCGCCTTCGACCTCGATCATGGTCCTAGCCTACCCGCACAGAGGTCCGGTCGGGGGCCTGCTAGAACACGAACAGGCTGCGTGCCCGGGCTCCGGGATGAAGGCGACCACCAGAACCAGGCGGCCAGCACTCGAGCGAAGACCAGCGCCTCGGGTCAGGGCAGGCAAAAACTCCTCCTTGGCGCGGAGGTCGCTCGCATCCAACGCCTCTAGATGGTAGCCCGCGGGCAGCTTCGCCAGGTGCTTTCGGGCCAGCGCCTCGTTCGAAAAGAGCAGGGCCGCACGCCTTCAGGAAGACCAGGGGACCGCCTTCGACCTCGATCATGGTCCTAGCCTACCCGCACAGAGGTCCGGTCGGGGGCCTGCTAGAACACGAACAGGCTGCGTGCCCAGGGGATGAAGGCGACCACCAGAACCAGGCCCAGATAGAAGACCAGCTGGGTCACCACCACCGTCATGCCGTTGTTGCGGCGCCGGAACATTTCGGACAACACCAGACCGAAGATGTAGAGCAGCACGACCGGCGTTACCAGCACCATAGCGCACGCCAATGGGGTTGAAGTCCGGACTGTACCCAGGCAACAACACCAACTCGCACCCCCTCGCCTCGATCGCCTCCCGCACCTCCGGTTTGCGGAGCTGATCCATCACCACGATCTGCCCCGGCCTCAGCTTCGGAGCGATGACCTGCTCGATGTACGCCCACCCGAAATGATCAGCCCTATGCTGCGATCGTAGCGGTTCATCAGCGTCGGGTAGGCGAACGCCCTGAACAGCAACTCGGACAGCGGTAGCAGCACCATGGCGACGATCACCAGCGGGGTCAGCCGCGACAGATCGAGGAAGAAGTCGCCGAGCCACACGGCTTCGGGCCGGAAGGCGAGATAGGCGAGCATGGCGGCCACCAGCACCAGCCCGATGACGATCCCGAGAAACGCCTGCTCGGCGCTTCCCAGCAGCTTTTCGAAGGCGTCCCAGCCGTTCTGCTGGACACGCCTCACGGTCAGCAGGGTGGCCATCAGCGAGAAGGTGATCAGCAACACCGCCCGCACCTCGGTGTCCTGCAGGGGCGTCATGATGGCCAGGGCGTTGTTGAAAGCGATCAGACTGTACGCCACCGCGGCCGCCAGGCTGACGATAACGCTGGTGAAAAGGATGCCGTAGAGCTGCCCGACCGACCACAGCTGCGGCCCCTCCAACACTTCGAGGGTGGTGCTGTTGGCGATCCGACTCTCACCGACGAGGTGGGTTGCCACCAGCAGTAGCAGCAGGAGCAGCCACAGCAGGGTGTTGGAGAACAGGAACGTGAGCAGGTTGCCGCGCCGCGAGGCCTCACGGAGCGCCTGGCTACCGCGATCGAAATCGCCCAGACCGAAGTAGATGAGAGACAGGTTCCGTAGGTCGCGCGACTGCGCCTCGGTCTCCCGGGACCTGCGTTCGCCCAGGGCGGCCTCGAACTCTTCAGCGGCTCCCTCGAGGTCGCTCGAAGACCAGCGGATCAGCCCCATGAGTTCGCGCAGGTCGGCGTTGCGGATGTCGTCGGAGAGGGCCAGATAGGACTCGAGTTGCTCTCGGGCACCGTCGAGGTTGCCGAGCTTGAAACGCAGCGAGGCGTCGGCCAGCCGGTACTTGGACTCGATGCTGTCGGCGACGACGGCCTGCTCGTAGAAGGTCAGAGCTTCGCTGAAGCGACCGCGCTGTTCGGCTACCACCCCTTGGAGGTAGCTGGTACGGGCGGCCAGCTCGCGGTTGAACTCCGTGGTCAGCCGATTCTGAGCGGTTGCCAGGAAGGCCTCCGCTTCCAGCAGCCGGTCGGTCTGAATGGCCAGATCGGCCAGCAGCACGAACGGCTCCGCGCTGGTGGTCTCGTCGCGAAGCCGGTTGAGTCGCGACTCGGCGCTGCCCAATTCGCCTAGGGCAAGCTCCACCCGCCCCAATGCCAGCTTCGCCTCGGTGAAGTCGGGATTGGCCCGGATGGCGTTGGTGCAGCTCTCTTTGGCAATTCCGAGATCGCCGCCGGCTTCGAAGCGCAGGCACTGTTGGTAGTAACGATTGGCGTCGAATGCCTGGCCAGCCCCCCAGCCGAGAGCGGCAAACATCACCAGAGCCGTCACGGCGCGAGCGACGTGGGAACGCAGACCGATGATGCGTTTGTTCATGACCGAACCCCTCACAGAGTGACACCCTCATTCGCTAATCCCTTACGGGCCAACGGCAGTTCGGATGCCAGACATTCCTTGACTGAGCGCGTAACCGACAGACTGCGCGCACGGCTCTCATGATGCGTGAAATCCGTCCGTGACGGGGTTAGGTCGTTCACTTTGGCGTCGTGCAGTCAATCGGCGCCCGAAGCCGGCTGAATCGCCCCCCACACCACCACGGCCTCCGAACGGAGCTCCGCTAGCCGGAGCTCCAGCAGCGTCTGCAGGGCCTGCTGCTCGAGGTGCGCCCTTAGGGTCGATTCGATCTCTTCGAAGCTGGGTTCGTGGGCTCGAAAGTAGCCGTTGGGAACCACCAGATGGTACCGCTCCTGCCACTCCAGCACAGGACTGGCTTCGCCGAAGGGGGTTTCGCGGGCGGCGTCGAACAGGCGGCGGCGCCAGGGGCTGGTCTCGCTGCCGCTCACTTCGCTGGGGCCGCTCCCGGCGCCCGCCTCCGTTAGGAGCTCGCTAGCCGATGCCCCGCCCTGCAGCCGCTCCCGGGCCGCTAGCGCCGCCGCCTCTTGATCGTAGATGAGCAGTGTGACCGCCCAGCTTTCGGGCTCGGTAAAGGTGGTGCGGTTCTGTTCGTGCCAGGCCCGCACCTCCTCATCGGAGACGTCCAGGCCGGCGCTGAGCCAGTCCTGGTAGCTGGCGACGGTCAGACGACCGCGAAGATCGTGGCGAAAACGTCGCATGGTGAACCCGGCCTGACGCAGCTGGCGGCGCAAGGACTCGGTCCCCCCAGCCTCCTGGGTTGCCAGGGCCACAGCGGCCTCGAGTTCGGCCGCTGGCACCACGATTCCTTGCGCTTCGGCGTCCTGAAGGATCAACCGCTCGGCCACGATCGACGCGAGTACCTGAGGATCGTCACTGCGGGTGCCGGCGAGCTGCGCGGCCTGTTCGACCTCGGCCAGCGGCACGGTCTCGCCGTTGACGGTCACGGCTGTAGTGGGGCGGCAGCTGCCGAGGAGCAGGGCCGTCACGATCCAGGGCAGGAGGCGTGCGGTTTGCACGGTCCGAAGCTTGGTACAGAGTGAAGCGGAGTTAAGCACGGAGTGAAGCGAAGCTTAGTACAGGGTGAAGCTTACACGGAGTGAAGCTTAGTACGTAGTGAAGCGAAGCTTAGTACGCAGTGAAGCGAAGCTTGGTACGTAGTGAAGCGAAGCTTGGCAGGCGATGTGAGGTAGCCGCTTGACGTTCGCCGGGAGCGACCGCCTACCCTGGCGTTGGCGGCATCGCCTCATCGTGAAGGAGGGCACCGGTGCGCACGATTGTCTGCATAGGGCTCATAGTGATGACGACGTTTCCGGCTGTCGCCGGACTTGGCGCCGGCGACAGCGCCGTGGTCCGGGGCGAGTATCGCCTCGCCATCGACGAATATCAGGAGACCCTCGATGCCAATCCGGATCATGTACGCGCGCTCTACAGTATCGCCCGCGCAGAGACGCTGCTGGCCGAAACGCTGAGCGGCAACGAAGCTGAGATGTACTTCGCCAACGCCGCTGCGCACGCCCGGCAGGCCATCGCCGGCGACGACAGCGATCCCGAAGGCTACTTTGAGCTGGCTCGGGTGCTGGGCCGCCTGGCGCAGCTCCGGGGGGTGTTTCAGGCGCTCAATCTCGCGGGCGAGATGCGGGCGGCGCTGGAAACTGCCGTGGCACTCGATCCCGGCCACGCCGACGCGATCCACGCCCTGGCCAGGTGGCACCTCGAGGTGCCCTGGCTTCTGGGCGGACGCAAGGGGCGGGTACGGCCGCTGTTCGATCGCGTCATCGAACTCGAGCCCGACGTAATCGTGCATCGCGTGGGACACGCCGAGGTGCTGCTGGCGCTGGGAGAGCACGAGGCGGCCCGAGCCGAACTCGAACTGGCGCTCGCCTTCGAAGCCGTTACGGCTGTCGATCACGACGACCAGGAGAGGGCGCGACAGCTGTTGGAAGAGCACTTCTGAGGGTGAGCCGAAAACGTCAACATGAAGACCTCTTCAGGCTTTTCGACAGCGCTCTCAGACTCCCGGTTGGTACCATTGCGCTATGATCGCGTTGCTCACAACGAAATGGAACGAGGAAATGCTGTGACCGATCTGCTCTTCTGGTTCCTGGTAAGCCAGACCGTCTCCGCACTGCCGACCATGGCGCCCGGGACCGAGGTTCGGCTGGTGTCGCAGGATCTGCTCGCCATCTACGCCAGCGCCCGGGTGGAACAGGGGCTACTGGCCTTCAACAATCCGCTGACGCCCGACCTCGAGGTCCGTCTGCTCATCTTTCCCCCCAACGCCACCGATCAGGAACGTGCCAGCGCCCTCAGCGGCGCTCAGGCGCTGGTCGGCCGCGTCAGTGCCGAGGGCGACGATCTGGTGGTGCAATTTCCGGAGTTAGGGGGGCCCCTGTCGTTCCGCAAATGGCTTGCGGAGGAGCGGGGTCTCGTGCTCGTCCTGCCATCTCCATGAAGACGTTCTCCACGAGCGGAGGGACACTATGAACGACAATATGAACGACACCGTAAGCGACACCCGGGACGGCGCCATGAACGGCACCATGAGCGGCAAACACATCGTAATCGTTGAAGACGACCTCGATATCAGCCGCCTGCTGACCCTCGAGTTAGAAGAGGTCGGCTTCCGGGTTGACGCCTTCGCCACCGGCATCCGCGGGCTGTCGGCCATCCGCGAACTCGAACCCGATCTGATCATCCTCGACCTCGGCCTTCCCGACCTCGATGGTGCCGAGATCGCCCGTCGGGTACGCAAGACCAGCGAGATTCCGATCGTCATCCTGACCGCTGCCGGGGAGCTCGACACCAAAGTGGACATGCTGAACTCCGGAGCCGACGACTACCTGGCCAAGCCGTTCTTCATCGAGGAGCTGATCGCCCGGGTCAAGGTGCAGCTGCGCAAGCGCTCCGCCGGGGTGGTTCGCAAGGTTGGGGGCATGACCCTCGACGCCACCCGGCGCCAGGTCTTCTGGGGCGACGAAGAGGTGAAGCTGTCGCCACGCGAGTTCGAGCTGCTGCTCTACCTCACCAATCAGCCGGGTCGCGTCTACAGCCGGGGCGAGATCGAATCGGGTGTATGGGGTGAAGATCTTCCCCCGTCGAGCAACGTGGTAGACGTTCATATCGCCAATATTCGCGGCAAGCTCCGCGACGCTGGCGGCTTCGGCGTGATCCGCACCGTTCGCGGCATCGGCTACGCCATCAAGGGGTAGGCGCGCTAGCTTGCGCCACGTCATGGCCCCCCTCCGCGGACTGCCCCTCAAATGGCGTGTGGCCGGCCTCACCGCCGTGGCTATCGCGCTGCTCGGCACCGTCGCCGCAGCGACGGCCTTCTGGGTGGTCCGGGCCAGTCTTCGTGGCGATCTTCAGCGTGGCCTGCGCACCGACGCCCAGGCCGTGGCCGAGCTCTATCGGGCGGGCGTTCAGGGCAATGCCCAGGCGTCGCTGGCCGGCCCCACCGGGGGCGTCATCGTGCAGCTGTACGACCCCCTTGGGAACTTCCTGGTGGCGTCGCGGCCGGCCTTTCAGGCCCCTGACGCCGTCATTCCATCCGAAACGGTGAAAGCAGCGGCCCAGGCAGCCCGCAACTGGTCCGGTACGCTCGGCGGCCGGCCGGTGCAGGTGGCGCTGGCCCCCTTCGATCTCGGGGTGGTGGCAGTGGTGGCCGATACCGCCTTCATCGGCGAAGCGGTAGCCCGCCTTGGGCGCGCACTGTTCCTGACGGCGACGCTGCTGGTACTGCTCGGCGCGGTACTCGGCTATCTCTTTGCTGCGGCCTCGATCCAGCCCATCACCCAGCTGGCGCGCCTCGCCTCCGGTCTGGGGCCGGATCGTCTCGAGGCCATCCCCTACCAGGGCCCCGCCGACGAGGTAGGCAAGCTGAGCGAGGTGTTGAACGACCTGATCGCACGCCTCAAGGCCTCCATGGATGCCCAGCGGGCCTTTCTGGCCGAGACCAGCCACGAGCTGCGCACGCCGCTGACCGGCCTGCGCGGATTCCTCGATCGCGCCCACCGGCGTGCTCGGCCCGAGGTCCGGCGCGACCTCGAGGACGCCCGCCGCATCTCGCAGACCATGTCCCGGTTGGTCGAAGACCTGCTCCAGCTATCCCGCGGCCAGCTCGTCGAGGAGCTGCACCTTCACCTCATCGAGCCCGGACGCGACCTGCTGCGACCGGTCGCAGAGGAGTTTCCCGGGGTGGAGGTTCTAGCCGGCGAACAGGGCCTGATGCTGGGCGATCCCGAACGTCTCAGGCAACTTATCCGCAACCTCACCGCCAATGCCGTACGCGCCAGTGGCGATCCGAGCCAGGTGACGCTCGATGTCGACCGCAACGGTTCGACCCTGACACTCAGCGTGCACGACCGGGGCCCGGGTATCGCCGAGGCGATGCTGCCGCACATTTTCGAGAAGTTCTACAAGGGTGCCGGCGGGGGGTCGGGCCTGGGTCTGGCCATCGCCAGGCAGATCGCCGAGCAGCACGGCGGAAGGCTGGAGGTTTCAAGCATTCCTGGAGATACCGTCTTTCGAGCCACGTTGCCGGCGGTGGAGAGTGAAGAAGAGAGGTAGGGGAGGGAGGGGGTCAAAAGGATAAGTAGGTTTGGGGCCCCAAACCTACTTATCCTTCTTGTGTCTGTAGGAACCCTAAATAATCGAACAACCAGGGCTATCCGGTGAATGACTGATTTGCGTCTCCAACGACCCTCCTTCACGCCGCAATCCGAGAAGATGCGGTCAGCACGAGGTTTCTCCTCACCATCGCGACCCGCTCCTGAGCCCGCCGCCACGACAAGCCAGGAGAGAAGAGCCGTTCAGCACGCACCTCCAAGAACGCATCCAACACCAGATCCGTATGCTTGAGCTGGGATGAGAACCGCCGGCACTGACACTTCCCAAGCCCCAAGTTCTGCTTATAGAGCCGGTGACTCCACTCCAGATCCCACCTCAGCCGCCAAGTATTCAACACCTCCTGCACCCCACCCTGGACAGAAGAGAGCAGCGCGAAGCACTCCCAGTCCACTCCTTTGGCCTTCCACACCAGTACGAGATCCACCCGACCGACCTCTTCGAGCCACACCTCTACTCTCTTGGCGTACCAGCGGAAACGCTTGTACCAGCGGCTCCGCCCAGGCCTGTACCGCTCCGCCAGGGTGCGGACCTGCACCTTCTCGCGCCCCAGGATCACCCACGCGTCGGTGCGGCACCTACCGACGAACGCGACAGGCATGAACTTCAGGCTGCGTAGGCCAAGCCGGGTGGTGAACTGCGCGTCGAACACTGCTGCTTTCACTTCGTAGCCAGCCTCGATGACGTCCCCAGCGATGTTGAGCATGCCTTCCGTGGCGCTGAGACGCGGATAGGTCTCTGTGGCCATTTGTTGTGTCGGGAACGGCGCAAGCTGCAGTGGGACTGGGTCCTGGTCGGGGTAGACCAACGCGCTACTGACGAACGCATGGCCCCACACCACACCGTTATCCGTCGAACTGTAGATCCTGCCGACACCTTGGATGCTGGCGCCTTCGTGTTTGACGGTGAGGAGGTCCACAGCGAGGATACCGCCGGCTGGGGCGCTCTTAAGGCGGCGGGTGAACCCGGAGTGGTGGGGTTGCGGATCTTGAGCGAGGAGGTCGGCACTGTGGGTGTGACTGAAGGGCAGGATCTTTTGCTGGCTCATCTCGGCGAGGGTCTTGTGTTGTAGAGCGAGTAGTCCTGTGGTGTAGGCCTGCTCGAACGGACGTATGCTGGTGCTTGCGGGACTCATCACACCCCGCAGGATGCGTGCTGACCGGCTTTTTCGCAAGGTCGGGTGGCGCGCGTCCCTTTGTTATCGCCTTTTCAGAGATACCGGATTGTCCTGGTTATTGAGCCACAGTCGACCTCTCTTGGGTTGTCGTGCGGGTACTTTGAGCAGGACTTGCCGGCGTTGTTCGGGGTTGCGTCGGTGACGGGTCTGATCTCTAGTGAGGGGCAAGAAACCCCGGTCCGCATCGCATTTTTCGCACATTGCCGTGCCTGACGGTGGCTGCGTTTCCGCTTTTCTGAATACGACTCAACGATCTGGCGTTGGACGAGAGGGTGGCGAGTAAGAGCGATTTGACGATGCGTGGTGGACGGAGAAACCGAGAAATGCCGTACTGACCGGCACAAACTCGATTGTGGGTCCAAGATTTCCCTTGCTCATCGCCTTTCTCACGAGGCCGGATTGTCCTGACAACGGCGCCTACAGTTTCGCCAGCGTCACGCCGGTCTGGCCCTGGTACTTGCCCTTGCGGTCCGCATAGGTGACCTCGGGCCGCTCGCCCTGAAAGAACAGCAGCTGAACGATCCCCTCGTTGGCGTACACCTTCGCCGGCAGCGGCGTGGTGTTCGAGAGCTCGAGGGTTACGTGCCCCTCCCAGCCGGGTTCCAGCGGCGTCACGTTGGCGACGATGCCGACCCGCGCGTAGGTGCTCTTGCCCAACGCCACCACCATGACGTCCTCAGGCACCCGCATGTACTCGATCGAACGGGTCAGCGCGAACGAGTTCGGCGGGATGATGCAGTGGTCGTTGTCGAGCTCCACGAAACTGTTGGTGTCGAAATTCTTGGGATCGACCACGGTGTTGAAGGCGTTGACGAACACGCGCCACTCCGGGGCCGCTCGCAGGTCGTAGCCGAAGCTGGACAGGCCGTAGGAGATGACGCCATCGCGCACCAGACGCTCTTCAAAGGGCTCGATCATGCCCTCCTTGGCCCGCTCGCGAATCCACCGGTCAGGCATGATGCTCATGGGGCGTAGTGTATCAGTCGGCCGCGCCCTTGGGGGTGACGTGACGCCTGTCGGAGGAAGGGGCACAGGCATAGTCTAAACTCGTGCAAGTAACCCGCTTGAGGAAGAGCTTGAGGTGGGAGTGTTGCCCCCTACGAAGGGTGGGCGTGGTGGTGCTGGTCGACCGATGCCACGCTCACACCTCATGCCATTATCGGAAATCGATGATTCGCCAGCGTGACAGCAACACGATTACCCGCAAAATACGGATGAGATAGTCGAGCAGGAACAGTGACCTGCCCCTGTAAATAGGTCCAGTTTGAATGTTAGTACATCGGCATCTGAGGTGCTCCCCGTTTTTGGTCCAGGTCAAAGGTTAGGATTCGCCATTCCTGAGGCCCCACGGATCTGCTCGATATAGGTCCTGGGCGGTACATCTCCCAGCGATGAATGAGGCCTGAAATTGTTGTAGTCCCACCTCCATTTCTCAACCTTCTCCTCGGCATCAGCAAGGCTCAAGAACCAATGAACATTCAAGCACTCATCTCGGAATGACCCGTTGAACGACTCGATGAACGCATTATCCGTAGGCTTCCCACGGCGAGAGAAGTCCAGCGATACGTTGTGGATGTATGCCCACCGGTCGAGAGCTTTGCTGATGAACTCCGATCCATTATCCGTCTGAATCCGCTTCGGGGGCCCATGCAAGACCACCAGGCGATCGAGCACGCCAGCGACATCCTCCCCACGGATACTCTGACCCAGCTTGATCGCTAAACACTCCCTGGTGAACAGATCCATCACGGTGAGCGCCCGGAACCTCCGACCGTTGAACAGCTGGTCGGACATGAAGTCCATCACCCAGCGATCATTCGGAGATTTGACGTCCGGTAGGTTCTCCCGTGGAGCTACCGACCGGTGTCGTTTCGGCTTCTTCGTTCTCAGGTTCAGCCCTGCCAGACGATAAAGACGATACACGCGCTTATGGTTCACGCCCCACCCCTCACGCCGCATGAGGGTATAGATTCTCCTGTACCCATACCGAACCCGCACCAGAGCTATCTCCTCGATGCGCTTCCTGACCGGAGCATCTCGAAACCCTCGCTGGGGCGTGTACCGCAGCGAAGACCGGTGCGCCCGAAACACCCTGCCGGCGCGACGCTCGCTCACCCCATACGAGATCTGAAGATCCTGTGCCAGCTCGCGATGTTTGGCTGGCTTCAGAGCTTTTTTGATAACACATCCTGCAGCATCACCTTATCCAAGCTAAGATCAGCAACGAGTTGCTTGAGCTTCCGGTTCTCCTCTTCAAGCATCTTGAGCCTGCGGACTTCGTTCACGCCGAGGCCCTCGTACTTCTTGCGCCAGCGATAGAACGTCTGCTCGGACACGCCCATTTTGCGGCAGATCTCGGTGATGGTGGTGCCGCTCTCAGCTTGCCGTAGGGCGAACGCGATCTGCTCCTCGGTGTACTTCGTTTTCTTCACAGGATTCCCCTTCTTGGTCTCTCGAGTGTAGGTGAAATCCTAACTCTACAGGTGGACCAGAAATTGGGGGGCAGGTCAATCAAACAGTATCAATAGGCGTTTGACCGCCAACCGGGCCGGCCGCAGCAGCGGGTAGAGGAGCTGGAGGACCCTGGCTCGAGGCTATCATTGGGAGGGCCGGAGCGTTCCTGGACGAGGTACTAGCGGGTAGAAGGAGACCATCTGATGACAGCCGAAGAACAGTATGAATTTGATCGTTCAGGATATCTGGTCATTCCGGGGATGCTGGCAGAGCAGGATGTTGCGTCCCTGTCGGAGGCTGTGGAGACCCTGTTGTCCCATGCCGAAGAGCGCGTTGACGCTCCGCCGCGAATAACATCGCGATCGGGAACGGAGTGTCACCGTGACGACACCCTCGGTTATCACGTTCGAGGGAAGAGAGCCGTGGGCGGAACCTTGATTATCGAGGACTTTTTCAATTCGGATCCCGCGTTCGATACGCTGGTGAATCACCCGAAGACGCTGGGCTACATTCGTCCCATCTTCAGGGAGCGGCCAGCCATCAACAATTCCGAACTGCGCGTGCGCTACCGAGGCAACGTGTCGGGCATGCACATGGGCGGCCCGGTCGGCGGCAAGTACCGCTATGGCTATCGGGACAATCAGATCGACTGCATGATGGTGCGCATGATCTATTTCGTTCATGATGTGGCGTTTGAACAGGGTGCCTTCTGCGTTGTTCCCGGCACACACAAGTCCAACGTCCCCTCGCCATATCTTGGCAAGCCCGAGGACGATCCCGGGGTCGTGGCTCTGGAGGTCAAGGCCGGGGACGCCATTCTGTTCACCGAAAACCTGCGCCATGGTGGCGTCACCAACGGTTCGTCACAGGTGCGAAAGACACTCCACGTGGGCTACGGGCCCTTCTGGCTCAAGTCTCAAAATATCGCTACGATGGATGAAGATCCTTATTTACTGGACGCAACCCGGGCACGATACGACGAGGAGCAGAAGCGCCTTTTTCATACCTACGTGGAGCCTCAGTCCTGATACTGCATCCATATCCCCCTGCTATCCTCGCTGAACTCGAATACGTCTACAGCTGAATCGTTCAGGGGGCGACGCTCGACATACCTTCTGGACCACAGGGCGCCGGCGTCCTGGGCGCCTCCTTGACTTCGTATTGGGAGGTTCCGTATAGTTGGGCCAACTGTTGATTGTCAACAATTCGCCCCGGTAATTTTGAGAGGGCATAATGGTAATCTCGAGGAACGCGCGAGCCCTCGAGTCGGTTCATTCGGTATCAAGCGGACAGGTAGGCGTATCAGGATACTGCCGTCCGATGGTGCACTTTGTTTTTGGAGGTTGGTACATGTCTTACGGTAAGTTCCTCAAGTTCATGATGGCTCTGATGGTGGCCGCCATGGTGGGCCTAAGCTGGTCGCAGGACGAGGTCACCGAGTTCGTCTTCGCGCACCCGGGCCCGATCCGTACTATGGACGCTCCGGTCACCTGGTTCGGCTCCACCCACTGGTTGACCAACACGCTCTACGACTGCCTGATCTGGCGGGCCCCGGACGGCAGTGGCTACGTTCCCCAGGCGGCCGAGAGCTGGGAGTCGATTGACGACCTGACCTGGCGCTTCCACCTGCGGGCGAACAACACCTTCCAGAACGGCGAGGTGCTCGACGCCGCGGCCGTCAAGTGGAACCTCGATCGGGTCATGGCCCGTGAGGATTTCCTGGTGCACCCGCAGTGGCAGTTCATCGACCAGGTGGTCGTGGTCGACGAGCTGACCCTCGACGTCATCACCGATGAAATTCACGCCTACACCCTCAACGACATCAGCTTCAACGGTTGCCAGATCCTTCCGCCCCAGTACCTCGAAGAGGTCGGCGAGGAGGAGTTCGCTCGTAACCCGGTCGGCTCCGGACCCTACCGGCTGGTCGAATTCTCCGAGAGCGACCGCTACGTGTTCGAAGCCTGGGACGACTACTGGGCCGGCCGCCCCGAGATCGATCGCATCATCTACCAGGTGATCCCCGAGCAGGCCAGCCAGATTGCGGCGCTGCTCGCCGGCCAGGTCGATTTCGTGCCGAGCGTGCCGCTGCCCGAGATCGAACGCCTCCAGAACGCCAGCGACATCGACATGCTCGCCAAGGGACCGAGTCGGAATGGTCCACCTCTACGCGCGCGGTGAGACGGCATCCGGAGCCATGGACGAGACCTACCCCGGCTACCAGCCGGCCACCCTCGACATACGCATCCGCCAGGCGATCTCGCACGCTCTCGACCGGACCCTGCTGGCCGAGGTACAGGGTTCGGCCGAGCCTTCGTTGGTCCGGATCGCCTCGAGCTACCCCGAGAGCTACGCGGACCAATACGCCGGCGCCGAAAACACCGACGCCTGGTTCGATCCAGAGCTGGCCCGCCAGCTGATTCGCGAAGCCGGCTACGACCCCGAGGGCGGCAATGCGCCCAAGCTGTTCTTCGACGCCATGGCCTTCCAGCTCGGTAACGAGAAAGAGGTGGCCGAGGTCGTCCAGATCATGCTCGAAGAGGTCGGCTTCGAAGTGGAGCTGAACATCCTCGAGCTGTCGGCTTACCGTGAACAGGTCTCCACCCCGGGCAACAACCGCGACCTGATGCTGGTGGTGCTGGGCGCCTCGCCGTTCCTGACCCCACTGTTCTACACCTGCGAGTGGCAGCAGGCGAACTACAACGTCTGCGTCGACGAGTGGGATACCGTCGGCAAGGACATCCTGCGGACGGTCGATGCCGACGCCCGGCTGGCGCTGTGGGGACAGTGGCAGGAGTTCTTCATCGAGGAAGCGGTGACGGTGCCGCTCTACGAGATCACTGGCGTGGCGGCGATCAACTCGGAGTTCGCCTGGACGACTAGGGCGGACGGCTGGTTCACCTTCCGCGACCTCTCGCTGAGGTAACGCCTTCTCCAACCGCGGCGGTCAGTTGGTCCCACCCGGGAGGGCTGACCGCCCGGATTGCCGACACAAAAGGACGCTGGCTTGCAGACTTTCATCCTCTCCCGCCTGGGCCAGATGCTGCTGACCATCTTCATCGTCTCGCTGATCGTCTTCTTTCTGGTACGGCTCAAGGGCGACCCGATTTCGGTGATGGCGCCCCCGACCTTCAGCGAAAGCCAGGTCGAGGCGCTGCGGAAGGCCTGGGGCTTCGACCGACCGCTGCTCGAACAGTATCTCGTCTTTATCCGCAAGGCACTCACCGGCGACTTCGGACTCTCGGTGCAGTCCCGCATCCCGGCCATGGAGTTGGTCCTGAAACGGCTCCTGAACACCTATCTGCTGGCCGGGGTCTCCGCTGCGATCGGGCTGCTCATCGCCATCCCCCTGGGGGTGATCTCGGCGCTGAGACGCAACAGCTGGCTCGATATCACGGCCACCACCGCGGCCACCCTCGGCACCGCCATGCCCAACTTCTGGCTGGGGCTGATGCTGATTCTTATCTTTTCCGTCAATTTCAGAATACTGCCGGCCTTCGGGGCGCTCGAAGCGAGCTCGATTATCATGCCGGCCCTCACGCTCGGAACCGGGGTCGCGGCCCGCCTGTCGCGGCTCACCCGCTCGGCGATGCTCGAGGTGCTGGGCCAGGACTATGTGCGCACCGCCTACAGCAAGGGTCTGACCGCCCGGGCGGTGGTGATACGGCACGCCCTGCGCAACTCGCTCATCCCGGTGGTGACGGCGCTGGGGCTGCAATTCGGCTGGCTCCTGGGTGGCTCGGTGGTGGTCGAATCGGTGTTCTCCTGGCCGGGGATCGGTCGCCTCATGATCGAATCGATCGGCGTTCGCGACATCACCGTGGTGCAGGCGGCGCTGTTCTGGTTCGCGCTGTCGTTCATCGTGATCAACCTCATTCTCGACATCGTCTACACCTTTATCGATCCCCGCATTCAGCTTAGGGACGTGAAAGGGTGAGCGTGGAGCGCTCGGAGCCGAGGCTTCCCGAAGAGGGGACGCCGACCGCAGTGGCGGCCGCTAGTTTGCCGCTGCGCCAGACCCGCCTGCGGCTCGCCGCGCGTTCGCTGCGCCGCAGCCACGTCGGCATCATGGGGGCGGTGCTGATTACGCTGGTGGTCCTCACGGCGCTGATCGGTCCGCTGCTGACACCTCACGATCCGCTGCAACACAACCTCCGCGACCGCTTCGAGCCGCCCGGCTACAGCGACTCCGAGCGGGTTTTCCTGCTGGGAACCGATCAGTTGGGTCGCGACATCCTGAGCCGGGTCATCGTCGGGACCCGGGTTTCTGTCACCGTCGGCGTTCTCTCGGTGGTGATCGCCGGGCTGATTGGGGTTAGCTACGGCCTCATCTCGGGTTTCTCCGGGGGCATCGTCGACAACCTGATGATGCGCGTGGCCGACGCCTTTCTGGCCATCCCCTTCATCGTGCTGGTGGTGGCCGTTTCGGGGGTGGTAGGCGCCGGCCTGGTGACGCTGATCCTGATTCTGGGCGTCACCAGCTGGGTGATGTATGCCCGCGTCACCCGCGCCGAGGTGCTGGCGGTGCGAGAGATGGATTACATCATGGCTGCCAGGGCGCTCGGGCAGTCGGGTCTGAAGATCATGTTCAAGCACATCCTGCCCAACGTCACCGGCTCGATCATCGTGCTGGCAACCATGATGGTGGCCACCACCATGCTTGCCGAGGCGGCGCTGAGCTTCCTCGGCCTGGGGGTCCAACCGCCGACGGTCACCTGGGGCCTGATGCTGTCCGACGGTCGCCAGTACATCGGTAGCGCCTGGTGGATGTCGACCTTCCCCGGGATCGCCATTACTGTCACCGTTCTGGGAGTGGTTTTCCTGGGCGACTGGCTGCGCGATCTGCTCGATCCGCGGTTGCAGGGGCGTTAGGAGGGTTGGGCGGGTACCGAAAACGACACGCAATAACGTGGGACGAGGTTCGAGACGAACACGCCCACCGAAGGAGGAAGACACCGCAGAATGGATGCATCGACCGTCGCGAAGATCATGGAGACACACACCGCCAACAGGCTGGTGCAGGCTCCCACCATTACGCAGCTGCCCGCCAATGCGCTGGATCTGAGTTTCGATCAGCCCGGCGGCGGCCTTACAGAGGCCATCATCGACGGCGCCATTTCAGCGCTCGAGCAGGGGCAGACCCACTACGTCGATGTCCCGGGCATCCTGCCGCTCCGCGAGGCGGTGGTCGCCGACCTCGGCGCCCGCAGCCTGACCGGCTACCAACCGACCAACACCGTGGTAACCGCCAGCATGCAGGAGGCACGTTTCCTCAGCCTGCAGATCATCGGTCAGACGCTGGGGCAGCTGGCGCTGCCTAGCGTCGTCCATCCCGGGGTGCGCAAGGCGCTCGGGGTCCGCCCGCTCGAGGTTCAGTGGTTGCAGGTCGAAGAGTCTCGCGGGCTGCTGTCATCCCCGGACACGATCGAGAGTGCCCTGCAGGCGGGCGCCCAGCTGCTCTATCTGGAGTCGCCGAGTCGCCTCACGGGTGCCAGCTATGGGGAGGCCGACGTCGGCCGGATCGGCCAACTGGCCTCCGCCCACGGCGCCACCATCCTCTGGGATCAGGGGCTGTCGGGATGGACGCCCGACGACGCCTCGCTGGCCGCCCTCGGCGAGCATGCCGGACAGGTGACGCTGCTCGGTGACCTGCTGCCGGGCGTGGGCCTGGAAGGGCTCGCCCTCGGCTTCATCGCCACCGATGCGGAGAACGTCGCGGGCCTCACCTCGATGAAGCAGATCATCTCGATCTGCACCTCCACCGCCAGCCAGTACGCCGGCCTCCAGGCGGCCGAGGGGTACGGCGACCGGCGCACCGAGATCCGTCGGGGCCTCGAGGCGCGGCGCCCGGAGCTGGTGGCACGCCTCGAGGCACTCGGTGCCGAGGTGCTGCCGGGGCAGGCCGCCAGCCACGTGGCCGTGCGGGCCAGCGAAGCACTGGGCGCCGCGCTGCACGCCGGCGCCGTCATCGCTGCCGATGGGGCGGGGTTCGGCGCCCCCGGCATCCTGCGGCTGGCGGTCACGGCGGACGGTTCCGCCCTGACTGCACTCGAAGGGGGGAGGGCATGAGCGAGAAGAAGAAGCGCGGCACCGAGGTCCTTTACGGCCTGATCGCCCAGACACGGGGCTACGACGACGCCATCGTCCTGGGACGCGGCGACCCCGATTTCGACACCCCCGCCCACATCGTGGCCGCAGCCCGCGAGGCGATGGTGCGCCATGCGCACGAGTCGTCACCTCCCGAAGGCATCCTGCCGCTGCGCGAAGCGATCGCCGAACGGACCGAGCGCATCAACGGCGTCTCATTCGATCCCGAGACGGAGATCGTGTTCACCAACGGCGGGCAAGAGGCGCTGTTCCTGATGGTGGTCGCCGCCATCGCCGAGGGCGAGGCGCTGCTGGTGCCCGAACCGAACTACAACACCTACAAGGACGCCGTGGCGTTTGCTCGCGGCACCACCGTGGGCATGCCGACGTATCCCCAGGAGGCGTTCCGGGTCGACCCCGCCAGGGTTCGCGAGCACCTCACGGCCGACATGCGGGCGCTGCTGCTGGTCTCACCCAACAACCCGGCGGCCAGCGTGATCTCGCCCCAGGACCAGCTCGAGCTCGTCGCCATCGCCCAGCAGAACGATCTGCTGATCCTGGCCGACGATATCTACGACCTGCTGGTGTACGACGATTTCGTGCACACCTCACCCGCCTCGCTGCCCGGAGGCAAGGAGCGCACGCTGACGCTCAACGCCCTCTCCAAGGCCTACGCCATGACCGGCTGGCGCACCGGCTGGGTGACCGGACCGGCCGCGCTGATGGCCCGGGTTCGGGATCTCAAAGCGGCGCTATCGGGCCCGGTTTCGATCGTCTCCCAGTACGCCGGCCTGGCCGCCCTCACCGGACCGCAGGACGAGATGCTCGAGATGCAGGCCGCCTACCATCGGCGCCGCCGTATCGTGCTCGATCATCTCGACGCTATGGGCTTTTCGTACGGCACCCCGCAGGGGGGGCAGTTCGTCTTTGTCGACATCAGCCACACCGGCCTCAGCTCCCTCGAGCTGTCGCAGCGGATCCTGGATGAGGCCCATGTCCTCGCCTACCCGGGTGGCGCCTTCTCCGAGAGCATGGACCACTTCTTGCGCATCACCTTCCTTCAGCCCGAGACCACCCTGCGCGATGGACTGGGCCGCATGAAGCGTGCCATGGACGCCATCGGCGCCGGGGGTTAGCGGCGGTGGCAACGACCGTATGGGGGCTGGGGAGGGTGCCGGCCGCTACCCTCTGCTGGAGCCGGCCGATAGCCGTTGGAGCCAGCCTGAGGGGGCGACCGTGGCCTACGACCTGAGCGCTGACGAAGCCGTCAACCACTACTCTGAAGCCGAACTACGAACCTTTATCGAGGACTTTTTGCAGGCGTTGGGAGCCACCCGCGAAGAGGCCGAGATCGTCGCCGACGGTGTCGTTACCGCCTCGCTGTGGTACCACCCGGGCCAGGGTCAGGGTCTCGAGAAGTTGATCCGCTACCACCGACGGGTTGGCGAGGGTGGCACTGTGGCCAATGCCCCCATGCGCTGGGAGCGTGAAGGGCCCGCCTACGGACTCCTCGACGCGGCCAAAGGCTTCGGCTACGTGGCCGCCCAACGGGCCATGAACAAGGCGGTCGACAAAGCCACACAGTCGGGGATCGCCATGATCTGGGTACGCAACAGCAACCACTTCGGCATCGCCGGCTACCATGCACTGGCGGCCGCCCGCCGAGGGCTGATCGGCTGGTCGATGACGAACGCGCGCGCCGAGATGGCTCCCTGGGGCTCGGCCAAACCGGTGCTGGCCACCAACCCATGGGGGATTGCGATTCCCACGCCTGGCGAGGATCAGGGGTCGATCCTGCTCGACATGGCGCTCACCATGTCGGGCAAAGGCATGATGCGCTGGTATCTGGAGCAGGGCAGAGCGATGCCCGAGACCTGGGCGCTGACGCCCGACGGCCACGTCACCACCGACCCGGCCGCGGCCATGGACGGGCCGATGCTGCCGATCGGCGAATACAAAGGCTACGGCCTCAGCCTCATCACCGACGTGTTGACTGGCGTGATGTCGGGCGCCAAATTCGGGCTTTCGGTGTTCCAAGACGAACAGCACTACGATGTCGGCCACCTGATGATGGCCTTCGACCCCGGCATGTTCATGCCCCGCGAGCGCTTCGACGAACGCCTCGAGCAGCTGATAGCCGAAGTGAAGGGGGCGCCGCCGATCGACCCCGACCGGCCGGTGCTGCTTCCCGGTGAACTCGAGCACGAGCGCAGCCGCCACCGCCGCCGCAGCGGCATTCCGGTCTCTCGAAATACCGCTGAGACCGTTCGTGGCCTGGCTCAAGACCTGGGGGTAGCATGTCCGCTGTGACGGCTACCACGACCGCCCCGGTAGGCATCCGCCGCGGCCTCATCCCCGAGGATCTGCTCAACTTCCGCTGGCTGGCCGAAGTGGCCCTCGATCCCCAGGGGGCCCGAGTGGCCTATACCGTTCGCGAGGTGGACGCGGCCGCCGACGGCTACCAGACCCAGCTGTACCTGCGGGAGCTGGACAGCGACGCCGTGGTGAAGGTCAGCGGTGGCCGCGGCAACGCCTCGAGCCCCAGCTGGAGCCCCGCTGGAGACCGGCTCGCCTACGCCTGGCGCGAAGCCGACGATAGCGCCGTCCGGGTATGGTCGCAGGCGAGCGGTGAGACCGAGGCCTACCCGCTCGGCGAGCACGCCATGACCGGGCTCGACTGGTCGCCCGACGGCCGCCGCTTGGCCGGCGTGCGCTGGACCCCGATGCGCCACCCTGAGAGCCGCGGGCCCAACCCCGGCATTCCCACCCCCAACATGAAGGTGATCCGCCGCCTGCGCTACAAACAGGACGGTATCGGTTTCGTCCACGACCGCTTCTCGCAGATCTGGGTGCTCGAGGTCGACACCGGTGAGCTGGTGCAGGTCACCGACAGCGAATGCGACTATTCGGAACCCGCCTGGAGCAACGGCGGTGACCGGTTGGCCTTCATCGGCCTGGCCCGCGAGCAGAATCGGGCGCTCGGCCAGGGACAGATCTTCGCGTGTGCCTATCCCGGCGGCGCGCCGCAGCGGCTGCTGCCCGACTGGGTCGGAGCCTGCCGCAGCCCCACTTGGGGCGACGACGATCGCCACATCGCCTTCGCAGGCCACCGGCACCCCGCCCCCACCAACCGCCGCATCTTCATGACGCCTCACCTGGCGGAGGTGGAGACGGGCAGCGCTCGCGAGCTTGGCGATCTCGATCAGGAGGTGGGCAACTATGCCGCCTCGGACTCCCGCATCGGCCTCTCCAACATCACCGTCAAGTGGCCCCGCGGCGACCGCTGGATCTACTTCCTGCTCACCGTCGAGGGCACCGCTCAGCTCTGCCGTATCGATTCCGAGGGCACCTTCGAACGGCTGGTGGCCGGGCCCGTCGTCGCCTTCGATTACAGCCCCGCCGCGGGCGACGTGGTGGCCTACGGTGAGGCCAACCCGCTGAACCCTGGCGATCTCTTTGTTTGGACCTCCGAGGGCAGTCGACGGCTCACGGCGCTCAACCCGTGGCTGGGCGACCACGCGCTGGCTGCGCCCCAGGAACGCTACTTCGAAGGGCTCGAGGGCGCCGACATTCACGGCTGGCTCATGACGCCCCCGGAGTTCGACCCCTCCAAGCGCTACCCGACCATCGTCTACGTCCACTGCTCGATGTTCTCCTGGGATTTCAGCCACGAGTTCCAGTGCCTGGTCGGCGCTGGCTACGTTCTCAACTACTTCAACGTGCGCGGCACCACGGCCGGCTACGGCCAGGCCTGGACCCGCGCCAGCGAGGGCGATCAGGGGGGCCAGGACTACCAGGAGACGATGCTGGGGATCGACGATCTGGCGGCGCTACCCTACATCGATGAAGCTCGGCTCGGGGTCACCGGCGGCAGCTGCGGCGGCTTCATGACCAACTGGATCGTAGGCCACACCGACCGCTTCGCCGCGGCCGTAACCCAGCGCTCGATCACCAATCAGATCAGCTTTTTCGGCACCTCAGATATCGGTCCGGAGTGCACGCTGGGAGAGACCGGAACCTACGGCCTCGCCGATCTCGAGGCGGCCTGGCGGCAGTCGCCGATCGCCTCGGCGGCCAACATCACCACCCCGCTGCTGATCGTGCACAGCGACGAGGACCACCGCTGCCCACTCGAACAGGCGGAGCAGCTGTTCGCCACCCTGCGCTGGCTCGGCCGCGAGGTCGAGATGGTGGTATTCGAAGGGGAGAGCCATGGGCTCTCGCGCGGCGGCAGGCCGGGCAACCGGATCGAGCGGATCCGCCGGATCATGGACTGGTTCGAGCGGCATCTTGGACAGGAACCATCGTGACCTGCGAGCGCCCGAGGCGCTCCGCGGAAGGGGGCAGAATAGATGCGTGCCGGTAACTTGGAAGCCAAACCCGGAGAGCACACCTTCGGCTATCTGGAGGTGGGCAGCTCGCGCTCGGGACTGGCGCCGGACGTGTCCCCGTGCACCTGTTTGCCGGGGCCGAGCCTGGGCCGACGCTGCTGCTTCAGGGGGCCATTCACGGGGCCGAGGTGATCGGTTCGATCGCCATCCTCAACTTCATCAAGCAGCTCGACCCGGCCACGCTCCGCGGCAACGTGATCGCGGTGCCGGTGGTGAACCGCGTCGGTTTCGAGCTGGGCGAGCGGGGTTCGCGGGTCGACAACAAGGACATCAGCCGGCTGTTCCCGGGAAACCCCGGCGGCAGCGTGTCGGACCAGATCGCCCACGTCTATTTCCACGAGGTGATCGAGCAGGCCAACGTGATGATCGACTTCCACGCCGGCGCCCGCACCGCCTACGAGCGCTATGTGCTGTTCGGGGCTGAGGCCGACCCCAGCAACCCGACCGAGGTCGAGAAGATCCGCCGCAAGTTGGTGGTCGCCTTCGGACTCGATCAGGCCGCGTTCTTCCCACCCAACACCTTCGGCGCCAACCGTGCCAAGGAGGCCATCGAAGAGGCCGGGGTGGTGCAGATCACCCTCGAGTTCGGCGGCGGCACCGGCTGGTTCAAGAACGGCGAGGACAACGTGCGCGACGCCGAACGGGGCATCTGGAACATCCTGAAGTCGATGCGCATGATCGACGGCGAGTTCGAGGCCGACGGCCCTGAATGCACCGTCTACAACGCCTCGGTGGTGATTTGGAAGCCCGACGTCGACGGCCTCTTCGTGCGCAAGCGCCGCTTTGGCGAGCGCGTCGGGACCGGCGAGAGCTACGCTAGCCTGGTCGACCCGTACACCGGTGAGCTGCTGGCCGAGATGCCCAACCCGCGCGAGGCTATCGTCATCCCCAGCGGCCAGGAGTGGGTCACCGTCGGCGCCACCTCGATCGGCATTCTGGGCGAGATCGACCGCGTAGAGGACCGCCGTACCGCCGACCTCTACGTGTCGTTCGAGCCGAGGGGAGAGGCCTGAGATGAAGATTGGAACTATCGAAGCCCGCCCCGGCGAGAGAGCCTTCGGCTTCTTCGAAACCGGCAGGACCCACGGGCGCTTCCCGGTCCACATTCCGCTGCACGTCATCTGTGGCGCCAGCGACGGCCCGCTGCTGCTGGTGCAGGCCGGCGCTAGCGGCCTCGAGGTCGAGCCGGCGCTGACCCTGCCCGGGCTCGCCGCCGCCATCGACCCCGCGGAGCTGTCTGGCACCCTGGTGGTGGCGCCCCTGCTCAATACCTCTGGCTTCGAGTTCGAGCGGGTGAACTCCGCCTGGGACGACAAGGACCTGAACGCGCTGGGCCGCGGCGACGCTGGCGGTACCGTCAGCGAGCAGCTGATCCACCGCTACTTCGCCGAGGTGGTATCAAAAGCAGACGCGCTTATCGACATTCGCACCGGGGCACAGTGGAGCTACTACCGCTACGCCGGCGTCTACCGCAGCGGCGACCAAGCCGCATCGCGCGCCCTCGCCGTCGCCCTAGGCCTGCCGCAGGTGTTGCTGGGGCAGCCCGAGGACGGCTCCACCGCTCTCGAAGCCGCCCGCGATGGCAAAGCGGTGGTATCCGCCTGGATCGGTGGGGGGCCCGGCCTGCGCGACTACCGCGAGGACGACATGCGCCGCACCCGCAACGCGGTGCTGAACGCCCTGAAGCACCTGGGGATGCTCGCTGGCGAGCCCGAGCGCGAAGGCGACAGCGTCGCTGTGCTCGACGCCCACACCTTCCTGACGCCCAGCGGTGAGCGGGGCTTCACCTTCATCGATAAACACAAGCGGGGCCAGAGTGTCGCTGCCGGCGACAGACTTGGCCACGTCATGCACCCCTTCTCGGGCGAGGTAATCGAGGAGATCACCGCGCCCCGCGCCGGTGTCATGCTGCACGCCGGGGCCTCGTGGCCGGTCGTGCCCGAAGGGGTTACACTGGCAATTCTGGGCGACGCTGTCGACGAGGTGGCGTCGTGAACGGGTCAGGTATGTCGACACCGAAGCCCACGAGACACACTGAAGGGGACACAGCATGCTGACCCACGAATCCCTGAAACGCGACGTAGCCCAGCGGATCGCCCGTATCCAGGCGATGATGGCCGACCAGGGCCTGGGGGCGCTCATTCTGGTGGCCGGCGGCGCGCCCAGCGGGCTCGGCGCACTGCGCTACATCACCAACGTTCACCTCTGGGGCGGCGCCGCCTACGGCGTCCTCAGCAGTGAAGACCCCGACCCCTGGCTGCTGGTATGGAGCTCCTACCAGGGGGTGTGGAGTCGCAACGAGACCACCACCCAGCGCGAGCGGGTCATCTCGCCGGGCGACATCGTGGGCCGCACCACCGAGCTAGCCCGCGGCTACGCCGAGAGCGGCAAGCGCATCGGCATGATCAACATGAACAAGCTGCTTAGCGTCGGCGAGCACGCCAAGTTCATGGCCGCCCTCGAGGGCTTCGAGGTGGTCGATGTCACCGATGCCTACAACGTCATCCGTCAGATCAAGACCCCCTTCGAACTCGAAGCGATCCAGCAGAACGGCGCCATCCTCGACGCCAGCCTCGACGTCTTTCGCGATCACGCCGCGGTCGGGGCCCGCTACTGGGACGCCTGTGCCGCAACCGAGGGTTTCGTCAAGTCGCACGGCGCCTTCTGGGGGCGCACCAAGCTCTCGCTCGACCTGACCCCCTACACCGTGCCCACCGCCAAGGATCTCACCATGGGGCGCGACGACGTCATCAACTTCGAGATCGTCTACGAGTCGCCCTGGGGCTACTGGCTCGAGCTGACCACGGTCTTCTCGTTCGGCGAGCTGCCCGACGAGGCCCACGCCCTGCTCCAGGGCTACCTTCGGGCGGTCGACGCCTCGTCCGCCGCCGCCAAGAGCGGCAACACCTTCGCCGACATCTCGGAGGCGAACGACAGCACCCTGCGCGGGCTGGGCTTCCCGGTGGCGGGCAAGCACACCCCCGACTGCCACAGCACCGGCCTGGACGGCAGCGACGGCCCCAACTCGCTGTCGGACCCCGCATTCGAGCTCAAGAGCAACATGGTGCTATCGTTCCACCCGGGTACCGTGCTCGAAGACGACCGCGGCTTTTTGGTCTCCGACAACTTCCTGGTGACCCCCGAGGGCGCCGTGCGGCTGTCGCCCCACAACGCCAACCGCTACTACCTGCGGCTCGACGACTAAGGCATTGACGGAGGGCTGAACGACGATGGCACCAACGTCCGAGCAAACCGGTTTCCGGATTCCCCGGGGCCGCGTACACGAAACGCATCGGTCGCTGAGGCAGGAGCTGCTGGCCGCCCTCGAGCCGCTGCTGTTCGGGCCCGTCGCCGACGAGGGGCGCGGGGCTCGGCAGTCGCTCGAGCGGCGCTTCGCCGAAGCGATGGAGAGCGGCCACGCCGTCGCCGTGCACTCGGGCACCATCGGGCTGCTGGTCGCTCTTCGAGCCTGCGGCGTGGGGCCCGGCGACGAGGTCATCACCGTGGCCAACTCGGACATCTCCACCACCGGGGCGATCTCGCTGTGCGGCGCGGTTCCGGTGCTGTGCGACGTGCGCCTGTCCGACTACACCATCGATCCCGAACGGGTCGCGACGCTGATCACCGAGCGGACTGCGGCGTTACTGCCGGTCGACCTTCACGGGCACCCTGCCGACGTGCGGGCGCTCCGGGAGCTGGCCGACCGGCACGGCCTCAGGATAGTCGAGGACGCTGCCCTGGCCACAGGTGCCAGGGATCACGGCCGGGCGGTTGGGGCTTTTGCCGACGCTGCCGTGTTCAGCTTCGCGCCGCTCAAGCCGTTAGGCAGCGTAGGCAACGGCGCCATGATCACCACCGACGACCTCGCCGTCGCCGAACGGCTCGCTCTGCTCAGCCACTATGGGCACGACCCGAAGGCGCGAACGGATGGCACCCAAAGCTATATCGAGGAGGGCTACAACGTTCCGCTGGATCCGCTGCAGGCGGCCGTGGTCGGCGTGAAACTGCCGTTCCTGCAGACCTGGACCGAGCGGCGCCGAGCCATCGCCCGGAGCTACGCTGAGGGGCTGGCCGGATCGCGAGCTGTGGTGCCCAGCTTCCGCCCGGAGTCCGAGCCCACCTTCCGCTCCTACACCATCCGGGTGCCCGATCAGCAGGCGGCGCACCGGGGCCTGCGCCAGGCCGGGGTCGAAGCGGTGCTCCACTACACTCCGCCGGTACACCGCTACCCCGTGTACGCCGCCGGCATCCACGGGTCCGAGGCGCTCCCCGCCACCGACCGCTTGGCAGACGAGCTGCTGTCGCTGCCGATCGCCGTCGAGTTCAGCGACGACGACGTCGCCTACGTCATCGAAGCCCTTCAACCCTTCGTTGGGGCAGGATAACGGCGGACGCCCCCCGCCCCTAGTGTTGAGGAGGAACGCATGTCCGACGGAAGATTGATGGTACAGCGAGCGGTCGATCATGCCCTGCAACTCAGGTACCAGGACATCTCCGAGGAGGCCTTGCGGATCGCCAAGTGGCTGGTCTTCGACTCGCTCGGCACCGGCCTGGGCGGCTTCCAGACCCCGCGCGGCCAGAAGGCCCTGGCCTACGCCAACGCCATGATGCCCGGGGATGTCGCCACCGTGCTCGGCAACGGCAGCCGCTCCACCGCAGAGGGGGCCGCCTTCGCCAACGGCACGATGATCAAAGTCCTGGGCATGGACGACTCCCACCGGACCGCCGGCCACATCGCCGCCGAAGTGATCCCCGCCGTCCTGGCCGTGGCCGAAAGCCGCCACACCTCCGGCCGGACCGTGCTCGAGGCCATCGTGGCCGCCTACGACATCGCCGTGCCTTTGGGCCTGGCCATCCGCAAGGCCACCCGCGCCCGCGGCCTCGACCTGAAGGGGACGGTTGGACCGATCGTGGCAGCGCTGGCGGCCGGAATCTGCGCCGGTCTCGATCGCGAGACGCTGGCCGAGGCCGTCGGCCTGGCGGCCGACATGACAGGAGGGACCGAACAGTACGTCTACGAGAGCGGCCCCTGCGATACCAAGGATCTGATCTCCGGCTTCGCCGCCCGCAACGGGGTGTTCGCGGTGCAGCTCGCCGAGGGGGGATTCTTCGGCCCCGCCGGCGCACTCGACGGCGAATACGGCTTCCTGCGCGCCTTCGGCGATGGCACTGGGGCCGACGCCTTCGACGACCTGGGCACCGGTTTCGCCATCACCTCGACCGCCTTCAAGCCGCACGGCGGCTGCCGCCACACCCATCAGGCAGTCGACGCGGTGCAGCAACTTCTGGCCGCCAACAGCGTCGACCCGGACGCCATCGAGCGGATCCAGGTGCGAACCTACCGCAGCGCCCTGGAACCCTCATTCCGGATCGATCCCAACCCGGGCTCGCGCGAGGTCGCGGGGCTCAGCATTCGGGTCGCGACCGCCGTGGCCCTCACCCAGGGCAGCGCCTGGCCGAGCGACTACAGCCATTGGGACGATCCCGCCGTCAGGCGCCTCAGGCAGGTGACCGACGTCGAGATCGATCCCGAGATCGAACGCGCCCACCCCAACCAGAACGGCGGTGGGGTTGCGGTCACTCTGCGCGACGGTAGCCGCCTCGAGGGGCGCGTTCCCTACGCCAAGGGCGAGCCCGAGTTCCGCATGAGCGAGGCCGAGTTGACCTCCAAATTCGAGGCGCTGACGAGCGAGCTGCTGCCTACCGGTCGGGGCGAGGAGCTGTTCGCCCGCTGCCTCGAGCTCGAACGCGTCGGCGACCTAGGCACTCTGCTCGGGCTGGCCACGGTTCGGGCCGCTGCAGCCGGGGGCGTTGCCGGCCTCTGAAGAGGGCGATGTGTGCCCTCTTTGGAGGGTCATTGCCGTTGAAGGCGTGGGGTGAGCTGGGGGCTCGACGGTTCCACTTGGGCTGCGTTTCGAGGTTCGACCTCTGCTTGCCTACCATGCTCGACTCCGTGTCGAGGCATTGGCTGGGCCTGAACCACAAGGAGCGAAAGGACGGGAGCCGTTATGGTGACAGGCATCAAACACATCGCGGTGGCGGTAGCAGACGCCGACGAGGCGCTCGAGCGCTACCGGGACCGGCTAGGCGCCGGCCTCGAGGCCACCATCAAAACCTCGGAGGTCACGCGCCAGCGAAGCGCCGTCTTCGACATCGGCGACATCCAGTACCAGCTGGTCCAGTCGCTCGATCCCGACGGCCGCTACGCCAGCCACGTAGCCGAACACGGTGAGAGCATCCACCACATCTGTTACACCGTCGACGACCTCCCGACCACCATCGCCCAGGCAGAGGCCGAGGGCGCCACCATGCGGTCGCAGACCTGTCGCCTCTCCGACCATCCGGACGAGCGGGCGAACTGGGACGCGGAGGTCGACGACCATTCCGTATGCCACAACTGCGGCATCGTGGGCCGCTACGAGCACCCCGAAGGCTGGGTCGCCTTCCTCGAGAACGACGGGGTGCCCGGGCCGGGTGTCGAATTCATGCAGGTCTACAAACCCGAGGAGATCCCCGCGCAGTACCGACAGGGGCCGCTCGACCTGTGACGTTCGCTTGGCGCCAGCCAGGGGCCGGGCGGTGCTCGTGGTGACCTCGAATCCTGCCGCCGGCCTCGAGGACCTCCTCGCCGACCTGGTGCGGGTCCCCTCGCCCAATCCCCCCGGGGACAACCGGGCCATCAGCCGCTTGGTAGCTGAGCGGCTGGCCGCCTCTGGCGCGCAGGTAGAGATCCTGCACCCGCCCACAAAGCCCGAGGCGGAGAGTGTGGTCGCCACCGTGGGCGGGGGCGAGGCCCCGGTGATCATGCTTCACGCCCACAGCGATACCGTCCCCGTCGCCGCCGAGGAAGCCCGGCACTGGGCGACCGACCCATTCGAACCCGTCGTCGCCGACGGCCGGCTCTACGGCAAGGGCAGCATCGACGACAAGGCCCCGCTGGCGGCCATGATGACGGCCTTCGCGGCCCGGGCGGCGCGCGGCGGGCCCGGCACCCTGGTGCTGGTGGCCGCCGCCGAAGAGGAGACGGGTGGGCAGCTCGGCACCCGCTGGCTGGCCGAGGCGGGTCACCTTCCGGAAGCCGATTTCATCGTGGTGGGCGAGCAGACCGACAACCGCGTGGCGCTGGCACACAAGGGGGTGATGCGGGCGACCGTCACCACCCGAGGCCGCTCGGTGCACGCCACCAACCCCGACCGCGGCATCAACGCCATCGTGGCCATGGGCCGCGTGATCGAGGCGCTGGCCGGCTACCACGGGCGGCTTCGCGAGCGGGCGCACCCGCTGGTCGGCAGCCCCAGCTGCAACGTGGGCACCATTCAGGGCGGCAGCACCGCCAACGCGGTCCCCGACCTCTGCACCGTGCGGCTCGACCGGCGCATGATTCCCCGCGAGCAGCCCGAGGCGGTGCAGCGCGAGCTGCGCGAGGTCGTGGCGGCCGTCGATGTCGCTCCTGCCGGTGTCGAGGTGGGCGAGTTCCTGTTCTCGAGCTGGTTCGAATCGACGCTCGATACCAGGCTCGGGCAGGCCTTCCTGAAGGCGGTAAGCGGGTTCAAGGAGCCGGGACCCATCGGCTACCTGCCGGGCAGCGACGCCAAGCACCTGCTGACGCTGATGCGGGGCGACATGGTGGTCTTCGGACCGGGCAGCTACGAGGTCGCGCACGCCTTCGATGAGCACGTAGAGCTCTCCGCCCTGCACGAGTGCGAGGCCATCCTGACGGCCTTCCTGGGCGCGGTCGAGGGGGGCATCTAGGAGTGATATGGACGGTGATCTAAGCGGTGCTGAACCCCAGCGGAGCCTGGTGGCAGTGAGCGCCGGCAACGCCAACAACCGAGTGAAGACGCTAGTCGAGAGGAGTGTGGACCATGCCTGAGCCGCTGCAGATCGGTACCGTGTCGGTCATGCCTGGAGAGACGAAGCGGGGTGGAATCCCCATCGGCCGCGACATGTACGGCCTCGAGCGGGCTATCCCCATCACCGTGGTGCGCGGTGCCGAGGAAGGTCCGATCCTGTGGCTCAACGGCGCCACCCACGGCGACGAGCCCGAAGGGCCATTCTCGATCTTCCTGGCGCTCAGGGAGCTCGACCCCGCCACGCTGCGCGGCACCGTGGTTGCGGTGCCGGTGCTGAACGTCGGAGCCTTTATGGCCGGCACCCGCGGCGACCCGCTGGACACCTTCAGCTACGACATGAACCGCCTCTATCCGGGCCGCGCCGACGGCTACCCCACCGAGCGGGTGGCGCACGCCCACTGGGAGGCCATGAAAGAGAGCTGCGACCTGCAGATCTCGATCCACTCCGGCGGCGAGCACTCCTACCTGGCCCACATGATCTTCGCCTCCGACAACCCCCCCAGCCTCGAGCTGGCCGCCGCCATGGGACCCCAGTGGACGCTGGTGTTTCGCAGCGGGACCGGCGGCGGCAACCCCAGCTCGATGATCGGAGGGCTGGGCAAGGGCGGCATCACCGTCGAACTCGGTGGCAACTGTCGACTGTTGACGAGCGATTTCCACACGGTCGCCCGCGACCTCGCGGGTAGCTACCTGAATGCCATGCGCCACTACCGGATGATCGAAGGAGAGGCGAGCTACGCCGACAGCTGGCGCCAGGGGTTCCAGATCCCGTTGCTGGCGCCCGCCACCGGCATGTTTGTCGGCAACCCCGATATGGTGTTCGAAACCCCGCTGGCCGAAGGCACCGTCCTGGGGCGAATCTACGACCTCTACGGCGACGTGGCCGGCGAGGTGCGGGCCCCGCGCGAGGGCGTGGTGTTCGGGCTGCGCTCACGGGCCTCGGTCCTCGAGGGCCAGTGGTGCTGTTTCTTCGGGGTGGTCGAGGAGACCGTCGACGACCTCCTGCCCCAGTCCTGAGAGGAGCACCGTGTTCGATACCCTGATTCGCGGCGCCACCGTGGTGACGCCCTCGGGGCGCCAACCCCTCGACGTCGCCCTGACCGCTGGCCGGGTCGCGGCGCTGCTGGCGCCGGGGGGCGCGGTCGAGGCCCGGGACACCATCGACGCCAGTGGCCTCTACGTTCTGCCCGGCGCCATCGACATCCACTTCCACGTGCGGGCGCCGGCCTACCCGGAGCGCGGCACGGTCGCTTCGGAGACCCGGGCGGCGGCGGCCGGCGGTGTCACCACGCTGTTCGAGATGCCCATCTCCAAGCCCTGCTGCGCCACCCCAGAGGTGTTCCGCCACCGCCGCGAGCTGTTCGCTGCCGACGCCTACGTGCACTTCGCCCTCTACGGCGCCCCCGGAATGCTCGAGCCGGGCTACATCGCCGGCATGGTTGACGAGGGCGCGATCGGCTTCAAGATCTTCATGACCGAGGCGCCCAAAGGGCGCGACGACGAGTTCATCGGTCTGGTCCTGCCCGACGAAGGTCCCCTGTTCGAAGCGCTCGAGCTGGTCGCCGACAGCGGCCTGGTGACGTCGGTCCACGCCGAGAGTCAGCCGCTGCTGAACCACTTCACGGCCCGCCTTCAGGCGACCGGTCGCAACGATCCCGAGACCCACGGCGAGTCGCGGCCGCCGCTGGTGGAGGCGCTGGCGATCGCCAAGCTACTGACCCTCAATCGCCGCGCCGGCGCCCCTCTGCACATCGCCCACGTGACCTCGAGCATGGCGCTCGACACCCTGCGGATGTTCCAGGCTGCCGGCATGGACGTCAGCGGCGAGACCTGCCCGCAGTACCTGTGGTTCACCGAGGAGGCGCTGTCGCAACACGGCGCCTACGCCAAGATCAACCCGCCGCTGCGCACCAAAAGCGATCAGGAGGCCCTGTGGCAAGCCCTTGGCGACGGCACCCTGTTGGCGGTCACCACCGACCACTCGCCGTTCACGGTCGAGGAGAAGGAGCGCGCCCGAGACGACATCTGGGCGGCTCCCCCAGGGGCGCCGGGGATCGAGGAGCTGGTGCCCGGCATGCTCCACGCGGTCGCTGAGGGGCGGCTCACGCTCGAGCAGGCGGTGGCGCTGATGAGCACCAACGGGGCCAAGCGCTTCGGTCTCTATCCGCGCAAGGGCGCCATCGTCGTGGGCGCCGACGCCGACCTGGTGCTCGTCGATCTCGATGCCACCACCACCATTCGTAAGGATGCGCTACGCACCCAGGCGCGCGCCAGCGACCGTCTCTACGACGGCATGACCTTTCGGGGCAAGGTGGAACGAACCGTGCTGGCGGGACGCACCGTCTTCGACGGCGAGGTGGTCGGAAAGCCGGGGTGGGGCCAGTTCGTGCGACCGGGGGCACCGAGCCCGGTAGGGGTGGGATAGCGGGCCGACATCTGGGAGGACGCTATGAGATGGGCGTGTTGGCTGTGACTGCTGGAAAATGCGATACTGACTGACCTTTTTTCAGCAGGGAGGATTCCTATGCCCGAGCCACCTGCGTGGCGCTTCCAAAAGATCATTAAGCCGCTCTTCGACTACCCGAAGCCACCGCGAATTTTGCGGGGTCGCGTCCTCACCAGCGTAGGGGATGAAGTACTCGAGGATGGCTTTGTTGAGCTGCGTGATGGCAAGATCAAGCGTGTCGGTCCGGCCGGTGAGTTGGGGGATCCTCCTGACGACACGGAGACTCTCGACTGCACCGGTAAGACGATCATGCCGGGCCTCATGAATTCGCACGTTCACCTAGCCTGGGATGGGATCCACGTTCTGGCCGAGCAGTCAACCGATCCGCCCGAGATGAGTGCCTTTACAGCGGGTTGCTCATTGAATGAGTGATTGGTGACTGAGGCATGGGCATGCTCAAACCCCAACGACACCGTCGATAGCGCAGCCGCGATCGCAGAGTCCAACCGCTCCAACCTCGTCCGTCGTTACACCCTCCATGACAGCTTTCACGAACGCCTTTATCTTCGAAAAAGCCAACTCAATGGGGTTGAAGTCCGGACTGTACCCAGGCAACAACACCAACTCGCACCCCCTCGCCTCGATCGCCTCCCGCACCTCCGGTTTGCGGTGCACCCCCAGCTGATCCATCACCACGATCTGCCCCGGCCTCAGCTTCGGAGCGATGACCTGCTCGATGTACGCTAAAAACGCCACGCCATCCACCGCTCCGGTCAACGTCATCGCGTCACCCACACCCTCATCGAGACTGATCGCTGCAACGAGGCTGGTGTTCTCCCCACGGTTCTTCGGCACCCTACCCACGGCACGTTGTCCACGTGGGGCGTAGGCGTAGGGCAGGGTCATGGCGACGTTGAAGCCGCTCTCATCGACGAACACCAACCGGTGCGGGTCAATACCTCTGATCCAAGCCAGGAACCTCCACCGGGCCTCTGGATTCTGTTCACTCGCGTAGATCGTCTTTTTTTCTCGTCGATCCCAATCTCTGTACCCAGCGGCACATGGTCGCTCTGCTGATGCGGACGCCGGTTCTCTCCAAGAAAAGGTCGCAGCGCTGGTCGTGGGTGAGGTCGTTGCTGATGAGGCTCTGCTCAACCCATGCCTGGTGCTCATGGAGGGCGCTGGGGCGGCCCGGGGAGGTTCTGGGGGTGAGATCTCCACTTTGGCGGTAGCGGCGGAGGTAGCGACTGACGGTGGCGGTTCCAACGTCGAACGTGTCTGCGGCTTCATGGAGGGTGTAACGCTTGTGTAGGACGGCGTTTACGATGCGTTCTCGGAGGTCGGTAGAGTGCGCCATGCCTCAGCATGAAGCACGATCACTCAATGCGCAACCCGCTGTAAGTCCGCAGGAAACATGATCAAAAGCCTCCAGGGTGGCGTAACACTGGTGCGCGATCTCGGCGAATCAGTGCAGTGCCTTTACCAAGCAGGCCGTCGAGCAAGGCGTTTTCCCCGGCCCCCGCACGTCGAGCAAGGCGTTTTCCCCGGCCCCCGATTGTTGGCCAGGCGATCGTGCAGACTGGCGGACATACCTACTGGTGTTGCCGTGAAGCCAGCGGCCCTGATGAGATGCGCAGGGCGGTACGTGAACAGGTCCGCTCGGGAGCAGATCTGATTAAGATCATGGCCTGTCATGACACCCTTGAGTTTTCTGATGAAGAGCTGCATGCGGTCGTCGATGAGGCGCACCGCAACGGCCTGCCTATCACAGCCCATGCCACCTTCGACGAGGCGATCAACCGGGTGGTCAGCTTCGGGATCGACGTCGTTGAGCACGGCGGTTCCATGCGCGACGAGACCATCGAGCTATTGCTAGAGAACGAGGTCCCTATCGTAACGACCTTCTCTCCGTTGGTGCGGCAGAGTCAGCCCGAGATCGCTAGAGAGTACGACATTCCCGCCTGGAAGATCGCCGAGCGCCAGAGAGCTGTTGCGGACAAGAGCCGTTATGCCGGACTCGTCAAGGCTGCTGAGGCGGGCGTGCCGATAGTCTTCGGCACCGATGCCGGCAGTCCAGCGACGGGACACGGTGTTGTTGCTCCCGAGCTCAAATTCATGGTCAAAGTAGGGGTAGTCAAGGACAACTATGCTGCCCTCCGTAGTGCCACCATCGAAGCAGCCAAGCTGAGCAAATTGGACGCCTCGCTGGGCACGGTGGAGGTCGGCAAAGAAGCGGATCTCATCGTAGTCAACGGTAACCCTCTCGAGAACCTGGATGCACTCGAACAGGTCGAGATGACCATGATCGCCGGCAAGCAGATGCTGTGAATTTGACCGACGCTCTACCTTGCAAACCTCGAGGACCTACCGTCGGCCCTTGGCTCAGTTTTCTGCTAGGGAGAGTCGGTGTCGTCTTCGATGAGCGTAGGCTGCCTCTTGTCCGAGACTCTCGGATCGAGTACCTCTCTCAAGCGATCACCTAGGAGGTTGACAGACATCACCGCCAAAAAGAGGGCCACTCCTGGGGCGATCATGGTCCATGCACCGTAGCGCATGTACTCCCGACTGTTATTGAGCATCGCGCCCCATTCGGGAGTGGGCGGTTGAGCACCGAGGCCAAGGAATGACAAGGTAGCGGTCGAAATAATCGCGCTTGCCAGGTTCAGGGTACCCATGACGATGATCACCGCTAATACGTTGGGCAACAGGTGTCGGAGGATCACACGCCACTGACCAGCCCCGAGAGCTCGCGTGGCTTCGACGAACGGGCGGGCCTTGACCGCCAGAGCAGCCCCCCTAACTACCCGAGCGAAGGGGGCGATTCCCGCGATGCCGACGGCAATCACGATGTTGGTAAGGCCGACGCCCAGCACCGCGACGATCAGCAGGGCAAACATGATCGCTGGGAAACCGAGCATGACGTCGATCACCACGACACCTATCTCATCTACGCGCCCGCCACTGTAGGCGATGATCAAGCCGAAGATACTACCGAAAACCAACGAGAAGATCACGGTAGCAATGCCGACGGAAAGGGAGTACCGCCCACCGTATAGAATCCTTGAGAAGACGTCGCGACCGTGCACATCGGTCCCGAAGATGTGATCGATGCTCGGTGGGCCGAGGGACGGACCTACAAACGTCTCTTCCCAACTGTACGGTGCGATGAGTGGAGCGAAGATGGCTGTGATTACCAGCACGATGAGCACCAGAGCCCCAATAAAAGCACCAGGATTCATCACCAGCTGCCGGAACCGTCGGTTTCTTCCCGCTCGACGGGGTTTCGCTATAGCAGCAGAATGAGCGGTATCGGAAGTCATGCCGCCCTCGATTCCCGGATTCTGGGATCTATCAGGCCGTAGAGGATGTCGACGAGCAGGTTGAGAATGATGAAAGCAGCGGTTGTGTACACCACGATGCCCTGAACCATGGGAATGTCTTTGTTGAGAACTGAGGTGACAAGAAGCTGTCCAATGCCTGGCCTGGCGAAGACGATCTCGACAATGACTGCACCTGAGATGAGATAGGCGAATTGAATGCCTAGCATGGTAATCGGTGGAATCATGGCGTTGCGGAATGCGTGCTTGAACACGACCATCCAGTGGCCGAGTCCTTTCGCATGTCCAGTCTGAATATAGTCCTCTCCCATCACCTCGAGGATGCTCGAGCGGATCAAGCGCGCCAGGTTGCCTATGAGCCAAAAAGCGACAGCTATTGAGGGTAGCACCAACGAAGGCAGTCCATCTCCAATAATGGGAAACCAGCGCAGCTGGAGCCCAAAGACATAAATGAGCAGCATCGCCACCCAAAAGCCCGGCATCGAAATGCCCGCCAGAGCGATGAACATGGTACCGGTGTCTTGCCAGGAGTTGGGCCGCGTCCCCGAAATCACCCCGAGCAAAACCCCAAAGAACAGTCCAATAATGAGACCTCCGACGGCGAGCTCAAGCGTTTCTGGTACTTGCTGGAGGATCGAATTGGCAACGGGCTGCCGAGTTCTGTAGGAGTAGCCAAGATCTCCCTGAACCGCCCGTAACAGGAACGTGCCATAGCGAACCAGTGGGGGCTTATCGAGACCAAGTTGGATACGTACGTTGTCTCGTACCTCCTGAGAGGCTGGTCGACCCACCAACATCAGATCTACCGGGTCGCCGGGGATAAGTTGCAGCACCACGAATACTACGGTCCAAGAGAAGAACAGGATCGGGATGACTCCCAGGATTCTACGCAGCAAATAACTCACGTCAGCACACTGCCTTGTCTACTAATCAGCACACTGCCTTGTCTACTAAGATGACCCTCGCTAAAGATGGCGAGCCCGTGCTGTTCTTCTGTCTGGGCGACGCGGAGGACGGGCGTTTGGGGGCTCCCTTCAGATAGAAGAATAGCTATGCTCCAAGCGGCCAAGCTGCATACTCTATCCTACTTCGACATTCACCTCAGGGGGCACATAAACAGTTGTCGGCAACCGTATCTAGCGAGGACGCTTGCGTCCTCGCACGTTGGCTTTCCCGTGGCTGGATGTTAGGCTGCCAGCCACAAATGGATAGCACACTCGCACTGGGAGACCGCCGGAGTGATAGCTCCGGCAGTCTCCTATCAACTTTACGGCGCATGCACGTCACAAGTAGCGAGTACCGATGCCGTGCCTTAGTTCGCCCTTGAGACGTCGTAGAAGCGCACCTGCCAGCGCCCTGGAGCGAACCGGAATCCGGTCAGGTCCGCGTCAAAGGCGATCGTCTGCACCTGCTCGTGAACTGCGAGAGAGATGGCCAATTCACTGATTCTCTGTTGTGCCTCGCGGTAGATCTCCTCGCGCTCTTCGACCGATGTCGCGGATTCTCCGGCCTCGAGAAGTTGATCGAGGTCAGGCTCGTTCACGCGCGACCAGTTGAACCCGAAGAAGCCAGGCGTCGGAATGTTGCGGCTATGGAAGGGAATGATCATGATCCCCGGGTCGAGGGAGACCCACCTGAGGAACGACAAATCGGCTTGGTTGGATTCCATGAGTTCCTTCTCGTAGGCAAAGGTCACCTGCTCGACAATGACATTGAATCCGACCTTGTTGGCGTCCCCTTGAACGGCTACTGCCGTTTCAGCCTCCACCGAGGCGGCGAAGAACAGGTCCAGGTTCTCTCCATCCTTCTCGCGCACACCATCGCCGTCGGCATCCACCCACCCCGCTTCGTCCAGCAGCGCCGCGGCCTGCTCGGGATCGTAGCCGTAGTACTCCTCAACTCCTGGCCAATACAGTGGGGTCGCCGAACCGATAGGCCCGTAGGCCGGCGCCGCAAAACCAAAGAACAGGGTCTCGGAAATGCGGGTTCGATTGACCGAGTGGAGAAATGCCTTCCGTACAAGGATGTCTTGGAGAGGTCCGCGACTGTAGTTGAGGAGGACCGAAAGGGGAAGACCTGCCACATTGCCTACCAGGATTTCGATGTCCTCCGAATCACGGTAGCGCTGCATGTCCCGGGCGGGCATCAGGTCGGCAACGTTTACCTCACCGACTTCGAGGGCCGCGGCGCGCGTCCCTGCATCCGGGATGAAGCGGTGGACTACTCGTTCGACTTCCGATGGGCCCGAGTGGGCGTAGAACTCAGGAGCCCAATTATAGTCGGGGTTGCGCTCCAGGATGATCTCTTTGCCTTCTTCCCAGGAGACGAACCGGAACGGACCGGTCCCAACGGGATTACGGGCAAAGCCATCATGTCCTAGGCTCTGACCGGCTGTCGGACTAACCATCGATCCGACCTGCCAAGTGGTGAAGGCGGTCAAGGCGGCGGCAAATGGGCGCGAGAAGTTCACCCGAGCCACGAATTCACTCACTACCTCCGTGGATTCGTAGGGCCCTATAAGGTCGATTGCGGCCCTAGAACCGAGTTCTGGATCGACGATGGTATCGAAGGTGTATTTCACCGCCTCAGCATTGAAGGGGGTGCCGTCGTGGAAGGTGACGTCGTCGCGAAGTTGAAAGGTCCACGACAGCTGGTCTTCCGAAATCTCCCAGGACTCTGCAAGGCCTGGAAAGATGTTTGCATCCTCGTCAGCGTAGATCAGTTGATCGAACATTTGCACGATGACCTGTGCTGAATGCCGCGAAGAGGAGACTCTGGGATCGAGAGTGTCAGCCTGACCTACGTCCTCAGCCCAAATTACGGTAAGACCATCTTGCCCAACAGCTACACCAAAACTGAGGATGAACACCAATAGTAGAATCCAACGTTTGTGGTTCACAAGCCCTCCCAAGGGAATATCCAGCGCTAATTCGGGACTCACGCGACTAGCAGATCAGCAATCCGAACACCTCCTTGACGGTCTAGCCGGCAGCAGTACTAACTGGCCAGGTGGATGCCAATCGAATGGATTTGGTTAAATCAGTCTCGCGGATCATGCTCGCTTGCGCTTCTCTTAGCCTCCCGACGACTTCTGCCTTGTCGAACACGGTACTTTCACCGTTTTTGAGAAGGATTTCCCCCCCCACCAGCACCGTATCTGCCCGATTGGACACGCTGGAGTACACCAGATTGTTAATCAGAGCAGCCTCTGGTGCGATCGAGAGTTGATCTAGCCGAAACAGCGCGATGTCAGCAGCCTTACCAGTCTCAAGTGACCCGACTCGCTGCTCCAAACCCAGGGCGCGGGCGGCCTTGATGGTCGCGAGTTCGAGCGCCTGCTCGGCACTTCCCAAGTCGCGTTGGCCAAAGCGGACCCGCTGCAGGTAGATAGCCATCTTCATGGACTCCCACAGGTTCTGGCCATTGTTAGTACCTGAACCGTCCGTCCCTACCGCGACCGTGGCCCCAGCATTTTCCAACTCCCAGATCGGTGGAACCGTGCCTCCGCTCCTGATGATGGTTAGCGGGCAGTGGGCCACCCGAACGCGATACTCACCGAGTAAGGCCACCTCCTCGTCGAGAATACCGCCACAATGAGCCGCCTGCATCTCGGGACCCAGGACACCGAGTTGTTCTGCGTATTGAACGCTCCCCATGCCAATCGTTTTCAAAGCGTGCTGTAACTCCGCTTCATGCTGGGCCAGGTGAATATGCCAGATCTTGTCGTTCCTCAACGCCCAGTCACGCATGGCAACAATCGCTTCCGGCGTGCAACGCTGCATGGTCGAAGGTTCGGAGATGATCTGCATGCGCTCCGAGTCGTACTCTGCTGCCAGGGAATCTAGATCGGCTAGCACATCATCGATGCGCTCTCGGAAATCCGGATGCGTGATTGCGTCGGGGAAATGCCCTTCATCACTCATGGAACGGGCGATTACCGCGCGCATTCCCGAACGTCGAATCGCGTCGCAGACCCCAAGGGTTGAATCCTTATGGTAGTGCGTCCAATGACTCTCGTGCGTCGTGGTAATCCCAAACTCGACTTGCTCCAGCAATGAAGCCGACGCAGCGATAAAGGCCCGCTCGCGGGTAAGGGCCCTTGAAAGATCGAGCATTTTGGTGCGTGAGTCCGGATCCTCGTCGTGGCAACCCCGGTGCACGGATTGATCGAGATGGTTATGGGAATTCACGAGGCCAGGTAAGACCACCATGTCGGAGGCGTCAAGGCGTTCCTTGGGAGTAAATCCGGAGGCCCTCCCGTTCCCCACGTCAACGATCAGTCCGTCCTCGATCGCAACGTATCCGGGGTTGAAAATGCGGCGTTCGCCGTCCACCGTGATGACGATGCCGCCTTCGATCAGGAGGTCGATCTGCTGAGTCGGGGATGGCATCAGGAGTACCCCCACATCGCCCATGAAGCTCCGCTTCCGTAATGCATTAGTGGCTTGATGGGGTCATCGACAACACCGATATGCAGAGCCCTCAAGTTGATAATGACGATATACACTACGCAGCCACCATCGAGGATCTCGTGCTGCCGACCGTTGAAGAAAACGACGAACCCACCTTGAATTCGTACTTTCATCCGTGCTCCCGAACTGCCCTTGGTTCAGGGCGAGAATTCGCAGAGGTAACTGTCAACTACCACAATTTAAAAAATTGTAACACACCGAGGAGTGGAACTACGCCGCTTTCTACCGGACCAAGACCCCCCGAGCAAAACAGGTTAGATATCGCCCGCGACCTGGCCGGCAGCCACCTGAACGTCATGCGCCACCACCAGATGATCGATGGTGATGAGCACTCAGGTCATGCAAGTGACGGCCGAAGTCCCTGAAGGGGATGCGCCCCCATCCTGATCCCATCATGATCGGCGCGGAGGCTGTCAGATAGAGACATCTCGTATCGCCTCGAGATACCCCAGATGTCTTTTGTGATCGACCTTTTCCCTGCAATTTGACTTTGATCAGCCTTTGCCCCATAGTCACCTTACCTTCAACATCGGCTATAACCAGGACAATCCGGCCTCGTGAGAAAGGCGATGAGCAAGGGAAATCTTGGACCCACAATCGAGTTTGTGCCGGTCAGTACGGCATTTCTCGGTTTCTCCGTCCACCACGCATCGTCAAATCGCTCTTACTCGCCACCCTCTCGTCCAACGCCAGATCGTTGAGTCGTATTCAGAAAAGCGGAAACGCAGCCACCGTCAGGCACGGCAATGTGCGAAAAATGCGATGCGGACCGGGGTTTCTTGCCCCTCACTAGAGATCAGACCCGTCACCGACGCAACCCCGAACAACGCCGGCAAGTCCTGATAACCAGACCGCGAGGGAGGGGAAGAACAATGACAAAGCCCACAGGTTGGTGGACCACCCACCCGACGATGCTCACCATCACCGTGGCCGGCAGTTGGGATTCCAACGGCGACGGCATCGGTGACTTCGAGGGCATCCGACAACACCTCGACGATCTGGAGGCCATGGGTGTGTCCGGGCTGCGCCTCCAGCAGGTGACGCGCTTCGATGACGATTACGAATTTAACGGCCTCGTCTCCCAGGACTGGTTCGACGTCGACCCCCTCTACGGCACCATGGCCGACTTCGACCGGCTGATGGCGGAGTGCCGCGAACGCGACATCGCCATCATAGTGATGGCCGTGCCGGAGTACCTCGGTTGGCACCACCCCGACTACCTCGCTGCCAAAAAGGCCCGCGAGGAGGGCGTCGACGACCCGCGGGTGGGATGGTTCGGCTGGGAGGATGACGGCACGGTCGAACTGACCTGGGACCATCCCGGTCCCGACGCTGCCAACCCCGCGTACGTCGAGGCGTACCTCGAGCACGTGCGGTTCTGGATGGACAAGGGGATCGTTGGCTGGGACGTGGACAGCATCGAGTCCTGGAAGAACCTGAACGTCGACGCGTTGCGCGCCATCACCGGCAACGTGGTAAAGCGTGGCGGTTTCATCACCGCCGAGCACAGTTCCCTCGAGCACGACATCACCCGCTGGGGCGGCTTCAACGCCGGCACCGGCATTCGCCGGGACAGACTGTACCGCGAGCTGGAGGCGATGCTGGAGGGCGACGCCGACTACATCCGCCGCGGCCTGGCCCAGCGGCGGCAGCTCATCGAGCACGGCATGTTCCCGTTCCAGCAGTTCGGGAACCGGATGTTCGAGCGCTACAGGGGCCTGTATATGCGCCAGATGTTCCGGCTGCAGGTGGCCTTCAACGCGGCCCTCCCCGACCAGGTGTGGGTGGTGGCCGGCATCCTCGCCTACCCGAGGGCGCAGCGCACGCCGCTACCCGCCCCCCTGGACGTCTCTTTCTGGGGTATTAGGGTCGTGAACCGGGGCCTCGATCACGCCGAGATCGAGCGTCAGGAGTCCGACCCCAGCTCGCCATATCGGTTCTTCAAGCGAATGTTCGCCCTGCGAGCGAGCGAGCCGGCGCTGGGGATCGGCGAGCTCGACGAGCTGCCTACCGATACGCGGCAGACGGTGTTCGCGGGGCTGCGGACCAGCGAGGACGGCACCCAGCGGGCGGTGACGATGTTCAACTTCTCCGAGGAGCCTTGCCGGGTCGTTGTGACAGTGGGCGAGGGGATCGGGACGCTGCGGAACTACCTGAGCGGCGAGGTCGTACCCGTCGAGGGTGACACGCTCACCGTGGAGCTCGGTCGCTACGGCTTCAAACTGTTCGAAGTGACCGGATAACGCGTCGTAAATCCTGGGTCAGGATCTGAGTGAGGGGACGCCAAAAAGGCTTACCACTTCGTTTCGGTCGATCGATATATCGCCTCACGTAGGCCCGTAAGATAACCGATGGCAAAGAGCCTGCCGATGGATGAGTAGCCCGCACGCTCATTGCTATCACCCTCCATCGTCGGTACGTGGTCGGGCCGCAAGACACCGTCGAAGCCGATGTCTCTATAGGCACGCATGCATGCGGCCATATCCGTTTTGCCCTCGTCATGAAACGTCTCTACAAAATCCTCAGGTGTACCTTTGACATCTCGCATGTGAACAAAATGGATCCTGTTCTGCTCGCCAAAATGACGAATCACGGATGGCAAGTCATCGCTCATCAGCGTGAAATTCCCTTGGCATAGGGTGATGCCGTTCATGGGGCTAGGCGCAAGATCCAACAATCTCTGGAAAGATTCGACACTCCGCATGATTCGGCCTAATCCCCGGATCGGTGATAACGGTGGATCATCGGGATGCATGGCGAGTTTCACGTTTGCTTCCTCTGCTATGGGAACGACCCTTTCCAAAAAATACGCTAGGGTTTCCCAAAGTTTCTCTTCCGTCACCTCGCCCGCTTCGGTAGGTTCGCTCGTGTTATCGGCATGTCTGTACCCCGTAACGACCGCGCCACCACGAGCCGGAATGGTTGTAGAGGTGCGCATCCAACTGAAGACGGGCATCCATTCGTAGCACCAGACGGGAACGTCGAGCTTGCCCATATTGCGCAGGAGTTCACAGACGGTTTCTATCTCTTCGTCACCACCCTCCAGACCCAGCTTCGCTCTATTCAAGGGGGGACGAGACTCGAGCACATCGAAACTAAAACCCCCACCTTCATAGCTTTGCTTCAGTTTCGCCAGCGACTCGTAGCTCCACGGACGTCGATTGGGGTCGAGGTTCTTGGCTCTATCGGTATCCGACGGACCTGGATCTTCGCTAGAGAAATCCATCATGCCTACAACGTGATCGACCCCGCACTGCTTGACCAATCGCCACAAGGGTGAGGGTGTAGGGGGTAGCACCTCAGCGATCTGAATCATGATTCCATTCTCCCAATATCAACCGTGCCACCTGAAATCAGCACGCTCGAGAACACGCCTCCTGATGCCATGGGGGTCTTGATGCCTCCCTGCTTACTGGGATTGCTCCTTCAGCCAGGCTTCGAACTCAGCCCGAGCCTCCTGAGTGAGCGGATAGTACTTGCGTAAGTCCCCACCTTGCTCGAGCCTGCTCCGTGAGAAATCTTCCCATTCAGCATGTTCTTTGGCGTTCGCCAGCAAATCGGGTGCCAAAGCTATTGGCACCACAACCACACCATCATCATCGGCGATGATAATGTCACCCGGCATGATCAGACGACCCCCACAGGCGATGGGTCGATTCACGGCGAAAGGGAAGATGCCTGTCTGGGTATGGTAGTTCGGCGTTACCCCCTTGAGCCACAGACCTAAGCCGAGTTCTTTGGCACGTGGGTAGTCACGAATACAGCCATCGATGATGACGCCCAGCCCACCACGACCCTTGAAGTAGGTGAGCATCATATCGCCAAATACACCGCTGGCCATGTCCCCCAAGGCATCGACAACCACGATATCTCCAGGTTGCGTATGGTAGAGCACATGACGATGCAGCTGCTTCTCGGGATCGCTGTATTCGTCTTCATCGTACTGATCTTCTCGTAAGGGCATGAACTGTAGGGTCAAGGCAGGACCGACCATAGAGATACCCTGTGTCCAACCCACAGGTCCACGAATTTGTGAGTCTCGAATGCCTAGACCGTGTAGTTCACCACTAGCGGTAGCACTACCGATGCGCTTCAGTCCTGCTACGAGCTCTTTGGGTGGACGTTGTATATCTTGCGTCTGAATCATGATCTTTCCTAAACTTTGTTGGAGCTGCGTCGTTGGTCTTGGTTGAGGCTGAGGTGGATCAATCCCGCCACCGGACGTGCTACTGCGCTTTGGCTATCTCCGCCAACACCTCTCGAGCGTCCGAGTTCTCCGGGTTGAGCCGGAGTGCCTGCTGCGCATACTCCAGGGCCGATTCCTTGTCCTCGTTTTTGAGGCAGGTCCAAGCCAGGGCGCCGTAGGCGAGGTCGGAGTCTGGATGGACGAGGGCGTTAAGTCGATAGACCTCGACGGCTTCCCTCGTTCGTTTCATCTCGACCAGGATCATCCCCAGATCGCCGAACTGTTCCCGGCTGAAGTCGAACGCGTCGGGTTGGGTCTCCTTGAGTTGGTGGTAGTGCTCGACGGCGGCGTCCATACCATCGTTGGTAAGGGTGTCCCAGAGTGGAATGTGAGCCGGACGTTTGAAGCGTTCGGGTTCGAGGCCGAGGAGCAGGTCGAGGATGATGAGCTTCGCCGCCCAGACCGGGGCGGTGACGGAATTGGACATCGCGACCACGGCCGCGGATCGATCAGGCAGCATGGCGAAATCCGTGTTGTACCCAATGTCGCCACCGGAGTGCTCGATCAGTTGATGGCCTTTGTGGTCGGTGATGAACCAGCTCAGTCCGACATGTTCATTGCCCTCCTCTTTGTCTTCGTCGCCAGTGGCGAAGTACGGGTGCCAGAGAAGGTCGTAGCCGGTCGGGTCGAGGATTTGTCGTCCTTTGAAGCGGCCTCTGTTCAGGTTGGCGATGGCGAAGTTGCACATGTCCAAGGCGTTGGAGTGCAGGGTGCCGCAGGCAGCGTGGGCGCGGTGATAGGGGTAGACCTCGCTGATCTCCGGCCGGGGCACATTCATGTGGGGGGTCGTGGCTAGGTCAGGCGGAACCTCCGTTTTCAGGAACGTGCTGTCGACCATGTCGAGTGGTTCGAGGATGTTTTCTGCCATGTAGGCTTCAAAGGTCTGGCCCGAGACCTTGGCGATGAGGTCGCCCAGCACGTCGTACGCCATGTTGCTGTAGGCGAACTCCGTGCCGGGGGCAAACGCCAGCTTCTGGTCGGCCAGGCTGCGGACGTAACGCTCCAGGGCGCCGTCATCCCACTCGGGCTGATCCCAGTTGTAGTCCTCGGTGTCCGGCATACCAGAGACGTGGCTCAACATGTGCTGAACAGTGACGTCCCGGTAGCGGTCGTCGTCTAGGCGGAAATAGGGCAGGTAATCGACGACAGGCTGGTCGAGATCCACCTTCTCTCGCTCGACCAGTTGGGCGATGGCCGTGGCGACGAAGGGCTTCGAGATGGAGGCCATGTGGAATAGCGACGTCGGTGTGACCGGTTCTTCGGTCTCGATGCTGCGAACGCCGAAGCCTTTGGCGTACACGATTTCGTTCTCTTGCACCACCCCGACGGCCAAGCCGGATAGTTCGAACGTCTCGGTGAGGTCGTGGAGGTAGGAATCCAGTTTTCCTTCGATCATTGCGACCTGCCTCCATTGATCGGTTCAGTCTGAATTGTAGTACGTTGGCCTCGGCGATGTGTGGAAGGGTGGGAGAGGTAGCCTGAGCCGGTGGAGGCGCATCAGCGATGATCTTGCAGGAGCAGTTGTGGGAATCGCACCCCAGCAGAACCCGCGAGCTCTTCACCCGTTGGACCGCCACCAATTATACGGGATCTCCTCATCCATCTCCCGGAACAGCTGCAACAGCTTCTCAGCCCGATCCGGATGCCCGGCATAGACGTCGTGGGACTCCCCGATGTCGCCGGTCATGTCGTACAGGAGCGGCCGATCCAGGTGAGAATCCGCCTCAGCGAAGCACGTCGGCGCCGAGTGCACGTGGAGCTTGAACTCGCGATCCCGGACCGCCCACAGGTTCCTGTCCCGGAAGCCGTCGAAAAAGAAGAATATTTCGCGTTGGCTGGGCTGTTTTTCGAGGATCACGGGCAGGATATCGAGCGAGTCCATCACCACGTCGTCCGGCAGGGTCTGCCCGGTCAGGGTCGCAAAGGTGGCGAAGAAATCGAGATGGGACACCAGCTCGTCGACGTCGCCCGCCGGAATCCTCCCGGGCCAGGAGATGACGCACGGCACCCTCCCACCGCCGTCCCAGCAGGTGCCCTTTTCTCCGCGCAGGGGGCCCGTAGAGCCGCCCAGTTCGTGATAGCTCTTCCACGGCCCGTTGTCGCTCGAGAAGACGATCAGCGTGTCCTCCGCTAGCCCCTTCTCGCGCAGGGCGGCGACGATCTGGCCCATCGACCAGTCGATCTCCTCGACGACATCGCCGTAGAGGCCGCCTCTACTCTTGCCCTTGAACGGCTCGGAGGGCCAGAGCGGCACGTGGGGCATGTTGTGCGCCAGGTACACGAAGAACGGCTCGTCGGCGTGGGCGTCGATGAAGTCGATGGTTTCGCGGGTGTAGCGCTGCGTGAACTGGCTCTGCCTGGCCGGCTGCTCGACGAGCTCGCGCTGGCGGAAGATGGGCACGTTGAAGGTGTCGGCCTCGCCGACCTTGTAGTTGGCGTCCTGGAAGCTTTTGTAGCTCTCGTACTCGAAGTCACCTATCGGGAAGTGGTCGTTGCTCGAGGGGGTGCCATAGTAGTAGTCGAAGCCGCGGTCGTTGGGGTGGAGGCCGTCGTCCATGCCCAGGTGCCACTTGCCGATCAACGCCGTATGGTAGCCAGCGTTCTTGAGCATGTCGGCGATGGTATCGACCTCTCGGAAGCCGGGGCGGCCAGGGTAGCGGCCGGTCATGAGGCCGGCCCGGCTCGGCACGCAGATGGCGCTCGACGAGTAGCAGTTGGTCCAGCGCTGGCCCTCGCTCGCCATGGCGTCGAGGTTGGGGGTGTCGATGGTGGGGCTGCCGTAGCTGGAGAGGTCGCCGTAGCCGAGGTCGTCGCAGAGGACGAAAAGGATGTTGGGGGGCCTGGCATCTGGCATGGGGGCTTCCTTCCGTACTCAGGATTCATGGGGAGGGGCTATGGTCGCCTCGCAGCTCACAGAAGTCAGGCGTCGCCGGCCAGCTGCTGCATGATGGCAGCCACCCGGCGTACGGTGTTCACGTTGCGAACGGTCATCTTGCGGTAGAGGGGACTCCCCGCCAGCCGCATCATGCCGCTGGAGGCCAGCACCTCTTTGCTCACTCTCCAGAGCAGCGCCCCCGGCACATAGCTGACCTCGTCGTACTCAGGCTTGACCTCGAGTCGGTCGAGGATCTCTGGATTGTCGATCTCGTGCCACAGGAACATCGCATTCGCCGTCGTGATCTTGTCGTTCACCCACGGCGCTGGCAAGGCATCGAGGAGCGCCTGCATCTGCGAGAGGTTGCGGAGCACGACAGGGATCTCGAGGTCGAAGTCGTCGCGGATGGCGGACTCGATCTCGCCGGCGATGCCCGATTCGTCCCCCTGAACGTCGCTGAAGATCACGTTGCCGCTGTTGATATAGGTGGTAACGTTCGTGAGGCCGAGCCGCTGAAAGGTCTCTTTGAGCGAGGCCATCGAGATCTTGTTCTTGCCGCCGACGTTGATGCCGCGCAGGAGCGCTACGTGGATCACCCCGCAAGTGTACAGCGACTTGAGTGCGAGGGACGGGGAGGAACAATGGCAAAGCCCGCAGGTTGGTGGACGACCCACCCAACGATACTCAATGTCACCGTGGCCGGCAGCTGGGACTCCAACGGCGACGGCATCGGCGACTTCGAAGGTATTCGGCAGCACCTCGACGATCTTGAGGCCATGGGTGTCGGCGGGCTGCGCTTCCAGCAGATCACCCGCTTCGATGATGACTTCGAATGGTTCGGTCTGGTCTCCCAGGACTGGTTCGACGTCGATCCAGCGTACGGCTCCATGGCGGACTTCGATCGAATGATGGCGGCGTGCCGTGAACGCGACATCGCGATCATGGTGATGGCAGTGCCCGAGTACCTCGGCTGGCACCACCCCGACTACCTGGCCGCCAAAAAGGCACACGATGCTGGTGTCGACGATCCGCGGGTGGGATGGTTCGGCTGGGAGGACGACGGCACCGTCGAACTGATCTGGAACCGTCCCGGCCCCGACCTCGCCAACCGCGCGTACGTCGAGGCGTATCTCGAGCACCTGCGCTTCTGGATGGAGAAGGGTGTTGCCGGCTGGGATGCGGACGCCGTCCAGGTGTGGAAGAACCTGAACCTCGACACGGTGCGCTCGATCACCGGCTGCGTAGTCGAGCGTGGAGGCTTCATCACCAGCGAGAGTCATTCCCTCGAGCACGACATCATCCGCCGCGGAGGATTCAACGCCGGAACAGGCCGGAAACGGGACGCCCTCTATCGCGAGCTGGATGCGATGCTGGAGGGCGACGCGGACTACATCCGCCGGGGCCTCGCGACGCGGCGGCAGCTGATCGAGCTGGGCATGTTCCCGTTTCAGCAGTTCGGGGACCAGATGTACGAGCGCTACAGCAGACTCAACCATCCCTTCAAGCTCCAGATGTTTCGGTTGCAGGTGGCCTTCAACGCAGCTCTCCCCGACCAGGTGTGGGCGTTCGCAAACGCCATCGCCTTCCCGACGAAGCCGCTCACGCCGCTACCGGGTCTGGACGTGGTCTGCTGGGGGCAGCTCGATCATGCCGAGATCGAGCGCCAGGAGTCCGACCCCAGCTCGCCCTACCAATTCTTCAAACGGATGTTCGCCCTGCGAGCGAGCGAGCCGGCACTAGGGATCGGTGAGCTCGACGAGCTGCCTACCGACACGTGGCAGACGGTGTTCGCGGGGCTGCGGACCAGCGAGGACGGCACCCAGCGGGCGGTGACGGTGTTCAACTTCGTCGAGGAGCCATGCCGGGTCGTTGTGACAGTGGGCGAGGGGATCGGGACGCTGCGGAACTACCTGAGTGGGGAGGTCGTACCCGTCGAGGGTGACACGCTCACCGTGGAGCTCGGTCGCTACGGCTTCAAACTGTTCGAAGTGACCGGATAAGGCGGATAGAACCGGCTGCAGAGCGAGAGGGCGCCAAGAAGCCCGCTGCCAGGCTGTTCCGTCGTCCCAAGGAGTGGTCGTGAAGGAGATGAACTAGGGGGAGGTTCAGAGGCTCGGTCACCAGTCGGTCACACATACCGGAATGCTCGGTTGAGGGGTTGGACGACGTCGCGCCTGTGACGGCTTTCCTATCCAGATTTTGTGGGTGTATCGCCTTAGGTCTCGCTGGGGTCGGACGATCGTGTATCATCGGTCTTTGTGCCCGCCACTACCTTCCGCAACATCGCCATCATCGCCCATGTCGACCACGGCAAGACCACGCTGGTCGACGGCATGCTCCGGCAGTCGCGGATCTTTCGCGAGAATCAGGTGGTCGCCGAGCGGGTGATGGACTCCCACGATCTCGAGCGCGAGCGCGGGATCACGATATTGGCGAAGAACACGGCGGTCGTGTGGCACGGCGTCAAGATCAACATAGTCGATACCCCGGGGCACGCCGACTTCGGCGGCGAGGTGGAGCGGGCGCTAGGCATGGTCGACGGGGTGCTGCTGCTGGTCGACGCCGCCGAGGGACCGATGCCGCAGACCCGCTTCGTGCTCCGAAAGGCGCTGGCACGTGGGCTCAAGCCGATCGTGGTGGTCAACAAGATCGACCGCAGCGACGCCCGGCCCGACGAGGTGGTCGACCTCACCTTCGATCTGATGGTCGAACTCGACGCCAGCGAGGAGCAGCTCGACTTTCCGCTCGTCTACGCCGTCGCCCGCGAGGGGCGGGCCTGGCTCGAGCTCGACCGGCCCGGCGACGATCTGGCGCCGCTGTTCGAGGCCATCCTCACACACATACCGGTCGCCGAAGCGAATCGGGACGCCCCCTTTCAGGTTCAGGTAGCCAATCTCGACTACTCCGACTATCTGGGCCGCATCGCCGTCGGCCGGGTGCTGCGGGGTCGCGCCGGCCAGGGCGACCCGGTGCTGCGGCTGCAACCCGGCGGCCAGGGGACGCCGGCCCGGATCACAAAGGTCTACACCCACCTGGGTCTCGCTCGCGTCGAGGTCGACGAGGTCGGCGCTGGCGATATCGTGGCATTGACCGGCGTCGAAGGGGTGCAGATCGGCGATACCCTGGCCGACCCCGAGGTGCCCGAGGCGCTGTCGGTGGTGGCGGTCGACGAGCCGACCGTAAGCGTCACCTTCAGCCCCAACACCAGCCCCTTTGCCGGCACCGAAGGGAGCTACGTCACCAGCCGCCATATCGGCGAACGGCTTGGGCGCGAGCTGCTGACCAACGTGGCGCTGCGGGTCGACGAGGTGGGCGGCGAGCGTTTTCGGGTGTCGGGCCGGGGCGAGCTGCACCTGTCGATCCTGATCGAGGAGATGCGCCGCGAGGGGTACGAATTCAGCGTCTCCCGGCCCGAGGTGATCCTCAAGCAGATCGATGGCGACACCCTCGAGCCGTTCGAGCACGTGGTCGCCGACGTTCCCGGTGCCACGATGGGGGCGGTGATCGAATCGCTGTCGAGCCGCCGGGGAGCGCTCATCAACATGGTCCAGGAGGACGCCCACGCCCGGCTCGAGTTCAGCATGCCGAGCCGGGCGCTGTTCGGCTACCGCTCGCAGTTTCTGTCGCTGACCCGCGGCGAGGGGCTGCTGTCGCACGTCTTCGACGGCTACCAGCCTGTGGTGGGTGAGGTGAAGACGCGGCAGGGGGGTTCGCTGGTGGCGATGACGGCCGGCAAGGCCTTCGCCTACAGCCTGTTCAAGCTCCAGGACCGCGGCACCTTCTTCATCGATCCCGGCACCGACGTCTACATCGGCATGATCGTGGGTGCCAACGCCCGCGGCCGCGACCTCAACATCAACGTTTGCAAGAACAAGAAACTCACCAACGTGCGCATGAGCGTTCGCGACGACAACATCGTGCTCGAGCCGGCCCGGAAGCTGACGCTCGAGGAGGCGCTCGAGTACGTGGCGCCGGACGAGCTGGTCGAGGTCACGCCCAAGAACATCCGTCTTCGGAAGGCGATTCTCAACCCGACGGCGCGCGAGGTGGCGGCCAAAGGGTAGCCGCTCTGGGGCCTGTACTTCGCTAGTCGGGCCGCTCTTCGCTGCGGTCGTGCGCCAGCGGCACCGGCGGGGTCAAGGCCGAAAGCTCGGCGCGCAGCTCCGCGCTCATCTCGAAATCGGCCGCCGCCAGCGACGGCTCGAGCTGCTCGACGTCGCGCGCCCCGATGATCGGCGCGGTCACCGCCGGGTGCGAGCCGACCCAGGCCACCGCCAGGGTGACGGGGTGCACCCCGCGCTCGTCGGCAGCGGCGCTCAAGCGCTCGGCGATCTTATAGTGCTCGTCGTCGCCGTAGCGTTTCTGGTAGCGGGCGTCCTCGACCAATCTGCCCCGGTCCGGCCGGGCGTCGGTGGCGTACTTGCCGGTCAGCAGCCCGCCGCCCAGCGGGCTGTAGGGGATCACGCCCAGCTGTTCGGTGGCCGCCATCGGCAGGATCTCGACCTCGGCCTGACGTTTGGCCAGGTTGTACATCGGCTGGACGAGTTCGAAGCGCGCCAGCAGCTCGTGCGCCGAGATACCGAGCGCCCTCACGATCTGCCAGGCCGCCCAGTTGCTGACCGCCGGGTAGAGGATGAGCCCACGGCGCACCAGCTCGTCGAGGGCGCGTACCGTCTCTTCCATGGGGGTGCTGTGGTCGAACTGGTGCACGAAGTAGAAGTCGAGGCGGTCGGTGTTCAGGCGCTTCAGGCTGGCCTCGACGGCCTGGACGATGTGGCGGCGCGAGAGGCCGCTGGCGTTGACGTCGTCGCCCATGCGGCCGAAGACCTTGCTGGTGATGACCAGCTCGTCGCGCTGCCCCTCTATTAGCCCGCCCAGGATCTCTTCGGAACGGCCACGGGCGTACACGTTGGCGCAATCGAAGAAGTTGATGCCGACGTCGCGGCAACGCCCGAACATGCGGGCGGATTCGCTCTCGTCGGCGGTGGTGCCGAACGACATGGTGCCGAAGCAGAGCTCCGAGACCTTGACCCCGGTGCGGCCGACGGTCTGGTAGTCTACGATCTCAGAACCAGAAGTTGAAGCCGAGAGCCGCTCCGAAACTGGGGATGGTGGCGCTGCCGCCCGACAGCCTCAGATCGGCCCCGATCGCGGCCTCGACGAAGATGCCCAGGGCCGGCAAGCCGAAGTCGATGAAGCGAAACTCGGCACCCCCCAGTACGTGCAGGTCGATCAGGAAGACACCGCCACCGAATTCGGCGGCGGGTCCGGCGCCGATGTAGACGCTCACCGGGGGTTCGATGACCACGTCGCGCAGGGCGTCGATGCCGACCCCGATGCTGGTCGCGCCGCCGCGCGCAAACACCCGCCCGCTGATGCGCAGGTCGAACCCTCGGGCGATCCCGTTGTCGATGCCGTAGTGCAGGGTCACACCCAGGGGATAGCCGGTACGGATGCCAAACCAGTTCTGTGCCTGGGCGCTGCCGGCTACCAGCAGCACCAGAAGTACAAGGGTCGTGAGGGTGCGTTTCACCATGGTGGGTCCTTTCTCTTGAACACGGGCATCCTCCTTCGATGTGAAACGTAAGGGGTCCGGATGTGAAGGACCTCACACAATCTATCATGGGACGGTCTGCGGAGGACGAACAGCAGCGAGGGTAGACTTGGGGCCATGGACAAGAAAGACCTGGCAGGGCAGCTCAAGGAGGCCGCCCGGCTCCTCGAGGTGCTCGGCGACGACGCCTTCCGGGCGCGCGCCTACCAGAACGCTGCCCGGCAGCTCGAGGCCTTCGAGGGCGACTTCGAAGCGCTGGTTGCCGGCGGCCGCTTCAGCGACATCCGGGGCATCGGCGCGGGCCTCGCCGCCGAATTGAGCGCAGCCGCCGAAGAGGGCCTGCTGCCGCTGCTCGGGGGTCTGCGCGAGCGGGTTCCGGCAGGGGTACGCGACCTCTTCGTGGTGTCGGGGCTGGGCGCCAAGAAGATCGCGGTGCTGTGGGCCGAAGGTGTGGACAGCCTCGAGGCGCTCCTGGCAGCGGCGGACGACGGCCGGGTCGCGGCCCTCAAGGGCTTCGGCGCCAAGAGCGCCGAGAAGTTCCGCGCCGGGGCCGCCTTTGCCCTCGAGGCCGGCCGCCGCTGGCGCCTGGATCAGGCCGCGCTGCTGGCCGGGCAGCTGGTGGCGGTCCTGGCCGAGGCATTCCCGCGAGCGCGGGTCGCCGTCGCGGGCGAGCTGCGGCGCAGCCTCGAGACCGTGGACGCCGTCGAGCTGGTCGTTTCGGGGGCCGATCAGGAGAGCGTCACGGCGCTGCTCGGCGACTACCTCGAGGCGCTCGGAGTCGTGGGGGACGGGCAGCTCGAAGGGGTGCTGGACGGGCGCCCGGTGCGGGTGACGCTGTGCGCTCCGGAGGCGTTCGGCGCGGCGCTGGCGCTGACCACCGGGAACGAGGCCTACCTCGATACGCTGCGCCGCGCTGCCAATGCGCAGGGGTTGTCACTCACTTCGAACGGTCTGGAGGGAACGTCCGGGCACATCCCCAGCGACAGCGAGGAAGCGCTGTTCGCCGCGCTCGAGCTGCCCACGGTACCGCCCGAGCTGCGCGAGGAGGCCGACGCCGCGCCGGTGCCCGATCTGCTCGAGGAGAGCGACATCCGCGGCCTGGTGCACAACCATTCCACCTGGTCGGATGCGGTGAACAGCATCCCCGAGATGGTGGCCGCTGCCCAGGGGCTCGGCTACGCCTATCTGGCGATGGCGGATCACTCCCGCAGTTCGTTCTACGCCAACGGCCTCTCGATCGAGCGGGTGGCCGCGCAGGCCGAGGAGATCGACGCCCTGCGCCGGCAGCTCGACGAAGCGGGGAGCGCCTTCGAGCTGCTGCACGGGATCGAAGTCGACATCCTGCCCGACGGCTCGCTCGACTACCCCGACGAGGTGCTGGCAACCCTCGACTACACGGTGGTGAGCGTCCATCAGAACTTCACCCTCTCGCGGGCCGAGCAGACCGAGCGGATCGTGACAGCGGTGCGGCACCCGCTGGCGTCCATCCTCGGCCACGCTACCGGCCGCCTGATGCTGCGGCGCCCGCCCTACGAGGTCGATCTCGAGGCGGTGATCGATGCCTGCGCCGAGTCTGGCACCGTCATCGAGATCAACGCCAGCCCCTACCGGCTCGATCTCGACTGGCGCTGGGTGCGGGTCGCCAAGGCCGAGGGCTGCCGCTTCTCGGTCAACCCCGACGCCCACCGCAGCGACGGCTTCGACGACGTTCGCTATGGCGTTGGGATGGCCCGTAAGGCCGGGCTCACCCCCGCCGAGGTGGTGAACACGGCGCCGAGCGGGCAGGCGTTCCTGGCAAGGCTAGGGGGCGTTTGAGCGCCACTTCTTGTCTTTTTTTTGCGCATCTTCCAGGCGCTCGAGACCGGCGTCATCGACGCCACCGAATGGGTGGGCCCCTACGACGATCAGATCCTCGGCTTCAATCGGGTGGCGAGCTTCTACTACGCACCCGACTGGCACGAGCCCGGCCCCTTGCTCGGTACCTACATGAACCTCGACGTCTACAACAGCCTGCCCGAGGACATCCAGAACGCCGTCCAGACCGCCTCCGCGGCCGCCAACGTGCAGATGCTGGCCGACTACCACGCCCGCAACGGCGGCGCCCTGGCCGAGATCATGGCCGGCGGCAACGTCGAGCTGCGCACCTTCCCCACGGAGTACCTCAACACCCTCGAGGGTTTCGCCAACGAGATCTTCGCGGAAGCGGCCGATTCCAACGCCATGTTTGCCAAGATCTGGGAGCCGTGGACCGCTTTCCGTGACGACATCCGCGGCTTCCACGCCATCAGCGAGAAGGCCTACCTGGATTACGCCATCGGCTGAGGCCATGCGTGGTACACTGAGTCAAGAGAGAGAGAGCCCCCCGCTTCGGCGGGGGTTTTTTCTTGATGTTGTGACTCTATGCCCCCGTCACTGCGCTCCCGAGATCTGTGGCAGCCAGGTGACCAGCCCCGGGAAGAAGGCGATGATGAGCACCGCGATCTAGCTGGATGACGTTGAAGGCGCCGACCAGCACCATGAGGAGCGACACCCACCAGACGAACCGCCCAAAAGCCCCCGTCACGGCGTCGATGACTCTCGAGATTCCCAGCAGGAACTTCACACGCTGACTCCTTCGCACGTTGTGGAACCGGTTCGGTGGCATCGTAACGTTTGGGCCCGGGGGCGTCAACGAATGTGGTCGCCGGGCGCTGGGCCTGGACGCCGTGCTAGCATGGCCCGGTCATTACCTTTTCGGGAGGAGAGCCATGGACATCCTGGTGATCGGTGGCACCCGTTTCGTGGGCCGCCATCTGGTCGCAGCGGCCCTGGCGAGGGGCCACCAGGTCACGCTCTTCAACCGTGGCAACAGTGTCGATGTGTTTCCGAATCTCGAGCTGATCCGCGGCGATCGCGACACAGACCTCTCAGCCCTTGCCGGCCGCCGCTGGGACGCGGTGATCGATACCTGTGGCTACGTGCCGCGCCAGGTTCGGGCGAGCGCCGAGCTGCTGAGCGGGGCCGTCGGTCACTACACGTTCATCTCCAGCATCAGCGTCTACCGCGATCAGCTGGTAGCCGATCAGGATGAGGATGCGCCGCTGAGAGAGCTCGAGGAGGAGACCGAAGAGGTGACCGCGCAGAGCTACGGACCGCTCAAGGTGCTGTGCGAACGGACGCTGGAGGAGATCATGCCCGGCCGGGGGCTGATTCCGCGCCCGGGCCTGATCGCCGGCCCCTTCGACTACTCAGATCGCTTCACCTACTGGCCGGCGCGGTTCGATCGGGGGGGCGAGGTGCTGGCGCCGGGCAGGCCCGACAGCCCGGTGCAGTGGATCGACGGCCGCGATCTGGCTGCCTGGACGCTGGCGACGATCGAGCAGGGGGGGACCGGCAGCTACAACGCCGTCACCCCGGCGCGGCGCGACACCATGGCGGGGCTGCTCACGGCGTGCCGCGAGGCGAGCGGCCGCGACGCCCACCTCGTCTGGGTCGATGACGACTTCCTGCAGGCCCAAGCGTTGCAGCCGTTTGCGGAGCTTCCGTTCTGGCTGCCGGGCGAAACCGGCAACTTCATGACCGTCTCCAGCGAACGCGCCCAGGCGGCGGGTCTGGCAGCTCGTTCGACCCTGGAGACGGTGCGCGCTACCCTGACCTGGCACCGCGGTAGGGACCACCCGGGTGATCTGCCGGGTCGACTCTCAGCCGAAAAAGAGGAAGAGGTACTGGCGCGCTGGAGGGCCCGGGCCTGAAAGCGGGTATGAATACGGTCTGTCCAGATGGCCGTCCCGACCACTGCCGCGCTGTCCGAGGGAACGCTGCTGCTGGTGAACGCGCAGTTCGAGCAATTGAATTCGGGGGGTCCGGTATTTCCGGTATTGCCGTTCTCGGTGATGCGGGTGGCGGCGCCCTGAAGGATCCGGCGGCCGGGATATAACCAAAGAGAGCGCCCCGCCCAAGGGGGAAAGCGGGACGACTCGCCGTAGGATGATGCCTCGCAGACGCTAGGGAGGTGAGCTAACGCCTGCACGAAAGGTATCCCAATTCGCCTTACAAGAATCTTACTTTCTCACCTCGCGTGGAAGAGGGCGGCCCAAATGTGAAAAATCTTACGCCCGAGTGAAAATTTATTGCAGGAACCGGCGCACATCCCGGTTGTGGTCGGCCAGGCTGATATTGACGCGGAACACCAGTTCGCCCTGATCGTAACCGTGCAGAAAATAGAGGTAAGGCCTACCCACCTCATCGTTACGGGTCGGCAGCAGCACCGACTGCAGCGCCGCGCGACCGGGGTTGCTGATCGGTCCGGTCGGCAGGTCGGGGCGAGTGTAGGTGTTCCAGGCATGATCGCGCTGGAAGTCGCCGGCCAGCACGTCGAGTTCCGGCAGGTCCTTGCCGAGTCCATAGGCCACGGTAGGGTCCGACTGTAGCGCCATGCCCAGGTCGACACGGTTCAGAAACACCCCCGCGATGATCGGCATCTCTTCGGGCCCAGCCGCCTCGGCCTGCACCATGCTGGCCAGCGTTACCCAGTCGTGCACGGTGAGGTTTCGAGCCAGCAGCGCTTCGGCGGTGTCGCCATCGATCTCGAGTCGGAAGCGCTCGACCATCAGCTCGAGTAGCGCCTCGGGGGTCCAGGTCAGGGGAAAATCGTAGCTGGCGGGGAACAGGTAGCCTTCGAGCGGGGCGTCTCTGGGGACGTAGCTGGGGCGGATTTCGCGCGGTTCGCGCACGATGATCTCGAAACCCCGCCGCTCGCCCAAGCCCGCCGCCACGAGGTGCTCGATCACGTCCTGGGCTCGGAACCCTTCCGGGATGACAACCCGCACGGTTCGCGGTCGGCCACCGGCTTCGAGCGTGCGCGCGATCTCGGTGGCGCTCAGGTGGGGGCTCAGGTCGTAGAGGCCCTCACCGAGATGGCGATCGACCTCCAGATAGCGGAGCCACAGCGTGAACAGCCTCGCGTTGCGAATCAGGTCGCGTCGCTCCAACGCTTCGGCCACCCGCGCCGCCCCCCAACCCGGCAGGATCTCGACCTCGATCGGCTGCGGCGTGGGGCTGACCGGCGAGAGCTGAAAGCGGAAGAACAGGTAGGCGGCGGCCAGCACCAGCGCGGCGCCCAGCAACACCAGCGCCAGCAGGCGTCGCGATCGCGTGCGGATTCGGGGCTCGGGTTCGGCCTGGGGAGTGGGGGGCGGCGTGGTCATGGGGGGTCGCTCCCGGGCTCGGCGCCGGATTCCGTCCGGGCGAGGTAGCTCTCCAGGATCAGCATGGCGGCCGCCTCGTCGAGGCGGCCTTTTTCGCGTCGGGAACTGCGGTTGCCGGCGCCGTCACGCCGCTGCCGTTCGGCCAGTTGGGTGGTGTAGCGCTCGTCTTCGAAGACCACCGTGAGGCCGGCCTCGGCGAGGGCTCGAGCAAAGGCCCGAACGCGCTGGGTCTGTTTCGAGTCGCCGCCGTCGCTGCGGCGTGGCAGCCCCACCACCACCCGGGCCGCCCCCTCGTGCAGCACCAGGCTCGCCACCTCGGCCACGGTCTCGGCCTGCCGGCCACGACGAAGCGCACCCCGGCCGAACACCAGGCGGCTGCCGACCTCGCCGCGCGCTACCCCGATCCGGGCCTCGCCCACATCGAGCGCCAGCACCACCTCAGCCACCGGTAGCCTCGCTGTCGAGCCACCCCTCGAGGACCGAGGCCACGCCGTCCTCGTCGTTGCTGGCGGTCACCAGATCGGCGATGGCCCGGGTTTCGGGGCTGCCGTTGGCCATCGCTACCCCGATGCCGGCCCAGGCCAGCATCTCGCGATCGTTGCGCTCGTCGCCGAAGGCTGCCACCTGGTGGCGGTCTAGGCCCAGCTGCTGGCACAGCCGCTCGAGCGCATCCCGTTTGTTGACCGCCGGGTGCATGACCTCGAGCAGCGTCTCGCCGCTCCAGGTGGCGTAGATGTCGAGGCCATCGAGCGCCGCCAGGAGTTCGCTGGGGCGGTGTCCGGGGTGGCGGAAGAACAGTTTGATCACGCCCCCCTGGACAAAACCCTCGAGCGCCCCGACGCCGTCGGGGGGCGCCAGGCCACGCTCCTCGAGCAGGGCGCGGCGCTCAGCGTAGGTGTTGGGATCGAGGTACCAGCCGTAGACGGTCTCCATGCCCCCCATCACCTCGGGGAAGGAGGCCCGCATGCTCGCTAGCACCGCCAACGCCAGGTGGCGATCCAGCTGGTGCAAGTGCACCACCTCACCGCTAGCCAAATCCATCAGCGTGGCGCCATTGTAGACGATGGTGGTCGGCAGCTCGAGCTGCTCGGCGTAGGCCTGCGTGTGCCGTGGGGGACGCCCGGTGCAGATCGCAATGTGCACTCCCTGATGGGAGAGTGCCTTGATGGCCGCCTCGGCCCGTGCGGTGATGCGCTTGTCGCTGGTCAGCAGCGTGCCATCGAGGTCGAGCGCGATCAGCTTGGGGCCCATTGCGACACAACCTCCCAAAGGCGTTCTAGCCGGCCGCCAGGATGTCGGGCAGCGCGCCGAGCGCCTCGGAGAGCAGGCCGGTGTCCTTGACACCTGCCTGAGCCATGTCGGGCCTCCCGCCCCCGCCTCCGCCGGCGCGTTTGGCCACCTCGCGAATCAGGTTGCCGGCGTGGGCGCCGCGCTGCTGCGCGGCGGCACTGACCTTGGCGACCAGCTGCTTGCCGCTTGCCAGAACCACGATGTCGGCGCCCGATCTGCCGAGCAGGGTGTCGGCGGCGTTGCGAAGCGCGACGGCGTCGAGCCCCTCGAGCAGGCTGGTGGTGAAGGTGAAGCCGGCCGCCTCCTTGACCTCGCTGCTGGCGCCGCCGGAGGTCTGGGCGGCGGCGAGCTTGTCGCGCAGGCGGGCGATCTCGCGCTCCTGGGCTTTGAGGTCGTCGAAGAGCTTGCTCACCCGCGGCCCCAGCTCGGCTCGCTTGGCGCCGAGTTGCTGGCTCAGGGCGGTGGTCGAGGCGCGTAGTTCCTGCAGGTACACCAAGGCGGTCATACCGACCAGCGCGGTGATGCGCCGCACCCCGGCCGAGACCGCCTCCTCGGCGGTCACCGTCAGGCTACCGATCTGGCCGCTGCGGACCACGTGGGTGCCGCCGCACAGCTCGGCCGACACCGCGCCGCCCGCCAACGGGTCGCCCACGGTGACCATCCGGACCTGCTCGCCGTACTTCTCGCCGAACAGCATCATAGCTCCGGCGTCGCGCGCCTCTTGGATCGGCACCACCCGCCAGCCGACCTCGAGGTCGGCCTGGATCCAGCGGTTGACGAGCACCTCGATTCCTACGAGCTGCTCCTGAGAGACGGCCTCCGGGTGCGAGAAGTCGAAGCGGAGCCGGTCCGGCGCCACCAGCGAACCGGCCTGCGCCACGTGGGTGCCCAGCACCTCGCGCAGGGCGGCGTGCAGCAGGTGGGTGGCGCTGTGGTGCTTCTCGGTTTCGCGTCGGGCCGGGTCGACCACCGCCCGCACCTGCTGGCCCGGCTCGAGCCGGCCGCGGAGTACCGTGACCCGGTGCAGGGTGAGTCCCTGGGGGCTCTTCTGGGTATCGGTCACGGCCGCCGAGCCGCCTTCCCAGACGAGCTTGCCGCTGTCGCCGATCTGCCCGCCCCCCTCGGGGTAGAAGGGGGTTGCACCCAATACCCCTTGGCCGCTCTCGCCCTCGCCGAGCGCCTCGGTCAGCGCGTCGCCCAGCACCAGCGCCAGCACCGTGGCGTCGTGCTCGAGGCCGGCGTAGCCGACGAAGTGCGTCTCGCCGTGCTCCTGTGCTAGCGGCCCTAGCGGGTCGCTGCCGCCCTGGAACAGCTCGCCACCGCTCTTGCCGGCCCGGGCGATCTCTCTCGCCCGCTCGCGGGCGGCCTCGTACCCCTCGGCAGCGACCGCCACGCCGCGCTCGGCGGCCATCTCCTGGGTGATGTCAAGAGGAAAGCCGTGGGTCTCCCAGAGGTCGAAGGCGACCTCGCCGGGAACGGTTTCGCCCTCGAGTTCGTCGAGCAGTTTGGAGACGCGCCGGATGCCGGCTTCGAGCGTCCGCAGGAACTGCTCCTCCTCGGTATGGACGATGCTTTGCACCTGTTCGGCGGCGTCGGCCAGGTCGGGATAGGCGTCGCCCATAGCGGCGATCACCTCAGCGACCAGCGCGTGCAGCACCGATTTGCGCAGGCCGAGCAGCCAGGCGTGGCGCGAGGCGCGGCGGATCAGCATCTTGATGACGTAGCCGGCGCCGTCGTTGGCCGGCAGCACCCCATCGGCGATGCCGAAGGTCGCCGCCCGTACGTGGTCGGCGATGACGCGGTGCGACACGCTCTCGGTGCCCCGATAGGGGACACCGGAAAGCTCCGCCACCCTGGCGATGGTCGGCTGGAAAAGGGGGGTCTCGTAGGCGTCTTCGGCGCCGGTCATGACCGTTGCCAGGCGCTCGAAACCGAGGCCGGTGTCGATGTTCTGCTGAGGCAGTGGGGCCAGCACCCCGCCGTCCTGGCGGTCGAATTGGGTGAACACCAGGTTCCAGATCTCGAGGTAGCGGTCGCCCGCCCCGGTGTTGGGGCCGGTCTCATCGGGGGTGCCGTAGTCGGGCCCGCGGTCGTAGAAGATCTCCGAACAGGGCCCGCACGGGCCGTTGGGCCCGTCGCTGATGGCGTTGGGGGGCCAGAAATTCTCGTCCTCGCCCCAGCGGGAGATCCGTTCGGGGGGCACCCCGACATCGTCGGTCCACACCTGATGGGCCTCGTCGTCGTCGAGATAGATGGTGACGTAGAGGCGCTCCGGGTCGAGCCCCATCCACGCGGGGCTGGTGAGGAACTCCCAGGCCCACAGCGCCGCCTCCTTCTTGAAGTAGTCGCCGAACGAGAAGTTGCCCATCATCTCGAAGAAGGAGTGGTGCCGCAGAGTGCGGCCGACGTTCTCGATGTCGTTGATGCGCAGGCACTTCTGCGGGGTGGTGACGCGGTGATGCACGCCCTCGTAGCCGGCGAACTTGGGGGTGGCGCCGAGGAAGTAAGGTTTGAACTGCACCATGCCGGCGCTGGTGAACATCAGCGAGGGATCGTCGCTCTGTACCGACGCCGATGGGTAACGCAGGTGCCCCCTGGCTTCGAAGAACTCCAGGTACTTGCTCCGCAACGCATTGAGATCGATGTTCGACGGGTCCACGCTCATCTCCTCCAGAGGCACTGAAAAACGATTATACCCAAGCGTCCGGGCGGCCCGCCCCCACGCGCGACGGCCCGGTATGATCGCCCTCGTGCTCGCCGCCCTGCTCGCTCCCGGCCGGCGCCTGGCCTTCTTCGCAGGAACCCTGGCCTTTCTGTGCATCGGCGCCCTGCAGGCCATGTACGGTCCCGCCTTCGCCGACTTCCTGGGACGCTACCCGATCGACGTGTCCCAGGTGGGCACCATCGTCAGCGTGCACTTCCTGGGGTCGTTCACCACCGTCGTGCTGAGCGGCTGGCTGCTGCGCCGCATCGGCTATCGGCGGCTGCTGGTGGTGGGGGGGCTGCTGCTGGCGGTCGGCAGCCTGGGGGTGGCGCTGAGTCCGAGCTGGAGCCTGGTGCTGGCCTCGGCACTGGTGGTCGGCTTCGGCTTCGGGATCTTCGACGTCGGCGCCAACCTGCTGTTCGGCCGGGTGTTTGCCCCCCAGAGCGCCCCCGCCCTGAACATCCTCAACGCCATGTTCGGGGTGGGCGCGGTGCTGGGCCCGACGCTGGTGGGGGCCTTCGGCGCCACCGCCCTGTGGCCCTTCCTGATCCTGGCGGGGACATCGTTGCTGGTGGCGCTGCTGTCCACCAGGCTGCCCTCACCGACGCCCTACCAGGGGAAGGCCGGGGGCCGGCTGGCGCTCGGCGCGGTGTCGGGCTTCGTGCTGCTTTTTTTCCTCTACGTCACTGCCGAGGTCGGGGTGGCGAGTTGGGAGCCGACCCACCTCATCCCCTATGTCGGGGAGGCGCGTGCGGCGCTGTTCACGTCGCTCTTCTGGGGGGCGCTGGCGCTGGGCAGGCTGCTGGCGGTACCCATCAGCGCCCGGGTGCCGCCCGGGCGACTGGTGCTGGCCTCGAGCATCCTGGCGCTGATCGCCATCCTGCTGGCCCAGATCGTGCCGCTGGCGCCCTACGCCTACGCCCTGGTCGGCCTGGCCTTCGCCCCCATCTTTCCCACCGGTCTGGCCTGGATCCAACGCGTCTTTCCCGACCGGGCCGAGCTGGTCATTCCCATAGTGATCGCTGCCGCCAACCTGGCTCCGGTCCCCACCGCGCGACCCATCGGGATGGTGGTGGCGGGCACCTCGAGCGAGGCGATCCCGATCATCATGGCGGTGGCAATTTTGCTGCTGGTGGTAACGGCGGGGGTGTTGTGGTGGCGAACGCGGGGGGTATAGAGGGTGCAATTCTAATGCTAATATACTAGTATGCTAGTGTAAGTGAACTTTGACAAAGGTCCGAACTGAGGAGGCGCCGTGTCCACCACCAAGCAGCAGTTCAACATCTATCTTCCCGCCGACCTGGTGAAACGCGTCAAGCACGCCGCGCTCGACGCCGACGCCTCGCTGTCGCACTACGTCGAACGGGCGCTCCGTCGCTATCTGGAGACCGAACTCTCGGGCGACGAGCTGGCCGCCGCCGACCGGAAGGAGAGACCATGAAGCCCGTCCCGATCGTCTACGTGAGCGACATGAATCGCGCTCTCGCTTTCTACCGCAACCTCGGTGAAAGCGTAACCGTCAAGAGCGAAGGGCCATTCTGGAGCGAACTCGACATGGCCGGTGGCGCCCTGGCGCTTCACCACGCCGACCCCCTGCCCGTCCCCATTGGTGGGCGTGTCGCCCTTACCTTCGCCACCCACGGCCCACTGGAACCACTGCTCGAGCGCCTCTCCGAACAGGGCGTTCTCCCCGAACGCGCCATCGCTGACGAGGCCTTTGGACGCTCCGTGGTCGTCGCCGATCCGGATGGACTTCTCATTCAGATCAATGAGCACGATCCGGAACTGTCTTAGCTAGAGCGTGTTATGCACTCATTGGCAGTCCCAGGTTCGGTCCCAACCGATTCAACAACAGCATGCTGAACGCCACGAAATGCAACCCCACCAGCACCTCAGGAACCCGCTCGTAATCTTTGACCAGACGTCTACAGCGAGCCATCCACGCAAACGACCGCTCCACCACCCAACGCCGTGGTAACAAAACGAATCCCCGCTTCGCCTCCTCATGTTTGACCACCAACAGGTCGATCCCATGCGCCGCAGCTGCAGCTTCCGCCTCCTCACCTGAGTACCCTTGATCCACCCACGCGACCTCCACACTCTCACCAGTGATGTCCTGCACGCGTTTCGTTAATTCCGCTACCTGTTTACGCTCATTCTCCGACGCTGGCGTAACAACAGCGGCAATCAAGTGCCCCAAGGTATCAACAGCGATATGGATCTTGCTGCCTTTCATGCGTTTGTACCCATCCCAACTCGAGCGATGCCCACTCTCCACGCTGGATTTGAGTACGCGAGCATCCAGGATCACGCCTGTCGGAGTCTTCTTCCTGGCTGCCCCATAGCGCATGATCTCTCGTAGGTCGTGGGTCATGCTTTCGAACACGCTGGCCTCGATCCAGCGTTTGGTTTGTTGGTACACGGTTGCCCATGGTGGGAAGTTCTCGGGTAAGAACCGCCAGGGGATGCCTGTCCTAACGACGTATTTGAGGGCGTCGTAGGCACGCCTGAGGTTGTGCTTGCGTTGGGGGGCTTGTTCGCTGATGAGCGTCAGGTACGGCACAACGAAGGCCCATTCCGCGTCAGTACTATCGCTTGGGTAACCCTTCTTGGTCATGGTGTAGCTTACGGCTCAAGTTCATAACACGCTCTAGGGTTAGGCCTTTGAGCAGAAGCTTACAGCGGGTTGCGCATTGAGTGATCGTGCTTCATGCTGAGGCATGGCGCACTCTACCGACCTCCGAGAACGCATCGTAAACGCCGTCCTACACAAGCGTTACACCCTCCATGAAGCCGCAGACACGTTCGACGTTGGAACCGCCACCGTCAGTCGCTACCTCCGCCGCTACCGCCAAAGTGGAGATCTCACCCCCAGAACCTCCCCGGGCCGCCCCAGCGCCCTCCATGAGCACCAGGCATGGGTTGAGCAGAGCCTCATCAGCAACGACCTCACCCACGACCAGCGCTGCGACCTTTTCTTGGAGAGAACCGGCGTCCGCATCAGCAGAGCGACCATGTGCCGCTGGGTACAGAGATTGGGATCGACGAGAAAAAAAGACGATCTACGCGAGTGAACAGAATCCAGAGGCCCGGTGGAGGTTCCTGGCTTGGATCAGAGGTATTGACCCGCACCGGTTGGTGTTCGTCGATGAGAGCGGCTTCAACGTCGCCATGACCCTGCCCTACGCCTACGCCCCACGTGGACAACGTGCCGTGGGTAGGGTGCCGAAGAACCGTGGGGAGAACACCAGCCTCGTTGCAGCGATCAGTCTCGATGAGGGTGTGGGTGACGCGATGACGTTGACCGGAGCGGTGGATGGCGTGGCGTTTTTAGCGTACATCGAGCAGGTCATCGCTCCGAAGCTGAGGCCGGGGCAGATCGTGGTGATGGATCAGCTGGGGGTGCACCGCAAACCGGAGGTGCGGGAGGCGATCGAGGCGAGGGGGTGCGAGTTGGTGTTGTTGCCTGGGTACAGTCCGGACTTCAACCCCATTGAGTTGGCTTTTTCGAAGATAAAGGCGTTCGTGAAAGCTGTGGGGGCGAGGACGAGGGGAGCGTTGGACTCTGCGATCGCGGCTGCGCTATCGACGGTGTCGTTGGGGGATGTGTTGGGTTGGTTTGAGCATGCCGGAGTCACCAATCACTCATTCTGAGAACCGCTGTAAGGGCATTGACTAAGACAGATGTCAAGGTTTTGATGGGCCTGCTACAGTGATTTCGATGGGCTAACGAGGTGAGATGATGGAAAAAGTCCTCTACGGCTTCACCGCTGTCTTTCAACATGAACCTGAGGGTGGCTACAGCGTTTCAGTGCCTACGCTGCCCGGTGCTATCAGTCAGGGCGACACCCTGGACGAGGCCCGCGAGAATATTCGGGAGGCGATTCGCGGCATCTTGGTATCCAGGCGCAGGCATGGGTTGCCAATTCCTGCCGAGGATGAAGAGGTCTCCGACGATCCCATTCGGGAGAAGGTTACGGTTGAGATCGCTCGATGAGTTCAAGATTGCCGGTCCTCAAAGGACGGCAGGTGGTTCGCGCCCTGCGTAACGCAGGGTTTCTTCTTGATCACATTGCAGGCAGCCACCACATCCTGGTTCACCGCGACGATGCAGCCCGTATGGTGTCCGTGCCGGTACACGCCGCGAAGGACATCAAAGTGGGGACGTTGCGGGCCATCATCAGGGATGCTGGTCTCAGTGTGGCGGAATTCAAGACACTGCTGTAATGGCGGCTTTTTGTAACAGCGGCGTGCTACGGCTTCTTTGAAGGCAATCGGATCCCCCGTTTGGCCTGGTGCCTCAGCCCCGGGTCCCCGTGGCAATTCAAAGCCTCCCCAGATCGACCGACAGTAGCGGCACCAGCATCTCCTCTGGACTCAAGCCCGCGTGGCGCCCGATGATGCTTGCGCCCAGGCCGATACGGGACAGGAGCATGCCCTGGTGGGGACCTGGCAAAACCGCCACCTGGCCCATGCGGGCTTCTAATTCGGGGTGCTCAGGGCCGGGGCCGAGGAGGCCGCTGGCGATCAGTTCCGGAACGGGCACCACCGTGAAGTCGGCAGGTAACCTCTCGCGGAGGGCCTGCTCGAGCGCTATGGCCTCCTCGGCAGCGCGCAGGTAGACCGCGCGGGGGCTGCCGCCGAGGGGGGTGTTGACGGTCGACAGCAGCTCGGGGTGCTCCTCGAGCACCAGGTAGCCGCCGGGCCGGATATCGGTGTGGCCGTGATCGCTCACCAGCAGCAGCCGGGTGCCGGCGCGCTCCCGCGGCGACAGCCCGCCGAGGAGGTCGCGCTCCAGCGAGAACAGCAGCGACGCCAGCTCCGCCTCGACGCCTTCCGAGGCGGCTCCTGTTATGTGCTGGATGGGGTCGAAGGCGTCCCAGTAGGCGTAGATAAAGCCGCGCTGGTCCTCCAGCTCCCGCAGGGCGTCGCGGAGTTTGAGCATCAGGTCGGCAGGGGTGACGTAGGGAACGCGGCGGCCGGCGCCGTGATGATTGAGCCTGGAGAGCGTGGAGTCGAGGATGTGAAAGGGGAAGATCACGGTGGCGGGCAGCCCCGCCGCCTCGAGCCGCGAGAACAGGGTCGGCGCCCGGAACGAGGCGAGGTCGACGCCAAGCTCCACCAGCGGCCGGGGTGGCTCGTCGCCGAGGGTGAGGGTCTGGAAGCGAATCATGTCGGCGACGACGCCTAGCTCGGGCAGGTAGGTGCCGAAGCCGGGCACCCCGTGCGCTGCCGGTGCCAGCCCGGTCGCCAGCGAGCGCAGCACCACGTTGGTGCTCGAGGGGAACACGGTGGTGAGGGGGCGCAGCTGCCCTGCGGCGACGAGCCGGTTGAGCGATGGGACGTTGCCCTCGGCGAGCAGGCCTCGGAGCGCCCGGTAGCCGAGCGCGTCGATCACCAGCAGGACGACGCGCTCCGCCCCCGTCAGGGCCTCGCCGACCAGCTCGGGCGCCAGCGGCGGGGTGGGGATGTCGGCCGCCACTCCGAAGGCCTCGAGCAGGCTGACGTGGAGGTTGATGAGGCTACCGCCCTGGTAGGCCGGCATCACGGCGGATCCGCTTGGTCGCAGCGGGAGCGGCCGCGCCAGGTGCTTGCGTTCGGCCTCGTCGGCGCCGGCGGGGATGGCGCCCTTCACGACGCTAGCAGCGCCTCGATATGGGGGCGATCAGGCAGGCTCGGCTGCGCGCCGAGGCGGGTGGTCGCCAGCGCCCCCGCGGCGTTGGCGAAGCGGGCCGCCTCGGCCAGCGGAGCGCCCTCGGCCAGTCGCGCCGCCAGCGCGCCGCAGAAGGCGTCGCCCGCCGCCGTGGTGTCGATCACCTCGACCGTGTGGGCGGGCTGCCGACCCGTGCCGGAGCTGTCGCGCCACACCAGTCCCTCCCCGCCGAGCGTCACCACCGCCGCCCGCAGTCCGCGGGTCAGCAGCGCGGCGGTCGCCGCCTCGGCGAAGTCGCTGAGGTTGTCATAATCCTGCCGCGACACCCCGCTCAGCAGCTCCGCTTCCCCCTCGTTGGTTATCAGTACATCGAGGTTTGCCAGCAGCGGCTCGGGCAGCGCCCGGACCGGCGCGGCGTTGAGGATGGTGACCTTCCCGTGGTGCTGGGCCAGCGCCGCCGCCCGGATTACCGTCTCGAGCGGGATCTCGAGCTGCATCAGCAGCACGGCCGCAGCTTCCAGATGCGCGGCTTGCAGCTCGTCGGAGGCGAGCCGGCCGTTGGCGCCGGGGCTCACCACGATCATGTTTTCGCCGGCCGCGTCGACGGTGATCAGCGCTACGCCGCTGGGGCCCTGGTGGCTGGGCACCGCCCCGGTGTCGATGCCGAGCGCTGCCAGCGCCTCGCCGAGCTGGCGTCCGTAGGCGTCCGAGCCGACCCGGCCGACCATGCGCACAGCGCCACCGGCGCGGGCCGCCGCCGCCGCCTGATTGGCGCCCTTGCCGCCGGGAAAGGTGGCCAGGTCGCCCCCGAGAACGGTGTCGCCGGGGCGGGGCTGGTGCTCGACCTGGACCACCAGGTCCATGTTGAGACTGCCGAGGACCACCACTCCGGACTGTGCATTCGTGCTGGAAGGCATGGGCCATTGTATGGCCAAGCGGGCTATGCTGGCGGGATGTACCAGCGGTCCGCGCAGCTATACGACGCCAGCTACGATTTCAAGGACTACCGCGCCGAGAGTGAGCGTCTGCTCGAAGTGATCCGCGCCCGTGTCCCCGGCGCCCGCACCCTGCTCGACGTCGCCTGCGGCAGCGGTAAGCACCTCGAACAGCTCGCCGCCCACTTCGAGGTGCAGGGCCTCGATCTCGAGCCGCGGCTGCTCGAGGTCGCCCGGGCGCGCCTGGAGTAGGCTGCCGTATGCCGCTCCGCGCCCTGCTGTTCGACCTCGATGGCACCCTCACCGAGAGCGACTCGCTCCACGAGGCCGCCTACATCGAGGTGATGGCGGCCCACGGCCTCGACCTCGACGAGGCCACCTACCGCAGCCGGATGAGCGGCCGGCCCAACGTCGACATCGTGACCGAGTTCCTGCCCTACCTCTCCAGCGCCGAGGCGCTGGCGGTGATCGACGCCAAGGAGACCCGCTACCGGCTTTTGGCCACCCGGCTCGAGCCGCTCGCCGGCCTAGATCGGATTCTCGCCTGGGCCGCGCGGCGCCGATTGGGCCTGGCGGTGGTGACCAACGCCCCGCGCGCGAGCCTGGCCTTTACGCTGGGGGCGCTGGCATTAGCAGAAACCTTCGCAGTCCAGGTTTCCCCTGAGGAGGTAACACGCCCCAAGCCCGACCCGGAGCCGTACCGGCTGGCGCTCGAGCGGCTGGGGGTGGAGCCCGACGAGGGGATCGCCTTCGAGGACTCGCCGTCGGGCATTTACGCGGCGGTCGGGGCGGGACTGCGGGTGGTCGGCATGACCACCGGGCAAGATCCCGAGCGACTGCGTGAAGCCGGCGCGGCCATCACCATCTCTGACTTCGCCGACGAGGCGCTGTGGCGCTGGCTGGAGCGCGAGGGCTGACACGGATGCAGCAGCTCTTTTACGGGATAGCAGCAGGTGGGCTCGGTCGTTAGGAGGAATATGGATGAAAGCAATTGTATGGACGAGATACGGATCACCTGAGGTCCTTCAACTCCAAGAGGTAGAAAAACCTACTCCCCAGGATGACGAAGTACTGATACGAGTCCGTGCGGTAGCCGTAACGGCAGGGGACTGTGAAATGCGACGTCTCGATTTTCCTTTCTGGCTCCGGCTCCCCATGCGATTCTATGTGGGTTTCAGAAAACCGAGTAGAAGAACGATACTGGGGATGTATCTAGCCGGAGAGATCGAAGCCGTAGGCAACGACGTAACAAGGTTCACGAGGGGCGACCAGGTTTTTGCAGCGACGGGTTTTCGTTTTGGTGCCAATGCCGAGTATGTATGTCTGCCTGAAGCGGGGGCGCTGGCCATAAAACCTGCCAACATGACCTACGAGGAAGCCGCCGCCGTTCCGCTTGGAGGACTCAACGCACGACATTTTCTAAGAAAAGCGAATATCCAGAGTGGAGAGAAGGTCCTCATCAACGGCGCCGGCGGAAGTATAGGTACGTTTGCAGTACAGCTTGCAAAGCTCTACGGGGCTGAGGTGACCGGCGTGGATAGCGCTGGGAAATTCGACATGCTGCGCTCGATCGGTGCGGATCATGTCGTCGACTACACGCAAGAGGATTTCACCAAGAGCGGTGAGACCTATGATGTGATTCTCGATGTGGTAGCCGGCAGCTCGTTTTCACGGACGATACGATCGCTAAAGGAACAGGGGCGCTACCTGATGGCGAACCCCAGGCTGTCGAAGATGGTTCGGGTGCCGTGGGTTTCGATGACGAGCGGTAAGAGGGTGATTCTCGAGGCGGCGAGCGAGACGGCCGAAGGTCTTGTTGCCCTTAGAGAGCTTATCGAGGCGGGCAAGATCAGATCTGTCATCGATAGGCGCTATCCGTTGGAACAGACCGTCGAAGCGCACCGGTATGTCGAAACGGGGCAAAAAGTGGGAGATGTCGTCATCGTTGTGTAGAGAACTGTCTGAAGCGTGATCTAGACGTCGACCGACCGGGCGGTAGCTCTCTATTATCCAGCTCTTGGCCTTCCTCGCTAAGCTAGGGAGCATGGACACCCTCGGACGCCACTACCTCGACAATACCCTGGCCCGACTGCGCCGCGACAAGGACCTCGCCGAAGGCGCCTTCGCCCAGCTCGAGCCCGAAGACTTCCACACCCTCATCGACCCCGAAGCAGGAGTATCCGGCCCCCCTTGAAAAGGCGATAACAAAGGGATGCATGCCACTCGGTCTTGCGAAAAGGCCGGTCAGCACGCATCCTGCGGGGTGTCATGAGTCCCGCAAGCACCAGCATACGTCCGTTCGAGCATGCCTACACCACAGGCCTACTCGCCCTGCAACACAAGACCCTCGCCGAGATGTGCCAGCAGCAGATCCTGCCGCATAGCCACACCCATAGCGCCGACCTCCTGGCTGGTGATCCACAACCTCACCGCAGCGGATTAGCCCACCGCCTCAAGCAAGCTCCGCCAGGCGGTATCCTCGCTGTGGACCTCCTCACCGTCAAGCATGAAGGCGCTAGCATTCAGGGTGTCGGCCGGGTCTACAGCAGTACGGATAACGGTGTGGTGTGGGGTCACGCGTTTGTCAGTAGCGCTTTGGTGTACCCAGATCAGGACCCATTCCCACTTCAGTTGGCGCCGTTCCCGACAGAACAAATGGCAACCCCGACCTACCCGCGGCTCAGCGCCACCGAAGGCATGCTCAACATCGTCGGGGACGTCATCGAAGCTGGATACGAGGTGAAGGCAGCGGTGTTCGACGCACAGTTCAGCACCCGGCTTGGCCTTAGGAGCTTGAAGTTCATGCCGATCGCGTTTGTGGGCCGCTTCCGTACTGACGCCTGGGTGTTCCTGGGTCGAGAGAGGGTGCAGGTCCGTACTCTAGCGGAGCGGTATCGCCCCGGGAGGAGCCGCTGGTACAAACGGTTCGGGTGGTACGCCAAGCGTCTGGAGGTGTGGCTAGCGGAGGTGGGTCGGGTAGATCTGGTGCTGGTGTGGAAAGGCAAAGGAACCGATTGGGAGTGCTTCGCGCTCATCTCATCTGTGCATGGTGGGGTGCAGTCGGTTCTGAATATTTGGAAGCTCCGGTGGGATTTGGAGTGGAGTCATCGGTTGTATAAGCAGAATCTGGGTCTTGGGAAGTGTCAGTGCCGGCGTTTCTCGAGTCAATTGAAGCATGCGGACTTGGTGCTGGATGCTTTTCTTAGGGTGCGTGCTGAACGCCTCTTCTCGCCGTTGTTGTCGTGGCGGCGGGCTCAGGAGCGAGTCGCGATGGTGAGGAGAAACCTCGTGCTGACCGGATCTTCTCGGATTGAGGCGTGAAGGAGGGCTGTTGGACACGCAAATCAGTCATTCACCGGATAGTCCTGCGAAGCCAACTCGATCGCGATCCTGATCCGGCATCTGGCCGGCAACATGCGTTCGCGCTGGCGGGGGTTCCCGAGCAGCGATGGCGAGAAGTCGGACCGCGACCGGGATAGCGAATTCCTCGCTAGTGGCGAGGGCCCCGAGGCGCTGCTCGCCCGCTGGCAGGGAGGCTGGGACGAGCTGTTCGCGGCGCTCGAGGCGCTGGCGCCCGGCGACCTGCTGGCGACTATCACCATCCGCGGGGAGCCGCACACGGTGCTCGAGGCCATCCAGCGGCAGCTCACCCACTACGCCTACCACGTGGGGCAGATCGTGCTGCTGGCCAAGCACCTTCGGGGGGAGCGCTGGCGCAGCCTGTCGATCCCCAAGGGCGGCTCGCAGCGCTTCAACGCCGAGCTGGGCCACATCCCCGACGAGGCTGAGTAACCGCAAATGCCCGAGGCCAGTGGGTGCCTCGGGCGCGGTATCACAGCGGTATCATCGTGATTGTTACAGGGTTATTACCGTGTCACAGCTCCTTGGCGCGCTGCCGTACCTGGTGCAGCACCCGGTCGGGATCGGCCTCGATGCCGTGCCGCCGGAAGGAGCTGATCAGGCTCTTCACGTCCCGCTTTAGCAGCTCGCGGGCGTGGCGGTTGCGCTCCTTCTCGACCATCTGCGGCAGGTCGATAAGAACGATCCGCCCGTCGTGCCACAGCAGGTTGTAAGCCGAGTAGTCGCCGTGGACCTTGCCGAGCGCCAGCAGTTGGGCGAGTAGCTCCAGGCTCTGCTGCCACGCCGATGCCGCCTCCTCTTCGCTCAGCTCAACGTCGGAGAGCCGCGGGGCGGGGCCGTCCTCATCGCCGATCAGCTCCATCAACACCACCCGGCCCGCTTGGGCGATCTCCTCGCCGCTGGGGCCCACGGCCGGCTTGGGGACCGGCAGCCCCGCCTGGTGAAGCTCCCAGAGCATCTGGTACTCGTGGAACACCCATAGCGCCAGCTCGGGGCTGAGCCCCCGGCGGCTGCTCTGACTGAGGATCTTGTTGACGCGCCTGTTGGAGATGAAGCGCCCCAGCCGGTAGATGCTGTCGTCCTTGAGGGCGCGATTGGTCTCGTCGCGATACACCTTGGCGACCAGCAGCCCCTCGGGCCCTTCTGCCACATAGACGGTGGCCTCCTTGCCGCTCTTGAGCTGATGCTGCAGGTCGCTCAGCAACCCGCGCTCATAGAGGGCCTGCAGGCCGGCATCCTCGAAGGTGTCGGCGCTCGAGCGCGCCGCCTCGGGGGCGACCTTCATCTCGCTCACGCTCCGGCGGCCCTGAGGGCGGCGGCGGTCCTTACGTTTGCTGAAGCTCTCCTCGAACTCTTCCCAATGTTCGTCGTCGCTCAAAAAAACCTCCGCGGGGTCGTCACAAAGGACTCCTTACTCGGCGTCTGGCGCCGAACCCCACGGCTGCGTCACATCATCGGTGTCTCATCCGCAGGGTGATGGGTGCGTTCAACCGGATGCCGAACATGGGACATCACCCCCTTCGGGGTCAGTATGTAGCCTCAAAAGATGCGATGTCAATGGGCTTTCCTGGGTTCGTGAGCCACCTCGGCCCGGCAGCCCGGGAACTTTTTCCGGCGACCCGACTCTAAGGGGGTAACGAACCGGAAAAGGCCAAGGGGTTCCGGTTCTCTATCCTAGAGGAGGATTTGTCATGAAGACCCTTCGTACCCTCTCCGCTCTCACCGTGTTGCTGTTGCTCCTTGCCGCCTGCAGCACCGCCCTCTCCCCGAACGAGGAGGCTGTTGCTCAGCAGGCGATCCTCGCGGCGGTCGATGAAGCGTTCGCGGCCGATGCCAACGACGACGGCATCGATCTCGCCTCGAGCGCCGCTCTGAGCAGCCAGTCGGTGAATCCGTTCATCGTCATCTACCGCAAGAACATGGCCCGCCAGCGCGAGGCTGCCACCATCACCATCGACTACAATAGCGACCCGATCAGCGCCGTGGCCGAGGTCGAGATCAGCATCACCGGCGTGGCCGAACTGTGGAAGATCTACCCGGATCTCTCCGCCCCCCGTGAGCTGGTGGGCGAGAAGGCGATCAACATGACCGGCACCATCACCATCACCGCTGAGAAGTGGCGCGGCGAGTGGCACGTGACCAGCGTCTCCTCGACGGCCTTCACTCAGGGCGATTTCGCCGCCACCGTCGACAGCTGGTCGGTCAGCCCCGATCCGCTGCTGGCCGGCACCGACGCCAACGTGCTGACGGTCGAGCTCCTCGAGGTCGATACCAGCGACGCACACCTGGTGGTGGCCCGCGGCCGGCACTTCCGGCCCAAGTCGGTGCTCAACGACAACGGCGTCGATCCCGATCCCACGGCCGACGACGACAGCTACAACGGCTTCCTCGAGATCGATAGCGACGCCCGCCTGGGACGTCACCTCGGTTTCATCCACGCCCTCAACTACACCAAGACCATCGATCTCACCCTGGACGGCGACGCCTTCTTGTACAGCTACACCGACACCCTGCTGCCCGTCGTTGTGGTCGTCGACTACGCCGAGTAAGCTTGAGAACGTGACCATCTCGCTTCCCCTGAGACGAGGACCCACCGGATGGTGGGTCCTCCTGACCCGTCTCCGCTTCTGGCGGCAGGCGCGCGACGAGGGGGACGAGGCCCAGCTGGTGGCCGCCGCCAAGTACGGCGACCCCGACGCCTTCGACGCGCTGGTCGAGCGCTACGCCCCCCGGCTCCACGCGGTGGCGCGCCGCATGGTGGGCGACGATCTGGCTGCCGACGTGGTCCAGGATGGACTGCTGGCCGCCTTCAAGAGCCTCCGCAACTACCGCGGCGCAGCCAGCTTCTCGACCTACCTCCACACCATCGTCATCAACCGCTGCCGCCGCCTGGGCCCCAAGCAGCCCCAGCACCTGCCCTTGCGCGAGGTCGCCGGCAATCGTCCCGGACCGCACGAGGTGCTCGAGGCCAACATCGTCCGCGAGCAGATCGACAGCGCCTTTCGGGCGCTCCCCGACGAGTTCCGGGAGACACTGGGGCTGCGCGAGTACTCGGGTCTCAGCTACAGCGAGATCGCCGAGGTGCTGGGGCTTCAGGAGGGGACCGTCAAGAGCCGCATCGCCCGCGCCCGCCGACTCCTCAAGGCGGCGCTGGAGAGCGCCGGAGTGAGACCATGACCATGCGCGATCAACTCAGCGCTTATGTGGATGGGGAGCTGACCCCCGAAGAGCTGGCCGCGGTCGAAGCGGCGCTGGCGCAGGACCCCGAACTGCGGGCCGAGCTCAACGCCTTCAAACGCCTCTCCAACGAACTGCGCGTCGACGAGGCCGATCGGGCCGCCGCCGACGTCATCCGCGCGCGGCTGCGCCGCAGCCCGCGCAGCCGCTGGGGCGCTTGGTGGCCGGCCCTGGTGCCGGTCGTCACCGGGGTGGTGGTGGCGGTGGTGCTGCTGTGGCCGACGCCCGCGCCCACCCTGACCAGCGCCGACCTCTTCGGTCAGTACTCCGAAGCGGTGCTGTCGCTGGGCGAGCCCTCCGAGGAGCTCAACCAATGAGCGGCCTGGTGCGTGTCCTGCTCGCCGCCGCGGCGTTGCTGCTCGGTCTCGCCCTGGCCCAGCCGACCCCGGCGCAGCAGCTCTTCGCCCGCATGCTGCAAGCCGAGCAGAGCCATGCCTTCATCGGCGAGCTGCGCGAAGCGGTGCGCTGGCCGGAGCCGCTCTCCGGCGCCGCCGATCACTTCCGTCACCCATCCGGCGTGACCCCGGAGCTGGTCGGTCACAACTTCGAGATGGCCATCACCGGCCGCGACTTCGTCGCCGGCCGCGAAGCGGTGGTGCTCAGTTTCCTCCCCCGCAACGGCTTCAGCCCCAACTGGACCTTCTGGGTCGATGCCGACAGCGGCCTGCGGCTCGCCTACGAGCAGCGCGACGCCGAGGGCGCCCTGCTGGCCGAGGGGCGCTACCTGCGCGTCGACCGCGTGCAGCCCTTCGATGCGCCGCGGCACATCACCGCACCCCAATCGAACCCGGTCGTCAAACGCAACGCCGAGCGCATCCTTCTGGGCGACGCTTTCCCGCCCGGCTTCGTGCCCGTCGCCCTCGAGCGCACCCGGCTCGGCGACGGCGCCATCCAGGGGCTGCGGCTCACCCTCTGGGACGGCCTCAACGGCACCGTGTTGCTGGTCTATCCGCGCCAGCGGCAGGTTCCCGACCGCCCCTATCTGGCAAGCCGCTCGCTCCGCCGAGTGACCGTCAGCGCCCTGGGGCCGCTACCCCGCGCGGCGCTCGAGGGCTGGCTGACGGCGGTGGTCCAGGGGCCGGTACGGCGGCTCGACGCCCAGCAGTTGGAGCGGTTTACGCTCGAGCACGACGGGCAGCCGAGCGACGAGCAACCGCGCGACGAGCGGCCCCGCGATGAGCAGCCGAGTGACGAGAAGCCGACCGATGAGCGGCCGACCGACGAGCGGCCCCGCGACGATCAGCCTTAGCCGAGACCGAGGGGCTCGCGCAGCTCCGCCAGAAAACCCTCTTCGCTGTCGCTCACCTTGAGCCGAACCGGGTAGTGGGGCGGGCTAGCTCGGCAGCTCGCCCACCACCCCCCGCCACAGGTCAGACGGGTCCCGCCGCACCCCCAGGCGCCGGAACGATCGGCACAGGCTCTCCAGGTCGCGGCGCAGCAGCTCGATCGCCCGCGGGCTCTCGTGGGCCACGACCATCTGCGGGAAGTCGATGGCCACCACCCGCTCCCGGTACCACAGCAGGTTGTAGGTCGAGTAGTCGCCGTGCACCTTGCCGAGGCGCTGTATGTGGCCGCCCCTTGGGGACTTCGATATAACCTAGAGACCGTGGAAACCTCCACCCTGCACTCCATCCCCGGCCTCGGTGAGCTCCATGTCGTCCGCTCCCCCGAAAAACTCCAGATCAAAGGGCTGTGGTACCTCACCGACGTAGCGCGCCTCGAGGAGCTGCTCGCCATCTACGAGACCCAGGAGGTGGTGCTGTTCGAGGGCCTGGTGACGGTCGATCAGTCGCGCATGGGGATCCGCCAGCCGGTTCAGGTGAAGATCCGCAGCCTCGAGACCACCGTCGACGAGGCCACCGGCGAGGTCCAGGTCACGGCCTCGCTGTATGCGCTGACGGCGGACGATTTCGTGCTCTAGCCGGAGGTAGAGTAAGCACTATGGAGCTCTACCTCGGCACCGGCGGCTACTCCAACAACGACTGGCTGGGCCTCATCTATCCCGAGGGCACCAAATCCAACAGGTACCTGGAGCTCTACGCCCAGCACTTCAACGCCGTCGAACTCAACAGCAGCTTCTACGCCATCCCCGGCATCCGGGCCTTCGAGGGGATGGTAGCCAAGTCGGGCGGGCGGGTGCGCTTCGCCATCAAGGCCCACCAGTCGCTGACCCACGAGCGCAAGCTCGACCCCGATATGATCGCGCGCCTCAAGGAGTCGGTGCAGCCGCTGCGCGACGTCGGCATGCTCGGCCCCTTTGTGCTCCAGTTCCCCTACGCGTTCCACCGCACTCCCAAGAACCGCCTCTACCTCAAGGAGCTGGCCGACGCCCTGGCGGGGGAGACCCTGGCGGTCGAATTCCGCCACGGCTCGTGGGACCAGGGCGACGTCCGCGAGGCCTTCCGGCGCGCGGGCCTGACCTGGGTGAGCGTCGACTACCCACCGCTGCGGGGGCTGCCCAGCTCGAACTTCCACCACACCACCGAGATCGCCTACCTGCGCCTACACGGCCGCAACAAGGAGAAGTGGTGGGACGGGAAGAGCGCCTCGGAGCGTCACGACTACCTCTACACCCCCGACGAGTTGCGTTACTGGGTGCAGGCCATCTTGGAGCATCAGGACGCGCTGACGCAGGTCTACCTGATGATGCAGAACACGACCAAGGGGCATGCGTTGAAGAATTTGAGGATGTTGAGGGAGCTGTTCGGGGAGTACGGAGAAGAAGAGGAGAGGGTGGATGTGAGGCTCTAAGGATAAGGAAAGGAAAGGAGAGGGGAGGAGGGGGTTTGGGGAAGGTGAAACATAAGAGGTAGAAGGTTTGGGGCCCCTTCAGACCCCCTTCGGAGTTCTTACGGGGTCCCGTTGAGCCTTCCCTACGGCAAGTCTCCCCGGGGCTCTCGGAGCCTCATTGCATGAGTCTCCTCCAGCAGATACTTTGGGATAACCGGGGTGTGAAGCCACTAACGGGTTGGCTTGTTCCTTTTAACCTTCTTGTGGCGGAGGAGACTCTATGAGGCTCCGTAGCCCCTGAAGAGACCACCGTAGGGGGGCTCTGAAGGACCCCGGAAGAACCCGAAGCGTTAGCGTAGGGGTCTGAAGGGGCCCCAAAACATCCTCTTTCTGAAGTTTCCCCTACTTATCCTTTTTGGACTCCCTATCCAGGAGCCGTACGAGCGCGTCGTAGTCTCTCACCTCATAAGTAATCGGCAGCCTCAACCCGTTCTCCTTGCCCTCGGGATTGAACCAGCAGGTGTCGATCCCGTAGTCGATCCCTCCGCGCATGTCCGAGCTTACAGCGGGTTGCGGAATGAGGACGTTGTTGCATGCTGAAGCATGTCCTACTCCACCGACCTCCGCGAACGCATCGTGGATACCGTCCTCAACAAAGGAATGACCCTCCAGAAGACTGAACCGCCCTGGGTTTGATGGAGGCTCCGTTCTCCCTCGAAAGGAGAGAATGGAGCATGACCCGTTACGACCAAGAAACCAAAGATCGAGTCATCCGCATGTTCATGGAGCGTCGAGAAGAAGCGCCGCACGAATCACGTTCAGCCTCCTATCGGCGCCTGCATGACCTAACCGGCATCCCGGTCGACACCATGCGCGGCTGGGTAGACAGAGCCCGCATCGACGCTGGTGACAAGCCAGGCCTGACAACCACAGAGCGTGAGGAGATCAAGGCCCTCAAGAAGGAAGTAGCCGAACTCAAACGAGCCAACGAGATCCTCAAGACAGCCAGCGCGTTTTTCGCGGCCGCGGAGCTCGACCGCCGACTCAAGTGATGGTCGCCTACATCAACGCGTATAAGAACCTGTTCGGGGTCGAGCCGATCTGCCGTGTCCTACGGGACCACAACGTGCCGATCGCCCCGAGCACGTACTACGCAGCCAAGAAGCGGCAAGCATCCGCTCGCCAGCAATCCGATGAGCGTCTCCTGGAGGTCATTCATCGGGTGCACCGCGAGAACTTTGGTGTGTACGGCGTCCGTAAGGTATGGCACGCCCTCCAGCACGAGAGTATCGACGTTGGGCGTGACCAGGTGGCGCGCCTGATGAGAGTCGCGGGCTTGAAGGGCATGACACGAAGAAGGAAGGTCCGCACGACCATCCCAACGCCTAGCGGCGTCAGCTCGCCGGATCTGGTGAGGCGAGACTGGTTCCAAGATGCGCCCGACATCGTTTGGGTGGCGGACTTCACGCACGTGCTCACTCGTGAAGGGTGGGTGTACGTGTCGTTCCTGCAGGACGGCTTCTCGAGGCGCATCCTGGGTTTCACGGTCAGTACCGGTAAGAGCAGCGAGCTGGTGATGAGGGCTCTGGAGCAGGCTGTGAGCGTCCGGCGTCGAACCGATCGGCGGTTCGTTGCTGACGGCGTGATTCATCATTCGGATGCCGGCAGTCAATATACGAGTCTGGCGTTCAGCCAGAAGTTGCTCGATCATGGCGTGAACGGTTCGATCGGTCGGGTGGGCACGGCGTATGACAATGCGTTGATGGAGAGCACGATCGGCTTGTTCAAGAGCGAGCTGATCCACGCCAGGTCGACGAGTTGGTGCTCGAGGCAGGAGGTGGAGACGGCGACGATGCGGTGGGTGAGGTGGTTCAACTGTCGGCGGTTGCACTCTTCGCTCGATTACGTCAGTCCCGTGGACTTCGAGATGGCGTACACTCAAGCGCAGGCCATGCCCAGGCTGGCCGCGTGAGAGCAGAGTCTCCACGAAACCCAGTACGGTTCAGAGACGTTCAACGTGAGCAAAAGCAGCGTCGAGCGCTACCTCCATCGCTACCGCCAACAAGGTGACGTCACCCCACAAACCTCCCCAGGCCGCCCCAGCGCCCTCAATGAGCACCGGTCCTGGGTTGAGCAGCACCTGATCAACAATGACCTCACCCACGATCAGCGCTGCGACCTTCTGTTCGAGACGACCGGCATCCGCATCAGCCGCGCCACTATGTGCCGCTGGGTACAGAGAATGGGATCGACGAGAAAAAAAGACGATCTACGCCAGTGAACAGAATCCAGAAGCCCGGTGGCGGTTCTTAGCCTGGATCCAGCAGATCGACCCGAGGCGGTTGGTGTTCATTGATGAGAGCGGCTTCAACCTCGCCATGACTCTCGCCTACGCCTACGCCCCAAAGGGACAGCGGGCTGTGGGTCGGGTGCCGAAGAACCGGGGGGAGAACACCAGCCTGGTCGCAGCCATCAGTCTCGATGAGGGCGTGAGTGACGCGATGACGTTGACTGGGGCGGTGGATGGTGACGCGTTCTTGGCGTACATCAGGCAGATCCTCGCTCCCAGGCTCAGGCCGGGACAGATCGTGGTGATGGATCAGTTGGGGGTGCATCGGAAACCGGAGGTTCGGGAGGCCATTGAGGCTCGCGGGTGTGAGTTGGTGTTCTTACCTGGGTACAGTCCTGACCTGAATCCGATTGAGCTTGCTTTCTCGAAGATCAAGGGGGTCGTGAAGCGCCTGGGAGCGAGGACCAGGGGAGCGTTGGACTCTGCGATTGCGGTTGCGTTGTTGACGGTGGAGCTTTCGGATGTGGTGGGGTGGTTTGAGCATGCCGGAATCCAACTTCACTCATTATGAGAACCGCTGTAGGCTGTCGCCGATCATCAGCACACCTTCTTTGGCGGGACCCCCTAGCGCTTCCAGGGCGACGTCGAAGATCCCCGGATTCGGCTTGGCGATACCGATCTCGTCCGAGACCACGATCCCCGCCAGGTATTCGGCGATGGGGGAGGCGGTGAAGCGCGGCCGCTGCACCTCGCGGAGCCCGTTTGTGACGATCAGGAGCGTGCGTTTGCCCGCCAGCTCCGCGACCAGTTCGAGCGCTCCGTCGAGCAGGAATTGCCCCTCGGAGAGCCGCTGGAGGTAGCGGGCGTTCAGTTCACCGGGATCGAGCGGCAGGCCGAGCCGCTCGACGAAGTGTTCGAAGCGTCGCAGCTTGATCTCCTGCTGGGCGATCTCGCCCCGCTCGAAGGTGAGCCACAAGCGGCGGTTCACCTCGTCGTAGACCTCGGCGTGCTCAGGTTCGAAGTCGCCGTGCAGATCGAGCAGGGTTCTCTCCAAGGCGTGATCCTGGGCCCGGTCGAAGTCGTAGAGGGTGTGGTCGGCGTCGAAGAGGAGGTAGGGGTAGCGCACAGGTGAGGGTACCGCGGCCGCGGCCCCTTATAGATGGACAGCTCGCTTGCCACCGCGCCAAGCCCTCCCAACGCCATTCGGTCTGCTGCCATGACCTTTTGAAGTGGGCATCCAGAATCGACAGGTGGGGGTGCCGGCAACATGACGCTGACATTACGGGCCCTCTCCTAGGGTGACCGGCGAGGGACGCGCGCGCTCCCTCGAACGAAAGGAGAAGTACATGATGACAAAACGACTCGTCCAAGGCATCGTCGCAACCATAGCCGCGGGGTTCCTGATTGCGGTGCTCCTCGTCCAGCTGAGCACCCCCGCTGCCGCTCAGGCGGGCGCGGAGACGCTCACCTTCGAGGTGGCCGAAAACGGCTTCACCTTCACCTTCGACGACGCCCCGGTGTTCGAAGACGGCTTCCCCGCCTGATTGCGGTGCTCCTCGTCCAGCTGAGCACCCCCGCTGCCGCTCAGGCGGGCGCGGAGACGCTCACCTTCGAGGTGGCCGAAAACGGCTTCACCTTCACCTTCGACGACGCCCCGGTGTTCGAAGACGGCTTCCCCGCCCACGGCAACTTCTTCATCACACAGGGCTACATCTACCCGACGGGAACCTTGAACGGAAGCACTGGGATTCTGGAGGACGGCAGCCCCGAATTCCCCGACAAGGTGCTGGGAACCTGGTACTGCACCGGCGTCCAGGTAGGAGACGCTGCGCACTCCGAGAGCGGCGTGTGGGTGGTTGCCACGGAAGTGTACGAGTTCGGCGACGTTCCGGGCGCGGAGACCTTGATCACCGACGGGATCGAACTGGCGGACGTGAACCTCCCCTACACGCGTCCCATCACCGGTGGCACTGGGCGCTACCTGGGTGCCCGCGGCGAGGTGATGAAGCGGACCCTCGGCTTCGACCCGGTAAGCGGGGTGACGTTCGAGGTTGAATTCAGGCTCATGAACTAAGCGGTCAGAGTGGAGTGGTGGAGTGATGAAGTGGGGGATCGGGCCGGGACGCCGGCGCCGATCCCCCGCTCCGCCTAGAATGAGGCGTGGACGTCAGCGTCAGGCTGCTGGGCACACCCGCCATCGGCTACCGGGGCGAATGGCTCGAGGTCCCGGCGGGGAAGACCTCGGGGCTGCTCTACTACCTCGCCTACCAGGGAGGCTGGGTGGAACGCGAAGACCTGCTCTACCTGCTGTGGCCCGACACGCCTCAGAAGAATGCCCAGGACAATCTGAAGCAACGCGTGTACGAGACCGTGCACGAGCGACCCTTCGCTGCAGATCTCGAGAGCGAGCGTTTCCGGGTTCGCTGGCAGGTGTCCAGCGACGTCGAGACCTTCCGCGACCACATCACCAACGGCCGCTGGTGCGAAGCCGCGCAACAATATCGAGGAAATCTCCTGGAGGGCTTCCGGGCCCGCCGAATGCCCGAGTACGAGGGCTGGCTCGAGCAGGAACGCCGGGAGCTGGCGACCGCGTGGCGCGAGGCGGCGCTGCGCTGCTCAGACGGGTTTGTGCGAGCCCGGCGCTACACCCAGGCGGCCGAGCTGCTGCAGCGCGTCCACCGGGCCGATCCCTTCGACGAGGTTGCGCTGAGGCGCCTCATGGGCGCCCTCTACCGGAGCGGCGACCGCCACCGGGCGCTCGCGCTGTTCGATACGTTCGCGGAGCTGCTCCACGATGATATCGGGGTCGAGCCCGAACAGGAGACCCTTCATCTAGCCCTCCACATCCGCGAGGAACAGCCGCTCGAGGCCGCCATGGGGGAGAGAGAGACGGGACCCAGGTCGAGATTGACGATGCCGACACCGACGACACCCTTTGTCGGACGAGCCCGCGAGATCGATGCGCTCGCCGCGCAGCTCACCGATTCAGCCTGCCGGCTGCTCACGATCGTTGCGCCCGGCGGCATGGGCAAGACGCGGCTGGCGATCGAGGTAGGCCGGAGGCTCGACCCCATCTTCCGCAACGGCGCCCACTTCGTTTCGTTCGCTGACGTGACCGCGAGCAACCGAATGGCGACCACCCTGGCTGTGGCGTTGGGCATCCAGCTCTCCGGCAACCGGGAACCCGAGGAGCAGCTGCTCGGCTACCTGCGCGACAAGGAGATGCTGCTGGTGCTCGACAACCTCGAGCATCTTCTCGATGGGGTGGGCCTTATCGCGGATATCCTCGCGGCCGCGCCGGGGAGCAAGGTGCTGGCCACCTCCCGTGAGAGGTTGAAGTTGCACCCCGAACACATCGTCGATCTTTCCGGGCTGAACGTGCCCGACGAGGCCTCCGAGGCGCTGCAGGAGTTCGATGCCCTCGAGCTGTTCGCGCAGGCTGCCAGGAGGGCCAGGTCGGATTTTAGCTGGAACGATGGGGGCCTCGCTGCCGCGGTCGGCATCTGCCGCCTGGTCGAGGGTATGCCGCTCGCCATCGAGCTCGCAGCCAGCTGGCTGCGGGTGCTCTCCGCTCGGGAGATCGTGCCGCACCTCGAGCGCGCCCTGGATTTTCTGGAGACCGAAGAGCACGACCTGCCCGTTCGCTTTCGGGGCATCCGAGGGGTGTTCGCGGGTTCGTGGGAGCGGCTCTCCGAAGGTGAGAGGTCCGCCACGAGGAAGATATCGGTCTTTCGGGGCGGCTTCACCCAGGAAGCGGCGCGGACGGTTGCCGACGTCGGCTTGCCGCTGCTTCTCGCCCTCGTCAATAAGGGGTTCGTGCGGCGCGAGTCGAGCGGGCGTTTCAGTCGTCACGTGTTGGTCCTGCAGTACACGCGCGAGAAACTCGCTGAGCAACCCGACGAGCAAGCGGAATCCCTGGAGAGGCACGCGATGTTCTTCTTGGGGTTGGCTGAGGAGAGCAGCCCCCACATTCGGGGTGAGCACTATCTGGTCTGGCTGGATCGTTTCGAGGAGGAACATGAGAACCTGCAGGCGGCGTTGGAGTGGTTGTTAGACAACAACCGAGGCCTGGACGCCTTGAGGATGGTGGGAGGTGCCTTAGGAGACTTCTGGGGGAGACGGAGTTACTTCCGGCTTGGTCAGGAGTGGAGTGAGCGAACCCTGTCCCACCCGAGCGCCCAGGAGCGTTCCAAGGAGCGCGCTCGAGTGCTCCTTGGGGGCTTGGCAAGCTGGGGGGATCAGGTTGCGGAACGCTCCTTGAGCGAGGAAGCCCTGGCGATCTCACGAGAACTGGGAGACAAAGGGGGGATCTCCGAAGCGCTCAATATACAGCGGGTTGCGCATTGAGTGATCGTGCTTCATGCTGAGGCATGGCGCACTCTACCGACCTCCGAGAACGCATCGTAAACGCCGTCCTACACAAGCGTTACACCCTCCATGAAGCCGCAGACACGTTCGACGTTGGAACCGCCACCGTCAGTCGCTACCTCCGCCGCTACCGCCAAAGTGGAGATCTCACCCCCAGAACCTCCCCGGGCCGCCCCAGCGCCCTCCATGAGCACCAGGCATGGGTTGAGCAGAGCCTCATCAGCAACGACCTCACCCACGACCAGCGCTGCGACCTTTTCTTGGAGAGAACCGGCGTCCGCATCAGCAGAGCGACCATGTGCCGCTGGGTACAGAGATTGGGATCGACGAGAAAAAAAAGACGATCTACGCGAGTGAACAGAATCCAGAGGCCCGGTGGAGGTTCCTGGCTTGGATCAGAGGTATTGACCCGCACCGGTTGGTGTTCGTCGATGAGAGCGGCTTCAACGTCGCCATGACCCTGCCCTACGCCTACGCCCCACGTGGACAACGTGCCGTGGGTAGGGTGCCGAAGAACCGTGGGGAGAACACCAGCCTCGTTGCAGCGATCAGTCTCGATGAGGGTGTGGGTGACGCGATGACGTTGACCGGAGCGGTGGATGGCGTGGCGTTTTTAGCGTACATCGAGCAGGTCATCGCTCCGAAGCTGAGGCCGGGGCAGATCGTGGTGATGGATCAGCTGGGGGTGCACCGCAAACCGGAGGTGCGGGAGGCGATCGAGGCGAGGGGGTGCGAGTTGGTGTTGTTGCCTGGGTACAGTCCGGACTTCAACCCCATTGAGTTGGCTTTTTCGAAGATAAAGGCGTTCGTGAAAGCTGTGGGGGCGAGGACGAGGGGAGCGTTGGACTCTGCGATCGCGGCTGCGCTATCGACGGTGTCGTTGGGGGATGTGTTGGGTTGGTTTGAGCATGCCGGAGTCACCAATCACTCATTCTGAGAACCGCTGTAATGGGTAGTTTCGCCATGTCGGTGCAGCAGGACTTCGCTACTGCACGCTCCCTGTTCGAACAGAGCCTAACCATTCAGAGGGAGCTTGAAGACCAACCCGGGATCGCCGCGAATCTCAAGGGATTAGGAACTCTAGCCAGGGTTGAAGGGGATTTCGCTGCAGCCCGGTCCCTGGCCGAACAGAGCCTGGCGATAAGGCGGGAGTTGAGAGACGACTGGGGGATCTCGTACTTGTTCAACGACCTAGGAAGAATAGACCTGGCGGAGGGGGATACCACTGCGGCACGGTCCCTGTTTGAACAGAGCCTGGCGATAAGGCGGGAGTTGGGAGACAGGGGGGCGTTCGCCTATTCTCTGAATCACTTTGGGAGTGTAGCCCGAGCGGAGGGGGATCTCATTGAGGCGCGCTCGCTCTTTGAGCAGAGTCTGGCGATGAGGCGGGAGTCAGGAGAGTACCTCACGGTAGCGTGGGTACTCAACAACCTCGCGGAGATAGCCCAGGCAGAGGGGGATTACGCCGCTGCTCTGTCCCTGGCCGAAGAGGGCCTAGGCATCGTGCGGAAGTTGGGAGACAGGCACGGGATCGCCATCTCTCTCCAGAACCTTGGAGCGTTGGCCGAGGCGGAGGGGGATCATGCTGCAGCCCGGTCGCTGTTTGCGCAGAGCCTAGCGATCTTCCGGGAGGTAGAGAACACGCGCGGGATTGCGGAGTGCCTGGAGAGCCTGGCGCTGGTCGCATCGAAGGAAGGACACGCGGAGCGCGCGGTTCATCTTTTGGGTGCCGCTGAGGCTTTACGGGAAGCGAAGGGAGTACCCATGCCGCCCGATAGGCGCGATAGGCTAGACGCTGCGATCGGGTCGGCCCGTGAGGCGCTGGGTGATGAGGTGTTCTCGGCCACCTGGGAACAGGGCAAAGGCATGACCCTCGAGGCGTTGCTCGATGCCGTGCCAGCTAAGCGCAGCCGAAGCTGATATACAGGCAAAAACGTCCGTTTTCCGCTCTACCTGACGATCAGGACCCAGACCTTCGATCAGCGCCCATAGTGATATCCCCTCCCCCGGACCGCGCTCGCCAGCCCCCACACCCGGTTCGCCCGCAGGCACAGCGCCCGCCCCTCGCGGTAGAGGTCGCCCTCGGCCAGCAGCACCGGCGCGTCGCGCAGCGTCTCGCGTTCGCGCTCCCACAGCTCGGGTTCGATGACCAGTTGCAGGCGGTGGGGGCCGTCCTCGAGCACGAAGAAGGCGTAGCCTCTGGCGGTGGGCGGTTTCTGCTTGGAGACGACCAGGCCGGCGGTGCGGACGGCGCCGTCTCGCAGGCGCTGCAGGGGGGTGGCCCCCAGGCCCAGCAGCCGGTGGCGCATGAGGTCGATGGGGTGGATGCCCTGCTCGTTCATGCCCTTGTTGTCGTGATCCCACACCACCCGCTCCCAGAGGGCCAGTTCGGGTAGCGGGGGTGTGGGCGGGAGGCCGCGCAGGAGCGGCGTCACCCCGGCCGGCTGGAGCCTCGCCAGCGCGCCCACAGTGTAGAGGGCGTCGCGCCGCTGCTGGAGGCGATCGAAGGCGCCGGCGCGGGCCAGCGCCTCGAGGGTGTCGCGGGCCAGGGTGAGGCGCTCGTAGAGGTCGGCGATTCCATCGAAGGGCCCGCCGCGGAGGCGCTCGAGGATGATCTCGTTGGCGGCCTCGCGCGCGACGCCGGTCACGGCGGTCAGGGGCGGGCGGAGGCGCTTGCGGTCGCCGTCCCAGGCGACCGCGTAGCTGATGCCGGAGCGGTTGATGTCGAGCCGTGCGAAGGGCACGCCCCAGCGCTTGGCCTCCTGGCGCAGGGTGGCGCGCGACCACATGCCGGGCTGCTCGGTGAGGATCGCCGCCAGGTACTCGGCGGGGTAGTGGAGGCGGAGCCAGGCAGAGGTGTAGGTGTGCAGCGCGAAGGCGTGGGCATGGCTCTCGGAGAAGCCGTAGCCCCGGAACTGCGAGACCATACCGAAGACCTCGAGCGCCTCCGACTCGCTGGCGTCTACGGTACGCCTGGCTCCGGCCACGAAGGCGGCCCGCTCGTGGGCGATCTCGGCGTCCTCTTCGTAGCTGGACACCTTCTTGCGGAAGCGTTCGGCCTCGAGCCAGCTGAAGCCGGCGAAGTGGACGGCCACCCGTAGCACGTCCTCCTGGAACAGGATCACCCCGTGGCTCTTCTCGAGCAGGGGGCGCAGCGTGGGGTGGGGGTAGCGCGCGGGCTCGCGGCCCTGGCGGCGGCGCACGTAGGGGTGGACGGTGCCCGACTGGATGGGGCCGGGTCGAAAGAGCGCGATCTGGTGGGCCAGGTCGACCAGGGTGCGGGGCTGGATCTGCACGCTCATGCGGACCTGGCCGGGGCTCTCGATCTGAAAGAGCCCCATGGTGTCCCCCTCGCGAATCGAGTCCCACACCCGGGGGTCGTCGGGCAGTTCGTGCAGCTCGAGCCACAGCCCTTCGCTGCGGTGTACCTCTTCGCGACAGCGCTCGAGGGCGGCCAGCATGCGCAGCCCCAGCAGGTCGAGCTTGATGAGCCCCAACGCCTCGGCGTCGTCCTTGTCGAACTGCAGCAGGCGGATGCCGCCGCTCGAGCGCTCCACCGGTGAGTAGTGGCTGATGGGGTGCTGCGACAGCACCACCCCGCCGGAGTGGGGGGCGACGTGGCGCACGAAGCCTCGCTCCATCCCGGCGAGCAGATCGATCAGCACCTGGGCGACGGGGGCGTCGCCCAGCACCTCGTCGAACACTTTGCGGGCTTCGGCTGCGCGGTGGGGCCTGAGCCCCCGGTAGTCGCGGCCCAGGGCGCGGGTCAGCTCGTTGCGCAGGTGGGGCGGCACGCCCAGGGCGCGGCCCACGTCCTGGAGGGCGAGCGGCAGCCGGTAGCTGATGCGGTTGCAGACCATCGCCTCCTGCGGGAAGCGGCGCTCGACCCAGGCGAGCACCTCGTCGCGGCGGGCGGAGCCGATGTCGACGTCGATGTCGGGCATCGTGCTGCGGCCGGTGTGGAGGAAACGCTCGAACAGCAGGTCGTGGCGGATGGGGTCGGTGCTGGTGATGCCCAGCAGGTGGCAGATGACGCTGGCCGCGGCAGAGCCGCGCCCGGAGGCGAGGATGCCGCGCGAGCGGCAGAAGTCGGTGACCTCGGCAGCGGTCAGGAAGAAGCTGCTCAGGCCGAGCGCCTTGAGGGTGACAAGCTCCTGCTCGAGCCGCAGGCGCGCGCGCAATAGCGGCTCGCCGTCGTAGCGTTCGACCAGCGCCTCGAGGCAGCGCTCCTCGAGATGCTGATCGGGGGTGAGGCCGGCCGGCACGCTGGCGCTGGGTGGGGTCAGGCGCTCCGGCAGCAGCTCGAAGGTGAGCGTTTCGGCCAGCGCCTCGGCGTTGTCGATGGCTTCGGGGAAGGGCAGGGGCGGCGCGTCCGGCGGGGGGATGGCCTGGCGGTCGTTCTGGGGGCGGTCGGGGTGGGGGTCGTCGACGGTGATGCCGAGCCGGGCGCACACCAGGGCGTCGTAGAGCGGGTACAGGTCGGGGGTGGTGTAGCGGACCTCGGGGGCCGCGACCACCGGCAGCCGCTGCGCCCGGGCGAAGGCGCGCAGGGCCCGTGCGCGCTGGGCGTCGCGGGGGTAGTGGTCGAAATAGAGCTGAACCCAGAGGCGATCGTGGAAGATCTCCTTGAGGATAGCCAGCAGGCGCTCGGCCTGGCGCACCCGCCGCTGCCCGAGCAGCCGCGTAGGGAAGCCCTTGCGCCCCCCGGTGAGCACGTGGAGATCGCTGGGGTGGGCGCTCAGCATCGGCAGCGTGACCCCTTTCGGCTCCTCGGCGTGGGCCGCGCTCAGCAGGCTGTTGAGGGTCCGGTAGCCGCGCCGCGAGCCGGCCAGCAGCACCAGCGGGTAGCGCTCCCCTTCGACCTCGAGCGGAACGGTGGCGCCGATCAGGGCGTTGACGTCGTGGCGGCGCGCGGCCCGGAACAGTTCGGCGGCGCCGTAGACGCCGAGCCGATCGGTGAGGGCGAGGTGGCGGTAGCCCAGCTCGGCGGCCCGCTCGACCAGCCGGCTGGGGCTACTGGCGGCGCTGCCGAAGGAGAAGAACGAGTGGCTGTTGAGCAGCGCGGTCAGTCGACGATGCGCGACAGCATCCACCTCCCCTCCGAGCGGTAGACCTCCTTCACCGAGCCGTCCTCGAGCTCGAGAAGCCAGTAGTCTCGGGGCGCCTCGCCCCGCCACCAGCGCCCCCCGTAGCGCCAGCGGTCGAGCACCCGCCGGACCCGGCGGCCCTCACAGCGCGTGGGCCGGTCGCCGTCGCTGTCGAGCTCGATCGGCCGTCGCTGCGATCGCACCTGCCACCTCCTCGCCGTCGGCGGTTCGCACCAGCGCGAACGCGTGTTCGTGAGCCAGGGCGTGGGGGTCGCGCGCTTCGAGGCGCAGGGTGGCGCCCGGGAAGCGTGCCTCCACCACACGAACGGCCGCCTCGAGTCGCTCGCGCCGTCGCCACAGGGCGCCCTGGTCGCTGGGGCGGGTCAGCTCCGTCAGCTCGAGGGTGAGTCGGTCGAGGCCGAGCGGCTGCGCGCCGGTGTCGGCCAGCGCCAGCCCGGCCAGGCGCTGCAGCGGCTCGGAGCGCCGCAGGGTGTGCTTGCCGAGCCGGCTGGCGTTGAAGGCGAGGCCCTGGGCGCTGGCCCGGACCGTGAGCCGCCGGCCTGCGCGGTCGCCGAGCTGCTGTTCCAGCCGGCGGCAGAGCCGCTCGAGTGTGGGGCCGATCTGATAGGGCTCGGCGGCGGCCTCCTCGAACTCGTGGTGGGCGCTGAGGATCTCCGGTGGCGTAAACAGCCCGACCCGCTGTCTGAACGGCCCGAACAGGTGACGGATCAGCGGCGGCGCTTCGGGGCCGAGGAAGGCCTCGAGCTGCGCCGGCGTCCACTCGAGGAGCTGGCCCAGGCGCTCGACCCCGAGCCAGCGGAGCCGCTGCACGCTGGCCGGCGCGAGCCCCAGCCCGCGCAGCAGATAGCTGGGCAGGGCGCTCAGGGGTCCGCGGAGCCGGGGCTTGCCGGGGTGGGCCGCAAGCGCGCGCAGGCGGGCCTGCTCGAGACTGCTGCCGGCGCCCACCCGAGCGCCGTAGTTGGTGGCCAGCTGACGGGCCTCGAGCTCACTCAACTCCAGAAACGCCAGCCCCACACGGGCCGACTCGAGTCTCGGCGTGAGGCGCCAGAAGGTCGTCAACCACGATCGCCAGGCGCTCTCCAGGGTTGGCGAGGCGGCCTCGAGCACGGCTACCTCGGGGGCTTGGGCCCGTGCCCCGGCCAGCGACATGCCCACCTCGATGCCCCGGCGGCCGGCGCTGCGGTTGCGGTGGCGCACCCTCCCCTCCTCGGTCGTCACCAGGGGCCGGCCGGCCCGCTCCGGCGCCTGCCATTGGGCTTGCCAGAGCGCGAACGGTTCGAGCGACAGGGCCACGATCACGACGCTGCCATGTCCGCGACAGGGACGGTGAAACGGGCCGTTGCGCTATACTGATACCAGGGCAGAAAGGCCACCTCCTGACGGTCTTTCGGTCTTCGCAGGGCGCACCCGCAGCTCGCCAGCCAACGGGGTGCGTCCTGTCCTTGCCATGGGGCGCTGCTACACGCCCGTCTCCTCGAACAGTTTGGCGATGACTTCGCCTCGTAGCAGCGCCACGAACACCCCGTCGATGTGGATTTGGCTGAGGGGCACTTCGAGCGGAGGGTAGTTGGGATTGTGGGCTCTCAGCAGCGCGTTGCTGCGGTGCATCTCGAGGTACTTCAGGGTCACCTCACTGCCGTTGACCCGCACCGCGCACACCTCGCCCCGCTTGGGCCGGCGCTGGCGCTGCAGGATCACCACATCGCCGTCCTGAATAGCGTCGGCCATGGAATCGCCCCTGACCCGTAGGCCGAAGCGGTCGTCATCGCCGGGAAGGCTCAGATAGCCTTCGGGGTGGGCGATGGCTTCGCTCAGTGGGCCGGCGGCGATGTCGCCCACCAGCGGGATGCCGCTGCGTTCGCGCAGCTGCAGGATGGGGGCACGGCCGCGCCCCTGACTTCGAAAGCGCAGATACCCTTTGGTTTCGAGCGCGCGCAGGTGCTGCCGCAGGGTCACGTAGCCGATGCCCAGCTCGGTGGCCAGCAGGCGCAGGCTCGGCTGGGCGCCGTGGCGTCGCCAGGCGCGGCGGAGGCTTTCAAAGGCCGCCCTCTGTTTTGCGGATAACTCTCGCATCATGGCCTCTTTCGACGTTTCAGGATGATACCTCAAAATATGAGGTAGTTTCAGCAAGCATAGTGAGTCGCTTCCAAAGCTGTCAAGGTGGGAGGGGCGTTTACAGTCCAGAAAAGTAGAAGGTTTGGGGAAAGTTCAAAAAGTAGGATAAGAAGATTTGGGGCCCCTTCAGAAAAGTAGAAGTAGATTTATGGCCCCTTCAGACCCCTACGCTAACGCTTCGGGTTCTTCCGGGGTCCTTCAGAGCCCCCCTTCGGTGGTCTCTTCAGGGGCTACGGAGCCTCTAAAGAGTCTCCTCCGCCAGAAGAAGGTTAAGAAGAACAGGCATGACACCGTTAGCGTCTTCACACCCCGGTTACTCCCTATTCTTTTGCTGGAGGAGACAACCTTGGTTGGCTCCGAGAGCCCCGGGGAGACTTACCGTAAGGGAAGGCTCAACGGGACCCCGTAAGACACCCGAAGGGGGTCTGAAGGGGCACATAACCTACTTCTACTTATCCTATTCCTATTTTTCTTTTTTCTCTTGATACTGCAGCTCGTACAACTTCCGATAGTATCCGTCTTGCTCGAGCAGCTCGAAATGGTTCCCCTTCTCGATCAGCTTCCCCTTCCGCATGACCATGATGCGGTCGACGTTCTGGATGGTGGAGAGGCGGTGGGCGATGATGATCGAGGTGCGGCCCTGCATGAGCTTGGCGAGGGCGTCTTGGATCAGGTCTTCGGTTTCGGTGTCGACGTTGGCGGTGGCCTCGTCGAGGACGAGCAGGATGTCGGGGTTCTGGACCAGCGCCCGGGCGAAGGCGATGAGCTGCTTCTGACCGGTCGAGAAGCCGGCGCCGCGTTCCCGGACCGGGGTGTCGTAGCCCAGTGGCAGGCGCGTTATGAAGGGATGGGCGTTCACGAAGGTGGCCGCCTCGATCACCTGCTCGGGGGTGATGCTGTCGTCTCTGAGGGTGATGTTGTCGCCGATGGTGCCGCTGAACAGGAACGGGTCTTGGAGCACGATGCCGACGTGGCGTCGCAGCTCGACCTGGTCGTAGTCGCGGACGTCCTCGCCGTCGATCTTGATCGCGCCGCGCTGAACGTCGTAGAAGCGCGATACCAGGCTGATGATGGTGGTCTTGCCGGCGCCGGTGTGGCCCACGAAGGCGACCGATTCGCCCGGTTCGATGGTGAACGACAGGTCGCGCAGCACCCACTCGTCGTTCTGGTAGGCGAACCACACCTCGTCGAAGGAGACTTCGCCCCTGAAGCGGCTATCGAAGTGCAGCGGGTCGGGCCGGTTGATCACCTGTTCGGGGGTGTCGAAGAGGCTGAAGATGCGCTCCGAGGAGGCCATCGCCGCCTGCATGATGTTGTATTTTTCCGAGAGGTCGCGCAACGGTCGGAAGAACTGCCCCGAGTACTGCAGGAATGAGACCAGCACCCCGATGGTGATGGCGTCTCCGAAGCCCGGGCCGGCGATGCTTACGGCGGCGAAGTAGATGATCATGGCGGTGGACACTGCCGCCGTGATCTGCACCGCAGGCCAGAACAGGCTGAACCAGCGCACCTGCTCGACGTCGGCGTCGAGCAGCACCAGGTTGAGTTCATCGAAGCGGCGCCGGTTGCGCCCCTCGCGGTTGAACAGCTGCACCGCGCGCATGCCGTCGAGGTTCTCGGCCAGGTAGGCGTTCGAGCGCGAGGTACGGAGCCGCACCGCCCGGTAGGCGTCACGAATCCGGGTGCGGAGGTAGTTCATCAGCCAGAACAGGGGTGGCATCACCGCCAGCGTGACCAGCGCCAGTCGCCAGTTGATGCTGATCATGTAGATGGTCAGACCGGCCATCAGTCCGATATCGGCGATGAGCCCGATCACGCCGTCGGTCATCATGATCTGGATGGCGTCGACGTCGCTGGTGATGCGGGTGATGAGGCGGCCGACCGGGGTGCGGTCGAAGAAGCCCATGTGGAGGCGCTGGATCTTGCTGAAGATCTCCTTGCGAATATCGTAGATGATGTGCTGGCCCAGCCAGGCGATCAGATAGGTGTAGCCGTAGCGAAGGCCGAAGTTCACGAGCTGCAGGCCCATGTAGATGAGCACGATGGTGAACAGACCCTGCAGTTTGGCGTCGTTGCTCAAGGCGTCGAAGGGGGCGCGGGTGGCGATGAGGTAGTCGTCGATGGCACGCTGGATCAGATAGGGAAAGATCGGCACTACCGCGCTGTAGACGAGCAGCAGGGTCAGGCCGCCGAGCATCACCCGCCAGTAGGACCGTACATAGGATAGCAGGCGCCGCATGATCTGCCAGTCGAAGGCCTTCTTGAAGGCCTCGCCGTCCTCGTCGAAGTTGCCCTCCTCGCGCAGCTCGGTCCGGCGGGAGGCGCGTTTGGCGCGGTGATCGGCCTTGGCCTCCTCGACCGAGTAGTCGGCCGCGCTCATGTCGGTGAGCGGTCGGCGGCTCGCGTCCGGGTCCATCAGGCCGCCTCTAGATCGGCCTCGAGCTGCTGGCGGCGGTCCATGTCGGCGTACCAGCCGTCGAGCGCTACCAGCTCCTCGTGGCTGCCCTGTTCGACGATGCGGCCCTCGTCGAGCACGTAGATGCGATCGGTGGACTGGAAGGCGCTGATGCGGTGGGCGATAAGCAGGCTGGTTCGCCCCCGCTCGACCGCCTCGAGGCCCTCGAGGATCCTGGCTTCGGTCTGGGTATCGACCGCCGACAGGGCGTCGTCGAGGATCAGCACCGCGGGATCGCGGATGATGGCGCGACCGATCGCGGTGCGCTGGCGCTGGCCGCCCGACAGCGTCACTCCTCGCTCGCCGAGGAGGGTGTCGTAGCCCTTGGTAAACTCGGAGACCTCGTCCGCGAGTTGGGCGATCTCGGCCACCTCGCGGATCCGCGCCATCCGGTCTTCGGAGTCGGGGATGCCGTAGGCGATGTTGTCGGCGAGGGTGTCGGAGAACAGGAACGGTTCCTGTGGAACCAGGCCGATATGGCGCCTGAGCACCTCGATCGGGAACTGCTTGATATCGAGGCCGTCGATCAGGATCTGGCCGCTGTCGGGTTCGATCATCCGGGCGATCAGGTTGACGATCATGGTCTTGCCGCTGCCGGTTCGGCCGGTGATGCCGACGGTGGCTCCTGCCAGAATGCGGAAGCTGACGTCGTCGAGGGCCCTGAGTCCGTCGAACTCGAGACTGACGTTGCGGAACTCGATCTCGCCCTTGATGGAGGTGAGGCTGAGGTCGGTGTGGGGGCCGTCCGTGACGCCTGGCTCGATCGCCAGGATCTCCTTCAGCCGCCCCCAGGAGGTGGCGCCGCGCTGGACTATGTTGGCGATCCAGCCCAGCCCGATGAGCGGCCACTGGATGCCCTGGAACAGCAGCACGAAGGCGGAGAACTCGCCTATCGAGAGGGTTCCGCCGATGCCGAGGACGAAGCGGCCGCCGACCAGTAGCAACACCGAGATGACCACCCCGAAGAGCGTCTCCATGAGCGGAAACAGGGGGCCGTCGACACGGGCCAGCGCCAAGTTGCGGCGGATGAAATCGTCATTGAGGTTGCCAAAGGCGTCGATCATTCGATCCTCGATGCCGAAGCCTTTGACCACCCGAATGCCGTTGAAGTTCTCCTGGGCCATGGCCGAGACGTCCGAAAACTGCTCCTGAACCCTCTGGTAGCGGCGGTGGATGACCCGGAGCAGGAAGAAAAAGGTCACGGTGATGAACGGCACGATGAGCAGCGTCAGCAGCGTCAGGGTACCGTTGAGGCGTGCCATCCGCCACAGGGTGATGACCAGCGTCAGGCTCACGTTGGTCCCCAGGAACACCGCCACTCCGGAAAACATCCGCACGGCGTTGAGGTCGGCGGTGAGGCGCGCCATCATGTCGCCGACCCGGGTGTTGTCGAAGAAGTTGGTGTCGAGTTGGGTGAAATGGTCGAACATGTCTCGGCGGATGTCGAACTGGATCTCCCAGCTGGCATTGAGGATCGTGCGCCGCACCACGACCATGCTGAGCCCTGCCGCCACCCCGGCCCCGATCACACCGCCCGCGAAGAGCCAGATATTGCTCAGGTCGATGCGGTTTTCGCGGAAGGCGTCGATCGACGCTCCGATGATCACCGGCACGAGGGTGATGAAGTAACTGTTTACCAGCAGCAGCACGATGCCTACCAGGTACGCTCTGGGGTAGCGGCGGGCGTAGCGATAGAGGTCGCGGAAGGTCTGTCGCACCTGAATCTCCCTTCCGGTGGTGGGGGAGGTGATGGCCTGCGGGATGGACGTTGCCTCGATCTGCACTATCAGAGGCGTAAAAAACACCAAGCGCTACTATACCTCAGTTTTTTCGGCTCACGTGCAACGGGTGGACATTGGCGGGCGCGTGGCTCTTACGGTACCCGCAGGGTGACGCCGTAGGGTTGATCGTTGAGCATCAGCTCGAAGATGATGGGGCCCAGCGACGTGGTGGTCCACACCCCCTCGAGGGTCTCGCCACCCTGGATTCGGCGAATCTGCACCAGGCTGGTCTCTCCCTCGAGGGTGGTGGCGAAAACCGTGGCCGTCACCTCGGGAATGCCCGACTCGATGGGCCACTGAAAGGCGACCTGGCGTGGCTCGGCCGCCCGGATCTCGACGCCTATCGCGGGGGTTGGGATCGCCACCGGATGGGTGTTCATCGTCAGGGTGATGGCGGTGGCGGCCACGCCGGGCGCTGGCTCCTGGAGGATTACCCCTTCGGGAAGGTTGGGGACGCTCTGCTCGTCGAACGAGACCGCCAGGTCGGCAGCCTGAGCCCTGAGGAAGGCCTCCGCCCGGGGCAGACCGATGAATGAGGGCACGCCATCCGGGGTGGAGACGGCTACCAGGGTGTCGCTGACCACCAGCCGCAGAACGGCGTCTTGGGCGACGGGTCGCAGCGGCGCCAGCGATTGGCTGACCACCGTACCGGGGAGAGCGCTGGGAAGCCGCACCCGATCGATCACGATGCGGTCGGAGCGCAGCCCCGCCACCTCGGCGAGGTAGCGGGCATCGGCTTCGGTAAAGCCGAGCAGGTCGGGTATGAAAGTCAGTGACGATTGCGGCCCGGCGCTCACGAGAATGTCGATCGCCTCTCCCTCGCTGAGGGCAGAGCCGGCGGCGATGGCCTGCGAGATCACGATGCCGGCGGGCACCTCGGCCGCAATGCGGCCGACGCGGCCAACCTCGAGACCCGTCGATCGCAGCGTCACCGACACCTCATCCGGGTAGCGCTGGCCGACCAGCTGGGGCGCCTCGGTGGGCGCCAGCTGGCCCGAGGCCAGGGCGTAGGTAAGGAGGACGGTTCGGCCCGGCCGCAACTGACTCCCGATCGGGGGGTCGATGCGGACCACCCCGCCGGTTGTGGCGTCGCCGGGTACGGCGGCGGCGTCGACCCCGAAGCCGAGATCGTAGAGTGCCCGTGCCGCGTCGTTTACCGGCACCCCCAGCAGGTCCGGAACGATCAGCAGCCGATCACTCGCCGTTCGCCGCAACGCTCCCGCCGTCAGGCCGATGGCTACCAGCACCATCAGGACGCTGAGGCCCCAGCTGAACAGGGCGTCGTAGAGGTCCGGCCAGGCCGCTTTGCGCTTGGGCGTCGGCCGCACCCTGGACCCGCTGGTCGGCTGGTTGGGAGCGACGGCTTGGTCTCCAAAGACCAGGCCGAAGAGTTTGACCTGGCGCTCGCTCCTGCGGATATCCGCATCCTGGACCCGAATCCCCAGCTCGGCCAGGAGTTCGGCAAGGTCCTGGTGTTTGGCGGTGCTGCTTCCTTCTGCCGGGCGCTGCCAGGCGACGTAGTGGGCGCCCGGTCTCGAGACAACGTCGTAGAGGGCGGTCCAGCTGCTCTTCATGAGCCGCTTCAGGGTCCTCCGGTACTGTTCGAAAGCGCCCTCCTGTGGCGACAGCAGGTCGTACCAGACGATGTTCAGCAGGGTACCGTCGGGGGCGGTCGCTTCGAACAGCGTCTGGCGCTCACCCAGCGGCCGCTGGGCCATGATCTCGTATTTGCCGTCGAGCAAGGACACCCTAACGCCTCCGACCCCGGCATGATACCGCGCGGACCCTCTGGGGTCCGCGCGCCAGGCCTGTTTGGGGAGCTAGCTGCCCGTGCCTTCGGGAGCGGGCCGGGGGCCGCTAGGCGCCGCCGGCCGGCCGGGATCGAGTGCGCGCACGCGCTCCTCTTCGGCTTCGGCTTTCGCTTTTGCACGTTCACTTTCAGCCTGAATCTCGCGCTCCTGCTCGGCCGCTTCGGCGACGATCCAGTCGCCGACCTCTGTGGCGTTCTGACCGTCGCGGATCTTCTCGAAGGCGGCTTCGATGAGCTTTCCGTCGATCGTCTCCTGGCGCAGCAGCGCGGTCGCCACCGCCTCGACAGCCACCCAGTTCTCATCGATCAGCTTCTCGCTGCGTTGGTAGCCTTCGTGCAGCAGGGTGGTGACCTGCTCCTCGAGTTCGCGGGCGGTCTCTTCGCTAAAGTCCTTGCGGCGCGAGATTTCGCCGCCGAGGAACACCGGCCCCGAATCCGAGCCCCAGGCGACGAATTCCTGACCACCCATGCCCAGGTCGAGCACCATCTGCTTGGCCATTTCGGTGGCCTGCTTCAGGTCGTTCGAGGCACCCGAGGAGATGGTGCCGGTGAGGTGCTTTTCGGCCACGCGCCCACCGAAGGCCACGATCAGCTGGCTCTTGAAGCGGTCGAGGTCGTAGAACATCCGTTCCTTGACCAACGGCGCCATGAAGCCGCCGGCACCGCCGCGCGGCATGATGGTCACCTTGCGGATGTTGCCGAGCTCGGGCTGGGCGGCGAAGGCGATGGCGTGCCCGGCCTCGTGGAAGGCCAGGACGCGGCGCTCTTCCTCGCTGGGGACCAGGCTGCCGCGCCTCAGACCCAGGGTGATGCGGTCGAGCGCCTCGTTGAAATCGGTCCAGGAGATGATCTGTTTGCTGGTGCGGGCGGCGATCAGCGCCGCCTCGTTGGTGAGGTTCTCGAGGTCGGCGCCGGAGAACATCGGGGTAGCCTCGGCGAGGCGCCCCAGGTCGACGTCGTCGGCGATCGGCTTGTTGCGCACATGGACCTTGAGGACCTGTTCGCGCTCGCGCTGGGTCGGCAGGCCGATGGTGACCTGGCGGTCGAAACGCCCCGGGCGGAGCAGCGCTGGATCGAGGATATCGGGCCGGTTGGTGGCCGCGATGATGATCACCGAGGTGTCCTTTTCGAAGCCGTCCATCTCCGAGAGGATCTGGTTGAGGGTCTGTTCCCGCTCGTCGTGACCCCCGCCGATGCCTGCGCCGCGGCGCCGCCCGATCGAGTCGAGCTCGTCGATGAAGATGATCGAGGGGCTCGACTTGCGGGCGTCCTCGAAGAGGCTGCGCACGCGGCTGGCGCCGACGCCCACGAACATCTCCATGAATTCCGAAGCCGAGACGCTCAGGAACGGCACCCCCGCCTCGCCCGAAACGGCCCGCGCCAACAGCGTCTTGCCGGTGCCGGGAGGCCCGACCAGCAGGGCGCCTTTGGGGATCTCGGCGCCGATGCGCAGGTACTTCTGGGGGCTCTTCAGAAAGTCGACGATCTCCTCGAGCTCCTGCTTCGCCTCCTTGTGGCCGGCCACGTCGTCGAAGGTCGTCTGGACCTTGTTCTCACGGCCGTAGGTCTTGGCGCGAGACTGGCCGAACTGCATCACCTGACTCGGTCCCCCCTGGGCCCGCATGAAGATGAACCAGAAGAACCCGATCAGGATCAGGATCGGCAGGAATGAGATCACGAAACCGAGCCATTGGGGCGGGTTGCGGAAGGTGACGCTGTCGACACTCGCCTCCAGACGCTCGAGCAGCGAATCGGTAATGACCGCCGTGGTCCGGAATTGGCGAATGGTACGGGGCTCGCCGTTGACGGTCACCTGGGTCTCGCCAATGAGCTGACCCTCGATGTTGCCGTTGCTCCGCCCCACCGTGACCGAGGAGACCTTGCCCTGAGCGATCAGGTCGGTAAACGTGGAGAAGTTGATGTCCCGGCTAGGTCCGCCGGAGGTGAACTGGTTGAACACGAAAATGCCCAAAATAATGAGCATCACGAACAGCCAGGGATTAAACGATCGTCTCATGAGTTCTCCTGCCTTGGTGCGGTTCGGGTCTTGGCGAAGACCGCCCCGCAACCGCTTCTAAGTGCCGTTAGGGTAGCACCTCAAGATGTGAGCTGGCTGTAAGCTAAGGGACCAAGCGAAGGCGCGTTCCCAAGGGATTTCCTGCCGCTCTGCCAGGGTTGCACCGGTCGCTTTCAGACGCCGTTGAGGCCGGCGCTACGGTCACTCGAAGGTGTAGCCTTTGGGCACCGCCACGACCCCGCTCTTGGCCACTGTGAAGCCCCGGGCCCGGTCCTCGTCGAGGTCGACCCCGATCTGGGTGCCTTCGGGAACCACCACGTTCTTGTCGAGGATGGCGTTGCGGATTACGCAGTTACAATGGACCAGCACATCGTCGAACAGGACCGAGCGCTCGACCACTGAGAAGGAGTTGACGCGGGCCCGCCGGAACAGCACCGAATCCCGCACCGTCCCACCGGAGACGATAACCCCGCCGGCAGCCAGGCTGTTGAGGGCCTGGCCGCGCCGGTCGTCGGTTTCGTGAACGAACTTGGCTGGCGGGGAGAACTCGGCCGATGTGCGCAGCGGCCACGCTTCGTTGTAGAGGTCGAATTCCGGTCTCACCGCCACCAGATCCATGTTCGCCTCGTGGTAGCTGTCGAGCGTTCCAACATCCCGCCAGTAGGTGTTTTCACCCTCCTGGCCAGGTATCGGGTTGCGGGCGAAGTCGTAGGCCTTGAGGTTGTAGCCCTCGCCGAGCGCTCGGGGGAGCACATCGTTGCCGAAGTCGTGCGCGCTGTCCGGATCGGCGGCATCTTTGTTGAGCAGTTCGGCCAGCGCGTTCGTGGAAAAGATGTAGTTTCCCATCGACGCCAGGGCGTGGCTGTCGCGGCCCGGAATCGACTTCGGGTTGGCGGGTTTCTCCTGGAATTCGGTGATCCGGAAGTCGGCATCGACCCGCAGCACCCCAAAGCGGCTGGCCTCAGCCACCGGCGTCGGGTTGGCGGCGATGGTGACATCGGCTTCGCTGTCGAGGTGGTATTCGATCATGTGGCTGATGTCCATCTTATAGATGTGATCGCCGGAGAAGATGGCCACCAGATCGGCGCTGTGATTCTTGATGAGGTGCAGGTTCTGGTAGATGGCGTCGGCGGTGCCCCGGTACCACTCTGCCCCGAGCTCCTCGTACAGGTACATCTGTGCCGGTGCCAGGGTGATGAAGTAGTCGGCGAGGAAGCTGCCGAAGCGCCAGTTGCGCTGGATGTGTTCGGTGAGGCTCTGGGCCTTGAACTGGGTCAGTACGAAAATGCCGTAGATGCCGGAGTTGATCATGTTGTTGAGCGCGAAGTCGATGATCCGGTACTTGCTGCCGAACGGGACCGCCGGCTTGGTGCGTTTCCAGGTGAGCGGGTGAAGGCGCGTCCCCTTGCCGCCGGCGAGCACCATCCCGATGGTCCTGACGTTGCGAATGCGCATGGTGCCTCCCAGATGCGGTGTGACGCTGTCGCCCCAGTGTATCCCGCCATAGGCGCTGTGTCGGGAAGTACCGTCGGGCCGTCGAAGCGAGGTCTCCCGGTTGGCCCAGAGGCGGGCCGCGGCCGTGCTACCGTGACGCTGCGATGAGCGAACCACCGCGCCACCTGCTGGACATCGGCATCGACGACTGGCCGCTGCCGGAAGACGGTCGGCCGTTTCGCCGCGATCAGCTGGCGGGTTGGGTCTTCCAGCACGGTGCGCGCCGGTTCCAAACGATGACGAACCTGCCCACCGGTTGGCGCCGAAGCCTGGCTCGGGACTGGCGCATCGATCCCTTCGCAGCGATCGCCAACTACCCCTCGAGCGACGGCTCGGTGCGCTACCTGTTCACCCTCCACGATGGACGCCAGACCGAAGCTGTGTACATGCCGTACCGAGATCGCAAGACCGTATGCCTCTCTTCGATGGTGGGGTGTCCCGCCGGCTGCACCTTCTGCGCCACCGGGGCTCTCGGTTTCGGGCGCAATCTGAGCGCCGGCGAGATCGTCGGGCAGCTGCTGGCGGTCGCCTGGGATCAGGACTTCGCGCCGCCGCAGATCCGCAACGTGGTGCTCATGGGCATGGGGGAGGCGCTGCTCAACTACCGCCACGCCATGGCCGCCATTCGCACCATGCTCGACCCCCGCGGCCTCGGCATGTCGCCGCGGCGTCTCACCCTCTCCACGGTCGGCCTACCCGAGCGCATCCGGCGCCTGGCTGGCGAGGAAATCCCGCTGGTGCTGGCGGTGAGCTTGCACGCGCCCGATGAAGAGACGCGGCGGCGCATCGTGCCGACAGCGCACGCCCACCCGATCACCGAGATCGTCGCCTCACTGCGAGCGTGGCAGCTGCGAATTGGTCGCCGGGTGACCGTCGAGTACACCATGCTGGCCGGCATCAACGACCACCCGTGGCAGGCCACTATGCTGGCCGAGCGCCTCAAAGGGTTGCGGGCTCACGTCAACCTGATCCCCTTCAATCCCTGGCCCGGTTCTGGCTTTACGAGCAGTGCGCGTGGGGTCGTGACAGACTTCCGCGAGCGGCTCGAAGCCGCCGGCCTGTCGGTATCGGTCCGGTTCAGCAGAGGGCGGGATGCTGGGGGGGCCTGCGGCCAACTGGCGTTGCAGGGGGGCCCTGCCAACCCGCTTGACGGGGTTCTCCCCAGCCACCCGATCTGAACGAAAAAAGGAGCCTTTGGCGCGTCTGGACGGGCAAAAGCTCGTGGGAGATTTCACACGGATTTGCCTGGCGAACGTACTAAACTGTGGGTCGGAAATTACCGATTCGCACGCGGTCTGTTACCCAACGGTTCGCACGCCGATAGCGGTCTGGAGGCAGGCATGATCAGTGGAACCCACACGCAGCTCGCACGCGGCTTGCTGCTCGCTCTGGTGACGGCGTTCCTGTCGCTGGTGATGGCGCAGTCTTCGCTGGCCGAACTCCGGCAGGCGACCGAGCAGGATCCCGGCAACGTCGAGGCGTGGATCGCCCTCGGCAACGGCTATTTCGAGGTGAATGACTTCGAGAACGCCAAAGAGAGCTTCCTGGAAGCCATCTCGCTGAACTACGTCGCCACCGACGCGCACTACGGTCTCGGTCTGTCCGAGTACGGTCGCGGCGACTTCCAGGCTGCCCTGTTTGCGTTCAACGAGGTGACCCGCCTCGCCCCTGAGCGTTTCGACGGACACTTCAACCAGGCGGTTACGCTGGCGCGGCTGCGGCGTTCGGCCGAAGCCGCGGCTGCATTTGAGAAGGCCGTGGCCCAGGCGCAACCCGAAGCGACCGCCGAAGATATTGTCAGCGCCTATATGGGGCTGGCCGGCCAGCGCAAGCTGAGTGGCGATTTCCGTGGCGCAGCCGGGGCCTATGAAGGCGCGCTGACGATTGAGCCCGGGAACGATGAACTGGTCTACCTGCGGGCCGAGGCGCTGCTTCTGTCCGGCGCCGGTCTCGAGGCCCTGCCATCCCTCACCGGACTTCAGAGCCGTGGCTACCGGGTTAGCGAGGTCAGCTCGCTGATAGCCGACGTCTACATCAACGAGGGCCAGGTCGACCGCGCCCTGCGGTCGTTGGAACGCGGCCTCGCTGCTGCCGAAGAGGACGGAAACGGTGCAGCGCAGGCCAGCATTCTGGTCAAATTGGGACTGCTTCAGCGCAGCCTGGGCCGCGAGGCCGAGGCCGCCAGCTCCTTCGAGCAGGCCTCTCAGGTCGACGATCGGTCCTGGGAAGCGTTCTACAACCTGGGTGTGAGCTACCTCGAAAGTGGCCAGACGCGCAGCGCCCTCGGCGCCCTCGAGAGTGCCGACACCATCAACGACGCGAGCGGCGAAGTCAAACTGGCGCTGGCCCACGCCTACGACCAGCTGGCCCAGAACAGCGACGCCCTGAACAGCGCCAGTGCGGCCCTCGAGTCGCTGACCGATCCGGCCCTCATCATTCAGGCACGCTTCATCCTTGGCAGGGCGCTCTACCGCCAGGGCGACTTCGGAAGCGCTGCCAGCGAGCTCGAGCAGGTCGTTCAAGTGCAGCCCAACAACGCCCAGGCGCAGCTTTGGGCCGGCCTTGCCGAATACCAGCTCGGCAATTTCCGCACCTCGTCGCTCTATTACGAACGCGCGGTTCAGATCGACCCCAGCAGCCTAGAGGCGCGCGTCAATCTGGGGGCTGCCTACCTCGCCTCCGAACGGTATCGCGACGCCGAGCTGGTCTATCAGATGCTGATTCAGCAGAACCCGGGCGATACCGAGAGCTTCTATAACCTGGGTTGGTCCCTGATCTCGCAAGACCGCCGAGGTGCGGCGCGAGATGCCTGGGGAGCGGCCTGCGATCTGGGCTTCGGCCCCGCCTGCGACGCGCTGGGCGAGTACTTTTAGGCTGCGTCGCCACTCAACAAGGGGGACTATAGTCCCGGGATAGAATGATCCTATGGACTGGTTAAGACGCAACTGGCCCGACCTTCTGATCGGTATCGCGTTGGTGGCGGTTATCGCCGGCATCATCGCGACCCTCATCACGGGTGGGTCGTTCTTCACCATCGGTCAGCAGCCGCAGCAGCCACCACCGCAGGTGTCGACGCTGCCGAACACGGCGACGCCGGTCGTGCCGGAGGTCCCTGCACCACAGGTTGAAGACCCGACAGCACCGGTCGATGGTGCCGAGCCCGAGGCTGGCGTCGATGAGGGTCCCACCGTAGCGGTGCTCCCCCCGGCCACCACCCCGCCCGCCACCGACCCGGTCGAGGTCGAGCAACCGGCAGCTCCCACCCCGGAGGTCATCCCGCCAACGACCGAGCCCACTCCCGATCCGGTTACCGTCACCCCCACGCCCGTCGAGGTCTCGCTGCCCGAGCCTTCGGGTGAGGAAGAGGCGCCATTTCGGGTCTCGGTAGGGGCCTTTTCGACTGTCGAGAACGCCGAGCGCCAGTCGCAGATTTTTCGCGACGCGGGGTTCCCGGTGCTGATCGGTTCCCAGGGGGAACTCTCCCTGGTTCTGGTAGGACCCTTCGATACCCGCGCCGAGGCCGAGGCGGCCGCCGTCCAGGTGCAGGACGCAGGCCTCTTCGACGACCCGCCGATCTACACCTTCAGGCCCGATGACGCGGCGCTGGTAGTCCCGGTCGCGGAGTTACCCGCCACCACACCGCCGGCCCCTGCGCCCGCTCCCACAACGGCCGCTTCCGGCCGCTTCCTCCAAGTAGGGGCCTACGCCTCCACCGACAGCGCCGAACCGCAGCGTCAGCAGCTGACCTCCCTCGGCTTCTCGGTGACGGACCGCGTCGAGGATGGCCTCGTCAAACTGCTGGTCGGTCCCTTCGAGGGGGCCGAACTGGACGCCGCCCAGAGCCGACTCGAGGCGGCAGGCATCGAGAGCTTCCCGCGCTGATGTCGACCATTCCGACCGCCACCATCAGCCGCTTGGTCACCTACCTCCGAATCCTCACCCAGCTCGAATCGATCGATGTAAAAAAGACCTCGAGCGACCATCTCGCCGAGGAGGCGCAGGTATCGGCTTTTCAGGTGCGCAAGGACTTGGCTTACTTCGGCCGTTTCGGGACCCGAGGCGCCGGCTATTCGGTGCCGACGCTGCGCCGCGAGCTGCGCCGTATTCTCGGCCTCACACGCCCCTGGAACGTCGCTATCATGGGTATGGGGCGCCTGGGTGAGGCGTTGGCCGACTATCCGAACTTCGATCAATACGATTTCATTCTGAAGGCCTTTTTCGATACCGATCCCGCCAAGATCGGGACCAAGGTCAAGGGTATCGAGGTTCTCGATACGGCCGACCTGCCCCAGACCGTTCGCGAGAAGGGCATCGATATCGGCTTCATCAGCGTGCCGAGCGCCTCCGCCCAGGACGCCGCCGACGCCTTGGTGCGTGCTGGCATCCGGGGAATCCTCAACTTCGCGCCCACCGTCATCAACGTGCCGCCCGAGGTGCACGTCGAGCCGGTCGATTTCCTGGCCGGGCTGAAACGGCTGTCGTTCTACATTCAGAATCCGCAACTCAAAGAGGAGCTGGCCTAGCGACGCAGCCGGCGTCGCTGGTGGGCTTGCATCCGTTCTGGCGGTAGCGTAGCGGGTGCCCTCTGTAGGGGGGTGCCACCGTATACTCGTGCTGTGTTCGAGCTGATCCAGTCCGAGCTCGCCGCCTTCGAGCGGCGCCTCGAAGCAGAGGTGGTGTCGTCGGTCGCCTTCATCAGCGCCATCGGTGACGACCTGGTGGGGGCCGGTGGTAAACGACTGCGGCCTGCGCTCGCCTTCCTGGCCGGGCAGATGCTCGAGGCCGACGCCGAAGCGACCATGCGGGTGGCCCTGTCGGTCGAGCTGTTGCACTCCGCGTCGCTGCTCCACGATGACCTTATCGACGACGCCGACACCCGCCGCGGGCACGAGGCCGCTTTTCGACGCTACGGCAACGTGGTGAGCGTGATGTCTGGCGACTACCTGCTGGCCCAGGTGCTGGGCATGCTGGCCGAGACCGACAACAGCGCGTTCACGGCGCTGCTGTCGCGCACCGCCGCTCAGATCTGCGAGGGCGAGGTGCTGCAGTTCGAGATGGCCACCCTAGAGAGCTACTCGTTCGACAACTACCGCCGTATCATCGAAGGCAAGACAGCGGTGCTGATAGTGGCAGCGCTCGAAGGGGTGGCGCTGCTGGCTGGGAGCGACCCCGATGTCCGGTCGGCGCTCGCCGAATTCGGACTGCGCTACGGCCGGGCTTTCCAGATGCGCGACGACTTTCTCGACCTGCTCGGCGATGAAGACCGGCTTGGCAAGCCGGTCGGCGGGGATCTCCGCGAAGGGAAGGCGACCTTTCCGATCCTGCTGCTGCTGGACGCCGGGGTCGGTGAGGCCAGCGACATCGTCCGCCGGCACGCCAAAGAGCCCGGTGACGTGGCGCGCATGCTGGCGCTGATCCGCGCGCACGGGAGCGACCTCGCCACCCGGGAACGGATCGCCGAAGAGGTCGCTGCGGCCCTGGAAAAGCTGGACACGCTGCCATCGTCGCCGGCCTCCGAGGCGCTTGCCGAACTGGCCCGCCAGGAACTCGATCGGGTGGTCTGAGGGAGTGCCGAATGGTCCCGCCCCGTCGATGCTATGCTCGAGGCGTGGCGGAGGATTTCTTGCGCGATCTGGAGCTGCTCATCCGCTCTCGCCATCCCCTTATTTTTCTGGAGACCGAAGAGAAGGATCGGGCCCAAGGGCTGCTACTGCACCTGGCCGACCGGATGAAGCTTCCGTTCTTCACCTGGACCCGCACCAAGGGTCTGCGCCCCAAAGAGCAGCTGGCGGCCGACAAGGCTTCCCTTGCGCCCGCAGAGGCGCTCAAGAAGGTCGAGGACAGCTACCGGCCCGCGATCATCAATTTTCAGGGGCTCGGTGACGATCTCGGGAACAGTATGGTCGCCACCAGGCTCCGTGACGCCGCCCAGCACTACCAGAGCCTGGCGGGAAGCATCGTGGTGACCGGCATGGTGCCCGAGCTGCCCAACGTCATCCGCCCCATGAGCACGGTGGTGGAGCTGCCCCTTCCAACCGCCGGCGAATTCGAGACGCTGGTCGAACACCTCTACCGCGACCTGGGCGAGCGCCACGCCATCGAGATGCACCTCACCCGCGGCGACCTCGAGCAGCTGGTCGACAACCTCTCCGGCCTCACCCTCTTGGAGGCGGAAAAGGTGCTGACCAAAGCGATGATCGAGGACGGCCGCTTGGGGCCCAGCGATATCCGCGGGGTGATCGACGCCAAACAGGCCATCCTCGAGCGCGAGGGCCTGCTCGAGTACTATCCGGTCGAGGAGAGCTTCGAGGATGTGGCGGGCCCGGCTCACTGACGGGGTCGCCGCAGCCATGGGCCCTCAGAGGTAGGCGCTCGGTCTTCTCGTCTCCTCGATAAGCCAGTCCACCACCGCGGTGAGGTCGCGGCCGCTCTGCTCGTAGATCTGAACCTGCTGATCGGCGCTGGTGCCGCGCTGGAAGATGGTGAACACGTGCTCGACCTCGCGGCGGCAGCCCAGGTCGTCGACCACATCGTCGACGAACTCGACCAGCTCGGTGAGCAGCACTTTGGCCGCCAGCTCCTGCTGGCGCCCGAAGTCGATCAGCTTCCCCTGGATGCCGTAGCGCATCGCCCGCCACTTGTTTTCCTCGACCAGGCTGAGCTGGTAACGCCGAAAGGTGAGGTTGTCCTTACGCATCTTGTAGTGCTTGAGCACGAGCGCCTGGAACAGGGCGGCGCAGCACAGGGTGTCGTCGACGTTGGTGCACAGGTCGCAGATGCGAAACTCGAGCGTGGGGTAGGTGTGGTGCGGCCGGGCGTCCCAGTAGATCTTGGAGCTGTTCTCGATCGAGCCCGCCTCGACCAGGACGTCGAGTAGGCGCTGGTATTCGGCGTAGCTGTTGAACTCGTGCGGCAGGCCGGTACGGGGGAAGCGCTTGAATATGGCGCTGCGGTAGCTCTTGAGGTCGGTGTCGACGCCGAGCCAGAAGGGGCTCGAGGTCGACAGCGCCAGCACGTGCGGCATGAAGTAGCGCAGGGTGTTCATGGCGTCGATGGCGAAGTCCTTGTCGTCGATGCCGATGTGCACGTGCATGCCGAAGATGAGCAGGTCGCGGGCCAGGAAGCCCATGTCGTGGAGGATGGCGTGGTAGCGCTCCTTCTCGGTAATTTTGGAGGTCTCATAGCTGGAGAAGGGGTGCGAGCCGGCGGCGGCGATACGCGCCCCCTCGTCCTCGGCCATGTCGCACACCGCGCCACGCAGCTCCAGCAGGTCGGTACGCGCCTCGCCGATGTCGCGGCAGGGCTTGGTGCCGATCTCGATCGTGCTCGGGTGCATCTCGGGCTTGATGTCGCGTAGCCGCAGCACGCTGTGATCGCCCTCCAGAAACTTGGTGATATAGCTCTTCAGCTCGCGCGTTTCGGGATCGATGATCTGGTACTCTTCCTCGATCCCTAGCGTGAGGGACGGGCGCTTGACGGTCACAGCCACCTCCGAATGGACGTCGTGTTGGCTAAGTCTATGAGCTACGCGGCGAACACCTCGGAGCCGTGCTGTAATGGCCCTATGGTCGACTTCATCCCCTTGAACCATCGGCGCCTTCCCGACGGTGAGATGATCGCCCGGGCCGAGGCGTTCTATGCCTCTATCCGCAGGCGTCGCACGGTCCGCCGGTTCAGTCCGGCGCCGGTCCCTCGGGCGGTCATCGACAACGCGCTGCTCGCTGCCGGTAGCGCCCCCAACGGGGCCAACCTTCAGCCCTGGCACTTCGTGGTGGTGTCGGACCCCGGGCGCAAGCGCGAGATCCGCGAGGCCGCGGAGATCGAGGAGCGCGATTTCTACCAGCTGCGGGCCCCGGCCGAGTGGCTGGCGGCCCTGGCGCCCCTGGGCACCGACGCCGACAAACCCTTCCTCGAGACCGCCCCCTACCTGATCGCCATCTTCGGTCAGAGCTACGGAACCCTGCCCGACGGCCGCAAGGTCAAACACTACTACGTGAGCGAATCGGTCGGCATCGCGACGGGTTTCTTGATCGCCGCTCTTCACGAAGCTGGGCTGGCGACGCTAACGCATACCCCTAGTCCCATGAACTTCCTCAACAAGATTCTGGAGAGGCCGAGCAACGAGCGACCGTTTTTGCTGTTGGTAGTAGGGCATCCAGAAGAAGGAGCGCGGGTACCGAGGATCACGAAGAAGGCACTTGGTGAGATTGCGAGTTTCCGCTAGGTCTGTGGGCAAGGCTCGACGGCTGTATTCGGATAGGTGAAGCGGCTGCCGCCTATTCGATCGCCAGACTCGGGCTTTCTCAGGATCGATTCGGTCTTGGGTTACTCGAAGCGCGTGGTTTACAGCGGGTTGCGCATTGAGTGATCGTGCTTCATGCTGAGGCATGGCGCACTCTACCGACCTCCGAGAACGCATCGTAAACGCCGTCCTACACAAGCGTTACACCCTCCATGAAGCCGCAGACACGTTCGACGTTGGAACCGCCACCGTCAGTCGCTACCTCCGCCGCTACCGCCAAAGTGGAGATCTCACCCCCAGAACCTCCCCGGGCCGCCCCAGCGCCCTCCATGAGCACCAGGCATGGGTTGAGCAGAGCCTCATCAGCAACGACCTCACCCACGACCAGCGCTGCGACCTTTTCTTGGAGAGAACCGGCGTCCGCATCAGCAGAGCGACCATGTGCCGCTGGGTACAGAGATTGGGATCGACGAGAAAAAAAGACGATCTACGCGAGTGAACAGAATCCAGAGGCCCGGTGGAGGTTCCTGGCTTGGATCAGAGGTATTGACCCGCACCGGTTGGTGTTCGTCGATGAGAGCGGCTTCAACGTCGCCATGACCCTGCCCTACGCCTACGCCCCACGTGGACAACGTGCCGTGGGTAGGGTGCCGAAGAACCGTGGGGAGAACACCAGCCTCGTTGCAGCGATCAGTCTCGATGAGGGTGTGGGTGACGCGATGACGTTGACCGGAGCGGTGGATGGCGTGGCGTTTTTAGCGTACATCGAGCAGGTCATCGCTCCGAAGCTGAGGCCGGGGCAGATCGTGGTGATGGATCAGCTGGGGGTGCACCGCAAACCGGAGGTGCGGGAGGCGATCGAGGCGAGGGGGTGCGAGTTGGTGTTGTTGCCTGGGTACAGTCCGGACTTCAACCCCATTGAGTTGGCTTTTTCGAAGATAAAGGCGTTCGTGAAAGCTGTGGGGGCGAGGACGAGGGGAGCGTTGGACTCTGCGATCGCGGCTGCGCTATCGACGGTGTCGTTGGGGGATGTGTTGGGTTGGTTTGAGCATGCCGGAGTCACCAATCACTCATTCTGAGAACCGCTGTAGGGGCCGAAGTCGATCTGATTGCCTGCAACGGTGATCTCCCAGCGGTTGGCTTCGCTGTCGATACCGGAACCGGTCTAAGAATGCATGATGTTCCAGAGGTCGAGTCAAAATGCGGTGATTCTGAGCTTTTTGAAGCCCACTGGCATCCGATTTGAATGGTGATTGACTCAGATTTGGCATCTGGAATGAAAGGTTTTCCATTCTTAGACCGGTTCCGGTCTTGACGCCGGATACAGTAGGGTCCACGTTCGGAAGGCCGAACGCTGGTGCGGATCGAGAACTAGCGGAATCGGCACCGATCCGCGGGAGCGCCGACGAGACGAAGCGACCAGAACGAAAAAAGGGGGAGGCTCGAGCCTCCCCGGGTTTCTCGGTGGCGAAGTGTTCGGGTTAGGGCCGGACCTCGACCTGGTTGCCGGCGCCCGTGATCTCGAGGCGGTTGCCCTGTGTGGTGGCGCCGGTGAAGAGGTTGTTGAGGGGGGCTCCCGCGCCGCCCAGGTCGTTGCCGAACGAGGTGATGATCACCGTCTCGCCTGCGGGCCGGTCGTCGCTGATCTGGAAGTTGACGTTGTTGTTGATGGTGTTGTTGCCGGTGGTGGTGGCGTCGCCTAAGTTAACGACGGCGGGGGAGTTGTCTACCTCGACGCCGTGATCGCCGTTGTTCTGGAACGTCGAGTTGGTGACGGTGGTGCTGGATCCGGTGCCGTCGATCTCGAGGCCGCTGGCGTTGTTGTTGTTGGCGGTGACGTTGTCGAGGGTGACGGTAGCGGTTCCACTTACCTCGATGCCGGACTCGGAGGTGACGCTTCCGTTGTTGTTGACGGTGCTGTTGCTGATCTGCACGGTGAGAGCATTCTGGATGTCGATGCCGAGATCCTCACTACCGCTGATGGTGGCGTTGGTGATCGTCGCGGAGACGGTGGAGGAGATCTCGATGCCGTTGTCGCCGTTGTTCGTCAGGCTGACCGTGTCGATCGTGGCTGTCGTGTCGTTGTCAAGGTCGATCCCATCGAACTGGTTGCCGCTCGCCGTGAAGTTCGTAAGCGTGAGAACGGAGCCGGTGTTGGCCTCGATGCCGTCGTCGCTGTTCGTTGCGGTGACGTCGGTAAGGGTCACGGTGGCATCGCTGGTTTCGAAGGCGTCTTGATTGACCTCCGTGACGGTGACGTTGCTCACGGTCACGGTGCCGCCGTTGATGTCGATGCCGTCTAAATCCAGATTCTGCACGGTAAGGTTGCTGACGGCCGACGTGCCGGAGTTGATGACGAGGCCGTCGGTGTTGGCGACCCCGGTGCCGTCGACAATGGTGCCGGCTTCGGTGGTGCCGGAGAGGCTGACGTCCGAGATGTCGATTGGGAAGGTCTCGCCGTTGGCGGTGTCGTAAAGCCCATCCGCGAGGTTGATCGAGTCCCCGGTCCCGGCGACGCTGGCCGCCTGCGTGAGGGTCTTGAAGGGGCTGTCGGGCGTGCCCAGGTTGGTGTCGCTGCCGGTCGCCGCGTTGGCGGTGATGGCGGTAACCTCGACGGCGTTGCTGAAGGTTGCATTGCCGGCGTCGGCGGTAATACTAAGGTCATTGCTGCCGATCGCTTCGCCGGTAGGGACAGTGAACTGGATCGTGGCCGCGAGGTTGTTGTTGGTCTGCACGGTGCCTGCGAGTCCGTTGAGGTTGGCCAGGGCGATGTTGTTGAGATTGTTGCCGGTGATTTCGAGGACGATGGCGCCAAATCCCTGCCGGACCTGGGTGCTGCCTCCGAAACCCTGAATGGCGACGGTGTCGATGGTGACCGGCGGTTCGGTGACGGTGAGGGCAAGCTGCTGGTTGGTGGTGACGCCGGTTCCCGTGGCGGTGACGGTGATGGTGCTGTTGTCCGCAGTGACACCGCTGTCCACGTCGACGGTCATGGTACTCGTCGCCTGACTGCTGAGGTCGGCGCCGGTCGTGGCGATAGTGCTGGGGTTGAAGGTGACAGTAACCCCGCTCGGTTGACCGGTGGCAGACAGGGTTACATTCTCGCTAAAATTGGTTCCAGTCACGGTGACGTCTACAGTGTCCGATTCGCCTGCCTGGATGGACCTGCTAGTTAGGGTTGAGGGTCATGGTGATGCTCGGGGTCACCGGCGGAGTAACTTGGCAGGCAGCGATGACGAGAGCCAAACCCGCAGCGAGGCCGGCGAGGCGTGCCAGCCAACCACCCGACCGACGGGCTGTGTTGTTTTTAGCTATTTGCATGGAATCCACTCCTCCTGAGAACATTTCCTACACTATAGCTCGTGCAAACTACGGAACTCTCCCTCGTGATGTTGCGGTCATAGTGAACACTAAACACCATATACTAAAGCTGCACCTCATCGTCAAGCACGCCGGCAGCCTCCTTCATTTTTCGTGGGTTCCGTAAACCCTCCTTGAGAGGTTCTCAGAACACCCCTGGGTACATCTTTAGAAAAAGCCCAGCACCGCCAGCGTCACGCCGAAGGTGCTCCCCAGCTCCGTGATTGCCACGCTCGGTCCAATTGTTACCTGGTGGTCGAAGCGGGTGACGCTGTAACTTGCATTGGCGAGAACCACGAGTGCCGTTTCTCCTGGCATCAGCAAACTACCGGGAAGACCCACGCCGACAAGAACGTCCAGGGAACCCTCGTCGCCGACTGGCAGGTTGAGCTGCCCACCGAACTGAGGGAAGGCTCGGGCTTCGAAGCCGCTGGCCGTGGTCGGGGCGAAGGCGCCTTCCAGGGTCCACAGGGCGTCGCCCCAGAAGCCCGACAGGCCCACCGCGCCCCGGCCGCGCAGCGGGTCGCTGAGGAGCCAGCCCTCGCCGTAGAGGACCAGGTCGCCGACCAGGCCGCTGGCGGTCAGGCCGCCGGCGAAGGCGTCGAGATAGACGGCGTGGCCTTCGATCTCGAAGTTGCCGAACTCGACCCGCACGCTGAGGCTGCCACCGACACTCCCGGCCTGGTAGATCAGCACCGACCTGGCGCGCCAGCCGTTGCCGAAGTAGCTGGCTCGGACCCCGAGTACCCCTTGCGGTTGGCCGCCGGCGCCGCGCGGCTCGAGGCCGAACGGTTCACTCAGGCGGGCACCGCTCAGCGGGAGCCGACAAACCGTTCCTCGAGCACGCCCCCTACCTGATCGCCATCTTCGGCCAGAGCTACGGGACCCTTTCGGACGGCCGCAAGGTCAAACACTACTTACGTGAACGAGTCGGTAGGGATCGCCACCGGGTTTCTGATCGCGGCGCTGCACGAGGCGGGGCTGGCGACGCTCACGCATACGCCGAGTCCCATGAAATTCCTCAACCGGATTCTGGAAAGGCCGGACAACGAGCGCCCGTTCCTGCTGCTGGTTGTCGGGCATCCGACCGACGATGCCGAGGTGCCGAACATCGGCAAGAAGGAGCTGGGGGAGATCGCGACGTATCTGTAAGGATTTCGCCTGGGGCGTCTTCCTCGAAGTGGTGCGATGCGTGTCATATAGTGTCGTGTGATCCGCTCAAGCGCAGGCTCGGGTCCGTTCAGAAAGCTAGGGTTTCTGTGGACGCCCTCCATTGACGAAAGGTGAATCCATTGAGCGCAAACGACGATGAAAGGGCCCCTACCGCGCGGGCAACGCCACTCCCCTACAGCACCCCGGATCGGCTGCTGCAGGACTTCGCCAGCAGAGGACTCGTGGTGCTGTCTCCAGAAAGCCTAGGCATCCCGCTCGACGTCCACGACCGGATCTTCGTGAAAGAGCTGGCGGCCTATCGGGCCGAGGAGCGCCTTACCGCGGCGAGCATCCCGGACATCTTCGAGGTGCTCACTGCCCCGGGGCTCGTCGCGGCCTGCGATCAGCTCGTCGGTGAGAACTGGGCGATCGTGCCGTTCGCGCACAGCGGTGGCTTCGCCAGTGGGGGGCGCGATCAGCACTGGCACAAGGACGACAACGGCCCCTACAACGGTCGGAAACAGCGGCACCACCAGGCGGTGCAGCTCGAGATGCTGTACTACCCGCAGCCGGTCCGCGAAGAGATGGGGCCGACCGCGATGATCCCGTACTCGCACTACTGGACCTTCAATCACGAGGAAAACCACGACAACTTCGCGGGCGCGGATCACCTCGATTTCGATTACCTGCTGAGCGGCATGGAGCGCGAGCCGGTCAGCGGCCCCGACTCCGAGTACGACCCCGACGACATCGTCCACGCTCGCACGGCGCACGATGTTCGGATGCGGGAGGCGGTAGCGAATACCGGGTGGCCGCTCGCGCGGTCGTTCGAAGCCGCCCCGCTGCGGGCGGGGAGCGTCGTGCTCTACTCCCACAACACGTTCCACCGGGGGAACCACCGTCGTGACGATTGGCGGACGTGGCCGGACAATCCGCGCTTCATGTGGCGCTTCTGGCTGTACCGCACCACCGACACCGCCGGCGCTTCGTCGCCTCCGGAAATACGCTGGAACGAGCTGGGCGTGGACCCCCTGACCGGCGTCGATCTGTCCGAGGTCGGCGAGGACCTCACCGCGGTCTGGCGTTACCACCATCACTGGTTGAAGACGGGCCGGACGCCGCCGCCCCGGCCGAGCGCGGCGGTAGCCTCGCCTCGAGAACGAGAAGCCGAAGCCAACCGCACCTTCGAGCAGCTCTACGAGCGCGGCGAGGCGGCGGAGCCGGCCCGAATCGGCGCAGCGTACAGGCTGGCCTCGATAGGCGATACGGATGTGGCCGTGCGGCTCCTGGGCCAGGCCCTCCACGACGACCGAGAGAGCGTGCGGCGGGCCGCCACCTACGGCCTGGTCGCCGTGGGGCCGGGGGCGACGCGCACATTTCTCGAGGCGACGACCTCGCCCGTCAGATGGGTGCGGAAGGCGGGCGTGTACGGCCTGGGCGATGCCAGTCCCCTAGCCGAGAACGTGCTGCAGGCCGTCGTCGCCCGCCTGGAGGGCGACCCCTCCGTCTACGTCCGCTCTGTCGCCGCCGGTACGCTTGGTTGCCTGGGTCGCCGGGCGGTCGCCATGGGGGTCGGCGAATCTCTGGTGCCCGCCTGCCTGGAGGCGCTGGTGGAGAGCCTTGCCCGCGAGGAGAATCGACCTGCGATGGACCTGGCTCAAGGACGGACCATCAAATTCGTCCGGCCGACGGACGACTGCGATGTCTGTGAGGGCGGCGGCGTCGATCTCGGGTACGACCGCTTCGAGCGGGTCCGCTCGGCGGTGCGGGAGAACGCGCTCTGGGCCCTGGTCATGCTCTGCTCCCACGGTACCGAGATCGTCGGCTCGGCGCTGGAAGCGACGATGCAGGCCCTCGAAGCCGTGATTCGCCACGACCAGAATGTCATCAGCGTCGGCTTTGCGATGGATGCGCTGAACCGCCTGGCCAACCTGCGGTCCGGGGACGAAGCGGTGCCGCCGGCCGTCGATGGCCTGCAAGAGAATCTGCCGGGGATCCTCGACGCGTCGCCTGTGCAGGCTTGGGAGTCGCTCGTCCGGGCAGGCCTTTACCCTCAGGGCGATGGATCGGACGTAGTCCCATAGGCAACCGAGGGAAGTGAGGGTCCCCGTTTGATGGTCTCCTAAATCAGAAGAGTTAGAGCGATGTTCATAGGTGTTGTTTGGGTTTCGGTGCTGCATTCGATGTAATACCGAAGTGATTTGTCATTTTCATAGTTCTTGAACGGCATCGAGCCACCACGAGAAACCCGTGAGCCGCACCAGCGCTCCCCGATCCTGCCAGTACCGTTCCAGCAGTTGCGTCGCAGCCCTCTGAATCGCATCGATCGAATCGAACAACGAGTTAGCAAGCTCCCGCCGGAACTCCAAGAACAACCGCTCCACCGGATTCAACTCAGGACTGTAAGCCGGCAACCGGACAAGCACCACGTTCTCCGGGACCCGTGCGTCCTTCCAGCGGTGCGCCGGCGCGTTATCCAACACCAGCACGATCACCTCACCCGCGAAACGCTCCCCCAGGTGCTGCAAGAACACCTCGAAACACACGCCATCCAAAGCACTGAGGTACAAGCAGAAATCCTCCCCCGACGTGGGCTCAATCGCGGTGTAGAGCCACGACCACTCATACCGGCGCCGCACCACCCACGATGGTCTCTCACCTTTATGTCGGTAGCGGCGTTTATGCCAACTGATCAACCCCAAGCGCGCCTCATCCATGGCCATGACCCGCACCTGCCGATCTCCCAGATCAGCTGGGATGTTCTCAGTTATGAGCTGGGCGAAGTTTTTTTAAACCCCTCAATCACTTCCGGGTCGCTCTTCTCATGCTGGTAACGACCCGCCTTGGCTTTGATGCGGTGGCGTTTGAACAACCGGTGGATGCTGCTCTGAACCGTACTGGGTTTCGTGGAGACTCTGCTCTCACGCGGCCAGCCTGGGCATGGCCTGCGCTTGAGTGTACGCCATCTCGAAGTCCACGGGACTGACGTAATCGAGCGAAGAGTGCAACCGCCGACAGTTGAACCACCTCACCCACCGCATCGTCGCCGTCTCCACCTCCTGCCTCGAGCACCAACTCGTCGACCTGGCGTGGATCAGCTCGCTCTTGAACAAGCCGATCGTGCTCTCCATCAACGCATTGTCATACGCCGTGCCCACCCGACCGATCGAACCGTTCACGCCATGATCGAGCAACTTCTGGCTGAACGCCAGACTCGTATATTGACTGCCGGCATCCGAATGATGAATCACGCCGTCAGCAACGAACCGCCGATCGGTTCGACGCCGGACGCTCACAGCCTGCTCCAGAGCCCTCATCACCAGCTCGCTGCTCTTACCGGTACTGACCGTGAAACCCAGGATGCGCCTCGAGAAGCCGTCCTGCAGGAACGACACGTACACCCACCCTTCACGAGTGAGCACGTGCGTGAAGTCCGCCACCCAAACGATGTCGGGCGCATCTTGGAACCAGTCTCGCCTCACCAGATCCGGCGAGCTGACGCCGCTAGGCGTTGGGATGGTCGTGCGGACCTTCCTTCTTCGTGTCATGCCCTTCAAGCCCGCGACTCTCATCAGGCGCGCCACCTGGTCACGCCCAACGTCGATACTCTCGTGCTGGAGGGCGTGCCATACCTTACGGACGCCGTACACACCAAAGTTCTCGCGGTGCACCCGATGAATGACCTCCAGGAGACGCTCATCGGATTGCTGGCGAGCGGATGCTTGCCGCTTCTTGGCTGCGTAGTACGTGCTCGGGGCGATCGGCACGTTGTGGTCCCGTAGGACACGGCAGATCGGCTCGACCCCGAACAGGTTCTTATACGCGTTGATGTAGGCGACCATCACTTGAGTCGGCGGTCGAGCTCCGCGGCCGCGAAAAACGCGCTGGCTGTCTTGAGGATCTCGTTGGCTCGTTTGAGTTCGGCTACTTCCTTCTTGAGGGCCTTGATCTCCTCACGCTCTGTGGTTGTCAGGCCTGGCTTGTCACCAGCGTCGATGCGGGCTCTGTCTACCCAGCCGCGCATCGTGTCGACCGGGATGCCGGTTAGGTCATGCAGGCGCCGATAGGAGGCTGAACGTGATTCGTGCGGCGCTTCTTCTCGACGCTCCATGAACATGCGGATGACTCGATCTTTGGTTTCTTGGTCGTAACGGGTCATGCTCCATTCTCTCCTTTCGAGGGAGAACGGAGCCTCCATCAAACCCAGGGCGGTTCAGTCTCATACCCTAACTATGATACACAAACATCAAAAGGGTATAAGAAGCTGCGAGTACTTCGAGAGCTTTTCTGTTGCGGTTGTGAATGAGAACTGCAAGGGTCTGGGGATGATGTTCTGGGAAGGGGCTTTGACACGCAGCAACGCCGCGCGTACCTTTCCGCGAGCGTGCTGATGATTCCTGCTATCGTGTTCGTGGTGCTGATCCAACGGCACCTGGTCGAGGGGCTTACCTTTGGCGCAGTCAAGGGGTGAATGAACGGGTGGACATCCACGACATCGGCATCACCGACATCGTTACCCACGATGTCCGCTTTCCGACCTCGCGCACTCTCGACGGCTCCGACGCCATGAATCCCGACCCCGACTATTCGGCGGCCTACGCGATCCTCAAGACCGACGTGGCCGGCCAGACCGGACACGGCCTGACCTTCACCATCGGGCGTGGCAACGAGCTGTGCGTCGCCGCCATTGAGGCGCTCGCGCCCCGGATCGCGGGCCGCAATCTCGCCGACATCACCGGCGATATGGCCGGCTTCTGGCGCGATATCACCGGAGACAGCCAGCTGCGCTGGGTCGGCCCCGACAAGGGGGTGATCCACCTCGCCACCGCCGCGCTGGTCAACGCCGTCTGGGACCTGTGGGCGAAGGTGGAGGGGAAGCCGCTGTGGAAGCTGCTGGCCGACATGACCCCCGAACAGCTCGTCGCCTGCATCGACTTCCGCTACCTCAGCGACGCGCTGACGCCGACCGAGGCGCTCGAGCTGCTCCGTAGCCGTGAGGCCGGCAAGGCTGCCCGTGAGCAGGAGATGCTGCGGGATGGCTATCCGGCCTACACCACCGCGGCCGGCTGGCTCGGCTACAGCGACGACAAGCTCCGCCGGCTGTGTCGCGAGGCGATCGCCGGCGGCTGGCGTCACCTCAAGATCAAGGTCGGCCACGACCTCGACGACGATATACGCCGCGCCACCATCATCCGCGAGGAGATCGGGCCGGACGTGAAGCTGATGATGGACGCCAACCAGGTGTGGGACGTCCCCCAGGCGATCGCCTGGATGGAGCGCCTGAAACGCTTCGACCCCTGGTGGATCGAAGAGCCGACCAGCCCCGACGACGTCCTCGGCCACGCCGCCATCGCCCGAGCGGTGGCGCCGATCCGGGTGGCGACCGGCGAACACTGCCAGAACCGGGTGCTGTTCAAACAGTTCCTCCAGGCCGAGGCGCTCGACATCTGCCAGCTCGACAGCTGCCGGCTCGGCGGCGTCAACGAGGTGCTGGCGGTGCAGCTGCTCGCTGCCAAGTTCGGCGTCCCCGTCTGCCCCCACGCCGGCGGTGTCGGGCTGTGCGAGCACGTTCAGCACCTGGCGATGTTCGACTACATCGCGGTCAGCGGTTCGCTCGAGGATCGCGTGGTCGAGTACATCGATCACCTCCACGAACACTTCGTCGACCCGGTCGTCGTCGAGCAGGGCCGCTACCGTGCGCCGCTGCGTCCGGGCTACAGTATTGAGATGCATCCGGCTTCGCTCGAGGCCTACGCCTTTCCGCACGGCGATGCCTGGTCGCTCGACGGATCTGCCACCGAGCTGTAGTCAAGATCTGCAGCCTCAGGATGTTTTGGGAGAGTCAAAATCCCTTTCCCCGACGGGCTTCACAGTCCGGTTTTGATTCTCCCAAGGTATCCTTTTGTGGAGGAGACCCATTGTGAATGAGAACTGCAAGGGTCTGGGGTTTACCCCCTCCCCAGCCCTCCCCCTAGAAGGAGGAGGGAGCTAAACAGCAACCCTGGCTACGATAGGAAACACCAAGGGGTGGGTAGTGATGGGCGTGAATACGTCTTGAGTAACGAGAACAAGAGCTGGGATAACCGTGTTGTGAAGGAACCAATGGACACCTGTTAATAGGACCCCAAGGTGAATAGTAGGCGTCCCAGCCCCCGATGCCTTCATGCTTGTTGCTTCGTAGTTGTGGTGCTGGAGGAGTTTACTCCGTAAGCATCGTGGAGACGTACCCTGGACTGCTTGTACTCAATCCTAGGAACACGCTATCGAATCGTTGTCGCACTATCTTGTTGTTACTCACGAGTGCTTACAGCGGTTCTCAGAATGAGTGATTGGTGACTCCGGCATGCTCAAACCAACCCAACACATCCCCCAACGACACCGTCGATAGCGCAGCCGCGATCGCAGAGTCCAACGCTCCCCTCGTCCTCGCCCCCACAGCTTTCACGAACGCCTTTATCTTCGAAAAAGCCAACTCAATGGGGTTGAAGTCCGGACTGTACCCAGGCAACAACACCAACTCGCACCCCCTCGCCTCGATCGCCTCCCGCACCTCCGGTTTGCGGTGCACCCCCAGCTGATCCATCACCACGATCTGCCCCGGCCTCAGCTTCGGAGCGATGACCTGCTCGATGTACGCTAAAAACGCCACGCCATCCACCGCTCCGGTCAACGTCATCGCGTCACCCACACCCTCATCGAGACTGATCGCTGCAACGAGGCTGGTGTTCTCCCCACGGTTCTTCGGCACCCTACCCACGGCACGTTGTCCACGTGGGGCGTAGGCGTAGGGCAGGGTCATGGCGACGTTGAAGCCGCTCTCATCGACGAACACCAACCGGTGCGGGTCAATACCTCTGATCCAAGCCAGGAACCTCCACCGGGCCTCTGGATTCTGTTCACTCGCGTAGATCGTCTTTTTTTCTCGTCGATCCCAATCTCTGTACCCAGCGGCACATGGTCGCTCTGCTGATGCGGACGCCGGTTCTCTCCAAGAAAAGGTCGCAGCGCTGGTCGTGGGTGAGGTCGTTGCTGATGAGGCTCTGCTCAACCCATGCCTGGTGCTCATGGAGGGCGCTGGGGCGGCCCGGGGAGGTTCTGGGGGTGAGATCTCCACTTTGGCGGTAGCGGCGGAGGTAGCGACTGACGGTGGCGGTTCCAACGTCGAACGTGTCTGCGGCTTCATGGAGGGTGTAACGCTTGTGTAGGACGGCGTTTACGATGCGTTCTCGGAGGTCGGTAGAGTGCGCCATGCCTCAGCATGAAGCACGATCACTCAATGCGCAACCCGCTGTATAGCTCCCTCCTCCTTCTAGGGGGAGGGCTGGGGAGGGGGTAAACCCGCGCCCATCAAAGGCCCGGGCGTCTCCCGGCTCAGAAGAAAGCCGTAACCTGCATGCTTACCCCGATCGTTGTCCCCAAGCCGCTGTAACTCACAGTCGGCCCAATCGTTACTTGGTGGTCGAAGCGAAGGAGGCTATAACGCACGTCGGCGAGCGCCACGAGTAGTGTTTCTCCTGGCATCAGCGGGCTTTCTGGCAGGCCCACGCCTACCAGGAGATCGAGGGAGCCTTCGTCACCTACCGGTAGGTTGAGTTGGCCGCCGAATTGGGGAAAGGCTGGCGCCTCGAAGCCGCTGCCGGTGGTCGGGGCGGGGGCGAGTGCGGCCTCCAGGGTCCACAGGGCGTCGCCCCAGAAGCCTGAGAGGCCGAGGGCGCCGCGGCCGCGCAGCGGGTCGGTGAGGAGCCAGCCCTCGCCGTAGAGGACCAGGTCGCCGACCAGGCCGCTGGCGGTGAGGCCGCCGGCCAGGGTGCCGAGATAGACGGCGTGGCCTTCGAGTTCGAAGCTGCCGAACTCGCCGCGAACGCTGAGGCTGCCGCCGAAACGACCGTCCTGGTAGATCAGCACCGGTCGGGCGCGCCAGCCGCTGCCGAAGTAGCTCGCCCGCACCCCGAGTACCCCTTGCGGTTGGCCGCCGGCGCCGCGCGGCTCGAGGCCGAACGGTTCGCTGAGGCGGGCGCCGCTCAGCGGGAGCCGCTCGAGGCCGGCCGATAGGTCTAGGTCGCCCTCGCGGTAGCGGACGTAGGCCTCGGTCAGGCCGGGGTCGGCGGTCGGTTCGGTGGGCGCCGGTCCGGGCACCGTGAAGCTGGGGTCGAACACCCCCCGCAGGGTGATGGGGTCGAGATCGATCTCGGCTTCGAGATGTGCTCGGTAGGCGGTGCTCACCCCGACCGGAGTGAAGCCGCCGGCGACGCTGGCGCCGACCGTGGTGGTCAGGCCCACCTCGCCGCTGAGGCTGAACTGGGCCTGAGCGACGCCCGCGCTCAGGAGCAGAGCGAGCAGCAGGCGGCGCACGGTAGCGGGCCACACGGCGCCGGCCTCACGCCACCAGCCGGTCGTCGCCCACCACCTGGCCGTCCTCGAGGGTGACGATGCGGTCGACGTGTTCGAGCAGCCTGGGGTCGTGGGTGCTGAACACGAAGGTGACGCCGCGGTCGGTGTTGAGCCGCTTCATCGTCTGGATCAGGTTGAAGCCGGTCTTGGTGTCGAGGTTGGCGGTCGGCTCGTCGGCCAGGATGATCTTGGGATCTGCGGCCAGGGCGCGCGCCACCGCCACCCGCTGCTGCTGGCCTCCGGAGAGTTGGTTGGGGCGGCGGTCGGCGTACGCGGCCATGTCGAGCGCCTCGAGAGAGGCCAGCGCCTTGCCCTCGCGCTCCTTCTTGTCGAGGCCGCGGAGCTCGAGTACGAAGGCGGCGTTCTCCACCGCGGTCATCACCGGGATGAGGTTGTAGGCCTGGAACACGAAACCGAGGTTCCAGAGCCGCAGCCTGGCGGCGTCGACCTTGGTCAGCGCGTCGATGCGGTCGCTGTTGAGCCACACCTCGCCGCCGCTCGGCTTGTCGAGGGCGCCCATCAGGTGCAGCAGGGTGCTCTTGCCGCTGCCCGAGGGGCCGGCGATGGCGGTGAATTCGCCCGCCTCGATCTCGAGATCCACCCCGCGCAGGGCCTTGGTGGTGATCTCGCCGATCCTGTAGGTCTTCTCGAGTTCTTTCAGTGAATAGATGGTTGGCATGGTACGGCTCCTTGGGGCGTGTCAGACGGTGAAGCGCATCGCTTCGACGGGTTCCAGGCGGGCGGCCACGCTGGCGGGCCATAGCGCCGCAAGGATGCCGATGGCGATGGCGAACGAGACGATGAACATGGTTTGGGCGGGGGTGATGGTGAGGTAGAAAACCGGGTTGAGCCCGAGGCTGGCGTAGTACTCGTCGAGGCCCGGGAAGCGCACGCCGCGTGACAGAAAGGCCAGCCAGGTGAGGCCGATGGCCAGCCCAGCGGCGGCACCGGTGATGGTCAGAAGCATGCTTTCGAGCGTGATCATGGTGATCACCTTGCGCCCGTTGGCGCCGAGCGAAATGATCACCCCGAACTCGTGGATGCGCTCCATCAGGCTCAGGTAGATGGTGTTCACCACCAGCAGGCCGGCCAACAGGAAGAAGATCACGTTGACCACGGCCATCAGCGGCCCGATGACGTCGAGCAGCCGAACCAGGGCGGGATTCAGCTCGCGCCACTCCTCGACATTGAGCTGCGGCAGCTCCTGGCGCAGCTGGTCGCGGATCAGCGGCGTCTGGACGTCCTGATCGAGGCGGACCAGCTCGGGGTAGTGGATTTCGAAGCGGCTCACGGACCCGGGTGCGGCCAGCTCCTGGACCGCCGGAAGTGTCAGAAACGCGGCCCGCGCTTCGAAGGTGGCGTCGAGCAGGTCGACGATCCCGACCACGGTGTAGGCGCCGGCGCCGTAGCCTTCGGTACCGGGGGCGTAGGCGAACACCTCGTTGCCTATGCGGACCTCGAGCGCCTTGGCCAGCGCGGCGCCGAGCACGATGCCACCGAGCTCGCCGTCCTCCAACGAGCGCCCCTCGGTGAGGTTCGCGTCGATGAGCCGGCTCCGCACGGCGGGGGTCCAGTCCTGCCCGATGAGCACGATGCCCCGGGAGCGATCTTCGCCGGCCAGCAGGCTCGGCACCTCGAGCACCCCCACCACTTCGCCACCTTGGCTGTTGGCAGTGAGGATCTCCCGCACGGCCGCGGCGTCTCGGATGAGCAGCCGGTCGAACTCGCGCAGGTCGCGGAAGCCGGGGACATGGACCTGGATCTGGCCCCCGCCTTCGGTGAGGTTCTGGTACATGCTGTTGAGCGAGGCGCCGCTAAAGCCGTAGTAGATCAGCGACAGTATGACGACCACGGCGACGGCGCTCATGGTGACCAGGCTGCGGCGGCGGTGCCGCCAGAGATTGCGCCAAGCGAGAACCATCATGTCAGTTGCACCCCCGTTCCAGGGCTTCCTGGCTGAAACAGCTTTCCGGAATTTCGGCTTCGAAGTCGTAGTCCTGCCAGAAGGCGACCGTGCTCGAGTTTTCGCGGAGCAGGTCGTGGACCTCGAAGCGGGTGGGAATGAAGCGGCCGCCACTCTCGACCACCTCGGAGAAGGTGATGATCCTGACCTCTTTACCGCGCTGATCGAAGAAGGTCAGCTGGGTGGGGGAGAGGGTGCTGGTGTCGGCGCTGAACAGCAGCTTGCCGTAGGGGGTCGGCGCGTGCGGGCTGGGAATCAGCTCGAGGGTGATGGTGGTGTCGTCTCGTTCGATCACGGTGGCGCTGTAGTCCTCGCGGTAGTCGTCGCCGGCGAGGTCGTTGAACGACAGGTCGGAGCCGAGGAAACTGTCGCTGCGGCCGCTGGGCGGCAGCCGCAGGGTTCGCCGGAGTCTGGGGTTGAACACGAAGAGGTTCTGCTCGACAGTGAGGAAGGCCTGGCCCGCGTCGCGGGGCGGCGCCACCACCCGGATCAGCGAGCGGTCTTCGCCCGAGCTGAGCGTCTCGATGAGGTATTCGTTGACCTGATCCCCGCGGGTGACGGTCATGGCGATGGTGGCGCTGACATTGTCGGCCCGCAGGTTGTCGATGATGGCGTCGATGATGGCCTGAGCTTCGTCGTCCTGGGCGGCCGCCTGGGCGGCGAGGCCGAGGGCCAGGGCCACGAGAATCAGCGTGCGGATGGTGGTCATGGCTACTCCTGGGAGGCGATTCATTCGCTGCGCATCGCTTCCGATGGGTTGAGATTGCGGATCCGCTGGGCGGGCACCAGGGCGGCCAGGATGCCGGCCAGGGCGACCGTGATGGCGGCCCAGAGGATGTACTCGGGGCTCAGGCCGGTGAGGATTTCGTCGCTGATGCCGAAGCCCCGCAGGAAATCGCCGTAGATGTTGGCGAAGAGCGGCCCCATGACGTTGACACTGTTCATCCACCACAGCAGCCCGTAGCCGAGCCCCAGGCCTACGCCGAAGCCGATCAGGGTGGCGTAGATCGCCTCCAGCGTGATCAGCCGCGACAGCCTGTTCTGGTCGAGCCCGAGGGAGATGATGATGCCGAATTCGCGGGTCCGTTCGAGCACGCTCACCACCACCGTGCTGGTCACGGTGACGGCCGCGAAGATGGAGAAGATCAGGCCCAGGGGGATCATCTGGGCCCGTTCGGCGGCGAGGCCCTCTTGCAGCGCCCCGAGCAGCTCTGCGATCGGGTAGGCGCGCAGCTCCGCCCCGAGGCGGGGGTTGACGGCGGCGGCCGCCGCGTCTTCGCGACCGAAGGGGATGTCGAGCGCCACGCCGGTGGCGGTGGTGATGCCGGTGAGCTCGCGGGCCTGGTCGAGGTGCACCAGCAGCGCGGTCTCGTCGACCAGATCGATGCCGGAACCGACCAGCCCTACCACCGTCAGGCCGGCGGCCTGGGGTCCGGCCACCGAGGAGACGTCGATGGCGAGCCGTTCGCCGAGGCGGATGTCGATCGATGCGGCCAAATCTCGGCCGATGATCGCTTCGCCCGGCGCCTCGATCATGCGCCCTTCGCTAACCGCTCCCGGGATGCCGCTGACCTGCGCTTCCAGGGCGGGGTCGACCCCGCGGGCCAGCACCCCCTGGGTGGCGTAGGGCGAGCGGATCAGCGCGGGAAACTCGAGCCGCGGCGCCGCGCCACGCACCTGGCGCGCGGCCACCGCGCTGTCGATGAAGTCGAGGTTGGGCAGCGCGTTCTCGGGGTCGGGGTCGTCGTGGTAGGCCGTGGTGGTGATGATCCCCGGCGCCGCCACGAAGCGTGCCTGGCCGTTGACGATCGATGTCAGGAAGCCGTCGGTAAAGCCCCAGAAGAAGATGATGCCGAGGGTGGCGTAGGCCACCACGATGACCAGCAGCAGGGTGCGGCGGCGCTGGCGCCAGAGGTTGCGCCAGGCGAGCCGGTAGAGCGGCGCCGCGGTGGCGCGCTTTCCGGGGAGGTTGCCGCTCGGAGGGGCGGCGCTTCGTCCTGTGACGGTACTCATGTCTTTCCTTTCTTAATATTAGTCAATCCTAAATTAATGCTGAGCCTAGTCTATATACTTGGTACTGTCAAGAGGTACTGCTAGGTGCCGTCGTCGCGTGAGATGCGCTTGGCCTCACGCTGCGCCTGCCAGTCTCGCAAGATAACTGGGATCTCGTGCTCCCAGAAGGCATAGAACTCGTGCATGTCCGCGAGGCCGAGGCGAACGTCCGGCGAGGCTCCGGTGAGCAGCTCGAGACCGCGCGCGGCCAGCGTACGCATGCCCGACATGGCCCCCAGCCGGTTCTGGGTGGCGTTGTACCAGGCGTCCGGTCGGTTCCGGTAGTAGACCTTGCGTTCGCCGGGCCGCGCAATACGTTCGATGATGCCCGGCCCTTCGAGCAGCCGCGTCATGGTGCTGATCGAGCCGCGGCTCGCCCTGAGGGTCGCGGCCAGCTCCTCGGCCGACTGCTCCGGCGGATCGGCTACCAGCAGCGCGCCGAGTACCCTGCCCGCCATGCGCGGCAGCCCCTGCGCCTCCAGGGCCAGCCCAATCTCTTCGATATAGGCGAGTTTGGCCTCGCTGTATGTGGCGATGTCGCCACCTCCGATCGACGCTGCGGAATGCAGCCGACATGAAAATATAGAACATTTTGAAGTTTCAGTCAATAGTGAAAGTCACGGGTGCTCGCCCGCCCTGGGACCTCGAGGCGCCCAGGAAGCGCTATCGACCTCGACGTGGCCTCGGTCGCGGTGCCATACAATCTGCAAGACCGGAAGCGGAGGACACCATGTCAGACCGACAGCACCACGACCTCGATCGAGCCCTTCTTGGAGACGCCTACGGCTCCCGCGAGGCGGAAGAAGGTGAGCGAGGAGGTAGGGAAGAGATATGAGGATAGGTAGATTTGGTAGGTTTGGGGAAAGTTCAAAAATAAGGATTAGGAGATTTGGGGCCCCTTCAGTCACCTTCGGTGTCTTACGGGGTCCCGTTGAGCCTTCCCTTACGGCAAGTCTCCCCGGGGCTCTCGGAGCCTCACAACGTGAGTCTCCTCCAGCAGAAGATATGGAATAACCGAGGTGTGAAGACACGAACGGGTTTTGCTTGTTCCTTTTAAACCTTCTTCTGGCGGAGGAGACTCCTTGGAGGCTCCGTAGCCCCTGAAGAGACCACCGAAGGGGGGCTCTGAAGGGGCCCCAAATCCCCTAATCCTTTTCTGAAGGGGCCCCAAACCTACTTCTACTTATCCTACTTTTTGAACTTTCCCCAAACCTCCTACTCCCAACATTTCTCCTTCTCATAACCCTCCTTCTCCCTTTTCTCCTTTACACTGTCCCCGAATGAATCTAACCCAAGAGACCCTGCTTACCTTTTTCCAACAACACCCCGAACAGCCCTGGCACGTCCAGGACATTCAAAAACAACTCAAGATCAAAGCGGATGATGGGCCCGAACTTCGGCGTATGCTGGCCGACCTGGCCGAGGTGGGGCAGCTGGTTCGTACCCGGCGGCGCACCTACGGTCTGCCGCAGGAGATGAATCTGCTGCCGGGGCGGCTGCAGGTTACCGCCGGCGGGTACGGCTTCGTGATCCTCGACTCGGGCGGCAAGGATCTGTTCGTCCCCGCCAACGATCTTCACGGTGCCTGGGACGGCGACCGGGTGCTGGCCCGCGAGAACCCGCATCGCAGCGACAACGGTCGGGCTGCCGGCGAGATCGTTCGCATCCTCGAGCGCAAGAACGCTACCGTGGTGGGGACCCTCGAGTACGCCAGAGGCTACGCCATCTTGCGCCCGGACTCGCCGCGGCTGGGCGAACGCATTCTGCTACTGCCCGATTCGGTGGGCAAGCTCGACGCCGGTACCCGCATCGTCGGGTCCATGGTGTGGCCCGAGGATTCGGGCGAGCGCGAGCCCTTCGCGGAGGTGTCCGAGGTGCTCGGCGCCGGCGATGATCCAGAAATCGAAACCCGCGCCGTGATCGTCAAGTACAGCCTCAAGGACGCCTTCGATCCCGAAACGGTCGCCGAGGCGACCGCGGTGCCGCCCACCGTGACCGGCGAGATGATGGCCGGCCGCACCGATCAGCGTCAGGTCAGCACCTTCACCATCGACGGCGCCGACGCCAAGGACTTCGACGATGCCATCAGCGTCGAGCGGCTCTCGGGCAAGGGCAAGGACGGCCTGCTGCGGGTCGGGGTCCACATCGCCGACGTCTCCTATTACGTTGCCGAGGGCACCAGCCTCGATCGCGAAGCGCGCGAACGCGCCACCAGCGTCTACCTGCCGGGACAGGTGCTGCCGATGCTTCCCGAGGAGCTCTCGAACGGCATCTGCTCGCTGGTCGAGGGCGAACCCAGGCTGGCGTTGTCGGCGTTCGTCGACGTGACCCGAGGCGGGGAGGTCAAGGGGGTCCGCTTCCGCGAGACGGTGATACAGTCCGACGCCCGCCTCACCTACGAACAGGTTCAGGCCTTCGCCGAGGGGGGACGTCTGCCGCAGGGCAAGCGTAAACTCGAGCGCGACATCAAGCTGCTCCTCACCCTCACCCAGACGCTGCGAAAGCTCCGCGTCGGTGCCGGGTCGCTCGACTTCGATCTCGCCGAAGCCAAGGTCGATGTCGACGAGGCGGGGACGCTGCACGTGGCGCCGATCAAGAGCAACCAGGCCCGACAGCTCATCGAGGAGCTGATGCTGCTCGCCAACCGGCTGGTCGCCGAGGATCTCAACAAGCGGGACCTGCCGGCCCTGTACCGGATCCACGAAGACCCCAGCGAGGAGAAGATCCAGGCGCTGCAGAAGGCGCTGGCGCGACTCGGCTACACCCTCGACCTGAAAAAAGCCACACCACAGGATCTGCAGGACATTCTCAAGCAGGCGATCGGCAAGCCGGAGGCCCAACTGGTCAGCACGCTGCTGCTCAGAAGCCTCAGACAGGCCCGCTACAGCCCCGAGAACCTCGGGCATTTCGGCCTCGCCTTCGACGACTACCTCCACTTCACCAGCCCCATTCGCCGCTACCCCGATCTGGTGGTTCACCGGGTGATGCGGGCCGGCCTTCAGCACCGGCTGTCGCCGACCCTCAAGGAGCGGCTCAAGAGCGACTTTCCCAAGCTGGCGGAGCACGCCAGCGAGCGAGAGCGCAACGCCGCAGCAGCCGAGCGCGATCTCACCCGTTACTACCACGCGCTGTGGGCCAGCGAGCATCTCGGCGAGAAGCTGACCGGGGTGGTCAGCGGCGTCACCAATTTCGGGGTGTTTGCCACCCTACCCAACGGCGTCGAAGGCCTCATACACGTCTCCCACCTCGACGACGACTACTACGTCTACCTCGAGGACTCGCTGACGCTGATGGGCAAGCACAAACGGCGCAAGTTCCGGCTCGGAGGCAAGCTCGAGGTGCGCATCTTCCAGAGCAACCCCACCATCCGTCAGATCGACCTGGTCCCGGCCGACATGGAACTTCCCGAAGTCGAGGCCGAGGAGCCGGCGAAGTCACAACGGGCTCCCAAGAAGCTCAAGACGCCGGTGCAGGGCGCCGAATCGCCGCCCCCCGAGTCGCCCTCGCCCGAACCCGACCCCCAGACGGCGCGGCTGCCCGGCCGCACCAACAAGCGCCGCCGGGTGCTGGTGTTCGGCGATCCGCAGCAAAAAAAGTGAGCTAGACCCGCCCCGATTGGAACCGAGACGTGCCTTCTGCGGCTCCCAGCGGGGGAAGTGGCCACGATGGTGCCGGCAGTTTGTTACACTTGACCAACCGCAAACATCCCTGCCCGAATCTGAGCAGGTGACAACCTCCCCGACCCTTCGTTTCTTGCGTTGTTGAGCGAGGGAAGTATGCCACAAGAATTCAAATACCCCCTGACCCGCATCTGCTTGCGAAGCGGACGCCTCACCCTCCCCATGCGGATGATGGAGCTGTTTCCGGAGAGCGGCACCGTCACCGCCACCGATACCAAGGGCGGCGAGACGTTCGAGCTGACCATCGATGGGCCGAGGTTCGTCGCCGGCCTCGAAAATTTCTTTCGGAGCCATCAGCTCGAGGTGAACGACGCCGTCCTGATCCGCCCGCTCGACGACGGCGGTTTTGCCTTCACCCCGCAGCCCCGGCCCCGCAAGCCGGATTTCAGCAAGCGTGAGGTGGTAGAGGCGCTGCTCGAAGAGATCGTCACCGCCGCCACCCCGATGACGGTGGCCGAGATTCGGGCGCTTCACCCCGACATGCCCGCCGACTTCGACCTCGCTGGTGCCCTCACCGAAGACGGCCGGCTCGAGCTGGTCGAGGGCCGCTGGCGGGTGTTCGAACCTGAACCCGAGCCCGAGGAGGCGCCGGTCGAGGAGGAAGTCGCCGACGACCTGCAGGCCGAAGGCGTGGCGGTGGGGGTCGAAGTGGCCCCGGACGACACCGCTGCCGACGCCCACAGCGCTGAGGCCGGCGCCGAGCCGGTCCTGACGGAGGAGGCGCTACCCGAGCCCGAGGAGCCCGCCAGCGACCCGCCTGAGCCCACGGTGCCGCGCAGGGTGACGGTCACGCCCTACCCCCGCGGGGTCATGTTCCCTGGCGACGCCGCTCTCAACTCGGCGCAGGAGCCGGGCGTCCTGACCCAGGTGCAGCGCACCCGAGAGATCTTGACTCGCCTCGGCTACCGGATAGAGAGCCTGGGGCACGGCCAGCTCATGGCCCACGCCGAGCTGGGGCGCTACCAGTATCGCGTGTTGGTGCATATCCTTCCCGAAGGCGAACGGCTGGACTGGGCCGCCCTGCTGGCCGAGCGTCGGGAGACGGGTGCCAAGTACTTGGCGGTGTTCGGCGACTACCGGGACCTGCGACGGCTGTTCGCCCCCGCCGATCTGGCCCGCGCCACCCTGTGGTCGTGGGACGGCCTCACCCGGGTCGAGGACCTGGCCCGCACGGTGCTGATCAGCCCCACCGATCTCGAGCCGCACTTTGACCAGGACGGCATGTTCGAGCGGGGCCTGAGCCGCTTCGAGCAGAGCGTCGGCGAACGCATCGCCGAACGGGGCGTCTTCTCGGCGGTCCTGAGCCGCCTCGCCTCCATGCGCGCACCTACCATCTTCGTGCTCGACGATCTCAGCGGCGAGATCGAGCTGCCGCGCGACCAGCTTGCCAGACTCGTCGAGCGCCTCACCGAAGCGCCCTTCCAGCTGGTCGTCAAGGTCGGCAACGGGGAGTACTGCCTGCGAAACCAGGTAGGACAGGCGCTGCTGAACTTCTCGGAATACGCCCTATCCCTGCGCGACCGCCTCCCAACCCGAACCCGCGAACGGGTGATAGGGCTGGCAGAGCCGGGACCAGTGGCCGTAATGGAAGTAGTAGAAGAGGAAGAGGGAGCAGAAGAAGAGGAAAAGGAATAGGTGAGCTCGTCTAAGTAATGCATGATGTTCCTGAGGTCGAGTCAAAATGCGGCGATTCTGAGCTTTTTGAAGCCCATTTGTATCCGCTATGAATGGTGATTGACTCAGATTTGGCATCTGGCATGAACGGTTTTCCATTCTTAGAACCGGTTCACCTATGACTGAACGCTTCTGTTGCTGAACCGAATATTGCCTTGCGCAATTTCAGAGTACATTATCGTTCAGGAGAAGCCTGTGGCCCTCAACGTTGTTCGCGTTGATCTCCTAAGTTACTTCCGATTGGGCCACCTTAGGAGTAAAGCTTAGGAGTAAAGCGCCCATGGCAGACCATCCCAACATCGTTCTCATATTCGCCGACGAGCTTCGCGCCGACGCGTTGGGGTGCTACGGCAGCACGGTATGCCGGACGCCAAATCTCGACCGGCTGGCTTCCGAGTCCGCGCTGCTCTCGCAGTGCATGGTGACCCAGCCGACCCGTACCCCGAGCCGCGCATCTGTGCTGACGGGATGCTTCCCGTCCGCTCTGCGTAGTCGGATGGTCGGCTGCCATACGCCCGACGATCCGCGGTTCCTTCCGCGCGTCCTGGGACAGGCCGGGTACCACACCGCATCGATCGGCAAGATCCACATGGTTCCGGGAGCCGCCGAACCGGAGGCCGTCGCGGAGAAGAGCCAGGCGGACGGCGGCTTCGACTACTACGGCTTCCAACATGTGGATCTGGTCAACGGCCACGGTATCGGTGGATCGGAGTACAGCCGCTGGCTGGATGAAACCTGCCCTGATCACAAAGAACGGCGAGCGGCAGCCAAGCCGATTTCGCCCGGTATCAACAATGAAACAGGCTCACTCCGCACCCTGCCGTGGACGCTGCCGCCGGAGGCCCACTCGGGCGAGTACATCACGGCGCGGGCGCAAGCGTTCTTCGAGCGGGCGGCCGCTGCCCCGGACGCGCCATTCTTTCTTCACCTCTCCTTCCCCGATCCGCACCATCCCTTCACCGCGCCGGAACCGTACGGCAGCCTCTACGAGCCCGAGCGAATGCCGCCGCCTCTGCCCGCGGTCACGAGCGAGGCCGGGGCCACGGCGCTGCAACTGGCAACACACTCCGGGGAACGGACCCTGTTCCCGGACGGCCGGTCCGCGGACCGGGTGATCGGTACCCCGCCGCAGGACTACTCCCGACTTACCACCGCCGACTGGCAGGCCGCCAAGGCGATCTACTACGGAATGATCTCGCTGCTGGACGTGCAGGTCGGTCGACTGCTGCAATCCCTCGCCGACACCGGCCTGGCGGAGAACACAGTGGTAGTGTTCCTGTCCGATCACGGCGAATACATGGGCGACCACGGCCTGTGCGGCAAGGGGTTCCACTACGACAGTGTGATCCGTACGCCCATGCTCATCCGCGGTCCGGGCGTCCAGGCCGGCCTGCGGCTGGACAGCCTCGCCTCGACGGTTGACCTGGCGCCGACGTTGCTGGCGCTGGCCGGCGTCGCTGCACCTGAGGCGATGCAGGGGATCTCCATGGTGCCTGCCTTGGCCGGGCAGGGCCCGCTGCCGCGCGACGCCGCGCTGACGGAAAATGACGACGACTTCGTCCCCATGCGGATGCGGACCCTCACCACTGAGGAGTGGAAGCTCACGTGGTACTGCGGGGAGGAAGAGGGGGAACTCTACGATCGCCACGGCGATCCCGACGAGCTTACCAACCGCTGGCGCGACCCCGCTTGCCGGTCTGTCCGTGACGCGCTGATGCATCGTCTGCTGGAACATGTGGTCTGTGCGCTTGACTCCTCAAATGGACGCACCCAGATCCCGGCGCCGCCATTGGCGACCTTTACCCCAAGGAGGTGGGCGCCAATTGACCGTCTAGCGGAGAATGGAGGATCGAGTGGCAATGGACGCTAACCATGTTGGAGTGACCTACAGATGTCGAGGAGCACTGGTTCAAGAATGGAACTTCAGGCATTCTTGAACCAGTGCGTGTAAGTAGGGGTCCTACTCTCCTAAGACCTCCGCCGACAACCCCAATCCCTTGTCAATCCCTCGTTCTTACCTTCGTAATGTCCTGTAATGCCAATACCCCAATCTCCCCTTCTTTTGCTGCTCGGATGGCAGCAATAGTCCACCTTGCGGCCTCGAGGGTCGTTACATACGGTTTTCCCCATTCGAGGGCTCGGCGGAGTTCGGGGGTGTGGGCAAGGTCGATCAGTAGGTCGTAGTCGGGTGCTCCGGCGGTGGGGGCGGGGGTGGTGAGGGTCGTCAGGCCGAGCTTGTCTAGATCCCCTTCCAGCGCTTTGGTTTCGCCGCCGACGAGGCGGACCGTGCCTTCGAGGGGCAGGTCGATGTTGGCGCCGAGCTGGGCTTTGTAGTAGGCGCGGGCGGGATCGGTGTCGATGCCCATGCTCTCGCCGGTGGAGCGCATCTCGGGGCCGAGCACCGGCAGCACGTCGCGGAACTTTACGAAGGGCAGCGTCGCCTCCTTGACGCTGTAGAGGTCCGGGGTGGGGGAGGCGGTGAAGCCGAGCTCGGCCAGGGTGTGGCCGGCCGCGATCAGGGCGGCGTACTTGGCGAGTGGGTGGCCGATCGCCTTGGACAGGTAGGGAACGGTCCGGCTGGCCCTGGGGTTGGCCTCGATGACCAGTACCTCGCCGTCGCGGATCACGTACTGGATGTTGATGAGGCCGCGCACGCCGATCGCCTCGGCGAGGCGCACCGTGAAGTCGTTGATCGTCGCCAGGACGGCGTCCGAGAGGCTTACCGGGGGCGTGATACAGGCGCTGTCGCCGGAGTGGATGCCGGCCTCCTCGATGTGCTCCATGACCCCCGCCACCACCACCCGCTCGCCGTCGGCGAGGGCGTCGACATCGACCTCTTTGGCGCCTGCGATGAAGGCGTCCACCAGGATGGTGGGATTGTCGGGCAGGTCAGCGTGGACGTCGGCGAGGTAGGCCTCGAGTTCGGCTTCATCGTGGACGACCTCCATGGCCCGGCCACCGAGTACATAGCTGGGTCGCACCATGACCGGATAGCCGACCTCGGCCGCCAGCGCTTTGGCTTCACTGCCGCTGGCGGCTACCCCCCCGGGGGGTTGGGGGATACCGAGGCGGCGGCACAACCGATGGAAGCTGTCGCGATCTTCGGCGAGGTCGATGGCCTCGGCCGGCGTTCCCCAGATCGGCACCCCGGCGTCGGTCAGGGCGCGGGCGAGCTTCAGTGGGGTCTGGCCGCCGAGTTGAACGATCACCCCTTGCGGACGCTCGTGTTCGATCAGGTTGAGCACGTCTTCGAAGGTGAGCGGTTCGAAGTAGAGCCGGTCGGCGGTGTCGTAGTCGGTTGAGACCGTCTCGGGGTTGGAGTTGACCATGATGGTCTCATAGCCGGCCTCCTTCAGCGCCCACACGGCGTGGACCGTGGCGTAGTCGAATTCGACCCCCTGGCCGATGCGATTGGGTCCGGAACCGAGGATTACCACCTTCGGGCGTTCGGACTCGGCCACTTCGTCTTCGAGTTCGTAGGTGCTGTAGTGGTAGGGGGTGTAGGCCTCGAACTCGGCGGCGCAGGTGTCGACCGTCTTGTACACGGGCGCCCCACCCTGGGCCAGCCGCAAGGCGCGCAGATCGCTTGCCGGGATACCGCGCAGGCCGGCCAGGTCGCCATCGCTGAAACCGAGGCGTTTGATCTCCCGCCACAGCAGCGGCCCCCAATTTTCGGGCTGGGGGAGCTGGCGAATCTCCTCTTCGGCCGCCACGATCTCGTCGAGCTGTCCCAGAAACCAGGGGTCGATGGCGGTGCGTTTGTGGAGGTAGGCGACGCCCTTGCCTCGGCGCAGCAGCTCGAGCAGTGCCGGCAGCCTCAGCGGGTTGGGAGTTAGCAGCTGTTCGAGATGGGCCAGATTGAGATTCCCCGTCTCGCTGCGAACGTCGAGCTCGAGCGACCGCAAGGCCTTGAGCAGCGACTCCTTGAAGGTGCGGCCGATGGCCATCACCTCGCCCACGCTGCGCATCTGGGTGCCGAGATCGACGGGGGTGCCGGGAAACTTCTCGAAGGCGAAGCGGGGCAGCTTGGTGACCACGTAGTCGATCGATGGCTCGAAGGCGGCCTTGGTCTCCTTGGTGATGTCGTTGGGCAGCTCGTCGAGGTGATAGCCGACCGCCAGGAGCGCCGCGATCTTGGCGATGGGGTAGCCGGTCGCCTTGGAAGCCAACGCCGAGGAGCGCGACACCCGCGGGTTCATCTCGATCACCACCACCTCGCCATTGGCAGGGTCGACCGCGAACTGGATGTTGCTGCCACCGGTATCGACCCCGACCTCGCGGATGATGGCGATGGCGTAGTCGCGAAGCTGCTGGTACTCCTTGTCGGAGAGTGTCTGGGCCGGCGCTACAGTGATCGAGTCGCCGGTGTGAACCCCCATGGCGTCGACGTTTTCGATCGAGCAGATGATGACCACGGTGTCGTTGTGGTCGCGCATCACCTCGAGTTCGTACTCTTTCCAGCCGAGGATCGATTCCTCGACCAGGACCGTGTGGACCGGCGAGTTCTGAAGGCCCTGGCGCACCACCGTGCGGAATTCAGCTTCGTCCCGAGCCACCCCGCTGCCGGTTCCTCCCAGGGTGAAGCTGGGCCGGATGATGGCGGGATAACCGATGGTGTCGACGAAGCCGAGCGCCTCCTCGAGCGAGGCGACCATGCTGCCGCTGGCGGTGCGGATGCCGATGTGTTCCATCGCCTGCTGGAAGCGCTGGCGATCCTCGCCCTTCTGGATGGCATCGTAGCTGGCTCCGATGAGCTGGACCCCATGGCGCTCCAGCACCCCCGTCTCGTGCAGCGTTATGGCGAGGTTCAGTGCGGTCTGGCCGCCGAGGGTGGGGAGCAGGGCGTCCGGCCGTTCGATCGCGATAACCTTTTCGACAAAGCGGGGCGTGAGCGGCTCCACATAGGTGCGGTCGGCAACGTCGGGGTCGGTCATGATGGTGGCCGGGTTGGAGTTGACCAGCACCACCCGATAGTCAGCGCCCCGTAGCGCCTTGCAGGCCTGGGTGCCCGAGTAGTCGAACTCGGCGGCCTGACCGATGCGGATCGGTCCCGAACCGAGGATCAGAATGGTGTGGATATCGTCGCGTCTGGGCATGGCGGCTCGCCGTTCAAGACGGCACCATAGCACGGTCGTGGCGGCCCTGGTCGTTGGGCACCTGCCCGCTTCATCTCGGGCATCATCTGACGCTCCGCTACCGGCAGCCGCTTGGCGTGCCACAACAGGTCATGGGTCAACCCTCCTCGCAGGCCATCATCGCCGGCTTGGTCGAGCGCCTCGGGGCCGCCGTGGGCGTCGAGGTCCGGAGCCCGACACACCTCGACCTCGGCAGGTTGGGGCGCGTTCCCTGCGCTCTGGCACTCTATGAACCGAACGCCGTGGGGGTCGGCGGCATCCTGTTGGTCGTCCTCGCTGGGTTCGATGGGCGCTTGGCGCTGTGCGCGGCTGCCGACGTGCCGGAGGCCTGGGTGATCGACGTGGATCGCGGCTGGACCGAGGTCTATCGGCACCCGGATGAGGGACGCTATCGCTGGCGAGAGATGGTACTACCCGGCGAGGAGGTAGCACCCCTGTGCCGGCCGGAAACCCGCACGCGGATCCTGTGACCCTGGGCTCACGGGTCTTCGCCGTGAACGGCCTCCTGGTCGAGGACATACACCTGGCCATCGATGGCGAGTTCGTCGCCGGTGCGCAACTTTCTTTTGCGACGCGTCTCGACCGCGCCGTTGACCGTTACCCTTCCGGCCTGAATGAGCCGCTTTGCCTGACCGCCGGTGGCGGCGAGGCCGGCCAGCTTGAGGGCTGCGGTAAGCGTGAGGGTGTCGTCGGTCACGAGACCCATGATAGCCTGGGCCTCTCAGCGCCCCGGCAGGACCAGGTAGCAGACGCCGCACTACGGAGTTTATTGGGCGCAATTCACTCCAGATCGAGAACCGAAGGGGCGGCTCGGTAGGAGCCGAGATACTTGACGAAAGCGGCCCTGCGCATCAGGCCGGTCATGGCGGCGGCGACGTTATCGTCGAGGATGTGCCCTTCGATGTCGATGTAGAACAGGTAGCTCCACGGCTTGTCCCGGCGCGGGCGGGACTCCAGTTTTGTCATGTTGATGCCGTTCTTCGGGAACTCCTGGAGACAGGCGACCAGGCTCCCTGGGTGATGCCGCGTGGCCAGCACCAGGCTGGTTTTGTGATTGCCGTCGCTCGGCTCCGCCTCTTCGTTCCCCAGAATGAAGAACCGGGTGTAGTTGAAATCGGCGTCCTCGATGTGCTCGCGCAGGATCTCGAGCCCGTAGGCCTCGGCCGCCCGTTTGCTGGCGATGGCGGCCTTGCCGTCGCCGCCGTTGGCGGCCAGCAGCTTGGCGGCTCCCGCGGTGTCGAAATCGGTTACCGCCTGGAGATGGTGGCGGCGCAGGAACTGCTGGCACTGGGCCAGCGCCTGAGGGTGGCTGTACACCCGCTCGATCGCTTCGAAGCTGGTGCCCGGCACCACCAGCAGGTTGTGATGCACCCGCACCACCTGTTCCCCGACCACGTGCAGCACGGAGTCGGTGAGCAGATCGTAGGTCTCGTTGATGGACCCGGCCAAGCTGTTTTCGACTGGCAGGCAGGCGTGGCTGCAGCTGCCGTTGACGGTGGCCTGAAACGCCTCCTCGAAGGTGGCGAAGCCCGTCGTCTCGGCCTCGGCTGCAAACTGCCTGGCAGCCGTCTCGCTGAATGCGCCCGTGACCCCCTGGTAGGCGACATGTAGCCGATCGCTGGGATGACCCATGACCGCAGAGTTTAGCACGGCAGATAGCTGAGGGATCGCCGCCCTAACCTTGAGCTAGTTACACACATTGTGTATGTTAGGGTATGCACGATGTAGGCAACAGCCAGACGGCACCCGCCCGCGTCGGTCTGTGGCGCGAAGCCGCCGCGTTTGTCTACCAGAACGCTGCTTCATGCCTGTTCCCACTCATCATTTTTTCGCTCCTCGCCCTCTCCCAAGTCCTGCCGCTGCCGCTGGCACGCTACGACTTCGTGCTCTTAGGCTGCCTGCTGGCGCAAGCCGCCATGCTCGCCGGAAGGCTGGAGACGTGGGACGAATTCAAGGTCATCCTGATGTTCCACGTCCTCGGACTTGCGCTCGAGCTGTTCAAGACCCAGATGGGTTCGTGGAGCTATCCGGAACCGGCCCTCACCAAGCTGTTCGGGGTACCGCTCTACAGCGGTTTCATGTATGCCAGCGTGGCCAGTTTCATGGTGCAGGCCTGGCGGCGATTCGACCTGCAACTACGTCGCTGGCCCGCGTCGCACCTGGTGGTGCCGCTAGGACTCCTCATCTACCTCAACTTCTTTAGCCACCACTGGCTTCCGGACCTTCGCTGGATCCTGGTGGTGGCGGTGTTCGTCATCTTCTCGACGAGCCAGGTGGTGTTCACCGCCCACGTTCGCACGTGGCGGATGCCGCTGCCCCTGAGTTTTCTGTTCATCGGGGTGTTCGTCTATCTGGCCGAGAATATCGCCACGCTGCTGGGGGCGTGGGTGTACCCCGATCAGGCCGCAGGTTGGCAGGCGGTAAACGTAGGCAAGATCAGCTCCTGGGCGCTGCTGGTGATCGTGAGTTTCATGATCGTGGCGCAGCTCAAGCGGGTCAAGGCAGCACGAAGAAGGTGAAGAAGGATAAGTAGGGTTGGGGCCCCTCCAGGAAGTAGGGGGTTTGGGGCCCCTGCAGACCCCTTCCCTTTGGTCAGGGTTCTTACGGGGTCCTTCAGAGCCCCCCTTCGGTGGTCTCTTCAGGGGCTACGGAGCCACCTTTGGTGTCTCCTCCGCCATAAGAAGGTTTAAAAGGAACAAGCATGACACCGTTAGCGTCTTCACACCCTGGTTATTCCATATCTTCTGCTGGAGGAGACAACCGTGGTTGGCTCCGAGAGCCCCGGGGAGACTTACCGTAAGGGAAGGCTCAACGGGACCCCGGAAGACACCCGAAGGGGGTCTGAAGGGGCCCCAAACCTACCTCCCCTACTTATCCTTCTCCCCTCAACTGACCCTTGGAACATCTAGCCCCTCGACCTCACGCTTCAATTCCGCAACCTTCCCCCGCGCCGCTTCGAGATCGCCCTGGAGACCGTCGAGGCGCTCCAGCTCGGACCGCACGAAGCGGGTGTAGGGGGCGATGGCGCCCGCCAGACGCTCCTGTGAGCGAGCCAGCTCGAGTTCGATCTGCTTGCTCAGACTCTCCTCGAGGCCGTCTCGCAACGCCTGCATCTCGGTGTGGAGTTCGCGCTTTGCCTGTCGGCGACGGCGCGGCAGCACCAGCAGGCCCAACCCCATGATGGTCAGCCCCAGCGTGACCCCGGTGACGTCGAGAGCGGCGCTCGAGATAAATGCCAGCACCGCCGCCCCGAGCCCGAGCCCCCCGACCTGCAGCAGCCCGGACTGAACCACCGAGGTCTGCAGGCGGTCGGCCAGGCGCGCGGCTTCGGCCTGTTCGTCGTAGCTATCCAGAACATCTTCGGCCCGTTCCCTCAGGCTCCCGATGAGCGCCTGACGGTCGTATTGGAAGCGGCCCCCGACCTCACCGATAACGCGTTCGTCGTCGTCTTGGCGGCGCTCGTTCACAAAGGCCATGACGTCCTCCCAGAGCTGCAGATTGCGGCTCAGGAGCCAGTCGACCATCTCGCTGACTGCCACCTCCACGTCCTTGGCGGCGTGGCGAATGACCTGCAGTTCGAAGGCCTGGCGGATCTTTTCGGTGTTCATGAGGGCAAGCACATTGCGGAAGCGCACGGTGTCGTCGAAGAACACATCGCCGCGCCGTTCCACCTCGAGCAGTGCCATCTTGATTCGTGCGAGGTGGTTCTCGAACTCGCGCTGCATGTCTCGGTCGAACTGCTGCCGCTGCCGCTCGATCTCCTCCAACGTCTGCCGATCGTCTGCCAGCAGCGACAGCCGCTGAGCCACGACCTGCTGATAGCGCTCGGCGAGGTGGTCGGCCACCCCCAGCGGGCTGGCCAGCTTCAACCGCACCCGGCTGGTGTCGATCAGGTGTGCCTCGATGTGGCGTTCCAGGGCGGCCAAGCCGCTGGCCTCGAGGGCGTCTTCATCCCCGCTTTTCTGGGCTTCGCGCGCCCCTTTGGCCGAAACGGCGAACAGCTCTGGGGACACCCCCAGGGTGTCGCGGGCGTTGGAATGCACGAAGCCGACCACCTGCTCCAGCTCCTGTTCGGATTCGAGGATATCGATCTTGTTGACCACCACGGTGACCCGCTTTCCCCAGGCGGTGATCAGCGCCAGAAAGCTGCGCTCGCTTTCGGTAAAGGGCCGGTCGGCGCTGGTCACGAACAGCACCATGTCGGCTCGGGGAATGAAGCGCTCGGTGAGCAGCTGGTGGCGGGCGATTACGGCGTTGGTGCCGGGGGTATCGACCATGGCGAGATCGACCAGGGCCGGGGCGGGTACGCTACGCCGGACCAGGCCGTCGCCCTCCGGGCTCTCGTGAAGTTCGTCGCCGTAGCCGATGATGGTCACCCGATCGGTGGTCGGGGTAACCCCCTCGGGCATGACTTCGGTGCCCAACAGGGCGTTGACGAGACTCGATTTCCCAGCGTTATATTCTCCTACCACAACCAGCATGAACAGGCCTTCGAGGTCGATCGAGGCGGTTCGCAACGCTTCGAGGTCCTCACCGTCGGCGTCGAGCCGCTCGAGCAGGGTACGAAGATCCGCGAGGATCAGCCGTTCGCTCGAACGCAGCTCGCGGGCGGCGGCGCTCAGGTCGAGATTCATGGCCCGAAGGATAGCATGGGGGTTTGGAGCTTCGAGGGCGCCAGAGGCGACGTCGAAGCCCGTTAACGGCTCCTTGTGGCCGCTTCCACGAAGCGGATAGACTGAGGGGCATGATCGCCGACATCAAGCTCGATGACCACGATCTGAGACGGTTCCTGAAGGTGCGCGGGATCGACGCCGAGCTCGTCTATCCGGGCGTGCCTACCCCCACAGTCGCAGCGGCGGCCAGAGCGGTGGGCGTAGGCGAAGCGGCCATTGTAAAGAGCCTTGTGTTTCTGGCCGATGGGGTGCCGACGCTGGTCGTGGCAGCCGGCCAGGCGCGCATCGAGATGCGCCGGCTGGCCGAGGCAGTAACGCTCTCCAGACGTCGACTCCGCTTCGCCTCGCCGGACCAGGCGCACGCGATCACCGGCTTCGAGGTCGGCGCCATGCCCCCATTCGGGCACCGGCAGCAGCTTCCGACCCTGGTCGATCGCCTGAGCCTCGCCGCAGAAGGAATCGTATTCGCCGGTGGTGGGAGTCGCCAGGCGCTGCTGAAACTCTCGATCGAAACCCTGATCGCGGCGACCTCGGGGAGCTGGCACCCACTGACCCAGGGAGGGCACGGCTGATGAAACGACGTGCGACATCGATACTGGCCCTGCTGGCGCTGTGGACGACGCCCCTCGCGGTGGCGTCGATCGGCGACGACCCGCAAGCGATCCTCGACGGCCTAAGCGAACGCGGCTTCGCGGTTGTAGCACAGGAGGATGCCTATCTGGTGGTGCTCGACGCAGAGGGGCAGCCGTTTCGTTTTTCATTCGAAGAGCGCGGCGGCCGCGTGTTTCGGGTTCACGGTGAGGGCAGGGTCGCGGCTGTTGAAGGCGACAGCTCCGCTGCCTTTGCCGCGGAGCCGATCGGCCTTTCGACGGTCTACGGCGACCAACTCACGGGCCCGGTCAAGAATTTTTTCGAAACCCGGGTAGGAGATCTCGCCTGGCAAGGGGAGGTGAACCTCGGCGTCGAGGAGTACCTGCTCACCCTTGAGGTGATGGGCTCGGGGCCCTTCGACGTCGTTTTCAGCCTCGCGCTTCAGGAGATCCCCCGGGGCAGCTTCCCGGCCGCCCCACACGTGTTGGGATCCGCCGATGCCCGCTATGTGATTCGCGAATTCAGCGACTTCCAATGCCCTTTCTGCGCCAATTTCAACAGGGCCACGCTGCCTGCCATCGAGGCGGCCATCGCCAGCGCCGATGGCGTCTGGTCCGAGGTGCGCTTCGAGTTTCACCATTTCCCGCTGCAGACGATCCACGCCAACGCATCGATTGCGGCCGAGGCGGCTGAGTGCGTATCGGCCGCCAACACCCCTGAAGCGTTCTGGGCGTTTCACGACGCCCTGTTCGAGCGGCAGCAGGCGTGGCAAGACCTCGCCGACCCGAGTTCGTATTTCGTCAGGCTGGCGCAAGATGTGGGTCTGTCCGGCGACGGGGTGGCTACCTGCCTCACCTCTCGGCAATTCGCCCCCGCGATCGACGCTGCCTACCAGCTGGCCGAATCCGAACTTCGGCTGACGGGAACCCCGACAATCTTCGTCAACGGCTACAAGGTTCGCAACTATCTGGAGCTCGACAGCTACCTCGAGCTGTTCGACCTTATCGACGCGTTCGCACAGGAGTGAAGACAGAAGCGTCGTCGCGCGGTGCCTGCTGCCACCATGAACGCGTGGGCGGAGCGATAGAATGACGCTCCAAAGATGCTGACGTCACAGGCCAACCCCACCTGGGCAGGGACGTGCGTTCCGTGCTGCTGATCCTGGCGATCGCCGCACCCTTTGCGGCTGCGCTGCTGGCGCCCTTTCTCGGCCGCGCGCTCGGCGCTCGAGCCGGCTGGGTGCTCGCCGGCGCATTCCTTCCCGGTCTGGGACTGCTGACCATCGTCGCCGAGGTGCGGTCGGCGGGACCGGTCGAGGCTTCGCTGCCCTGGGTCCCCACGGTGGGTTTGGAGCTGGCCTTCCGAGCCGACGGCTTTTCGCTGATGTTCGCGCTGCTGGTGGCGGGTATCGGTTTCCTGATTCTGCTCTACTCAGCAAGCTATCTCGGCCGCCTCGAGCGTCACGGTCGCTTCTACACCTACCTGCTCCTGTTTGGCGGCGCCATGATGGGGCTGGTCCTGGCCGACAACATGTTCATCCTGTTCGGCTTCTGGGAGCTGACCTCGATCACGAGCTATCTGCTGATCGGTTTCTGGGATGGCCGGCGCGCTTCTCGGGACGGCGCCCTCAAGGCGTTGGTGATCACCGCCCTCGGCGGTCTGGCGCTACTGGTAGCGGTCATCTTACTGGCCTTGGGTGGTGGCAGCGACCGCCTGTCGGGCCTCGATCTGATCGCCCTGAAGGAGAGCCCGTACTTCGTACCGGCCATGATCCTGGCCCTGTTCGCCGCCTTCAGCAAGTCGGCGCAACTGCCGTTCCACCTGTGGCTCCCGACGGCCATGGAGGCCCCCACGCCGGTGTCGGCATACCTGCACTCGGCCACTATGGTCAAGGCTGGCGTTATCCTGATCGCCAAATTCAGTGCCCTGCTAGCAGGCACCGACTTCGCAACAGCGGTTCTCTTCTTTGGACTGGCCACCATGTTCTGGGGCTCCTATCTGGCGCTGAGGCAGACCGACCTCAAGGCGCTTCTGGCCTACTCGACGGTGTCTCAGCTGGGCATCCTGGTCGCACTGTACGGCTCCGGAGACGCCTTCGCCGCCACCGCCCAACTGGTCAACCACGCTGCCTTCAAAGCCACCCTGTTCCTGGTCGTCGGCATCATCGACCACGAGACCGGCAGCCGGGACCTGCGCAACCTTTCGGGGTTGGGGCGGCGGCTGCCACTCACCATGCTGTTGGCCGTGCCCGCCGCCCTGAGTATGGCGGGTCTGCCGCCGTTCGGAGGGTTCATCTCCAAGGAGCTGTTCTTCGAGGGGATGCTACAGCAGGGTAGCCTGCCGATCCTCATTGCGGTAATCGGGAGCGTGATGACCTTTGCCTACAGCGTTCGCTTCCTGAGCGTCTTCTTCGGACCCTACCGTTGCGACAGACCTGACGTGCACGAAGCTGCGCCCCAATTCTGGCTGCCGATCGCGCCGCTGGCGGCAGCGGTCGTGGTGTTCGGGCTGATCCCGTTTGAGAATACCGCCGTCGGCGCCTTTACCGCCTTAGCCGCCCCCAGCTTCGGCTACCACAATGAGCCGCTGGCCCTGTGGCATGGACCGACCGTGGCGTTCGCCCTCAGCGTCCTGACCTGGTTTCTGGGGACAGCGCTGTACATCGGTCGCGCACCGTTCCTCGCGCTGCAACGCCGGCTCACCCCACGCTGGAATGCGAACACCCTCTACTACGCGTTGCTCGGCGGGCTCGAGCGCCTCTCGGCAGGGGTGGTGCGGGGCACCCTGGGAGCCGGTTTTGCAACCCATCTGCGACTTATCCTTGCGGCCATTGCGGTGGTCGGCGCCCTTTCGTGGTGGCGCTTTCTGCCGCCAGCGATGACCACCCCGCCGATCGAGGTAGTGGTGGCGGGTCTGCTGATCGCCGCCGGGGCCGTCGGGGTGCTGGCGGCGCGCTCGCGGCTCAGCGCCCTGATCTTCATGGGTCTGGCCGGCTTCGGCTCCGCCCTGGTCTTTCTGCTCCTCAGGGCCCCCGACCTGGCCCTCACCCAGCTCCTTATCGAGACGGTGACGGTCATTCTGTTCCTGTCGGTGTTCCGCTACCTGCCCGTCCTCACCCGCTACTCGCGCCCCAGGCGGGTAGCCGCCTTCGACGCCCTGGTGGCGGCCGGGGTGGGCATGACGGTCTTCACCCTGCTGCTGGCGGTGCAGAATCCGGTCCGGGATCGCATCAGCGACTTCTTCATCGAATTCAGCAAGTCGATCGGTGGGGGCAACAACGTCGTCAATGTCATTCTGGTCGACTTTCGCGGCTACGACACCCTGGGTGAGATCACGGTCCTGGCGATCGTGGCGGTGTCGGTGCTGGCGCTGCTCAGGCTCCGGGTGGGCGCCAGCACCGACGGGGCCGCCGGGGGCGTGGCCGAGGCTGGGCCCGACGATGGAGCCGACGAGGGGGACGATGATGCCCGAGGATAGGGTCGCCGAAACGGTGGAACCGCAGCCAGGCGCGCCCGAGGTGTTCTTCAAGGCGCTGGCGACACCGATCCTGTTTGCGCTGGTGGCAATCGGCTTCCACTATTTCCTGCGCGGACACAACGCCCCCGGCGGCGGGTTCATCGCCGGCCTCATCGTGGCCGCCTCAGCGCTATTGGGGCGCATGGGGCGCGACCTGAGGCTGCTGACCATCCGAACCGAGTTCCTCGTGCCCTGGGGACTGTTGCTGGCAGTCGCTACCGGGGTGGCGCCGATGCTGTTCGGCAGCAGCTTCCTGCGCAGCGTCCACGGCCACCTCGTGCTGCCCCTGGCTGGTGAGCTCGAGTGGGCCAGCGCCACCCTGTTCGACGCGGGCGTTTTTCTGGTGGTTGTCGGCACCACCATCACCATCATCGACCTGCTGGCCGAGGAGAACCGCCTGCAACGGCTGGGTGAAGATCGCGAAGAGGAGGGCTGATGGAGCTATTCCTGCCCTTCCTGGTCGCCCTGCTCATCGCGGTGGGGGTGTACCTGGTACTGTCTCGAGTCCTGATCAGGCTCATCATCGGTCTGTCGATGATCTCCTATGGCGCCAACCTCAGCATCCTGCTGGCCGGTGCCGGCGTGCGCCAGGAGGCGCCGCCGCTGCTCGATGTCGCCGGCCCCTACAACGATCCGTTGCCACAAGCACTGATCCTGACGGCGATCGTGATCGGCTTCGGCACCACCGCACTGCTGCTGGTTCTTTCGGTTCGCGCTTACCAAGTCACCCGCACCGACCACGTGCAGGAGCTGGCAGAGCAACCCGATCCGGTCGAGCCGCCGGTGGTGTACGCCGACCCCGAACGCCCCTCCGTGTCGCCCGAAGTCGGTCCCGGCAGGCGACGGCCATGAACCTGCTCGCCTGGCCGATTCTGCTGCCGCTGGTGGCGGGGGCCGTCCTGATTCTGGTGCCGCGACCCCGCGCCCGCACGGCGGTCTCGGTGTCCGCATCGCTGTCGGTTCTGGCGGTATCGCTGGCGATCGGGGTGCGGGCGTTTGGCGGCGAGGTGCTGGTGGCCCAGATGGCCGACTGGCCCGCCCCCTTCGGCATCAGCCTGGTGGCCGATCGGCTTGCGGCTATGATGCTGGTGCTGAGCAGCGCCACCGGCCTGCTTACGGTGCTGTTCGCCGGATCTAGCCTGCAGCACCCCCCACGCCGCGGCCAGGGCCCCCTACTCAACCGCGCTCGTGAAGCCTTTGGCGCCCAGTCGCTGCTGCAATTCCTGTTCATGGGCGTGAACATGTCGCTCCTTAGCGGCGACCTCTTCAACCTGTTCGTCGCGTTCGAGGTGATGCTGGTCGCCTCGTACGGACTGCTGCTGCTCGGCGGTGAGCTGCCACAGCTGCGCGAGGGCTTCAAGTACGTGGTGGTAAACCTGATCGCGTCGGCCATCTTCGTCATCGCGGCGGGCCTGGCCTACGGTCTCTTCGGCAGTCTGAATATGGCCGACATTGCGGTGCGGCTGGCGGAGCATGGCCCCGACCAGCGGATCACGCTGGTGGCCCTGCTGCTGGCACTGGTATTCGCCATCAAGGCAGCGCTGTTCCCCTTCGGATTCTGGCTGCCCGACAGCTACCCGGTACCGCCGGCGGCCACCAGCGCCTTTTTTGCTGGGCTCCTCACCAAGGTCGGCGCCTACGCCCTCATTCGCAGTTTCACTCTGATGTTCCCCCAGGAGGAGCTGATTCACACGGTCATTCTGGTGTTGGCGGGGTTGACGATCCTGCTTGGCGGTTTCGGCGCCATCGCCAGACGGCGCTGGCGGCATGTGCTGGCCTTCGCCAACATCGCCGGCATCGGGTATCTGACTGTGGGCGCGTTCGCGGGCACCTCCGCTAGCCTGTCTGCGGCGCTCTACTACCTGGCGCACTCGGTGCTGGTGGTGTTTGCCCTCTTTCTGGTGGCCGCCCTCGCCGAGCGCATCGCCGGTCCCGACTACCGGATCGAAGGGCATCTGGCCCGCTATCCGTGGCTCGGCGTCGGGTACTTCGTGGCCGCCATGGCCTTGGCGGGGGTTCCTCCCACCAGCGGTTTCGTGGGCAAGTATTCACTCATCTCCGCCCTCATCGGCGCCGGCGGAGATTTGCGCTTGTGGATCGCTGGCGGGGCGGTGGTGACCAGCTTTCTGCTGCTCTACGCCGGCATGCAGATCTGGCAGCGTTTCTTCTGGGGCGAATCCGACGCCGTGCACCAGGTCCGGTTGCCCAGGCCCATGGTGGCGGTAACCGCCACCGCCCTGGTGCTGGTGATCGGACTGGCAGCGCTCAGCGGTCCGGCGTTCGAGTTTGCCCAGAAGACCGCCGCCCAGCTTAGCGATGGGCGCCAGTACATCGAGGCGGTGCTCGAACCGCGCGGCCGGCTACTGGAGGTGGAATGAGATGATCGAGCTATTGGCAATCGTTGGCCTGGCGCTGCTCTGGAGCGTTCTGAGCGGCACCAACACCCCCTTTGGTCTGCTGGTAGGGGCGCTTCTCGGTCTGGCGCTGCTCAGCCTCATTCAGCGGCGACAGGCCCGTTCCTTTCCTCGCCGCCTACTGGCGCTGATCCGCTTCGCGTTCCGTTTCCTTGGCGAGCTGGTGGTGGCGAACGTCACCATCGCCAGGCTGGCCGTGAGCCCCCGGCCTAGCTACCACCCGCACATCATCGCGGTGCCGCTACGGGTCGAGAGCGACGCCGCCATTTCGCTCCTTTCGGGCGCCATCACCGTGTTGCCCGGGACGGTGGCGATGGGACTATCGCCCGATCGCACGAAGCTGTACGCCCACACCATTGGTGCCGCCGATCCCGCAGCGGCGCGGGCCGGCGTGGTACGGATCGAGACGCTGATTCTGGGGTTCATGTCATGAAGGTGTTGCCATGGTCGTGAACATTGCGCTCGGGTGCCTCGCCGCCGCAGTTCTGATCGCCCTGTATCGGGTGTTGCGCGGACCCAGCTGGGGCGACCGCATCACCGCCTTCGACTTTGTCAGCGTCAGCCTCGCCGCTCTGATCGTGACCTTGGCACTCAAGACGGGTCTCCGCTCGTTCCTCGATGTGGCGCTGATCGTGTCGATCCTCGGGTTTCTCGGCACGGTGGCGTTCGCCCGCTACCTGCTGCGTGGCAAGGTGATGAAGTGACGCCACGCCTGCGGCGTACTGCCGGCGTCCTTGCCGGCCTGGCACCGGGTGGGCTGTGGGTCGTGGCGGGGGAGGCCGGAACGGTAGCGGCCGCACCGGTGGTCCAGAGCACGCTGATATCGGAGCTGCTGATCCTGTTCGGCTGCCTGTTCATCCTGGCGGGAGCGATCGGCCTGCTGCGCTTCCCCGATTTCTACACCCGCCTGCACGCCACCACCAAGCTGATGACCCTGGGAGGCCTCGGACTCTTCGGAGGGGCGGCCGTCGCCTTCGTCGGTTTCGACGCCACCAGTCGGGTGCTGCTGATCGCCGCCTTCCTATTCCTGACAACGCCGCTGTCTAGCTACATGATCGCTCGGGCTGGCTACCTGCGCGGCCTTACTCCCTACCGTGAAGAGGGTAGCGTCGACGAATGGCAGGCCAAGGGCGACGCGGTTGCAAGCCTGCCAAGGCCCGTGCGGCCTATCCCCGGAAACGATCCCGAAGGGTGACGGTTTAGGCCACGATCGCGCCTGAGATCTGGGCACCGATGGACGCCTGCCGTGCATTGCGTTAGACTGGAACTTCGATGCATGAATATCCAAGCCTCGTGTGGCACCTGAAGAACACCCAACTGTTCGAAGATCTGTCCGCCGACGAACTGGAGCAGCTATCCCGCATCACACCCTACAAGCGCTTCTCGGCCGGCGAGATCATCTACCACATGGAAGATCCCGCCGATGCGCTCTACTTTATTCGCGACGGCATGGTGAAGATCTCCATGTACTTCCCCAACGGCAAGGAGATGATCCTCGGCCTGCTCGGGAAGTACGACATCTTCGGCGAGCTGCTGCTGCTACCGAGCGAACGGCGTCCCAATCAGGCCGAGGCGGTGGTCGACACGACCCTCATCGGCATGCCCGAGGCCGATTTCCAGCGCCTGCTGCAACAGTATTCAAAGATCGCCCTGAAATTCATCCAGGTGATGAGCACGCGCCTGTGGCAGGCCCAGCAGTGGCAGGCCGAGGTGGGCGCCTTCAACGCCCCCGGGCGGCTGGCGAACCTGCTGCTTCGGCTCGCCAGCGACTTCGGTGTCGAGGGTGAACGCGGCACGGTGATCGACCTGAATCTGACCCAGCAGGACCTCGCCAAGATGATCGGAGCCACCCGGGAGACCGTATCGCACTGCCTGGCGCGGCTGCTCGAGTACGGCGCGGTGCGTCGGAGACGGGCTCCTATAACCGTGAACACCTCCATGCTGCAGCAATTTTTAGACGAAGCCAGCAAGTAGCGTCCGGCACCCAGAGGGTCGAACCCAACCTGTAGCAGACCTATGAAGGCCGAACGGGTTCTTCGCGCCTAGACCTCGTTCCCCAACGCCCGTTCGTCTACCCGCCGCCGGAGCCGCTGCACCACCGGAACGAAGCCCCACTTCGGCCAGAACCGCGACGAGGTCAGGTTGGGCACGTGCCAGTCGGTAAGGCATACCTCGAGCCCTTTGGTGCGCTCGTGTGCCAGCCCGTGCCGGGTGAGTGCCGAGCCGACCCCGATCCCCCGTGCGCTGGGCACCGTGCCGGCAACCTTCAGTTCACCGCACCGTTCGGGCGTGAGCAGGTCGTCTGCAGCAGGAGGGGCTTCGAAGAAAGCCTGATAGCCGACCGCTTCGCCGTTCTGGAACGCGAGCCACACGGTCACGTCGGGGTCGGCGGCCAGTTCGGCAAAGCCCTCACGCAGCTCGCCCAGGGTCGTCGAATCGGTGGCCACCCAGGCGGGGGCGAGCGCCTGATGGCGGGCGATGATATCCGACATCTGTTCGAGCACGGCTCGGTCCTTGTCGATTTCGGCCATAGCCACTCCTACAGAATGGATTCGGCAGCATGCTAGCACGCCGCTACGTCACACGGCGAACGGGCCGACGTTCTCCGTCCGGGGGTTGGGGTTTAGCGGTAGACCAGCCGTTCCAACAGCGCACCTATGAAGGTGCGTCGCTGCGACAGGTGCGCGTGGACCAGCAGCACCGGCACCTCGAGTTCGTCGGCCAACCGGTGCGCGAAATCTTTACCGAAGGGGTTGCGGAAGGCCCGGTGGATGGAGGCGCCCAGCACCACCAGATCGGCGCCCGCAGCCATTTTCGCGAGAACTGCTACCGGCTTCCTGGCCTTCTCCACCACGCTGACGGAGGGGGCTTTGCACAGCTCAGTGAGCTGCGTTTGGTAGCTGCGAGCCGCCTGAAGCTGGCTTTCGGTGGCGTTCTCTCCGACCACCTGAGCGAAACGGATTCTCGCTCCCTCGCGGAGGGCGATGCGGTCGGCCAGCGACACCTTGAGGACATCGAAGGGGCCGCCCCCGCCCATCACCACGACTTCGCGAATGGGCCCGAGCGGGTGCGCCCCCAGCACCACTGCGTCGCAGTCGACATGTTCGGTGAGCCAGGCAACGTCCCTGCTGAGCAATCTGAGCCGATTGGGGCTCCTGAGTTCGTCGGTGAGCACAAGGTCGACGCCGTGGTTTTCAACGTAGTGGAGAATGGCGCGTTTCCAGTCGTGGCTCACCACCTCGCCAATCTCGACCTCGATGCCCAGCTCCTCTACGATCTGTTGCGTCCCTGTTTCGAATACCCTGTCGTCTTCGGTCATGATATCCGCGGCGGCAAGCAGCTCGATCTGATCGGGAACCTCCTCGAATCGGATCACCCGGATGCTCCCCTCGCCCGGTCCGGTCAGGGCGGAGGCGATGGTTAGCAGCGAGCGGTGCCGCTCCGGTGCCCGTGGGGTCCAGGTCGGGACCAGCACCACGTAACCATCGGAGCGTCGCAGCGCCTCGCGGGTGAGGCCCATGGCACGCTGGTCGTGATTGCGCCGCAGCGCCTCGAGGGCCACGCCTTCGCGATCGGTGCGAGGGCGGCCGTAGAGCTGGTACCACAGGATCCCGGCCACGATGATGGCGACCGCGCCAATAATGGGGACAGCCCCCATCTGGGTCAGCAGCACTACCCCGGCGACGATGCCGAACAGTTGGATCCAGGGGTACCAAGGGGCGCGGAACTCCGGCTTGTAGCTATCGGGTTGCCCCTCGCGGAAGGCGATAAGCGCCACATTCTCCATACTGAAAATGAGGATCTGGAAGGCGCTCGCCAGCTTGGCCAGCTCCACCACCGGCACAAAGGCTATCAGCACCACCAACAGCGCTCCGGTGAGGGCGATCGAGGCTACCGGCGTTTTGAAACGGCTGTGCACGCGCTGCAGTACGGCCGGAGCAAGTCCGTCGCGGCTCATGGCGAAGGGGAAACGCGAGGAAGATAGGATACCGGCGTTCGCCATGCTCGTGAGGGCCAAAACGGCGGTGATAGAGATCAGCACCACCCCGGCGTTGCCCAGGAACTGGCGGGCCGTCAGCGCCATCGGCGTTAGCGAGGTCTTCAGCTCGGTAGCAGGCGCCACCCCGATGATCACCGCCACGATGGCCGTGTAGACGACCGTCATCACGCTGATCGACACCAGAATGCCGATGGGGATGTTGCGGCCGGGGTTGCGAACCTCCTCGGCGATGCTGGCGATCTTGGTGACGCCCGCGTACGAGACGAATACGAAACCGGTGGCAGCCAACAGCCCTACCGCCCCGTTCGGTAGCAGGGTCTCGAAGGGGGTAGCGTCCACCGCTGGTGCCCCCAGGATGATAAACACCACTAGCACCCCCAGCACTGCGGTGACGATCAACGCCTGCAGCCGGCCGGTGTTCTTCACCCCGAGGATGTTGATCACCATCAGCAGCAGTGCCAGACCGATCGCCACGGGCCGGGTGGGCAGATCGGCGAACAGCACCAGGTAGGCGCCCAGACCCACCAGGGCGAAGGCGGACTTGAAGGTGAGCGAGAACCATACCCCGAGGCCGGCGATGGTGCCCATGAACGGCCCGAGCGCTCTGTCGACGTAGAGGTAGGTGCCACCCGCCTCGGGCATGGCGGTGGCCATCTCGGCCTTGGCCAACGCTGCCGGGAGCACCACCAGCCCCGCCAGGAGGTAGGCGAGCACCACTGAGGCGCCGCCGATCTTGGTGGCCAGACCTGGTAGCACGAAGATGCCGCTGCCGATCATGGCACCGATGCTGATGGTGATGACGGCGTACAGTCCCAGGTCGCGCTCGAGAGCTTTGTGCAGGATCTGCTCCTAGGGGCGTGGCGAGGGGGCGGGTGGTTTGCGGTCGTCGTCTACCGTGGAGGGGAGACGATCCGGTACGGATTGTGACAGGGTGGGATCAGGGGCGCTGCGACAGCGTGAGAAGAAGGTCGTCGGGGAGCCTCACCAGCAGGTAGCGCAGGTGAGAGAGCTTGGTCGCCCAGCCCTGTTCCATCACGCCGTGAGTATACCAGTCGCTGGTCGCCAAGCCATTGTCTATCTGGATGCCGTGCTAGGCTTTAGCCTGCCATGGCAGAAAAGTACCTGGTCAAGACCGATTACGGGGATGTCCTGGTCCACATCAACGACGTTGCCAGCGGCCTCGACCCCACGTTGGTGTCCTGCGAAGAGCCGACCGCGAAGAATAGCGCCGAGGTGTCGCTGACGGTGCCGCTGCGCGCCTTTGGCGCCAAGATGCTCGAGCTCGTCGAGTTCAAAGGCTCGGGAACGCTGGAGGTGGGCGAGCGTCTCCAGCGGCTCATGATCCAGGAGAAGGCGACCGAGGACCTCAAGCGTATCGAGCGTTGGGCCAGGTCGCGCCGCCAGGCTGAAGACGACGATGGCAGCTGAGGCGTCACTCGTGGTCGACGGCATCGAGGCCGGCGTCGCCCGGCTCGAGGACGCCTCGGGCCGCACCTTCGAGGTTCCGGCGACCTGGTTGCCGCTGGAAAGTCGCCCCGGTGATGTGCTACGGGTGGTGGCCTTCGGCAGCGGCGAGCGCAGGCTGGTGCAGTTCGGTCGCGACGAGGACGAGCGTCGCCGCCGCCTGGACAGCGCCCGCGAGGTCCTGAACCGGCTCAAGGCCGATGACGACGGCGGGGATATCGAGCTGTGAGCCGAGGCCGCAGGCGCTCCCTCTGGCTGGTGTCGGTCGTGGTACTGCTGGCGATCGCACTGCTGCTGTGGCAGGCGAGCCGGCAGCAGCAGCTGCAGCTGGTATTCCTCGATGTGGGTCAGGGCGACGCCACGGTAATCATCACCCCGGATGGCAAGATCGCCCTGATCGACGGTAGCCGCAGCACCACCCGTCTGCTAGAGCATCTGGAAGCTCTGGGGATCGACCACTTCGACCTGGTCGTGGCTACCCACGCCGACTTCGATCACATCGCCGGTCTGGTGCGGGTCATGGAGGACTACCCCGTCGCCAATTTCATCGATAACGGGGTGCCCCATACCACCCAGGCCTACCAGAACCTGCTCGCTGCTGTGGCGGCGTCGGGAGCGCGCTATCTCGAGGCCAGCGACCGGGTGCTGACCCTCGGTGACGTAATCCTGACGGTGTTGCCGCCGCCTCTCAGAAGCGACGACCAGAACGGCAACAGTGTCGGCCTGCTGCTTTCATACGGGGGATTCGAGGCGATTCTGCCGGGCGACGCCACCGCCGAAGAGCAGGACTGGTGGCAGGACCATTACCGCGACCTGCTCGACGACGTGGACGTCTACAAGGCGGCACATCACGGTTCGAGTACCGGCGACCGCTCAGGCTTCGTGCGCCTGCTGGACCCCGAGGTGGTGGTGGTGAGTGCCGGTCTGGACAACAGCTACGGCCACCCGCATCGCGAGGCCGTGGACAGCTACAGCGGTGTCGGGGCGCGCCTCTACCGGACCGATCGTGACGCTTCGGTTACGATCCTGGTGCCGGCCGGAGGTCACACAGGCTACCGCGTCGCCACCGGGGCGGTGCAGCCCGCTGGCGCGAGCGGCGTGCTGGGGGTTCTGGAGGCGCTGCTCACCGAGCTGGAGACACTCCTGAAATAGGAGCGATTACCCGGCGTTATGCATCGTCCGGAAGCTCGACGACCTCACCGAGATCCTCGAGTACCTCGCGATAGAGCCTAAGGGCGAACGACCGGATCGCGTCTCGAGCTTCATCGCCCCGCAGGGACTCGTCGATCCGGGCTTGGGCGGTTGTCAGACTGGCGGCGAGCACCTGCTCGAAGATAGGCCATGGACCCTCGAAGGCATGGTCCGCGGGCGCCGGCTGCCGGAGGCGGGCCAGCGCGTCCTCGGCCGCTCGTCGTTCGGCGTCACGCTTGCTCCCACCGTGGCCACTGCCCAGGATCTCACTTTCGACCACCACGTCGCTGATGAAGGTCGGTTCGTGATCGGGGCCGCTGCTGCGGGTGTCGAACCCGGGAGGGCCCAGCCCCTGGCGTTGCAGGCGTTCGATGAGGATGCCCTTCGGGTGTGCCATGAAGCCTCCTGGTGCAGTCTACCTTCGGATTCGCTGCCGGTGGGCGCCCTGCGGTAGCATGGAGCATGATTCGGGTGCTGCTCTGTGACGATCACGCCATGTTTCGCCAGGGATTGCGAAGCATTCTCGAGATCGAGCAGAGCCTGCGCGTCATCGGTGAGGCCGCTACCGGGCGCGAGGCGGTCCGCTACGCCCTCGAGACAAGGCCCGATGTGGTGTTGATGGACATCCAGATGCCCGAACTCGATGGGGTTGCCGCCACCAAAGAGATTCTGGCCGAGGACGGTGACGCCAAGGTCATCATCCTCACCATGTACCGCCAGGATCACTACGTGTTCGAGGCGATCAAGGCCGGAGCTCGAGGCTACCTGCTCAAGGACGCGGACGCCAACGACCTCATCGATGCCATCCGCCGGGTGGGCGAGGGCGAGACGCTGCTGAACGCCGAACTGGCGGTGTCGATCCTGGACGAGTTTCGCAAGGTAGAGATGCTCCCTGAACATCCCGAGCACACCCTGTCGGAACTGACGGAGCGCGAGGCCGATATCCTGAGATTGGTAGCACGGGGAACCTCGAACCAGGAGATCGCCGAGGCCCTCGCGGTGAGCGAGAAGACGGTTCGCAATCGGCTCTCCGAGATCTTTTCGAAGCTGCGCCTAAACAACCGGACCCAAGCAGCTCTCTACGCGCTCCGAGAGGGCCTCGCCTCGCTCCAGGATCAGACCAGGTGACCGAACCCGGGATCGTCCAGGCCGGCACCGGACCGGCCGACCCCTACGTTAGAGACCTGGCAGAGCATTCTCACTGCGAACTTGGTTGTATGCCGGCCAGGGAGGGCCCATGACCTCTGAGGCCGCCGCGGCCGGGCTGGCTTCCATGGTGGCGCTCTTGCGACGGATCTGCCAGACACCGGCTCCGACCTTTCACGAGGACGCTCGTGCCGAGCTGGTGACCTCGATGTTCTCGGCGGCGGGTTTGGCTCCCAAGCGGGATTCCGCCGGCAATGTAATCGCCACGGTGCCAGGGGGGCGCGGTCCGCGGGTGCTGTTTGCCGCCCATATCGATACCGTGTTTGCGGCCGATACCGATGTCACCGTGCGCGCTGACGGTGGCCGGCTGCTGGCGCCGGGGGTCGGTGACAACAGCGCCAGCCTGGCGGTCATGATCCACGTTGCTGCCCAACTCGCCGGCGGACGGGTGCCCGCCCCGAGGGCGACCCTCGCCGCGACGGTGGGCGAAGAGGGGGCCGGCGACCTGTACGGCGCCCGCCACCTGGTGGCAGAGCTCGGCGCCGCCACCGATCTGTTCGTGGCTCTCGATGGCCACCTCGGTACGGTGGTATCCGCCGGCGTAGCCTCACGCCGTTTCGAGGTCGTCCTGGGCGCCAAGGGAGGCCATTCCTGGGGTGATTACCCATCGCCCAGCGCCGTCCACGCGTTGGGCGATGCGGTGGCGGCACTGACGCGCCTACGGGTGCCCGGCACGCCCCGAAGCTCGCTCAATGTGGGTCAGGTTTCTGGCGGTACCAGCGTGAACGCCATCGCCGAGGAGGCACGCTTCAATCTCGATGTGCGGAGCCTCGATCCCGACATGCTAGACGCCTTGGTGGAGGATGCCCTCGAGCGGGTTCGACAGGTAGCGCGCCGCCACCAGGTAAGGCTGACTATCGAGACGATCGGCGATCGACCGGTGGCAACGGTAGACAACCGCAAGCTGGTGGAAGCCGCCCGGAACGCCCTCGACTCGGTGGGCGTCGAACCGCGCCTCGCCGCCAGCAGCACCGATGCCAACGCCGCCATGGTTGCAGGGCTGCCGGCGATCGCGTTCGGCGTCTACCGTGGGGGCGACGCGCACCGCCTGTCCGAGTGGCTGGAGCCGGCCTCACTGTCGCTCGGCCACAGCGCCCTGCTGGCATTGCTGGCGAATCTGGCGGCGTGACCCCATTGCCGGCAGGCCCTGCCATCACCCCTCTTGTAGCCGAACCGCCCGCCCTTCCCGGCGCGCTGTGAGGGCCAACAGGTCCACGCGTTCGTTGTCGGCGTCGCCGGCGTGGCCACGGGTCCAGCGCCAGCGGATGTGGTGGTGGGCCGCAAGCTCGAGGAGCGTCTCCCACAGATCCTGGTTCTTGACCGGTGCTCGGTTGGCGGTGCGCCAGCCGTTTGCCTGCCAGCTGTCGAGCCAGCCATCGGTAAAGGCTCGTTTGAGGTACTGACTGTCGGTGATCAGGGTAACGTCGCACGGCTCCTTGAGGGCCTTGAGGGCGGTGACGGCGGCGGTAAGTTCCATGCGGTTGTTGGTGGTGTCGGCCCGGTAGCCGCTGGCGGTCTTGCGATGGTCTTGGTGGATCAGCAGGTAGCCCCAGCCACCATCGCCGCTGGTGGTATCGCACGAGCCATCGGTGTAGATGCGTACCTGTCTGCGTACCGGTGCCATGCCGAGCATGCTACCTGTGGGACCGCCTGTGGGCAAGGGAGCACAGCCTATAGTGGCTCTGGCGTTACCCGGTCTGTGGCAGTCTGAGCGCCGCGATGGAGGCGAACTGATGGGTGACACTCCTCAGGTTTTGCACAGCTATCAGAATCATCACCTCGACAGTACCCGCTGGGAGTCGTACCGACCTCGGCGCGGCGACATCGTGGTATCGACCTCCTACAAATCCGGTACTACTTGGATGCAGACGATCCTGATAAACCTGGTATTCCAGAGTCAGGAGGTGCCTGAGTACTCCGACGTGTCCCCGTGGGTGGGGATGAGGATTCGCCCCCTCGAGAAGGTGATTGAGACGCTAGGGGGTCAGAAGCATCGCCGCGTCATCAAATCGCACCTGGCGCTCGACGGGCTCCCGTACTATCCGGAGGTCCAGTACATTGTGGTGGCGCGCGACGCTCGAGACGTGTTCATGTCGCTGTGGAACCACTACCGGAACTACACTGAGGACTTCATGGCGCAACTCAATCGCGGGCAGGTCGGCGACGCTTTGCCCGCCTGCCCGGACGACATCCATCAGTTCTGGCGCCAGTGGATCGCCCGCGGCTGGTTCGAATGGGAGAGTGACGGCTACCCGTTTTGGGGAAACCTGCATCACACCCGCACCTGGTGGTCGTACCGGCACCTGCCGAACATTCTGTTCACGCACTACAACGATCTGCAGAAGGACCCGCCGGGGGAGATCCGACACATCGCTACCTTCCTGAAGATCCCGGTCTCGAACGCGTCGCTCGCTGCTATCGTAGACGCCTCCTCGTTTTCCAATATGAAGGCGATTGCTGTCGCCTCTGACAAAAAGAACCGACTCGAGCAGGACCTCGCCCCCTCTGAGGACTTCGACACCGGTTTCAAAGGCGGCGAGACCGCCTTCATATTCAAAGGTACCAACGGCCGCTGGCGAACCGTCCTCGATGAAGAGGATCAGGACCTGTACCGAGGCGCCATGACCAGAACCCTGACCACCGAGTGCGCAACTTGGCTCGAACATGGGCGCCTATCCGCGCTCAGTGGGCCGGAAACTGTCGACCAGGAATCTTCCTAGAGCCTCGTTCGGGAAGGTTATTCGGGCCCGAGGTGTCACTACTAGAAGTTTCACGCTAGCCGCGTTGGGGGTTACCCCCTCCCCAGCCCTCCCCCTAAAAGGAGGAGGGAGCTATAAGCAACCCTGAGTACGATACGGAACACCGTGGGGTGGGTAGTGGAGGGTGTGAACACGTCTTGAGTAACGAGTACAACAACACGGATAACGAGAAAAAAAGAGCGCCGACGTGGTGTGTTCCTGGCTTGGATCAGGAACCAATGAGAGACCAAAGTTATACGCCCCACGTGGACAACGTGCCGTGGGTAGGGAAGAACACCAGCCTCGTTGTCATCTCGATTCACGTAGCGGTGGATGGCGTGGCGTTTTTAGCGTACATCGAGCAGGTCATCGCTCCGAAGCTGAGGCCGGGGCAGATCGTGGTGATGGATCTTGAAGGCGTTCGTGAAAGCTGTGGGGGCGAGGACGGCATCGAGCCACCACGAGAAACCCGTGAGCCGCACCAGCGCTCCCCGATCCTGCCAGTACCGTTCCAGCAGTTGCGTCGCAGCCCTCTGAATCGCATCGATCGAATCGAACAACGAGTTAGCAAGCTCCCGCCGGAACTCCAAGAACAACCGCTCCACCGGATTCAACTCAGGACTGTAAGCCGGCAACCGGACAAGCACCACGTTCTCCGGGACCCGTGCGTCCTTCCAGCGGTGCGCCGGTGAACCGCCCTGGGTTTGATGGAGGCTCCGTTCTCCCTCGAAAGGAGAGAATGGAGCATGACCCGTTACGACCAAGAAACCAAAGATCGAGTCATCCGCATGTTCATGGAGCGTCGAGAAGAAGCGCCGCACGAATCACGTTCAGCCTCTTATCGGCGCCTGCATGACCTAACCGGCATCCCGGTCGACACGATGCGCGGCTGGGTAGACAGAGCCCGCATCGACGCTGGTGACAAGCCAGGCCTGACAACCACAGAGCGTGAGGAGATCAAGGCCCTCAAGAAGGAAGTAGCCGAACTCAAACGAGCCAACGAGATCCTCAAGACAGCCAGCGCGTTTTTCGCGGCCGCGGAGCTCGACCGCCGACTCAAGTGATGGTCGCCTACATCAACGCGTATAAGAACCTGTTCGGGGTCGAGCCGATCTGCCGTGTCCTACGGGACCACAACGTGCCGATCGCCCCGAGCACGTACTACGCAGCCAAGAAGCGGCAAGCATCCGCTCGCCAGCAATCCGATGAGCGTCTCCTGGAGGTCATTCATCGGGTGCACCGCGAGAACTTTGGTGTGTACGGCGTCCGTAAGGTATGGCACGCCCTCCAGCACGAGAGTATCGACGTTGGGCGTGACCAGGTGGCGCGCCTGATGAGAGTCGCGGGCTTGAAGGGCATGACACGAAGAAGGAAGGTCCGCACGACCATCCCAACGCCTAGCGGCGTCAGCTCGCCGGATCTGGTGAGGCGAGACTGGTTCCAAGATGCGCCCGACATCGTTTGGGTGGCGGACTTCACGCACGTGCTCACTCGTGAAGGGTGGGTGTACGTGTCGTTCCTGCAGGACGGCTTCTCGAGGCGCATCCTGGGTTTCACGGTCAGTACCGGTAAGAGCAGCGAGCTGGTGATGAGGGCTCTGGAGCAGGCTGTGAGCGTCCGGCGTCGAACCGATCGGCGGTTCGTTGCTGACGGCGTGATTCATCATTCGGATGCCGGCAGTCAATATACGAGTCTGGCGTTCAGCCAGAAGTTGCTCGATCATGGCGTGAACGGTTCGATCGGTCGGGTGGGCACGGCGTATGACAATGCGTTGATGGAGAGCACGATCGGCTTGTTCAAGAGCGAGCTGATCCACGCCAGGTCGACGAGTTGGTGCTCGAGGCAGGAGGTGGAGACGGCGACGATGCGGTGGGTGAGGTGGTTCAACTGTCGGCGGTTGCACTCTTCGCTCGATTACGTCAGTCCCGTGGACTTCGAGATGGCGTACACTCAAGCGCAGGCCATGCCCAGGCTGGCCGCGTGAGAGCAGAGTCTCCACGAAACCCAGTACGGTTCACCGGCGCACCGCTGGAAGGACGCACGGGTCCCGGAGAACGTGGTGCTTGTCCGGTTGCCGGCTTACAGTCCTGAGTTGAATCCGGTGGAGCGGTTGTTCTTGGAGTTCCGGCGGGAGCTTGCTAACTCGTTGTTCGATTCGATCGATGCGATTCAGAGGGCTGCGACGCAACTGCTGGAACGGTACTGGCAGGATCGGGGAGCGCTGGTGCGGCTCACGGGTTTCTCGTGGTGGCTCGATGCCGTTCAAGAACTATGAAAATGACAAATCACTTCGGTATTACTAACCGGCCTCCTCTTTGTTGTACCTCAAGCCATCGCCCAGGATGTTCACATCGACTTCTGGTTCAATTTTTCGACTTTAGCACTTGATGAGGAAACGCTGATCTGCGACTATTTCCTCCTAATGAATATGGTGGATACCGCCGCTAATTGCCATACCAACTTGGTTATTGGGGGGGCAACAAACTCGTTTACCATCAAGTTGGTCGATTCAACATCAACCAACCCTCTCAACGAGAATGCTGCGGCAAACGGTCTAATTGCTTTTGACTCAGCAAACGATCCCATTACTGGAAGCACCTTTGCCGTTAGTATTCACACAACGGTTGGGTTGCTTACAGCGGTTCTCAGAATGAGTGATTGGTGACTCCGGCATGCTCAAACCAACCCAACACATCCCCCAACGACACCGTCGATAGCGCAGCCGCGATCGCAGAGTCCAACGCTCCCCTCGTCCTCGCCCCCACAGCTTTCACGAACGCCTTTATCTTCGAAAAAGCCAACTCAATGGGGTTGAAGTCCGGACTGTACCCAGGCAACAACACCAACTCGCACCCCCTCGCCTCGATCGCCTCCCGCACCTCCGGTTTGCGGTGCACCCCCAGCTGATCCATCACCACGATCTGCCCCGGCCTCAGCTTCGGAGCGATGACCTGCTCGATGTACGCTAAAAACGCCACGCCATCCACCGCTCCGGTCAACGTCATCGCGTCACCCACACCCTCATCGAGACTGATCGCTGCAACGAGGCTGGTGTTCTCCCCACGGTTCTTCGGCACCCTACCCACGGCACGTTGTCCACGTGGGGCGTAGGCGTAGGGCAGGGTCATGGCGACGTTGAAGCCGCTCTCATCGACGAACACCAACCGGTGCGGGTCAATACCTCTGATCCAAGCCAGGAACCTCCACCGGGCCTCTGGATTCTGTTCACTCGCGTAGATCGTCTTTTTTTCTCGTCGATCCCAATCTCTGTACCCAGCGGCACATGGTCGCTCTGCTGATGCGGACGCCGGTTCTCTCCAAGAAAAGGTCGCAGCGCTGGTCGTGGGTGAGGTCGTTGCTGATGAGGCTCTGCTCAACCCATGCCTGGTGCTCATGGAGGGCGCTGGGGCGGCCCGGGGAGGTTCTGGGGGTGAGATCTCCACTTTGGCGGTAGCGGCGGAGGTAGCGACTGACGGTGGCGGTTCCAACGTCGAACGTGTCTGCGGCTTCATGGAGGGTGTAACGCTTGTGTAGGACGGCGTTTACGATGCGTTCTCGGAGGTCGGTAGAGTGCGCCATGCCTCAGCATGAAGCACGATCACTCAATGCGCAACCCGCTGTAATGTGCTACGTGACGCCTTGACGACACATGGCGTCGGTGGGCTGAACCGCAGGCTAAACCTAACCCCCGGGCAGCTAGGGCAGTTTCTTGACCGTTACATTTCCAGTAGTAGGAGTCTCGGCGTCATGAGAGTCTCCGGAGGCTCCGGACCATCACCGGGGACTGCCTTGACATTGATGTTGCTCGATGCCGATAATAATCTAAGTTTTCCATGTGACGCACCATGCTTCAACGGTGGATAACCCCCCCTTCTTGACCGACCCAGCACGTTGAGCGTGGCACAATCCTTAGCCATAGACATCATTGCGCGACCGTCTTGGTCGGCGAACCTCAACCAGCTCCGCCTGCAGGCGTGTGCGCCCAAGTGAGTTCGGCCAACTAAGGCCCACATCGGGTTTCCTCGTCCTAGACGGCAAGAATCCGGCTTCTTTCATCTGGCGTGTTCGGGTGCAATTGGGTGGTTTGATTGGGTTGGCACACAATAGGCACACAATCAATAAACCGCACTCAAGGTGTGAGTGCGGTTCTTACGTCCCTGACGCTATGGTGGGCGATGACGGACTCGAACCGCCGACCTACCGCGTGTAAAGCGGCCGCTCTACCAACTGAGCTAATCGCCCATGCCCAAACGAGTTTAAACCAATCGTCCTTAGATTTCGAATGCCTGAGATCCAGCCTGCCCCTCGAGGTGCCTTAGCTGTCAGCGAACACGACGGGTAGGGCTACAAACCCTCGCGCGTCGCCGTTGAGCTTGCGCCGGGCCTCATCCGTGTCGGAGAGCCGAAACGCCGGGACCCGCTCGAGGAACACGCCGATGCCGACGCGCATGACGAGGCGGGCCAGGTGGGCGCCGAGGCAGTAGTGGTGGGCGCTGCCGAAGGCGAGGTGGGGGTTGGGCTTGCGGTCGAGCAGGCAGCGGTCGGCCTGTTCGAAGGTGCGTTCGTCGCGGTTGCTGCTGCCGTAGACCATGGCGACCGATTCGCCTTCGCGGATGGTCTGGCCGTGCAGCTCCACGTCGCGGGTCGCCACCCGGCCCAGGAGCTGGATGGGGGACATGGTCCGCAGGAACTCCTCGACGGCGAAGGTCATGAGCTTCGGGTCGTCCCTGAGCTGCTGTTGCGCTGTGGGGTTCTGCGCCAGGTACCAGAGACTGTTCGAGAGGCCGTCGATGGTCGCCTCGCGGCCGGCGAGGAGGATCACCCGGCCGTAGCCGACGAGTTCGCTATCGGTCAGGAGCCTACCGTCCACTTCGGCCTTCACCAGCGTCGAGAAGAGGTCGCTGCCGGGGTCGTGCCTGCGGGTCTCGAGCTGCTCGCCGATGTAGTGGGTGAGCGCCGCCATGGCGCGGTCGGCACCTTCGGGATCGTCGACGCGGCCAGCGAAGACGGCGTCGGCCCAGCGTTCGAGTTGGGCGACGTCCTCGAGGGGCAAGTTGAGGAAGAGGGCCAGGGTGTTGGCCAGCAGCGGGGTGGCGTAGTCACGGACGATGTCGCAGGCGCCCTGAGGCTGAAAGCTGTCTATCAGAGTGTTGGCGTGGATCGTGACCTGCGGCTCGTGTCTGTTGACGGCGGAAGGGGAGAAGTACTGTGAGACGACGTCGCGGTAGCGCGTGTGGTCGGGCGGGTCGAACTCGATGGGGATGCCGGGGTGCGCCCCGGGCTTGGTGTGGGGAATGGCGATGCGTCCGGGATGGTTGGAGCTGAAGGTCTGCCAGTCGCGAAGTGCTGCACGCACGTCCTGGTAGCGCGATAGCAGCCAGAATCCGCCGTGCGCTTCGCTGTAGGCGACGGGGCACCCGTCGCGCATCGTCTGGTAGTGGATGTACGGGTCGTCTACCCAGTCGGCGGTGTGGTGATCGAAAGCGATCGTCTTCTTGTCGGCCACGCGTAGGTCCTCTTCACCCGAAGTGTACGGCAAAAGGAGGGGAGGAGCCTGGACTCCTCCCGCCCTTGGTGACCCCTACGAGATTCGAACTCGTGCCGCCGCCTTGAAAGGGCGGTGACCTTACCGCTAGTCGAAGGGGCCTTGCGTGGTGGGTCGTATAGGAATCGAACCTATGACCCGCTGATTAAAAGTCAGCTGCTCTACCAACTGAGCTAACGACCCTCGCTGACCCAAGCCGCCGCAGGCGACTCTACAGCCCGCTTAGTATATGGAGGTGCCTTGGGGCTGTCAACCCTTTCTGGCACGGTCCAAGCCGGGTGTATGAGAGAGCTTGAAAGGCGGCGCGGAACGGGTTGTTGGCGCTCTTGGGCGTTTGTTAGAATGGTGGCTGCAAAGCTGTGAAAAGCCGCACAAGATGTGTATGGTGTTGATGGTGCGGCCTGGGCGCCCGATGCGTGCCCGAAAGGAAGTGAGGACCGCCTTGTATACGAACCTGCTGATCATGTTCCTGGCCGCCGGCTTCATCGGGGCGGCGGCGCTGCTGGTGGGGGCGCTGCTCGGCCCCAAGAAGGCCAGCAGCACCAAGCTCGCCGCCTACGAGTCGGGCATTCCGGCATCGGGAAGCGCCCGCCAGCGATTCCCCGTTCACTTCTATCTGGTGGCGATGCTGTTTATCGTCTTCGACATCGAGACGGCCTTCTTCTATCCACTGGCGGTCAAGTTCAAGGCCGCCCCGCAGTTTTTGTACGTCCAGGCGGTGATCTTCGTAATCATCCTGGCCATCGGCTACATCTACATCCTGCGTAAGGGTGTGCTGAATTGGAAGTGAATGGGAAGTGACGCATGGCCCTTAGAGACCTGTTCGAACGCGACATCCAGGAGCTCGAGGCCGAGGGGTTTCTGTTCTCGAGTCTTCAGAAGTTGGTGGCCTGGGGGCGCAGCAACAGCCTCTGGCCTGCCACCTTCGGGCTGGCCTGCTGCGCCATCGAGATGATGCAGTCGACGAACTCCCGCAACGACCTGGCGCGTTTCGGCTCCGAGGTGTTTCGGGCCAGCCCCCGCCAGGCCGACGTGATGATCGTGGCGGGGCGGCTGTCGAAGAAGATGGCGCCGGTGATGCGGCGCGTCTACGAGCAGATGCCGGACCCCAAGTGGGTGATCTCGATGGGGGCGTGCGCCTCCTCGGGCGGCATGTTCAACAACTACGCCATCGTCCAGAACGTCGACTCGGTGGTTCCGGTCGACATCTTCGTGCCTGGCTGCCCGCCCCGTCCCGAGGCGCTGATCTACGCCGTGATGCAGCTTCAGAAGAAGGTGCGCGGCGACGCCTTCGACGAGCGCGGGGTGGCGCTGCCGATGGTGGAGGGCTGGTCGCAGTGAGCGAAGAGAGCCTGGTGGCGGCCGTCGTCACGGCGCTCGAGGCGCTGGGCGGGAGCCGTTCGGATTTCAAGGGGATGGTATCGGTCACGGTGCCGCGCGGGGAGCTGGCGGCGGCGGTGGCGCATGCCAAGGAGGCCGGCTTCGAGATGATCTCAGACATCTTCGGGATCGACTACCTCGACTACCCGGGCCATCAGGGCGAGCGCCTGTCGGTGACCTACAGCCTCTACAGCGTGTCGCGCAACGAGCGCCTGTTCGTGCGCGTCGATCTCGGCATCGATGAGACCCTGCCGACCATCACCGGGTTGTGGACGGGGGCGAACTTCATGGAGCGCGAGGTGTTCGACATGTTCGGCGTGGTCTTCGAAGACCACCCCAATCTGCGCAAGCTGCTCACCCCCGAAGATCTCGACGGCCACCCACACCTCAAGGACTTTCCGCTGGGGGAGACCCCGACCCTGTTCAACGACGGGCGCTTCCTCGATCCCGCCGCCTTCCGGGCCGGCATGATGGGTCGCGACGGCGGCCTCACCGGTTGGACCGGGGGCGCCCGCAAGGGTGTTCGCAGCGAGCAGCCTGCCAGCGATGAGGATTCGGGAGGTGACGCATGACCGTCAAGGACGCCGAACGCGACGCTGCGCCGCCGACCGAGGAGACCGTTGGGGAGTTCCAGACCCGCTACATGCGCATCAACGTGGGGCCGCAGCACCCTTCGACCCATGGCGTGCTGCGCCTGGTGGTGGATCTCGACGGCGAGCGCATCGCCGGCATCCTGCCGCAGATCGGCTACCTCCATACCGGCTTCGAGAAGACCATGGAGAACCGCACCTACCAGCAGGGCGTGACCTACTCCAACCGCATGGACTACCTGCACGGCTTCGGCCACGATCTGGCCTACGTGCTGGGGGTCGAGAAGCTGATGGACGCCCGGGTGCCGGAGCGGGCCGAGCGGGTGCGGGTGATCCTCACCGAACTCAACCGCATCGCCAGCCATCTGATGTTCTTCGGGACGGGCCTCCTCGATATGGGCGCCCTGACGCTGTTCTTCTACACCATGCGCGAGCGCGAGCGGCTGCTCGACATCTTCGAGATGGTAACCGGCGTGCGCATGAACTACGGCTACTTCCGGGTCGGGGGCCTGGCGCAGGACGTTCCCGACGGGTTTGAAGAGGCGGTGCGAACCTTCCTCGCCGAATTCCCGCCGATGCTCGAGCAGTACGCCACCATGTTCGCCAAGAACGACATCTTCGTGAACCGCACGACCGGGGTGGGCGTGATCGACCGCGATACCGCCCTCGACTACGGCCTCACCGGGCCGAGCCTGCGGGCCAGCGGCGTGCGGCTCGACTTCCGCAAAGCGCAGCCGTACAGCGGCTACCAGGAGTACGATTTCGAGGTTCCCAGCTCCGACGCGGGCGACGCCAATGCCCGTTTCATGATGCGCTTCTTCGAGATGGACGAGAGCATGAAGATCGTGCGGCAGGCGCTCGATCGCCTCGAGCCCGGCCCCGTCACCGATCCCGACCGGCGCATCTCGTTGCCGCCGCGCGCAGAACTCGAAACCTCGATGGAGGCGGTCATCTTTCATTTCAAGCTCGTTACCGAGGGCTTCCACCCGCCTCGTGGCGAGGTCTACGTGCCGACCGAATCGGCCCGCGGCGAGCTGGGCTACTATCTGATTTCGGACGGTGGCTCGATGCCCTACCGGGTCAAGGTGCGGGTGCCGAGCCTCATCAACCTGCAGACCCTCGAGCCGGCCTGCCTCGGCGGCCTGTTTGCCGATATGGTGGTCAACATCGCCAGCCTCGATCCGGTGCTTGGAGATGTCGACAAATGAACCAGCTGCTCACCACCTTGCTAGCGAGGGTCTGCCCGTGAGCCGCCCGCTCAGGGTGGTCGTGGCGGTCGTCGCCATCGCGGTGGCCCTGTTCGTGGCGCTGCGCGGGAGCATCGTGCTCGGCCTGCTGCTGGGGGTGGCCGTGGGCGGATTGATCGTGACGTTGGGTGGAGATAAAGAGCGGGGTAGCCGATGACGGCGCGGCGGGGTCGCGCCCCGGCCTCCGCGACGGTTGGGAGCGCGTGAGGACCATGGTCGAACTGGAAACCATTCAACCGTTCTTTGCCGACAGGCAGGACGTGCTGGCCGAGATCCTGGGGCGCTACCCCGAGTACGGCCGCCGCAGCGCCATAATGCCCCTGCTGTGGGAGGTCCAGCGTGCCGAGCGGCATGTGGGCGAGGCGCGCATCGAAGAGATCGCCGAGATCCTGGGGCTGCGCGCCACCGAGGTCAAGGGCGTGATGAGCTTCTACTCCACCTACCACGAGCAGCCGCTGGGCCGCTTCCACCTGCAGGTGTGTTCGACCCTGTCGTGCTCGCTGGCCGGTTCGGACGAGATGTACGACTATCTGGTCGAGGAGCTGAACATCGTCAACGGCGAGACCGATCACGAAGGCCGCTTCAGCTTGCAGAAGGTCGAGTGTCTGGGGTCGTGCGGCACCGCGCCGGTGCTGCAGGTAAACGACGATTACTTCGAGCGCGTCACGCGCCGGCGCTGCTGGACGCTGCTCGAGGCCTTGCGGGCCGGCAACCTGCCGGCGCCCTGGCGCGAACGTGGCGGCGACAACGAGAGCGCCGAGCCTGCAGCGGCGCTTGCCGACGGGGGTGGGGCCTGATGGACGCGCCGTCCGAAGAACGCATTACCAGCCGCCACCATCCCCGCTACCGGGTAACGATGTACGAGCATGTCGGCGTCGAGGGCGCCTGGACGCTCGACTACTATCTGGGCCACGGCGGCTACGACGCTGCCCGCAAGGCGCTCACCTCTATGAGCAGCGGCGAGGTCATCGACGAGGTTCGCAATTCGGGGCTGCGCGGCCGCGGCGGGGCCGGTTTCCCGACCGGTGTGAAGTGGTCGTTCATGCCCCCGGACGACGGTCGCCAACGGTTTATCTTGTGCAATGCCGACGAGTCGGAGCCCGGCTCCTTCAAGGATCGCTACGTCCTCGAGGACGACCCTCATCAGCTCATCGAAGGGATGATCATCGCCGGCTTCGCGATCGGCGCCACCAAAGGCGTGATCTACGTTCGCGGCGAATACCTCCTGGGCTACCAGCGACTTCAGGCCGCCGTCGCCGACGCACGGCGGGCGGGCCATCTCGGCCCCGATCTGTACGGCAGCGGCTTCGGTTTCGAGCTGATCCTGCACCGCGGCGCCGGGGCCTACATCTGCGGCGAGGAGACGGCGCTGATGAACTCCTACGAGGGCCTGCGCGCCAACCCGCGACTCAAGCCGCCCTTCCCGGCGCAGTCGGGCATCTACGGCCTGCCGACTACCATCAACAACGTCACCTCGCTGACCAGCGTGGTGCACATTATCGCCAAGGGCGCGGAGTGGTTCTCCTCGATGGGCACCGACGACGCCAAGGGGACCAAGCTCTACCAGATCAGCGGCGCGGTGACGCGCCCCGGCGTCTACGAGATGCCGATGGGGGCGAGCTTTCGAGAGCTGATTTTCGACTTCGGCGGCGGCCCCGTGGGCACTGCAAAGGCGTTTATCCCCGGCGGCTCATCGACGCCCATGTTCCCCTTCACCGACGACTTCCTCGATACCCCCATGGACTACGCGTCGGTCGCGGCCAAACAGTCGATGCTCGGCACCGGCGGGGTGATCGTGATCCCCGAGGATAAGTGCATCGTGAATGCGCTCTACAACCTGGTGCGCTTCTACGCCCACGAGTCGTGCGGCAAGTGCACCCCATGTCGGGAAGGGGTGGCCACCTGGCTGCCCAAGATGTACCAGAAGCTGCTGGCTGGGCTGGGCACCCGCGAGGACCTGGCGGTGATAGAGGACATGGTGATCAACCTGCTGGGCACCGCCTTCTGCCCGCTGGCCGACGCCTGCGCCATGCCGGTCGAGGCCAGCTTCAAGTACTTCCGCCACGAGTACGAGTACCTGGTGGACAACGGCGAGCAGCTGCACAAACGATCTGCATGGTGGGCGGAATGACGGGCCCACGGAAGCGCCTGGAAGGGGACGCATGAAGGTCAAGGTCAACGACGTCGAACTCGAGCTGGCGCCCGGCACCAGCGCCATCGATGCGGTCTTTGCCGCCGGCTACGACGTGCCGTACTTCTGCTCCCAGGAGTACATGTCGCCGATCGGCGCCTGCCGCATGTGCCTGGCTCGAGTGGGCGCCCCCCGCAAGGACCGCGCCTCGGGCGAATGGATGCTCGACGAGGAGACGGGCGAGCCGAAGGTCTTCTACTTCCCGAACCTGATGGCCACCTGCACCACCGCCGTCATGGAGGGCATGGTCGTCGATACCCTCTCCGAGGAGGTGCGGCACGCCCAGAATGGGATGGTCGAATTCACCCTCATCAACCATCCCCTCGACTGCCCGGTGTGCGACAAGGGGGGCGCCTGCGAGCTGCAGGATCGCGCCTACGAGTACGGCAGCGGCCGCTCGCGCTTCCAGTTCGGCAAGCGGAATCAGGAGAAGCACCACACCCTGTCGGAACTGATCACCCTCGACCGCGAGCGCTGCATCCACTGCAAGCGCTGCGTCCGCTACTTCGAGGAGGTACCGGGCGACGAGGTGCTCGACTTCATCGAGCGTGGCGGCCACACCTATATCGGCACCGTCGAGGACGGGCTGCCGTCGAATTTCACGGGCAACATCACCGACATCTGCCCAGTTGGGGCGCTGCTCGACGGCACCAGCCGTTTCCGGGGTCGCAACTGGGAGTACGATCACATCCTCACCACCAGCCTCGACGACGCCTCCGGCTCGGCCATCGTGGTCGATGCCCGCACCGGGCGCATCGAGCGCATCAAGGCGGATGTCAATCCCGAGGTCAACAAGAGCTGGATCGATGACGGCATCCGCTTCGGCCATCAGTACGTCGACGCCGACGATCGCATCCGCACCCCGCTGCTCCGCAGGAACGGCGCCCTCACCCCGGTCACCTGGGACGAGGCCGCGCGCTTCGTGGTGGAACGCCTGGCAGATCTCGAGGGGAGCGAGGTGGGTGTGGTCCTGCGCTCCGACGCCACCCTCGAGGAGGGACAGGCCGCCAAGGCGCTGGCCAAGCACTTCGGCAGCGGCCGGCTCGACCACGCCCCGCGCCCGCCCGCTTCGGTCATCACCGCCAACCCCGCCTCCCTGAACGACGTCGCCACCTCCGACGCCCTGCTGGTGGTGGCCGACGTCACCGAGGAGGTGCCGGCGGTCGATCTGCGCGTCAAAGATGCCCTCAAGGGGGTAGCGCCGCCCGAGCTGCTGAGCCACGGTGTGCCGATCGCCGATCTGCGGCTCAAGGAGCGCATGCCCCGCAAGCGGGAGATCCTCGCTGTGGCCGCCCCGTATCGCGTCGATCTGATGAAGTACGCCGGCCTCAGCGCGATGCACCCGGCCGGCGGCGAAGCGGCCCTGTTCGAGGCGCTCACCGCCCTCGCCGAAGGGAACGATCCGGGCGACCTCGGCACCGTCGGGGGCATGACCCCGGCCGATGCCGAGGCGCTGGTCGGTCGCCTCAAGGACTCGCCTAACGCGGTGGTGATCGTCGGGGGACTGGTGCTCGCCTCGCGCGCGGCCGCCGCGGCGGCCGGGGCCTTCGCCGAGGCGGTCGACGCCAAGGTGATGGCGCTGGGTCCGATGGCCAACAGCTACGGCCTGGCGCTCGGCGGCGTCACCCCCAGCCACGCCCGCTACGCCTTCCCGACCATGCTTGAAGACGCCAAGGCGCTGATCCTGTCGGGCCTCGATCCGGCCCGCGACCCGCGGCGTGCCGAGGCCCTGGCCAGGCTGGAGCTGCTGGTGGTACACGACAGTTTCGAGAACGCAACCACCGCCCTTGCCGACGTTGTGCTTCCCGCCAAGAGCGGCTATGAGAAGGACGGCACCATGGTCAACCTCGAGGGCCGCTTCCTGCCGGTGCGCGCCGCGCCCGTCGAGGGGGGGCAGTCGCAGGACTTCACCGGGGTGACGCGCGCCCTCGGCGAAGCCCTCGGCGTGCGCCTCGAAGGACGGAGTCTGCGCAGCGCCCGCCGGGTTCTGAAACGAGACCTGGAGATCGATCTGGCCGAGCTGCCTGCCGGCGGCCTGCTGGCCCCGGCGCAGCCTGCCAAGGCGCCGGCGGTGAGCGTCGTCGAGGACGAACGCGCCAGCGGCGCGGTGCTGCTCACGCCGAGTATGATTCGCCCCGAATTCGTGGATCGCAACCCTCAGCTACGCGCTGCCTTTGGCGGCCCGTCGCTACGGCTTCACCCCGACGAGGCCGGCGAGCGCGGCCTGGCCAACGGCGACGCCGTTCAGCTCACCGTGGGCGGCGTGCCGCGCCGCGCCGAAGTGCGCCTCAGCGACGGCGTGCCGCGCGGGCTGATGCTGCTTCCGGCCCTGCCCGAGCAGCCGATCGGGCTGGCCACCGAGGAGCCGGACAGCCTCGTCAAAGAGGAGGCGCTCGAGGTGGCTTCATGACCGATCCCATCCTGGCAACAGCCATCAAGGCGCTGCTGCTGTGTCTGGCGCTCCTCACGGCTTTCGCCTACATGACGCTGGTCGAGCGGCGCCTGCTGGGGCGCATGCAGCACCGGCTTGGCCCCAACCGGGTCGGCCCCTTCGGACTGCTGCAGCCCCTGGCGGACGCCATCAAGGCGATCTTCAAGGAGGACATCACGGTGTCGGCGGCCGACAAGGTCGTCTTCTACCTGGCGCCCTTTATCTCGATCACCTTCGCGCTGTCGGCGTTCGGGGCGATCCCGGCCGGCCCGGGCGGGTCGCTGTTCGGCTTCAACCCGTGGATCGTGGATCTCGACATCGGCCTGCTCTACATCCTGGCCGCTACCTCGATCGGGGTGTACGGCATCTTTCTTGGGGGCTGGGCCTCGAACAGCAAGTACTCGCTGCTGGGGTCGCTCAGGTCGTCGGCCCAGATGATCAGCTACGAGTTGGGGTTGGGCCTGTCGGTATTGACCATCATCATGATCGCCGGCACCCTGAACCTGCGGGAGATCGTCGAGCTCAACGTGTGGTCGCTGTCGCCCTGGCTGTGGCCCGGACTGCTGGTCGCCCTCGCCACCTTCTGGATCAGCGGCGTGGCCGAGGTCAACCGCACACCGTTCGACCTGCCCGAGGCGGAACAGGAGCTGGTGGCGGGCTATTTTACCGAGTACTCCTCGATCAAATGGGCGCTCTTCCAGATGGCCGAGTACGTCAACATGATGACCGCTTCGGCCTTCATCTCGACGCTGTTCCTGGGCGGTTGGCGCGGCCCCGGATTCGTCGACGCCGTCATCCCGGGCGCCTCGGAGTGGCCCTTCATCTGGCTGCTGCTGAAGATGGCCCTGTTCATGTTCGTATTCATCTGGCTGCGGGCCACGCTGCCCCGCTTTCGCTACGACCAGCTCATGCGCTTTGGCTGGATCTACCTGTTCGAAATCGCGCTCGGCGCTGCGCTGCTGACCGGCGCTGTGATCGCGTTCATTCTGTGATGGAGGTGCTCTATGAGTGTTCTTGACATCGCCAAGGGTATGGGGGTAACGCTCGGGCACCTGTTCAAGCGGCCGGTCACGGTGCGCTACCCGGAACAGCGGGCCCAGGTCCAGCCGCGTTTTCGCGGCCGTCATCACCTGCTGCGCCATCCCGACACCGACCTCGAGAAGTGCATCGGCTGCAGCCTCTGCGCCGCCGCCTGCCCCGCCTACGCGATCTACGTCGAGGCCGCCGAAAACGACGCCGACCACCCTACATCGGCCGGAGAGCGCTACGCCAGCATCTACGAGATCAACATGCTGCGCTGCATCTTCTGCGGGATGTGCGAGGAGGCCTGCCCGACCGGCGCCATCGTGCTGGGTCACGAATTCGAACTCGCCGACTTCAAGTACCAGGACTTCGTCTACGGCAAGGACGACATGCTGGTCGGGGTTCAGGGCAGCAAGTGGCAGCGTCGGGAGGCCGCCCAGGCGGGCGAGGAGGTCCGAGTCGGCCTCGAGTCGGGCCCCCGGCCCGAGCTCGAGGGGGTCGACTACTGATGCTCACATTTCTGATCCTGGCGGTGGTGGCGATCGTCGGCGCCGTCGGGGTGATCACCCTGAGGCAGCCGGTCCACGCCGCCCTGTCGTTGGTCGGGACGCTGCTCACCCTGGCGGTAACCTACGTCACCCTGGAGGCGCACTTCCTGGCGGCGATCCAGGTGATCGTCTACGCCGGCGCCATCATGGTGCTGTTTCTGTTCGTCATCATGCTGCTGAACGTGCAGGGAGACGAGCCGCAGCCGAGCCTGGGCTGGCTGCGTCCCGCCGCCTACCTGGTAGGGGTGCTGGCCGCCGCGGCGATCGCCCTGACCGCCCTCCTCGATCCGCGTCAGCTCCCCGCCGCCGAGGTGATTCAGGCGGCGCTCCAAGGGGGCAACGCCGGGCAGGTAGGGGAGGCGATCTTCACCGACTTCGTGCTGGCCTTCCAGCTGGTGGGGGTGTTGCTGCTGACGGGCATCATCGGCGCCGTGAGCCTGGTGCAGCGAGGCGCCGCCGAGACGCCCGAGGCCGAACCCGCCTCCGAAGCGGAGCTGACCCATGCCTAAGGGGACCTGCCATGGTCGCTACTGAGTACTACATTGTGCTCAGCGCGGTGCTGTTCGTGATCGGCGCTGTCGGGGTGCTGACCCGCCGCAGCGCCATCCTGGTGTTTCTGTCGATCGAGTTGATGCTCAACGCCGGCAACCTGGCGCTGGTGGCCTTCGCCCGACAGTGGAGTTCCGCAGGCGCCGCCGTGGCGCTGTCGGGCCAGGGAGCGGTGTTCATCATCCTGGCCGTGGCCGCCGCCGAGGTAGCGGTGGGGCTCGGCATCCTGGTCGCCATCTTCCGCAACCGCACCAGCACCGACATCGACGCCCTTTCGGGGGTGCGCGGATGACCGGCCTGGTCGCCTGGGTGGCGCTGGCGCCTGCGCTGGCGCTAGCCGGTTCGCTCATCAACGGGCTGTTCGGGCGCGAACTGAAAGAGCCCGCCCCGGGGGTGATCGGCAGTGTGGCGGTGGGGGCCGGGTTGGTGCTCTCGGTGATCGCCTTCGTCTCGCTGCAAGGGAGCGAGGAGCCGCTGCGCATCACCCTGTGGCGCTACCTCGAGGCCGGTGGCTTCGATCTGAGCCTGGGGTTCCACATCGATCGGCTGAGCGTGCTGATGATGCTGATCATCACCGGCGTCGGCCTGCTGATTCACATCTATTCGATCGGCTATATGGCCGGCGACAAGGGTCTGAGCCGCTACTTCATGGGCCTCAACCTGTTCATTGCGGCGATGCTGGTGCTGGTGATGGCCGACTCCTTTCTGCTCATGTTCATCGGCTGGGAGGGGGTGGGGATCGGTTCGTACCTGCTGATCGGCTTCTGGTACAGCCAGCGTGAGAACGCCGACGCGGCCCGCAAGGCCTTCATCGTCAACCGCGTCGGTGACGTGGGCTTCCTGCTGGCCATGTTCCTGATCGTCAAGACCTTCGGCACCCTCGACATTGCGGCGGTCAACGAAGCCGCCACCAGCCTGGTGTTCGGGTCCGTGGTGGTGACCGGGATCGGCCTGCTGCTGCTGCTTGCCGCCACCGGCAAATCGGCCCAGCTTCCGCTGCAGGTATGGCTCCCCGACGCCATGGCCGGCCCCACGCCGGTCTCGGCGCTGATCCACGCTGCCACCATGGTGACGGCCGGCGTGTACCTGATCGCCCGCACCGCCCCGCTCTTCGCCTGGGCGCCGACCGCCTCTGCCGCGGTCGCCTGGGTGGGGGCCTTGACGGCGCTGATCGCAGCCCTTGCCGCCTTCGCCCAGACCGACGTCAAGAAGATCCTGGCCTACTCGACCATCAGCCAGCTCGGCTTCATGTTTGCTGCGGTCGGCGTGGGCGCCTACTGGGTCGCCATCTTCCACCTGTTCACCCACGCCTTCTTCAAGGCGCTGCTGTTCCTCGGCGCCGGCTCGGTGATCCACGCGCTGGGCGGCGAGCAGGACATCCGCCGGATGGGCGGCCTCGGCAAGCACCTGCGAATCACCGGCACCACCAGCCTTATCGCCACCCTGGCGATCGCGGGGGTGCCGTTCCTGGCCGGCTTCTTCAGCAAGGACGCGATCCTGGCGCACGTCTTCAACAGCGAACTGGTGGGCGCCAATGTGGTCCTCTATCTGGTGCTGCTGGTCTCCGCCGCCATGACCGCCTTCTACATGTTCCGCTGGTACTTCGGGATCTTCGCGGGCCAGGAGCGATTCAGCGACGCGGCCCGAGCCGACCTCCACGAGTCGCCCCCGATCATGACCGTTCCGCTGGTAATCCTCGCCGTATTCAGCGTAGCAGCCGGCTACCTGGGGCTACCCGAATTCGCCTTCCCCAACTGGATCGCCGCCTGGCTCGAGCCCGCCACGCTGTCGGCGGCGAGCTTCCGGCACCCTGCCGTCGCCCTGGAGTGGGTGCTGGTAGCGCTGTCGGTGGCGGCTGCGGCCGTCGGTCTGGCGGCCGGCTACTGGGTCTATCAGGTTCAGAAGGGCGCCCCGGCCGCCCGTCTCGGTGACGGCGCGCTGGCGCGCCTGGCCCGTGGCGGGCTCGGTTTCGACGCCCTCTACCGCGGGGTGGTCGTGGCTCCCAGCGAAGGGCTGAGTGAAGGGTTGGCGCTGGTCGACCGTGAGGTGATAGATCGCGGCGCGACCGGCGCGGCCGCCACCGCCGGCCTGCTGGCCAGGGCCGCCACCCTGTTGCAGTCGGGCTACGCCCGCGCCTACGCGCTGGCGATGCTGGTGGGGCTGCTGATCCTGGTGGCGGTGGTGGCGTTCACGGGGGTGCTGTCATGACCCTGGCGCTGCTGCTGATCCCGCTCGGCTCGGCGCTGCTCATGGCCCTTTTGCGCGAGACGGGGGCGCAGCGTCTGCTGATGATTACCTCGACGCTCGCCACGTTCGTGCTGGCGCTGGGGCTGCCCGGCGACCCGGGCGTGAGCTGGGAGTGGATCCCCGGGTTCGGCGCCACCTTCAGCCTCGACCCCAGCGGCGCCGGTGGGGTGCTGGTGCTGGCCGCCTCGCTGATGCTGATCCCTACCGGGATCTATGCCAGCATCCGCATCGAGGATCGGCGCGGGCCGCTGCTGGCGCTGCTGCTGGCCATGCAGGCCGGTCTGAACGGCATCTTCCTGGCCAAGGATCTCATCACCTTCTACATCTTCTGGGAGGCGACCCTGATTCCGAGCCTGCTGCTGCTCGGCATCTGGGGTGGCGACAAGCGCCGCCAGGCGGTCCTCAAGTACCTGGTCTATGCTGTCGCGGGCTCATTCGTGATGCTGATCGCCATTCTGGCCCTGAAGCCGCTCTCGGGCGCCGCCAGCTACCATGTGGCCGACCTGCTCGCGGTCACCCCCGGGCTGCCGGCTACCACCCAGGTGTGGCTGTTCCTGGGCTTCACCCTCGCCTTTGCAGTAAAGCTTCCGCTGCTGCCGGTGCACTCGTGGCTGATCGATTTCCACGAACAGAACCACCCTTCTGGGGTGGCCGACGTGGCCGGCACCCTCTACAAGGTAGGCGGTTTCGGCTTCTTCGCCTGGGCGCTGCCGCTGCTCCCGGCCGGGGCGGTGGTGGTGGGGCCGTGGCTGCTGGCCCTCTCGGCCATCACCGCGCTCTACGCCGGGGCGGTGGCGGTCCAGCAGACCAACCTCAAGCGCCTGCTGGCCTACACCTCGCTCTCTCATATGGGGGTGATTGGGGTGGGCCTGTTCGGGTTAGAGCTCGCCGGCCTGAACGGCGCTATGTATCTGCTGGTCGCCCAGATGATCTCCACCGGAGGCCTGTTCCTGCTGTCGGGAATGCTGCACGAACGCGGCAAAAGCTTCGAACTCGACCGCTACGGCGGCCTCGCGCGCAGCGCCCCGGCGCTGGCCGGGGTGTTCCTGTTGCTGCTCTTTGCCAGCATCGGGGTGCCCGGGCTGTCGAACTTTCCTGGCGAGTTCCTGAGCCTGCTCGGCGGCTTCCTGGCCAACCCCTGGTGGGCGGCGCTGGCGACCCTGTCGGTGGTCGCCTCGGCGGTGGTTGCGGTCAATCTGTTTCAACGGCTGTTTCAGGGCAAGGAGGGCGGCCCCAGCTGGGAGCTTCGGGCGCTCGAGCTGGTCCTGCTTGCGCCGGTGCTGGCGGGGGTGCTGTGGCTCGGCGTCACGCCGGCTCCACAGCTCGATCGGATCGAATTCCAGTCGCGGGTGACCGTTGCCAGCCTTACCAGGGCGGCCGCTAGCGACGCGATCCCCGCGGCGCGGGGATCGCTGCCGGGGAGAGAACGATGACCTTCCCACCGCTGCTCGACGTCGACTGGGCGGTGCTGCTGCCCCCCGCGACGCTGCTGGCCACCGCCTCGCTGGCCCTGCTCTTCTCGCTCTCTCAGCGCGGGAGCGCCGTCACCGTCAATTTCGTCTACCTCGGGTTGGCTACCGCCTCGATGCTCAACCTGACGCTGTTCATGAACAGCCGGCTGGGTGACCTCCAGACCGGATTCGGGCTGCGCTACCTGGCCGACCATCCGGCGCTGGCCTTCAACTTCGTAATTCTGATCGGCACCTTCCTGGCGGTCCTGACGAGTCAGGGCTATCTGAGGCGCACGGGGCTGGACCACTCCGAGTACTATCCGCTGATCTTGCTGGCTGCGACCGGCGCCATGGTGCTGACCGCCGCCGGCGATCTGATCACCCTGCTGCTGGGGCTCGAGATCATGTCGCTGGCGGTGTACGTGCTGTCGGCCTGGCGGCAGAACTCCCGAGAGGGTGAAGAGGCCGGCATGAAATACTTCCTGCTGGGCGCCTTCGCCTCGGCGTTCCTGATCTACGGCATCGCCCTGATCTACGGCGCCACCGGCAGCTTCGTGTATGTCGACATCGCCGCGGTCCTGGCCGCCGACGGCTTCGGCCTGCTCCCGCTGGCGACGCTGGGGGGCATGCTGCTGCTGGGAGGGCTCGCCTTCAAGGTGGCGCTGGCCCCCTTCCACCAATGGGCTCCCGACGTCTACACCGGCGCCCCCACCCCGGTCACAGCTTTCATGAGCGTGGTCGTCAAGACGGCCGCCTTTGCGGCGCTGCTGCGGGTATTCACCATCGTTTTTCCGGGTCTTCTGCCCGCCGTCGAAGTGGCCTTCGCCGTCTTGGTCGCACTGACGTTGGTGATCGGCAACTTCGCGGCGCTGTTGCAGCCGGGCGTGAAGCGGATGCTGGCCTACTCGGCGGTGGCCCACGCCGGCTACCTGGGCCTAGCGGTCCTGGCTGCTGGCAGCGTCGGCATGCGCGCCGCCGGCTGGTACCTGCTGGCCTACACCTTCATGAACGTCGGCGCCTTCGCGGTGCTGACCCTGGTCACCGACCGCGACGATCGCGGCGACGACCTCGAGCGTTTCGCCGGCATGGGACGCACCCGGCCCGGCCTGGCCCTGGCGCTGACCCTGTTCCTCCTCAGCCTGGCCGGCATCCCGCCCTTGGCAGGCTTCGCCGGCAAGATCCTGGTGTTCCAGGCCGCCATCGAAGCGGGCTACCTGTGGCTGGCGCTGCTCGGCATCGTTACCGCGGTGGTGGCCGTAGTCTACTACCTGCGGGTGGTCACCTACATGTACTTCCGCGAACCCGAGTACGACCTCCCCAACCATCGCAGCAGGGCGACGGGGCTGGCGATACTGATAGCCGTTCTAGGGACCGTGCTAATGGGGATTTTCCCGGGCTGGTGGCTTGGACTACTAGAGGTCGGAAGGATAGTACTAGCGAGGCTATAAGTAGGGGAATAAGTAGGGGAAAAGGTAGAGGAAAAGGTAGGGGAATGAGTGATGTTTTTGGATTTGGTGCCCCTTCGGCTCCCTGCGGTAGCCTTCGGGGTCCCGTTGAGCCCCCTCCACTACGTTCCGCGGTCTCCCCGGGGCTCTCGGAGCCCCTTCGGGTCTCCTCCAGCAGATACTTTGGAATAACCGGGGTGTGAAGGCGCTAACGGTGTCTTGCTTGTTCCTTTTAACCTTTCTTGTGGCGGAGGAGACTCACGTAGTGTGGCTCCGTAGCCCCTGAAGAGACCACCGAAGGGGGGCTCTGAAGGACCCCGGAAGAACCCTGACCGAAGGGAAGGGGTCTGGAGGGGAGCCAAACCTACTTCTACTTATTCTTGAACTTTCCCCAGATCTCCTAATTGCGAAAAACCGTATCGCCCTCCTCCCTTTCGCCGCCTACACTCGCTAGTGAGATGGTGGATGCACTGCTACAAAAAAAGATCCTGATCATCGACGATGGGGCCGCCGATATCGTGATTCTGCAGAGGTTGCTGACGCAGGCGGGTTATACCGATCTGAGCGTCCTGCAGGAGCCACGAGACGCCGCCGAGCGCTTTCGAACGTTCCAGCCAGATCTGGTTCTGGTCGACTTCCATATGCCGGCCATGAACGGCCTTGAGGTCATAGAGATCCTGCGGCCTCAGCTGAGCGAGTATTTTCCGATCGTGATGCTGACCGCCGACGAACGACCCGAACTGCGAGAATCGGCCCTCGCGGGCGGTGCTCGCGATTTCATAAACAAGCCCTTCAACGGCACCGAGGTCAAGCTGCGCATCCGCAATCTGCTCGAGGCGGCAGGATTCCGCCAACAGCTGGAGAGCTACAACACCCGGCTTGCCGAGCTGGTTCACGAACGCACTCACCAGCTCGAGGGGGCACAGGTAGAGATGCTGATCCGTCTGGCCAAGGCCTCGGAGTACCGCGACGACGAGTCGGGCGAGCACGTCTGGCGGGTCGCACGGACCGCCTCGATGCTCGCTCGGGAACTAGGGCTTCACAAGGACCTGGTCGAGCTGATTCTGCGCGCTGCCCGCCTCCACGACGTCGGCAAGATCGCCATTCCGGACGGAATCCTGCTGAAGCCAGGACGACTCACCGACGCTGAGTTTGAGGTGGTCAAGAGCCACACCACGGTGGGCGCCAATCTGCTCTCCGGGGGCAGGTCGGAACTCATGAAAATGGCGGAGCTCATCACCCGCAGCCACCACGAGCGGTGGGACGGCGGCGGTTACCCCAGCGGCCTTGCTGGCAACGCAATCCCACTCGAGGGTCGCATCCTGGCGGCTGCCGACACCTACGATGTGCTCACGCACGACCGTCCCTTCCAGCGTGCCATGGCTCCTGAAGCGGCCATGGCCGAGATCACCAAGAATCGCGGGAGTCAGTTCGACCCCACGGTGGTCGATGCCTTTGTCAAGCTTTTTGCCAAGGGCGAGCTGGCCGACATCGCCACCCCCGAAGTAGCGTTCTAACCCGAGGCGACCAGCAACTCCGCCTCGGCCCAGGCGAGGATGCCGCCGGTGACGTTGACGGCGTCGTAGCCGTGCTGGATCAGGAAGGCGGTGGCGTCGGCGCTGCGGCGGCCGCTGCGGCAGTGAATGACGATCTGTCGGTCGCTGGGCAAGAGCGCCTCATAGCGCTCCATGAACGCGCTCAAGGGGAGCAGGATAGCGCCGGCGATGTGGCTCTCGGCGTACTCGTTCTCCTCGCGGACATCGAGAAAGAAGGCGCCGTTGGTGACGCGCCGGTGTGCTTCGAGGACATCGATCTCGGGGATCTCGGGTTGCTCGATCATAACGACCATGATAGCGGCAGTCGGTGGGCAGTGTGTACAGTGTGACGATGCACGCCTATATCGAGCGCATCCTGGCGAACCTTGGAGACAGCGACCCCATCCTGGTGCTGGAAGCCACCCCGCGACGCCTCGAGACCTTGGCCGAGTCGTTTGCCGAGCAGGACTACCTGCGCAGCTACCAACCTGGCAAATGGTCGGCGCGCCACGTCCTGGCCCATCTGGCCGACGCCGAGTTGGGCCTTGGCTTCCGCTTCCGGCAGGTGTTGGCCGAGGACAACCATCAGGTGCAGTCCTTCGATCAGGACCTGTGGGCCCGGCGCTACCCCAGACTCGAGCCGAGTCTGGCGATCGAGACGTTTCAGGCGCTGCGGCGCTGGAACCTGGCGCTGTTCGCCGGCTTCGATCTCAACGACTGGCTGCGCCCGGTGCGCTACCCCTTCGAGGGTATCGACAGCATCGACATGATGGTGCGCTTGCTGGCCGGTCACGACCTCAACCACCTGACCCAACTCGAGCGCATCGAACGCGACCGCCCAGCTGCCGGGGGGCGCTGACGCCGTGCTCGGGAGCGCCGCGAAGCTGTCGCTGCTCGCCCTGCTGTTCGGCCTGGCGGGTTGCGCCGTGGTTCCCGTGGTGCCTTTGCCCCCGGTCGACGTCACCGTGACGGTCAACAGCGTTGGCTTAGCCACCGCCTGGCAGGTGGTCACAGTCGATGGCGGGACAGTGGGCAATCCGATGGGCAACAACCCGGACCTGGTACTCGAGGTCGGGATACGCTATCGCATCGTCAATCAGGTTGGCGCCTTTCATCCGTTCGAGCTGCTGACCTTGGGCGCTGCTCCCAGCAACGACGAGGTGCTCCTCTCCGAGAAGGCGGACGGCAGCTTCGAAGCCGATCCCGACGTCGATTTCCAGGACGAGGCCGGCAGCGTGTCGTTCACCCTGACGCCGGCATTGGCCGCCGCCCTGAGCGGCTACCGCTGCGGCATCCATACCATCAACATGCGCGGCGCCATCGCCACTGTGGCCGCGCCCTAAGTCTTCAGCAGAGGGTTGCATGGTGTAGCTACCTGACCTCCCCTTCGAGAATCGTTTCACCATAGAGCCCGCGGCCGCCGCTACCGGTCCCATACCCGACCCGAAAGAGCGCCTTGGGCCATGGTATAGTCTTGCCCGATATGGCACTCGAACGCACCTTCGCAATGATCAAACCGGACGGCGTGAAGCGTGGCCTGGTCGGCACCGTGATCGCTCGCATCGAAGCCAAAGGCTACCGCATCGTGGCGCTGAAGCAGCTCGTTATTCCGCTCGAGATGGCTGCGCGCCACTACGGTGAGCACGAGGGCAAACCCTTCTACCAGGGCCTGGTCTCGTTCATCACCAGCGGCCCGGTCGTGGCCATGGTGCTCGAGGGCGAGAACGCCATCTCCGGCTGGCGCGGCCTGATGGGAGCCACCGATCCCGCCGACGCCACCCCGGGCAGCATTCGCGGCGACTGCGCCTCCACCATCGACGAAAACGTAGCCCACGGTTCCGACGCGCCGGCCACGGCGGCGCGCGAGATCGGGATCTTCTTCGGCGAGGGGGAGCTGCCCTAGCCGGACCGCCCGGCCCACCCTGATATACTTGCAGCCACATCAAGTTCGCAGCGGTGTGTGCGGTCACTGGGGAGCGGCGCAGCGCACCGATATGGAGACGAGGTACAGGGTGGTCTCATTCCGGTTCTCGAAGCGCGCGGCCCGTGCCGTCGCTGTCTCAGTGCTGGTGGCGCTGCTCGCTTCGTGCGCGCCGCAGGCGCAGGAGCAGCCGGTGCCTGAGGAGCCGGCCGCCACACCGGTCGAGGTCGGTGGCCAGCGCGGGGGTCTCGTGGCGCCCGCAGGGGTCGATCCCGAGGTGTGGCAGCAGGTCAGCGCGATCTCGCCGGCGACGACCTCGAGGGCAAGGACGGCCCGCTGGCCAAGGTGGGGCTCCCGCTGGCGCTGCTCTACCGCGAGTACCAGGCCCATCTCGCAGCCTTCACCCCCAGCGATTCGCTGCTTCGGGTCGTCCCCGATGAAGCCGGTACCAGCGGCGCGCTGGTGCTGATCGAGGCGGTCGCGGTGGCCGAAGACCCCGCGGTGCTTATCGCCGACCTCGAGGCTTTGGGAATCCAGGACGCTGCGTTCTTCGGTCGCCAGGTTTCGGGGCGACTGCCGATCCTGACCATCGAGCGGCTGGCGGCGCTGGAGAGCCTCCAGTTCGCCCGGCCGGTGATGGCCACCACCCAGCAATGACACCGTCGTCACCCATTCGCCAGTCCGTATTCTAGCTCGTTTCTAGCCTCAGGAGGTTGCATCATGTCCCCAATCCGACGTCGCGGCGTACTAGGGTTCGTCATATTGTCGCTGGGCCTTTTGTTGGCGGCCTGCACTCAGAATCCGGTTCCGGAAATCGCCGAGCTGGACCCGGGGGCGCCGGCCCTGCCGGTGGTGACCGCCGCCGGCCTCACCGCTGAGGTTTGGCAGCAGCTCCAGATCGACCTGAACGGCGACGACCTGGTCGGTAAGGACGGCGCGCTGGCCCACATCGGGGCCGATCTGGCGCTGCTCTACCGCCGTCACCAGGCGTTCGTACGACAGGGCAGCGTTGGGACGTTCCTACCGACAAGGACCTATATTCGGCTGTCCGCCGACCGGGTGGTGATCGACGCCGTTGCGGTCGATGACGCCGCGGCGCTGCTGGCCGATCTCGAAGCGCTCGGCCTCGACCACGGCGCGACCTTCGGCCGCTACGTCTCCGGCAGGCTGCCGATCGCCGCCATCGCCGACGCCGCGGCGCTGGCGAGCCTCAAATTCGCCCGGCCCGCCGCCGCCATGACCTGGGTGGGACTTACCGACAGCCAGGGGGACGCGTCCATGCGGTCTGACGAAGCCCGAACCCTGTTCGCCGTCGATGGCAGCGGCGTGACCATCGGCACGCTCTCCGACAGCTTCGACTGCTTCGGCGACGCCGCCACCGACGTTGCCAGCGGCGATCTGCCAGCCGGGATCGTCGTCTTGGATGATCTGACGGGACCTGATTGCATCGGTGCCATCGACGAAGGCCGGGCCATGATGCAGCTCATTACCGACGTGGCGCCCGGTGCCAGTCAGTCGTTCCACACCGCCTTCCAAGGTCAGGCCGACTTCGCTAGCGGCATTGTCGAACTGCAAGCTGCCGGCGCCGACGTGATCAACGACGATGTCTTCTACTTCGCGGAACCGTTTTTCCAGGACGGCATCATCGCCCAGGCGGTCGACACGGTGTTTGCTGCCGGTGCAGCCTACTTCTCGTCGGCGGGTAATGCCAACCGCTCTGCCTACCAGAGCCCCTTCGACCCGAGCGGCCTGGCTTGCCCAGCGGTGTTGGGGCCCGGATTCGCGCCCTGTGAGCCCCACGACTTCGACCCGGGTGCCGGCGTGGACATCTTCCAGAATGTCACCATTCCCGAAGGCACCTCGTTCACGCAGTCGTTCCAGTGGGACGAGCCCTTCTTCTCGGTGTCGGGCGCGCCCGGCTCGGCCAACGACTACGACATCTTCCTGCTCAACGGTGCGGCCGACACGTTGCTGGATTTCGGCGCCGCCATAAATTTCGGTGACGACCCCGTCGAAATCATCCAGTACACCAATCCGATCGGTTCGGGTGAGACGAGCTTCAACTTCCTCATCACCAAGTTCGATCCCCTCAACACCACCGACGCCGGCCTCATGCACTTCAACCTCTACGGCGGCAACAGCATCGTTTTCAACGAGTTCGGTACCAACAGCCCCACCTCCTCCGGGCACTCCATAGCTGCCGGTGGGCAAGGGGTGGGCGCTGCCTTCTACCAGGAAACGCCCGAGTTTGGGGTGGACCCGGCGCTGCCCGAGACCTTCTCGTCGGCCGGTGTGCTCCCGATCCTGTTCGACACCTCCGGCAACCGGCTCGGCACCACCGGCACCGACGGCACCCAGCTCAACATCGCAGAAATTCGTAACAAGCCCGATATCGTCGCTCCGGACGGCACCAACACCACCTTCTTCGGATCCAGCGACCCCGAGCTCGACGGCTTCCCCAACTTCTTCGGCACCTCGGCGGCGGCGCCGCACGCCGCGGCGGTGGCGGGGTTGATGAAGGAATTCAAACCCACCCTTATGCCAGACCAAATCTACAGCGCCCTGGAGGATACCGCTCTGGACATGAGCGCGCTGCCGATCATGCAGACCGCCGCCTTCGATTTCGATACCGGCTTCGGCCTGATCCAGGCTGACGCAGCCCTGGCGAGCATCGACACGCCGTCGATCGCATTTGCGCAGACCGCGGTCAGCGTCGACGAGGGGGCCGGCACCGCCACCATCACGGTGCAGCGCCTCGGCAGCAGCATCGGCGCCGTCGGCGTCGACAATCGCCACCAGCGACGACACCGCCACCGCCGGCAGCGACTATACCGGCATCGCCGAGACCCTCAGCTGGGCGGATGGCGACAGCAGCGACAAGACCGCCACCGTGCCCATCACCGACGATCCCGACGACGAACCCTCCGAAACGGTGAACCTGGCGCTCTCCAACCCCACCGGCGGGGCCGTGGTGTCGACCCCCAGCGCCACCCTGACGATCACCGACAACGACAACTCGACGCTCACCCTCGCGACCGGGCCCACCCCGCCGGCTGCCGACGTCAGCGGCGACCCCGGTGACGAGGTAGCTGTGCTTCAGGCCACCGTCGCGCTGTCGGCAGGTGCCGAGGACCTGGACGTGACGCTGCTGGAAGTGTCCAGCACCGCGGCGGGCATCGACGCCAGCACCAACGACATCACCGCGCGCGTCTACAGCGACGACAACGCCAACGGCCAAGTGGATGCCGGCGAGGCGGAGCTGGCTCAGGCTGCCTTTGGCGGCGCTACCATCGCAACTCTCGATCTCGATGGGGCCGGCAACGCCATCACCCTCAGCGCCGGCGACAGCGCCACCTTGCTGGTTACCTTCGAGGTAGCCAGCCCGCTGCCGAGCGCCGTGCTGGGGCTGCTGCTGGCACCGCTCGCGCTGGTGCTGCGCCACCGGCGACGCCTGGCCACATGGCTGGTCCTGGCGCTGCTGGTCGTGGCGTTGGCAGGCTGCCCGGGTGTCACCGTCGACACCACCCGCACCTACACCTCGAGCGTGACCGACATCACGGTGCTGAGTCCCGTACCGGACCCCGATGTGGTCGGTCTGCCGGTCGGCGGCAGCACCCTGTCGGTCGTGCCCTAAGCGCCCACGACAACGCCCTACCTGGAACGGCCGCGGTTAGTTCGAACCGCGGCCGTTCCTGACGCCGCGCAGGAACACCCGTTCCATCAGCGCCGCGTCGCGCTCCAGCGAGGTCGGCGGTTCGTAGCCGAGTACGTTGCGCTTGATCGGGTTCTTGAACATCAGGCTCACCAGCATCATGGCGAGCTCTTCGGGTGGCGCAAAGTCGCCGAGGTCGCCGGCGTTCGCCCCTTCGATCATCACGCTGGTGAGCAGCGCCCCGTACGGGGTGAAGGCGTCGTCGACAGCGAGTTCCGGCAGGGTGCCGGCGGTAAACAGGATCCGGAAGAAGCCGGGGTGTTCGTCCTGGAAGGCGAGCGTCTCGCGGATGATGGCACCCACCCTGGCCTCGAGCCCAACGGCCTCGCCGAGGGCCGCAGTGACGCGCTCGGTGAGCTGTTCCATCTTCCAGCGGCGCAGCGCCCCGAGCAGGCTGGCCTTGTTGGGATAGTGCCTGTAGAGGCCGGCCCGGGTGAGCAGTGCGGCCTCGGCGATCTCTTCCATGGAGGCGCCCTGGTACCCCTCTGCGGCGAAGCGTTCGAGGGCGGCGTCGAGGATCTCGCGGCGGCGCTTGAGCTGTCGCCTCTGGCGCAGGGTGGTTGTGGGCGGTACGGCCATGGTGTGGTCCCTATCGTGTCGCGCGAATGTCAGGCGGGCTGGGCTTGGCTCCGGTACCAGTCTACGGTGTCGTGCAGGGTCTCCTCGAGCGGTCGGAAGGAGGCCCCCAGGTCGCGGATGGCTTTGCTGGAGCTGATCGGATAGGGGGCGCGCATGGTGCGCACCCCGTTGACCGTCAGCAGCGTCTCGCGGCCGCGTAGGCGAGCCACCGTCTCCGAGACCCAGGCGACCGTGAGCAGCAGCGGGTAGGGCACCCGCAGGCGCGGGGCGGGAACGCCGCTGACCCGCTCGAGGGCTGCGGCGATCTCGGCCAGCGTGTGGAAGGTGCCGCCTACGACGTAGCGCTGACCGCTGACGCCGCGCTCGGCCGCCACGATCATGGCAGCGGCGACGTCGCGGGCGTCGGCGACGCTGCCACCGCCCCGCATGGGGATGCCGGGCAGGTTCCGGTTGAGGAAGTCGAGTACCAGCTGGCCGGCGCTGGTGGGGGCGGCGTCGCCGGGACCGAACATCCAGCCGGGCAGAATCATGACCACCGGCATGTCGTGCCGGGCCAGGAAGGTCTCGATCACCTTCTCGGTTTCGACCTTGCTGCGGAAGTAGAGGTTGTCGAGTGCGAGCCCGCTGGGGCTGGCCTGCTCGTCGCTCGCGCCGTCGTCGCTGCGCCCGAGGACGCCCCCGCTGGAGACGTGAACGAAGCGCCGTACCCCATGGGCGTCGGCGGCCTCGAGCAGCGCCTGGGTGCCCTCGACGTTGATGGCGTGAAGCTTGGGCCAGTGGTCGCCGGGTTGGTAGTACTCGCGGAAGTAGGCGGCGGCGTGATACACCACCTCGACGCCTGCGAGGTGACCGGCGAAGCCCGCCACGTCGAGCATGTCGCCCTGAACGGTGGCGATGTCGAGGTCGCCGAGCAGCCGCTCGGCCTTGTCGGGATCGCGAACCAGGGCGCTGACCCGGTGCCCCTGCGCGACCAGCAGCCGGACCAGGTTGTTGCCGAGCAGGCCGGTGGCCCCGGTGACGAAGACGTTCACGTCGGGTCGCCTGCCGGGGGGTCGGCCAGGGCCGGAGGTAGCGCCATGCCGAGCTGCGTCATCTCGTGGCGCAGGGTCGCGGCCAGCCCTTCTTCGAGCGGCCTGGGGGCGTAGCCGAGCTCGCGTCTGGCCTTGCCGTTGTCGCCGAGGTAGGTGGCTCCGGCGCTGACCCGCAGCGCTTCGGGATGGTAGTCGCCCGACAGGGTCATGAAGCGGCTCAGGAACCCGGCCATACCGGCCATGCCCTTGACGAGTCCCGGGGCGAGCCGGGTGCGGGGCGCCCGGACGCCGCTTAGCCGTTCCGCGGTCTCGAAGGCGTCGATGAGGGTGTGGATCGGCCCGGCGATGATATAGCTCTCGCCGGCCACACCCCTGTCCATCGCCAGGATGTGCCCCTCGACGACGTCGTCGAGGTACGCCCAGGTGTAGGCCGAGCCCTTGATCAGCATCGGCAGTTCCTTCTTGAGGTAGCGCCGGATGGCGTCGCCGGCGGCGCTGCGGTCGTCGGGGCCGTAGACCAGCCCCGGCTGCACGATCACCAGTGGCAGCCCCTCGTCGATCAGCGGCTGCGCCACCTGATAGTGGGCCAGGTACTTGGTGCGGTCGTATTCGCTGAGGAAGCCGCTGGCAGGGTCGTGGCGGTAGTGTTCGTCGACGGTCGCGCCGCCGGTGTCGGAGAAGACCGCCAGGGTGCTGGTGTAGACCCCTTTGACGATGCCCAGCTCCTTCATCAGCTCGAGCACGTTGCGGGTGCCGCCGACGTTGATCTGTTCGGCGCGGCTGGGATCGACGCCGATCTTGTACCAGGCCGCGAGGTGGAAGACCCCGTCGGTGCCGGTCATGGCCGCGCGCATGCTCTCCTTGTCGGTGATGTCGCCCTGATGGAGTTCGACGCCCAGCTCTGCGAGCTGCTGGGCCTGGTCGGGCTTGCGTACCACGGCGACGACCTGCTGGCCGTCCCGCAGCAGGCGGCGGGTGAGGGCGCCGCCGATGAAGCCGCTGGCGCCGGTTACGAAGTATCTCATCTCTAGGGTCGCTCCTGCCTGCAGCCGATCGGCCGCATGTTTTATACACTCTATCAATATTGTTTACATAGTGTCAACATATTCATTGCACCGTAGCGAACCCGCTCGCTAGGGGCTGGCTGGGGCCTGCGCTTGACTTATATGCAAAATAGATATATGCTGAATACATATAAGGAGTAGCATGCACGACGACGAGTTCCTCCGACACTACGATGCCAGCCGCTTCCCCCGCCCCTCGGTGGCGGTCGATATGACCGTCCTGACCGTCGCTGGCGGCCACCTCTACGCCCTGTTGATGCGGCGCGACGAACCCCCGCAGCAGGGCCTCTGGAGTCTCCCAGGCGGCTTCGTCGGCATCGGCGAGAGCCTCGACGGCGCAGCCCAACGGGTGCTCCGCGACAAGACCGGCCTCGAGGGCGTCTACAGCGAACAGCTCTACACCTTCGGCGATCCCGGGCGCGACCCCCGCACCCGCATCATCGCCGTCGCCTACGTGGCGCTGGTCACCGCCGAGCAGCTCGCCGACCACACCCTGGCTCGGCTTCGGGTTCCCTGGGAAGGGGAGACCGGAGGCCCGATCGAAGCCCTGGGCGAAGCGGGCGCCGCACTCGAGCTGGCCTTCGACCACGGCGCCATTCTGGGCACGGCGGTCAAGCGCCTGCGCGGCAAGCTCGACTACGCCCCCATCGGCTTTCAACTGCTGCCCCTGCGGTTCACCCTGCGCCAGCTTCAGGCGATTCACGAGACCATCCTGGGGCGGCAGCTCAACAAGCCCTCCTTCCGCCGCCGAATGCTCGCCTCTGGACAGCTCGAGGCGACCGGCGCGCTGGAGCAGGGCACCCACTTCCGACCGGCGGAACTCTACCGCTACCTGCAACGCCCCGATGTGGAAAGGAGCGTCGAACCGTGACCCACCACAACCTCATTCTCGACACTGACTCCTACAAGGCGTCCCACTACCTCCAGTACCCTCCCGGCAGCGAGATCGTGTCGAGCTACGTCGAGTCGCGTGGCGGCGACTACCCCGCAAGCCTGTTCTTCGGGCTCCAGCTGTTTCTCAAGAAGTACCTGCTGCACCCCATTCGCGGGTCCGACATCGACGAGGCCGAGGAGCTTCTCAGCGCCCACGGCCTGCCCTTCAACCGCGCCGGCTGGCAGCATATCCTGGACGCCCACGGTGGCTACCTGCCCGTCGAGATCGAGGCCGTTCCCGAAGGGACGCTGGTCCCCAACCACAACGTGCTGCTGCAGATCCGCAACACCGATCCGACCACCCCCTGGCTCCCCACCTATGTCGAGACCGCCCTGCTGCGCGGGGTGTGGTACCCCACCACCGTCGCCACCATCTCGCGCCACTGCCGCGAGGTGATCCGCCGCTACCTCGAGGAGACCGCCGACAGCCTCGACAGCCTGCCCTTCAAGCTCCACGACTTCGGAGCCCGCGGCGTCTCCTCGGGCGAGAGCGCCGCTATCGGCGGCCTCGCCCACCTGGTCAACTTCCAGGGCAGCGACACCGTCGCCAGCGTGGTAGCAGCCCGCCGCTACTACCACGAGCCGATGGCCGCCTTTTCGGTCCCCGCCGCCGAACACTCCACCATCACCGCCTGGGGTCCCGAGCGCGAGGCCGATGCCTACAACAACATGCTCGACCAATTCGCCCGCCCCGGCAGCCTGGTGGCGGTGGTAAGCGACTCCTACGATCTGTGGCACGCCATCGATGCGCACTGGGGCGACACCCTCAAGGAGCGGGTCGAGCAGAGCGGCGCCACGGTGGTGATCCGGCCCGACAGCGGCGACCCGGTGGCGGTGGTGTGTGAGACCATCCGCCGGTTGATGAACCGCTTCGGCTGGCACCTCACCACCGGCGGCTACCGGCTGCTGCCCGACTACCTCCGGGTGATCCAGGGGGACGGCATCTCGCCCAGCACCATCGAAGCGATCCTCGAGGCCATGAAAGGGCAGGGGTTGAGTGCGGACAACGTCGCCTTCGGCATGGGCAGTTCGCTGCTCCAGCGGCTCAACCGGGACACCTTACAGTTTGCGATGAAGGCGTCGGCGATCAGGGTATCCGGAAGCTGGCGCGACATCTATAAAGCCCCCAAGACTGACAGTGGCAAAGCTTCAAAGAAGGGGAGGCTGGCGTTGGTCAAGAATCCCGACGGCGTGTTCAAGACCGTACCAGAAGGAGAGCTCGAGGGGCGCGAGAACATGCTCAGGACAGTGTTCCGGGATGGAGAGTTGTTGGTGGATGAGAGTTTGGGGGAGATAAGGATGCGGGGAAGTGAGGAGGGATAGGAAATCGGAAGGAGAAGGGGGTAATTGGGAGGAGTGAGGAGATTTGGTGAAGGAGATTTGGTGCCCCTTCAGCTACATTCGGTGTCTAGAGACCAGCAGGTTGTGTCATGGGTGTCTAAACCCTCGTTCAGGCAACTTGGTTGAGGTGTTAACAATTAGGGATTCACGCCTCCGGCGTGGGGGGTTACCCCCTCCCCAGCCCTCCTCCTTCTAGGGGGAGGGAGCTAAACAGCAACCCTGACTACGATAGGAAACACCATCGGGTGGGTAGTGATGGGCGTGAATACGTCTTGAGTAACGAGAACAACAACAGGGATAACCGTGGTGTGTTCCCAAGCACCCCAGCCGCTATCACCGGATTCCAATGGACTGATCGATAACGTTAAGCGCGCTTCGTGGGCGAAACTAGGACCCAAAGTCAACAACAGGCGTCCCTGCCCTGCCCCCTGGTGGTGATGCCTTCATGCTTGTTGCTTCGTAGTTGTGGTGCTGGAGGAGTTTTACTCCGTAAGCGTCGTGCAGACGTACCCAGGACTGATGGTACTCAATCCTAGGAACACGTTATGGAATCGTTATCCGAGTACCTTGTTGTTACTCACGATTGCCTTTTGCTCCCTCCTCCTACCAGGGGGAGGGCTGGGGAGGGGGTAACCCCCCACGCCGGAAGCGTGAATCCCTAATTGTTGATACCCCAAAAAAGATCCCCAAACGAGAGTCTAGCGGATACACCCTATGCAACGACACAATTGACGTGATCCGAGGCGTGGCGCGGTTGCAAAGGAGCTAGCCTTGTTGGGCAACAGGTTCAAGATGTGGCAGGGCCAGCTTGGGCTGATCGCCGGCGGCGTCTGACCCGCCAGACGACGAAGAGTACGATGGCGACCAGCAGCAGGGGGATGCCGACGATCGCGGCGGCGATGAGTTTGCCGATCATGGGGAAGTTGAGGGCGGGGTCGAAGGTGAAGGTCTTTGCTTCGTAGAGGGAGATATCCGCCTCGCCGCGGTCGAGGAAGGAGAGGACCAGGCGTTCGAAGGCTTCGGGTGGTGTGTAGAAGTCGAGGTGTCCGAACTCGGAGAGGATGACCTGCTCGCCGTTCGCCAGCGAGGGGAGAAGCTCGTCGGTGGCGTAGGGGGCCGGGGTGCTCAGATCGATGGAGCCGCTTACCAGCAGGGTTTCGACATCGCTCGGTCGTGGCTGGCGGAGGGGGGGAGCGCCCCCAGGCCGGGCGGCTCGAGTTGGGCGGCGCCGAAGAAGAGGAGCGAATGGGGTGAGCCCAGGATCGAATTGGTTGGGTTCATGTCGCTCAGGTAGTCGCGCTCGGGGTCGAAATCGGACATGCCCTTGGCCAGCAGGTCGCCCCAGCTGGATGACCGGGTCAGGTTGAAGGGGGGCAGGGTGAAGGCGAGGGTGAGGGCCGCCAGGCCGCTGGCGTCGCCCCGCTCGGCGGCGATAAAGGCGTTGGCCGCCGAGGCGCCGAAGGCCGGGGGCGTGACCGACATCATCACGAAGGCGGCGAGCTTCACCTTGCCGGGGTCGATCGGTAGGAACAGCCACCGTCTGGGCATGTCGTTGCTCACCGAGCGGATGGTTTCGGCCAGGTCGCTGGTGCGGCTGCTGCACTCGGGGTTCTGAGCGCACAGGCCCGACAGGTACTCGAGCTGCCGGTCGAGCATCTCAGGCTCCCACACCATCCGCCCCGGTGGATTCACGGCGATCATCAGCGAGCGGTGGATCGCCTCGGGAAAGAGCGCAGCGTAATACTGCGCGACGCGGGTGCCGTAGCTGGCGCTGAGCAGGTCGATGCGGTCGTAGCCCAGCGCCACGCGGGCGGCCTCCATGTCGGCCACGACCTCGGGGACGGTGTAGCCCGCCAGGTCGATGCCCTGCGAGGTCAGCTCGGCAAAGTCTGCGGTGATGGCGCCGGCCAGGTTCCGGATCGACGCTTCACCCAGCAGATCGCCGCCTTTGCCTCGCAGGGCCCGTTCGACCCGGGGCGTCTCCAGGATGACCGAGCCGTCGACGCCGCGGTAGCCGACCGTGATCACGTCGTGGTTTTCGGCAAGCCATGGGGGTGGGGTACCGACGATGTTGCTGCTGCCGGGTCCGCCGTTGAGGTTGAAGACGGGCTCTCCAGTCGACGAAGCGCGGGCCCGGACGCGGGCCACGGGCAGCGCAATCAGCCTCGAGTCCGGATCGGTGCGGTTCTCGGGAACCACCAGGGTCCCGCACTCGGCCTCGACAGCGTCGTCGCCCCGGCCGATGGTGCAGGCCTCCAGCGTGAGCTCCCCTGCCTGGGCGCCGGCAGGCACGCTGACATCAGGAAACTGGGCGGAGGCAAAGCCCAGACTCGCCAACAGGCCGATCAGAAACGGATGCCCCACTTTGATGCTCATGGACCAGTCTCGCACACGCTGCGCTCCGATCACAACGGCGCGATGTAGACCAGGTGTTGGGATGGGGAGAGGGTCACCCCCACGGGACTGGCGTGCCTCTCTCGGTGGTGACGGCCCGAACAATACTCCAAAACAGAGGGCTTATAATTTCGTACGATATTTTCATGCCCACACTCTCCGACGCGATCAAGAGACTCAAGGCTTCGTCGACCGTCGCCTTCAACACCCGCGCCACCGAGATGCGCCGCCAGGGGGTCGACGTGATCGCCATGACGGCCGGCGAACCCGATTTCCAGCCGCCCGAGCACGTGCTTGAAGCGGCCCGGGAAGCGATCGAGCTGGGGCTCACCAAGTACACTCCGGCCGAGGGATCCTTCGCCCTGCGCGAGGCGGTCTGCGGCAAGTTCCAGCGCGAGAACGGGCTCGACTACGAGCCGGATCAGATCATCGTCGGCACCGGCGGCAAGCAAGTGCTGTACAACGCCTTTATGGCCATTCTCAACCCCGGCGACGAGGTGGTGGTGCTGGCGCCCTACTGGGTCACCTATCCGGCGCAGGTGCAGCTCGCCGGCGGGGTGCTGGTGCCGGTGGCGACCCGGCCCGGGGACGGCTTCGTGCCCGACCTCGAGGCGGTGAGGGCGGCCATGAGCGACCGCACCAAAGCCGTCGTGATCAACTCGCCGTCGAACCCTACCGGCGCCGTCTACCCGCGCGAGGTGGTCGCCGGCATCGTCGCCATAGCTGCCGAGCGGGGTCTGTGGATCATCGCCGACGATCTCTACGAGCACCTCATCTACGAGGGCGACTTCACCAGCGCCGCCAGCTACGCCCAGGATCACACGCTGATCGTCCACGGTGCCAGCAAGGCCTACGCCCTGACCGGCTGGCGCATCGGCTACGGGGCCGGGCCCAGGGAGCTGATCAGGGCCATGAACCGGCTTCAGGGACAGTCGACGAGCGGCGCCAACGCCCTCGCCCAGCACGCTGCGGTGGCGGCGCTGAACGAGGTCGACAAGACCCGGGCGTTTATCGACATGACCAAACGCGCCTATGTCGAGCGGCGCGATCTGCTGGTCGCGGGACTCAACCGACTGGGGCTCGCCACCCCCAACCCCCAGGGGGCGTTCTACGCCATGGCGGACCTGACGGCCATTCACCAGGACGAAGGCGAGGCCGCCCTGATCCTGCTCGAGCAGGCCCACGTGGGGGTGGTTCCCGGCACCGATTTCCTGGCGCCGGGCCAGGCCCGCTTCAGCTACGCCACCAGCCTCGAGAACATCGGTATGGCGCTCGAGCGCATCGAACGTCTGCTCGCCTGAGCCCAGCACGTCGTCCGACCCCAGCTCGGCGGGGATGCCCCCAACCTGGATTGGATAGCGAGGAGGACCGAATGCCTACCCAGAAGCTCACCTTCAAGAACGCTCGGGGCGAGACCCTCATCGGCCGCCTCGACCTGCCCGTTGATGGAGTTCCCGACGCCTACGCGCTGTTCGCGCACTGCTTCACCTGTTCGAAGGATCTGACCGCCGTCCGCACCATCGGCCGGGCCCTCAACCGGGCGGGGATCGCGGTGTTTCGCTTCGATTTCACCGGCCTGGGCGAGAGCGAGGGCGACTTCGCCGACACCAACGTCTCGTCGAACGTCGACGACCTGGTCGACGCCGCCAACTTCGTGGCCGACACCTTCGAGATGCCGTCGCTGCTGATCGGTCACTCGCTGGGCGGTGCCGCGGTGCTGATGGCGGCCGAGCGCCTGCCCGAGGTCGGGGCGATCGTCACCATCGGCGCGCCCGCCCAACCCGAGCACGTCACGCATCTGCTTCAGGACAGCCTCGCCGAGATCGAGGCCAGCGGCGAGGCGTGCGTGCGCCTGGCGGGGCGCGAGTTCACGATCAAGAAGCAGTTCCTCGACGACCTCGAGGGGACCAACATGGAGCGCATCATCGGCAACCTCAGGAGGCCGCTGCTGGTGCTGCACTCTCCGGTCGACAACACCGTCGGGATCGACAATGCCAGGGCGATCTTTCAGGTCGCCAAACACCCCAAGAGCTTCGTGTCGCTCGATAGCGCCGATCATCTGCTGAGCCGGCCCAGCGACGCCACCGCCGCGGGGAATATCATCGCCGGCTGGGCCCGGGCGTACCTCCCGGCCCGGCGCCGGCCGAGCTGGCACGACGACATTCACGACAACCGGACCGTGGTGCGTACCGAGGAGGGGTTGCGCACCGAGGTGATGGCCAACGGCTTCGGCCTGGTGGTCGACGAGCCGCTAGCGGTAGGCGGCACGAACAGCGGGCCCACCCCCTACGACTATCTGGCCGCCGCCCTGGGGTCCTGCACCTCGATGACGCTACGACTGTACGCCGACCGCAAGGGCTGGCCACTCGAGGCGGTCACCGTCGAGATCGACCACAGCAGGCTCCACGCCGAGGATTGCCGCGACTGCGAGCAGGAGACCTCGCGCATGGACCGCTTTGAGCGGACCGTGACCCTCGAGGGGGATCTCGACGAGATCCAGCGCCAGCGCCTGCTTCAGATCGCCAACCGCTGCCCGGTGCACCGCACCCTCGAGTCGCAGATACAGATCGACACCCAGCTCGCCTAGCCTCCTGCCCCTGGGTACACTGAACCCTGGCATGTTTTCTCGCCGTTTCGACCGAGAGATCCTCGCCCTCGCCCTGCCGGCCCTAGGGGCGCTCGCGGCCGACCCGCTGGTGTCGCTGATCGACACCGTCTTCGTAGGCCGGCTGGGGACCGTTGAACTGGCGGCGCTGGGCCTCAACGCCGCGATCTTCTCGCTGGCGTTCTTCCTGTTCATTTTCCTGGCCTACGGCACCACCCCATTGGTAGGTCGGGCGCTGGGCCGGGGAGATGCCGAGGGGGCCGGCCGGACCGTCACCCAGGCCTTTACCGTGGCGCTGCTGATCGGGGTGGTGGTGCTGGCGCTTTTGCAACTCTTCGCCGAGCCGATCCTGTCGCTTATGGGTGCCGGCGAGGATACCGCCGAACCGGCCCTGCGCTACCTGCGCATCCGCGCCCTGGCGACGCCGGCGGTCATGCTCATCACCGCCGGCAACGGCGCCTTCCGCGGCTTTTTGGATACCCGCACCCCGCTGTGGCTGTCGCTCGGCGTGAGCTGCCTGAACCTGATCCTCGACCCGCTGCTCATCTTCACCTTCGGCTGGGGGATCGCCGGGGCGGCCTGGGCCACCACCGTGGCGCAGTGGCTCGGCGCCGCCGGCTTTCTGGCGCTGCTCTTCGGGATCAGGCGACGACGCTACCATATTCCGCTGAAGCTGCCACGGCTGCGCGAACTCTTGCCTCTGCTCAAGATCGGCGGCACCCTGTCGCTCCGCACCCTGGCGCTGCTGGTGGCCACAATGCTGGCCACCGCCATCGCCGCCCGGTTGGGGGTGCTCGAGGTGGCGGCGCATCAGGTGGCCCTCCAGCTGTGGATCTTCCTGGCACTCGTTGTCGACGCGCTGGCGGTGTCGGGCCAGGCGCTGGTGGCGCGCTACCTGGGCGAGAACCGGACCGCAGTGGCGCGGGCGCTTTCGGACCGGCTGCTGGGCATGGGCCTGCTGGTGGGCCTCGGCCTCGGGTTCGGCTTCCTGCTGCTCCAGGGCTGGCTGCCGACCCTGTTCAGCAACGATCCGGCGGTGATCGAGACCCTCGGCCAGATCTATCTCTTCGTGGCGCTGATGCAGCCCCTCAACGCTCTGGTATTCGTGTGGGACGGGATCTTCATGGGCGTCGAGGATTTCGCTTTTCTGGCCGGGGCCATGGCCGCCTCGGCGCTCGTCGCGAGCCTGCTGCTGCTGTTGGTGATCCCCCTCGGGTGGGGGCTGCCTGGGGTGTGGTGGGCGCTGGTGGCGTTGAATCTGGTGCGTGCCGTTACCCAGGCCGTGCGGTACCTGAGCGCCGGCGGTGGCCTACCGGGAGCGCCTCGGGAGGGCAGCCCTTCTGCGGCGGACTGACGTCTCGGCCACGGTGGCGCCTCGACACCAGCTGCGCCCGCTTCGATCCCGCCCGCAGCAGCTTACTCGCCTGGGGGGGCTTTGGGGCTACAGTGACGGCATGAACAGCGTTGTCGCCTGCCCCGCCTGCAGGGCCAAGAATCGCCTCAAAGCCCCCCCGCCGGACCAGAAGCCCGCCTGTGGGCGCTGCGGCGCCGACCTGCCGTGGCTGGTGGCCGCCGCCGACGGCACCTTCGCCTCCGAGGTGGAGGCCGCGGTGCCAGTGCTGGTCGACTTCTGGGCCGAGTGGTGCGGTCCCTGCCGGATGGTCGCACCGATACTCGACGACCTCTCCCGAGAGATGGCCGGCCGCCTCAAGGTCGTCAAGCTCAATATCGACGAGAACCCCGTCACCGCCGATCGCTACCAGGTGCGAAGCATCCCCACGCTGCTGCTGTTCAAGGGGGGCGTGGTGGTCGATCAGGTGGTAGGGGCGTTGCCAAAAGGGCCGCTAAAGGCTCGGCTGGAACAGTTCGTTTAGAGGATAAGGGTGGTGTTCTCCCCACGGTTCTTCGGCACCCTACGTTACCCCGTCACCGCCGATCGCTACCAGGTGCGAAGCATCCCCACGCTGCTGCTGTTCAAGGGGGGCGTGGTGGTCGATCAGGTGGTAGGGGCGTTGCCAAAAGGGCCGCTAAAGGCTCGGCTGGAACAGTTCGTTTAGAGGATAAGGGTTACGTTATGGTTGCGGAAAGTTCAAACATAGGGCGAGGGATGGAGTAGCGGCCCTCCCCCCCTATCGCGTGTAGTACGGTGACGCCGAGCCGCATGAAAGGACGGTCCGACTCAAGTCATGAGAGCAGGGCTAACCACCGGCGGTAAGGACATTCGCGTCGAAACCGTGCCCGACCCGGAACCCAGCGAGGGGCAGGTACTCGTCCGGGTCGAGGCTGCGGGGATCTGCGGCAGCGATCTGCACAACTACCACGCCGAGACGCCTAGGAAGTACGCACCGAGAATCCAGGGGCACGAGATGGCGGGGGAGATCGTCGCGCTGGGGCCGGGCGTAGTGACCAGGAGGGTAGGGGACCGGGTCGCTGTCGAGCCGATCCTGCCGTGCCTGAGGTGCGACTACTGCCTGCAAGGCCGCTACCAGATCTGCCCCTCCCTGAAGCACAGGGCCGGCGGCTTTGCGGAGCTGCTCGCGGCCGACGAGCGGAACGCCCATCCGCTTCCGGACGGCGTCGCCTCCGATCACGGCGCCATGGCGGAGGTCTACGCGGTGGCCGTGCACGCGACGAACCGGGTGCCTATCGAGCCCGGCGAGAAGGTGGCCGTCATCGGCAGCGGTCCGATCGGCCTCACCATCGCGGAGATGGCGAACCTCTGCGGCGCCGGAGAGGTCATGGTCGTCGGCAGGACGGCGCCCCCCCTCGAGACGATCGCAGCGATGATCGGCGCTCGCACGGTGGACGTCGACGAGGCGGACGCGCAGGAGGCCGTCGACGAATGGACCGGCGGCAGGGGCGCGGACGTGGTGTTCGAGGCCGTGGGGGGCCTCGCGGGGACGCTGATGCAGGCCATGACCCTCACCAGGCCGGGCGGGCGCGTCGGCATGGTCGGCGCCCAGCGCGGCGCCAACGATCTCTCCATGGGGTACGCCCAGGCCCGGGAGCTGTCGCTCCACGGCGTGTTCTGCTACGGCCGCAGGGGCGTGCGAAGCGAGTTCGAGATCGCCATCGAGCTGCTCGCCCGGGGCAAGCTCCAGGCCGAACCGCTGATCACCCACCGCTTCCCCCTCGACGACCTCGCCGAGGCGTTCGGGACCGCCGACCGAAGGGTCGAAACCGGATCGATCAAGGTCATTGTGAACCCGTAATTCGACCGTGACGACAGAGACCGTGACGACAGAGACCGTGACGATAGGAGGAGAAAACCGATGAGCCGATTCCTGCTTTCCTGCACCACCAGCGCCTACCGCGCACCCCACAAGGACGAGCTAGCGGAGACTTTAAAGCACGCGCCGGCCGCCGGGTATCGGTACTGGGGAACGCAGGGGCCCGCCCTGGAGAGGCCCTACGTCGGCCCCTGGCTGGATGCCGCCAGGATCAAGGCCGAGGCGAAAAGGGCCGGGCTGATCGGGTGTACCGAGGTGTACAGCCCCCAGGTCAGCACCGCCTCGATCGAGGACGCGCTGCGGAGCGTCGAACCGATCGTCGCGCAGGCGGCGTACACGGTGGCCATGGACTGCCCCTATCTGGTCATCACCGGCGGCCGCCGTCAAGAGGGCACCGGCGGACTGGAGGCGTCGGTCGCCGGGCTCAACGAGCTGCTGTCCCGGATCGAGGAGATGCCCGTCAAGGTGGCTTTGGAACCCCACTACAACTCCCAGTTCCGGGGTGTCGAAGACTACGACTACATCCTCGAGCGCGTCGACCACAGCCAGCTGGGCGTCACCGTCGACACCGGCCACCTGCACTGGGCGGGGGTCGACATCGTGGCGTTCATTCGCAGATACGCCCCCAAGATCTGGAACGTCCATCTCAAGGACCATATCGGCTCCCGCTCCATGCCCATCGGCGCGGGTGACATCGACCTGAAAGCGGTCATCGCGGTCCTGCACGAAATCGACTACCAGGGCGCCCTGGCACTCGAGATCCATCCGGAAGACCCGGAGAACCTGCCGCGCTACGTGGCGGAGGCCCACCCGCTGCTCAGCGGCATGGTGGAGGAGGTGACGGGAAGGGAGCCGGAATAGAGGTGCGGGTACCCCTTCGGCTTTCCACCGCTTCACCTTTCCATGAATGAAATATCAGGGACGTCTCAGGACGATCCGAGCCCAACCCTCATTGCCGCCCCCGGCGTTCTCCGGTACCCTGTCTCATGGACATCGAAGACAAGCTCGATCTGAACATCGAGGTGCCTGCCGCACCCGACCTCCCGCCCAACCCCAACCTCATCTACACCAATCCCGACAAGTGGAGGATCGGTGCCGAGATCCTCGAGCGCTACACCGGCACCGCACCGGAGGGGTTCGAGAAGCAGATCATCCTCACCAACTTCGGCTACTACACCGAGCGCTTCGCCGTGCTCTGCGAGGACGCCGTTACCACCGAAGGTTCAGCCATGACCGCCTCGCACAGCAAGAACATGGGTGTGTCGCTGATCGACTTCTCGATCGGCTCGCCGGTGGCGGCGCTGATCATCGAAGTGCTGGCGACCGCCGACCCCAAGGCGGCACTGTTTCTGGGCATCTGTGGGGGCCTGCACCGCTCCCTCGAGGTCGGCGACTTCATCCTGCCGACGGCGGCGATCCGCGACGAAGGGGCCTCGCGGCACTTCATGCCGCCGCAGGTGCCGGCGCTGCCGACCTTCAAGGTTCAGAAGTTCGTGTCGCAGATCGTCGCCGAGCAGGGCCACGACTACCGCACAGGGGTGGTTCACACCACCGACTACCGCTTCTGGGAGTTCAACGCGGCCTTTCGGCAGCAGCTCTACGAGGAGCGGGCGCTGGCCATAGACATGGAGACGGCCACCCTGTTCTCGGTAGGCTTCGCCAGCAAGGTTCCGATCGGGGCGCTGCTGCTGGTGTCGGACCTGCCGCTCACGCCGGGCGGGATCAAAACCAAGGAGTCGGCCCGCGAGGTCTTTCGGCGCTTCGCCGACATCCACATCGAGGCGGGCATCATGGCGATGAGCGAGATCGCCGAGCGCGGCGAGCACATTCGCCACTACCGCTGGTAGGCCGCTGATGTTCGTGGGTAGAATGATGTGGTGAAATGACCTAGATGCGCGTCCGGACGGGCGGCTTTTTTGAGGAGAATGGCAATGATTCAAGCGACCATTTCAGGCGAGCGCCAAGTTGAATTTGTCGAGTTGCAAGACCCAACGCCGAAGGCCGATTGGGCCCTGGTAAAGATCCACGCCTCGGCGCTCTGTACGGAGTACAAAGACTACGTAAAAGGCGTCAAGAGCCCGGTGATGGGTCACGAGGGGGCGGGGGAAGTCGTGGCCGTGGCGCAGCCGAGTTCGGTGCAGGTGGGCGACCGGGTGGTGGTTCTGCCTCAATTGCCGTGCGGCACATGTGCCCTCTGCATGTCGGGCGACTATATCTATTGCGAAGACACCATCGACTTCAAGGACTTCACCGGTTCGATAAGCGGCAGTGGGACCTTTGCCCACTACATCGTGAAACCCGCCTGGCTATTGCCTGCGATCCCCGATGATGTCAGCTACGCCCGGGCTACCATGGCCATCGACGGGGTGGGTGCGTCGTTCGGTGGGTTAGAGGCGATCGATGTCGATGCACAAGACACGGTATTGGTGACGGGGCTCGGTCCGGTCGGGTTGGGGGCTATCGTCAACGCCCGTTTCCGCAATGCTCGCGTTCTCGGCGTAGAGCCGGCCCCGTGGCGCGCCCAGCGGGCGCTCGACATGGGGGCAGAGGCCGTGCTCGACCCACGTGACCCCACCATCTTGGACCAGATACGCGCCTTGACGGGTGGTCGTGGGGTCGATTGTGCGGTGGACTGTTCCGGTCAGGTTTCGGCGGAGCGGTTGTGCATCGACGCTACCCGGCGGCGGGGGCGGGTGGCCTTCGTCGGCGCATCTCGCGAGGCGCTGACGATCACGGTCAGGCCCGACATGATTGGGAAAGGGCTGACCTTGGTGGGGTCCTGGCTCTACAATCGGGGCGACTATCCCAAAGTCATGAAGGTCATTCGGGAGTCTCCGCTCATCGATCTGTTGATCAGCCATGAGATGCCCATGAGCGAGATTCAAGAGGCGTTTGAGATCTTAGCGCGGGGTGAGAGTGGGAAGATCGTGGTGGATCCCTGGAGGTAAGTTACCCCCTCTCCCAAGGGGGTTTACCCCCACCCCAGCCCTCCCCCTACAAGGAGGAGGGAGCAAACAGCAACCCTGGCTACGATAGGGAACACCAAGTGGTGGGTAGTGGAGGGTGTGAACACGTCTTGAGTTATGAGAACAAGAGTTGGGATAACCGTGGTGTGAAGGAACCAATGGACCAAGGTTGTTAATAGGACCCTTACAGCGGGTTGCGCATTGAGTGATCGTGCTTCATGCTGAGGCATGGCGCACTCTACCGACCTCCGAGAACGCATCGTAAACGCCGTCCTACACAAGCGTTACACCCTCCATGAAGCCGCAGACACGTTCGACGTTGGAACCGCCACCGTCAGTCGCTACCTCCGCCGCTACCGCCAAAGTGGAGATCTCACCCCCAGAACCTCCCCGGGCCGCCCCAGCGCCCTCCATGAGCACCAGGCATGGGTTGAGCAGAGCCTCATCAGCAACGACCTCACCCACGACCAGCGCTGCGACCTTTTCTTGGAGAGAACCGGCGTCCGCATCAGCAGAGCGACCATGTGCCGCTGGGTACAGAGATTGGGATCGACGAGAAAAAAAGACGATCTACGCGAGTGAACAGAATCCAGAGGCCCGGTGGAGGTTCCTGGCTTGGATCAGAGGTATTGACCCGCACCGGTTGGTGTTCGTCGATGAGAGCGGCTTCAACGTCGCCATGACCCTGCCCTACGCCTACGCCCCACGTGGACAACGTGCCGTGGGTAGGGTGCCGAAGAACCGTGGGGAGAACACCAGCCTCGTTGCAGCGATCAGTCTCGATGAGGGTGTGGGTGACGCGATGACGTTGACCGGAGCGGTGGATGGCGTGGCGTTTTTAGCGTACATCGAGCAGGTCATCGCTCCGAAGCTGAGGCCGGGGCAGATCGTGGTGATGGATCAGCTGGGGGTGCACCGCAAACCGGAGGTGCGGGAGGCGATCGAGGCGAGGGGGTGCGAGTTGGTGTTGTTGCCTGGGTACAGTCCGGACTTCAACCCCATTGAGTTGGCTTTTTCGAAGATAAAGGCGTTCGTGAAAGCTGTGGGGGCGAGGACGAGGGGAGCGTTGGACTCTGCGATCGCGGCTGCGCTATCGACGGTGTCGTTGGGGGATGTGTTGGGTTGGTTTGAGCATGCCGGAGTCACCAATCACTCATTCTGAGAACCGCTGTAAGGTGAACAACAGGCGTCCCAGCCCCCCATGCCTCACGCTTGATTCTTCGCAGTTGTGGTGCTGGAGGAGTTTACTCCGTAAGCGTCGTGCAGACGTTCCCAGGACTGATGGTACTCAAGCCTAGGAGCACGGATTGGAATCGTTGTCCCACGACCTTGTTGTTACTCACGAGTGCCTTTTGCTCCCTCCCCCTGGTAGGGGGAGGGTTGGGGAGGGGGTAATTCCCCCTCCCATCCACATCTCTGCAACCCAACGCCTCGTTCTTTTTCCTTATTCCGTGAACAGCGGTTCCAGCCCCTGCTCGGCAAGGACCACTTCCATCTCCTGATCTGATATGGGTCCCCGGTAGCGGCTGCCGGCGTCAAGGACCTTGGGCAGCAGGTGGATGTCGCCGGTGGTGTTGAGGAACAGGCCGTCGCGGCCGAACACCCAGTGGACCGCCTTGTCGATCGCCGGCTGCTGCTCGAGCGGCTGGTACCAGGTTGCTCGGTTCTGGGTCTGTTCTCCCCAGGGTCGGCGCAGTAGCCACTTGATGGTCTGGACCGCGACCTTGCGCTCCCGGCACAGGGCGTCGAGCGCTTCGAAGTCGGCGGCGTACTGCGGGTCCTTCATCATGAGATAGGCGTAGGGCAGCAGCACCGAGTCGAAGGCGAACCGCTCCAGGCTCTCCAGGTGCCGGGCTGCCACGGTGAGCCCGTGGCCGGTAACGCCGATGAAGCGCACCAAACCCTGATCGCGCGCTTCGATGGCGGCCTCGAGAGCGCCGCCCGGCCCCATCGCGATCTCCCACGCGTCGGGGTCCACCAGGTTGTGGAGTTGAATCAGGTCGACGGTGTCGATTCGCAACCGCTCGAGCGAGCGGTGGATCTCGTCGCGCGCCTGCTGGTAGCTCCGCTGGCCCGTCTTGGTCGCCACAAAGAAGTCCTGGCGATGCTCGGCCATCCACGGTCCGATCCGCAGTTCGGAATCTCCGTAGCTGGCCGCGGTGTCGATGTGGTTGACGCCGTGCTCGAGCAATAGCTCGAGGGTCCGGTCGGCCTCCGCCTGGGATACCCGACCGAGGGCCGCTGCCCCGAACAGGGTGCGAGCGCTCATATGTCCCGTGGTTCCGAAGGGAAGTTTTGCGATCATCGATTCGACTCCTCGCTACCAGCATAGATGCCACAGCTTAACGCTACGTCGATGATAGTGGCACGGCTTGCCAGGACCCGGCCAGCTCCCGAGTACCCCGCGACCGGCTCCCCCCGGCGGGCGGTTCAAGCAGACAGGTTCACACCCTGCTGAGGGCCGGCATCGGGGTCGGCCCAGCCTGCTGTTGGTAGGCGTGCGCCACCGCCAGGATATCGCTCTCGGCGTAGAGCCGGCCGGTTATCGTCATGCTGCTGTCGGCCGGGCTGCCGTCGTCGTTGAAGGCGTTGGGGACGGCCACGCTGGGGTGGCCGGTGATGTTCGTCAGAACCAGGTTCTGGAAGTGGCTCGAAGGACATAGGTAGACGTCGACCTCGTCGAACAGGCCGACCATGCGCTGGATCGCCACGGTTCGCAAACGGTTGGCCTGCAGGTACTCCACCGCCGGGATGAAGCGGGCGGCCCGGATCAGGTTGGGCCAGGCGTCGTCGCCCTGGCGGGTCAGTTCTTCGTCGCGGCCCGAGCGGGTCAGCTCGTCGAAGGCGGCGGCGGCTTCGGACATGAGGATAGAAAAAAAGTGCTTGACGGGCAGCTCCGGCAGCGCGACAGAGACCAGCTTGGCCCCGAGCGTGCGAAGCGTCTCCACGAAGGCGTCGTCGGCGGCGGAGGTGTCGCGCTCCTCCTCGAAGGCGGTGGCGACGTAGCCGATGGTGAGGTCGCCGAGGTTGCGCTTCGACGGCCACCCGAAGGGCGCCTCGACCACGGTCGGGTCGTATCCGTCAGGACCGTGCAGGGCGGCGAAAACCAGGGCGCAGTCGCGAGCGCTCCGGGCCATCGGGCCGATCTTGTCCATGCTCCAGGAGAGGGCCATGGCGCCGTAGCGCGATACCCGCCCGAAGGTGGGCCGCAGCCCGGTGACCGCGCAGCGGGTCGAGGGGCTGACGATCGAGCCCAGCGTTTCGGTGCCGATGGCGAACGGGACCAACCCGGCTGCCACCGCCGATCCCGACCCCGCCGAGGAGCCGCTCGCCCCTCTCTCCAGATCCCAGGGGCTGTTGGTGCGACCGCCGAACCAGACGTCACCCATCGCCAGAGCGCCCATGCTCAGTTTGGCCGTCAGCACCGCGCCCGCCTGCTCGAGCCGCTCGACCACGGTGGCGGTGGCGTCGAGACGCTGTTCCCGAAAGGGTGCCGCGCCCCAGGTCGTGGGGTAGCCCGGCACCGCCAGCAGGTCCTTGGCGCCGTAGGGAACGCCGTGCAGCGGACCGCGCCAGCGCCCGGCGTCGAGCTCGGCGTCGGCGCGTTCGGCCTGCTCCAAGGCCAGCGTCTCGGTGAGGGTCACGACGCAGTGCAACGCCGGGTCGTAGCGCTTCAGCCGTGACAGCGCCAGTTCGGTCAGCTCCAGCGAGCGCAGCTGCCGGGTCTTGAGCAGGGGAGCCAGTCGGTGCAGCGGCCAGAAGGCCAGCGCCTCGAGGGACTCGGGCCGGTCTGCGTGCTCGTCGCCGGGGTCGCCCGCGGTCTGCTGCTGTTCAGGCATGACGAAGCCGTGGGGCCGCGGATCGAAGTGCAGGGCCGGCGGCACCTCGTTGCCGATAGAGATGGTACGAACGGTCTGGTAGCCCTCGAGGTGTTCGGCCACACGGGCCAGAAGCTGGCTCCGTTCGGCCTCGGTAAACTCTAGGCCCAGAAGGCGCTCGGCAGCAGCGATGTCGTCGTTGCTGAGATCGTAGCTGGGGGTGGCGTCAGTGTCGCTCATGCGCCCATTGTGACCTACTCACGCAGGTTCGTCGTCCTCCAGGCCTCGGAACAGACGGAGCTGATAGCGGCCCGCCCGACGAAGCTCCTCGGCGTCGGCGATGAGGGCGTCGAGGTCGTCGGAAGCGTGGATCATACGGCCACCGAGGGCGTCGGCCTGGCCGCTGGCGAGCCGCACGATCAGGTCCGCTCCCACGTCGATGGGGGTAAAGGCCTCCTCGGGGAGGTCGGCGAACATGGGAACATCCCTGGTCATCGCGGTCCGGACCAATCCGGGCGACATGGCGAACACTCGCACCCTGCCGTCCCCGAGCTCGGCGTCGAGGCTGTCGCTGAACCGGAGCAGGGCTGCTTTGGAGACGCTGTAGGCGCTGTTGCCAGGGGTGGGCCGCACCCCAGCGTAGCTGCCCACATTGACGATCCGGCCCCGCCCGCGGGCGAGCATCGACGGCAGCACCGCCCGTGCAAACAGGAAGGGTCCGAGCAAGTTCACCTCCTGGGTGCGCCACCACGCCTTCGGGTTGGCCTCCCACACGTGGGCCCGAACCCCGCCCATCCCGGCGTTGTTGACCAGCAGGTCGACGGGTCCTAGTTCCGCCTCGGTGCGGGCTATCACCCGCTCGACGTCGCTGTGGCTGGTGACGTCGGCAGTCAGCGCCAGGCTACGGCGCCCGGTGGCTTCGATGCGGGTGGCCGTCTCCTCGAGTTCGGCCACGCTGCGGGCGCAGATGGCCACCTCGGCGCCGGTTGCTGCCAGCGCCAGGGCGATCGCCCGGCCGATGCCGCGGCCGCCCCCGGTGACCACAGCGACCTGTCCCTCGAGCGGTTGTGGCCTGTCGTTGTCCATGGTTGCCCCCTTCAGGTTCAGGATACTGGTTGGTAGGCGCTGGAGGCGCTGGCGTTTGGGAAGGATGGTCGACCGATCGGGACCGCGAGGCGGCGCGTACAATACTGCAGGAACGACCCTTCAGGAACTTCTCGATTCGAGCCCAGCGGTCCGGCAACGGCCCTCTTGAGGAGCGAGGTATGAACCACGGACAACACCTTCAGCACGATCATCCCACAGGTCACGAAACCCACGATAAGCACGCTGGCCATAGCCCCGAGATGTTCCGTGACCGGTTCTGGCTCAGCCTGGCCCTCACGGTGCCGGTGCTGTATTTTTCCGAGCAGTTCCAGGCGTGGTTCGGCTATAGCGCGGTAACGTTTCCGCTCTCCAATTGGATCAACCCGGTCCTCGGAACCATCCTGTTCTTCTACGGCGGATCGCCTTTCCTACGAGGCGCTGTTCGTGAGCTTCGCGCCAGGCGACCCGCCATGATGATGCTCATCAGCCTCGCCATCAGCGTCGCCTACTTCTACAGCATGGCGGTGGTACTGGGCCTGTCAGGGAAACCGTTCTTCTGGGAGCTCGCCACCCTCATCGTCATCATGCTGCTCGGCCACTGGATGGAGATGGCGAGCGTGCAGAGCGCTGGTAAAGCCTTGGAGCACCTCGCCTCGCTGGTGCCGCATGAAGCCCACAAACTGGAAGGCGATCAGATAACGGACATTCCCGTTGGCGAACTCCACCAGGGCGACAGCATCCTCATCCGGCCGGGAGAACAGATCCCCGTCGATGGCGACGTCACCGTCGGCAGGTCATCGGTGAACGAAGCCTTCCTCACCGGTGAGTCCCGACCCGTCAGCAAAGCCGTGGGTGACGAAGTGGTTGCCGGGGCGGTCAACGGCGAAGGAGCCCTCACCGTCGAGGTGACCCGCACCGGTGACGAGACGACCCTGTCACAGATCCAGCGACTGGTTGCGGAAGCCCAGACCTCGCGCAGTCGCTTCCAGAATCTCGGTGACCGGGCGGCTGGCTGGCTCTTCTACCTAGCTGTCGGAGCGGGGACGCTCACCCTGGTCGTGTGGCTGGTCGCGGCCGATGACGTGCAGTTCGCCATCGCCCGCACCGTCACCGTCCTGGTGATCGCCTGCCCACACGCCCTGGGACTCGCCATCCCGCTGGTCGCGGTCAACGCTACCGCCATGGCGGCACGAAACGGCATTCTGGTGCGCAACCGTGAGGGCTTCGAACGCGCCAGGGACCTCAAAACCATCGCCTTCGATAAGACCGGGACCCTCACCGAGGGTACTTTCGAGGTTCACAACATCATCACCGACGGCATCACCGAATTTGAGGCCTTGCGGCTCGCCAGGGCACTCGAACGACGATCCGAGCACCCGCTGGCCGCAGCCATCGTGACGGCAGCAGACCGGGAGAAAGTCAGCCCGGCAGGCGTAGACGATTTCGAGGTCGTCGCTGGACAAGGCGTGACTGGAAGCATCGATGGGCAGAGCCTGTGGTTGGGCCGCGCCGAGTGGCTGGCCGAGCAAGGCATCACCCTCACCGATGACCTGGCTCAGGGCTTGGAGCAAGCCGAAAGCCGGGGGGAAAGCGTCATCGTGCTGTTCGACGAAAGCCAGGGCCTGGCGGTATTCGCACTAGCCGATAAGGTGAGGGAGAGTGCCCGGCAGACGGTGGCGCAGCTCAAACGCCTCGGCGTGCAGACCGTCATGATCACCGGGGACGCGGAAGCCGTGGCGGCAACCGTAGCTCAGAACCTGGGTGTCGATAGGTACTACGCTCGGTGCTCCCCCAGGATAAGGCCCGCATCGTTCAGGAGCTCATGCAGGCAGGCCCCACAGCGTTTGTGGGGGACGGCATCAACGACGCTCCGGCGCTGCTGGAAGCCAGTCTGGGCGTCGCGATTGGTGCCGGCACCAACGTCGCGATCGAATCCGCGGATCTCGTTCTTGTCGACAGCGATCCGCTCGACGTGCTGGTAGCCCTCAGGCTCTCCAGAGCCACCTACGGCAAGATGATTCAGAACCTCGTCTGGGCTACCGGGTACAACGTGATCGCCATCCCGCTCGCTGCCGGCGTGGCGGTCGCATGGAGCTTCTTCTTATCGCCTGCGATCGGGGCGCTATTCATGAGCCTCTCAACGATCATCGTCTCCATCAACGCCATGCTTCTCCGCCGCGTCGACCTCGACCCCCGAGCGTCCGCCGCCACGATATCCGGAACCACGAAACCCTAGGTTGTAGCAGTACCCCTGCGAGCACAACCGCCCTCGAGGGTGAACGGTGCACGAGGATCGCGAGGTGCGTTCGACAACCCCCTAGTCCGCCCCCTCACGCCTCAGCCCACTGAGCAGCCAGCAGCCTGTCGCCTCGCCGTGAGAGTTCCTGACGAGGGCGAACAGATAGCAGGCCTGTTCGCCCTCGGTGGTGATCCAGACCTGCTGGCGGGCGCCGTCACTGAGCCGTTCCAGCGGTTCGCAAACGGCCTCGGCGTGGCCCAGAAGGGCGGCATAGCGGCTGTTGTGGAGCGCTCGACCCAGGGCAGAACGGTCCCCGATCTGATGTCTCATGCGGGGCGATGCGAAGGCGTAGAGGGTGTCGATCCCGGCATCGGGGTGGGGGTGATCGTGGTTGCTCAGAGCCTCCAGTACCAGCGCGACTACCCGCTCCGGATCGAGGTCCGGGTGGGGCAGCAGAGGGGTGGGAGGACGGTCCATACCGGAAGTCTAACAGGGCGTTTGTGCGGGTGGCGTCGATAACGGTCGCTCAGGCTGATTGCGGCTGCGCCGGGTCGGGCCGCGTGCCGAACAGGCTCCGCACCAGCAGGTAGAGTAAGAACCCGACCGGGCCCAGCATCAGCACCAGGAACAGCACCGGCGCCATGATCAGCGGGTGGATGCTGCGGCTGCGGGCGTCGAGGTAGGCCCAGCGCCCCACGAGCAGGTCGAAAGCCAGGAAGTGGACCCAGGCGATGGTGACTGCGGCGTCACTTGCCAGCAGCGCTGCGATGCCGGCCAGGTCGGGGCTGACGACAGCGGCGAACACCTCCGGAAAGCGGGGCAGCACCAGCGCCGCGTAGAGGACCGCTGCTGGGGCCGCAACGAGCGGCGAGCGCACGATCCGTTCGCTCCAGCGCCAGCCCGGCAGCAGGATCATCAGCGCCCAGAAGGGCATGACCAGGAGGCTCGACAGGCTGAACAGGGTGGCCATCAGACGTGCTCCGGGTAGGACGCTTCGCCGCCACGCACCTCATGGACACTTCGCTGAGAGTGCCACAGGAACAGGCCTTCGTCGAGCGGGTTGGCGTTTCGGAGGTGGAAACGGGTGACTGACAGGTAGGCCATGGGTTCTCCCCTTCCAAAGGGCTAGTGGGCGAGATCGGCGGCGAGTCGGGGGCGAGACCAGGGATGCAGCACGGCTAGGATGGCGATTGCCACAGCCGCCGCCAGAGCGCCGAGGGCGCTGAGGGTGAGGGCGTCGGGGGAGAGCAGCGGCTGGGCGCGCAGCGCCTGCCAGGTGAGCAGCGCGGTGAGTCCGAGGTAGCCGGCGCTGGCGATACCGACGAGGGCGATCTGGCGACCCTTGCCGAGGCGCCGCCGGCGGACGATCAGCCAGCCCAGGAAGGGGAGCACCTGGAGCGCATGCATGCCGACGAAGTGGCCGATCCGCAGGTCGCCGCCCTCGGTGCTCCAGCCGGTAACGGGCAGGCCGGGGCCGCCGTCCTCGACGCCGACGCTGTGGGCTCCGGCGATGGTGACAGGCTCGCCCCCCTGCCAGCCGGCCAGCTGCTGGGCCGTGGGGCTGGTCATGAGAAAGCCTTGGCTCATGCCGATGAGGGCGATCAGGGTAGCGAGTCGGAGCGCCCAGGCGAAGGCGGGCCGCTCGAAGCGCTGGAACAGCAGCAGCCCGGCGATGATCAGGTTGGCGATCCACAGGATCACGATGGCGTTGCCCATGACCCCGAACAGTACGGCGTCGAAGGTGGTGCCGACGTTGAAGTGGCTGCGGGTGCCGCGCAGCACCTGGGTGATGATCGCCATCCATTCGATCGCGAACGCGGTCAGCACCGTCCAGCCGAGGATCGAAACCATGCGCCGGCGGCCCGTCACGAAGCCGAGCATCCAGGTGATGGTGAGGGTGTAGAGGGTGATCGACACGCCGAACTTGGTCGGTTTGAGCCAGGCGGGGTCGCCGGTGATAATGCGGCCGTCTACGAAGATACCTACGATAAAGAACAGCGTGGCTGCCGCGGTGATGAGCGCCGACAGCGTTAGCGGAGCGTGGACGGTATAGAGGTGCCTGAGCTGGCGGGCGAGGGGGGCTTGTTGGCTGCTGGTCATAGCGGTCCCTTTCTTGCTGACGGTGTGGTTTTCTGCTGTTGACGGTAGCTGTGCTGGAGGCCGGAGCGCCTCGTCCGGAAGCGGGGCGTCGGCTCCGTAGTTTGTACAATAAAGAAACTTAGTGCCGTTAAGTCTATGTGAAAAAAGAGAGGGAGACTCACTGCGCACCTTCCCGGACCTGCAACCCCTCACGCAGCATCAGCAGATACGGTTCGATCAACGCCGTGGCCTGCTCGAGGGTGACGTTGGCGTCGGTGATCGACAGCGCCACCAGGCCGTGGGCATGGCTCCACACCTGGAAGGCGAGCGCGCGCGGGTCGCCCACGAGCGGTGGGGCGATCAGGCCGGCGTCGGTGCACTCCTGGAGCGATCGCTCGAGAACGCCGAACGAATCGATGACGGTTTCGTACCCTTCCGGCGGTTTGCGGAGCAGCCACTCGCCGCGCTGCATGAACATCAGCCGGTAGTACAGCGGATGGGACAGGCCGAAGTGCAGGTAGGCGCGCCCGACCGCGATGAGGCGTTCGAGCGGTTCGTCGGCGCTGTCGTAGCCGGCTTGGAGCTCCTCGCCGAAGCGGCTGAAGCCGTCCATCGCCACGGTGAACAGCAGCTCGTCCTTGTCGGCAAAGTGGTGGTAGATGGTGGTCGGGGTGTAGCCGACCGCCTCGGCCACCTGCCGCAGCGAGAAGTTTTCGTAGCCCTCTGTCAGGAACAGCTCGGTAGCGGCCTCGAGGATCGCGCGGCGCAGCTCCGCTTTGCGCTGGGCCCGGCGCTCGGCGCTGGCGCGCTTGATGCGCTGGTTGCGGGTGTCGCGATCGGCCATGTATAGAGTTTAGTTTACAGCGTTAAGTTTGTCAATACCGTATCAATTGATGCCCAGTTGCAGGGCGATCAGCTTGAGATACTCGCTCAGCACGCGCTGCCGGCCCAATTCGCTGCGCCACCAGCTGCCGAGCTCGAAGCGCCGCTCGGGCGCCGGTCTCACCGATACCGTCACCTCCGAGTCGCGAAAGAGCCTCCGGGTGATGGCCCGCGCGCGGCGGCTGTGCCAACTCGACGTGACCACCAGCAGCGAAGACCAGCCTTGGGACTCGGCGTAGCTACGGACGTTCGCGACCTCGTGATACGTGGTCGAGCCTATCCCTGGGATGGCCACCACAGCGTCCTCGGGCACCCCCCGCTCGATCACGCTGCGAGCCACATCGCGGACGTACCACTCGCGCACACTCGCCGGTTCGATCCACAGCCTGGTGATGGCGAACAGCTCGGCGTTGTGGTCCAGGAAAAGCTCGGCGGCGTGGGCCGGCCGTTGGCGGTCGCCGGCCAGCGGCAGGATCACCTCCGCCGGCACCAGCGGGTCGGCCACCACCAGCCAGCGCCCGGCGTTCACAAAGGCCACAGCGGCGAGCGAAATACCGGTGAGGAGACCGGCGACGAGCAGCAGGCGACGAACCGTCACGCCCCTACCTTACGCATTCGCTTGGCGGCCGGAGGCGAAGCCGACACAGAGCCCGCTAGCCGGCGCCGATCAGGTCCTCGGCGATCTTCGCGGACGAGAGCACCCCCGGCAGACCCGCGCCCGGATGGGTGCCCGCGCCCACGAAGTAGAGGTTGGCGAACTCCTCGCTGCGGTTGTGGGGCCGGAACCAGGCCGACTGGGTGAGGATCGGTTCGATGCCGAAGGCCGAGCCCTGGAAGGAGTTGAGGGTGTCCTGGAAGTGGAGGGGGTCGATGGTGTGCTCCACCACCAGGTTCGCCTCCAGATCCGGGAGGTAGCGCTCCTCGAGGAAGCGCATGATGGCGTCGCGGTACGGCCTGGCCTGCCGGCGCCAGTCGATGCCCGACTTGAGGTTCGGCACGGGCGACAGCACATAGAACGCCTCGCCGCCCTCGGGCGCCAGGCTGGGATCGGTGTAGGTGGGCATGTGCAGATACAGGCTGAAGTCCTCGGCGAGCTCCCCATCGTTGTGGAAGATGTCGCGCAGCAGCCCCCGGTAGCGCGGGCCCAGAATGATGTTGTGGTGCTTGAGTTCGGTGTCGAGGTAGCGCCGCTTGGTGCCGAAATAGATCACGAACAGGCTCATGGCGTAGCGCATACGCTCTAAGCGCCGGTCGCTGTACTTGCGGCGGTGCTCGGGGGCGATCAGGTTCCGGTAGGTGAAGGCCACGTCGGCGTTCGACACCACCACATCAGCCTCGATAACCCTCCCATCCACGAGGCGCACCCCCCGGACCCGGCGCGCTCCCGGATCGACCAGGATCTCCGCCACCTCGGCGTTGAGCTCGATGCGCCCACCCAGCTCGCCGATCAGCCGCCCGAAGGCCTCGACCAGGGCGCCGGTGCCGCCCAGGGCGTACCACACCCCCCACCGGCGCTCGAGGTAGTGGATCATGGCGTAGATCGAGGTGGTGTCGAACGGGTTTCCCCCCACCAACAGCGGGTGGAACGAAAAAACCTGGCGCAGGAAGTCGTCCTGGATGTGGTCCGACACGTAGCGGTACACCGACTTGTAGGACTGCAGGCGGATCAGATCGGGCGCCACCTTGAGCATGTCCCACACCGTCAGGAAGGGTTTGTCGGCCAGCTCCACGAAGCCCTTGTCGAAGATCTCCTTGGTGCGGGCCACGAACGCCCGGTAGCCGGCGACGTCGGCCGGGTTGCGCTTCTCGATCTCGCTCACGATGAAGCGCTCGTCGTCGTTGTAGTCGAACGGCACCCCGTGATGGTCGAAGATGCGGTAGAAGGGGTCGCACTTGACGAACGTGACGTAGTCCTCGCGGCGTCTGCCGGCCTTGGCCCAGATCTCGTCGAACAGCCACGGCGCCGTGATGATCGTCGGACCGCCGTCAAAGGTAAAGCCGTTGCGTTTATACGTGTAGGCGCGGCCACCGAGCCCGTCGCGCTTCTCGAGGACAGTCACCTCGTGTCCGGCTGCCGCCAGCCGAGCGGCCGCACCCAGGCCGCCGAAACCGGACCCGATGACGATGATCTTCTTCACCAGGCAAGTATAGGGTGCCCGCTGTTCACGCAGGTTCGAGGCCCCAAAGATCCTCGAGGCGTTCCCGGTGCCGGGGCAGTCCGCCGTTGGGATTGGCCTTCACCGCGTAGAGCAGCTCGGCCGCCGGCAGGGCCGAGCGGTGCCGCGCTACCTGCCGCGAGACGGCGTCGAGATCGTAGGCGAAGACGGGGGTGCCGAAACGCTCGGTGATGGTTGTCAGTAGGGTGTCATCCATGGGGCCACCGTGAGCTTAGCAGGAGGAGCGTGCGCCGAACCAGCATCGAGCGCCAACCTGCTAGTCTAGGGCATGATGAATCGCCAGCTTCGACGCGCACAGTCGAAGCAAGACAAGAAGAACGACAAGGAGAAACAGCGGAGAAGGAGCGCCCGGCGGGGTCGTGTGCGGTCCGCTCAAGCGAGCCGGCAGGCGAGCCGGCAGGCCGCCAAGGAGGGCAAAACGGAGAGCGCTCCGCGTAAGACCCGCGACCCAGGACGCTTTTCGGGCGCGCTGCTGATCGCCACCATCTTCTTCATCGCCCTCAACGCCGCCGTCCCCCGGGGCGACATAGCCACGGACGGGGGTTTCTTTACCTCGCCAACCTCGTTCAACATCATCGGCGCCCTCTACTACGGGCTGTTCGGGTACTTCGGGGTGCTGTGGCTCAACCGCCGCCGCATGGGCCGGGCCTTCGCAGTGGCCATCTTCGCAGGGCTGATGCTACTCCTCGGCGGCGAGGTTGCCAAGTTCATTCAGGGCGAGTACGCGCCGGAGGTGCTGTTTCTGGGGCTGGTCCCGCCCGGCCTGATATTGGGAGCGCTGCTCGGCCGTTGGGTCTTCGACAACGCTACCTGAGCACGCCCCCTACTCGCCCAGGAACAGCCGCGTATCGGGCTTGAAGGCCGCCCAAGCGAACCACAAGGTGTTGTCGTGGACCACCGCCTGCAACTGCTCCCCCTGAAGCTCGCCGGCGATGGCCCGACCCGACAGGTTCCAGCTCGAGCCGGTCTGATCATCGACGAAGGCGCCACCATCCCAGCTGAAGGAGAGCTCCTGGCCGTTGAGGTTGCGGCTGAACACCCCCACCGCACCGACGTCGCGGCTGCCGGCGATGGCCGCGTTGTTGAGGGCGCTGCTGGTGCCGTCTTGCCACCAGACGGCCACCGGCTCGTCGGCTATCAAGTCGTTGATCGCCCGTTCAACCTCGAGAATCTCGAACGGGTAGGCGACCGACTCGCCGCGAAAGGCGACCGACACCACCCGCGCTTTGGGCGGCAGCCGGCCGTCGGTGATGCCGTTGAACAGGAACGGAGGGGTGTCGGCATCGTCGTAGCCCGGGTAGGGGTTCTCACCGTAGCTGCGCAAAAAACCGGTGTCGCGCGACAGCACCAGAGCCTCCGGGAACGTCGCGCGGAACGCCTCGAAGGCGATGATCTGGGCCGGGTAGTTGAGCAGCCTGGTGCCGGTCAGGGTGCCGATGTTGCCTTCGCCAAGAATCTGACCCCAGAGCGTGAAGGTCTTGCTGTCGAACATGAACAGGTTCGAGTTGTAGAGGAAGCCCGAGACCCCGAAGGTGACCTCGAGAGATGCCTCGAAATCGGGCACCTCGCCATGCTGGAAGGCGTAGGCGTCGAGGAAGGCCTGATCGAGCTCGCCGAATTCGAGGGTGCCGTTGTTGAGCAGCGCCGCGTTCTGCGCCTCCGGAGTCAGCGGGATGCGGCGGTCGAAGGCGATGGCGCTGTTGCACAGCGGGCAGAAGGTGACGGCCACCGGAATCCCGGCCACAGTGTCGTTGGCGATCTCGTGCCAGGTGAGGACCTGCAGCGGGTAGGCCCTGGATTCGCCGTTGACGGTGACGGCGATAACCGGCTCGCGGGCGTCGATCCAGGCGGCCGCCTCCTCCTGGTTTACCAGGATGGGCATCTGGGTGGGCGCAGTCAACCCCAGGCAGTCGCCCTCATGCCCGAGCGCGGGAATGCCCTGCGGCGATGCCCCCCGCATCACCTGTTCGGTGGGGATGTTGGCGATTTCGGGATTGAAGGTGCAGTCGGCGTCGGGGTTATCCTGGGCCGCGCTCAGCCCCCCAAGCGTCAGCAGCAGGGCCAGCGCGACGTTCCGGATCGGTAGCATGGTTCCTCCTCGGCCGTTCGGACCCCCGCTGGGACCGCCGGGCGGTGTGGGGACCTGGATCGGGCACGGTACTCCGGCCACTCTATGGTGGTCCCTTGCCGCGTTCCGTAAACTCGCGGACGAAGCTCGACCGTCGACACGATACAGGGTTTCACACCCGTGGCAGGTTAATTGTAGATAGGCTTGGATAGGACCGATCCCGACACAGCCACCGAGGAGGCCGGTTATGACCATGGCACCGATATCAGGGGACGTCAAAGACCTCGCCCTGGCGGACGAAGGCATACGCCGTATCGATTGGGCCGCTCAGGAGATGCCGGTTCTCGCCAGTATCCTCGAGCGCTTCGAACGCGACAGGCCGCTAGCGGGCATTCGCATCAGCGCCTGCCTGCACGTCACCACCGAGACTGCCAACCTGATGCGCTTGCTGCACGCCGGCGGCGCCGAGCCGGTGCTGTGCGCCAGCAACCCGCTGAGCACGCAGGACGACGTGGCCGCCGCTCTGGTCAGGCACTACGGCGTCCCCACCTACGCCATCACCGGGGCCTCGAATGAGACCTACTACCGCCACCTCGGCGCCGCTCTCGATCAGGGCCCCCACCTCACCATGGACGACGGCGGCGATCTGGTCGGCGAGCTTCACCAGAACCGGCGCGAGCTTCTGGGCGATATCATCGGGGGCACCGAAGAGACCACCACCGGGGTCATCCGGCTGCGCGCCATGGCCGCCGAGGGCGCCCTCGAGTACCCCATCATCGCCGTCAACGACGCCCGCACCAAGCACTTCTTCGACAACCGCTACGGCACCGGTCAGAGCACCCTCGACGGCATCATTCGCGCCACCAACGTGCTGCTCGCCGGCAAGACCTTCACCGTAGCCGGCTACGGCTGGTGCAGCCGCGGCATCGCCAGCCGCGCCCAGGGCCTGGGCGCCAACGTGATCGTCACCGAGATCGACCCCCTCAAGGCGCTCGAGGCGGTGATGGACGGCTACCGGGTGATGCCCATGATCGAGGCCGCCCCGCAGTCGGACTTCATCGTGTCGGCGACCGGCGACAAGCACGTCGTTGCCCGTGAGCACTTCGAGGTGATCAAGGACGGCTGCATGGTCGCCAACTCCGGCCACTTCAACGTCGAGATCGACATCCCCGCGCTCGAGGAGCTGGCGGTCTCCAGCTCCCACCCGCGCACCTTCATCGAGGAGTTCGAGCTGGCCGACGGCCGCAAGGTCCGGCTGCTGGCCGAAGGCCGCCTGGTAAACCTCGCCGCCGCTGAAGGCCACCCCGCCGCGGTGATGGACATGAGCTTCGCCAACCAGGCACTGTGCGCAGAGTACATGGTGGAAAATCATAGTGAGCTAGGCAATAAAGTTGTAACCGTCCCCGAGGATATTGATCAGATGGTAGCCCGATTGAAGCTGGCAGCGATGGGTGTGGGACTCGACGTGCTGACGCCAGAACAAGAGGACTATTTGGGGTCTTGGAAAGAAGGAACATAAGTAGAAGTAGTTTAGGTGCCCCTTCAGACCCCTTCCCTTCGGTCAGGGTTCTTACGGGGTCCTTCAGAGCCCCCCTCCGTGGGTCTCTTCAGGGGCTACGGAGCCACCTCTGGTGTCTCCTCCGCCAAAAGAAGGTTAAAAGGAACAAGCAAGACACCGTTAGCGCCTTCACACCCCGGTTACTCCAAAATCTTCTGCTGGAGGAGACTCGCGTAGTGAGGCTCCGAGAGCCCCGGGGAGACTTGCCGTTAGGGAAGGCTCAACGGGGACCCCGTAAGAACCCCGCAGGGGGTCTGAAGGGGCCCTACCTGTAGTTTGTTGACAAGGGTCAAATCGAGCAGTAGAACGGACACCAGGAGGTCGAACGATGAGTCGACGCCTACCCGTACCTACCGCCCCCGGACCGCTAGAGAGCTACGCCAGCAGTTTCGATGACCTGTTCAACAAACGCAACCAACGCGACACCTTCCGGCGCTACCTCGAAGGCCTACTACTACCCAGCGAACGAAACAAAACCCTGACCGGGCTCGCCAACACCGAGCCGGTGGCAGGCGCAACCCACAAGGACGCGCAGAAACTGCAGTGGTTCTTATCCGAATCCACCTGGGACCCCGCCTTGGTGAACAACAAACGACTGGCGCTGCTCTCCGAGGACGAGCACAGCAAGCCCAACCCCGAGGGCGCCCTGGTGATCGATGAGACCGGCGATCGAAAGTGGGGCCGACACACCGCCCATGTCGGCCGCCAGTACCTCGGCAGTATCGGCAAGATCGATAACGGCGTGGTCAGCGTACACACGTTGTGGGCGAACGAGGAACGGTACTACCCGATCGAGGTTGAGCCCTACACGCCTGCACCCTGGTTCGCTCTTGGTAAGAACGACCCCGAGTTCCGCAGCAAACCGCAAATCGCGCTGGAACTCATCGAGAACGCCCATGCGCTCGGCATTCCCTTCCGCGCCGTAGTAGCCGACCGCTTCTACGGGGAGAACCACCCCTTCTGGACTACTTTGCAGAGCGAGGAGATCCCCTACGTGCTGGCCTTGAACCCATCGCACGCATGGTGGCACCAGATTGGCACCATCGGCTCTGCGGAGGGAGTAGCGGGAGCCGCCTCGTGGCGTGAGGATGATGCCGGCGTTTGGGAGAAGCTCACGCGGTGCTTTCGTGATGGTCACCAAGAGACCTGGTGGGCTCTCGAGGGGGTGGCGGGACCGTACGGCCCGGAGAGCGCGAAGCGGTTGATCATCGTGACTACTGATCCTGCTGCGCTTCCGGAGGAGAGCACGTTCTACTTACGAACGAACCTCCCTGCGCCCGGATCTAGCCGCGCTCAAGAGAGCGGCATGATTCCGGCTGATGTGGCGGAGATCGTGAGGCTCTACGGGCTTAGGGTGTGGGTGGAGCAGAGTTACAAGCAGGTCAAGGGGAGTCTGGGTTGGGCGCAGTACCAGGTGCGCAGCGACATGGCCATGAGGCGGCACTGGCAGCTGGTTTGTTGCGCGTTTTCGTTCTGCTGGTGGGCCTTACCAGGAGGAGGAGTGGCTGCTGAGCTTGACGGGGGTGGGCAACCCGTAAGTCTTGTGGAGGGCGATGTTGAGGAGCGAGCGGGGGGGAAAAAGAAAGAGCCAGAATCTGGTCGTGACTTGGCCACAGGCGTTGAGGCGGGTCAGAGCTTGGCTGGAACCTTACCTTTTGCTAAGGAGGTATTGGCAGGCGTGGTCGGTGAAGCCCCCGCCGCAGCGGTTGCAGCGGCTTCTTGATTGGCTTTTCGATGGCAGGCCGATCCACTGCTATGCCCGGTAACAACAAACTACAGCTACAACGGGTTTCACAATGATTGAGTCAGCAGAGTGCATTGACGGACGTTCTGGGCGCCGTCTCGACGGTGCCGACGGTTAGGGTTCGACTCGAGCCTGTGGCGCTGCTACGCTATCCTACGGCTCCTGCCCAAACACCGTGACCGTCGGTTCCGACGCCACCGCCGCGTACCAGAAACTGGTCTTGCTGGGCAGCGCCTCGAGCTGCGCCCCCGCCAGCTCTCCGGCAACCGCCCTGCCGGCGGGTCCCAGGTGCTGCCGGTCTCGAGGTCGACGACCGAATCACTCAGGGCTTCAAAGTTCAGCGCTTGCCCGTCGATGGCCGCTCGGTAGATCGCCCCGCTCTGGGCGGGGCCGTCGAGGAACACCACCACCCCGATCTCGGCGATCACGTCGGTCACCGCTGCCGGGGCGTCGTCGGTCAGCGGGTAGGCGCGGACCTCGCCGCCGAGTTTCACGGTGAGTACCTTGGTGCCCGGCTGCAGCCTGCCGTCGAAGGCGGCGTCGCTGACCGGGAAGGCGAAGCGGCCCTGATTGATGAAGGCGTCGAAGCCGGCAAAGGGGTCGCGGTCGTAGGGTCGGTTGAAGCCGGTGTCGCGCGATAGCACCAGCGTGCTGGGGTGCAGCGCGCGCCACGCGCCCCAGGTGGTGGTGGTGCTCGGCAGCGGCGTAAGCTCGGCCTCGTTGAGTTCACCCACGATGGCTCGGCCCGCCACCTGCCACCAGTAGGAGCCGGTCTGGTAGTCGAGCATGACCATGTCGGATTCGTAGAGGGCGCTGGTGTTGCCGAAGGTGAGTACCCGGTCGCCGAGGCGCCGACTGTAGACGATGCCGCTGAAGCACAGCGGGCAGAAGGAGACGAGCACCGGCTCGCCGGCGAGGTCGTCGTTGACGATCTCGTGGTAGTTGAGGATCCGCAGCGGGTAGGCCCAGGCCTCCGTGCCGACGGCGTAGCCCAGGATCAGGTCGCTGTCGCGGAGCCAATCGGCTTCGGCGGCGGCCTGGTAGCGGGGCGTGGCGATGGGGGGGATGGCGTCGCGCAGGCTGAGGATCAGCTCGCGATCGGCCTGGTCGAGCGGCACCGCGCGGTTGGTGGGGCGGAAGGTGTCGAAATAGATCTCGGAGAGCGGGACGCTGCGCTTGGAGGTATCCACGTCGGGCACTTCAGGCTGGGCCAGGGCGAGGGGGGTGACAGACATTGCGAGTAGGCACGCCAGCGCCGGCAGGCGCCACCTTGGGTTCATATCTGAGGCTAGCCGCGGCGGCTGCCGGTCGCCGTCAAGCGTTTAACGGTCGCCCTGCCCGGAGCTTCGGTGCCTCGGTAGTGGACAACGCTTGGTTGGCCGCAAGTGGTGCCGTAGAATGGTCGGTGGCTGACGAACGGAGCGTCCCTCTTTTTCTCGCTCTGTACCGCCTACACCCGCTCTTTAGCACGGTAGGGGCCGCGCGCCCCGGAAGAGGTTTTGCACCATGGCCGATGTTCTCGACGAAATCCTCAATCTGGACCGCTCTCAACTAGAGCCCGAGGAGCTAAAGACGCTCAATGAGGTCGAACTGGGCGAGTGGCTCGAGTCGCTCGACTACGTGCTCGCCTCGGGCGGCGCCGAACGGGTCGTAGAGATCCTCGACAGGCTCGACGGACACGCCAAACGGCACGGGGTGGAGATCCCCTTCGTCGCCACCACACCGTACGTGAATACCATCTCACCGGAGGAGCAGCCGGACTATCCGGGCAACATGGAGCTCGAGCGGCGCCTTACCCGGCTCGTTCGCTGGAACGCCATGGCCATGGTGGTGCGGGCGAACAAGTATTCAGATGGCATCGGCGGCCATATCTCCACCTACGCTTCGGCCGCCACCCTCTACGAGGTCGGCTTCAACCACTTCTTCCGGGGTCCGGGGGCGGGCACCGACGCCGACCTGGTCTACTTCCAGGGGCATGCCAGCCCCGGGATCTACGGGCGCAGCTACCTGGAGCGGCGCATCGACAAGGAGCACCTCAGGAATTTCCGGCGCGAACTTCAGGAGCATCCGGGGCTGTCGAGCTACCCCCACCCGTGGCTCATGCCGGATTACTGGCAGTTCCCGACCGTGTCGATGGGGCTGGCGCCGATCCTGTCGATCTACCAGGCGCGCTTCAACCTCTACCTCGAGAATCGGGGTCTCAAGGAGCCCGGCAGCGGCCAGGTGTGGGCCTTCCTGGGCGACGGCGAAACAGACGAGCCCGAAACCCTGGGCGCCATCAAATTCGCGGCGCGCGAGAAGCTCGACAACCTGATCTGGATCGTCAACTGCAATCTGCAGCGACTCGACGGCCCGGTGTACGGCAACGGCCAGATCATGCAGGAGCTGGAGGGCATCTTTCGAGGCGCCGGCTGGAACGTCATCAAGCTGCCCTGGGGCAGCAAGTGGGATGAACTGCTGGCCCGCGATTACAACGGAGCCCTGGTCCGCCGATTCGGCAGTCTGGTCGACGGTGAGTCGCAGCGCTACGCCGCCTTCGGCGCCACCGAGCTGCGCGAGAACTTCTTCAACACCCCGGAGCTCAAGCGGCTGATCGAGGACTGGAGCGACGACGATATCGGCCGCCTCAACCGCGGCGGCCACGACACCGTCAAGGTCTACGCCGCCTACCAGCGGGCCGTTACGCACCGCGGTTCGCCCACCGTGATCCTGCCGCGCACCGTCAAGGGCTACGGCCTCGGTGAGTCGGGCGAGGGCAAGAACATCACCCACCAGCAGAAGAAGCTCAACGAGGACGAGATGCGCGCCTTCCGCGACCGCTTCGATATCCCCATCGGCGACGAGGAGATCGGTCAGGCGCCCTTCTACCGACCCGATGAGGACAGCGAGGAGTATCGCTACCTGATCGAGCGCCGCCAGGCCCTGGGCGGCTTCCTGCCGCAGCGGTCGATACAGGCGGAGCCGCTCGCCGCTCCCGACGAGTCGCTGTTCGAGGAGTTCATGGAGGGTACCGCCGAGCGCGAGGTATCCACCACCATGGTGTTCGTGTCGATTCTCAGGAAGCTGCTTCGCGACGAGGCGTGGGGAGAGCTGGTGGTCCCCATCATTCCCGATGAGGCGCGCACCTTCGGCATGGAGGCGCTGTTCCGGCAGATCGGCATCTACTCCTCGGTGGGGCAGCTCTACGAGCCGGTGGACAAGGAAAACCTGCTCTATTACAAGGAGTCCAAGGACGGGCAGATTCTCGAAGAGGGGATCACCGAGGCCGGCTCGATGGCGAGCTTCCTGGCGGCCGGCAGCGCCTACGCCAGCCACGGCATCAACACCGTGCCGTTCTTCATCTACTATTCGATGTTCGGCTTCCAGCGCATCGGCGACCTGGCCTGGCTGGCGGGCGACATGCGGGCCAAGGGGTTCATGCTCGGCGCAACGGCCGGCCGCACCACGTTGGCGGGGGAGGGGTTGCAGCATCAGGACGGCCACAGCCACCTGCTGGCCTATCCCATTCCCAACCTCAAGGCCTACGATCCCAGCTTCGCCTTCGAAATGGCCTTCATCATCCGCGAGGGTCTGAGGCGCATGTACCAGGAGCAGGAAGACCTGTACTACTACCTCACCATCGGCAACGAGAACTACGCCCAGCCGCCGGTTCCCGATCACCTGAGCCGCGAGCAGCTCAAAGAGGGCGTGCTGCGTGGCCTCTACCTGTTCCGACCCTCTAAGAAGCGGTTCAAACTCAAGGCGCAGCTGTTCGGCTCCGGCGCCATCATGAACGAGGTGCTCAAAGCCCAGGAGCTGCTCGCGGACTTCAAGGTAGCTGCCGACGTGTGGAGCGTCACCAGCTACAAGGAGCTTCATCGCAACGCCCTCCAGGCCGAGCGCTGGAACCGGCTCAACCCGGAACGCGAGCGGCGCGTCCCGGTTGTGACCGAAGCGCTGGCCGATACCAAAGGGGTGCTGGTGGCGGCGTCGGACTACCTGAAAATTCTTCCCGACTCGCTGGCCCGCTACCTGCCGCGGCCCATCGTGTCTTTGGGCACCGACGGCTTCGGCCGCAGCGAGGCCCGCGAAGAGCTTCGCGACTACTTCGAAGTGGACGCTCGGCACATCGCGCTAGCAGTGCTGCACGCGCACGCAGAGGCCGGCGAGATCGCCAGCGAAGCTGTGGTCAAGGCGCGCAACGACCTCGATATCGACCCAGCCAAAGCCAACCCCTATCGGGACTGACTCGATACAATAGCGCCACAGAGAGGACGGAGCCGTGGCAACCGAATTCAAATTGCCTGAAGTGGGAGAGGGGATCGATGCCGGCGTCGTGGTCGGCCTGTTGGTGGCGGTCGGCGACGCTATCGAGATCGACCAGCCGGTGCTCGAGCTAGAGACCGACAAGGCCGTGGTCGAGATCCCCTCCACCGTTCAGGGCGTGGTGCAGGCCATCAATGTCAAAGAGAACGACGAGGCCAGGGTCGGTCAGGTAATCCTGACGGTAGCTGAGGCGGTGGCCGGCAATGCCCCTCCGGCGGTAGCCGAACCGCCCCCTGAGGTGGACGTTCCCGCCGCCGCTCCGGTCTCTGCGGCCAGCACCGCCGGTCCCACGCCTCCCGACGCGGCAGCGGAGAGCCGCGGCGTTGCTCGTCAGCAGGGTGACCCCGGCCACCGCCCGCTGCTGGCGGCCGCCCCCTCTGTGCGCCGCCTGGCTCGCGATATGGGGGTCGATATTCGGGCTATCCAGGGGAGTGGCATCCTCGATCGCATCTCGGCCGACGATGTCCACCGCTTCGCCGAGACGGGCTCGGCGGCTCCCACGCCGGCGGTTGCCTCGGCTGCCCCCACCGTCGCCCTGCCCGACTTCTCCCGCTGGGGCGAGGTCGAACGAAGCACCATGTCCGGCATCCGCAAAGCGACCGTGCGGGCGATGGCCAACGCCTGGGCCACGGTGCCGATGGTCACCCACTTCGACAGGGCCGACAGCACCGAATTCGAGGCGCTGCGCAAACGCTATCAGCCGCGGGCGGAGGCGATGGGCGCCAAGCTCACCCCCACCGCCATGATCATCAAGGTGGTGGCCGCGGCGCTGCGAAAGTTTCCGGACTTCAACGCCAGCATCGACGTCGCAGCCAACGAGGTCATCCATAAGCGGTACGTCAACATCGGCGTGGCCGTCGACACCCCCAACGGTCTGCTGGTGCCGGTGATCAAGGACGCCGACCGTAAGAACACGCTCGAGCTGGCGCTGGAGCTCGGCGAGTTGGCTGCCAAGGCACGCGACCGCAAGCTCACCCCCGACGAGATGCAGGGGGGGAACTTCAGCGTCTCCAACCTGGGGGGCATCGGTGGGGTCGGCTTCACGCCCATCGTGAACCCCCCGGATGTCGCCATCCTGGGCGTCTCACGCGGCAGCTACGAACCGGTCTACGACCGCGAGACGAGCGAGTTTGTAGCGCGGCTGATGATGCCGCTGGCGGTCAGCTACGATCACCGCCTGATCGACGGCGCGGCCGCGGCCCGCTTCCTCAGGTGGGTCTGCCAGGCGATCGAGGAGCCGTTCCTGATGTTGCTCGAGGGGTAAGCAGCCGGTCGAAATCGCTGCTCCTGGAATCAAAAAACCCAACAGAGGCCGTACATTATTTTGGCCCCCGGCTCTATGTCGCGCGCCCCTTCAGGCACCAGTGAGCTGGGCTTTCGTCAACGGGCTTCGGACGTGGGCCATGGCGGCTAACGGCCCGATGTTTCTCACCCCCATCGTGGTACCATAAGCCGGAATGTCGGTCGTCAATCGCGAACCGGAAGCGGCCGCCCTGGAGCCACAAACGTCTAGTCTGCGGGCTACCGGGCTTACCAAGCGCTACGGCGGCCGCAAGGTCGTCGACGGCGTCGACTTGGCCCTCGACCCGGGTGAGATTGTGGCGCTGTTGGGCCCCAACGGCGCCGGCAAGACCACCAGCTTCTACATGATGGTCGGCTTTGTGCGGCCCAACGCAGGCCGCATTCGGCTCGGCCCCCAGGACATCACCAGCTGGCCGATGCACCGCCGTGCCCGGGCCGGGCTCGGCTACCTGGCCCAGGAGCCGAGCGCCTTCCGCAAGATGAGTGTTAAGGACAACCTGCTGGCGGTACTCGAATTTCAGAACCTGAGCCGGGCGGACCAGGACGCGCGCGCCAACACCCTGCTGGACGAGTTTCGGCTCGCACACCTGGCCACCCATCGGGCCGACACCCTTTCGGGCGGCGAGCGCCGCAGGCTGGAGATCGCCCGTAGCCTGACCATCGACCCGGCCTTCATTCTGCTCGACGAGCCCTTTACCGGTGTCGATCCGAAGTCGATCAACGAGATCCAGGTGCTGATCCGTGATCTGCGGGAACAGCGCGGCTTGGGTGTGCTCCTCACCGACCATAGCGTTCGTGAAACGCTCGCCATTGCGGACCGCGTCTACCTGATGTTCGATGGGCGGGTACGGTTCCAGGGGACCCCGGCCGAATTCGCCGACGACACCGATGTGCGAGCCTACTATCTGGGGAGTGATTTCCGGCTTTGAGCGACGACCGCCAGACCTTTTTGGAGGCGGGGGGCTGACGTGACCCCGGTTTTCGGTCTGGTGGCGCTGCTGGTAGTCCTGGCCGGCGTCATCGCCTTTCTGGGTGACCGTCTGGGCAGCTATGTGGGTCGCCGGCGCCTGACGCTGTTCGGCACCCGCCCCCGCCGGACCGGGCAGATCGTAGGGGTGGGGGCGGGCATCCTGATCATGCTGGTGACCTTGGGGGTTTCGGCGCTGGCCTTTCGCGGCGCGACCAACGTGATTCTCAACGCCCAGCGGACGGCCGACGAACTCACCCGCCTCCGTGCCGACGTGCAGGTGCTGCAGGCGAACGTCCTCGGTCTCGATCAGGAGATCGCAGGGTTGGAAGCGACCCGGGCCGAACTCGAAGATACCAGAGCCAGTCTCGAAGGCGACCTGGAAGCCGCCCGAACCCTGATCGACAACGCCGAGGCGGCGCGGGACCTGGCGTTCGAAGATCGCGACGCAGCTTTGGCGGAGCGCGATGTGGCCGCCCAGCAGCGCGACGGCCTGCAGGCCCAGGTCGAACAGGCGCAGACGGAGTTCGAGGCGTTGCAGGGCCAGCTCCAGCAGGCCCAGGGAGAGCTGGCTTCGGTACAGGAGGACCTCGGTCGGGCACAGGACGACCTGGGGACGGCGCAAGAGGAGCGGGATCGGGCAACGCTCGACGCCGATCAGGCCCGGGTCGAAGCCGACGTTGCCCAGGCCGAGGCCGTCCGGCTCGAGCTCGAGGTGGCGCAGGTCCAGCAGCAGCTGACCGCCGCCGACACGGAGCTCGCAACCCTCCAGCAGCAGCTGACCACCGCCGAAGGAAACCTCGTCGAAGTGGAGGGGCAGCTTCGTCAAGCCGACGAGGCACGGGCCAACGCGGTGCGCACCCGGGACCAGGCGCTGCAGCAGACCCAGAGGCTGCAGGGCGATATCCAAACCCTGGAGGGAAGCATCGACACCCTCTCGTCGCAGCTCGGCGATCTCGACGAGCAGATCGTGCTGCTCGAGGCCGACGCCAACGAACTGCGCCAGCAGAATACCGTCCTGCAAGCGCGCAGCGACCAGCTCACCGGCGACAACCAGCAGCTTGCCGAGCGCAACGACATCCTCGAGCAGCAGACGCAGACGCTGCTGGCCGAGATCCAGCGTGGCGGCGACCAGGTGCGGCTGCTCGAGGCCGAGGTTCAGGCCCAGGAGGCCGAATTGGAAAACACCCTCCGCGAACTCGAAACCGTGCGCTCGGAGTTCGACCGCGCTACCGCCGGCAACGTGACCTTCACCACCGGCGAGTTCATCTTCAGCGGTTCGATCGGTGCCCAGGAGCCGACGGCGGTTCGCGACGCGCTGGCGCAGTTCGTTCAGGCAGCCAGCGCCTACACCGCCAGCAGAGGGGCCGGCGAGGTGGTGCTGAGGGCCGAACAGGTCGCGGCGCTGGTGGAGGCCATCGCGGCGACGCCAGACAGCGATCTGGTGCGCTTCATCTCACCGCGCAACCAGTTCAGTCCGGTCCAGGTCGAGGTCAGCATCGAAGCGGTCGAAAACACCCGTCTGTTCGAGCGAGGGCAGCTGCTGGTCAGCCGCCAGATCCATCTCGGGAGTCCGGCCCTGCCCGCCAGTCAGCAGGAGATTCGGGAGGCGTTGGCCCAGCTTCGGACGGATGTGTTCGACCGTCTCCAAGGTGCCGGTCTCGAGGAGCGGGGCAGCGCCGTGTTCGTCAACCTCTCCGAGGAGAGCTTCACCAATCAGCTGCTCAGGCTCACGGGCCCCATCGTCGTCGCGGTGGTCACCGTCGAACCCGTCTTTCGCAGCGGGCCGGCCGAGCTCGAGATGCTGATTCTGAACTGAGCGGGCGCCCATTTCCAGCGCTAGCGAATGCGACGAAAGCGCAGCACTCCACGCCGTAGGCCTAACTCAGGCGATCTTCGACAGCACGGCTCTTGGTAGGCAGGCGCAGCAGGTAGATCACCCCGATCGCTCCGAACCCAGCCACCAGCCAGCTGACCCAGAAATTGGAAATGATAAGGAGGGCGCTCGAGCCTGCGAAGAGCACGATCATCGAGATGGCGAACACCTTGGCGCCCAAGGGGATGCCGTGCCCGGAGCGGAAATCGCGAACCAGCGGGCCGAACACCCGGTGGTTCATGACCCAGTTGTAGAAGCGCGGGCTGGAGCGGGCGAAAAAGTAGGTGGCGACGATGATCCACACGGTCGTAGGCCAGCCGGGCACGAAGACGCCGATGATTCCGAGGCCGATGCAGATGAGTCCCAGGCCGATGAACACCCCACGGAGCAGCGGGTTGCCGGCAATCCGCAACGCTTGACTGTAGTCGGTCCAGGAGGGCTCCCGGGTGCGCTCGTCGCTCACAGGCCGAGCATACCCCCAACGGCTTGGGCCGGTGGTAGCCGGCCACGGCCGTTGGGGGCGTCTCTGACCTCTAGGTCTTGGCTAGTGGCGGGTGGGGTCGAAGGGGAAGTCGTCGATGGTATCGGGGAAGCCGTCGCCATCGCTGTCCTCGACGGTCCTGCCGTAGAAGAGCTGGAAGTGGATCGGGAGGAACACGTCGAACGTCAGCCGGTCGAACTGAGCGCTCGGACCGGCGGAGCTGCCGAAGAAGATCGAGCCGCCCGGCAGACCTTGGGTGGTGGTGATGCTGACCGAGGCCATGATTGTCTGGCCGTCCACCTCGAGCGCCACGATGGCGTTTGAGATGGCGATGCCCGGCGCCGGACTCGACTGGCTCTCGTTGAAGCAGATCTCCCGTATCGGGCCCTGGGCGCCGAAGAAGCCGATCAGGTTGTCGACGAAGCCGTCGAGATAGCCGCGCGGTCCGGGGCTGGTGTCGCCCCAGGTCTGAAACCAGCTCCAGATGGCGCCGTTGTCGCCGCGGATCACTTCCACCCCGGCGCTCTGCTGCGCCCGGAGGGGGTTCGACGACCAGTCGGGAGGGTGGAGAAAGCTCAGCGGCGGGTAGTCGGGGTGAAAGAAGCTGGTCCAGCCTACACCCGGCGCCGGGATACTGTCGAGCGGGTGGAACACCCCGTTCGCCCAGTCCCAGTAGACGGCCAGGCCGCCACGCGCTTCGGGACAGAGGCTGGATGTTTCATTGCCGGTGCTGCCGGGGACGAGCTGCTGGCCACAGGCTGCGAGCAGGATTACCAGGACGAACAGGGTGCTCAGGCGAAGGGTGTGGTACACGATGACCTCCTTGCCGCCACGGTAGCGGAGTAGCGGTTAAATGCGACTTAATTTCCCGTCCTGCATGGCATAGCAGAACGCTGCACTGGTTGTAGTTAACCGCACCGAAAGCTGCACCACGCTGCACCCCGTTGCGGGTGCATAGGCGTCACTTAGCCGTCAACCTCAGGCGGTTCCGACACCCCACAGACCGTACGATCCTGCCCTGTAGCCCGAACCGAATGCCTGGCCAATTCGGACAATTGTCGTCTATCACCTTTCATTCGGTATTCCGGTAGGGACTTGAGGGGAGCATTCGAAGCAGTACTGGAAGAGTAGGTGACGCCCGCTCGGCACCTTTCTCCAGGTAGTCTTCGACAGACTCCCTTTTGTCGGTGTCGAATTCTGATATAACCAGGACAATCCGGTATCTCTGAAAAGGCGATAACAAAGGGACGCGCGCCACCCGACCTTGCGAAAAAGCCGGTCAGCACGCATCCTGCGGGGTGTGATGAGTCCCGCAAGCACCAGCATACGTCCGTTCGAGCAGGCCTACACCACAGGACTACTCGCTCTACAACACAAGACCCTCGCCGAGATGAGCCAGCAAAAGATCCTGCCCTTCAGTCACACCCACAGTGCCGACCTCCTCGCTCAAGATCCGCAACCCCACCACTCCGGGTTCACCCGCCGCCTTAAGAGCGCCCCAGCCGGCGGTATCCTCGCTGTGGACCTCCTCACCGTCAAACACGAAGGCGCCAGCATCCAAGGTGTCGGCAGGATCTACAGTTCGACGGATAACGGTGTGGTGTGGGGCCATGCGTTCGTCAGTAGCGCGTTGGTCTACCCCGACCAGGACCCAGTCCCACTGCAGCTTGCGCCGTTCCCGACACAACAAATGGCCACAGAGACCTATCCGCGTCTCAGCGCCACGGAAGGCATGCTCAACATCGCTGGGGACGTCATCGAGGCTGGCTACGAAGTGAAAGCAGCAGTGTTCGACGCGCAGTTCACCACCCGGCTTGGCCTACGCAGCCTGAAGTTCATGCCTGTCGCGTTCGTCGGTAGGTGCCGCACCGACGCGTGGGTGATCCTGGGGCGCGAGAAGGTGCAGGTCCGCACCCTGGCGGAGCGGTACAGGCCTGGGCGGAGCCGCTGGTACAAGCGTTTCCGCTGGTACGCCAAGAGAGTAGAGGTGTGGCTCGAAGAGGTCGGTCGGGTGGATCTCGTACTGGTGTGGAAGGCCAAAGGAGTGGACTGGGAGTGCTTCGCGCTGCTCTCTTCTGTCCAGGGTGGGGTGCAGGAGGTGTTGAATACTTGGCGGCTGAGGTGGGATCTGGAGTGGAGTCACCGGCTCTATAAGCAGAACTTGGGGCTTGGGAAGTGTCAGTGCCGGCGGTTCTCATCCCAGCTCAAGCATACGGATCTGGTGTTGGATGCGTTCTTGGAGGTGCGTGCTGAACGGCTCTTCTCTCCTGGCTTGTCGTGGCGGCGGGCTCAGGAGCGGGTCGCGATGGTGAGGAGAAACCTCGTGCTGACCGCATCTTCTCGGATTGCGGCGTGAAGGAGGGTCGTTGGAGACGCAAATCAGTCATTCACCGGATAGCCCTGATAACAGCATCCCCACAACGCAATAGAGCACCGCGAGGGGGAGGTCGGGCTGCTGTGGGAGATTGGGTCGCCAGGGGGCAACCCAATCCTAATCCAGTCCAGGACGCGCATCTCCCTCTCGAGTGATGCCTCTAACCCTGGGAGATGTCACTGACCTTCCCCGCGTAGATAGCCGCATCGCTCACGGTGACGCCGTAGCTTAGGGTTTCTCCCTTCAAGACCTTAACCGCCTCGGTGCAGGCGGTAGTGAAACAGCGCCGGTGAGCCGTGGCCGAGTCTCCGGCGATGTGGGGCGTCGGGATCACGTGCCGCGCGGTGCGCATGACACTTCCGGCCTCGGGCGGCTCAGGGTAGTAGACGTCGATGGCAGCGCGCAGTTCACCCGCCTCCACCCGACGCCAGAGGGCCTGCTGCTCCACCACCCTCATGCGGGTCACGAGCACGAAGAGGCTATCCTGCGGTAGAGCCTCGATGACCTCAGCGCTGATGATGCCCAGGGTCTTGGGGGTTGGCGGGATCCCCACCACGAAGATTTCGCATGCCGAAGCCAGCTCGGTCAACGAAGCGGCCCGGGTCACGCAGTGATCCGCGAGGATCCCGTCGTCGACAAAGGGGTCATAGGTGCTTAGCTGGCACTGGAAGGGAGTAAGGAAGCGCGCCAGCGAGCGGTTGATGATGCCGAAGCCCGCCAGACCCACCCGACGTCCGCTCAGGTCGCCCGCAACGAAGCCTTCCAGGGCCTGCCATCCGGAGAACCAATCGCCCGCCCGCACCCGTGCCACCTCGTCCGGGATGTCCCGCAGCAGGTTGATGATCATGGCCAGGGCGAACTCCGCCACGGTCGGCGTCATGCTCCGGGAGGTATCGATCACCTGGATCCCCCGGGTCTGGGCTCCCGCCACATCCAGCCACCCTTCGAAGCGGTTGTCGTAGGTTCCCGAGATCACCCTGAGTTTCGGCATCCGCTGGAGGCGCTCCTTCGTCAGCGGGGGGATGCCCTGATACCCCCAGGGGAGCGAGACCACGGCGTCGACCTCGGCGGCGGCCTCATCGAAGGCATCCGCCCGGCGGTTCTCCTCCAACGCCAGCAGGTCCAGGACTTGCAGAGATCCCGCACCGCGCAGGGCGTCGAGACCTTCGGGAGTGGCCATGCGATGCTCGATGCGCCGTTGGGTGACCAGCAGGATCTTCTCATTGGAGTCAGCCATAGTGCTCCTCCCCATCCGAGACCTATGATCGCTATCCGGACACGTTAGTTCTCGTAAGTCTATCCTGAAGGCGAATCAGTCCACGGTCCTCAAGCGTCTTGAGGCAGTCAGCGGGCTTCGCGGAAGGCTCAGGCACCGGTGGGGGAGATCCGCACTATCCAGAGTGGACGAAAGGCCCTTCGGGGGCAGGGATCATCTCACGTCACCACCCAACTGCCATATACTTCTTAATAAACATCGGGCACGTCACGCCTGTCCTGACTCAGAAGGTGATAGCGATGATGACCGCGGAAGAAAAATTCGTCTTCGACTTGCAAGGCTACCTCATCATCGAGAACGCCCTGACACCAGCAGAGGTAGAAGAACTCAACCAGGTTAGCGATCGGGTCTTCCCACGTGATTACGAAGACGGAAGCAGCGACAGAAAAGGCTACCGCAACACGGATCGCGTTTCCAAGTGGGACCCTGCCTGCCAGCGGTTGATCGATCACCCCAACATCACACCCTACCTCGAAGAGCTGCTCGGACCCATGTTCCGCCTGGATCACGACTACTGCATCTTCATGAGCCCTGATAGCCAAAAGGGCGGGGGCCTTCACGGCGGGCCAGAGAGAGATAGTGGCAGCCATTTCTTCAAGCACTACGACGGCACGATCCGAAACGGCCTCTCGGTGATGACCTTCTTCCTGGCAGACGCCGGCCCTGGTGATGGTGGCTTCGTCTGTGTACCGGGTAGCCACAAGACCAACTTCCTATCGCTCTTGCCGGAGGATGTGAAACGTCACGAGCGGGCTGCTCCGTACGTGCTGCAACCAGTGGTCAAGGCCGGTGACGCTCTGTTGTTCACGGAGGCCCTGATTCACGGCACGCGCCCCTGGACGGCGGATCATGAACGCCGGACGTTCCTATACAAGTACAGCCCCGGGAACATGTCGTGGGCGGAGACGTATTACGACGCTGATGAGTATTTCGATCCGACCGAGCAGCAACGAAGGATTCTTGCTCCTCCATCTACCGGTAGGAGAAAGCCGAGTCTAGACTAGAACCAGTTCAAGCTTCTGGTCTTGGGTCTGCCTCAGCCCGGCCTCGGCGGCCGAACCGTGACGGTCGGCGATTTCGTCCGTAGCTACATTGAGGAGCACCAGCGCGGGTGGAAGCGAGCCACCCGCTACGTCTACTTCGGTAGCTTCGAGCGGCACATAGCCAAGGGGGTTGGCGTGTGCTCGCTGGGTTACGGTGTCGTCCTGAGCCACCACTCGTCGAGCGGCACGTACTCGAAGCGATCGTAGCCGGCGCCCTGATTCATGGCGCCGATGGTCTGGTCGATCCAGCCCAGGGCCGCGGACCCCTCGTCACCGGTTTCGGTATCGCGGATGATGCCGTCGCCGCGGAAGGCCTCGCTCCAGCTGTACGCGGACCCGTCGATGCTCTGCTGGTTGGCCTCGAAGCTGTCGATGATGATCTGGCCGGTCTCCTGCATCGACTGGGCAGCGCTCTGGAGGCGTTGCCGGAACAGGGCCGGATTGATATTCCAACGCCCCCAGATCTCCATCATGGTCGGCAGCGTGGCCGAAAAGCTCTCCACCGGCGCCGCTACGTAGGAGTAGTAGAACAGCCACTGCTCGTACGAGACCGGCGAGGTGATGACCAGACCGAGATGCCGGTAGGTGCGGCCGTTGATGGTGGCGTCCCACAGGATGAAGGCGCTCTGGCCCCCCACCTCGGTCGAGGTAGGGGCGTAGTCGAGGATCGAACTGACCCGGTAGTCGGTGCCGAACGAGGCGAACATCTGCGGGAACAGCGCCCCGACGGCGTCGGCCGGGTTCAGCAGCGGTGCGGCCAGGATGCCCGGATAGGGCTGACCGGTCATTGGATTGATGGCCACCTCGGGCGTGCTGATGGGGGCCCACAGGCCCAGATGGATCTCGGCGCCGGACGGTCCGGAGGCGTCGGCCATCCCCTGGGAAGCGCTGGTCAGGACCCACGATTCCGGCAGGCTGAGGCGGCCGCTGCCATCCGGGAAGGGGACCGTGTGCCAGGTCAGGGCCGGGCCCGCGGCGGCGGGAGCGGCCGGTTGGGGCAGCGGCAGGTGTTGGCCGAGTTCGCGCATCAGGCCGTTCATGGTCTGGGGGGCCCGCTCGGTGACATCGAGCGCGAAGCCGATATCGGCCATGCCCGGGCTGCTGAGGTGGGCCACGGCCACGCCGGAGACTGCGAGGCCGTCGATGGTCGCGGTAAACGGCGCTTGGATCAGTGTGCCCTGCCGGTCGCTGATGCCACCCAGGTAGATCGGGTAGGGATCGAAGTAGTTGAGTAGCTCTTCGGTGGCCCGCAGCAACCCGTCGGTGGCCGAGGTGGCCGACACCGAACCGAGAAGCAGCTGGCCCAGGCCGTTGGCAGGCGTCTGCGAGCGGAAGTTGGAGGACCCGCCGCTCGCCTGGCTGGCGCCGGCCGGCTGCAGGGAGTAGCTGGCTCCACCGGTTAGCAGCACCAGCACGCTTCCGTCCAGATAGGCCTCAAAGGCGAACGTTCCCGAGGCGGTTTCGAACTCGCCGACCAGCCCCTGGCCGCTCCGCTGAGCCCGGGTAGGGAACCGCTGGCCGTCGACCAGGATCTCTCCCCGGTAAGCCCCGGCCTCGGGGGTCAGTACCAGGCTTAGGCGGCCGTCGCTGAAGGTGCCGGCAAAGTCGTCACCAGCCTGGGCAAAGGCCATTCCAAGAAGCAGGAGGATGGTAGCGCTGAGGGCGGTGATAAGTGGGTGATTTTTCATGTGTCCCAGGATAGTTCGAGAGGCGTTAATTTCCGCTTACCTGTAGTTTGTTGTTACCGGGCATAGCAGTGGATCGGCCTGCCATCGAAAAGCCAATCAAGAAGCCGCTGCAACCGCTGCGGCGGGGGCTTCACCGACCACGCCTGCCAATACCTCCTTAGCAAAAGGTAAGGTTCCAGCCAAGCTCTGACCCGCCTCAACGCCTGTGGCCAAGTCACGACCAGATTCTGGCTCTTTCTTTTTCCCCCCCGCTCGCTCCTCAACATCGCCCTCCACAAGACTTACGGGTTGCCCACCCCCGTCAAGCTCAGCAGCCACTCCTCCTCCTGGTAAGGCCCACCAGCAGAACGAAAACGCGCAACAAACCAGCTGCCAGTGCCGCCTCATGGCCATGTCGCTGCGCACCTGGTACTGCGCCCAACCCAGACTCCCCTTGACCTGCTTGTAACTCTGCTCCACCCACACCCTAAGCCCGTAGAGCCTCACGATCTCCGCCACATCAGCCGGAATCATGCCGCTCTCTTGAGCGCGGCTAGATCCGGGCGCAGGGAGGTTCGTTCGTAAGTAGAACGTGCTCTCCTCCGGAAGCGCAGCAGGATCAGTAGTCACGATGATCAACCGCTTCGCGCTCTCCGGGCCGTACGGTCCCGCCACCCCCTCGAGAGCCCACCAGGTCTCTTGGTGACCATCACGAAAGCACCGCGTGAGCTTCTCCCAAACGCCGGCATCATCCTCACGCCACGAGGCGGCTCCCGCTACTCCCTCCGCAGAGCCGATGGTGCCAATCTGGTGCCACCATGCGTGCGATGGGTTCAAGGCCAGCACGTAGGGGATCTCCTCGCTCTGCAAAGTAGTCCAGAAGGGGTGGTTCTCCCCGTAGAAGCGGTCGGCTACTACGGCGCGGAAGGGAATGCCGAGCGCATGGGCGTTCTCGATGAGTTCCAGCGCGATTTGCGGTTTGCTGCGGAACTCGGGGTCGTTCTTACCAAGAGCGAACCAGGGTGCAGGCGTGTAGGGCTCAACCTCGATCGGGTAGTACCGTTCCTCGTTCGCCCACAACGTGTGTACGCTGACCACGCCGTTATCGATCTTGCCGATACTGCCGAGGTACTGGCGGCCGACATGGGCGGTGTGTCGGCCCCACTTTCGATCGCCGGTCTCATCGATCACCAGGGCGCCCTCGGGGTTGGGCTTGCTGTGCTCGTCCTCGGAGAGCAGCGCCAGTCGTTTGTTGTTCACCAAGGCGGGGTCCCAGGTGGATTCGGATAAGAACCACTGCAGTTTCTGCGCGTCCTTGTGGGTTGCGCCTGCCACCGGCTCGGTGTTGGCGAGCCCGGTCAGGGTTTTGTTTCGTTCGCTGGGTAGTAGTAGGCCTTCGAGGTAGCGCCGGAAGGTGTCGCGTTGGTTGCGTTTGTTGAACAGGTCATCGAAACTGCTGGCGTAGCTCTCTAGCGGTCCGGGGGCGGTAGGTACGGGTAGGCGTCGACTCATCGTTCGACCTCCTGTTGTCCGTTCTACTGCTCGATTTGACCCTTGTCAACAAACTACAGGTAAAGGAGATGCCGTGGCTTCTCGAAGATTACTCACCAAGCGGTAACGCCGATCTATCATCTCCTCAGGATCGGCATTCTTCAGCCTGGACCTGTTGACAGGTCCAGGTCAATCCTTAACTCTTGGCCCATCTCGATCACGCAAGCTAGTAAATGGTCAATATCTTCTTTACCAATTTGTGGATTTACGACATTTAGAATTAGCGTTGTCGATCCCTTAACCTGTGCGTAGTTGATGTAAGCCCGTCCTCTTTGCAGGAGTTGCTCCTGCACCAGAATATTGAGTTTATCAGCATTTTCCCCCGCTATTGGCTTGTATCGAAAACACAAATTGACGAACTGTCTTGGAAAAGCCATTTCCAGGAATGGAGTCATCTCTATCTGTTCTTCAGCATACTGAGCCAGTTCAACTACATGATTGAGCCGATTTTCGTATCCTTCATCGCCATAATATTTCCAGGCAAACCACAATTTGAGCACATCGACTTTACGGGTACCTTGGAGTGATTTTTCCCCCAAATCAAACGACCCGCCACCAATATCGTGATACACATAGTTCGAAGCTGTCGAAACATCTGTTGTCGTGCAAGCATCATGGAGTATTCCCGATTTTCGCATCAATATTAGAGAACAAGGTACAGGTACTCCCATCATCTTGTGAGCATCCCAGCTAAAGGAATCAGCCAGTTCACTGCCTGCCAGCAAGGATTTATGGCGATTGCTTAAAAATGCTGAGCCACCAAAGGCTCCATCGATATGCAGCCACAAGTGATATTTCGAGGCAATGTGGGCGATCTCTTCGATTGGATCAAAAGCTCCCAGCACTGTTGTTCCGGCAGTCGCTCCAATAAAGAAGGGGACTTTGTTTACCCTATTTGCCGTTTGAATGGCGGTTTCCAACGCATCCGTATCCATTCTTCCATACCGATCGGACTTTACTCGAATGACATTTTCAACCCCCAAACCCAAAACATTCGCAGCGCTAATGAAGGAATAGTGAGCTTGATCCGATATGAACAGAGCCAAATCGTGTTGTTGCCGAAGACCCATTTTCTTAGTGTTCGGATCAAGGGTGTTCCTTGCGCTCAGTACAGCGACTAAATTCGCCTGTGTTCCACCCGTAACGAATATTCCGTCCCCATCGTTGAACCCGACTATATCCGCCATTTTCTTTATCAGCTTGTTTTCGATTAAGGTAGCGACTGGGGATCCGCCATAGGTCGACATAGATGTATTTGTGATGTCGGCCAGGATCTCTCCAACTAGGCTAGGAATACTGTATCCGGCGCGAAGGGTTCCCCAAAATTGGGGATGAAATGTTCGGACGCAATATTGCATGTACGTCAGAGCACTCGAAAGTAATTCTTCTTCTGAAACTCCCTTCTTTCCAATGGAAGTATCAAACTTATTTTCTAAGGATTCATAGTCGTAGTAATCTACGAGCCTGTTATCTTTTAGGGGGTTGCCCTGAAGATAATTCATGACCAACTCCAGAAATTTGGTCACCATTTCATGTTCATCCGGTGTCATTGCTTAACCCACTTCGAAAGTCGTTTGAACCGTACTGGGTTTCGTGGAGACTCTGCTCTCACGCGGCCAGCCTGGGCATGGCCTGCGCTTGAGTGTACGCCATCTCGAAGTCCACGGGACTGACGTAATCGAGCGAAGAGTGCAACCGCCGACAGTTGAACCACCTCACCCACCGCATCGTCGCCGTCTCCACCTCCTGCCTCGAGCACCAACTCGTCGACCTGGCGTGGATCAGCTCGCTCTTGAACAAGCCGATCGTGCTCTCCATCAACGCATTGTCATACGCCGTGCCCACCCGACCGATCGAACCGTTCACGCCATGATCGAGCAACTTCTGGCTGAACGCCAGACTCGTATATTGACTGCCGGCATCCGAATGATGAATCACGCCGTCAGCAACGAACCGCCGATCGGTTCGACGCCGGACGCTCACAGCCTGCTCCAGAGCCCTCATCACCAGCTCGCTGCTCTTACCGGTACTGACCGTGAAACCCAGGATGCGCCTCGAGAAGCCGTCCTGCAGGAACGACACGTACACCCACCCTTCACGAGTGAGCACGTGCGTGAAGTCCGCCACCCAAACGATGTCGGGCGCATCTTGGAACCAGTCTCGCCTCACCAGATCCGGCGAGCTGACGCCGCTAGGCGTTGGGATGGTCGTGCGGACCTTCCTTCTTCGTGTCATGCCCTTCAAGCCCGCGACTCTCATCAGGCGCGCCACCTGGTCACGCCCAACGTCGATACTCTCGTGCTGGAGGGCGTGCCATACCTTACGGACGCCGTACACACCAAAGTTCTCGCGGTGCACCCGATGAATGACCTCCAGGAGACGCTCATCGGATTGCTGGCGAGCGGATGCTTGCCGCTTCTTGGCTGCGTAGTACGTGCTCGGGGCGATCGGCACGTTGTGGTCCCGTAGGACACGGCAGATCGGCTCGACCCCGAACAGGTTCTTATACGCGTTGATGTAGGCGACCATCACTTGAGTCGGCGGTCGAGCTCCGCGGCCGCGAAAAACGCGCTGGCTGTCTTGAGGATCTCGTTGGCTCGTTTGAGTTCGGCTACTTCCTTCTTGAGGGCCTTGATCTCCTCACGCTCTGTGGTTGTCAGGCCTGGCTTGTCACCAGCGTCGATGCGGGCTCTGTCTACCCAGCCGCGCATGGTGTCGACCGGGATGCCGGTTAGGTCATGCAGGCGCCGATAGGAGGCTGAACGTGATTCGTGCGGCGCTTCTTCTCGACGCTCCATGAACATGCGGATGACTCGATCTTTGGTTTCTTGGTCGTAACGGGTCATGCTCCATTCTCTCCTTTCGAGGGAGAACGGAGCCTCCATCAAACCCAGGGCGGTTCAGTCTCGTCACCCACCTCGATGCCCTCTGAGATCATCAGCGCGCTTGGCGTCAACGCAACGAGTGAGTCGGATGCGACCGAGCGGCTCTGCCCCTAGCTCGAGAACAAGAAAATGCTGCTCGTCCTCGATAATCTCGAGCACCTCCTAGATGGCGCCGACCTCATCCATGACCTGTGGGAGAGAACCCGGAACGTTAGGCTGTTGATCACCTCGAGGGGTCGAGGCCCACGCCGCTGACATGCTGCTCCCGGATCTGGCGCGATGCGGATTGACGGGCGGCCAGAGATTCGCACATCTGGCGGAGACGTTCGACGTGCCCCTCTCGCCCGCTGTCGGTGGCGGCAACGTACTGTCGACGGCCGCCCAACTCCAGCTATCGGCGGGTATCCTCAATTTCGTAATTATGGAGCACTTCGATCAGGCCTTCGTCGCGAAAAGCGAAATGGTGCTCAAAAAGACGTTGACCCGGAGCGGGAGCTACCTCGAACTCCCCGATCGGCCCGGCCTGGGAGTGGAGGTCGACGAGGAAAAGCTCAAGCAGTACGTGGTCGAATAGACACGGCGACGTCTGGTGCTGCCCTCGATGGAAGACGCGAACCCCGAAAGGAAGTAACCGGTGTCCAACAAGAACATCCTCTTCATCGAATGTGACAGCATGGACGGTCGCATCATGGGCTGCATGGATCACCCGGCTGCTCACACACCCAACATGGATGCCTTCGCTGAGCGCGGTGTCCTGTTCCGGAACACATACTGCAACTCGCCTCAGTGCTGTCCATCTCGGGCCAGCCGATGGAGTGGCAAGCACAACCACGTGATCGAAGCGTGGAACAACTACAAAGGGCTGGAGAACGGAGCGCAGACCTACGTGTCCGACCTAGAGGATGCCGGATACGACCACCAGGCCTACGGCAAGACCGACTACGTATCGGGTAGTCACTCTTTGGGCAATCGCGTCACGTCATGGAACCGCGCGGCCGGGATCCGTTTGCATCGCGGCGGCGGTCCGCTGGCGGGTCTGCGACAGATCGAGGCGGATGAACAGAAAGTCCACGCCCGGGACTGGCAGAAGGTGGACAACAGCATCGCCTACCTGCGGGAACGATCCTCTGACGGGAAGCCCTTCATCCTCCACTGCGGCCTTTCCTGCCCGCACCCCGCCTTCGTGTCCTCTCGACGGTATCTCGACCGTATTGACGCTGCAAGAGTGTCCGTCCCGCCCTTCGAAGAGCACCTGCATCCGGTCATGGAATACATGAGCGAAACGAAGGGTTGCTTCGAACGGTTTACCGAGAATCAGATCCTGGCAGTTCGTCATACATATTTCGCGATGATCGCCGAAGTGGATGAAATGCTGGGCACACTGTTGGAGGCGTTCGACAGTCTCGACCTCTCAGACAACACCTACGTCCTCTTCTCGAGCGATCACGGCGACATGAACATGGAGCACAGGCAGTACCTCAAGAATGCCATGTACGAAGCCTCCGCTCGCGTACCGTTGATCGTCACAGGCCCTGGAGTCGTCAAGGACACATCGGTCGACGATCTCGTCTCTCTGATCGATCTCTACCCGACCTTCATGGACATGACGGGTCTGCCGCATCCGGAGGGCCTCGCCGGCACATCGCTGATGCCGGAGTTGACCGGAGGCACGACTGACCGTCCGGATACCGTCCTCTGTCAGTATCACGGCAACTTCGCCTACACAGGTGAATTCATGCTTCGCCGGGGAAGCTTTAAATACATCGCCTACGCAGGCTGCGAGCCCCAGCTGTTCGACCTCGACGCGGACCCCGACGAGATGGACAACCTGATCGCCTCGAACCCGAAACTTGCATCCGAGATGGACAAGGCACTGAGGGAGCGGATCGACTATGACGCCGTTGACCAGAAGGTCAAGGCGTATGACCGCAAGAGCTACACAGCCTGGCGTACCGAGGCTGGACCGGAGACCTACGAAGGGGCAATGCGTGAGATCCTGCCGGGTTGGGGCGACCGGGAAAGGGAGATCACAGAGGCGTGGCTCGCAGGATAGTGGCCAGACTCAAGATCGCGTTACGCGTGCCTTCATCAAAGTCGTCGACTTGAATGACTGGCCGAGCGTTCAGACCTTTCCTCGGTTTCATCCTGAACCCCACCCTTTGAACACCCCATAATCAGTTCTGCCCGAGTATCGGGTTTTCCTCCTATGGCGCGGGGGAAAGGAGGATGGATATGCGCACGCTCACCCGTATGCTCGTCGCCTTGGCGCCGCTGCTTCTGCTGGCGTTAGCTTCGGCCGACAGCTATTGTTCGCGCTGTTGAAGTGTCCGATTTGAGGCCCTGTTTTGGTACCCGCTCCGGCCTTGGAGCGGGTACAATTTTATTGGGTCACCTTGCGTGATCCATCCTTCGGGCTGGTCCCCGAGTCCCAAAACCGATCTGGGACCAGCCCCTTAGAAGAACCGGGAGTGGGGGAGGTTGTGAAATCTATCCTACGCTACTGCATCACACGGTAGCTGCTATGTTCATCGAGGTTCCCAAAGACGCGCATATCTCCGATGGCGCTAAAGATTCAGGAGTCAACTTTCGGAGGCGCAGCGCAAGCTGCGTGTCCATCCTCCCAAATCCCGCTCGAGCCACCATCTTGGGCGGGTGGTCAAAAAGGGCGCCCCAATTGATCGAATGGAGAGCGGGGGAGATGTGAGCGGAACTGGCAACCTAAAAGGCCTGTGTGGCGCCTGCGAAAAACGAGAAGGCATCTGGTATCCCAACAAGCGCCAGCACCTATGCACACCTTGTGCCAAAGAGATCCATCTCGCCGACCGCGCAACTGGTCATCTCGAGGACCTGTTCGGGGATGATCTGCAAGCCTGGTGGGATCACTGGGCTCTAGAATTTGACGCAATCAGCCTATCGAACATCGCTCTGAATTGGTTCGAGAGGAAAGCGAAATTGCTTCAGTTCTCGGCTGGTGGTAGGGACGGTGGTAGGGACGAACCCGAAAACATGGCCCGCAACAGCGGCCCTAATTAATGAAATCCCCGTCAGGAACGGGGTTTCGTTTGGTGCGCCCGATCCGATTCGAACGGATGACCTTGGGCTTAGGAGTCCCCTGCTCTATCCAGCTGAGCTACGGGCGCACGAGGCAACGCGCATTGTACTCGATTGCGCGCCACCTGGCAATCGGCAGCCAGCAGGCCTTCGGAGGATCCTAGTTCGGAAGTCTCAGACGAAGAAGCGAAAGTGTAGCGACCGTGGGCAGCGGGCCGTGACGAGCGTTCCCGGTTGGTATAACCAAGCGACGTGTACACGCGTTCCTCTATTGGCTGGAAGGAGACTAGGACCGATGAACTACGAGACCGCCTTCACCCTGGACACCTCGAGCATCAAGTTCGGCCCAGGGGTAACCCGAGAGTTGGGACACGATCTGAAGCGCTTGGGCGTTACCCGCGTGATGGTTCTTACCGATCCGCGTCTCCGCGAGCTCCAGCCGGTCGCCACCGCCGTGGAGGCCATCCACGGCGAAGGACTCGAGGCGCTGGTTTTTGATCAGGTCCGGGTCGAACCGACCGATGAATCGTTCCGCGAGGCGATCGCCTTTGCGCAAGAGAGCCGCGTCGACGGGTTTGTATCGGTCGGTGGGGGCTCGTCCATGGACACCGCCAAAGCCGCCAACCTGTACGCGACCCATCCCGCCGAGCTGCTCGACTACGTCAACCCTCCGATCGGGCGGGGTCTGGGGGTCCCGGGGCCGTTGCGCCCCCATGTGGCCGTGCCGACCACCTCCGGTACCGGTAGTGAAACGACCGGGGTTGCCATCTTCGACCTGCTCGAGATGCATGCCAAGACCGGAATCGCCCATCGGTATCTGCGACCGACGATGGGCTATGTCGATCCGGACCATGTGGCGACCTTGCCGCCCACGGTCGCCGCCTGTTCGGGACTCGACGTTCTCAGCCACGCCATCGAGTCGCTGACGGCGCTTCCATTCCACCGGCGGCAGCGGCCGGACTCCCCGGCTGCTCGGCCTGCCTACCAGGGCGCCAACCCGATCAGCGACATCTGGTCGAGCCGCGCCATCGAGATCGTAGCCCGGTACCTGGTGCGCAGCATCGGCGACCGTGGCGACCTGGAGGCGCAAGCCAACATGATGCTCGCAGCAACCTACGCCGGGATCGGCTTCGGCAACGCCGGCGTCCACTTGCCTCATGGGATGTCCTATCCGGTATCTGGCCACGTGCGATCGTACCGGCCGGATGGCTATCCGCCCGAACGGGCGATCGTGCCGCATGGGATGGCGGTCATTCTCAACGCGCCGGCCGTGTTTCGCTTCACCGCTGAGGCCGATCCCGAGCGCCACCTGATGGCCGCCGGGCTGCTGGGAGCCGACGTGTCGGGCGCCGCTCCCGAGGACGCTGGTGAGCTGCTGGCAGCAGAGATCATCGCTCTGATGCGGGCGACCGGAATGCCCAACGGTCTCGCGGACGTGGGCTTTGTCGACGCTGACGCCGACGCTCTGGCTGACGGCACGCTGCCGCAGCACCGCGTCACCAAGCTCTCCCCAAGGCCGGCCGACCGCGAGGACTTGATGGCACTCTTTCTGGCGGCTATGCGCTACTGGTAGGACCCATCGCCAAGCACGGTCCAACAAGGAGTCCGAGGGGGCGTATCGAGCCTTGGGCTCCTCGGTCCGGAACAGGGTGACCGGACTAGAACCGGCGACCACATGAGCGCCAGCCTCCACCTTCACCCCTCTAAGGGGCGCTACATCTCGACATTGCCAGCCAACTCCTCTAACAGCGCCTTTTCCGCATCTGACAGCGGTCCGCGGTGGGCGCTTCTGACGTTGGCTGCGACCCATTCCTTCTTGCGGATCGCCGTGACGACCCGGTCCACGTTGGCGTGGAACAGGGAATAGCGCAGTAGGAGGTCAGCGAGTTGTGGCTTGGTCACCCCGCGTGACGCGCCTTCCTCCACCATCTTGTCCAGAAACCAACCCCGGATGAACGGCGAGCAGGCGTAGTTCTTCCAGCCCAGCATCTCCTGGCTCATCCTGAAGTGAGGGGCGGCTTCGGTGGCATTGTAGGCGTTGAGCCGACGAATCATGAAGGAGAAGGGGTTGTCCTCAGCGAATCTCGCAGCGTCGTTTTCGTCGGGCTCCCAGATTCCAAGGTCCTTAACGTGACCGGCCTGCTGCCACTGGACCACCAGCCCTTCTTGCCGGGCGTTCTCGTCTGGGCTGCCGTTGTCAAGGTCGTGGATGACGACCGCATCGAGGTAGTCGGTGCGCAGCTCGGTCAGGAGCTGCTCGAGGTGGGCGGGCTGGAACTCGGTGGCACGCTCGTTCCTATCGCAGGTGGGCGGGCTGGAACTCGGTGGCACGCTCGTTCCTATCGGCTGGGGCCATGACCGTCATGAAGTTCCAGGCGATGATGTAGGCCTCGTCACGCCGGCCGAGCTCGTGGAGGGCCTTGCCCAGCGCCAGCCGTTCCGGCTGGAGGGTGGTGTCGAACATACGTATTCCTGCTGGGGCCATGACCGTCATGAAGTTCCAGGCGATGATGTAGGCCCGTCACGCCGGCCGAGCTCGTGGAGGGCTTGCCCAGCGCCAGCCGTTCCGGCTGGAGGGTGGTGTCGAACATACGTATTCCTGCGTCGAGACAGGCGCCCACAATGTGGCGGGCTTCGGCCTCGCTCGGGACGGGGTCATTGCCCATCGAACTGAAAAAACTGTGGCCACCTAAGATGAGTGGGACTGTTGGCGAACTATTCATGCATTATTGTACCAGCGGTTGTGCCACCTATAGAATCCTCCAGTTTCGTGTCTGAGCACACGGAGCCATGACGAGATATAGCAGTTCGTCACCCGTACGCGCATGATGAAGCCCGCCGGAACTTTCGTCCTTGGCGGGCTCGATCGTGGTCGGGGTGACTGGATTTGAACCAGCGACCACTTGACCCCCAGTCAAGTGCGCTACCAGGCTGCGCTACACCCCGTTTACGCCCATCGAGTGTACGGGCTTGGCGGAGGCCCCGTCAAGGTGATGCCGAGGCTACAATGGGCGAATGGCAGACGACCGGGACGAACGGCTCGACGTCCTCGCTGAGGATGGCAACCCTACCGGCGAGACCAAGATTCGGGCAGAGGTGCATCGGGACGGTGACTGGCATCGTACGTTTCACCTGTGGATCGTCAAGGAGGGGCGCTACGTGCTGCTGCAGCGCCGCTCGGGCAGCAAAGATCTCGAGCCGAACAAGGTCGACGTCAGCGTGGGTGGGCATCTGGAAGCGGGGGAGACGCTGCTGGACGTGGTACGCGAGGTCGAGGAGGAGATCGGGCTGGCGGTGCGGCCAGGCGACCTTCACTTCCTGTTCGAGCGGCGTGCCGAGCGGACCTATCCGGACGTCGTCGATCGTGAAGTACAGGAGGTCTACGTCCTCCGTCACGAGCAGCCGTTGGAGCACTACGGGTTGGCCTGCGATGAGGTCTTCGCGCTCTATGAGATCGACATCGAAAGGGCGATCACGCTGTACCGAGAGGGCGGCTTCGCAGCGGTGTCGGGCTTCGACTGCATGGCCCGGGAGAACAACGCGCTGTTGATCGAAGACGATCTCATCGACCAGGGGCGCGACGACGTCGTGGCGGCGTTGACGGCCATCCAGGGTTGGCTGGCGTCGGCACCCGGAGCGGAGTGACCGTCAGCTCTCGATGACGGTCGGCACGATCAGCGGGTTGCGGCCGGTAGCCTTGCGGATGTAGCGGCGGACAGGGTAGAAGATGTCGTCGCGAATGTCGTTGAGGCGCCGTTTTTCGCGGACCCCCCGCTCCAGGCTCTCGAGGGCGATCCGCTCGATCTCCTTAGCGAGGCCGTTGTCGCCCTGGGCCACCCCGCGGGTGATGACCTCGATGATCGGTTGCCGGCTGGCGACGGCCATGATCACGATCACGCCCTCGTTCGACAGCGTCTGGCGGTCGCGGATGATCGGCTCGGTGATCTCGTCGCTCGCCTTGCCGACACTGTCGATGTAGATGATGCCCGATTCGACCTGGCCGGCGACTTTGATGTTGTCGCGGCTGAGCTCGACGATGTCGCCGTTGTTCACCATCAGGCTTTTCTTGGGCGGTTGCGACATTCCCTCGGCCAGGCGCTTGTGGTTGATCTGATGGCGCATCTCGCCGTGCCAGGGGATGAAGAACTTGGGTCGGGTCAGGTCGAGGATGAGCTTGAGCTCCTCCTGACTCGCGTGCCCCGAGGTGTGGACCTGGTAGGCAGGCGGGTACAGCACCTGGATGTCGCGTTCGTAGAGTTGGTTGATGACCCGGTTCACGGCCTCTTCGTTGCCCGGAATCGGATTCGACGACATGATCACGGTGTCGCCCGGCTTGAGCTGGATCTTCCGGTGACTGCCGGCCGCCAGTCGCGACAGGGCCGCCATCGGCTGGCCCTGCGAGCCGGTGCACAAGAACAGCACCTTGTCGTCCTGCAAGCCGCCGATGTCGTCGGTCGAGGCGAAGGGTTGGTTCGACTTCAGATACCCCAACTCCTGGGCGATGCGCGTGTTCTTGATCATCGATCGGCCCTCGACCACCACCCGCCGGCCGAACTGTTCGGCGACCCGAACGAAGTTCTGAAGCCTGTGGATGTGGGAGCTGAAGGCGGTCACGATAACGCGGCCTTTGGTCTTGGATACGATCTCGGCGACCGCCTCCATAACGTCCTTTTCGCTCGGGGTGTAGCCGGGCCGCTCGGCGTTGGTCGAGTCGCTGATCAGGGCCAGCACCCCGTCGACGCCGGCCTGTGCCAGTTTGTAGAGGTGGCTGGTCTTGCCGTCGGATGGGTTGTAGTCGAGCTTGAAGTCACCCGAGTGGACGATGCGGCCGATGGGCGTATGGATGACCAGGCCGCTGTTGTCGGGTATCGAGTGGGTCATTCTGAAGAAATCTACGGTGAAGTTCCGACTGATCTTTATGCGGTCGTCGGGCGTTATCTCGTGGAGGTCCACATCGCCCTCGGAGAGACCGAACTCGTCGAATTTGCCGCGCAGCAGACCGAGGGTGAGTCTGGCGCCGTACATCGGGATCTTGGGCAACAGTTTGAGCATGTAGGGAAGGCCACCGATGTGGTCTTCGTGCCCATGGGTGAGAACCCAGCCTTTGATCTTGTGACTGTTCTCGATCACCCAATCGATCTTCGGCACCAGAATGTCGACGCCGAGCATGTCTGCATCGGGGAAGGCGAGGCCGCCGTCTACCAGCAGGATCTCGTCCTCGTATTCGAAGGCGAACATGTTTTTTCCGATTTCGCCCATGCCCCCGAAGGGGATGATGTTGACCTTTCGGGTGTCTTTCTTGCTCTCTTTCTTGCCGTCTTTTTTGGCCATGGCTTGCGATTTCCTTTCTGGTTGGACGAGGTGACCCAATGCCCCAGAGCCGGCCTCGCCGGCGTGCCGGCGGGCCCCAGGGTCATCGTGGGATCGTTAGCGGTTTCGGTCGCGAGGAGGTCCGCGGCGGTTGCCGTCGGGGCGTCCCCCACGTCCACCACCTCCACGGCCGCCACGGCCTGCGCGCCGCGGCATCACGATGCCTTCTAGCTCTGGCCGCACCAGGTCGATCTTGCCCTGGTCGTCGATGCTGTTCACCTTGACTTGGAGCTTGTCGCCTTCGTTGAGGTGGTCCTGAACGCGTTCCACCCGACCCTCGGCGATCTGTGAGATGTGCAGGAGTCCATCGGTGCCCGGGAACAGGGCGACGAAGGCCCCGAAATCTACCGTCTTGACCACCACGCCGTCGTAGATCTTCCCTACCTCGGCTTCTGCGGTGAGCTGTTCTATCAGCGTCACCACCTGGTCGGCGGCATCGGATTCTTCGCTGTAGACCTTGACCAGGCCGTCCTCTTCGATTTCAATCTTGGTGCCGAGCGCCTCGAGCTCTCGGATCTGTTTGCCGCCGGGACCGATCACCGCACCGATCTTGCCGACCGGGATGCGGACGGTGTAGATCCGCGGCGCCAACGGGCTGACTTCGGACCTTGGGCGTGGCAACACGGCGTCCATCTGATCCAGAATGTGGTGGCGACCGGCCCGCGCCTGCTCGAGGGCCTCGCGCATGATCGCGGCGGTAATGCCGCCGATCTTGATGTCCATCTGCAGGGCGGTAATTCCATCGCGGGTTCCGGTGACCTTGAAATCCATGTCGCCGAGCGCGTCCTCGGAGCCGAGGATGTCCGACAGAATCCGGTAGTCGTCGCCCTCTTTCACCAGTCCCATGGCGATACCCGCCACGGACTTGTCGGTAGGGACGCCGGCGTCCATCAGTGCCAGCGATGTGGCGCAGACGGTGGCCATGGAGCTCGAACCGTTCGACTCGAGGGTCTCCCCGACCACCCGCAGCACGTAGGGGAACGTCTCCTTGTCGGGGATCTGCCCGAGGAGCGCACGCCGGGCCAGGTTGCCGTGACCCTGTTCGCGACGCGACGTGCCGCGGAGCCGCTTCACTTCGCCGGTCGAGTAGGGCGGGAAGTTGTAGTGGAGCATGAACTCTTCGGTGTCGTCGAGCCCCAGGTCGTCGACGAGCCGGTTGTCCCGGCCGGTGCCCAGCGTGGCGACCGCCAGAACCTGGGTCTCGCCTCTGGTGAACACTGCCGACCCATGGGCCCGGGGCAGGACCCCGACCTCGATCCAGATGGGGCGCACCCGATCAGGGGGGCGACCGTCGGTGCGGATGTTCTCGCTGAGGACCATGTTCCGGAGTTCGCCCTGCCCTACCTTACGAAAGGCCTCTTTGAATACCGAGATCTGGTCGCCTGCACCTTCGGCCTCTGCGTCGGGCACCAGCGTTTCGATGACGCCGTCCCGCACCGCTTTGATAGCCTGGGACCGTTCATGCTTGCCCGTGGTCAGCAGCGCTGTCCGAAGCTCTGAGCTATCGGTCGCGGCCGCCATCGCTGCGATGTCTTCGTCGGCGACGGAACCCGCCGGCTCGAACGATTTCGATTCGAGGCCCAGTTCGGCCCGCATCCGCTCGATCAGGGCTATCACCGGGGCGAGCTGTTCCTGGGCGAAGGAGATCGCTCCCACCAGCTGCTCCTCGGAGAGTTCGTTGGCGGCCGCCTCGACCATGAGCACGGCGTCCTCGGTGACCGCGACGGTCAAGTCCAGTTCGGAGCTGCCGTCGTCCAGCTGCTGCAGCGTCGGATTGATGACGTAGTTGCCGGCAACGTAGCCGACTTTGGCACAGGCCGTCGGCCCGTCCCAGGGGATGTCGCTGAGGGCCAGCGCCGCAGAGGCGCCGATCGCTGCGAGGGGACCGGGATCGTTGATCTGGTCGGCCGACAGGATCGTGATGATAACCTGGATTTCGTTGCGCAGCGATTTGGGGAATAGCGGGCGAATCTGGCGATCTGTGATGCGGGCGTTGAGGGTGGCCTGAACGGCGGGCCGACCCTCACGGCGGAGGAACGATCCGGGTATCTTGCCGATGGCGTAGTGTCGCTCTTCGTACTCTACTGTCAGCGGCAAGAACGACAGCCGCGACGCTGCGTCGTTCATCTGGGCCGTGACCAGCACCATGGTATCGCCGTAGCGAAGGGTGACGCTGCCGGCGACCTGTTTGGCATATTTGCCGGTTTCGATCACGAGCTCACGCCCACCCAAATCGGTGCTGTAGCGATGGCCTTGTGGGGTACTCACTTATGACTCCTTATCGTCGGGTTTCTAGCCGTCTCCAGGGTGCAGGCGGCGTTGTTCCAGGTAGTGGGTAGCGGCCGACAACTGCGGCCAGACTGCCGCTCGGGGCAGCGGAGGTGCTGCGCCCGAATCGGTGTCGGTTGAGGCTGTCGTCGGTCGGCGGATACGGGGCACAGCTCAGCGGCGCAGCCCAAGGTTTTGGATCAGTTCCTTGTACCCTTCGTAGTTGGTCTTCTCGAGGTAGCCGAGGAGGCGCTTGCGCTTACCTACCATGATCAGCAGGCCGCGGCGGCTGTGGTGGTCCTTGCGGTTCTCTTGCAGGTGACCGCTCAACTCCTCGATCCTGGCCGTGAGCAAGGCGATCTGAACGCCGGTCGAGCCGGTGTCTTTTTGGTCTCTGCCGTACGTGGTGATGATGTCCAATTTCTGACCTGCGGTAAGCGCCATGCTGAAAATAGACTCCCTTCGAGTATCACGACCGAACCGAACCCGTGGGGGGTCCCCAAATAGGTCGGGTGCCGGACCAGCCGCGCAACGTGCCAGTCTAGCACAGCGATTCTCCACCGTCCAATCCCAAGAAACGTGCCCTAGACGACCGCGACCGGAGCGCTTTTCGGTGACCGCGACCGGCGGGTGTCATCGAGGCGCACGCCTCCCGGTTAGGGTGAACCATGATCGTTAAGCAGACAGCCCTAACCCTTTCCCCCAGGCCGCGTGGGATCCATCTCATAACCGGCGACGTAGACGCCGCCCTCGAGTCTGACGGCATCGACGTCGGCCTGGCCCACCTTTTTTTGCAGCACACCTCTGCCAGCCTGACCTTGAACGATCGTCTTTTTTTCTCGTCGAACGCCTCTCCCGAGGTGCGGCGCGATTTGGACGCTTGGCTCGGCAGGGCGGTGCCCGACGGCGCCTCGTACTTCGAACACCGCTTCGAAGGCCCCGACGATATGCCGGCGCACGTCAAGGCCTCCCTCCTCGGGAGCGGGATTGCGGTTCCGATCCGCCGAGGTCAGCTCGCCCTCGGACGATGGCAAGGTGTGTACCTCTGCGAACATCGCAATAGTGGAGGGGCGCGCAGCCTGATCCTGACCGCCTTCGGGCTGTGACCGCTTCAGGGGTGGCGTTCGAACCAGGTGCGGATCGCATCGAGCCGCGCTACCCGTCGATCGGGACGACCGGATCGTGACAGTTCGTGCCCTTCGCCGGGAAAGCGAATCATTTCGGTCTCGGCGCGGTCCAGGGTCTTCAGCGCACTATAGAACTGTTCGGCCTGTTCGATAGGACAGCGGTGGTCCTGCTCGCTGTGAATGATTAGCAGCGGGGTGGTGACCTCGGCGACGTACCTGATGGGGCTCTGGTGCCACAGCAGCTCCATGTCGTCCCAGGGCCGTCCGCCGAGCTGCTCGACGGTGAAGTGGTAGCCGATATCGCTGGTGCCATAGAAAGAGAGCCAGTTCGAGATCGACCGCTGCGTCACCGCTGAGCGGAATCGTCTGCTGTGCCCCACCAGCCAGTTGGTCATGAACCCGCCGTAGCTGCCGCCGGTGAGGTGAATGGGCGCCTGCGGATCGTCGTGGTGTTCGAGAGCGTGGTCGGCGATCGCCATCACGTCGTCGGCGTCGATGCTGCCGTAGCCAGCGTGCATCGACGCCGAGAATTGGTGGCCGAAACTCGAGCTCCCTCTGGGATTGCCGTACACGACCCTATAGCCGGCGGCGGCGAGGACCTGAAATTCGAACGTGAATCCGTAGCCGTAGTTGGTGTGGGGTCCGCCGTGGACCTGGATCACCAACGCCCGGTCCTTTCGAGGTTCGGGCGGGTTCAGGGTCCAATACCGCACCGGTGCGTGTTCGTCACCGCTGGCGAGGAACGGCCCCGCCGCCGTGGCGAGTTCGTGACCCTCGAGGAACGTTTCGTTGGCGCTGCTCAGCTGCCGTTCGCGACCGTTCTTGAAGCGCAACCACAGCTCGCCGGGCGTTGTGGGCGTCTCCGCGATGAACGCGACACGCCCCTTTACCGCCTGGAATGCCGTGACCGCCTGCGAGGCTCTGTGAACGAAGGTGATGGATCCGTCCAGGGCGATGCTGGCAAGGCCACTCCTTCCTTCGACGTTCAGGTTGGCGAGCAGCGTGCCTCCATCGTTCTGCCAGGCAGGCACGTTCGGGTAGCGGCCGTAGCGCGCGTCGCCACTGACGGCCGGTGCCGCCTCCAGATCCCCGGTGAGCAGCATCGGCCGTCCTCGCCTGACACGCTTGACCCACACGCCCATCGGGCTGGTGCTGTCCTGCGGTATCGATGGGGCCAGGTAGGCGAGGTTGGCACCGTCGGGACTGACCGCCACCGAGCCGACCGACTCCGGCTCCTCGAGTAAGGCGCGCCGCCTGTTACCCGTCTTGCTGAGCCTCCAGATCTGCTGTCGCCAGGCGTCGTGGTCGTCGCTGCTAGACGGTGCGATCAGATAGAGCGCCCCAGAGGCATCGACCGTGATTTCCGAGGGTGCATACTCGAAATCCGCCAACGGTTCCGATGCGTCGCGGTCGAGGTGCCGCCGGTAGAGGGTAGTTCCGGTCCCTGGCAAGAAGCCGATCCCTTCCTGCTTATAGCGCGCCCGGGTCACGGTCAGCGGCTGCCCGGATTTCTCCCGAGCATCGACGGCATCGCCCCTGGAGAGGTACACCAGGCTCTGGTCCGAAGGATCCCAGGCGAACAGGTCCACCCCGGCCGGGTGCTCGGTCACGGCCCGGGCCTCGCCGCCATCGAGTTCGATCACAAACAGTTGCGGCTTGGTCCCAACCTCTCTCACCGAAAGGTAGGCGAGCTGGCGCGCGTCCGGACTGAACCGCGGCGAGGTGTCCGCAACTGGGCCGTTGGTGAGCCGCCGGGCATCGCCGGTTTTGACGTCGAACAGGTCGATGCGGCCCCGGTACTGTGGTGGACCTTCCGGCTGTTCCGCTATCGACGTAACCACAGCGGCCGCCTTGCGGCCATCGCTGGATAGTTGCGGATCGGACACAAACGCCAGCTCGTAGAGGTGGCTGCTCTCGAGTCTCTGGGCCATCAGAGTGCCCCTTCGCTCGCCACGTGTCGGGCTATGCCCGCCTGGTAGAGGAGAATTCCGGCAGCGACCGAAGCGTTGAGGCTGGAGATGCGACCGCTCTGGGGGATAGCGACGAGTTCGTCGCACGTCTCTCGAACGAGCCGCCGAAGACCACGACCCTCCGAGCCGATCACGAGGGCAAGCGGTCGGTTCCAGTCCAGCATTGCCGGGACGGCACTCGCCTCCTGGTCGGCGCCGTACACCCACACCCCTCGGTCTTTGATGCTTCCCAGGTAGCGCACCAGATTGGTCACCTGAAGCAGCGGCAGGTAGCTGGTCGCTCCGGCGGCTGTCTTGGCGACGACGGCCGACAGCGGCGCACTGTTTCTGGCCTCCGTGATCACCCCGTGTCCGCCGAGTACCTCGGTGCTGCGAATGATGGCGCCGTAGTTCCTCGGATCGGTGATGTGGTCGAGCACCACCAGGAGCGGCTGTTCCTGGCGCTGCTCGGCCAGTGCGAAGGGCTCGTCTGGCTCCGAAAAGGACACCTCCGGCAGCTCGGCGGCGACCCCTTGATGCCTGGTGGTGGCGACGGCGCGATCGAGATCGATTCGGGCCACGAATTCGAGGTCGACGGCGGACCGTCGGGCCTCGCGTTCGAGCACCTTGATAAACGCGGGTTTTACCCCTTTCGCTACCAGTAGCCTTCGTACCTGCCCTTCGCGGAGGGCTTCGATGACGGCGTTCCTTCCGTAGATCAGCACCTCACGCCGACCCGCCCCGGGCGGCAAAAACCGAGCGGGCCGCCGCTTCGTCGCGGCGGAGCTGAGCGCTCAGTTCGTCGATTCCGGAGAACTTCTGCTGGCTCCGGAGGTACGCCACGAACGTAACCGTCAGTTCTGCCCCGTACAGGTCGCCGGCGAAGTCGAACAGATGAACCTCGAGACCTGGAAGGGCGTCGGGAAAGGTCGGTTTTGGACCCGCGTTGGCCATGCCCAGGAACGCGGCGGCGGGTCCATACACCTCCACGGCAAAGACGCCGACCGGCAGGGCCTTGTCGACCGCCACCTCGAGGTTGGCGGTGGGATACCCGAGCTGCTGCCCGCGGCGGTCGCCCAGCACCACCGTTCCCGATGCGCGGTAGAGGTCGCCGAGAAGGCTGGCAGCACTGTCGACCTCTCCGGCCGTCAGGAGATCCCGAATACGGCTCGATGACACCGGTTCGCCCTGGTGATGCCACAATCCAAACACTTCGAGCTTTCCGGTGACGGCAGACAGATCGTTGAGGTCGCCTTCCCGGTCGCGCCCGAACCGAAAGTTCTCGCCCACGATGATGGCACTAGGCTCGAGCGGTCTCAGCGCCTCGAGAAACCGCGCTTTGGGTGTCTTGGCGAAGGTGTGGGTAAACGGGGTGAGGACGACGGCCTGAGGTTCGAATGCCGCCAGTTGCGCTACCTTTTCGGCGGCGCTGCTCAGGTACCTGGCGCTGCCGAAAAGAACGCGCGCGGGCGGAAAGAAGGTGACGATGACGCTCGGAGCGGCCTCGGCCTCGGCGACGGCCTGCATTCGCGACAGCAGCTTGCGGTGGCCGAGGTGCACCCCATCGAAGTTTCCTATGCTCAACACAGCCCCCTGCACGTCCAGTTCGTCGAGGGCCGCCACCACCTTCATTCGGTGGCTCCGGTCGTGGCCATCGCGTGCCGCAGGCCGAGCAGCGTCACCCCGCTGGTGGCCAAGGTGCCGCTGGCGGCCGCCGAGGCGTGGTCGGCGGCCGCCAGCCATTCGATTGTCAGGTCCTCGTGTTCGTCTGGTAGGGCGTAGGCAGGCGAGGTGTCGGTGGCCTCGAACAGGTAGATGCGTTCGTCGGTAAAGCCGGGCGAGGTGAACAGCTGGGTGACCAGCGTCAGGGTTCCGGTCAGCTGAACCTCCTCCGCCAACTCACGCAGGGCGGCCTGCTCTGGGGTCTCGCCCGGATCGATCAGGCCTGCGGGCAACTCCCAGGTCGCAACCCCTACCGCCGGGCGTCGCTGACGCACGCCCAGTATCAGGTCCCGGTCGCGCACCAGGATCGCAACTGCCGGGGCGTGACGTACGACTTCCCAGCCGCCCTCCAGCCGCTCCAAGGTGACGATCTTACCTCTGTACAGCGTCTCGGACATCGGTCCAGCGTATCAGACACTCTGTAGGCCCTGTTGCCATAGGAAAGACCGGGTAGCTAGGCCACCCGGTCCGGTGCCGCCCGGAAGGGGTCAGGGGGTGTCGGCGTCGGGATTGTAGCGCAGGAAAGCGGGGATGTCGTAGTTGCTTGGGTCGTAGCTGCGCCCGCCGGCGGCGGTCCGCAATTGGGTCGGTCTGAGCACCTTCATCTGAGGGTTGTGATCGAAGCCTGCCGCGATCATGGTGACCCGGACCTCGTCGGCGGCGTCCTCGTCGTAGGTAACCCCGAACAGGACGTTAACCTCCTCGACCTCGGTCGCTTCGCTGATCTTCTCGACGATTTCGTGAGCGTCGTGGAGCGTGAGTTCCTCGGAGCCGGTCACGTTGATCAGCAGATGGTGGGCACCCTCAACACCTCGTGACAGCAGCGGGCTGTGGATCGCGGTGTTGGCAGCCTCTTCGGAGAGTTTCTCGCCCCGGCCTGCCCCGATGCCCATAAGCACGGTCCCCGCCCCGGACAGGAGGGCTTTCACATCGGCAAAGTCGACGTTGATGACGCCGGGCATGTTGATCACATCGCTGATACCGCGGACGCCCTGGTAGAGCACGCGGTCGGCGACTCTGAAGGCGTCGGTGAGCTTGACCTTTTTATCGAGCGCCGACAGCAGGCGCTGGTTCTCGACGACGATCAGGGCGTCGACCTTGTCTTCGAGCTTGCGGAGCCCCTCTTCGCTGGTCCGGTGCCGCCGCGGACCCTCGAACGCGAACGGCGTGGTGACCACGGCCACGGTCAGAGCTCCGAGCTCGCGGGCGACTTCGGCGACGATCGGCGCGCTGCCGGTACCGGTCCCGCCGCCCATTCCGGCGGTGATGAATACCAGATCCGAGCCGCGGATGGTTTCGGCGATCCGATCCCGGTCCTCGATAGCGGCCTGCTCACCGATCGCAGGGTTCGCTCCGGCTCCCAGGCCTTTGGTGAGGTGATCGCCCATCTGGATGCGGGTGTCGGCCAGGCTCGTGGACAGGACCTGGGCGTCGGTATTGGCAGCCAGGAACTCCACTCCTTGGAGACCGGTCTCGATCATGCGGTTGACGGCGTTATTTCCGCCTCCACCTAGACCGATGACGCGAATGACGGCATTGTCTGTTCGACTCATGGCTGCACTCCTCACGCTTCCTCTTCCCTTAACCTCGCTCCACACCCGACCGTGTTGGACGCTTGGTTGCCACTAAAAGAAATCCTTCAAAATGTTTCGAATGCTTGCCCACAACCCGCCGATACCCTCGTCGTTGGGCACCGGCGTCGTTGCGATGGTCGTCTTCTGCATGCCGAACCGCACCAGGCCGACGGCGGTGGCGTGGGCAGGGCTTGCCACCACGTCGACGAGTCCGGAAACCCCTTCGGGTCGTCCGATGCGGACCGGCAGGCGAAACCGTTCCGCTGCTACCTGGTCCAGGCCGGGCATCAGCGAGGCCCCGCCGGTGATAACCACGTTTCCTGCGAGCAGCTCGAGGGCTCCCATCCGCTGCTCGATATTGCGCTTGACCAGATCGAGGATTTCGACGACCCGGGGTTTGATCACTTGAGCCAGCTCGAATGTCGACAGTGAGGCGGTGTAGCTAGGATTGGCGACCTCGAGCACCACCTCGCGGTCGGCGAGCTCCGGAAGCGCCACGCCGTAGCGTTTCTTGACGCGTTCGGCCTCGTCGGGGGGGATCCGGAGCAGCTGGCTGATGTCCTGAGTGATGTGGTCGCCGCCCAGGGGAATGACCGCCGAATGTGCCAGGTGGCCGCGCCTGAATACCCCCACATCGGTGGTGCCACCGCCGATATCGATGAGCAAGGTGGTGACGTCCTGCTCGCTCGGGTTGAGGACCGCCAGGCCCGACGCCAGCGCCTGGACCACGACGCCGTCGACGTCGGTGCCGGCGTCGCGAGCGCAGCGCTTGAGGTTCTGGATGGGACCCTGGGCGCCGGCCACGATGTGCACGTCGACTTCGAGCCGGACACCCGACATGCCGACCGGGTCCTTGATGCCATCGTGTCCGTCGACCACGTACTCCTGCGGGATGACGTGAATGATCTCCATGTTCGCTTCGAGCGGGACCGCCCGCGCGTTCTCTATGGTCCGCTCGAGGTCGGCCTTGGTCACCTGCTGGCCCCGGCGGATGGCGGCCATGCCGTGGCTCGTCATCGCTTTGAGGTGGCTGCCGGCGATACCGACCCAGGCGCTATCCACCTCGACGCCGGCCACGCGCTCGGCGGCAGAGATCGATTGCCGCACCGAGGAGATGGTGCGCTCGAGGTTTACCACGACCCCTTTGCGAAGCCCATCGCTCGGCACGGTCCCTTCGCCGATGATGTCGAGAACACCGTCCCCGGCGACCTCGCCGATGACGGTGCAGATCTTGGTCGTACCGATATCAAGCCCGACGATGATGCGTTCGTCAGTCATCAGCCCTGCTCACTCCCCAGGGGTAGACGGCGAGCCGTCCACCGCGGTTATTCTCCACGGGCGCCCACTGCATTCGAAGGGCATCCACACTCGGCGTGAACACCAATCCGTCACTCAGTTGAAGCTCGAATCCTTCTGGTGAGAAGCTTACCACCTCGAGGGGGAAGCGCTTCAACATCGTCGCGAACTCGAGAGCTTCGATCACGCGCACAGGCCCCCAGCCCTCGAGCTGGACCAGCCGTTGGCGGCGTTCGAACGTTACGCCCGGTAAGACTGTACCATCGAATGCCCAGGTTGTCTCCCCGTCGGTCAGGGCTGGGATACGTTCGCGCACCGAGATCGAGACGTGGCTGGGCCAGGTCCGGACGACGGTGGCCTGGGCAACCCAAGGATCGCGTAGCAATCCGACGGCCGACGTGCGTGTGATCCACAGGAACGGGGTGCCGATATCGAGCCCTGCGAGCGCCATGATGTTCGCGCGGCTATAGTGCCCATGGCCGCTGATGTCGACAGCGGTCACCTTCGGATAGAAGCGGCTAGCGACGACCAGGGCGGCGGCGAAAACCAGCAGGACAGCCAGCAGCCAGCGCACTCAGAATCCCCACAGGTGCCACTCGAGCTCGAGCGAAACCGGAACGCGTTCGCGAATTTGTGCTACCAGCGTCATGACGTCGCTCGCCGTCGCCTGCCCCAGGTTGACGATGAAGTTGCCGTGTTCGTGCGAAACCATGGCGTTGCCCACCCGCATGCCCTTGAGCCCGGCCTCGTCGATGATCCTGCCGGCGCTGTCGCCAGGTGGGTTCTTGAAGGCGCACCCTGCGGACGTGATCTTCGGCTGACCGTCGCGGGCGGTGTCCACGGACTGCATCGCTTCGGCTACCCGCTCCGGGGTAGAGTCGCCCAGCCGTAGTCTGGCGCGAACGATGATGGCGTCGGCAGGCAGGCGCGTACGCCGGTAGCCAGGCCTAAGGTCTGCCATCGAAACGCGAACCAGCTCGCCATCCACGAACAGCTCCACCTCGTCAACCACCTCGGCGATGCTGCCAAAGCGGGTGCCGGCGTTCATGGCTATCGCCCCACCCAGCACCGCTGGGATGCCCAGCAGTCCTTCGAGCCCGGACAGTCCAAAGCGTTGGGCCCGGCGGACCAGTCCCGGCAGGGGGGTGGCGGCACCTAGCCAGCCTTTGGGGTCGACCCGAAAGTCGTCGAGATCGTTGTAGCGCGGGCCCAAACGAATCACCCGGCGGTCCACGCCGCGGTCGGCTACCAGCAGGTTCGAGCCGGCCCCTAAAACCAGGAACGGTGCCGCGGTGGCCTCCGCAAGGTCCGCGCTGCTGGCGGCCAGCCACACCTCTGCCGGCCCGCCCACATGCAGGGTGGTCAGCGACGCGAGCGGCATCGACGAGGCCACGGACTCAGCCTGCGACATCGCCGCCCTTCCCAGCCAAGCTCGCGGCGACGCGCCACACGTCCCCGGCGCCCAGGGTGATGATCAGGTCGCCGGCGGCTAACGATTGGGCGAGGTAGGCCTCGGCCGAACGATGGTCGTGCCTGCTCGCCGTTTTGCCCGATGCCAGCAGCCGGTCGACGATCAGGCTCGGCGATATTCCGGGGATGGCGTCCTCGCCGGCGCCGTAGATATCGAGCACCAGGATCTCGTCTGCCATCGCCGCCGCATCGGCCAGGGCCGGCCAGTGCCGGGCGGTGCGAACCCACCGGTGCGGTTGCAGCACCGCCCGAACCCTTCTGCCGGTGCCCTTGGCCGCTGTTAGGGTAGCGGCCACTTCGGTGGGATGATGGGCGTAATCGTCGATGATCAGGACGTCGTTGACGGTGCCCCAGTGCTCCCAACGGCGCCCGACCCCGGTGAAGCGCGCCAGGGCCTCGAGACCGCCGCCTGGCTCGAGACCGGTCAGGTAGGTAGCCGCGATGGCGGCAGCTGCGTTGCGGATGTTGTGCTCGCCGGGGATGGCCAGCCGGACGGCGAGGCTCTCGCCTCCGGGCAGAACGAGCCTGAAACGACTGCCAGTACCCTCCAAAGAGATGGCCTCGATCCGGAAGGTGGCCTCGCCGGCCGTGCCGTAGGACCAGCAGTTCGGGACCCCTTCGAGCACCTCGTTCAGGCCCGGCCAGTCGGCGCAGTAGAGCACCTGGTCGGAGGCTGCGGCGTAGGCCCGGGTGGCGCGCTGCAGGTCAGCGAGGGTGGCGTGGTAGTTGCGGCGTTCGGAAAACCCACCGGCGATATGGTCGTCCTCGAGGTTGGTGATGACCGCCAGCGAGGCCTCGAGGTTGGCGAAGCCGGGATCTGATTCGTCGACTTCGGCGATCAGGTGCGGGCCGAGGCCGTAGCGCATGTTGCTGCCCAGCTCGGGCAGCACGGCCCCGATCTGAATCGAGGGGTCGTCGCACAGTTCGAGAAACAGGCAGGCGGCCATGCCGGTGGTGGTGCTCTTGCCGTGCGTGCCGGTGATCCCGATCGCTTGGCGTTTGGCGAACAGGTCGGCCAGCAGATCGATCCGTTTGATGGCCTTGATCCCCTGCTCGTCGGCAGCCAGGATCTCCTCAAAGCTGTTGGCGACGCGCGTGTTGGGTACGGCCATGCTGCTCACCAGTATGTCGACGCCTTCGACGTGACCGGGGTGGTGCCCCACATCGACGACGATTCCTGCCGCCCTGAGGGTATCGAGATGGGATGAGGAGGCCGCGTCGCAGCCGCTGACGGGGTAGCCGTCCGCGCGATACCAACCGGCCAGCCCGCTCATGCCGATACCGCCAATTCCCATGAAGTGAAGGTGCGGTTTCATGCCGGCACCCGGTCGGGTCCGCCGGCTGCCGACGTTAGCTCCGATTCGAGATGGTCTACGACGGTCGCCGCGGCGCCGGGTGTGGCGCGGACTCGGGCCGCTCGTGACGCGGGCTCCCGTTCACCGTCGTCGAGGAGGTGGTGCCACGCCGCTGTCAGCCCACTGGGGTCGTCTTGGTCTACCAGGTACCCGGCGCCGCTGGCGGCCACCGCCGCGGCGTTGTGGCGCTGGTGGTCTTCGGCAGAGGTTGGCAGCGGCACGGCGATAACCGGGACGCCGTGCCAGGCAGCCTCGGCCAAGGTACTGAAGCCGGCCCGGGTAATGGCGAGATCTGCCGCTGACCACGCCACGGTAGCATCGACGAAATCGACCGCATGGTAGTCGGTTATCCCTTCAACCCTGTGCCGGACCTCCTCGAGCCAGCGGCTTCCTGTGCTGTGCAGCACGACGTGCCGCCCTGGTGCGGCGATGTCGGAATAGACGTTTGGTAGCAGCCGGTTTAGCGCCAGCGAACCTTGGGATCCGCCCATGACGAGCGTTACGACGGCATCCTCGGGCAGGCCCAAACGGCGTCTGGCCTCCGCGCGCGGCACCCGCGTCTCGCGCACCGGGAAGCCGACCCGGGCAATCCTTCTGGCACGGCCCAGATACCGCTCTGCGGGCGCTTGGGTAACCAGCACCAGCCGTGCGCGACCTGCGAACCAGCGGACCACCCGGCCCGGGAAGGCGTTGCCTTCGTACAGGAACAGTGGCAGGCCCAACAGCGACGCCGCAAAGCAGCCCGGAAAGCTGGCGAAGCCGCCGAAGCCGACCACCGCATCAGGCCTGTTTCGAGCTGCCCAGCGGGACGCTTCGGCCGTGCCGCCGATGGCAGCCAGGGCCTGCATAGGACTCGGTCGTTGGCGGTCCCACTTGCCCGCGGCAACACCGACGAACGGCAGCCCCGCTTCGGCCGCCGCCGCCTGCTCCAGACCGCCTCGCTGGCCGAGGAAGGTGACCGCGAAACCGCGGTCACGAGCGGCTGTAGCGACGGCCAGGGCCGGGTAGATATGCCCGCCGGTACCGCCCGAGGCCACGGCGAGTCTCTTTGAGTTCACAGCTTCACCCCCGCTGCGCGCGCCTCTCGGTAGCTGGCGTGAATGAAGCCCATGGCGATCGATACCGACACCAGGCTATTGAGACCGACGCTGACCATCGGCAGCGGAATGCCGGTAATGGGGAACAGTCCGGCGGCCACCAAGAGGTTCAGGGCGGCCTGCCCGCAGATGTAGGTTGTCGCGCCGGCCGCCAGCAGGCTGGCGGGTCCTGTTCGCGAGGTGGCGATGCGGAGACCGCGTCCGGCGATGACCAGAAACAGCGCCACCAGGGTACCGATTCCGATCAGCCCCGCGGCCTGGCCGATCGAGACGGCGATCAGATCGGTCTCGTCCTCGGGCACCTCGAAGGGGCGGCCGGGGCCGACGCCAAACAGGCCGGCTCGCTGCAGCGCCTGCCGGGCTCTGTCGGCCTGGTAGCCGATGGATTCGGTCTGTTCCTGGGATCCCTTGGAGTCCAGGAAGCCGACGATCCGGTCCTTGACGTAGGGCAGCTGACTGACGTAGGGTCCCGCCACCAAGATGGCGATCAGGGCGGCGGCGGTGCTGATGCTGAGCAGCCGGGTGATGGTGGTCCCGGCCGCCAGCATGATGGCGAACGCGAGTGCAAAGATGAACAGGGCGGTGCTCACATCCGGTTCGGCGACGATCAGTCCCGCCGCGGCGCCGATGACGAGCATGGGCCGCCAAATCTGCCAATTGCCGAGGTGGTTGTGGAAGAACGCGGCCAGATAGGCGATGACGGTAACCTTCATGAGCTCCGAAGGCTGGATCGTGATGTTGCCGATGAGCAGCCATCGTCTGCTGACGCCCGAGGCGATCCCGACGATCAGAACGATAAGGAGTAGGCCGACCACCAGGGCGTAGGCGTAGGGACTGGCCTTGATCACCCGCTTCGCCGGTACCCTCGACACCACGTAGGTGATGCCGATCGCCCCCGCTAGCCGGAAGCCGTGCTGGACCAGCTCGGAGGGTTCCGCCGAGGCCACACCTAATAGTCCCAAGGCTGCGAGCATGATCTGGACGGTCAGCAACAGGGGGTCCACGCGGCCTCCAAAGCGTTCACCGCGGACTCGAAAACCCTGCCGCGGTGCCGGTAGTCGTCAAATTGGTCGAACGATGCGCCGAGGGGAGCCAGCAGTACCGTTCCGCGGCTATCTCGCGAGCCTTGCAAAAACGCGAAACCTTCGCGTACAGCGGTCTGCATGGCGGATTCACCGTCGGTCTCCGTCACCAGCAGCGTGTCGGTCCAGTGCGAGACGGCGGCCGCAAAACTCGGACCGGCCTCGCCGATGCCGATCATGAGCCCAACCTTGCTCCTGATTAGCGGCTCGAGGCTTTCGAAGTCGGCGCCCTTGTCGATGCCTCCAGCGATCCACACCACAGGTGCTGTTGCGGCCTGCAGCGCAGCTTCCACCGACAGCCCGCGGGTGGCGATGGAGTCGTCGACGAAGGCGATCGTGTCGATGGTGGCGACCTGTACGTAGCGGCCCGGCAGGCCCGCAAAGTCTTTGAGGCCGGCGCTGATGGTGGCTGTGGGTAGCCCCATCTCGAAGGCGACGAGGGCCGCCGCGAGCGCGTTGGCGAGGTGGTGCTCGCCCCTCAGGCCGAGGTCGTCTCGATGGGTGAGCGCGCTGCCGTTAAGCATCAGCCGGCCGTCCGGGCGGAGCCAGGCATCCGCAGGTTTGGTGGTCGAGAAACCCCGGCTACGCGCCTCGGACTCGTGAGCCCAGATCGAGAGTAGGGGCTCGTCGGCGCCGAACACGAACAGATCTTCGGGTGTCAGGTTGGCGAGCAGGCTCCGTTTGGCTGCGTGGTAGCTTTCGACGCTGCCGTGCCGGTCGAGATGATCGCTGCCCAGGTTGAGGATGGCGGCGATTGCGGGTCGGAAGCTGGGGCAGCGCTCGAGCTGAAACGAGCTCAGCTCCACGACCATCGTCACCTGCGGCCGCGCGACCGCTGCGAGCGCCGGGTCGAGGTTGCCGCCGGCAACCGCGTCGCTGCCGGCGCCCTGCAGCAGGTGGTGAATCCAGCTGGTGGTGGTTCCCTTCCCGGCGGTGCCGGTAACCCCGATAAAGGTTCCGGGGACCGTCCGGAATACCCACTCGACCTCGCCGATGGTCTCCACGCCGCGAGCGCGCAAGGCGCGCAGCTCCGGGTGATCGATCGGTACCCCAGGCGCTGCGATGCAGATATCTACCTCGGCGCCCGCTACCGTTTGGATCCGCTCGATTCCGAGGGCCGCCGTGGCTCGGACGTCGTCACCGGTCTCTCGGCGGTCGAAGAAGCTGACCCGGTGGCCCTGGCGCGAGCACAGTGCCGCCACCGCGCTGCCGCTCCGTCCGAGACCGAACACCAGGACGTTCACGACCTACCTAACAGGACCCACACCAGGCCCACGCAGACTGCGGTTACGAGCCAGAACCGCATCACGACCTGGACTTCGGTCCAGCCACCGAGCTCGAAGTGGTGGTGGATTGGGCTCATTCGAAAGAGCCGTTTGCCGCCGCTGATTCGGAAATACCCGACCTGGCTGATGACCGACAGCACCTCCACCACTGGGACCAAGGCGATCAGCGGCAGCCACCACATCAGACCCGACATCACCGCCAGCCCGGCCACCGCGGCGCCGAGGGCTTCGGAGCCGGCGCCGCCCATGAATACGCGGGCAGGGTTGGCGTTGTACCAGAGAAAGCCGATCAGGGCCCCGATGAGGGCCGCTGCGAACGGGATCGCTACAAACAGCAGCAGCATGATGACGGCCATGCCTGCCGCCAGCCCGTCGAGACCGTCGCTGATGTTGAGGGCGTTTATGCTTCCCACGACCACCAGCGTGACCAGGAACAGATCCACAAGGTAGCTGCCGACGGGTCCATGGCCGCTGCCGACAGCGTAGAACGCGAAGGCGAGGGCAACGATCGCTTGGGCGAGAAGCCGGTACCGCGCCAGCAGTCCGGTGGTGGCGTCATACTTGTCGGTGCCCCGTAGCCTCTTGCGGCGCAGCGCCGCGATATCGTCGGCCAGTCCGAGCGCGCCTGCGGCCAGGGTCAGGGCGACTACCGCCAGGCCTTCGGGTGTGGCATTGCCGGTGGCCAGCCATACCAGCACGGCCGCCAGCAGCAGGCCCACGCCTCCCATGGTCGGGGTGCCCGCCTTTGCGAGATGGCTGGCCGGTCCGTCGCGGCGTTCGCTCTTCCCCCACCTCTGGCGCTGGGCGAGCTTGATGAAGGCGCCTGTTAACACCAGCGACAGCGCCGCGCTGAGAGCGATCATGGCTGCCTTACCGGGCTGCGAAAGATCGCTACCAGACGCTCGAACGCCATGCCCCGGGAGGCCTTGAACAGCACCGCGCCGCTGCGCGAGAGGTCGCCGACAGCCGCTTCTGCTGCTGCTGTCGTGGGGTAGTATTCGGCCTCGGCGTTGCCGCCTAGTAGCGCCTCCGCCTCTGCTCCAACAGCCATCACGCGATCGATGCCGAGCGTTGCCGAGCCCAGCGTGCGATGCATCTCCCGACTCGCTGGGCCCAGCTCGAGCATGTCCCCGATCACGGCCACGTGCGGGCGCGGAAGCTCACGCAGCACCTCGAGCGCCTCCAGGGCGGAGGCGGGGTTGCTGTTGTAACTGTCGTCGACTAGATAGGCCGCCCCTACCATCTCGACTGACAGACGGCCGGCTTCGAGCTGCGCCCCCTGCAGCCGGGCCGCCGCCACCTCGGGGTCGAGTCCCAGTTCGGAGGCCAGCAGCAGCGCCGCCGTGGCGTTGGCCGCCATGCCCCGTCCGGGAACGGGCAGGCGGCACGCCACCGACCCGTAGGCGAGTCGCTGGCCACCAGGATAGGTCTCGAGTACCGACGACGTATGGTCGGCCTTTTCTGGGGCCACAGCGTAGCTTTCCACGGTCGCGGCCATGTCGGGCGGCAGCCAGCGGCTAGCCTGGGCGCTGGCGAAGCGCCGGTCGGCAGCTGCCAGCAGTTCGGCCTTCTCGCTGCCTACCTGGGCCACGTCGCCGAGGGTCTCCAGATGGCTGGCACTCACCAGGGTGACGAAGGCGTGGCTGGGGCGTACCAAGGCGGCCAGTTCGAGCATCTCGCCGGGCCGGTCGATGCCGACTTCGAGCACCAGTGGGCGCTCCGGTCGATCGTCGAGAAAGGCATCGATCAGGCTGCATGCCAGCGGGTATGGGGTGTTGAAATTCCCCGCGGTGGAACGGGCGTCCACCGCCGCTGCCATCATGGTCTTGGTGCTGGTCTTGCCGGCCGAGCCGGTCACCGCCACGACGGGTCCTGAGAGCCTGTCTCGAGCGTGTCGTGCGAGCCCCAGTAGCGCCCCTGCGGGATCTGCTACCTGGATGCCCATGGGATGGGGCCGGTCGGAAACCACCACCGCAGCTCCTTTGGCGAACGCCTGGTCGGCGAAATCGTGTCCGTGGTGCCGATCGCCAGGTAGGGCGAAGAAAGCGTCTCCCGGCCTCACCCGGCCGCTGTGGAACGAGGCTCCACGGATGGGGCGGCCCGCGACGTGAGCGGTGCCTCCACTCAGGGCCGCGATGTCGTCGCTGGTCAGACCTTCCACGGCCTCCCTCGTATACATACTTTACACATCATACACATAATAGGTCAGTGTCACGGTTGCTCCTGCTCCTGAGGCTGGGGTACAAGGTCCCAGTGGGCTACGATGTCGGTGCCGATCGCCTGGAATAGCGGGGCTGCCACGTAGGTGCTGGTGCTGCCCTCTCTGGGCCGGTGGAGGGTGACGATCATGGTGATTCGCGGCTGCTCTGCCGGAATGATGCCGGCGAAACTTAGGGTGTACTGCCCCTCGACGTAGGCGCCCGCCTCGCCGTCGAAGACGTCGGCGGTGCCGGTCTTACCGGCCATCGAAACCCCTGGAATGCTGGCGCCCCGGAGGCCACTCGCTTCGACGGTATGGACCAGCATCTGGCGGATCGCCAGCGCAACTTCGGGCATGAGCACCCTGAAGCTCGTTGCCGGGACGTCAGACTCCGTGAGGACAGGGGAGACATAGACCCCGTCGTTGGCGAAGATACTGTAGGCCACGGCGAGTTGCAGCGCGGTGGTGGACACGTTCTGGCCTATGGTTACCGACGCCTGATCTTGCGGCACCCAGCGCTCCCAGGCGTTCAAAAGACCGGAGCTGGTGAAGGCCGACGGCAGGTACAGCTCCTGACCAAATCCGAAGCGCTGCAACCAGCCGTACAGCTCCCTCGCTGCGAAGCGTTCGGTGAGGTGCAGCATGGCGACGTTGCTCGAGTACCTCAGCACGTCGGGCACGCTCAGGATAGGCTCGTGCTGGGCTACGTCGCGGAAGGTCTTGTCGCCGACCCGCAGAGACATTTCGGCAGGAACCATCTCATTTGGGTAGAGAAGCTCATCTTCGAGCAGTGCTGCCACCACGAAAGGCTTCATCACCGAGCCCGGCTCATAGGTCTGCAGGAACGCCTGGTTCTTGATGGCTTCGTAGGCGAAATCCTCCTGCCGGTTCGGGTCGTAGCTTGGGTAGTTGGCGGCCGCGAGTATCCTCCCGGAACCGACCTCTAGCACCACCACCGAGCCGTTGACGGCCTCGTGGGTCAGCACAGCCTCGGCGAGGTGGCGTTCGGCCGAAGCCTGGATCACCGGATCGATGGTGATCCGGATGTCGTTGCCGCCGGTCATGGTGGCGTCGAAGGCGTACTCGAGCCCTTCGAGGCCGAAGCGCCCGTCGGGTTGGACGGCTCCGCTAAAACCGACCAGCTGGGCGGCGAGGCGACCTTGCGGATACGTTCGTGAGGCGACCGGGCCTTCGGCCAGAATGGTGCCGTCGAGCGCCACGATCCTGCCCCGGTGGATCGGTTCGGCCGGCAGTTCGGGCCACGCCGGCATCGAGCGCTGCTGCGACAGGAATCCGGCCAGCGCCGCGAGCAGCGGTAAGGCGATGGCGAACAGCAGCAGGTAGCGTCGCGCTACCCGCAGTTCGGACGCGGCCTTCACCGCCATCGGGTCTCCACCTCCAGACCGCTGAGCAGGGGGGGCGAAACCGGACTCTGGATCGTGTCGATGTACACCACGGCACCGTTTTCGGGCACCGCCACCATCCCCACCTCGCGGGCCCAGCCGGCGACGGCCTCGGGACCCCGAATGCCCTCGGCCCGACCTCGGAGCTGGCCGCTGGCGACTATAAGGTCATCTTTCGTGTCTAGCAGCGACGTGTAGCGGTCGAGGCGGTCCTGGTTCAGCGCCCCCATAGCTGACAAGGCGACCATGAAAACGAGGTACAGCGCCACCGAGCGGCGCCCGATGCGGGTCACGACGACGCCTTTTCGGAGGCCCTGAGTTTCGCGCTCCGAGCCCGGGGATTGGCAGCGACCTCGTCGGCCGATGCGGTGATGGGCTTCGAGGTCAGGGGGGTGAGCGTTTTCGAACGCGAGACGAACTGCTTTACGATGCGATCTTCGAGCGAGTGGTAGCTCAGAACGACCAGCCTGCCGGCACCGGCCAACACCCGGTCGGAGGCGGCCAAGCCGTCGGAGAGCGCCGCTAACTCGTCGTTGACGAAGATTCTGAGCGCCTGAAATGTCCGCCGCGCCGGGTGGTCGTGCCGCGTTCGCTGCGGGTAGCTCTGCTGCACCACCGCCGCCAGTTCGCCGGTGGTGCCGATCGTCGCCCGATCCCTGGCTGCGACGATGGCCCGTGCTACCCGCCGGCTGTACCGCTCCTCGCCGTACTTGTAGAGGATCGCGGCCAGCTCCTCGGTGGTGGCGGTGTTCACCACCTCTGCGGCGCTGCGTCCGCGGGTAGACATTCGCATGTCGAGCGGTCCGTCGTGGCGAAAGGCGAAACCCCGGCCGGCTTCGTCGAGCTGCATCGAGGAGACACCGAGATCGAACAGAACGCCGTGGACTTCGGCGATGCCGCTGGCCTCGAGGTGTCCTTCGAGGTAGCGAAAATTGCCCTGGACGAGTTTGAACCGCGGTCCCGCCAGCCCCTTTGCGAACCGATCGGCCTGCGGGTCCTGGTCTATCGCCAGGACGTTGGCGCCGTCGTCGAGCAGGGCCCGGCTGTGACCGCCTGCGCCAAAGGTGCCGTCGACGTACCAGCGGTCCGGTTTCGGCGCCAGATATTCGAGGCAGGTGGCGAGCATCACGGGTCGGTGTGCGGTGCTCATCCGACCAGCTCCCGAAGCAGTTCCGGTGACGGGGGTTGGTTTTGCACCTGTGTCAGGTTGGTGAGCCAGCGATTTTCGTTCCACAACTCGAGGCGGTTTGGCGCCCCAGCGACCACGACCGGGCCGTCCACTGCGGCGAACAGCCGCAACGTGGCGGGGATGGTGATGCGGCCTGCAGAGTCGATTTTGGCTTTGGCAGCGCCGGAGTAGAAGAAGCGCACGAATTCGCGGGCGTCGGCGTCGGTGAGTGGCAGCTCGGTGAGCCTGGCCTCGATGTTGTGCCAGGTTCCAAGCGGAAAAACGTACAGGCAACCCTCCATGCCGCGGGTTACAACAAGACCATCTTCGACGAACTCCCTAAACGGGGGTGGAACGATCACCCTCCCCTTGTCGTCCATCGAGTATTGGAACTCGCCAAACGGCATTTCCCACCCGGCTCCCACTGCCTGGATTTGGACCCGCACCGGAGGCACCTCGTAATCGAGGGAGAACGCCTTGTGGCACGGGACCCACCGCTGGATCGGAGTCTAACATAGATTTCCCACAATTTCCCACAGTCCCCCACGAATTCCCGTTTAATTCCCCTTTTTCGAGCAGATTCCCCACGCTAATTCCATTCTCAACGGACCCGTTCACCGGCGCAGACCCGCCTGAACTCGAGCCTGAACAGCCCGCTCAATAAGGAAGCGGGATCGGGGAGGTACCCCGATCCCAGCGGCAGGTAGGCCTGTAAGCCGGATTCTGTCACCGCCCTCGCGGACGGGTCTGATCATCTATCTTGGCCGCGGGTCGCCCCACGGCTCTAGCGGTCGACCCGGAGATTCGTAGCGAGCCGGGCAAGCTCTTTCTCCCTATCGGACCTTGCACCGGGTGGGGTTTACCTAGCTGCCCCTGTCTCCAGCGGCACTGGTGCGCTCTTACCGCACCGTTTCACCCTTACCCTGCAGCGTCTCGCGACGGTTGCAAGGCGGTCTGCTCTCTGTTGCACATGCCGTCGCCTTACGCGCCCAGCCGTTGGCTGGCACCCTGCCCTGCGGAGCCCGGACTTTCCTCGATCTCGCCCATCACGAGCGAAACCGCGATCAGCCGGCCCACCCTGCCGAGGGCATTCTAGCAGAGAACAACCCCCATCGCAGCGACGGGGGTTGGCTGCGAAAACGTGTGGTGGGGCTACTGGGTGGTGTAGTCCGTAACCGCGAGCTCGCCACTCACGATCTGGGCACTGATGGCGGCGAGGTCGTCGAGCAGCCGCTGCGGCAACAGCGCGGCGTTGTAGTCGTCGACGGCGAAGCCGACGCCCGCCTCGGCCAGCCCGAGAATCACGATGCCGGAGGTGAAGGTACCGTCGACCACATCCATGGCGGCGAGCTCGGCGGCCACGTCGACCCGCTTGAGCATGCTGGTGAGGCCGTGGTTGAGGGTTGCGGGATCGCTGTCGGTATCGCCGAAGGGGTTCTGGTTGGAGTCGACACCGATGAAGAACAGCGGCTGGTCGCCGGCCCCACAGGCTGCGCCGTAGGTGCTGCTCACGGGAATATCGGCCAGCACATCCGCCAGTGGGGTACTGCGCAGTTGGCCGCTCGGGGTATAGCACTGCGTCTCGTTCACGAAGTCGATCACGCCGTTGCCGGAGGCTCCCGCCGCGGCGTAGATGATATCTGCGCCCTGGGCCTGCTGGGTCGTGGCGAGCTCCTTGGCCCGGGCGGGGTCTGACCAGGCAGCGGGTGTGACGCCCACGTAGTTGCTGAGGACGGTGCAGTCCGGGCAGGCCGCCAGCACGCCCTCTTCGTAACCGAGATTGAACTTCCGGATCAGCGGAATGTCCATACCTCCCACGAAGCCGACCGTTCCGGTCTGACTCATGGTGCCGGCGATGAAGCCCACCAGGAAGCTGCCTTCGTGCTCCTTGAACAGCACGCTGCGCACGTTGGGGGCGTCCGACACGCCGTCGATAAGGACCCAGTTGGTGTCGGGGTACTCGTTGGCGATATTGGTCACCGCATCGGCCTGTGAGAAGCCGGGGGCGGCGATGAGCTCGGCGCCTTCAGCTGCGATCTGGCGGTGGCCCTGGGCCGAGGTGTCGGGCGTTCCTTCGAATTCGATCAGGTCGATCTCGTAGCTGTCTAGCCCGTCGATGGCGCGCAGCAATCCGCGCCAGGTACCCTCGTTAAAGGAGCCGTCGAACTTGCCTCCGGCATCGAACACGATCCCGAAGACGTAATCCTGGGCAATGGAGACGCTGAGTAGAGCGGCAGCAACGATCATCAAAACTTTGCGCATGAATCCTCCTTGTAGGGTGCTAGGTATTACCCGCCGGGAGTATACCACGACTCGATCCGACAGAGCCCTCCGCAAACATCAGTAGAGCCTTCATCAACGCCCGTCAATGCCTTCATAGAGAGACCGTTCGCTCACGGTAGTGGTCGTGCCCCACGACGGCCCTTGCCGGCCTTCGCGGCCTGCTACCAGCGCACGGCTTGTGGTGCCCCTGTGCGTTATAGTTTTCCGCAATGGACATGGACGTCGCCGCCCGCATGCTCGAACTGCGTAACATCCTCAGGGACGCCAATCACCGCTACTACATCGAGAATGACGCCGATATCAGCGACGCCGAATACGACGCCTTGCTGGCCGAACTCAAAAGCCTCGAGCGCGACCGCCCAGACTTGGTAACCGACGATTCGCCCACGCAGACGGTCGGTGCCGAGCCGCAGGCGAGCTTCCCCACGGTCCGCCATCCGAATCGTCTGCTGTCGCTCGACAACGCCTTCTCGACGGCGGACTTCGAGACCTTCGAAGCGCGCGTGCGGCGCACCCTCGCCTTTGAGGGTCCCCTCGCGTACCTGGCCGAACTCAAGATCGACGGACTTTCGATCAATCTCGTGTACGACCGGGGCCAATTGGCCTGGGGGGCAACGCGCGGCAACGGCGTCGAGGGCGAAGACGTCACCCGGAACCTCGTCGCCGTCGAGGGCATCCCCAAGGCGCTCGCAGGGGTGCCGGAGCGTTTCGAAGTCCGTGGCGAGGTCTATCTCGGCAAGCGCGCCTTCGAACGCCTCAACGAGGAGCGTGGCGAACAGGGCGAGGCGGCCTTCATGAACCCCCGCAACGCCGCCTCGGGGGCGTTGCGACAGATCGATCCGCAGGTTACCGCCGGTCGCAAGCTCGAGGCCTATTTCTACGGGGTAGGTGCGCCCGAAGAGGTCGGCGTGGCCACCCAGGAAGAGCTGCTCGAACGGCTTGAGGCCCTAGGCTTCCGCGTCAATCCGGTCCGGGAAAAGGTGCTGGATCTGCCCTCGGTGGCAGCGCTGCTCGAGCGCTGGACCGAGGCGCGGCCGTCGTTCGATTTCGAAGCCGACGGGGTTGTGCTCAAGGTCGATGAGCTGCGCTTGCAGCAGGAGCTGGGGGCGACCTCGCGGGCGCCCCGCTGGGCGATCGCCTACAAGTTTCCGGCCGAAGAGGTCGCTACCAGGCTGCTCGGCATCACCTTGCAGGTGGGCCGCAGCGGCAAGATCACCCCGGTTGCCGAGTTGGAGCCCCGACAGCTCGAGGGCACCGTCGTCTCGCGCGCGACCCTGCACAACCCAGGTTTCATCGCCGCCAAGGATCTGCGCGTCGGCGACCGGGTTCTGCTGCACAAGTCCGGTGGCATCATCCCCGAAATCATCACTGTGTTAACGGAGGAGCGACCGCCGGGCGCGGCGCCGTATGTCTTTCCGGACCGCTGCCCTTCGTGCGATGCGCCGCTGGTGATCGACGGTGCCAACGCCCGCTGCGTGAATCCGGAGTGCCCGGATCAGATCGTGCAGAAGCTGGGCTACTTCGCGTCGCGCCAGGCGCTCGACATCGAAGGGCTGGCGGGAAAGACCCTCGCACTGCTGATCGAGCAGGGTCTGGTGCGATCGCTCCCGGATCTGTTTCGCCTCGAGGCCGAGGACCTCACGCCCCTCGAAGGCTTCGCCGAGGTCTCGGCCGCCAAGCTCATCGCCGAACTCCACAAGGCCAAGACAAAATCGCTGGCCCGCTTCATCACGGGATTGGGGCTGCCCCACGTAGGCCGCCGAACGGCAGAGCTGTTGGCGCGGTCGTTCGGCTCCCTCGATGCGCTCCTCGCTGCCAGCGAGGAGAAGCTCGCGGAGCTCGAGGACATCGGCGAAACGACGGCGCTAGGCATCTACCAAGGGTTGCATGTGCCGGCGATGGTAGACCAGCTGGCACAGCTGCGTGGTCTCGGCGTCGATCCCGAGGGTGGAGACGCTCGTGGGGACGCCCTCAAGGGCGCAACGGTGGTGTTGACCGGCAGCTTCACTCGCCCCCGCCAGGCGCTGCGCGAGGAGCTCGAGCGGCACGGTGCCCGCGTCGCCAGTTCGGTCAGCAAGCGGACGTCGTTCGTGGTAGCCGGGGCGCAACCTGGCACAAAAATGGAGCGGGCGACGGAGCTGGGGATCGAGGTGGTTTCCGAAGCGATGCTGCAACAGCGAATCGACAGCTGGACACATCCGAAATAACAACTTCACGAGCAACAGCATCGTGAAATAATTCACTAGAAGAGAAGGGTGGTGGCTCCGTGCAGGCCTTTTTCAGCGAGATATGGACCGAATTGGTGGGTGGATTCGAGGAGACGTTTGGCCTCTTTTCGGGCGAGGCCGGCGGCCTTACGAGCGGGCTTGCCGACCTGATCCAGAGGATCGTGGTCGCCGCGCTGCTGGCGCTGATCTTCTGGGTCGTCTACCTGGCGCTCCGGCGCGCCGTGCGGCTGATCACCACGCGAGCGAGGGTACCGACCGAACTGTCTCGGCCGCTGGTTCTGGCTCTCCGGTATACCTTCCTGGTGCTCGGGGGGCTGGCGATCATGTCGCGCTTCGGGGTCAGCCGAGATTTTCTTTCCGACACCGCCGTGGTCGCCCTGTTCGCCTTTCTGTTCTTTTTGGGCTGGCTCCTGATCAACCGCTTTCTGGGCAACGCGGTGCGGGCTACCGGGCTCGATCGATCGCTCGAACAGCTCCTGCGCAACGTGTTAGCGGTGCTGGTCGCCTCGTTGGCGTTCGTGACCATCATGGGCCAGTACGGCGTCGATGTGCTGGCGGTGATAACGGCGCTGGGCGTGGTGGGCATCGCCATCGGATTCGCAGCCCAGGAGACGCTGTCGAACTTCATCTCCGGCATCACCCTGCTGATCGAGCGGCCGTTCGAGATCGGGGATTGGGTGGAGCTCAACGGCCAGACGGGCCGGGTCGAACTGATCACCCTCCGCACCACCCGAATGATTACCAGGGACAACATCATGACCTCGATCCCCAACGCCACGGTGGCGTCTGCAGACATCATCAACCTGAGCGCCGGCGGACCGCTGCGGGTCGCCGCTCTGATCGGCATCGCCTACAAAGAGTCGTGCGAACGGGCCCGACAGGTGTTGATGCCGGTCCTGACGGCCCACCCCGATGTCATGACCGGCGGCGAACACAGCCCCACGGTGCTGCTCGAAGAGCTCGGCGACTCCTCGGTCAACCTGACGCTGTACTACTGGCTGCAGCCGCGTGACATCCCCGGCCAGCCCCGGATCAGCGCCGAGATTCTAGAGGCCGGCAAGGCGGCGCTCGATCAGCACGGGATCGAAATCCCCTTTCCCCATCTCCAGCTGTTCGTCGACGAGGCGAAGGGACTCGATACCGTCTTGGCCCCGTTTCGCCCTAGTTGACGGACCCGACCTCAGAACAGGACCTTAGACCAGTCGAGTTCGTCGAGCGGGGTGAAGCGATCGACGTATTCGAGCAATATGCCGGCAGACTGATTGCGGAACATGGCGCACTCGACGTGTTTGCCCAGGCGTTTCAGGGCCTCTACCAGCTCTATGTAGTCGCCGTCGCCACTCACCAGCAGGGCCACGTCGAAGGCGTCCTGGTGAGCCAGCGACAGCGACTCGACAGCGATGGCCACATCGATCCCCTTCTCGACCAGCGAGCCGTCTGGGCGCCGGTGGAGGCGTCCGAGCCGAACCGTGACGTAGGGTATCCGGCGCAGCGATTCGAAAAAGCGGTGCTGGCCCTCGCGCAGGTCTTCATCGTAGTCGCTGGTCAGGGGGGCGTTGTAGTAGTAGGTGCGAAACAGCCTGCGGTCGCCGCGTAGCCGGCGAATGAACTCGCTCAGGTTCACCCTGGTATTGGAGAGGTTCTCCCGCATCCCGTTGTACAGGTTGCTGCCGTCGATGAAAATAGCGACACGGTCGGACAATAGCCAACACCTCGATCTCATAGCGGTCCCACCGGGACCGGTAGCCGCCAGTGTACCGCCCGCTAGCGTTCAGGGGAAGGGGAGAGGCCGCCCATGCCGGAGGCGGCCTAACTTCTCATGTTCGCTTCACAATGCGGTCAACCCTCTCATCTTAGGGTAGGCGATAATTCGCACTATGGAGCGAAAACCGCAAATTCTGATCGTCGAGGACGAGAAAGAGATCGCCAAATTCATCGACCTCGAACTCCAGGCCGAGAGCTACGATACGGTCGTGACCTACGACGGCGTTACGGGCCTGTCGAAGTTCCGCGAACTCAACCCGGATCTGGTGGTACTCGATCTGATGCTACCGGTGCTCGATGGGCTCGAAGTGGCGCGGCGCATTCGCAAGACCAGCAACACCCCGATCATCATCCTCACGGCCAAGGACGGCGTCGAAGACAAGGTGACCGGCCTCGATTCCGGCGCCGACGACTACCTCGTCAAACCCTTTTCGATCGAGGAGCTGCTGGCCCGGGTGCGGGCCCACCTGAGACGTGTCAATCCGGCCGTCACCGGTGAGGTCCGGGTGGCCGATCTGGTCATGAACCTCGACGGGCGCGAAGTGTTTCGCGACGGCCGCCGGATCGAGCTTTCGGCCAAGGAGTTTGAACTCCTCGAGCTGTTTGCCCGCAATCCGGGAAAGGTCTTCAACCGCTTCGAGATCGAAGAGAAGGTGTGGCCCGAATACACTGGGGGCAGCAATGTCGTCGATGTCTACGTCGGCTACCTCAGGCGTAAGCTCGAGGGTGAAGGGGAGCGCAGGCTGATCCATACGGTTCGAGGGGTCGGTTACGTGCTCCGGGAGGAGTAGGCGCAGCAGGCCATGTCGCTACGGCTACGGCTAACACTCTTCTATAGCGCTTTTTTCGCCATCATCGTCTCGGCGGTGGCGGTGTCGGTCTATCTTCTTACCGATTCGTCGTTGAACGAGGCGTTGGAGGAGCGGGCCCGGCAGGCCCTCATCGATCTTCAGCGCGGCTACGTGGTGGCCGGGCTCCAGAAGCTCCCGTCCAACGCCTACTACCAGTTCGTCATCCTCGGAGCGGTGGGCGCCGACAGCCCGAATCTTGACCTGATCCGCAACGGCATCCCCTACTACCAGCAGGGCTTTCCGAACCCCTCGGCGGTATCGCTGGTGGAGCTGCTACCCGATACCACCCTGCGACAGCTGATCGAAGGTGGGGTGGTCACCGGCGAGGTGGCGCTGCCCGACGGCGGGGAGCTGCGGGTCCTGGCCGACATCGGCTCCCTGGAATTCAATCTACCGGGCAGGACCCAAGCGTTCACCGCCGCCGTGCTGATCGGTCTTCCGGCCGCGAACACGGGCAACATCCTCGATCAGCTGGCCAGCGACCTCGGCCTGACGGTGATCCTCGCCTTCGTGGCGTTTGGGCTGGGCGTCTACCTGCTGTCACGGCAGGTCCTCAGTCCCGTACAACGGGTCACCCACGCCGCGTCGCGGGTTACCGGACGCGATCTTTCGCAGCGGGTGCCGGTGCCCAGAACGGACGACGAAATGCGTGAGCTCGCGGTCACCATCAATCGGATGCTCGAGCGCCTACAGGAGTCGTTCGAGACCCAACGACGGTTCACCGCCGACGCCAGCCACGAGCTCCGCACACCGGTCACCGCCATCGTCGGCCACGCCAGCTACCTGCTGCGCCGAACGCGTCCGAGCCTCGAACAGGTCGACTCGCTTACCGTCATCGGCCGCGAGGCCGAGCGGATGGCCAAGCTCGTCAACGACCTGCTCGAGCTGGCCCGGGCCGACGCGGGTTTTACGGTGCAGCGAGAGCCCACCAATCTGGTCGACATTCTCGAGGCGGTCCACATGGAGCTGGCGCCGGTCGCCGGCCACGCCGAAATCGCGGTAAATTCGCCGGCCAACCGGCTCGATGTGCTCGGCGATCCCGCCCGCCTCAAGCAGGTGGTGTTGAATCTGGTGCTGAACGCGCTAAACGCCGGGGCCGGGCACGTTACCCTGACCCTCTACCGCACCCGAACCAACGCCATTCTGGAGATCCTCGATGACGGTCCTGGCATTCCCGAAGAGGCCATCCCGCACCTGTTCGAACGCTTCTACCGCGTCGATGGGGCGCGCTCCACCCGGGGCAACGGCAGCGGGCTCGGCCTGGCGATCGTGAAGTGGATCGTGAACCAGCACGACGGCACCGTAGGGGTCGAGTCGCGCCTGGGTGAGGGCAGCGTCTTCAGTGTAGAATTGCCGATTCTGAACCCGCGAGACAGCGACACGGCGGCTGCCCGCCAGACGGCTGCAGGTCCCCTGGGTAGATTCCGACCCTCGCGAGAAACACCCTGAAGGCGAGCAAAGCCGGTTACACTCGGTACAGGAGGTAGCCATGGCTCTGTTGGTTCTTATTGGGATAGGTATCGTGGTTCTCGGGGTGGTGCTGATCGTTCAGGGGGTCCAGGGTCGCCAGGGGAAGCTGCGCACCCTGGGTGGCACCGCCGTGGTCGTGGGGGTGTTGGTGGCGTTCCTGTCGAGCGCCTTCGTGGTGGTGCCAGCGGGCAACGTCGGGGTGGTCTTCAACGTCTTCGGCGGGGTTCAAGACGGGGAGCTCGGCGAAGGGTTCCACATCGTGCTGCCGTTTTTGCAGCAGGTCACCCTCTACGACATTCGTCAGCAGGAACTGACGCTGTCGAGCAGCACCGGCGACCAGATCTCATCGCGATCGTCCGAGGGACTCGAGATCAGCGTCGACGCCACCATCCTCTACCAGGTCGCACCGACCGAGGTGGCGAGGTTGCACCAGGACATTGGGCCGTCGTACGAGCAGGTCCGTGTCCGTCCCGAGGTGCGCAGCCAGATCCGCGACAGCATCGCCCAGTTCGAAGCGGCGAGCCTCATCTCGACCGAGCGCACCCAGGTCGCGCAGCTTATCGAGGCCGCACTCCGGGAGGCGCTGTCGGCGGACAACGTGCTGGTGCTGTCGGTGTTGCTTCGCGACGTGCGTATTCCCCAGTCGATCACCAATGCGATCGAGGAGAAGCAGGCGGCCGAGCAGCAGGTCCAGGTCGAAGAGAACCGCCGGCGGCAGGCCGTAATCACGGCCCAACGGCTGGTCATCGAGGCCCAAGGGCAGCGCGACGCCCAGGTAGCCCGGGCTGAGGGTGAAGCCGAAGCGCTTCGGCTTCGTGGCGCGGCGCTCCGCGAGAACCCGGAGATCATCCAACTCGAGGTCGCCCAGCGGCTCGCCCCCACGATCCAGACCATCATGCTGCCGTCCGAAGGCAACTTCCTTCTTGACGTGCGGGGCCTGACCGGCGGTTCCCCCTAGACGAAGCGCACGCCCGGTGCGGCCACCACCTCGCCGATCTCGCTGAGCGGTTCGGGGCAGCGTTTTCGAGCCTCGCCGATCCGCTCGGCCGGACAGACGACGATGAAACCGACGCCGAGATTGAACACGGCGCGCATGTCGGCAGGGGGCACCGCTCCCTGCCGCTCGATTTCAGCGAAGATTTCGGGTACCTCCCAGCTGCCCAGGTGTACCCTCGCCCCGACGGTCGGTGGCAGCGCCCTGGGCAGGTTGCCGGGGATGCCGCCGCCGGTGACGTGGGCGAGCCCCACCGGAATGCCGGCCGTCAGCAGCGGCCGCACCGCTGTGAGGAAACTCCGGTGCGGGGCGAGCAGCGCCGCGCCGACCGTGGTCCCCGAGAACGGTTGCTGGTAGCGGCCCTCGAGCACCGTGCGGGCCAGACTGAAACCGTTGGTCTGAAGGCCGCCTGAAGCGAGCGCCAGCAGGCGATCGCCGGGCCGGGCCGGCCGCACCTGGCTCAGGTAGGGGTAGGCCCGGCGCCCCACCACGGTGCCCACGATGTCGAGCTCTCCCGCCCGGTAGACCCCCGGCAGCTCCGCGGTTTCCCCTCCGAGGAGCGGCATGCCGCTCGCCCGGCAGGCCGCGGCGATACCGGCGACCACCTCCTCGACGACCTGTGGGTCGAGTCTCGAACTCGCCAAATAGTCGAGGAAGAACAGCGGTTCCGCGCCCTGCGTGAGGATGTCGTTAAGGCAGTGATTGACGAGGTCCTCGCCGAGCCCGCGGTAGCGCCCAAGGGCCGTCGCCACTTTGGTCTTGGTGCCGACACCGTCGGAGCTGGCCACCAGGGTTTCGGTGGCTTCCGGGGTGTCGAGACGGAACAGACCCCCGAAGGAGCCGTGCTCGGAGATCACCCGTTCGTCGTGGGTGGAGCGAACCGCCTTGCCGATCCGCTCGACGGTGGTTTCGGCGGCCGTCAGGTCGACGCCCGCCTCTCGGTAGCGATCGCTGGTCACATTGGAGATTGTACCCCCCGGGCCTGCTGCCGGTGGGCGTCCGCGGTAGACTCGAGCCGTGCCTACGGCGCTCGATGTGCTCTTCCCGCTGCCGCTATCGCCGCTTCGCTTCCTGGCCCCGCTCGACAGACCGCTGGGTGCGGTCGGGAGTCGGGTTGCGGTGCCCTGGCAAGGTGCGATCCGCATCGGTCTGGTCACGGCGATCGATGAGATCCCCGCGGGCAAGGCGCTCGACTACAAAGAGGCCGTCGATTGGCTCGACAGCAGACCGTTCGTCCACCCGAGCGGCGTGACCCTGGTGGCCGAACTGGCCGAACGGACGGCCACCCCTCCCGGCGTGATCCTGGGCTCGCTTGCGCCGATCGGCTTCAGAGAGCTACTGGTACATGAAATCATGCTGCTCGCCCCCTTTCCCGACCTCGAGCTGGCGCCCGAACGGTGGTTGGAGGCCGATCACCTCGACGCCGCTACCCTCGACGTGGTGCGGCGCCAGGGCCTGATCGTCGAGCGGGCCAAGTTCGCCGTTCGAACCGAGCGGCGCCTCGTCGGGGTCCGGCCTGCCGACGGCGACTTGGCGGGGTCCAACCGGGCCACCCAGCGCCAGGCCCTGGCCCTGCTCGCTTCGGTCCCCAGCGGTTTTCCAAGCGCAGCCGCGCTATCCCGAGAGGCGGACGTTCCGGTAAGCGCCGGGCGGGCGTTGGTCACCAAAGGCTACGCCGCCTACCGCGACCTGCCCGCCGGTCGTCCGCCCACCATCGAGGCGCCGGCCGCGCCTCACAGTTCTGTAGAGCCCCACAGCGGCGTCCTCGCCCACGCGGCGGTCACCAGCCTCTCCGGGGGGCGCCGGGTCGACCGGCTGGCAGCTCTGATCCGGACGCTTCAGCGCGATCTCGCGGCCGGAACGGGCGTGCTCGTGCTCGCCCCCGAACGGCCGGTGCTCGAAGAGGCGGCATCGGTGCTGATGGAACACGTCCCGCTGTCGGTGTTGCGGGCCGAGACGTCCGACGACGTCCGCAACGAGGTGTGGGAGCAGATCCGCAACGGCCCCCCTCGGGTGCTGGTGGGAACGTTCCTGGCGCTGCTGGCGCCCTTCGAGCAGCTCGGTCGAGTGGTGGTGCTCGAAGCCTCGAATCGGAGCTTCAAAATGCTGTCCGGGGCGCGGCTGTTCGTGCCGGATGCGGCCCGCCGACTGGCCCGGATTCGCGACGCCCCTGCGGTGCTCTGCGACGTGGTGGCCAGCCCCGAGACCACCTCGCTTGCGGACCTCGTCGAGGTGACGCTGCCCCGAGCCCGCCAGCGCATTCACGTGGCCGATCTCGGCGGGACCGCGAACTGGCCGCTCGGTAGCGATCTCATGCGGGTTCTCAAACAGGTCGCCGAACGGAGTCGGCAGGCGCTGATTTTGGCGCCCCGTCGGGGCTTCTCGGCTGCTCTGGGATGCCCCGATTGCGGCTACGCGGCGGGCTGCCCGAACTGCGACCTCGCGCTCCGCTATCACCATACCGAGCGCCGCTTGCGGTGCCATCAGTGCGGCCACCAAGAGCTGCCGCCGGAGCGGTGCCCCGATTGCGCTCAGGAGCGGCTCGGACCGTTGCGCGGGCCGGGAACGCAGTGGATCGCGCAGGCGGTGCGCGAGATGCTGCCCTCGCTGACGGTCCTGCGCTACGACAGCGATCGGCATGACGATCTCACGCCGCTGCGCGCCGGCGAACCCGGGGTGCTCGTCGGCACCACCTCGGTGTTGCGGTTGCCGCCGTTCACGAAGCTGGCGCTCATCGCGGTGGCGCTGCTCGACACCCATATGAACATCTCCGATTTCCGGGCCGAAGAGGAGACGCTGCGCCTGGTTCTGTCGCTTCCGGAGCTCGCCGGCGGGCCGGTGCCCCTGACGTTGCTGCAGACGTTCCAGCCTGACCACCCGGTGGTAACGGCTCTAGCGGCCCCCGTCGCCGCCGGCGTCGACCGCTACCTGGCCGACATTCTCGAGCGGCGCCGACAGTTTCGTTACCCGCCGTTCAGCCACTTGGCCAAGATCCAGATCAGCGCCCGTGAGGCCCCCGTTGCCCAACGCGCGGCCCAGGAGGTGATCGAGCGGCTGAGCACGGCGGGAGCGACCTCGGACGAGGTGCTGGGCCCGGCCCCGGCCCCGGTTGCCCGCGTGCGTGGCAGGTACACGTACCACGTGCTGGTCCGCTCCGACAGCGCCGCGGCCTTCCAGCGGTTGCTGCCCGTTTTAGGACCTACGGTCCGCGGCGCCGGCATCCGCCTCGACGTCGATCCGCGCGATGTCGGGACGGTGTTGGAGTGATCCGACGGAGGAAGACCGATCGTCGAAACAAAAATTTCACACACATACGTATCGTGAAATGATTCACTAATAAGCTAGCAGCAACCAGACGCTATAGTGTTTGGTCTAGGACGGCTACGATGCTTCGGAACAGACGCGTGCACCACGACTACGAACTGCTCGATCGATTCGAGGCGGGTATCGTCTTGCGTGGTAGCGAGGTCAAGGTGTTGCGCTCGGGCGAGGGCTCGATAGCAGCGGCGTTTGCCCGGGTGGATGGGGGAGAGGTGTTCCTCGAAGGGATGAACATCCCGCCGTACCGGCAGGCCAGTTACAACAATCACGAGCCGCTGCGCAGCCGAAAGCTGCTCCTCAAACGCAAGGAGATCGCGGTGATTCGGCGCGGCCTCGAACGACGAGGCCTTACGGTGGTGCCGCTGCAACTCGGCTTCAAGGACGGCTGGGTCAAGGTGCAGCTCGCCCTCGCCCGCGGAAAGAAGCGCCACGACAAGCGCCGTTCGGAGGCCGAGAAGGACGCCCAGCGGCAGATGGAACGGGCGCGCGAACGGTGACGCGGTTGCGAACGATCCCTGCGCTGGTTGTGTTTGCCCTGTCGATCGGGCTGGCGCAGCCCGATCTTTTCGTCGATGGGGTTCAGGTCATCGGCAACACATCGGATCTGATCGAGGGCCGCTCGTACGCCCCGGCACGGGCTCTCGCCCTGGCGCTGGGAGCAGAGCTGGTGATCGACGTCGCCCGGACCAGCGCCACCCTCACCTTGGGCGGTCGCTTGCTGCAGGTCGCGGTGGCCCCCGACGCTGCCTCGGCCGCCGGGGTCAGCGAGGCCCTGTCGCTCGATGGCGCCGCCCTCGCCTCGCCCGCTGCGGTCGATGTGAACGGCGATATCTTCCTGCCGGTCCAGCCGATCATCCTCGCCTTTGGCGGCAGCGCTGCCTTCGTCGACGATCGCAACGCTGTGGTCGCCGTCCTGCCGACGGCCCACCTCGTCGACACTACCAGCACTAGGCTGGGTGCCCGCGAGCGTCTGATCTTCAGGCTGTCCGCGCCCGCCTCGGTGCAACCGTTCTTCAATGAGCCGCTGCAGACCCTTCAGATACGCATCGGGCGTGGCAGTGTCGCCCGCGCCGCGAGCTATGAGGGCTCCCTGTACGTGCGGGCCGACGTCATCCCCGGCGACCGCCTGCTCGACATTCGCATCGTGCTGGGACCCGGTACCGGCTACCGTCTCCTCCAACTGCCGGCCGCCGACGGGGGCTTCGACCTGGTGATCGAGATGGATCGTGGGGCGGACGACGCGCCCACCGAACGGGTACGCGCCGTGGTCGTCATCGATCCGGGTCACGGCGGCACGGACGCCGGCCTCGAGTTCCCGGCCCTGGGGTCCGAAGCGGCGCTGGCGCTGGATTTTGGCAACCGCCTGGCGACCGCCCTCGAGCGCATCGGGATGTCCGTCCTGGTGACGCGCAACGGCGACCTGGCGGTGCCGCCGGACTCCCGTTCGGCCGCCGGAGTGGGGTCGGACCTGTTCATTTCGGTGCATGCTGGGGGGCTCCAGCAAGGCAGGTTCAACGTCTATTTCCTCGATGACGCTGCCGATGAAGCGGGCCTGAGCCTCGCCATCCGCGAGAACGCCCGTGCCGCCCTGGCCGACAACCCCACCGATTCGGTGCGGCGGCAGGTGCTGTTGGGACTGGTGCCGGACCTCGAGGTTGGCCGCCGCTATGCTCGAAGCCTCGAACTCCAGCTTTCGCAGGCCGGCGGCTACCTGGTCGAGGAGCGTCTGGGCGTGCCGCTATTCGTGCTCAGCGGTTCGGGCGGCCGCGGCCTGATGCTCGAATTCTCCCCGGAGGACCTGGCCGGCGCGGCGCTGGCCCCGCTGCTCGCGTCGGTGCTGGCCTCGCTGCTCGGGAGTGGGGGGTTCGATTGACATGCGGTGGTTGAACCGATTGGCCCGGCCGCAGATCGTCGTCGGCCTGCTGGCGCTGGCCGCCTCACTCGTACTGTTGACGGGACCCGCCGCCCTGAAGCGGGGCGAGCTCCGGTCGTTCAAGACCACCACCGGGTCCAGCGCCCCGCCCCTCACATCGGAGTTGCGGCTGATCATCATCGACGGCTCCGGGCTGGAGCGGCCACGCTTCGTGAACCTCGAGCACGGCCCCGATCCAGCCTCGAGGCTGACGGCCCTCACCGAGGCCCTGCGGAGCGAATTGATTGGCGACGGCGTGTGGCCCGCCTCGCTTGCGGCCCCCACCGTGTATCTCGTGGAAAATCGGCGGCTCGAGGCCGCGGTGCTCGACTTCGCCGAGTCCAATGTCTCGCTGACCATCGCTCAGGAACGGCAGATCGTCGCCTCGTTGCGCGAGACGCTGCTGCGCAACGGCGTCGATTCGGTCCAGTTCCTGGTAGCCGGCGAGGCGCGGCCAGCGCCCCTCGGCCATCTGGCGGTGCCCACGGGCCTGTGAGCTAGGGCTCGAGCCTGGTCAGGGTGCGCGGGAAGGGAATGACCTCGCGCAGGTGGTGAACCCCGGTCAGCCAGGCCAGCGTCCGTTCCAGTCCGAGCCCGAACCCCGAATGGGGCACACTTCCGTAGCGGCGTAGGTCCAGGTACCAGGCGTAGGCGTCTGCCGGCAGGCCGTGCTCTTCGATCCGACGCTCCAGCAGCTCCGGGTCGTGAATCCGCTGTGACCCTCCGATCAGCTCGCCGTACCCGTCCGGGGCGATGAGGTCGTCGCACTTCACGCGGCTGGGGTCGCCCGCCACCGGTTCCATGTAGAACGCTTTGGTCTGCGCCGGCCAGGCCTCGATGAAGACCGGTCGATCGAAAGGTTCGCTCAGCGCCGCCTCGTGCGGGGCCCCGAAGTCCTCGCCCCAGTCGAGGCCGAGGCCGGCGTCGGCGAGCAGCTCGAGCGCCTCGTCGTACGTCATTCGCGGGTAGCCGCCCTGGGCCGCAGGCTCGAGCGCCGTGGGATCGCGGCCCAGCAGTTCGAGTTCGTAGGCGCGCCGCTCGAGTACCCGGCCCACGAGGTAGGTCAGCATCTCCTCTTGCAGCGCCACGTTCCCTTCGTGATCGAGAAACGCCACCTCGGGCTCGACCATCCAGAACTCCAAGAGGTGCTTCCGGGTCTTGCTCTTTTCGGCCCGGAAGGTCGGCCCGAAGGTGTACACCCTGCCCAGCGCCATGGCGCCCGCCTCGGCGTAGAGCTGCCCCGATTGCGACAGGTAGACCGTCCTCTCTTCGGAGATGTCGATTTCGAACAGGGTGGTGGTTCCCTCGGCGGCGTTGGGGGTGAAGAAGGGGGCGTCGAACTTAACAAAGCCCCGGTCGCCGAGGAAGTCGTGGATGCCGCGGATCAGGTCGTCACGGATCCGCATGATCGCCCACGGCTGCCGGTGGCGCAGGTGCAGGTGACGGACCTCTTGAAGAAAGTCGACACCGTGTTCTTTGGGGCTGATCGGGTAGTTGTCTGCTGGCGCCAGGACCCGCAGGGCGTGGAGACCGAGTTCGACCCCCGTCGGGGAGCGCGGGTCCTCGCGAACCTGGCCACGGATGGCGACGGCGGTCTCCTGCCGCAGGTGCCTGGCGAGGTCGAAGGTCGCATCGTCCAGGTCGGCCTGGGGGGCGACGACTTGGACGAAGCCGCTGCCGTCGCGCAGCTGCAGAAAGGCGATCTTGCCGCTGCTGCGCACCCCGGTGATCCAGCCGTTCACGGTGACGATGGAGCCGTGGTGATGCGGCAGCTGTTCGATGGTGATGGTGTCCATAACTCAGGAGTGTACCGGCTGGCCGGACCGTTGTCAGGTCGCTAGGGTGGTGGCGAGCGCCAGCGCTTCGGCCGCGCCGCAGTCATCGACCCCAGCGACCTGGTGCGTTGCCACCTCGAGTAGCGGCGCCGCCGCGTTGGCGACCACCACCGGGACGCCGACCCGCTCGAGCATCGCCAGGTCGCCGATGGAGTCGCCCACAGCCATGGTGTTGTCGAGCGGTACCCGCAGGCTGTCGCAGAGGATCTCGATGGCGCTCCCTTTGGTGACGCCGGCGCGCGTCACGCTCACGAACAGGGTGTCGGTGATCACCGGAGAGGTTGCCACGCCGATATCGAAGCCGTCCGTGGTGATGGCCTCGATCGCTTCGAGCTGGTGACTGCCGACCAGCCACTGGGCCCGGATGACGGGCTCCTTGTTGACCACGCTGGTGAGATCGCGGACGATAGCGGTCACACCGAGCATGCGGGCGTGGGCCGTCGACAAGGGCGTCTGCCGTTCCACGAACAGATCTGTCGGGGTGTAGAGCTCGAGCGGTGCATTGAGGGTTCGGGCGGCTTCGATCATCTGCCGCGAGGCGCTTTCGGGGAGCGCGGACACCGTGAGGTTGCGGCCGTCGAGGTAGGCGATGTGGGCGCCGTTCTGGAAGATGTGGGGGCTGGTGGGTCCGATCCGCTCGGCAACCTTACGGGCCACACCGAAGCCGGGCCTGCCGGTCGCTACCACCAGGCGCACGCCCGCTTCCAAGGCGACGTCGACCGCTTCGTAGATGCATGCCTCGACGGTACCGCTGGAACCGATCATGGTGCCGTCGAGATCGAATACCACCAGCGGGATCATGAGCCACCGTCCAAGAGCCTCAGCCCCAGGTCCGCCAACTGCGCCTCGTCGATGGGACCGGGGGCGCCCGTCAGTGGGTCCGCACCCCGCTGATTTTTGGGAAACGCGATGACGTCTCGCAGGCTCGGCGCCCCGGTTAGCAGCATGACGAGGCGGTCGAGCCCCCAGGCGACGCCGCCGTGAGGGGGCGCCCCATAGGTCAGCGCTTCGAGGAAGAACCCGAACCGCGCCTGCGCTTCGTCAGCGTCGATTCCGAGGGCCCGGAACATCTCGAGCTGGAGGTCGTGGCGATGGATCCGGAGCGAGCCCCCGCCGACTTCGTGCCCGTTGAGAACGAGGTCGTAGGCCCAGGCGCGGACGCTCCCGGGGTCGCTGCCAAGTCGAGGCAAGTCCTCCTCACGCGGGCGTGTGAAGGGGTGGTGCATATAGGTATAGCCGCCACCGTCGTCGGCTTCGAGCAAGGGGAAGTCCACGACCCACAGAAACGACAGCTCGTCACGGTCCGGCCTAGGCAGCATGAGCATGCCAGGTAGCATCAGCCGCACCGCCCCGAGCGCCGTGCAGGCCGTGCTCCAGGCGTCGGCCACCAGCAGCAGCAGATCGCCTTCGGAAGGCGCCAGGGCGCGGACGCCGTCGCGCTCTTCGTCGCTCAGGAACTTGGCAATCGGGCCCTTTACGTCGGCGCTGTCGCGGCGTAGCCAGGCCATGCCCTTGGCGCCATGGCGCTTGGCCTCGTCTTCGAGGGCGCTGAGGCCTTTGCGTGACAGGGGTACTACCTCGCTCTGGTTGACAGCCAGAGCTTTGACCACCCCGCCGGAGGCCACGACTTCCGCGAAGGCACGAAAGGCAGAACCGGCGAACAGCTCGCTGACGTCGGTGAGCTCGAGCCCGAAGCGCAGGTCCGGTTTGTCGCTGCCAAAGCGGTCGAGGGCGTCGCGGTAGCTGAGCCGTGGGAACGGCGTAGCTACCTTCGTGTCTATCACCTGGGGCACCACGTGCGCCAAGAGGCGTTCGTTGAGATCGAGGATGTCGTCCTGGTCCACGAAGGACATCTCGATGTCGAGCTGGGTAAAGTCTGGCTGGCGGTCGGCGCGGAGATCCTCGTCGCGAAAGCAGCGGGCGATCTGGAAGTAGCGGTCGATCCCACCGATCATCAGCAGCTGCTTGAACAGTTGCGGCGATTGCGGCAGGGCGTAGAAGCCACCGCCGCGGCTCGGAACCAGATAGTCTCGGGCGCCCTCCGGCGTCGACAGGGTCAGCAGCGGCGTCTCGACCTGGATAAAGCCTTCGGCATCGAGAAAGTCCCAGATGGCCTTGGTGAGCCGGTGGCGGATCAGCAACGGCTCGAGGGTGACCTGGCGCCTGAGGTCGAGGTAGCGGTGCTTGAGGCGCAACTCCTCACCCACGTCTTCGGAGCCGGCACTGCCATCGACCAGGAAGGGGGTGGTCTGGGACTCGGCCAGCACCGTAATCGAGGTGCCTACCACCTCGACGTCGCCGGTCGCGATCGTGCGGTTCCGCTGTTGGTCCGGACGCAGCCGCACCTGACCCGCAATCTGCACTACGAATTCCGCTCGCGTGCCGGACGCAGCCGCAAAGGCCGCGGCGCTCCCCGGCTCAACGACGATCTGGGTCAGGCCGCTGCGGTCGCGTAGATCCAGGAACACGAGGCCCCCAAGGTCGCGGCGCCGATTGACCCAGCCCTGTAGCACGACCTGTGCGCCAGCGTGTTCGTGGCGGAGGTCGCCGCATCGGTGGGTGCGTTCCATCGTCGCGGCAATGATACCAGCCCGGCCCGAATCAGGTCGTAGCCAGCAGCGCCTCGAGGTCGGCGGTGGCGACGTCGCGCTGTTCACCGGTTTCGAGGTTCTTGACCCGGTACAGGTCTCGCTCGCGCTCGGCAGCCCCGCGCAGGCCGGCCAGGTTGGCGCCGGAGCGGGCGGCTTCGGCGAGGCCCTTGCCGGGCTTGCGGGGCCGGTACCCGTACGAAACCCGGTGGGCGCCACGCAGCCGGAAGGCCAGGGCGGCCACCTCCGCGAGCGCCAGCTCGTCGAGCGGTACCAAGAAGAGTTCTGGGCCAGGGGGTCGCTCGGCCGCGACGCCCTCTTCGGTGAGGGCGTCGAGCAAGCGCTCGATCCCTAGGGCCCAGCCGACCCCGGGGTGGGGGGGACCGCCGAGCAGCGCTATGAGACCGTCGTAGCGCCCGCCGCCGCCCACAGCCGACTGTGCCCCGATGCTGCCGTGGTGGACTTCGAAGGCGGTCCGGCGGTAGTAGTCGAGGCCGCGAACGACAGCGCGGTCTACGGCGAAGGGGATGTCCATGGCGGTCAGCAGTCGGCAGACGCCTTCGAAGTGCGCCCCTGCCTCCAGGTTCAGAAAGTCGAGGGGACGCTTCAGGTCGGCGAGGAGCGCCTGGTCGGTTGCGTCCTTGCTGTCGAGGATGCGCATGGGGTTGCGCTGTAGCCGCGCGCGGCTGGCCGGGCTCAGTTCGCCCAGCGAAGGGGTGAGCGCCTCCCGCAGATACGCGTTGTAGCGCTCGCTGTCGCCCGGGTCGCCGACCGAGCCCAGTCTGAGGCTAAGGCCCGTCAGCCCGCAGGCGCTCAGGGTGGTAACCAGGAGCGCGATGGCCTCGGCATCGATGGTGGGTGTCTCGAGGCCGATCAGTTCACAGCTGATCTGGTGAAACTGCCGGAAGCGTCCTCGTTGCACGTTCTCGGCCCGAAACACGGGACCGTGGCTCCAGAGCTTTACCGGTGTCGGCAGCGTGTGCATACCGTGTTCGATGTAGGCCCGCAGGACGCCACCGGTGAATTCGGGCCTCAGCGTCAAGGAGCGGTTGCCGCGATCGGTAAAGGTATACATCTCCTTCTGGACGACCAGGTCGGATGTCGCCCCAACCGCTCGCGAAAATACCTCGCTGTGTTCGAAGATTGGCGGTGACAACTCCTCGACCGCCGCCCTCGCCATCACGGCGCTGGTATTAGCAAGCACGTTGTGCCGCAGGGGCCGGTCGCCAGGAACGATGTCGAAGGTTCCCTTGGGAGCTTTGAGTTTCATATGAAGAGAGTCTACCGCTGCCTTTGCGCCTGAACGTGAACGCAGACGTGCTCACGCAAAAAAATAGGGCCGCTGTGGCGGCCCCGGCTATACGGCACAAGCGACTTACGGCAGGTTTGTGGGTATACCGTTGCTGAGCACGCCATCGACCACGACGTAGACAAATCCAGAGCCTCCACCTTCGGGGACACCGAATTCGATGCGGGTGGTGCTCCAGCTGGCGGGGGTGACGCGCAGGCCGCCACCAGCGGCGATGTCGGCCCCGACGATGACGTAGCTGTTTGGCGAGGCCCCGTTCATGCCGTCACCGAAATAGCGGCCTTGCAGCACGACCATTCCGGTGCCGCCGGTCGGGACGGTAACCGAAATCAGTGTAGGAAGGATGTTGTCCTGCACCTGTATGTTTGGCGCGCAAGCACCCAGGAGCAGAACCAGGGTGCCGAGAGTGAACCAGGAAAGACGCTTCACATGTGCCTCCTCGTGTCTGAAGCGTACGGAGCGGGGGGCTTCAGCGTCAATGGTATGTTTCATACTTTTTGGCGCGCTACCCCCGGTGTGTGGGCCACTTTTTCGGCTATCTGGCTAAGATGAAAACCATCGGTCATTGGGGCCCGCTGCAAAACACCCGCCAGGAGAACAGCAGGAGCATAGCCATCAGGTGGCGATGGTCGCCCACGCCCTGGCGACTTTCAGCAACGAACCCTGGAGAACCCGGCGCTTCAGGAGTTCTTCGAGCGGTCCGCGCCATCGCTCCGTCTGACACTCGGCGATCTGAATTCGCCGAACCACGTTCAAACAAAAAAGGTACAAACATTACTATCGTGAATTCTTTCACTATTAACATACCTTCAGGGGTCGCGACCTCGATTTTTGGTTCTTAGGTATTGAACAGAGGGTGGTCCGCGTGGTCCGGGCTAGCGCCTCGAGACCGCACGACGGTCGATCCGCTGCGGGTAGCAGCAACGTGTCCGCTGGAGCTCTTGTGACCGTCGTGCGCCAGCAGCCCCGGTGTCGGCTCGTTTTGACTCCGAGCCGACGGGTTGGGGCCTAGCCGCTAAGTGCCAATCCGCCAGACGAACGCAAAGGCTTTCTTTTACAAGCTTAGGCGCGTGTCCAGGTACACCAGGCCAGCACCGAAACCGATTGGCGGTATCCGCCTATAGCAAGGTGACCCTAGTGCAACGCAACCGACAAGGTCTCAGCGTACGTTCTACGCCACCGCCGGCCGAATGATCTCGAGGCCGCCCTCCGTGAGGCCGATCGGAGACCGCAGCTCAACGGCGAAAAATGAAAAAATACCAGACAAGGGATATTGTCTGGGTATACTTGAACCATGCCCGAAACCGCCGCCATCGAGCGCTTTACCGGCACTCTCATGGCCCGCGCCGAGACCTGGGTCAATCTCTCGGCGCCCGATCGCAGACGGCTCGCCATGGAGGCCGCCAACAGCCGCGATCTCGACCACCTGTGGTCGCTCACCGAAGGCTACCTGATCCTCCACGGCTCCCAGGGCGTGCGGGTATCGCCAAACACCCTGAAGAACTATCGCCGGGGCGTCGCCGACCTGCTCGAGGCCTGGCAAGGCTTCAACCTGGTTCGACCGACCACCGATGCCGGGGTCCTGTGGATCCGCCAGCTCGAGACCCGGCTCAAACCTGCCACGGTGCAGGTGAAGCTCTCGGCGGCGCGGATGCTCTACCGGGCGCTGCGCTGGAGCGGAGTCACGGATGCGGTGCCGTTCTCGGACGTCAAGGTCGCCAAGGACAAGACGCCCCAATGGAAGAAACGTGGCGCCTATAGCGCCGAGGACGTCGAGCGCCTGCTCGAGGTCGCTGTGGGTCCCGAGGTGCTCATCGTCCTGCTCGGGGCCCATGCCGGGCTCAGAATATCCGAGATGTGCGCGCTCGCCTGGCAGGACCTGCGGCTCGCCGAAGGCGAACTGGTGGTGCGCCACGGTAAGGGCGGCAAGCGCGATACGGTGGTGCTGTCCTCGAGGCTGGCAGCCGTACTGGCCACCGCCCCGCGCTCCGGCGCCACGGTGCTGCCTTGGGGCACCTATCAGACGCGCGAACGCTTTCGCCTGCTGTGCCTCCGGTCGGGCGTCGGCTATCAGGGTCGTGGGGTTCACGGCCTGCGGCACGCTGCCGGCAGCCGTCTCTACGAAGCTGTGGGCGATCTGGGCCAGGTTGCAGATCACCTGCGTCACGCCGACGTGAACACCACCCGCGGCTACGCAAAACGCAATACCGAGCGCATCCGTACGGCTCTCGAAGACTGGTAGCTGCGGGTACTGTGATCCTCTACCCTATTACTGCACGGTTTGCTTACTAGTGAAAAGATTCACGATAACTATGTTTGTACCTTTTTTGTTTCGATCAGGGCGGTCTTCTCCAGACGATTTCCGCGACGTGTCCCTCGAACAGCTCTTGTCGGCCACGGCGTGTGTCGAGCACCAGGGCGCCCTCGTCCGTGATGCCGGCGGCCGTACCTACGACCGTGCTACCGCCGGGGACCGAAACCGTGACATGCGATCCTGCCAGGGCGTCGAGCGGCGCGAAACGGTCGGCCAGCGACAGGCCCGCGAGCAACGTTTCAAGACCCCGCTGCACCCCCCTCAGGACCGAGGCATGAACGGCATCCAGATCCCATCCGCGGAGCCCCACGGCGCCGGCAGGAATTTCGTTATCGACATTGACCCCGACCCCGACGAGGAGGTGGCGGTTGCGGTATTGGCAGAGGATCCCGCCCAGCTTCTTCCGCTTGTAACAGAGGTCGTTCGGCCATTTGACATCCACCTGGGCGCCGTACTCGCGGAACGCTTGGGCGATGCCGACCCCGATAGCCAGTGCGCTTAGCGGCACCTGCAGCCGGGTCGGCCCACCGTCGCGGATACCGAGGCTCTGGTAGCTGCCCCCGGCACCCGCCTGCCACGCGTCCTGTTGGCGCCCATAGGCGCCGGTCTGCGACCGGGCCCGCACCACCAGGCCATGAATGTCGTCCTCCGCGAGCAGGCGCTCCAAGAGCGCTGTCTGCGTCGAGGTGACCGTCTCGAGCTGTTCGATTCGGAACGCCAGGTCGAGCGCCGTCACTCGATCTCGAGACCCTCCTCCTTGCGAATGCTGAACACCCGGCTCACACCCTGCTCGGTGGTCACGCCCCACAGCACGTCTGCAACCTCGAAGGTGGCCTTCTGGTGTGTCACCAGCACGAACTGTGTCCCGCGGATGGCGAGCCGTTCCAGGAAGGCGCAGTACTTGTGGATATTCGCCTCGTCCAGCGGGGCGTCGACCTCATCGAGCACCGCCATCGGCAGGCCCTCGCCATCCTCATCGGCCATGAGCGCAAACAGGAATGCCAACGCGCCCATGGTGCGCTCCCCCACCGACAGCAGCCCCAGCGCCTGGGTCCGCTTACCGGGTGGCTGCAGATGGATCCTGAGCCCAACGGGACGGCCCTCGTCGCGCTCGACCTCAATCGACCCGACGGCCTCCTCGCCGAACAGCTCCTGCACGTGGTGCCGAAAGAGCGAATCGAGCTGCGCACTGGACGCGTTGAGCCGCCGCGTCGTCTCACCGTCGATCTCGGCGAGGACGTGCTCGAGTTCGGCTGCCGCGGCCTCGGCCTCGGCCATATCCTTTTGGAGGGTTTCGAGACGCTCCCGGTGCTGCTCGTACTCGTCGGCGGCGCGATGGTTCACGGGGCCGATCTCTTCGACCTCAGCGGTAACGTCACGTAGGCGGCTGCGGGCTGCCCGTTCCCCGACGTTGAGCTCCTCGAGACCGTCAGGAAATGCCTGAAGATCCTCGTCGGCCGCTTCGAGCGCGGCGCCCCGGCGGGCGAGTTGCAGGCGGCACGCCTCGAGCTCCTGGGACACGGCGGCCTGCTCTTCGGTGAGGCGGCGTAGCGTTCGATCCGACGCCTGTAAGGAACGCTCGGCAGCGTCACGTTCTGATTGCCGCTGGTCCAGGCCGCTGGGCAGGGCGGCGCCGGCCGCCTCGACCTCGGTTGCGGCTGCGCCTCTGTCGGTCTCCAACTGCTCGAGTTCGCGGCCGAGTTCCTGCTCGAGGGCCTGCAACGAGGCCGCGCGCTCGAGTTGCGACCGGTGCCGCAAAGCGGCCTCGCGGTAGGCCAGCTGCTCCCCTTCGAAAATCAGCCTTCCGCGCTCGGTCGCCCGGTGGGCCTCGCCCGCCCTGCGGAAGGCGTCCGAACTCGCAGTCCAGGCCTCGCGGACGTGCGCGGTGGCGATCACCAGCCGCTCTAGCTCCACCGGGTCGGCGCCAACCTCCTGTACGGGTTCGTCGGCGGGAGGCAATGCCCGGTCCAGAGACAGCTGCCGGGCGGTCAGATCGTCGTGCCGTTGCTGGTAGCGCGCCCGCTCGACCTCGTGCGTGCGGGCGGTCTCGGCCAGCTGCGCGGCCCGTCGCTCGGCCCTGTCCAGGGCCTTTCGGGCGGCCTCTAGGGCCCCTCCGGCTTCGGTCCTGGAAGCGGCAGCTCGGTCGCGGTCGGCCTCTGCGGCTGCGGCGCCTTCTTCGGCGCCGCGGAGATCCTCGGCCAGGCCGACCACCTGCCCACGTCGGAGCGGGCGGCCTCCAGACATGGCGCCGCTCACTTCGATCAGGTCACCTGCGAGGGTCACCAGGCGCGGACGTGAGCGGTGCGCCCGCGCCAGCGCCACCGCCCGCTCGAAATCCTCCATGACCAGAACGTTGCCTAACAGCATTCCCACCACGCGTTCGAAGCGGGGCTCGGCACGCACCAGCTCGCTCGCCAGCCCCACGACGCCCGCGACCTTCGAGGCATCGAAGCGCGTGGCCCTAGTGGATCGCAGCAGGTCGAGCGGCAGCACCGTTACCCAGCCGCCCTTGGAGCGCACGTGCTCGAGGACGGCTTCGGCTATGTCGGTGTTCTCCACCACGATATTTTCGGCTCGGCGGCCGAGCGACGCACCGACCGCCTCCCGGAGGTGTTCGGGTACTTCGAGGAGATCCGCAACCGATCCGACGACACCATCGATTCTTGAGGTCAGCGCCAGGCGCCCCCCCTGCGCGTAGCCGCGTCGGGCTTCGAACGAGGCCTGCAGGCGGGCGACGTCGCGCTGAAGCACGGTGGCTTCGGCCACCGCCTCGTTGTGGCTAGCGGTCGACTCGTCGGCTACCGCCGTGGCCACAACCACCGCAGCTCGGAGGTCTTCGATCTTGGCAGCGTGGCTCTTGGTCTTCGCCGCCAGCCTCTTATCGCCGACCGGGGCGTTCGCAGCCAGCGCCGCCAGGGCGGCGTCGATCTCGCTACCTTGGCGGCCGAGTTCCGTTCGCCTGGCCAGCGCCATGGCGGACCGTTCGGCGTCGCCGGCAACGGCCCGGCGTAGCTGTTCGAGCCGCACCTCGTGCGCCGCAAGTTCGGACTCTCTGGCTTCGAGAACGGCGCGCGCCGCCACGAGGTCGGTGGCGGCCTCGGCTTCCATGCGTGCGAACGCTTCTGCGTCTCCGTGGGGAGCCTCGGGCTGCCCGCCCGGTTCGAGGGCGGTATGTTCCTCGCGAATCCGCTCAAAGCGTTGGGCGATGCTCTGATGGCGGGACTCGAGGCCGCGAAGTCGCTGTTCGGCGATGCGCAGGTCGCCCTGACGTCGCTCCGTTTCGGCGACGGCCTCGCGCAGCAGCACCTCGGAGCGCGACAGGGTGGCGCGCGCCGTGACCTGCGCCTCTTCAGCGCTGCGGAGCAGGCCCCGACCGCGTTCGAGCTGGTCTTCGAGCGTGGCGCGCTTCGCGCTTTGCGTGGCGATCTCCTGGTTAAGGCCTAGCAGGCGGCGGCCGGCGATCGTGAAGCGGAGCAGCAGGCCCTCACGCTCCAGGGCGCTGTAGCGGTTGGCGTCGCCCGCCTCGCGTTGCAGCCGCGCGACCACCAAGCCGAGTTCACCAACCAGGTCGAGGAGGCGCTCGAGATGCTGGTGGGCGGTGTCGAGGCGGGCCGCGGCCAGGCTGCGCCGCCCACTGAGTTTGGCCACACCGGCAGCTTCGGCGACGTACCCCAGGAGCTTTTCGGGATCGGCCATCAACACCTGACCGACCTCGCCCTGGCCGATCACCGATACCCCCGCCCGGCCCAGACCGCTGCCGGCAAGGGCCTCCTCGACGTCGATGAAGCGCGCTGGGCGACCGTTCAGGCGTAGTTTGCTGAGCCCGTCGCGGTCGAGGGTCCGGGCGACCTTGGTGCTGCCGTGGTCGGTGCTGAACTCGACCTCGACCTCGGCCAGTCCCATGCTGCGCTTGCCGCTCGCACCGTGGAAGATCAGGGCGCGTTTGTCGTCGGCCCGGTAGCTGCTGGCCCGACCACCGCCGGTCGCCCACTTGAGGGCGTCGATGAGGTTGCTCTTGCCGGAACCGTTCGGTCCGATGAGGGCGGTGACGCCGGGAGCGAACTCTATCGAGGTGCGATCTCCGAAGCTCTTGAAGCCGGCCACGGTGATCGAGGAGATTTTCACGGCTGCGGGCGCTGCTCCGAATACGATCGATCGGCTCTGGTGGAGCTGGTCACGGCAGGCCGGCCTGCGTGGATGCGCGGCAGCGACCGCTGGCCTCGTGTGGGCATCAGCTGGAGTATACCTCGCCGGGCGCGGCTAACGATCGGCTGGGTCGTCGCCGGGCGGAAGGGCGCCGCGGATCGAATCGATATGCCCCTTGAGTTGGCCCTGCAGTCGGGTGATGCGGTTCTCCATATTGTCCTGCAGTTCGCCCAACCGGGCCCGCAGCTTGATGATCTCCTCGACGCCGGCGAGGTTGACGCCGAGCTCCTGGGTCAAGCGCCGGATCTCGCGCAGCTGCTCGATGTTGCGCTGCGAATAGAGCCTGGTCTTACCTGCGCTTCGGCTCGGTTCGATGAGTCCCTTGCGCTCGTACAGTCTCAGGGTCTGGGGGTGCATGTCGACAAGTTCGGCCGCCACACTGATGACATACAGCGGCTTGTCCTTGTCTACCACGGTGTCCTCTCGCTCGACGTCCTCGCTCATAACCCGTTCGTCACCTCGTCCTTCCAAACCAGCCTCGAACCGCGCGCAAAAGGCCGCGCCACACGTCGTGGCGGACCGTCACCACCATGGACCCTCCCGAAAGTCCGGCCCCGGCAAAGCGGAGCTTCTGGCCGTTGCTGCTACCGGCGGGCACGTCGACGGGCACCCCCAGCAGCTCGGTCCGGAACCCGTTCTGGGCCTCCAGAGGGGTGATCGGAAGCTCTACGAAGACGTCGTTGCCTACCACGGAGACGTCGGGTGGCACCGTGAGTCCCAAGGTTACGAACACGTCTCCGGGGGGATTGCCCGGACCGCCGAGACCCGACAGTCGGAGTCGCGTGCCGTCGCGAACCGACGATGGAACCGTGACGTCGACCGCGTTGCCGCTGGCTCGGACCCCCTGGCCGCGACACGATGGGCAGGTGGTGCCGTGGTAGCTGCGGCTTCCGCGGCACGTCGCGCAGACGCTGGGTCCACCGACCTGCACCCGCATGACGCCACCCTCGCGGGCCACAGCCAGCGGTACCTCGAGGGTCACCTGGCGGTGTTCGCCCGGTAGCAGGCCGGCGCTGCGAAACAGGCCGGTAACAGCGCCAAAAAAGGTATCGAATACCGCGTTGCCGGTTCTGGGCCGGCCGTGCGGATCGAAGTCGGCCGGGAAATCGCCGCGCTGGTTCATCGCCTCCCGGAAGATCGTCTGCCAGTCGACGGTCTGGGTGGTAGCCGCGCGCGGGTCGAGGCCGTGCCGGTCGTAGCGGGCTCGGCTCTCCGGATCGCGCAGCAGGGCGTAGGCCTCGGTGATGTCCTTGAAGCGCTCACCGGCATCCGGATCGTCCAGGTTGCGGTCCGGGTGATACGTTAGGGCCAACTTGCGGTAGGCCTGCTTGATCTCCTCGGGCGACGCGCTGCGGTCGAGTCCCAACACGCTATAGGGGTTTTGAAGGGCCCGGCTCACCGTTAGGTACTATACATTATGTGAGTGTGGCGTTGATAAGCCGACGCGACCCGTGGTCCGACGGCGCCCTGCAGACGCGGGTGTTATGGTGAGACCGTGACCGGGCTTCGACCCCGGATGGGAGGTGTCTACAAGGTGACTCGTAGCTGGATGATCGTACCCGTCATTCTGGTGCTGCTGGTAGTGGCCGGGTGTCGCAACGAAACGCAGAACAGAATCCGCAGGAGCATTCAGGACTTCACCAATACCCGGATGTACATCACCCTCTACAGCCTCGACGGCAGCCCCGTGTTCGAAGGGGTCGTCGACGGCAAGGTAACCCGATCGTCCGCTGCGCTCAGCGACAGCAGCGAGGCCGCCAGCGGCACCTATATCTTCTGGTTCGACGACCGCGGACGCTACCACCAGTCCAATCTCCTCTACCTCGTCTCCATCTACGACCGCGCCACCTTCAGCGAGTAAGCGGCCGGCGGCACGGGGGTTGTGGCAGTTGCCGGTAGACAGTAATTAGTGATTAAATTCACGATACGCTTGTTTGTGTAATTTTTGTTTCGGCCTAGCGCTAGGTGACGCTTTGATGAAGAATTGCCCAGCCAGCTTCAGGGGCTCGGTGTTACAGTGGCACCGTGAAGGCCCGACTGTTCGTTTCGACAATCTTTGCCGCGCTTATCCTTTCGGGGTGCACCATCTATCTGCGACCCGGCGTCAGCGGCCGGATCTCTATCGGCATCGAACTGCACGACATCATCGCCGTGTTCGAACCGAGCAAAGGGGCCGGCGCGACCTACTTCATTGGCGAACCGGTCGTCTTCAGAATCTTCGCCAACCAGAGCGGCTACATCACCCTAAGCGCCATCGACCCCGATGGCAGGGTCTACACCTTTGCCCGTAACATGGCCGTGGTCGGCGGAATGGTCAATGCGCTACCGGGACCCAGCGACCGTTTCGTCTTCCTAGCCGACAGACCGACCGGCTTCCACCGCATCCGAGCCTCGTTTACCGACAGGCCCACCGACACCGGACGGGTAACCTACGTGGGCAGGCGCGGCGACGGCGAATGGACCAGCACCATCACCGTAGAGCTGAACGCGGCCACCGTCCGCGACGTGTCCGAAACCAATCTGTTCATCCAGTAGCGGCGAAACACCGGTCGCATGCCCGAGCGCATCCCTGGCGGATGCGCTACACTTATGGGGACACACCAACGGGAGGGGGCCGACCTTGGCAGGCCACAACAAATGGTCTCAGATCAAACGTAAGAAGGCGGCCAACGACCAAAAACGTGGCAAGGTCATCAGCAAACACATCCGGGCCATCCAGTCGGCGGTTCGGGAGGGTGGTGGCGGCGACCCCGGCGCCAACCTGAACCTGAAGAACGCCCTGGCCGCAGCAAAATCGGACGATGTCTCGGTGGAGAACATCGACCGGGCCATCGAGCGCGCGCTCGATGGCGCCGAAGGCTCGAACTACGAGACGATCACCTACGAAGGCTACGGCCCGGCCGGCATCGCCGTCCTCGTCGAGGCCCTCACCGACAACCGCAACCGCACCGCCGGCGAGGTCCGGCACGTGTTCAGCAAACACGGTGGGAACATGTCCGGAGGAACCTCATGGCAGTTCGAGCTCAAGGGCCTGATCGTCCTGGCGGACAGTAGCGACGAGGCCCAGGAGCTCGCCATCGACGTCGGCGCCGACGACCTGGCCGTCGAGGACGGGGTGCTGACGATTCTCACCAGCCCGGCAGATCTCTACCGCGTCACCGAGGCGCTCCAGCAGGCGGGCTACCAGGCCGATATCAGCCAGCTGACCAAGGTCGTCCAGAACGAGACGAGCCTGTCCCCGGCCGATCTCGCCAAGGTCGTCCGTTTTCTCGACCACCTCGAAGACCTCGACGACGTCCACAACGTCTACTCCACGGCCGACCTCGAAGGGGCGGAGTTCGTGGGGCAGGCATGAGCGTCCCGGTACTGGCCTGGAACGACCTGCCGCACATCTCCGCCGGCCAGATGCAGCAGATCATGATGCTGGCAACCGGCAAGTACGGACTCGACAACCGCCTGCTGGTCGAACACACCGCCCGCAATCTGGTCGAGGTGATCGACATCCACGCCCCCGAAGGGCCGATTCTGGTGGTTGCGGGGCGGGGCAACAACGGCAGTGGCGGTCTTGCTACCGCCCGCCTGCTGGCCCTGCGCGGCCGCCGGGTCTGGGTGGTGCCCACCCACGAGGCGGAGAACTATTCGGGCACCCCCAGGGAGGAGCTCGAGCACCTCAGGCATTTCGACACCGTCAGGGTCAAGTCGAGCATGCCCAGGATGAACTACTCGTGTGTGGTCGACGCCGCTATCGGCACCAACCTGGAGGGGCCTCCTCGAGGCCGCACCCTGGACGTGATCACGGTCATGAACAACCAGCACGAAGGCTGCTGCGTGATCTCGCTCGACGCGCCGACGGGCATGTCTGCCGACGACGGTTCGATCCCAGGTGCGGTGGTGAATGCCGGCGTAACGATGAGCGTCGCGCTGCCCAAGATCGGGATAAGACCGGGCGGTTCCGTCGGCCGGCTGTACCTCGGCGACATCGGCATTCCGCCGAGCCTCTACGGTTCGCTCGGGCTGGGGTCGGTCCAGCTGCCCGCGTTCGTGAGCGAAGTCGTCGGCTGAGGGGCTCTCCCCCACCCGCCAGCGCTTACGGGCTCTTCTGCAACGTATAGCTCTGTCCGTCGGTAACGAAGACCAGCGTCGAGCCGGTCAGGGTGGCCGTAAAGGCGAAGCCGCTACCGCTACTGGTAAACGTTCCGCTAAGGGCGTTCACCGACGCTTGCGCGGTTACCGGAAACTCCTCTGCCCGCCGAATAGCAAGCGGCCGCTATAGGCACCCTCTGAAGCGACCAGTTCCAGAACCAGATCGTCTCCCGAGAAGGTACCGACGAACGGATCCGCTGGTGCCGGGGCCAGCGGGTTCTGACCGGCCGGCGCGGCCGGCGCGAGCGGGCTGGTAGCCCCGTCGCCGACGACGACCGACAGGGTGTAGGCCGCCGGGTTCGGGACCAGATTCAGCACGTCGATATAGATCGGGCCCGGCGCCGGGTTGTCGATGGTGTGTGACGGGTTGAGCGTATCGGTAACGTCGATGAAATCCACGTCGTCGTAGTCGACGATGGGGGCGCCGATCTTGATGGCGAGATCGAGGTCGGCCCCGCTCCCTGCGACCGCGATCGTGAGGCTCGGGGTGCCATCGGGCACGGTGACCACATAGGTGTGGAAGGTGGGGTTGTCCTCGCTCCGGGCAGCCATGGTGCCGCTGACCTGTCCACCGATGGCGATCGGGCCGTACGCGCCGCTGGGTTGGGGCTGCCCGCTGGGCGCCGGAGCTTGGGCGTCGTCGCCCGGAGGTGGCGTCGGTAGCGGCCCCTGGGCCCCCACAGGCGTGACCGTGAACGAGCCCAGCACCTGGTTAAGCACCGGTTGGTGCGTCGCCAAGGTGGGCGTCAAAGCCTCGAGAATTACCAGGTAGCCGCGGTCGCCACTGAGTACGAACACCATCTGCCAACTAACGTCGTTCTGCTGGTTGTCGAGGCCTCGGACCTCGACGATCTTGGCCGCCAGTCCGGCCACCACGGTATCTCCGCGCTGGACCTCCTGAAGGCCCGGGAAGCTCGCCAGGATCTCCGGCAGGATGTCGGCGACCGACTCCTCGAGGTCGGTGGTGACGTCGGTGCCGAGCAGGATCTCGACGGCAACCTCGCCGGACGAGGGGCTGCCGACCGCGGGGGCCAGCACGAAGAAGTTTTCGCCGCCCTCGGCGGTGTTCTCGCTGACCTCCCAGCCGCTGGGGTATCCGACGGTGAAGCCGAGATCTGGCCGGGCGTAGGCCTGGAGGCCGAGCTGGGCCGGTCCAAACGAGATCAGCGAAAGCAACCCGATGAGCATGACGATTTTGCTGCGAATACCCAACATGGCGACCTCCAGGAGTGCTGCGGCGTCAAGCGCGGCGGTATAGGCGCCATCATAGAACGCGGGTCGCCGTTGGGGGGAAGCCTGCGGGGTGAAGAGAGTGGGGACGCCTCCGGATAGTCTCCGGAGGCGTCCCTGGACCGCTGTACCGTTCTTTGCCGTGCGGTGCTATTCGGGCTTGTAGTACCACTGGTTACCGAAGTGGTTCAGGTCCAGCTTGCCCTCCAGCCAGGGCGGCAACTCGGTGGGGATGTTCCCGATGTTGGACCTGGAGATGAAGATGAACGGGGTCTCCGCGACCGTTCCGATGGTGTAGACGTTGTCCGACCACCGCTGCCAGTACTCGGTGGCGAGGAATAGGTAGTCCACGCTGCCGAACACGGTCGCCTGAAGATCCTGGAAGATGTTGGCCATCTCCATGATCTCGGCCGGCGGTTCCCGACCCGGCAGGACCCCGCCCTCGAAGTCAGCGAGCGTCTTCTCTCCCGATGCGACGTCGGCGCTGGCATCGAGCCACGTTCGCCAGTAGAAGTTCTTGAATCCCTGAATCGACGTTTCATCCAGGAGGGTGACGTACATCTCGCCCCGATCCTCGTTGTCGGGGATGACGTCCCATTCCATGGATTCAAATGCCGGCGCGACAGCGGAAGCGCCGACGCCCCTGAGCAGCACACCGACACCGACAGCTTCCCAGTATTCCTTCACCAGCTCGTGCAACGACAACCTGGAGGGGGAGATATTAGCGGACAACCCGATGAGGATCGAAATGGGTTCGCCGTCGGACCCCAGGCGGATCCCGTTGTTGTCGCGCTCGGTCAGGCCCATGCCGTCGAGCAGCTCGTTCGCCAGGTCGGGATTGTAGTCCGCGAAGTTCGTGCCCCACTGTTCCTGGTAGAACGAGGCGCTCCTGACGACCGTGTGCTGCAGTCCCACACCAAAACCGGAGAAGACGATGTCGTTGATCTCTTCGCGGTTAATTGCGGTGGACAGGGCCTGCCGGAACGCGACGCTGTTGAACAGCTCATTCTTCACCGGGTCCGGGTGACTGTAGTTGAAGTAGTATACGGCCACGCCGGTCTGGAACGAGGGCATGGTGTTCACCACGTAGTTGCCGGCTTCCTCGTTCTCTTTGTAGAGCGTGAAGTTCTCGAAGTTGGCGGAGCCGTACGCGAGATCCGCTTCGCCGGCAACGATCTTGAGGTTGTACGTCTCAGGATCGACGACCTGGGAGAGCACGGTGTCCACATACGGCAGCTGCTGCCCGGCGGTATCGACCTGATGCAGGTACGGGTTCCGCTCGTACAGCCGCGCCGTGGTCGTGAACTCCACGGGCATCCAGAACCCCGTGGTCGGCTTGTTGGTGTCGTTCAGCGGGTTGAATTCGCGGTGCCAATTGAAGGCATCTTGCCAGGAATCGAAGCCCTCTTCGGTGGCCAGGGCTTCGGCGTCTTCGTTGTAGTCTGGATGCCAGGTCTTGAGGTAGTTGCTGGGGTGGAACAGCGACCATTCGCCGCCCTTCCAGTGAACCATGTTCAGCAGGGTCTTGGGTATGGGCGCGCCGAGATGCATGATCACGGTGTAGTCATCGGGAATCTCGACGAACCCCTCGGGGGTGCCGAATTGTGACTGCGTCCAGGCGACGTCGAACTCGCGCATATCTTCGCGCTTGAACCTGAAATCCTCGGAGGTGAACGGATCCCCGTTCGACCACCGCAAGCCCGGCCGCAGGTGCAGCGTGAAGGTCGTGTGGTCCTCGCTCTGCTCGAAGTCGAGAGCGAGGTCGGGAATGAATTCGCCGTCTATCGTCAACTCCAGCAGGAACGGACCCCGGGACGGCTCTTCGGTGAGATCGTTCCACGGGTGGTTCCCCAAGGAGAACACGTTGAACTGGCCGCCGTACACCCCGACCTCATCGATCGGCTGGACCACATTAGGGGTAGTAGGGAGGCGCTCCTCGAGGGGAGGCAGCTCGCCGCTGGCGACGCGCGCGTCGAGGTAGGGGGACTGGGTGTACATTCCTTGTGCGATGACGGTGGTAGCCAGCAGGCCTACAGCCAAGAAGAGGCTGGCCGTTGCGGCTTGGATGGTTCTTCTCACGTTTTCTCAACCTTCCATGAGAGGGTTCGTACCAGCTCTGGTACGCGTCTGAGGCGGATCATCCAATTCCTTCCTCGGGCACCTCCAAACCCTCGATCCGAACGGAGGCAGCAAGCTGCCCTGCGAACTAACGATAGAAAAGCGAAACTCTCTCCGCAATGGCGACGCCTTACCGGTAGAAAAATGACCCGATTACGACAGAGCCCGCGTCTCAAGGGTTGTTAGCTACAATCATGCCGTTTGAGCCAGGGTCGTGTCAAATGAAGGGCTGCACATGCGCCGCCGGGTGGGCCTCAAGCGCGTGGTTTTGGAGGCGGTCAAGGCCCGGCGCGAGGGCGCAGATTCACTCCGGAAACTCGACCCCGAATGCCCAGCAGGACGTTCAGGCCGCGGCAAGTTCAGGCCAGTCGCACGGTTCCCGATAGGGCGTACAGCGTCGCATGGTGCAGCTCGAACACGAGACGCACCCGGCGGCCGCCGAGGTTGGCTGGACGCTTTTCCCAGGTCAGGGCCGCGTCCACGCCGCCTGCGAAAATCGGAACGCAGTCGTCCAGGCCGTAGCCTTCGATGGGTCGACCTGTTTCGTCGACGACGGCTGCCCTGAGGGAGCCCCCGCGGGCGACGTCGACGTTCACCGTGAGCCCACCCGCGCCCAGGGTGAGCGGTGCCGTCGTCAAGCGGCCGCGTTCGCTGCGCGCGGCCTGGTAGCCGGCAAACCGGTCCCGCGGGAGGGTGGCGAGATTGAAGGTGCCCTCGCGAAAGGCGTTGTGTTGTCCGTTCCCACCGTAGTAGTAGAGGTAGTGGCTGTCCCCCATGAGGAGCGGCGCGGCCGCGTAGAGGCAGCCGCAGTCGTAGGCACCGTCGGGATAGCTCCCCTCGCCACGAGGGATGAGCGGCTCTCCCGGGCATACCCGGTTCCAGCTGACGGTATCCGGGCTCCAGGCGAGTTCGGTGTCGACGGTGTCCCAATCCGGGGCCGTTTCGTCACCTTTGTGGAAGATCGCCGGGAGTCCGAGGTAGCCGGAGCCGCGGTGGACCATCGGCATCGAGTAGATCTGGTCGTGAGCGTCCTCACCCCGGAATACCTGTACCGGCTCGGACCAGTGCACGAAGTCTTCGCTCTCGGTTCTCAGGACGACGCGGACCCGGTCGTCGGCTGCGCCCACCCAGCCGCGGGTGAGGGCCACGTAGCGCCCGTCGTCTGCGAGGCGCAGGGCGTTGTTGTGGGTGTCGCCCGCGGCGCTGTGCTCCGGCCACGGTAGCGGCTGGGACCAGCGAAGGCCGTCGGCAGAAAACGCGGTCGCCATCCGATCGGGCCTGGCGTCGTTGAAGAATGCCTTGAAGAGGGCCTTGTAGCGGCGCGCGGGATCTTGGTCGAGAGGGTCCTTGAGTACCCCTGCGCCGTGGACACCGTGCGACTCGGTGCTCATGACGATGTTGTTGTCCAGCGATCCAGCGAACGCGATGAGGCCGAGGTCGGGCTTCGTCCACGCGAGGCCGTCGTCGGAGACCGCATACAGCAGCCCCTTTTCTGAGATGCCGCCGAGGAAGGGGGTGTGGACCCGCTCGGCGAGGGGGGTCTGCTCGCTCGATTCGTCACGGATGGACACGTTGTACCAGAGCTGGAAGCGGCCGTCGTCGAAGATCACAGTTGGATAGAGATTGTCGTAGCGCGCCTCCCACCGCTTCGGTGGGTCGGCGAAGAACTCTTCGCCGAACAGCGGGTTCCGCGGGCTCTTCGCCACCGGGCCCGGCCGGAGCCGCAGGCGCTCGGTGCCGGCGACAACGCGTTCGTCGAGGACGAGCAAGGTGCGCGTGGTGGGCTCCGGAATGACGAACCTCCTCGCTCGTCGATGCTCACAAAGGGGCGTGCTCGGGAGCTATCTTCCCTGGTAGCAGCCGCGTCTCTCCGCGGTCGAAAGCCCCGGCCCCCCCACAGGGCCTCCAAGGTACCATCCTCGATGATCTCGTCTGGAAGGTCGGCGCTTGCTGGCGCCAAGCTCGGCGCCTACATCGCAGGCAGCGGCGCACGGTCCCCGCTCGGCGGAGACGCAGCCCAGTCGCTGCCTCGGGTAAGGAGCGATATGGCCTTGACGATAGGGGACGTTGAAAGTGAGGAACTCCCGGGAAACTCAGAAACCGCAACAATTCCGATTAAACCCGTCACGGATTGACAAGACGGAATTCGTCTGCGTCGGCGCCGTTCCGGATAGCGTTTCGGTGGAAAATCTGCAGCTGCTGTGGAATGATGATGCATGGCGAGCAGCTACCGACAAGACGGCTACCAGCTCGTCCGTCACGCCATCCCCCTGGCCGATCTGGAACCCTTTCGCGACCGTATTCGTGACCAGGTAGGCGTCTACGCTCAAACGCTGCTGGACGAGGGGAAGACCGATACCCTCCACCAGGACCTGCCCTTCGGCCAACGCCTGGCAGCGCTGCACACCGACAGCGACACCCGCGGTATTCGCGGGTGGCATCTTCCACCCCTCGGCCCGGAATTGCGCGCCCTGATCCACCACCAAGCCATCGCCGATGCCCTCGAGCCCCAGCTCGGCCCCCACATCAGCTTCAACGGCAGCTACCATCTGCGGATCAGCCTGCCGCACAGCACGGTGTCACCGGTTCCGCTGCATCAGGACAGCCAGTACTACGGCAAGACCTCCCAGCACGCCCACATCGTCACCGTGTGGATCCCACTGGTCGATGTGGATGAAGGCAACGGCTGCCTCTACGTCATCCCGGGCAGCAACCGCTGGGAGTTGATCGGCAGCGCTCGCGATGATAACAACAAGATGCGCTCGTTCGAGGATGTAGCGGCCCGCGGTACCCCTATTCCCATGCCGATGACGGTAGGTGATATTCTGCTGTTTTCGAACCTGACCTTTCACGGCAGCAAGGTGAACCGGAGCGACGCGGTGCGCTGGAGCATCGATATTCGCTACGCCCGGACGCCTGGCACCTACGCCGCCTCCGAGCAGGAAAAGGCTGCCGAGGACTACAATTTCGAATACGTTAACAGGATCAAGGGTATCGCCCCGATGGTGGTGCGGGGAGACGACCGGGCCTGAGCGACGGCCGCTGAAGAACCGTCTCCACACCTACCCCTGGGGCTACGTTTTCCGCACCGGCTCGACCGACCGCTCGTGCTCAGTCAGCTATGAATCCTGGCGACGCTGCCCGATCCCCTCACGCCTGGCGATCTCCGCGAGCAGGTGTGACGGCTGAGGACGATCGGGATTCTTGATCGCGCTCGGCCGGTCGTCCCACAATCTCACGAGCGCCAGGCTCCGGTCGGCGAGCGGCAGATCCACCCGGACGTTCCCCAGACGGTGCGACTCACGAATGGCGATCGCGATCTCGAGGAGGTGCCTCCCCATGTCGCCCGAACAGTTGGGCGTCTTACCCGTCTCGATGCACGCGATGGCATCTTTTACTTGCCCCACTTGGGCGCTCCAGATGCGTTGGGGGCGAGGAAAAACGTGCCGCACCGGCGTCGGGCGGGCCCCTTCGACGAACTCCCCTAGCTTCCATAACTCGAACTCGTACCCGGCGTTGCCGTTGTAGATGCGGATCGTTCCCAGCTCGCCGATCGCATCGATCGTCCACGTCGATGCGCCGCTCGGCATCATCCGGCAGAACCCGCGGGCACCGTCCTCAAACGCCAGGTAGGCGTTACCGGCTAGATCCCCACCCTCAGCCACCTTCTCATCGCTCTCCGCTTCACCCACGAGCCACGACACCCGCTCGCTGCCGCCCGCCAGGACGCACATCGCGCCGAGCCAGTGGACACCCATGTGCGCCAGAGCCCCGCTGCCGTGCCCGGTGACCTGGAGCATCTTCCCGAGGACGCCCTCGTCGATGAGCGCCCGAGCTCGACGGAAGTACACGTCCGAGGCGCGCATGGCGTTGACGATCAGGATGATGCCCGCCTCCTGGCAGGCCTCCACCATGGCGTCGGCTTCCGCTAGCGAGACCGCCATCGGTTTCTCCACCCAGATGCACTTGACGTCTATTCGTCCTTCACGCACCATGCGCGCGATGTCCAGGGTGACGTTGGCTCGCGGCGCGACGTGGGTACAGACGCTCACGATGTCGGGGCGCTCACGCTCGAGCATCTCTTCGTAGCTCTCGTAGAGGTGGTCGTCGGGGATTCCCCAACGCTGTCCGAACGCTTCGCGTTGCTCCGCGTACAGATCGGAGGCGCCGACGACCTGCACCTCGGGTACGTCCCGGTAACTGCCCATGTGGCTGAAGGGGGCCAGCCAGCCGCTGCCCACCGTCTCGTCGTCGATGGTGTCGGCGATTCTGCCTAGTCCGATGAGGGCTGCTCGGTAACGCTTGTCGTTCATGCCACTCCCCTATCCGATGGAAGCTCGACCCCAGCGACGGGTTGACTTCTTCGCCGGGTTCTTCCGCCTGTTTCAGAATAACCGCTGTCAACCGAGGGGTCATCGCATGGCGTGTCTTGGGCGAACACGGGGGAGGTTGGAGGGAGATGCCTCGTGGCCGAGGGTGGGAAGGTGTTGGAGGTCCCCGATTGGGGGGATGCGCCTGCGTAGCAGAGCAGCCCGGGCTGCCGCCCGCAGGCCCTACAATTCAGCCAGGCGCCTGCGCACCCTCGGGCGCTCGGGTTAGAGAGTGCTTCAGGCCCTTCCGGATCGGAGGAAAGCCTCCACGTCCACGGCCCGCCCGAGATTCTGCGACTCGAAGAAGGCGAGCATCACGGTGAGAGACCGCAGGCCGTCGTGTCCCGACACCTCGGGCGGGCGGTCGTCGAGGATGGCGCCCGCGAAGTCGTCGAATTCGACGGCGAGGAGGTTCGCGTCGATGTCAGCCCAGGGAAGGTCGTAGGAGGGTAGGCGCACCCCACCGAAGAGGTCGGCAGTGGTCCGGTCCAGCGTGAAGTCGGGGACGAGGTCCAGCAGATCGGCTGCGGGAACCTCGACGTCCTGACCGTCTCTGCGCAGCACCACCTTCAGGGGGCTGCCCGTGCGGTCGGGGGGGATATCGAGCGTGCCGGCCGTTCCGTAGAGCGTCCGGCGGAAGTGGCCCTCGCCGCGGCCCGCGTGGCTCAGGAGCAGGTTGGCGAGCGCGCCGCTCTCGAAGCGGGCCGCACCGACCACTAGGTCCTCGGCGTCGGCGGGGTGCCAGACGCCCCGTTCATCGATCCGACGCTCGTCCACCACCTCGGCCATACCCACCACGGTGGCGATCGGGCCTAGCAGGTACTCGAGGACGTCGGCGTAGTGGACGCCCATGTCGAGGCCGATGCCGCCCTTCTCGCGTCGGTGGCGCCAGGGGGTGATGATGACCTTCTCGCCACCACTGGAGGAGCTCTGAACGGCCAGGAAGACCCGTCCGAGGGCCCCCGCGTCGACGAGCGCGTGGGCGAGCCGGTTGATGGGGTCGCGGCGGTAGTTCTCGGCGACGGCGAGCTTGAGGCCGGCCTCGTCGGCGGCCCGCACCAACCTCAGGCCCTGATCCACGGTGAGGGCGATGGGCTTCTCGACCATGACGTGGGCGCCGGCCGCGAGGGCCTCCACGCCGACCTCCTCGTGGGTGTCGGGGGAGGTGGAAACGTCGAACGCGTCGAGGTCCGGATGGGCGGCGTGCAGGCCGGCGGTGGAGGCGTAGGTCTCGGGTCGGCGGCCGAGCAGCTCCCGCGCCCTGTCGGCCAGGCCCTCGCGCTGCGCCTCCACCGGGTCGGCGACGGCGACGAGGTCGAACTCGAGACGCCCCAGACCTTTGAGCTTCTCGAGGCCCAGGAGGTGCCTGCGGGCCATGCCGCCGCAGCCGCCGATCGCAAGGGTGAGGGTCACGAATCTCTAGGGTGCCTACGAGATGTCGTAGCCGAGGTCGGTGAGGTAGGCGGCGTTGATCCGGGCGCTCTCGAGCGGCGAGACGTCGCTGCGGCTCTGCTCGATTACGACCCAGCCCGGGAAGCGGTTGTCATCGAGGTGCTTCAGGATCGCGGGGAAGTCGATGCCGATGGTGCCCCGGCCCATCTCCGTGAACGCGCCCCGGGCCCAGTCCTTGAGGTGGACGTGGCCGAGCCGGTCGCGGTAGGTGCGCAGGTGTTCGAGTGGATCCTCGTCGACGAGGGCGACGTGGGAGGGGTCGAGGCAGAGCGTGAGCTCCGACGTGGCTGCAAGGAGGGCGTCGATCTCCTCCTGCGTCTCGACGGTGCAGGCGACGTGGGGGTGGTAGGCGACGGTGACGCCCCGCTCCGCCCCGTGGAGGGCGATGGCCTCGCAGGCGCGGGCGAGGTAGCCGTACTCCTGCTCGCTGGGCGGGCGCCAGCGGAGGCGGGTGTCGCCGATGAGGCCGTAGGCCGTCGCGCCGAGCTCGGCGGCGAAGTCGATCCGGCGCCGGTGGTGGTCCAGTTGGGCCTCGTCGCCCGGCAGCGTCGCCCTGCTGAAGAGGCTGGCGGCTCGGAGGCCGGCCCCTTCCAACACCCCGCGAACCCGGGTGTGCGGGCCGAACCAGTCGAGCGGCTCGGTGAAGAACTCGACCGCGTCCCAGCCCGTGGAGGCGATCTCTTCGATCACCGTCTCGAGGGGGAAGGCCCCTCCCCAATTCAACGTGCCGTAGGCGAAACGCGGCATGCTCTCACCCCTCTCATTCCTCCGCGATGGCACCAGCGTAGCGGATTGCGTTCCGGTCGTGCCACTCGCCTGACCCGTTCGTGGCAAGGATTACGATTCTTTAACCGAGTGACAGCAAGTGATCGTGCTTGCCGCTTGCGAGTGTATTTTGGGTGTACGCAACCAAACAGTGGACTTGAACCGTACTGGGTTTCGTGGAGACTCTGCTCTCACGCGGCCAGCCTGGGCATGGCCTGCGCTTGAGTGTACGCCATCTCGAAGTCCACGGGACTGACGTAATCGAGCGAAGAGTGCAACCGCCGACAGTTGAACCACCTCACCCACCGCATCGTCGCCGTCTCCACCTCCTGCCTCGAGCACCAACTCGTCGACCTGGCGTGGATCAGCTCGCTCTTGAACAAGCCGATCGTGCTCTCCATCAACGCATTGTCATACGCCGTGCCCACCCGACCGATCGAACCGTTCACGCCATGATCGAGCAACTTCTGGCTGAACGCCAGACTCGTATATTGACTGCCGGCATCCGAATGATGAATCACGCCGTCAGCAACGAACCGCCGATCGGTTCGACGCCGGACGCTCACAGCCTGCTCCAGAGCCCTCATCACCAGCTCGCTGCTCTTACCGGTACTGACCGTGAAACCCAGGATGCGCCTCGAGAAGCCGTCCTGCAGGAACGACACGTACACCCACCCTTCACGAGTGAGCACGTGCGTGAAGTCCGCCACCCAAACGATGTCGGGCGCATCTTGGAACCAGTCTCGCCTCACCAGATCCGGCGAGCTGACGCCGCTAGGCGTTGGGATGGTCGTGCGGACCTTCCTTCTTCGTGTCATGCCCTTCAAGCCCGCGACTCTCATCAGGCGCGCCACCTGGTCACGCCCAACGTCGATACTCTCGTGCTGGAGGGCGTGCCATACCTTACGGACGCCGTACACACCAAAGTTCTCGCGGTGCACCCGATGAATGACCTCCAGGAGACGCTCATCGGATTGCTGGCGAGCGGATGCTTGCCGCTTCTTGGCTGCGTAGTACGTGCTCGGGGCGATCGGCACGTTGTGGTCCCGTAGGACACGGCAGATCGGCTCGACCCCGAACAGGTTCTTATACGCGTTGATGTAGGCGACCATCACTTGAGTCGGCGGTCGAGCTCCGCGGCCGCGAAAAACGCGCTGGCTGTCTTGAGGATCTCGTTGGCTCGTTTGAGTTCGGCTACTTCCTTCTTGAGGGCCTTGATCTCCTCACGCTCTGTGGTTGTCAGGCCTGGCTTGTCACCAGCGTCGATGCGGGCTCTGTCTACCCAGCCGCGCATGGTGTCGACCGGGATGCCGGTTAGGTCATGCAGGCGCCGATAGGAGGCTGAACGTGATTCGTGCGGCGCTTCTTCTCGACGCTCCATGAACATGCGGATGACTCGATCTTTGGTTTCTTGGTCGTAACGGGTCATGCTCCATTCTCTCCTTTCGAGGGAGAACGGAGCCTCCATCAAACCCAGGGCGGTTCACTAACCGATCAGGATTCGCTGGTGCGCGCTGCAGAGGGCGTTGACGCTGCCTATGCGATGAGCACGCCCTTTGAAGGGGGCGTCGACCACGAAACCACTCAAGGCAAGGCCATGACGGACGCCGCCATAGCCGCGGGGGTCTCCCACTTCGTGTTCAGTTCGGTCGGCAGTGCAGACCAGGCCACTGGCATTCCCCATTTTGACAGCAAGTTTGAGGTCGAAAAGCACATTCGCGATTCCGGCGTGCCCTTCACCATCATCGCCCCAGTCTTCTTCATGGAGAACCTGTTGCTGCCCTGGGGACTGCCGGATCTGCGTCAAGGGAAGCTCGCCATGGAATTGCCTGCCGGCCGCCCGCTGCAACAGGTCGCCGTGGCCGACATCGGGGCCTTCGTCGCGGCCGTTATCGACCGGGGAGAAGAGGTCACCGGTCGCCGCTTCGATATCGCCGGGGACGAGCTGACAGGCGAAGACGCCGCCGCGATCCTGGCTGAGGCGACCGGCCGCGAGTTCCGCTATGAGGGGTTCCCTCCGGATGTCTTTCGCCCCAAAATTGAGGATATGGCTCTGATGTACGAGTGGTTCGACCGTACCGGATACAGCGCCGATATCGAGGGTCTGCACCGCGACTTCCCGGACGTGAACTGGCACACTTACGAGCAGTGGGCGCAGAAACAGGATTGGAGCGTTCTCGAGCAAAGCGAGACGCAGCCACTCCCTTAGCCCTCGCGCCTAAAGTTGAGTCTGGAGCACCATGAGCAACCGAACGAGATTGCGAAACCTGACCATCCTCCTCGGCAGCACCACCACCGTGCTCGCCGCCACCATCATCTCCCCGGCCCTACCGGACATGGCGAGGGCATTCCAGGACACCGCCAACGCCGATTTCCTCGTCCGCCTGACCCTCACCATGCCGGCTCTGCTCGTCGCCCTCGCGGCCCCGTTCGCCGGAATCCTGCTGGATCGCTGGGGACGCAAGCCCGTGCTGGCCGCTGCCCTGCTCCTCTACGCCGTGGCCGGTACAGCCGGGTTCTTCCTGGATTCCCTGATGGCCATCTTGCTGAGCCGAGCACTCCTCGGGCTGGCGGTCGCCGGCATCATGAGCGGCTTCATCACCCTGATCCTCGACTACTTCGAAGGCGACGACCTCAACCGATTCATGGGCTACCAGGGGGCCTTCATTGGCCTCGGCGGAATGGTGTTCTTGCTGGCCGCTGGCTTCCTCGCCGACGTCGGCTGGCGCCTGCCGTTCCTCGTTCACCTCTTTGCCTTGGTGGTGCTCCCCGGCGTGCTGTTCGCGCTCGATGAGCCTCACAGGGAGCGGCCCCAACCAACACGAGAACAAGCAAGCGAGCGGCCCCGCTTGCCGCTGGGTCGCCTCCTGCCCATCTACCTGGCGGCCTTCTTCGCCATGGCTATCTTCTTCGTCTTCGTTGTGCAGATCCCCTTCCACCTGAGCGCCCAGGGCGGGGTGAGCAACACTCAAGTGGGCCTGGCGCTGTCGTTGCAAACCCTTGCGTCGATCTTCATCGCGCTCCAGTTCCAGCGCATGAAGGCCCGCCTGTCGTTCCAGAGCATCTTCGTGTTCATCTTTCTGATGTTCGGCCTAAACCACTTCATTGTCGCCATGACCGGCAGTTACTGGCTGGTGGTCGCGGGCCTCCTGATCGGTGGTTTGGGGGTCGGCCTCATGGCCCCCAACACCGGCGTCTGGATCGGCTCGGTCACCCCCGCCGCCCTCCGCGGGCTGGCCGTAGGCGGCCTGACCAGCGCCCTGTTCCTCGGTCAGTTCTTCTCACCGATCCTGACCCAGCCCCTGATCGGGCGCTTCGGCCTGTCCGGCACCTTCGCTGTAGCCGGCGTTGCGGCCCTACTGCTCACCGTCGTGTTCGTCATAGCAGCCCGAAACCGACCCAGGAGCCGCTCTCAGCCGGAATCTTCGTAAACCGTTGATGAACTGCAAAGGAGACCCCATGTAGGCAAGATCGCCCGAGAGACCGCCCGACCCCCTTCGATTCACGACCCGCTGCCCATGAGGCAGCAGAACCAGGAGCCACCCCATGACCACCGCAACCGCAGCCGTCCGAGACTCCAAGACCGACCACCTCCTCACCGCTGACAATGCCGCACTGCTGCTGATCGACTATCAACCCAGCCTGGTCGAAGGCACCAACTCCCAGATCCGCGAGACGCTCATCAACAACGTCGTCGCCCTCACCAAGGCCGCGAAACTCTTCGACCTGCCGATCATTCTCTCGTCCATCGGGGTGAACGCCGGGTACCAGCAGGACATCATCCCCGAACTCAAGGAGATCCTGCCCGACGTCGATACGATCGACCGCAGGGCCGTGAACGCCTGGGAAGAAGAGGCGTTCCGCAAGGCCGTCGAAGCGACCGGCCGCCGCAAGCTCATCATCGCTGGACTGTGGACCGAAGTCTGCCTCGTCTTCCCGGCCCTCGACATGCTCCACGACGGCTTTGAGGTCTACGCCGTATCCGACGCCTCCGGTGGCACCAGCGCCGACGCCCACAACCGGGGCATGCAACGCGTCATCCAAGCAGGCGCAGTGCCCGTCACCTGGGAAGCCGTCATGGCCGAACTGGGACGGCTCTACAAAGGCGACTACATCGGAACCTTCGTCGACATCATGCAGAAACACCTTTAGCCCCTAGGACCGCTCCCAACTGGAATCCTCGTAACCGTTAGCTACCCGCAGGAGAGACCCCATACCGTTCACTAGGCTTCAATTTCCGTTGGGAGATCATTAATCGTGGCAAGACAAATATGGACCTTCGAACCCGGACACACTGCCGCTGAGTTTAGCGTCCGCCACATGATGGTCACCAATGTACGGGGCCACTTCAAGAATGTTCAGGGCACCCTAGAAATCGATCCTGATAACCCGACAGACGTAGCCGTCGAGGCGGTTATCTCTGCCAAGGACATTTGGACCGGCGAACCTGATCGTGACGCGCACCTCCGGAGCGCTGATTTTCTGGATGTGGACAACTATCCTGAGATCATCTTTACTGGCAATCAAGCCACCTACATTGGCGAGAACGAGTTCCTACTGATTGGCACCCTCACCATCCGAGGTGTGACCCGAGAGGTCACGTTGGACGTCCTTACCCAGGGCCAGTGGGACACCCCCTACTGGGAGGATGGCGTGGACAAAGGACCGCTGAAACGCGCTGGCTTCAGCGCGAAAGGCCGGATCAACCGCCATGACTTTGGGGCTAGTTGGAACGACCAGTTAGACAAAGGGGGCATAGTCGTCGGCAATGAAGTTGGGATAAAGATCGACGTTGAAGCATTGTTGGGGCCGTTCGCCCCTTGAGATAGAAGCGTTCCAACGAGCAGTAATCTATGTGCGAGTCTCACCGTCGCCAAGGGTCGTCAAGACCCTGAAACCCAGTTCAGGCAGTTGCGGGATTACGGCGTAGAGAGCGTCGGGGAGTACATCGATCATGCTTGTGTCCGCTGGGAAGCGTGCCCCCCGTTCAAGAAGCCAACGCCGTTACGGATCTCTACGTTTGGATGAAACCGTAACTAGAGCGACGAGTCTATCCGCATTCGCATGGTCATACTCGTTGTAGGGACACTCCAACATCAACCCACGGTCCCGAGGAGAGAACATGAAATGGAATGCCGATCCCGCCCACAGCCAGATCGACTTCAGGGTCCGCTCCATGGGCATCGGAAGTGTACGCGGAGGGTTCGATAGCTTCACCTTCAGCGCTGAGAGTGACGATAATGGGGCGCTGACCGGCATCGAAGCTACCATCGAAGCAGGAAGCATCAACACCGGCGGCGGGCAGCGCGATGACCACCTCAAATCGGCTGACTTCCTGGACGTGGAAAACCACCCACAGCTGAGTTTCCGCAGCAGCCAGGTCGATGCGCTTGGCGATGGCAAGTACCGCGTCACCGGCGACCTCTCGATCCGGGGTGATGCAAAACCCATCACCCTAGAGGTGGAAACGAGTGAACCCATCAACGACCTCTACGGCAACTCCCGTGTTGCGGCTAGCGCCACCGGGACGTTCAACCGTATGGACTGGGGACTTATCTGGAATCAGGTGCTCGAAGCGGGAGCCCTGCTGGTAGGCGAAGAGGTGCGCATCACCATCGATGTTCAGGGGATTGTAGAGGGTTGAGCCCGAGCTGCCCCAATCTTTTCGGCTGGGGCGGGTTCCAAATTGCAGGCAACTATCATAAAGGAGATCCGGCGATTGGCTGTTGGGGTATCCAGAATCATTAGATTTATGCCACCCCCGGGCCGAATCCGAGATTACCCGTGTAGGACAGGTGCAAAAATGTTTAGCAAGGTTTTAGGCTACCCTCGCCTGCAATTCCTTCACGTAGTTCCACACCGTCCCATACGCCAACCCAAGCTCATTCGCAATCTTCCGACGAGACCACTTCTTCCCCCACAACTCCGCGATCTTCTCCTGCTGAGAGCTCTTGATCCGAGGTCGGCTGACTCGCTTCCCTTCCTTCTTGGCACGCAACATCCCAGCCCGCACCCGCTCACTGATCAAAGCGCTCTCAAACTCGGCAAAGCCCGCGATGAACGTGAAGAACAGTTTCCCCTGCGGCGTGGTCGTGTCCGTGTTCTCCTGGTAGCTGATGAAGTCAATGCCAAGGCTCTTGAACTCCTCTACAGCATTGATCAGCGCTTGAACCGACCTGGCGAAACGGTCATAGCGGAACACCATCACTGCGTCGAGCCTGCCCTTACGTACGTCTTCCAGCAGACGGTTGAACTCTTCTCGGTCATCGCTCCTGCCACTGGCGTAATCGATGTATTCGCCAGCGCTGATGAAGCCTCGGCGTTCAGCATTCTCCCGCAATGGCAGGAGCTGCGTCTCAGGGTTCTGGTCTCGGTCGGTAGTGCTCACCCGAGCGTAGAGGCCAACTCGCTTTTTCTTTGTCCTGGACATGCTTCTATTATATCAAGAAGGCTTTCCTAAATGATAGGTACATCAGCGATAATATAGCCACTGCCGAATGCTCTCCCCTTAGAGGCGCGTAGTTGGGAACATGGAACCTGTTCAAGAATGCTGGTGGTTCGCCACTTGAGTGTTGAAGTGGTTTGAGACATGCTAAGGCATGACCGACAAGAAGGTGTTATCCGAGGTCGGGAGCTTCTGTCCTAACGAGAATTGCGAGTTCTATGCCCTGATCGATACTGGCAACATCCAGAAGTTCGGCTTCACCCGTCAAGGCAGACAACGCTACCGCTGTAAAGAGTGCCAAGAGACGTTCAGCGAGAACCGCGGCACCCTCTTTTACCGAAGACGGGTCGCTGCCAGCGAGATTCTACAGAGCCTGGCGCTGCTCGCTAAAGGCAGCAGCATGAACGCGATTAAGACCAGCAAAGGCTACAAACATGAGACCATCGGGTCGTGGCTAGCCGAAGCTGCAAGGCACGCCCAGGAGGTCGAAACGGTGCTTGTTCAAGAGTACGGTGTGGGAGCGAGTGAGATCGACGGGCTGTGGAGTTTCGTGCAGCACAAGGGCCAAAAAAAGGGCGGGTAGAAAGCGAACTGCAAGGCACGTTCTGGCGCAGCACCATCTTGGAGCGAGCCACCCGCTTGCGGGTCGCGCGGGGTGTAGGCAAGGACGAGACCAGCGCTAGCATGAAGGCTTTCAAGCAACTGAAAGCGCGTACTCAGCGAGGCTTACCTCCGTTGTTGAGTGATGGCTGGGGCGGCATCCGTGAAGCTCTGGTCGAGGTCTATGGCGTCGTTCCGGCGTCGGGCCGGCCGTGCCGGTCTGATTGCGCCCGGCGGTGAGGGCGAGCGTGGCGACGAGGGCTGCGGCGACGATCACGATCGGGTTGCGCGTCATGGCTACGACCTCCATGAGCGCATTGTCGGGAACGGAAGGGGGTGCCTGCGCCCCCACGATGGGGGGCAGGGCCGTACTCCAAAAGAGGTAGGTGCGGTAGGGCCGGTGTGGGCCTCAGCCCTCCGCGGGCGTCGGGAACTGCCTCCTGGCTACGAGGAACACCACCAGGATCGCCCCCGCGATGAGCGCCATGCCCAGCGCCAGCGGGGTGGGGCCCCTGGAGACGTAGCTGCCGATCAGCGTCCCCAGCAGCGTGCCGGTGATGAGCTGCAGGAAGCCGAGCAGGCCGGAGGCGACGCCGGCCCGGGTCTTGTGCGGGTCGATGGCGAGGGTGGTGGCGTTGGCCTGGATGAATGAGAAGCAGACGAAGAAGGCCGCGAGGTTGGCGGTGAGGCTTACCACCGTCGCCAGGCCCGCGGAGGACTGCCACAGCATGAGGAGCGTGACGGCCAGGTGGAAGGCGAGGGCGACGCCCAGGATCCGGGCGGGGGAGTGGCGCCTAAGCAGCGCGGCGTTGATCGACTGTGAGAAGAACGTCAGCCCCTGGGTGGACGCGAAGATCAAAGCGAAACCGGCCTCGCTCAGGCCGTAGAAGCCGATGAAGATGCCCGGCGAGGAGCTCAGGTAGCCGATGAGGCTCCCGTAGATCAGCGACATGATCAGGACCATGGAGCCGGACTGGGGGTGGCGCAGGACGGCCCGGGCGTTGTCCGCGATCGCGCGCAGGTCCAGCGCCCGCGGGTCCGGTTCGGCCAGCGTCTCGGGCAGCCCCCACACGACCCAAGGGATCAGGGCGGCCCCGACGAGGAGCGGGAGCACGAAGATCGCGCGCCAGCCGGAGATCGCCAGGATCAGCGTGCCGATGCTGGGCGCCAGCACCGGGCCGGCGGTGAGCACCACCATCGCGAACGACAGGTAGCGGCCCAGCTCTGCGCCGTGGAACAGATCCCGCAGGATGGCACGCGCCAGGATCGGCCCGGCGGCCGCCCCCATGCCCTGCACGAAACGGCCGACGAGGAGCCAGCCGAAGTCGGGCGCGATCAGGCAGACGGCGCCGCCGATGACGTAGACGGTCAGCCCCGCGAGCAGCACCGGGCGCCGGCCGAAACGGTCCGCGAGCGACCCCAGGACCAGGTGGGGCAGCGCGTAGCCGAACAGGAACACGGTGAGGATCAGCTGCACCGCGGCTGCATCGATTCCGAAGCGCCCCGCCATGGTGGGGAACGCCGGCAGCATGGAGTCGGTGGTGAGTGCCGACAGCATCATGATGGAGCCCACGAGGGTGGTGAAGACGATCCGGTGTCTCGCGGTGATGAGGTTCATGCCGAGATTCCGAGTGTACCGGTTCTTCGGCGCGGGGGAGTGGGAGGGCCGGGACGCCAGTGAGGGACCGGCCTGGTCGTGGCCTGGCAAGAACCGTTGGGAGGTCCCGATCGGTCACGGCATGAGAAGTGCAGGGGCGAGGAAACCGCCCCAGCACTCGCTGGTCGTCGCCGCTGACCCGTTATGGCCACCGGTCATGCACGAAAGCGTCCCAGGTGTTGTTGGTATCGGACCAGTCCCCTGATTGGAAAAAATAGTAACGCTAAGCAAACTCCATCTTGGCATTAACGCGTGCCTGACGGCGATAATGAGGGAAATGGAGAATGCTAGCTGGGCTTGAGGCAACGGATCTCACCGCGTAGATCCAGCCTCTTTTTGGGGCGGTCTTTCGTAAGAAGATATGAAAGTTGCGTGCCTGACGCAATTCGGAGAACTGAAACAATTGTCTTAGACGGGGCAGTGGAGCTTAGCGTTACTATTTTTTCCAATCAGGGTATTACCCCTACTATACGCCGGCGTAGCGCGTGCCGGCGACGGAGGCCGCTCCGCCTTTCGACGGTGCTATGCTGCCAATCACCTCATCTGCCCGTCACAGCGCAGAGGGACGAGACCCGCATTGGGGGAGTTGCCGTGGAGACCATCGATCATGACGCCCTGCCGCAGCCGACGACCGACCTCGAGCTCGCCAGGCGCAACCTGGACGAGTTCGGCTACTGCCTCCTCGAGAACGCCCTCGACGCGGCCCGTGTGGGGGCGCTCAGGGAGCGGCTGGTGGAACAGGCGGAGGCAGAGAGGGAACTCGGCGCCGCCAGCTTCGACGCGGGTCCGGACGGTCGGGGGATCAACCAGCGGGTAGGGTTCCTCGTCAACAAGGGGCAGGTGTTCCGTGACCTCCTCTCGCACCCGACGCTCCGCGAGCTGGTGGGCCACGTCCTCGGGGAGCGCTATCTGCTCTCCTCGATGACCGCCAACATCGCGCGGGCGGGGGGAACCGTCGGCTGGCACGTCGACCAGTGGTGGTTCCCGGCACCCGTCGAGCGCAACAGCGACTACGTCAGGCCCGGATCGATCACCCCGGAACGGTACCGGAACCGCCACTTCCACGAGGAGGACGTCGAGGACCGGCCCCTGATCGCCCCGGCCGTGGCGTGCAACTCCGCCTGGATGATCTCGGACTACATGGAGGAGAACGGAGCGACGCTGGTGGTCCCCGGCAGCCACCTGTGGGGACGGCTACCCCACGCGAACGAGAACCCGGATGTCGAGGCCGTGGCGCTTACCGGCCCGGCCGGGACGGCGGCGGTGTTCGACGCCCGGACCTGGCACAGCACGGGGGCGAGCGTGTCCCCCACGGACCGGCTCGGGATCCTGGCGTACTTCAGCGCGGCGCAGTTCCGTCAGCAGGAGAACTTCCAGCTGGGTCTCGATCCGGAGGTGCTGGAGAACGCCTCGGAGGACCTGCTGGCGCTCTTCGGCTTCAAGCTGTTCCACAGCTACGGCCGCATCGGCAGTCCGGACAAGGAGTTCATCCGGCTGGGCGAGCGCGCCCTGGGCGAGTTGCGCCCCACCGGGTAGGACCCCCTCGCGCGGCCCAGCCGGCCGCTGCGAAGGTCACTCCTCGTTCTGGTCCTCGCCGAAGCCCAGGTGGTGGCGCATCGCCAGGGGGGTAGCGGCCAGCAGGCCGCCGTCGACGGTCAGGGTCTGGCCGGAGACGTAGCGGGACTCGTCGCCGGCGAAGTATACGCCTGCCCAGGCGACGTCCCAGGCGTCTCCCTCGATGCCGAGTGGGGAGCCCAGGCGCCGGAGTTCGCGCACCTTCTCCGGAATGGCGCTCACGAAGGGGGCGTGGATCATGCCGGGAATGCAGTTGACCCGGATGCCGTCGCGGCCGTGGTGGACCGCCATGTGCCGGGTCAGGTTGATGATCCCGCCCTTGGCGGCAGCATACGGTGTGTTGAGCCAGACGCCCGCGGCCTGACCGTCGATTCCGTTTCCAAAGGAGTTCTTGAGCTAGGTTCCACAAAGATTTTTCATAAGTAGGCTTACGGATAACCGTCGTGTTATCTGCCTCCGGCGGGTCGCTTGGAACTGTCGGGAGCGAGGTCGGTCGAGGGATCTTCCGGGGTCAGGGAACGAGCGCCTGCTCCCCCAGGTGGTCCCGGATCCAGCCCTTCAGAGGAACGTCGTCCTCGCCCGGCGAGGTGTAGCCCATGCCGCCGCTGCTGGCCCCCAGGAGCTGCCTGCGGATGGGGTCGCTGCGCTCCATGTAGTGCGCGACCGTCATGTCGTCGCGGGGCTGCAACCAGCGGTAGCTGTAGCCGTAGAACAGCACTTTGCGGGTGGAGTCGGAGGTGTTGCGCCCGCCCGCGTGCCAGATGCGGCGGTCGAACAGCACCGCCGTGCCGGCCGGCACCCGCACCGGCGTGGCGCCCTCGGGCTCGCTGACGCCGTCGTCGGGGAGGTCGATCGTGTTGCGGAGGTGGCTGCCGGGGACCACGTGGAAGTTGCCGCGGTTCGGCTCGGTGGTGTCGGTCAGGAAGAACGCCACCTTGAGGGAGATGCGGGGCCGCGGGGTGGACTCGAGGTCGAGGTTGAGACGGCCGCTGTCCTGGTGCCAGCCGAGCCGCTTCAGGTCGCCCCGCTCCTCCACGGGGATGGGGGGCGTCATGATCATGTGGCTGTGGTAGAGCTTGATGTGCCAGCCGAGGATACCCCACACCTTGGCGAAGGTCTTGGGCCAGTCGAGAAGCTCCAGGAAGGCGTCGTCCCTGCCGATGAAGTCGAGGCACTGGATGGCGGTGTGCGGCGCCAGCCCTTGCTCGGCGCGGCGCTCGGCCTCGAGGCGGTCCACGGCGGCGTTGAGGTTGGCCACCATGTCCATGGGAATGGCGTCCGGCACGATCAGGTAGCCGTTGCGATCGAAGGTCTCGCGCTCCTCGTCGGTCAGCTGATAGTTGAGTACCTCGGGGTCCATCCTCTCACCTCCCCGGCGCCGAGGCGCGCTCGCCCCGGCCGTCGGTTCCGATACCCAAAGTATAGTTGCTTCCTGGAGGAGGTGGTCCCGTGAACCGCAAGCGCGAGGCTGGGCCGATTGCCGAGCGGGACCTCGACGAGCTGCGCGAGAGAGGATACGTCCTGGTGGGCGGCCTCCTCGCCCCCGACGAGATCGCTGAGCTCATCGATGAGACGAATCGACTGATTGGGACCGCCCCCGCCGAACCCGGCACGGCCGTGGATGCGGATGGAAACCCCGTCGAGCATCCCGAGGATTACGTCCTCCCGGAGGGGCCGGACGGGGTGCCGGTCCTGCAGCGCATCAACCGGCCGATGTGGCGGTCGCGGCGCTTCCTCGAGGCCTACGGCAACCCGCGCATCCACCGCGCGGCGTACCAGCTGTACGGTGAGGACATGGTGCCGTTCGACGAGTCGATCGTCAAAGAGTTGGGGGTGCTCACCATTTTGTTCGCGGGTGACGCGCTCGGATCGGCGATGGATTGATCGTTTCCAGGTCTACCAGGACTGGTTCCAGGCGTGCTAGTTCATGCATTCCTAGACCGGTTCATCAATTTCAATCTCTATGTCACCTCGAAAGAAGGAACCGCAGGCGACCCAGTATTAGGAAGCTGCGCTTCTCTCGACAGACCATCATCAAGTGGATTTCAGATGGCGGAGACAGTCATGCCCAGGTTGACGTATTGGGCAAGATGCTAAACCGTGGACACGCCCGAGTTAAGAAATCAAAATAATACAGCGGTTCTCAGAATGAGTGATTGGTGACTCCGGCATGCTCAAACCAACCCAACACATCCCCCAACGACACCGTCGATAGCGCAGCCGCGATCGCAGAGTCCAACGCTCCCCTCGTCCTCGCCCCCACAGCTTTCACGAACGCCTTTATCTTCGAAAAAGCCAACTCAATGGGGTTGAAGTCCGGACTGTACCCAGGCAACAACACCAACTCGCACCCCCTCGCCTCGATCGCCTCCCGCACCTCCGGTTTGCGGTGCACCCCCAGCTGATCCATCACCACGATCTGCCCCGGCCTCAGCTTCGGAGCGATGACCTGCTCGATGTACGCTAAAAACGCCACGCCATCCACCGCTCCGGTCAACGTCATCGCGTCACCCACACCCTCATCGAGACTGATCGCTGCAACGAGGCTGGTGTTCTCCCCACGGTTCTTCGGCACCCTACCCACGGCACGTTGTCCACGTGGGGCGTAGGCGTAGGGCAGGGTCATGGCGACGTTGAAGCCGCTCTCATCGACGAACACCAACCGGTGCGGGTCAATACCTCTGATCCAAGCCAGGAACCTCCACCGGGCCTCTGGATTCTGTTCACTCGCGTAGATCGTCTTTTTTTCTCGTCGATCCCAATCTCTGTACCCAGCGGCACATGGTCGCTCTGCTGATGCGGACGCCGGTTCTCTCCAAGAAAAGGTCGCAGCGCTGGTCGTGGGTGAGGTCGTTGCTGATGAGGCTCTGCTCAACCCATGCCTGGTGCTCATGGAGGGCGCTGGGGCGGCCCGGGGAGGTTCTGGGGGTGAGATCTCCACTTTGGCGGTAGCGGCGGAGGTAGCGACTGACGGTGGCGGTTCCAACGTCGAACGTGTCTGCGGCTTCATGGAGGGTGTAACGCTTGTGTAGGACGGCGTTTACGATGCGTTCTCGGAGGTCGGTAGAGTGCGCCATGCCTCAGCATGAAGCACGATCACTCAATGCGCAACCCGCTGTAAATCAGAAAAATATTCTATGTCATCTCACAAGAAGATTTCAGAGGAGCTGCAGGATTCCTGGGATAGGACAGTGTTTATCGAAGAGGCCAGGGAGAGGCTTGGCCAAGTCCTTTTACAACAGCCCGGAGCACATGGAGCTGGTGAGTAAGTACTGGGACTAGGACCTCGCTTCCGTACGAAAAGCTAACTGAGCGACCATGCGCTGTGGTTAACTCTCGTCGCCAAGGTGGTGGTGCTTCCAAGAGTCATAGGACAACCGGTGATTTATACAGCGATTGAGTGATCGTGCTTCATGCTGAGGCATGGCGCACTCTACCGACCTCCGAGAACGCATCGTAAACGCCGTCCTACACAAGCGTTACACCCTCCATGAAGCCGCAGACACGTTCGACGTTGGAACCGCCACCGTCAGTCGCTACCTCCGCCGCTACCGCCAAAGTGGAGATCTCACCCCCAGAACCTCCCCGGGCCGCCCCAGCGCCCTCCATGAGCACCAGGCATGGGTTGAGCAGAGCCTCATCAGCAACGACCTCACCCACGACCAGCGCTGCGACCTTTTCTTGGAGAGAACCGGCGTCCGCATCAGCAGAGCGACCATGTGCCGCTGGGTACAGAGATTGGGATCGACGAGAAAAAAAGACGATCTACGCGAGTGAACAGAATCCAGAGGCCCGGTGGAGGTTCCTGGCTTGGATCAGAGGTATTGACCCGCACCGGTTGGTGTTCGTCGATGAGAGCGGCTTCAACGTCGCCATGACCCTGCCCTACGCCTACGCCCCACGTGGACAACGTGCCGTGGGTAGGGTGCCGAAGAACCGTGGGGAGAACACCAGCCTCGTTGCAGCGATCAGTCTCGATGAGGGTGTGGGTGACGCGATGACGTTGACCGGAGCGGTGGATGGCGTGGCGTTTTTAGCGTACATCGAGCAGGTCATCGCTCCGAAGCTGAGGCCGGGGCAGATCGTGGTGATGGATCAGCTGGGGGTGCACCGCAAACCGGAGGTGCGGGAGGCGATCGAGGCGAGGGGGTGCGAGTTGGTGTTGTTGCCTGGGTACAGTCCGGACTTCAACCCCATTGAGTTGGCTTTTTCGAAGATAAAGGCGTTCGTGAAAGCTGTGGGGGCGAGGACGAGGGGAGCGTTGGACTCTGCGATCGCGGCTGCGCTATCGACGGTGTCGTTGGGGGATGTGTTGGGTTGGTTTGAGCATGCCGGAGTCACCAATCACTCATTCTGAGAACCGCTGTAAGTGCCGGTTATGGGGAAATAGCGATTTGCTATCTCCAGCTGAGTTGCTACGATTTACGTACTCAAACAATCTATGTCCCAAGCTGATGAACCTGTATTAAGTCCGATTCAAGGAGATGGTGGTTTGCCACTTGAGTGTTGTTGTGGTTTGAGGCATGCTAAAGCATGACCGAAAAGAAGGCGCTCACCGAGGTCGGCAGGTTCTGCCCCAACGAGAACTGCGAGGCCTATCAAGAGATTGATGCCGGTAACATCCTCAAGTTCGGATTCACCCGTCAAGGCAGACAACGCTACCGCTGCAAAGCGTGCGAAGAGACATTCAGCCGACTTTCCGCTCCCCCCTCTGCTGGACTCACGAATATACCTCCGAGTAGGCCGGCCCAAGCAACCCCAACAGCACCTGTAGCTCGTCCATGAGGTTCATGGCCATGACCTGGATCGTGTCGGTGACAATGAAAAGCAAGTGCACGTCCATGAACAACTCAAACACCCACCGGGCCGTCGGCTTGTCCGTCGGCTTGCCCTTCTGATCTGGAACGCTCCCCCCTTGCTCCCTCAGGACCGACCGAACCCGATGCTCAATCGCTGCGTACACCAACAAGCACAGCGTCATCACCATCAACAACGCCATGACCCTCGCGGGCTTCTTCAAGAACAACGTCGACGCCAAGAACATCGGGTCCTTCAAGAACCGGAAACCCCGCTCGACACTCGACTGGCCCTTGTAAGCTGCCAGGACTTCAGCGTCCGATAAGTGCTCGCCTGTGGTGTCATTGGTTGCCACGATGAACCGCGAAGCCCGTTCCAGGTGCTCCTCCAGGCTCGATGTGCTCGCTTCAACAACCCCATTAACGTGGTACGTGACCCTTTCAGCAACAGCGTCCCTCGCGGGTCTCCCAGCCTTCGGGTAGTGCTTCTTCGATAGGATCTCGGGATTGAGCGCGTCCAGCACCCGGCAGGAAGCCTGGAACGACAACAACGCGGCCCGGGCATCCGCCTCGCAACTGAACTCCTCCCTTTTCAGGCGATCAAATCTCTTGCGTTCGTCTTCACTGCGCTTCAACAGTTGCCGTTGTGCTGAGCCTCGGGCTCTTTCCCTGGCGGCCTCAGAGCGGATCACCAACCACCTTTGCTTGACTCCGGCGTAGACGGTTTCGATGTTGGCGCGCTCGATCCCCTCAGCAAGGGGTGAGAAGTCCGAAACGAGTAGTCCGTCGAGTAGGTTCTTCGCTTGGGACAGGGTCGCAGGGACGCTCATCACCCAGGTGAAACTCAACTCCTCGAGGGTGCCGATGGTGCCTTGGGTGTACCCGGCGCTATCGGTGACCAGCACCTCAACTCCGGCGTCCTGCAGGTGATCGGCGTGCCTCGAAACGACTTCCTGGAAGCTGCTCTTGTCACTGACGTTGCCACTAAGAGGCCGCATCATCAGGGGTAAGCCCGCCTGATTCTCGGCGATGAGCTCGAGCACGACCTGGTACAGGTCCGGGCGGGAGTCACGACTGTAGCCTCGCTTGACGTGGATCACGCCATCTTCGGGTTCCTCGTCGTTACTGTTGTAGTCGCCATCGACGTGGAAGCTGCTGGTGTCGAGGTGAGCGATCTTCGGACTGAGATCTAGCCGGGTGGCAGCTTGTCGCGCGATGACGGTGAACAGCTCGGTCACGCCGTACTCGTGCAGGCGGTCAAGGGCTTTGCCGAGGGCATCGTCGTTGAGGTGCTCCGCCTGGATGCCCTCGCCGATGAGGCGGTCGGTGGGTTTGTTCTCGAAGAACCGGCTGGTGAGGTAGAGCCGGCGGTTGGTGAACCCGAGACCGTTGAGAACCATCGCTTTGACGGCTTGCCCGATGGTGACGATCCGTTGCTCCTTGTCTTGTGCAAGGAGCTGGTCGATCATCTCGCCGATGCCTAGCTCATCGAACATTCCAGCTACGAGGCCGAGGTGTTCGATGGTCTTGGTCTCGTAGGTTGTTGCCATACCTTCAGCATGGCAGATCAGGATTCATCGGCCTCGTGCAAGGGGGGCGGAAAGTCGGCTACCGCACCTTCAAGACCTACTACCTCCAACACGCCAGTAAGCACCTCACCAGTGAGTTTCCCAAACTCGTGTCCTACACCCGCTTCATCGAGCTCATACCAAGCGTGCTGCTGCCTTTATGCGCCTACTTGCAGAGCCGCTACGGCCACTGCACCGGCATCGCCTTTATTGACAGCACCCCCATGGCGACGTAGCTGTCGAACTCCGCGACGCTCATACGGACGCCGGGCGACCAGTCGTCGCTGGGGTTGTGGCAGGTGACGACGATGCCGCGGAGTCCCCGCTCCTCGGCGACCGCGGCGTACTCCTCGGGTTCGCCGCGCGCGTGCTTGCAGAGCGGCGTGTGCATGTGCATCTCGAACAGCATCGGCTCTCGGTTCATGAGGTCCTCGGTTTCATCGGGGCGGTACCGGTGGGTGAAATGGGAGCTGCCCAGCGCCCCGAAGCCTAGCCTAGCGCACTGCGCCGGTGGAGGGAGTCGGTGGGCTCAGGAGATGAACGCCTCGGTGACCACTTCCCCCTCCCAGCGGTCGTCGGCAGCGACATCGAGCAGCTTCGCGACCGTCGGCGCGGTGTCGAGTAGGCTCACCGAGGTTTCGAGTTCGTGGCCGCGCTTCACGGTCGGACCCATCAGGAACCAGGGGATGGTCATGTCCTCGGGCAGATCGGTGCCGTGGTGGCGGTCGTGCCCCCCGTGGTCGCTGTGGGCGAGCAGGGTCGCGTCTCCCGGAAGCGCCTCGAGGATCGCCATCAGCAGGCGATCGGTGGACTCTACCTGCCGGAGGTAGGCGTCGCTCATCCAACCGTGATCGTGTCCCACCTTGTCGATGGCTCCGAGGTGGAGGAAGATGAAGTCGAACTCGCCGTCGCTCAGGTGCGGCAGGGCCGATTGGAGCAGCTGCTTGTCGGAGCGGTCCGGGTCGCCGGTGTACAGGAAGCTCGAGTGGGCCAGGCTCAGGGGCCGACTGACGTCCCGCAGCGGTTCCCAGCAGTAGAAGGCGGCGCAGCGCTTTCCCGCCTGGGACAGCACCTCCACCAGCCCCGGCAGGGGCCGCACCATCGGGGTGTAGTCGTTGGTGAGCACGTTGTGGCGTTCCGGGGGCACGCTGTAGAAGATGCTCAGGTGGCAGGGCAGGGTGATCGACGGCATCACCGAGCGGGCGTCCAGGCTGAAGGCGCTGGGCCGCCTGAGACCCTCGAAGGTAGGGGTGTGGGCGCGACCGAGCGCGTCGGGCCGGAGCCCGTCGATGCTGAGCAGCAGCACCGTCACGCCGAGGCCTCCCGGTTGAACAGCCGAGCGAGGTGATGCCGGGCGAAGCCGGCACTGGCGGTCATGCCTTTGCCGCCGATCGCGGTGACGATGTGGACATTCGGTTCGACCTCCTTGCAGTAAAGATCCCCTGAGGGGCGCTGGGAGTACACGCCGTACCAGCGGCGGGCGAGCTCCCAGCTCGGCAGGTTCAGTATGCGCCGCGCTTCGGCGAGAATCAGCGCCTCGAGGTCGGCCCGCACCTCGAACCCTAAGGTGTCTTGCTCCGCTACCCTGCGGTACTCGTGCGAGTCGCCCACAACGACGTTGCCGTCGGCGCCCTGCTTGAACAAGAGGTGGATGCCCCAGGCTTGAAGTTCGGGGGCGGGGTGGGTGGTGGTGACGCTTGCGTGTGAGGGGCACGCCGCGAAGGCTTCGGAGCGCCGGATGGTGAGTCCCGACAGGATCGAACTGGCGAGGGTCAGCCCCGGCTGTGGGACGGTCTCCATCATCTGCAGCTTCACCACCTCGATGTCGCTGGCGGCGAACAGCTCCGGGTAGAGGGTCGCGAAGTCGGTGCCGGTGCAGACGATCGCCTTCGCAGCGCGGTAGCTGTCCCCTCGCGCGTCGCGCAGTGCTACCCCGGTCGGGCCGCCCGCGATCTCGGTGACGAGGCGCTGCGGCCGGTACTCCAGCCCTCGCTCCTGGAGGAGCGCCAGCAGCCGGGCCACCATGACCCGGGGCTCCACGGTGATCTCGTCAGGATAGAGGAGACCGGCCCGGGCGTACTCCGGCCGTACCGCTGGGTAGCGTTCCAGGACCTCGCGTTTCGACAGCAGCTGCGACCGATAGCCCTCGCCGGCGTCGATCTGGTGCATCTCCGTCAGCAGCGTCGCCTCGCCGTCGTCCGAAGCGAGGTAGAGCGAGCCGCCCGGCCGCACCGAGATGTCTGCTCTCGCCTGGATCTCCCGGTAGAGTCGGGTGCTTTCGATGCCGTACTCCCGCCATCGTCCGGGCGCCAAGCCCGACGGGACGATCTGCCCGAAGTTGCGCACGGAGGCCCCTCGGGGCTCGGCGTGCCGCTCGAGCAGCGCCACGCTGAGCCCCAGCTCGAGCGCGTGGTAGGCGTGGAACGCTCCGAGCACCCCGCCGCCGACGATCAGCAGATCGACCACCGTTAGGTCTCGACCCCCTGCAGCGACACGTCGAGCGCTGCGACGCTCTCGTCGGCGATGATGAACTCCGGGTTCAGCACCAGCGCCCGGGCGATCCCGATGCTGCCGAAGAAGCCGGCCACGCCGGAGAAACCGAAGGTGAACAGCTTCTGCCAACCGTGGACGAAGAAGATGATTCCCGGGACCAGCCTCAGCAGGAGCAACCCCAGGCCTGCTGTCGTAGCGTTCCCATATTGATCCTCCCTCTCGTACCCGGACCGGGTACCCTGGCCGGGTACCGGGCACCATCGCGAGGTCGCAGGTGGCTCGTAGGGTACTCCTAGGTAGGAGCTGGCGGCCACGCCACACCTTACCTTTTGTCGGATTCTGCCGAAGCTTGACCAGGTAGGTGGCGAATAGGCAGCCCCCGGGTAGAGTGGGAGGTGGCCCGCTGCCGCCCCGCGTGCCGGAGGGGGGAGGAACCATGGACATCATCGACCGGATCTTCGCCGACTTCCACCGGAACGGGCACCTCGACTACGGCGAGAGCATCACCGAGCGCGAGCACGGCCTGCAGTGCGCGCTCTTCGCCGAACGCGACGGCGCCGACGAGCTGATGATCACCTCGGCGTTGCTTCACGACTACGGCCACCTCATTCACGGCCTGCCCGAGGACATCGCCCAGCAGGGCATCGACGGCGAGCACGAAGAGGTAGGCGCCGCCGCCCTCGAGCCCCACTTCCCCCCCCGAGGTGACCGAACCGATCCGCCTGCACGTGCCCGCCAAGCGCTACCTGTGCACCACCGACCCCGCCTACCTGGAAGGCCTCTCGCCCACCTCGGTGCTCTCCCTCGAACTCCAGGGGGGGACATTCAGTGAGGCCGAGGCCCGCGCCTTCGAGGCCAACCCCCACTTCGAACGCGCGCTGCAGCTGCGCCGCTACGACGACCTGGGCAAGGTTGCGGGGATGGAGGTGCCGGACCTCGAGCACTTCCGGCCCTGCCTGGAGGCCGCCCTCAGGACCTCCGGCTGACCCGCCCTGCCGTCCGGGCCCTGGCGGTGGACCGGGCATCCCCCTTGGATCGGGTTGCTCGTCGCTGTACCCCCCGACCGTGCGCCACGTTGCCGACTGGGAGATGTCGGTCTAGAATCGGCCCATGATCGTCGTCGGACTCGCTCAGCGCGGAAGGGACGCTCTCCCGGATCAGAGATCGACGCCCGAGGGTCTGGCATTCCGAACGTGCCCAGCTCGCCGTTGGTTGCCCCTGGTTGGGAACGTTCGCTTCACGCCCTTGTCGACGGCTGGACGGACACTTCGGGAATGCAGCACGGGTAGCTCCGTCCAGTCGAACCACGTGGGGCGGGACCGGGGTGCTCATGGCGACGAGATCACCTTCTGAACCCGGTTGTGCTGCCCAGGTCGGTACCGCGCTTTCCCGGTTCGTGGCGAAGTCGGTCTTTCTCGTCGTGGACCGGCCGGCCTACGAATTGTCCGGCGCGAAGTCGGAACTGGCGCCCCATTGGGAGACGCGCGACGTCGTCGAATTCGACGGCTTCGCGAACAACCCGCACATGGAAGATGTCCTGAGGGGCCTCGAGCGGTATCGCAGCACGCCGTGCGATGTCATCGTCGCCGTCGGCGGAGGAACGGCAGTCGACATCGCGAAACTCGTTCGTTGCTTCGCCGGTCAGCGTCACGCGCCCGCCGACATCGTCGCGGACGACAGCCTTATCGAGGGTTCGGCGTGTCCACTGATCGCCGTGCCCACGACGGCGGGAACCGGTAGCGAAGCCACGCACTTCGCCGTGCTGTACTGGAACGGCGTGAAGCATTCGATCGCGCATCGTTCGATCCTGCCCGACGTAGCCGTGGTCGACTGGCGGCTGACGCAGTCCCTCCCTCCAAAGATCACGGCCGAGACGGGACTCGACGCGCTGAGCCAGGCGGTCGAGTCGATCTGGTGCATTCATTCCACCGTGGAATCCATCGCCTATTCCGTGGAGGCACTCGAGCTGGTCCTGAACCATCTCGAAACCGCCGTTCATGCGCCAACCCCCGCAGCGAGGGCGGCCATGTCGCGCGCCGCCCATCTTGCTGGCCAGGCGATCAACATCACCAAGACGACCGCACCCCATGCGATCTCGTACAAGATCACGCACGATTTCGGTGTCGCGCATGGCCACGCGGTTGCCCTGACGTTGGGCTCGGTATTGGTCTTCAACGCCGACACGACGGATGCGGATGTCGCGGATGCACGCGGCGCGAGACACGTGCGGGGAGTGATCGACCTGGTTCTCTCGAAGCTGGGGTGCCAGACCGCGCAGGACGGTCGGGCACGGATTGCCGCGTTGATGGAGTCGATCGGATGTGCCACCCGCTTGAGCCAGCTTGGTATCGTGGGACGACGGGACTTGAGAAGGATCGTGGAGAGCGTGAACGTCGATCGTCTCCAGAACAATCCGCGAAGCATGACCGTGGCGCAACTGATGCGGCTGCTCGAATCGATCCGGTAGTGCCGCCGAAAGGACGGGGGATTATGGGTTTCCAACAGGGCTTTGTGTTTCGCAGGGAGTATCGGGGACCTGTCAAGGCTCTGGTCCTGGACTGGAGCGGCACCACCGCCGACGCCTACGTCATCGCCCCGGCCGTCATCTTTGTGGAGGTCTTCGAGAATCAGGGCGTGCGTATCACCATGAAGGAGGCCCGCGGCCCCATGGGGCTCCGCAAGGATCTGCATATCAAGGCCCTGACCGAAGATCCGCAGATACGCCAACGCTGGAAAGACGTGCACGGCAAGTTTCCGGATCAGGGCGACGTCGACCGCATGTTCGAGGATTTCGTGCCCGCGCAGCTCGCCTGTTTGCCCACCTACACGGGACTTTTGCCGGGCGTCGCGGATGTCGTCTCCCGACAGCAGCAACGAGGCATCAAGGTGGGCTGCTCCACCGGTTTCACGAGACCGATGGTCGATGTCCTGGAAGAGGCGGCCAAAGAACAGGGCATGGAGTTGGACGCATCCGTGGCAGGCGACGAGGTGCACCAGGGGGCGCGCCCTCGGCCGTTCATGGTCTACCGCAACCTGGACTTGATGGACGCCTGGCCCATCCAGGCGGTGATCAAAGTGGACGATACCGTCGGCGGGGTTGGCGAAGGCTTGAACGCGGGTTGCTGGTCGGTGGGAGTTTCGCGATACAGCAACTACATGAACATCAACAGCTACCAGGAAGCGGCCGACATGCCGGCCACGGAGGTCGAGCGGCGACACGAGGAAACCCGCGAGATCCTCCGCAAGGCGGGGGCGCACTACGTCATCGATTCGCTCCTCGACATCGAAGCCGTGATCGAGGATATCAACCAGCGGCTCGCCCGTGGCGAACGACCGTAACCGGGCGGCGGGTAGATCTCCACCCGGACCCAGGCCTCATCGGGGTGCTCGACCCTTCGAGGGTGGTCCCTGAGAACGGCGGGCTCGGGGCATCGTAGACGGCTGCACGGGCGGTGCGTCGTGACCCGAAGCCGAGTCCTTGCCGATCAAGCCGTGCCGTTGATCGCAAAGTCGAAAATGTGGTGGTTCTTCAGCTGCTCCGACCGTGCGCGGGCAAGGTATTCCGCGTTCAGAGGCCGACTGATCACGAACGGCACATCGCGCTCGGAAACGCCGCCGTGGGATCGTAGGCGCTCCCCGTTCAGACCGGCAAGATCGTGGTCGCCTCGCCCCATGCCGATACAGTATCTCTCGCTGGAAATCACCACGACATCGGCCTCGAGGTCGTACGGAAGCTCGAACCGGGTCGCCGCCTCCTCACGCAGCAGCACGTCATCGATGCCCTCGATCGGCCGCACGAAGTCGACCACCTCCTGCGCCGCAGCGCCGCCGAAACAGTGGACGCGAACGAAGCCGCCTAGTGATCCGTGATGGCCGACGAAGGCGTCGGCGATCGGGCAGATGACCCTGGTCTCGCCCGCTCCAAAACGCTCGTCCAGAAGATCCTGCAGGTAGACGATGTTGTAGCTGCCGTCGGCGGCGCACTTGTCTTTCATCCCGTGATCGGCGACGATGCCGACGATGGCGCCCAGCTGCACCAGGCGGGTGAAGCGACCGTCCAGCGAGTGGTAGAAGCCTATCGCCTTGGGATGATCCGGAGCGTACTTGTGCTGGACATAGTCCGTCAGGGACAGGTACAGCAGGCCCGGACGGTCATCCTGCTCGAGGAACTCGATGCCCGCATCGAGCACGAACAGAGACAGTTCCTCCGAGTACATGTCGGGTAGCGGCTGGCCCACGAAACCGAGTGCGTTCTCGATGCCGTTTTCGTCCAGCGTGCAGCGGTCTGCGTGCTGGGATGAAAAGCAGACGTTGCCGGCCCGCACGTCCAGGTTCTTCCCGAGCTGCCGACGCAGTTTGTCCTTCGCGGTGACGACGACGGTTCTGACGCCGGCTTTCGAGACCACATCGAAAACGGTACGCGACCGCATCAGCTCGGGCCCCGTCATGCCCACCGCCTCGCCGGTCTGCCGATCCAGATAGAAGTTTCCCGTTATCCCATGGACGCTGGGTGGGCTGCCCGTCGCGATCGAGATATTGTTCGGGCAGGTGAAACTCGGAATGGAGCTGTGGGCGACGGTGCTGAACCCGTCTTCCATGAAGCGAGCGATGGTGGGGATGGCGCCTGCTTGCTTTGCAGCCGCGAAGTATTCGGGGTCGCCGCCGTCAACGCACACGACAGCAACCGGGGCGTCTGGAGCGCGGTAGGTCACGCCGTTCAGCCGTGCCGTGTCCCGTGTCACCGAAGCGCTGCCTCCATCGGATCACCTGCTCCTGTCTGAACTATAGTCGATGGGTCGTTGCTTCACGTTCAACGGGACCCACCACAGTTTTTGCGTCGGGGGCGGTCTTCATCACCTTCTGCTCATAGGGCATTGTTTCAGATTGGGTCGTAACGTGAGACCACACGAAATCCGCCCCGAGTTCCTGCGCGCATTGGATCAGCCGGCGCAGCTCCAGGGTGCTGGTTGTTTCCCCCCCATGGCCACCGGCACCTGGCCGGCTGCTTCCTCGGTGATGGCTTTTGCCACGGCCGCGCGCTCATCGAAGGTCATGGTGGAGAAATCCCCGGCGGCGCCGCCGGCCAGCAGGACGGCGTTGCCGGCATTGATGCCCCGCTCCAGTGAACGACTACCGGCTGAAGCCGGTAGCTTCATCAGACCACTGGAAGTGGGTCATAACGGCTAAAGCCGCTCCTCCCCCTCCACCCCGAACTCCGCGTCCTCCTCATGCTTCTGATCCTCGATATACGCCGCAATCACCTCATCAGTGACGTTCCCGCTGCTACAACAGAAGTACCCCCGCGCCCACACATGACGACCCCAAAACACCTTCCGCAGGTCGCTCGGGGTGTAGGTAAGAACGAGACTGAAGCGAGCGGGGAAGCTTTCAAGCAACTGAAAGCGCGTGCTCAGCAAGACTTACCGCCTCTGTTGAGTGATGGCTGGGGCGGCATCCGCGAAGCCCTTGTCGAGGTGTATGGCGTCGTTCCCCCTTATTCGGGGCGGGGTCGCCCACCGAGTCGTAAGCAGCCGTTGGCCGACTGGCAATACCTGCAAGTCATCAAGGATCGTGATGACAGAGGCAGGGTGATTGGGCTTCGTTACAGAGCGGTGTTCGGTGAGCTCTCCGACCTCAAGGGCATCTTTGGGGAGAACAGCGCCACGGCGTACGTGGAGCGCACCCACTTGAGCATGCGTCAGCACAGTTGCCGTCTGTCACGAAAAACGTTAGCGTTTTCGCGGTCACTTACCTTGCATCGAGCTTCGGTAGTGTTCGATGACGTGGTGCATAACTTGGTGAAGCCGGTGAGGAGTTTGAGGCGGCAACTCGACCCGACAGCTGGGCGGTTTGAGCGTCGCTATGCGGCTCAGACGCCTGCGATGGCGGCTGGCTTGACTGATCATGTGTGGACTCTTGAGGAGTTGTTGCGGTGCCAGGTGGTGCCAACAAGAATCAACACTTAAATGGCAAACCACCTATGGCCACGTTTCTTGAAATATTGGATGAGACGATAGAAGGTCGTGCGGTGAGATCATCTCACGTCACACCCCGCGTTCACGGCAAGCGCTCGACGCTGCTCCGTGAGATCCCGCCTCCCTCTAGCGTCAACGGAGCGGTTCGTACTACCATGGCATGGTACCTACAGCCCGAGCGTGGAGTGAGCCGAGGTTGACAGTCACCCTTTATCGCCCACGCTGCTCCTCTTGGAGGTGACACCTGACGAGTCCGGAGAGCCAGCAAGTCCGCACCTAGCGGGAACCGCCAACGAACCCCCGCCCCCCCCTTTTTTAGGAGGAAGACGTGCACACCCCAACACGCCGATTCACCCTCCCGCTCCTCGTCAGCCTCACCCTCGCCCTCCTGGCGGGCCTCGCTCAAGCCCAGTACCAGGAAGCGCCGATGCTCGCCGAGCTGGTTGCCGCCGGGGAACTCCCCCCGGTCGAGGAACGCCTGCCCGCGAACCCCCTGGTTCTCGACATGGCCGAGATCGGCCGGTACGGCGGTCCGGCCATCCGCATCGCCAGCACCGATGACAACTTCGGCTGGAAGTACAACAAAGTGCAGCTTTTCGACTATTGCGCCAGTTTCGGCGGTGAGATCTGCCCAGGCATGGTCGAAAGCTGGGAGTGGAACGAAGACGGATCGAGCATGACGATGACGCTCCGCGATGGCCTCCACTGGTCCGACGGCGAGGTGTTCAACGCCGATGACGTCATGTGGTGGTGGGAGTACCTCGCCACCTACACCCCCGACCCCGAGAATACCCCCCTGACCTTCGGGGTCGGCCCGAAACTTGGTTCGTACGTGGGCGCCTTGTCGTACGCTGGGGAACCGCTGCTCGTGGAGAAGGTCGACGACCTCACCGTAAGCTGGACCGCCTCAGGACCGAACCCGTCGTTAATGCACTGGATGGCCTACCTGCTGGAAGGGCCCGAAATGTACCCGCCGCAGTACCTCGAGCCGCTCCACCCGGAGTTCCAGGGGTACGCCGACGATGACGTCGAATCCCGGGTCGCCCAGTGGGCGGAACACTTCACCTACAACACTGCTAGCCCTTACGCACAGAAAAAGACCCTCGGCTACCCCACCTTCCACCCGTACGTACTCGAATCCCGCACCGAGGGCGAAGGCAGCGTCTACGTCCGCAACCCCTACTACTATGCTGTGGACGCCGAAGGGAAACAGCTGCCCTACATCGACCGCATCGAGATCGAAATGGTCCCCGAGTACGACCTGCGCGTGGCCAAGCTCATCGCCGGTGAGATCGACCTCGCCAACACGCCCACCTACAACCCCTGGAAATTGTCGGACCTGCCCACCTTGCTGGAGAACCAGGAGCGCGGGAACTACGTGATCGGCTTCCAGGAGGCCGCTCGCGCCTGGGCGCCGCAGCTCTACTTCAACCAGAACGGGCCGCTGCGGAACCGCCTCTACATGCAGAACCGGAACTTCCGGGTGGCGCTGTCTATCGCCATCAACCGCGACGAGATCAACGACACCCTCTACCAGGGTCTCGGCGATCCCTGGAACCTCGCGGCCAGGCCCGGCCAGGTCGGCTACGTGGAGGGGCTGGGGAAGCTGTTCACCGAGTACGATCCCGACACCGCCAACGCCCTGCTGGACCAGATGGGCCTCACCGAGCGGGACGGTGCTGGGTTCCGGGTCGGGCCGGACGGCCAGCGCGTCTCGCTGATCGTGATCTTCGAGGAGGAGGCCGAGCCGGTCGAGACCATGGAGCTGATCGCGGATTACTGGGGGGCGGTCGGCATCGAAGCTCTGCTCCGGCCGACACCCGATAGTCAAGTGCGCACCCTCCCCTACGTTGACTGGGACGTCATCGGTTTTTACGGGGAGGCCGGAGGCTTCTACCTGACCCGGCACGACAAGTGGCTGCCCGGACAGTTCACCTCCATGGATGGCTGGAACGAATGGATCATTTCCGAGGGTGCGTCCGGGGAAGTGCCGCCCCCGCACGTCTTGGACTTCCGCGACCGCTACTTCAACCAGGTGCTCACCTCCACCTCCCAGGAGGAGATGGCGGACAGGTTCGAGGAATTGATGACGCTGAGCGTCTACAACATGTGGAGCGTTCTCACGCTGCACCTGCCCTCGGCCGGTAGCGCCAATGCCGATCTCAGGAACGTCCGCTGGGAGGGGATCTCGATCGAGGCCTCCAACCACTACGCCCGGCTGCAGACCTACTGGTGGGACCGCTAGCCAGGCGCTCCTGAACCCCGGAGCGTGGGGGCGACCCCCGCATCCGGAAGTGCCCAACTCGAAGCAGGAAGCCCCACCAGGCGTGGGGCTTCCTGATCGACGACGCAACCTTCAAGGAGGTCCGCAGTGAGCTTCACCGGCTCATCGATGCCAAAACGCGCGAAGGTGAGGGAGGTACCCGTGCTGAAGCATCCATCGTTCCGTCTCGCCGCGGCGCTGTTGGCGCTGCTCGTGGTGGGCTTCTCTCTCCTCGGCTCGGCCCTCGCTCAGGAAGGATCGCCCGGGGAGGGGCAGACGATAAAAGGACCCTGCGAGGGGCTCAGGACCGTCGACACGACCCTGATTCGGTTCGGTGCGCCGTGGCAGTGCGCGGACCTGCGGGGCGTGGACCTGAGCGGGCTGACGATGATGGACGCGTTCTTCAGCTGGTCCGACGTGAGCGGCGCGGTCCTGGAGGGCGCCAACTTCTACTACGGCGACTTCACCGGCGCGAACTTCACCGGCGCGAACCTGTTCGGGGCGAACCTGGGGCGCACCAGGTTGGTGTTGACGGACTTCACCGGCGCGAACCTGGAGGGGGCGGACCTCACCGGGGCGATCCTGTTGCGCACGATCTTCACCGGGGCCACCTACAATCGCGCCACCCGCTGGCCCGTGGGGTTCGATCCTGTTGCCAATGGCGCGATCCGGGTGGACTAGCTCCCCCTCGCTGTCTGCCGGGAAGGGGGAAGCCCCGGCTCGGTCCAACGACCCGAGAACCGCGGGAGCGCTAGCCGGTCGATTCCCGTACGCAGCGAACGCCGGTACTGTATTCTGCTCGCAAGATCTCTTGGATTGAGGTGTGCTATGTTGTCCGATCAGCAGGTCGAGGAGTTCAAAACCCGAGGCTTCCTCAACGGCGGTGTCCTCCTCGACGACGATACCGTCGACATTCTGCGCGCAGAGGTCATGCGCGTCATCGAGCAGCGCGACCGAACCGACATTCCCCAACCCGCCGTCGTTCGCGACGTGTCACCGTTAACAGCCGAACGGATCGCTTCCGAAGCCGGCAAGCAGCTCTGGCAGATCATCAACATCTGGCAGGGCAGCCAGCCCTTTTACCAGCACCTCGTCAGCAACGAGGAGATCGCCAAAGCCATCGCCCAGCTCACCGGCGCTAGCGAGCTCCGCGTGTGGCACGATCAGATCCAGTACAAACCCCCCGAGCTCGGTGGCATCCAGATGTGGCACCAGGACGCGCCGGCATGGCCGGTGATCGAACCGATGACGGAGGTGTCCGCCTGGATCGCTCTGGACGACGTGGACTACCAGAACGGCTGCATGAGCATGGTGCCGGGTTCCCACCGCTGGGGTGACGCTCAAGCGTTCCTGAAGACGGTCCCGGACTACGAGTCGCTCCCCGCCACCTATGAGGGCCACCAGGTAGAGGCGGTGGCTTGCCCGGTGAAGAAGGGTGAGGTGCACTTCCATCACGCGCTCACCTGGCACGGGTCGCACGGGAACTCGAGCGTTCGGCACCGGCGGGCGTTGGCGATTCATTACATGACGGAGGAGACGCGGTTCGTGGCGGGCGAGGAGCACGTGATCAAGGATCTGATCGAGGTGGGGGACGGACAGAAGATGGAGGGGCGGTACTTCCCGCAGGTGTACCCCTGAGCCCGGCGCACGAGGGGCGCGTGAGGGTGCCAACGGCTCATGGACCAGCCTCCAGCCGCGGAACGGACCGGCCACCCTCCCGGTGCGCGCCGGGGGGCGCCGCCTGTTCAGAACACAACGCCCAGCTTCACGTTCTCGGCCGGCTCATTCGCGATCTTCGGGTACGCCACCAGCAACTCCTCGAACGCCACGATCGGCCGCACGATCGCCTCCGAGTTCAGGCTGCCGTCCGAGAGCAGCCGCCACGCCACCTCGAACAGCCGCGGCTCGTCCCAGTTCGGATAGTCCGGATTCGGCACGCTGCACGCCCTCGAGAACACGATCTTCGGCTGGTTGAAGTGCGCCTCCGCGCCCAGATCCAGGCCCGCCGGGTAGGCCCCCGGCCAGGCCCCGGCGACCACCACCGAGTTGTACGCCACCCCCCGCAAGGCCGCCTGCAGCGCCAGGTGGCTGCCGCTGTACTCGATGCAGACGTCGGCGCCCCGTTTCCCCGTCTCCTTCTTGATCTCCAGACCGGCGTCGCAGGCGGTCGGGTCGAGCACGATGTCGGCGCCGACCTCCACGGCCACCTCGCGGCGGTTCTCCAGCGGATCGACGGCGATCACCGGGTAGGCCCCGGCGAGCTTCGCGAGCTGCACCGCCATCAGGCCGATGGCGCCCATGCCGAACACCGCCACGGTGTCGCCGATGCGGACGTTCCCGTCGCGAACGGCGCCGAGGGCGAAGTCGGCCGGGTCGAGGCAGGCCGCCGCCTTCCACGAGACGCCGTCCGGCAGGGTCCACACGCCGTCCGCGGGCCACACGTGCTCCTCGCGAAACGGTCCCTTACGGAAGACGGTCTGGCCCGGCTCGAGGCCGGTCACGCCTTCGCCCACCTCGGTGATGTCGCCGACGCAGGTGTTGCCGAGGCCCATGGGGAAGTGGAACATCGGCTGCTCGGCACGGAAGAGGTGCCACTCCTCGTCGTAGTCGCCGCGGGGGTTGGCGTAGCCCTTGAAGCCCGCCATCTCGCTCCCGGTCTTGGCGGCCCCGAAGCGCGTCTGGACGCGAATCTCGCCCGGCTTGAGCGGCGGGGAGTCGTACTCCCGGAAGGCGACCTGTTCTTGCTCGGGGGCGATCAGCTCTCTCGGCATGTCCCTATCTACCCTCTCTCGTTCTGGTCTTATCAACTACGCCCTATTGCGACCCTGGCGTCCGACCGTCAATCCCCCGTGCAGCGCTCGTACGCCTGGCGCAGGGCGGCGACGGGGTCGCCCTTAGGGCGGAACTCGTGCCCGAGGTAGCCTCGGTATCCGGCCCGGGCGATCGCCCGGTAGATGCCAGGATAATTCAGCTCCTGCTCGTCGTCAAGGTCCTGCCGGCCGGGGTTGCCCGCGGTGTGGAGGTGCCCGATCGCATCCAGGTTGTCGAGCACCGTGCGGATCACGTCCCCCTCCATGATCTGCATGTGGTAGATGTCGTAGAGCAGCTTCACCCGCTCGCTCCCCACCCGCTCCACCACCGCCAGCCCCCAGGCAGTGCCGTCGCACTGGTACCCGGGGTGGTCGATCTTCGAGTTCAGCAGCTCCAGGTTGAGGTTCACCCCCTTCTGCTCGGCGTAGGGCGCGGCCCGCCGCAGGCCCTCGGCGGTGTTCGCGATCGCTTCGTCGTCGCTCATGCCGGCGATGCGGTTGCCGCTGAAGCAGATCATTCCGGGGATGCCTCTAACGGCGGCGATGTCGATGGAGTTCTTGAGTTCGTCCTCGATCCGGTCGTGGTTCGCGCGGTCGTTCAGGCCGTCCTCCAGGCTGGCGTGGCCGATGAAGCTCGCGACCCGGAGGCCGTGTCGGGCGGCCGCCTCGCACATTTCGTCGAACGCTTCGTCGTACGACGGGAGTTCGATGGCTGCCAGACCGATCCCGGCGGCCTGCTCGATGAACGAGGCCTTGTCGTCGAGGTTTCCAGCCAGAGCGGGGAGCATAAACGACTGTCTTAGCGCCACACTTTCCTCCTACAGGTCGAATGGTGTACGGTGCCTCATAGCAAGCCTACTCTCGGGGGCATGATGACGCTTCAGGTCGGCATCTTCGCCAGTACGTTCTCGCGCTCGTCCGTGGAAGAGGTGTTCGACGCCGCCCTTTCGTGCTCTGCACCGGCACCCGCGACCCGGAACGCATGTGGCGATTCCATCCGGGCAACGCCGGGCGGAGCGTCCCTTCCGAAGGCCGAGAGCGTTGGTCGATGGCATCACCTCCAGGGAACGGATTGACCAGTAGAAAGCAAGGTGAGGGTTTTCATCGCTCGTACGGATCCACGGCGTCGCGGAGTCCGTCCCCGACGAAGTTGAAGGCCAGCACCGAAACCACCACCGCCAGGGCCGGGAGCAGGACCCACGGCGCCTGCGCCATCATCTGCAGGCTCTGCGCCTGCTTCAGCAGCGTGCCCCAGCTGAGCATCGGCTCCTTGATGCCCAGACCCAGGAACGACAGCGCGCTCTCCGCCAGGATCATGCCGGGGATGGCCAGCGTCGAGATCACGATCATGTGGCCGATGGTGTTGGGCAGGATGTGCCGGACCATGATGCGCAGGTCGCTGCCGCCCAGGGCCTTGGCGGCCAGCACGAACTCGCGCTCCTTTAAAGACAGGGTCATGCCCCGGATCTGCCGGGCGAGACCCGTCCAGTTGACCAGCGCGAGGATGAGGGTGATCATGAAGTAGACCAGCAGTGGGTTCCAGCGGATCGGGATGATCGCGGCGAAGGCCATCCACAGCGGGATGTGGGGGAACGACATCAACAGCTCGATGAAGCGCTGCATGATGACGTCGGTCCAGCCGCCGTAGTAGCCCGAAACGGCGCCGAGCAGGGCTCCGAGGATCAGGCTGATGGCGACGCCGAGCATCCCGATGGTGAGCGAGATGCGGGTGGCCCACACCACCCGGGAGAAGAGGTCGCGGCCCAACTCGTCGCTGCCGGTGACGAAGATCTTGTGATCGCCCACCACCCCGAACAGGTGGATGTTGGTCTCCCACAGCCCCCAGAACTTGTAGGGTTCACCGCGGATGAAGAGCCGCAGGGGGAGGCGCTGGCTGGTGTCCTCGACGTAGGTGGTCCGGAACGTCTGCATGTCCCGCTCCTTGGTCACCGGGTAGTAGAACGGCCTCAGGTGGAAGTTGCCATCGGCGTCCCGGAAGTGGATGCGGCTCGGGGGCGCCAGGGTGTTGGTGGTGCGCGACGCCGGCAGGTAGGGCGCGATGAAGTCGCCGAAGATCAGCGCCAGGAAGAAAAAGAACAGCACCACCACGCCGGCGACGGCCAGGCGGTTCTGCCGGAAGATGCGCCACTGCACCGCCCGTACGCTGACAGCCTTCTCCTGCTGCTCCTCGGGGCCAGCGAGGATCTCGCCTGTGGTGGTGGTCATGAGATCTTGATCCTCGGGTCCGACCAGGCCAGCAGCACGTCCGCCAGGAAGTTGCCCACGATCAGCAGCGTCGTCAAGATCGTCAGGATCCCGCCAGCGAGGAACATGTCCTGGTTTTGCAGGGCTTCGAAGAACAGGGGACCGAGCGTCGGCAGGTTCAACACGATCGACACGATGATCTCGCCGCCGATGATGAACGGCAGCGAAAACCCCAGGATGCTGATCAGCGGATTGATCGCGACCCGCACCGAGTGCTTCCACACCACGCTCCGCTCCCGCAGGCCCTTCGCTTTCGCGGTCACCACGAACATTTCGCCGAAGGTCTCGAGCAGGTTGGTGCGCATGATGCGGATCAGCCCGGCCGTTCCCGCGGTGCCGATGACGATGACGGGGATCCACAGGTGCTTCATGAGGTCCCACGAACGAGCGAAGCTCCAGGGCGCGTCGCGGAACTCACGGGAGAACAGACCGCCCACCGAGCTGGCGTCGAACCAGAACAGCGAGATGTAGATCAGCACCAGCGCGAGCAGGAAGTTGGGTAGGGCGAGGCCGACGAAGCCGATGACGGTGAAGATGTTGTCGGCGACGCCGTACTTGCGCACCGCGACGAACACCCCGATCGGGATCGCCACCGCCCAGGTGAACAATAGAGTCGCGGATGAGAGGATGAGCGAGAGGACGAGGCGCTGGCTGATCATTTCGGTGACTTCGCGGTTGTACTTGAAGGAGAGGCCCAGGTCGCCTCGAACGAACTTGCTGATCCAGTTCCAGTACTGGACGATCATGGGTTCGCCGAGGCCGAAGCGGACGCGCATGGCCTCGAGGCTGACCACGCGACCGGTAAGTCGCTGCGTCTCCGCTTCGAGGCGCGAGATGTAGTCCTGGGGGGGGAGCTGAATGATGATGAAGTTGAGGATCGATGCCAGGAAGAAGGTGATGATTCCGAACCCCGCTCGGCGGATGAGAAATACGGCCATTCAGAGCCTCCTGAACCTCCCGATTGATACGGAGGCGGCCCGGCCTGCCGCCGGGCCGCCTTTGACATCGCTGACCAATAACTTGCTGCCATTCTACGCCATTGCGAGTCCAGTACTTCTTGTCTCCCTCGCCTCGAGCATGCTTGAGCACAGCGTGTATCGGATAAGTTGCGTTTGGCTCGGCCGTGATTCTCAATATCCAGGTGCCGTTCACGTCGAGGCGGCTTATTCCCCAGCCGGTAGCGGGGGTGTCTTCTTCGAACACTGGCGCCGCGCTAACGTCGTATTTGAGCGCGCCTCCCGTCATTTTCACGATGTGGATCTTGGCGTCCTCGTTCATGGAGCCTCCTCTTCAGAGCAGCGTGCGTCAACGGTGCTGTTCCCACACTTTCGAGGTGACATTGAGAGTGGGGTTGGTTTGGGAAATTGTAGCAACTCAGCTGGAATCGGCAACCTCCCGCTTATGCTGATCGACCTCACGCTTCACCGTGGTGTACGGCTCGTTGAGTTGTTTGCTGGTGGCTCTGATCGATCCCAACTTCTTCCAGGTGGCAATGATCCGGTCTTTAACCTTCTTCGAGCGTGGTGGCCTACCAAGTCGCTTACCCTGCCGCCTGGCTTTCTCCAGTCCAGCCCTGGTACGCTCCGAAATCTTCACCGCCTCCTGCTTGGCCAGGTACGCCATAACGCCGAGGAGGATGTGACTCACCAGCTCGTTCTCGGTATCCAGGTACTGCTCGGTGAAGCTCTTGAACTTCACCCCATAGCCATCCAACAGTTGCAGGTAGTGGATGGTCTTCGGTATCCCCTCTCGGCTCAACCGATCCAGTGACCAAAAAAGCAGCAGATCAAACTGCCGCTGGCTGGCCGCTTCGAGCATGGCGCGGAATTGTTCCCGATCATTCCCACTCTTGCGGCCACTCTCATAGTCAATGTACTCGTGAATGACCTGGTGCCCTTCCCGCTCGCAATACTCCCGGAGTTGTAAGAGCTGGTTCTCCGGGTCTTGGCCTTTGTCGAAAGTGGACACTCGCGAGTAGATGGCAACTTTCGTTTTTAAGGTCTTGGGCATGAGTGATTAAGTATAACCAAAAACGTTCGTTTCTGGCTCAGCTAAATCGTACCGTAAGAAGTGCGTCCCCACAAGGGTTTCTCGCGGGCTGTTTCTCTACCGTTTTTGGCTCGGCCTAGAAACAACAAAAAACAAGGTCGCTCGACGCTAATGGCAACCCCGTCATCAGCCACTACGACTCCCTCCCCAATTCTGATCTGCTGCTTGCACACTGCAACGATCCAAACTGTTCCACCAGAACCAAAACCATTGTTGATGGGAGTGGAATTGGTGTTGGCTCTCACTCCTCTTTACAGCTCGACGCTAGTGGCAACCCAGTTATCAGTTACCTTGAGAACACCGGCCAGAATCTAAGGCTCACGCATTGCAGCAATCCCACCTGCACGTCCACCACCACCAACATTGTCGACAGTCCAGGAAATGTAGGAGCTGACACCTCGCTCCAGCTTGATGCCGACGGCAATCCTGTCATCAGTTACCACGATCGGACAAACCTTGACCTGAAACTGGCGCATTGTGGTGATCCCAACTGCGACCCTAGCGATCCCGACTTCTCCGTAACTACTGTCGACGGCTTAGGGGGTGTCGATGTTGGTGAATTCACGTCGCTCCAACTTGACGCGAATACCGGATTCCCGATCATCAGTTATTACGATCGGACGAATGAAGCGTTAAAGATGGCGCAGTGTCACGATCTGAACTGCGCCAGCCGAAGCATCCTCACTCTCGACAACATCGGATTCGTCACCGTAGCCCCTGACGGAGCTGACACCTCCTTAAAGCTTGACTCAGAAGGACTCCCTGTCATCAGCTACTACCACGGCTCGAACGGGGATCTGAATCTTGCGCGTTTCCAGCTTGACTCGCCTAGCGATGTAATCGAGCGGGTCATCGCAGACCTAGAGGCCGAGATCGAGACAAACCCAGGGAGCCAGGATAAGCTCGAAGACGTCATAGCCAAGCTCGAAACCGCGCTTGAGGAGCTCAACAAATCCCCGGCGGATAACCAAGCTGCCCTGGGCAACCTTGAAGCGGCTGTAGGTGACTTGCAATCCGCTGTGGATGATGAGCTGATCGACCCTATCCTCGGAACTAGCTTGATGGATGACCTCGCGGGAGCTGCCCGTAGCTTGGCAGAGGAAGCCATCGAAACCGCTGAAGAACAGATGGGCAACCAGAATGACATCGATGATGCGTTGGATCTGCTCGCTGAGGGGGATGCTCTGCGAGCGAACGGTGAATTCAAGGACGCTGTTACCAAGTACAAGGATGCAGTTGCCAAAGCGGAGAGTGCATTCTAGCGTCTGAAGGTTCGCTATCTCATTGGCATGGGGTATCCAGAATCATTTGGTTTTGGTAAGCCCGAATTGCACACTGTGGCTCTGAATAACCAAAGACCCACATCTGCGGATTGCATCCAAGAGATAAAACCCCCTATTGTGAAGGCCGAGTTCCTGCAAAGCACGAACTTGAAGTTGGTCAAGGGGTTGGCCAACTCGGGTCACGAAAGTCCATTACAGCGGGTTGCGCATTGAGTGATCGTGCTTCATGCTGAGGCATGGCGCACTCTACCGACTCAGTCGCTACCTCCGCCGCTACCGCCAAAGTGGAGATCTCACCCCCAGAACCTCCCCGGGCCGCCCCAGCGCCCTCCATGAGCACCAGGCATGGGTTGAGCAGAGCCTCATCAGGTGCGACCTTTTCTTGGAGAGAACCGGCGTCCGCATCAGCAGAGCGACCATGTGCCGCTGGGTACGATCGACGAGAAAAAAAGACGATCTACGCGAGTGAACAGAAAGGCCCGGTGGAGGTTCCTGGCTTGGATCAGAGGTATTGACCCGCACCGGTTGGTGTTCGTCGATGAGAGCGGCTTCAACGTCGCCATGACCCTGCCCTACGCCTACGCCCCACGTGGACAACGTGCCGTGGGTAGGGTGCCGAAGAACCGTGGGGAGAACACCAGCCTCGTTGCAGCGATCAGTCTCGATGAGGGTGTGGGTGACGCGATGACGTTGACCGGAGCGGTGGATGGCGTGGCGTTTTTAGCGTACATCGAGCAGGTCATCGCTCCGAAGCTGAGGCCGGGGCAGATCGTGGTGATGGATCAGCTGGGGGTGCACCGCAAACCGGAGGTGCGGGAGGCGATCGAGGCGAGGGGGTGCGAGTTGGTGTTGTTGCCTGGGTACAGTCCGGACTTCAACCCCATTGAGTTGGCTTTTTCGAAGATAAAGGCGTTCGTGAAAGCTGTGGGGGCGAGGACGAGGGGAGCGTTGGACTCTGCGATCGCGGCTGCGCTATCGACGGTGTCGTTGGGGGATGTGTTGGGTTGGTTTGAGCATGCCGGAGTCACCAATCACTCATTCTGAGAACCGCTGTAAGGGGAACAACATGCTGAAATCGATGCGCCCATTACCACTTCTTTTCATGTTCTTCTTGGTTTCCTGCAATCAGCAAACACCGAATCACCTTCCTAGCAATGGACCCTTGTGGACGGACTCCATCACGGCAAGCCAAGTCCAGAAGCTTTTGGCAAGCGATGGCGCCTCCGGAGACCAGTTCGGATGGGGAGTCGCAGTAAGTGGTGAAAAAGCAATCGTGAGCGCCTTGAGGGATAACGGTCAAGGCACCGTCAAGTTTTACTCTCGAGGCCCTAGCGGCTGGATCGAAGGCCTGGCCTTTGGGCCTACTGTTGGAGGCAATCCAGAATACGGTATCTCCGTGGCGATTGACGGCGACACAGCGGTGGTCGGCGCCAAACTGGAGCAGGCCGCCTACGTGTACCATTACAGTGGCGTCTGGTCGTTCCAGGCCAAGCTCACGCCCCCGCAGGCCGCCGGTTGGTTCGGTGATGAGGTGTCCATAAGTGGTGACACCGTCATCGTCGGCGCTCCGCTCGCGAATGCCGCATATGTCTTTACGCGGAGTGGCGCCACCTGGACGCTTAAGGCGACGCTCACCGCATCGGACGGAACCGGTGCGGACTTCTTTGGAAGAACGGTAGCCATAAGTGGTGATACGGCCGTCGTCGGTGCCGCCACTCACGACAATAACAGTGTCGTAGACTCTGGCGCAGCGTACGTCTTCGAGAAGCCTGCTACCGGCTGGGCCAACATGACGGAAACCGCTAAGCTCACAGCCAGCGACGGATCCCCAATTGATTTCTTTGGCTGGTATGTCGTCATCGATGGCAACACGGTGGGCGTCGGCGCGCTGAACGCCGATGTGAACTTCACAGATTCGGGCGCAGCATATGTGTTCGAGAAGCCTGCTACCGGCTGGGCCAACATGACGGAAACCGCTAAGCTCACAGCCAGCGACGGCGGACCCTCAGATTTTCTTGGGGAGCAATTGGCCCTCGAAGGTGACATCATCATCGCTGGATCCCCAAGGCATGACAGTTTCGGCAATAACTCAGCCGGAGCAGTGTACGTGTTCGAGAAGCCCGCTACCGGCTGGGCAAACATGATGGAAACCGCCAAGCTTAACGGGAGTGACACGGCGGCGGGGGACGAGTTTGGCTGGTCGGTGGATTTGAGTGAAGGAACGGCCTTTATTGGGGCTAACTTCAATGACAACGAAAAGGGATCCAACGCGGGTGCAGCTTACGTCTTTTTCCTTAACAGCCCACCTGTTATCACTACGGATACTGACCCCGTTTTTGTAAACGAAGGTGGGTTAGCAACCAACACCGGAACCATTATCGATCCGAACGGTGATCCGGTCACGCTGACCGCCGGCATAGGAGCGGTAATCAACAACAACGATGGCACCTGGTCATGGTCGTTCAGTACCAGCGACGGGCCAACCGAGAGCCAGACAATCACCATCGATGCGGATGATGGGAATGGCGGAACCGCTCAGACAAGCTTCCTCTTGACGGTTAATAATGTCGACCCAACGATCGATGCTGTGATCGTGCCGGCAGCCCCAGTCAACATTTTTGACCAGCCCTTGACCGCCACTGCGACCTTCAGTGACCCAGCTAACATCGCTGATGAACCCTACACCTGCACCATCGACTACGGGGACGGCAGCGGCCCACAGGCGGGCACCGTGACCAGCATGACCTGCACAGGGCCGGATCAAACGTACGCCGAACCCGGCGTTTACACGATCACTGTTACCGTGACCGATAAGGACGGCGATTCAGGAAGCGCGGATGCCGAAACCTTCATCGTCATCTACGACCCCGACGGTGGCTTCGTCACCGGTGGAGGCTGGATCGACTCCCCCGTCGGAGCGTACATACCCGACCCCACCCTGACCGGTAAGGCGAACTTCGGGTTCGTCAGCAAGTACAAGAAGGGCGCTCAGGTGCCTACTGGGAACACCGAATTCAATTTCAAGGTGGCTGACCTGAACTTCCACTCGGATTCGTACGACTGGTTGGTTATCAACCAAGGCGGCACCAACGCTCAATACAAGGGCTCGGGCACCATCAATGGGGACCCATCTCCGACGGGTGAACTGTACAAGTTCATGTTGTGGGCCACGGATAACGATCCAGGTGGGGATGACGCCTTCCGGATCAAGATCTGGTACGAAGACAACGGCGATGTGTTGGTGTATGACAATGGCCCAGGTCAAGCGATTGGTGGTGGCAACATCAAGGTTCACAAGAAGTAGGGGGCCAGAGCAGAAACACTGAATTGCCCCTCGGCTCTCTCAAGCCGGGGGACTCTACTTCCACAAACAGGGTGTCCAGAATCAGTTGATTCTGGATACCCCTATTCCCAAGTCCAGAAATGGCTGTACCAAAGGACTTTCAGCGGGGTATTTCAAAAGGGTTTTTGGACACCGCAGAAAATTGACAATTACCTCGTTTGCTACCCGTTTAGGGCTCCCGAGTGCATCAAGTTGAACGCAGCGATCTTCAGATTCACCCTGGTCCTCAGCGATCTGAACGTCTTTACCTGAGCTGCATGAAGCGTTAACGACCTCACCAGAGTGCTGAAAGACGTCTCAATACGCTTCCTAGCGCGACTCATCCACAAACACCAAATACCTTGATCGTGCATGTTCTTCCTGGCTGGAGTGATGACGTCTGAACCCACGTAAGCTTTATCCCCGAGCACCCGGTCGCCCTCTAAGTCTTGCGTGAGTTCCCGTCCAGCACGAACATCCGAGCAGGATGCAGGAGCAAACAGCCACCTCCGGAACAACCCCGCTTCACTCACCAGGGCATGCAGCTTGAAACCAAACACCATCCCCATCGTGCTGAATCCCTTCTCGGCCTCGGGGAGTTTCGCCCACGAAGCGCGCTTGCCCTTAGCGACCGGCAAGGGTTTACTATCGATCAGCTTTACCCCCTGTTGTTCCCCGGTGACGCTGAGTGCCAGCTGAGCGATGAGCCGCTCGGAGTTGCGAAGAATCCGGTGATAGCGGCTGGGGTGCGGCAAGCTTGGGAACAAATCCTGGTGGTTCTGTGTGACCAGCCAGTACCACACGCTCTCAAATGGTTGAGCGAGGATCTCGCCGACGATGGCGATGGTTAAGATCTCGCTGATACTGGCTTTCTGGTGTGCCTGACTGGGTAACTGTGGTTCGAAGGGTTGTAAGAAGTCATCGATGAGTACGAACACCTGCAGGAACAGGTCGTCGAGCGTATGCTGGTATCGGGGATGGATTTGGTTCATAGCAGACCTACCATCCCCCGTTTCATCTCTCAGATCAAGTAGCAAACGACGTAATTGCATCTGACGAGGTAGCATCGGTCTTGATACGAGCGCGTTAGTACCTGACTCGTTCGATCTCCGCCTGCGTGATCACATCACTCGTCCGGTCATACAGCTTCGTCGTCCGAGGGTCCGCATGATTCGCGATCGCCTGCGCCTGCTCAATATGCCCACCATGCTCAAGAAAGTTCGTGATCCCCGTCCCCCGAGCCGAATGCGGACTCACCCGAGATGTGATACCCGCCTCTTCCGCCCGCCGCTTCATCATCCGGTAGACACTCTCCCGATCCAACCGCCGGTCAGTCAGATTTCGAGACTGGTCGACAGACCGGAACAACGGCGCCTTCCGCTCAAGGGTGATCCCGGCAGCCTCGAGGTACGCATCAACGTGCGCTTGGGCTTGGTGGTGGGCCGGCACCTCATGTACCTTCCCGCCCTTCTCACTCAACCTGAAGAACGACCGGCGTTCCTGATGGTAGTAATCCTCGACGTTCAACGCCACCACTGCACTCACTCGGGCGAAGGCATAGAACATCACCGCCAGGATCGCTCGGTCCCTCAGACCCTTGATGGTGTCGGGTTCGATCGCATCGAACAACTCCCGAGTCTCCCCCGCCGTGAGCACCGGCGTCTTCCCCCTTCTCACGGAGTACTTCGGCCCCCGGACCGAGCTCGCCGGGTTAAACGCCACCACATGATTCACCACGAACCAATCAAAAAACTTCCTGATCGCCGCAAGGTGCTGCTTCACCGTCGGCACACTGAACCGCCCTGGGTTTGATGGAGGCTCCGTTCTCCCTCGAAAGGAGAGAATGGAGCATGACCCGTTACGACCAAGAAACCAAAGATCGAGTCATCCGCATGTTCATGGAGCGTCGAGAAGAAGCGCCGCACGAATCACGTTCAGCCTCCTATCGGCGCCTGCATGACCTAACCGGCATCCCGGTCGACACGATGCGCGGCTGGGTAGACAGAGCCCGCATCGACGCTGGTGACAAGCCAGGCCTGACAACCACAGAGCGTGAGGAGATCAAGGCCCTCAAGAAGGAAGTAGCCGAACTCAAACGAGCCAACGAGATCCTCAAGACAGCCAGCGCGTTTTTCGCGGCCGCGGAGCTCGACCGCCGACTCAAGTTTCGCGGCCGCGGAGCTCGACCGCCGACTGATGGTCGCCTACATCAACGCGTATAAGAACCTGTTCGGGGTCGAGCCGATCTGCCGTGTCCTACGGGACCACAACGTGCCGATCGCCCCGAGCACGTACTACGCAGCCAAGAAGCGGCAAGCATCCGCTCGCCAGCAATCCGATGAGCGTCTCCTGGAGGTCATTCATCGGGTGCACCGCGAGAACTTTGGTGTGTACGGCGTCCGTAAGGTATGGCACGCCCTCCAGCACGAGAGTATCGACGTTGGGCGTGACCAGGTGGCGCGCCTGATGAGAGTCGCGGGCTTGAAGGGCATGACACGAAGAAGGAAGGTCCGCACGACCATCCCAACGCCTAGCGGCGTCAGCTCGCCGGATCTGGTGAGGCGAGACTGGTTCCAAGATGCGCCCGACATCGTTTGGGTGGCGGACTTCACGCACGTGCTCACTCGTGAAGGGTGGGTGTACGTGTCGTTCCTGCAGGACGGCTTCTCGAGGCGCATCCTGGGTTTCACGGTCAGTACCGGTAAGAGCAGCGAGCTGGTGATGAGGGCTCTGGAGCAGGCTGTGAGCGTCCGGCGTCGAACCGATCGGCGGTTCGTTGCTGACGGCGTGATTCATCATTCGGATGCCGGCAGTCAATATACGAGTCTGGCGTTCAGCCAGAAGTTGCTCGATCATGGCGTGAACGGTTCGATCGGTCGGGTGGGCACGGCGTATGACAATGCGTTGATGGAGAGCACGATCGGCTTGTTCAAGAGCGAGCTGATCCACGCCAGGTCGACGAGTTGGTGCTCGAGGCAGGAGGTGGAGACGGCGACGATGCGGTGGGTGAGGTGGTTCAACTGTCGGCGGTTGCACTCTTCGCTCGATTACGTCAGTCCCGTGGACTTCGAGATGGCGTACACTCAAGCGCAGGCCATGCCCAGGCTGGCCGCGTGAGAGCAGAGTCTCCACGAAACCCAGTACGGTTCAACGAGCCATGACCCTTAGGCCGCTAACGCTTCGTCTGACCAAGGAATGGAGAAACGCATGAACGAAAACCACAAGCCCCAAACCCGAAGCCACCACAGCAGCCGCGGGGTCCCAGGTCGCCAGGGCCACGTCGACGCCGTGGCGATAAGGCGCTGAGCGGTTTCCAAGCTGCTCAGGGTCTTTTCGACCTTGTCGAGCAGGGCTTGATCGTGAATCTCAATCGCCCGCTGGAGGTCGTCGATGCCGGTACTGACACTCTGCGTGACTTCCTGGAGGAGCCGAAACTTCTCCCGCTAGAGCAGACGGTGGGCACCCCAATTAGAAGATGCGTCAAACGCCACGCTTAGCGCTCTTTGGGATCGAAGGCGTCTCGCAGACCATCCCCGAGAAAGTTGATGGCTAGAACCATCAGCGTAATCATGACACCAGGCATGGTCGCGATCCACCACGCCTGATAAAGGTAATCGCGGCCCGAGCCGATCATGCTGCCCCAGGTAGCTGCAGGGGGTGCAACGCCCAAACCCAGGAAACTCAGAGCTGACTCCGTCAACAACAGAAGCGCCATCGAGAAGGTGGTCATCACCAGCACCGAGGACAGGATGTTGGGCAGGATGTGGGAGAAGGCGATGCGCACGGGGTTTGCACCTAGGGCTCGAGCGGCCTCCACATAGTCGTTTTGGCGCTGACTGAGCGTGGCTGCTCGAACGACCCGTGCGTACCTGGCCCAATCCACAAACCCTAGAACCAGGATCATGTTGATAAGGCTAGGTCCGGCAACGGCGAGGACGCCCAACGCAAGCAGAATGACTGGGAACGCCAGCTGCATGTCCATGAGTCTGGAAATAACCCCATCCACCGTTCCGCCGTAGTAGCCGGCGGCGAGTCCAGCCAGGGTTCCCACAACGGTCGAAATCGCGGCGGCGCTGAAGCTGACGAGGAAGGTCCAGCGTGCACCGTAGATGATGCGGCTGAAGATGTCGCGTCCGAGCACGTCGGTACCCAGGGGAAACACCTGGGAGTCCAGCGACCACGAAGGCGGCTGCAAACGGTGGATCATATCGATCCTGGTGGGGTCATGAGGTAACCACGAGACGGGAAATACCGCCATGAGCAGTCCCAGAGCGATGATCGCGGCCGCTACCCTGTTCTCACGGCGTTGCCAGAAGACACGAAGGCTCTGCTGGGCGTGGTGTCGACCCGAGGTTCGGCGCTCACTTTCCAGCTGTTCATCCTCAGGCTGACCGGGCCGGGGAGGGGTTGGCCTATCCATATTGAATCCGTGGATCGACAAGCCCGTAAACGAGGTCAACGATCAGATTGATCACGACAACCGCGACGGTAATCAGCAGCACGGTCGCCTGCACCACCGGGAAATCTCTACCGTAGACGGCCTGGACCAGGAAGCGCCCGAGCCCCGGCCACGAGAAAACCGTTTCGGTCACGATGGCACCGCTGAAAACCGCAGCGGTCTGAAGCCCGGTAATCGTGATGACCGGGATCAGCGCGTTCTTGAAAGCGTGGCGGAGGACCACCCTCCGTTGAAAGAGTCCCTTTGCCCTTGCCGTGCGGATATAGTCCTGGCGCAGCACGTCTCTCATCGAAGATCTCGTGAAGCGGACGATGAGGGCAACCATGAAGGCTCCCAGCGTCACAGTGGGCAGGATCAGGTGCTGGAACCCGCCGCGTCCCCCGGTGGGGAACCAGTGGAGCTGGACGGAAAAGAGCATGATCAGCACGATTCCGAGGAAGAAGCCGGGGATGGCCTGCCCCATGAGCGCAAGCCCGCGAACCACGAAGTCTCCGGCGCTCGAAGGGCGAACCGCCGAGATGATGCCTACCGGGATTCCTACCAGTAGGGAGAACAGAATGGCAGCTACGCTGAGCTCTACCGTTGCCGGCAGGCGACTGAGCAGCAGCCGACTCACCGGCTCCTGGTAGCGCAACGAGGTCCCCAAGTCTCCCGTTACTAGCCCACCCATGAACTCCAGGTACTGAAGGTACAACGGCCTGTCGAGTCCGTGCTCAGACCGGTAGGTTGCTATCGCTTCCCGCGTCGCGGTCTCCCCCAGGACCATGAATGCTGGATCGCCGCTCAACCTGAGGACCAGGAAGGTGATGACCGTGATGCCGAGGATGGTTGGAATGGCTTGCAGCAACCGTTGTACGAAATAACGGCCCATTGCGGCTCACACCTAGCTATTGAGCTGCATGAACAGCGACCAGTAATCGGTCAGGCCCTGCGGCGGCTCGATATCGACCGGCTTGCCATTTTTGAAAATCATCTCGAGGTTGCGCAGATGAGAAACATCTTCGAGCGGGTCGTCGGCTACCACGATGAGGTCAGCGACCTTACCGGCCTCCAGGGTGCCGAGAATATCGTCTACCCCACACAGCTCCGCGCTTGTTCGGGTGGCGGCGATTAAGGCTTGCATCGGCGTCATCCCGGCCTTTGAAAGCTGTTCGATCTCAACCAATGTGTGATTGGCGATCGGGCTGGAATCCGCGCCGCATGCGATGCGCACGCCCGCCTTCAGGGCCTTTTGAAAGCCGTCGCGATGCGCCTGGGCTGCTCCTTGCGCCTTGCCGATCTGCTCTTCACTCATCCCCGACTTGCGCATGAAGTTCTTGTCTTGGGTCACGAATAGCGTCGGCACGAAGAACGCCTCGTTCTCTGCCATGAGGTCGATGGCTTCATCGTCGAGGTAGTATCCGTGCTCGATACAGTCCACACCCCCGCGGATGGACGCTTTGACTCCGCCGGCTCCACCTGCGTGGACGCACACCTTCTTCCCCTTTTCATGAGCGACCTCGACTGCGGCGCGGATCTCGTCGGGGAACAGCTGGGATTCCTCCATCGACTCGCCGGCCGTGGCAACGCCACCAGTGACGGCCAGCTTGATGTGGTCCACGCCACGTTTGAGCTGTTCACGGACGACCTTACGCATCTCGGTAGCGCCGTCGACCTGTACGGCACCGGCCCAGTTGTAGGCGTGGCCGCCGGTCGCACAGATGTAATGACCTGAGACGAAGAGCCTCGGTCCGAGCATCACGCCGTTCGAGAAGGCCCGTTTCCAGGCGACGTCGACAAAACCCCGGTCTCCAACGCTCCGAATGCTCGTGATGCCGACCCGGAGGGCGTCCATAGCATTTCGACCCGCTCGGATGGTGTAGTCGGCGATGGACTCCTGTGACAATAGATGATTCACATCTGGAAAGATAAACCCGAGATGGCTGTGGACCGACCACAACCCGGGGGTGACGAATCCTCCCTCGAGATCCATGACCAGGTCGTCGCCGCCGGCGTCAGCGGCACCCTCGGGCCCGCGTCGCAGAGCGGCGATCTCGTTGCCCTCGATGACGATGGTGCTTTCTGGAACCGGCGGGTTCCCGGTGCAGTCTATGAGCGTGCAATTCGAAAGAAATGTTCTCACTGTATCCTCGCTTCCGTGACGAGACCGTCTACCCCACTCCGAGCGATTCTATCTACCCCAGAATCCTCCAGGTGTGCGCGAGATCTCCCAAAGGCCGTCCGCCCGCCTCGGTGACGACGAAGTTGTCTGGCAGGAAAACGCTCCAGGCATGCTCACCAACGGTCGCGTTCGGGCTGATCATGATGATCATGTTCTCAACTATAGCGTCGGGCGAATCCGTGAACGGGGGCTCGACGAGGTTCAGGCCGATGCCGTGGATCCCCCAGCCGGGCCCCGCCGTCACGGTCAGGTTGGCAGCCACATAGGTGTCCTCGATGGCCTTCGCGATGTCCTGGCCTCGCGCCCCCGGTTTGAGGGCTACAGCCGCGTGTCGAAGCGCCTCGACGGTCGTTTCGAAGTGTCGTAGCTTCTGTTCTGGTGGTTGCCGGAAGGAGTAAACACTTGCCAACTCCACCCAATAACCGGCGGGGCCGGCAAACTCTAGCTGAACCTTCAGAATGTCATTCACAACCAGTTTTCGATCGCTTGGCGGCCGGATGAACGGCAACTCGCCATGGGCAAGATGGGCAACGCCGTCGACGCAGCCGCGTTCCGCCAGAAAGCGGAGGGTTTCGGCCAGCACCTCTCGCTCCGTCTTCCCAGGCTCCAACACGCCAGCTAGATGATCGAGGGCTCCAGCCACATGACGATACGTTTCCGAGGCCTGTTCGAGCTCGTAGCTACTCTTGACCGCCATGACTTCCTGCACGATCTCGGTAGCATCGACGATCCGGAGGTTCGGCATGGCATGTGCGAGGCGCTGGAAATCGCCGACAGGCATCTCTTCACCCAAGCCAGCAACGCCCACCTGTTGCCGATCGAGACCTGACGCCCTGAGGATGCGAGCGAGTTCACCGGCCTTGTCGCTAGCCAAGCGCACCGTTTGAAGGACCGCACCTCCCCCGGCCCAATACCCCTGCGATCCGGGGCCCAGGATCAGCGTCGGCACATCATCGAGCGGCAGCAGGCAGTAGCCTTGGCCCATCCACATGCGCCAGCCCGAGACATAGCGCAGGTAACCGCGACTCATCAAAGAGTCGTTGCCAGGCACGATCAGGGCCTGGTGACCGCCAGCGCGCAGCGCCAACCGTAAGCTCGCTAGTCGAGACTCCATCTCCTCACGCGGGACCAATGACAACCTCCTCGTGAATACTATCGGGGAATCCGGAGAGAATAGCCGTTCACAACAACCCTGGCACCAGGCTTCTCATCGGTCGCGCCGCTTCACGGCGAAATGATGGCGGGGACAGTACCTACCAGTCGGTGCTGTCCCCAACTAGCCAGCAGCGTCGCGGGTTGGAGCAACGTCTGGATCGGGCTACGGCTTGTCGACAGTCCTCAGATCGACTACCTGGTCGCTACGGGGCACGAATCCTTCTACGGTCGTGCTGGCACCATACAGGTCGTTCGGAACGATGAGGTAGATTCCAAGGGGATCGTCGTTCCAGATCTGATTCAACTCTTTGTAGATGGCGCCGCGCTCTGCCAAATCGGTTTCGCGCAGTCCCGTCTCGAGGAGTTCCTGGATACGGGGGTTGTCGGGGTAGCGCGCGAAGAAGGTTTCCGGCCTGAAGAGCCCGAGGGTGTTGTGAGGATCGGCAGGCGTCAGCAAACCCCATTGCCAGGCTGGACCCATGGTGGGCTCCTCGGAATGTTGTCGGTTGAACTCGACGATGTCCAAGGGGATCTGTTCCACCTCGATCCCTACCGCCTCCAGATAGGACGCAACGATCTCTCCCATCTCTCTGTCGAGGGGGTAACGCCCCACCGTGTACTTCAAGGTCATGCTGAATCCGTCGGAGTACCCAGCGTCGGCGAGCAGCTCCATGGCCTTGTCCGGATCGTAGACGAAGGGGTCGACATCGGGGTTGAATCCGAGAACCGCCGGCGTCAGGTACTGTCCGAACAGGGCCTCGGCCTCCCCTTCGAACAGGGCGATCAGGGCCTGCTTGTCCACGGCGTAGTTGAGTGCTCGCCTGACCGTCGCGTCCGCCACTGGATGATCGATACGCATATCGAAGAAGGTGACGAACTGGCGCAGGCCGGGACTGGAAATCAAATTGAGGTCCGCATTGTTCGCGATGCGATCGCGCGATGCGGGCGTGATGCTGGTGGCAAGGTCGATCTCTCCGTTAACGAGGGCCGCAACCATAGAGGACTGCTCGGGAATGATGCGCCACACGATCTCCTGCAGATTTGGCGGCCCGCCCCAGTAATCGTCGAAGGCTTCGAAGGTGATTCGGTCGTCTTTGACCCATTCGACAAATTGATAGGGGCCCGTCCCCACTGGCCTGAGGGCGAAACCATCCCCGCCTACCTCCTGATAGTAGTCGGGGGGCACGATGAAACTTGCCCGGGCAAGGACGAACAGGGCGTTGCCGGCAGGCTCGGCAAACTGGAGGGTGACCGTGTTCTCGTCTAGCACATCGATGCTGGTAAGACCAAGGCCGTTGGTAAAGGTCGAAAGGAAGGTGGAGGCCATCAGTTGCTCGAGGCTGAACTTTGCAGCTTCGGCGTTGAAGGACTCTCCATTATGGAACGTGACCCCCGTTTTCAGGTGGAGCGTGAGGATCGTCCCAGCCGCATTCCATTCCCAACGTTCCGCAAGGCCCGACCTTATTTCGGGAGCGTTGGCGTCCGTAGTGAGAAGTTTCTCGATGGTCGAGGCCGTCACGCTTTCGAAAATCGCCGAATTGTGCCCTAATGGGTTGAGGCCGGGGGGATCGATCGGGTGTCCAACGACCAAGGTCGATGCGTCTTGAGCTACGGCCAAGAAGGCCGCGCCGGCAAGGAAGAGAGATGCGATTGCGGTAGAGATCACATTCTTGATCATCCGGTTCATTTCGTTGTTCCCTCCTGATTGTGGCCAGTCATGCCTGCGGGCCGTGTTGGATCCGTGCAGTCAAACACCCACGCTGTCCTTTGATCGTGTTCCCGCCCAACCCGATCTCGAAACTATGAGCGATAGGCCAGTAAAAGCTCTCCTCTGAACATGTGGAGCGGTTCGGGTTCCTACAGTCCTCCCAACTACGGCTGCTGGCTTGGCTGTCCTAATGATCGGGGTTGTAGCCACGCCACGCATGGATTGATCATTCACGATAGGGGTTCAAGTAGGACTTTGCAAGTCACCTCGTTTGCTACCCGTTTAGGGCTCCCGAGTGCATCAAGTTGAACGCAGCGATCTTCAGATTCACCCTGGTCCTCAGCGATCTGAACGTCTTTACCTGAGCTGCATGAAGCGTTAACGACCTCACCAGAGTGCTGAAAGACGTCTCAATACGCTTCCTAGCGCGACTCATCCACAAACACCAAATACCTTGATCGTGCATGTTCTTCCTGGCTGGAGTGATGACGTCTGAACCCACGTAAGCTTTATCCCCGAGCACCCGGTCGCCCTCTAAGTCTTGCGTGAGTTCCCGTCCAGCACGAACATCCGAGCAGGATGCAGGAGCAAACAGCCACCTCCGGAACAACCCCGCTTCACTCACCAGGGCATGCAGCTTGAAACCAAACACCATCCCCATCGTGCTGAATCCCTTCTCGGCCTCGGGGAGTTTCGCCCACGAAGCGCGCTTGCCCTTAGCGACCGGCAAGGGTTTACTATCGATCAGCTTTACCCCCTGTTGTTCCCCGGTGACGCTGAGTGCCAGCTGAGCGATGAGCCGCTCGGAGTTGCGAAGAATCCGGTGATAGCGGCTGGGGTGCGGCAAGCTTGGGAACAAATCCTGGTGGTTCTGTGTGACCAGCCAGTACCACACGCTCTCAAATGGTTGAGCGAGGATCTCGCCGACGATGGCGATGGTTAAGATCTCGCTGATACTGGCTTTCTGGTGTGCCTGACTGGGTAACTGTGGTTCGAAGGGTTGTAAGAAGTCATCGATGAGTACGAACACCTGCAGGAACAGGTCGTCGAGCGTATGCTGGTATCGGGGATGGATTTGGTTCATAGCAGACCCACCATCCCCCGTTTCATCTCTCAGATCAAGTAGCAAACGACGTAAGTCAATTCTTGGGAGCGGGTGCATCCCACTCAGCTCGCTTCCTCGCTCTTCTGCGATTTGCTGGCGAGTGCCACTTGGGGCGACCACGTTGGCGGTGACGTAGGGCGCGCCCTCGTGGGCCATGCCCTTGGTCAACGCTACCAGACCCGCCTTTGACGCCGAGTAGATGGCGCGGCCTTGACCGCTCAGGATATGCCCAATGCTCCCCCCAACCTCAGCGAGCTGGGATGAGAGCGCCACGATTCGTCCGAACTTGCGCTCGATCATTCCCGGCATGAGCTCCCTGGCCAGCACAAAGGCAGCCCTCAAGTTCACGTTAACGAACCTTCTCCCACACGTCGTCAGGGGTGTCCACGATGAAGTCGCGTTGGCCGGCAACGGCGTTGCTGACAAAGATGTCAACCTGTCCAAATGCCTCGTTTGCCTTCTTCACGATCTCCTTGCATTGATCGATCTCCGCCAGGTCGGCTCTGATCGCGACACCGTCCCAGCCCATCTCGTGAAACTTGTCGAGCGTCCACTCGGCGGCCTCATCAAAGAACTCAAAGGCTGAGGTTCCTTCGGGTGTAATTTTTGACGAGGTTTTCCCATGTTCCTTCATCCCACCGGTTGGCGTCCTCCTGTCCAACCAGGGGTTGGTAAACGTAGCGCGGCTCGTGGGGGAAGCGCTGATGACGGGCATCGATGGCCAGGGCAATCAAACGGGACCTCTCATGGATGCGCTCTTCGTCGTACACCACCTCCTGGCCATCGCGTTGCAGTCGGACACCGAGCACGCAGGAGCGGCGGTGGAACCCGAAGTTGACCGTCACCCGAAAGTCCTGCGAGGTGTTTGCGAAAGAGCCATGCAGAGTTTGACGGTTGGCCATAACCACATCGCCAGACTCGCATACCATCGGTACCGCTCCAGGCAAACGGTCAGAACCGCCGTTATCCTTTACCATTGCCTTGATGTCGATTTTGCCCCGTTTATGTGATCCTGGGAACACCCAAACCCCATTGGCCGCGGTACTTCCGAACAGCTGAGCCATGAAATTGAACCCGTGGGTACCCTGATCCCAGTCCGGCCTACCCCACTGTGTGGTCCCGTCCTGGTGCCAGGATACAGATGGTCCCAAACCCGGCTGCTTGACGATTATGGACTCGTTAAACGGGGTGAAGTCCGCACCATTGATCTGTTCGGCGATCGACAGCAGTTGTGGGTGCCCATAGAGCCGAAGGCAGGAGTCCATGATCTGTAAAGGAGCAGAAATCCCAGAAATCACAAAGTCCGGAGCGTCTGCGGACGGTTCCGGCTCGGTCATTCTGGACTCATGGCGGCCCCTGCCACCCGCGGGGTCGCTCAACGGCTTTGCGAACTGTATCAACTCAGCCCCGAGAGCAGGTTGGCCTTGTGAATCAACCTTCGCATCTTTGGTGTACGGCGCTCGGTCGAACACGCGCTCTAAATCTGTCCTCAGGTCTTTGAGCTCTTCCGCGCTCAAGGCCCCTTCAAACACGTAGAAGCCGCTACGCCAATAGGCATCTGTGATGTCCTTGTTGAGGGTGCCGTCGGAGTCGAATTTGATTGGGCCGCGATTGCCAAGCTCATAGGCAGCCTGCTCACCTTCGCGGACGTAAGCGGCCATCCCCATCGTATCCTCTGCTGTATTTATGATACCCATCTCGCTATCTCCTCAATTAAGACAAATCTGTCGGTTCCATAGCAGCCGAGCGCAATGATAGTACGGAGTTCCGGCTTTCTGCACGGCTTATCTTGGCGGCATTCAGTCCGCATATCGTAACACGACCGTCCAAAACATTTTCAACCGTAAATCTGCTTCGCCCACATCGAAGAGGGTCTCGACGAACTTGCAATGGTCGGTCGCCGCGTGGTGATGGGGGGTGCCGAGATCGTTCGATTCAGCCTCGCCTGAGCCTGCTGCAGCAGCCTTCGACCGGGGCGTCTATCGAGGAGGAACCATGAGCCTGCCAGGGGTGGGGTAAGCCCTCTTCTGGCCGGTACACACACCTCTTCGAAGAGCAGCGAGAAGCGAGTGCTGTATCTCTGCTCGACTTCCTACCCTAGAAGGTGTTTCGCACGTCGAATTGAGGCGCGTAGGTGTAATCAGGGTGGGCACTCATTTTATGTCCTTGAGGCCTGCACGGTAGCCTTCTTTTTCAACGTATGAATGTCCTGGCGACGTGGACACCCCCCGAACGGTTCACATGCGTAGGCCCCGGCAGCGAGGACGCGTCCGAATTTGAAAGCCACTCCGATCTGTGTTATGTCTGAATTAAGCAAAGTGCTGGTCGCTCTCACTGAAGGGCCTTTTCGGTAGCGGATGGCAGTTCCCGGGCCCTTTCGGTGTGTTCGGTGCAGGGGTCATTCCCTCGTCGGTTGTTGGCTCCTGAGAGCGAACTGGGGTTAGAAACTACCTCTTACGCAGGCTTGTCGGCACGAGCGCTTTACACGTGGTCTACCACGTCGCGACTAGTACGGAAAGGTGTTGATCATCGTGACCGCCATGAAGATTCTCGTTCGCCCCTTGCTAATCGTCATCGGCATGAGCCTGGTGTTGGGCGCTGCCCACGCCCAGGACTGCAACGGCATCGACCGGCCCATCGTGTTCGCCGGCTTCGACTGGGACAGCGCCCAGGTCAACAACGCCATCGCCCGCTACATCCTCGAGGAAGGCTTCGGCTGCACCACCGAAGACATCCCCGGCTCTACCGTGCCGCTGGTGCGGGGTCTGGTACGGGGCGACATCGACGTCAGCATGGAGATCTGGTTCAACACCGCTCCCGAGTTTTGGCATGAAGCGGTCGAGACCGGCGACGTCCTCGACCTGGGCCTGAACATGGGCGCACAGGAGATCTCGTTCCTGGTGCCACGCTACGTCGTCGAGGGCGACCCCGCGCGTGGCATCGAGGCGATGGCGCCGGGCCTCCGGTCCGTGTCTGACCTGGTCGAGTACGCCGACCTGTTCCGGGACCCCGAGGAGCCCGACAAGGGACGCTACTACAACTGCATCATCGGCTGGGTGTGCGAACTGGTCAACAACGCCAAGCTCGCAGCCTATGAGCTCGAAGGGTCGTTCACCAACTTCAGGCCCGGCACCGGGGCGGCGCTGGCCACCTCGCTGGCGGCCGCCTATGAGAAGGGCGACCCCTGGCTCGGCTACTACTGGGGGCCGACCTGGGTGCTCGGCGAGTTCGACATGATCGCTCTCGAGGAGCCCGAGTACAACGACGCTTGCTGGCAAGGCGACCAGGGCTGCGCCTTCCCGGCCTCGATCGTCAACGTGTCGGTGAGCAACGAGTTCGCCGAGATGGCGTCGCAGGAGATGCTCGACTTCCTCGAATCCTACGGCGTGGACGGAATCCTGATGAGCGGTCTGCTAGCCTTCATGCAGGCCAACGATGCCGAGGCCACAGACGCTGCCGCCGAGTTTCTCCAGAGCCAGCCCGACAGCTGGACCACCTGGGTCTCCGAAGAGGTCGCCGAGCGCGTGCTGGCTACGCTCGACTGAAGATGCCATCAGGCTGCGGGGGGAGCTATCTGAACGCAGTTCCCCCCGCCTGTCGTGGCTAAATAATGAACGTCTTTTCTCAACTGGGAACCTGGTTTCAGGAGTGCAGCGCGAGCCTGGGCTCCGTGTTCAGTACCTTTCCCGAGGGGTGCCAGATCCCCCTGAAGGAGTGGACCAACGACGGCTTGAAGAGCCTGGTCCGCAACTACGGCAGCATCTTCGACGTCGTCAACGACCAGATCCTGTTCATCCTGCGCCGCCTCGAAGGAGCCCTGCTGGCGCTCCCCTGGTGGCTGGTGATCCTCGCCATCGGCGTGGTGGCGTGGCACGCCTCTGGCAAGCGCGGCCTCGCCGTAGGGTTGGCCCTGTCGCTGGTCGTCATCGGCATGTTCGGCCTTTGGGAGGACACTGTCCGGACGCTAGCGATCATGCTCATCGCCACCACCCTGACGGTGATGGTGGGCCTCCCCATCGGCATCCTGATGGCGACCATCCGGGCCGTTCGGGCGACCGTCAACCCGATCCTGGACGGCATGCAGACCATGCCCTCGTTCGTCTATCTGATCCCCATGGTGTTCTTCTTCGGCCTCGGCAACGTCGCCGCCATCTTCGCCATCTTCATCTACGCGGTGCCGCCCATGATCCGGTTGACCAATCTGGGTCTCCGCCTGGTCGACAAGCAGGTGGTGGAGGCCGCCGAAGCGTTCGGCGCCTCGACCGTACAGGTCCTCTGGGGGGTACGCCTGCCGCTGGCCATGCCGACCATCATGGCCGGCGTCAACCAGTCCATCATGATGGCGCTGGCGATGGCGGTGATCGCCTCGATGATCGGCGCCAGGGGCCTCGGCGCCGAGGTGCTCCGCGGGGTCAACAACGGCAACGTCGGCCAGGGGCTCGAGGCGGGCTTGGCGATCGTGGTGCTCGCCGTCATCCTCGACCGGGTAACCGCCGGGTACGGCCGGCGCCTCGACTACTCCACCGGGTCGTCCTGAGGGGGCCATCGTGGCAAAGATCGAAGTCCGCAATCTCTACAAGATCTTCGGTCCCCGGCCCCACGAGGTGCTGCTGCAGGTACGCGATGGCGTTTCAAAGGACGAGATCCTCGCGAAGACCGGGCACACGGTAGGCCTCGACGACATCAGCTTGAGCGTCGAGCAGGGCGAGACCTTCGTGGTGATGGGCCTCTCCGGCAGTGGCAAATCGACCTTCGTTCGCTGCGTCAACCGCCTCATCGAGGCCACTGCCGGCGAAATCCTGTTCGACGGCAGCGACGTGCTTAAACTCTCCAAGACCGACGTCAAGCAGTTGCGGCGCGAGAAGCTGGGTATGGTGTTCCAGAGTTTCGCCCTGTTCCCCCACCGCAACGTCGTCCATAACGTCGCTTACGGCCTCCAGGTCCAGGGTGTGCCCCGAGAGGAACGCCACCAACGGGCCCAGCGCTGGATCGACGTGGTCGGTCTGACCGGGTACGAGCACGCGCGTCCCGGCCAGCTGAGCGGCGGCATGCAGCAGCGGGTCGGCCTGGCGCGGGCGCTGTGCACCGATCCGGAGGTGCTGCTGATGGACGAAGCGTTCAGCGCGCTCGACCCGCTCATCCGCCGCGAGATGCAGGACGAGCTGATCCGCTTGCAGCAGGAGCTGCACAAGACCATCATCTTCATCACCCACGACCTCGACGAGGCTTTGCGGTTGGGCGACCGGGTCGCCATCTTGAAGGACGGCCGGCTGGTCCAGATCGGCACGCCCGTCGAGATCATTACTAACCCGGTCGATGGTTACGTCGAGGCGTTCGGTCGCGACGTCAACCGCACCCGGGTCCTGACCGCCCAGGCGATCATGGACAGGGCCACCCCCATCCCGGTGAGCACCTCCCCGAGGCAGGCCATGAACAGCATGCACGAACTCCACCAGGGCATCGATTATGTGGTCGATGGCAACCGCAGGTACCTGGGCGTGGTGACAACCGAAGCCGTTGCCGCTGCTGCCAGCCGCGGTGATACGAACCTGGCCGGAGCCCTGGCGGAGAGCGCCCCTACCGCCGCCCCCAACGACGTTCTCGAGAACCTCCTCGCCTTAATCGGCAGCCAGCCCCCTCCCGATCGTGGTGCTCGATGAGCGAAATGTGTTTCTGGGGGTCCTCACCAGAGCCACCATGCTCGGGGCACTGGCGGGCCGACAGGAGGAGACCGAACGGTCCCCTGACTCGGCGGCGGTCGATGCCCTGCCGGTTGCGCCTGAGCCTAGCGAAACTCGGGATTGAGGCGCCGCCTCTCGGCCGAGGCTGCGGACGGGTCCAACGGTGGTACCGTCGTCTCCCTGCTGCTTGGGAACACGACCTCGTCGCGCTCTTTCGTAAGAATGAGGAGGAATAGGAAGGTGGCGTGCCTGACCCAGTTCGGAGGACTGAAGCGGATGTCCTAAATGGGAAAGTAGGGCTTAGCGTTAGGTATCTTTTCCAATTTAGGGTATTATCCCTACGATAGAGGGGTGGAATACCGGGTCAACAGGGTGGGCACTCATCTTATGCCCCTGAGACCTATAAAGCGCCATGGAAAAAATGCACATGGATGTCGGTTTCGACAGTAGCAATCATGACTAATGGACTTGTGAGCACAGCATTGCTCCTTGCCGCTGGTATGGGGAGTCGCCTGAATCCCCTGACGCAGAGCGAGCCTAAATGCCATACGATGATCAATGGAACTTCCATCCTTGAACGGCTCGTCATTTGTTTAGAGCGGCAGGGATTTAAGCGCCTGGTTGTGGTAACAGGGCACCTCGAACATCGTATTCAGGAGTTTCTGGGAAATCAGGCTGGCGGAATTTCCGTCGAGTATATTTTCAGCCCGCTTTATGAGACGACCAATAACATTTATTCACTCTGGCTGGCCCGTGAACGTATTCATGAACCATTTCTGCTGATCGAAAGCGATCTTGTTTTTGACGGGTCGCTTCTGGATGACATGCGTTATCCTGACAGAATTGCCGTTGCAAGTATGCGGCCCTGGATGAACGGTTCCACGGTCACAGTCGATGCGTTACGACGGGTTAAAAGATTCCACAGTGGTATTGCCGGGCCTCTAGATGAGATCAGGTACAAGACAGTGAATATTTACAGTTTTTCGCTCGCTTCATGGCAACGAATTAAAGATCGGTTGGATCGGCACATTTCCTTAGGCAGGGTGAACAACTATTATGAAACGGTATTTGCGGAATTAGTGGCTGATGGCAGCCTCTCTCTTCACGCAATATCTTTTGATGACAAGCCTTGGTATGAAGTAGACACGTTTGCGGATCTAGCAGAGGCTGAGAAACTATTTCCGGCAGACCGGAATTCGGTGCGACAACTCCCTGTACTCTCAGGCCACACACCGCCGGGAAATCAATAGCAGTTTTCCCAAAACTCGAGGGGCTGGCAGATGGAAACGAAATTCTTTCACTTTCAGGTATAGGGCCGCCTTCTCAGCCCACATTTTCTATTTTGTGGTCGTTCAATCCTTGGAATCTTCTATTCCAGGGAACGCCAGGTCAAACAGAAATAGAGGCAGAAACCAGGTATGACACACTCTCATTACGAGACACAGACGGAAAAATTTGAATTCGTTTCCGGGCAGCATGGCGGCTACTATCGTCATGATTTTGTAGATCACGCGTATCTCTATAACCTCTATTTCCCGCCAGAGGCGGTATTTTCCAGCCTTAAGCATCACATTCGCGACATTGTCCTGAACTACCCGGTTGCACAGGATGCGTTGGCTGGTCTCGTCGGCAAGCTGATCCATCAACCTGCCGAAAGAATCGTCGTAGGAAATGGTGCTGCCGAACTAATAAAAATCATTTCCGGTCACATATCCAATAATTTGATCGTGCCGGTGCCCTCATTCAACGAATATGCCAATGCGGTGCCGTCAGGTCGGGCTATTGAATTTGCGCTCGCAGATCCATCCTTCCATCTGGATGTGGATAAATTTGCTAGTGAAGCGATCAGGGTTAAGGCAGATGTGGCTGTTGTGGTAACGCCGAATAATCCAACATCCATGCTGGTTCCAAGGTCGGATCTCGTCTATCTTGCACAAAAACTTTCACGTCATGACTGCATGCTGATCGTCGATGAATCCTTCATGGATTTTGTTCAAAACCCGGATCAGACAACCCTGGAGCATGACATCGAGCGGTACCCAAATGTAGCAATCATTAAGAGTATGAGCAAAGCCTATGGAATCTGCGGTCTCAGGATTGGCTATTTGCTTACCGCCAACGCAGCATTCGCCGAGGCTGTACGAAAAGGCGTGCATATCTGGAATATTAACGGATTCGCCGAGGAGTTTCTGCGGCTTTTGCCAGCTTACCAGCAGGAGTTTGTCAATAGCTGCAAGCAAGTACGGGCCGACCGGGACAACCTTTATCGCGACCTGTCTGCTGTTCAAGGGATGACTGTGTACAAACCCGATGCAAACTTCGTGTTCTGCCGCCTACCCGATAGTGCGCAAAGCGCCCCTGAATTCACGCGGAGATTGTTTGTCGACCATAACATGTACATTAAGGACTGCCAGGGCAAGACGCTCAGGGATTCTGACCGGTATATTCGTATCGCCAGCCGGACACAGAATGAAAACGAAAAATTGGTTGCAGCAATGAGAAGTATTCTTGACTCAAAGTAGGCATAAGTCTGTTCGTGGAAGATTCATCATCGCTCCCTACCCGGGTTGGAATCCATCACGGACGCAAGCCGAAAGACACCGTGGAGTCCTGATCACGCAGAAATTGGCGATTTCGCAGATATCATGCACACCAGAGGTAAGCAGTGAATGTTCCGAGAAACTTCCCAATTTGTTTATGAAGCATCTTCATGGCCCAGAAAGGGTACGCATTAGCTGATGAATTCGTTCTTTGAAGCACCTCTGATTAATTACATCGCCCTGGATATCGCAATTCCCATATTGCTTTACTTCGTTGCCTATGTCAGTTACTTATCGATACTCCGTCATCCTCGAAACTGGAATCCTGTGCCCACTTGGAAAAAAATTTTTGTCACCTCGACTTTGATCTTGAATGTCACATACATTGGCCTTTCGCCTGCGGGTGTTGATATCCGAGCATTGGTTGTCTCTAGCCTTTTTCTGCTCCTCCTTCTTATCATCATTAGTGCCCCATCTTTCGCTTGGAGGCTTGGTGCATCGATACGATGGGAGTTTCTCGCCAGACATTCAGATCGACTTATTTTGGGATTGTTGCCCGTAGTGATTTTCCTAGGCTATCGGTTATCCAACATGAAACTAATTACCCTATTTGGTACCGCCATGCTCATTGAACTGCTATGGCTGCTTCACCTACGCAAGTCAAATCAACTCCGCATACGACAGCCCCTCAGTCAACATAGTCTGGCGGTACTACACACGCAGGCTGAAGACAACCTGCAAGCGTATAGTAGGAAACACCGGTTAAAAGAGTTGGTCAAACATGAGGGTGAAATTCAATGGATGGGATGTACGAAGCATTCACCTCCATGCCCGATTAATTACTATGTCAACAAATTGGGTCTGAATACGCCACCCTGTTGCCACGATCACATGAAAGAACTGTGTTTTGCTATTGATCAACTGCTAACGGATATGGAAATACCACACTGGCTTGATGGCGGCACCCTGCTTGGTGCAGTGCGAGAGAAAGGACACTTTCTTCCCTGGGAGGATGATGTCGATATGTCATTCATGCTAGGAGACTCAATAAATTGGGATTCCTTTGTGGCTGAAGTGACGTACGAACTCACTCAACAGGGCTATACGGTAAGAAGCCTGAGAGAATTTCGGCCGATAAATGTTTACTACACACCGCCCACGCGCTGGCTATTTGGTCTCGAGCAATACCGTTACCGCGGTGAGATCAAGGTCGATTTGATAGGTAATCGTGTGGTTGACAGCTATGGCCAGAAAGTGATGGAACGGCCCCTATTAAAAGGTGCAATGCCTCAAGTTGAGAGTGGCCGCTATGGTGTCCCTGAGGGAATGATAATGCCAACGAGCAAGATAGAATTGATGGGTAAAATGGTATCTTGCCCAAGAGACTCCGATGCCTATCTACAAACAGTGTATGGAAACTACATGGAAGTCGACTACACCTATGTTGACAACGAGGTCGCCGATTCTCGAAAAAATGTTGACGAAGCAGGTGATAGGTAGTTGACCTGCCCCCCAATTTCTGGTCCACCTGTAGAGTTAGGATTTCACCTACACTCGAGAGACCAAGAAGGGGAATCCTGTGAAGAAAACGAAGTACACCGAGGAGCAGATCGCGTTCGCCCTACGGCAAGCTGAGAGCGGCACCACCATCACCGAGATCTGCCGCAAAATGGGCGTGTCCGAGCAGACGTTCTATCGCTGGCGCAAGAAGTACGAGGGCCTCGGCGTGAACGAAGTCCGCAGGCTCAAGATGCTTGAAGAGGAGAACCGGAAGCTCAAGCAACTCGTTGCTGATCTTAGCTTGGATAAGGTGATGCTGCAGGATGTGTTATCAAAAAAGCTCTGAAGCCAGCCAAACATCGCGAGCTGGCACAGGATCTTCAGATCTCGTATGGGGTGAGCGAGCGTCGCGCCGGCAGGGTGTTTCGGGCGCACCGGTCTTCGCTGCGGTACACGCCCCAGCGAGGGTTTCGAGATGCTCCGGTCAGGAAGCGCATCGAGGAGATAGCTCTGGTGCGGGTTCGGTATGGGTACAGGAGAATCTATACCCTCATGCGGCGTGAGGGGTGGGGCGTGAACCATAAGCGCGTGTATCGTCTTTATCGTCTGGCAGGGCTGAACCTGAGAACGAAGAAGCCGAAACGACACCGGTCGGTAGCTCCACGGGAGAACCTACCGGACGTCAAATCTCCGAATGATCGCTGGGTGATGGACTTCATGTCCGACCAGCTGTTCAACGGTCGGAGGTTCCGGGCGCTCACCGTGATGGATCTGTTCACCAGGGAGTGTTTAGCGATCAAGCTGGGTCAGAGTATCCGTGGGGAGGATGTCGCTGGCGTGCTCGATCGCCTGGTGGTCTTGCATGGGCCCCCGAAGCGGATTCAGACGGATAATGGATCGGAGTTCATCAGCAAAGCTCTCGACCGGTGGGCATACATCCACAACGTATCGCTGGACTTCTCTCGCCGTGGGAAGCCTACGGATAATGCGTTCATCGAGTCGTTCAACGGGTCATTCCGAGATGAGTGCTTGAATGTTCATTGGTTCTTGAGCCTTGCTGATGCCGAGGAGAAGGTTGAGAAATGGAGGTGGGACTACAACAATTTCAGGCCTCATTCATCGCTGGGAGATGTACCGCCCAGGACCTATATCGAGCAGATCCGTGGGGCCTCAGGAATGGCGAATCCTAACCTTTGACCTGGACCAAAAACGGGGAGCACCTCAGAATGGCGAATCCTAACCTTTGACCTGGACCAAAAACGGGGAGCACCTCATAGTCAGCCCCAAAATCCGATATTCAGATAAGAACTATTGGGTCACTTGACTCAAATATCGCCATTCTCATGTAACCGAGAAATGCGATGAGCATCGAGTTTCTCCACTCGAGGAATGCCTAGAGCCGTGTCAAGTGACCCACTAGCAGTCAGTGAACTGAACCGCCCTGGGTTTGATGGAGGCTCCGTTCTCCCTCGAAAGGAGAGAATGGAGCATGACCCGTTACGACCAAGAAACCAAAGATCGAGTCATCCGCATGTTCATGGAGCGTCGAGAAGAAGCGCCGCACGAATCACGTTCAGCCTCTTATCGGCGCCTGCATGACCTAACCGGCATCCCGGTCGACACCATGCGCGGCTGGGTAGACAGAGCCCGCATCGACGCTGGTGACAAGCCAGGCCTGACAACCACAGAGCGTGAGGAGATCAAGGCCCTCAAGAAGGAAGTAGCCGAACTCAAACGAGCCAACGAGATCCTCAAGACAGCCAGCGCGTTTTTCGCGGCCGCGGAGCTCGACCGCCGACTCAAGTGATGGTCGCCTACATCAACGCGTATAAGAACCTGTTCGGGGTCGAGCCGATCTGCCGTGTCCTACGGGACCACAACGTGCCGATCGCCCCGAGCACGTACTACGCAGCCAAGAAGCGGCAAGCATCCGCTCGCCAGCAATCCGATGAGCGTCTCCTGGAGGTCATTCATCGGGTGCACCGCGAGAACTTTGGTGTGTACGGCGTCCGTAAGGTATGGCACGCCCTCCAGCACGAGAGTATCGACGTTGGGCGTGACCAGGTGGCGCGCCTGATGAGAGTCGCGGGCTTGAAGGGCATGACACGAAGAAGGAAGGTCCGCACGACCATCCCAACGCCTAGCGGCGTCAGCTCGCCGGATCTGGTGAGGCGAGACTGGTTCCAAGATGCGCCCGACATCGTTTGGGTGGCGGACTTCACGCACGTGCTCACTCGTGAAGGGTGGGTGTACGTGTCGTTCCTGCAGGACGGCTTCTCGAGGCGCATCCTGGGTTTCACGGTCAGTACCGGTAAGAGCAGCGAGCTGGTGATGAGGGCTCTGGAGCAGGCTGTGAGCGTCCGGCGTCGAACCGATCGGCGGTTCGTTGCTGACGGCGTGATTCATCATTCGGATGCCGGCAGTCAATATACGAGTCTGGCGTTCAGCCAGAAGTTGCTCGATCATGGCGTGAACGGTTCGATCGGTCGGGTGGGCACGGCGTATGACAATGCGTTGATGGAGAGCACGATCGGCTTGTTCAAGAGCGAGCTGATCCACGCCAGGTCGACGAGTTGGTGCTCGAGGCAGGAGGTGGAGACGGCGACGATGCGGTGGGTGAGGTGGTTCAACTGTCGGCGGTTGCACTCTTCGCTCGATTACGTCAGTCCCGTGGACTTCGAGATGGCGTACACTCAAGCGCAGGCCATGCCCAGGCTGGCCGCGTGAGAGCAGAGTCTCCACGAAACCCAGTACGGTTCAAACCGCCCACCCTGAACCAGCACATCATCCACCCACCACGTCTCACCCCAGTAGTTCACCACCACCCAACCCTGCTGCCAGTTCGCACTCTCCTCCGGGCAGAATATTCACGCAATTTCGCTATCACAACGGCGAGTTTCGCTGTGGCGAGATCAATATCATGATCGCACTAGGTTGAGGTCGATATTCCTCCCATCTGCCTGAACGCCCAACTCGCGCTGCTCACGAGCGTGCAGGATTGTACGTTTCCGTATCAGATGAGCGGGAAGGGAGCACGCTGCTCTGCTATGATCTTGCACTAGAACACTCAGCCAGGTTTTGGACCCGCCTTCCTGGCATGTACCTCTAGATATGCAGTACGCTTTGAGGAAGGAGGGAAGAGTGAAACAGGATTCCAAGAAAACGTGGGAACCGATGATTGTCGAGGACGTTGGCTTCGTCGATGAAATCGTACTGGGCGCCAGTGGCAATCCAGTTGGGATACCTTCGACCTAGCGAAGATTGAGTCATTACGACGACATTGGGGCACTAGTATTCCTTAATCTAGTGCCCCAAATACTGCCCACCAGAGGGTAGTGTTCGCCCCAGGTGCTAGCCGGGGCAACCACGGTTGGCACCCAGCCAGCCCGAGGATTATTCACCATCCAACGCTACCAGGTACCGGTGTCGTCCACCCTTTTGCGAATCCACCTCAACCGAAATCTTGGCCTCAGCCGCAGCGGTGGCTCGCACCAGCCACTCGACAGGACGCGCCACAGAGGTCCATTGTTGTCCCCACGGCGACCAGGGAAACTTCCGTTCGTTGCGGCCAGCCAGGTGGCCGATGGCAACCTCGGCGGGATTCATGAGCAGCTCGGCACCCGCAATGTCGAGGCGCACGCGCACCGGCTCAGCGACACCGTTCTCGAGCGCCACGTCCGAAAGATTGGTCGGCAGGTAGCCGTGATTCGAAACCGTGGCCCGGAGCCGGTAAAGGTCTGCCCCCAGAGCCTCGACGGCCACCTCGTCCACATGAACGCGAGGGGCCGCAGCAGCGTGCCGAAGATTGAACTGGACGTTGCGGCGGCACAGTTCGGGCAGTAGCTCAGGCGGTGGATTCCGGTAGGTCCAGATGTCGATCAGTCCACCGATCTCCACCGGGCCAAGCTGCGGGTGTTCGAAGGCTGTCCATTCTCGGAAACCCCGCTCGCCGACATGTTCGAGCACCCACTCGAGCACCTGGATCTCCACCTCCTCGGTCCTGGGATACAGGTTGTAATAGGCCACCTTGTCGACCCCGGCTGCGGTTTCGATGTCCCACACTTCCGTGCCGAAACTGATGATCCCCATCTGCTCATAGGTCCAGTCCATCAAGCCGCCGTGACGTGGCTTCGATTTGTCCGGTGTGAACTCTTCATAGATCGATATCGTGGGGTAGCCCGTCAGCCGGGTGCCGACGGCACCGAGGTCTTGGTAGAGGGCTAGATCACGCGGCGACATCTCACCGTCGGAGCGCGTCATCGACGGTCGCAAAATGACGCCGCCGTGAGTGTGGTAGGCACACATCCCGGCGATGTTGGGGTGGTCGAGGATGAACCGCGCCAACGCCTGCGACTCCGGCTCGGACAGGGGGCCCTCACCGGCGCCGTACTGGACGGTCTCCGGAGCCCAGTTGGCGGGGAAGTTTCGGTTCAGGTTTCCGTCTCTGGGTTGTTCGATGGGTACCTCGACGCCGTCGTAGTCACGCAGATAGCCCTCTGGGTAAAGGCGGTAGTACGTACCGCCCTCCTCACCGGGTTCGCGCTGCACCATAAGCCGCGGATCGCGGGCACTCTGCTTCCATTCACCCTTCGGGTCGGGGACACGCATGCGCAGGATGGTTCCGTCGCCGTCGATGTCGTCTTCGACGAGTCCGGTGAGGCGATCTTCGCCAGGTTGGTAGCGCCCGTTGCCGCACCAGCGGTGGTAAGGGGGTGCCAGTGAGAGTTCGGCCCCGTCGGGATTGAGACGCGGCAGGATATAGAACACCTGCCGGTCGACGAGTCGGGTCACCTCCTCGTCTTTACCGAAGCGCGTGAGCAGGTACCAGGCGGCGTACAGCGCTACCGACGAGGTAGCGTGCTCCTCGGCGTGGATCTGGGCGTCTATATAGTAGCCAGATTTACCGTCTCCAGGTCCGGTTTCGGAGTTAGTGATCTCGAGTACCCAGATGTCACGGCCGGCGAACGTCTTGCCGATCGAGCTGAGTTTTGACAGCTCCGGATAGGCCGCCTCAAGGGCTTGCAGGTGACTGCTGAGTTCCCGGTAGCTGTAGTAGCGGTCGTGGGCGATATCGAGCGTTTCACGGGTCATTGGTATCCCTCCAATTTTTGGACTTTGGTAGACGGCTTTACGAAGCTTGCCGAACGGCTCTTGACGGGGGCCAGGACATAGCGAAGCCAACATACCCAATTCGCTGTGAGAGGACGTGGCGCCTCGATCGTGGCTCAGTATCGACTCTCCAGGGTGCATCAAAAGCTGGAATTGAGATGGTACGACATTGGTCTTCAATAACGGAACCGGCAGACGGCTGCGCAGCAAGATTTTGGGCCATCCTTTTCTTCACCCAGGATGGCCCCGTGTAGACTCCGGAAAGGCTCTCCGTTACATCTGGGGCACGAGCTGGCCCCGGATCTCGCCAGGTTGGTATTCCAGGGTATGAAGATTGAGGTATAACAGGCCGTCCATAAGCGCCGCGACCTGCTCCTCATCCAACATGAAGACACCGCTGAACGTGCCTTCGGTACCGGCATCGTTCGCTACCGGGAACACCACACCGCCATTCTCACCCACCGCTCCCAGGTGGATATGGAGGCCGCCGGCGATGTCGACCGCCACCTCCGCTGAGAGCTCGCGATAGGTGCCTCCGACCACCAGCAGGTTGCCGTCGAGGATCGCCAAGGCTACGCCCTGACCGTTACTATCGACCTGGTCAGGCACCACGTTGTTGCCGTCCATGGTGGCGACAAAAATGGTCGGCATATGGGCGGACATTTGGGCTTGAGCTCCCAGAAAAAAGGTGAGGGAGATCGCAATGGCGGAGAGGAAAAGCCATCTGCTTTTCATGAGGTACCTCCACGTATACGATACGCCAAAGCGACAGGATATCGTAAGGATAGCGCCCTACCCATGCGGCCGGCGCCCCCAGAATGTGACAGGGCCCCAGGTCGGGACCGGGATTGCGGAGGGTTAGGGTTAGGCAGGAACGACGCTAAGGCACCTCTTCACGTGCGGGTCGCCCCCAGACGGCCCGAGTTAGACTGAGACCCCCAACCCAGCTTGCGATGATAGCTCCTTCCTCGGTGTCGAGCGTGCGATGATCGCTGGTGGCAAGCTCATCGTGACCGATAGAAACAACAACCACTCCTTGATCTTCTAAAGCCAGTAATTTCCATCTTGCTCCGGCTATTAGCTTCCGAGGAGCTACTTCGCTGTGTCATCCCGAGCCATTGGGGGAGCTAGATCGAACCGAAGGCGGCATGTCTCATCTCATACGAGTCCGCAGCCTCCATCAAAGGTCGTCGGCTACTCTCATACCTTTCACGCTGCCCAACGATACAACCTGCGCTATGGGTCGTTGGCTGGTCGTCGCTGCCATCTTGGTGGGCCTTGGCTGGGTGGCCGGGCAGGATTACCGGTTGGCCGTGGTGGTATCGGAGTCAGGGCCTGCCGCCGCCCTAGGCCAACAACAAGCCGCTGCCGCGAGGGTGTTCGCCTCGAGACTAAGGGTCACCGGAGGATCGTTCGGCCGCGCATTTGAGGTGATCGTGGAAGACGATGGCAGCGATCCCAGGCGAGCTGTCGAGATCGTCGAAAGGCTCGTGGCCGACGGGGTACACGCCCTCGTCTGCTGTACCGGTGAGGCTGCCAGTCGCCAGGTAACCGGGCTGGTGTCCGCAGGAAAGGTACTGACCCTCTCCCCTTCTCGGGTGGCGAACAACCCTGCCGGGGGACCGGTGTGGCACTACTCCCTGGTGCCGTCCGAGACGACGCTGTTGCGCAGCGTCGTTCGGCACGCCTCTAGTCAGGGGCTCGCGGCGATCGGGCTCATGACGCTTGCCAACGGCTTCGGCGAGGTGGCCGTTACCACCCTCGAGCGCGAGTTGCTGACGGCCGCCATGGAGCTGCGGGTGGTCGCCGAGTACCGGCCGGATGTCGAGGTGCTGACCCCGGAGGCGTTGTGGGTCGCTACCCGAGAGCCGAGTGCGGTCGTTGTGTGGGGCCTCAGGAGGGATTCGCTGTTGGCCGTCGATGGTCTTCGCCGCCGAGGCTACCGCGGACCGATCTATCTGCGGCCGTCGGTGCTCGATCCCGCCGCCGGCGGCGTCGATCTCTTCGCACTCGAGCGGGTGCGGGTACCGCTGGCTCCCATCGCCCTTTTCGATTCGTTGGCAGAGGTCCACCCCAACGGGTCTGCGGCGCGTCAGGTTGCCGGAGTGCTGGCCGGTAGCTTCGGGCCTGATGCGATCACACCTGCCGCAGCTGTCGTCATCGACGCGCTCATCCTGCTCGAAAAGTCTGTCGAACAGGCGGTGGTCTATGGGGTAGCGCCTACCGAGGTCGTTGCCTTTCGCCAGGCGATGCGGGACGCTGCCGTCGGTTTGGCGCCGTTGGAGGCTGCGTCGGGAACGATAGACCTTACCGAATCCTCGCCTGAGACGGCGCTTCCCAGCGGGCTGGCGATGGGTCAGGCCGTCTCTGGCCGCCTCGTTCATGCGCCCTAGGGACGCTTCCGATACCCTCTGCCTGCGACGGCGGGGCCGTTGGCGGTACACTAGGGTAATGATCGATCAGCTGGAAAACCTCAAGAACGAGTTCGGCGCATTGGAGCGCCAGCTTGCCGATCCGGACCTGATGTCCAACCAGGATCGGTATCGGCAGGCCTTGCAGCGGTATCACGAGCTGAAGAGCGTGATGGAGGCGTACGACGAGTACGCCGCAATCCGCAGCGAGATCGACGACACCACGGAGCTGGCCGAGGACCCCGAACTGGGGGCGATCGCGCGCGAAGAGCTCATCGGACTGGAGGACCGGCAACAGCACGTCGCGGAGCGGTTGGAGCTATTGCTGTTGCCCAAAGACCCGTTCGACGAAAAGAACGTAATTCTAGAAGTGCGGGCTGCCGCCGGAGGGGATGAGGCGTCGCTGTTCGCCGCCGAGATTTCCGGGATGTACCGGCGCTACGCCGAGCAGCTCGGCCTGGTGGTCGAAACGATCGACAGTCACGGCACCGACGTGGGAGGCCTCTCCAAGCTGTCGATGGAGATTCGCGGGTCCGGCGCCTATCGGAGCTTCAAGTTCGAATCCGGCGTTCACCGGGTTCAACGGGTGCCGGAGACGGAGACGCAGGGGCGGATCCATACCAGCACCGTGACCGTGGCCGTAATGCCCGAAGCCGAGGGCATCGATGTCGCCCTCTCGCCCGACGATTACCGGGTCGACGTGTACCGGTCCTCCGGACCTGGAGGACAGTCGGTGAACACCACCGACTCGGCCGTGCGAATCACCTATCGGGCGGGAACCGCCGACGAGATCGTGGCGACCTGCCAGGACGGGAAGTCGCAGCACAAGAACAAGGAGAAGGCGCTCACCGTACTCAAGGCGCGGCTGCTCGAGCGGGAGCGGGCCCGGGCGGCGGCGGAGGCCCGCGAGAACCGGCTGGTGCAGATCGGCAGCGGGGATCGAAGCGAAAAGATCCGGACCTACAACTTTCCCCAGTCGCGCGTGACCGACCACCGGATCGGCTTCACCACCAGAAATCTGAGCGACGTAATGGGGGGCAACCTCGGTCCGATAACCGCAGTTCTGAGCGCAGCGGAGCAGAGTAGAAGACTCGAATCCATGGCGCGGGCCAGCACCGGCGTCGAGACGGCCGGGACCGGTGGCTCGGCGTGAGTTTGTCGTTGCCGCAGCGATTCTTCTCGATTCCCGGAATCGGGTGCTGCTCGTCGGCAACGACTGGCAAGGGTATGGAAACGTTCGCTACACGCTCCCAGGCGGCGTCGTCGAGCGAGGCGAATCGACGCTCGAGGCCTTGAGTCGCGAGGTTAAGGAGGAGACCGGGCTCACCATCACCCGGATTCAACACCTGGCCTACTCGGTCCACGTCGAGGACATGCGCCGCAACGATCGCGCGGTGTCGTTCGCCTTTCTGGCTGAGTACGATGGGCTGCTCAATCCCCGCGATCCGGACGGGTTCATCGTCGAGGCCCGCTTCGTACCCGCCGACGATGTCGAGAACATCATCCCCATCCCACCGTTACGGGAACCGCTGGCGATCTATCTCAGGGACGGGGTCCCGGGAAGGTTCTACAGCTACGCCGGCTGGGACGGGCGCGGGAAGCTCTCGGTCTAGGTGCTGGGGCCGGTTGTCCGCTACATATTGTCGATAAGGGCCGTGCCAAACGCGCTGCACGAAAGCAGTTGGGCACCCTCCATCAAGCGGTGGAAGTCGTAGGTAACCGTCTGCTGACCGATGGTTGCTGTCATCGATGCCACGATCAGGTCGGCCGCCTCATTCCAACCCAGGTGCCGCAGCATCATTTCGCCCGAAAGAATGACAGACGAGGGGTTGACCTTGTCCTGGCCCGCATATTTGGGGGCGGTTCCGTGGGTAGCTTCGAACACCGCGTGACCCGATTCGTAGTTGATGTTGGCGCCCGGTGCGATCCCGATCCCACCGACCTGGGCGGCGAGGGCATCGGAGATGTAGTCGCCGTTGAGATTCATGGTGGCCAACAGCGAGTACTCGGCTGGACGCGTCAGCACCTGTTGCAGCATGGCGTCTGCGATGACGTCCTTCACGGTGATGGTGCTCCCCGTCTTCGGGTTCGTCAGGGTGCGCCAGGGGCCGTCGCCTAGGACCTCGGCGCCGAACTCACGGTCGGCGAGCTCGTACCCCCAATCGCGAAAGGCACCTTCGGTAAATTTCATGATGTTGCCCTTGTGTACCAGCGTCACCGACGGCAGATCGTTGTCTATCGCGTAGCGGATCGCAGCTCTGACCAGACGCTCGGTTCCCTCCCGAGATACCGGCTTGATACCCACGCCGCTCGAATCGGGGAAGCGGACCTTGGCGAACGACTCCGGGAACTGCTCGCGCAGTAGACCCAAAAATCGGGCTACATCCTGGGTGCCCTCCTGATACTCGATGCCCGCATAGATGTCTTCGGTGTTCTCGCGGAAGATGATCATGGCCACGTCTTCCGGCCGCTTGACCGGGCTGGGTACGCCCGCGAAGTACTGGACCGGCCTGACACAGGCGTAGAGGTCGAGGCGTTGCCGAATAGCGACATTGATCGAACGAATGCCGCCACCCACTGGGGTCGTCAGCGGCCCCTTGATGCCGACCAGGTACTCGCGCAGGGCGTCGAGCGTCTCCTCGGGTAGCCACACCACGTCCTGGTACACCTCGTTGGCCTTGTCGCCGGCGAAGACTTCCATCCAGGCGATCTCTTTGCGACCCCCGTAGGCCTTGCTAACGGCAGCGTCGAGGACCCGTTGGGCGGCGGCCCAGATGTCCGGTCCGGTGCCGTCACCCTCGATGAAAGCCACGATTGGCCGATCGCCAACCTGCAGCGTGTCGCCCTCGATGGTGATCTTGTCGCCGTCGGGGACCTTGATCTTGTTGAACATGTCGCTCCTCTGGGGATGGGGTTCGGACGCCGTGCGTCCGGCTTGACCAACGCGCAGTGTAGCACGGTACTGGTACCATGGCTCATGCCACATCTAACTCAGATTCCCGTCCAGGACGCTATTCGCATCGTGGCCAAGGAAGCGCCGACGCCGACGCTCGAAGCGCTCGAGTTGAATCGTGCGCTGGGCCGGACCTTGGCAACAGATATCGCCAGCCTGGCCGATCATCCGACCGTCGACAACTCCGCGCTCGACGGCTACGCCTGCCGCGTGGTCGACACGGAGGCAGCTACCGACGAGCGTCCGGTTAGGCTCGCCGTGATCGGTGAGGTCCCGGCAGGCACTCCCTTCTCCGGCACCATCGGTCCCGGCCAGGCGGTGGGCATCTACACCGGTGGCGCTGTCCCGGCCGGCGCAACCGGTATCGTTCCGGTCGAGGTCACCTCGGAGCAAGACGGGGTTGTCAGCGTGTCTCGACCAGCCACCGCCAGCGCCATACGCCTAAGGGCACAGGACCTGAAGCGCGGCTCCGTCTACCTCGAGGCCGGACGGAGGTTGTCGGTCGCCGACCTGGCACTCGCCGCAGGGATGGGCCAGGACCGCGTTTCTGTCGGCAGGAGGCCCCGTCTCGCGGTCCTGTCGACAGGCGACGAGGTCGTCCCACCGGGTCGTTCCCTGAAGCGCGGGCAGGTCTACGATTCCAACACCACGGCGATCGGGTTGCTCGCACAGGTCGCCGGCGCCGATGTGGTCCTCTTGCCACACGTAGGTGACGATATCGAGGTGTTGGGCGAGGCGATCGATAGCGCCGGTGAGATCGACCTGCTGGTCACCTCCGGCGGGGTCTCCATGGGCCGCTACGACATCGTGCGCGACCTGCTGTTCGAACGTGGCGTGGTGCTGTTCTGGAAGGTGGCCATGAGACCCGGAGGTCCGGTGCTGTTCGGTCGCTGGCGCGACCTGCCGGTGCTCGGCTTGCCAGGCAATCCGGTCTCGACGATGGTCGTGTTCCTGACCCTGGGGCGGGCCTTTGTGCAGGCGGCTCTGGGCTCTAGCGAGCCCCTTCCGTACGACAGTCGCATCCTGGCCACAGCCGAAGAGCCGCTGTCGGCGGCGGGCTTCAAAGAGACGTTTCACCGGGTGATTCTCGAGTCTCGCGAGGGCCGGCACCTGGTCCGGGGCACCGGCAATCAGAACTCCGGGATCCTTCGTTCGATGGTCGAGGCCAACGGACTGGCGGTCTTGCCGCCGCACGCCCGCATCGAAGCGGGCGAGCAGGTCGAGGTCATTCCACTCGAGCCCTATCTAGGTTGAGGTACCGGTCGTGGACGCCAAGTAACGTCGCACCTGCAAGGCGTGTTCGTTCCCAAACCGGTCGCCGACCAGCTCGAGCGCCAGCTCAACGCCCTCCATGGGCGACCTGGAGCACCACAGGCGCTCGTTCTTGACGCTAGGGCAATCGACCACCACCAGGTCGCCGAAGCCTCTGAGCCTTTCAAAGGTCTCGGGATGCCCGGTGACCTCGAGGCCTGCGAGAAGACCTAGTTCGCCCAACAGCAACGAACCGCTCGAGATCGACGCTGTCAGCCCGATCGCGGGAACGCGGGTAGAAAGGTAGGAGCGCATGGCCGGATCCTTGGCAGCTCGGTCGAGGCCCGGGCCTCCCGGCACCACCAGAACGTCGAAATCCGGGGCGCTGGCAAAGGCCCAGGCTGGGGTGACGGTGAGACCACCGCTCGTCTGAACGGAAAACCGCGACCGCGCCACGGTGGTCACTGCAATCGTGGACTCGCCGTCCGAGTCCTGATCCTCGAGGAGCCGTCGCGAGGTGCTGAACACGGCGAAGGGTCCTACAAAATCTAACTCGTTGACGTGGTGGTACAACAGGACGCCGATCTCCATCGTTCGTTCCAGTCTACCCAATCGGGCTGGCGCGGGTCCGAACCCGATGGCAGCGCTCTCGAGGAGGGGCGCCGAAGGCCCGTCGATCAGTCGTCGTCGGTTCGAGGCACCTCATCCTGTTCGGCCAGCTGCTCGAGCAGTGCATCGAGTTCGTCACCCTGATAGTCGGTGACCGTGTCGGCGATGAGCTCCATGGCCCTGGCGGCGTCGCGCTCGGGAACCAGGACAAAGGTGGTCCCGATGGCATGGGCGCCGAGGTGGGTCAGGATATCCGAGGTACCGTCGCCACCGCGGGTCAGGGTGATAAAGCCTTCGTCTTCGAGGAGGCTGGCTACCATCTCAGCCAGCGGTGCGGCCGGTGCGACGTCCACGATGGTCCACAGATCGCCGTTGATTCTGAGGCTGTTGCCTTTCATCTAAGGTCCCGGAGGAGCGCCAAGGCCAAGTCTCGGTACGCCACAACCGCGGCGCTTAGCTGAGCTACGGGAATGCTCTCATTGGTGGTGTGGGCCAGCTCCTCTTCACCCGGTCCAAAGCCCAAGATGGCTGCCCCGCTCTGGGCCAGGTGAGGGGCGTCCGTGGCGAACCACCAAACGCCCTCGCGAAACGGCAGGCCAGCCCTGTCGCTGCTCGCTTTGAGCGACGTGCGGGCCACCTCGAGAGCCGGGTGATCCTGGGCCAGAACGTAGGGAGGATTGACCTTGGGAAAGGTCATGGACACGTCCTTGGACTCGCTCTCGAATACCATCTCAGGCACCGAGATGGTTGCGCCCGGATCGAGTAGGGCCAGCAGCGATGTCGCCCGTTCCACACCGTCTTCGGGGAGGTTGCGGTAGTCGATGGTCAACAGCGCGGCGCCCGGTACGACGTTGGCCCCGTCCTTGGGGATGGTTACGAGTTGGGTGGGGGTAGCCGACGAACTGCCGAGCGGACCCCCCGCCGGCAGCTCGATATGCTCGAGGCCCCGAAGGAACGTTGCGGCCCGGTAGAGTGCGTTCTCTCCGAGCGAGGCCTTGGCAGCGTGGGCGATGCGGCCCGGCAGGGTCACGTGAAATTCGATCCTTCCGCGGTGTCCAACCTTTAGGCTCAGCCCGCTCGGCTCGCCGAGAATGACAACGTCGGGCCGGATGTCCTGAGCCAGGAAGCGGGCACCGAGGCCGCCAAGTTCCTCCTGCACGACGCCGCTGACCAGCAATCGGCCCTGAAAACCCGCAGCCGCAGCCTCGGAGGCTGCCACCGCCATGGCCGCCAGCGGGCCTTTCATGTCACAGGCGCCGCGACCCCATAGCCGCCCGTCGGCAACCATCCCGCTCAAGGGCGGATAGGGCCACAGGTGTTCGTCGCCAACGGGAACGGTATCGAGGTGGCCGTTCAGCATGACGGTGGGGCCGGGACCGCGATCGAAGACGCCGACGACATTGCCCGCTCGGTCACGATACGTTTTGTCGAAGCCGAGTTGTGACAGCGCCTCCTGAAATACGTCGCCCGCGGGGCTCTCGCGCTGCGAAGGACTCGCCGTCCGGATAAGATCTCGGGCTAGCTCGAGGGCAGCTTCCATGGTTCGATCATACGTCCTGTTCGCCTTGCCGGCAGCGCAGGGGACCGCACGCGCGTCCCAAGACGAAACTCAGATGGGTGATGGACCCCCGTCCGGGTGCCAGCGGTACAGGTCGAGGTCGACGGCGCCGTCTTGAGAGAAGGCGACACCTTCGCTCTTGAGCAGCGCAGTCTGGAGCTCCCCAGCACCGACTTTGTAGGTCGAAATACCGCCTTTGGCATTGATGACCCGGTGCCAGGGCACGCGGTCGTGGTCGTTGAGCCCATGAAGTACCGATCCGACCTGGCGGGCGGCCAGCGGCGCACCGACCTCGGCAGCTACCTGGCCGTAGGTGACGACCTTGCCGTGCGGAACGGCCGCCACGAAGGCGATCACCCGGCTTCGAAAGCCGTGACTCTGATCCACGCCAATACTGTAAGGCATTCCGCCACCAACACGCGGGAGGCGGCCGTACACTGCGGCCATGAAAAGCTTGCTGGCGGCACTTCTGCTGGGCGCCACCGCGTTTGCTCAACCGCTTCCCAGCGGCTATTTGCCGGTGCCGGGCGACGTCGTTCTCGAGTCCAATCTCGTTTTCGAGACGAACGCCGCCCGCGGCCAGATGGGACTGTCACAGCTAGCGCAGGACCCGGGACTGATCGCGGCTGCGAGGCAGCACGCCTTGGAAATGGCAACGATGGATTACTTCAGCCACACCTCACCAGTCCCCGGGCACGAGACCGTGGCGCATCGGCTGACCAAGACGGGCTCGCCGCTGGTCACCGTAGGTGAGAACCTCGCGCTCCTCCAAGGGCAGCCCGATCTCGCCAAAGCGGCGATCGCGGGTTGGCTCGAAAGCCCCGGCCACCGCGAAAACCTGCTCAATCCCACGTTCACGCACGTCGGTTTCGGAACCGCCGTCAACGGTCGCAACGAGACCGTCATCGTTCAGGTGCTAGCGTATATACCCGTTCGGCTCGTCGGCTTCGATATCCAGACCGAGGCGATCGATACCACCAGCGTGACGATCGTGGCTCGGGCCAGCACCACCGTGTCGAGCCTGCTGTCCATCGGCGGAACCAGTACCCCTCCCAGAACCCTCGAACCCGGAGATCACGAGCTCTCATTGGAGCTCGTCGACCCGCAGGGCGAGCGCTACCACATTCGGATTGGGGCCTCACTAGCGGGACAAGAAGGATATATCCTGCAGGACGCCGGCTGGCTAGACATCGGCTCCGGCACCTGGAGTCGCGACCCGTTGGGCTCGAGGCAGGTCGTGGAGATCGTCGGCATGCACGTCGCCACCTCTCGCGCCGACGCCACCCGGATTCGGTTCCAGTACCAGCAGACTTCATCGACGGAACTCGCGGTGTTCTTGGCACAAGAGCACCTTCCCGGCGTGATCACCGACAGAGGCGCCATCGATCTGCTGGTGCCTGCCTCTGCGGTGGGCGTGCCGGTCCAGATCGGCATCGTAGAGGGCACCCGGGTCGCCATCTTCCACGCCTTCGAATTGCGGCTCGAAAGCGGCCGGATCAGGCTGGCACCGGCATCTCCCTGACCCGTGGTCAATGGTCTCGTCCAGTTTGCGGCCTACCTGTTCCTGCTCGGTACCTTGATGGTGACGGCGTCGGCCATTCCTCGGCTGTCTCGCAGGTGGCCAAGACTATTGCTGAACGGCTTTCTGGTGGCGCTTTCGAGTTTCGCGCTGGTTGCGTTGGCTACCTTGTTGCGATAGCCTCAGGGCCTCGTTGGCCCTCTCCTCGAAGCCACCGATCCCTGCTACAATGACACCGGTCGGAGAGGGGGTGACTTCCAATACGGACGCACGTCATCACCTACGGGTGTCAGATGAACGAGTACGACACCCACACCATCGAATCGGAGCTCGTCTCGGGCGGGCACCAGCTGGTCGGTCACCCCAAGGACGCCGAACTGGTGCTGGTCAACACCTGCGCCATACGCGGGAAACCTGTTGCCAAGGTCGTCTCGCTGTTGGGGGAACTGCGCAAAGAGAAGCGTTCTGGGAGGTCCCTGTTGGTCGGCATGATGGGATGCCTGGCGCAGCTCGAGGAGGGGCAGGAGATCGCCAGGAAGTTCGAGGTGGATATTCTTCTCGGCCCCGGTGCGATCACCGATATCCTGCCAGCCGTGGCGGTCGTGGCGGCCGACAAGGGCCCCTTCGAGAGCCTGGCGTTCCGCAGCGAACTGGGCAGCTACATCCCACCCGCCCCCAGCAGCCTCACCGGCTTTCTCACCATCATGCGTGGCTGCAACCACCACTGCACCTACTGCATCGTTCCGCAGACCAGAGGACCCGAGGTGTCTCGTCCCGTGGGCGCTATCCTCCGTGAAGCCGAGGCCATGCATGCCGCCGGCATTCAAGAGGTGTATCTTCTTGGTCAGAACGTCAACTCGTACGGGTTGGGCGATCCAGAGGTGCCGTCGTTCGCCGAGCTGCTGACACTGGTTGCCGCTACCGGGATACCAAGGGTCAAGTTCACGACGAGCCATCCGATGAACTTCACCTCGGACATCATCGACGCCATCGCAGAAACGCCCAATATCTGCGAATTCATCCATCTACCGGTGCAGTCGGGCAGCGACCGCGTGCTCCGGAGAATGGCTCGAGAGTACCGGCGGGAGCGCTATTTGGATATCGTGCGCGAGATCCGTGCCAAACTCCCTGGGGCGGTCCTGTCGACCGACATCATCGTCGGTTTTCCCGGCGAGACCGAAAAGGACTTCGAGCAGACGCTGACACTCTACGACGAGGTGGCGTTTGATCACGCCTTCACCTTCATCTATAGCGCCCGCCCCGGCACCCCGTCCTTCGAGCACTTCGAAGACCTGCCGAGGTCGCTCAAGACCGAGCGCCTTCAGCGTCTGATCGAGAAGCAGAAGCACTACGCACATGCCAGCAATAGCGCTTTTGTAGGCGACACGGTTCGTGTCCTGGTCAAGGAGCTTCCGAACGAGGGCGACCACGCCGTGGGGCATTCGGATCAGAACCACACGGTGCTGATACCGAGTGCGCAGGTGCGCAATCCCGGTCTCTATCGCGTCCAGGTGGACAGCGCCACGCCACACACGCTCTACGGAACGGTGGCCGGCGAGCCGGTTCATGCGGTGCCGCTGGTCATGGCTTCCTGACGGGTGGCCTGCGGACCGACGCGCGACTTCACCGCTACCACCTTTGTCGTCTGGCGACAATCGACGTTGCTTCACCGCCACCAGAAGCTGGACCTGTGGCTACCCTGCGGTGGGCACATCGAAGCCAACGAACTGCCCGATGAGGCAGCTTGCCGGGAGGTGTTCGAAGAGTCTGGGGTACGGGTCGTTCTGCAAGGAGAATGCGGTCTTGCTGTCGGGAGACCCACCCAGTTGATCCGGCCTCGGGGCGTGCAACTCGAGGAGATCTCCGACGGTCACGAACACATCGACCTGATCTACTTCGCGGCGCCGGTTGAACCGTACCGTGGAGGACTGTTGGCTGGGGATCCGTCGCTCGGTTGGTATCCGTCGGCGGCGCTACGCGACATGGACCTTACTGCCGAGGTCCGTGCGTGGTGCCAGCTCGCTCTGAATGCGCTCGGCGATCCGCGGCCCTAGGTGCGGCGCCAAGACACAGGTCGCGTGAACAGCTCTTCGACGGTGATCAAAGGCTTGCTGCTACCAACCCGATTCTGTATACTTGCTCCGCTGGACCGGGGCGTAGCGCAGTCTGGTAGCGCACCTGCTTTGGGAGCAGGGGGTCGTTGGTTCGAATCCAGCCGCCCCGACCACCGTTCTGCGGGAGTAGCTCAGCTGGTAGAGCGACAGCCTTCCAAGCTGTATGTCGAGGGTTCGATTCCCTTCTCCCGCTCCAACCGGCAGCCACCAGGGGCTCTGGCCGCTGGTGGCGACATTTCTATGCACCAGTAGCTCAGCTGGATAGAGCAGCCGCCTTCTAAGCGGTAGGTCGAGGGTTCGAGTCCTTCCTGGTGCACCACGTTTCTCGAATTTCACCATGATCCTGGGGGGCTTACAGCGGTTCTCAGAGCTTTCGCAGCTACGGCAAGGCTAGGTATGTCGGCAGTGATGCCGTGCTCTTGAACAATTCTTCTAATCTCGTGCGCGACCTCGTAGGCTTTTTCGAGGTCGCGGGTTTCGGTCTTGTGATGGGCATCGCAAAGGACGTGGTTTAGTTCCGGCCGGTAGGCGCCGGGTTCGACTGACTCATCTTCGGCACTGGCAGGCTCAAGCGTGGGCAATAGCCGTCTGCAACAACGATGGCCAATAACAGTGTAGGCAGCGCGAACCAACACATCCTTCCCAACGACGACCGTCGAGGCTGGTGGCTCGAGCGGGTTTCGAATGGATGCACAACCGCGGGTGGGGGTGCCTCCCGCGCATCGCAGCGGTTCTCAGAATGAGTGATTGGTGACTCCGGCATGCTCAAACCAACCCAACACATCCCCCAACGACACCGTCGATAGCGCAGCCGCGATCCAGAGTCCAACGCTCCCCTCGTCCTCGCCCCCACAGCTTTCACGAACGCCTTTATCTTCGAAAAAGCCAACTCAATGGGGTTGAAGTCCGGACTGTACCCAGGCAACAACACCAACTCGCACCCCCTCGCCTCGATCGCCTCCCGCACCTCCGGTTTGCGGTGCACCCCCAGCTGATCCATCACCACGATCTGCCCCGGCCTCAGCTTCGGAGCGATGACCTGCTCGATGTACGCTAAAAACGCCACGCCATCCACCGCTCCGGTCAACGTCATCGCGTCACCCACACCCTCATCGAGACTGATCGCTGCAACGAGGCTGGTGTTCTCCCCACGGTTCTTCGGCACCCTACCCACGGCACGTTGTCCACGTGGGGCGTAGGCGTAGGGCAGGGTCATGGCGACGTTGAAGCCGCTCTCGTGCTGGAGGCATCGACGAACACCAACCGGTGCGGGTCAATACCTCTGATCCAAGCCAGGAACCTCCACCGGGCCTCTGGATTCTGTTCACTCGCGTAGATCGTCTTTTTTTCTCGTCGATCCCAATCTCTGTACCCAGCGGCACATGGTCGCTCTGCTGATGCGGACGCCGGTTCTCTCCAAGAAAAGGTCGCAGCGCTGGTCGTGGGTGAGGTCGTTGCTGATGAGGCTCTGCTCAACCCATGCCTGGTGCTCATGGAGGGCGCTGGGGCGGCCCGGGGAGGTTCTGGGGGTGAGATCTCCACTTTGGCGGTAGCGGCGGAGGTAGCGACTGACGGTGGCGGTTCCAACGTCGAACGTGTCTGCGGCTTCATGGAGGGTGTAACGCTTGTGTAGGACGGCGTTTACGATGCGTTCTCGGAGGTCGGTAGAGTGCGCCATGCCTCAGCATGAAGCACGATCACTCAATGCGCAACCCGCTGTAGTTTAAGTTCTTTAGATTAGGCGCGTGCTGGTGTTCTCTAGGAAATAACCGTCAGTCGGTGATCCGTCTCAGGCTCTTGTGCTGCAACCTGAATCGCATTGCTGCACTCTCAAACCCCGTCATCCGCGGCCTGATCTCGCTGATTCGGCGGAGACCAAACAGGATCGCTGCTAGGTTCGTGAACGCCGGCATGCCCCGGCCCCTGTTGTGCCTCAAGTAGGCTAGCCACCGGCTCTTATCAGTCGCCCCGACGATGCCATAGTCTCCGGCTAGGACTTGCTCCTGCGCTGGATCGGCTGTCCCCTGATAGTACCCGGCTTCCCCTTGATAGATTAGCTCCCGCACCCTATTCGGAACGCCACTGTAGGTCATTCGGTTGCCCTTGCGGCGGGGGTACACGAGGAGGCGGCTGTCCCACCAGATACCATCCTTTATGGAGTCATGGCGGAGCACAGCTGCCTCCTCGAAAGCATTCTGGAGGTGCTGTCTTAATTGGATGCTTCTGCTCGCTAGGATCGCGCCGAGGGGGAACATGCGGATCATGTCTCTGCTGGTCTCCCAAGGTGCCCGGAGTTCATCTAGCGCCCTAGAGATCTCAAGAATCACGAGTCTGGCGTTCAGGTCGGCGCTTCCGAGTCGGGCGATGACCTGCAATGCCAGGGCGCCCCATAGCGCCCGGAATTCGGGCTTGCCCGTCGGGAGGGCATCAAGTTCTTGGGCAGCCTTGAGGTATTCGCCTGTTGAGTAGTGCTGGGCCGCTCGGACGAATGAAGGGATGCTCGAGCCTTGGAAGGCCAGCACTGCTCTGCGGTGAGATTCGGGGTAGTTGCCTGCCAGGAGGTGCTCCTTTATAGCGTTTTGGGATGCGTACTCGTCACGCAGTGGGTCGAAGCTCGGGCGGGAGGTCTCCGCTTTTGGGATTCGCTGCCCGAGCTGGCGAAGGCAGAGGTTGCGTTGTGTGGCAAGGCTCTTGGCCTTATCTCGCATCCCCAGCGCCCTGGCGAGCGCCAGTGCTGTGGTGCAGGAGTCGAGTGCTAATACCGGGTTCTGGTGCCCGTAGTAGTAGCAGACGCCCCTTGCATCGAACATCAGCATTGCAGCTTCTTGCGAGAGGGAATCGGGCTGCTCTGACAGCCATTCAGCTCGCTCGGTCAGGTGGATACCCAAATAGTAGAGATCGTCGTCAGATTCCTGGTACGCGGCGAACGCAGTCAGTTTTGCCTTGACCGCTTCTGCAAGGGGATGGCGTGCTTCTTGGAGGAGTTCGAGGCCGCGTTTGGTTTCGCTTAGCCAGAGGTACAGCTCGGCCCGCCGAGCCCTAGGGACAGGGTGGTCGCCACTTAGGTTCCAGATGCTTAGCCAGCGCCAACGTTCCTTGTCGCCCCTGATTCGGTCCCAAAGGTGAGGGATGAAGAGTTCGGGCATGCGACGAGCAATCGGCTCGAGGCGATCCAGTACCGCCTCTTCCGCGGGTGTCAACCCGGACTTGTATCGTTCAGCCCCCATAGTGCGTATCGCCATCCTATCAGGTCAGGTTGTTTTGCGCTGCACGACCAGCTCGAGGTCGAGGGCATCGAGGATTTTCACCCAGCCTTCGGGTAGTTTGCCGCTACGGCCTTCAAGGTGCTCCATCGAAACCCTCCTTGGGTTGAGTACCACCAGCCGACACAAGGGGTACGCCTGTCGCCAATCCTGGCAAAGAGACAGCGCTTCGCTGCACAATGTAGGCATGCCCACTCAGGCCAACTCCAATGAGTCACCGCAACCTTCTCTGCACACCGAGAGGCTGGTACTACGGCCATTTCGGTATAGCGACGCCCTTAGGGTTCAGCTCCTGGCTGGAGATGCCAGGGTCAACGCATCGCGACAGGGCTGAACATCCCCCACCCGTACCCGGACGGCGTTGCCGAAGCTTGGATCGCTACTCACCTCAGCGATTTCCTTGCCGGGAAGCGTGTGACCTACGCCATCACCCTACCGGAGGTTGGTGTCATCGGCGATGCTACCCTCAGGGTCACAGCTCGCCATAGGATGCCTCGGTACTGGGTTGGCTTTGATTACTGGGGCAGGGGCTACGCCACGGAAGCCGCGAGAGCGGTCATGGAGTTCGGAGCGGAGCGCTTCGCGTTGGAGAAGATCAAGGCTCGCCATATGATCGAGAACCCGGCTTCGGGCCGGGTGCTGGAGAAGCTTGGCTTGGTCAAGGAGGGGGTGCTTCTGGGGGATGTGGTGAAGGGGGATCGGCGCCTTGACATTGTTATGTACGGCGCTTCGCGTTCCTCGCCATATGATCGAGAACCCGGCTTCGGGCCGGGTGCTGGAGAAGCTTGGCCTGGTAAAGGAGGGGGTGCTTCTGGGGGAGCGATCGGCGCCTTGACATACGGTCTACTCCTCTAGGGCTTGTCAGCGACCAATCCGGCTCCTAACAGGCCAAGATCAGGTAGCAAACGACGTAATACGATATCCTCGCCAACCTCGACAAGAAAGAGTACCTACTCCCTTGGGACTACGGGGACGGCGCCAAACTCCTAGAATTCGGCAATAGCGAAGGCGGTACCATGACCGCCCTCGCAATCCTCCTAGCCGACGGCAACGGACGGGGTGGTGGCGACCTCAAAAGCGAACGGGGGATTATCGGATCATGGGTGGGCGACCGCATCGTGATCGCTGGCGACTACGCCGACCCCGGCAAGTTCATGGAGGGTGTGACGCCAGAGCAGCTTACCGAGGCAGCATTGCAGCACTTCGCCGAGGGGTACCAAGACGCCGAGCGTGTGAACCTCTACGCCTTCGTTCGGCAGCACTGGACCAACATCAGCAAAACCGTGATCGAAGCCATGGCCGACGACACTCATTTGCGGAGCGCCTTGTACCTGCGGGGCGCTCTTGAGAAGTTCGACGACGAACAACGGGCCGCCTGACGGCGGCCCCTATGCTCCCCCTCGAGAGGCGGAGGTAAAACTGGGGCTTCTGCTATCGTGATGCTTGAAGGTGCGTCCTTCAGCCGGCCCCGCGTGGGACCCCAAGCCACATTCACCCCTCTGCGCGGGTCCGGCTAACTGCTGATCGGCGTAAGAACCCCGAAAGCCCCGACCAGGCATACTAGATCCCGGCTGGGGACCGCATACCTCCAGCCACAATGTCCTACTCCGTGTTGAGGCGGGCTGCGGCGATTTGGCCCGCCTCGACCACTCTGCCTGGCCACAAGCCCGAAGCCTCTTGTAACCCTCCTGCGACCCTCCTGTAACCCTCCCCCGCTAGGCTTGGTTAAGGTGTGGTGCTTGGAATGAAGCGGATTCCATTCTCGTTCCGAATCAGGGGCTAATGATGCTGACTATCCCCCAGGCGGACCTAACCCCGGAACAACAACAGGAATTCACCTCAGCACTAGAGACCGGTAAGCCCGTCTGGTACAACAATTATTGCTGGATCGTAATGGAGCACTACGGCCCGGAAGGCAAGCAAGTGAATTTCATGCTTACGAAAGTACGAGACCACAAGTGCTTCCCATAATCATTGACGAGAACGCCCAAACCGAGTGGGACTTGTGCCGGTACCTCGTCAGGGCCGGGGAGGTGAACCGTACTGGGTTTCGTGGAGACTCTGCTCTCACGCGGCCAGCCTGGGCATGGCCTGCGCTTGAGTGTACGCCATCTCGAAGTCCACGGGACTGACGTAATCGAGCGAAGAGTGCAACCGCCGACAGTTGAACCACCTCACCCACCGCATCGTCGCCGTCTCCACCTCCTGCCTCGAGCACCAACTCGTCGACCTGGCGTGGATCAGCTCGCTCTTGAACAAGCCGATCGTGCTCTCCATCAACGCATTGTCATACGCCGTGCCCACCCGACCGATCGAACCGTTCACGCCATGATCGAGCAACTTCTGGCTGAACGCCAGACTCGTATATTGACTGCCGGCATCCGAATGATGAATCACGCCGTCAGCAACGAACCGCCGATCGGTTCGACGCCGGACGCTCACAGCCTGCTCCAGAGCCCTCATCACCAGCTCGCTGCTCTTACCGGTACTGACCGTGAAACCCAGGATGCGCCTCGAGAAGCCGTCCTGCAGGAACGACACGTACACCCACCCTTCACGAGTGAGCACGTGCGTGAAGTCCGCCACCCAAACGATGTCGGGCGCATCTTGGAACCAGTCTCGCCTCACCAGATCCGGCGAGCTGACGCCGCTAGGCGTTGGGATGGTCGTGCGGACCTTCCTTCTTCGTGTCATGCCCTTCAAGCCCGCGACTCTCATCAGGCGCGCCACCTGGTCACGCCCAACGTCGATACTCTCGTGCTGGAGGGCGTGCCATACCTTACGGACGCCGTACACACCAAAGTTCTCGCGGTGCACCCGATGAATGACCTCCAGGAGACGCTCATCGGATTGCTGGCGAGCGGATGCTTGCCGCTTCTTGGCTGCGTAGTACGTGCTCGGGGCGATCGGCACGTTGTGGTCCCGTAGGACACGGCAGATCGGCTCGACCCCGAACAGGTTCTTATACGCGTTGATGTAGGCGACCATCACTTGAGTCGGCGGTCGAGCTCCGCGGCCGCGAAAAACGCGCTGGCTGTCTTGAGGATCTCGTTGGCTCGTTTGAGTTCGGCTACTTCCTTCTTGAGGGCCTTGATCTCCTCACGCTCTGTGGTTGTCAGGCCTGGCTTGTCACCAGCGTCGATGCGGGCTCTGTCTACCCAGCCGCGCATGGTGTCGACCGGGATGCCGGTTAGGTCATGCAGGCGCCGATAAGAGGCTGAACGTGATTCGTGCGGCGCTTCTTCTCGACGCTCCATGAACATGCGGATGACTCGATCTTTGGTTTCTTGGTCGTAACGGGTCATGCTCCATTCTCTCCTTTCGAGGGAGAACGGAGCCTCCATCAAACCCAGGGCGGTTCATCATGCCTGGGCTGAGCAGGACCGACGATAGAACGTTCGTCAGCGCGTTCCAGCAGATCGACACGGCGATTACCGGACCGTTCCTATTCGTCTTCTTCTTCGGTCCGCTGGCCTTCGCCACTCTGGCTACAGCGCTCCATCTTGGCCAGGACGACCGCACAGCGTTGGCTTGGATCGCCAGCGCGGTTGTCGTGCAACTGGCGATGGCCGTCATAACGTTGCGTGTCCACGTACCGCTCAACGACCGGATCAAGGCAGCCGGAGATCCAAGCCAGATCGACGACCTCGCCGCTGTCCGTGAACGGTTCAACGAGGCGAGGTGGGTCCGTTGGAACATCGTCCGGGCAGTAGCCGCGACAGTTGCGTTCGGCTGCCTCGCATGGGCACTGGTGCTGTTCGGCCGCTCGTAACCGCGACTCGACCGACTGCATCGGAATTGGGACAGTGACCGAGGTATCCAGAATCTTTTGATTTAGCTATCCCAAAGCCTAAAGCGGAAGAGCCCTGTAGTAAAGGATTTTCTGGGGGGTATTCCAGGGGGGTTTTATGCTTGTATATCAGCTTCAGTCATGCTTAGCTAGCACGGCATCAAGCAAGCCTGAGTCAGCAAGCCTGCTTTTATGCAAGGTCATCAAGACCGTGGGTTAGATAAGGCCGGCTCAGGCGCTTTCTATGAGGCAGAACAGTATCAATGGCCGAAGAGCCTGCAATCACAAGACCATGATGAGGTAGTTGGTGGCGGCGTTCAGCCTGGCGATGCGCTGGACTCCCCAGATGAGGGGGACGATCACTAGGCCGGGGATGAGGCTGCTGAACGCAGGTTCGACGAGGTATTGGACCAGGGGGTTCAACATTTCAATGAACTGCGGCACGCCGGAGGAAGGCAGACAACTTCTCGGCGCGTTCGCCGCTCTGCAGGTCATTCTCACTGCTAACAATGACCCAACGGGTCTCAAACGACGCCTCTTGGTGTGGGTCGCCCACGGCCCCGGCCGCAACGAGTTCCTTCATCCGATGGTTGGAAAAATCGGCAATCGATTGCCGCACAGACTCCAGAATCTCGACCTCAAGGAGCTGGCGCAACACCAGGAGACCGTCCTCTTTGAAACTGTCCATGTCGTCATTGGCAAGCATCGTCATGTTGGTACGGATATACTAACGGAGTGCTGGTCCGGACGATGGAGAGAAGTTGTTCGACCTGGAAACGGATCCCGACGTGCAGAAAAATCGCACGCGACCCTGCGCACGCTCGGGAGAGGCAGCTACTGCGCGATCGATTATTCCAAATGGTAGTCCTCGAGGATTGGCCCCGTACACGCAGGGAGCTGTTCGCGCTGGGGGTTGAATCATGAGCATACGGATGGCACAGCTTGGTATCGGGCACGATCATGCGTCGGGCAAGGCGAAGGTCATCGCGCAGAGTAAGGAAGTCGAGTTGGCTGGCATCTTTGAGCCGTCCGCCCGAATGCGCGAGTTGATGGGTGCGAATCCTGCATATGATGGCGTCAGATGGTTCGCCTCTCAAGAAGAGGCGCTCGGCGATCCGTCCATCACAGCGGTCGCTGTCGAGGGTCGCGTTTCAGAGAATCTGGCGGTTGCGCGCGCCGCGCTCGAGCATGGCAAACACGTGTGGCTGGACAAGCCTGCGGGGGACGACTTTGACGCCTTCCGCGACCTGCTGGAGTTGGCCACTCGGAGCGAACTGCATCTTCAGCTCGGGTACATGTTTCGTTACAACAGCGGATTCCAGTTCGCATTCGACTGGGCGCGTTCCGGAAAACTGGGAACAATACGTTCAGTGCGGACGCGCATCTCGTCACCAGGCGCCGTTGAAGAGCTCAAGGAGACCTGGGATTCAGGCGGCGAGCTTTCAGGCGGTCTCATGTTCATTCTGGCCGGTCATGTGATCGACGCCGTGGTTACGCTGCTGGGGCGTCCTGCGAAAGTTACGCCGTTCTCCCAGTCCACTGACGAGACTATTCCCTGGTACCGGAGAAACACTTTGGCGGTGCTGGAGTATCCCGACGCGCTGGGCATTGTCGAATCGGTGGCAGGGGAAATTGGCTCCTCCGAGTTGAGGACCTTTGAGGTGTTCGGCACACGCGGCAGCGTACTTTTACAACCGCTGGAACCGCCCGAGCTGCGCCTATGTCTGGACGTTGACCGTGACGGATATGTTGCCGGCTGGCAGTCCGTGCCAATGGAAAACCGTCAACGATACGTGGAGAGTTTACGTGTTTTCGTGGCCACGATTCGCGGTGATCAACCCCCCGATCGATCCGCCGCACACGACCTGTCGGTGCAAGAGACGGTGATGGCGGCGGCGGGTCTGAGGCAATTGTAGGGCAAGGCGAGGAGAATACCGTGTTGAATCGCTCTGTAGCGTCCGCGCGTGGTCGCTAACGCCCCCGCCAGGGCAGTTGCAGAGGCTCTTTGATCGCTGTTTGCGGGTACATCACATCTATGCCCGATGACAACAAACTACAGTTAATCAGCACCTTTTGCTGTGGTTGAATCCGGACTTGAACGCGAAGACCCTGCAGGGCGGTGATTGCCGCCAGGGGAACGACCACCGCTTCCTCGAACGTCAATTTGGCCGGTTTCAACACCAATAGCCTGTCAGCAACAGATATATGCTCGCGAAAAGCGTCACAACGACACTCGAGTATGTCTCCGAATACCTCATCCCCTGGCTGAAACTCCTTTACATTCACCCCAACCGCTTCCACTCGCCCCGCTACCTCAAATCGGAGTATCTTGTTTTTTGGTTTAGGAAGCCCAGCGTCCAGCCGGACCAAGAATGGGTCGGCTCTCAGGAAACGCCAGTCCGCTGCATTTGCTGACCCCGCACGCACTTTCACCAGGACTTCATTGTCCCCAGGGGTCGGCTTTTGGATCTCTTCAAGTTTAAGAACATCGGGGGACCCATATTGGGGACGAACAATCGCTTTCATGATCTCGCTCCTTTCTATCTGGGCCGACACAGTGAACCGAATCGCTGCTCTCACCACTTCCATATCGCCCCAACCACAGCGGCTAGGCGTAGCGTAGCGCCTCGATCGGACTCAAGCTCGCCGCGCGGCGGGCAGGCCACAGGCCGAACACGATCCCGGTCGCGAAGCTCACGCCGAGCGCCAGCAGCACCACCACGGCGTTGATGACCACCACCGACAAGAACGAGACCAACGCCACCGTCACGTAGAGCGTGGCCACGGCCAAGAGCAGCCCAATGAGCCCGCCGAGTGTGGTCAGCACCACCGCTTCGATCAGGAACTGCTGCATGATGGTGCTGCGCCGCGCCCCCAGCGCCTTGCGAAGGCCGATCTCACGGGTGCGTTCGGTCACCGACACCAGCATGATATTGAGGATGCCGATGCCGCCGACGACGAGGCTGATCGCACCGATGCCGCCCAGCACCAGCTGCAGGATCAGCATCAAGGAATCGAACAAACTGGTCAGACCCTCAACGGTCTGCAGCTCGTAGCTGCCCGCACCACGCTGGGCGTCGAGCGCCGCAGAGACTTGCGCCCCGACCGCGGCCACATCCTGATCCAACGGGACTTGCAGCTTCACCTGGTTGTAGATTCCTTGGGGCAGCTCAGGTGCCAACAGGTAGAGGGTCTCAAGTGGAATGTCGGCGCTCAGGTTGCTGCCGCCGAAGAAGAGGGCGAACACACCGCTTGCAGGCTCCTCTACGCCCACGACGGTGTAGCTCGCCTTACTTTCGGCGATCGCCAAGTCGAGTGTCTGCCCAACAGGATCGCCGTCACCGTATAAGGCGCTGGCGGTCTCCGCTGACAGGACGATGACTCGGTCTCCCGCGTCTGCCTCGGCCTCACTGAAGTAGCTCCCCTGCGCCATGGCGATCGTGTCGCCCGCGTTGGCGGTGGTGCCCGTCAGGGAGAGGTCGATGGTGGTGCCGGCGACGGTGGCTACGGCGAGCGAGCCCTGCTGCCGGACGATGTCGACCGGCAGGCCCGCGAGGGCTTCGAGGTCAGCTTCGCTCAGGTCGGCGTGGGTTGTCGGGCGCGGGGGTCCGGGTTCGGAATCGGTGGTCACGAAGATCTGCTGAGCCGCGACCCGCTCGAGTTCCGCGGTGATCGAGGCGGTGGCGACGTCACCCAGGCTGATGATGGTGGTCACGGAGAAGACGCCGATGATGATGCCGAGCAGGGTGAGCGCCGAGCGCAGCCGGTTGGCGATGATGGCTTCGAACGCGGTACGAAGGTTATTGACGAACATGGTTCAGTTCCTCCTCGAAAATGGGGATCGGGGTGCCAACGGTAATGGGGATCGGGATGCCAACACCAACGGTCTCGATGGTGTCCACGCGTCCGTCGTGCAGCCGCACGATCTGTTCGGCGCGGTCCGCGACGGCCGTCTCGTGGGTGACCATCACGATGGTGCGGCCGCCGGCATGCAGCGTGTCGAACAGCGCCAGGATGTCCTCGCCGGTGCTGCTGTCGAGGTTGCCGGTGGGCTCGTCGGCCAGCACGATGTCGGGGTCGGTGACGAGCGCCCGGGCGATGGCGACGCGCTGCTGCTGCCCGCCCGAAAGCTGGTTCGGGCGGTGCCTCAGGCGCTCGCCCAGACCGACCCGCCCGAGGGCCACTTGGGAGCGCCCGAGCCGTTCCCGGCGGGGCACGCCGGCGTACATCAGGGGTAGCGCTACGTTGTCGAGGACGTTCATTCGGGGCAGCAGGTTGAAGGCTTGGAAGACGAAGCCGATGCGGCGGTTGCGCACCTCGGCGAGGTCGTTTTCGCGGAGCTGCGCGACCTCTTCGCCAGCGAGCCGGTAGGAGCCGCTGGTGGGGGTGTCGAGGCCACCGAGGATCTGGAGTAGCGTCGACTTGCCGGAGCCTGAGGGCCCCATGATGGCGGTATAGCTCCCGCGCTTGATGGTCAACTCCGTGCCGCGCAGGGCGTGTACCTTCAAGCCACCCTCAAGCGTGTAGGTTTTGCGCAGGTCGCGGGTCTCTATGACGTGAACCGTACTGGGTTTCGTGGAGACTCTGCTCTCACGCGGCCAGCCTGGGCATGGCCTGCGCTTGAGTGTACGCCATCTCGAAGTCCACGGGACTGACGTAATCGAGCGAAGAGTGCAACCGCCGACAGTTGAACCACGTCACCCACCGCATCGTGGCCGTCTCCACCTCCTGCCGAGTCACCCAGCCGGCCTGCCTAGCATAGATCAGCTCGCTCTTGAACAAGCCGATCGTGCTCTCCATCAACGCATTGTCATACGCCGTGCCCACCCGACCGATCGAACCGTTCACGCCATGATCGAGCAACTTCTGGCTGAACGCCAGACTCGTATATTGACTGCCGGCATCCGAATGATGAATCACGCCGTCAGCAACGAACCGCCGATCGGTTCGACGCCGGACGCTCACAGCCTGCTCCAGAGCCCTCATCACCAGCTCGCTGCTCTTACCGGTACTGACCGTGAAACCCAGGATGCGCCTCGAGAAGCCGTCCTGCAGGAACGACACGTACACCCACCCTTCACGAGTGAGCACGTGCGTGAAGTCCGCCACCCAAACGATGTCGGGCGCATCTTGGAACCAGTCTCGCCTCACCAGATCCGGCGAGCTGACGCCGCTAGGCGTTGGGATGGTCGTGCGGACCTTCCTTCTTCGTGTCATGCCCTTCAAGCCCGCGACTCTCATCAGGCGCGCCACCTGGTCACGCCCAACGTCGATACTCTCGTGCTGGAGGGCGTGCCATACCTTACGGACGCCGTACACACCAAAGTTCTCGCGGTGCACCCGATGAATGACCTCCAGGAGACGCTCATCGGATTGCTGGCGAGCGGATGCTTGCCGCTTCTTGGCTGCGTAGTACGTGCTCGGGGCGATCGGCACGTTGTGGTCCCGTAGGACACGGCAGATCGGCTCGACCCCGAACAGGTTCTTATACGCGTTGATGTAGGCGACCATCACTTGAGTCGGCGGTCGAGCTCCGCGGCCGCGAAAAACGCGCTGGCTGTCTTGAGGATCTCGTTGGCTCGTTTGAGTTCGGCTACTTCCTTCTTGAGGGCCTTGATCTCCTCACGCTCTGTGGTTGTCAGGCCTGGCTTGTCACCAGCGTCGATGCGGGCTCTGTCTACCCAGCCGCGCATGGTGTCGACCGGGATGCCGGTTAGGTCATGCAGGCGCCGATAAGAGGCTGAACGTGATTCGTGCGGCGCTTCTTCTCGACGCTCCATGAACATGCGGATGACTCGATCTTTGGTTTCTTGGTCGTAACGGGTCATGCTCCATTCTCTCCTTTCGAGGGAGAACGGAGCCTCCATCAAACCCAGGGCGGTTCAGCGGGCGGCCGGTCGGTCGTGTGATTGGTCGTCTTGTGGCTGGTCATGGTGGTAGATCTCCTTTCGGATCGTCGATCTATCTGAGGGGTGTGCCCGGAGGGGATCAAGGGCCGGTCTGAGCGAGATTCAGATCCAGCGATTCGCCCGAACACCTCGTTGCTCGTGGCGGCTTCCTGCTGGTACCTCTGAATCTTCTGCCTGGCCTGAACCTCGAGCTGCTGGTGGTGCGTGAGTTGCGTGAACATGATGTGTCCTCCTCTGTTGTTGCCTCAGTGGGCGGGCTGGGACTTGGGGAGAGCGCTAGGTTCGTCGTGGTGTTCGCCCGCAGACGTGTCGCGCGCCGGCATGAACTTGGCGACGATCAGCACACCAGCGAACGAGAGCCCGGCGCCAATCAGCACCGCCAGACCCAGCGCATCTGTGAAGGCGGACTTGGCCGCGGTGGACAGGGCAAGCGCCTCCTCTTGCGGTAGGGTCGCCGCCAGTTGAACTGCCGCGCCGATGGAATCCTGCACCACCGCTTTGGCCTCGGCGGTCAGCGCAGTCACAGCCTCCCCGACCTTAGCGGAGTAGATCGCATACATCACGGAGCCCACCACCGCGATACTGACCGCGCCTGAGAGCATCTGAGCCACGTCGTTCATGGCGGACCCAACCCCTGCTTTTGCCGCGTCAACCGCACCCATGACCGCCTCGGACGCAGGAGCAAAGACCAGGCCTACACCGAGCGCGAACACGGCCACGATGAGACCGATCCACAGGTAAGAAGTGTCTATATCCCAAAGGAGAACGAGCGGCATCATGGCCGTCATGATCCCGAGCCCGACCGCCACGACGACCTTGGTGCCGAAGCGGTGCGCCAGCTGCTCGCTGGCTATGGCGCCGATCATGAATCCTGCCGCAACCGGCAAGAATCGAATGCCTGCAGCCAGCGGAGTGTAATCCTGGACGAACTGGAGGAACTGCGTGAAACCGAACGTGAAACCGACCATGGCGAAGAACGCCAGACCGATAGCGGCTACTCCGGTAGAGAACCGCGGGCGGCGAAAGAGCGCAAAGTCCAGTAGTGGGTATTTGGCTTGCCTCTCCCTCAACACGAAGCCCACGCTCAGGATGACCGCTGCTGCTACCGTAATGGCGAGCTGGGGGGAGCCGAGCCCCCAATTGGGTCCCTCGATGATGGCGAGAATTACTGCAGAGACCGCTCCCAGTGATAGGAGTGCGCCTGGAATGTCGAGCGGCCTTCTGTTGGGGTCTCGGCTATCCGGTACGAAAAACAGGCTTGCCGCTATCGCGGCCCCAGCGATCGGTACGTTTACCAGGAAAACGGATCCCCAGTAGAAATACTCGAGCAGGAACCCACCGAGGATCGGTCCGAGCGCAACGCCTATTCCTGCCATCATCGACCAGACCGCGATCGCTTTCGGCAGTTCCTTTTTTTCAAACACGTTCACGATGATGGCGAGGGTTGCCGGCATCATCATCGCTCCGCCCAAGCCCATGAGTGCGCGGGCTCCGATCAGCTGCGCCGGTGATTGCGCCAGCGCTGCGATCAGGGAGGACAGGCCGAAAACCGCGAGTCCGTAACGTAGCATCCGTGCCCGTCCGAACCGATCCCCCAGACCCCCCATCGTCAACAGCAAGCCACCGAAGACCAGTACGTACGCATTGACCATCCACTGTAGCGACGTGGCCGATGCTCCCAGGTCTCGTTGTAGGGACGGGATAGCTACGTTGAGAATCGTTTCGTCGATAGTTGCCAACAGCACCGTGATCGAAACCACTGCGAGCGTCAACCAACGCCGCTGGTGGATGCTCGAAGGTGTCTTTTCTTGGGTAATGCTTTCCATGATTGCTTCCTCTCGAACACAAAGACTATATGACTGACGATCAGTCATCATTGGGCAATTGTTTTAGCCGGAGCTTCGCCTTAACGCATTGCGAAGCAGTAGAGAAACACCCTGCTCAAGCGCGGCCGCATCCTTCCCGTCATCAAAGACAAACGCCTCGTACACCGTGTGCTGAAGCAGACCAATCACCAGCCGAGCGGTTATTTCTGGCTCCATGGCTTCCATGTCACCCGCTTCCATGTCACCCGCATCGATAGCACTCTTGAATAACTTCACAATGGTGCTGAGGATTGAAGTGTGCTCCGCAGACTCGCTGTGCAGCTCGGGGTGCGTTTCGTCAACTCCTATGAATGTCAGCCTGAGAAGGTCAGCGTTTTGCCGGGCCACGCGGAAGGTTGCAGCAACCAACGTCTCGAGCTGATCCTCAAAAGAGGTGGCTGAATCAAGCGAGGTAGCTACCTCGCTGGCCATGGTCTCCATTAGTCCGTTTCTCAGGGCTATGGCGGCGTCTCCCTTCGACGGGAAGTAGAGATAGAAGGTCCCTTGTGCCACCCCTGCCTCTCGTACGATCTCAGCGACACGCGCACTGTCGAATCCCTTGGCACGAAACACCTTGCGAGCTGCTTTGAGCAGCTGCGCTCTTCTTACCGCTTCGCTCTCCCTCCTTCTTGGCTTGGTCTCAGGCACCGCGAACTCCTCCTGTCAGTTGACGTATCCACATTATGACTGACGATCAGTCACTTGTCAAGGGTGAATCAAGATGCCCCCGCCATTCGTTACTACCCAGCGGCACTCTTCCAGGGCTCATTGCGCTTTGTGGCTAAAAGACGCAATCAGCCAATCACTCCCCAGTCGAGCTGCGGGGCGATCACATCCAAAGCTGCTGTGGGGTCGAGGTCCATGTTCACCTCTTCGCGAGTCTAGTCATTGGGTGGTGCCGTGAGATGATCTCTGCCCCCTTAGGGGGGAGGGCACTCCTGGTGCATCTTGCACCGTATGGGAAACAGAGACCGACCTCCACTTGAAAGTCTAGCGTGCGTCAATTCTGAGTGTCCCAGCTACGGCCAAGCCTGCCAAAGCAACCTGGTGATCCGTAAGACGTACGGGCGAGACCACATCCGCTACCTGCGTTGCCGGAGTTGCGGTGTTGAGTTCAGCGAACGCAAGAACACGCCCCTGTGGAACAGCAGAATAAGAGAAAGCAAGGCTGTAGCGGTAGCCGAGCAGCTCGCTGAAGGCACCTCCGTGAAGGCCACCGCTCGGCTCACGAGCGCCTGTCCTGAAACGATCCGGCGGCTAGCGGGGCGCCTCGGGCGGCACGCCACGCGCTTCCACGACCAGCACATCCAGCAGCTAGCCAGCACCAGCTTGCAAGCTGATGAGCGCTGGGGGTTCGCTGGCAGTAAACGCAACCAGGTGTGGCAAGCCGAGGTGATCGACCCCGCCTCGCGGCTGGTGGTGGCGTACGCCACAGGAAGGCGCAACGAGGCGCTGATTGAACAGGTCATGCAAGACGCTGCCTCTCGCCTGGCCTACCCGCAGGGGGTGGTGCTGTTCAGTGATGGCGAGCCGAGCTACGAGAAGCTGTTCCGCCGTGTCTTCGGCCGCGCCTACCGCCCGGCCCGACGAGGGTCGCGAGGCCGCTTCCCCAACCTGCGGTACCGCCTCACGAGACGCCAGGCGCACGTGCTGATCCGTAAAACTAGGCAGGGCCGGCGTGTTGTGAGGGTCGATACGCGTGTTGCGCATGGGAGTGGTAAGCGGGTAACCAGGGAGCTGTCTCGGTTGGGCTTCTCGATAGCGAATACCAGTGCTATTGAGCGGCGTAACGCTACTGCTCGGAGCATGGACGCGACGAGCGTGCGGAAGAGCTTGGCTTTCGCGAAGACACCTGAGTTCCGGGCGGTTCGGGTGCATGGGGTGTGCTGGTCTATAACTGGGTGCGAGAGTGTCGATCACTCAGGCGGCTGTTGCCCGAGGGGAGGGGCCGGAGGGTGTATGAGAGGCGCTCTCCGGCGATGGCTGCGGGCCTCACTGAACGGATTTGGTCGGTTAGGGAGTTGCTTCTGTCACCCACTTATCCCGCTGGGGGTAAGAGATGATCTCACAGCACGACCGCCTCCCATAGCCCGAGTATTCAAGCTGGTATGCGTTGCTGGGAAGGGTTGGAAACCCCTCCAGCACGAGAGGGAATCCGAGATTTGCCGTACTGACCGGCCTTCTTGGCTTGTCGGGAGTCCTTTGAGCTGTCCTGAACGCCATTCAGAAAACAGGCGACTCTCTTGCTTACGTATTCGATCGTGTCACTCAGGCGTACCGGTTGCCCAGCTTAGCCCACCTGATTCAAGAGCACTCTGGGCGGGCCATGCAGGGAACGGTTCAAGCGCGGGGCCCATAACCCCAACCACCAAAAATTGAGAAGATACCTCTTTTGCCGGTAAAAGAGGTTCGTGGCCATCAACCCGTTGAATTGAGTGGTTTCAAGAAGCTCTGTCCAGAGCACGAAAACCATAAATATGGAAGATTGCGAAACTGCCCCGGCATGTCAGAAGTGTGCGTCGGAGCCCCATTGAGTTTTAGGCGTGGTGGTGCCGTACAGCCCGCACCGATTTAAGTTGGACTGGTGCTACGTCCTCCACGGTTATGAAGGCCTTAGGGTTCACCCCACTCACGATGTTCAGGAGTTTAGGTACTTGACGACGGGGCACCACTGTGAAGCAGATGTGGACCTCACCGTCACGCCCTTCGGCATTGAGTTCGGTTACGTAGAAGCCCGCTTCGCGAACGGCTTCGGCCACTTGGGGTGTGGACGCTGGCGTGACGACGCGCACCAGCTTGTTGCCAATCGCGATCCACCGCTCGATGAGGGCGCCGACCAGCGTTCCGACTGCGAACCCAGCTGCATAAGCCACGATCTTTATGGGTTCTTGGAGATCATTGATTACTTGCGCGGTCGCCAGAATCCAGATGAGGGCACTGAAGAAGCTCAACACTGCGGCTAGAAGGGTCTGGCCTCGCACAAGGACGATAAGACGGACGGTGCCGATCGAGACGTCAGCAAGACGCATGGCAAAGATCAAGAGTGCGCTCAAGATGAGGGTAACAGTCATTTGTGTAGGATACCTGCGACCTTAAGGTGCATGGCAAAGATCTCAAGATGAGGGTAACAGCATTTGTGTAGGATACCTGCCTTAAGGTGACCTGCCCCCCTGGACCGTTTCCAGGCTCTCCCGCACTCTTGGTGAAAGCGTCAGCAAACTACCAACCCGGGCGCAGCTTTACCCAATTCAACATCCGTCACGAAGTTCAACAAATCCGCATTTCTTCCGTGCCAGATACGAAAAGTGGGGAAAGGGGCCGATTGGAAGGACAGATGCTCTTTGGGTCCTACCTCAAGTCATTTCTATTTTTCATCAAGAGTGCGGGAGAGCCGTTTCCAGGGGGGCAGGTCAGCCGCGGGGCCGGAGGGTGTATGAGAGGCGCTCCCCAGCGATGGCCGCGGACCTGACCGATCGGATTTGGTCGGTTCGGAAGTTGCTCCGCTCACCCACCTATCCGGCTGGGGGTACGAGATGATCTCACGTCACCACCAGTCATTGCAGGTCCGTACCAATCACGTATCACGTATGATGTCGAGATAACGGCTTCTGGAAGGGAAATGGTCATGCCAACAGAGATGGACGATTTTCTGTTCGACCTCAGAGGGTACATCGTCCTGGAACAAGCGCTCTCCCCAGAAGAGGTAGCCGAGCTCAACGCCAATGTGGACCGGCTGGTCGAAGAGCAGGATGCACCAGGACCAGGGCTACCAGAAAGCCCAGGATATGAACAGTTCGGACGGTTGATACTGAACGTCGTCGAAGCGGGAGAGCCGTTCGAACGGCTGATCGATCACCCCTCCTGGAGTGAGCACCTTCGTCGCTACATCGGACGAACCGACCGGCCGGTCCTGGACACCAGCGCCGCCATTCTTCGGCCCCAGGGCCACGCATCAAAGCTTCACTCCGGGGCGCACAAGCGCAAAACTCGTTCGCAGTTCCGCTATCACAATGGTGAATTCCGCTGTGGCCAGATCAACATCATAGTTGCACTGAACGACTGGCGCTCGGGAGATGGGGTGACCATGGTCGTTCCTGGCAGTCACAAGTCGAATTTCATCCATCCTGCTTTTGCAACGCCGGCCGCTGAACCCGGTGGATCGCTTGACGCTGTGGAAGGCGCGGTCGAGGTGCTGATGAATGCTGGCGATGCGGTGTTCTTCGTCGATTGCCTGGCGCACGGTTCGGGTAAGCGAGTCAACCCGGGCGTAAGGCGATCGGTTCTGTACGGGTATTGCTCCAGGTGGCAGACCTATCGACCGGACGAGGAGCTGATGGAGCGGTTGACGCCAGAACGTCGGGAGTTCATGAACGTATGACATCTGGAGCCAGACACAAAGCCCATCATGCTGCCGCTGCTTGCCGACACTAATCGGTCCTGACGAGTGCTGTACGATTGCCACGCGATTCCGCCGATTCGGGGGGATAGTCACCTCGATTCGGGGTTGCGACTGGTCGCTCCCCACGGGGTCGTTGGGAAGAGGCTTGAAGAGGCAGTTGCCTGCTGATCTCTGGGCTCGCGTGGAGGAGAGCTACGCACGTGCAGATATGGCGGAGAACTGGGACGCGTTGTTTGCGACGTTAACAGGACTTGCCGGCGTTGTTCGGGGTTGCGTCGGTGACGGGTCTGATCTCTAGTGAGGGGCAAGAAACCCCGGTCCGCATCGCATTTTTCGCACATTGCCGTGCCTGACGGTGGCTGCGTTTCCGCTTTTCTGAATACGACTCAACGATCTGGCGTTGGACGAGAGGGTGGCGAGTAAGAGCGATTTGACGATGCGTGGTGGACGGAGAAACCGAGAAATGCCGTACTGACCGGCACAAACTCGATTGTGGGTCCAAGATTTCCCTTGCTCATCGCCTTTCTCACGAGGCCGGATTGTCCTGGTTAACGGTGTTCCGAACGGTGGCTATCGAGGTCGCGGAGCACCTGGGGTTTGCCTATCCTGAGGGTATCCACCAGGATGTCGTGGCCTACGTGACGGGGGTAAGGCAGGCAAAGGACTGATCTCTATTGGGTGGCGTTTCGCGAGTTCGCCAACAAAGTCTGGCTAAAATGCGCAATCGAATTTGGCCGAACCCGGCTCTCTCCCCCACCCCCAAAATCGCGCAAACCACCTTCTAACCTCGGATGCTAGTGGATTAGGGGTAGAGGAAGAGAAGGAGATTGTGGGCAGCGATCTTGCGGCACACACTTGCGCGAACACTCCAGAAAGAATTCAATTGCTGCAAAGCGATGTTCCGACACCGCACCAAAGAAGAGAACGTCGACTCAACACATTTGCGTGCTGAAGCAAAGAAATCACACCAGAACCCAGCTTGCTTCGCATTCCGTTTCGCCGGCGTATAGATCCCTAACCCCAGATACCCTTTATCACCAATGATGCTATGCAGGTCATCATAACGCTCATCAAGTAAGCATCTACCCACCATCACATCCGACTCATTGGCCGCCACAATCCCGAAACGACAGATCGCACCCGATCCACTACACACTGCGTGCAGCTTAAAGCCGTAGAAGCGTCTGCACCCGATCCACTACACACTGCGTGCAGCTTAAAGCCGTAGAAGCGTCTGTCACGCGAGTTGCCTCGGTCATCATGCGTTCACGCGAGTAGCGGATACCTTTGCAGATCGCTAACGGCTGCGAATCGATCAGGTACACGCCGTCATGCTCAGCAAGAAGTAGAGCAAGATCGGCATAGATGCGTTCGAAGTTGCGTTGGATACGATAAAACCGGCTGAGCTCAGGCAGGACCGGGAATAACTCTCGGTAGTCGCTTTGCACCATTAAGTACCAAGAAGTAGAGCAAGATCGGCATAGATGCGTTCGAAGTTGCGTTGGATACGATAAAACCGGCTGAGCTCAGGCAGGACCGGGAATAACTCTCGGTAGTCGCTTTGCACCATTAAGTACCATAAGCCCTGGTTCTTCTGTTGGAGGATTTCGCCGACCAGGACGATGGTTAAGAGTTCGCTGTAGCTCGCTTTCTGATTGGCTTTGTTGGGTAAGCGGAAGCGTCGTTGTTTGGTGGAGGCTTGGAGGTAATCGTCAACAAGGACGAATACGAGGGTGAAGATATCTGTTACCGTCTGTTCGGAGAGAAGGTCTTTTGTTCGCATACTCTAGATCTTCTCTCTTCTCTAACCCCTTTCGCAACTAGCATCCGAGGTTACTAAGGTATTTTCGAAATTCGAGCGGGACATACGTGCGGTTCTACCGCTACCAAAGGTACCCCAGGAGAGACGTCCCACCAGGCTTTTTCCAGGGCGCTTTCCCTTCCCTTTTTGGCTCGGCCGTTATAGTACCCTGGAGCGTGCACCAAGCACATGCAACCGTAGTGAAGCACAAAGCAATCGAAGAAAATGGGTACTCGAAATCGGTGGGCCCAATTACGTGTGGCTCCGGAAAGCGGTCGGCGAGCGGGTAGAGCACTTCTCGAGACGACCCTAGCCGGCGCTCGCTCAGGGCGATGCGTGACAAAGGAGTAGCAGCCATGGATTCAGAACAGCGCCCCAACATCCTGTTCGTCTTTTCGGATCAGCAGCGCTACAGCGCGCTGGGGGCCAACGGGAATCCGATCGTGCAGACACCCGCCATCGACAGCCTCGCCGCCCAAGGCATGGTCTGCGACAACATGTTCTCCAACCACCCCCTTTGCTCACCCTACCGGGCGATTTTGCTCACCGGCCGCTACGCCTGGAGCAACCTCGTGATCGACAACGAATACCGCCCGCGGAGAGATATCCCGACACTGCCCGGCACCCTGCGCGAACACGGCTACGGCACCGCCCAGGTAGGCACCTTCCACCTCGGCGAAGGCCCCTACCCACCCGAAGACCGCTACGGCCTGGACTATCTCGCGGCGCCCGACCTCCATTCCGGCGGAGGGTTTTTCAACAAGCACTACTACCAGAACGAGTCGGGACCGACAATCATCGACGGCTGGGGCCCCGAGGTCGAGACGGACCTGGCCATTCGCTTCATGGAACGGCACCTGGACGCGCAGCCAGACGACCCCTTCGCGCTGTTCGTGTCGTGGCGGCCACCGCACTGGCCCTATGAGCAGTATCCCGACGCTCATGCGATCTACGACCCAGCCGAGATGGATGTGCCAGGCAACGTTCCGGAGCAGATGGCGGAATTCGCACGACGAGAGATCGCCGACTACTACGGGTGTTGCAGCGGCCTCGACGCGCAGATGGCGCGGCTGATGGTTGCGCTGGATCGCCTTGGCATCGCCGACAACACGATCGTCTGCTACACCTCCGACCACGGCGACCACCTCTCCAGCCACGGCTACGGCAAGCCGAAGGACAGCTGGCTCCACGATTCGATGCGGGCCTCCAAAGCGACGCCCTACGAAGAGTCCATCCACGTGCCGTTCGTCGTACGCTGGCCCGGCGTTACGCCAGCCGGAACCCGCAGCAGCGCCTTCATGGGCGCGATCGATCTGGTGCCGACGCTGCTCGGCGCCTGCAATGTGCCCCAGCCGGAAGGGCTACAGGGGCGCGACGTGTCGCGGGTGTGGCGGGGCGAGGACGCGCCTCCCGACACCGACAAGACGCCGGGGGGATCGGACTCGGTGTACCTGCAGAACCTGGCTCACGGCTGGCCGAATCGGGACGGTTGGGTAGGCCGGTGGCGTGGGGTGCGTACCGCGCGGTGGACCTACGCTCGCTGGTTCGCCAGCGAACGCGGCCCCTGGCTATTCGACCGCCAGGAAGATCCCCTGGAGATGGTCAACCTTGCCAATTCCGCCGATGCGCGGACCGCCCTCGAGGAGATGGAGGCGCGGCTTCACCGGTGGATGGAGGCGACCGGGGATCCGTTCGACTATGGCAGGCGGGGGCCGCGGGGGTTTCTCGAGCTGGGGCAGGAGTTTGCCAGTCCCGACAGGTATTTGGGCTGGGGGGTTGCGTAGGAGTGAACAAAGCCTTCTCCGGGTCTGAGGTTTGTTGGCACGAGCTGTTGATTGGCAGAGTGATGATGGGAGTTACCTGTAGTTTGTTGACAAGGGTCAAATCGAGCAGTAGAACGGACAACAGGAGGTCGAACGATGAGTCGACGCCTACCCGTACCTACCGCCCCCGGACCGCTAGAGAGCTACGCCAGCAGTTTCGATGACCTGTTCAACAAACGCAACCAACGCGACACCTTCCGGCGCTACCTCGAAGGCCTACTACTACCCAGCGAACGAAACAAAACCCTGACCGGGCTCGCCAACACCGAGCCGGTGGCAGGCGCAACCCACAAGGACGCGCAGAAACTGCAGTGGTTCTTATCCGAATCCACCTGGGACCCCGCCTTGGTGAACAACAAACGACTGGCGCTGCTCTCCGAGGACGAGCACAGCAAGCCCAACCCCGAGGGCGCCCTGGTGATCGATGAGACCGGCGATCGAAAGTGGGGCCGACACACCGCCCATGTCGGCCGCCAGTACCTCGGCAGTATCGGCAAGATCGATAACGGCGTGGTCAGCGTACACACGTTGTGGGCGAACGAGGAACGGTACTACCCGATCGAGGTTGAGCCCTACACGCCTGCACCCTGGTTCGCTCTTGGTAAGAACGACCCCGAGTTCCGCAGCAAACCGCAAATCGCGCTGGAACTCATCGAGAACGCCCATGCGCTCGGCATTCCCTTCCGCGCCGTAGTAGCCGACCGCTTCTACGGGGAGAACCACCCCTTCTGGACTACTTTGCAGAGCGAGGAGATCCCCTACGTGCTGGCCTTGAACCCATCGCACGCATGGTGGCACCAGATTGGCACCATCGGCTCTGCGGAGGGAGTAGCGGGAGCCGCCTCGTGGCGTGAGGATGATGCCGGCGTTTGGGAGAAGCTCACGCGGTGCTTTCGTGATGGTCACCAAGAGACCTGGTGGGCTCTCGAGGGGGTGGCGGGACCGTACGGCCCGGAGAGCGCGAAGCGGTTGATCATCGTGACTACTGATCCTGCTGCGCTTCCGGAGGAGAGCACGTTCTACTTACGAACGAACCTCCCTGCGCCCGGATCTAGCCGCGCTCAAGAGAGCGGCATGATTCCGGCTGATGTGGCGGAGATCGTGAGGCTCTACGGGCTTAGGGTGTGGGTGGAGCAGAGTTACAAGCAGGTCAAGGGGAGTCTGGGTTGGGCGCAGTACCAGGTGCGCAGCGACATGGCCATGAGGCGGCACTGGCAGCTGGTTTGTTGCGCGTTTTCGTTCTGCTGGTGGGCCTTACCAGGAGGAGGAGTGGCTGCTGAGCTTGACGGGGGTGGGCAACCCGTAAGTCTTGTGGAGGGCGATGTTGAGGAGCGAGCGGGGGGGAAAAAGAAAGAGCCAGAATCTGGTCGTGACTTGGCCACAGGCGTTGAGGCGGGTCAGAGCTTGGCTGGAACCTTACCTTTTGCTAAGGAGGTATTGGCAGGCGTGGTCGGTGAAGCCCCCGCCGCAGCGGTTGCAGCGGCTTCTTGATTGGCTTTTCGATGGCAGGCCGATCCACTGCTATGCCCGGTAACAACAAACTACAGGTAATGCTTGTATATCAGCTTCAGTCGTGCTTAGCTGGCACGGCATCAAGCAAGCCTGAGTCAGCAAGCCAGCATTAATGCAAGGTCACCAAGACCGTGGGTTTGAACCGTACTGGGTTTCGTGGAGACTCTGCTCTCACGCGGCCAGCCTGGGCATGGCCTGCGCTTGAGTGTACGCCATCTCGAAGTCCACGGGACTGACGTAATCGAGCGAAGAGTGCAACCGCCGACAGTTGAACCACCTCACCCACCGCATCGTCGCCGTCTCCACCTCCTGCCTCGAGCACCAACTCGTCGACCTGGCGTGGATCAGCTCGCTCTTGAACAAGCCGATCGTGCTCTCCATCAACGCATTGTCATACGCCGTGCCCACCCGACCGATCGAACCGTTCACGCCATGATCGAGCAACTTCTGGCTGAACGCCAGACTCGTATATTGACTGCCGGCATCCGAATGATGAATCACGCCGTCAGCAACGAACCGCCGATCGGTTCGACGCCGGACGCTCACAGCCTGCTCCAGAGCCCTCATCACCAGCTCGCTGCTCTTACCGGTACTGACCGTGAAACCCAGGATGCGCCTCGAGAAGCCGTCCTGCAGGAACGACACGTACACCCACCCTTCACGAGTGAGCACGTGCGTGAAGTCCGCCACCCAAACGATGTCGGGCGCATCTTGGAACCAGTCTCGCCTCACCAGATCCGGCGAGCTGACGCCGCTAGGCGTTGGGATGGTCGTGCGGACCTTCCTTCTTCGTGTCATGCCCTTCAAGCCCGCGACTCTCATCAGGCGCGCCACCTGGTCACGCCCAACGTCGATACTCTCGTGCTGGAGGGCGTGCCATACCTTACGGACGCCGTACACACCAAAGTTCTCGCGGTGCACCCGATGAATGACCTCCAGGAGACGCTCATCGGATTGCTGGCGAGCGGATGCTTGCCGCTTCTTGGCTGCGTAGTACGTGCTCGGGGCGATCGGCACGTTGTGGTCCCGTAGGACACGGCAGATCGGCTCGACCCCGAACAGGTTCTTATACGCGTTGATGTAGGCGACCATCACTTGAGTCGGCGGTCGAGCTCCGCGGCCGCGAAAAACGCGCTGGCTGTCTTGAGGATCTCGTTGGCTCGTTTGAGTTCGGCTACTTCCTTCTTGAGGGCCTTGATCTCCTCACGCTCTGTGGTTGTCAGGCCTGGCTTGTCACCAGCGTCGATGCGGGCTCTGTCTACCCAGCCGCGCATGGTGTCGACCGGGATGCCGGTTAGGTCATGCAGGCGCCGATAAGAGGCTGAACGTGATTCGTGCGGCGCTTCTTCTCGACGCTCCATGAACATGCGGATGACTCGATCTTTGGTTTCTTGGTCGTAACGGGTCATGCTCCATTCTCTCCTTTCGAGGGAGAACGGAGCCTCCATCAAACCCAGGGCGGTTCACCTGCGTGACCGTGTAGGTATTGCCGTCACGAGTTGGCACCGGTTCGGGCACGACCAGGTCTGTATCCCGCCTTAGAGCAGCCAGCCAAGCCATCTCAGAACGGACCACGTTAATGGTTCTCAGGCCGGGCCTGTGAATGCGCAATACGAAACGGTCCCCATCGGGCGCATCCACGCGGAAGGTCGTGTTCTCTTCTCCAGGCAGTGGGGTCAGGCGCGCCTAGTGTATTCGGTAGGCTGCTAGTGCCTCTTGCGCTAATCGCCTTAAACGCCGTACCTGACCACGTTTCGTCAGGATGTCGAAGGGTTTCATTTTTTCCTAACTAGCCGTTGTCCGTGGATCCATCGTTGGTTCATTCTGACAGAGTCCGTGTCCTACCAGGAGTACTCTTGCTGATAAGGCCAGCGGAGGTTAAGGCGAGCGAAGAGCAATTCCCAGAAGCTGCTAGCTAGTGACGCGGAAACCCCTTCGAATCTCGTGGGTGCTTCAGATCCGGAGGTGTTGCTGCGGCTTTATACCCTCCTTCTGCCTGGAGAAAGCCCGCATGAGAGGGCAGAACCCCAAACGCAGGTTGGAGGTGCTTAGAGTACGCCCAATTCTAGACCAGCTCGTAAGGTTAGGCTGGCCTTGACACAGTAGATGAAACACAGTATCTACCCCAAATCGTAACCAAAAAAAGCCCTTCGGTAAAGGCTTTTCTGAAACGCAAATCGAGGGGGTTTTATGCTAGCCCCAAATCGTCGTAAAACCAAGATCGCTCGCCGCTAGGCAACCAAAGGTTGCAAGGAAGCAACCTTTGCAGGCTTACAGCGGGTTGCGCATTGAGTGATCGTGCTTCATGCTGAGGCATGGCGCACTCTACCGACCTCCGAGAACGCATCGTAAACGCCGTCCTACACAAGCGTTACACCCTCCATGAAGCCGCAGACACGTTCGACGTTGGAACCGCCACCGTCAGTCGCTACCTCCGCCGCTACCGCCAAAGTGGAGATCTCACCCCCAGAACCTCCCCGGGCCGCCCCAGCGCCCTCCATGAGCACCAGGCATGGGTTGAGCAGAGCCTCATCAGCAACGACCTCACCCACGACCAGCGCTGCGACCTTTTCTTGGAGAGAACCGGCGTCCGCATCAGCAGAGCGACCATGTGCCGCTGGGTACAGAGATTGGGATCGACGAGAAAAAAAGACGATCTACGCGAGTGAACAGAATCCAGAGGCCCGGTGGAGGTTCCTGGCTTGGATCAGAGGTATTGACCCGCACCGGTTGGTGTTCGTCGATGAGAGCGGCTTCAACGTCGCCATGACCCTGCCCTACGCCTACGCCCCACGTGGACAACGTGCCGTGGGTAGGGTGCCGAAGAACCGTGGGGAGAACACCAGCCTCGTTGCAGCGATCAGTCTCGATGAGGGTGTGGGTGACGCGATGACGTTGACCGGAGCGGTGGATGGCGTGGCGTTTTTAGCGTACATCGAGCAGGTCATCGCTCCGAAGCTGAGGCCGGGGCAGATCGTGGTGATGGATCAGCTGGGGGTGCACCGCAAACCGGAGGTGCGGGAGGCGATCGAGGCGAGGGGGTGCGAGTTGGTGTTGTTGCCTGGGTACAGTCCGGACTTCAACCCCATTGAGTTGGCTTTTCCGAAGATAAAGGCGTTCGTGAAAGCCTGTGGGGGCGAGGACGAGGGGAGCGTTGGACTCTGCGATCGCGGCTGCGCTATCGACGGTGTCGTTGGGGGATGTGTTGGGTTGAGCATGCCGGAGTCACCAATCACTCATTCTGAGAACCGCTGTAAGAGCGTGTGATTCGGAGTTCGGTCAAGACCAGGCAAGTCCTCCGCTGCGCTTCGGAGTCTTGACCTCTATGCCCATAAGCCGTAGTTTTGCAAAAAGCTGGGCTCTACGCTGAAGGATCTAGCCGTACAAAGTCAAAGGACCATACAACCAGAAAGCACTATTCGCATTGGATTTTGTAACGGTGATCACGTTAATCCATGCCAATAGGCGGCATGGATTAACGACATTCCCATGGAGTAATTTCCGCATGTTAAGTTCCAGCTATACGCCGGTCCTACAAAAACAATGGTCTTCTACCGAGCACCAATGTGTTGCCCGGCAAAAACAATAACAGGAAGGCTCGCCAGCATCAAGAAAAGAGCCGAGTAGAAAATCCGCTTCCCAGTGTTTTTCATTTTCCCATCCTCTTCCTGGTCCCCATTCGGAGCACCAAGTTCACAAGCTGGTCATTTCTAATCAACCAGTCTGCTTTAGGGGTCTCCCAACCCCACAATTCCTTAGGTGGATCAACACCTAAAAACGATGTATGGTTGCAGTGAAGAGGGCAGAAAAAGGGGCTTGGTTCCCTCCCAATGATCCCATACTCTTCCGAAACGCCGGTAAAAGCTAAAGTTGCTATTCACCGAACCAATGGGCCTCCCAACCCAATTGATTGTCGTAACGCTAGCACGAACCCCTAATTTCGGTCAAGAAAATATTTCCGTGAGCTAATCTCCCTACGAAGACAGATGACGGCTTCTAGGCTCCCCGGTGAATACAAAATGCACTAAACTGACCTAGGAAATTTACTATGATTGATTCTCGCGTCCAGTCTCTAGTCGAAAACCGTTTCCCAGGTGTCAAACTGGACAGCGTGGTTCAAGGATGGGCCTTTCTAGACCAGTTTCAGAAAGGAATTTCGGCATATGCCGACCTAGCAAACCCAACTCCAGTGGACGACCGCTGGCTAGGAGTTTGCTACTTCCAGGTATTTGATGACATACGCGCACAGGAAACGTTTTACAGGGCTATTGCACGGGGCGAAGAAAGTGCAAGAATCAATCTTGCACATCTCTTAAGATTCCTCGATCAATCAGAAGATGCGGCTGCGGAACTCGCCCAAACGCCGACCGAGACATTAAATGATTACGACCTAGTCCTCTACCACCGTGTTCGCAGCCTGCACGAAGAGAACAACGGTAATTTGCGAGAGGCGCTCCGTACTGCTGAAGAAGCCTGGCGAAGGACCCAAGGGTTGCCAGAATTCGACTTACTAGCGCCATCCATCTTAGCTCAGATCGGAACACTTCACGGTAGGATCGGGCGCGCTCAAAGGGCGCTCTGGTTCCTAGAACGAGGCATTCAAATCACGGAAGGGTTTGAACAATTCAAGGTCCGCACACGCTGGGTTTCCGTACTGATTTCGCTCGGAAGATACGAGGAGTCTGGAGCTGAAATCAACAGCTGGAATCTCGGAGATTACCCGCCAGCCTACGGCGTGCTGAGCCGGTTTCTGCAAGGGGAAATTCTCTGGTCCAAAGGAGAAGCCCACGGTGCTGCTGAAGCCTTCCACAAATGTACGCGGCTGGCAGCGGAGCAAGAAATAGTATACGAGGAGTTTCTTGCCCGCCTTGCCCTCGTCGCCCTCTCCTCCATCACCCAAGACTACGCCCAAGCCGCCCCCCACCTTGCCCGCGCCCAAGCCCTCATCAACGACAAATCCGACCGCCTCGCCTACCGCTTCCGCGAGATCCTCCTCCTCTACTGGCGCGGCGACTACACGCCCGAACATGCCCTGGCCGAGCTCGAGGATCTGGCCGAGGAGTTTGGCGACATGGGTCTCCTCCAGGAGCAGGGGTGGGTGCGCCTTCATATTGCGAACCTGAAGTCAGAACTGGGTGACGCCTCGTTCAAGGAGGAGCTGGATCTGCTTCAGGCGCTCAGCGTGAGCCTGCAGAACCCGTCGTTCCTGGCGCGGGAGTGGTTGCTGGTGCCGAAGTTGCGGGAGCTTGCATATGAGACGCATCCGGATATTGCGGGTCTGCCGCCTCAGACGTTAGAGGTGGCTACCTTGGGGCTCGAGCACTTGCTACTGGGGGGCACCCGGTGGGGATCCCCATGCGGCGCGGGGTGGAATTGCTGGCGTATTTTTTGGAGTACAAGGCGGTGAGCCTGGCGAAGCTGGTGGTCGAGGTGTTTCCGGAGGAGAAGTATCGGAGCGCCAAGTCGTACTTCCATCAGTTCCGGCATCAGTTGAAGGCGAACGTGCCGGGGCTCGAGATCGAGTTCGATGCGGATGCCCGCTTGTATCGGCTCAAGAGTGAGATCGACATCGTGTGGGACGTGGCTGAGCTGCGGGCGGGGCGGTTCGAGGGGGAGCCGGGCGTGTTTCTGCCGAGTTCGGGCAATGCGTGGGCGATGGAGGTCGATCAGGCGATCGATCCGCTCCGTTCGGCGCCTGATGAGGAGTCGTGAGGGAGATGGGTTATTCCGTATGGGACGTTGTTTTTGGTGGGGGTCGGGGACTGTATGAGGGCTGTATGAGGGCTGTAAGAATTCTGTAAGAGGCCCCGGATAGACTTAGGACGTGGACTTGAGGTAACTCTCCCAATTCCTCATCCCATTCTCTTCCGAACGCGGGTTTCGTGCCTCCCACACGAAACCCAATTTTTTTTATCTTTTTCCGAGTACTGCGGGGACCTTTGGTGGGACTCTTGGGGGCCCGCTAGTGGTCTCCGTTGGCGCTGAGCAGCGATGCCAGTCGATGGGCTAGCGGCCACAATACGGGGGGGGGACGAACGACCGTACCGTGGACCTGAGGGTCCGTTCTTGAACCGGCAGCGATCGGATCACGGGGACCGCGTCCTTGCGCTCGACGATGGCTTGCGGAATCGCCTCGAAACGCGCGAGGAGATCGTCCGGCTCTGCGAGCTGGGCGGGCGACCAGGAGACAAAGAGATGGGACTCGGTGGCGCACAGCGGTACCAGCGAGGAGGTAGCCACCTCCTTCCAGACAGCGGCGGCAAGCTCGAGGGTGTAGACGTTTCGATATCCGCTGATGGCCAAGACCCCACCATCGACGAGGAGCTTGCGGGCGAGCTCGAAATCGCTGTGGATGGTCTCCTCATCGTGACTGCCATCGAGGTGAATGAAGCAAAACAAGGCGGGCTCGAGGCGGTCGTGGAGCTCTCGCGAGGAACAGGCGTGAATGTGGGGGAGCTGGTCGTGAAAGCGCAGATAGTTGGCCTCGACGAGATCCTGGTTGTAGTCGTTGTACCAGTCGAGGGTGTCCGCAAGGAAATTCGGGCTGTCGACCGATGGGGCTTCGAATGGATCGCAGAGGTGGAGTTGCTCGGAGTTCTTGCGAAGGAAGCCGAGAACGATGGCGCTGCGTCCCTGGTAGACGCCGATCTCGAGCAGATGCCCGGTTATTCCATGGCGATCCTGAGCGCTGTCGATCGCTTCGAACAGGTAACTGTCGAGTCGCTGGAGGACGCCTGCGATGGTGTCGATTTGGGTCCGATACTGTTCGAGCCGCTCGCTGGGTAAGCCCATGTCGGAATTATAGCCGGCAGCTCCGTGGGCAGGACGATCTGGCGAGGAGGCTGTAGCCTGCGCCGGCCGAACGTGAAGCCCGCGCACACGACCCTCACGGGCAGTGCCGACCGGCGTCACGGTCGGGGTGGTCGGTCGGCCTGCTGCGCGGGAGGGTGATCGGTGTCGAATCGCGCTTGGGGACGGCGGTCGTCAAGCGTGCGTCGCGGTTGCGCCAAGGGGCCGGTTTGTGCCAAAATAGGTAGTTGCCAAGCTTTACAGTATGAAGGAGGACTCCCCCTACATGGATGAGAAACCGAACCCGGCCGAGGATAACCCTGTCCCGGCCACCCAACCAGCCCCGGAGGAAAGCTCAAACCAGGACCCGACCGCAGCAGCCGATCAGGGTGTAGGCGCCGCGGAAGCCAACGACCCGAACACCGAGTCCTCCGAAACCGTAGAAACTGCGGCCGCTGATGCGGTCGAAACCGCTGCCGGTGAGCCCGAAGAGGCCCCGCTGCCCGAGGTGGCAACCGAGGTCGCCGAGCAGGCCGAAGAGGCCGCTGTGGACGTGGAAGAGGTGACCCAACCGCCGGAGGTGGTTGAGGCAGCCGCTCCCGAAGCGGCCGAAGATGCGGCCGAGGCTGCGCCCGTCGAAGCGTCGGCGGAGGCCGATGCGGGCGAGTTGGCCGCGGCGCAGATGGCCGTCGAAGCCGCTCTGTTAGCGACCGCTGCGGAACTCGCCGAGGAGGCCGCGCCCGAGGGTGAGGCCGCCGAAGCGCCGGCACCGGCTGCTGCCGAATCCAGCGACTCGATGACGATGGAAGAGGTGCTGGCCGCCAGCGATGAACAGCTGGAGCGCAAGCCGGTCCACCGAGGCCTGATCACCAGCGGCGAAATCATCATGCTGTCGCAGGAGGGCATCGTCGTCGACGTCGGCGCCAAGATCGAAGGAACGCTGCCCTACAATCAGCTCTTCGAGTTCGAGGCGACCGCTGAGGATGCCGCCAAGTACTTCAAACCCGGCGACAAGATCCAGGTCTACGTGGTGCGTTCGGACATCCCCAACAACATCATCGTGCTGTCGAAGAAGCGCGCCGACCAGGAGCGGGCCTGGAACCTGCTGCAGGAGATCACCGAGAAGCAGAAACCGGTCGAGGTGGAGATCGTCGAGAAGGTCAAGGGCGGCCTCGTCGCCAACCTCGGCGTGCGGGCGTTTTTGCCGGCCAGCCAGGTCGACATTCGCCGCGTTACCGACCTCACCCCATACGTGGGTCTGCGCCTCAAGGTGAAGATCATCGAGTTGAATCGGAAGCGCAGCCGCGTCATCATCTCGCGGCGGTCGATCCTCGAAGAGGAGATCGCCGAGAAAAAGACCGAGACCCTAAAGAAGCTCGAGCCCGGCCTCAAGACCAACGGCGAGGTCGTCGAGATCACCGATTTCGGGGTGTTCGTGAACCTCGGCGGGATCGACGGGCTGGTGCACCGCAGCGAACTCTCGCACGGGCGCTTCAACCACCCCAGGGACGTGGTGAAGCCCGGCCAAGCGGTCGAGGTCGAGGTGCTCGATATGGACCTCGAGCGCGAGCGGATCAACCTGAGCATGAAGACGCTGATCTCCAACCCCTGGGAGGAGGTTCTGGGCAACTACCAGATCGGCAACCGCGTCAACGGCAAGGTCACCAACCTCACGCAGTTCGGCGCCTTCGTGGAGATCGAACCGGGCCTCGAGGGCCTCATCCACGTGAGCGAAATGAGCTGGACGAAGCGGGTTCGGCACCCCAAGGAGATCCTTACCGAGGGGGATGACGTCGAGGCCTTGATCCTCAAGATCGACACCGTTCAGCGGCGCATCTCGCTGGGCCTGCGGCAGACGCAGCCCGATCCGTGGTCGAGCCTGCCCGACCGCTACCCGCCCGGCACCGAGCTGACCGGACCGATCACCGGCATCACCGACTTCGGGGTGTTCATGGAGCTCGAGGAGGGCATCGAGGGGCTGGTCCACATCAGCGAGCTGGCCCACGAGCACATCGACGACATCAACGAGCACTTCAACCGCGGCGACGAGATCACCGCGGTGATCCTCAACATCGATCCGGTGGAGCAGCGTGCCAGCCTGTCGCGCAAACGCCTGCTGCCGTTCTCGGCCGAAAACTATGGGGAGGACGGGGTGCCCTCAGGAGCCCCCGCAGCTCGCGGTGGCCGCAAGGGCCGGCGGGGCCGTCGCGGCGCCGATATCGACTACGACTACGGCTACGCGGCAGCGGATGCCGCCAGCAAGACCACGACCAAGCTCGGCGATGTCTACGCCGACCTGTTCGCCCAGTTCGGGCTGACCGAGGGTCAGGCAGACACCCCGGCCGACCCCAAGGCAGCGACCGACGCTGCAGCCCCTGAGGCCGCATCGGTGGAGGCCGAAGCCGAGGCCGCCCCCGACGAGGCTGCGACCGAGTCCGAAGCTGAGGTTGCGGCGGTCGAGGCCGTGACCGAAGAGGCCGTTGCCCCGACCGAGCCCGAGGAGGAGCCGGAGGACGTCATCGACACCGCCGAGGCTGCGGCGCTGCTGACCGCCGCCTTCCGCGACGGCAGACGCCCGGCGGCCGAAGAGGTTGAAACGGAGGCGGCTGCCGAACCGGACGCCGAGGTCGAAGCGATCGTTGAAGAGGTGGCGGCCGAAGCAGAACCCGGGGCAGAGCCGGAAGCGGCTGCCGATGGCGACGCAGCGGTGGCGGCCGAGGCCGAGACAGAATCTGTAGCGGCCACCGACGAGGCAATCGAAGCCACCACCGAATCCGCGACGGAGCCCGAGGCAAGCACCGCTGGCGATGTCGCGGAGGAAGCCGCGGTCGACACTGCGCCCGAAGCAGCTGCCGACTCCGACGACGAGACGGAGCCCTCGAAGGCCTAAGCCGACAACCTAACGAAACGCATGCCCCTGTCTTCCAGCAGGGGCATTTTCATGTTCCAGAACGCAGGCGCCTGCCCAGCAACCGGACCCCATTGGTTCCTTCACACCACGGTTATCCCAGCTCTTGTTCTCGTTACTCAAGACGTATTCACGCCCTTCACTACCCACCCGATGGTGTCTTCTATCGTAGCCAGGGTTGCTTTTTGCTCCCTCCTCCTTCTAGGGGGAGGGCTGGGGAGGGGGTAATTCCCCCACGGGACTGGCGTGCATTTCTAGGTATTGAAAGCCCCTTCAAGATTTCTCAAAGCGCCATTACTCAGGAGTAGGACGCTACATCCGCCGCAGCCGACCGATCCGTTCGTCGAGCGGCGGGTGGGTGGCGAGCACGGTACTGGCGTTGAGACGCTGCACCGGGTTGATGAAGAACATGTGCCGGACGCCTTCCGAAGCCTCGAGGCGCTCGCCGCTGTAGTCGCGCAGTTTCTCGAGGGCGCTGGCGAGACCTTCGGGGTTGCGGGTGATGTAGGCCCCGGTGGCATCGGCCAAATACTCGCGCCGGCGGCTCACGGCCAGCCGTAGCAACGTCGCCAGCACCGGCGCCAGGATCAGCAGCACCACCAGCAGCACCATGGCGATGAGCTGCGCCTGGCCGCCACCGCGGCCGCTGCCACCGCCCCGCCGGCGACCGCCGAAGCGCATCACCCTCAGGGCCAGGTCGCGCAGCAAGATCACCGCGCCCACGGTGGCGGCGAGCATCGACAGGAACAGGATGTCGTAGTTGCGAATGTGGGCCATTTCGTGCGCCACCACCCCCTCGAGCTCCTGGCGGTCGAGCAGCTCGAGGAGGCCGGTGGTGACCGCCACCGCGCCGTGTTCGGGGTTGCGGCCGGTGGCGAAGGCGTTGGGTGCGGACGAGTCGATCACGTAGATGTCGGGGGCGGGAACGCCGGCGCCGATGGCCACCGCTTCGGTGACGTTGACCAGGTAGCGGTGCTCCTCGAGGGTCGCCTTACGGGCGCCGGCCGAGGCCAGCGCGATCTTGTCGCTGAGCCAGTAGGCGACGCCGCTCTGGACGCCGGCGACGACCACCGCGATGCCCACGAACAGGATCGCGGCGGCCGGCCGTAGGGCGAGCGCCGCCAGGTAGCCGATGGCGGCCAGCAGCAGCACCATGATAAACGCCAGCAGGTACGACGAGCGGACGTTGGCGGCCCGCCAGTCGAGCAGGCTGATCTTGCGGCCGGTGACGCCATCGGTGATGGAATCCGGAACGCGCTCGGGTGCGCTGGTGGACACGGCTCAGACTAGGAAAACGAAACCTGTGGCGCCTCGCGTTCGGTCTCGGGGATCTCCAGGAAGACCTGTTCCTTCTTGCCCATGGGGTTGGCCAGGAACACCCCGGGAATCGTTTCGATGGAGTTGTTGTACTGGAGCACGGCGTCGTTGTAGAACTGGCGCGCATAGGCGATCTTGTTCTCGACTGCCGACAGCTCTTCTTGAAGCACCCGGAAGTTCTCGTTGGCCTTGAGGTCGGGATAGTCCTCGGCGACCGCGAACAGGCGGCCCAGTGCGGCGGTCATCATGTTGGCGGCTTGGGCCGACTCGGCCACGTTGCCGGCGCCCATCATCGCCTGACGCGAGGTCGAGACCTGCTCGAAGACCTCTTTCTCGTGTGAGGCGTAGCCTTTGACCGTCTCTACCAGGTTCGGCACCAGATCGGTACGCCGTTTCAGCTGGACGTCGATCTGGCTCCAGGCATTCTCGAAGCGGTTCTCGAGCTGAACGATCCGGTTGTAGATGCTGACCACGAACAGGGCGATAGCACCCAGAACCACCAGAACGATGATTGTTCCCATGCACAGAACCTCCCAGCCCAGTCTAGCCCAGCGGGTGGCGGCAGCGGGGCCTATGGCTCACGGACAGCTCTCAGCTCCGTTCGCGAATGACGCCGCCCCCGAGCAGCCGGTCGTGGTGATAGAGCACCGCCGATTGGCCCACGGTGACGGCGAATTGGGGTTCGTCGAAGTCGAGGTCGAAGCCGTCGTCGGCGTTTCGCGTCAGCCGTGCCGGGACCGGACGTTGCCGGTATCGCACCTGGGCCATCACCCGCTGCGGCAGCGCCTCTTCGGGCGCCAGGAAGTTGGCTCGGTCGGCGCTCAGGTGCGTCCACTGGCACAGCTCACGGGGTCCCACGATGACGGTGTTGGTGGCGCCGTCGAGGTCGACAACGTGGCGCGGCAGGTGGGACTTGAAGAGGCCCAGACCCCGTTTCTGGCCGATGGTGTAGAACTGGATTCCCTGGTGCTCGCCGACCACTGCGTGGTCCTGGCTGGCGTCGACGACCGGGCCGGGGCGCGGTTCGCTCGCCTCTTGGAGATAGCCCCGGACGCTGTTGGCAACGAAGCAGAGGCCGTTCGAGCTGGGCTTGTGGGCGGTGATGAAATCGAGCTCGGTGGCCATTGCCCGGACTTGGGCCTTGGTGTACTCGCCCAGCGGGAACAGCAGGTACGGCAGGATGGCGCGCGGCAGCGCCCACAGGAAGTAGGTCTGGTCCTTGCCGTCGTCGCGGCCGCGATGCAGTTCGACACCGGCCTCGCCGTCGACGCGGCGCACGTAGTGTCCGGTCGCCATGAACTCGCAGCCGAGCATCTGGGCTTTTTTGACGAAGGCCCCGAACTTGATGTCGCGGTTGCACCAGACGCAGGGGTTGGGGGTCTCCCCCGCCACGTAACTCGGCACGAACGGCTCCACCACCACCCGTTCGAAGGCCTCTCGGTAATCGAGCAGGTAGAAGGGAATATCGATTTTGTCGGCGATTCGGCGGGCGTCGAAGGCGGCTTCGGGGCTGCAGCAGACATCGAAGGCGCCCGGCTTCCGGTCGTCGGGCCAGAAGCGCATCATCGACCCGATCACCTCGAAACCGGCGCCGTCGAGGAGCGCGCTCGCCATCGACGAGTCGACGCCGCCCGACATGGCGCACAGAACCCGAGGGCGCCCATCCCCGGCTGTTGCCGATTCGCTGTTGCTGTCGCTCCCCACGGGCCAGTATTCTACCTGCTCGAGGGGCGGTGGGCCGTCATCAGGGGCACGCGGCACCGGGGGCCGAAGGCCGCGCGGTTCCGCATCGCGAGACCCTCGGCGGGACCCCTCACTGCGTTAGACTAGTGCCGCGGAGGTATCCGGTGAAACCTATGCGAATCCTTCAGATTGTCCTCGCGGCGCTCGCCCTGGTCTACCTTCTTTTGCTTCACAACCAGAACCAGGCCACGCTGTCGATGCCCTTTTTCTTGTCGATGCCACCCGCCCTGGTGGTGGGCATCACCCTGGTGCTCGGGTTGGGACTCGGCTGGGTCTGGGGTCGGCTGGCGCTGTGGCGCCAGACCCGCGAGATGAAGCGCCTCAACGCCCGCATCGCCGAGCTGGAGCAGCACCTACCCAACTTCGGGCCCGGTAGCCCTGCGGCGCCCATCATCCCCGATCGCGAGGCGGAACGGGTGATGACCCCGAGCAGCTCCGACGGGAGCCGATGACCGAAGCGTCGGAGCAGGCCGGCGCCAAGCGAGCGGAAACCCGCTGGTACCTACGGCCGCCGACGCCGCCCGCGATCGTGGAGAGGCTGGTCCGGAAGCTCGGAATCCCACCGGTGCTGGCCAGCATGGTGTGGTCGCGTGGTCTTCGAGAGGACGCCCTGGCGCACCTCGAACCCGACCTGGCGCTGACCGCTATTCCCGATCTCGAGAAGGCTGCCGAGCGCCTGGTCGACGCCGTGCAGAACGGGCGAAAGATCTTCATTCATGGCGATTACGACGCCGATGGCATCACCGGCACCGCGGTCCTGACGCTGGGGCTGCGCGCCCTCGGGGGCAGCGTCACCCCGTTCATTCCCAACCGCCTGACGGACGGCTACGGGATCCATGCGGATCGGGTCGAGGCGCACGCAGAGCAGGCCGATCTGTTCGTGACCGTCGACTGCGGCATCGGCAACCTTCCTGAGATCGAACGGCTGCAGGCCGCCGGCGTCGAGGTGATCGTGTCGGATCACCACCACCCCGGCAGCGCCCTGCCGTCGTGCCTCATCGTTCATCCGGCCATGTCGCCGTTGGCGCAAGCCGGACTTCCGGAGCTCACCGGGGCCGGCGTGGCCCTGCACCTGTTGTGGGCCGTTCATCAGCAGCTGGGGCTCGAGCCGCCGCTCGAGTTCTGCGATCTGGCCACCATCGGAACCATCGCCGACGTCGCGCCGCTGCTGGGTGAAAACCGGGCCCTGATCCGCGAGGGGTTGCCCCGCTTGGCGGCGTCGCGCTGGCCGGGGCTGCGGGCGGCGCTCAAGCAGCTCGGCCTGCGAGGGGAGATCCAGGCGCGTGACGTGGCCTTCGTGCTGGCGCCCCGGCTCAACGCCGCAGGTCGGCTGGGTGAAGCCGATCTGGCTCTCGAACTGCTCACCACCGCTTCGGAGCGAAGGGCCCGGGAGCTGGCCGCCTATCTCGACGCCCGCAACCAGGACCGCCGCAAGATCCAGGAGGAGATGCTGGCGGAGGCGCTCACCAAGGTCGATCCGGAGGCGCCCGCTATCGTGGTGGCCGACGAGGACTGGCATCCGGGGGTGATGGGACTGGTGGCCAGCCACCTACTCGAGCGCTACTACAAACCGGTGTTCATCATCGCTGCCGGCAAGGGCAGCGTCCGCTCGACGCCGGGCATCTCGGCGGTGGCGGCGCTTAACGCCGCGGCGCCGCACCTGGAGCGGTTTGGTGGGCACAGCGCGGCGGCGGGTTTCGCACTGCCCAGCGAGAGCTACCACCCCTTCGGCGAGGCGATCCAGCGCTACGTGGCCGAGCAGCCGCCCCCGGTCCGGACCCTGCAGGCCGACGCGCTGTTGGCACCGGACGACATCGGTTCCGACCTGCTGGAGGCGATCCACAGGCTCGAGCCCTACGGCGAAGGCCACCGGGCCCCGGTATTCGTGGTGACCGAGCGCCTCGAGATGGCGCGGGCGGTCGGCCGCGAAAAGACCACCCTCCAGTTCCGGGTGGCCGGCATCAAGGGGGTGGCCTGGCGGCAGGGCGCGCTGGCGGACAGCCTGCGGCCGAGCCAGGCGCTGAACGTCGCCGTGAACCTCACCGAGAACGTGTGGCGCAACCGGCGCAGTATCGAACTGATCGCCGAGGGGCTGCGGCCGGCGCAACCGCTCGAGTTCGAAGTGCAGGCCGCCAGCGGCCAGCGGCTGCGCCGCGGCCCGCCACCGATGCCGGCCCAGCAGGTCCGCAGCCCCAGCGAGGTTCCCAGCGGTGGCGACGGGCCGCTGTGGCTCACTGCCCTTCCGCTGGCGGACGACCCCCTCGAGGCTTCGTCGGTGGTGACCGAGTTGGTCGAGCGTGACCAGCCGCTGCACTTCGACCTCGACGCCGAAGCGCTGGCTGAACTCGAGGGCCGCGTCCTCGACTACCCCACGCTCGGGGACGTCCGGCGCGCCTTTGTCGGTCTCCGGCGGGAGCAGCCGCCGGCGTTCAGCGAAACCAAAAACGCTCTCGTGCGGCAGGTCCTCACCGAACTCGATCTGCTCGACGCCCTGGGCCGCGTACGCAGCGGCCAGAAACGCGACCCGTATTCGTCCGACGTGCTGGTGACGGGCCTCCTCGAACGCTACCGGCTTCGCACCTTTGCCAACGCCTACCGACACCTCGACGACGAGGCGTTCGGGCAGGCGGTGCAGGTCCTCTTTCATCGAGCCGGGGCGCTTCCCGAGGGCGGTCAGGGGGCCGTGCGATACTAGACCCCGTGGATCGCGCTGAGGCCCAACCCAACCCCAACGAAGGGGTGTCGATGGCGGCGCTGGCGCAAGAGCTTGCCGCCCGCACCGAGGGCGAGGTGCGCTTCGACGACAGGGCGCGCTCGCTGTACGCGACCGACGCCAGCCCCTACGAGATCACCCCCCATGGGGTGGTGTTGCCGAAGAGCGTGGCGGATGTGGGCGTGGTGCTCGAGCTGGCCCGGCGCGATAGCGTGCCGTTGCTGCCCCGCGGCGGCGGCACCTCGCTGGCCGGCCAGACGGTGGGCGAGGCGATCGTCATCGACTTCTCGAAGTACCTTACCCGGATTCTCCACTTCGACCCCGAGGCGCGAACCGTCACGGTCGAACCGGGCATCGTGAGGGACGAACTGAACCGGTTCCTCGCCCCCCACGGCCTGCAGTTCACCCCGGATATCTCGACCACCGACCGCGCCAATGTGGGGGGCATGGTCGCGAACAACTCGGCCGGCACCCGCTCGATCAAGTACGGCAAATCGGTCGATCAGGTGGTCGCCATGACGGTGATGCTGGCCGACGGCAGGGTTGTGGAGCTGGGGGCGCTCACCCCCGAGGAGCTGGCTGCCAAGCAGCGCCGGGACGACCTCGAAGGCGACATCTACCGGACGGTCGCCGAGGTGGTACAGACCCACGCCGCCGAGATCGAGAGCCGCTACCCGAAGGTCATGCGCCGCGTCGGAGGGTACAACCTCGACGAGTTCGGCCCCGACCGGCCCTTCAATCTCGCCAAGCTGGTGTCGGGCAGCGAGGGCACGCTGGCGCTCATCCTCGACGTGACCCTGAAGCTGTTCCCGGTGCCCAGCCATAGGATGCTGGCGCTGCTCCACTTCGATAGCCTCGAGAAGGCCCTCAGCGCCGTTCAGAACGTCAACCGGCACGGACCGTCGGCGGTCGAGATCCTCGACGACAAGATCTTTGTGCTCGGCCGCGCCAATCCGGCGCTGGCGCCGCTGCTCGGCTGGCTCGAGGGGGCGCCCGCCGCGGTGCTGATGGTCGAGTTCGACGGCGACAGCGAGGCCGCCATGCTGGCCGGCTTCGAGGCGATGCGGTCGGACCCGGAGGTGGCCCGGCTCAGCTACCACACCCACGTGGCCAGCGAAGCTTCCGAACAGGCCGAGGTGCTCGACTTCCGGCGCAAGGGCCTGGGCATCTACGCCACCGTCAAGGGGCGCCGCAAGCCGACGGCGTTCATCGAGGACAGCGCTATCCCGCCGGAGCATCTTCCGCGCTATATCCCCGAAGTGCTCGCCATCTGCGACCGGCATGGGGTCGAGGCGGTACTCTACGGGCACGCCTCGGTCGGGGTGGTGCACGTGCGGCCGCTGCTCGATCTGAAGACCGCCGAAGACATCGAGAGGTACCGCAGCATCAGCGCTGAAACCTTCGAGCTGGTCAAGAAGTACGGCGGCTCCTGGTCCGGCGAGCACGGCGACGGCCTCATCCGCAGCTATCAGAACCGCAACCTGTTCGGCGACACCCTGTACCAGGCCTTCGTGGACATCAAGCGCGCCTTCGACCCCGGCAACCTGTTCAACCCTGGCAAGATCGTCGAGGCTCAGCCGATGACCGAGAACCTCCGCTACGGAACCGACTACCGGCCCCTACCGGTCGCCACCGCCTTCGACTTCTCCCAGGAGGGCGGCTACTTGGAGGCGATCGAGATGTGCAGCGGGGTGGGTGCCTGCCGCAAGGTCGGCAGCGGCACCATGTGCCCCAGCTACATGGCCACCCGCGACGAGGACCATTCGACCCGGGGGCGGGCCAACATCCTGCGCGAGGCGATCACCGGCAGGCTGCCCGGCGGCCTCGCCAGCCGCGACGTCTACGACGTGCTCGACCTGTGCCTCGAGTGCAAGGCCTGCAAGGCCGAATGCCCCAGCCAGGTCGACATGGCCAAGATCAAGTACGAGTTCCAGCACCAGTACCACGGCGCCCACGGGGTGCCGCTGGCGACGCGGCTGATCGGCAGCGTGGCCCGGGTGGCGCCGCTGGGCCGCGTACTGGCGCCGCTCGCCAACGCGCTGCTGCCGCTGGCCCCGGTGCGTTGGGCGATCGAGAAATTAGCGGGCGTCGACCGTCGCCGGGTGCTGCCACGCTACGCCAACGCGTCGTTCGGGCAGCACTTCGAGCGCCGCAGCGTGCCGCAGGCGGGTACGGGTCACGTGGTGGCGCTCTTCGCGGACACCTGGACGATGTACAACGAACCGCAGATCGGCAACGCCGCGGTGGATGTGCTCGAAGGGCTCGGCTACCGGGTCGAACTGGTGCCCTACGGCTGCTGCGGAAGGCCGCAGATCTCGAAGGGCCTGCTGACCGAGGCCAAGCGGCTGGCGCGGCGCAACGTCGAGAGGGTCCACGCCTATGTCGAGCGAGACGTGCCGGTGGTGGGCCTCGAGCCGTCGTGCGTGACGGCGTTTCAGGACGACTACCGGGATCTGATTCCCGGCGAACGAACGGACGCCGTCGCCGGTCAGGTCCGCATGATCGACCAGTTCCTGGCCAAGGAGTGGACATCGGGGCGGTTGGGTCCGGACGAGGTGTTTCACAAGAACGGTGACAAGATCATGCTTCACGGGCACTGCCAGCAACGTGCGGTGATCGGCACCTCGGCCACCAAGGCGGTGCTGGGCTGGGTCAGCGACGACGTCCACGAGGTCGATTCAGGCTGCTGCGGGATGGCGGGGAGCTTCGGCTACGGCCATCACGAGCTGTCGCTGAAGATCGGCGAGCAGCGGCTCTTTCCGGCCGTGCGCGAGCATTCGGGCGAGGTGGTCGCCTGCGGCTTTTCGTGCCGGCACCAGATCGTGGACGGGACCGGAAAACAGGCCAAACATGTGGTCGAGGTGATGGCGGAGGCGCTCGGGGGGACTGAGGGGGACTGATCGGGCAAGGGAAGGTACTAGGTTCGGTGGTTGCCGCTCGTCGCCGTTGCCGGAAATGTGCCATCGCAGTTCCAGGAAGACGTTTAGCCTGTTGACCGCCTTCAGCGAACCTGGCTATCAACGCGCCCTGGTTCCGAGCTCCCCAGCTCGCGTGTAGGCCCGCACGCAACCGCTCGCCCTCGCTTGGCTTGGCGCTCAGCGTGTGCAGCTGGTCAGGTGGAAGCGGCAGGGGCTTGTCGGACAGCGTCCATCCGAACCATGCGGACCCCGTAGCTCGCGATCCACAGCAGCCAGATGATGAACCCAGGCAGACCGATCATGGGGAGGTTTGAGCCCGCCAGGGCTAGTGAGGACAGGAGCGAGCCGGCGAACAGGAGCCCCGCGCCGACCAGACCGAATCCACCGATCCAGCGGCCAGCCGCGCCCGAGGTGAGCACGGCCAGCGAGAAACCGCCCAAGGCCAGGGTGAGCGACGCCCCGTTTAGGGTAAACAGGGCGTTGTGGACGTCCCACAAGGCTTGCGTGAACTGAGGTCCGGCGGCGAGGGTATCGGCTCGGGCGGCGAGGATCGTGTCGGTGGCGACGACGCCGGTGAACACGGCGTTCTGCATGATGGCGCCGACCACACCCACGACCCCCCAGGGGTTCAGGGTGCCGGATGTCCTCGAGGTGGTGATGAGCACTCCGACGGCGAACAGTGGAAGCGCCAGCCAGATGAAGGGGGCGACGACCGAAACGAGCAGGGTGATTCCGCCGTGGTCGGTGTAGTAGCCGGCGATGTCGGCTATGGCAGCGGCACCGCCCGGCTTGGCGGTGGACCCGATCGCGATGTTGAACACCACCACCAACGCTACGAAAGCGACGCCCGCAAGGCCAGAAAGTCGTTTGAAATCCATGATCGCCCCTCTCCTTACCCTGGCAGCTTCCGACAGTGTATAATCGAGTCGTTGGAAGATCTTTCTATTCACTAGATTGATATTCTAGTAATTGGAATGATACTCTAGTTATGTCTGATCGTCAAGACGCGACCGCGCAACCCGAGAAGCTGACCCGGCGCCAGCGCCAAGCTCAGCAGACCCGCACGGAGATCCTGAACGCGGCGCGCCGGCTCTTCGTCGAGCAGGGATACGCCGCCACCACCATCAACGACATCGCAGCCGCAGCCGACGTCGCCGTCCAGACGATCTACTCGAGCGTCGGCTCGAAGGCCGAGCTGCTGATCGAGCTACTCGAGTTAGCGCGCCAGAGTGCCGAGATTCCCGCTATGGATCAGCGGACGTCCGAGGCCACCGATCCGTTGGAGCTAGCGGCGATCGGTGCCCGCTTGAGGCGCCAGCTCATGGAGCGGGCTGGCGACATCATCCGGCTCCTGGCCGAGGCGGCGCCCGCCGACCCGGACGTGCGGGCAGTGTGGGAGCGGGCCATGCGGGGCAGCCGCGCCGGCGCCCACGAAGCGATGAAGCGGCTGGCTGAACTCGGGGGGCTGGCACCCGGGCTCGACGTCGAGCCCGCGACCGATATAGCCTTCGTGCTGGGCCACCCGAAGATGTATCTCGAGCTCCTGGATCTTGGCTGGAGCCACGACCAGATCGAGCGGTGGCTCGCCAACATCAACGCCAAAGCACTCCTCGACCCAAAGCTGCTCGACGGCAACTAGCGGCCGCGAGCGGCGCTCCGCCCGTTCGAGGCCAATGTGTGCGTGCCGCCATCTATAGCGGGTTGCATCATGGTTGTCCCAAACCAGAATTTACCCTCTCCCCAGCCCTCCCCCTAAAAGGAGGAGGGAGCTAACAGCACTCGTGAGTAACAACAAGGTACTCGGATAACGATTCGATAGCGTGTTCTTAGGGTTGAGCATGTTCAGTACTGGGTACGTACCCACGGGGCTTACGGAGTCAACGACTCCTCCAGCACCACAACTGTGGCGAGGATTCAAGCGTAAGGCATGGCTACTAGGGAGGCTGGGACGCCTACTGATCACCTAGAGTCCTAGTAAGTAACTTTGGTCCATTGGTTCCTTCACACCACGGTTATCCGTGTTGTTGTACTCGTTACTCAAGACGTGTTCACGCCCTCCACTACCCACCTGGTGGTGTTCCGTATCGTACTCAGGGTTGCTTATAGCTCCCTCCTCCTTCTAGGGGGAGGGCTGGGGAGGGGGTAACCCCCCCACGGGACTGGCGTGCTCCCCAGCAACTATTTGCTCCAAAATGAAGACCCCAAAAATTTCGTCCAGCTCACTCCCAGAGCGGCTCGAGCGCTCCCGATTCGTCGAACGAAGGCCCCTTACCGGACTGAACCTCCAGATCCCCCCGACCCTCCAGCTCCCGCCCTGCCCCACCGCTGTATAGCTCCCTCCTCCTTCTAGGGGGAGGGCTGGGGAGGGGGTAACCCCCCCACGGGACTGGCGTGCTCCCCAGCAACTATTTGCTCCAAAATGAAGACCCCAAAAATTTCGTCCAGCTCACTCCCAGAGCGGCTCGAGCGCTCCCGATTCGTCGAACGAAGGCCCCTTACCGGACTGAACCTCCAGATCCCCCCGACCCTCCAGCTCCCGCCCCAGGCCCTCGGATACCAGGACGGATTCGAGGCTCGAGGTATTGCGGATCCAAACAGCCCGGATTCTGGCTGCATCGGGCTCGCCGCTGGTCTTGACGGCGAGCTGCAAGGCGGTCCGGTCTGACGGCATGAAGATCGGCAGCCGCGCCGCCGCCACCGAAGTGGAGGTGGTGGCGTTGATCCAGGTAGCGGCGAGGTCGACCTTTAGCAGCGCCCGCTCGGTGGTGACGTCGGCCAGGCCGAGGCCGATGGCGTTGCCGCCACTCGCGGACGTGAGGTCGAGCACCAGCAGTCGCTGGGCCCGCACCTCCCCTACCAGGTTGCCGGCGTAGCGGCCGGTGATGCTGGGGTCCATGCCCAGGCCGCTGACATCTTTGCCGAGCTCCGAGACCACCAGCAGGTCGAGGTCGTCCGTCGGCAGGCGCGCCTGGAGGCGTCTGCTCTCGAGCAATAGTTCGGGCTCACGGGCGGGCAGCGATGCGGCCGGTACCGCTTCGACCCGGGCCACCTCGCCGTAGGCGTTCTCGACGGTGGCCAAACCGAAATGGAATGGGACCTGCGGCAGCAGCAGTTCGCGCGCCTCGAGTAGATTGGCGGCGAACCGGTCGTAGCCGTAGGCGTGAATGGCCTGGGCGCCGGCGTGGTTGGCGAGGCCGATCACCAGCATCTTGCTGAGCCCGCTCTCGATGGGGCCCCGAAACGAGGTGTGCGACTTGACGCGGTTGAGCGGGAGCACCAGGTCGGCGTCGAGCGCCAGGCGGTCGAAATAGACGGGCATGCCGTTGGCGAGCCGGCCGAGTTCAGCCACCTCCATGGATGAGCGTACCGGGACGCCCAACGCGTCTTCGGTGATGCCGTAGCCGGCCAGCAGGTGCTGCTGCCCGTCGGCGGTTGCGCCGCCGTGGCTGCCCATGGCCGGAACGATAAAGGGGTGGCAACCGGCTTCTGTCAGGACCTCGACCGTCGCTTTGGTCAGCTCGAACAGGCCGGCCAGACCCCGGCTGCCGACGCCGACCGCGACCTTGGCGCCCGGTGTCAGCGCGGAGCGGGCCTCGGGACGATCCAGCTCCCGGTGAACGGCTGCTGCCAGGTCGGGCTCACGCTCGCGGGGGAAACGCTGCCGCACTCCAACCCAACGCGGCAACGGTACCGAAGCGAGGTGCCGGGTCCACCAGTCGCGGTCGGGGGTCTTCAGCATGGGGTCGAGCGGCTCACATCGCTTCGGGGGCGTCGATGCCGAGCAGACCGAGCGTGGCCGCCAGGGTTGTTTTGACCTTGCCGACAAGCGCCAGGCGGGCTTCGCGCAGGCCGGCGGCGCTCTTGAGCACCTGGGTGTCGGGGCGGCCGTCGGCGTCTTTGTGGTTGTAGTAGCTGTTCCAGGAGGTGGCGAGCTCCAACGCGTACTGGGCCACCACGTGGGGCGCATAGTCGCGCGCCGCCAGCGCGATCGCTTCGGGGTACCTGGCGACGACCTGCGCCAGTTTGACCTCGAGGGTGCCCAGCAGCGACCAGTCGGCGCCGTCGGAGCCGATCCCGGTGGCCCCGGCGGCGCGCAGGATGCTGCCGGCACGGGCGTGAGCGTACTGCACATAGGGTGCGGAGTCGCCCTGCAGCGACAACGCCTGGTCCCAGCGAAAGTCGATGGTGCGCTTGGCTTCGCTCTTGAGCATCCCGAAGCGGAGCGCCCCTAGGCCCACCTGGCGGGCGACGGCGTCGACGTGCTGCAGCTCGGGGTTCTTCTCCTCGATGACGGCACGAGCCCGGCGCACGGCCTCGTCGACCACCTCGTCGATGGACAGGGTGATGCCCTTGCGCCCGGCCATGGCCTGCCCCTCGAGGGTGACCACCTCGTAGGCGAGGTGGTGCGAGCGATCGTAGCTGGCGGCGGCTGCGGTGAACTTGAGGGCGGTGCGGACGATGGTCTGCGGATGCGACTGGCGCACGTCGATGACGTTGATGACGGCGTCGCCGTGGGCGAAGGTGCGGTCGTCGGGGTGCAGCTCACCGCTGGGGCCGCTGCTGTAGAGGACCTTGCCGCTCGGCTGGGTGTCGAAGGGCTCGAAACGCAGCCCTTCGAACAGGCCCACCTTCCAGAACTGGTAGCCGATGTCCTTGGCGACGTACATGGCGTTGCCATCGCTCCGCAGCAGCACCACGTCGGGCTCCTCGAGCCCGGGGATGAACTCCGACACGTCCATCACCAGGGCGGAGGCGTATTTGCCCTCGCTGGGGGTCCGCACGTAGTCGCTGGCGCGCAGGATATCGAGTCCGCGATCGAGGAAGCCGCTGGTTACGACATCGCTCTCCCAGACCAGCAGATCGTATTCGACGCCGAGGGCGTAGCTCGTTTCGAGCAGCGCCCGGACGGTGACGGCGACCTCCTGGCGTAGTTCACCACGTTCGAGGCGGTGCATGACCTCGCGGACCCCGTGCTCGATCGTCTCGGGGTCGTTCTCTTTGGCTCGGCCGAGGCGTACGTAGAGCTCACCCAACCAGTGATCGTACTTGAGATCGCCGTCGTAGGAAGCGCCGAAGTAGCCGATGGCGAAGAGGCTCTCGGCCGCCTGCCGGCCGGTATCGTCGATGTAGTTCTGGACTTCGAGGCGGTGCCCGTCGGCCCGCAGGATGCGCGCCACCGCGTCGCCCAGGACGATGTTGCGCAGGTGCCCGACGTGGGCCTCCTTGTTGGGGTTGATGCTGGTGTGCTCGACGATGACCTTGTCGTCCTGTGGGGGCACGCTGGGGGAGCTCGCCACCACCTCCGCGACGTAGCTGCCGGGATCGAGAAACACGTTGATGTAGGGGCCCACGGCCTCGGCGCGGTGCACGCCGGCCGGCAGCTCGAGCTGGGCTACGATCTCCTGGGCGATGGCGGCGGGGTTCTTGCGGAGGACGCGAGCGAGGCCGAAGGCGACCGGGGTGCCGTAGTCGCCAGGTTTGCCCGCGGGCACCTCCTGGATAGGGATTTCGACGCCCTCTACCTCGAGGCGGGCCAGGGCATCGGCGAGGGCGAGAGCCAGCTGTTCCTTGACGTTCGACATGGCGGTATCACGGTATCACGGCTGTTAAGATCGTCACAGGCGGCCGTGCGCGGTTCATGAAGGCAAATGTGGAGATTCAAATCTACCGGTCGGCACCGCGACCGTATACTGTAACACCGGTTCTGAGGCGGCGTGCCACAGGATCGCAACGTGTAAGCTGCCTTCCAGTTTAGCCTGCGGCATTTAGTAAACTTGATACATGTCGACTCAGATTTTAGGCGCTTACGCCCTCGCTCCCGTTACGGGAAGATCAGGTGATCGAGCATGACGGAGACCCGCAACCCGACCTTCGAAGCGCCCGTGCCCGTCTGCCCCGTACGCGGCTCGGTCCTGTTCCCCACCATGGTCATGCCCATCGACGCCGGGCGGCCCATCTCGATTCAGGCCATCAACGCGGCTCTGGATCGCGACCGCACCATCATCATCGTCAGCCAGCGTGACCGCGAGATCGACGAACCCACCGCGAGCGACCTGTTCGAGGTCGGCACCGCCTGCAACATCATGCGTATGAAGAAGAATCCTGACGGCAGCATCCAGATGCTGGTTCGGGCCTTCGCCCGGGTGCGCATCGACCGCTACCTCGGGAGCGCGGACCTCATCGAAGCCGAGGTCACCCCCATCGAGATTCCCGACGGCGACACCGTCGTTACCGAGGCGGCCTACCGCGAGCTCAAAGAGCGTTTCACCGACATGCTCGAGTCCGGCAGCCGCAACCTTCAGCCCGAAGTTGCCCAGTTCGTCCTCAACCTCGAGGATCCCGGCCAGTTCGCCGACTACGTGGCGTACCATCTCGACTTCCGACTCGAGGATAAGCAAGGGGTGCTCGAGGCCGGAACGGTGGCCGACCGGCTCCGCAAGGTGTTGCTGCTGATCGATACCGAGATCGAACTGCAGGAGACCCAGCGCCGCCTCCAGAAAGAGGTGAAGGACGAGATCGATCGCAACCAGCGAGAGTACTTCCTCCGCGAACAGATCAAGGCGCTGCAGAAGGAGCTCTCGGGCTCGGACGACGAAGAGGACGAGATCGAAGCCTACCGCGAGAACCTCGATCAGCTCGACCTCCCCGAAGTCGTCATGAAGGAGGCCCAGCGGGAGCTCAACCGGCTGGCGCGGATGCACCCGGATTCGGCGGAAGCATCGGTCATCCGGACCTACCTCACCACCCTTATCGAACTCCCCTGGAACACGCGTAGCGACGACCAGTTCGAAATCTCCAAGGCCTCCGATATCCTCGAAGAGGACCACTACGGACTCGACAAGGCCAAGGATCGGGTCCTCGAGTACCTGGCGGTGCGCAAGCTCAAGGCCGATCGGGCCAGCAAGGGCGAGATGGAGATCGCCGAGGTCAACCGCGGGCCCATCCTGCTGTTCGTAGGCCCTCCCGGGGTCGGCAAGACCTCGATCGCCAAGTCGATCGCCAAGGCGCTCGGGCGCGAGTACGTGCGCATCTCGCTGGGCGGCGCCCGCGACGAATCGGACATCCGGGGGCACCGCCGAACCTATATCGGTTCGATGCCGGGCCGCATCCTCCAGGGCATCCGCCAGGCGGGCACCAAGAACCCGGTGTTCCTGCTCGACGAAGTCGACAAGCTCGGGGTCTCCTATCAGGGCGACCCCTCCTCGGCCCTGCTCGAAGTGCTCGATCCGGCCCAGAACAACAGCTTCGTCGACCACTACCTGGGGGTCCCCTTCGACCTCTCGGAGGTCCTGTTCATCGCCACCGCCAACTACGCCCAGCAGATTCCCGAGGCGCTGATGGACCGCATGGAGCTGATCGGCTTCTCGAGCTACATCGAGCAGGAGAAACTCGAGATCGCCAAGCGTTACCTGCTGCCTCGGCAGATCCGCGAGAACGGCCTGAAGGGGGCGCAGCTCAACGTCAGCGACGGCGCCCTCACCAAGGTGATCACCTCCTATACCCGCGAGGCGGGGGTGCGCACCCTCGAGCGCACCATCGGCACGCTGGCCCGCAAGGCCGCCCGCCGGATCGCCGAGGGCGAAACCAAGCGGGTTCGGCTCACCGAGCGCTCGCTCGAAGGCTACCTCGGCCCGGAGCGGTTCACGCCGGAGTCCGAGGCCGAAGAGAACCTGGTGGGCGTGGCGACCGGCATGTACTACACACCCGTCGGCGGCGACATCCTGTTCGTGGAAACGTCGATCACGCCCGGCAAGGGCGGGCTGGTGCTGACCGGTCAGCTCGGCGCCGTGATGAAGGAGTCGGCGCGCGCCGCGCTGACCTATGCCAAGAGCAACGCCGAGCGCTTCGGCCTGGCCCAGACGGTCATCGACGAGCACGAGATCCACATCCACATCCCCGCCGGGGCGGTCCCCAAGGAGGGCCCCTCGGCCGGCATCGTGCTGGCGACCTCGCTGATCAGCGCCCTGACGGGCATTCCGGTGCGCAAGGACGTGGCCATGACCGGCGAGGTCACGCTGCGCGGACGGGTGCTGCCGATCGGTGGGCTCAAGGAGAAGATCCTCGGTGCCAAACGGGCCGGCATCAAGCATATCCTGTATCCCAAGAAGAACACGGCGGACGTCAAGGACATCGACGTACATCTCAAAAAGAGCCTCGAGCTGCACGCCGTCGACCACCTCGACGAGGTCATCGACCTGGCCCTGGTAGGCGGCCTCAAGGCGCTCGAAGCGCAGCGCACGCCGCCCAAAAAGCGGGGCGGCAGCCGCAAGATCGAAAGGCAGCCTGCTCAGGCCTGAGCAGGACCCGGGCGAAAGCGACGGACGGGCGCCACCTGGAAGCGGATGGCGCCCGTCGCAGGTATGCTACGGGTCATGCATCCCCTCATCGCCGGCAACTGGAAGATGAATCTGCTCCCGAGCGAAGCGCTCGAGTGGCTTTCAGATTTCACCGGCAAACTCCAGGTCGTCCCGCACGATCACGCGGAAATCCTGCTGAACGTCCCCGCCACCCACCTCATCGGCATGGCCGCGCACCTGCGTGGGAGCCCGGTAAAGCTCGGCGGGCAGGATATCAGCGACCACGAACAGGGGGCGTACACCGGCGAGATCTCCGGAGCCATGCTCCGCGATGCCGGGGCGAGCTACGTGGTTGTCGGCCACAGCGAACGCCGGGCCTACCACCAGGAGGGCGACACCCTGATCAACGCCAAGGTCCGGGCGGCCCTGGACCAGGGGCTGCGGCCGATCCTGTGCATCGGCGAGAGCGCGGCGGAGCGCGACGCCGGCCGGGCCGAAGAGGTGGTCATGGGCCAGCTCGACACCAACCTCAAACAGGTCGCAATCGAGCAATCCAACGAGCTGGTGGTCGCCTATGAACCGATCTGGGCGATCGGCACCGGGCAGACCGCCACCGCCGCGGACGCACAGGAGATGTGCGGCCGCATCCGTGGCGGTCTGCAGCGGCAGTTTCCGCACGAGGCCCCCGAGATCCGCATCCTCTACGGCGGTAGCATGAAGCCCGGCAACGCCGCCGAACTCCTCGAGCAGCCCGATATCAACGGCGGCCTCATCGGCGGCGCCAGCCTCGAGGTGGACGCCCTGCTGGCGATCCTCGGATCGGCCCAGTGAGCGTCGAAGTCCCACCACCCCGAACCGACGTAATCGACCCGCTGCGGGCCCGCCTCGGCGCGGAGGGCGTGGACGCTCTGGTGGTCACCGCTCCCGCCAACGTCCGCTACCTGTCGGGATTTACCAGCCCCGAGGACGGCGCGGTGGTGGTGACACAGACCGAGGTGGTGCTGGTCACCGACGGCCGCTACACGGCCCAGGCACAGGCCGAAAGCCCACTCGAGACGATCATCACCCGGCAGCTTGGCGAAACCGTCGCCTCGCTGGTAGCGAGTGGGACGATCGCCATCGAAGCCGATCAGATGCCGGTGCAGCGCTACGATCAGCTGGCGCAGGTCTGGGGGCGCGTGCCCCACAAGACCGCCGGCCTGATTGCCGGTTTCCGGGAGCACAAGAACGACAGCGAACTGGCCGCCCTGCGCGAGGCGGCCCGCATCACCGACGAGGCATTCGAGCACATTCTGGACCGCTTCGAAGCCGGTCGGATCGAGCGCGACCTGGCCCTCGAGCTCGAGCGTTTCATGGTGACCCACGGTGCCGAGGCCGCAAGCTTCGGAATCGTCGTGGCCAGCGGACCGCGCAGCGCCATGCCCCACGGGCTGGCCTCGTCCCGGGCGATCCAGGAGGGCGATCTGGTGACCCTCGACTTCGGGGCCAAGGTCCACGGCTACCACGCCGACATGACCCGAACGGTGGCGCTCGGTGAGCCGAGCGACGAGCACCGGCAGCTGTACGAAGCGGTGCAAGCGGCCGAGGCGTTGGCGCTGGCGGCGGTAGGCCCCGGGGCTTCGGGCAAGGCGCTCGACACGCTGGCCCGAGACGCGCTCGAGGAGCGGGGTCTGGCCCAGCATTTCACCCACGTCCTGGGCCACGGCGTCGGCCTGGCGATCCACGAAGCTCCCAGACTGGCCCAGACGAGTGGCGACGTCCTCGAGCCCGGCATGGTGGTCACCATCGAACCCGGTGTCTACCGCCCCGGGGATGCCGGGGTGCGCATCGAGGACCTGGTCGCGGTGACCGCCGACGGTCACGAGCTGCTGTCACACAGCCCAAAAGACCTGCTGCTGCTGTAGCCTATCAGCGGTCGACGACGAAGCGTTCGGCCCAAATCAGGATGCGTTCGACCTCGGCCGGATCGCTCGCTTCGCAGTAGATCCGTAGGACCGGCTCGGTACCGCTGGGCCGAAACAGCAGCCAGGCCTGGTCGCCGAGGTTGACCTTCACCCCGTCGCGGGTCTCGACCGAGCCCACCTCGAGATCGGCGATGCGCGAGGGTGGATCCTCGATGCGCCCCATCACCGAGTCCTTGAGCGCGTTGCCGGCGAGGTGGAGGTCGAGCCGGTCGTAGGCGTGGCGCCAGCCGGCCTCGTGTTCGATCGCCTCGAAGATCTGCTCCAATCCCGCCCCTCGCCGCGCTACCGCCTCGAGCAGCAGCAGGCTGTTGGCCAGGCCGTCCCGTTCGGGGATGTGCCCGGCCACGCCGATGCCGCCCGACTCCTCACCACCGATGAGGACGCCGCCCTGAAGCATGGCGTTCACGATGTGCTTGAACCCGACCGGAGTTTCGCTTACCTCGAGGCCGCGGGCTACGGCCAGCCGCTCCACCACCCGCGAAACCGTGAAGGTCTTGACCACCGTGCCGGTCAAGCCCTTGCCGTGCAGCAGGTCGAGCAGCACGGCGAAGATCTGATGCGAGTTGAAGAACCGTCCGTCGGGCAGCATGGCCCCGATGCGGTCGCCGTCGCCATCGGTCACGGCGACGAAGTGCAGCCCCTGGCCCCACTCGGGAAGCCGCCTGCGGACCGCCTCGAGATTGTGCGGCAGCGGCTCCGGATTCACGCCGTAAAAGAGCGGGTCCGGCGCCCCGCGCACCGAGCGGACCTCCAGCGGCAGCCCGGCCTCGTGGGCAAAGGCCTGCAACCAGCCCCCGGCGGCGCCCCCCATGCCGTCGTGCACGACCAGGCCACCGAGCTGGCCGATCGCCTCGAGATCGGCGAGCGCCGCCAGGGCGACGAAGTAGGCGTCCCGAATGTCGAGGGATTCGATGGTATGGCGGCTGCCGTCGTAGGCGGGAATCGCCTGGGGATCGGTGGCCGGCAGGCGCCCGCTCACGTCACGATAGATGGCGTCGGTGGCCGTGCCGCCGTACGGCCCCTTTAGCTTGAAGCCGTTGTAGGCCGGCGGGTTGTGCGAGGCGGTCAACATCACCCCACCAGCGGCGCTGTGGTGCCGCACCGCAAAGGACAGGGCGGGGGTGGGCACGCTCCCCCGAATCAGCAGCACCTCGAGGCCGTTGGCTGCCAACACCTCGGCCACCCGGCGGGCGAACAGCTGGCCGTTGAAGCGCGTGTCGTGCCCCACCACCACCCGGGTGCCCCCGCCGTCGACCAGGTGACCGGCGTAGGCCTGGGCGGCGCGCGCGACGTTCGTGAAGGTGAAGCGATCGCCGATGATGTCGCGCCAGCCATCGGTACCAAAGACCAAAGCGTCCATGCATCCCTTGTACCACCCGCAGCCTGAAGGTTTCTGTGTCTACAGGCAGGTAGACTGGTCCATGCCGATCGTCATCAAGTACGGGGGCCACGCCATGACCGACGAAGGGACGCGCCGGGCCGTGGCTGCCGGGATCGCCCGGCGGGCCAAAGCCGGTGAGCGGCCGCTGGTGGTTCACGGCGGCGGTCCGTTCATCCGGCGCGCCCTCGACGCGGCCGGGCTGGCTCACGGCTTCATTCGCGGGTTGCGCATCACCAGCGACGAGAGCCTGGCGGTCATCGAACCGGTACTCACCGGCCTGTCCAAGCAGCTGGCCTCGGAGATCGGTGACGGTCTGGGTCTCAACGGTCGCGACGCCAGACTGCTGCAAGCCGAGACGTTCGACCCTGAATTGGGCCGGGTGGGCAGGGTGACGGACGTCAATACCTCTGTCCTCGAGGCCTTGCTCGACGCCGGCCTGGTGCCCGTACTCGCCTGCCTGGCTACCGACGGTGAGGGTGCGATCCTCAACGTCAACGCCGATGAGGTGGCGGGGGCGGTAGCTGGAGCCCTGGCGGCACCGGTCCTGTTCCTGACAGACGTCCCAGGGGTGTTGGCCGACGCCGAGGACCCCACCAGCAGGCTGCCGGTACTGTCTCGAGAAGAGGCGCTGGTAGCCATCGGCGACGGCCGTATTTCGGGCGGCATGATCCCTAAGGTCGAAGCCGCACTCCGAGCCCTCGAGCTGGGGGCACCAGCGGCCATCATCGCCGACGGCCGCCACCCACAGGCGCTCGAGGCGGCGCTCACGGGTATCAGCGGAACGCGCTTGATCGCCGGCTAGCCGGCGACTGGACCGATCCGGGCGCCAGCCGACGGCATGGACGATAGTGTGGTCGAGAGCGGGTGTCCGAGAGGGCCGAAGTGACAAACCCGAAAGAGTTGATGCGATTTTTGAAAGAGGGCGCTTGCTAGTTTGGGCTCGAGGGAACCTCCCTACCATCGGAAAGGAGCCCACCGTGCAGCCCAACTTCTCGCTAACATCGACATCCAAACTTCTAGATGACGTCGCTACCATCGAGGCCAAGCTCATCGGTGGCACCGCCCGACCCGATGAGATCGACACCTACGTGGTTATGCAGCTCGAGTTGGCTGAGCGCATGGCCGGCGACGTCGGGTACTACCCCAGGGATTAGGGCCCCGACCCAACCGATCGCCCCGGGCACCTTATAGTTCCTGACGGGTAACTCGGGGATCGCGAAAACGAAATCGATGGGGCCATCGCCCATGTACGATCGTCACAACCGGATCGGCAAAATGGGCGATAATCAAGGCTTTGACGCAATTGCGCTGATTCCCGTCCAGCACACTACCCCTTCAAGCCGCCAAAGCATTTGTGCCGGTCAGAACGGCATTCCTGCGCCTCGCCGCCACCACCTCCTGCGCCCTCCGCCACGTCAGGGATGGACTTCGCACCCGCTCACGCCTCACCCAGTGGAACGCCTCCAACACCAAGTCTGCATGCTTAAGGTGAGCCGCGAACCTCCGGCACAGGCACTTCCCCAGCCCGAAAGCCTGTTTATACAACCTGTGGCTCGACTCCAGCTTCCACCGCAACCCCCAGATCTCCAACACCCCCTGCACGCCCTCCCTCACGCTCGAGACCAACGCAAAGCACTCCCACCCGTAGCCCCTGCCCTTCCAGATCAGCATCAGGCTCACCCGCCCGACCTCCTCGAGGACCACCCGGATGCGTTTCGCGTAGATGCCGAATCGGGGGTAGTAACGAGCCCGACCTGGAGGGAAGCGACGGGCCAACTCCTTGACCTTCACTCGCTCCTTGCGGTGAACCACCCAAAGGTCGGTGCGGCACCTACCCACAAAAGGGATTCCCATGAAGCGTAGAGAGCGGAGCGCCAGGCGTGTACTGAACTGCGCGTCGAACACCACCGCGCGCAGCTCGTAACCGGCCTCAATCACGTCGCCGACGATGTTCAGGAGTGCCTCGCTAGCCATCAGCCGGGGGTAAGTCTCGGTAGCCATCACCTCAGTCATGAACGGCGCGAGTTGAAGCGGGTAGGCGTCCTGGCCTGGAAACACGAGGGCGCTACTGAGGTAGGTGTGGCCCCAGATGACGCCATTGTCGGTGCTGCTGTAGATGCGACCGACACCCTCGATGCTGCTACCTTCGTGATGGACGGGGTGGAGATCCACTGCGAGGATTCCGCCTGGTGGAGCACGTTTGAGGCGTTAGGGTAACGAACTGCGGTAAGGGTGGGGGTCTTGAGCGAGGAGGACGCTGCTGTGGCGGATGCTGAATGGCAGCAGCTTCTTCTGTTTAATTTCGGATAGGGTCTTGTGTTGGAGGTCGAGAAGCCCAGTGAGGTAGGCGGTCTCGACCCAACTTATGCTGGGTTCCGCAGGACTATACACACCCTGCAGAATGCGTTCTGACCAGCCTCAATACAAGGTCAACAAGAACGCATTCTTTGCTGGACAGTGATTCTCGGAACGCAAGGTCAACAAGAACGCATTCTTTGCTGGACAGTGATTCTCGGAACGCGTCAAAGCCCTGAGAACAAAACGTTGGCGAGGACCCCTGCGATGGCTGCGAGAGGTATCACCCACCAGAGGCGGCTGGTGACCACGGCAGGCGGGGTAGTGTCATGGCTGTGGTTGGTTGTCACCGGTATTCACTTTAGAGCATCACGCGGTTTCATCCACCGTGAATTGATAGTGGGGCTAGTGTGTTGGTCCCCCTATTTTCTCGGCCTGCTCTCGCAGAAACTCGAACAGCCTCTCGAGACTGTTGAACGTCTTGTTCTCCGATGAGCCAGAAAGCTCGACCAGCACGGGGTTATCGATTCAGCTTCACCAATATCTGCCAGCTGAAGTCGTACCAAGAACCCAGACTGAGGAAGTTGTCTAAGATTTGATCATGCGCTTCATAGTTTTCGGGCTTAGCCTGATCCCAGCGACTAAGGAAGTAGTAGCGCGTGCGGCCGGGCTCGCCGAGAAGGCCTGCTCCCGGAAAGACACGTTCGCCTTCGACGGTCACCCACAGGTGCTCGTTCCACTCGAGGTCGAGCCGTCGGGCGAACAAGTCGATCAGAAGTAGGCTGGCACCATAGCGTTCCTTGATCTCCGTCCAATCCGCTATCTCAGCGTCGGGACCGAACTCCGCCTCGATGGCGGCGATGAGGTCGTCCGCCTCACCGTAAAACCCCTCCGTGACGACGAAGGGGAATCTCGTGCTGCCGTCGTCGGCCTGAGCCTTAGCAACCCCGGCCACGGTGAGGAAGCCAACCATAGCCATAATGGCAACGGCCGTCGTCAACACCTTCCTTGGAAGGTCTTGGTGTAGGGGCTCCAGTGTCATGATCGTTTTCATGCCTCCATTATGCGAAATTCTCGAGCCGGTTCTGGCACATGGATCACCGCCTGGTGGGTACAATATTGATGGTCCGCGTGGGCGCATTCCTGTTCGCGTACCGCCACGGAGTGTCATGACATGGGCTTTCGCGCGCCTGTAATCCTGAAGGCACAGATAGTTTCTGTGCCTTTATGGAACTCCCAAGGGCATGATTTTAGACTAGCTTGAAGACCGAGTGTTTAACCAGTCCTGAAGCAGCTCGGTAACGACGCTGCTTATCGTCGCGCCATCCTCCACGGTCCGCAACTTCGCCACCTCGACCGTGACCGCGTTGTACTCCTCCGTCGGGAGGATGACCTTCAGCGCCTTCGCTTCGCCCCGCTTGAGCTGCTGTGAGAGGCTATCGTACCTTCTCGGCCGGCGCCCCAGGGCGCGACCCGTCGCTGTCGCGGCCCTCAGCGGGCTTCTCAGCGTCTCCTAGACCATCCAGGATGTTGTCGAGGTTATCAGAGAGCCATCGCGTAGTACCTCCTCTGCAACGTCTCGATAGCAGCGACTAGTCCTCCCGCCCGTGGACGGCCAGGGACGCTGAAGGCTGGAGGGGGGGCTGCCACCTTGCATATGCATGGAGCTTAACCTCGGGCAGCCGCGTCGAACCCAGCTGCTGAAATCCTCACGAACTCCACGGCGATGTTCGACATGGCCTACGAAGTAGGTACCGAGCGGGGGCAGGCAAACATTGCTGACCAGCACGTCTCCATCAGGAGTTGAGCGCCTTCAACAGGACCTGTCACAGACGGGATTCGCTCTCGAGAAATCGAGTTTGTGCCGGTCACCATCGCATTTTCTAGCAATCACGTCCACCACGCGAATCCTTTGCACTCGCAAGGATTTAGGCACGAAACAGCCTCGAGAGCGTCCGAATATTCAGGGGGGAATACATGCATCTGGAGGGTCTGAGGTCCCTCCAGGACGAGCGGATGTCTGAGATTTGCCTTCGTGACCGGTGTTTCTTGCTCCTCACGGGGTGATCAACCCGTCCTGGACGATGTCCGTAGAAAGCGCGATACTCCTGCTCCATAGAACATCGCGTCACAAACGTCTATCGCCAAGAAGCCGGGACATGGAAGATCGTTCATCACCACACCGACGTTGCACCGGCGATGCTGGCTGTCGTCAGCCGTTTGCAGGCCGAAAGCTAAGGAACGATTGCCGCCAGCAGGGAACGCCGGGCACGGCTCTGCCCTACACCCAAGTCGGGTTGGGCGTGTGGGCTTCGCACAGCGAGACATGGGTTGACCGAGTACTATGTGCTTTCACCTGTGGCCTCGCTCGTCCGGATGTGGCGTCTTAAAGGCACCATTTCGGTACCGTGCATAACGTGCGTAAAACATCCCGCCCTTGGGGAAAGGGCGGGAGTCCTTAGGCCACCTGCGGGCGCAAGGAGGCAGCGCCGCAAACAGCGCCTCGCAAACCGTCTTCTTCGCGGCTTGGTGCCAGCGTAGGCAGAGGCGATGCAGTTAGAAGACGCTCTGCCGCGTATGACCCGACGAGTTCCCGCGCGACATCGTCCAAGGTCTTCCCCAATCCACAGCCGCAGCGAACGCCTCCGCACACAAAGAGTTCAGCAGGGACACGGTTCGCCCCAACCCATTCCTGCTCAAGGTGCGCCAACAACGCCACCGCCTCGTCAAGACTCTCCTCAGTTTTGGGCAACAGTGACCGGGGGAGGTCAGGGGGCATGCTAAGGCGAGGTTCCGCCGCTGAGCGGAGCGACCCGATCTGCCACCTCGCTCTGCACTAGATCGCCGATCCAATCGAGGAACTTCACGCCCTCGGTCTCTAAGGTGTAAAGCCGGTCCTTGGTAATGATGCAGTGAGGCGTTCCAGCATCGGGATCGAAGTCGTAGAACGCTGTGTAGGAGGTGAAGTTCGCGGTAACCTCTGAGATCGCGTCGAGCGAGTCCAGCATCTTCCCGGACCACAGAATGGGATCGCCTCCCATCTGCTGATAAAAGAAAATCTGCACCCCATCGAACAGGGTGTTGTACTGCGACACCGTCATCTCCGGGAAGGACCGTCCGACCGCACGGTAGACCCGTTGCAGCAGATCCGTGGGCAAAGGATCCCCTAAGTCCCCCAGATCCGGAATGCGCGCGAGCGTGCCGTCGATGTTCCAACGGGCGATACCGGTGCTAGCGAAGCTTTCGGTGGTGATGCCGGCTCCGGAATCCCCCAGCTGATTGATGCTTGCATCCGAGAAGAGGCGGGCGATCTCGTTCAGCCACAGGATCGAACCGTAGGACCCCGCGCTGCAGCCCGTCACGAAGATGGACTCCGGGGCTTCGAACTCCTCGACCGCCCAGTCGAGCGCCGCAGCGGCGTTGGCAGCGCCTCGGTGCTCGATGGTGACGTCTTCTCCAGGGCCGGTGTCGTCGCTATACCGATGCCTGGCGTCTCCCGCGTGCAGGTCACCGCTGCAGTATGAGATGAATAGGTGGTACCAGTCTCGGAAGGGATTTGCTGGGTTGGCATGATCATAGATCCCCGGAAACCCCTCGATACCGGGGAAGCCTTCGGGAGTCGCCCAGATCCGGTCGAAGTAGAATCCGGCGGGGTTCGAGCAGGTCTCGTAGTCCCAGCAAGCCCCGCCACCCATGAAATCGATCACGAGCTTGTTCACAGTTCCCGGATAGACGAAAAAGCTGTACTCGGATCCATTAGCACAAGCCGTGTCCCCACCCGGAGCTAATTGGTGCCAAACCCCGGGCTCGAGTTCGGGCAGGTCTGGCCGCGGCCTCTCAGCGGTGCGGCAGGACGTCACGACGAACATGAGCATTAGCAAGCTAGCTGCCATCCCTCGGAGGACGAGACTCCTGGTCATGGTTAGGCTCCGATCCTGGTTCAGTCCTTGGCTGGGCCTCACTTCTTTCCCGCTACTATGAGAACAGCGTCCAATGTTCCGAGGTACAAAAAACTTTCTCTGACATCCCTACGTGTATCTTGAGTATACTACTTAGGCCTTACAAGTAGCGTATACTACTTGGCCCTACAAGTAACTAAGGTGTTCCCAGGTGGACCCGCCCGGCGTAACGCTTTGCTATGGAGGGAGGTGGAAGGCAAGCGTGCCAGACCACCTGCGTCTTGCATTGCCGTTGCATCGCTGAGTCCGGCTTCGCTCTGAGGTCGGTCACGTCAAGTTCGGCGGTTTTGTGTGAGAGGAGAAATGATGAGTCCGAGGAAGCGCCTGCACCCGAAACTCCCCCTCGTCGGAACGATACTGGTTTTCCTAGCTGCCTGCGCCATCACCAATTTCACCTTTACGCTCGACTCGGCCACACTGACGGTCGCTCCAGGACTTAACGGCACCGTGACGGTCACCCTAGACCGCAAGAACAACTTCGCTGGCCCGGTAAACGTCACCCTCAATGCTGTCGACCCGGAGGAAGCCGGCATCACCATGGCAGCAGTAACCATCGCTGGCAGTGCATCCACCGGAGACCTCACCGTCGCCGTAGCTGACACCGTCGCGGCCGGCACCTACACCCTGACCATCATGGCCGAGGACAGCACCAGCGCCACCGCCGAGTTCACCCTTACCGTCGTCGAACCCGCCAGCGTGCGGGTGCTCCACGGGGTCAGCGATGCATCCGCCCCGGTCGACGTGTCGGTCGACGGCGTCGAGGTGCTCAGCAGCGTTGAGTTCAAGGACGCTTCAGCCTACCTGCCAGTAGCACCTGGAGAGCGCACCGTGTCGGTGGCCCTGACGACCGGAGGAACTCCCCTCCTCACCGAAACCCTGACGCTGGAGGCGGGCGCCAGCTATACCGTGATCGCCATTGGGACGGCAGATCCGGCAGACGCCTTCGACATCGAGGCTTTGGTGTTTAAAGATGACAGTGCACCCAGAGCCGGCCTGTTCAAATTACGGGTGGTCCAGGCCTCGACTGAAGTCGAGGCGGCCAGTCCTGCATCTGCCGGCGTAGACGTCTTCTTGAGTTTTTTCGGTAAGTCGTTACCTCTACTGCCTACGGCGAGCTTCGTGTACAAGGATATCGTTGATGTGCCCAAGGGCGCACCAACGCCATTGCCGTTAGGCAGCTACCAAGTACGCGCCGCACCGGGAGGCACCACCGGAATCATCTACGACTCCGGTGAAATCGACCTCGAGGCGCTCGGGGCCAGTGGTAAGGCGCTGGTAGCCGTCGCGGTAAACGGAGCGGCTCCCGACCTGGTTACCATACTGGTCCTCACCGGCGACGACCTGGAACCGGTGCGTGAATTCCCCACCGTGCCGTAAGCTTCGAGGCCACAAGGTCCCAGGGCGCTGCTACGCGACCACACCGACGCTAACAGCGCCCTGAGTTTTGGTGCACCGTAGATGGGTGCGGAGCGGGGCCGGGGATTGTCGGCGGGCGGAGCGGGGGCGGGGGATTATCGGCGGGTACAAACGGGGCTTGATCGACGTAGACGACGGAAACTTCGCTTGTGGTAACCACGGTATGGGCGGGAGCTGCTCCTGCTGCTCCTGCAGTGCATGAGAAGATTCGCAACTAATCTACGTCGTTTGCTACCTGAATAGGACTCCCGAGTGCAGCAGGTTGAACGCCGCAATTTTGAGATTAACCCGTGTCCTGAGCGACAAAAACGTCTTCACTTGCGCCGCGTGAAGCGTCAGTGACCGCACCAGGCTGCTGAAACTCGACTCGATCCTTATTGCAAGCGCGAGAAAGCCGCTGTGTCCACACCCCATCCCCAGCCATGTTCGACCGCGCCGGCGTCAACACGCCAATGCCGATGTAAGCCCTATCCCCAACAATCACCTCCTCCTCAAGGCCTTCTATCAACTCTTTAGCGAGCGTCACATCCGCGTGATTCGCCGCCGCGAAAGCCCACCTTTCAAACAATCCTTCCACACCGGTCAGAGCGTGCAGCTTGAAGCCGAACACCATCCCCATCGTGCTAAACCCCCTTGCTGCGTCGGGAAACCTCGCCCAGGTTGTGCGTTTGCCCTTCACCACTGGCAGGGGTTTACTGTCGATCAGGTGGACACGGTTCTCAGGGAGTACCGATAGGGCCAGTTCAGCCACGAGCCTCTCAGCGTTCCGCAGGATCCGGTGGCAGCGGCTGTACTCAGGCAACGTTGGGAAAAGATCTCGGTGGGTTTGACTCACGATCCAGAACCAGGTGCTCTCATAGGGTTGAGCAAGGACCTCACCGACCACCGCAATGGTCAGGAGTTCGCTGTAGCTTGCCTTCTGGGCGGGTTGCTTCGGCAGGATATCCTGGTAGGGTTTGAGCCAGTCATCGATGTAGATGAATACTGTGAGGAACAGGTCTTCTAGCGTATGCTGGTAACGGGGATGGTGTGTCATAGTAAACCCACCTTCCCCCTTTCCTTACCCTCGAATCAAGGTAGCAAACGACGTAAATTAATACCTCGCAGTGAATATTTTTGTTACACTAACCGGCGATGCCCGCTCACCATCTGCTGCCTCGCTTGGTAGCCGTCGCCTTTGTCACCCTAGGCCTCGCCTCGGCACAGGAAATCACCGTCCTCCCGAGCGACACCCTGTGGGGTCTGGCGGTGCGCTACGACACCACGGTCGACGCCCTGATGAACGTCAACGGCCTCACCAGCGATTCGCTGAGTCTCGGGTTGGTCTTGCAACTCCCCAGCGACTCCACCGCCGCGCCGACGATCTACCTGGTCGAAGAGGGCGATACCCTCTACGACATCGCGCTGGCGTTCGAACTGAGCGTCGACGAACTGATCGCCAACAACCAGCTCGCCGGTACCGTTATCCGGCCCGGGCAGGAACTCCTCCTCGAGGCGCTCCCGCCGACACCGCCCGAACCGATCGTCGTGGTGGTCGCCGCGGGAGACACCCTGTGGGACATCGCCGTCGCCCACCAGGTGACCGTCGACGCGTTGATCGCCGTCAACCAGCTCGAAGGAGTGGTCATCAAGCCCGGACAGGAGCTTCGCATCGAGGTCGAAGCCGCCGGCGGGCCGACCCCGTTGGTCATCGAGATCGCGTCGGGCGACACGCTCTGGGATCTCGCGCGGGCATTCGACACCACCTCGAACGCCATCGCCGCCGCCAACAGCCTGGCTATCGGCGCAGTCATCCGACCCGGAGACCAGCTGACGATCCCCGGGCGTTACGCCGGTCCGACCACCGATCGCGGCGGTAGCGTACCCCAGACCATCATGGTCAACCGCGGCGAAACGCTGTGGGAGATCGCCGGTACCTACGACACCACCGTCGCCGCCCTCATGGCCGGCAACGGGCTGCGGAGCGAACGGATCACCGTCGGCCAGGAGCTGCGGGTTGTCCCCGGCCGCGAGCTCATCCGCGCCCGGTTCTCGAGCGCCGACCCGGTCCCGGCCGCCACCACCACCCTGGTCTGGCCCCTGCTGGGCCAGATTACCTCGCGCTTCGGCTACCGCCAGCTCTACTCGGGCAGCTCCAACTTCCACAACGGTATCGACATCGACGGCCTGACCGGCGACGCGATTTTTGCTGCGACCGGTGGCATCGTGACCTACGCGGCCTGGATGGGCGGCTTCGGCAATCTGGTGATCGTCACCGCGGGTGAAACCGAGTACTACTACGCCCACGCCAGCGACCTGCTGGTATACGAAGGTGAAGCGGTTGAGGCGGGGCAGATAGTCGCTCTCGTCGGATCGACCGGGCGCTCCACCGGCTCGCACCTCCACTTCGAAATCCGTATCGATGGCACCCCGGTCGATCCGCTCCGGATCCTGGATTCGCGGGCCAGCCGCTAGGCTTGCCCGACGAGGCGTCCGCAACCTGCCTGACGTGGCCCAATGCCTCAGCATCTCGACAACCGTTGGCAGCGGTCGGCGTAGTCTAGCGGGAGCTTCATGAACCTGTACGTCATCGGAGATATCCACGCCCAAGCCGACAAGATGTGGCGCATCCTCACAGAGGCCGGTCTCGCCGACGACGATCACCTGCCGACGGACAAGCTCCTCACGGGCGACGTGCGGGTGGTATTCCTCGGAGACCTGGTCCACGCCAAGAGCCGCGAACGCTACGCCACCCTGATCAATGTCCGGCGTTACGATGAATACAATCCCAGCCACCTCCAGAAGGCAGAGGCCGCCCAGGAGGCCTTCCTCCACCAGGTCAAAGCCTTCCACGACGCTGTCCCCGACGACCGCATGGTCGTCCTCATGGGCAATCACGACTACAACGCCGTGCAACCGGATCAGGGACCGCTGCGCACCGACGACGTCACCCACCGCGAGTGGAAAGAGGGTCAGGGTGGAGAGCTAGACGAGACGCTGCGGCAGTGGATCCTCGCCTGGCCCTACGAACTCGTCATCGAAGGGCTCCACCTGGCGCACGTCGGACCCCTCGAAGAGCACAACACCTACGACAACGACTTCTACCTGCAAAACCGCCGCCGCTGGATCTACGACGACCAGGATTTTCTCGAGACCACCAACTACAAACTCGGCATCTACGGCCACACCCCCGTACGCGGCGGTGTCAACATCGCCTCACAGGGAAGGGCAATTCTTCTGGATACGAACGGTTATCAGGACGAATACGTCTTTCTCGAGGTGCGCATCCACGAAGATCGGTACAGGTTACGGATGCACGGGCTGTTTTTCGACGAATGGGTCCAAAGGTAATAAAGGGAGATGGGTCAGGGAAAAAGGATTAGTAGAAGTGGGTCCCCTTCAGACCCCTGCGCTCCGCTTCGGGTTCTTACGGGGTCCTTCAGAGCCCCCCTTTGGTGGTCTCTTCAGGGGCTACGGAGCCACACTACGTGAGTCTCCTCCGCCACAAGATTTAATAGAAAAAGCAAGACACCGTTCGTGCCTTCACACCCCGGTTATTCCAATATCTTTTGCTGGAGGAGACAACCAAGGGTTGGCTCCGTAAGCCCCGGGGAGACTTACCGTAGGGAAGGCTCAACGGGACCCCGTAAGAACCCCGTAGGGGGTCTGAAGGGGCCCCAAATCTTCTATTTCTTTATTCGAGTACCATTCTTTCGTAAATTGGGGTAAATGTAATCCACGTTTTAAATGGACCAAGATCCACCTGTTCGCCACTGTTGTCGATGAAGGTTACCCCTCCGTCCATGATCCAGCGTCCCCGGACGACGTTTCCTCGGAGCAAGAGTGTTGCGGGGCCTCCTTGGAGGGGAATGTAGAGCCGGCCCTGATCGTCGTTGGGCAGTCCTACGGCATCGATCGAGGCGATCAGGACTGCGTCGACGAGCACCGACTGGCCGCTGGCGTCGGTGGCGGGGGTGCCGTTGCGCAGCCAGCGATAGAGGCTCAGGTCCGCGAGGTAGCGGAAGCCGCTGTCGTAGATACTGCTAAAGCGGATGGTCGCCCCTGAAGCGGTTTCCGCCCCTTCGCCAGGTTGAAAGATGTAGGCGTCAACGAGCCTCGAGGTGTCGATGGCGAGGCGGTTGACCGCTTGCCGGAGTGCAGCGCCGCCCGAGTAGAGGTTGTAGGGTGCGCTGCGACCACTCTGACGGCTGAACAGCTCTCCATGGTCTTGCGCGTCCAGGGTAGGCAACGCGCTCCGCTGGATCGCGGCCATCGCCCCGGGCGATCCGCCGGCGTGTACCAGCACCCCACCTATGGACTGCGCCACTTCGAGGAAGTACGGGCGGGCGCTGCGAACCGGACCTACGGACGCGGGGTCGGTCCGATCGTAGATCGTCATCAGGCGGCTGACGCCACCCTCTACCGGCATCTCCACGATCAAGCTGGCCTCGAGAAGTCCCGACTGAGGGTAGCCGTCGGCGTTGTCGATCATGACCGCAACGGGACGGTCCCGCTGCTCCCTGAACGGGGTTCGAGGGGGCTGCTGCGGCACCCCTGAGGCCTCGGCGGCACCCTCGGGCGAGGCGGCCGCCCCGGGTGCGGCGACCACGGCAGCCGGGTCCTCTACGGACTGGCCCGGCCGATCGGAGTCCCCGCCGGCGGGACGATCGTCCACTCTGGGGCTGGCGACCTCGGCACCCCCGGCGGGGGCTTCGGCCACCGGCGCGGGCGTTCCCTCGGCTGGGTCCGGCAGCGCCACTGCCGCTCGAACCGTCGGGGTAGGTACCGGACGACCCGCCTCCACCTGCACTTGCGGCTGCAGGGCAAGCGGCCTGGCGGCAGCGACCGAAGCGGAGATAGCCGGCTGCGGCACAGCCTGAACCGAGGCCACCGACGCCTCGATCGATGGCGTCGGCACCGCTACCGGAGCCGCCACGGAGGCGCTCACAGTCGGCTGCGGCACCTCGGCACTTGCGGCGACCTCGACCGTAGGGGTGGGGGTGACGATCCGCGCCGCCGTTATCTCGGTCGAGGCGGTGGGGGTGGGAATCTGGATCGCGTCGGCCAACGGCCGCGGCTCGAGCTCCACCTGGTCGATCTCCGGCAGGGCACTGGCGGCGACGGCTTCGGGCAGCGGTGGGGCCTGGGCGGGCGGGACCTGAGCCTGCGGGGTAGGCGGCCGCGGCACCTCGACCTCACTCGGCGCCTCGGGCTCGGGTTCGGGCGGGGTCTCAGCCTGGACCGGCTCGGGTTGCGCGGTAACAGGCTCGGGCTCCGGCGCCACCGTTTGGGGCTCGGGTTCGCTTCGGGCCTGCGGTTCGCCGACGACCGGATCGGCGACCTGTGGGGTGGGCGCCACCGGCGCCGGCTCGGCGGCGGCGGGCGCCAAGGTCTCGACTTCGGCCACCGCGGGGTTGCCGATATCGATGACCAGGAATGTCTCGGGCGGCTCCGGCCGCGGCAAGCTCAGATACAGGCTAACCAGCAGCAGGCCGGCCAGGTGGATGACGGCCGACAGCAGCAGAGCACGGCGTCGGTCCTGGTCCTGCCACACCCCAGCCACCACGCTCTAGCCTCCGGTAGCGATGGCAATGCGCTGCGCGCCGGCCTGCTTGATGAGGTCCATGATACGCACCGTAAGGCCATGGGGCACCGTCTTGTCGGCCCGCAGGACGACCACCCCGAAACCGCTGGTGTCGAGCTGCATCCGCAACGAGGCGACCAGATTTTCTTCGACGATCTCGGCACCCGCCAGGTAGATGGTCTCGTCGGCGGTAATGGTCACCGTCGGCAGGTCCGACGGCTGCGGCTGCGAGGACTGCGCTTCGGGAAGGTCGACCGGCAGCCCGGATTCGAGGGTGATAAAGGTGGTCGACACCATGAAGAAGATGATCAGCAAGAACACCACATCGACCATGGGCGTGAGGTCGAGGATGAGGTTCGAGCGAACGAAACGCCTCGAGCGGCGGCGCATCAGTTGCCGGCGAGCCCTTGCGCCGAACCCGCACGGGCAGCGGGCCGGTCGCCGGACTCACGGCGGGCCGCTACCGCCTGCGCCACGTTGGCCATCAGCTCTTCGCGGCGCCGGTCGATCTCGATGAGGATGCCGTCGACCCGGCTGGCGAGGTAGTTCTGACCGATCAGGGCGGGAATGGCCACGATCAGTCCGGCGGCGGTGGTTACCAAAGCCTGACCGATGCCGTCGGCCAGTGCGGCCGGGTTGCCGGTCCCCTGGCTCGAGATCTCGGAGAAGGCGATGATCATGCCGGTTACGGTGCCGAGCAACCCTAGCAGCGGGGCGACCTGAGCGATGGTGGCGAGCGGCCGCAGCCCTCTGGTGAGGCTCTGCTCCTCCTGCAACGACGCTTCCTGGAAGGCAGCCTCGACCGCCGAGCGGCCGTACGGGAGTCGCTCGAGAGCCGCTTGGAGAACCCGGGCGACCGGTCCACCGTGCTGCTCGCACGCCCGCTGCGCCATCCCCAAGTTGCGCTCCTTGACCGCCGCGTTGACACGGACCATCAGCGCATCGGCATCGCCAGGCTCTCGCGAGAGCTTGAAGAGCCGTTCGAAGAAGATGTACAGGGCGTAGAGCGACACCAGGAGAATCGCTACCAGCACGGGACCGCCGCTCAATAGAAGCTGCATGAAGGTCTCCCCCTCCTCCTTCCGGCCATCCTACGGATAGGCCGTGATGATCCTATGAGAGCATATTCCTAGCCGGTGTTGCGCATTCCCGCGGAGATGCCGAGGAGGGTCACCAGCACAGCGTACTCGATTTCGCTCCGGTCGGGACTTTCGGAAGGTAGCGACCGCAAGCGTTTGAGAAGCTCGACCTGGAGGTAGCTGATGGGGTCGACGTAGGGATTGCGCAGCTCGATGGAGCGCGCCAGGGTTTGGTCCTGAGCCAATAGCGGCCCACCCGTCGCCCTCTCGACCTGCTGGACGCTCAGCTCAAACTCGTCGGAGATCACGGGCCAGAACCGGTCTCGGAGGTCGTTAGGGGCGAGCTCGAGGTAGCTCTCGAACACCCCTAGATCGGCCTTCGCCAGGCTCATCTGGGCAAAGTCGATCATCGCCTTGAAGAAGGGCCAGTTCTGGTACATGTCGGCGATCTGCTCGGGTTCAAAGCCACGCAGGCCGCTGCCGAGCCCGAACCAACCGGGCAGGTTGGCGCGGCACTGGGTCCACGAAAATACCCACGGGATGGCCCGCAGGTTGGCCAGCGACTTCTCCCCCCGACGTCGGGCCGGCCGCGAGCCGATATGAAGCCGGCTGATCTCCTCGATCGGGGTGACGGTGTGGTAGAAGTCGAGAAAGCCGTCCTCCTCCAGCAGCGCACGGTAGCGTCGGTGGGCCGCAGACGCCGCCCGGTCCATCGCCTCGCGGTAGCCTTCGGGTACCTCGGGGAGCGGCCCGGTATCGCGGGCCGAGGAGAGGATGAAGGCGTGTACTACCTGCTCGAGGTGGCGGTGGGCGAGGTCGGGATTGGCGTAGCGGTCGGCCAGCGCCTCGCCCTGTTCGGTCATGCGCATGCGGCCACCCAGCGAGCCCGCCGGCTGCGCCAGAATGGCCTGGCCCGCCGGTCCGCCACCGCGCCCGATGCTGGTGCCGCGGCCGTGAAAGATCCGCAGCGGCACCCCGGCTTCGCGGCACACCCGGGCGACCCCCTCCTGGGCGCGGTAGAGCCCCCAGTTGGCCGTCAGGAAACCCGCGTCCTTGTTGGAGTCCGAGTAGCCGATCATCACCTCTTGCAGGCCCCGGCGTTCGACGTGCCTGCGATAGCTCGGCAGGGCAAACAGGTCGGCCAACACCTGGGGGGCGTGCTCGAGGTCGTCCAGCGTTTCGAACAGCGGGGTGGCGTCGAGATCGCTCATGCCGGCCTGCTTGGCCAGCACCAGCACTTCGAGTACGTCGGAGGCGCCTTCGGTCATGGAGATGATATAGCTGCCGACCGCCTCGTCCCCGTAGCGCCCACGCACCTCGCGGATCACCTTCAGGAAGTCGAGCGCCCGATCCGCTTCGGGCCCGAAGCTGGCCTCCACGGGAGCGAGCGGTCGCCTGTTGGCAAGTTCGCTCGCCAACAGCTCGATGCGCCCCTGTTCGGGCACAGAGAGATAGTCGTCTTCGACCCCGGCGAAGCTCAGCAGGGCCGCGACGGCCCGTTCGTGGACCCGCGAGTGTTCACGAACGTCGAGCGCTGCCAGGTGGAAGCGAAAGGCCGAGGCGCGGTACTGAACCGGTCGCACGAATGTCTCGGCCGCCCGCCGGCCCTGACCCTGCTCGAGGGTGGTGGCGATCGACTCGAGGTCGGCGGCGTAGCCGGCGGCACCGTTCGGGTACGCCTCGACCGCAGCGTCATCGAGCCGGGCGCGTTCGGCCCTGAGAAAGCGGTGGACAAAGGAGAGTTTCTGGCGGTACGGTTCGCCGGCGAAGCGCTCCAGCGGGCCGTGCTGCTCGAGGAGCTGCGCCAGATCGTTGCGAAACGCCGGCGTCAGCGTGACCCGCTGCTCCCACTGGGACAGACGCTGTACCAGCAGGTCGACGTCGGCGAGATGGGCGTCGAGGGCCACGTCGGTCTGCAGCCGGTAGGCCTCTCTGGTGACCTCGGGGGTTACAAAAGGATTCCCGTCACGGTCGCCCCCGATCCATGAGCGAAAACTGACCACCGGCGGCAACGGTGGGTCCTGGTCCGGCCCAAAGTGAATGTCGAGAGCGCTTTGCATGTCGAGCATGAGCCTGGGAACCGCCTCGAGCAGCGATCTGCGGAAGTAGTAGAGGGCGCTCTTGACCTCGTCGAGGACGGTGGGTTTCTGCTCGAACAGTTCTCGAGTCTGCCACAGGGTGGCGATCTCGGCGAAGATCGCGTCCTCCTCTGTCCGGCGCTGCTGCGGCGACAGGGCGTGCTCCGACCGGGTGCGCATGGATTCGGCGATGCGCTCCAGCTTGAGTCGCACGGTGTAGCGCTTCACTTCGGTGGGGTGGGCCGTGAGCGTCAGGCGGATATCGAGGTCCTCCATGAAGCGCCGAACCTGGCGCCGGGTCCAACCCTGATCCTTCAGCGCCTTGACCGCAGCGGAGACGGTCTCGCGGTGTGGAGCCTGGTCGCTGGCCTCGCTCTCACGGAGCCGGTTCACGCGGACTCGGTGGATACCCTCAGCCAGATTGATGAGTTGGAAAAAGACGGTAAACGCGCGCAGAAGCCGTTCGGCGGTGCTGAGACTCAGGTCGGCCATCAGCGCCTCGATGTCGGCCTTGAGCGCCGGATCCTGCTCGGCGCGGAGCTTTTTTGTCATCGACCGTACCCGCTCCACGAGCGCAAACAGCCGTTCCCCTTCGAGCTCGCGCACGACCTCCCCGAGGGCGCTGGCCAGATAGTCGACGTCGACGCTGAGCTGCCTGAACACCTCGGTCCGCTCGCTGGTCATCTCGCTCACGACCCCCTCCTAACCGGGTGCCGAGCGCCACTGGATACGCTCGATGGCGACCGCCTTGCGGCCCGAGAACTCCAACGCCACCGCACACACCGTGGCCTCGCCGTCGGCCGGCCGGTAACGCCGCGGCCGTTTGGTGGTGAAGCGGTAGTGAACCTCGGCGAAGTTCATTCCGACCGACGACGCCTGCACACCGGTCATGCCCACATCGGTGATGTAGGCCGTGCCGCGGAACAGGGTCTCGTCGGCGGTCTGGACATGGGTGTGGGTACCGATCACGGCGCTGGCACGCCCCGACAGGTGATAGCCCAGTATCTTCTTCTCGCTGGTGGCCTCGGCGTGGATGTCGAACAGCACCGGCTCGTCTTCAGGAGCCTGCTCGAGGATGCGATCGGCAGCTACGAATGGGTCGTCCTGCGGGTCCATGAACACGCGCCCCATCACCTGGGCAACGGTGATGCGACCGCCGCCAGCAACGGCGTAGCTGGCAAAACCGAGACCGGGTGTACCCACCGGATAGTTGGCCGGCCGGAGCAGCCGTGGCGTCTCTTCGAGCAGGCTTGCGGTTTCCGCTTGGTCGAAGCTGTGGTTGCCGAGCGTGACCGCGTCGACCCCGGCGCGCCGAAGCTGCTCGAAGTGCTTGCGGGCGATGCCGAAGCCACCGGCGATGTTCTCGCCGTTGGCGACCACAAAGTCGTAGCCCTCACCCACCTCAGCCAGGAACGCAAGCGTCGCCTTGAGACCCGGAATTGAGAAGATGTCGCCGATAAACAGGACCCGCACGAAGGCCAGGGTAGCAGGTCATGGACCGCGAACGTGTTGTGATACCATTCGGCACACCCATGCCCTTCGATGCCATCGACCAGACGATCCTGTCGATCCTCCGCGAGGACGGCCGGGCCTCTCATGCCAGTATCGCCAAGGCGGTCGATCTGTCGGCCCCTGCCGTGGGCGAACGCATCCGCAAACTCGAGCAGCGAGGGGTGATTCAGGGTTACCGGGCGATCCTCGACGCTACCGCGATCGGGCTCCCCATAAGCGCCTACGTGGCGATTTCACCCCAACCCCGAAAGCCGGCCCGGGGGCTGGTTGCGCGGATCGCTGGGCTACCCGAAATCGAAGAGCTGCACGCCGTAGCCGGCACCTACAGCTACATCGCCAAGGTGCGGGTCGCCAGCACCCAGGATCTCGACGGCTTTCTCGACCGCCTGTTCATGCTCGAGGGGGTGGAGCGCACCGAGACCACCATGGTGCTGCGCACCAATCTCGAGAGGGCGCCCCATCTCCCCTTCGACGCGGCGTCGGAAGAGGAATAGCCAGACGTTATGAAAACGCCGTAAGGGCGCAACGAAGCGTCACTCGGCAAGAGCAAAGTGCCGGAACAACTCCGGAAGGATCGTGCCCAGACGACCGCTGACCCGCATGGCGGCGTCGTCATCACCCCGCGTTGGGCCGTCGTTGACGATGGCGATCGGTTTGGCCTCGTGGGCGGCACGCTGTACGAACCGGTAACCGGAGAAGACCGTCAGCGACGATCCGACCACCAGTAGTGCTTCAGCTTCATCGAACATCTGCCAGGCGCGGTCCAGACGCCGCCTGGGCACGTTCTCGCCGAAAAACACCACGTCCGGCTTGAGCGTCCCAAGGCAGTGCCGGCAGGCGGCCACCCGGAAGCGATCGAGTCTGTCCGAATCGATCTCGGCATCGCCGTCGGGAGCGATCTCACGGGGGGTAGCGAAGAACGCCGGATTCAGCCCCAGCAAGCGCGTCTGTAGCGACCGGCGTGACTCGAGTCGGCGGCAGTCGAGGCAACGCACAGCCGCCAGGCTGCCGTGCAGTTCGAGTACTGTGCGGCTGCCCGCGGCCTGATGGAGCCCATCGACGTTCTGGGTAATGATCCCCGAGATGGCTCCGCTGGCCTCGAGTTGGGCCAGCGCCTGATGGCCACCATTGGGCGCTGCGCGGTGGACGGTGCCCCAGCCCACCAAGCTCCGGGCCCAATAGCGCCGCCGGGCATCGTCGCTGCCGACAAACTGCTGGTAGCGCATCGGCCTGCTGGACTGCTCGAGCCTGTCGGGGCCACGGTAGTCCGGAATGCCCGATTCGGTGCTGACTCCCGCCCCACTGAGCACGAGTACACGCCGGCCGGCAAGCAGCCGGTGCACGGCCTCGACGGTGCCGGTTTCCGGAATCGACGACCGGGCAGTGTCCACCTCTCGATGATGCAGCCGCTGGCTGCAGCGGTCAAGGCGTAGAGCGACAGAGCTACAGCGTCGCAGCTCGCCACGGTGTTTCCCTTTTTTCGCTGCTGCCCAGTTACCGAGCCACCTGGATGGGCTGGATGGGCAGCGGCATCTCCGGGACCGGCACGGTATCGGCGCCGGCTTCGAACGCAGCGAAGGCGGTGACCATGGTGAGCACCACGAACAGAACGATGATGAGCCAGTCCGGGGCGCGACGACGAAGGCGATGCATGGGGCCTCCAGGGATAGGGGGTGGGCGCTCGCTGGTGCGAGGGCCCCTGGCCAGGTTTGATGTGGGCCACCGGCGACAACACCTACAGCAGAGGCGATGCCAGGGCAGCTTCAGCGGCGTCGGTAGTAGCTACGAAAGAAGAATTAAGGAACATCACTATAACACCTAGACCGCGCTGGGGTGCAAGGGGATCGCTGTGGTGCTGGCCTGCCTGCTAGTCCAGTGAGATCTGCTGGACCGCCTCGAGAAACCAGTCGGGCAAGCGCCGCCGCTGCCGCTGAACGAAGGCCGGAAAGCCGGCATCGAGCACGTAGGTCACGGCGAAATCGTCGGCGCTGCGGACCGAGCGGCCATAGGCCTGAACGATCGTCAGGCAGGTTCGCCAGTCGTACCAGGCCCCGTCGAGGTCCTTGCGGCGCGCCACCTGGGGGTCGCCCAGGTAGGGATACGGGATCTTGCAGATCACCTGCCAGCGCGACAGGTCGCCGGGCAGGTCGATGCCTTCGGTCATGCTGGGGGTGAGCAGCACCGTCGGTTCGCGGCTCGACAGGTGCTTTTCGAGAGCTGCGTCGCGGCCATCGCTGCGGTAGTGGGTAACCAGGCGGTCACGGTGCCGCTCGGCTAGGTTGCGGGCGAGGTGGCCGGAGATCTTGTAGCTGTGCGCGTGCACCACCCCCTTGTCGTCCGGATGGGCGTCGAGGATCTCGCCCACCTCGGCAACCAGCTTGGGCAGGTCCTGATCGAGGTAGTGGCGGGTCAGGCGAGCGACCGGGCGTGCGAACAGCGGGCGGTTTTCGGGTGGGAAGATCGACGCCACGGTGATGATCGCAACCTCGTCCGGATCGACCCCTAGACTCCGCAGGTAGGTGGGGGCATCGAGGATGGTGGCCGACAGCATCAGCACCCGTTTGCCGTGGTGGAACAGCAGCGGTTCGGCGAACGACGCCACGGTAACCGGTTTGAAGGTGGCCACCTCGCCATCGTCGCCCCGGCGGCGCTCCACAACCCATTCGACGAAGTCCTCATCGCGGCTGAGCTGAAGCAGCTCGAGCCTCTTCAGCTGGTTGTCGAGCCACTGCTTCTGCTGCATAGCCGTCAGCTCGAGGTCGCTTGGAAGCCGCTCGCTCCGCAGCCGCTGCTCGATCTCGCGGCTGCGGAGCGCGAGCTGGGGCATGACCTCGGCAGCGAAGTCGAACAGCATCTCGGCGTCCAGCGGCGGCGGCAAGCGCTCCGGGATGCCGGCCCGGGTTAGGGCCACATCCGACAGGCGAACCTCGACGAAGTTCATGAGCGCCGACTCGGCGTTGTGGGCCTCGTCGAGCACCAGCAACTCGCGGGCGCCGAAGCCCCCGGAGTAGTTCAGTTCGGCCAGGTAGTAGGCGTAGTTCATGACCGCCCCGTCGGCTGCGACGGCGACGTCCTTGGCACCGAAATACGGGCAGGCGTCGCACTCCGGGAAGCGGCGACCGGCGATGCATGGCGCTGCGGCGGCGTGGGTCGGGGCCACCAGGCAGGGGTAGTTGCTCCGCCCCTTCATGACGGCCACATCGGGAAAGTCCCTGCCATACTGGTCCTGGAGGATCTTCTGGGCGGTCACCAGATACGCGTCGCGGGCCTCTCGCGCCAGCGTGATGGCGATGGCGCTCTTCCCCGAACCGGTGGGCGCCTCGATCACCACGAATCGTTTGCCATCGTCGAACGCCTGCCGGGCCGCCTCGAGCGCCTCGCCCTGACCCTGCCGGTAGCGTTTGAAGGGGAAGGCTTCGGTCGGCACACCCCACGCTAACACGGCTCCGCGGGCACAGAAAGACACCGGCCGTGCGGCCGGTGCGATGGTGCCGAGAAGGGGACTTGAACCCCTACGACCTAATTAGGTCACTAGCCCCTCAAGCTAGCGCGTCTACCAATTCCGCCACCTCGGCGCTGCTGCGAAACAGGCAACCACGATGTTACGGTCTTACCTCGGTTGTGTCAAGTATTGTGGCGCCGGCAGACACCGGTCTCAAGACCAAGAATCGACCGGGCGAGTATGCTCTAGGACGATGCCGACCACCGACCGCTACCAGCGTATCCTCGAGGTTCTGCAGCGCCGCCAACCCGACCTCACCATCCTCGCTGAGGACGTCTTCAAACCGCACAACCTGTCGGCCATGATGCGCAGCGCCGACGCAGTCGGTATCGGTACGGTGCACGCCATCAACCCCACCGGCGGGCTTCCCACCTTCAACGCCACCAGCGCCAGCGCCGAAAAATGGATATCGCTGCGGGTCCACCGCACCCTCAAAGAGGCCCTCGCGCGGCTGGCATCCGCCGGCGCTAGCCAGCTGCTCGCGGCCCACCTGTCGCCAGCTGCCCTCGACTACCGCGAGGTCGACTACACCCGGCCGACCATCGTCCTGTTGGGGAACGAACGGCGCGGTGTCAGCGACGAGGCGGCGGTGGTAGCCGATCACCATATCAGCATCCCCATGTTGGGCATGGTGCGCTCGCTCAACGTGTCGGTGGCAACGGCGGTAATCCTGTTCGAGGCGCAGCGGCAGCGGCGGGCGGCCGGTCTCTACGACCTGCCGCGGCTAACCACCGACGAGATCAACGACGCGGCGTTCGCCTGGCTCTATCCGGATGAGGCCGCCGCCCGACTGCGGCTTGCGGCGCCGTTCCCGACGCTGGAGCCGGACGGGTCGTACCGCGAGGCACCTACCGACCGCAGCTGAAGGCGGCCACCAATGACTCTCATCCGGGCGCTGGCTATGCTACCCGGCATGATATTTGAACGGTGGCTATTGGTGGTCCTGCTCGCCTTTGTGCTCACTTCGACGGGCTGGGCCCAAACGCTGGAACGTGTGGTCGGCGGCCTGGCTCTGCCCGTCGCCATCACCCACGCCGGAGACGGGTCGGGGCGGCTGTTCGTAACCGAGCAGCGTGGCACGGTGCGGGTGGTCGAGGATGGACGCCTGCTCGACACCCCCTTCCTCGATCTTCGGGCCCTCGTGAGGGACGGAGGCGAGCGCGGCCTGCTGAGCCTGGCCTTTCATCCCGGCTACCGCGACAACGGCCTGCTGTTCGTCTACTACACCGATACCGCCGGCGACACGGTGGTAGCCCGCTACCAGGTCGGCGACGACCCGAACCTGGTGGACCCCGACTCGGCGACGGTGGTGCTCACCTGGCCACAGCCCTTCGGCAATCACAACGGCGGCCAGCTCGCCTTCGGCCCCAGCGGATTTCTCTATGTCGGACTCGGCGACGGCGGCTCCGGTGGGGACCCGCTCGAGGCCGGGCAGCGGCTCGACACCCTGCTCGGCAAGATCCTGAGGCTGGATATCGACTGCCTGCAGGGGTGCGCCGACGGAGCAGGCTACGGGATCCCGAACGACAACCCCTTCGTCGAGGTCGCCGGCGCCCGGCCGGAGATCTGGGCCTACGGCCTGCGCAACCCCTGGCGTTTCTCGTTCGATCGCGCCAGCGGCGACCTTTTCATCGGCGACGTCGGCCAGAACCGGGCCGAGGAGATCGACCGGCAGCCCGCCGGCAGCCCCGGCGGCGAGAACTACGGCTGGCGAATTACCGAGGGGGAACACTGCTTCGACCCGCCCAGCGGCTGCGACCGAAGCGGGCTCGAGGAGCCGATCGTAAGCTACGATCACAACTCGGGTTGGGGCAGGTCGATTACCGGAGGCTACCGCTACCGCGGAGCCGACCTGCCGGACCTCGAGGGCAACTACCTGTTTGCCGACTACCTTTCCAGATTGGTCTTTCGTGTGGTCCCGGCAGCCGACGGGAGCTGGCAAACCTCGGTGCTGCTCGAGGCCGGTTTCAGCGTGTCCAGTTTTGGCGAAGACGAGGCCGGCGAACTGTACCTCGCCGACCACCGCGGCGGCGCCATCTTCCGGCTCGGGCAGTAGCCTCCACAGGGCTTGTCCAGGCTGCCCAGGACCCTCTTTGTCGACGTCGTGTTGCCACGTGGCAGGCAACAAGCGCCACCACGCTGCCCTGCTATGGTGGCTCTGTGAATGCGTTTGCTATTCGCGAGCTGGGACGCATGGACTACCGCGACGCCTGGGAGCTGCAGCTCGAGACCCACGCGGCGGTGGTGGCGGGCGAATCCCCGCCGACGCTGCTGCTGGTCGAGCACCCACCCGTCATCACCTTCGGCAAGAAGGGGGGCCGGGAAAACCTTCTGGTCCCCGAGGAGACGCTGGCCTCGCAGGGCTTCTCGCTCTACGACGTCGAGCGCGGCGGCGACGTGACCTACCACGGACCGGGCCAGCTGGTCGGCTACCCGATCCTGCGGGTCGGGCGCCTGGTGCGCGAGTATCTGCGTAAACTCGAGGCGACGATGGTCGAGGTTCTCGCCCACTTCGGTATCGCGGCCGTCGGCAGCCCCGGCTATGCCGGCGTTTGGGTGGGTGACAGCAAGGTCGTCGCGATCGGGGTCGCGATCAAGCGCGACGTCTCCTTTCACGGTTTCGCAATGAACGTTCACACCGACCTTCGGCACTTCGATACCATCGTGCCCTGCGGCCTGACAGACAGGCGCATGACCAGCCTCAGCGAGCTGCTGGGCCGCCGCGTCGAACTCGACGAGGTAAAACCGCTACTGATCGAGGCCATGGAACGAACCTTCTTGGAGAGCGTGCCAGTATGATCAACTCCAGGGACTTCAAACACGAGGTCAAGTCGGTCCTCGACGGGGTGCGCTCGAGCAACGCGCCGCCCGTCCCACGCGAGGCGAAACCCGACTGGCTCAAGGTCAAACTGCCGTCCGGAGGACGCTATCAGGAGATCAAACGCACGGTCAGCCAGAACCGGCTCGCCACCGTCTGCGAGGAGGCGATGTGCCCCAACCTCGCCGAGTGCTGGAACGCCGGCACCGCCACCCTGATGCTGATGGGGTCCGTGTGCACCAGGGCCTGCAAGTTCTGTGCGGTCGCCACCGGCAACCCGAAGGGCCTGCTCGACCCCGATGAGCCGCGGCTGGCCGCCGAATCGGTCAAGGTCATGGGGCTCGGGTACGTGGTGCTGACCTCGGTCGACCGCGACGACCTGGCCGACGGCGGCGCCGGCCACTACGCCGCCTGCATCCGCGAGATCAAGCGCCTCAACCCCGACACCGCGGTCGAAGCGCTCACCCCCGATTTCCAGGGCAACAGCGACCACGTGCAGCTCGTCCTCGACGCCGGCGTCGAAGTCTTCGCCCAGAACGTCGAGACGGTGCGGCGCCTCACCCACCCGGTCCGCGATCCCAGGGCCAGCTACGAGCAGACCCTGGCGGTACTCGCCTACGCCAAGCGCTCACGCCCCGAGGTGCTGACCAAAACCAGCCTGATGCTCGGCCTCGGCGAGACCGACGAGGAGATCACCGAAACCATGCGCGACCTGCGCGAAATAGGGGTCGATATCGTCACCTTTGGGCAGTATCTGCGGCCTACCCAGAATCACCTGGCGATCGAACGCTGGGTCACGCCGGACGCGTTTGGGGCGTACCGTGAAGAGGGGCTGGGGATGGGATTTCTCGAGGTGGTATCGGGACCACTGGTCAGGTCTTCATACCGGGCCGAGAGGGTCTTGGAAAAGAACAATGTGGGGTTGGGGACTTAGACAAACAAAGAGTAGCAGGATATGCAAGACATGGCCTCTGTCCCGGCGCATCGACGAGGAGGGCGGGTATTCCTCACTGGTGGCACTTGGCGATGGAACCCCCCGGTGCGCAATTGGTAGCAGTGTCCGCCGATTCAACATGGCATGGCTGGAAGAGGCACGCGTAGGACCACAGGAGACATCGATATCTCAGAGAAAATTGCTCTGGTCACCGGCCGGACGCTGCACGTGAGCGGCGGAATGTTCATGCGATAGGATCGCCTATGCACGATCACACGCGATCCATTAAAGATAAGGTGTTCGAGATTTGGCGGAGCCCTGGGCGTTTTACCAAGAACCCCGACGTAGTCCGGTTGCCGGAGGGAAGGTTGCTGTTAATCTACGCCGATAACGACGCCCACTGGTCGGTCGAGGAGCAAATCCTCACCCTATTATCCAGTGACGATAATGGCCAACGCTGGAGCAAGCTCGCGGACGGCGTTTACGGTGGATGCGCAACCCGCTGTAAAGATAAGGTGTTCGAGATTTGGCGGAGCCCTGGGCGTTTTACCAAGAACCCCGACGTAGTCCGGTTGCCGGAGGGAAGGTTGCTGTTAATCTACGCCGATAACGACGCCCACTGGTCGGTCGAGGAGCAAATCCTCACCCTATTATCCAGTGACGATAATGGCCAACGCTGGAGCAAGCTCGCGGAGGTGGATCGTGCCGATCTCCGGGGAGGAGACGAACGTCTCGTCACCCCGCGGCTGTCGCTGCTTTCAGACGGTCGGCTCGTGGTAGTGGTCGACCACGACGATTTTGGCCATTTTCACGAGGATCAATCGCCGGGCAACTCCCTGTACTGGAGCGACGATGGCGGATCTACCTGGAGCGGACCGCAACGATCGACGATCAGCGGATTCGAGCCTGACAGGATGATGGAGTTGGCCGACGGGCGGCTTGCGGTCTGTTCTCATCTGATGAGGAAGGAAGCTCAGGAGTATGCCGAGATCATCTCCTGTTCACATGACAACGGGGTCACCTGGCACGAACAGGCGACCATCGCTCACGATGGATACCACAGGTTTTGCGAAGGAGCGCTCGTAGTCCTCGACGGCGGAACTGGGCTCGCCTGCGTAATGCGGGAAAGCCACTCCGGCGGGTTTCCGAGCTTTGTCTCCTTTTCTGAAGACCACGGGATGACCTGGACGGACCCGAAGATGATGCCGTTTGCGATCCACCGTCCCTACGCAAAACAGCTTCCCGACGGGCGGGTTCTGGTGACAGGACGAAACGTAAACGGTGGGCTCGGAACCTACGCATGGGCAGGCGACCTTCAGGCGGAGGCCGGCACGTACGCGATCGGTGGGCCGCGAACGGCGTATCGGGCGGAGCTCACCGAGGAGGCTCTGGTAATTAGAAATGCACCTGGGCATGAATGCCGGTATTGCCTGTTGCCGCCGGAATCATCAAAGAGCGAGGTGCTTTTCGAAGCGGAAGTGATGATCGACGGCCCGCAACGGGAAGCAGTCGCTTTTATCTCGGTGTCGAAACTGCTGGCGAGAAGCGGCCCGATCGTACTCTCCCTGTCGAAGGACCGGATTACCCTGACACCGGACAGGCCCGACCTGGACCGGGTCGAGGACTTTTCCCGCTACCGCACCCTGTCAATTCACCACCGGGGAGGCCTGCTCCTGGTCAAAGTGGACGGCAAGACGGTGATCCAATCGGCGGTGTTTCGGGAGGAGAATCAGGTGATCGACCACCATGGGGGACGCCTCGATAGACGTACGCTGTTCGGTCAGTTTGGCGAAACGGGCGTGAGCTTCTGGAAACGGGTACGCTACCAGGTGAAAAATCCGACACAGCCGGCATTCTCCTTTGCCTGGAGCGCGAACTCAGGGAAATGGCCCGATCAATACCAGCGAGACCGTTTGATCCAGATCCATGAAAACCATCCAGACCAGAAGCCCTCGCCGGATCATGGGTACTCCTCCTGGGTTTTTCTGAACGACGGTAGAATATTCCTGGTCGACTACACTAATTTGGGCGATGATCCGGGGAAGAGCCACCTCGTTGGCGCGTATATCGATCCCGAAGACATCGCCTAGCCAGCCATCCGACGGCATGGTTATGATCGCAGTCCCGGGATATCTCTGGTCGCTAGGTCGCTGACATAAACCCTGGGTCGGCTCTTTTCAGCTACGACACTCACCGTGGTGCCGCGCCCTGCTCCAGCCACGCCATGTTGAACCTGTACACGGTGCGCTTGAAGCCGCAGAGAATGGTTCCGTCCTCCAGCACAACGAGTGACGAGTAAGCGCCGTCTTCGGCGACACGACGGGACACCGGCCAAGTCTTGCCGTCGTCGTAGCTCACGCGAACTGTCTGATTGATTCGACAAAGCTTGCCGCACCCCCGTGAAGGTGACTGCCATGTCCCCTCGAACACCGGCGGGTTGGAGAACAGTATACGATCCGGCTCGCTACCAGCCGGGTCGACGTATCGCGCCAGTGACGCGTGACACCTGCTCTCGATGAGCGTCTCGTCCACGCCGAACTCGGTGAACGTCTCGCCACCGTCACGGCTGATGCACCACGACCGATGGCCAAGCGATCTGGGATCGTGATTGCGATTGTTCATGTACACCGACCCATCCGAAAGCTCGACGATGCAGGACTCTCCTGAAAACCCCTGAGAGCTTCCCCCCCACTGCCAGGTTTGCCCGTGATCGTCGCTGTAGGCCACTGCGTTGTGCGCCTCGTCGGTCAGACATTGAGGTATCTGCCCGTCTCCATCGTCGTACACCGGCCCCAACGATTCGTGCTGGTGGAGGATGTTGTGTTTCTCCGGGTCGACCTCCTCGATGTCCTTCGCGAAGTATCGGCCCGGTACGATCAGGCGCCCCGCATGTGCTCCATGTTGAAGCTGAATGCCGGCGCCGATGAACCACGCGAGCCCGGCTCCGGGATAGGTGAAAAATTGATCGGTGAGGTCGACCTGTTCCCAACTCCGGCCGTCCTCTCGGCTCCTCTCCATGATCATCCGAGCGCCCATCTCCAGGCCCTTCCGGTAGTTGACGATCATCCAACTCTCGGAAACCGGCTCGCCGTGGTCGTCGTCGATCGGCCAGGTGCCCCCGTTGAACAGGAAGATCTCGCCGGTCGTCCGATCGACGACGCTGGCACTGTGGCCTCTCGTTTCAGGCTCCCACCACTTTTCCTCTTCCAACGTCCAGGTGCTCCCTCGATCGTGGCTCCGGGAACGAGAATGGAGCCGCGGATATCCGTGATCGATACCGCCTGGCATGCGGGATGGATGCGCCGCGCCTCCAAAGTTGAGCACCGCTCCCGAGTTGGTTACCTCTAAGTACCACCCCATGGGTTCCATGAGCTGAACGCGCTCGAAAAACGGCCTGCTATTCATTCCTGGGCCTCCTAGTTCGGCTTTTCGTGATGGGTGACAAACGCGTTGCCAACCTTCTTCCCATCCCATCCCTATGCTATGACATGGATGGCCTCTAGGTCTTGATCTTGTTCCTCTGGAACACCCTCCGAACAATACGAATCGGCGTGTAAAACGCTGACCGAATCGCTGAGCCATGCCACAGATTCTTCGCTTCGGACCACTGAATCCTCGGGTCGGCACAGGACACCTGCTGACTCACCTGCCCTCGCACGTCGAAGTGCTCGGCGAGGTTGAGCAGGGTGGTGCGCCAGAACCTGTCCTCCATGCGGTGGCCGAAGCCGAGGCGGAAGGTCGCTTCGGTGAGGGGGTCGCTGGCTCGGATCAGTACCTGCACCTGGGCTACTGTGGTGGCCTCGTCTTCGAAGGCGCTGAAGGTGATCCAGCCGGCGAACAGGTGACCTTGCGGGGTCATGAAGGTGAACGACTCGTCGTCTGCGTAGAGGACCATGACGCCGCGAGGCGGCACTCCTCAACAACACCGCCGATCTCCTCCACGCCGGTGGCCATCACGTCGAGGAGATGGATCACCTGAAGCAGGCGGCTGCCATCTACACCGCCATCGGCAGGAAGCAGGGCGACTGGCAACCGGAGATCTGGATGCTGGTCGAGTGGTGACGTGCACCACACCCCGGTGGCATCGTCCCCTCGCTGTTCCCCATGCTCAATCGCTAGGCCGCGCCCGGCACATTCACGAGCTCGGAACCTGCGGGTCGCTGATCAGGATCGTCAGACCCTCCTCGAGTTCGGTGCCCGGGATGGCGTTGAGGCATGCCTTAAGAAGAGGATTGGTCGAGGCGCCCTCGACATAGACCCGCAGGCCCTGCCGCCGGGCCGCGTCCAGCATATGGGCGACGAGCGCCGCGACGACGATGTCGCCGTCAGGCAGATCGGGGGGCTCAACCGATACCCACACCAGATAGGCACCCCCTGGGTCTTCGTCAAACATGGGGGCGTTGAGGGTCCCAGCACCGACCAACTGCCCCTCCAGGACGGCACGGAAGGTCGTTCCCGGCAAGGCGGTTTCGAGGAATTTGTCGAGCCCCTCGTCGTCGCTTGGCGGGGCCTTGAGAATCTGAGCGCCCGCCCGCTGTCTGCCCCTTTCCAACAGCTGCGCGATCTCGCCGCGTGTTGCCTGTTCGCCAAGCGGGATGATGCGCAGGTCGTCCCTGGCCGCGGCCAGCACACCATCGATCCACTCGGCCGTGGCCGGTTTCGAAGGATCGATTCGGCCCTCGGTGACCTGATTCATCACCTGGAAGCCGAGGGATTCAAACACCTTGATCATCTCGGGATCGCCGAAGTCCCTGATCAGGTAGGGTCCGGCGTCGTTGGCAGCGTCGAGAGCCTCGAACAGCGCCTCGCCTAGCCCCTGGTCCCGAAACTCCGGGGCCACGTGGATGGCTATCTTGTTGCGCAACTCTCGATCCTGATACACCACGGTACCAGCGGCTACAACCCGACCGTCCACCTCCCCGACGAGCGTCGTTGCCGCCGGAAGCTTTTCGGATGTCATATGGGCGCCAACGGTCCAAAGGCGTCGGTTCCACCCGGGGGGCCGCCCCTCCATCACCCGTGCATCGTCCTCCCAAATCGCCTCGGAAAGTGCCTCGATCGCTTCGTAGTCTCCTTCGGTCGCTCTTCTGAACACTCGGAACTCCTCCCGAATACTTCTGTGCGCTCCCGCGGGAGCGCCTCCACGTCAGCCGACATAGCAGCATAGGGCCAGGCACGCCTGCTTGTCGGTATTCGTTTTCGGACCTTTCAGAACCGGATTTTGCTATAATGTACCCATCCAGAAAAACCGATACTCTCGGTCGCCGGCCAAAGCTATCCAGGCTTCCCCACGCGCCAGGGGCGTCAAGCTGCCAAGCTCAGAGGTGTTACGAAAACCGTCGCTGCCCCGGATCGTAACGCTTTCGGGATGCTCTGTCCATACAGTTGGAGACAAGGTAAGCTCGTTACCGACCGATTGGAGGAACCTGATTCCCGTCCGCCGGGTCACCCAGACATACAGAGGGAACGCACGCGATTCCAAAGTAGGGAGATAGCAATGCGAAGAGTACTCAAGTGGGTCGGTATCGTCCTCGGTTCCGTCGTCGCCCTGGTCGTCGTTGCTGTCGTCGTCCTGAACATCGTCTCAGCAAGGCTCCTCACCCGCACGCTCGACATCCAAGCTGAAGCCATCACCATCCCTGCCGACGATATCTCGCTCGCCCGGGGGGAATACCTGGTCAACGCTATCTGCACCGGATGTCACGGCGACGGCCTGTCCGGGGAGTTGATGTTCTCCGATGCGGGCGTCGCGACGGTCTACGCGCCGAACATCACGCCTTCGGAGGCTGGCGTGGGTGCCTTCAGCGACGCCGATTACGTGCGCGCTTTGCGGCACGCGGTGAACCCAGATGGTCAGCCCTACATGATCATGCCTGCCGAGGTGTTCATCAACTGGAGTGAGGAAGACTTGGGTTCAGCGATCGCCTACCTCAAGGCCCTCGCGCCCGACGAAACCCCAACGCCGGCAAGAACGGTGGGAATCTTGGGCCGAACCCTGCTTCCTTTGGGAGTCTTTGGGGAGATCTTTCCAGCGGACTTCATCGAGCATGACATGCCGTTTCCGGTCAGGCCGGAAATTGGCGCGACCGCCGAATACGGGGCGTACTTTGCGACCGCCGGTCTCTGCACGCTCTGCCACGGCGACGACATGATGGGTGGGAGCGACCCCAATGTCGGGGAGGTTCCTCCTACCGTGCAGGCAGCAGGTTGGTCTACCGAGGCGTTCATCACAGCGGTGACGACGGGCGTTACACCATACGACGGCCAACTCGACCCGGAGCGCATGCCATGGGAGACTTTCGCCAAATTCAACCGGGAAGAGCTGGAAGCCATACACCTCTTCATCCAGACTCTGCCGGCGCAATACAGCGGTTCTCAGAATGAGTGATTGGTGACTCCGGCATGCTCAAACCAACCCAACACATCCCCCAACGACACCGTCGATAGCGCAGCCGCGATCGCAGAGTCCAACGCTCCCCTCGTCCTCGCCCCCACAGCTTTCACGAACGCCTTTATCTTCGAAAAAGCCAACTCAATGGGGTTGAAGTCCGGACTGTACCCAGGCAACAACACCAACTCGCACCCCCTCGCCTCGATCGCCTCCCGCACCTCCGGTTTGCGGTGCACCCCCAGCTGATCCATCACCACGATCTGCCCCGGCCTCAGCTTCGGAGCGATGACCTGCTCGATGTACGCTAAAAACGCCACGCCATCCACCGCTCCGGTCAACGTCATCGCGTCACCCACACCCTCATCGAGACTGATCGCTGCAACGAGGCTGGTGTTCTCCCCACGGTTCTTCGGCACCCTACCCACGGCACGTTGTCCACGTGGGGCGTAGGCGTAGGGCAGGGTCATGGCGACGTTGAAGCCGCTCTCATCGACGAACACCAACCGGTGCGGGTCAATACCTCTGATCCAAGCCAGGAACCTCCACCGGGCCTCTGGATTCTGTTCACTCGCGTAGATCGTCTTTTTTTCTCGTCGATCCCAATCTCTGTACCCAGCGGCACATGGTCGCTCTGCTGATGCGGACGCCGGTTCTCTCCAAGAAAAGGTCGCAGCGCTGGTCGTGGGTGAGGTCGTTGCTGATGAGGCTCTGCTCAACCCATGCCTGGTGCTCATGGAGGGCGCTGGGGCGGCCCGGGGAGGTTCTGGGGGTGAGATCTCCACTTTGGCGGTAGCGGCGGAGGTAGCGACTGACGGTGGCGGTTCCAACGTCGAACGTGTCTGCGGCTTCATGGAGGGTGTAACGCTTGTGTAGGACGGCGTTTACGATGCGTTCTCGGAGGTCGGTAGAGTGCGCCATGCCTCAGCATGAAGCACGATCACTCAATGCGCAACCCGCTGTAAGGGGCTGTCATCCACTACCGCCTTCAAGGTCATTACCGCTTCCAGCCAACTACCGTCGAGAGTACAAAATAGTGGTAACCGATAGCAGATTTGGTGCCGGGAACTAGGAGTGCGGCCTAAACCGTAACGGCCATCTCGCGGCGGCACCCTCGGTACCCTCAGCCGGTACCGTCTAGTCCTAATGCTCACGAGGTGACTAATGCTCACGAGGTGACAACCGCCCTTTGACAAACGGACATCAAACGGAAGTTCGTGCAGTTCAATGAAGAATTTCCTGAGTTGTTATGCCCTCTGAGTTATATTGCGTTGATGCTGAAGCCTATCCTGACCAGCCTGATATTGATTACGGTCTATCCATTCATCTGGCTGGTTCGCGCGTCACAAGCAGATGAAAGCGTACAACATATTCGGTTTCGCTTTTACGCCGAGCTACTCAGTTTGGCACCCTTTCAGTTGGGAATGCTAATGCGCCGACTTTTTATGAGCGTACCCTCGCATCCTGTGGAGAAGGCCTTATGGTTTTTTTCGGGGCCATGTTCCTGAACCCAAAAACCTGTGTCGGAAGTCACGTCGAAGTCCGCCCATACTGCATGATCGGGCTGGCCGACATCGGCGATCACGTTTCGTTCTCCCAGCGCGTTTCGCTGCTCAGTGGTCGTCACCAGCACGTCGGGTTATCAGATTCTGTTGAACAGACCCGCTTACCACCAAAGCAGGTGCACATTGGTGGGGGAGTTTGGATCGGCTCCCACGCGGTCGTCATGAACGATGTAGGAGAGGGGAGCGTGGTCGGCGCCGGCGGAGTTGTAGTCAAGCCGGTACCTCCCAATTCTATTGCGGTGGGCGTACCGGCCAGGGTAGTTAAGAAGAAACAGACTTGAGATCCTACAGCTCACGACACGGTGAGGCTGACTGCTGAGTGTAGGCTTGATCGTCTAATGATTAATCCGCCCCCGAGGGGCATCGATCGACCTGTTTCAAACGAATCCAGACGCTGAAAAACCCCTGCATCAGATGATGCCCGCCAATCCCTTTGCCCCCGCTTCTGGTACACTCCCCCGTCAGATGCCAACCCATTTGTTCAATCGCGCTCTCCCCTCTTTCTACTGATGGCCTTTCTCGCCGTTGCACTGGGCGGCGCCCTCGGCTCGCTCGGCCGCTACGGTGTGGCGCTCTTGATTCGCCTGTGGCAGCCGCAGGTCGCCATCGCCGGGCCCCTCGCCACCCTCACCGTCAACGTGCTCGGCTCGCTGGCGCTGTCGTGGCTCATCTTCTCGGTCCGCCTGGAGCTTGCACCCATCGTGCGGCTGGCGCTCGCCACCGGTTTCCTGGGTGCCTTCACGACGTTTTCGACCTTTGAACTGGATCTCTATCTGCTAGCAGGCAACCGGTTTGGATGGTCCCTCGCCTACCTGGTGGCCAACGTGGTCCTCGGGTATGGGGCCATCCTGCTCGGTCGGAGCCTGGCCCTCACGGCACCGTAGACCGCTCTGGAACGCCGCAGACCTCGTTCACAAAATACCGATGAAAGCGGTCGTCGCCCGACAGTTCCGGGTGGAAGACCGTGGCCATGCACCGTCCCGAGCGCACCGCTACCGGATCGCCCTGGTAGCCGGCGAGCAGCTCGACCTGGGGACCGATCGAGACGATGCGGGGGGCGCGGATGAAGATGGCGTGGAAGGGGCCAGCGAACCCTGCGACGACCAGGTCGGTTTCGAAAGAGGCGACCTGCCGCCCGTAGGCGTTGCGCTCGACCACCATGTCCAGCAGCCCCAGCCTGGGTTGCTCCGGGTAGCCGACGATCTCGCTGGCGACGGCGATGGCGCCGGCGCAGGTGCCCCACACCGCCCCGCCGTCCGCGTGGAAGCGGGCGCTGGCGTCGTCGAGTTCATAGGTGGCCATCAGTTTGGCCATGGTGGTCGACTCGCCGCCGGGAACGATCAGGCCGCTGAGCCCCTCGAGGTGCTCCGGCAATCGCACTTCGACGACTTGGACCCCGAGTCGCTCGAGTGCCAGACGGTGCTCGCGGAACGCTCCCTGCAGTGCCAGTACGCCTATTTTGGCCGTGGCCATGGCGTTCATCATGGCATGCCCGGGGCGGGCCCGAAGCTTCTCGAACGACCCGTCAGGCGGCCGCCCTAGCGCCGCGCAGCAGCGCCTCGGCCACCACCTGCTGCACCGCCACGGAGAGGCCCGACAGGCCCCCGAGGGGCAGCGCGGGACCACGTCCGGTCGAGAGCACGAAGGTGGTGTCCCCCTCGGCAGTGGTGTGCGACGGGCGGGTAACCCGGGCGATTCCGAAGTGGGCAGCCTGAGCCAAGGCGCGGGCGGCGGCCTTGCTGATGGGCGCGTCGGTGGCGACGACCGCCAGACTGGTGTTGGTGCCCTCCGGTAGCGTGAGAGCGTCGGGCTCTTCGGTCGAAAACAGTTCGGGTCCTGCGACCAGCTCCCCACTGTCGGGATCGACCAGACTGCCGGCGGCGTTGCTGACCGCCAGGGCGGCCACGGTGGCGCCGCCGAGGGTCAGGGCGGCGCTGCCGACGCCGCTGGGCGAGGCCCGCTCGAAGCCGCGGAACTTGCCCACGGTGGCGCCCGTTCCGGCCCCGAAGGGTCCTTCCTGGACCGGGTCGGCGCTGGCCGCCTCGGCGGCGGCGAAACCGGCCTCGGCGTCCGGCCGCACGTCTGGTCGGCCGACACCCAGGTCGAACAGGACCGCCGTTGGGACGATGGGGATGGGGCCGTACGGCGTCGGGAAACCGCGCCCGCGCGACTCCAACCAGCGCATCACCCCGTCGGCCGCCGCCAGCCCGAAGGCGCTGCCGCCGGTCAGCAGCACGGCGTCGACCCGCTCGACCGTCTTCTCGGGGGCCAAGAGGGCGCTCTCGCGCGACCCGGGGGCGCTCCCCAGAACGAGGCCCGAGGCCAGACAGCCGCCTTCGGGGCAGAGCACCACCGTGCATCCGGTCCTGGCCTCGGACGCGGTCCAGTGGCCGACCGTCAGGCCCGCCACCGCGGTCAACGTACGATTCACGGGGTCGGAGGCAGGTACTGTTCGATCGCGTCCGGGCTGATATCGATGATTTCGATCCGCTCCGGTGGGGTGTCGATGGTGGCCCGGAGGCCGGTCTCGGTGTCGATGGGGATCGAGATCGTGATCTGGGGAAGCAGGCCCTGCTGACGCAGGTCCGTGGAGCTCAGGAAGGCGCCGACGGTGGCGCCGGAGCTGAGGGCCCCGGTCTTGCGATCGAACGGCCGGAAGACGATCCCCTCGGGAACGGGATAGCCGGCGTCGCTGACGGGGTCCCCACGCAGGGTTCCCTCCACGAAGTCGCGCCATACGTAGATCGGTTGCCGCGAGCTGGTGACGATCTCGCCGGCGACGGTGTTCCGGGCCATGCTGCTGTTGTCGTCGTTGCCGATCCACACCGCAGCCACCAGGCTCGGGGTGGTGCCCACGAACCAGATATCGCGGTCATCGTTCGTGGTTCCGGTCTTGCCCGCCACCCAGCGGCCCTCGAGGTCGGCCCGCCAGCTGAGGGCGAACGGGTTGCGGTCGGTGACGTTGCCGTGAAGGATGTCGAGCATGATATAGGCGGTCTGCGGGGTCCACACCTGGGTGCGCCTCGGGTTCGCCTGGTATAAGATATTGCCCTCGGCATCCTCGACCCGGCTGACGAAGTGCGACTCGACCAGCACCCCGTCGTTGGCGAAGGCGGCGAAGGCGGAGGCGTGGGTCAGCGGGGTCGCCTCGAAGGTGCCGAGCGCCAGCGCGCAGAACGGAGCCACGTCGTAGCCCAGCTCGCGGGCCCGCTCGGCCACGGCCACGGCGGTGGCCGCCTCGAGCGCCTTGACGGCGGGGATGTTGCGCGACCGGTTGAGGTGCTCGCGAACCGTCTGGAAGCCGTCGTAATCCTTGTCCCAGTTGCGTGGCTCCCAGGGTTCGGGCCCGCACTGGTTGAAGGTGGTCGGCTCGTCGACCAGGATCTGGGCCTGGTGGAAGCCGCCCTGCTCGATGGCCGTTGCGTAGACGATCGGTTTGAACGAGCTGCCCGGCTGCCGGAACGCCTGGGTGACCCGGTTGAATTCCCCTTCGGAGACGCCGGCCTCGAGCTTCTCGCCCACCATCGCCAGCACCTCACCGGTGGCCGGGTCGATGCCGACGATCGCGAGTTGGGCCCCCGCCGGGAGATCGGCGTTGAGCGAGGCCTCGATGGCGGACTGTTGGGCTTGCATATCGATGGTCGTGAATACCCGCAGGCCGCCCTTGCCGTAGACCACATTGTCTCCGAAGCGATCGCGCAGCCAGTTGCGGACTGCGAACAGCACGTGCTCGGAGAGCGTAGAGCTGACGCTCGACTGGACCAGCACATCCTCGCCGGTGCGCTCGAGCGATACGATGTTGCCTTCGCTGTCGTAGCCGACCGCCCACCCTCGCGGCTCCAGATTCTCGTGCCAGGTGCGTTCGGCCATCGCGGCGCTGATGGTCCCTTGCCGGACCATCTTGTCGAGCACCTCGCGCATGCTCGCGCGGGTGCCCCGAAAGTCGTTGTGACGGTCGTTGGGCGCCGGCAGCAGCCGGGCCAGATAGAGCCCCTCCGCCAGCGTCAGCTCGATCGGGTCCTTGCCGAAGTAGGTCTGGGCGGCAGCCCGCAGGCCGTGGACGTTTCCCCCCCAATAGTTGAGGTTGACGTAGCGCTGGAGGATCTCGGCCTTGGTCAGGCGCCGTTCGAGTTCGATGGCGAGCAGTACCTCTTTGGCCTTCCGCTCGAGCGACCGGTCGTCACGGATGTTTTGCAGGACGGTGTTCTTGACCACCTGGGTGGAGATGGTCGAACCGCCCCGTCCCGAAGTGCCGAAAAACTCTTCGTAGAAGGCGCGAACGATACCCGGCAGGTCGAAGCCGTAGTGGTTGAAGAACTGATCGTCTTCGTAGGCGACGATGGCCTGCAGGGCGGCCGCCGAGATCTCGTCGACACCAACAGGGATGCGGTTGGTGGTTTCGCGCTCCTCGCCGACGGTCGGCAGGATGGTGCCGATAAGGGTTCCGTCGCGGGCGAACACCTGGCTGGTGGCGGTGAACTCGTAGGCGTCCAGCTCGTCGAGCGAGGGCAGCTCCTGGGCCCACTTGAGGGACGAAGCGCCCATCAGGGCCGCGACCGAAAGCACCCCCGCCAGAACGACCAGGAACAGACCCTGAAGGATCTTCACAAGCGTCAGTGTAGCAGCACCCCGGTGAGAAGCGCCTTAGCCTCCGGGGTCACCAACCCCGGGTTGCCAGCAGCTCCTCTTCGGAAAGGGTGTCGATGTCGATCCCCACCATGGCATCGCCGAGATCGCGCGACACCTCGGCGATGATATCGGGGTCGTTGTAGTGGGTGACGGCCCGCACGATGGCCTGGCCGCGTCTGAACCAAGCCTGGTGTCTCTTGGCGGTATCGGTCTCGGTGGCGGCGGATTTGAAGATGCCTGAGCCGACGAACACCCCGTCGAGCCCTAGCTGCATCATCAGCGCCGCGTCCGCGGGGGTCGCCACCCCGCCGGCGGCGAAGTTGACCACTGGGAGTTTTCCTTGCTCGTGCACGTAGCGGACAAGCTCGATGGGGGCCCCGTGCTCCTTGGCGAACGCCATCAGCTCCTCGGCGGGCGTGGCCACGAGCGTGCGGATCGAGCCGAGCACGCTGCGGGCGTGCCGCACCGCTTCGACCACGTTGCCGGTCCCGGCCTCCCCCTTGGTCCTGATCATGCTGGCACCCTCGCCGATACGCCGAAGCGCCTCGCCGATGTTGGTAGCGCCACACACGAACGGAACCGTGAACGGGTGCTTGTCGATGTGATGGTGCTCGTCGGCGGGGGTGAGCACCTCGCTCTCGTCGACGAAATCGACCCCGATCGACTCGAGCACCTGGGCCTCGACGAGGTGCCCGATGCGGGCCTTCGCCATCACCGGAATCGACACCGCCTCGATGATCGCGGCGATCATGCCGGGATCGCTCATGCGGGCCACCCCGCCCTGGGCACGGATGTCGGCAGGCACGCGCTCGAGCGCCATGACCGCCACGGCGCCGGCGTCCTGGGCGATGGTCGCCTGCTCGGCGTCGACCACATCCATGATGACCCCACCCTTGAACATCTCCGCAAAGCCGGTCTTGACGGTGACGCTGCCGATCTCTTGTTCGCTCATGCTGTCCAGCCTCCTCAAGGCCCCCAACTGCTGGGGACATGGTCGCACGAATACATCCCCTCATTGTGCCCCATCGGGGAGGGGGTGGGGACCTGTATACCCGACAAAGAGGGCTACGCCCTGGTGAAAGCCAGGTAGCGGTCGAGGCTCACCAGTGCTGCGCCGCTGTCGAGCAGTTCGGTGGCGAGGGCCACGCCAGCGCGTAGATCGTCGGCGCGATCGGCGAGGTAGAGGGCCGCACCAGCGTTGAAGCGGACGATCTCGCGCTTGGCTCCCCCCAGCTCGCCGGCCAGGATGGCGCGGGTGTCGGCGGCGTTGTCGCTCGGGTCGCCGCCAGTCAGCTCGTCTCGATCGAAACGCTCGAGCCCGACGTCCTCTGGTGTTACCTGGTAGCTGGCGACCTCGCCCGAGGAGCGCAGTTCGCTGACCTGTGTGGATCCGCTGACAGTGAAGTCGTCGATGCCATCGCCGTGCGCCACCAGCGCTCGGCGGACGCCCAATGCGGCCAGCACCTCGGCGATGGTCTCGGTTAGGCCGGGGTCGTACACGCCCATCAGCTGGCGGTTGGCGTTGGCGGGATTGGTCAGCGGTCCCAGCACGTTGAACACGGTTCGGGCCCTGAGTTCGGCGCGGATCGGCGCCACGAACTTCATTGCGGGGTGGTGGGCGCGGGCGAAGAGGAACGCCACCCCGACCTCGTCCAGTGCCTGGGCGAGTCGCTCGGGTGAGAGGTCGATGCGGGCGCCCAGCGCCTCGAGCAGATCGGCCGAGCCGGAGCGCTTGGTCACGCCGCGATTGCCGTGCTTGGCGACCTTCACCCCGCCGGCGGCCGCCACAAACAGGGCGGTGGTGCTGATGTTGAGGGTGCTCAGCCCGGTCCCGCCGGTCCCGCAGGTGTCGAGCAGCGGACCGTCGGTCTCGAAGGGCACCGCCACCGCCCGCTGACGCATCGCCTCGGCGAAGCCGGTGATCTCCTCTACGGTCTCCCCGCGCGTCCGAAGAGCGGCCAGCAGCGCGGCGGCCTGAATCTCCGAGACCCGGCCATCCATGAGATCGCCCATCGCCTGAGCGGCCCGTTCACGGCTCAAACGGACCCCTGAGAACAGTTCGTTGAGCAGCGGCGCAATGTCGGCAGCTTCAGTCATGGTCACCTCGTAGCACCTTCATCGGTGCCGCATCATAGTCGAGACCACGGCGCCTGGCGTCACGGGCGCCCCGGGCGTAGGCGAGCTCGTAGGCGAATCGGGGATGTCGGACCAAGCGGCCGGTAAGGCTGTTGACGACAAGCGCTTTCAGCGCCAGCACTGCGGGGTGAACCCCGAGCAGCAGGCCGACCTCTGCGCTGGCGTGCTTGCGGTAGACGCGCCAGTGGGCCTGGCCGGCCTGAAAGGCCTTGTCGTTGCCTTCAGCGCCGAGCTGGTTGCCGTGATGGAAGGCGGCCGCACCGGGAACCCTCCGGAAGGCCAGACCTCCGCGCCTGAGCCGAAAGCCGAGATCCGGATCCTCACCGCCGTACGTTTCGAAGGACTCGTCGTAGCCGCCAACCCGCTGCAGGGCGGCGCTGGGCACGCTGGTGTTGGCGCCGGTGGCGGCCGTCCAAAGCACCCGCCCGGAGACGCTGGCGACCTGTTCGAACGGTTCGCGGCGGGCCGCGTCCCGCAGCTCCTCAGGCAGGCGCAGCAGCCCCACGCCGACCGCGTCCGGGACGGTTTTCTGAAAGTGCAGGTGGGCCGCGAGGCAGCCAGGCTCGAGAAGGCAGTCGTCGTCGCTGAGAAGCACGAATGGGGCGGTGGCCTGCGCCGCGGCCAGGTTCCGGGCCGCTGCCGGGGAGAGGAATTCCTGGTGATACAACACGGTCATGGCGAACCGGGGGGTGGCCGCTTGCAGCGCGGCCGCGCTGCCATCGTCGGGGCCGTTCAGGCACACCACCCACTCGAAGCGTTCGGGCTCGAGCGTCTGTGCTTCGAGCGAGGCGAGCTTGGCGAGCAGCAGGTCGCGGCGCCTGCTGCTGGCTGTCACCACACTGATCTCGAGCATGTCTCCCCTGTCAGCAGGCGCGCAGGAAGGTTGCGAGCATGCGGTGACCGTCGTCGGTGAGGATGCTCTCGGGGTGGAACTGCACGCCCCACACGGGGTGCCTGAGGTGGCGAACGCCCATAATGACCTGCACGCCGTCGTCATCCGTCCAGGCGTTGGCTACCAACTCATCGGGAAGGTCCTCGACAACGAGCGAATGGTAGCGGGTGGCGACCACTTCGGGGTCGAGTCCCTGAAAAGGACCGCTACCATCGTGGCGTATGAGGCTGGTCTTGCCGTGCATGATCTTAGTGGCCGGCACCACCCTGGCGCCGTAGGCCGCGGCGATCGACTGGTGTCCCAGGCAGACGCCGAGGGTGGGAACGGTTGGCCCGAAGCGCTGCACCACCTCCACCGAACGGCCGGCCTCGGCCGGAGTACAGGGTCCAGGCGAAATGACGATGCCGTCGGGGGCGAGCGCCTCGACATCGGCAGGCTCGAAACTGTCGTTGCGCCACACCGTGAGGCTCGCCCCCAACTCCCCCAGGTACTGCACCAGATTGAAGGTAAAAGAGTCGTAGTTGTCGACCACCAGCAGCCGCAGCATCAGCCCAACCCCTCGGTGGCCATTTCGACCGCCATACGCACCGCGGCGAGCTTGTTCAGGGTCTCCTGGTACTCGAATTCAGGATCGCTGTCGGCCACCACCCCACCGCCGGCCTGCAGGTGCAGACGACCGTTGGCGACCACCACCGTGCGCAGGGTGAGCGCCATATCCATAGCGCCGCCTACCGCGAGGTAGCCAAACGCCCCTGCATATGGGCCCCGCCGGACCGGCTCGAGCTCGTCGATGATCTCCATGGCGCGAATCTTCGGAGCCCCGCTGGCGGTGCCCATCGGCAGGGTGCTCGCCAGGGCGTCGAGCGGCGTCCGTCCCTCGGCCAGCTCGCCGGAGACGGTCGACACGATGTGCATCACGTGGCTGAAGCGTTCGATCCGCATCAGGTCGTCGACCCGCACCGAGCCGAAGCGGCACACCCGACCCAAGTCGTTGCGGCCGAGATCGACGAGCATCACATGTTCGGCCCGCTCCTTCTCGTCGGCCAGCAATTCCGCCGCCAGGGCCGCGTCCTCTTCGGGGGTGGCACCACGCGGGCGGGTTCCGGCAATGGGCAACGTCTCGACCGTGATCCCATCGCTGCGCACCAGGCTCTCGGGGCTGGAGGCGACCAGCGTCACCGGTCCCAGATCGAGGTAGCCGAGGTAGGGGCTGGGGTTGATGGTCCTGAGGGCGCGGTAGATGGCGAACGGGTGCACGCCCAACTCGGCGCTGAGACGCTGGCTCGGTACCACCTGGAAGATGTCTCCGGCACGGATGTAATCGACGGCTCTGGCTACCGCCGCCATGTACGCCTCTTTGCTGAAGTTGCTGGTGAACGATACCCGCCGGCCGGCCCGGTCGCCGGGCACCCCCGGCAGCGGACCCTGCAGCCGCAGGTAGGTCTCCTCTACCAGGGCTTCGGCCCGCGCCTCGTCGGCCGGGTTGCCCACCTCGGCCGGCACCACGATGAAGATCCGCCGGCGGAAGTGGTCGAACACGATCAGCACTTCGGGTTGCACGAACAGCAGGTCGGGCAGGTCGAACTCGTCGGGGTTGGCGTCGGGCAAGGTCTCGTAGCGCCGGATAAGATCGTAGGCGGCGTAGCCGACCGAGCCCGCCCAGAAGTTGGGCAGGTCAGGGGCGGGCTCAGCATCCCTGACCGTCTCTTGCCACAGCACCTCGAGGGGGTCGTCGCTGTGGAAGGTCTGGCTCCCTTCCGGGGTGGTCAGGGTGATGTCGGGTCCGCGGACTTCGAGGCGCCGCCGCTGGCCGCTACCGATGAACGAGTAGCGGGCGATGCGTTCGCCCTGCTCGACGCTCTCGAGCAGAAAGCTGGGATGGCCGGCGACCTTCAGATAGGCCGTAAGCGGGGTCTCGAGGTCGGCCAGAACCTCGCGGTAGACGGGCTTGAGGGTGACGTTTTGACTGGATTGTGAAGACACGGTAATCCTCGTTTTCCGGCTAGTGCGTAGGGGAACACGGTCCACATCGAACCGAGTGGCGGTGGTTCAGGGGAGCCAACGCCATCGGCCCAGGGCACCGGTCCAGGAAAACAGGTCGGGCATAAGCTACAGTATACCGTTCGGGCAACCCTAAGCCTTCGGGGGGTCGAACGGCCCCTCGTCGGCAGCGACCAGCCGGACCGGTAGCGGCTCGCTGGTGCTGCCTGCGTGGACGGAGCGCTGCGGAAAGGGGATCTCGATTCCGGCGTCGTCGAACGCCTCCTTGATCTCCCTGTAGATCTGGTTGCGAAGCTCCAAAAAGTTCTCGCGCTTGACCCATACACCCAACAGGTAGTCGATCGACGATTCGCCGAAGCCCCGGGCGATCAGCAGCGGCTGCGGTTCCTGGAGACTTAGCGGGTTGCGATCGGCCACCGCCAGCAGCACCTGCTCGACCTGCTGCAGGTCACCTTGTAGGCAACCCCGATCCGCAGGTCGAGGCGGCGGATCGGGAACCGCGTCAGGGTGGTGATCTCGGCCTTGATCATGGTCTCGTTGGGGATCCGCACCAGCAGATTGTCGAACGTTCGAAGCTTGGTAGAGAGCAGATCGATGGCGATGACCTCGCCGGTGGTAGAGCCGACCTTGATCACATCGCCCACCTCGATCGAGCGCTCGAGGATAATGAACAGGCCGCTGATGATGTTGGAGACCGACGTCTGCGAGGCGAAACCGATCGCCAGCGTGAGGATACCGGCGGCACCGAGGAGCACACCGAAGTTGAATCCGAGCTCGCGCAGCGCCGACGCCAGGAACAGCAGGAACAGCGTGTAGGTCACGGCACGTCGGGCCAGGGTCAACTGCTGTTGGGCCAGCCGGGTACTGAGGCTACGCTCCATCAGCGCGCGAACGAAGCGGATCAGCACCAGCCCCACCACCAGCAGCAGCGAAGCCCGAATGATGGCCACCACCAGCGCGTTCGCGGCCACCGAAGCCACCAACGTCTGCAGGGTTGTCAACACCTGGGTCACGCGGTCACCTCACGTTTCGACGTTCGACCGTCCCTCGCCGCTGAAGAGGCGGCTGAAGGCCCTTAGCAGCAGACCCTGTTCGGCCCGTTCTCGCGGCTCGGCGATGGCGGTGGCCCGACCGGCCTCGGTGGGCGGCCCGGAGCCGAGCTCAAGTTCGCTCAGTTCGCCCTTGCCCTCCTGTTTCAGGGTGGCCGCCTGCGTCCAGAACCTGCCCCCAAGGCTGCGATAGAGCGCCAGATACTCGACCGGCAACCGCACCCGCTCGACCAGCAGATGGTCGCCACCGAGGTTCGCAATCCGCACCGGGGTAACCGCCCGATGCGGCGGCCGCGGCAGATCGTCCAACCGCACCCGGGCCGCGGTGCGACTCGCGTAGCACAGCTCCCCTTCCCGGGTGGAGGCCCCGAACCAGGTGTCCGAGGGCCGGTAGCTCGGCAGTTCGATCAGCGTCGTGCTGGGGTCGCCGGCGGCAAACCGCAGCCACAGGGGGGTGCTCACGAACAGCGTCACCACCTCCCCGGCCATCACGTAGACGGGATCGACCGGGCGCACCACCACCGCCCGGTCCGCCAATCTCGGCTGGACCTCGAGGCTGCTGCCGGTGTTGGCGAAGGTGAAGCGGTCGACCGCGATGCCTTCAGGGAAGGCGGTGTCGGCGCTGGGAACCTCTACCACCACGCGCTCCATTTCGGGATCGTCGCCCTGCTGGTGGTGGAGCTGCCACTCGTGGCTGAGGCGCCCTACCCACACCTCGCTGGGGCCGACCTGCCAGTACCCTAGCTCGCCTTCCAAAAGGGAAAACGTCCCCCACCAAAGCCGTTCGTCACGCGCTTCGGCCGCGGTCATGAGCCCGCGTTATGGTGGCAGCCGGCCACCCTAATCCTCCTGCGGCAGGAACATCCCCATGGCGTGGTAGCCGGCGTCGACATAGATGGTCTCGCCGGTGATGCCGCCACCGAGCTGGTCGCTGACCAGCGTCAGCGCTAGACTCGCGACCTCGTCCTGGGTGATGTTGCGTTTCAGCATCGAAAGGCCACCGGCAGTGCTATACATGTCGGCAAAGCCGGCGATGCTGCGCGCGGCCAGGGTGCGCAGCGGGCCGGCGCTGATGGCGTTCACGCGGACGCCTTGCGGACCCAGATCGTAGGCGAGGAAACGGACCGACGCCTCGAGAGCCGCCTTGGCGACGCCCATCATGTTGTAGTGCGGCACCACCCGTTCGGCCGCCAGGTAGGTCATGGTGACGATGCTGCCACCGTCGTTCATCAGCGGCGCGGCCCGCTGGGCTGTCGCCACCAGCGAGTAGGCCGAGGCGTTCATGGTGGTCTGCCACTCCTCGAGGCTGGTCTCCACAAAAGGCTTTGCGAACGTGGATGCCGGCGCATAGGCGATCGAATGGATCACGAAATCGAGCGTCCCAAAGGCGCTGCCGATGGCCTCGAAAAGCCTGTCGTTGTCGTCGCTGAGGGTATTGTCGGCCTGCACCAGCAGCGGATCGTCGAGGTCGGCGGTGAGCTTCTCCAGACTCGGCCGCAGGCGCTCCCCAAAGTAGCTGAACGCCAGTTGTGCCCCCGCCTCCGCCAACGGCTGAGCGATAGCCCATCCGATCGAACGCTGATTGGCAACGCCGAGGACGAGACCTTTCTTCCCCTCAAGACTGATCGTGACCATAAAGTGTCTCCCTAAAAAGCTTGAGAAAACGGTGAAAGTAGTGTACCTCACGGGGGGGATGAATTAGGAGGGAGGGTTAAGGGAAAGGAGGGAAGGGAGGTTTGGGGGAAGTTCAACAATTAGTGGTAGTGGTAGTGGATTTGGTGCCCCTTCAGACAAGTGGAGGTAGATTTATGGCCCCTTCAGACCCCTTCCCTTCGGTCAGGGTTCTTCCGGGGTCCTTCAGAGCCCCCCTCCGGTGGTCTCTTCAGGGGCTACGGAGCCAACCCTTGGTTGTCTCCTCCGCCAGAAGAAGGTTTAAAAGGTACAAGCAAGACACCGTTCGTGCCGTCACACCCCAGTTATTCCCTTTCTTGTGCTGGAGGGGGCCTCCACATGATCTTCTGTTTCAACTTCACCAATTCTCAGGTCCCTTTCAGCCAAGTTGCGGAAAGCGGGTCAAAGGACCACCAGCTTATGTGATGGCTTTGGTGGGAGGAGGATCACCACGGAGGGCCCGGAGGAGACACAAGGAGCCCGGGATTGGGTCGAGTCCACATTTGGACGCTACCTTACGGATTAGGATGCTTGGTTGTGATGCTAGCCGTTTTTGACAGCAACTCGGCCGGAGATTAGACTTCGATTTGATTGAGGCATCACAATCGCTTTAGGTTGTAGGCATGAAGCCTAAGCCGATGTCACATCCGTAAGGAGGACACGAATATGAGACAATCCGACAGCGCGATCGTATCTGACGCGTTGGCTCTCAGCTACCACGTGATGCATCCCGGTGGCGACAGTGACCCTGGTGACCCTAACCTCGCCTTTTACCTAGACGGCACCTACCACCTCCACTACATTCTGCGCCACCCATGGCAGGACAAGCAGTCTTACTCCTTCATCCACATTAGCAGCCAGGACATGTTGCACTGGAGCTGGCAACCCACCAAGTTGCAGCCTTCCGTTACCAACCACGGCATGTTCAGCGGCACGGGGTTCATCACCAAGAATGGCAGACCTGCGGCTATCTACCTAGGCTTGCCAGGGTTTTACGGGCTAGAGGCTCCGCGTCAGACATACATCGCCGTCGCCAACGACGCTCAACTAAGCAGCTGGCAGAAACCGTACCCGGTGTTGCCAAAAGGCGGTCCTGACGGCAAGGATATCGGCTTACTCGGTGATCCTGACTGCTTCCGAGTCGGCGATACCTACTACGCCTATGCCGCCAAGAATAACCAGCCGCTATGCAAATCTACCGACCTCGTCAACTGGACCTATGTCGGGCCCTTCCTAAAACACGATATGCCCGACGTCGCCGCGGGCGAAGACCTCTCCTGCGCGAATTTTTTCAGGCTCGGCAACAAGTGGATGTTGCTATGCATCAGCCACACGATGGGTTGCCGCTATTACCTCGGGGATTGGGATGCCGAGAACGAGCAGTTCGTACCGGAAATCCACGAGCGTATGAATTGGCGGCGCCCTGGTCAGCCACTCACGCGACCACTCTACCGGGACTTCTTCGCTCCAGAGAGTGTCCTTACAGCGGACGGCCGTCGCGTGATGTGGGCCTGGTTGACAACCGCCAACCCGGCCATCGACCTGAAGACCGTCCAATCTCTACCGCGTGAGCTGAGTCTTGCCGCAGACGGTACCCTCCGTATTCAGCCGCTGCGCGAACTGGAATCACTGCGTACCGACGCCGTTACGCTGACTAATCTGTTGCTGCCATCACCCGACGATGCCGGAAATGCGGCGGCGAATCCGTGGCACATAGCCGATCTTGACGGGGACTCCTTCGAGCTGCGTATCAGCATAGAGAGGCGTGAGGCTGAGCGAAAACGCTTTGGTTTCCTGCTCTTCGCCACCGACAACGACGCTGACATCGACACCACCGGTGCTTACAATGCCGAAGGTCTACCGGTGTTGATTCGACCGGAGTCCGGCACGATCTGTGTCGGTGAAACCGAGGCACCTTTTGCTGTCGCGCAGCTCCCAGAAGGGGAGGATATTGAACTGCGCATTTTCATCGACAAGTACCTGGTCGAGGTATTCGTTAACGGTCGCCAGGCTGCCCTGAGCGTCTACATGGGCTACCGAGATGGCGGCAACACTTTGAAGGGGTATCTCTCCCCGCGACGGGGCGCCCCGATGACGATCCGCAAGGTTGAAATCTGGAAACTTTCGCCTACGAATCAGGGCTTCCTCACAGGCGCGCGAGAGCCGTAACTGGGAACCTGACATCCACTGAATGGCACCTTGTGGTCCACGACCTAGTAAAGGCACCAAATGGGTTGTGGTCATATGTGCAGCACAAGGGCCAAAAAAGGGCGGGGAGAGAGAATGAGGATGAGGCATTGTTGCGTGAGGCTAGCTGACAGGTGAAAAAATAATGACACCCAAACTTAGCGCCTCCGTCGTTGGGGGCGGCAATGGCGGTAAAGCGAGTCTCGAGGCGTTGCAGACCTCAGACCGGTTTGATCTTGTCGCAGCGGCGGATTTACAGCCTGCGGTCGGGGGAAGCGGTTACAATACAGCAACAGGTGTGGGCAGGTGATCTTCATAGCTGCTAGGCACCTTCTGGCGGAGCATCTTCTTGGAGCGAGCCACCGACTTCGGAACGTTAGAGGCACTTGGGAGGTACGGTTACAGTGAACGAAGAAATCTCGGCAACATCGCGTCCAGCCACGAAACCCTTATCGGGCGATGAGATCCTGGCTATCCATCAAGGCGTGGAGCTGGATACGCCCCAGTGGTTCCCTGACGGCTCCGGGATCATCTTCCGGAGCAGCGTCAGTGGCGGCTCCGATTTCTGGTGGGTGGCGCCCGAGGGTGGCCCTGCCAGGCGGCTGACGGTCGACAGTGGGGGGCAGGCACCGCGGCTCTCTCCCGACGGTCGGTGGCTCGCGTACCTGTCGAGCCGTAGCGGGTACCAAGAGGTCTGGCTCCATCCGCTGGCGAGCGAGCTGGGGGCCGACGATCGCCAGTTGACGACGCTTCAGGCCGATGTCAGTACCGCCAGCTGGGCGCCAGACGGCCAGACCATGGCGATTTCGTGCAACCGCTACGGCAGCTACGACGTCTTCGAAATCGGGGTTCCTGACGGGACCTGGCGGCGCTTGACCTCGGACCCGGATCGCTTCGAGCACTACCCGGTCTACCTGCCTGCCGGCGATCAGATCGCCTTCGTCCGACTGAGCGCGTCGTGGGAAGATCACGAGATCGTGGTAGCCGATCGTCGGTCCTCGAGCCAGCGGATCGTCGCCGGCGACAAGGACTTCTTCGACTATCAGCTCGGCCGCCGCTTCGGCCACCCCCAGATCTCTCCCGACGGCACCCGCCTCCTGTTCAGGTCCCACCGCAGCAACTGGATCAACTACTGGCAGACCGCGCTCGAACCGACCGCTGCCGCCGCGCCGACGCCGCTTCACCCCGAGGATTTCGATCAGGCGTGCGAGAGCGGTTCGATCACCTGTGGCGAAGCTTGCTGGTCGCCAGATGGTCAGCGGGTGGCGTTCCTCTCGAACCGTGACGGAAACGTCCAGCTGCGGGTCGTGTCCCGCGATGGCGGCGACGCCACCCTGATCGCTGCGGCCGATGAGGGCGTCGCCTCCCACCCACAATGGTCACCCGACGGTGCCCGGATCGCGTTCCTGTACCAGTCATTCTTGGCGCCGGCCGACGTGTGGGTGGCCGATGTGGCCACGGAGGCTGGCGGCATTGTCGTTACAGGATTACGTCAGCTGACCGACTCGATGCCTGCCGGGTTGGCGCGAAAATTCACCAGGCCCGAGAAGGTGCACTACGAGAGTTTCGACGGCACGCTCATTCCGGCGTACGTGTACCGAGGGGTCGGGGCGACCGACGCTCCCGGTCCTGCCATCATCGAGGTGCACGGCGGACCCTGGGACCAGTTCCGGGACACGATGCATGTGGTGGTTCAGTTCTACGTGCAACGTGGTTATACGGTGCTGATGGCCAACATTCGTGGCAGTTCGGGGTACGGGAAGGTGTTTCAGGAGAAGATCCAGAGCGGCTGGGCCGTCGACGACCTGAACGATCTCGTTGCCGGAGCGGAGTACCTGGTGGCCCAGGGCCTGGCAGATTCCCAAAAGATCGGCCTGACAGGTCAGAGCTACGGCGGTTCGATGGCGATGGCGGTGGCGATGTACGCCCCTCCGGGAGTCTTCCAGGCGGCCGTGTCTCGTGTCGGCTACGCCGACTGGCACCACTACGCCTTCAACGGTGGGCAGGCGACCGTCAAATTGCTGCGGCACATGTTGGGAGATCCGCAGGAGAATCGGGATCTGTACCGCCAATCTTCCCCGATCCTCCACGCTCAGAAGGCGCACTTGCCGCTGCTGGTGGTCGACCAGGACAATCCCCCAGGCCAGCCGAGTCCGGACCAGCGTGAGGCCCTCGTGACGCGCCTGCGGAGTTTCAACAAACCCGCCTGGTACAAGAAGTACGTCAGCACGGGTGGACCGTACGCGCGATCCGAAGCAGCCGTGAAACAGATGCTCCCCGACGTCATCGAATTCTTCAGGCGTTATCTCGAGTAGCTGCGCGGTAAGCGTTCTATGAGCCGGCAGCTGGGTCCGGCTTTCAGGTGTCCTGGACCAGGCGCTTCAGCAGAAAGCGAATCTGGCCGCAGTGCCGCAATTCGTCCTCCATGACGTGGAAGAACTGGCGGTGCAGGTTCACGCGCACGCCTCGCCATGCGAAGGGGGCATTGAGCACCTCATCGTCGAGCTGCCGCAGCCCAGCGACCGTCTGCCTGCGTACCCTAGCGAGATCACGAAAGTAGTCGTCGAGCTGCAGCCTGCGGGTGGCCTCGAAGCCCATCTGACCCAGCTCCTTCCTGGGTGTGATCCAGCTATCTTCTTCGGGGGTAGGGTCACGCCGCTCGAGGTGGCGCAGCCAATAGAGCTTTTCGACCGCGGCGATGTGGGCCAGCAACATCCCGACGCTGTTCGCCTGGGCATCCAGACGCCAGTTCAGCTGCGGGCGGTCAAGGTTCGCGACGAGCGCACGCGTGGACGCCCGTGTCAGCTCCATCATCGACAGCAGGCTCCCAACCTGGACGGTGCAACCCGCAACCGGTTCGATCAGCAGCTGCTTCATTAACGCTTCGCTATCTTGCCCTTTCATGACCTCGGTGCTAAAGTTAGCACATCGAAATCCAACGGTAGTACCACGGAACGTGTCGCCGTCGACTGTTCGAGGCAATCGTCGTGGTAGGAGGCTCAAAATGTCCAGAATCGCGATCAACCCCAACAGATGGAAGACCAACCCCTTGAATTTCACCGAAGAGGTTTCGGGCGATTGGAGCGCACCCGGGAAGATCGGCATCCTCGACTCGACGGTCCGCAAGATCACCGGCACGCCGGGGGCCAAATACAACCCTCAGGACGTGGCGGAGCTGACCCAGCTGGCCAGCCGGCTGGGCGTTCGCTGGATCGAAGTGAACCTCGTTCACGGCAATATGCCCTCGTCGCCGAAGCTCCGCAAGATGTTCTCCGCGATCGCCGAAAAGGATCACGACTTCATGCTGGTGGGAACCGCCTTTCGGACCAAGGAGACGATCGACCACGCCATCGACAACGGCGCCGACGCGGTGTCTGTAAGCACCCGCGATATCACCATGGACAACCTCGATGAGTTGCGCGAGTGGCAGGCCTACGCCACCTCGAAGGGGGTCAAGGTGACCGCCACCATGGGGGCCCGCATCGAAAACCTCACGGTGGACGAGATCGTAGAGCGCATAAACACACTGGCCTCGACCGATGTGGAGTATCTCGGGATCCACGAGAACACCGGCGCCACCTCGCCGGATGCCTGGCGCCATCTCATGAAGCAGGTGCATCAGAACCTGGTCCGCGATGTGCCGATCTGCCCGCACATCCACAACATGTACGGCCAGGGAACCATGGCTGCCGTGAACAGCGTACTCGGAGGGGCGCAGGGGGTAGATGTCGCTATCAACGGCATCGCCATTCACTGCGGTCTGCCGGCCCTCGAAGAGGTCGTGGCCTGTCTCGAAATCCTCTATGGCGTCGACACGGGGATCGACATGAGCCTGCTCCGGCCTTACTCCGAGATGCTGGCCAAGGTCTTCCGGCTGGACGTGCATCCGAACAAGGCGATCACCGGCCGCGAAGCCTTCATCGAGGAGCTCGAACCGTTCGTCAAGGAGGTCTTGGAAGCTCGCGAGACGGGCCGCGTGCGTCTCCACGGGTTCAATCCCGGCATCTTTGGTGGCGAATTCTACGTTGCCTGGGGCGAAAACGCCGTTCACGGCGACGCCACCGAAGTGAAGCTTCGCCAGATGGAGCTGCCGCACGACCCCGATTCCGTGAGCACGATGATCCGGGCGCTGGAGGGAGCGCTGGCGGACAAGGAAGCCAAAGACGACTACCCCTACTACCTGCTCGAGGGAGAATTCGAGCAACTGGCCAGGGAGGTGTTCCGTAGCACGCAGATGAACGCCGCCCATGACTGACCTGGCAGGACGCTGGGCCAAAGCCCGCAGCGCCCTGCACGAAGCCGGCCTCGACGGGCTGTTGCTGACAACCGAACCCTCTATCTACTATCTTTCGGGAACCGTCGGCAGCCGGCCTCCCGGCCTGATCGTCAGTGCCGATCCCGAGATCGAACCCGTTCTGGTCTGCCGCGGCGGCGAGCGCGATTCGGTCGCTGCCATTACCGAGCTCGAGGTACTCGCAGCCGACGCCAAGAACCCCATGGCCGCCCTGAGTGAAGCCATCGGCGCCATGGGGCTGGCTACGGCCGCGATCGGGTTCGAGGACGCAGCCATGACCTACGCCGCAGCGGTGAACCTACAGGCAGCGCTGCCCCCTATCGACTTTCGGCCGGCCACCTCGCTGATCAACCGGCTCCGGCTGGTGAAAGATGCCGAAGAGATCGAGCACCTGCGCCAAGCCGGCGCGGTTTCGGATCTGGCCATGACGGCTGCCGTCGACGCCCTGAAGGCCGGCCACAGCGAGACGCTGGCCGCAGCGGCGGCGGAATCGACCATGCGCGAGCACGGCATGTTCATCGCCTACGAAACCCTGATCGGCAGCGGCTTCCGCTCGGGATTGCTGCGGCGCTACCCGAACTTCACGGTTCCTGACCCAGATGACATCATCAAGATCGACCTCGCGGCCAAGCTCTCGTTCGCCGCGGGCTACGGCTACCACACCGACCAGACGCGCTCCATTACCGTCGGCAACCCCTCCCCCGAAAAACGTGACCTGCTCGAGGTAACCCGGGATGTCCAGGAGGCCACCGTGGCCGCCCTCAGGCCAGGAAAGACCGTCAGGGACGTCAGCCTTGAGGGCTTGGCGGTCGTCAAGGGCACCAAGTTCGAAGCGCTCACCTCGATGTCCGGCCACGGCCTCGGCCTGGATATCCACGAGTGGCCCACCTTCGACACCAGCTCCGAGGTGGTCCTCGAGCCGGGACAGTGCTACGCCATCGAACCGCACATCGTCGTCCCCGGCGAGCACACCGCCTGTCTCGAAGACACTCTGGTCATCACCGAGAACGGCCACGAACGCATCACCAAGCTCCCCTACGAGCTGTGGGGCTGAACCGTAGCCCGGGAACAGGACATGTCCGCCGAGCGAGTTTTCACCAATGCGACCATCGTCGCCGACGCCGAACGGGGTGAAGTGATCCCGAGCGGTTTCGTGGCCATCGCCGGTGACCGCGTCGCTGCGCTCGGGCCGATGGCGGAAGCCGGGCCGTGGCTGGAGCGGGCGGAACAGACGACCGACATTCCCTGGGCTCTCGTCCTGCCCGGCCTTGTCAACGCCCATACCCACCTGGCCGCTCCCATCTTTCGCGGGCTGCTCGACGAGGGCGTGCAGGGTCGCGGCCTCTACGACATCGCCTTTCCCATGGAGCAGCGCCTCGAGCCCGACGATATCTACTGGCTCGGGATGCTCGGCTGCATCGAGGCGCTCAAGGCGGGCTGCACCACGGTCAACGACATCTACTACTACGCCGACCGGCTCGCCGACGCCGTCGACGAGATCGGGGTCAGGGCGGTATTGGCGGAAAAGGTCTTCGATGCCGACCTGCCGCGGATCGGGCACGGCGACTACGGCCGCAGCTCCGAACGGCGCCGGCGCAAGCTGGATGCCAACCTCGAGCTGATCGAACGCCGGCACGGTTCGGCCCAGGGACGGATCCGTTGCCTCATCGGCACCCACGCCACCGACACCTGTTCCGAACAGCTCCTGAGGGAGGCCCTCGCGGAGGCGGACCGGCTCGGTGTGGGCCTGCACATTCATGTGGCGCAGTCCCCAACAGAGATGGCCTACATCGATGAAACCCACGGCTGCACCCCCATCGAATACCTCGACCGGCTGGGATTCCTGGGAAGCCGGACGTTGGCGATACACTGTTCGAACAACAGCGACAGCGACATCGATCGGATGGCGGAGACGGGAACCCGCTACGCCTGCTGTCCCACCATCTACCCCCGGCGGGGCCGATTCCCCAGATTGTGGGAGTTCCTGCGGAGAGGGGTCGCCACCGGCTTTGGCACCGACTGGATCAGAATGGACCCCTGGGAGGGCATGCGCAACGCCCTGGCGGCCGTGCGGACCCTCACCAAGGATCCGGAAGCCCTCCCCGCTCGGGAGCTGCTGACACTGCACACCTTAGGCAGCGCCAGGGTCTTGGGGCTCGACGCCGATATCGGCAGCCTGGCAGCCGGCAAGAAGGCCGATCTGATCCTCGTCGACCTGCACAGGTCACACATCCAACCCTTCTACGGCACGCTGCCGGGAGCGATCTACACGGTCTATCCCTCCGACGTCCACACCGTCATCGTCGACGGTCGGACAGTGGTCGAGGGGGGCGAGGTCGTAACCGTCGACGAGGGAGCGGTGATCGACGAGGTGACGGCCCGCATCCCCCGTTACCGCTCCTGGCTCGAAGCCACCCGTTCCCCTCGAGGGATGTGACGGACGTGAGCCAACCGACCTTCGAATCCTCCGACTACGAGGCGGAAACCCGGTCCGCCAGAGTTCGGGCGGCCCTGGCTCTGATCCGCAGGTTCCTCCGCCACCGGTCGGCCATGGTCGGGCTCACCATCTTGCTGATTCTCATCGTGATCGCCATCGCCGCTCCCGCCATCGCGCCATTCGATCCGAACAAGCAGAACCTTCGGCAGGCGCTGGCTCCACCGGGCGCCGAACACCTCTTGGGAACCGATGAGTTCGGCCGTGACATCCTGAGCCGGATCCTCTACGGCGCCAGAATTTCGCTCCGGGTCGGCGTGATGGTGGTCCTGCTGTCGGGCACCACCGGGGTCGTGCTCGGTCTGGTGGCCGGATACTACCAGGGGCGGATCGACACCGTCATCTCGCGCGGGCTCGACATCCTGCTGGCCTTCCCGAGCCTGCTGCTCGCCATCGCCGTCATCACCATCCTGGGTCCTTCCCTGGTCAACGCCCTGTTCGCTATCGCCATCGCCCAAGTGCCGCGCTACGCCCGGGTCACGCGCGGCGTGGTGCTGTCACAGAAACAGCGGGACTATGTCGACGCAGCCCGGGCGCTCGGCGGGAACCCCGCGCGCATCATGTTCGTCCACCTGCTGCCCAACGTCATCGCCCCGGTCGTGATATTGGCGTCGCTGGGCATCGCCACCGCCATCCTGACGACGGCTTCGCTCAGCTTCCTTGGCTTGGGAGCCCAACCGCCCGAACCGGAGTGGGGGGCCATGCTATCGACCGGCCGCAGCTACATGCGGCAGGCGTATTGGATCACCCTGTTCCCGGGGCTGGCCATCATGATCACCGTCCTCGCCATCAACCTGTTCGGCGATGGCCTGCGCGACGTCCTCGATCCCAAGACTCCGGGCTTCTGATACAAGACTCCGGGCTTCCGATACGCGAAAGGGGGGGTGAACCCAGCAGCCGACCATTATTCTGAACCCACCGTCCCCCAGTCGTGGATGGCAGCCGTCCACGGAAGGAGCATATTGTAGATGAGTATTCGTCTTACGTTCAAGTCATTCCTCCGCACCATCGGGGTATTCGCCCTGCTCGTGATGGCCAGCGCCTCGTTCGCCCAAGAGGAGTACGATCTCCTTCGGGTGGTGCTCAACAACGCGGGCACCGGCAACCTCGATGTGGTCACCGCCCGCCATACCAAGGCGACCCTCTATGCCCGCATGTTCGGCGATTTCCTGGTGAATATCGACCCGAACGACCTCTCGGTCCACCCCGGCCTCGCTACCGATTGGACCGTGAACGACGACGCTACGGTCTACACCTTCACCTTGCGGAACGACGTCACCTTCCACGATGGCACGCCGTTCAACGCAGAGGCCGTGAAGTTCAACTTCGACAGCATCTCCGAGGCCAAGGCCGGCGCCGGCTACGCAGCGCTGGGGGCTGCCAGATACGCGGACACCACGGTTCTCGATGAGTTCACGGTGCAGGTCACCTTCAACGAGACCTACGTCCAGTTCCTGGCGCAGCTCGGCCTCCGGCTGTGGTTCGATTCGCCCACGGCAGTGGAGGCAAACGGCGACGACTACGGCACCATCGTGGTGGTGAGCACCGGCCCCTACAAGGTGGTCGAATGGATCGCCAACGACCACATCCTGCTCGAGCGTAATGACGCCTACACGTGGGGACCCGGCATCTACAATATCCAAGGCCTGCCCTACGCGCGCCAGATTGAAATACGAGGAATTCCCGAAATCGCTACCCGTCGCGCCACCCTCGAATCCGGGCAGGCGGATATCGTGATGATCGGTGAGAGCGACGTCGCTGGCCTCGACGCCGATTCGCGCTACAGAGTCGAACTCGAGCCAAAAGCCGGTACTGTTCGACAGCTCCAGTTCAACCTGGCACGCGCCCCCATGGACGACGTCAACGTCCGCCTGGCGATCGCCCACGCCATCGACCGCGAAGGGCTCGTCGCCGCACCCAGGTACTCTGGCGCCGCCAATGTCGCCATCGGCATCCTCGGCCGCAAGAACATGGGTGGCGAATTCCCACAGGCCGTCCACGACGTCCAGCTCAACTACGATCTGGAACGGGCCGGGGAACTTCTCGACGCATCGGGCTGGGTCATGGGCCCCAACGGCATACGGGAAAAAGGTGCGGAGACGCTCACCATCGAAATGATCTTCGCCTCCAACGCTCTGTCGGAGGTCCAGCCGATTCAGGCGATGCTAGCTGATGTAGGGATCGACCTCAAGCTGGTCGAACTCCAGACCCAGGCCTGGTTCGACGCCGAGGAGGCCGGGAACTTCGACATGACCATCGGCTCCAACTCGGGGACCGGCCTCAACCTCATGAACCGGATCTACCAGACGGGTGGGACCAACAACTGGTGGGGGCTCTCCGATGCCACCCTCGACGGCTACTTCGACACCATCGAATCGGCCCTTACCGCCGATGCACGCTACGAGGCAGCCGTAAACGCTCAGGTCCACATGTTGACCAACGCCTACGCTGTGCCGCTGATCGACGTCTTCTACCCCTTTGCAATGCGCAATGAGGTCAACGACGTGTTCTACCCCGCGTTCAGCTGGCCTAGCTTCTATCAGGTCTGGATCACCAACTAGACCTCGATCGGGGAGGAGGCGGGCGACAGACCGTCGGCTAGACGATCGGTCCGCCTCCTCACCCTACGACCATGCTGAAGTACGGGCTACAACGACTGATAACGACCATCCCGGTCCTCCTCGGGGTCACGGTGCTGGTGTTCTCGCTCATGCATCTGGTACCCGGGGACCCCGTGAAGGCGATGTTCCGGGCGACGGGCGAATCGGTCGAGATCCCGCCGGAGGTGTACGAGTCGATCCGGAAGCAGTACGGCTTCGACAAACCGGTGCCGGTGCAGTACCTGATCTACATGGGGCGCCTGTTTCAGGGCGACATGGGCCGGTCGACCATCCGCAACCGCCCGGTGACCGAACTCATCCGCCAGAATTGGCGTTTCACCGCCGAACTGGCGCTCACCGCCATCACCTTCGCCATCGTGTTCGGGGTTCTGCTCGGGGTGGTCGCCGCCGTCAACCGGGGCGGCTGGTGGGACACCCTCTCGATGCTGGCCGCCACCTTCGGCGTCTCCATGCCCAACTTCTGGTTCGGCCTGATGGCCATGCTGGTGTTCGCGATCCAGCTAGGATGGTTGCCCGCCTCTGGTGTGGGGGGGTTCAAGTTCGTTATCCTCCCGGCCCTCACGCTGGGCATTTCGGCCGCCGCCATCATCGCCCGGTTGACCCGTAGCAGCCTGCTCGAGGCCTTGGGCGAGGACTACGTCAGGACCGCCCGGGCCAAGGGCGTACGAGAACGCCGGGTGACCTTCATCCACGCCCTGCGCAACTCCCTGATTCCGGTCGTTACCCTGATCGGACTCCAGTTCGGCAGTCTGCTGGCCGGCGCCGTAGTGTCCGAGACCGTCTTTGCCAGACGCGGCCTGGGATCGCTTACCCTCGAGGCGGTGACCAGCAAAGACTTCCCCCTGGCGCAAGGCCTGATCTTGATCATCGCCCTTATCTATGTCGTAGTGAACATCATTGTGGATATGCTTTACGCCGCCCTCGACCCACGTATCCAGTACAGCTAGTGCTCAGGACGGAGGTCCGACTATCCTCAACGCTTTAGCGAACCTCGGTTGGGAACGAGACCTCGACACGCCCCGACGCGGCGCCTTGATCGCCCGCAACGGTATGACGGCGTCGACCAACCCGGTTACCAGCCGCGTCGGCCTCGAGATTCTGCAGAACGGCGGAAACGCAGTCGACGCGGCCATAGCCATGGCCGCCAGCCACGTCGTCGTCGAGCCGAACACCGGCCACCTGGGCGGTGACAGCTTCATGATGATCCACCTCGCTGACAGCGGGCGAACGGTGGCGCTCAACGCCGGTGGCGCGGCCCCATCTGGAGCGACTCTGGACCATTTCCGCACCCTCGGCGGGATTCCCGAGAAGGGGCCCTTGGCCGCCTGCGTGCCGGGAACCGTCGACGGCTGGGCGGTAGCACATCGCCACTTCGGTACCATGCCTGTGGCCGACCTCCTGACGCCGGCAACCGCCCTGGCGCGCGAGGGCTTCCCGGTTCAGAACCGATTGGCACGCAATCTACAACGCGCCGCGGCTACCTTTCGCGACTATGAAGGCTCTGCCCACCAATATTTAGATGCAAACGGCAACCCGCCGAAGATCGGCGACGTCCTGCGCCAACCGTGGCTGGCCGAAACGCTCGAAATCATCGGCAAGCAGGGAGCCGACGGCTTCTACCGCGGCGAAGTGGCCCACAAGATCGTCGACTATTGGCAGCACCTCGGCGGTCTGTTCACCTACGAGGACTTCGCCGCCCACCGCACCCGGCTCGAAGAGCCGCTGACGACGAGCTATCGGGGCTTCGAAATCGTCCAACAACCGCTCCCCTCACAGGGGCTTCTGCACCTGCTGATGTCGAACATGGTCGAGGCGTTTCCGCTTGAAGACTGGGGCCTGGCCAGCGCCGACGCGGTTCATTGCATGCTCGAAGCGAAGAAGCTCGCCTTCCAGATAAGAGACCGCTACCTGGGCGACCCCGAATGGATCGATGTGCCCGTAGAGCGGCTGATCAGCAAGGAGTTCGCGGCCGATCTGGCTACCGGTATCGATATGAAACGGGCCGGCACTTTTCCCACCGACGCGGCCACCATCTCCTCCGACACGGATTTTTTGTGCGTCGTCGACAAGGACCGCAACGTCGTCGCCAATATCCACAGCCTCTTCCCAGGCTGCGGGGTAACGGTTCCCGAGGTCGGAGCTCTGTTCAACAGCCGCATGCTCAGCTTCAGCCTGGACGAGGGGCATCCCAACGCCGTCGCACCCGGAAAACGGCCCCTGCACACCCTCAACACCTGGATGCTGCGCCACGAAGGCCGCCCGCTGATCGTGGGCGGTGTTACCGCCGGGGATCTGCAGATTCAGTTCAACCTGCAGATCGTGACCCAGCTGATCGACGGTGGCGCCCAACTCCACGAAGCCCTCGACGCACCGCGGTGGGGCAACCTGAGCGGGGAGGAGATCACCCTGGAGGATCGCAATTCCGGCGAGCTGATCGCCGAGCTCAGGCGGCGCGGGCATCAACTCACTGCCCAGCCGGGCTGGGGCGCAACCGGGAGGGCCCACGCAATCGCCATCGACTACCAACGCGGGATCCTCATCGGCCACAGCGAATCCAGAGATGACGGGGGATTCGTGATGGGCTATTGAGCTCTTGGAGCTCGACCAGGCATCGATAGGGCCGGCATTCAATGCCGCCTAAAGCGGCCCGGAAGCGGGTCGAGGAAGGGGTTTCATGGACCTTGTCATTCGCCACGGCACCTTGGTGACGGCTAGCGATACCGTTACCGCAGATCTCGGGATCGCCGATGGAAAGATCGCCCAGATCGGTGGGATCCTGTCGGGAGCCGAGCGGGAACTCGACGCCACCGGCATGCTGGTGATGCCTGGTGGGATCGACGTCCACACCCACATGGACATGCCCTTCATGGGCACCTCCACCTCCGACGATTTCCTGACCGGCACCCAGGCAGCTGCGGCGGGCGGGGTGACCAGCCTCATCGACTTCGCCATCCAACCCCCCGAAACATCGCTGCTCGAGACCCTCGAGATCTGGAAACAGAAGGCCGCCGGCAAAGCGGTCATCGACTACAGTTTCCACCTGGCGCTAACCCGCTGGGACGACACCATCCCGGAACAGGTGAAGACCCTGGTCGAGCTCGGTTTCCCGAGCCTGAAGGTATTCATGGCCTACAAGGGAGCGCTGATGCTCGAGGACGCCGGCTTGCTGCAGCTGCTGCAAACGTCCCGAGACCTCGGTTCGCTGGTGATGGTTCACGCCGAGAACGGCGACGCTGTCTATACCCTCCAGAAGCAGGCCCTGGCGCGCAACGAGACCGCCCCAAAGCACCACGCCCTCACCCGGCCCCGCGTCGTCGAAGGTGAGGCGACCGCTCGCGCGATCGCTTTGGCGGAGGTCGCCGGAGCCCCGCTCTATGTCGTCCATGTCTCCTGTCAGGAAGCGATGGACGCCATCGCCGCCGCCCGCCGCCGCGACCTGCCGATCTACGGCGAATCCTGCCCGCAATATCTCGGGGTGATCAGCGTCGACGACTACGAGCGTCCAGGCTTCGACGGGGCCAAGTTCGTCTGCTCGCCTCCCCTGCGGGAACGGGAGCAGGCTGGGCACTTGTGGAGCGGGCTCACGGCGAACCTGCTGCAGGCGGTCTCCTCCGATCACTGCCCCTTTCGGTTCGACCAGAAACGGGCTGGCGAAGACGATTTCACCCTGATCCCGAACGGCGTTCCGGGGATCGAGACGCTGATCCCGCTGGTGTGGACGCTCGGTGTCCAGGGAGGACACATCTCACCCAACCGCTTCGTAGAGCTGATCTCGACTGCGCCTGCCAGGCTGTTCGGCCTGGCCCCGCGCAAGGGCAGCCTGGCGGTTGGGACCGATGCCGACATCATGATCTTCGACCCCCAGCGGAAGGTCACCCTGCACCACAGCGGCCTGCACCAAAACCTGGACTACACGCCCTACCAAGGGTTCGAGGTCTCCGGCTACCCGGTTACCACGATCTCGCGAGGGGATATCGTGTGGCACCAGGGCGAGGTCACGGCCTCGGCGGGGCGCGGAGAGCTGGTGCACCGCAACCCCTTCAGCGCAACGTGACATCGGCGCAGCCAATCCAAGGCGAGGAGCACCGATGAGAAGTCGCGTCATCGTCGACGGTATGACTCTGTCCTACCTGGCCGGCGGCGGCGGTCCGGCCACCCTGCTGCTGCTGCACACCATCGGCGGCAGCGCCTTCGAGTGGACGCGCATTACACCGGCCCTCAACCAGCAGCTGGCCACCATCGCTGTGGATTTTCCCGGTCACGGCGAGTCCGGTGCCCTCGCGGAACACCAGCCGGTCCCCGACATCGCCGGGATGATCGCGAGATTCCTGGACCAGCTAGGCCTCGACCGGGTCAGCGTGGTCGGCAGCTCGATGAGTGGGACCGACGCTCTAGAGCTCGCCATCCGCTTTCCAGACCGCGTCGACAAGGTGGTATTGGTGTCGGCTACCGGTCCCTGGGCCGACCAACCGGGGCTGCCCGTCAGGAAAAACCTCCCTACCCACACGTCGGAAAACAAGGAAATCACCTGGTTCAGCTCCCAATTCCACGACCCCACCGTCGCCGCTGAACCCGGCTTCTTCGAGTGGTGGGTTTCGACGCGCAGCGAGGCGGACGACGAGATGATCCGCGCCTGGCGGCGACGGCCGCTCCCCGAGCGATCCTTGAGCGAATGCCAGGCCCCGGTGCTGCTGATTCGGGGCGAACACGATCCACTCCACCCCGCTTCCTGGTCCCAAGGGTGGGCTGAACTCCTACCACACGGCGAGGTTGCCACTATCGCCGCAGCCAGGCACTTTCTCAACCTGGAGACGCCGCGAGAGCTGGCCGCGGCGATGGTTAGTTTCCTCACCCGTCCGTAGAGTTCTGACCGCCTTTAATCCTGACCTGACTGCGACAGGCACGTTACAACATACGATGTCGGGGGAGGAATATCGCATGGCCGTGACAAACGAGTACAGGGTCATTGTGACCGACGAATAAGGTCGCCCTCGACCACGGCCGGGAGGGCGTCCACCGACGATCCAGGTTTTTCTTTCTAGCCTTCTGCCATCAACCTTTCAAACCGCTCTCTGGCATCGACGGCCTTCCCACGCTCACCGCGCGCTTCCCATACCGTCGCCAGGCCTTCCCAGGCGGCTTCGCTATACGGTTCGTGCTCGGTCATCTGCTGGAACAGCCGGGTCGCGGTCTTGAAATCGCTGTCGGTCTGGGCGCGCTCGGCGGCCGCTTGAAGCAGGGTCAGGTGTTCGCTCTGGAGGCCCATGCGGGTGGTCTCGATCCAGGCCGAATCGAAGCCGGCCAGGAAGTGGCCCTGGTACAGCTGAATGGCGGACCGGTAGTCCTGGACATCCGAGCTATCGCGGGCTTTCTGACCCAGATTGCGGTAGTTGTCCACGTCGTAGTCGATGTTGAACTTGTTGTGTAGGTAGTAGCGGCGGTTGGCCGACTCGACCAGCTCCCCGCCCATGACCTTGCGCAGGCGGTAGAGCGTGGTGTGGAAGCTCGAAGAGGCCTTCGATTCGGTCTTGCCCGGCCACAGCGCCTCGGCGACCTCGAAGGTGGTGACGCCGCTGCGGTGCTCGAGCAGGTAGAAGAGCAGCTCGAGGGCTTTGAGCGAGTCCCAGTCGAGGCGCTCGCTATCGCGTTGGATCACGGGGTGGCCGAACCCCTTGGAGGTGACCAGACCTTCGAGCGGTCGCCGCAACTCGGCGATCCGTTTGAGCCGCACCTCGACCGCGTCGAGGAGTTCCTGGCGCTGGAACGGTTTGGTGAGGTAGTCGTCGGCGCCGAGGGTCATGCCCTTGCGCATCGAGCCCCGGTCCTCCATAGCCGTAAGGAACAGGAACGGAACCGCCCGCAACTCCCCGATCTCACGCACCTGCTTGTAGAAGTCGAAACCGTCCATGACCGGCATCGAAATGTCGGAGACGATGACATCGGGCCGCAGCCCTTCGTTGAGCTCCTCGAGGGCGTCCATGGGGTTGTCGAAGGTGAGCACGCTGAAGCCGGCCCCGACGAGGGTCATCTCGGTAACCTTCAGCAGACCGGGTTCGTCGTCTACGGCCAGGACGAGAGTGGTCGACATCAGCATAAGTCTACCTTAGCGACGAGGGCGCGGGTATGAAGTTCCTGACCGCCCGTGCGGTTTTTCTCCCGACCCGTCAATCCCAGGATTCGGTGCCCTGGTAGTGCACCAGCGCGCTGAATTCCACACTGTTGGCAAGTGCGGCGCTGGCGAACTTCACATCGATGATCACATCGTCGCGGTCGAGCGAGCCGATAAAGTTGTTGAGGCGCTCTTCGAACAGTTCGAGGCTGTTGGAGCTGATCACTTTGAATTTCGCTTCCACCCTGGCCCTCCTTCTACAGCGCGGCGTAAGGCCGCCGGATCGTCTGCCATAATACCGTCTACCCCGGCGGCGGTGAGCGCCTTAACGCTAGCGGCCTCGTTGACGGTCCAGGTGTTGACCATAAGCCCCCGTTTCCGAGCCCCGCGCAGCAGCTCGGCCGTGACCCGGTCGTGACGTGGGTGGAGGGCATCGACATGCAGCCACCCGGCCAACCAGGGGCTCCGGAGCGAACGGGGCAGGTCCGGGGCGAACAGCATCGCGGTACGCAGCGACGGTTCCACCAGTCGCAGCGTCAGCAGCGCCCAGGGGTTGAAGCTGGACACCAGCACCCGGTCTGCCAGGCCGGCGCTGCGCACGGCCGCTGCGAGCGAGCGCGCGAGGCCCCCATCGCGCAGCCGATCGCTCTTGAGCTCGAGGTTGAGGAGTCGCCCCGGATGGGTATCTGCCAGCACCAGAAGTGCCCCGAGCGTAGCCAGATGCGGATCCAGCGACCGTAGCTCGGCCAGTGTCAGGTCGCGCACCGCCCGGCCCTCGATCTCGAAATCGTGGTGCAGCACCAGCACGCCGTCGCGCGAACGTTGGACGTCGCACTCGATTCCGTCGAGGCCGCTGTCGAAGGCGGCCCGAAAGGCCGCCAAGGTATTTTCCCGCTGCGGTCCGACGGTGCCTCGATGCCCTATCAGCAGCGGCCTCCGGGACGGTATTCCCGGCAGTCGCCTCGGGTGCCACAGGGCGGATCGCCACAGCAGCAACAGCACCGTCAGCGAGAGGGCGTACCAGACCAGCGTGGGCCACACGTTAGGAGTATACGTCGCTGCCATGAGGACATCACCGGCGGTGGTAGCATGGTGCAGGGTGGACCTTCGGAGGGTAGCCAAACCTCGACCCCGCAGCGAACTCATCATGCGGCTCATTCAACCTCTGGCGACGGCCGGCGTACGGATTTTGGCCGCGGCCCGGGTGAATCCGCTGGTGGTGGTGCTGAGTCACGGCCTGCTGGGCCTTGCCAGTGCGGGGCTGATCGGGCTTGGAGGCAGCGGCAACCTCATTGCCGCCGCGGTTCTGTTGCAGCTGAAAACCCTGCTCGACAACATGGATGGGGGGCTCGCCAGGGCCACCAATCGGGTCACCCAGATGGGACGTTATTTCGATACCGTGATCGATCTCGTCGTCAACGTCGCGCTGTTCGCGGCGCTGGCCCGGTACGGCTCCATCGTCCTGGCGTTGCTGGCCCTGGTGCTGCTCACCATAATCCTGTCGCTCGACTACAACCTCGAGAGGCTCTACAACCGGCAGCGCCGCAACCCGGCGGCACCCCCGCCGGACGAGGTGCCGATCGGCGCTCCGCAGCCGCTGTTCCGGACCTTCGAAAGGTTCTACCGATGGGTGCTGGGGCCGCAGGACCGCCTGATTGGAGATCTCGATGCCCGCCTCTTCGGCCGCCTCTACGGCAATCCTTACCTCCAGGCGCCGCTCGAGTATCGCCTCGCCTGGTCGGATCTCTTCTCCACGGCGTCGCTCGTCAACCTGGGGCTCAGCAGCCAACTGTTCATGCTGGGGGTATTCCTGGTGCTCGGTTGGCCGTTCGGTTATGTCTACGCCGTCCTGATCCAGGCCGGCTACGTTGTGGCTGTGCAGCTACTCCGCATCTGGCGCTTTCGGCGCTACCTTCGATCGTGATGGACCGCGCGGGCCGATCCGTTCCGCAATCACGAGGCCCAGGCCTGCTGCTGGGTCGCTCCCGAAGAGGCGCTAATCCTGAACCTCAACACCCCTACCCGGGTGTTGATTTCGTACTATCTCGAGCGTGTCGGGCGGCGGCGGGGGGACGCGTGAGCGGGGGCGTGACATGCCTGCGGCGTTGATCACCGGCTCGGCCCGGGGCATCGGGCGGGCGCTGGCGCTGGCGCTGGCCGAGGACGGCTACGACGTGGTCATCCACTACCGCACCAGCGAGGCGGACGCTCAGGCAACCGCCGAGGTAGCGAGGGGTTTCGGGGTAACGGCGATCGCCCTCGCCGCCGATGTGACTCGGGCCGACGAAGCGCAGGAACTCGTCGCGGCCTCCCAGGCGGCCTTTGGGCGGCTCGACGTGCTGGTGAACAACGTCGGCAACTACCACAAGGGACCGCTCGCGGAACTGAGCGTGGACGCTTGGCACGCCATGATCGACAGCAACCTCCACGCCACCTTTTACACCTGCCAACGGGCCGCAGCTCTCATGCGGGAGCGAGGGGGCGGTCGCATCCTCAACCTGGGCTACGCCGGCGCCGAACTGTTCAAGGCCAGGCCCGCCATCGCCGCCTACAGCATCGCCAAGACGGGCATGATCCTCTATAGCAAGGCGTTGGCCAGAAGCGAGGCGCGCCACGGCATCACCGTCAACGTGCTGAGCCCGGGCGTTATGGAGAACAGCGTTACCCAGCCAACCTCTGAGATCCCCATGGGCCGCGCCGGTCGTCTCGACGAGCTGGTGGCGGCGGCGCGCTACCTGCTGTCGCCGGCGGCGCGCTACATCACAGGCGTCACCCTCGAGGTGGCGGGCGGTTGGAACCTGTGAGCGGTCCAGCGGTGGCGTTTCAGGGAGGCCAATCCCAATGCCGATGGCAGCGTCATGACGGCTGCTCAACCGGAGGGTCCTCGACTCGCCCGGGGCAGCAACCCGTGGCCTTTCAGTGCGTCGCTGTTCGCACGAACCCGAGCGCATTGGTCTCCGGGCGCCCGGCTTGGGACGGTGCGCGAGGTAAGCTTGGTCCATGGTGAAATGGAACCGCCTGGAGCCATGACGGAGACCCAGGCACCCCTCTTCGCGGAACCCCGCAACGGCCACACGGTGGTGGTGATCGACGGCCATGCACTGGCCTTCCGAAGCTATTACGCGATCCGCGATCTCACCACCTCGACGGGCAGGCCGGTCAACGCCATCTTCGGCTTCCTCAGGTCGTTGCTGCGCATCCTGGACGAGGAGGGCGAGCACGACGCCACGGTGGTCACCTTCGACGCTCCGGCAAAGACCTTTCGGCACGAGCAGTTCGAAGACTACAAGGCCGGCCGAGCCCCCATCCCCGAAGACCTGCCATCACAGATCGACACCATCAAGAGAGCCATCGAGCTGCTCGGCCTCTATCAGATCGAGGTGCCTGGGCTCGAGGCCGACGACCTGATCGGCACCATCGCAGCGCGCTGCGCGGATCGCGGCTACACCGTCGAGATCGTCACCAGCGATCGCGACGCCTATCAGCTGATCAACGACCACGTGACCGTACGAGGGCTCGACAAACGCGACCGCTTCGGCCCCAGAGAGGTGTTCGACAAATACGGGGTAACCGTCGCCCAGTGGACCGACTACCGGGCGCTGACCGGCGACGCCAGCGACAACATTCCCGGCGCCAAAGGGATCGGTCCGGTCGGCGCCCGCAAGCTGCTCGAGCGCTACGGCAACCTCGACTATATTCTTGGAAACCTCGACGAGGTCGAGCCGGCTGGTATCGCCGACAAGGTCCGCGGCTCGCTCGAAAACGTGCGCTTCTCGCGCACGCTCTCCACCATCATCACCGACGCCGACATCGACATCGCTCCTCAGGCGTGGGCAAAACGCGAACTGCAGGCCGAACCGCTAACCGCCCTCTTGACCGAGCTGGAGTTCGGTTCTCTCCTGCGCGATCTCGAGCTGAGCCGCAGCACCGAGTACCGAGAGGTGGCGTGGGGTGACATCCCCGCCGGCGCCGCCATCGGCTTCAGCCTTTCGGACGAGCGTGCCATGTCGGCCGAGCTCGCCGAACTGGCCGTCGCTGCCGACGGGCAGGTGGCCAGCGGCCCCACCGGGGCTGCCATCGAAGATTTGCTAGCAGCCAAAGCTACCGTCGCGGCGGCCGACGCCAAGGCGCTCTGCGTCTATGCCCGCCACAGGGGATTGGCCCTCGAACCGGGCGACGACCCGCTGCTGATGGCCTACCTGCTCGACCCCAACACCGTCGCGCCAGAGGCGGTCGCGCGTCGCTACGGGGCGCCCGACTGGGAGGAGACGGCCGCCTCGCGGGCCGTGGCCACCGCCGAACTTTTGCAGGTACTCGACGGGGCCCTCGCAGGAAAACAGCGGCAGCTCTACCTGGAGATAGAAAGGCCACTGCAGAGCGTTCTGGCCGATATGGAAGTGTGCGGCGTTAGCGTCGATCGCGACCTTCTCGAGGCGCAGTCGCAGACGCTGGCCGCGCAGATCGGCGGCATCGAGGCACAGGTTCGCGACATCGCCGGCGACCCGCTGCTCAACCTCAACTCGCGTGATCAACTGGCCGCGCTACTCTACGACCAGCTCGGTTTGCAGGCGGGCAGGAAGACCTCGACCGGCAAGCGGAGCACCGCCGTCGGCGTCCTTGAAGGGTTGCGCGATCAGCACCCGGTCGTCGACCTGATCCTCGAGTACCGTGAGCTCTCCAAGCTCAAGAGCACCTACCTCGATCCGCTGCCCAGGCTGATCCATCCCGACACCGGCCGCATCCACACCACCTTCAACCAGACGGTGGCGGCCACCGGCCGACTGTCGAGCGTGAATCCCAACCTCCAGAACATCCCGGTGCGCACCGAGGTCGGTCGGCAGATCCGTCGGGCTTTCGTGGCCGGACCCGAGCAGCTCCTGTTGGCGGCCGACTACTCGCAGATCGAACTGCGCATCCTGGCCCACATCGCCGAGGAGGAGGCGCTGGTGGCGTCGTTCCGCGAGGGCGAAGATATCCACAGCCGCACCGCCGCGGAGGTTCACGGCGTCGGCCTCGAGGCGGTCACCGGGGAGATGCGGCGCGTGGCCAAGGTGATCAATTTCGGGGTCCTCTACGGCATGTCGGCCCACCGACTGACCCGCGAACTCGGCATCGACTACGATCAGGCCGAATCCTTCATCGACACCTACTTCGAACGCTACCCGGCGGTCCGCCGCTACATCGACGAGACCCTCGAGTCGTGCCGCCAGCTCGGCTACGTGGAGACGCTGTCGGGGCGTCGCCGCATCATTCCCGACATCAATGCCAGGAACCGAAACGCCCGTGAATACGCCGAGCGGGCGGCCTACAACATGCCCATCCAGGGCACCGCTGCCGACATCATGAAGCTGGCGATGCTGCGGCTCGCACCAGAGCTGCCTCACTTCGGAGCGCGCCTCATCCTCCAGGTCCACGACGAGTTGATCGTGGAGACGCCGGAAGCCGCTGCAAATGAACTGGGCCCGGTCATCAAGACGGTGATGGAAGATGCCTACGCGCTGGCCGTCCCCCTGGTCGCCGAGGTCGGTTCAGGCAGGAACTGGCTCGACGCGAAGTGATCCCTCTTCCGGGGATCACCGCCACGACGCCTTCAGCGGGCTAGAATGACGGCCATGGCAGGTAGACGCTACTTCGGCACCGATGGCATCCGCGGGGTGGCCGGGGAACACCCGATGACCGCTTCCTTCGCCTACCGTCTGGGCGTCGGCGTGGCCGAGCGTTTCAAACGTGCCGGCGTCGAGCGGCCCAGCTTCGTGATCGGGATGGACACCCGCCGCTCCGGCCCCATGCTGGCCCATGCGGTTACCGCCGGCCTCACCTCCCGCGGGGCCGACACCGTCTGGCTCGGGGTGATGCCGACCCCGGGCGTCGCCTTCCTCACCCACCGGCTGGTGGCCGACGCAGGGGTGGTCATCAGCGCTTCGCACAACCCGTACACCGACAACGGCATCAAACTCTTCGATGCCAGCGGCCACAAGCTCAGCGACGCCGCCGAGGCGGATATCGAATCGGTGCTCGACCTCGATCTGGACAAGCTCGAGGCCGTCACCAAGGACGCTATCGGCCACGCCAGGCGCTACCGCCAGGACGATGGCGACTACCGCACCCATCTACTCTCCCACGCCCCCTACCTCGACGGACTCCGGGTGGGTCTCGACTGCGCCAACGGCGCCAGCGCCGCCATCGCGCCAAAGATCTTTCAGCAGATCGGCGCCCGCCTCGATGTGCTCAACGCCTCCCCGGACGGGCGCAACATCAATGTGGCCTCGGGATCGACCCATCCCGAGACCATCAAGCGCCGGGTGGCGGAGCTCGAGCTCGATGTCGGCATCACCTTCGATGGCGACGCCGATCGGGCCCTGCTGGTCGATCGCCAGGGCCGGGTGGTAACCGGCGACCATATACTCGCCATCTGCGCCGTGAGCCGCGGTGAAGCGGCGGTGGTCGGCACGCTGATGACAAACCTCGGCAGCGAACGCTACCTGCAGGAGCGGGGCATCGAACTGCACCGCGCTCAGGTCGGCGACCGCTACGTGTTCGAGGAGCTGATCAAGCGCGAGCTTTCGCTCGGCGGCGAACAGTCCGGCCACGTGCTGTTCCTCGACAAGGCGTCTACCGGCGACGGCATCCTTACCGCCCTTCAGGTCCTGGCCGCGGTGCGCGTGTCCGACCAGCCGCTCGAGGCCTGGGTGGACGAGATCCCCGTGTTCCCGCAGACGCTACGTAACGTCCCGGTGGCGTCGGAAAACAAGGCCGACATCATGGCCGCCGACGAACTGGCGGAAGCGCTGGAGGAGGCCGAAAAGTCGCTCGGCGAATCGGGCCGCATCAACGTGCGCCCCAGCGGCACCGAGGCGCTGATCCGGGTCATGGTCGAAGGTGAGGACGGCGATACCATCGAGCGCATCGGCGAACGGGTTGGCGCCCTGGTGGAGCGCCTCGATCAGAAGTCCTGAGCCGCCCCAGCCTCCGGTACCATAGACCATGATCGACATCACCCGCGCTCTTACTAGCGGGCACCCCAATTGGCCGGGTGACGCCCCCTTCAGCCTCACCGAGACCGCCTCGATGGCGGACGGCTCGAGCGTCAACCTGATGATGATTTCGACCTCGACCCACAGCGGCACTCACCTCGATGCCCCCCTCCACTATCGGGCCGACGGCGGCACCTTGGACAGTGTCCCGCTCGAGACGCTGATCGGCCCGGCCCGAGTCGTCGATGCGGCCGGTAGCGAGACGGTGACCTCGGCCCAACTGTCGAGCACCGACGCGCTGCCTCCGCGCGTGCTCTTCCACACCGGCCAGGCCGACCACTGGCAGATCTTCCCCGAGGCGTTCACCCCGCTCACGCCCGACCTCATTCACCAGCTGGCCGACCGCGGGGTGCGCCTGGTAGGCACCGACTGTCCCAGCGTCGACGCCTTCAGCAGCACCAGACTGCCGGTACATGGGGCCTGTGCCGAGCGCGGGGTGTCTATCCTCGAAGGGTTGCGGCTCGCTGGGGTCGCCGCCGGACCGTACCGCCTTATCTGCCTGCCGCTGAACCTGCCCGCGGCCGACGCCTCGCCGGTGCGGGCGGTGCTGCTCCCCCCTGCATGACGACCCTTCCCAGGCGCGACGCCTTCTTCCTGCCAGTGGGCATCTACTTCGATGGGAACTCGCTGGGCCCGCTCAGCCTCGGAGCCCAGGCGGCCATCGAGCGGCGCCTGGCGCAGTGGCAGCACAGAGGGGTCTCCGCCTGGGATGAATGGTTCGCATTGGCCGAGCGGCTCTCGCCGGCGTTGGCGCGGCTCCTGGGCGCCCGCTCGGCCGAGGTCATCGCTACCGGCAGCATCACCGCGAACCTGCACAACCTGCTCGCCACCTTCTACCGCCCCGAAGGCGACCGCCGCACCCTGGTGGCCACCGACCTCGACTTCCCCAGCGACCTCTACGCCCTGGCAGCGTGGTCCGAGCGCCTGAACGGCAGCCTCCGCCTGATCCCCTCACGCGACGGCTACACCCTTCACCCCAGCGACATCGAAGCCGCCCTCACCGGCGATGTCGCTTTGGCCTGGCTGCCCACGGTCCTGTACCGGAGCGGTCAGGTGCTCGACGTGGCCACCATCACGGCGCTGGCCCACACCCAGGGCGCCCTCGCCGGCTGGGATGCCGCCCACTCGATCGGCGCCCTGCCCCACAGCTTTCACGATGACGGCGTCGATATCGCGGTGTGGTGCAGCTACAAGTACCTCAACGCCGGCCCGGGTGCACCCGGCGGGCTGTTCGTCCACCAACGCCACCACCAGCGCATGCCCGGCCTGCCCGGCTGGTGGGGCAACGACAAGAGCACCCAGTTCGAAATGGCCCCGGACTTCCGCAAGGCCGAAGGGGCCGGCGCCTACCAGGTCGGCACCCCGAGCATCCTGGCGCTGGCGGGCCTCGAGGGCGCCCTGGCCATGTTCGAAGAGGTGGGTCTCGACCGCATCAGGGCACGCTCGCTCGAGCTGACCGGCTACCTGATTGAGCGCGTCGACGGGGAACTGGCGGAGATGACCATTAGAACCCCCCGGAATCCCGTCGAGCGCGGTGGCCACGTCGTTCTGGAACATCCGGAAGCGCAGCAGCTGAGCCTGGCCCTGCGAGCCCGAAACATCGTTCCGGATTTTCGCCCCCCCAACCTGCTACGGGTGGCCCCGGTGGCGCTCTACAATACCGAGGCCGAGATCGACACCTTCATCGAGGCGGTTCGGGAGCTGCTCGACAACGGCGCACATCGGACGATCGACACCTTCGACCGGGTCACATGAGAACCGGAGCGCTTGCGGTCGTCGTGCTGGTGCTCCTGACCGCCCTGGCAGGCTGTCGGCGAGGTCGAGGTCCCGTCTCGTCACGCATCTCCGAATTTGCCGAGGTCCAGACCTACACGCTGGTCGGTCCGCTGATACCTATCGGCCTCCCTTTCGGAGACGAGTGGGTGCGGATCGAACTCCGGCTCGAGGGCGCGCGTGAGGCCAGCGGATCCCTTGACCTCCAGCGAGACGGCGACTGGGAGCGGTTCGGGACGGTAGCAGGGAATTGGGACGGTTCGGTGATGACCCTGTTGGCGGAAGACGGACAAGGGAATGCGGCCCGTTTCGAATTGGCCTTTAGCCCCCAAAGCGCCCGCGGGACGGCCCTCATCTTCTGGCGCTTGCACCGAGAGACCACCCGCTACGGCGCCGACCTGGGGTACGAGTGACCCTCATCACTTGATCACATCGTGTAGATGCTCGGCGATGAGCGTGAGGTTCTTATTCGGCACCCCACCGCTCGGCGAGGCCGCGAAGCAGAAGGTCTGGGTGCCGGCGGCGTAGCTCATGATCGAGGGTCCGGACGGGCCGAATTCGAAGATACCCAGGAAGAGGCAGGTGTGGTTGTTGAAGGTCTCGCCGGTATTGCCGCTGTTGTCGTTACGGAGTGCGTCCGCCCTCCAGTTTCCGTACCGTATGGCTGGATATCCTTTCATTCCAAAGGAAGCCTTACAGTTGGTCATGCTCCACGCACGGATGGTAGCGACCGGACGAGGCGGCCCAGAGGTCCTTACCTTGATCGAAGAACAGGCTCCCGATCCGGAGCCCGGCGAGGTCCGTGTCCGCGTTCTCGCAGCCGGCGTCGCCTTTGGTGACATCATGTGGCAGACAGGAAAGGTTCCCGGTGGACCGAAACCCCCGTTCACCCCCGGGTACGACATCACCGGTACGGTTGACCTGCTCGGACCTGGCACCTCCGGGCTCGAGCTGGGCCAGCGCGTCACCGGGCTCATCAACTACGGCGGCTACGCCCAGTATGTGTGCGCTCCCTCCGAGATGCTGGTTCCTGCTCCCGAAGCGCTCGATCCCTTCGAAAGTGCCTGCCTACCCCTCAACTACCTGACCGCCTACCAACTATTCCAGCGGGTCGGCCACCTCGAGACCGGGCAACGCGTTCTCGTTCACGGAGCGGCGGGCGGCCTCGGCACGGCCGCTCTGGACGTCGGCAGGGCGCTGGGCCTCGAGCTCTACGGCACCGCCAGCGCCGGCAAACACGACCTGGTGCGGAGCTTGGGCGCTACGCCGATCGACTACCGCTCCGAAGATTTCGTGGCGCGGATGGCAACCCTCGCACCCGAGGGCATCGACTTCGTCATCGACCACATCGGTGGGGCCCACCTGAGCCGCTCCTTCTCCACCCTCCGACCCGGCGGGCAGCTCATCGCCACCAGCGCCTACGCCAGCGCCCGCGGCGACATGAGTGCCGGCCAGACGCTCCTGGGTATGGTGCGGCTGCCGCTATGGAACCTCGTTCCCAACCGGCGGGCGGCTCGGTTTTTCGACATCGTGGCGTTCAACCGCAAGCGTCGAAACAGGTATCGCGAGGACCTGACCGCCCTCCTGGGACTGCTGCACGACGGCACCATCAAGCCGGTGATTGCGGAACGGTTCCCCCTCGCCGAGGCCCAGCGAGCCCAGGCGTCGGTGCTGTCGGCGCAGGCCCGCGGAAAGGTCCTGCTCACACCGAACCTCTCTGCCTGAGCAAACCAACTGCAAACGCAGACCTTTCAGACGTTACTACCGTGTCGGCTCAGGCGTACACCAAAGGTGCGAACGACATATAGTGGTTTCCGCCAGCACGCTTTGCGTCGTACATCGCGGTGTCAGCATTCTTGATCAGTTGTTCCGGAGTTATCGTCCGCAAATGGTGCCCTGCCCCGACAGACGCTGCGCCCACCCTGCCGGTAACGCTGTTCAATGCAGGGTCCATGCAGCGTTGCATCAGGCACAGTGACCCTCAGCTGGTGTCCGGAAACGCCAGCTACAGCAATACGTCGTATTGAGGCGGGTCACGGTACCGCATACTGTCCCGCCCCATTTTTTTGGGATCTCGCACAATCCGTGCAGGAACAGGCCGGTGAGAAGATGAGGACCGCCCTGTCCGAACACAGGTGGCTACGCCCCAGCCCCCAATCCGTACTCCCGTAGATCGAAAACGCCAAGGTGTATATTGGGAACACTGAACACTTTGGTGGGGGTGGTTTAGGAGCCCAGTGCCCCGGCATTGAGCACTGCCTCTCTATCCTCCGCCAACTAGGAGGGTGTCATGGGTCAGACTAGAGGTCGTTACACTAGCAAGCCGCTCACGTTCATCAGCATGTTTCTACTCGGCATTCTGCTGGCTGGCTGCGCTGTGGTTCCGGTCGGCAATACCGGCTCGGGTATCATCGGTCCGATCGTCATCGGTCAGGTGGCCAACGGCACCATCGTGGGTGGGAACGCCGCGATTTGGCACACCTACAGCGGGTTGCATAATCCTTGACCAACCCCCAGGAATCACGCCATACAGCGGGTTGCATAATCCTTGACCAACCCCCAGGAATCACGCCATACAGCGGTTCTCAGAATGAGTGATTGGTGACTCCGGCATGCTCAAACCAACCCAACACATCCCCCAACGACACCGTCGATAGCGCAGCCGCGATCGCAGAGTCCAACGCTCCCCTCGTCCTCGCCCCCACAGCTTTCACGAACGCCTTTATCTTCGAAAAAGCCAACTCAATGGGGTTGAAGTCCGGACTGTACCCAGGCAACAACACCAACTCGCACCCCCTCGCCTCGATCGCCTCCCGCACCTCCGGTTTGCGGTGCACCCCCAGCTGATCCATCACCACGATCTGCCCCGGCCTCAGCTTCGGAGCGATGACCTGCTCGATGTACGCTAAAAACGCCACGCCATCCACCGCTCCGGTCAACGTCATCGCGTCACCCACACCCTCATCGAGACTGATCGCTGCAACGAGGCTGGTGTTCTCCCCACGGTTCTTCGGCACCCTACCCACGGCACGTTGTCCACGTGGGGCGTAGGCGTAGGGCAGGGTCATGGCGACGTTGAAGCCGCTCTCATCGACGAACACCAACCGGTGCGGGTCAATACCTCTGATCCAAGCCAGGAACCTCCACCGGGCCTCTGGATTCTGTTCACTCGCGTAGATCGTCTTTTTTTTCTCGTCGATCCCAATCTCTGTACCCAGCGGCACATGGTCGCTCTGCTGATGCGGACGCCGGTTCTCTCCAAGAAAAGGTCGCAGCGCTGGTCGTGGGTGAGGTCGTTGCTGATGAGGCTCTGCTCAACCCATGCCTGGTGCTCATGGAGGGCGCTGGGGCGGCCCGGGGAGGTTCTGGGGGTGAGATCTCCACTTTGGCGGTAGCGGCGGAGGTAGCGACTGACGGTGGCGGTTCCAACGTCGAACGTGTCTGCGGCTTCATGGAGGGTGTAACGCTTGTGTAGGACGGCGTTTACGATGCGTTCTCGGAGGTCGGTAGAGTGCGCCATGCCTCAGCATGAAGCACGATCACTCAATGCGCAACCCGCTGTAAAGACCATAACAAGACGCAAGTGTGTCCAGAAGGATCTTGTTCCCAGAATCGACGTTGCCTCTTGCTGACTCAATCATTGTGAAACCCGCTGTATATCCTCACGGTGCTGGCGGGAACGAACTCCATCACCATCCGCATGGATGCCAATGAGGATCTCGACATGGCTGCGAAGTACGGCAGCGAAATCCAGTCGTACGACCCGGTGACAGGCGACTGCGACTTCATCGACGTATCGCTCGCCCAATCGGCCGAGTTCATAATCGTCAACCCACAGGTAGGAGACTGGTACATCGATGTGTTCAACGCCCTGGGCGCAGGAACCTCCGGCAACTACACGCTCTTGGTGACAGCCCAGTAGTGGCGGGACTGAGGCAGTCGTAGATCACAACTCTGTCGTAGGACAATTCTCCGGCCTTCCCCTAGCCCGGTAGTGCGAACCTCTAGCCGCTTAGTGAAGGGAGCAGAAGCAAACCCTGGTTGACATTCGTGGCACACTTTTTTCCTGGCGCCTTCCTCGTCAATGCGTTGCTGCATGTCGCCCAGGGGATTTCCGGGAACGCTTTCCCAACCCCGTTCGGTTCGCCACCGGGCGAAGGGCCGTCGTCGCCGACGGCGAACGTCCTGTGGGGCTCTTCTAACGTGGTGATCGGCTATCTGCTATTGCAGGTCGGCGGCGCGTCCCAGCGTGGCAAAACAGCCCGCGCCATAGCCGTCGGTCTGGGTGGCTTGACAATCGCAATCTTGTTGTCGATCTGGTTTGGCAGGTAGCGTCCGCCCCGGAAAAAGGCTTGGCAACAACCGACGAGTCGAAGCGTACGGAAGAAACCGGTGGCGCCGGCGCTCTAGCTGATGGGGTTTAGGCGTCGACCGGTACCGTGGGCCTCGTAGGGAAAACGGGGTCGATGCTTCAAGATAGACGTCGAGAGAATTTGGGTTGGATTGTCATCTTGCTCCGAAGCTCTCGGTTCTGGTAGCCGTTTACCTCCCCGGTGCGATGCTAGATGACTTTCGCTTTCGTTAGGCCCAATGGGTATTGTCAGGTAACCCGACTAACTGGTCGCGATCCGCAAGGACATTGGAGAGCACAATGATTCGGCCCATACAACGATTCCTGATGACCATATCGAGCCTGGGTTCTACCCCGGACGACGATGAGGCGTCGCGGCTCCAGAAATCCATACTAGTGCTCACGACCACGACGATTACCATTGCGGCCATTGCGTGGGGATTCTTGTATCTGTTCTCAGATGAATTAACAGCGGCGCTGATTCCGCTCTCTTATTCGGTGATATCGATTCTGGGACTGATCGATCTGACCAGAACGCATCGATTTGATCGCTTCCGGGTTGTGCAGACCCTGTTGATTCTGCTGTTGCCATTTTTTTTGATGCTCGTTCTGGGTGGTTTCGTCAGCGGCAGTGCCGTAATTCTATGGGCGTTCCTCGCGCCGCTCGCCGCCCTCCTATCCTGGAATACGCGCCAGGCAGTGCTGTGGTTCTTTATCTTTCTGGCATCGCTGGCTGTCGCCGGCTTCCTTACGCCCCTGCTTCGTCCGGAAAACAACCTGCCAAACGCCTTGATTATCGCCTTCTACGTCTTCAACCTCGGGGCCGTCTCCAGCATCGCGTTCGGGCTATTGCGCTACTTCGTCAGGCAAAAAGATCTGGCCGCGGAGCTGCTGCACAAAAACCGGGAGCTGGAACGCACCAATCTGGAGCAGGAGCTGCTCCTGCGGCAAAACGATAAGCTCGCCACCCTGGGTAGACTCAGTGCCGGCGTAGCCCATGAACTCAACAATCCCGCTGCTGCGGCACAGCGGGGCGTAGCCCAGCTGCGCGAGACGATTTCCCAGTTGGCGCGGGCAGAGTTCCAGTTGGGCCGGTCGAGCTTTTCCGAAGAACACCTCGAGACCCTGACGGAACTGAGCGACCTGGCTCAGCAGCGCGGCGAGCAGTCGATTGCGCTGGATCCCTTGGCCCGCAGCGATCGCGAGGCCGAGATAGAGAGCGCACTGGACGAAGCGGGGATCGACAACGCCTGGGATCTCTCACCGACCCTGGTCAGCATGGGTTTCGAACCGGAAACCGTCAAAAACCTGGCGGAAACGCTCCCGGCAGCTCAATTCTCAACAGCCATCGACACGCTGAACGGCACCTATGCGGCTAACACCCTATTGGATGAGATCGGAGAGGGCACGGGCCGAATTTCACAGATCGTTGCCGCGCTCAAGAGCTACACCTATATGGATCAGGCTCCCGTGCAGGTCCTCGACATCCACGAGGGCCTGGAACATACGCTGATGATGCTTCGCGGCAAGCTCGAAGACGGGGTTGAAGTTCGACGTGAGTATGCCCAAGACCTGCCTCAGGTGGAGGCCTATGGTGGCGAACTGAATCAGGTGTGGACGAACCTCATCGACAACGCTGTCGAGGCCATGAATGGTCAGGGCGAGCTCACGCTACGAACCCGAAGCGAAGGGGCATGGGTCGTCGTCGAGATCATAGATAGTGGTCCGGGAGTTCCAAAAGAGGTCGCACCGAACGTTTTCGACCCGTTTTTTACGACCAAGCCGATAGGCCAAGGGACCGGCCTCGGGCTCAATATCAGCTACAACATCATCGTGCAGAAACATCAGGGTGAAATCTCCGTTCAATCCCAGCCTGGAGAGACGATTTTCGAAGTGAAGCTGCCGCTAGAACGACAGGCCGCTTGAACGACGCACTCGGTTTTGGTGATCAAATAATCCTCCTGGAGCTGAATTAGGGCAACCACCTTGTTGCCCCTAACACGAGACCTCTGCCACGAGTGGTCCGCGCTCCCAGCCGGTGGGCGCGGGCACCTCAGCGGTATGGTGAAGGGATTTTACCCGGCTCGCATCGTCCCTTCCTAGCTTGCTCCCGAGCCTCCGGAGGGACCAGGGAAATGAAGCCAGCCTCTAGAAGCCTGTTCATTTTCGGCATCTACACACTCATCAATGGCTTGGGACTGCTGCTTATTCCGAACATCATCTTGCCGTTGCTCACGCTTCCTGTTGCGGACGAGGTCTGGATTCGTGTGGCTGGCTGGCTCATCTGCCTTCTCGGTTTCTACTACCTCATGGGAGGGATCAGCAACATCAGGCCTTTTATTCGTTTGACGGTGCCCGGCAGGGTGTCGGTCTTCCTTTTTTTTGTGGTGATCGCTGTACTCGGGCTGGTCAAACCGGTGGTTGTCGTGGTCGGTGTGATCGATCTCGCGAGTGCGATCTGGACCGCATTGGCGTTGCGAGCCCGGTGAGTCCGAAGTCCAGTTGTGACCTATTGGTGTCGCGGTGCAGGGGCGGACCAGCCGGCTCCCTGCACGGTCGCCAGACATCCTAAGGAGTGTATACATGACCACACGCCCCAACATCCTCTGGTACTGCACCGACCAGCAGCGGTTCGATACCATTCAGGCCCTCGGCAACACCCACATCCAGACGCCGCGCCTCGACGCGTTCATGCGGGAGGCGGTGACGTTCACCCATACCTATTGCCAGAACCCCGTCTGCACGCCTAGCCGGGCGAGCTTTCTGACCGGCATGTATCCGAGCGCCATAGGTGTAAACGGAAACGGCATTCCCGAATTCCCCGCGCACGTTGCCGACCGGCTGGTGACCCACAGACTGGCGAACCTCGGCTACGACTGCGGCCTGGTGGGCAAGCTTCACCTGGCAACTGCGGCGGCCGGCATGGAGCCGCGCGTGAACGACGGGTACCGGTATGTTCAGTACAGCCACGACCATGGGGGGCCGAATAACTACGGGCACGACTACGCCGAGTGGGTGCGGCAACAGGGCCAGGAACCCGAGTCGATCCTGCCGTTCCCGCTGACGGCACAGGCCACTCGGGAGGGCCGCCGGCGCAAGGACGTCGGGAGTTTGCGGGCCCCCACCGCAGAGGAAGACAACGTCGTGCCGCACCTGCACCAGACGTTCTGGTGTACCGAGAAATCCATCGAATTCGTCGACAAGAACCGCCGCGAGGATCAACCCTGGCTGTTGAGCGTCAACCCGTTCGATCCGCACCCGGCGTTCAACCCACCCTGGGACTATTTCCGCCGCTACGATCCGGCCACCCTGCCCGGGGCGCACTTTCAGGACAGCGATGTGGCGCACCAGCAGCATCTGGCGGACGCAGGCGTCGATTTCCAGTCGCAGTCACAGCACCCGGACCAGTGGCGCCACCGGACGATGCAGGCAGCCTACTACGCCATGATCACCCAGCTCGACCACGAGTTCGGCCGCCTGCTCGACCACCTGGAACAGACCGGCGAGCGCGACAACACGATCGTCATCTTCACCAGCGATCACGGCGAGGCGCTGGGCGACCACGGCCTGGTCTTCAAAGGCTGCCGCTTCTACGAGGGGTCGGTGCGGGTACCGCTGATGATCTCCTGGCCGCGGCGCTTCCTCAGCGACGCGCGCAGCGACGCTCTGGTCGAACTCACGGACCTGACGCCGACCCTGTACGATCTCCTCGAGGTGGAGGCGCCCCACGACATCCAGGGAAGGTCCCTGGTGCCCATCCTGACCGGGCAGTCCGATAGCCATCGCGAATTCGTGCGCTCGGAGTTCTTCGGCGCCATCGGCGGTCCCGGCAGCTCGAATCAGACCCGCGCCACCATGTACCGGGACCGGCGCTGGAAGCTGATCAGCTACCATGGCAAGAACCTGTACGAGCTGTACGACCTCGAGAACGACCCCTGGGAGCACCACGATCTATCGGACGACAGGGACCACCAGGACATCAAGTGGGACCTGGTCCGCAGGAGTTTCGACGCCACGATCGATGCCTTGCCGAGGAGCATGCCGCGCGTAGCACCGTATTGACGGGTGCCGAAGCAGAGGGGCTGAAGGTCGGTCGTGATGTGACCGATCTCCGCAGTGCCCTATAATCGCCTCACCGGTCGCCGCGGACGCACCGGCCGAGACGGTCGGCCGAATCCCGGGCGAGACCACCCAATATGCTCAAGAACGGACGACTCCGGCTCCTCATCCCCCTGGCCCTGGCGATCATCGGTCTGCTCGTCATCGCTGCGGGGCTCTCCAATCTTCGGCTCGGGCCGGGCGAGCCGACGGTCAACCTGTTCCGGTTGATGATCCAGGATCTGTCGGACATCCGCCTGGATGCGGGCGTACCGGAAAATCTGCCGGGTCCAGACCGTTTCATTCGAATCCCCACCATTCTGATCTGGTTCACTATTCTGGCCACCCTCATCTTCGCCTTCGGCTCCGCGAGGTTCCGCAAGGTGCTGCTGGCCATGCTGTTCTTCGTGTTCCTGTTCCTGGTCATCCTGCCAGAGCTGATAGGGCGACAGCGCACCGATGAGGTGGCCGAGGAGCGCGGGGGTGGGTCAGGCAATGTACCGGAGGGTAGCGAGAGCATGCCCCCCCCCACCGGAGGTCGTGGTGTCGCCGCCCGACTGGCTTACGGCGATCATCGCCACGACGCTTGCGCTGGTGATCGTCGTAGCCATCTGGTTCGTCTGGAGGAGACTGAAGCGCCTCAGGCCGGACGCCCGTTCCGAGCTGGTTGGGACCGCTGAACAGACGCTCGCCCACCTCGATCGGGGTGCCGACGTGCGGGACGCGGTGCTTCGTTGTTACGCCGATATGACCCGTCACTTCGGCAGAAACCGGCAACTCGAGAGGCGCAAGGCCATGACGCCGCGGGAGTTCGACAGCCACCTGGCCGCTGCGGGCATGGACGACAAGGACATCCACCGCCTCACCAGGCTGTTCGAGGCCGTTCGCTATAATGGGCGCGCCTCGGACGAGCCGATGGCGCAGGAGGCACGAGCGTGTCTGAACTCGATCGTGAGCAGCTACGGGACCGACCTGTGACAACCCCGGAGCAGGGTCGACAATACACCCCGGAGGGTGTTACGCCGGCCAGGTCGGGGTGGTCCCGGCTGCTGCCGCTGGTCATCGTGCTGATCGCGACCCTGGTGCTGGCGATCCTGGTGCGGGGTTTTGTAGAAACGGTGATCGTGGCGCCAATCCTGTACCTCGGCTGGTACCTCTCGCTGCTGCTTCGCAGCGTCCCCGAGGCGGTGTTTTGGATCCTGTTCATTCTGCTCGCGCTGATCCTGGCGACCAGAAGCTTGCAGCTCCAGCGCTCAGGGTGGCGCCGCAGGCGGGTGCAAGATGAGGCAAACCGTGGACCGCTGGGCAAGCGAGCCCGCCTCTTCGAGCTGGCTCGGACCAGCCCCTACTTTCGGTGGCAACTCGCCCGGGAGCTGAACTCCCTGGCGTGGGAGCTGGTGTGGCCCGGGCGAACATTCGACCTGGATCGCCAGCGCGCCTGGCTCGCCGCTGCCGACAGCGGCATCCCGCTGGATGTCACGGCCTATTTCCTGGCCAGTCTGGACCCTTACCGACCCGTCGCCGTCCCCTGGTTTCGGCGAAGGCCACACCCAGTTCAATCCCCGCTCGACCTAGATCCCGACGTGGTGGTGAGCTTTCTCGAGACGCTCGAGCCGGGGGGAGGCGGGCCGTGAGCGCGCCGCCGAGCCCGACCGAGGTCGCCGCTCAGGCCGAAGCGGTCATGTCCGAGGTCGGCCGGGCGGTCGTCGGCAAACGAGAGCTTCTCGTTCACATCATGGCCACGGTTCTGGCCGGCGGCCACATCCTGCTGGAGGACTATCCGGGGTTGGCCAAGACCCTGACGGCTCAGAGTTTCGCCACCGCCCTGGGCCTCGAGTTCAAGCGCATCCAGTTCACGCCCGACCTGCTGCCAGGCGACATCACCGGCAGCTATCTCTACGACCGCGCCGAGGGGACGTTCGAGCTGCACAAGGGCCCGATCTTCGCCAACATCGTTCTCGCCGACGAGATCAACCGCGCTTCGCCCAAGACGCAGTCGGCGCTGCTCGAGGCGATGCAGGAGAGCCAGGTGACGCTGGAGGGGGAAACGCTCCCCCTACCCGATCCATTCTTGGTCATGGCTACCCAGAATCCCATCGAGTACGAGGGCACCTTCCCGCTTCCCGAAGCGCAGCTGGACCGCTTTCTGATCAAGCTGTCGGTGGGCTACCCGTCACCCGACGAGGAGCGCGAGATCCTGAAGCGCCGGCGCGAACGACGCACCGACGCCTTTCGCCTCGAGCAGGTAAGCGACGGGGCGACACTCCTGGCGATGCGGGCCGCGGTAGAGCAGATCCACCTGGATCCAGACCTCGAGGGCTACATCGTGGATCTGGTCCAGCGGACCCGCACAGACAGCCGCGTGGCCGTAGGCGCCAGCCCCCGCGGCTCGCTGGCGCTACTCAAGCTTTCCCGCGCCCGGGCGGCGCTGGCGGGGCGCGACTACGTGCTGCCCGACGACATCAAAGAGTTCGCGGTGCCGGCCCTGGCGCATCGGCTGATTCTCAACCCCGATCTGTGGCTGCAGCTCGACGCGGCCACCAACGTCCTCGAGAGCATCGTCGCCGGCACGGCCGTCCCCGTACTCGACGCTGGCTGAGGCGCTTTCCAAGATGTCTCGCTCCCAACTGCTGAGCCTGCTGCTCTACGGACTGTTTCTGGCAGGGCTGGTGACCCTGCGGGGGGAGCTCCTGATTCTGGCCCTGCCGCTCCTCGTCTATCTCGGCGTCGGCCTGATCTACCGCCCCACCGAGATCCTCATCGGCGTCGAGCGCTCGTTCGACGCTGTTCGGGTGCTCGAGGGGCAGCCGGTGCAGGTCACCCTAGCCATCTCCAATCGGGGCCCCGCGCTCGAGAACGTCTTGCTCGAGGAGGTGGTCCCGGACGGTCTGCAGGTGATCGAGGGGGAGACCCGAACCCTCGTCGCCCTCGGCACCGGTGAGGGCCTCGAGCTGGCCTACACGATCGTCGGGCCGCGCGGACTGTACGGCTTCTCCGACGTGCTGGCTACCGCCAGCGATACCTTTGACCTGCAGCGGCAGCAGGTCGTCGAAAGCGGCGACGGGAGGGTGTTCATCCTGCCCTGGGTCGAGAAGCTGCCCCAGGTGATGGTGCGGCCGCGCCGCACCCGCGTGTTCGCCGGCTTTGTGCCCGCCAACCGGGGAGGGCCGGGGGTCGAGTTCTTCGGGGTGCGGGAGTACCAGCCGGGAGACTCGCGGCGGTGGATCAATCAGCGGGTGAGCGCGCGCTTCGATGGGGAGCTCTACGTAAACGAGTTCGAGCAGGAGCGATCGGTTGACATCGGGCTGATCCTCGACGCCCGCCATGTCGCCAACGTGCTGGGTGAAAACCGGTCGCTGCTCGAAGGGAGCGTCCAGGCGACCGCCACGCTCGCCGACGCGTTCCTTACCAACGGCAACCGGGTGGGCCTGTTCATCTACGGGGGGTCGGTGAACTGGACCTTCCCCGGTTATGGCAGGGTCCAACGGGAACGCATCCTCCAGGCGTTGGCCCGTGCCCGGATCCAGCACAGCCAGGTGTTCGAGGGGCTCGACCTGCTGCCCACCCGGCTCTTCCCGATCCGGTCGCAGCTGGTGGTGGTCAGCCCCCTGCGTGCCGACGACGTCGACGACATCGTTCGCCTCCGGGCCCGGGGCTACCGGGTGATGCTGATCGTGCCCGACCCCGTCGAGTTCGAGGCCCGGTCCCTGGAGGGGCTCGAAGAGATCGAAGCAGCCATCCGCATCACGCGGCTACAGCGGGCCAATCTGCATCGCCGACTGAGCCGCGCCGGGGTACAGGTCCTCGAGTGGCAGACCGACACCCCCTTCCACGTGAGGGCCAGCAGGGTTCTCGGCCGACGGCCGGGCTGGGACCGGGGGCCCCGAGTATGACGCTCCGCACCCTCTCGAGTGCCGGGGTCGTGCTCGCCACCCTACTGCTGGTAGCCGCCAACACCGCCGCCGGGAGCTCGAGCTGGCTGGTGGCCACGCTGGTCATCGGCGGTGCCTGGCTGGCTCTCCGGAAGCGGCTGCCCAACATCGTCGGGATCTGCTTCGCCGCGCTCGTCGTGGTGGCCGCCAAGGGGACGATCGACGGACACCCATTCTCGTGGATGGTGGCGGCCGTGGTGGCCGCGCTCGTCGCCTGGGACCTCGACCATCTCTCCACCGTGGCCGAAACCGTGGAGCGAACCGACAACCGACCCACGCTCGAGGGCATCCACCTGCGTCGCCTCGTCACCGTCGTCGCGAGCGGGGCGTTCCTGGCGGTCGTCGCCGGGAGCGTCGATCTGAGGTTCGGCCTGATCGCAGCGGTGGCGCTGGGTCTTGTCACCCTGCTCGGCTTGAGAAGCATCGTGAGAAGCGCGCTCGGAAAGGTGGGTGAAGGGGCCCTTTGGATCTACCGTGGGCGGCTTAAAGAAGAAATGAAGTCTTTTGTGATGTGCTTCCACCAGAGCACGCCGTTCCCTTACGCTAAGCTGACCCATGCCGATCGATGAACAGGCCACACCGCACAATCGCCCGGCCTTCGAGACCCTCTCCAAGCCGTGGCAGACATGCCTGGCCCTCGCTTGGGAAGCACACCGCGCTGGATCGCTACCTATCGCAGCCGTCATCACCGACACGCACGGTGAAATCCTGGCACGTGGAAGAAACCGACTCGATGAACCGCACAAGCATTCCCCTCACCTGCCCGGCACCCCTTACTGAACCGTACTGGGTTTCGTGGAGACTCTGCTCTCACGCGGCCAGCCTGGGCATGGCCTGCGCTTGAGTGTACGCCATCTCGAAGTCCACGGGACTGACGTAATCGAGCGAAGAGTGCAACCGCCGACAGTTGAACCACCTCACCCACCGCATCGTCGCCGTCTCCACCTCCTGCCTCGAGCACCAACTCGTCGACCTGGCGTGGATCAGCTCGCTCTTGAACAAGCCGATCGTGCTCTCCATCAACGCATTGTCATACGCCGTGCCCACCCGACCGATCGAACCGTTCACGCCATGATCGAGCAACTTCTGGCTGAACGCCAGACTCGTATATTGACTGCCGGCATCCGAATGATGAATCACGCCGTCAGCAACGAACCGCCGATCGGTTCGACGCCGGACGCTCACAGCCTGCTCCAGAGCCCTCATCACCAGCTCGCTGCTCTTACCGGTACTGACCGTGAAACCCAGGATGCGCCTCGAGAAGCCGTCCTGCAGGAACGACACGTACACCCACCCTTCACGAGTGAGCACGTGCGTGAAGTCCGCCACCCAAACGATGTCGGGCGCATCTTGGAACCAGTCTCGCCTCACCAGATCCGGCGAGCTGACGCCGCTAGGCGTTGGGATGGTCGTGCGGACCTTCCTTCTTCGTGTCATGCCCTTCAAGCCCGCGACTCTCATCAGGCGCGCCACCTGGTCACGCCCAACGTCGATACTCTCGTGCTGGAGGGCGTGCCATACCTTACGGACGCCGTACACACCAAAGTTCTCGCGGTGCACCCGATGAATGACCTCCAGGAGACGCTCATCGGATTGCTGGCGAGCGGATGCTTGCCGCTTCTTGGCTGCGTAGTACGTGCTCGGGGCGATCGGCACGTTGTGGTCCCGTAGGACACGGCAGATCGGCTCGACCCCGAACAGGTTCTTATACGCGTTGATGTAGGCGACCATCACTTGAGTCGGCGGTCGAGCTCCGCGGCCGCGAAAAACGCGCTGGCTGTCTTGAGGATCTCGTTGGCTCGTTTGAGTTCGGCTACTTCCTTCTTGAGGGCCTTGATCTCCTCACGCTCTGTGGTTGTCAGGCCTGGCTTGTCACCAGCGTCGATGCGGGCTCTGTCTACCCAGCCGCGCATGGTGTCGACCGGGATGCCGGTTAGGTCATGCAGGCGCCGATAGGAGGCTGAACGTGATTCGTGCGGCGCTTCTTCTCGACGCTCCATGAACATGCGGATGACTCGATCTTTGGTTTCTTGGTCGTAACGGGTCATGCTCCATTCTCTCCTTTCGAGGGAGAACGGAGCCTCCATCAAACCCAGGGCGGTTCAGAGTCACCCAGGACGGCAAGCCGCGCCGGAAGACCGTGTACGGCAAAACGCAAGCCGAAGTACTGGAGAAACTCGAACAGATCAAGCAAGAATTGGCAACTGGCACGTACAGCGGCACGAAAAAGACATTGGGTATCTGGCTCGATCAGTGGCTTGCACAGAAGCGCCCACGCCTCAAGCAAGGCTCGATCGAGCAGTATGAATACGTCATTGAGAAGCACATCAAGCCGGACCTAGGAACCCTGAGGCTCGACAAGGTAACGCCCGCTCACATCGAGATGGCGATAACCAACACCATCAAGCGATGTAGCGCCGGACGCAAGAAGCAGACCAAGCGCCCACGCGGCCTGGCGACAGCAAATAAGGTACGCACGGTGTTGCACGCAGCCATGAAGCACGCCATCAGGCAGCACCACGTCAGAACCATGAACCCTGTCGATGCCGTGGACCCGTTGCCGACCCCGAAACGCGAAATGATCCTGTGGACGCCGCACCAGGCAGCCGCATTCCTCGACGTCGCCCTCCCCCACCGCCTGTATGCGCTGTTCTACCTGGCCATGAGCACCGGCATGCGCCGTGGAGAGCTGCTGGGTTTGCGCTGGCGAGACATCAAGGGGGGAACCCTCACAGTTCGGCAGGCGCTGGTCAAGACCAAAGGGGGCGATGTCCGGGTCGAGACGCCGAAGAACAATAAGACGCGGTCACTCGGACTGGCCCCGGACGTGCTCGAGGTACTCGCTCGGCACAAACAGCAGCAAGAGATCGAGCGAGAGCGAGCGGCAGACGTGGGCGCCCCTTGGCCCGCGTATGACCTCGTGTTCTCGAGCGAGGTCGGCACACCTCTCTACCCCGACAATCCGAAGCGGACCCTCAACAAGCTGTGTCTCGCCGCTGGGGTGCCGCTGGTGCGGCTGCACGATCTGAGGCATCTGCATAGCAGCGTGTGTATCGCTCAAGGCGTCGACCCCAAGATGCTGGCGGATCGGCTGGGGCACGCCAGGGCCAGCTTCACCCTGGATCGGTACACACACCTCTTCGAAGAGCAGCGGCAGCGCAACGCCGTCTCGCTGCTGGACTTCATTCCGAACCGCTCGCAGCAGAGACCGAACTAAAGCTGTAATGCGTACTTTGTGCGTACTTCAACAAATGCGAGGCCCCCGGGCAACTACCGAGGGCCTTACGTTTTTCGTCCCTGACGGTCTTTCTCTTGGTAGGCGCGGGCAGGATTGAACTGCCGACCTCTACAGTGTCAATGTAGCGCTCTCCCACTGAGCTACGCGCCTAAACAGGCTGCGGCGTTTCCGCAGCCATGGTGGAGGCGCCGACCGGATTCGAACCGGTGAATGGAGGTTTTGCAGACCTCTGCCTTACCACTTGGCTACGGCGCCAAGCGTCCTAGAGCCTAGCATGGCATTTTTCTTACTGTCAACGAACGTTTGCCCTGACCGGCTCGGTAGTGTGCACAGGGTCGGCGCTGTTCTAGGGGTCATAGGCACCTAATTAGTGAAATGATTCACGATACTCTTGATCGTGAATTGTTTGCCCTGAATGTGCTCTCTCGATCGGTGTCTTATCACCCTTCAGCCGGTACACTAGGACATGAGCGCTACGCCCCGCTTCGCCCACCTGCATCAGCACACCGACTACAGCCTGCTCGACGGTGCCGCCCGCATCAACGACATGATGCGCTGGGTGAACGAGGTCAGCCCCAACGACCCGACCATCGCCATGACCGACCACGGCAACATGCACGGGGCGATCGAATTCTATCGGGCAGCCCAGGCCGAAGGCGTCAAACCGATCATCGGCCTCGAAGCGTATGTCACTGCCGGCAGCAGGTTCGAACGCCGCCGACCCAACCAGCAGCTCGACGGTGGCTACTTCCACCTCACGCTGCTGGCCAAAGACTTTGCAGGCTATCAGAATCTGTGCGCCTTGAGCAGCCGCAGCTGGCTCGAGGGCTTCTACATGAAGCCCCGCGTCGATCACGAGCTGCTCGAGGAGCACGCGGGGGGCATCATCGCCCTGTCGGGCTGCCTCGGAGCGCAGATCCCGCGGGCGATCCTCGACCTCGGACCCGAGGAGGGCGAACGGGTCCTAGAGGCGTACCTGAAGATTTTTGGAGACGACTTCTTCATCGAGATTCAGAACCACGGCCTCGATCAGCAGAGAGCCCTGAACCCCATCCTCAAGGAGCTGGCGCAGCGCCACGGCTTGGGCATGGTGGCGACCAACGATGGGCACTACGTCCGCAAGGACGACGCCAAAGCGCACGAGGCGCTGTTGGCGATTCAGACCAAGACCACCCTCTCCGATCCCGACAGATTTCGCTTTCCATGCGAAGAGTTCTACGTCAAGTCGCCCGCCGAGATGGCCGCCGCCGTTCCCGAACAGGACTATTCGGGTGCGCTCGACAACACCATGACGGTCGCCGAGCGGTGCGATTTGGTGCTGCCGATCGGCGACGACCGGGTCTATCAGATGCCCGAATTTCCCATCCCGGAGGACCGCACCCTGGCCGTACAGCTCAGGGTCCAGACCTACCACGGGCTGATCAACCGCTATGACGCCGTAACCGAGGCGCTGTTTCAAACGCTGCTGGCGCTGGCCGAAGGCCGGGAGCCAGGTGCGGACGACGAGCGGCCGCTCGAGGAGACGCTGGTCGCCCTGGCCAGGGTCGACGAAGGTGGGCGGCGCGAGAAGCAAGACGGAGAGACCTACGACCAGTACACCTACCCGCATGTCGAGGCGTTGCCGCACCATTGGGACGATCCGCGCGCGCGGATCGTCGTCGAACGGGCGACCTACGAACTCGGGATCATCATCGCGATGGGTTTCCCCGACTACTTCCTGATCGTGGCGGACTTCATCAACTGGGCCAAGGATCACGGTATCGCCGTCGGGCCCGGCAGGGGGTCCGGAGCGGGCTCGATCACCGCCTACGCCATCCGCATCACCGACATCGACCCACTCGAATTCGACCTGCTGTTCGAACGGTTCCTGAACCCCCACCGGATCACCATGCCCGACTTCGACATCGACTTTTCGGACGTGCGCCGCGGCGAGGTCATCGAGTACGTGCGCAACAAGTATGGCGACGACAAGGTCTCTCACATCGCCACCTTCGGCACCCTCGCCTCGAAGGCGGCCATCCGCGACGCCGCCAGGGTCCTCGAAGCGCCCTACGCCGAGGCCGACAAGCTGTCGAAGCTGATACCGGTGGTCTTCGGGCGCTCGGTGCCGATCGAAAAGGCGCTCAACGACGTGCCCGAGATGTCCGAGCTCTACCGAGCCGGCGCCAAGGAGTTCGTCGATGTGGCCATGTCGCTCGAGGGCCTGACCCGACACGCCTCGGTGCACGCGGCCGGGGTCATCATAGCCGGCCGGCCCATTCAGGAGCTGGCGCCGGTCTTCCGCAGCGGAGACGGCCCCACAGTGTGCCAGTACGACATGGGCTCGGTCGAGGACCTGGGCTTCATGAAGATGGATTTCCTGGGTTTGCGGACGCTGTCGTTCATCGAAGCGGCGGTTAAGATCGTGCACCAGGCGCGCGGCGAAACCCTCGACCCCGACGCCTTTCCGGCCGACGATCCGGCCACCTTCGAACTGCTCTCGCGGGGCGAAACGGCGGGGGTGTTCCAGTTCGAAGGCTCCGGCATGGTCGACACCCTGAGGAAGCTCAAACCGCGGCGGATTCAGGACCTTATCGCCGTGTCGGCCCTCTACCGCCCGGGACCGATGGAAAACATCCCCACCTACATCCGGCGCCACCACGGCACGGAAGCGGTGCGCTACGACGACTATCAGGAGAGCGAGCATCTGCTGGCCCCCATTCTCGAAGAGACCTACGGGATTCCCGTTTACCAGGAGCAGATCATGCAGATCGCGCAGGCGGTCGCGGACTACAGCCTCGGAGAGGCCGATCTGCTGCGCCGGGCGATGGGCAAGAAGAAGGTCAAGGAGATGGAGCGCCACCGGGCCACCTTCGAGGCCGGCGCCGAGGGGAAGGGAATCTCCCGCCAGGAGGCCAACCGCATCTTCGACCTGCTCGAGAAGTTCGCCAACTACGGCTTCAACAAGAGTCACAGCGCCGCCTACGGCATACTCTCGTTCCAGACCGCCTACCTGAAAGCGCACTACCCGGTCGAATTCGCCTCCGCGCTGCTCACCGTCGAGCGCAACAACAGCGACAAGGTCGCTCAGTACGTGCAGGACGCCCGGCACCTCGGCATCGAGGTGCTGCCGCCCGACATCAACGTGTCGAACGCCGACTTTACCCCCAACGGCGACCTCATTCGCTTCGGCCTCTACGGCATCAAGAACGTCGGCGACGCCGCCGTCGAACACATTCTCGGCGCCCGGGAGCAGCACGGACCGTTCAAGGACCTGTTCGACTTCTGCGGTCGGGTCGACGCCAGCCTGGTCAACAAGCGCGCGCTCGAGCACCTCATCAAGGCTGGGGCGTTCGATTCCCTCGGAGACCGCAGCGGGATGCTGGCCAATCTCGACTCGGCGCTCAAGTGGGGTTCGGCGCAGCGCGAACAGGCCGAAACCGGTCAGTTCAGCCTCTTCGCCACCGAAGAGACACAACCACCGACCCTCGAGGTTGCCGAACCGCACAGCGAGCTGGAGCTGCTGCGCTTCGAAAAGGAGGCGCTGGGGCTCTACATCTCGTCGCACCCCATGCACTCCTACCCGGGGCTTGCCGACGCCGCGAGCTGCACGGTAAACGGGCTCGACAGCTGGTTCCGGCAGCAGCGGCAACAGGGCTTCGGAGGGCGCGTCAAGGCGGTGCTCGCCGGGCTCCTGCAGAACGTGAGCCGGCGGCCCACCCGGCGCGGCACCATGATGGCCCGCTTCGACGTGGCCGACGAGACCGGCAGCCGCGAGGTGCTGGCCTTCAGCCGCACCTACGACGACATCGCCGACAGTCTGCGCGAGGACGCGCCGGCGGTGGTGGTGGTGCAGCTGAGCGAAGACGGCGAGTCGCTGCGGACCGTGGCCGAACGGATGATTCCCTGGGACGAGCGCGACAGCGTCCCACAGGTAGCTGTCGTCCGTTTCGATCTCGACGCGGTCGCCGAACAGCAGCTGGTCGACCTGCGCTCGCAGCTCGACGACATGGCTGGGATAACGCCGCTGCACCTGCTGGTACGGACCGCTCGGAGCGTGGTGACGTACGCAGCAAACGACCTTCGGATCGACCCTGCCCGCCTGGCCGAACTCGAGGGAAGTTGCCCGTGGCTCACCACCACCGTCACCGTAGACAGGCACCGGCTGCTGACCGACCGGCAAGCGGGAAACGGCGCCAGACCGAGTCAGACCAAGACCAGCGACGTGCCTTTTTGACAGGCACGCCGCCGGCGTCCGGGAGGGCTGTTGGCTCTTGGGTCAGTTGAACTGGGTTGCGGTTGGGTTGCGTCCCTGTTCGACGTCGGTCTGCGTCGCGGACATCTTGAAGGCCTGCGAGCTGGTCGCAGAGGCCATTCCGGTTTCGAACGTGATGATGCCCGCAGCGTAGAGTTCGGCGAGGTGTCCGTCCATGAGCTGCATTCCGTCGAGCTTCGACTCCTGAATGGCTTCGTAGATCTCGAAGGCGCGCTCCTCATCCTTGATCAGGTCGCGGATGCGCAAGGTGGCCTTGAGGATTTCCATGGCCGCAACCCGCCCCTTGGTATCTTTGGTGGGGACGAGCCGCTGCGCCACGATGCCGACGAGAGATTCGGCGAAGAGGATGCGGGCGGTCTCGCGCTCGTGCGGCGGGAACAGATCGAGCATACGGTTGATGGTCCGGACCGTATCCTGGGTGTGCAGGGTGCTGAACACCAGGTGGCCGGTCTGGGCGGCTCGGAGGGCGGCCGAGGCGGTTGCATAATCGCGAATCTCACCGATCATGATGACATCGGGATCCTGGCGCATGGCGGCGACCAGGGAATCTGCAAAACTGGTAGCGTCCATGCCGATTTCGCGCTGCACGATGGCAGATTTTTTGCTTCGGTGCAGGTATTCGATGGGATCTTCGACGGTCACGATCATCTTGTTGTGGACCTGGTTGATCTCGTCGATGATACGGGCCAGGGTGGTCGACTTGCCCGAACCGGTCGGTCCGGTCACCAGCACCAGGCCCTTCTCCTGATCGCGGAAGTGGTTGATGATATCTTCGGGCAGATTGACGACCTGAAGCACCGACTCGTCGGAGTTGATGATCCGCAGCACCGCGCTCACCGAGCCGCGCTGCCGGAACAGGTTCACCCGGAAGCGGGCCACACCCGGCACGCTGTAGGCCAGATCGACCTGATGGGTCTGTTCGAACTGAAGCCGTTTCCGCTCGTCACACATGATGTCGAGCAGCTGATCGGTGAATTCAGTAGTTACCTTGCTGTCACTAACCGGCGTCAATTTGCCGTTGATTCTGGACAGCGGCGGCAGCCCGCAGTGCAGGTGGATATCTGAGGCCTGACGCTCGACAAGTCGCTGGAGGAGTTGGTTGAAGTTCATACTGCCGCCATGCTAGGGCAGTCACGATCACAAAAACCTTACGCCCGAATAACGGGATTCTTACAGCGCCCACGCGCTGACCGCGGTGCCGCATAACCGGTACACTAGAACCACTCTCATGAGCGTACGGGTAGCCATCATCGGAACAGGTTGGGCGGACCGGGTGCAGATTCCCGCATTTCAGGCGGCCGGCCTCGAGGTGGTGGCGATCGCCGGCCGCGATCTGGATCGGACTGCGGCCGTGGCGGACCGTCACGGCGTCGGGCAGGCCACCAGCGACTGGCGCGAGCTGCTCGACAGTAGCGCCGCTATGATTTCGGTCGCCACCCCGCCACAGCTCCACCTCGAACAGGGGATCGGGGTGCTCGAAGCCGGCAAACATCTGCTGATGGAGAAACCGCTGGCGCACGGCGCCGACGACGCCACCGCCCTCGAGGCGGCCGCAGCACGCCACCCCGAACTGCTGGCCCTGGTCGACCACGAGCTGCGTTTTTTGCCAGCCCGTCAGAAAGCGAAAGAGCTGCTCGGTGCCGGGACCATTGGCCGCGTGTTGATGATCACCGCCAGGGTAGCCATGGCGGGCCGTATAGACCCCACTCGGCCGTGGAACTGGTGGTCGGACGCAAACCAGGGAGGCGGCGTGCTGGCGGCGATCGGCAGCCACGCTTTCGACGGTATTCGCTGGCTCATGAACGATCCCGATATCACCATCAGCGGGGCCACCGTGGGGACGATCTATCCGCAGCGAAAAGATGCCAGCGGGACGCTATTGCCGGTGACGTCCGACGATATCGTCTCGGTCTCATTCGCCGTCGATGGGGCTGTCGGGACGATGTTGCTGCACACCGCTGCCTTAGACGGCAATGTGGATCTCCTCACCTTCCGCGGCACCGACGGTACCCTGGTGATCGACCGGTCGCTAAAGCTGTATCTCGGCAAGCGCGACGGCCAGCTCAAGGAATACAAGACCCAGCTGCCCAGCTTCGTACCCAACCGCTTCCGGGCCTCCGGCTACGCTGCGGGCACGGTGCTGCTCGGTCGGGCCATCGTGACGGCGCTGGCAAAAAATGACGCCGGGGCGCTCGCTTCGGCCGCCACCATCGCCGATGGGGCCGAGGTACAGCGACTCCTCGATAGGGTACGCGCTGTGGCCGACATGGCGGCTCCGCGGTAGCGCGCTAGACTGTGCCGATGCCGATCTTCAACCAATCTGAACCGATGGGCCCGATCCGCTGATGCGCATCGCAGCGCTGGTTGCGGTGGTGGTGCTGCTGGTCGCCGGCGGCTTCTGGCTGGCCCAGAACCGTGGGCCGACAGCACCGGAGGGCGCCGGGTCGCAGGTGCCGGTCGCGGACAGCCAGGGGGCCGAGACCAGCGAGCAGCCCGAGGTGCCGGTTCCGGAGGGTTACGAACTGGTGCCGTTCCTGGTGGAGGAGCCCGTGGGGGCCTTCGAGGAGGCGGAATTCGTACTCGAAGAGGGGCTCGACTACGCCGCCGTCATCGAGACCTCCAAGGGCCGACTGGTGATAGACCTGCACCAGGACGAGGTGCCCAGGACCGTCAACAACTTCGTCTTCCTCGCCCGCAACCGCTACTACGACGGCATCGTCTTCCACCGCGTCCTCGAAGACTTCATGGCCCAGACCGGTGACCCCACCGGGACCGGACGCGGAGGGCCTGGCTACCAGTTCGACGATGAGATCGACCCCAACCTCACACACGATCAGCCCGGCGTTCTCTCCATGGCCAACTCCGGACCCAACACCAACGGCAGTCAGTTCTTCATCACCTTGGTCGCCACACCCTGGCTCGATGGTCGACACGCCGTCTTCGGACGCGTCATCGAGGGACTCGACGTCCTCGATCAACTCACCCACATCGATCCGAGCCAGGCCGGGTCGGAGCAGCCGGATCGTATCGCAGAGCTGTACGTGTTGGCCTCAGGGTAGCGCTCAGGCGGACAACGGTTCGATCTTCGAGGCGCGTTCGCGAACCGCGGCTTGCAGGTGCCCCACGAAAGGTGCCACCTCCACGCCGCTGCGATCGGGCTCCTTGCGGCTCCTGAAACTGAGCTGGCCGTTCTCGGCCTCGCGGTCGCCGACGACGGCGATGTAGGGAACCTTGTAGAGTTCGGCTTCACGGATCTTGGCGTTCATGCGCTCGCCGCTGGCGTCGACCTCGGCCCGCAGACCGGCGGCGGCGAGCGTCCTCCGCAGCGACTCGGCGTAGACGAGGTGTCGGTCGGCGATCGGCACGATGCGCACCTGCTCGGGGGCGAGCCACAGGGGGAAGTCGCCCCCGTAGTGCTCGATCAGAAACCCGATGAAGCGCTCGTGGGTGCCCAGAGGCGCCCGATGGATGCACAGGGGTGTCCGCCGCTCGTTGTCGGCGTCGACGTACTCGAGACCGAGGCGTTGCGGCTGGGCGAAGTCGACCTGGTTGGTAGCCAGGCTGAATTCCCGCCCGATGGCGCTGGTGACCTGCACGTCGATCTTGGGCCCGTAGAAGGCAGCCTCATCATCCACTTCGACGAAGTTGATGCCGCCATGGACCATAGCGTTACGGACCATGGCCTCGGTCTTCAACCACATCTCCCGATTGCCGACGTACTTCTTGCCGAGACCCTCGGGGCTGTGCTTGGAGAGCCTCATCACGTACTCGTCGATCTCGAAGATCCGGAAGTACTCGAGGTAGAGGCCTATCACCGCCAGGAATTCCTCCTCAAACTGCTCTTCGGTGCAGTAGATGTGGGCGTCGTTCATCTGCATGCTGCGGACGCGCAACAACCCCATAAGGGCGCCCGAACCTTCGTAGCGGTAGCAGGTACCGTATTCGGCCAAGCGCAGTGGGAGATCGCGGTAGCTGCGCGGTCTGGCGTCGAAGATCTTGTGGTGGAATGGGCAGTTCATGGGCTTCATGTAATAGCGCACGTTCTCGAGTTCCATCGGTGGGAACATATCCTGCTGGTAGTGCTCGAGATGCCCGCTCTTGACGAACAGCTGCTCCTTCGAAAGGTGAGGGGTGCGCACGCGGTCGTAACCTGCACGCTCCTCGACCTCTTTGGCCAGAGACTCGATCTCTTCGATCATGATGGCCCCACGGGGCAACCACAGCGGCAGACCCGGCCCGACGTCCTCGTCCAGAACGAAGATGTCGAGTTCGGCGCCCAGTTTGCGGTGGTCGCGCTTCTTGGCCTCCTCGATCTGCCACAGGTGCCGCTCGAGCTGCTCGGCGGTGCTAAAGGCCACGCCGTAAATGCGCTGCAGCATCGGCCGGTTCTCGTCCCCTCGCCAGTAGGCCCCGGCGAGGCTCATGAGCTTGAAGTGCGGTTTCAGGGCGCCGGTCGAGGGCAGGTGAGGGCCGCGGCAGAGGTCGGTGAAGCCGCTGGGGCCACCCTGCTGATAGAAGGTGATCGGAACCTCTGGCGGCAGGTCCTCGATCAGCTCGGTCTTGTAGGGGTCGGCGGCCTCGAGGTAGCGCTCTAGGGCGGCGTCCCTCGGCAGGGCGAATTTCGCCAGGGGCAGGTCGTCTCGTACGATGGCGCGCATCCGCTCCTCGATCACCGGGAGATCTTCGGGCGTCAGGCTGCGCGGCAGATCGAAATCGTAGTAAAAGCCATCGGCGATGACCGGGCCGATACCGAGTTTCAACTGGTCGGCGCCGAACCCTTCGGCCTCCATCTGCTCCCTGACCGCCTGGGCCATGACGTGGGCCAGGGTGTGGCGCATGAGTTCGACGACCCGCTCGTCGCGCTTGGTGAGCACGGCCACGTCGGCCCCATCGGGTAGTTCGGTCATCAGGTCGGCGAGGCCGCCGTCCACGACCACGCCGAGCGCGGCCTTGGCGAGCCCGGGTCCGATCGCGGCAGCTAGCTGGCCGCCGTCGGCGTGGTCGGCCAATTCGAGGCGTTTGCCGTCTGGAAGGATCACGTGCATAGGAAACCTCAGCTGTATCGATTTCGTTGCTGGACTAGGGGGTCTAGGCGGTCAGGGTCAACGCGTTCGGTAGCCCCACACGGCGCCCCGCCAAGCTCTGCTGCTGTGGGCAAGACGCGCGTTCATGGCGGCACTGTACCACGCCGCTCGCGCGCTGCCGGAGCCGGGTATACTTACGAATGCACCTCGTCGCCGTGCTGACCTCCGACCCGACCCTGAGCCACTCCCTCACGTCGTTTCGCGATCCGGGGAGCAGGTTTCTGCTCCATCCGGTCCCGCCGGCGGAACCTGCCGGCATCATCGATAGCCTGCGGCAGCTCGATTTCGCGGGCGCACTGGTGCTCGACGAGGCGGCGCAGGCGGAGGCCCTGCGGGTCGCGGCGCGGCGATCGCTCGACGCTCAGGAGGTCGGCGCCGCCGATACCATCACCGTCACCCCGAGTGGACCGATCGGCGAATACAACCTCGGTCGGGCGGTCGGCAGCTGCCTGCGGTCGGCCAACTGGGATGGCCACAACGCCTCCGTGGTCCTGCTCGGCGCCGGCAACGCCCTGCGCGGCATCGCGCGCGAGCTGTCGAGTCTGGGCGTCGGCAGCCTGACGGTGCTGGCGGCCAGCCGACCGGTGGCGGAGCAGGCCTTGCCCACCCTGGCGGCAACCACCCAGACCGCCGCCCGGGCGGCGGGCGATCCGCTCGCCGAGACGTTCTTGCGGAACGCGGATCTGGTGGTCCGCGTCGGTGCCGATCTCGAGGTTCCCGAAGAGGCTCTGGGGCCCCACCTGGCGCTGGTAGATCTGGTGCCCGAAGAGGTGTCCGAACTGCGGCGGGCGGCCATCAACTACGGCGCCTCGACCTTCAACCTGAAGGATGTTCAGGCCCACCTCATCGCGCTCGGGCTGAGCCATATCCTGGGCGGTCCGATTCCGCCCGAAGCCTTGCTCAGCCAACTACATCAGGCCTGACCTCCTGATAACCTTCAGCCGCGTCGATTCGACACTGTGATGGTACCCGGTTCCAACTGCGGGGCTCGCTGGTTGCTGACGATGTTCCTCGCTGCGGCCGTCTCCTGGGCCGGTGCCGACGGCTATATCCTTCCCGGAGCGACGCTGAGCGACCAGGGCGACGCCGTGACGCTGCGCTACCGGAACCTCGAGGCGACCTACGTCCGTGGGCTCGGCTGGCTTAACGGCTGGCAGGTCGAGGCGCCCGTGCTGCTCGGCTCCTCCGTCGTGGCCAGCGACGACCTGCTGGAGGCCATGGGCGTGACGGCGCCCCGACTGTGGGCGGTGCGCGTCGGCGGCGAGAGGGCGGTCAGGCTGGTCCTGGACATCCCTGAATTGGCTGCCTTCGACCTGGAAAACCTCGAGCAGGTAGGGGAACTTGGCGACGGCGAGACGCTGCTCCTGACCCTCCCGGAGCTCTTGCTGCCGACCGAGATTCCCGACCCCGGACTGGGCGTCGAGGTGGTGCTCGAGTCCAAGCCCGGCCGTAGCGAGGTTACGATAACGACCCCGGCAGCGCACTATCAGGTCGACGTGTTGAGCGATCCAACGCGGGTGGTAATCGACCTGACCCCGGGCCGGCCCGAAGCGCTGGCCGACCTCACTTCAGAGGTGGCGCCCGGTGTGATCTACCGCCGCTTCTCCACCGCCAACGGGATCGGCATAAGCGTCGTCCACATCGTCGAGATCACCACCGGGAGCGGAGAGCTGCGGGTGGTCGGCGGCGACCGGGTTCCGCGTACCTTGAGCGAGCTGTCTAGTGGGGCCCTGGTCGCTATCAACGCAGGCTACTTCGATACCGAAACGTTTGCTGCTATCGGCCTGCTAAAGATCGACCACGGCCTGCTGTCGCTGCCGTCACGCCGACGGGCCAGCGTCGCCTTCGGCAGCGACGGGTCGTCGGCGATATACCGGGTACAGGCCGGCGTCGAGGTCGTGGTCGACGGCCGCTCTACCCTGCTCGACAGCGAGGGTCGGGCGGTTACGGTGCACCGTACCCCCGACGCCTTGGTCGGCTCGGCCAGGACCGGGGTGATCGTCGCCGCGGGCGGGGTGGTTCGCGCCAACACCGTCGGGCCGGCGCTGGTGCCCCTGGGCGGCCTGGCGCTGGTCTACGACCCCGGTCTTAGGCCGCTGGCCCTGGTGGAGGGCGGTAGCGACATCGACATCAACGTGGTGTTCGAACCGAGCGCCATCGCCGCGGCCCGCTACGCCGTCGAGGCCGGACCGCTGCTGATCTCCGACGGGCAGCCGGCCTTCGAGCCGGAACGGGAAGGTTTTTCTCGCGGAACCAGAATCTTGGACGCCTTCACCCAACAGGCGGCAATCGGCGTGCACCAGGACGGCAGCGTGGTCCTGCTGATCGCCGAGACGATGACGGCGGAACAGCTCATTCCGCTGTTCCAGAGGCTTGGCGTACGCGACGCGATGCGGCTAGACAGCGGCAGCAGCGCGGGGCTGTTCGTGGCCGGCGAGGTCGTGAATCGGCGGTTCGAACGGGAGATCGTCAGCGCCATCGTGCTGGTGGCACCGCCCCCCTGAGGGACGGCCCAGGACACCGACGATATCGGGCGCCGCTCGTATACTGGTATATGCCGTCATGGAGTGCCCAGGTTCGCGTGACCGTAGGACTTGTGACGGTCCTGGCGATGGTCGGTTCGGTCTTCGCACAGCGGCCGCGCGACAGCGTTTTGCTGGAGATCGGGTTCGGGGGCGAGATCGTGGCCAACCGCTGGAATCCGCTCCGTCTTACGGTCCGAGATCAGCCGAACGCCGTGCTCGAAATCGTCATGGATCAGGGGTCGTTGCGCCAGGGCGAGGTGCCGATGATCTACCGGGCCGTCATCGGCGGCGGCACCGGGACGACGGTTTTCGAGGACGATATCTTCGTGCCCGCCTGGCGCCAACTCAGCTGGACCGTTTCCCGGGCCGGGGCTGTCTTGGCCAGCGGTAGCCTATCGTCGCGGGAGCGCGATGAGCGCTTGCTCAACCTGCTGGTGACCCGGCAGCCAGGGGCTTGGCGGGGTCTTTTCGATCCCGACGATCGGGTGACGGAGGTCGCAGCCCCGGCCCTGCCTGGCAGGGCCGCCTCCTACAATGGGGTGAATAGCTTGCTGGTCGACGGAACCGCTGCCGCACCGAGAACGACGTCGGTGGCGGCCGCGGCTGCTGCCGGAACCACCGTCAGGCTGGTACCGGAGCTGCCGCCAAGCCACCGCGACCTCGAGCTGCTGGCGCCACCAGGGGTCCACCGGCTCGGCGCCGGCTGGCTCATCAGAGCCGACCCCGCCGCACCCCAAGCGTTCGAGATCGGGCGCACCCTTCTGGCGACCGACCTGCTCACCATCCTCGACGACACCACAACCGTTGCGGTTCCGCCGCACATACCACAGATGTTCGTAATGGTCGCGGCTGCCGTCTACGCGATCCTGATGTTGGTGATGGTGCGATTTTTCGGCACGCCGGGCATCCTGGCCGCGCTGAGCCTCACCCTGCTGGTTAGCCTCGCCTCGTGGCGTGCATTGCGGCCGGCCGCGGCCCTCATCGAGACCTCGTTTCACCTCGAGCTGGCTTCGGGTGACCTCGCCTACCGCTTGGGTCTGCGAAAAATCCTCACCCTCCCCGCGGGCCCGGTGACGGTCGGCGCAGCCGTCAGGCCGGACCTTCCGAGGACCATCACCATAACCCCCGATGCGACCGAGTTTTCGCTGCCTCGGTGGCACCAAGCGACCCTGATCGACCGGCCGAGGGTGGTCCCGGCCAGCCTCGTTTGGAACGGCGCACTTCTGGAAAATCGTAGTGCCCTCAGTTTTCCGTTGGTGGTGGTTAAGGGGTTGGGCCCGCAGCCGGAGCTGCACCCTGGGCAGACCCTGATCCCGCGGCCGGGTGAAGACCAGGAGCTCCCGAGTACCCTGCGCACGGTGTTGAATCGAGTTCCTGTGGGGAGCGCTGTGGCCGTGCGCGATTCCCACCTCTTCGTGGCGTTTCCGGACGCTGTTCTAGCCGCCGCGGCGAGGCTTTGGTGATGACACTCACGCTGCTCGGGCTTCTCGAGCGCCGGCTGCAGCGGAGCGACATGGTTCAGATCTTTACGCTCTCGTTCGCCGCCCTGATCTTCGTGGTGACGACCCGGTGGCCCGTGCCGGAAGCGACAGCCAACGAGGCCTGGTTCGCCCTGGCCCAGTCCAGACTGGTGGTGCTGGGACTCCTGGCCCTCGGGTTCGGAAGCGCCTACGCTCGCAGACCCGGGCAGCATCAGGCGGTCACCGGGTTGGCGATCGTCGTCTTTGCACTTCTCACCATCCCCTTGGACGTGGCGACCTTCGCAGCCAGTATGCCGGCGGTACCGCTGTGGTGGACGCTGGTCCTGCCGCTGGTCGACACCATCGCCCTGTTCGGCATCGGCCTGCTTCTCGGCAGATTGATGGGCGCCTTGCGCCTGACGGCCCTGCTGCCGGTAGCCGTGCCGGCACTGCTGATCGGATTCGTAGCCCTGGATGTGCAGTTGGGTCTCAACGTGCTCAATCCGCTGACCGCTAGCGTGAACTACGCGCCGGCACACCTGGCGGCCATGGCGGTAACGGCTGCGGCGACAGCGGGCTATCTGCTGCGCGTGTATCCTCAGGATCGCGAATGATTCGCCGTAGCCTGAGACAGCGGGAGGCTCCCACGGCAACGCCGTTTGCGCTTCATCAGAGAATTCGCCGGCAGCGCTCGTTGCAACGACGCCTGCTGGTGGCCAGCTTGGCGTCGTTGGCCGCCTCTATCGTCGCCTGGCTGTTCCAGCTCGGCTTGGCAGCCCATGCGGTGGTGGCGTTGGGCGTGTTCGCTGTGACGCTGGCGCTGCCGGTTCCCGATACCACGCGCTGGGCGCTGAACTGGATTCGTGGACGGATCGGCCTCAGCTACCAGACCGCCCTCGAGGTCTCTGGCGAAGAGGACACATTCGGGCTGCACCGGGCAGTCGTCGCTCGGGCGGAACGACAGGCCGGAAACGTCCGACCGCCCCGGCCTGCGGCGTGGTGGCTGCCGGTGTTGGCCATCACCTTCGGGCTACTGCTCCTGCCCGCAGCGTCGCTGCCTGGGGTCGGGCCTGGCGGCGCCTTTGGCGGGGGCCCCGGGGCCTCCGACGTGCCGCTCGCCGTGGAGCAAGCCGAGCCTGAAAACTCCCTCGGGGAACAGCTCGATCCGTTGGGTCAGCCCGATGACCCTCAGCGCGTCGACGCCCCGCAAGGGGCCTCCGACGGCCAAGGGGGCGAAGCGGGCGACCAGCCGCTACCGCAGGGGGAGGCCCCCTCCCTGAGCGACCAGGAGACGCTGGATCGGTTCCTGGAGAACCTTCGCGAACGCGACCCCCAAGAGAGTCGGCAGCAGCAAGGGGTAGCCCCGCCGAACCTCCAGCCTCGTCCGGGCGACCCTCCACCCCCGGACGGATCCGAAGAGCTCTCGCAACGGCCCGGCGAACGCGGCGCCGACGGTGAGCCCGGCAGCGAGCAAAGTCAAGGTGACGGCGACACCTCAGAACAGACCGGTGATCAAGCCGGGGACCAGAGCGAACAGGACCCGAGCGGAGACCAGCAAGGCGAGCAGAGCGCCGGTTCCAACGAGGAACCCCAGGGCGATGCCCAGCCCGGCCTGGACGAGGCCAGCGCCCCACAAGGCGAACCCAGTCCCGACCAGAGCAGCGACCCGGGGCAGCAAGATTCTGCCGAAGGTGACGGAGCCGGCGACCTGCCCTCGCTCGGCCAGACGTCGCCCGGTCTCGAGGGTGCCGGCCAGAACGATCCAGAATTCCTCGAAGGCCGGTTTGGCGGCGGGCCCGAGAACGCCGGTGGGCTCGTACGGCTTCCCGGTAGCGATGCTGTGGATCTGCCCACCGGCTTCGATCCCGAATCCTTTGTCCGGGCCGCCGAGCAGGCCGTTACCGAGGGGGACATCCCGGTGGAGTATCAAGAGGTCATTCGCAACTACTTCAGGTGAGCGGCCGGCTCGCGAAAGCGGCACCAAGGCCCGGCCTAGCGCCGGACCGTCGTCATCGTGGCCGCACCGCGCGTACGATCGGCGAGCTCGGCGGCGAATTCGTGCCGGATCGCGTCGGCGAGCGTTAGCCGCGCCGAGAAGCCGCCAGCTCCGTAGGCTGTCGAACCCATGACGGCGCCCGAGATCTCATCGACCAGGCGATACAACGTGGCCGCCAGGGCAAACGGTACCCTAACCTCGATCTCTACCGTGGCCACGATCGGCACCAGGCGCGCACCATCGAGCGCCCTGGCCACAGCGCCGCTGTAGGCCCTAACCAGCCCGCCGGCCCCCAGCTTGACGCCTCCAAAGTAGCGCACAACCACCGCTGCAACCAGGTCGACGTCGCGTTTGAGCAGCACCTCGAGCATCGGTCTGCCCGCTGTGCCACCGGGCTCGCCGTCATCGGAGAAGCGCATGGTAGTGTCGATCCGATAGGCATAGCAGTGGTGGCTGGCATCCGGGTGCAGGGTGCGGGCAGCGGCGATCCGGGCTCGTGCCAGGGCTTCGGATCCTGCCGGCGCAACGGTGGCCACAAAGCGCGAGGCCTTGACGATCAGCTCTTGCTCGGCCGGCTCGGCCAGGGTGACGCTCGACACGGTGAAAGCAGTGTACGCCCCCTGCGCGCGGCGATCTGCTATCATTCCGTCATGAGCAGACCGTCGGACCGTCGATGTTGCGTGCTGCCCCTCTGATCTTGCCCCCTTTACAGCCGAGTTTTGCACCGTAGGCCTCATCAGGAGGTGCCCCATGTCGATTCAGCTTTACAACACCCTCTCCCGTTCGAAAGAGCCGCTCGAGCCGGTTACGCCCGGCAAGGTCGGAATCTACGTCTGCGGACCGACCGTCTACTCCGATCCCCATCTCGGCCACGCCCGCGGTCCGATCGTCTTCGACACGTTGCGCCGCTGGCTAGAACGGCAGGGTCTCGAGGTACGGCTGGTTTCCAACGTAACCGACGTGGGCCACCTCACCGACGACGCCGATCAGGGCGCCGACAAACTGCTCGAGCGCGCCAAACTCGAGCGCCTGGAGCCTATGGAGGTCGCAGACAAATACTTCTGGGCGTATTTCGACGCCCTGGCGGCCCTGAACATCCGCCGGCCGAGTATCGCGCCACGGGCTACCGGCCACATCCCCGAACAGATCGAGCTAACCGAAGAGCTGATCGCCAGGGGGCTGGCCTACGAACGGAGCGGCAGCGTCTACTTCGACGTGTCGGCCTGGGAGCCCTACGGTGAACTGTCGGGACGCAACATCGACGAGCTGGTCGAGGGTACCCGCATCGATAGTCGCCTGGAGAAGGACGACCCCCGCGACTTCGCCCTCTGGAAACGGGCAGATCCGGAACACCTCATGCGCTGGAACAGCCCTTGGGGGGAGGGCTTCCCTGGCTGGCACATCGAGTGCTCGGTGATGAGCACCAAGTACCTCGGCGACGAGTTCGACGTCCACGGCGGTGGCCTCGACCTGATCTTCCCCCATCACGAGAGCGAAATCGCCCAGGCCAAAGGTGCCGGGAAGCCCTTCGCTCGACTGTGGATGCACTGGAACATGATGACCCTCGACGGCGAAAAAATGGCGAAGTCTAAAGATCATTTCGTCACCCTTGCCGACCTGTTCGAACGCTACCAGCCGGCCGTCGTCCGCTTCCACCTGCTGCGGTCGCACTACCGCAGCGTGTCGGACTTCAGCGACGCCGGTCTCGAGGCGTCCGGCAACGGCCTTGCCCGACTCCGCGACGCCTATCGCCAGGCGCACCACCTGGGCGGCGAGAGCGAGCCCGAGACCGGCGCCTTCGCTGCCGCTGAATCCCGCTTCGCCGCCGCCATGGACGACGACCTGAACACCCCCCAGGCGATCGCCGTGCTGTTCGACGTCGCCAAGGAGGTGAATCGGCTCGACGCCGCCGACGGGCCTCGGAACCGCGCCGCGGCACTCTTTTTCGACGCCTTCCTGGGCGATGTACTCGGCGTGGTTCCGACCCCCGGGAGCGGCAGCTCGGAGCCCGACCGGCGGCTCCTCGACAGCGTTGTGACCGTGCTCCTCGAGCAGCGGAATCGAGCACGCCTGGACCGCGACTTCGCGACCTCCGACGCAATTCGCGACCGCCTCGAAGGGCTCGGTATCAGTATTGAAGACACGCCCGAAGGGAGTCGCTGGAGGCCGATGTAGGGAAAAACCAAGCCGCGACGGGGCGCCCGAGCGCGAGCCGCAATACTGTGGGGTGAAGCCGAGCGACGACACCGTGGTACTCGAAGCCCTGCGCGTCCAAAAGGGCCTAGGGCCGCGGCGGCTGAAGGCGCTTGCCGAGGTGTGTCCACGGCTTCAGGATCTGGTCTCGATGTCCCGGAGTGATGTGCGCGGCCTCGACGGTGTGGGACCTTGGCTGGCGAAATACCTACCGGCAAAGCTCGATCTCGTGGGCGCCGCCACGCGCCTGGCCGAGGCCGCTTCCCTGGGCGCGGCGCCGCTAGGGCTCACGGACCCGGGCTATCCTCACAGGTTGAGGGCGATCTACGATCCGCCTTCGATCCTCTTCGTGACGGGCGATCCGCAGGCCTTCCAAGGGGTGGCCACCCTAGCAATCGTGGGGGCGCGCCGAGCGAGCCAGCACGGTACCGAGATGGCCCAACGTCTGGGGGCCGAGCTCGTTCAGGCCGGCGTCGCGGTGATCTCGGGCCTGGCCTACGGCATCGACGGCGCAGCCCACCGGGGAGCGCTAGCCGGGCACGGCAAGACGGTGGCAGTACTCGCTTCGGGAAGCGACAAAATCACCCCGGCTGCTCATACCACACTGGCCCACGAGATCGTGGCTGGCGGCGGCGCTCTGGTAAGCGAATACCCCCCGGGAACCGAAGCCCAAAGGGGGCACTTTCCAGCCCGCAACCGGATTGTGAGTGGGCTGGCCGACGGGGTCGTCGTGGTCGAAGCCGGCGTCAGGTCGGGTGCCCTCATCACCGCCGAATTCGCGTTGGAGCAAGGTAGGACGGTGTTCGCCGTACCCGGTCGACCGAGCGATGCCACTGCCGCCGGAGCTCTCGAGCTGCTGCGCGAGGGAGCGGCGATGGTGGTCGGGAGCGATGACGTGCTCGAGGAGCTGGGCTGGGTGCGCACGAGGTCAGCTGCCGCCGTGCCACCCCTCACAGGGTCGCAGCGGAAGGCGCTCGACCTGGTTCGACGGAGCCAGCCCGCAAGCTTCGACGGGCTCCTCGAGGGGTCTGGGATGCCAGCGCCGGAGCTGCTGGCCCTGCTCGGAACCCTCGAGCTGATCGGGGTGGTCTACCGTAGCGGTTCGGGGCGCTGGCAAACGTCCGAGACGGGCACCACGGGGGGTTCGACGCGCTAGACTTGGAGCCGGACCAACGGTACACTCTGGCGTGCGCGCCGAGCCACCCACCGACCGCGACGCTGCGCCTCGCCGAAGGCATCCGGGGTGGGCCGAGATGATGTGAAAGGAGTTCCGAACTCTTGAGAAGGTTCCTGATTTCGTTGCTGGCGCTTGGGGCAGCTGGAGGCCTCGCACTTGGTCAGGGCGGCCTTATCGTATGGACGACGCTCAACGACCAGTCGTTCACATGGTTGCAGGCCCAGTTGGCCGAGTTCTCGGAACTGTTCGGCGTCGAAACTGAAGTGGTTCAACTCAGCCTGGGCGACGTTCAGCTGCGGATGCTACAGAGTGCAGAAGAGGGGGAAGCCGCCGACATCCTGGTCGGAATTCCGCACGACCAAGTTGGGACTATGGCGGAGCGTGAGGTGCTGGCGGATTTGACCAGCTTCGCCACGGATAGGTACCTCGCCGACCTGAGCGAACCGGCGCGCCTCGCCTTCTCACTGGGGGGCAGCTTGGTCGGCTTGCCTCTATTCGTCGAAGGCCCCGCGTTGATCGTCAATACCGACCTCGTGCCGGACGTTCCCGAAACGTACGAGGCGCTGATCGCACTCGCCCAGGAGCTGACCACCGACGAAACCTGGGGCTTTTTGTGCGACTGCCTGGGCAACTTCTACTTCGCCTACAACTGGATTCACAGCACCGGCGGCTTCGTATTCGACCGCGGGTCCGACGGCAGCTTGCTCCCCGACATGCTCGGTGTCGCCAACGACGGCGCCGTCCGCGGCGCCGAAAACCTCAAGGCGCTGCGCTACGAATATGAGCTGATGCCGACCGATATCGGATATGAGCGCGCGAATAGCCTCTTCGTCGATGGCGCCGTGGCCATGATTTACAACGGTCCGTGGGCCATAAGCCACTACCGCGCCGCCGGCATCAATCTTGCGGTGGTGCCGATGCCGAGCTTTGCCGACGGCACCGTGTCCAGCGGCTTCATGGGGGTGCAGGGGGTGCTCATGAACCAGTTCAGCAGCGACACGACCAACGCTGCCAACCTGGCAAAGTGGCTGGTTAGGTCCGACGCCCAGATCAGCCTGGCGACCGTATCAGGACGCATCCCCGCCTCCCTCGCCGCCCTCGATGCCGTCGGCGACAACCCCTTCATCGCCGGCTTCGGCCAGGCCTTGCTGACCGCCGAACCGTTGCCGAACATCCCCGAAATGGGGTCGATCTGGGGGCCGATGGGCAGGGCGCTTCGCGACATCTTTGAAACGGTAGACAGCGACGTCTCGGATATTCTCCGGAACGCCCAGGATCAGATCCTGGGCGACTAGCTGCCGATACGGTCGTGACGTTCCTGATAGCATGCACCTCCGGGAGGCCGCGGTGTCCGAATTCGTGCTGGCACTCGATCAGGGAACGACCAGTTCTCGCGCCATTCTCTTCGACGGCGATGGCGGTATTCGGTCCACTGCGCAACGGGAATTCCGTCAGATCTACCCGCAGCCTGGCTGGGTCGAGCACGATCCCAGCGACATCTGGGCTAGCCAGCTCGGGGTAGCCGCCGAGGCCCTCGAGGCGGCCGGCGTCACCGCCGGCGATCTGGCAGCCGTGGGCATCTCCAACCAACGCGAAACGGCCATCGTCTGGGACCGTCATACCCTCGAGCCGATCTACAACGCCATCGTGTGGCAGGACCGGCGGACGGCAGGTTTCATCGATCAGCTGAAGTCCGAAGGCCTGGCCGACTATTTCCAGGCGACAACAGGGCTCGTTCTGGACGCCTATTTTTCGGCCAGCAAGGTAGCCTGGCTGCTCGATCACGTCGACGGGGCGAGGGCGCGCGCCGAGTCCGGAGAGCTCGCTTTCGGCACCGTCGACAGCTGGCTGTTGGCGCAGCTGACCGGCGGTGAGGTCCACGCTACCGACGTTTCGAACGCGAGCCGAACCATGCTGTTCGACATTCACCGCCTGCGCTGGGACGACGAAATACTGGCACGGCTGGGTATTCCACACAGGCTGCTTCCGGCCGTTGCAGCCTCATCACATGTCTTCGGCGAGGCTACCGTAGCGCCTTTGGGCGGGGCGACGATCGCGGCCGTCGCCGGCGATCAGCAGGCGGCCACCTTCGGGCAGGCCTGTTTCGAGGCGGGGCAGGCAAAAAACACCTACGGCACCGGCTGCTTTCTGATGCTCAACACCGGCAACCGGACGCTGCCGTCCGACAACAAGCTACTGACCACGATCGCCTGGCAACGACACGAGGCCATCACCTACGCCCTCGAGGGGAGCATCTTCGTCGCCGGGGCCGTGGTCCAGTGGTTGCGGGACGGTCTCGGCATCATCGATTCTGCCGCGGAGGTCGAACCGCTCGCCCGCCAGGTGCCCGACAACGGGGGGGTCTACTTCGTTCCCGCCTTCACCGGGCTCGGAGCCCCCCATTGGGACCAGTACGCCCGGGGAGCCGTCCTAGGATTGACTCGAGGAACCAACGCGGCACATCTGGCCCGGGCCGCACTCGAAGGGATCGCCTTTCAGGTCTACGAGGTGCTCGAGGCCATGACCGCCGACGGCGGCGTCTCGCTTACCGAACTGCGGGTCGATGGCGGCGCCTCGAACAACGACCTGTTGATGCAGTTCCAGGCCGACCTCCTCAACGTGCCTGTGGTGCGGCCGACGATCACCGAAACGACCGCCTTGGGCGCGGCCTACCTGGCCGGCCTCGCGGTCGGATTCTGGCCCGACGAAGCGTCGCTCGCACGCCAGTGGGCTGTAGACCGGTCCTTCGAGCCACAGATGGACAGCGCCACCAGGGAGCAGCTGCTGTCGGGCTGGAGGCGCGCCCTCGGCCGTGCCAAGGCGTGGGAGCCGACGTGAACTGGAGGCGCCGCGTCGATCACCTCGACAGGCTCCAACAGGGCGAGCGCTTCGACATTCTGGTCGTGGGCGGTGGGGCCACCGGCGCGGGGGTGGCTCTCGACGCGGCGACGCGCGGTCTCTCGGTGGCGCTCGTCGAACGGGACGACTTTTCGGCGGGAACGAGCAGCCGCTCGACCAAACTGATCCACGGCGGCGTGCGCTACCTCGAGCGGGCAGTCAAGGACTTCGACCGGACCCAGTTCAAGCTGGTTCGCGACGCCCTCAAGGAGCGGGCGGTGCTGCTGCGGAACGCCCCCCACCTGAGCCAACCTTTGCCGCTGGTCACCCCCCTGTACAATTGGCTCGAGGTCCCCTACTACCTGACGGGGCTAAAGCTCTACGACTGGCTCTCTGGAAAGGCCAAGCTCCAGCCGAGCCGCTTCGTAGACGCCCAGGAGGCCCTCCAGCGCTTTCCGATGCTCAAGGCCGAGGGTCTGCGCGGCGCCGTGGTCTACTACGACGGGCAGTTCGACGACGCCCGGATGAACGTCGCACTCGCTCTGACAGCTGCCGAGCAGGGCGCCGTGATTGCCAACCACGTCGACGTGGTTGCACTCCTCAAAGAGCAGCGCAAAATAGCGGGCGCCGTGGTCCGCGATACCGGGACCGGCGCCGAATGGGAGCTCGCAGCGAGCGTGGTGGTGAATGCGACCGGGCCGTTTGGGGAGAGCGTTCGACGCCTGGACGACCCCGGCGTCACGCCGATGCTCAGCGCCAGTTCGGGTACCCATATCGTGCTCGACGGGCACTTTTCCCCTCCAGGAACCGGCCTGCTCATCCCGCAGACCGAGGACGGCCGGGTGCTGTTCCTGCTGCCGTGGCTGGGGGCCACGTTGGTGGGTACCACCGACAGTCCCGCAGAGGTCAGCGACCACCCGAAAGCCACCGAAGACGAGATCCGCTACCTGCTCCGGCATATCCACCAGTATTTTTCGATCCCCGTCAGCAGGTCCGATGTCCGCTCCCACTGGTCGGGCCTGCGGCCGCTCGTCGCCGATCCACAAGCCGCGGACACGGCGGCGCTGTCGCGCGACCACGTCATCGACATAAGCGCCTCGGGGTTGCTGACGATAGCTGGCGGAAAGTGGACCACATACCGAAGGATGGCTCTCGACACGGTCGATACGGCGGCGGAAATCGGTTCGCTGACACCCGCACGCGGCTCCCAGACCGAAACGCTGAAGCTGCTCGGTGGTCGGGCGTTCACGTCCAGTCTGGCGGGTGAGTTGCAGGAGGAATTCGGTCTCTCGGCCGAGGTGTCAAGCCACCTGGCCCGCGCCTATGGGGACCGTGCCACCGAGGTCGCGACCCTGGCCAGCCAGGGGTTCGGCGAACCTCTCGCGGCCGGGCACCCTTTCCTCGATGCGGAGGTGCTCTACGCCGTCCGTCACGAGTGGGCGACGACCACAACCGACGTTCTCGCGCGCAGAACCAGGCTGGCGTTTCTCGACCGCGCTGGCGCCTTGGGGGCGATCGAGAAGGTCTCCTCGCTGCTCGCCGGCGAGCTGCACTGGGACGAGGCGAAGCGCTCGGCTGACAGGTCCGAGGCGAACGCGTACCTGGGCTAGAGCCCGCGGGTATCATGGTTGCGAGCGCCACGGCGTGCCGGGATGGCGGAACAGGTAGACGCAACAGACTTAAAATCTGTCGGGCTTAGGCCCTTGCGGGTTCAAGTCCCGCTCCCGGCACCAACGTTCAGATCGAAAAACGAGCTCGAATGAAGGCCCTGATGATTCGTTAGTCCCTGAGCCGGATCAGGATCGGGTAGTCCTTGACCAGCACATCGTGAATCGCCAGCGCCCCATCCAGGACCCCTACAGCGGGTTGCGCATTGAGTGATCGTGCTTCATGCTGAGGCATGGCGCACTCTACCGACCTCCGAGAACGCATCGTAAACGCCGTCCTACACAAGCGTTACACCCTCCATGAAGCCGCAGACACGTTCGACGTTGGAACCGCCACCGTCAGTCGCTACCTCCGCCGCTACCGCCAAAGTGGAGATCTCACCCCCAGAACCTCCCCGGGCCGCCCCAGCGCCCTCCATGAGCACCAGGCATGGGTTGAGCAGAGCCTCATCAGCAACGACCTCACCCACGACCAGCGCTGCGACCTTTTCTTGGAGAGAACCGGCGTCCGCATCAGCAGAGCGACCATGTGCCGCTGGGTACAGAGATTGGGATCGACGAGAAAAAAAGACGATCTACGCGAGTGAACAGAATCCAGAGGCCCGGTGGAGGTTCCTGGCTTGGATCAGAGGTATTGACCCGCACCGGTTGGTGTTCGTCGATGAGAGCGGCTTCAACGTCGCCATGACCCTGCCCTACGCCTACGCCCCACGTGGACAACGTGCCGTGGGTAGGGTGCCGAAGAACCGTGGGGAGAACACCAGCCTCGTTGCAGCGATCAGTCTCGATGAGGGTGTGGGTGACGCGATGACGTTGACCGGAGCGGTGGATGGCGTGGCGTTTTTAGCGTACATCGAGCAGGTCATCGCTCCGAAGCTGAGGCCGGGGCAGATCGTGGTGATGGATCAGCTGGGGGTGCACCGCAAACCGGAGGTGCGGGAGGCGATCGAGGCGAGGGGGTGCGAGTTGGTGTTGTTGCCTGGGTACAGTCCGGACTTCAACCCCATTGAGTTGGCTTTTTCGAAGATAAAGGCGTTCGTGAAAGCTGTGGGGGCGAGGACGAGGGGAGCGTTGGACTCTGCGATCGCGGCTGCGCTATCGACGGTGTCGTTGGGGGATGTGTTGGGTTGGTTTGAGCATGCCGGAGTCACCAATCACTCATTCTGAGAACCGCTGTAAATGGAGTTCCTGGGTGAACGCTCCGAGCAGATCGATCCCTTCAGCACTCTGGGCCGACAGGTCGGGGAACGTCAGGGTGGCCGCTACCCCTGGATCGTTCTCGGTTGCCACCCCGTCGGTCCACAGGCCCACGAGCGCGTCTCCGCTCGGCAAACGGAAGCTGTGAACATCGAATTTCTCAACCCGGTACGTGGTTATAGAGATTCTGGTAGACCCCGGGTCTGTTCAGGAGCTGTCCGTGCGTGCCGTCATCTACCAGCCGACCGCTGTCCAGCACCAGGATCCTATCCGCCCCCTCGATGGTCGTCAAACGGTGCGCGATGACGAAGGTGGTACGGCCGATCATGAGCTGGTCCAAAGCGGCCTGGATCGACCGTTCGGATTCCGAATCGAGCGCGGAGGTGGCCTCGTCGAGAATCAGGATCTTGGGGTCTTTTAGGAACGCTCGGGCGATGGTGATGCGCTGGCATTGGCCACCGGAGAGGAACGTGCCACGTTCGCCGACTTCGCTGCCGAAACCGTCGGGCAATGCGCGGATGAAGTCGTAGGCGTTGGCAGCCTTACAGGCGGCGATCACGTCGCTGTCGCTGGCACGCGGCCGACCATAGAGGATGTTTTCGCGAATGGTGCCGCTGAACAGGATAGGGGTTTGCAGGACCATCCCAATATGCTGCCGGAGCGACTTCATCTTGAGGTCACGCACGTCCTGGCCATCGATTTCGATGCTGCCAAAGTTCGCGTCGTAGAAGCGTGGGATCAGGCCTACCAGGGTGCTCTTACCCGAACCGCTGGGACCGACCAGCGCCACGCGCTGACCCGGCTCCACAGTAAAGGAGATATCCTGCAGCACCGGATCCTCGCCACCGCCGTAGGAGAAATAGAGCTGCTGGAATTCGACCCTGCCCTCAAAGGTGTCGAGTGTTCGGGCGCCGGGGCGGTCGCGAATTTCAGGCTGCTCATCGATGATCTCGAATACCCGGTCGAGGGCCGCCAGCGAGCTGGCGAGCACCACGTTGAGTTCCGAGAACCGCTGTAAAGGAGCGTAGAGCGGTCCCAGATAAAGGCCGACGGCGACCAGCTCGCCAATGCTCAGGCCGCCGTTGATGACGGCGTAGCCGCCGTATAGAATCACGATCAGCGGCGCCAGCTGGGTCAGGGTTCCGGTGACCGAGACATTGGCAGCCTGGAAGCGGATACGGCGCATCGCCGTCGAGAAGAGCCGCTCCGAATCGTCCTGAAAGTTCTGCTCCTCGCGCTTCTCCTGCGTGAAGGCGTGCACCACGGAAGAGCCGGCGATCTTCTCCTGGACATTGCCGGACATGTTGGCGATCTCCTCTTGCATGTTCCGCGTCGTGGCCTTGATCTCGCGCCGAAATTTACTGAAGAAGAACATGTAGAGGGGGAACGTCGTTAACGCCACCAATGTCAGTACCGGATCGATTCGGATCAGGAAGTAGAGCACAACCACCAGTGCCGCGATGTCCATCCAGATGTTGGTGAGGGCGCTGCCGACCAGGTTCTGCACCAGCTCGATGTCGGAGATCAACCTCGAGACGATCCCTCCCGAACGGTTCCGGGTGAAGAACGAGGCCGACATGCGGAGGATCCGGTAGTAGAGGTCGATACGCAGATCGAAGACCGACCGGTAGCCTGCCTTGCCCGCCAGATAGGCGCGGAGGAAGCTCGCCGGCGCCCACAACAGCAGCATCATCGCGGTCAACCCGCCGACGAAGAAGAACAGCTGATTGAGCTGCTCCTCGGCCGTCAGGGTCTGGCTCAGGAAGACGTTGTCGACCAGATGGCGGGTTAGCTGCGGCACCAGCAGCGGCACCGTGAACTTGACGACGCCGGCCAGAATGGCCAGAATCACGAGGTACTTATAGGGGCTCACATATTTTAGGAATCGCAGGAAGTTCTGGCGTTTGGCCATCGGTCCATCCTCGGGGCCCGTGCTTCGGCGCACGAAACCTTTGAAGAATAGACCAACATAAGCCTGAGCGACGTTAGATAGCCAACAAAAGCCCTGAGGGACGTGTTTTTCCCATCTCGTGCCGGATTCCGAGAGGAATTCTTAACAATTTTTTGGAGCAGCCTTGCAACTCCCAGGTGTCAGAATTTCGTCGGTTTTCCATAAGACTTCTGTAAGTGGTCCCCTGTTACAACGAGACATTGTGAACCTTGCAACGTCTTTCCATCACCACCGATCCGAGGCTCACCAGCTTTGCCCCAACTGTGGCAACTCCACCATTCGGATTACCACCACCATGCTGGTGCACTACGACGTCGTCTACGAGTCTACCGCCGACGATTTCGCGGTCATCGACGAACTGTTGGGCGACGCGATGTGGGACGGCAACACGGGGGCTACCTGCCACGCTTGTGGCTGGCACGGTACGGTCTCCGACGTTCGTGAACGGCAGCGATCGTTCGATCGCCGATCCTGAAACCGATCGCTGGACACGTCCCCCGTTCCCTTTTGGGGTCCGAAAAGAATCTGCGCCCGTGGTACCGTTAACAGGTCATGGACCACGTCTGTCTGGCTGCGGGAGAGGGTGCCCGGCTGGGCCGTCTCGGCCGCTACCTACAGAAGTGCATGTACCCGATCGGTACCAGACCGTTCCTCGAGTACACCCTGATCAATCTCCTTAACAGCCGACACGTCGACGTTTCCGACGATCAGCTGGTCCTCGTCGTGGGCCACCTCGGCGAGCAGGTCGCAGCGTATTTTGGCGACAGCTTTCACGGACTGGCGATCTCTTACGTACAGCAGCCCGAGAGGCTAGGCACCGGACACGCCGTCGAGACCATCGCCAAAACGGTGAGAAGCGACATGCCGGCGGTGGTTTGGCTGGCCGATCTCTATGTGCCGACGGAGCTCTTCGAGGCCTGTGCAGCGCATCCCCTCGAGCACGTCCTGACGCTTCGGACCCGTACGTCCGCGACATCACCGCTCGGGTGCGCGCTTGTGGCGGCTTCGCCCAGTTGCCCGGCGGCAAGATCAGCGCCTTCGTGATCGTCTACGCGCCACCGGAACGGCACGCCGACGTTCGGAACGCCGTTTCGGACCTCGAGGAGGTCGCTATCAGCACCGAATCCAAGGGCAGCCGTGCCACTACTCTCTAGACCCTGGCAGCGTGAGCTGGACCTGTTCGGTTAGCGACTGAATGCCCTTCCCTACCTACCCCTTCCACACCTCGCGACTGGATCTTAGGCCGTTTGAAACTGGGGATGTCGAAGGCTTGCTGCGGATCTACAGCCGGGCGGACGTCGTCCGCTACCTGTATACGGACGTTTGGACCCCACTGAGGGCGCGGAACGAGATCCTCAGCCGTAGCAGCGGCACGCGTTTCGACAACGAGGGCGACATGCACGCGCTGGCCATCGTCACCAAAGACGACGGGCAAATCGTCGGAGATCTGCTCCTGTTCCTGCGCAGCGAGGTGCACCGCACGGGCGAGGTGGGATTCATCCTGCAGCCAGCGGCACAGGGACTGGGCTACGCGACCGAAGCCGCCCGAGCCATGCTCGAGATCGGTTTCGAACACCTCAATCTCCACCGGATCATCGGTCGCTGCGACGCCCGCAACACCGCTTCGGCACGGGTATTGGAGAACATTGGAATGCGGCGCGAGGCGCACTTTCTACAGGACGAGTACGTCAAGGGAGAGTGGACCGATACGCTCGTCTTCGCACAGCTCGCGGCGGCGTGGAACCACAAGAAGGGAAGCTAGCATGGAGCTGACGACCGAACAGCAAGATCCAGAGAGCCCGTTCCCAAGAGGGTCCGGCGCGGCCTGGTGGCGGCTAGGAGCCGAGGTCATGTAGGGCCCTCCATCGTCGCGAAAACTCACACCCGTCCCGGGAACGATCGCCCCCTCACCTGCTTGAACGGCGGCATCACCGGCACGTCCGTTACCGACTCGTCCCGCTGCGAACTCGCCCGCATGTAGTGGACGGCGTAGCCCCGGCGGCGCTTGTCGGAGGTATTGGCGTCGCTCCGATGCAGCACCAGGCTGTGATGGAAGCTGATGCTGCCCGGGCGCAGCGGCGCCGGCACGATCGGCCACTGGTCGCTGCCCAGGTCGTCGACGAACCAGGCCACCTGCGGGGCCCGCATCATGCCCCAGCGGTGGGTACCAGGAGCGAAATTGAGGCAGCCGTTCTCCACCATGGCGTGGTCGATGGCGGTCCAGGCCGATACCAGGTCCATCGGGAAGATGTGGCGCCACGATGCCGAATCCTGGTGCCAGGGCTGCGCCGCGCCCAGCTCCGGCGGTTTCATGAACAGCTGATCGCTGAACAGCTTGATGTCGTCTGTGCCCAGCAGGTCCGCAACGATGTCCACGATGACGGGGTGGGTGGCGTGCTTCCACATCACCTCGTCGTGGAACGCCAGCCGGCCCAGTTTGCGCACGCTCAGCACCTGATCGGTCACCTGCTGGTCCCCATCCCGGAAGACCTTCTCGAGCTGGATGCTGGTCTCGGGAATGTGGCTGGCCTCGCCGGCTGCGATGAGGTCGGTGTGAGCGGCGAGCGTGTTGACCTCGTCGGGTGAGAGCGCGTCCTCGACGGTGAGGTGGCCGTCTAGGCGGTACCGATCTACCTGCTGTCGCGTGAGGTGTCGAAGGGTCGGTTGGGACATGGCTTCCTCCTCCCTTCTGTGTATGGTACCGCCCTGGGCGCCCTGGCCTGGTCGTGACTCGCTGCAAGGCCCTGCTACCAGACGGGATCGCACGGTGTGATCTCCGACTCAAGTACCTCGGAGGATCTGCTGGCATGAGCTAAGGCCAACCTGGGCCCGCCACGTCCGTGTAGGCGTAGATTAGGCGTATATGATCCGCCCCGTAGTAGTGACCGGGGCGGTTCCTTCCGTCTGTGATTTGGTAGCGATGGACGGGCTCGAACCGTCGACCTCACGATTATGAGTCGTGCGCTCTAACCAGCTGAGCTACATCGCTTCGCCTGCCGGCGCTTAGGTACCGACAACCTCCCGATTATAAACGCGGCTCCGGCCGCCCGCAAGCGCGGCCGAGACACCGCTCCTCGGAGCCAAAAAGTGGGGAGTTCAACGCCGCTGTAGACCCGTGCAGTGCTACACTAGCGCCATGTTGGAGCCATCTCTCGACCTGTACGGTGAGACGTACGAGACGGTCGATACGCTACTCGACGAGTTGATCACAAAGAGCCACGCCCGCTACGCCATGATCATCGACAGGCAAGGGTTCGTCCTCATGCACTCGCGAGCGCTGTGGGCGCCGAAGCCTCCGTCGCTCGACTCGCTGGCTACCCTGGTGGCCTCGAACCATTCGGCCAACACGGCCATCGCCAACCTGTTCGGCGAGAGCGGATTCCACGAAATGGTGCAGCAGGGAGATGACGTTGGAACCTACACCGAAGAGCTGGGAACCAAGGCGCTGTTGATCACCGTGTTCGATTCCTCGGCGGCCCTCGGTCGCGTCAAACTCTTCACCAAGAAGGCCGTTGGTGAGATCAAAGTAGTCCTCAGCGAAGCCAAGGGTGAGGCTCCCAAATTCGAGTTCGATCAGGAATGGTCCGATTCGACGGAGGCCCTGCTCGACAATCTTTTTGGGTCGGGGAACAAATGAGTACAATCAATTTTTCGGCGCGCGAGATCAACTTCAAGATCGTCTACTACGGGCCGGGGCTCTCCGGCAAGACCACCAACCTCAAACAGATCTACGAGAAAGTGCCGGGCGAATCGAAAGGCGAGATGGTATCGCTCGCTACCGAGGACGAACGGACCCTGTTCTTTGATTTCCTGCCGCTCGACCTGGGCAAGGTGAACGGTTTCAAGACGCGGTTCCACCTCTACACGGTGCCCGGGCAGGTCTTTTACAACTCGAGCAGGAAACTCATCCTGCGCGGCGTCGACGGCATCGTTTTCGTCGCTGATTCGTCTCCGACGCGACTGCGGGCCAACGCCGAGAGCCTCAGGAACATGCGCGAAAATCTCAAGGAGTACAACCTCGTTCTCGAAGAGATCCCGCTGGTAATCCAGGTAAACAAACGGGACCTTCCCGACGCCTTGCCGGTAGAGATGGTCACCCAGGTTCTCGACCCCACATCGAAACAGCAGGTCTTCGAGGCGGTCGCCTCGGACTTCCAGGGCGTGTTCGAACCGCTCAAGGCGGTGTCGAAGATGGTGCTCGAAAAGCTCGCGCAAAAAGCCTGACGCGTACGCGTAATTCCGGTCCGAGAGCGCCCCGCCCGACTAGCAGGCGGGGCGCTCTGTTGTGATATCGTCGGGCGCATGAGACAGACGCCCCTCCACGATGTTCACGGGTCCCTGGGGGCGCGGATGGTGGACTTCGCTGGCTGGAGTATGCCGCTTCACTATCGCGGCGGAATCAATCAAGAACACATTGCGGTCCGGACCGGAGTAGGGCTGTTCGATGTGAGCCACATGGGCAAGGTCCGGATCCTTGGAGACGGCGCAGGCGACTTCCTCTCCTTCGCTACCCTGAACGATCCGTCGCGGCTGCGAACGGGGCGCGCCCAGTACAACATGATTCCCAACGCCAGCGGCGGCCTCATCGACGATGTCTACCTCTACCGGGACGGCGACAACGAGTTTCTGCTGGTGGCCAATGCCGCAAACACCACGGCGGTCGTCGCGCACCTTAAGGCGCTGGCAAAGCCGTTCCGCTGTCACGTCCTGGACGAGTCCAACACCTGGTCTCTGCTGGCGCTTCAGGGACCGGGTGGGGCTCTGCTTCTCGGCAGGCTCGTGGATGTCGACCTGACCTCGTTGCGGAAGAACCGCTCGACCGATGCCGAGATCTCCGGCTGTCCCGTCAGGCTCACCAGAACCGGCTACACCGGCGAAGACGGATTCGAAATCTTTTGCCATCCAACCGACGGCGAGATCGTGTGGGAGATCCTCACCGCGGCCGGGGCCCAACCGTGCGGTTTGGGGGCGAGGGACTCGTTGCGTCTGGAAGCCGGCTTTCCGCTCTACGGATACGAATTGACCGCGACCACCAACCCGCTCTGTACACCCTACAAATGGGTGGTCAAGGACAAACCCTTTTTCGGCCGCGAGGCGCTCTGGGACAGCCCCTGCGAAGAGCTGCTGGTCGGCCTGAGGCTCCTCGAGAGAGGCATCGCCCGGGCCGGCTATCGCCTTTTGTCTGGTGAGGCCGAAGTCGGAACGATCACTTCAGGAACGATCTCGCCGCTCACCCGTGACAGCATCGCTTTCGCCTGGCTCAGGTCCGAGCTCGCCACCGATGGGCAGCCGATAGATGTCGAGATTCGCGGCCAGCGCGCCTCAGCCTTGGTCGTCTCACCGCCATTTTTCAAACAGTCTTCGGGATAGCCTGGAGGGCAGAGTCATGAACGAGCCAAAAGAGCTACACTACGCACCTACCCACGAGTGGGCGACCTCGAGCCAAGACGGCGTGGTGACGGTCGGGATCACGGACTTTGCGCAGGACCAGTTGGGCGACGTGGTGTACGTAGAATTGCCTGAGTCCGGTCTTGGTGTGGGCGCCGGAGATTCGGTGGCGGTGGTGGAGTCGGTCAAGACCGCCTCCGATATCTACAGCCCGGTCCCAGGCACCATTACCGACGTCAACGAGGCGCTGCTGGACAGTCCCGAGCTTATCAACTCCGATCCCTACGGCGACGGCTGGCTATTTCGCGTTCGCCTCGCAGACGAGGCCGCGCTCGGAGACCTGCTCACAGCCGAGTCCTACCGGGCCAACGTATCGTCGGAGAGCTGACTTGGAGTACGTCCCACACACCGACGATGACATTGCCAAGGCCCTGCTGGCTATCGGGGTCGAGCGCATCGAAGATCTGTTCGCCGACCTCCCCGAGGAGCTCAGGAATCCCGTCCTCGACATTCCGGCGGGTATGGACGAGGTCGAACTGCTCGATCATCTGCGTCATCTGGCCGCCAAGAACGATGTCGCCTCGCCGAGTTTCCTTGGCGGCGGGGTACGGAGCCATTTCATTCCCAGTGTGACGCCCCATCTGGCGCTGCAGGGCGAATTCGTTACCGCCTACACCCCTTACCAGCCGGAGGTATCGCAGGGGATTTTGCAAGCCACCTTCGAGTACCAGACGATGATGAGTGAGCTGACCGGGCTACCGGTGTCGAACGCCAGCATGTACGACGGCGCAACCGCCGTGGCCGAGGCCGCCCTGCTCGCTCTCCGGCACACCAAGCGGTCCACGGTCGTCGTGAGCCGCGGCGTGCATCCCGAATCGCGCCAGGTCCTCGAGACCTATCTGAGCGCCCTGGGAGCCGAGTCGCAGATCGTCGATCTCGAGGGCCTGACAACGCCAGAATTCCGGCCTACCGACGACACCGCATGCGTCATCGTTCAGCAGCCGAATTTTCTTGGCTACCTCGAGGCGATGCCGGCACTCGCGGCCGCCACGTCCGCCGCCGGCGCTCTGTTTATCGCCGTGGTCGACCCGCTGAGCCTCGCGGTGTTAACACCGCCCGGCGCCTACGGTGCGCACATCGCCGTGGGCGAGGGCCAGGTTCTGGGCAACCCGGTGTCGTTCGGGGGACCCCACTTCGGCTTCATGGTCGTCGACAACAGTCTCCTGCGACAGATGCCCGGCAGGCTTGTAGGCCAGACCACCGACCTGGACGGACGCCGCGCGTTCACGCTCACGCTGCAGGCCCGGGAACAGCATATTCGGCGCAGCAAGGCCAAGTCGAACATCTGCACGAACCACCAGCTGACCGCCCTCATGGCGACCGTCAACATGGCGGCCTTGGGACCCACAGGTCTTGCCCAGATAGCGACAGCGAGCGTTCACAAGAGCCACGAACTTGCGTCCGCGCTGCGTGCGGCAGGCGCAGAGGTGGCGATGGAAGCGACGTTCTTCAACGAGTTCATGGTGCGCATCACACGCCCACCCGAGGAATTCAGGCGCGATTTGGCCGCCTGCGGGTTGCGGGCCGGGGTCCCGGTGCCCAGCGAGTTCGGCGTCGGTAGCGCGATCCTGTTGGCGGCCACGGAGCTGACCAAGACCGCCGACATCGAGGCGCTGGCCGCTGCGTTCACCGACCTCGGTGAGGTTGTCGGCGGCCGGGAGGTCTTCGGTGACTGACAACGGCAGCGGCGATTTCCCGCTGATCTTCGAACGATCCAGACCCGGCCGCCAGGCGTCGGCACCCCCTCGGAGCGAGGGCCCCGACCTGGCCGGGCTGTTGGGCTCGGAGCACCTGCGTGACGACCCGCCGGGACTACCCGAGGTGTCGGAGCTCGACCTTGTCCGGCACTTCACCCAACTGGCCCACCGCCAGTTCAGCATCGACGGCAACGTCTACCCCTTGGGCAGCTGCACCATGAAATACAACCCGAAGGTTCACGAGGAGACGGCCAAGCTGTTCGCCGACCTGCACCCCTACCAGGACCCGGCATCGGCCCAAGGCGCCCTCGAGCTGCTGCACAACCTGCAGCAGCTATTGGAGGAGCTCACCGGAATGGACACCGTGAGCCTGCAACCCGCCGCCGGGGCGCATGGCGAGCTGACGGGGATGTTGATGATTCGGGCCTTCCACGAGGCGAACGGCGAGGGGTCGCAGCGGCGCGTGGTGGTGGTTCCCGACGGCGCCCACGGAACCAACCCGGCGACCGCTTCCATGGTTGGCTACGACGTCGTGGAGGTGCCTACCGGCTCTGACGGCGAGGTCGATTTCGAGGCCTACAGCGCCGTTTTGGGGAGCCATGTTGCGGCGGTAATGCTCACCAACCCCAACACCCTCGGGATCTTTGAAACCCGCATCCGGCAGATGGCCGACCGGGCGCATGCAGTCGGGGTACAGCTCTACTATGACGGCGCCAACGCCAACGCCATCGTCGGGCGGGTGCGTCCCGGCGACATGGGCTTCGACGTGGTGCACCTGAACCTTCACAAGACCTTTACCACCCCCCACGGAGGCGGAGGACCGGGATCGGGTCCGGTCGGGGTGAAACGCCATCTGCACCCGTACCTGCCGGTTCCACTGGTGGTGCGCACCGCCGAGGGCTTCGCCCTGGACTACGATCTTCCGACCTCAATCGGGCGCGTGCGCAGCTTCTACGGAAACTTCGGAAACCTGGTCCGGGCCTATACCTACATTCGTGCCTTGGGCCTCGAAGGGCTCGAGCGGGTATCCGCAATGGCCGTCCTCAACGCAAACTACCTGCGCGTCAAGATGAAAGAGGCGGGCTACGAGGTACCTTTTGACCGCATCAACATGCACGAATTCGTGGCCAGGCCACCCGAAGGCATCAGAACGCTGGACCTCGCCAAGGCCATGCTCGACCACGGCGTTCACCCGATGACGGTCTACTTTCCGCTGATCGTGCGGGAGGCGATGATGGTCGAACCTACCGAAACCGAATCGCTCGAATCGCTCGACGCCTACGCAGAGGTGCTGGCGCGGGTATTGAAGCGCGCCCAGAGCGACAGCTCGGACATCGAAGGAGCCCCCTACAACACGCCCGTCAGAAGGTTGGATGAGGTCACTGCGGCCCGCAAGCCGGTGCTGCGGTACCAGAAGGACGGTTGACAGCTAAGCACGGCGAAGAGGCGCCCCCATCTATCAGGGTGCTTAGGCCCACACCTCAGAGGGACCCTCCGTCGCGTCCCCAGAGATTGATTTGGTTTTTCGGTTTCGTCAGGTCTTGCAGCTGGCGGAGCCTTCTCCGTCCGGGGCCTGATGCCCGTCGGTACGGAAGCTACTGCCGCAGCCACAGGCGCTGGTGGCGTTCGGGTTGTTGACGCTGAAACCGCCGCCCATGATGTTCTCGACGAAGTCCACTTCAGAACCTTCCAGCAGCGGCCAACTCATCTTGTCGACCACGATGCGAACGCCACGGTCCTCGAACTCGTGATCGCCTTCGAGGCGCCGGTCGTCGATCGCCATGCCGTACATGTACCCGCTGCAGCCGCCGGACTTGACGTAGACGCGAATAGCGGACCCGGCCTGGGCTTTGGCTGCCAGCAGTTCGCCAGCCTTGACCGCCGCGGTTTCGGTCATCGTCATGTGGGTAACAGCGCTGATGGCATCCATGCTTGGTCCTCCAGTGACGTTGCTCTATAGCTACTATAGCGCCCCAATGGGCTCGGGGGGTGGGATCGGCAACACAGCGACAGGTCTACTTGGCAACAGGGGCCAGGGCTGCTATACTCCGAATTCGCGTTTGGGCGTATAGCTCAGCTGGTAGAGCGGCGGTCTCCAAAACCGTAGGTCGCGGGTTCAAGTCCTGCTGCGCCCGCCAGAGAAATGCCGTCAGAGACAATAACCATCGATCGAGGCGTGCTTGAAGATGCCACGATCTCGTCTATCCGTGTGCCAATAGTGTGCCGACGGTGCTAATTCAAGGGGGAACTGGCTCCGGCTCCGGTTGGCGGACTGAAAATCATCGCGTCCAACTTTTCGGAAGCTTCCCGCTGCATGTTCGGTAGGACGTGAGAGTACGTGTCCAGCGTGATACTCACTGTAGCGTGCCCCAACCGCTCACTTACGACCTTCGGGTGGATACCTGCGGTGAGACACAGGGTCGCGTGAGTGTGACGCAATGAATAGAGGTTGAAGGTCGTTGAGAGGCCAGCCACATCCCTAACGCGCGTAAAATTCCGATGTCTGACGTTGTTCATATCCAGCGGTTCGCCGTTCAAGGCCGGAAACATCAGATCGTGACCGGACGGAGGTGCGCTCTGCTTGTGAGTGAGCAAGGTCGCAATGGGGCCGTCCGGCAATGCGACCGTTCGTCGACCCTTCTTCGTCTTAGGCTCTTCGAAGCGCCAACCGCCTCCCCTGTGTCTCACAACGCTCCTACGCACGCTCAAGGTCTTTGTCGACAGGTCGAGATCGCTCCATTTCAGGCCTGCTGCTTCACTGGGTCGGACACCCGTGCCGAGTAGGAGTGCGAACAGGGCTTGGAGCGGGTCGTTGGCGGCTGTCCGGAGGAAAAGGACTACCTCCTCCTGACTCATCACGTCCGCCTCTTTATGCAGTTGCCTGGGTAGATCAACGTGTTTGGCGGGATTGCTTTTGGCAGCTTGGCGTGGGCGCTCGAATCGGTCCAATTGTCAATCAGTGATAGTGCCGCCCAGAAGGGTGCTGGCCCCGATAAATTCCATCGCTCCTGCCATCCTCTTATCGCGCCAACAAGCTCCAGTTCTTCCGCTGACACAGCCTCGGCATCAATACACCAAAGTTCCAGCCAACGAATTGCGGGTCGCACCCGGGATTCCAGGAGGCTCTCATAAGCAGGCAGAAGACGTAGCAGTTCTTCTAGAGTTTGGGGTTCTCGTCTTTTCAGAATCGTCATGAATAGCGTCCACATTTCGGCTGTGTTCTCGCGCTGGTGCGTGAGCCTCCGAGGGCCACTCATAGTCCTATCTGCACCGATCTGCCCATAACTCACCAGGAGTATCGCACGTTCTTTGGATATCGTCCAGGACGGGTTGAATGTCACGTGAGGGGCAAGAAACACCGGTCACGAAGGCAAATCTCAGACGTCCGCTCGTCCTGGAGGGACCTCAAACCCTGCCGATGCATGTATTCCCCCTTGCATATTCGGACGATTTCGAGGCTGTTTCGTACCTCAATTCGTGCGAGAGCAGAGGATTCGCGTGGTGGACGTGATTGCGAGAAAATGCGATGGTGACCGGCACAAACTCGATTTTGCAAGAAGGAATCCCGTCTGTGACGGGTCCCTTCTGAAGGCGCTCAACTCCTGCTCACATTAAGCACAACCCTAGGGGTGACCTGCCCCCCAATTTCTGGTCCACCTGTAGAGTTAGGATTTCACCTACACTCGAGAGACCAAGAAGGGGAATCCTGTGAAGAAAACGAAGTACACCGAGGAGCAGATCGCGTTCGCCCTACGGCAAGCTGAGAGCGGCACCACCATCACCGAGATCTGCCGCAAAATGGGCGTGTCCGAGCAGACGTTCTATCGCTGGCGCAAGAAGTACGAGGGCCTCGGCGTGAACGAAGTCCGCAGGCTCAAGATGCTTGAAGAGGAGAACCGGAAGCTCAAGCAACTCGTTGCTGATCTTAGCTTGGATAAGGTGATGCTGCAGGATGTGTTATCAAAAAAGCTCTGAAGCCAGCCAAACATCGCGAGCTGGCACAGGATCTTCAGATCTCGTATGGGGTGAGCGAGCGTCGCGCCGGCAGGGTGTTTCGGGCGCACCGGTCTTCGCTGCGGTACACGCCCCAGCGAGGGTTTCGAGATGCTCCGGTCAGGAAGCGCATCGAGGAGATAGCTCTGGTGCGGGTTCGGTATGGGTACAGGAGAATCTATACCCTCATGCGGCGTGAGGGGTGGGGCGTGAACCATACAGCGGTTCTCAGAATGAGTGATTGGTGACTCCGGCATGCTCAAACCAACCCAACACATCCCCCAACGACACCGTCGATAGCGCAGCCGCGATCGCAGAGTCCAACGCTCCCCTCGTCCTCGCCCCCACAGCTTTCACGAACGCCTTTATCTTCGAAAAAGCCAACTCAATGGGGTTGAAGTCCGGACTGTACCCAGGCAACAACACCAACTCGCACCCCCTCGCCTCGATCGCCTCCCGCACCTCCGGTTTGCGGTGCACCCCCAGCTGATCCATCACCACGATCTGCCCCGGCCTCAGCTTCGGAGCGATGACCTGCTCGATGTACGCTAAAAACGCCACGCCATCCACCGCTCCGGTCAACGTCATCGCGTCACCCACACCCTCATCGAGACTGATCGCTGCAACGAGGCTGGTGTTCTCCCCACGGTTCTTCGGCACCCTACCCACGGCACGTTGTCCACGTGGGGCGTAGGCGTAGGGCAGGGTCATGGCGACGTTGAAGCCGCTCTCATCGACGAACACCAACCGGTGCGGGTCAATACCTCTGATCCAAGCCAGGAACCTCCACCGGGCCTCTGGATTCTGTTCACTCGCGTAGATCGTCTTTTTTTCTCGTCGATCCCAATCTCTGTACCCAGCGGCACATGGTCGCTCTGCTGATGCGGACGCCGGTTCTCTCCAAGAAAAGGTCGCAGCGCTGGTCGTGGGTGAGGTCGTTGCTGATGAGGCTCTGCTCAACCCATGCCTGGTGCTCATGGAGGGCGCTGGGGCGGCCCGGGGAGGTTCTGGGGGTGAGATCTCCACTTTGGCGGTAGCGGCGGAGGTAGCGACTGACGGTGGCGGTTCCAACGTCGAACGTGTCTGCGGCTTCATGGAGGGTGTAACGCTTGTGTAGGACGGCGTTTACGATGCGTTCTCGGAGGTCGGTAGAGTGCGCCATGCCTCAGCATGAAGCACGATCACTCAATGCGCAACCCGCTGTAAGCGCGTGTATCGTCTTTATCGTCTGGCAGGGCTGAACCTGAGAACGAAGAAGCCGAAACGACACCGGTCGGTAGCTCCACGGGAGAACCTACCGGACGTCAAATCTCCGAATGATCGCTGGGTGATGGACTTCATGTCCGACCAGCTGTTCAACGGTCGGAGGTTCCGGGCGCTCACCGTGATGGATCTGTTCACCAGGGAGTGTTTAGCGATCAAGCTGGGTCAGAGTATCCGTGGGGAGGATGTCGCTGGCGTGCTCGATCGCCTGGTGGTCTTGCATGGGCCCCCGAAGCGGATTCAGACGGATAATGGATCGGAGTTCATCAGCAAAGCTCTCGACCGGTGGGCATACATCCACAACGTATCGCTGGACTTCTCTCGCCGTGGGAAGCCTACGGATAATGCGTTCATCGAGTCGTTCAACGGGTCATTCCGAGATGAGTGCTTGAATGTTCATTGGTTCTTGAGCCTTGCTGATGCCGAGGAGAAGGTTGAGAAATGGAGGTGGGACTACAACAATTTCAGGCCTCATTCATCGCTGGGAGATGTACCGCCCAGGACCTATATCGAGCAGATCCGTGGGGCCTCAGGAATGGCGAATCCTAACCTTTGACCTGGACCAAAAACGGGGAGCACCTCAGACAGTTTGGCACTGTCAGTAAGCCTGGACCGGATCCAGGGGGGCAGGTCAGTACCGACTCATTGTACACCTCACCGGGCCTACGCCGACCCAGGCTGCTGTGCCTCCGCTCACGATATGTAGTACCGAAGATAGTTGCTCAACGCAAGCCGGGCCTCGTTCAAATCCTCGTACCCATGCTAGTAGACCTCCTCGTATTTCACGCTTCGCCAGAACCGCTCGATGAACACGTTATCGATCCAGCGGCCCTTCCCATCCATACTGATCAGTACCCCCCTCTGTTCCAAAAGCCACTACGACACGACGCTATGGAATCACTGGGAGGCTCTGGGCCCCTCCTCGTCTTCCAAGATGCGTTCGTCCTCCATGTCCAGGGCGTACATCGACTCCGGTGGGGCATCCGAGGTTTGCATCCACAGCTCACCACAGTCGAGGCATTCGACAACGCCACCCTCGCCAATCTCAATCTCGATAAGACCCTCACAGATGGGGCAGGCGATCACGCTCATGGTCTCCTCCTCTGCCTCGCAAGACCTTTAGAATCCTCACGAACCATCAGCTACGCTTCCAGGGTGGGGTGTGCCAAGACGATGGGGTTTTACCGTGGGTCATGGCCCACCCACCTCGACCTCTCCCTCTTGGGGAGCAGAGCGCACCACCAGGTAAGGGATGCCTGAACGCCGCAGCGCGCCCTCGGCCACGGAGCCGAACATCCAGCGGTTGAAGCCGCGACGACCGTGGGTTCCCAGGACCACCAGATCGAAGCCGGACTCGGCCTCATTGATGGCACGCGCCGGGCTCGAGTGTTCGACCAGTCGAGAGTCGGCCGGCACGCCGAGATCGGCGGCTGCAATTTCGGCTCGCGCTAGCACCTCGATGGCGTCCGCCTTGAGGTCCTCGTACAGCTGCGGTAGGTAGACGGCCATGTCGGGAACGGCGTAGGTACTGCTTTGTGGGTCATCCAGCACAAACAAGAATGTCACCTTGGCGCTGAGGATCGTGGCTAGTTCGAGGCCGCGCTGAACGGCCCTTGCGCTGCAGGGGCTGCCATCGGTGGGGATCAGCACTCGGGAGTACATAGAAACCCTCCTTGAGGGGCGCTGGGCGGCACTTACAGGTCAAGGCGCCACCTCTCAAGACCGCTCAAGATCGACTTGGCGAGCGAGCCGGAGAAAACGACCCAGCACCTAGCCGAGCAAATCCGCAACCACGAGCCGATCGAGGCGGCGACTCTAGCCAAAGGGGGCACCTTGGTTGAGCACAACCTGCCGCTACAACCCACCCCCTTCGTCGGGCGCGAGGTCGAGCTGGCAACGCTCACGGAGCGGCTCGCCGATCTGGAGTGCCAGCTGTTGACGTTGGTGGGTCCTGGCGGCATTGGCAAGACCCGGCTGGCGCCTCGCTGAGCATCATGCCGAGGCGGAGGTAATTCGGGTGGTGCTCGATAACTTGAATACCCACTCTCCAGCTTCGTTCTACCAAGCGTTTCGTGCTGAAGAAGCGCGGCGACTTACGGAGCGCTTCGAGTTTCATTTCACGCCGGTTCATGGCAGTTGGTTGAATCAGGCGGAGATCGAGTTTTCGGTGTTGGGTCGGCAGTGTCTGGGTCAGCGGTTGGGGTCTTTGGGGTGCGTATCGAGGGAGCTTGCGGCGTGGGCAGCGCAAAGGAATGCTAAGGGGGTAGGGGCGCACTGGCGGTTCACGGCGGCGGATGCTCGGGTGCGGTTGGCTCGCCTGTATCCCAATATTGATGGATAATCACAGTGGCCGAGTACTAGCCGCTTTGCTTCGACTACGCGCCCACGGAGTCAGATAGCTTGCGGTCCATACGAATGAGCGCTTCATTCAACACTCGCGCCGCGACGGCGATATCCTCGACATCAGCGAATTCCGCGGGATTGTGGCTAATGCCATCCCGGCAAGGTGTGAAGATCATGCCCGTGGGTGCGATCCCCGCCATATGCGCAGCGTCATGCCCTCCACCACTTGGCATACGATGATGTCGCACGTTAAGAACGGTGCAGCTCTCCACGAGGAGGTCCTGCACCCAGCCTGGAACCGTCACGGGTCTGGGATCGGCGAGAATCTGAATTTCAACTTCCACGTCCGACTCAGCCGCGATTTCTCTGAATGACTGCAGCAGATGATCGCGCAGGCGGTCTTTGGCTTCAGCTTCGATGTCACGAATCTCAAGGAACATGTTGGCGTTGCCAGGCACGACTGTCACAGAGCCAGGTAGTACTGTGATCTTCCCGACGTTGCCGACGGCCCCCGGTCCTCCCACGGTCCGTACAGCGTCGTGAAGCGACAGGATCATCTTCGCGGAAGCCACGAGGGCGTCTCTCCGCTCATTCATTGGTGTACCGCCAGCGTGATCGGCACGTCCTATTACCTTCAGGACCATGCGAGTAGCAGCCACTATGCCAGTTACGACACCAATGGGCTTGCGAAGGCGCTCCAAGATCTTCCCTTGTTCGATGTGAACCTCGATGAAACCTGCAATGTCCCCTTCGCGCCAGATGGTCTCTTTGAGCCGCTCAGGACGAAGGCCCAACGAGTGCATGGCCTCCATAATCGATATCCCCGCCTCGTCCCTAAGAGTTGAGAGCTCATTCACCTTGAGCAAGCCGAGCTTCATCTGGCTTCCGAGACGACCCTCTCCAAATCTCGAACCCCCTTCCTCGCCTGCAAAGATGATTACGCCTATAGGATGTCGCATTAAGACGCCTGAAGCTATAAGCATGCGGACCGCCTCGAGAGCGGTGACTACACCCACAGCCCCGTCGTAGCGACCGCCATTCGGTACGGTGTCAAGGTGGGAGCCTGTGAGAATGGGGGGAAGGGCCTTGTCTTGGCCAGGAACAGTGCCGACAGTGTTGCCGGCGCCATCGACGGCAACGGCGACATCAAGTTGTTGGAGCTGCCCAGCGATGTATTCGTGAGCCTCTCGCTCCAACTGTGAATACGATGGACGAGACACACCACCTCGATCATCCGCTCCGATGCGGCCAAGGGCCGCGAGATGTCTCTCGATTTCGCGCTTGTCGACGTGCAGCGTCACTGTGAAGCCTCCTGTGTGGGGGCACGGGTGAGACGACTTGGGTTGTCGGCGGGGGATGCGAGCTTCCGATCGCGCATGATTATCTTTCCTCGTACGATCGTCGCCACCGCGGCTCCCTTGAGTGTCCAACCTACGTAAGGAGAGTTCTTGCTCTGCGACTCAAGCGTCTCTGCCTCCACTTTCCAAACGTGATTCGGATCGATAATCGTGACATCCGCGTCCGAGCCTGGCCGGAGGGTACCTTTCTTGGTCAGGCCAAAGAGCTTCGCCGGTGCGCAGGTGAGCTTTGCCAGGGCCTCGCTCAATGTAAGTGTGCCGGGGGCGACGAGTTCCTGAAGAACCTGCGCAACGGCTGTTTCTAAGCCAATAAGACCAGGATTGGCCGTTTCGACGTTCTTCTTCTCATATGCCGCGTGAGGGGCGTGGTCTGTGGCAATTAGATCGATGGTGCCATCACAGAGGCCGTCTTTTATCGCTTGGACGTCACGCTGGGCGCGCAGGGGCGGGTTCAAGACAGCGTTAGGACCGTACCTCTTAACTGCCTCGTCAGTCAGAGTGAAGTGGTGCGGCGTTACTTCGGCCGTGACTCGCACGCCCTTGGCTTTTGCCCGTCGGACAATCTCGACGCTCTCTGCCGTCGTGATGTGAAGAATGTGAAGGTGGACACCTGCGAGTTCGGCCAAAACAATGTCTCGGGCAATGACTGTCGCCTCGGACACATTGGGGCGCCCCGCGAGACCAAGTGCGAGTGCAGTGGCGCCCTCGTTGATACGCCCATTGGCCACCAACTCTGGATCTTCACAGTGGACACAAAAGGGCAACTCAAGGTGAGACCCTAGTCGGAATGCCTCCCACATCAGCTTGCTGCTTGCGATAGGTATGTCATCACCGAATGCGACGACGCCTGCTTGCTTGAGGTGCTGCAAGTCCGCTACCTCAACGCCACTTCGATTGCGGCTGATGCTGCCCATGACGTACAGATTCACCACTGACTCGGTCGCTGCCCGGTGGTATAGATCTTTAACTCGCGCCGGCCTATCGATGGGCGGGTCGGTGTTACACATGGCAACGATCGACGTGTAACCGCCCATTGCGGCCGCACGGCTTCCTGTATTTAGCGTCTCGCGATGGGTAAAACCCGGATCTCGAAGGTGCGTGTGAGCATCAATGAGGCCGGGTGAGACTACTAGTCCGGTGGCGTCGAGCAATTGGGTGTCGCTATTTCTTGGAAGATCGTGACCTATTGCCCGGACCTTTCCGCGAGACAGGAGAAGGTCGTAGATTGCATCTGTTCGGGAGCTCGGATCGATCAAGTGACCTCCTCGGATGAGGATATTCACGATGATCCTCCTTTAGGCAAGTATGCCGGAAAGCGTTCACGGCCTCGGCGGGCAACTCCCCCCGATCTCCCCGAATGTGAGACCACATCAGCTCATGTGCGCTAGTGCAGACGCTAATCGGCAGAGTTTACCATGCTCGGTACTTGGCAGTTATGGGTCGGTCAATTGCTTCACTGCAAGCAGCAGGTGGTCAATATCCTGCAGAGTGTTGAAGTAGTAGACGCTACTCCGCACCACTTCACGCACTCCGAGGTGGTCCATAGCCAGTCGGCTGCCCTGCTCACCCGATGCCACTGCCACGCCCCCAATATCGTCAAGCGACGCGGCGACCTGATGAGCCGGCACCCCATCGAGACACCAAGAGACGATCCCGGCCTGGTACGCTCGTCCCGCCACACCATACACTGCGACGCCGTCAATGCTCTGCAGGCCGTCGATCATGCGTTCTGCTAATTGAGCAAGATGGGTTTGGACGCGCCCCATTCCGATTCGTCCGAGGAGGCTGACAGCAGCTCCTAGACCAATCACGCCTCCCGTGTTAAGTACGCCTGCTTCGAATCGGTAGGGGTAGGGATTCAGTTGCCACGTACCGGCGCTTACTGCGTTGGCGGCGCGACTTCCAAGCGTGAGGGGTCGTAGCTTTTCAAGGCGCTCTGCCCTGCCCCACAGGAAGCCAGTGCCCTGAGGGCCCATGAGGGATTTGCGACCACAGAAGGCCATGAAGTCACAGTCGACGCGGCTCACGTCGACGGGCAACCTGCCCGCGGACTGCGCCGCGTCTACTAGGAAGATCACATCGCGAGGTCGCAGCAGGGCTGCAATCTCCTCCACCGGCTGGATTGTCCCTAGCACGTTAGAAACGTGGGTGACTGCAACCAAGCGTGTATTGTCCGAAAGATGTTGCTCAATCGCGGCGGCTGTGACGCGGCCCGATGAATCCGGGTGCGCTATGCGAACCTTTACACCACGCTCGGCAGCCAGCCGGAACCAAGGCAGCAGGTTGGACTGGTGCTCGAGAGAGGTGAGAATTACCTCGTCACCATCCATGAGATCCAGCCCTTCACACACGGTATTAAGCGCTTCAGTCGTGTTCTTCGTAAAAACGACCTCGCTCGAATCGGCGGCGCCGATAAAGTCCGCCAGGGTACTTCGGGCCCAGTCTACGCGCCTGGAGGCTTCACGAGACGCGCGGAAGTTCCCGACGCCATAGTTGAGTGGCACGCTCTTGTAATAGTCATCGACTGCCGCAAGTACCTCCTTAGGAGGCGGGCATACGGAGGCACTGTCCAGGTAGACTACTTGGCTGAGTAGCGGGATCTCGTTGCGAAGCTGGTCGGGTGTCACCTCTATGCCCTACCTTTAAGTGTGAAGAGAACGTGGAGTCGGCGCTTCGCATGCGCACCAAGGACGCCGCCTGATATGTCCAGCCGCAAAGCTCCGCGATGTGCTGCCCCACGCCCCATGCATGCCTGCAAAGCTGGCGAACCCTTCCCAAGGACTGGTCCCTAAGCCTACATCAATTTCCTGCGACTCATGTAAACGTCACGTACGTCCTGCGCTCGGCGATTGTAGAACGTGTGCATGGGGCGGTTGCGCACTCAACAAACAACTCTGGCCCGGCGAGGGTCTCCAGAGGAAGCCGTTTGTGGAGACCGATACTCATGCGGCCGCTCGGGCACATATCTCGCGCGTCAAGCGCCGCTGCGAAATAGCGGTGGCCGACCTATATGTAACCTGAGTTCGGAGTTTCCAAGAGGGTAAGGAAAGTATCTCCTGGCCTAGAATGGGTTTGACCAAAAACCCCCACTAGACAGGAGATACTGAGCGTGAGTCTACTCGAACTGTTCTGCGATGTCGATGATTTCAACCAGCACTTCCAAACCACCCTGAGCCCCAATCTGATGGCTGGGCTGGTTGCTTATTCGCATCAGCCGAAGAAGCCTTCGTTGAAGTTGGGGGATGATCGTCCAGGATTGCCTGCTCTGGTCTGAATAAACTCCGAACTATTACCTCGTTTGCTACCCGTTTAGGGCTCCCGAGTGCATCAAGTTGAACGCAGCGATCTTCAGATTCACCCTGGTCCTCAGCGATCTGAACGTCTTTACCTGAGCTGCATGAAGCGTTAACGACCTCACCAGAGTGCTGAAAGACGTCTCAATACGCTTCCTAGCGCGACTCATCCACAAACACCAAATACCTTGATCGTGCATGTTCTTCCTGGCTGGAGTGATGACGTCTGAACCCACGTAAGCTTTATCCCCGAGCACCCGGTCGCCCTCTAAGTCTTGCGTGAGTTCCCGTCCAGCACGAACATCCGAGCAGGATGCAGGAGCAAACAGCCACCTCCGGAACAACCCCGCTTCACTCACCAGGGCATGCAGCTTGAAACCAAACACCATCCCCATCGTGCTGAATCCCTTCTCGGCCTCGGGGAGTTTCGCCCACGAAGCGCGCTTGCCCTTAGCGACCGGCAAGGGTTTACTATCGATCAGCTTTACCCCCTGTTGTTCCCCGGTGACGCTGAGTGCCAGCTGAGCGATGAGCCGCTCGGAGTTGCGAAGAATCCGGTGATAGCGGCTGGGGTGCGGCAAGCTTGGGAACAAATCCTGGTGGTTCTGTGTGACCAGCCAGTACCACACGCTCTCAAATGGTTGAGCGAGGATCTCGCCGACGATGGCGATGGTTAAGATCTCGCTGATACTGGCTTTCTGGTGTGCCTGACTGGGTAACTGTGGTTCGAAGGGTTGTAAGAAGTCATCGATGAGTACGAACACCTGCAGGAACAGGTCGTCGAGCGTATGCTGGTATCGGGGATGGATTTGGTTCATAGCAGACCCACCATCCCCCGTTTCATCTCTCAGATCAAGTAGCAAACGACGTTATTATATGTAAGTTGACGATCCGCAGCAAACCGTGCTATTTTTCCCTAGTACTAGGGAAAAAGGTACATTGGTCAGGTGGTCCATACCGGGAGATTCCCTTGGAAAGGGGTTAAACATGGTGCCAGCATGGCGTTCGGACCTTCGTGCGGCCAAACGATCGCTTTTCCTGATAGCAGCAGGAATAGTGCTCCTATTGACTTGTCAAGTGAGCGCGCAGGGGGATGTGAAGCCGGAACTCAACGTTGCACTCTCCGTTGGCCCTGCGTCCGCTGACCCTCGGTTCGACAATAGTTTTGCTGGCAACAGTGTTCTGCGCCATGTTTATGAGCCGCTTTTCTATCACGACGCCGAAGGCAATCTTCAGCCATGGCTGGCAAGGTCGTGGCGATACATTGATGAGAGGACGCTGGAGATTGTACTTCAAGAGGGCGTAGTTTTTCACAATGGCGAGCCATTCACGTCAGAAAGCGTGAAATACACCATCGAGTCGATAATTGATCCTGACAGCCAGGCGACGAACCGGGCCGCATTGACGGTCATCGAGCGCATTGAGACCCCGGACCCACACACCGTGCGAATTGTTACAAGCCAGCCCTCAAGGCCTTTGTTGGGCAACCTCGCGTTCCAGCCAGTCGGCTTTCTACCTCCGGCTTCCGGGAATGCAATTGACCAGAGGTCCGCTAGCGAAGCAATTGGAACTGGGCCGTACCGAATGGTGGAATTTGAACCGGGTGAGCGAGTCGTCTTAGAGGAAAATGAGGACTATTGGGCATTTGACCCAGCCTACAGCCGAATAGTGTTCGACATCATCTCAGACGCGGGTGCCCGAATCGCAGCCGTTGAGGCTGAACAGGCCATGATGATCAACAACGTGTCGGTGGATCAAGCAGCTCGCCTGCAAGCAATTCCCCATCTTGAGGTTGTCTCCACAGAGACCGCCCGTACTATGTTCTTGATGTTCCGCTTCGATAAGGACATCGTCAAGAACGACTTGTTTCGGCATGCGCTTAACGTCGCGATCAATCGCGATGTGATCGTGGACGTCATCCTTGGCGGGTACGCAGAGGTTGCCACGTCTCCGGTTCCACCAGCACTGTTTGCACATACAGAGCTAAACGTGCCTGAGTTCGACGTGGACGAAGCAAGACGGTTGTTGACTGAGGCAGGCTATGATGGTGAGCCGATCGAATTGATTGCGGGTAGCGGTCGCCATCTGATGGACAGGTTGATTGCGCAGGCACTTGCCGGCTTGCTAGAAGCGGCGGGCGTGACCGTGGACTTGAGAATACTCGAGTGGGGCCAGTTTGCCAACGAGACCTGGGCCAGTGCAGATGAAGATAAGTCGTGGGACATTGCTTTCTTCGGTTGGGGGGTCGCCACGGGCGATCCTGACTGGTTTCTTCGTCCAAACTTCCATTCAGAGATTAGCAACTTCGGATATGCGAACGAGAGTGTGGACGACCTGATCGAGCGTGGGCAGGCGACCTTGGATGAGAGTGAGGCTCGCGAGATATACCGCCAGCTTCAGGAGGTTCTCTGGGAAGACCTCCCGGCCCTCTTTCTCTACTATCAGCCGCAGTTGGATGTGGTTAATACTCGACTTCATGGATACGCCACGACGCCAGACGAGTACATGTACTTCGATACGCTAGTCAACCGAACTAGGCTCGAGTAGCGGCAGAAGCCTCTTTGTGAACTTGGGAACGCCTCGTTCGCCTCCTGATGCGCTTTGGCGGGCAGCTAGCAGGCGGTAGTTCCTGCGACCTGCTCGCCGGGGAAGTTGAGCCACCTAATGAACGGAAACCGCGTCATGACAAACACGCTGTTTTGGAGGGCAATCGAAGGTGACCTTCCAGTACCTGTTGAGGCGCGCGAGCCACAGCGTCTTCCTCCTGTTTCTCGTTACCCTAGTAGTGTTCGCGCTGCTCCACGTGGTGCCTGGCGACCCGGCGCTCGTGCTGTTGGGAGGTCAGGCAACTACAGAGGAGATCGCTGACCTTCGAAAGTCGATGGGGTTTGACAAACCGTTGACAGAGCAGTATCTCGCGTATCTGTCAGGCATAATGCGTGGCGACTTCGGCACGTCGATACGAGCTAGAAAGCCGGTGCAGGAATACATCCTCGACCGCCTACCGGCATCGCTGAAACTAATCGGCGCCGCAATGAGCATTGCTGTGGCACTTGGAATACCTATTGGCGTGCTTGCCGCCGTGAGACGCAACACCGGTACCGACCATTTCCTTATCACCACCTCCTTGTTAGGCCAATCGGTTCCCTCCTTCTGGTTAGGACTCATGCTAATCGGCATCTTTGCAGTGAAGTTACGCTGGTTACCGGTAGGCGGCGATGGTGGAGTAGTGCACCTTCTGTTGCCTTCGATCACCCTAAGCCTATACTTGCTTGCCTTTATCGCTCGCCTCACGCGCGCATCTATGCTTGAGGTACTATCGTCCGATTACATCCGAACTGCCCATGCGAAAGGGTTACCGCAGCTTGTCGTGCTCTTTAAGCACGCTCTGAAGAACGCTCTGAATCCCGTAGTCACGGTTGTGGGGTTGCAAGTGGGCGCTTTGTTGGGCAACACAGTTATCACCGAGACCGTATTCGCCTGGCCCGGCATCGGAAGCCTTGCAGTGAATGCCGTCTATCAGCGCGATTACCCAGTGGTGCAAGGAATCACCTTTCTCGCAGCAGGTGCGTTCGTCCTCATTAACTTTCTGATAGACGTTGCCTATATGTATCTTGATCCTAGAGTAGGGTATTCCTAGTCCCACTAGAATCGTGATGGCCAAGGGAGCTAGTACTGCTTACACGTAAGCTTTTTCGAAACCGCCGAGCCGTAATAGGCGCCACTATTCTGGCGATACTTGTGCTTGTGGCACTGTTCGCGCCGGTTGTTGCGCCCTTCAATCCCAACGAGCAGGACCTGGTGAGGAGGCTCCAGCCACCCGGATCCAGCGGCGTGAGCAAGATCAACCTGCTGGGAACCGATCAGCTCGGCCGAGACATCTTCAGCCGACTCGTTTTTGGAGCGAGGCTCTCGATATTTGTTGCAGTGGTTTCGGTGTCGCTATCTCTTGGCTTAGGGCTTGTGTTGGGCCTACAGTCTGGCTACTTTGGCGGCTGGATCGATGCCGTAGTCATGCGACTGGTAGAGCTCCAAATGTCGTTTCCATTCATACTGCTTGCGCTGGCAGTCCTTGCTGTCATAGGGCCGAGCATAACAAACATCATTCTCCTGTTTGTCATTACATCATGGCCAATATACGCTCGGACTATTCGGGGTTCAGTGCTTGCATTCAAACAGACTTCAATAATTGAGTCTGCCCGGGCTATTGGAAGGGGCGACCAAGGCATTCTTTGGACATATGTGTTTCCAAATTGTGTGAGTTCGCTCGCTGTAATTGCTTCCTTTGAAGCAGCCAGAATCATCCTCATGGAGTCAGCCCTCGGGTTTCTCGGGTTGGGCGTTCAACCTCCTACGGCCACGTGGGGCAACATGATTGGCGACGGTCGAGAGTACATTTGGAGCGAATGGTGGCTAGGGACGTTTCCTGGCTTGGCCATCATGATCACGGTGCTAGCAATGAATTTCCTCGGTGATGCAGCGCGCGACTACATGGATCCCACCCTCAAGGATGGATCCAATCCTTAGGGATTGGGGCACGCGGATATTGAAGTCAACTATCTCGTGACTTAGCCTCAACCTTGAACCTAGTCATGTCGGTGCGATAGATAACGCGACACACTTCAATCGGGCGCTCGTGCGCATGAGAAATCCAATGCGTATCGAACAGCAATGTGCCCCGGGACACCCCTAGCAATCGAGCTTCCTCCGAATCAGCGACCGAGGTGTCAATAGTGACCTCCGTGCGAATGCTCTCTCGCTCGTACCACTCGTTCAGTATGCGCTCAACTTCGGACACCTTGTCACCACCTTGTCCGTAATCTAGAATAAGACTCTTAGAAAAATAGATGTGAGTTTATGTTGAATGTTGTGGATGGGAATGAAAGCGGCGTATCACCGCTGATCGGTAAGATCAGTTATCCCAGAATGGAGTGATCAGGGCTTTGACCCGTTTCGAGAAACGCCGTCCAGCAAAGAATGCGCCCCTCCCGCCCTTGCATTGAGGCCGGTCAGGACGCACTCTGCAGGGTGTGTATAGATCGGCAGAACCCAGCATACGCCGGGTCGAGACCGCCTACCTAGCGGGCCTACTCGACCTCCACCACAAAACCCTCTCCGAGATGAACCACGAAGGACTACTGCCTTACAGCATCCGCCACAGCAGCGTCCTGCTCGCTCGCGACCCGCACCCCTACCGCAGTTCGCTACCCCAACGCCTTCACAAGGTTGAAGCGGGCGGAGTACTCGCGGTGGACCTGCATCCCGTCCGTCACGAAGGCAGCAGTATCGAAGGTGTCGACCGGATCTACAGCAGTAGCGAAAACGGTGTCATCTGGGGCCACACGTATCTCAGTAGCGCTCTCGTGTATCCAGGTCAAGACGCCTACCCACTTCAACTCGCGCCGTTCATGACCGAGGCGATGGCCACCGAGACCTACCCCCGGCTGATGGCAGGCGAAGCCCTGCTGAACATCGTCGGTGACACGCTCGAAGCTGGATACCAACCGAGGGCGGTGGTGTTCGACGCGCAGTTCAGCACCCGCTTTGCGCTCCGCTCTCTACGCTTCATGGGCATCCCTTTTGTGGGTAGGTGCCGCACCAACCTTTGGGTGGTGTATCGCAAGGAGCGAGTGAAGGTCAAGGAGTTGGCTCGTCGGTTCCCGCCGGGCCGGGCGCGGTACTACCGGCGGTTCGGGGTCTACGCGAAACGCGTCCGAGTGTTCCTGGAGGAGGTCGGTCGTGTGAGTCTGGTGTTGATCTGGAAAGGCAAGGGATCGGGTTGGGAGTGCCTGGCGTTAGTTTCGAGTGTAACCGAGGGCGTGCAGGGAGTACTGGAGATCTGGGGGTTGCGGTGGAAGTTGGAGTCGAGCCACCGATTGTATAAGCAGGCTTTCGGGCTGGGGAAATGCTTGTGCCGGCGGTTCGCTGCTCACCTGAAGCATGCGGATCTGGTGTTGGAGGCGTTCCATGAGGTGAGGCGTGAGCGCTTACGAAGTCCGTGTCTGACGTGGCGGAGGGCTCAGGAGATGGTGGCTGAGAGGTGGAAGAGTGCCGTTCTGACCGGCGTTCCTGCTTTGGCGGCTTGAACGATGGGCGTGCTGGACAGGACTCAGCACAAGCGGGTCGTCAAACCCCTGCCCACTACAACTTCGCCCGCCAGGCCCAGGCCTTCGTCGCCGACATCACCGACTCGAAGCCCCGGTCACTGCCACCGACAGCCTCCTCTCGCTCGAGGTCGCCCTCGCCATCTACCGCTCGGCCGAGACCGGAGCCCCGGTGTTCCTGTAGTGCAGGGGGCCCCGCGGAGGATCCGCCCCGGGGCAAGGCGTGATGCCGCCTCGTCAACCGCCCCAGGGGAGCGCCAGCTCGTTCCAGAAGGCGAACTGCCACACGAGCACGGCCCCCGCCAGGGCCACCAGGCTGTAGTGCAGCCGCGCCGCCACGTTCCAGGTCTTGCGCAGCCACACCAGGACCGCCAGAACCAGCACCACAAGTGCGGCAACAGCACCCAAAGGCAACACCGCGCCCGCGACCTCGAGGTACCCCGGCGTCCCGAATTCGAAACGCTGGGAGTCCGTCACCACCCGGGCACCGATGAAGCCCAGGAACAGGAGGCTCATGACCAACGCAGCTGCCCGCGCCCAACGCCCGAAGGCGGGCGGGTGGTCCCGCCGACGGCGGTGGACGACGGCGGCAATCGCTGCGAACACGAAGGTCGACAGCAGGATCAGGATCATGGCAAGCATCAGGGGGCCGAAGAACTGCGGCGTCTCGTACCAGGGCAGCGCCGTGTAGGCAACGGCGGGTTGATTCTCGATGAAGACGTGCCGCACGCCGTCTCGCTCGGAAAACACGACCCGCTCACCCGTGCGGGTGTCCTGGAACAGGTCGGGTTCCAACGCCTCGAGCTGCATCGGCCCGGCCGCGGGGCCGGTCAGATGCAGCGTGCCGTCGTCGTTGGCGCGGACGATGAGGGTCTCACCGAGGTTGCCGAGCTTGTTCTCGCCCGTGAGCACGATGCGCGTGGAGAGGTAGGTGCCAACGAGACGCTGGAGCGATCCGGGCTCGAGGCTGGCAGTACTCGCCTCGATCTCCAGGGGGAAGTATCGGTCCATGAAGGCTCGCACCAACGCGGCCTGCGCCTGCGTTCCCTCTGCGCTGTTGTAGGACACGAAAACGCCCAGATCGTGCTCGGGCAGGAGCCACAGGTTGGTGATGAAGTTGGGCGCGTTACCGTTATGCCCGACGATCCGCTCACCGTTGATGCGCGTCTCGCCGAAGCCGTAGGCCATGCCGCCGAGGCGGTCGTCGTGCCTGAACAGGTTGGTGCGCATCCGTTGCGCCGTCGCGTCCTCGAGGATTCGGGCGCTGGCCAGGCGACCGTCTTGCAGGTGCGCGAGCATGAACCTCGCCATGTCCGCGCCGCTGGCGGACATGCCATGCCCAGGTGCCAGCAGCACGAAGTTAAAGGGTTGTGGAAGGAAGCGCCCCCCGGCATTCCGGTAGCCGACGGCAGCATCCTCGACGAGGTGGCTGGGCAGCGGCTGGCGTCCCGTGGTGTGCGCCATCCCGAGTGGCTCCAGGATGGTCCGTTCGATGGCGTCGTGCCAAGGCGTTCCGGTGACCTGCTCGACGACAAGGCCCAGGAGCCCGGCGCCATAGTTGGAGTAGGCGCTGAGCGTGCCGGGCGGACGGATGCGCGCAGGGAGTCGTTCGGCGAGGAGGTCCCCCAATGGGCGCATCGCCTCCGGCTCGCGGGCGAACAGGCCGGTCGTGACGTCTTCGAAGCCCGCCGTGTGGGTCAGCAGGTGCCTCAGGGTGACAGCTTCCTCGAAGGTGTCGGGAACACGCACATCCTCGAGGTACTCGTTCACGCTGGCATCGAGATCCAGGCGACCGTCTTCGACCAGCTGCATGATGGCTGTGTAAGTGAAGAGTTTCGTCACCGAGGCGATGCGGAAGAGGGTCGTTTCGGGGTCCACGGGTATGCGGTTCTCGATGTCGGCATAGCCATAGCCCCGAGCGACGGCAACCTCGCCGTCCTGCACCACCGCGACGACCGCGCCGGGGATGGCGTAGGCCTCGAGGTGCGCGGTCATGACCTCGTCGAGAAAGGCCGTCAGCTCGAGCCGGTCGCCGGGTTGCGCCGAGGCCGCCCCCAGCACCAGCAACGCCGCAACGAACCACCAGAGGAACGGGCGTCCCATGCCGGTAGCCTAGCAGGGTATTGACCCCATCGTGCAGATTCCCGTCCAGCACCCCCCTCCTTCAGGCCACCAAAGATGTTGTGCCGGTCAGGACGCGCTCTGCAGGTCTATACACACCCTGCAGAGCGCGTCCTGACCGGCCTCAACGCGAGGTCGGTACGAGCGCATTCTTTGCTGGACAGGATTTCTCAAAACGGGTCAAAGCCTTGGTGATACGCCTTATGACAGGTAAGGACCTGCTAATATGCTTGTATCTGAGCAACGATATGCGTCGCCAGGACTCGAAGGGAGAAGCCTTATGGCTAGCCATGTCGTCGAGGTACGGTGGAGCGAGCCAGTGAGGTCGCTGATCACGGACATGGATGAGGGCGTGAGACCGGCGAAGGGATTCATTGAGTACACTCAAGATCTCATCGGCCACTGGCGAGCAAGGGGCGATCGTTCGATGGGCTTCGTGAGTATCGGCGCTGCCTACTCCAACACCTACTGCCGCTTGCAGCTTGCCCCACAGTATACGCGGTACCGCGTGGAAACACGTCGAGTAGGAAGAGAGGATGGGAGATAACGATGTTCGGCTGGAAGTGTCGGTTGGGAATCATCGTGCCCTCGTCCAACACCACAGTTGAACCTGAGTTTGCCCTCATGGCGCCCTCCGGCGTCAGCACCTTCGCAGCTCGAGTTTTTCAGCGCGAGACAGAACGAGCAGACGAGAAAATTGAGTCGGTCTTGGCGATGCGTGAACACATACCGGTCGCGCTGGATCAGCTGCTCTCCGTAGGTCCCCACGCTATTGCCTATACGTGTACAGCTGGAAGCTTCCTAGGGGGACGTGAAGATGATCGTGAGACGTGTAGCCACCTATCGTCTCAAGCCGGTGTACCCGTTATCACTACTTCTACCGCAGTGCTCGGAGCCCTTGAAGCTCTCGGGGTGCAGCGCGTAGCACTAGTCACACCTTATGTTAGTGAGGTAAACGAGCGCGAGAAGGCGTATCTGGAGGAGTCGGGTTTCGAGGTCACCGCAATTCGCGGCATGGGGATTGTGGGAAATGTTCCGAAAGGACGTCTTTCCCGCACGCAAGCCTACCAAGAGGCAATTCAGGTCGACGTGTCGAATGCGGATGCCATCTTCATCTCCTGCACCAACTGGCGCACTGTTGACTTGATTCCGGATTTGGAAGCAAATATGAGCCGCCCAGTCGTATCAAGCAACCAAGCAACCTTTTGGGCGTTGCTTCGAGCGTCCGGAGTGCACGAATCTGTTCCTAACTACGGGTTGCTCCTCGCAAATGTGCGCGCACACAGTTGAAATGGCGTCAACGACTGCAATGTACCCCGGCATACAAATGGAGGAAAATGTGCCATGCGGGATGGTACATGTTGAACCGCACTGGTTTTCGTGGAGACTCTGTTCTCACGCGGCCTGCCTCAGCAAGACCTGTCGCTGAGTGTATGCCATCTCGAAGTCCAGCGGGCTGACGTAATCAAGAGCCGAGTGCAACCGCCGACGATTGAACCACGTCACCCACCGCATCGTGGCCGTCTCCACCTCCTGCCGAGTCACCCAGCCGGCCTGCCTAGCATAGATCAGCTCGCTCTTGAACAAACCGATCGTGCTCTCCATCAACGCGTTATCGTACGCCGTGCCCACCCGACCGATACTGCCATTCACACCGTGATCGACGAGCTTCTGGCTGAACGCCAAGCTCGTGTACTGACTGCCCGCGTCGCTATGGTGGATCACACCGTCAGCAACGAACCTCGGATCGGTTCGACGCCGCACATTCACGGCCTGCCCCAGCGCCCTCATGACGAGCTCGGCACCCTTGCTGCTGCTCACCGTGAAACCCAGGATGTGCCTCGAGAAGCCATCCTGCACGAACGAGACGTACCCCCATCCTTCTCGGGTGAGCACGTGCGTGAAGTCCGCGACCCAAACCCGGTCGGGCGCGTCTTGGAACCAGTCGCGCCTCACCAGATCCGGCGACCGGATCGCTCCTGGGGTCTGGAAGGTCGTACGGATCTTCTTCTGACGAGTTTGGCCCTTCAGGCCGGCGCGCCGCATCAGGCGTGCCACCTGGTCCCGCCCAACGGCGAGACCTTCTTGCTGCAGGGCGTGCCACACCTTACGGACGCCGTACACACCAAAGTTCTCGCGGTGCACTCGCAAGATGATCTCCAGGAGACGCTCGTCGGACTGCTGTCGGGCTGAGCGTGGTCGGTTCTTAGCTGCGTAGTACGTACTGGGGGCGATCGGCAGGTCGTGGTTCTTGAGGACGCGGCAGATCGGCTCGACCCCGAAATGGTTCTTGTACGTATCGATGAATGCGGTGATCACTTGAGTCGGCGGTCGAGCTCCGCGGCCGCGAAAAACGCGCTAGCTGTCTTCAGGATCTCATTCGCCCGCTTGAGTTCCGCGAGTTCTTTCCGGAGGGCTTTGATCTCTTCGCGTTCGGTGGTCGTCAGGCCTGGCTTGTCACCAGCGTCGATGCGGGCCCTGTCCACCCAGCCGCGCATGGTGTCTACCGGGATGCCTGTCAAGTCATGCATGCGGCGGTAGGACGCTGACCGGGACTCATTCGGCGCTTCCTCGCGTCGCTCTTTGAACATGCGGATGACTCGGTCTTTTGTTTCTTGGTCGTAACGGGTCATACTCCATTCTCTCCTTTCGGGGGAGAACGGAGCCTCCATCAAACCCAGGGCGGTTCATGTTTGTTCGCGGACGTCTATCGGCCCACGTGCGAAGGTCCTCAAACTGTCCTATTGATGCGGACGCCATACGACAAGAAACAGGCGCTAACATTCGCGTACAGCCATCCGGCCTGGTATGCGAGCAAGGGCTACATCGTCGCTGTCCAAGATACTCGGGGACGTTTTCGCTCATGCGGTGAGTTCTATCCATTCGCATTTGAAGCGCGAGACGGTTTCGACAGTGTGGAATGGGCCTCCAACTTGTCGGGCTCGACCGGGCGGGTGGGCATGTACGGGTGTTCTTACGTGGGTGCCACGCAACTGCTAGCCGCAATTGCGGAACCGCCATCGCTTGCGTGCATTTGTCCGGCAATGACGGCTTCGGACTTTTTCGACGGATGGACGTACCATGGTGGTGCTTTTGCCCTTGAGTTTAACCTCACTTGGGCAATCAAGCTGGCCATCAACAGCGCTCAGCGCATGGGCGATGCTGACTTGGTGGAGAAGTTGGTCGGCGCTAGGAACAAACCTGAAGAAGCATACTTGAAGCTGCCACTCACAGACTTGTTCCGTGACGAACCCGCTCTTCGCCGACTCATTCCCTATTACTTCGATTGGCTGGACCATGATCAGCCCAACGCATACTGGCGGCAATGGAGCATCCGGTCCTTTTATGAACGCATTGCGGTACCAGCGCTGCATATCGCAGGCTGGTATGACATCTTCCTGACAGGAACTCTTGAAAACTTCCAAGGCCTACAGCGGGTTGCGCATTGAGTGATCGTGCTTCATGCTGAGGCATGGCGCACTCTACCGACCTCCGAGAACGCATCGTAAACGCCGTCCTACACAAGCGTTACACCCTCCATGAAGCCGCAGACACGTTCGACGTTGGAACCGCCACCGTCAGTCGCTACCTCCGCCGCTACCGCCAAAGTGGAGATCTCACCCCCAGAACCTCCCCGGGCCGCCCCAGCGCCCTCCATGAGCACCAGGCATGGGTTGAGCAGAGCCTCATCAGCAACGACCTCACCCACGACCAGCGCTGCGACCTTTTCTTGGAGAGAACCGGCGTCCGCATCAGCAGAGCGACCATGTGCCGCTGGGTACAGAGATTGGGATCGACGAGAAAAAAAGACGATCTACGCGAGTGAACAGAATCCAGAGGCCCGGTGGAGGTTCCTGGCTTGGATCAGAGGTATTGACCCGCACCGGTTGGTGTTCGTCGATGAGAGCGGCTTCAACGTCGCCATGACCCTGCCCTACGCCTACGCCCCACGTGGACAACGTGCCGTGGGTAGGGTGCCGAAGAACCGTGGGGAGAACACCAGCCTCGTTGCAGCGATCAGTCTCGATGAGGGTGTGGGTGACGCGATGACGTTGACCGGAGCGGTGGATGGCGTGGCGTTTTTAGCGTACATCGAGCAGGTCATCGCTCCGAAGCTGAGGCCGGGGCAGATCGTGGTGATGGATCAGCTGGGGGTGCACCGCAAACCGGAGGTGCGGGAGGCGATCGAGGCGAGGGGGTGCGAGTTGGTGTTGTTGCCTGGGTACAGTCCGGACTTCAACCCCATTGAGTTGGCTTTTTCGAAGATAAAGGCGTTCGTGAAAGCTGTGGGGGCGAGGACGAGGGGAGCGTTGGACTCTGCGATCGCGGCTGCGCTATCGACGGTGTCGTTGGGGGATGTGTTGGGTTGGTTTGAGCATGCCGGAGTCACCAATCACTCATTCTGAGAACCGCTGTAAGTGAGCGTGCAGGGAGTGCTCTTGCTCGCGAGGGTCAGCGACTCATCGTAGCGCCATGGAGTCACTCGACGCGGAGCAGGAGGCTTGGCGAGGCCGACTTTGGGCATGATCAGGACAATCCGGCCTCGTGAGAAAGGCGATGAGCAAGGGAAATCTTGGACCCACAATCGAGTTTGTGCCGGTCAGTACGGCATTTCTCGGTTTCTCCGTCCACCACGCATCGTCAAATCGCTCTTACTCGCCACCCTCTCGTCCAACGCCAGATCGTTGAGTCGTATTCAGAAAAGCGGAAACGCAGCCACCGTCAGGCACGGCAATGTGCGAAAAATGCGATGCGGACCGGGGTTTCTTGCCCCTCACTAGAGATCAGACCCGTCACCGACGCAACCCCGAACAACGCCGGCAAGTCCTGATGATGCCGCAAACGACATCGACCGAGTGCAGATCGAGTGGTTTGACCGTTGGCTAAAGGTCGATGAAGGAGGACGTTCGGACGAACCACCCGTACGGATCTTTCTTATGGGCGAGAACCGCTGGCGAAGCGTCGCGCGGTGGCCGATCGCAGACCTTGTACCCACACCTTTCTACTTTCACAGCCGGGGCCGGGCCAACGCGTCATCAGGCGACGGTCGTCTGGACACGGATCTTCCTTATGACGAACCACCTGATGTGTTCATTTACAGCCCTCATGATCCTGTTCGCTCGCTTGGTGGTAGCGTCTACGAATGTGTGCCGGCCGGACCCTTTGACCAGCGTCCGATCGAAGCGCGCAATGCAACACTCGTCTACACTTCGGAGGTGCTAGAGCGCGATGTTGTCATTGGGGCCCAGTAGCGGCAGTTCTCTATGCGACATCGACCGCGGAAAGTACCGATTTCACGATGAAACTGACAGATGTGTTCCCAGACGGCCGCAGCATCAATGTCGCAGAGGGCATACTGCGCCTGAGAAGCTCTGTAGATGGTACGAGTGCGCACAGCCCCAACGACTGTCGCAAGTACGACCTCGACTTGGGTTCAACTGGCAACACCTTCATGACAGGTCATCAAATACGGGTTCACGTGTCGAGCAGCAATTTTCCTGTTTTTGATCGAAACCCAAATAGTGGGACTCGCAAAGACTACCGGGAGTTAGACTTCCGCCCGGCTGCTCAAACCGTCTTTCACTCAGCATCTCGCGCCTCGCACATCCTGCTGCCAGTCGTAGCGCCCGACAGCTGATTTTCAAGTTGCACGCGGGAAGCACGAAGTTCGTGTCGAGTCAGCCATGAACTAGCAAGCACTGAAGGTCATCTGGTGAGCACAAATTCTTCCGGCATTCCGTCCACCACGATTCTCAGACCGTCTAGCTCGATCGTAGGCCGTTGTAAGACGGCGTCAAGGTGGATGTCGCTCACGATCCGTCCACCTAGGCTTGCATTGTGTCCTAGCGCCACATGAGCGGTGCCGAGTAGACTGTCGTCTTTGTGGCCCGTGAGTCCGCCACGGGGCACGGTACCGATCCCGAGCTCTGCAATACAGGCCCGGGTGGGATCACCACCCCTAAGAATTTCGCGTAACTTCTCCGCTTGTCGCCCTCCTTCGACATCGACGATGCTGCCTTGAGAGACCTTCATGCGAATCGGTGTCCGAAGTTTCCCGATAAATGTCATACTGCCGTCAACTACTAGGGTGCCTTCGGCCGTTCCCTCGAGGGGTGATACCTCGGCATCGCCCCAATCAGGGATCGTGGCGGTGTCTCCAGGGCTTCGGAGTAGGGAGACACATGACCATCCTTTTCGTCCCGCGAGACTCATGCGAAGGTCGGTACCGGCCGGCGAAGTTATCCTCGCAGTCCCTGCCTCGTCGAGCCTCTTGGCTAGCGCGTCTGTCAGGCGTTTCACTGACAAGATGTCCTTCTTCGTCACGTTCCACGTTGCAGGTGGAAAGACAAGTCCGATTCGGGCTCCCGCCTCTGTGGCCTTCATGCGAGCGTGGGTATGCCACAACTGGCAACCATGTTCAGGAGGCAGAACCACAATGACGGCTGTTGCGCTCTTCATTGCCGAGGCCACAGGGGCCGGCGGTTCCATCTCAAAAATCTTTCGCTCGAGGAGTTGCAAAATGGTTGGCACTGCGCCTCGGTCCTGGCTAACGGTCATGAGGGCGTGCGCCAGAGGCAATCCTTTCTTGTCAGAGATAACGAGGAGTTGTTCACCCTTGCCTATCCCCATAGATGTGTCTATCAGCAGTTCGGCCCGCGCGATTGCACTAGTCATCGCTCAACTCCAATCGTCAGCTACTGCTCGAGGGTGACACGAGCAAGACCGGTAAGCGCTCGGCTGCACTGATCGTCGATATCGCCTCTTCACCAATTCTGGACTTCTGACGTGGACCTTCTAGGCTCGTCGATGGAAGGGCGAGCCGTAGAAGGCCGTTCAGCATTTCTCTCATCTCTAATTGAACGGAATGTGTCAAATGGTGGTTGCCGGTCATGCTACGTACTCGATTACACTTGTGACGCCACCGCACGCAGCGGCGATGGTTCCGGAAGTGAAGTCATCCGCGGCACCGGGCCAAGTGAAATGAGTGTGCGGATCGATAACGCCCGGAAGCACCAACAGGCCGTCCGCGTCAATCGTCTCAACGCCTCTTGAATCAAGCGCCTGGCCGATTGCTGAGATCCGACCGGCCTCGATCAAGACGTCCGCACGGTACGTCGCGGTGGAGGTGATGATTTCGCCGCCGCTTATCAGGAGACCCCGTGTCACAACAACCAGCCTAACGGCTATCCGTCGACAAGAGCCCGATAGCTTTCAGGGCGCCGATCCCGAAGGAACCCACGTGCTAACCGTGTTTGACGCACCCGTGAGACCTGGCACTTGGCAAGCAACATTCCCTCGTCCTTTCCGGCGAGCGCAATAACGTCGCCGTCCGGTCCGATTGCCGCACTCATACCTAGGAAGGATTCGCCCATTTCAGTTCCTACGCGGTTCACGCCAAAGACGTAATACATGTTCTGAAGCGCTAGAGTGCGAAGCTCCGTCAACCATATGTCGCCCGGGTCCGTGGATCTTGGCAGACCCCTTGATGCAGAAGGCACGAAAACTAGGTCTGCGCCCGCTAACGCGAGACAGCGTGCGGCCTCAGGAAAGTGCCGATCGTGGCACACTAAGACGCCCACGCGGCCATATGGGGTTTCGGCTATGTGGTAACCGCCAGTGGCCGGTTCGAAATAGTACTTTTCGTCGATCTCGCCATTTGGGATACGCACACGCGGTATGTGGTGCTTACGCCACTTCGAGCACAGCGATCCATCGGGACCTATGAGTACAACAGTGTTGAAGGGTCGATGGGCGAGGCCCTGCTCGTAAATTGGGGCGAGAAGCCAGATGCCTAAACGAACGCATACGTCTCGCAATTTGGACATTGACTCTCCATCCAATGCCTCCGCCCAATCAAAGTAGCGGTCGTCCGGGGGACAGAGTGGAAAGTATATGGTTGTGAACAACTCTTGAAGGCAGATCATTTGGGCGCCCTCCACTGCGGCTGCCTCAATCCACGAAAGGGCCTTAGTCAGGTTGTCACGTGGATCTGAACCGGCCGCAAACTGAATCAACCCGACCTCGAGAGATTGTTCCATTTCGCTACCTTTCGTTTCACGCATTGAGCGAGTCTAGAAAATGGACATAGGCTGATAAGCCCGAGTGGAGGTCATGAGTGGGCGTGAACTCAAGCTCACTGAGCGCTCGACTGCTCCCAAACACAGGGAACCGCTCGGTTGCCGGCGGCTGACCAGCTTCAAGGCTGATCTGCGCTCGCGGCAAGAGTTCCTCGATGATAGAGGCGACGTCCCGCACTGGTGCCCGGTACCCGAGAATATTGTAAACAAGATGGCCTTCCTTCGGAGTCCTGAGAGCATGGATCAATGCACGTGCTGCGTCAGACACGTATATCCAGTCAAGCTCGGTGTCGGCTGACGGCACGCTCACGGGAATTCCCCTGTGGGAATGCTCCACCATATCCCGTGTCCAAATCCGGAAATTACCATGCCCGTGTACTCGCCCTGGACCATACACAGCATTGAATCGGAGTCCGATAACGCGCAAGCCCTTCTGGGAGTATGTTCTACAGACCTGCTCCATCAAGACCTTGCAGCCGCCGTATACGGAAGTCGGACCCACAGCGGCGTCTTCGCCGACCAAGGAGTCCCCATAAAGCGCCGCTGGTCCGTAGACTGCCATTGAGGAGGTCCAGACAACGCGGCCCACACCGTGCTCGAGGGCCAACGAGAGGATCTGGTTCATTCCCTCACAGTTGACAGCGATGGCTGCGGCTGGGTTGTCCTCCGTAGCTGGCGGCAGAAGGTACGCGAGGTGAACGATCCGGTCTACCTTGTGCCGCTCCAGAACTTCGGCTACACGCCGCGAGTCTAGAATGTCCACATTCTCCCGAACCACGTTCGGCTGCATTGCCGAAGCGTTCGGACCCGTCATGCGCAATGAACCGCTTCGGCGATCTGCAACAACTACGGTCTCTCCCAAATCAACAAGCGCTCTTGTCAAGTGGCTGCCAATGAAGCCCGCGCCACCGGTAACGAGGATCGACATGAGGTTGAACGTCCCCTTCAACAATTTCCGTCTACGCAGATACTACCGGTTCGGTGGTTCGTACCAATAGCCTATCGCTTGCGCTCGTCCGCGTCAACTGCACGTCATGTAGGAACTACTGACCTCTGCGCTGCTCTCTAAACGAGTCCTGCCAGACCAAAGCATGCCCGCACCAGATCTCGCTTGTGCCGCAACCGCTCCCGCGCACGCCGATAATCGAGGCGCAACTCCCCGAGGTTCCCGCAACATACGTTCGCCAACTCCGTGAACTTCAACTGCTTCCACACGCCCTCTTTCGGGTTCAGGTCCGGCGCGTACGACGGCAGTCGCTCCAGCCACACCCGCCCCTGTGCTTCCTCGCGCAGGTACCGCTTCACCGCGCTGCCGCGATGCGCCGGTAACCCGTCCCAGATGACCAGCACTCGCCCCAGGTGACGCACCAGGTGACGCAGGAAATTCACCGCGTCCGCGCTCCATCGAGTTCGATCCGGTGGGTCATAGGCAAGGCCGCCAGAGTATCGATCCAGCCTCCCCGCTCGAGCTGGCGGGCGCACCAGGCGGTCCCCTCCCAGATGGGGTCGCGGAACCAGCTTTCGGGCAGGTCGGGGTCACGTGTCACCCACTTGCGCATCAGGAGGTCGTGATTGCCGAGGGTGGCAGGGAGAGAGAGGTCCTGGAAGCGGGCCATCACTGCTTGGTTGTTGGGGCCGCGATTGACCAGGTCGCCATTGATCACCGTGAGGTCGGGCTGCTGGCGCTCTATGTCGTCCAGGACCGCTTCGAGGGCGTGTAGGTTTCCGTGGATGTCGGCGAGGATGGCGAGTCTCAAGGTAGCGTCAGTGTAGCAACCTGCCTGGTTGAGCCATCTGGCTTTGACCATGCCGAGATAAGGTAGCAAACGACGTAATTGGCAACATTCAGAACGAAACGACTGCGATTAGATGCTTCTCCTCTGCTGATGGGCAGTGTCGCCGAGAAGGTGCTGCGGAGCCTGTCGGTGCCAGTGCTCATGATTCATCCCATCGAGGTCACCGAAAGAGACAGGCCTGACTGGAACGAGGTTTATGACAAGTGGGAGGATTACAGCGACCAGGCGAAGAAGACCTGGGGCCGGCTGACGGATGCCGAACAAGGTCGTGGACAGCAAGCGCGTTGCATAGCCGCTGTATAATGGGACAAGATGCCCCGGGACGCAAGCCACGACCTCGAAGTAGACTACCGCAGGCAAGACGTCGCAAAGCTCCGCCTCGAGGGATTCACTATCCGACAGATCGCGGCCAGCCTTAAGACGAGTAAAAGCACCGTGCAGCGCGACGTCGACCACCTCCACTCAGAAGCCCAGGCCGCTACCCTCAAGGACAACCTTCAGCACCGAACTGAAGTCCTATACCAACTCGATGAACTGTTGGCCCTGAACTGGCGCGAGGGTGACCGGGAAGGCGTCAGGAAAACCCTCGCGGACAAGCGGAGACTACTCGGCCTTGACAGCCCCGACATCATCGTGCACGGCATGCTCAACGAAAAAATGAACGCCCTTCTAGACACCCTAGAGAACGGACTCGGAATTGACAGCCCAGAATACCAACGAGTTGTTGACCTCATTCTCGGGAATCCTGACACACCGGCAGGACCAACGAAGCGGCCTCCAAACTGACCTCACGCTCGAGGAATTCATCCATGCCCTCGGCTACGCAACATGGAGCGGGCAGGCCGAAGCCATTACCTTAATCCAGGAGAACCCCAACGTGGCATGGCGAAGCGGCCACAAGGTAGCAAAAACCTTCACCGTTAGCGCCGCCGCCCTCAAGCACCTACTCGTCGACAAGGGCAACGTCATCCTCACTAGCAGCAGCTACCCGCAGATCAAGCACATCCTCTGGCCCGAGATACGACGCATGGCCGCTAAGGTTAAAGACACGTTCGGCATCATCCTGGATGTACCAATCGACCCCGGTACCGGCATTCACCACAAGGGCAACTTCATCCTCGGTAGGAACAGCAACCAGCCTGAGCGCATGGCTGGGTTCAGTGGCGATAACAACCTCTTCATAGCCGACGAAGCCAGCGGCATAGCCACGGAGATACTCGAGGTTATCGAAGGTAACCTAGCTGGCGGCGGTAAGCAGATCATGACCGGCAACCCCACGCAGATAGGCGGCGCCTTCTACGACGCTTTCCACGCCGCCAGCCACCTATGGAGCACCATCCACATAGACAGTAGGGAGACACCCAACATCACTGGCAACGGCCCGAGCATCCCCGGTCTCGCAACGACCGAATGGGTGGAGCGGCAGCGGGAACGCTTCGGTGAGGACAGTCCCTTCTGGGCCGTCAGAGTAGCCGGCAACTTCCCCGCTGGTACGTACGGGATTATCACCCTCCAGCTGCTCGAGGCCGCCCACGCAGCTCACCGGAGCGCCCGTGATAACGACACCCTGAGCGTAGGTGTCGACGTTGCTTGGACTGGTGATGATCAGAGTGTGATCTGGCCTGTCCGTGGGCAGCGCGCCATGCAACCAGAGAGTCACTGGGGTCAGGACCCCACCGAACTCGCCCGCCTAGTCACCACCCTCGTTAAACGCATCGAACGGGACGGCGAGCCGGTCAGAGTGAACGTCGACACGATAGGCATCGGCGCAGGCGTCTACAGCGCCCTCAAGCACGACTACCTCAACGAGCCAAAGTACACCATTAACGCGGTAAGCGTCAGTACCGTCCCACCCCCCAGCGACCGGGCCAGCACCGGACCCGGATACCACCAGCTTCGCGACTTCCTCTGGTTTAACCTCAAACAGTGGATGGTCAACGGTGGCGGCATTCCCCCTGGTACCCTCGCTGACGGTGAGCTTACGGCAGCAACTAGCTATCCGACTCCAGGCGGGAAGATCAAAGTCACACCCAAGGACGACATGAAAGCCATCCTGCATCGCAGCACCGACTTTGCCGACGCGCTCTGCCTCGCCGTGTACAGACCGGCCGTCGCCGTACCCCCGCGCATCAGGTCGGGCCGCCCAGGTGGGAAGAGGAGAACCATCTAATGCCAGTCGCGACCCGCAAGGACCAAGCGCAAAGCATGCAGCTCGCGAACAGCACTGTGTGGGATGGAGGGCGGTACCTAACGTAATGAAATCCAGATGGAAGTCTGATCGCCTTCGGGAGCAACCGCGATGGCAACTTCGATATCTTCGTCGTGAACGCGGACGGCACGAACCAGACGCGCCTCACTACCGACCCGGAGGTCGATGGGCGCCAGGTGGCACTTAGCGATGGCACTTAGCGATGGGCGCCAGGTGGCACTTACAGGTCAAGGCGCCACCTCTCCGCTGCCTCCGCTGCACCTTCGCACCCCTCGCCGGCAGCCGTCTGCCGATAGTGCAGGCATCTGTGTGCCTATAGTGTGCCAACTCTGCCTCACCAGGCACGTTTCAACCAATCTCGGCCGAACTCACAATAGCCGGATACGCTGTCTAGTACCATCAAAGTGTATCTCAGCACTACTCAGGACAACAGTCTGTCAGGGACTCCAAAACCGTAGGTCGCGGGTTCAAGTCCTGCTGCGCCCGCCAAATTCTGGGCGGCACTTCTGTTATGAGCAGGACTTGCCGGCGTTGTTCGGGGTTGCGTCGGTGACGGGTCTGATCTCTAGTGAGGGGCAAGAAACCCCGGTCCGCATCGCATTTTTCGCACATTGCCGTGCCTGACGGTGGCTGCGTTTCCGCTTTTCTGAATACGACTCAACGATCTGGCGTTGGACGAGAGGGTGGCGAGTAAGAGCGATTTGACGATGCGTGGTGGACGGAGAAACCGAGAAATGCCGTACTGACCGGCACAAACTCGATTGTGGGTCCAAGATTTCCCTTGCTCATCGCCTTTCTCACGAGGCCGGATTGTCCTGATGAGAGGAGGTGCTTTCCTTTTGGATTCGCAGCCGAGATCGCAGCCCGTAGCGTCCTACCAGGACTTTGAAGCCGATGTGAAGCTTGCGTCGGTGACGGAACTGCTGATCAGTGAGGGGCAACAAACCCTGGTCAGTAACGCCTTTTTCACCTATTCCTGTGCCTGACGGTCTCCCATTCCCCGGCATCTTGCATACAGGGCAAGGAGTCGGGCTAGCGGCCTAGGATGCCAAGCATCCAAGATGCGACGATGCCTGGTGGACGGCGAAACAGAGAAAAGCCTTGCTGACCGACACAAACTCGATTGCGGGTCCTGAATTTTCCTTGCTCATCGACTTTCTGATCCCACCTCAAACTCCTGTTTGGGGTGCATCTTCGGTGATGAGCGCCAGGTACGGCACAACGAAGGCCATTCTGTGTCGGTGCTGTCGCTAGGGTAGCCCTTCTTGGTCATGCCTTAGCTTACGATCAGAGTTCATAACACCCTCTGAGGGTCCTGTCCGAATTCCGGGGTCCACTTCTGACTAGGCTCTGATGTAGGCCATTTTTTCCACGCCAACCAGAGAGTTAGTGACATCGCCACAACCTCTACGGTTGCAAAAAACAGATAATGCGGATGGGTACTGCCCCCTAACACAACAAACAGAATGGTTATGGGCACGGCAATACTATGTACCCAACGACTGGCTTTGTCATTTACAGCGGTTCTCAGAATGAGTGATTGGTGACTCCGGCATGCTCAAACCAACCCAACACATCCCCCAACGACACCGTCGATAGCGCAGCCGCGATCGCAGAGTCCAACGCTCCCCTCGTCCTCGCCCCCACAGCTTTCACGAACGCCTTTATCTTCGAAAAAGCCAACTCAATGGGGTTGAAGTCCGGACTGTACCCAGGCAACAACACCAACTCGCACCCCCTCGCCTCGATCGCCTCCCGCACCTCCGGTTTGCGGTGCACCCCCAGCTGATCCATCACCACGATCTGCCCCGGCCTCAGCTTCGGAGCGATGACCTGCTCGATGTACGCTAAAAACGCCACGCCATCCACCGCTCCGGTCAACGTCATCGCGTCACCCACACCCTCATCGAGACTGATCGCTGCAACGAGGCTGGTGTTCTCCCCACGGTTCTTCGGCACCCTACCCACGGCACGTTGTCCACGTGGGGCGTAGGCGTAGGGCAGGGTCATGGCGACGTTGAAGCCGCTCTCATCGACGAACACCAACCGGTGCGGGTCAATACCTCTGATCCAAGCCAGGAACCTCCACCGGGCCTCTGGATTCTGTTCACTCGCGTAGATCGTCTTTTTTTTCTCGTCGATCCCAATCTCTGTACCCAGCGGCACATGGTCGCTCTGCTGATGCGGACGCCGGTTCTCTCCAAGAAAAGGTCGCAGCGCTGGTCGTGGGTGAGGTCGTTGCTGATGAGGCTCTGCTCAACCCATGCCTGGTGCTCATGGAGGGCGCTGGGGCGGCCCGGGGAGGTTCTGGGGGTGAGATCTCCACTTTGGCGGTAGCGGCGGAGGTAGCGACTGACGGTGGCGGTTCCAACGTCGAACGTGTCTGCGGCTTCATGGAGGGTGTAACGCTTGTGTAGGACGGCGTTTACGATGCGTTCTCGGAGGTCGGTAGAGTGCGCCATGCCTCAGCATGAAGCACGATCACTCAATGCGCAACCCGCTGTAAGACGCGGGACAGAAGCGTCATGGCAATCGGGATCTCCAACAAAACGGAAAAACCCACCAGAATACGCCAGTCGAACATTTTACTGTATGTGTCAATCCGCTCGAGCCACCCGGGCGTCAACATGGTAATGACGTCCGCGTAAATCATATTAAAGAGTACAAATATCCATATTGCTGAAAGGAGTACTCTTTTGTCCACATTGATTCTTTTGTTTGAATTCATCGTTAATCTCCTTGATACAAACTAAAAAGCTAGCTTCTTCAAGCCTCGAGCGCGGTATAAGATTTGGTTCTCCCGAGTTTTCCGTGCAACTGGCGGATTCCATTCCGAGGTGCAGCTGGGAGTACCTTCCGGCAGCAAGTCAAAGCCGTCGAGTGATGGCCCTATCAAGGCCAAGCGTGACGGGGGTGACCGTTTCAGGTTCTTCACCCCCGTCCCCTTGGTTTAGAGCCTTCGTCTGCATCATGGTTGGTTCTGGGAATTCCTCGAGTGGCGAAACACGATGGTTATCCTCTTTCTCGGTTCCATGAGAATGGCGACACGTGAGTCAGGTGACCCACTAGGGTGTCACGCGGACAATGCGGTCGCCAGCGAAGGTGCCGATCAGCAGCGATCCGTCACTCACGAGCAGGCCGACCGTACCGGCCCCGCCCGGCGTGTTGGGGCCGCCCTGGTACAGGATTTCGCTTTCGAGGGTGTCGGGATCGACAGCAAAAATGGCATAGGCCCCGGGACAGGTGCCCGATTCGAGATTCGTGCAGGCCATCATGTCGAGCGTGCTAGCGAGCGCCCCAGCCACCAGCAGGCGCCCATCCGGCGTCCACGTGGAGTTGTCGAGGGGCGGAAGCGAGGTCGTGCTCGCTTCGATCTCTCCGCTGCTGCGGTCGATGCGGCGAACTTCGCCATTCGCACTGTAATTGACGAAGACGGTCTCCCCATCGGATGAAATCTCGATGCCGTTGGCCACGCGCCCTTCGCTTCCGGCCAGTCGATGAAAGCCTGCGTTTGGCTGCCAAGCCAAGACATACCCGGTTTCGGCGCGAAACAGACTGGACCTCAGGTATTCATAGAACAGGCCCAGCGTACTGTCCCTCTTCGTCATCGAGTGGGTGACGAGAAAGCCTCCATCGGGTGTCGCGACCACGTCGTTGAGCATGCTTCCGACGGGTGGAAGCGCGCACCCGCGCCAAGCGAGGGCCCAACCCTCGGGAGATTCTGTTACCTCGAACATCTCGATCGACTCCCGGCCACCATGTTGAACCGCGAGGAGTTGCATGCGTCCGTCGGCGCGGTGGCTGAGGTGAATACCGTGGGGGCTGAATTCCTCGCCGGGGGCCTCCGTACAGTCGCGAGCGCCCCAGGGACCTGCTCCTTCGGTGGGACTTCCACGGTAGAGCACGCTTCGCGTCTCGGTTCTGAGATCGAGAAGGGAAAGCGTTCCGCTTTTCTCTCCGTTCTGTCCGCCGTATTCGCTAACGATCACGTGGTGACCGTCGGGAAGCGCAACCATGTCTTCGGGGTTTTGCCAGCCGCACAGTGGATGAGCATTCCCGATCGGATCGCACGATTCGATGGCCTCGACCGAGGTGAAAGACCGCGCCGCGGCGACGACGAGGACGATGAGGACGAGGGCGATGGGGAGAACGAGGAAGGTAAGCCGTCGCCTCATGTCGCCGCCCTATCAGCAGCGTGGAGTTCGGCGTGGCGCCCTTGGGTGGTGGATGGGCCAACAGCTTTGGTCGCACGGTTCATCATCGGGCCGGTAAAAACGGTGTCGTCGTGTCTTGGCATGAACAAGACGGTAGCAGCGGAGCGGTATGGGCGAACAGATACCAAAGTACTGTTCGGGGGTATGGTTCGGGAACTCCCGAGGGTGTGTTATCGAGTCACTCCAAGCCATCTCAAAAACCCTTTGACCATGCTAAGCCATGGACCTCACCGACGAACAATGGACCATCCTACGCCCCCTCATCCCCCAACCACCACGACGCCCCGACGGACGCGGCCGGCCCTGGCGTGACTGCCGTGAAGTCCTCAACGGTGTCCTCTGGATCCTCAGAACAGGAGCCCCTTGGCGTGACTTCCCAAGCAGGTACCCCCCCTACCAAACCTGCCACAGGCGGTTCCGCATCTGGATCACAGTAAGGCACCCTCGAAATATCTATTCATGGGAAGGGGTTGAAGGACGACAGAGAGCCGTACAGCGGGCGAGAGAGGGCTTAGTGGTGGGGTTGCGTTGGGGATTTCCGGCTGGCTGGAAATGGCCGGGTGGTCGGCTGTAATTGCTACTGTGGTGGGGCAACAAAAATTCTTTACTGGAGGGCAACAATGTCACGTAAACAATACGTAGGACAATTGGTCACCATCATTCTTGCGGCGTTGATCGTAGCTGGCTCTGTCGTATGGGCGCAGGGAAGAGATGTTCGTTCCGCAACAGAAACGCTCGTTTTCGTGCAAGCAGATGGTTTTGAAGTGGCCATAGATAAATTTGAGGATGGTGCCGTAACGTGCTATATGCTTTTGGACGACCCAACTGCGTTTTCTTGCGTGAAGTAGTGCGCGACCTGATTTCCGGCTAGCCGGAAATTGGCCAGGTGGCCGTGGTCGGTGGATAACTCTTAGCGTCCAGAACGGTATGATCGAGGGTACTGACACGGGGAATCAGATGGTTCTTTGGTAGCGCACAATCCAGCCCCCCATTATCCGCCGACATAAGAACCAGTCCAAGATTAGCGGCTGCCCAGCCCTCGGAATGACTTGTGCTTGCAGATGATGGAATCCAAGCAATGAATTTGTAATCAGGGAAGTGGTTGAAGCTGATTCATCTATCGTGTCCAGCTGGTACCACACGGGATATCCTGCTTCCATCCAGCTCAAAGAGGGCACAATCCTGAGTGTCTGGCACGAGTGGAGCAAAGACGATCCGCCGGTTCAGTACATCGTTTCCGCCAAATACGAGCTGGTTGATTGAATTCCCGGGCAAATCACTTAAAGGAGCAAACGAGAATGAACAATCCACGAAACATCTCATCCGAATCCGCAGAAATCATAGTGTTTCAGAAGAAAGGACGGGCCGGAGTGCCGGCGGACATGTGCCTGCTTCGCAGCGGAGAGCTCATATCATCCTTCCGGGAAGCATCGAACCACACGGACATCAACGGCGAAATGAGGCCGGAAGATAAAGGCGTTCGTGAAAGCTGTGGGGGCGAGGACGAGGGGAGCGTTGGACTCTGCGATCGCGGCTGCGCTATCGACGGTGTCGTTGGGGGATGTGTTGGGTTGGTTTGAGCATGCCGGAGTCACCAATCACTCATTCTGAGAACCGCTGTAAAGGAGCAAACGAGAATGAACAATCCACGAAACATCTCATCCGAATCCGCAGAAATCATAGTGTTTCAGAAGAAAGGACGGGCCGGAGTGCCGGCGGACATGTGCCTGCTTCGCAGCGGAGAGCTCATATCATCCTTCCGGGAAGCATCGAACCACACGGACATCAACGGCGAAATCGCACTGGTACGCTCGCACGATGGAGGACTGAGTTGGGCTGAACACCAGATCGTGAAACATGCGGAAGACCCTCCCTCCGACTATCGGGATGCATCCATCTGTGAGCTAAGCGATGGGACCCTCCTTCTCACCTTCTTCAGTTGGAGGGGACAGACCCACAAAGGCAATTGGGACGGCACCAGAACTTGGGTGATGCGATCATTCGACGGGGGAAACACCTGGCCTGAAGAGCATATCCTTGCCACCGATCCCTTTGATTTCATGCTGACCACCGAACGCTGCATAGAACTGCCCAACGGCCGGATTCTCATGGCGGTTCATGCCGGAAGCAGGGCGAAAAGGGTGCAAAATGCGGCGATCATGTACTCGGATGACAAGGGAGCAAGCTGGAGTTACCTCTCTACTGCCCAAACCTGCGACTGGCCGCCGGATGCGGGATGGAGTATGGAAACGTCAATAACCAAGACGAAAAGCGGCAGTATCGTTGCGGTGAGCAGAACCGGACGACATATGCTCCAGGCAACTACCTTCGACGCAGGCAAGACATGGACCGAACACAAGGAGCTCGAAGATACGCCACCGGATACCCAGCCGTCTATAAATAGCCTGAGCGACGGCCGGCTGCTACTCGCTTATGGAGACCGAGGACCCAGGCCAAGGCGAATAGAATATCCCTTTTCCATAAAGGTCCGCTTGAGTGAAGACGAAGGGAAAACCTGGGGAGAAGAAATTGTGCTCACAGACAACCTGCCACATTGGGACATGGGTTATCCCACATCGGTGGAAATTGAACCTAGTTTCCTGGTTACAGTTTACTGGCGGTCCAAGCCGCCTTCACAGGAAGCATCGTGGCCTGCGGGTTTCGAGTACTCGTTGTGCTGCAAACGCTGGCATCTGCCTGATTTACAATCCAGTTGATCGTTTTTATACAGCGGGTTGCGTATTAAGTGATCGTGGTTCATGCTGAAGCATGGCACACTCCACCGACCTCCGAGAGCGCATCATCAACGCCGTCCTACACAAAAGGTACACCCTCCATGAAGCCGCTGACACCTTCGACGTTGGAACCGCCACCGTTAGCCGCTTCCTCCGCCGCTACCGCCAGAGTGGAGATCTCACCCCCAGAACCTCCCCAGGCCGGCCCACAGCTCTCGATGAGCACCAGGCGTGGGTCGAGCAGAACCTGATCAACAACGACCTCACCCACGACCAGCGCTGTGAACCGCCCTGGGTTTGATGGAGGCTCCGTTCTCCCTCGAAAGGAGAGAATGGAGCATGACCCGTTACGACCAAGAAACCAAAGATCGAGTCATCCGCATGTTCATGGAGCGTCGAGAAGAAGCGCCGCACGAATCACGTTCAGCCTCTTATCGGCGCCTGCATGACCTAACCGGCATCCCGGTCGACACCATGCGCGGCTGGGTAGACAGAGCCCGCATCGACGCTGGTGACAAGCCAGGCCTGACAACCACAGAGCGTGAGGAGATCAAGGCCCTCAAGAAGGAAGTAGCCGAACTCAAACGAGCCAACGAGATCCTCAAGACAGCCAGCGCGTTTTTCGCGGCCGCGGAGCTCGACCGCCGACTCAAGTGATGGTCGCCTACATCAACGCGTATAAGAACCTGTTCGGGGTCGAGCCGATCTGCCGTGTCCTACGGGACCACAACGTGCCGATCGCCCCGAGCACGTACTACGCAGCCAAGAAGCGGCAAGCATCCGCTCGCCAGCAATCCGATGAGCGTCTCCTGGAGGTCATTCATCGGGTGCACCGCGAGAACTTTGGTGTGTACGGCGTCCGTAAGGTATGGCACGCCCTCCAGCACGAGAGTATCGACGTTGGGCGTGACCAGGTGGCGCGCCTGATGAGAGTCGCGGGCTTGAAGGGCATGACACGAAGAAGGAAGGTCCGCACGACCATCCCAACGCCTAGCGGCGTCAGCTCGCCGGATCTGGTGAGGCGAGACTGGTTCCAAGATGCGCCCGACATCGTTTGGGTGGCGGACTTCACGCACGTGCTCACTCGTGAAGGGTGGGTGTACGTGTCGTTCCTGCAGGACGGCTTCTCGAGGCGCATCCTGGGTTTCACGGTCAGTACCGGTAAGAGCAGCGAGCTGGTGATGAGGGCTCTGGAGCAGGCTGTGAGCGTCCGGCGTCGAACCGATCGGCGGTTCGTTGCTGACGGCGTGATTCATCATTCGGATGCCGGCAGTCAATATACGAGTCTGGCGTTCAGCCAGAAGTTGCTCGATCATGGCGTGAACGGTTCGATCGGTCGGGTGGGCACGGCGTATGACAATGCGTTGATGGAGAGCACGATCGGCTTGTTCAAGAGCGAGCTGATCCACGCCAGGTCGACGAGTTGGTGCTCGAGGCAGGAGGTGGAGACGGCGACGATGCGGTGGGTGAGGTGGTTCAACTGTCGGCGGTTGCACTCTTCGCTCGATTACGTCAGTCCCGTGGACTTCGAGATGGCGTACACTCAAGCGCAGGCCATGCCCAGGCTGGCCGCGTGAGAGCAGAGTCTCCACGAAACCCAGTACGGTTCACTGCGACCTTTTCTTGGAGAGAACCGGCGTCCGCATCAGCAGAGCCACCATGTGCCGCAAGTGGTGGCTATTCTTGGACTAGTTCAAGACGACCACATCTCAGCTCGGCAAACTGGTTGCCACGGGTAATGTCATCGGCCAGTGGCTGGAAAGTCCTATTCGGCCACCAGCCCAAGGCCTGAATGGTCACCCGCAGATCGGACTGAAAGGCGATGGGGGATCCAGGATATGCCAGCGATAGAGACTCCACATTGGGAATGGCCATCCCTCCTTTGCCTTTCGCGCCGCTGGGGTTCTCCGCAGAAATCGAGCGCGTGCGAGCCTTCGTGACTAAGGGCAGTCCACCCAGACCCATGCCAAGTCGTTCAAAATCGTTCATACGACTCTTCCTGTCACAAAATTCTTGATGCTCAGTAGATCCAGCCAAGCTATCTCATCAGGGCGTATTTCAACTGCACTCGCGGCCACATCGAGGTCTACTTCCCGGATTCTCCCTCGAGACTTAGGCCGAGCGTCCCAGGGATTATCTGCTAGAGGACGACCCTGCGACCCTCGCGCGCCGACCGCGCAGCCGCCTCGTTGACGAGCGTCAGGTCGAGCATGTCGTCCCGGGTGATGGTCGGCGCGGTACCCTCGTCAATCTCGGAGAGCCACTGCTCCATGGCGCTCGGTAGGGAGGCGGGGGCCTCGAGGTCCTCCCAACTCCCCGGCTCCCGGACGAGGCGGACGCTCTCCCCAAAGATGCCCTCGACCAGCACGGTGGCCTCGGTTCCCGACAGCGCCAGCTGGAACGGCCCCCCCTTCGCCACGAATCCGGTCTCGATCACGCCGAGGACGCCGCCCGGGTAGTCCACCAAGGCAACGCTGTTGTCGTCGACTCCGCGCCCGGTCACCGACGAGAGGTGGGCGCTGACCGCAAGGGGGTGACCCGCCAACCGGTTGCAGAGGTAGGTGGGGTGGGCCCCGAGGTCGATCAGCGCCCCTCCGGCCGCCTCTCCCGGGTCGAAAAATCGTTCCGGGAGCCTGACGCCGTCGCCCCGGTCGACGGCGCCGTCGTGCGCCACCCGACAGCGGACCGCCGTCAGCCGGCCGATCGCTCCCCGGTCGAGGATCCCCTGGGCGGCCAGGTAGCCGGACTGCATCAGCCGCGGCAACGACAGCATCAACCTCACTCCGGCCCCGTCGACGGCCGCGAAGATCGCCTCGCACTCGGTTCGGGTGGCCGCGAGAACCTTCTCCGAGAAGATGTGCTTGCCGGCCCTGGCCGCCAGCACGATCACCTCCTGATGGCGTGTGGTCGGGGTGGAGACGATGACGGCGTCGACCCCGGGATCGCGTAGTACCGCTCCGAGGTCGGGCTCGAACGACGAGCTCAGTTCGTCGGCCCAGGCCCGCCCCCTGGCGGGGTCCTCGTCCCATACGCGAGCGATCTCGAGGCCGAGTTCGCTCGCCTCGGTGGCGTAGTCGTCGGCGTGCACGTGCCAGCGGCTCAACAGGGCGATTCGAAGCATACGCTTTTATACCCCGTCTTCCTAACCCGGCCTTCGCGCCGTTAGCGGACCACGCTCCCGTCGGTCATGTCGCGGTCGAAGGTGACCACCGCCGGCTTTGCGGGAGCAAGGCTGGTTTTGGGCTCTATAGGGTGGTTTGGTGGGTTAGGCTGGGAGCATTCATGTAGGGTGGGGGCAATGGAGTACGGCTACGCCACCGTAAGGAGCAGCCATGGCACGACACGCACCCTTTACAGAGGAAGAGATCACGCCGATCCTCGAGGACTTCTACAAAAACGGAGCCACCATCATTCGCAACGTCCTGTCTCGCGAAGAGTGCGAACAGATTTGCAGCCGTGTGGATCAGGTCTTCGCCGAACCGTATTTTGCGGAGATGCGCAACGTGAAAGTCGCAAGACCAAACGATGGGAAAGACCCTATTGTCGTGCACAGGCTCTTCGAATGCGACCGCATGTTCCGCGATCTTCTCGTGCGGGAACCCATCATCTCGATCGCGGAAACCGTATTGGGTCCCGAATGCCATTGCATGGCCCAGGGGTGCATTCTCAATCGCAAAGACCGCGGCATCAACAGTTTCCATACAGCGGTTCTCAGAATGAGTGATTGGTGACTCCGGCATGCTCAAACCAACCCAACACATCCCCCAACGACACCGTCGATAGCGCAGCCGCGATCGCAGAGTCCAACGCTCCCCTCGTCCTCGCCCCCACAGCTTTCACGAACGCCTTTATCTTCGAAAAAGCCAACTCAATGGGGTTGAAGTCCGGACTGTACCCAGGCAACAACACCAACTCGCACCCCCTCGCCTCGATCGCCTCCCGCACCTCCGGTTTGCGGTGCACCCCCAGCTGATCCATCACCACGATCTGCCCCGGCCTCAGCTTCGGAGCGATGACCTGCTCGATGTACGCTAAAAACGCCACGCCATCCACCGCTCCGGTCAACGTCATCGCGTCACCCACACCCTCATCGAGACTGATCGCTGCAACGAGGCTGGTGTTCTCCCCACGGTTCTTCGGCACCCTACCCACGGCACGTTGTCCACGTGGGGCGTAGGCGTAGGGCAGGGTCATGGCGACGTTGAAGCCGCTCTCATCGACGAACACCAACCGGTGCGGGTCAATACCTCTGATCCAAGCCAGGAACCTCCACCGGGCCTCTGGATTCTGTTCACTCGCGTAGATCGTCTTTTTTTCTCGTCGATCCCAATCTCTGTACCCAGCGGCACATGGTCGCTCTGCTGATGCGGACGCCGGTTCTCTCCAAGAAAAGGTCGCAGCGCTGGTCGTGGGTGAGGTCGTTGCTGATGAGGCTCTGCTCAACCCATGCCTGGTGCTCATGGAGGGCGCTGGGGCGGCCCGGGGAGGTTCTGGGGGTGAGATCTCCACTTTGGCGGTAGCGGCGGAGGTAGCGACTGACGGTGGCGGTTCCAACGTCGAACGTGTCTGCGGCTTCATGGAGGGTGTAACGCTTGTGTAGGACGGCGTTTACGATGCGTTCTCGGAGGTCGGTAGAGTGCGCCATGCCTCAGCATGAAGCACGATCACTCAATGCGCAACCCGCTGTATAGACGACAGCCTAGACTTCCCAATCACGGACGACGACATCGAAGGTCACGACCGCCGCCTGCGTATGCCTGTTTTTCGAATGTCCTTCCAGATCGCCCTCACAGATCAAGAAGAAGATCGGTATGGCCCCAGCCAATTCGTTCCCGGCAGCCATTACGCGGGCAGAAACCCCAGCGACCCAGACAACCCGACCTTCGATGGCCAGGGCCCAACCTCATTGCACATGAAAGCGGGCGACCTCTACTTGCTCGGCAGTCAGACCTGGCACCGGGGCGCTCCCAACACCTCGGACCGGCTGCGTTATCTCTTCCACCAGGTGTATGGCCAGCGCTTCGTTGCCCAACGCTTCTGGCCCTATCTCAACTATAAAATGCCCGATCATGTTCTCGAAGGGGCAGACGAACGCCTGTTGCGTGTACTTGGCAAACACCGTGAAATGGCCTATGGGTAAGGGAAGGCCCCTCCGCGTGACCTCCTAGACACGCAAGGCCCTCCAAGGGCGTCGATGGACTCAAGGCTTTGCCGATTACGCGGAATTGTTGTCCAGGACGTTGTTCTTCTGTTTCAGTTGGATCACGAGGCGAGGGGCAGAAGTCCCCTCGCCTCGTGAAGTTGATCTTTGTGGCAACTGTGGCTACTCGAAGAAGGCCGTCACCTCCCACACAAAGTCCTCGAAGCGTGAATCCATATACACGATGTGCTCTGCGGTGGAATCGACAGGTCCCCAGAGTCCCGAGAGACTCTGCCAAAACACGCCACTCGGCGCCTGATCTGCGTATTCGTGCTCGAACGGCGATGAGCGGGTGATGGGGCCCATGAAGTAGAAAAACGGATCGTTTCCTCCGATCCCTACGACGCGGTAGCGCACCGCGTCGGCAACCTGGGGAATCACCACCGTGGCGATCACGGCGTTTCGACCCGGGCTGCTGTTGAAGACCATCGTCTCATAGCTTCCTGGGTACGTCACCGAGGTCGCGTCCACATCGATCGTGACGCTGGCACTGCTGGACGGATCGGCATTGCTGGTGGCAGTGACAGTGTCGGAACCAAGCGCTGCCGGGGCGGTGTAGGTCGCGTCGTTACCGTTCGCATCGATGGTGCCGAGTACGGCGCTCCAGGTCACGGTGGTGGTAGCGCTTCCGGTCACCGTTGCCGTGAGTGCCTGCTGTTCACCTGGAGCGACCTCGATCGGCCCAACCGGCGTCAGCGTCACAAAGATCGGGGTTGCCAGGCCGGTACACGCCGCGACGAGGAAAACCAGAAGTGCAATCGCGATCGCCATCAGGAATTTACGGTTCGTGTTCATGTCGATCTCCAAATCGTGCGGTGTGAGGTTGCCGTTGACAGGGTGAAACCTTCAACGTCAGGGTGGGCTGCTGAGCATCTGCTCGGCGGGTCAGCTCGGTGCCGATACCTCGCGGGCTTTCAAACTCATGGGATCGCCGTCACCTCCCCTTTTCGTCAACCTCACCTGCTTTCTCCTGTCTGGCTCGTTCTCCGGGGGGTATGGAGAGGCCTGGTGGACGCGGCGTTTCTGCTTTGCATAATCCTAGATTGGGTAGGCTTAAATCTGACTTAAACAGGAGAATGCGGCCTCACAAGAAATGCGATGAGCGAGGGATTTCCTGCACTTGCTATCGAGTTAATGCCGGTCAGTACGGCATTTCTCGGTTTCACCGGCTACCACGTATCGTTGAATCCCGCTTGTCTGGAACCCCTTCTTGCAAGGCCGATTCGTCGACCCGTATTCAATGCATCGTATATGTGGAAACCGTCAGGCACAGCAATCTGTGAAAAGGCGATACGGACCCGGGTTCCTTGCCCCTCACCACAGTTCAGAACCGTCACCGACGTAGGCCCAAAACACCGCGAAGTCCTGGTAAAGGAGCCAGGCTACGGCGGGCATCTATACACCCTTCCGAAACGAAATCCTCAAGAAACACCGTTTTGGTTTCATGAATCGAGATTTGGTCTGTCCGTCCTATCGGTAATTTGATATGTTACTGGCTATGGTGGGAGAGGATCTTCGGTCGTTACCCGCTGCGCCGGAGCAGCTGAAACAGCTTCTGATATCCTCCTTTGAAACGATCGCGCGTCAAGCCGATCGTTGCAGCCAACTCGATCTGAACATCGTCGCTTGAATCAGGATTACGACGTGCTGCGACCACGAATACCGTGTACTTCAAGCAGATTGCTAAGATGTTCGGCGCGCTGGATTTTGCAGTCCGAACTCGCGGCCCGCAAACCTTTTGATCGGAGCAACCAATGGCCAAATTGACCGACGCGCATCTCGAAGAACTCGACCACGAAGGCTTCATCATCGTCCCAAATTTCATAACCGGCGACAAACTAAAAACCTTGCAGGCGGCGCAGCGACGGGTCCTGCCCACCTACGAGCAGATCAAGGACGATCCCCCACAGGACCAGGCCGGCTACAGCTTCTTGAAGAGCTTCCCGTACGAGGAAATGGAGCTTTACCGCGCCACCATGGACGACGAGGGCATCGCCTTCGCCCGCAAATGGCTCAAGACCGACGACATCCACGCGCGGGTGGGCTGCCTCATCGCCCGCTATCCCGGCCACACCCGCGGTGGTACCGGCTTCGACGATTCGAACCTGCACATCGACAACGGCAACAACTCTCTACTGCCCATAAGCGAAGACCTGCGCGAGTTCGGTCAGATCGGCTTCTGGATACACCTCGAGGACGTCGACGAGGACCAGGCACCACTGCGGCTGATCCCCAAGCAGCACGGCCGCGACATGACGAAAAGCGTGCCCCTCGTGTGCAAAGGCGGCACCGTGTGCGTATTCACCAATTTTGCCTGGCACAGCGCCAGCGCCTATACCCGTAAGGACGGCCAGCGTTTCACCTGGGGTTACGGCTTCGGCCGTGCCGATCACTACTGGGAGGGCGTCCGCCACTACACCCAATTCGGCATGGGCGTGCCCGTATTCCAGGCGTTCATCGGTGGCTTGAGCGCCGCCCAGCGCCAACTCTGGCGCTTCCCCGCAGCGGGGCACCCCTACTACACGGAACAGACGCTGGCGCTATTGGAGGAACAGTACCCGGGGTGGGACTCGGACGAATACCGCCGCGCAGCGGTGGGCCTTGGGTGACAGAGGTGGCGTATTGTGAATACTGAAGGGGCAAACGACGCTAGATAGGGAGCGTGCGCCGTGAACGAAGGACACAAAACACCGCATGAGTCGCGATCGGGAAACACCCATGGAGCCGTGAGAGACTTCGGATCAGAATGCACACTGTAACCGACGAGGAGAAGTTCCTCTTCGACATTCAAGGCTTCCTGATCCTGCGAGGCGCCATCGAACCCGAACTGATCCAGGCCCTCGACGAAGCCGTGGTGGCCAACGAAGCGATCGAGCACGACGATAGTTGGACCGAAGGGCTACCGGCGGCAGCGCTCGCGGAGGTGCAGCAGGGCGCTACGAAGTACCTCACCAAGGACACAGACTACGAACACCAGGTGCGCCTGACGGGCCTGCTGCGGCTCGACCCCATCTTCGCCCAGCTCATCGCCCACCCCTCGATCCTTCCCTACCTCAAAGAGTTCATGGGCGAACCGCAGCTAACCAACGCCTGGTCCATCTCCAAGTACGAGGGCCGTGGCGCCACCCACTGGCATAACGGCCTGCCACCGCACGAGTTCACCGTGCGCGACGGGGTGATCTTCTCGCAGATGATGAACGTCATCACCATGCTTACGCCGAACCACCCTGGGGACGGTTGCTTCGCGGTCATTCCGGGGTCGCACAAGAAGAACTTCACGCTCGATTATGATCGCTGGGGGTGGGCCGGTCTGGACACGCCGGGAGCTGTCGAGGTCACGGGTGACGCGGGTGACGTGATGATCATGACGGAGGCGCTGGTGCACACGGGCGCGGCGAAGACGACCTCCAGGAGGCGAACGACGCTGCAGTACAACCACGTCCACGGCAATCGGGCTGCTGCCGATGGGGTACACCACCACTCCTACCACTGCTCGATGCCGCCATCGATTCGCCAGCGGTTCACGCCGGAACAGAAGGAAATGACGCGGTGGATGGAATTGAGCACCTATTGGAAGAAACTCAAATAGAGGCTGTGCGTCTACAGCAAGAACAGGAAGACCCTCACGAGGAAGACCGAGCCCAGACGGCCTCCCAATCGAGGGGACAACGGGGCGCTACCGTTCAGCGCTCCGCCGTCGACACTTCCGGCAGGGCCTGAAGGCCTTCGCTAACGTGTTGGGCGGGCGTCGCTAGGTACAGAGCAACACTTTATTTCTAACCTTCTTGCTCCAGCCACGCCAGGTTGAATCGAAAGACGTCTCTATCGAATCCGCAGAGTATGGTTCCATCATCGAGTACCACCATTGAGGAATACCCGCCGTTCTCGCTGATGCGCCTGGACACGGGCCAGGTCTTGCAGTCGTCGTAACTCACACGAACTGTCTGATTCGTTCGACAGAGCTTGCCACAGCCCCGTGACGGTGACTGCCATTTCCCTTCAAACACGGGCGGGTTGCAGAACAATATCGGAGCCGGTTCGCCGCCAGCCGATTCACCGCCAGCCGTGTCTCCTCCCGCCGGGTCGACGTACCTGGCCAGTGAAGCGTGGCACTTACTCTCGATGAGGGTCTCGTCGACGCCGAACTCCGTAAAGGTCTCGCCACCGTCGCGGCTGATACACCACGACCGATACCCCATCGACTTAGGGTCGTGATTGCGGTTGTTCATGTACACCGACCCATCCGAAAGCTCGACGATGCACGCTTCTGCCACGAACCCCTGAGAGCTCCCTCCCCACTGCCACGTCTCACCGTGATCATCACTGTAGGCCACCGCGTTGTGGGCATCGTAGTTGAGACATTGAGGTATCTGCCCGTCTCCGTCGTCATACACCGGCCCCAACGATTCGTGCTGGTGGAGGATGTTATGTTTCGTGGGGTCGATCTCCTCGATGTCCTTCGGGCGGTAGAGCGCCGGTACAAGTAGGCGTCCCGCATGGGCACCACGCCGGAGTTGAATGCCGCCACCGATGAACCACGCAAGCCCGCCACCAGGGTATGTGAAAAACGCATCGGTGAGGTCGACCGCCGACCAGCTTCCTCCATCATCCGAGCTTCTTTCCAAGATTACCTTGGCGCCCATCTGCCGTCCCTTGTCGTAGTTGGCGATCATCCAACTCTCGGAGACCGGAAGACCCTTATCATCCCGGAGCGGCCAGGTGCCTTGGTTAAACAAGAAGATCTCGCCCGTAGTCCTGTCCACAACGCTGGCACGCTTAATTCTCGTTTCTGGCTCCCACCAATTACGTTCATCCACGGTCCAGGTCCGTCCCCGATCGCTGCTTCGGGCTCTGAGATGGAGCCAGGGGAAGCCATGATCGATGCCGCCTGACTTGTAACGGCCCTCATGTATGCCGACACCGAATACGAGTACCGTTCCCGAATTGGTCACTTCAAAGTAGACGCTGCCATTCCGGATGCCCTCCTCCGGTTCCCAAATCTGGACTCGTTCGAAAAATGGTCTGTCGCTCACGCCACTACCCTTCCTTCATTCCCACTATGATTCGCCGCTGCCCCAGTGGCTTGTCCTGCCGTATGTTACCAACCGCAACCTGATCCTGTCGCCAGCCTTCGCCTGTCGGCGCCATGCTCGATCCCGTACAGGTGCCGGTAGTACGACCGCGAGCAGGCAGAGAGCTACGGGCTGCTTGAATCGCTCCCTGGCCGCAGGGTAGTTCAAGATCTCCTCTGCGCATCTACCACAGACGTAGTCGCCTGAATCGGGGTGAAGGAACCCCTGGCGCTCACCGCAAACGTTGCAAGAGGACGTGAGCTCCGCCATCCTATATACACCTAGCCCCGCACCCCCCGCACCATCAGGCCACGCTGCTCGTTGGTCTTTCGAGCCTCGGCAGCGCGCTTCTCGGCCTCGGCCCGCTTGGCGGTCGTGGCGGCCCTGACCGTCACGAAGTCGTCGGGGCGACGGTAGCGGTGGATGAACACCGGTCTGGGCGCGTCCGCGCGGTTGGATTTCGACCCGTGGATGGTCCTGACGTGGAAGAAGATGCTGTCGCCGGCGCTGCCGGTAATGGGCGTCGCCGCCTCCCAAGGCCACGCGTCCTCGGCCAGTCCCAGGTGCGAGAAGGTATCGACATGCTCGAGCTGCCCCAGCCGGTGACTACCCGGCACCACGTGCAGCGCCCCGTTCACGAGATCGGTATCCACGGTGTAGCTCAGGATCCCCACGGGCCCGTCGTACCTGTGCTCGAAGTACGCCGAATCCTGATGCAGCACTTTGGGGTGCCCCCCCACCGGCTCCTTGACCAGGCTCTGCCCGTTGCCGAACAGCTCGACGTTGGGCCCCAGGATCGCCTCCACCACATCCAGCGCCCGCGCGTCGAGCGCCGATCGCAAGAAGGCCGCGCTGGTGAGGTAGCTGATGCCCACCACCATCACCTGCTTGTCCCTCGGGTAGTGCTCCGGCGCCGGGATGAACAGGGTCCCGTTGGGGGTCCGCCACCCATCGGGTATCCGTTCGGCCTGCTCGAGCTCCGCAACGGCCGCTTCGACGGTGTCCATGATGTCGCGGTACATCCCCGCGACATGGGCCCGCATCAACCCCCGGACCACCAGGCAGCCGTGCTCCCGGTAGATCGCTGCGGCCCGCTCCAGATCGAGCTCCTCTGCAGAGACTTCGAGGTCGGCGACCGTGGGGGATGGGGTGGTATTCATGCTTTTCCTCCTAACCAAGGTATCTAGCTACCTGACAAAACGCGAATAGGCCAGTTCTGAACATGATTCAGGGAAAGGTGCCGGGACAACTCTTCTGAACCTCGGTTTAGGCCCGCAGGGCCGTCGTCAGATCCTCGAACAGCGTGTCCGGCGGGTCGAAGCCGGCGAGGTCGACGGGCCTCCGCCACAGGGCGCTCGCGTAGAGCGCCAGCGCGACCTTCCACTCATGGAGGGAGCGCTTCAGGTCGGTCCCCGGCGCCTCGCCGGTCTCGAGCCAGCGAAACATCGCCCGGTGGAACCCGACCTGGGCCAGCAGATTGTCCCGCCGCCAGGCGTCGCGGCCCCCGTGGTCGCCGGACTGCGCGCCGTCGGGGCCGACGATCTCCCAGGGGCCGAACTCGCTCCAGGAGACCCGGCCCCGCTCGGCGTAGGCGACCAGCCGGACGTGCTGGTTGTCGGTCGCCGGATCGCCCACCGCGGGGGCGGAGGGGCCGGCCTGCCACAGGGCCCGGACGCCGTTCTCGAAGACCAGCTGGGCGACGGTGTGCTCCGGCCCTGGATGCAAGGGGTCGCCTTCGGTGAGGCCGCTGGCCGCGCCGAACACCGAAACCACCGCGGCGTCGCCGTTGAGCGACCCGCCGTAGTGGAGGGTGTGGGTGCCCTGCGCCGGGAGGTTCATGCCCGCCGAGAACTCCAGGAACCGGACGGCCCCCAGCCTGCCCGACTCGAGCGCCTCGCGGCAGCTTGCCAGGTTCGTCTGCCAGCGCAGCTGGTGACAGACCGCGAACCGGGTCCCGCCGACGGCCTCGAGTTCCTCGATCGACCGCCAGTCCCTCACCCCCACGGCGAGGGGTTTCTCCACGGTACAGAGGGGGATCTCGTGCTCGGCGACCTGCTTCATGAGCTGCCCGCGAGGCCCGGGTCCAGTGGTGATGTGGACCAGGTCGGGCTGTTCGGCTGCCAGCATCTCGCCAACGTCGCCATAGGCGCGGAGTCGGTAATCGGCGGCGAGCGGATCGCGGCGGGTGGGGCTGGGCGCGCAGCAGGCGACGACCTCGGCATCGTCGATGTGTTCGTAGGCGTCGATGTGCATCCTGCCGCGACCGGCGCAGCCGATCACCGCCACCTTGTAGCGGGGCATCTCGGACCTCCTCTCCAGCTGGTCGGGATGGGCCCCGACCTTCGTCCATACTAAGACCCTATCCGGAGACGTCTCCGGATCTGAGGCTCGCCGCCTCGAGCCGTCGCTGTAAAAACCGGATGATGGGAGACCTGGACGCAGTTCGTTGGCTTCCGGACAAAACTTTGAGACCCGAGGCGAAGTCATACCTAGCCCCCGCAGCGTACCCTTAGGTAATGGCTGATGAGGGATACGTGATCAAACTAGCCGTGGCAGTCCCAGGAGACGAAATCGCCGCGATCGCGGACGCTCTCAGCGAGAAGACCGGGGGCAGCAAGCAACGGATCTTCAATCTGCTCAAGACCAACGGCGTGGGAGCGCCCATCGCGAAGGCCGACACGCTAGCCCAAGCAGAGCGAATCGCGGACATGATGCGAGAGGCCGGTTTGGAGGTGCGCGCAGAAATCCGTCGGGTGACCTTCGCCCCCACCCGACAATCCACCCCGGGCGTCGGAAGCCGAAGCCGTGAACGCCGCAGCCAGCGACAGCCGGGAAGGCCGAGCGCAACGGGGACCAACCACGGCATCAACCCGCTGCTGACGGGAAACGAGACGTCGAATGCGCCGTGGTTAGCCAACATCGTCGGCTATATAGGCGTAGCAGCTCTCTTGATTGGCGTCTTCGCACCCTTACTTCAGGATCCGCTTGGCATCGGCCTTGACTACCTCGGGCAGGTCACAGGAGACGTCTGGATAATCTTGGCGCTGGCAGTGATTTCAGGATTGATGTTGCTGAACGGAAGGAGGCGTTACCTGTGGATTCCTGGAATCCTGAGCCTACTGCTGACAGGATACGCCTTCACGCGTGTGATTGAAGCACTCAACAGCAGGCGGAACGACGTTGGTGACGGCGCTGGCGTCTTCGGTGACGCTCTGCTGAGCACGGTCGTTTCGGAGTGGGGTTGGGCGTTCCTAGTGATCGGCGGCGTGGCACTACTGGCAAGCGCCCTGATGAGACAAAGCCGATGAAGCAGCACCGTGGATGACGTCGTTACCCCGACAGAACTGGCCTACCACGAGGCCGGACATGCCGTCGTGAACAGGCACCTCGGCATTCCCGTCCTTCCAGGACTCATAGTGCTGGCGCTCGTTCGCTCACTTGCAGAGCTTTCGTCGGGTGTTGGTGAGGCGTGAGCGCTACGCGGTGAAGGGGCGGGTCGATTCGACTTCTACTCAACCGTTCCGAGCCATCAACAGGGCTGAAGCCGCCACGGTCGGGTGTCGAGCGCACCGCGGGGATGACGGTACAGTACTAGATCATGCCCTACGCCCCTCACGAGCGGATCGTAAAGATCGAGAAGATCACCCTCGAGGTTTCCCGGCCCCGCCACATCGGCTCCAACGCCAGGATCGGAGCTCACGGCAGCGTCATCACCGACCAAGTCGTACGGCTCCACGCCGAAGGGGGAACGATCGGTGTGGGCTGGTCCCACCTCGAGCGCCCCGCGGCCCAAGGCCTCCTAGGAAGACCCATGAGCGAACTGTTCCGGCCGCCCAGCGGCGCCCTCGCGAGGGGCCTCATAGTGGATCTGCCCCTATGGGACCTGGTCGCCAGGCTCGAGGGGCAACCGCTCTACCGCTACCTGGGCGCCCGCGGCGACCGGGAGGTGGAGCTCTACGACGGGTCGATCTACATCGACGACCTGGACGCCGGAGATGACGAGACGAAAGAGATCTTTCGCGACGAGGTCCAAAGCGGCAACGACTACGGCTACCGCAACTTCAAGATCAAGATCGGCAGGGGCGCCCGCTGGATGCCAACTCGCGCCGGCCTCGAGCGGGACATCCTGGTGATCGACACCGTGCGGGCGGCTGCCGGGCCGGACGCCAAAATCATGATCGACGCCAACAACGGTGCCACCCTGAACATCGCACAGGAGATCCTCGAGCGGTGCGAGGAGGCGCGCATCTTCTGGTTCGAGGAGCCCTTCCCTGAGGACCCAGCCTTCAACGGGGCGTTCAGGGACTTCCTGAACGAGCGGGGCTACAGCACGCGCGTCGCGGACGGCGAGTTCCATCCTCCGCCCGACTACTTCGATATGGTCGAGCGGAGGCTTATCGACGTGGTGCAGCACGACTTCCGCGCCATGGGCCTCACCTGGTGGAAGGCCACGGCCCAACGGATCGAGCCTTGGGGCGCTCGCTGCGCTCCCCACTGCTGGGGCTCGGTGATCGAACGTTATGCCCACGCCCACTTCGCCGCCTCGATCCCCCACTACGCCCTGCTGGAGGCCGCTCCTGCCGACCTTACGGGCGTGGTGCTGGACGGCTGGTCGATGGAGGGCGGCAAGCTTCTCGTGCCCGATACGCCGGGCACGGGCTTCGACCTCGAACCCGAGGTGATCGAGGAGGGCGTCCGAGCCGACGGCGGGTTCCGTCTGGACCTGTGACGGTTCTCGACTCCCCTTGCGCTCACGCAATACAACCATCACGCAGAAACACACCGTCATCACTACCGACGTGGAGTATCCTGAGGTGTGGACTGCTGTGACGTCAATGGCCTGAATCGAACGTTCCGGGCGCGGACCGCCCGCGCAGATCGGCGCCACTACCTGCGCCGCGGACTAGACGACCGGCAGCGCGCCCTGCTCGACTTCCCACTGGACAACGTCAGCCACCTCGACATCGGCTGTGGGATCGGCGCCCTTGGGCTGACCGGGCTGAACGGCGGCATGACGTCCTCGTACTTCGTCGACGTCTCTGAAGCGTACCTGGACACGGCCCGCCAGCTGGCCACCGAGACCGGCGTCGAGGAGCGCGCCAGCTTCCTCCAGGGGGACGCGGCCCACCTGGAGTTGCCCGAGGTCGACCTGGTCACCCTCGACCGGGTGGTCTGCTGCTACCCGGACGCCCGCGGGCTCCTATCGGCAGCGGCCCACGCGAGCCGCCGCTACCTGACGTTCAGCTACCCTTCCGACCGCTGGTGGCTGCGCGCCCTGTTTCGGGTTGGCAACGGATTCCTGCGCCTGACCCGGCGTGAATACCGCGCCTTCAACCACCCGGAGGCCGAACTCCACGCCGCCGCCGCGAGCGCCGGACACTCCTTGACAAGCGCGCAGAAGTTCGGCATGTGGCGGGTGGTCACCTTCGAACGGAGTCTGGCCTAACCCAAGAAGCTGTTCTGCACCTCCGGGCAAGCCCAGCATCGGCAACCGACAATCCAGCAGCAATGGTCACCGCTCGCAGTAGCGTTTTGAATGGTTTTGTTCTTTCGCATTTCCGAGGAGTTGGTGCGATGCCAGCTTGTACCGAGCAGGATCAACACCTAAATGGTAAACAACCGCTGGTCAGCGTTTGGGGATACGAACCACGGTGAACGGCAGTTCCGGCTCCCCTTGGTTGTTGAATTGCGAGTTCACCACCAGGATGCCGCCGTCAACCGCAGCCCCGGTGGTCGGGGAGGGGAGGCGGGGATCGTTCAGGTGCTGCGTCAACGTCCCGGCGGCCAGATCATCTGTGAGTTCGACGACAGCGACCTCACCGTTGCCCACCACGTAGAGGGTGTTGCCGACGAGGGTGAGCCCGTCGCCACCAGGGAGGCTCGCACCCTGCCCCGCCTCTTCGAGCGCGACCGCCCTCACCTCGCCGCTGGCGATCTCGATGCGGTACAGAGATCCGGTGTTGGACTGCACCACCAGGAGGTGCACGCCGTCATCGCCGGCGATGATCCCGTTGGCGTTGAAGCCTTCGACATAGGCGAAATCGGTGCCCTCGAATGACAGCCACCCCTCGACCCCGGACAGATCGAGTGGCGCACGGAAGAGCAGCGGCCGGTTCGAATCGGTAGCGTAGGCGTAGCCGCCGCTAACCACGACATCGTTGATGAAGGTCGCCTCGGCCTCGGGCGTCTGCAACGTCGCCAGCAGGGTCCCGTCGGCCGTGTCGTAGACGCGCAGGGCTCCGCTACCTCCGCGGGCCACCCACAGCCGCCCTTGATCATCGACATCCAGGCCGATGGTGGTGAAGGGGGGCATCATGCCCTCTACCAGCACCGTCACCTCGCCGCTGGCGATGTCGCCGCGGAAGATGGTGCCGTCGCTGGTGCTGCTGACGTAGAACACCCCTTCGGAGACGTGGTAGGCGATCCCCTCGGGGAACACCGCCTCGCCCGGGAGCTCGTACACGTCCGGACCGACCTGCGCCGTAGCAGTGGAGAGAAGGACCGCCGCCACCAGGGCACCGAACAGGCGACGGAAGAGCGTGTTTGTCTCTGTGACCAGCATCGTTCTTTCTAGAGCGTGTTATGCACTCATTGGCAGTCCCAGGTTCGGTCCCAACCGATTCAACAACAGCATGCTGAACGCCACGAAATGCAACCCCACCAGCACCTCAGGAACCCGCTCGTAATCTTTGACCAGATGAACCGTACTGGGTTTCGTGGAGACTCTGCTCTCACGCGGCCAGCCTGGGCATGGCCTGCGCTTGAGTGTACGCCATCTCGAAGTCCACGGGACTGACGTAATCGAGCGAAGAGTGCAACCGCCGACAGTTGAACCACCTCACCCACCGCATCGTCGCCGTCTCCACCTCCTGCCTCGAGCACCAACTCGTCGACCTGGCGTGGATCAGCTCGCTCTTGAACAAGCCGATCGTGCTCTCCATCAACGCATTGTCATACGCCGTGCCCACCCGACCGATCGAACCGTTCACGCCATGATCGAGCAACTTCTGGCTGAACGCCAGACTCGTATATTGACTGCCGGCATCCGAATGATGAATCACGCCGTCAGCAACGAACCGCCGATCGGTTCGACGCCGGACGCTCACAGCCTGCTCCAGAGCCCTCATCACCAGCTCGCTGCTCTTACCGGTACTGACCGTGAAACCCAGGATGCGCCTCGAGAAGCCGTCCTGCAGGAACGACACGTACACCCACCCTTCACGAGTGAGCACGTGCGTGAAGTCCGCCACCCAAACGATGTCGGGCGCATCTTGGAACCAGTCTCGCCTCACCAGATCCGGCGAGCTGACGCCGCTAGGCGTTGGGATGGTCGTGCGGACCTTCCTTCTTCGTGTCATGCCCTTCAAGCCCGCGACTCTCATCAGGCGCGCCACCTGGTCACGCCCAACGTCGATACTCTCGTGCTGGAGGGCGTGCCATACCTTACGGACGCCGTACACACCAAAGTTCTCGCGGTGCACCCGATGAATGACCTCCAGGAGACGCTCATCGGATTGCTGGCGAGCGGATGCTTGCCGCTTCTTGGCTGCGTAGTACGTGCTCGGGGCGATCGGCACGTTGTGGTCCCGTAGGACACGGCAGATCGGCTCGACCCCGAACAGGTTCTTATACGCGTTGATGTAGGCGACCATCACTTGAGTCGGCGGTCGAGCTCCGCGGCCGCGAAAAACGCGCTGGCTGTCTTGAGGATCTCGTTGGCTCGTTTGAGTTCGGCTACTTCCTTCTTGAGGGCCTTGATCTCCTCACGCTCTGTGGTTGTCAGGCCTGGCTTGTCACCAGCGTCGATGCGGGCTCTGTCTACCCAGCCGCGCATGGTGTCGACCGGGATGCCGGTTAGGTCATGCAGGCGCCGATAAGAGGCTGAACGTGATTCGTGCGGCGCTTCTTCTCGACGCTCCATGAACATGCGGATGACTCGATCTTTGGTTTCTTGGTCGTAACGGGTCATGCTCCATTCTCTCCTTTCGAGGGAGAACGGAGCCTCCATCAAACCCAGGGCGGTTCAGGGTAGTAGTAGGCCTTCGAGGTAGCGCCGGAAGGTGTCGCGTTGGTTGCGTTTGTTGAACAGGTCATCGAAACTGCTGGCGTAGCTCTCTAGCGGTCCGGGGGCGGTAGGTACGGGTAGGCGTCGACTCATCGTTCGACCTCCTGTTGTCCGTTCTACTGCTCGATTTGACCCTTGTCAACAAACTACAGGTACAGCGGGTTGCATAATCCTTGACCAACCCTCAGGAATCACGCCAAATGGACCATCGGGAGACGCAAGTGGGTTCTGAACAGGAGTATCCGGCCCCCCTTGAAAAGGCGATAACAAAGGGATGCATGCCACTCGGTCTTGCGAAAAGGCCGGTCAGCACGCATCCTGCGGGGTGTCATGAGTCCCGCAAGCACCAGCATACGTCCGTTCGAGCATGCCTACACCACAGGCCTACTCGCCCTGCAACACAAGACCCTCGCCGAGATGTGCCAGCAGCAGATCCTGCCGCATAGCCACACCCATAGCGCCGACCTCCTGGCTGGTGATCCACAACCTCACCGCAGCGGATTAGCCCACCGCCTCAAGCAAGCTCCGCCAGGCGGTATCCTCGCTGTGGACCTCCTCACCGTCAAGCATGAAGGCGCTAGCATTCAGGGTGTCGGCCGGGTCTACAGCAGTACGGATAACGGTGTGGTGTGGGGTCACGCGTTTGTCAGTAGCGCTTTGGTGTACCCAGATCAGGACCCATTCCCACTTCAGTTGGCGCCGTTCCCGACAGAACAAATGGCAACCCACCCGCGGCTCAGCGCCACCGAAGGCATGCTCAACATCGTCGGGGACGTCATCGAAGCTGGATACGAGGTGAAGGCAGCGGTGTTCGACGCACAGTTCAGCACCCGGCTTGGCCTTAGGAGCTTGAAGTTCATGCCGATCGCGTTTGTGGGCCGCTTCCGTACTGACGCCTGGGTGTTCCTGGGTCGAGAGAGGGTGCAGGTCCGTACTCTAGCGGAGCGGTATCGCCCCGGGAGGAGCCGCTGGTACAAACGGTTCGGGTGGTACGCCAAACGTCTGGAGGTGTGGCTAGCGGAGGTGGGTCGGGTAGATCTGGTGCTGGTGTGGAAAGGCAAAGGAACCGATTGGGAGTGCTTCGCGCTCATCTCATCTGTGCATGGTGGGGTGCAGTCGGTTCTGAATATTTGGAAGCTCCGGTGGGATTTGGAGTGGAGTCATCGGTTGTATAAGCAGAATCTGGGTCTTGGGAAGTGTCAGTGCCGGCGTTTCTCGAGTCAATTGAAGCATGCGGACTTGGTGCTGGATGCTTTTCTTAGGGTGCGTGCTGAACGCCTCTTCTCGCCGTTGTTGTCGTGGCGGCGGGCTCAGGAGCGAGTCGCGATGGTGAGGAGAAACCTCGTGCTGACCGGATCTTCTCGGATTGAGGCGTGAAGGAGGGCTGTTGGACACGCAAATCAGTCATTCACCGGATAGTCCTGCTGAAGGAACCTGTTCCCAGAATGATATTGCGCATTGCTGACTCAATCATTGTGCAACCCGCTGTAAGGAGCGATATTCCCTCGGGAACTCCGAACTCCAGCATTCTTGAACTGGTTCTACACTCAAGAGACCAAAAAGGGGAACCAATGAAGAGAAAACAGTACACCGAGGAACAGATAGCGTTCGCCCTCAGGCAAGCCGAAAGCGGCACCACGATCACCGAGATCTGCCGCAAGATGGGCGTGTCCGAGCAGACGTTCTACCGCTGGCGCAAGAAGTACGAGGGTCTCGGCGAGAACGAAGTCAGTCGACTCAAGATGCTCGAAGAAGAGAACAAGAAACTCAAGCAACTCGTTGCCGACCTTAGCCTCGACAAGATGATGCTGCAGGATGTGTTATCGAATCTGATCAACTGTTCGACGGCCGGAGATTCCGGGCGCTCTTGCCCTCACCCGCGCTCGAGGACGATCCGCCACTCCGAGGCGCCCACGGTGTCGACCTCGACGACCGTATGCCCAGCGTTCTCGGCCCAGCGGGTGACGTTGTCGAGGGCGAGAGGATAGTCGATCAGAACTATCAGCCGCGTACCCTTGGGGAGGGCCTCGAGGGCCTTCTTGGATTCGAACAGGGGGTAGGGGCAAATCTCGCCCCGCAGATCGAGGGTTTCGGGGCTGGTGGTCATAGCTGCTCCTCGGTGGGCGTCAGTCCGCCGCCTGGGCGATCGTTCGTTCGAGCTGCTGGCTGGGGCGCACAAACATCCAGTAGGCCGTGACCCAGGCTCCTAGCAAGATCGCGGCGGTGCTCACCACACTGCCTACCGAGAGGACGGAGAGCCCGGTGAGGCTGTGGCCGATGGTGCAGCCGCCGGCCAGTTGCGCCCCGAGCCCCATCAGCAGGCCGCCGACAACCGATTGCAGCAGCCGTTCCCCTTTGGGCACGCGCCAGCGGAGCTCGCGGTTCACGGCGGCGGACACGAAGGCGCCGAGCAGCAGGCCGACGATCAGCATGCTGCCCCAGTCGATGTTCGGGTTGCCGCCGAAGAAGAAGCCGAACCAGCTCCGCAGCGGACCGGTCATCGACAGACCGTAAGCGCGGCCGCTGGCGGTGGAGGCGAGCCAGGCAGCGATCCCCACAACCCCGAGGGCGGCCCCGGCGGCCTGCCACTCCCAGCCGCCGCTGCGGTAGCTACTGCGGCCGCTGCGCCAGAACCATAGGCCTGCGGCGATGGTGATGGGTACGACCACCCACCACGGGTTCACGCCGATGAGGTTGGCCACGGTCATGGCTTGGCCATCGATGGTGAGCACGGTGTTGCGGAGCGCCGTCTGAACCGGTGCCAGGGCTCCCTGGCTCATCGCCACGATGCCGACGCCGAAGGCAATTAGGGCGAGCAGCGATCCGGCCAATCCCTCGCCGACGCGGTAGCAGGTGCCGCTAGAGCAGCCACCCGCCAACACCATGCCGACCCCAAACGTGACCCCGCCGACGATGTTGGCGGCCCACCACAACGGCGGTACGCTCGTTACCAAAAGACCGAGACTGGTGAGCGCTGTTACACCGAGGAGTTGCACCACCACCGCCAGCGCCCACGCGCGGAACAGGGTGCTGTCGCGCACCAGCAGGATGTCCCTGAACCCGGTATTGGTGCAGAAACGACCGCGCTGAAGGGCGTAGCCGAAGGCCAAGCCCACCACCGTGCCAGAGAGTAGCGTTAGCCAGTTCACCGGCGCTTCTACTGCCAACACACGCTGCTGGTGCGCGTGCTGGTCGCAGCCTGGGCCACAACCTGGGTAATGGGAAGACCGGCCGCTACGAGCCCTTGGTAGGGGCCGGCGTAGACGTGGATGTGCGGGACGCCGTAGGCTGCCAGCGCAAGCCAGGCCTGGGCGGCCTGGGCGACGCTGTCCCCATAGATGATCGGATGGGTGTCGCGCGTAAGGCGGGCCCGTTCCAGCAGTTGATCGAGCTCGGACCAGCGGGGGAAGGTGCCGGCCGGCAGCAGTTGGCTGGCCGCGAGATTTACGGCCCCGTCGAGGTGGTCGCTCAGATAGAGTGGGGCGGCGCGGGTATCGAGGGGGGCGACGGCATTCTCCGCAAGATGGCGGCGGGTGCCCTCGGCATCGACCAGCAAGCGACTGTCGAACGTGAGGGTGGCGCTGCTCGGCCGGGGTACCGGCGGCAGCTCCGTGGTGACGTCGCCGCCGTTCGAACGCCACAGCTCGAGGCCGCCGCGCAAGAGGTAGGCGTCGAGTCCCATGGCCCGAAGCACCAATGTCACCATCGGGGCGTCCTCACCGGTGCCGGCGTCGTAGACGACGACCGGTCGGGCAGTGTCGAGACCCAAGGCAGCTAGCGTCTCAGCGAGCGCCTCGGGGCTGGCGAGCATGCCCGGTACCTCGCCTTCGAAGGCCAGCAGGTCTCGGGACCAGAGCCGCAGGGCGCCGGGAAGGTGCCCGCTGCGGTAGGCGAGTGGGCCGCGGGCGTCGAGCAAAACCGATCCCTCGGGCACGTCGGACACGATCAGATTGCCTTCGGCGGACAGGGGGCGGTTCAGCTGCCACAGGCCCAGTCCACCAAAGCCGAGCAGCAGTGCCGCCAGCAGGACTTCGATGCCGACCACGGCACCCTTTCGTCGTGAAAGGCCGATCAAGCCTGAAGCCTCAGACCTGGCCGCAACAGCGGTCGGGACAGTCGGGTGCGAACATGCGGCCGGTGGCCAGGGCTTCGCCGAGTGGCATCGAGACCCCGGGGCCTTCCGGCACGGCCGCCTGCAGGTGCACCACACCGAGCGGCCGCTGCCCCACCGGTATGAGGGCGGCGACCTCGAAGTCGGGCACGCTCACGGCCGCGACCGCATCGCGGCCCGGCAGCGGAATGAAGAACGTGTCTCCGGCGTCGGCAAACGATCCGGTGAGGGGTGCGCCGCCTTCGGGCAGGGTGACGGTTTTCGACACGCCCAAGGTCGCCATGTCGACGATGCTGAGGGTCGACGAGCCCCGGCAGATCACGATGCCGTAGCGGCCATCGGGCGTGAATTCACTGGTGATCGGGGCGTCGCCGAGGCCGTCAGCCTGAGACAGGCGCGCCACCTCGACCGGGTTGGCCGGGTCGGCCAGGTCGAAAACCGACTCGCTGCCGATGTCGGGTCCACCATCGACCGTTGCGTTTTCGATGAACAGATAGTCGTTCGCCGGCGAGACCGTTCCCATATAGGGCTCGAGCGCGGCGTCGGAGAACGTCTCCATAGCGGTGGTCGACGCGATTTCGAATGGGTCGAGCCGCACGGCCGTCGTTGTGTCACCACCGCGGTCCGGTGCGTAGGCAAAGGCGCCGTCGGCGCTGATGGTCAGGTCGCAGGGATTCGAACCGGCGTAGTGCTCGAGCTCAGCCACGATGGTGCCAAAGTCAGCGGCGTCGGGATCCGCCGATATCTTGAGGAAGCGGTCGGCGAACCGTGCGGCCACGATCAGGTGGAGTCCATCGGGCGTGAGTTCGGTGTAGTTCTGGCGCGAGCCGGCGGGGATCTCGGCGATCTTTTCGCCGCTCGAGAGCCGGTAGGCTGACACCGCTTCGTTGGGCCCGGCGGGGAGGCCGGTCCAGATCACGTCCCGTTCGAAGTCCCAGCGCGTCGCTGGAAAACTGAAGCTGCCTGGCAGCGGCAAGGTTTTGAGGACGCTCAGACTGGCAGGGTCGATCAGGCTGATGGTGGGCGCCACACCGGCATCGGCGTCGCCTGCATTCGACACCACGATGAGGTCTTCGAAGCCCTCTTGGGCAAACCCCCATCGGAGCTGGTTGAGCGCGAGCGCCCCAAAGCCCGCGGCCGAGAGTTTCAGAAAGGTGCGTCGGTTCACGTTGGTACCTCCTTGGGTCTGTCCGTGGCGATCGGTAGGTGGTCGAGGTTACCCCACTCGGCCCACGACCGCAGGTAGAGACGTGGCCCCGGGTGTCCCAGGGCCTCGAGGACGGCGTAACTGTGGGCCGCTCGGACCCCACTCTGGCAGTAGATGGCGACCTCCGGGGTGGCGAATAGCGGGGCAAAAAATGAACGTAGCTCGGCTTCGGATTTGAGACGCCAGTCGGTCTCTAGGGTATCGTCCCAGGGGCGTAGCAGGGCGCCTGGCAGGTGGCCTCCTCTGGCGGTGGCGAAGTCCTGACCGGAGAACTCCGTGTCCGTGCGGGTATCGAGCAGTGATAGGTCGGGGTTGTCGAGGCGCTGGATCAATTCCTCGCGGTCTATCTGTGAAAACGGGTTCAAGGTAGCGGTGAACGGTAGCGTGGTGCGGGCCGGTTCAGCTGCTTCTTGGGTCAACGGCAAGCCCGCTGCCTGCCAGACCTCGACGCCCCCATCCAACAGGGTGACAGCTGGGTGGCCGTAGGCCTGTAACGTCCACCAGACATGGGCAGCGTCGGCGCCGCCTCTGCTCCCATAGACCACGGTCGGTTCGGCACCGATGCCCAGGTCGGTCAGACGCCGCTCCAGGTCTCGACCCGAGATCAGGTGTCTCACACCTTCCACCGGAGGATTGAGGCTACGTGCTGGAACGTTCACGGCAGCGGGAAGGTGCCCAGAACGGTAGTGGCGCTCGGAACGGGCGTCGACGATCGAAAACGGAACCCCCGACCGTCGTTCTTCGACTTCGGTGAACCCGATAAAAGGGTAGTTGGCAACCACTACTATAGACAAGCATAAGGTAGTTGATGGAAATTGTCACGTAATAACCGATACCTAGCAGGGGTCGTCAAGCGACCGGGGGTCGGTCGTTTCGAAGCCGAAATACTAGCGTGAGGATGACTGAGCTAGCCAATCCAGGACCTGCATGTTAAGTCCACCCACACGCCCAGCGAGTGGGGTGAGGCGGCTTACAAACACCGACTCGAGCCCGCGGTTACAGTTGCGAAATGCATTCGACACCGACCGAGTCGGGCGCAAAGCCCGTCGGTCAAGCCCCCGTACCGCTGCGCACGGTACCGGCACCGCGGCCCAGCGAGCCTCTGGTGCGGTGGAACCGGGACAAGGTCGCTGAGCGCACGTGCCTCTCGACCCGCCAGGAGCCCAGGTGACGCTATCGGATCGTGACAAGACGCTGACCCTCGTGGGTATCCTTCTGGCCCTGTTTCTCGGTGCGCTCGACCAGACCATCGTCTCGACGGCGCTCCCGAAGATCGTCGAGGACCTCAAGGGGCTCGATCGTTTCGCCTGGGTCGCCACCTCGTACCTGCTCGCCTCGACGGTGCTGGTGCCCGTCTACGGCAAGCTGGCGGATATGTACTCGCGCAAATCGATCGAACTGGTGGCGATCGGCCTGTTCCTGGCAGGATCGTTCCTGTGCGGCCTGGCAGGTGAATTCGGGACCCTGCCGATCCTCGGGGACGGCATGACCCAGCTGATCATCTTCCGGGCACTTCAGGGCCTCGGCGGTGCGGGTCTGTTCTCGCTTGCATTTATCATCATCGCCGACCTCTACCCGCCGAGCGTCCGAGGCCGCTACCAGGGGTTTGTCGGGGCTACCTTCGGCATCGCCAGCGTGGTGGGGCCTTGGGTCGGTGGACTGCTGACCGACTTTGGCGGCAACATCATCCCCGGGATCGAAGGCTGGCGCTGGGTTTTCTACGTCAACGTACCGTTTGGCGCCTTGGCTCTGTGGTTCATTCTCCGGAGAATGCCGCGGCTGGAGCCGCGCGGGGACAAGAAACCGCTCGACCTGGTGTCGGCCAGTTTCCTGGTGCTGGGCCTGCTGCCCCTGATCCTGGCGCTCCAGTTCGACAAGAACGACATTCCCTGGTCCAGCCCAACCACCATCGGATTGTTCGTGGCGACCGCTGTTTTTCTCGCCCTGTTCGTGATTCGGTCGTTGCGCTCCAGAGACCCGATTCTAGACCTCACGCTGTTTACAAACCGTGTCTTCAGCACCTCGATGGTGGCCACCATCTTCTTGGGAGCAGCGTTCCTGGTCACCATCATCTTCCTGCCGCTGTTCATGGTCAACGTCCTCGGGGTGTCGGCCACCAGGGCAGGCGTCAGCCTCATACCGCTCTCGCTGGGGCTGGTGTTCGGCGCGATTCTGTCCGGCCAGCTGGTTTCGATCATCGGGCGCTACCGCATGATCATGCTCGTGGGGGTTGTCATTCTCGGGGTGGGCACGGTCCTGCTATCGACGATGACCAGCCAGATTCCCTACTGGCAAGTCACGCTCTACATGGTGATCGTGGGCGTAGGGATCGGCCCAACCCTGCCCCTGTTCACGCTCGCCATCCAGAACGCTGTCGAGGTACGAAAGGTGGGCCAGGCCACCAGCGCAATCCAGTTCTTCCGGCAGATCGGCGGGACCGTCGGCGCCGCCGTCATGGGCACGATCCTGGCTACCGGGCTGGCGGCTTCGTTCAGCTCGTTCGGTAACGACGGAGCTCCGGAGGGTTTCGATCCCAACGCCTTCGCCGGTCCGGAGCTGGCGGCGACCGGGGGTGCCGACATCGGCAGCCAGATCCAGGCGACGTTCGACGACCAATTCGAAGCGATCGCCCGAGCCGTGCGAGCAGGTGACGAGGCGCGTCTTCAGGAGGTGCTCGAGGCGAGCCCGGTACCTACGCCCATACAAGGATTCATCGTCCTCAGGGCCCAGCAGGTTCGGGGCGACGACGCCGCAACCGAGGCGTTTCTCGAACAGCAGCGGAGGCAGTTCGATCAGGCTGCCGAAGGCGTCGTCGCTACGGTCACGGACCAAATTCGTCAGGCGTTCACCGACGCCATAACCAGAATCTACGCCGTCCTCATCTGGGTCGTGGTCCTCGGCGGCCTGGCGACCATACTGGTGCCGGTGCTCCCCTTACGAGAAACGAGCGATGCGGCGGCAGCGGCGGACGCTTGAGGGCCGTCGCCGGCGTGGCATGACCGTCGTCCTGAACCGCTGGAACGCGTTGCCTCATGCTAAGATCGAAAGCGATATGATGAGACAGGAGCGGGGCTTTGCCACCGTCCTCACGGCCGCCATACTGCTCGTAGCCGGCTTCGCCTTCGGGCAGGCGCGCGATGAGATTTGGCTCATCCCCATCGAGACCGAAATCACCCCTGCCACAGCCCAATTCGTACAGGCGCGGGTCGAGCGCGCCAACATTGAGCGGCCGCTGGCCTTGGTGTTCCTGATCGACACCCCAGGTGGGCGGATTTCGTCCATGGAAGAGATCGTTGAGTCGATCTTGGTGCGATCCCAAGTTCCTACCCTGGCGGTGGTCGAAAATGCCTTCAGCGCCGGCGCGCTTATCGCCATGAGTGCCGAGCAGATGGCCATGTTGCCCGGTTCGTCGATCGGGGCAGCCCTCCCGATCACGGTCTCCCCCGTCGGCATCAATCCGGTGGATGAAAAATTCAGCTCGGCCGTTCGCGGCCAGTTCCGAAGCGTCGCCGAGGCGCGCGGGCGTGACGCCAGGGTTGCCGAGGCCATGGTCGACGAACGAATCGAGATTCCAGGGTTGTCGACCAGCCAGGAGTTGGTCACCCTGACAGCCGCTCAGGCGGTGGAGTTCAACATCGCAGATCTTCAGGCCAGCACCTTCGGAGACGCGTTGGAGCAGTTCGGATACGGCGGGGCCACGGTGGTCACCTTGGCGCCAAATCTCACCGAACGGCTGGGAACCCGACTGGCCAACCCCATCGTAGCTGCGGTGCTGTTGGTTCTGGGGTTGGGCGGCATCCTCATCGAGATCTTCACACCGGGCTTTGGCATCCCCGGCGGGATCGGCATTCTGGCGCTCTCCATCCTGGCGGTCAGCGCCTTCGTGGCCACACCTGCCGGCGTTGTCGACCTGCTGCTGATTCTCGGCGGCATCCTGCTGATCGCGCTGGAGGTGCTGGTCATCCCCGGTTTCGGGGTAGCGGGCATTCTCGGATTCGCTGCCATCATCGCCGCCGTGGTCCGAATTTTTCAGGATCAATCGGTTTTGGTCCTCGGCTGGACCGCCATCTTCGGCGGTGTTCTGGTCGGCATTCTGCTGTGGCTGTTGCCGAACAGCCGAATCGGCAACGTGCTCATGCTTTCGACCCGTTTGACGAACCCGCCAGCAGACCTGGAGGCCGCCAAACTCGTTGGGGAGAAGGCGTATCTGCGCGGCGCCACCGGCGTCGCCCTGTCCGACCTGCGCCCCGCAGGAATCGCCCGCTTCGACAACGAACGCGTCGATGTGATCACCGAAGGAGACTTCGTCGATGCAGGCAGTCACCTCGAGGTAATTCGCGTCGAGGGAAACCGCGTGACCGTACGCATCGGTGACGCTCACGAAGGCGCCTGAACGCGGCGCCAACTCGGAGGTCCTATGGACATTACGCTTCTGATTATCGCCGCAGGCGTCGTTCTCTTCTTCCTGATTCTGTTCACGGTGATTCCGATCGGCCTGTGGATTTCGGCCATAGCGGCAGGCGTTCGCGTCAGCCTTATCAGTCTCGTGGCTATGCGCCTGCGCCGGGTTCCACCCAACAAGATCATCCTGCCGCTGATCAAAGCGGACAAGGCCGGCATCGACGTTGAACAGAATCAGCTGGAGGCCCATTACCTAGCGGGCGGCAACGTCGACCGCGTCGTAGACGCCTTGATCGCCGCCGACAAAGCTCGGATCGAACTCCCCTTCGACCGCTCCGCAGCCATCGATCTGGCGGGGCGCGACGTTCTCGACGCGGTGCGGGTGTCCGTCAACCCACGGGTTATCCAGACGCCGAACGTGTCCGCCGTCGCCAAGGACGGCATCGAGCTGATCAGCACCGCACGTGTAACCGTCCGCGCCAATCTCGAAAGGCTCGTCGGGGGTGCGGGCGAAGAGACCATCATCGCCCGCGTAGGCGAGGGGATCGTCTCGTCGATCGGGTCCACCGACAGCCACAAGAACGTGCTCGAAAATCCTGACACCATCTCCAAGACGGTCCTCGCCAAAGGCCTCGACAGCGGGACGGCCTTCGAAATCCTGTCGATCGACATCGCCGACGTGAACGTGGGCCGCAATATCGGCGCCCAACTGCAGACGGACCAGGCCGAAGCCGACAAACAGGTCGCCCAGGCAAAAGCCGAGGAACGCCGCGCCATGGCCGTCGCCGCGGAGCAGGAAAATAGGGCCCGGGTAGAATCGATGCGCGCCAAGGTGGTCGAGGCCGAGGCCGAGGTGCCGCTAGCGATCTCAGAAGCCTTCCGGGCCGGGAATATGGGCATCATGGACTACTACAACATTCGCAATATCGAAAGCGATACCAACATGCGCACCAACATCGCCCAGGCGACGGGGCTCGAAAGCGAAGAATGAGTCTAGACACCCTCATCAGCATTCTCGTCTTCATCCTGTTCATCGGGCTGCCGCTCCTGAACCGATTGCGACGAGGCGGCCGCTCCCGCACCGCGCGACGGACAGCCAGGCCGCCGGAACCGCCTCGGCCCCTGACCCAGCCGGCACCGGCAACACCGGTTCAGGTCGACGAGGGCGACCCTGTCGCCCAGCGGCTCGAGGAGGCGCGGCGGCGCGTCCAGGAGGCGCTCGGACAGCAGCCGGCAGCCTCCCAGACGCCGAGCCAGGCACCGAGCCAGGCACCGAGCCAGGCACCGAGCCAGGCACCGGCTCAGGGTCCGACCTCAGCGCCGATACCGCCGCAGCCAGTTGCTGGATCTTTGTTCGGGTCGCCGGCGCCACTCGATTGGCAATCGGGGCCCGAGGCGCAGCCATCGTTTATTCCGCGAACGCCTAGCAAGGCGCTCGAGATTATCAGGATACCGAGGAGAACGAGATCCGCCGCTCGTGGGCAGCTCGGCGAGGAAGAGGAGCGCGGCGAGAGGCAAACCGACCGGTCTGTGATCGATTTCGAAGCGACCGACATCATAGCAGGTATCGTTTGGCATCAAATCCTGGCAGAACCTAAGTCCGGGCATTGGCTGCGCCGAAGGAGGAACGCATAGCGACCACCGTTACCCTGAAGCTCCGCAGCCCTACGGAGGCCATGGAGTTGTTCGGCCACAACGACCGAAATCTAAAAATGTTGCGTACCAGACTCGACGCCGACGTAATAGCCCGGGGCGATGAGCTGCGCCTCAGTGGCGAGGCGAATGCGGTTGCCACTGCCGAGAAGACCTTTCGGTCGCTACTCGCCACCATCAGGAGCGGCGGCAACATCTCCGAAACCGAACTCGAGCACGTCGATCTCGACAGCATCGAGGACCGGACCGGCTCTGGAGACGGTCCCGACCTTCCACACCGCGCGCGTCCTAAGACCGCTGGCCAGCGCCGCTATGTCGACGCCATCGATACCAGCCCGATAACCTTCGGAATAGGGCCGGCGGGAACGGGCAAGACCTATCTGGCGGTGGCCATGGCGGTCCAGGCACTCAATAGGCGCAGGGTCAAACGCATTATCCTCACCCGGCCCGCCGTCGAAGCGGGCGAGCGCCTCGGATTCCTGCCAGGCGATCTCCAGGCCAAGATCGATCCGTACTTACGGCCGCTGTACGACGCCCTCTACGACATGCTCTCGGGAGATCGAATCGACCACCTCCTGGATCAGGGAACCATCGAGGTCGCACCCTTGGCCTTTATGCGTGGGCGGACCCTAAACGACGCTTTCATCATTCTCGATGAAGCTCAGAACACGACCCCCGAGCAGATGAAGATGTTTCTCACCCGCATGGGCTTCAATAGCAAGGTGGTTGTGACCGGTGACGCTACCCAGACAGACCTGCCGGGCACCATGTCGAGCGGTCTATCGGTAGCCCACAGAATCCTTAGGGGAATCGAGGGCATCTCGTTCATGGCATTCACCAAGGCAGACGTGGTGCGTCATCCGCTGGTGGCGCAGATCATCAGGGCTTATGAGCAGAACGACTAGCACCGTAAAGCGCTGGCCTCCAGCGCGGTTGATCGTGCTCTTCGTGACCACGGTTCTGGCACTGGCGGCGTTGCTGTACAGCATTTACGGCCAGCGTCAGACCGCTCAGCTCAGGGTGACCGAGCCCAGCCCTGAAACCTTCATCGCACCGGTCGATATCGAGGTGGTCGATCGCATCGCGACGGAACGCGAACGTCAGGCGGCACGTGCGCAGATCGTGACGGTCGTGACCAGCGACGATGCGTTGCAGCAGTTGGTGGTGGCCAGACTGGCCACATCCGGCCTGCCAGAAGAGGTCCTCGGCTACCTCGTGGTTCAGTATCAGGACCCAACCGGTCTGAGCGCCACAGAACTCGAGGCCGTCATTGCAGAGGCCTCCAGTCGGGCTGAGGCAGATCGCCAGCGAGAAGTGAAACTCATCCTCGAGCGCCAACTGGTCGCGACGGCTGTGCCCAACGACCGGCTTACCGGAGCGGCTCGAAGCGCAGCCGCGGCAGCCATTCAACCGATCATGCAGCGGCTTCAAGCGGGCGAGGTCATCGTGTCCGAGGGCGAGCCGCTGAGTGAAGACCACCTCAGGGTCCTCGAAGCCGTCGGCCTCTACAACGCGCGCAATGAGGCGTTTGCCCTCACCGCTTGGATCGTTTTCGGCTGCCTGCTGCTCGGCGCTATTCTCGCCCTCCCGTTGCTGTTCACATGGGCCCGACTGAGGCACACAATCACCTTCAACCAGCTCGCATACCTCGCCGCCATAACGCTGCTAGCGCTCGCTGTTCAGCGCCTCGCATTTCTTATCTCGCCAAGCTTCCTGTTCGTGTCGCTGGTGGCCGTGCTGGTTGCGGTCTTGATCTCGGAAACGGGCGCGTTGGGCTGGGCCGTGTGGTTGAGCCTAGCCACTGCAGTGCTGGTACCGTCGGCGCCTCTCACCTCATTCGCCGTTGTCCTTATAGGAGCGGTAACAGCGACCCTTATGGTCAGGGTGGCAACCACCCGCCTCGGCCTGCTACTGGCGGCGACCGGAGGCGGCCTGGCGTCGGCGGCGGTGTTTGCCGCGCTGACCATCGTTAGCGGCGGCGTGTCGACGCTCGGAACCTTCACCCAGGTTTCGCTGCTGATAGCAGGCGGTATCATTGCCGGGATAGGCAGCCTCGGCCTGCTACCGTTGGCGGAGTCGGTGTTCGGGTTCCTGACCGACTTTAGATTGACCGAACTTTCGAGCCCCACCAGCCCCCTGTTGCAGAAGCTGCTCCTCGGAGCGCCCGGAACCTACCAGCACAGTCTCATCATCTCCAATCTGGTCGAGCAGGCGACCACAAACATCGGTGGCAACGCCCTATTGGCGAGGGTCGGCGCTCTCTACCACGATGTCGGAAAGCTGAAGCGTCCGCACTTTTTCATCGAGAACCAGTTCTCCAACGACAATCCCCATGACTCCATCAGCCCTCACCTGAGCTATCTGATCGTCACCAGCCATGTCCGTGACAGCGTCGAGCTCCTCCGAGAGCACCGCTTGCCGAGAGCGCTGGAGGCCTTCGCAACCACACATCACGGCACCACCGTGCTCGCCTATTTCTACAAACGCGCTCTCGAAGACACCGCAGCACTCGACGAACTCAATTTTCGGTACTCGGGGCCAAAACCGCGAACCAAGGAGACCGCCGTGTTGATGCTGGCAGACTCTATCGAGTCAGCCTCCCGAACGCTGGTCGATCCGACGCCCAACAAGATCCGGGGGCTGATCGACGGCATCGTCGAGCAACGCCTTCAGGACCAGCAATTGTCCGAAAGCCCTTTGAACTTCAACGATCTCGAAGTCATCGCCACGACGTTCGAACGCATGATGACGGCCATCCTTCACCGGCGCATCAGCTATCCCAGTGCCGAGGAGATCCAAGGACTCAAAAGTGGTGGAAGTTCACGACGAAACGAACCGGTTCGAGCAGGGTAACGTCCTTGTCGGTGCCCTCGAAAAGCTCCTGAGCGAGTGGGGCGAGAACCGACGAGGGGTCGGCGTCATCGTCGTTACCGACGACGCCATTCGGGCCCGCAACCGCGCCGACCGGAACCAGGACGAAACCACCGACGTGCTGTCCTACCCCACGATGGAACCCGACGACGTCGGCATGCCCGTGATCGACCATCTCGGCGATATCTTCATCAGCCTCGACACCGCCGAGCGTCAGGCAATCTCGAGCGGCCACGCACTGCTCAATGAAGTCCTGGTGCTTGCGGCCCACGGGTTGACCCACCTCATCGGACACGATCATCCGAACGCTGCCGCCTGGCGCCCTTTCAGGGCAGCCGAACGACGAATTCTTCAGCTCGCCGGTTGCCTGCCATGAACCGGCTTCGGCTGCTGCGGCGGGCGTTCGCCTTTGCCTGGGAGGGCCTGGCGTGGGCTTGGCACCATCAGACCAACCTTCGCATCGAGTGCTTCATCGGCGCTGGAGCCCTCGTCCTGACCCTCTGGCTCGGCGCCGATCTGGCCCCGATACTGCTGGTTTCGGGTCTGGTCCTGACCCTCGAGTTGTTGAACACGGCGGTCGAAGCGGCGGTCGACCTGGCGACTCCGGATCTGCACCCGTTGGCCAAACGCGCCAAGGATGTGGCCGCGGCCGCGGTCTTGTTGGCAGCTATGATCGCTGTATTTGTGGGGCTCGACGTTATCGGCCCCCCCCTGCTTGATCGCCTCGGAGGTTAGCGATGGACATACCCGCCGATCTGCTCGAAACAGCACGTTCGGTTCGGACGAATGCGTACGTTCCCTACTCGGGTTTCAGGGTGGGTGCGGCACTGCGGGCGAGCGACGGCACGGTCTTTGCCGGGGCGAACATCGAAAACGCCTCCTACGGTCTGTCGCGCTGTGCGGAACAGTCGGCCGTTCAGGCGATGGCCAGCAACGGCTCTCGAAGCTTTTCTGAAATCGTCATCTATACCGAGGAAGAGGAGCCTGCCACACCCTGTGGCGCCTGCCGCCAGATACTGTACGAGTTCGGTCCGGATGCCGAAGTCTTTGTGGTCAACCACCGAGGTGCGGGCAGGCACTTCAACGTCGGCGACCTCCTGCCCAACGCCTTCCACCTAACGTAGCGCGGCGATGTCTCTGGACCTCTCAGGCTTCTAACACGCATTAGGTATACTCCCTGCTGATGCGCGAGCGCTCAGCAAACCCTCTCCTGTTCTCGATGCGAAGGCTGTTGCTCTCCACCCTTCTGCTGGCGATGATCCCTATCGGTCTGGCCCAGACGCCGACCCGCATCGTGGTGTTGCCCTTCGCTACCGACGGCGCCCCAGAGGCCTACGAGTTCGGCCTGGCGGTCGGTGTGCAGCGGAGTCTCAATACCGTCGACGGCTGGTTCCTTCCGCCGGTAGCCGATGGCGCCTTGATCAGCACCAGGGCCCAGCGACTGGGGATGGACATCAGCACCGTTATCGGCGACCTTTTCGAGGCGGACATCGTCCTATCGGGCACCGTGTTTGGCCCCGAGGCTCAGACCGTCGACCTGTTCGTCTCTGGGCGGGCCCTAGAGGCGTCGACGCTGAGGGTTTCGCCCGACAACAGTTCGCCGGCAGCGGTGGTCGGCGTGGTGGTGAACACCTTGATCGACATCTTAGGCAAGGACCTCAGCGCCAGCGAACGCCAAGAACTCGACCGTATGATCGCCCAGACGCCCTCGTTACCGAGCCTGGGTCCGGCCGCCCTGTCCGCCTCGGGTCTGCCGGGTTCGCGTCCAGAGAATCTGGCCATCGCCGCCGGCCTCGACCCAGGATCGAGTTGGGTTCACACCGAGCATGCCAGGTCGCTCTTGATCGCAGGAAGGCTCGACGAGGGTCTGGCCGCCTCGCTGACGGCCATCGAGGTGCTGCCCACCGATCTCGAGGCTTGGGCTGTCAGGGGAGTAGCGTTGCTCGCTGCCGAAGACCCGCCGGGGGCCGCGCTGGCGTTTGCTGAGACCGTACGCCTCAACCCCAGCCACGCGTTGGCACTCGCAGCGCTCGGTTCGATCAACGGAGACATAGAGACCCTGGAGAGGGCTATCGACGCCTATCCGCGCCTGGTAGACGGCCACCTCAGGCTGGCGGCCGCGGAGGCGGATACCTCCCGCGCCCTCCAGCGGCTCCGGCGTGCAACGCGCTGGCTTCCAGAATCTGTCTCCATCCACAGAACGGTCGTCGACCTTGTCATCGCTGCCGGGGATGCCAGCGGGGCGGCCGCCTACCTCACCGAAGCGACCAACTCGGACCTAGGTCGTTCCGCTGCCCTCTATGCGCTGGCGCGCCGGCTACCGTCCGAGCTGGCAGCCGAGGCGTACGATCTCGTGATAGCGGGACTCGAATGGTACCCCGACGCGGCCATCCTGCAGCTAAGTGCTGCAGGACTCGAAATCGACCGCGGTGAATCCGAGCTGGCGGTAGCCCGGCTGCTGCCCATCAACGAGCGCCTTCCTACCGACCCCGACATTGCGAATGTGCTGGCGCTCGGCCTGGCGACGCTCGGTGATGTAGAGGGAGCCCAGAGGGTTCTCGAAAGTGCGGGCGGAACGTTGGCGACCCAGCTCAATCAGGCCATTCTGTTCCTGGAAGCTGGTCGTTCACGGCTAGCACTGAGCCTTCTTGAACCGGTCGCACCAACGTCTGACGATCCCCGCTTGCTCACCTACTACGCCATCGCCCTCGATCACGTAGGACGCCGAGACGAGGCAAGAGAGGTTCTCGATCGCGCCCTCGCAATCGATTCCACTCTGGCGCTCACCCAGCGAGCCGTGGCGTTCATCAACCAACGGGATGGGATCGACACAGCCAATGCCGTCGCCTTCGAAGGCGACGTCGCCAACGCGTTCGAACGGGGTCTGTTTGCCCTCGAAGCAGAAAATCTCGACGCTGCCCGACAGGCCTTCGACGCTGCCCGGAGCCTCGGGGATCATCCGTTGCTCGCCTTTTACCACGGCTATTCGTTGCAGCTGATGGCACTGCCCAGAGAGGCCCTGGCAGCCTATCAGACCGCCCTCGAGGGCTATCCGGACAACGACGTTCTGCTGAACAATGTCGGCTTCACCCAGCTCACGCTCGGACGGCTCGATCTGGCGCTCGAGCGGTTTCGGCAGGCCCTAGAGATCAATCCGGACAATGCACGGGTATATGTGAACATCGGACTTACCTACTTCAACCTGGGTCGGTATCGCGACGCGCTGACAGAGTGGGACCGAGCGATTACCCTCGACCCCAGGCTCGAAGCGTCTATCGCCAACCTCAGGGCCGAAGCGAACAGACGCTTGGCGCCTTGACCGCAACCGGAGTCACCCGCGGGCGAATAGGCTAGCATAGCGCTATGGCCGTTCGAGACACCATTCGCCGTTTGCCTGGGTACCATTTCAAGGCCCACGACGCCCCCGTAAAGCTCGACCAGAATGAGGCCGCCTACGATATTCCGGCCCCGGTCAAGGCGGCTGTCCTGGCCAAACTCAGCGCCATGCCTTTCAATCGCTATCCCAGTATCGATGCCCGATCCCTCAGGACGAAGATCGCTTCCCACCACGACTGGCCAGAAGAGGGCGTGGTGGTAACGGCAGGCTCCAACAGCCTCATTCAAGGTCTGGTCATCGCCTGCGGCCTAGACGGCACCGTCCTCACGGTAACGCCGACCTTCGCGGTCTACGCTCTAGAGGCGCGCATCCTCGGGTGCAGGTTGGTTGAGGTCCCGTTGTTACCGAGTTTCGACTTGCCGTTGGAGGCGCTGATGAGCGAGGTTGGTCGAGGCTCGGGAGTCGCTTTCGTAGCCGACCCGGCGGCGCCGACCGGCAACCGGTTTCAGGGCAGCGATCTCCGCACCCTCGCCACCGGAATCGGCTCCGGTTGGCTGTTGGTGCTCGATGAGGCGTACTGCCAGTTCGTAGACACCGACCACCTGGATCTCGTGCGCGAGAACGCGTCTGTGGTTAGCATCAGAACATTCAGCAAAGCCTTCGCCTTGGCCGGTGTGCGCCTCGGATACGGGTTGATGGATCCGGACATCGCTTCGCAACTTTGCAAGGTCATTCTCCCCTTTTCGCTGTCGGCGCTGCAGATCGCCGTCGGCGAGGTGGTCTTGGAAGACGAAGGGTTTCTCGATCAACGCGTGGGGGCGATCCTCGAACAGCGCAACCTGCTGACGGCGGAGATCGAAGCTGTGCCGGGCGTCCGCCCCTTTCCGAGCCAGACGAATTTCGTGCTGTTCACTACTCCGGACGCGGCGGGCGTGTTCAACGGGCTACTGGAACGCGGGGTCTTGGTCAGGCGTCAGGATCACTTGCCCGGTTTGGCCGGGTGTCTGCGGGTTACGGTAGGGCGGCCCGAGGAGAACATGCGTTTCCTCGAGGCGCTTCGGGATGCCGTCGCAGAGCTAAGGGAGGCTGTGCATGGCTAGATCCGGCGAATTCCGTCGCTCCACGGAGGAGACGACAATCGAGGTGGCTGTGGATTTGGACGCTGGTCCGGCAGGCACGGTGGCGACAGGACATGGCTTTCTCGATCATCTTCTGGCACAGCTCCAGCGCCACGGCCGCTTTGGGCTCGACATCGCTGGCACAGGCGACCTCGAGGTCGATGTGCACCACTTGGCTGAAGATACCGGGATTACGCTCGGGAGCGCCTTTCGATTGGCTCTGGGCGACCGCCATGGGGTAGCTCGGTATGGCCAGGCGTTCGTGCCTATGGACGAGACGCTGGCCCATGTGGTCGTCGATCTTTCCGGCCGCCCATTCGTCGCTTTCGACCCTTCCGGCTTCGAGGGCAGCGTTCACGGGTTCAACGCCCACCACCTTCGTGAACTGGTCCGTGGGTTTGCCAATAGCGCCGGTGTAACGGTGCACGTTCGGGTCGTGGCCGGGCTCGAGACGCATCATGTGTGCGAAGCGGCCATGAAGGCGCTGGCGCGGGCGCTCTACGAGGCCACCAGGTTGACGCGAGACGACCTACCATCGACCAAAGGGGTGCTGTAACCCGGTGAAGATCGTCCTGATCGACTATGGGGCCGGTAACCTCCACAGCGTGGCGAAGGCCTTGGAACGCGCGGGTCTCGAACCCCAGCTGGAGAACGATCCAGCCAAGGCAATGGATGCCGACGCTCTGGTTTTGCCGGGCCAAGGTCACTTCGGTCAGGTCATGCGATCGTTCCTGGCATCTGGCTTCGAGCCGCTGGTGCGATCCCACCTGGCGGCGGGGCGACCGTTTCTGGGTATTTGCGTCGGCCTCCAGCTGTTGATGCGTTCTTCGGAGGAAGCTCCTGGGCAGGCAGGCCTCGGACTCTTGAACGGGGTCGTCCGCCGCTTTCCCGAAGGCACGGCCAGCGTGCCACAGATGGGCTGGAATCAACTGGCTATCGATGGTGATCCGGCTCTGTTAGAAGGCGTTACCGACGGGGCTTTCGTGTATTTTGCCCACTCCTACTACGTCGATTTTGATCGTCCGACCATTCCGGGCGCCACCACGCAGTACGGCGCTACGAGCTTCAGGAGTGCCATCTCACTCGGTTCGCTTCACGCTACCCAGTTCCATCCCGAGAAGAGTCAGCAGGTCGGCCTCCAGATACTCCGCAACTTCCGCAACCTGGTAGCTTCCAGCCGGCTGGTGCCGTGACACGCTGGTCCAGAGCCAAGCTGGTTTTTATCTGCCTGACGCTGGGCGCTGCTTTTAGTCAGAACGAGCTGTGGACGGTCCAGACGGCGGCCCATCGCGACTTCCGCGACGCCCAGTCGGTGGCCCGCAGTCTCGTTGGGCTGGGTTTCGACGCCTACACGGAGTTTGCCATGGATCAGGGTCGCCAATTCGTGCGGGTTCGGATCGGCTGTTTTACCGGGCGCTCGGCGGCTGCCGACTTGGCCGAGGCGATCGGTGCCAGGATCACGGCCGAGGCCGTTCCGGTCCCATTGACTCCGCAGGCCGCGGTCGTCGGCTGCGTGCGGGTCGATATCGGATTTCGAAAGCCGGCGGTGTGGCGGCAACTCATAGGTGACAGCACCGCGTTTGTCGTGGAAGTTGCGGGCGCCACCGCTACCATCACCCACACCGGACTCGGTTGGCAGCTCAGCCAGGGAACGGTTGGGGTTCTGGCGGAGCCCACCTCCGGAGCGAGCGAGTACTTTCTACAGTCCTTCCCGAACGGGCTTCCTGTGGTGCAGGCGGTTACGTCCCGCGGTCCGGTCACCCTCTGTCGAGGTCGGCTGCTGGATGTCGTGGCACGCGTGGCTATCGTCGAGCAGGAGCGCGCCGTCGTGGCCTGCCTTCTCGAAGCCGTACCCGCAGGGACGAACTGATGCGACTGGTGGTGATTACCGGTCTCAGCGGAGCCGGCAAGTCGACAGCGCTCAATGCGCTCGAAGATATCGGGTTTTTTGCTGTCGACAATCTTCCACCCTCTCTCTGGTTTGGGCTGGTAGAAGCTATTCAGGACAAGGGCAACGAGGACGTCGTTGTAGGCATCGACATTCGTGTCGGAACCTCCTTCTTGAACGAGGTTCAGAGGACGCTCGAGCACCTCGAGCGCGCCGCGATCAGCGCCACGGCTATCTTTCTTGACGCCAACGACGAGGCGTTGGTGCGCCGCTTCAACTTCACGCGCAGGACGCATCCCCTGAGTGAAGGTAGCCTCGGTTCGGATATCGCCTCCGAGCGCACTGCCCTAGCACCGCTCCGTTCGGTTGCCGACGAGATCATCGATACGTCCACACTCAGCGCCAAAGACCTGACGCTCCGACTACGACGGCGTTTCGTCCGCGATTCACCCTTTACGTTGCGCGTGGTTTCCTTTGGCTACAAGCGTGGTGTCCCCACGGATGTCGACCTCGTTCTCGATGTCCGGGGGCTCCCCAACCCCTTTTATGATCCGGGACTACGCAGTCTGCCCGGTACCGAACCGGCGGTGCAAAGCTATGTGTTCACCGCCGATGGTCTCGACCTGTATTCCGACCTGCGCACGTTGATTGCCACCCTTTCGAATCTCGCCCGCGACGGAACGAGGACCTCCTATTCCGTCGCCGTCGGCTGTACCGGTGGGCAACATCGGTCGGTGGCGGTGGTAGAGAGGCTCAACCACGATCTGGCGTCGAAATTCCAGGTCCAGGCGGTCCACCGTGACCTGGACAGCGCTTTGGCGGAGCATCGTGACGAATAGGGAGCGGATCGACTACCTGCTGTCGTTGCGCCTGTGGTTGACGCCTGGGATGGGGGTCAAACGCCACGTGATGGTGGCCGTGGTCGGCACGATGGCGCTGATTATCGGCGCTGTTGCGGGTCTACTCTGGTTGCTGGCCGAGAACCGCCAGGTCCTCTCGGATCCGGTAGAAACGGTCTTGATCAGCCCGTTTTGGCGCCTCGGGGGCGGATGGATTTCGCTCGCCTTGGTCCTGTTTGGTTCTGGAACGGCCGTCCTCGCGGTGGGCAGGCTGAATCGCTCCTTACTATCAAACTGGTTGCCTGCTCCACACCGCGCTGCGGCGGTGCTCCATCGCCGATTATTACTGGCCAAAGGACCGGCCATCGTGGCAATTGGAGGCGGCACTGGGCTCTCCAACCTCCTGCGAGGCCTGCGCGAGCACACCTCAAATTTGACCGCGGTGGTCACCGTCAGCGACGATGGGGGCTCGTCCGGCAGACTCCGCGAGGCCTTCGACATGCCCGCGCCGGGCGACTTGAGCGACTGCCTCGCGGCACTTTCCGACAACGAGTTGGAGGTCAGTCGCCTTCTCGAGTACAGGTTCCTCCGAGGCGAGGAGCTCGAGGGGCACACCTTCGGCAACCTGCTGATTACCACGCTCACCGAGGTTGAGGGGGACTTTGGGAAGGCCGTGCGGGTGCTCAACGGCCTGCTAAACCTGGCTGGCTCGGTGTTCCCGGTTACGGCTCAGGCCGTAACTCTGGTTGTCACCAAGAAGAGCGGCGAGGCGGTGCGAGGTGAGACCGACGCCCGACGCCGCCAGGGAGCGATCGCCACGGTCGCCATAGAGCCTAAAGACGTCACGCCCCTGCCCGAAGTCGTGGCGGCGATCGAGCAGGCGGACACGATCGTGCTAGGACCGGGAAGTCTCTTCACCAGCACCATTCCCCCGCTAATGGCGCTCGCAGCGGGAGCTGCCATTCGCTCGAGTCAGGCCCGCTTGGTCTATGTGTGCAATATCATGACCGAGGCCGGAGAAACCGATGGGTTTTCTTCCTTCGACCACGTGGCCAGCCTCCACCAGCACCTCGGGCGCTATCCCGATGTGGTCGTCATCAATTCCACACGCCTCGATGAGCGCCGTCGCGACGCCTATCGTCGCGAGAAGGCCGAGGTCGTCCACTTCGACGTCTCGCCCTTTCAGCAAACCGGCATCGACGTGGTCCATCTACCGGTGCTGGGGCCCGGTCCCCACGCACAGCACGATTCGGCGCGCCTCGCGAACTGGCTCGCCAACCAGCCGCCCCGCCGGGAACGGGATCTCGTAGGGGCACGCTCGTGATCGGGGTTCTGTTGGCATCGTTGCTCGCCGTGAGTGACCCGGTTGGCGACGCCTCTGGCAATGGATCTCTGGCTCCACCGTCGTCCGTTCTTCTCGCAGACGTAGCCGAATTCGACCTGCATGAGGTGGCCGTGCTCGACGAGAACAACCTGGTGGTCACGATTACCATGGGATCGCTGTCGAATCCCGGCGGTCTTGTAAACGGCTTTTCCAACCCCATCATCGAAGTGTATGTCGATAGCGCCGAAGGTGGTGCCACCACTCTGCTGCCGGGGTCTGGTCTGGCCCTCCCAGCCGGCATGGGTTGGGAGGCAGCGCTCAAGATTACCGGCGATGAGGCGAGCGGCTTCAGGAGCGATGAGAGCGGTGAGACACAAGCCAATGTTCGGTTCCCCGTAGGCGTGACGATCAGCGGTCGAACGCTCACCGTGGCCACGCCGTTCGCACGGCCTGAAAACGTAACCCTGTTCGTTATGGTCGGTGTGTACGACCCATTCTCCGAGACGGGCTGGCGTTCCGTGACCGAGACACCGTCACCGTGGGGTTTCTCGAGCGACACGCAGCTGGTGCCCGTGGTAGATCTTCTGGCCACCACGGTTGAGGCGCAGCGCGCCGCCATCGATTCGGGAGTTTTGCCGGCGATTTCCGCGCCGCGACGCGGTACGCCTTGGCTCCTGCTTATGGGGTTGGGCGTGGCAGTTGCCCTCGTGGGCCTCGCAATGCGTGGGCGGCTGGGTCTCGCAGCGCCAGGCCGCGGAGAGGTCGTCGGAGCTTCGCCCGGCACCCCGACGGCGGACCCAGTTGCGACCAGGGTCGCGCCGCTCGAAGCGCCTCCATCGGACCTTGAAGGCGTTTCGGAGGCTGCGATCGCCGGTCCAGACTTCATGGCGGCGACCCCAGACGACGGGTGGCTGGTCGAAGAACTCGAGGCGCCGGAGGCGGGCCAAAGTTGGCCGCTATCCGCCGCTCACGAGGAGGAACGACACGACGGTTGAACGAATGGGATAAAATCGTGAGGACTGAGCTTTGCGCAGGTGGCTATGTTGGGGGAAGAGTAGCGGTGCTCGGCACCACGCGTTGAAAGGAGAACCGATGTCCAATCTCTCGATCCGGTGGGTCAGCGCTGCGGCGACGTTAGCCATGGGTGCGGCGATGTTGGTGAGCCGTATCGCCGTGGGTGCCCTGTTACCCCCCGAAATGCTCTTCAATTTCACCAGCAGGCTTCTCGGGGTACCCTGGGTTTTCAATCTGATCCACTCGCTCCCTTTCGGAGTGGATCGATTCGCTAAGTTCGCCCTGTTTGGACTTACGATTGCGATCTATCTGGCAGCCTGGTTCGTTTTGGGCCTCCTCGCCCCGGCGCTCGTGCGCCGTTTCGGCAAGGTTGCCACCGCCATAGCGGCTGGCACGACGTCGACCGTGCTCGTCGGTTTCGTGCTGCTGCCCATTCAGGGTCTAGGTCTGTTCGGGGCGTCGGCATCGAACTTCCTCTACCCGCCCCTTGCCAGCTCCCTGTGGGCAGCGGGTTTCGGGCTGCTGTTCGGGGTCGTCGTCGTGTCGTTGCTTTCCAGCGAACAGCGTTCCGATCCGGCACGTCGCGAGGCCGTAACGATGGTTGCCCGCTCGCTGGCGGTACTCGCGTTTGGGGCCGCCTTCGGCCGTCTTTTGGCGGGTGCGTGGTCGCGAGCACAGGAACTGGCTTCATTTCTGGGTAGCCTCGTCGGCCTGAGCCCGGAGATCACACCGACCGACGATCACTACGTCATCTCGAAGAACGTTTTCAACCCATCCGTGCGCGAGGATGACTGGGAACTGACGATCACCGGAATGGTCGACAACGCGATCACGTTTACGCTTGCGGATCTCAAAGCCCTGCCATCGGTCGAACGGAGCAGCACCCTGACCTGCATCTCCAACCGAGTCGGGGGCGACTTGATCGGCAACAGCGTCTGGACAGGCGTCCGGCTGGCCGACCTGCTTGCCGTAGCCGGTGTTCAGGAGGGTGCTGACGAACTCATCCTCAGAGCGGCCGATAACTATAGCGACTCCTTCCCACTCGAGGCGGCCCAGCGGGAAGGAACCATCGTCGCCTACCTCCAAAATGGAGAGACGCTAACGCGCGATCACGGGTTTCCGGCCAGGGTCCTGGTGCCGGGAATCTATGGCATGAAGAACGTGAAATGGGTCGTCGAGATCGAGCTGGCGAATCAGGATTATCTCGGCTATTGGCAGACGCGGGGTTGGAGCGATGTGGCCGAAGTCAGAACCATGAGCAGAATCGATACCGCGGTTGCAACCAGACTTCCCGATGGAAACTATGGGATTGGTGGCGTAGCCTTTGCCGGCTTGCGTGGCATACAGCAGATCGAGGTGTCACTCGACGACGGCGCAACCTGGCTGGCCGCAGAGTTGGATCCCGCCGAAAACGGACTCTCCTGGAATATTTGGGGCTTCTCCTGGGACGCCTCACCCGGTACCTACGAGGTCCTGGTACGGGCCACCGACGGGACCGGCGTGGTCCAGCCTGCAGAGAGGGCCAGACCCCTGCCAGACGGATCGAGCGGGCACCATTCGGTTCGCGTCCGGGTCGAATAGCTGCGCTTAGTCCGAAGCCGAGAGCGCCAAGGCCACATCGTCGCCTCGGCGCTCGATGGAGGCTCCGAGCGACCGCAATCTGGCAGCCAGGGCTTCGTAGCCTCGATCGATGAATTCGAGTCCGGTCACCACCGATTTCCCCGGTGCCGCCAGCGCGGCGACGACCAGGGCTCCACCCGCTCTGATGTCGGCCGCGTGGATAACTGCACCGTGAAGACCTTTGCCCCGAACGATCAGCGTCCTGTCTTCGAGTTCGAGGCTTCCGCCCATGCTGGCTAGCTCCTCGATGTGGGTGAAGCGGTCGGGGTAGATACGGTCCTGAATGGTACTGACCCCATTGATGGTGGCCAAGAAGGCGCCAAAGGGTGGCTGCAGATCGGTGGGAACCTGAGGATAGACATCCGCGACCACGTTCACCGGTCGGAGCGGTCCGCGAGCATCTACCAGCGCCGCTTGGTCGTCGATGGAGTCGATCCCGACACCCGCCTCGCGTAGCAACGCGATAACCTCGGTCATGTGTTCGACCCTGATGTTCTGTAGCACGATGCGGCCACGGGTAGCGGCTGCGGCCAGCATGACGGTGCCAGCCTCGATCCGATCGGGGATCGGTCGATAAATCACCCCGCGAAGCTTCTCGACACCGTGCACGGTGATGGTGGGGGTTCCAGCCCCTTCGACCCGGGCACCCATCGCGTTCAGCATGCCGGCGAGATCGGTGATCTCGGGCTCGAGGGCAGCATTTTCGATTACCACGGTCGCGTTGCCGATGCTGCTGGCGAGGAGGACGTTTTGGGTGCCCCCTACCGTCGGTGTTTCGAAGGTGGTGCGGCCGGCGAGCGAGCCGTGCCGTCTGGCCACAAAGTCACCGTCCTGCTCGAGGATTTCGACGCCAAGATCCTGAAACGCCTTGATGTGTCGGCCTACCGGACGGGGGCCAAAGGCGCAGCCGCCCGGCATCGACACCCTGGCCTCACCACACCTGGCCACGAGCGCTCCCATGGCCACAAAGCTGGCGCGCATTTTGCTGACCAGACGGTAAGGGGCATCGCAATTGGTGATTCTATCTGCCCGCAAATGAAGGTCGCGGCCCTGCCAGGCGACCTCAACGCCGGCATGTTGCAGGATCTCGAGGGAGACGAGCACATCGCTCAACCTCGGGATCTCCCGCAAAACGACCGGTTCTGGGGTCAACAGCGACGCCAGAATGAGGTACAGCGCCGAGTTTTTGGCGCTATTCACCCTGAATTCACCCTCTAGTGGCCCTCCACCATCGATATGCAACGAATCGTAATTGGTCACGGCGCAACCGGTCCTCCGTGTGAGATTTACCACATGTTGTGCAAGTTACACAACGTTAACAAATGCAGTGTAGCTAGCGTGATCAGGTTTGTCAAGGATATGCATTCGATGCTAATCTATACCAACTGCTGGAGGCAACTGTGCCCAAACGTGAAAAGAGCAAACGGCTGCAAGTCGTCATTTCCGAGGAACAGGACTCGATCCTTACCAAGACCGCCTACCAGTTGTCGAACCCCGAACGCCTCGTGTCGAAGTCAGAGGTGGTTCGGCTCGGCATCGAAATGCTCAATAAGGCCGTTGAGGCGGGCAGTCTGGACCCAGAAACCTTGAAACTGCTGGAAGAAGACTGAGCGGCACCACCCGCACATGTTTCAACCAGGCGACCTCGTCGATCAACGCTATCAGGTTCTCGGACCGCTCGGACACGGCGGCATGGCCTACGTGTTCAAGGCTCAGGACCAGCACCTAGATCGCAACGTCGCCCTCAAGATCCTCCGGCCGCATCTGACCGAGGCCGACAGCGAGCGGTTCCGGCGTGAAATCAGGGCGCTCGCACAGCTGCGCCATCCTGGAATCGTGAGTATCTACGACCTCGGTCTCGGCGACGAGGTGTACTTTGCAATGGAATTGATCGAAGGGGGTACCTTCACCGATCTCGGACCGCTGGAGCCGGACAGTGAACTTCTGGATCGATTCTTCCGCGGCGCCATCACCGTGGCCGAGGCGCTCGGCTACGTCCACAACCTGGGCATGGTCCACCGCGATCTCACCCCTAGAAACATCCTTCTCTCCAACGTCTTTCACCCCAAGGTGATGGACTTCGGCCTGGTGCAGCTAACCGAGACATCGCGTGAACTCACCAAGACGGGCTTTACCCTGGGCACGCCGCAATACATGGCCCCCGAGCAAGCGACCGGCGACGAGACCGGCGCTGCGACCGATCTCTACGCCTTCGGAGCCGTGCTGTACAGGACCGTAACGGGAGAGGTACCGTTCGAGGCCGACAACGACCAGGCGGTTCTCTATCAACATGTCTATGGAAGCCTGACCAACCCGAAAGAGATCAATCCTGCGATCTCCGACGCCCTCTCGGAGCTGGTCGTGTCGCTGCTGGAGAAAGACCCACAGGGCCGCCCAAGTTCCGGCTACGCCGTGGCCGAGACGCTGCGAGCGATCTACGAAACCGTGCGGGTGAAGGCCACCCATGTAGCCTTGGGGGGTCCCGGTCGCACCAGTTCGTTCATAGCAGGACCGACCTCATCAGGTGCCCTTCGCAGGCAGTGGCAGATCGCCCTGGATGCAGGTCCTCAATGGCCGGCCGGGATGAGTTACGCCAGAGGCTTCCTGTTCGTCGGCCTCCGGAACGACGCGCTGGCCGTGCTGCATCCTAGCAACGGCCAGCTACACGCTACCTTTCCGATGGCCGACGAAGTCAGCACCCCGCCCCTGTTTCTGCGGGATCGGCTGCTCATCACCAGTCGTGACGGAACGCTTCAGTGCCTCGACTGGCCAAGCGGAACCGTGCGCTGGCGCGACGAAAGTGCCGATGTTGTGGGCGCGGCGCCGTACGGAGACGAATTCATCATCACCACCGGACGCGGAACGGTGGTACGGCTCGACCTCGACGGCGAAGAGACGTGGTCGGCCGAGGTGTCGGCAGCGATTCGAACGGTCCCGGCTGTTCAGCAAGGCACAGTCTATTTTGTGAGTGAAGATGGCTGGTTCCACGCCCTCGAGGCCACGACCGGCCGCTCGAAGTATCGCGCGGAAATAGGACCGGTCGTAGCGCCCACGGCCTGCCAGGGGGAGCTGGTCCTGTTACCCGAGCGCGCGGGGGCTCTCCACTGTTTCGACACCACCAGCCATGAGGTGCTATGGAGTTACGACCTCGAAGGGGAGCTTTGGTCTCCGCCCGTTGTGTGGCACCAGCGCCTGTTCGTGGCTTCGTGGGGTCAGGTGCTTCACTGTCTCTCGCTGCGCACCGGCGACGATCTGTGGACCCAGCCGCTGCCGGGGCAGGTAACCGCCCCACCGGTGGTAGCGGCGGGCAAGGTCTACGTCGCTACCGAAGGCGGAGACCTGCTGGCGTTCGAAGCGAGAACGGGCAGGCTGCTCGATCAGCTCCAGGTGGCCCATGCAGCGATTCAGGCCCCTCCCCTGCCGGTTGGCGATTCCCTGGTGGTCGCAACGATCGACGGCGTCATCTCGTCGTACCGCTAGCCAACACCGATGGTGGCCGGGACCTAGTTCAGATCCGAGAGCGGCACTTCGGAATCCTCGAGCACAGCTCTCAGTGCGGAGCGACCGAACGAATCGGCGTCAGGAACGTCGGCGGTGGCCTCGCCGGCTGCCGTCCGCGGCATGACCTTCCAGAAGCGCCCAAGGGACTCGGTCCAGTCATCGAGCAGGTGTTTGCCATGCGCGCTGCCGGTCACGTCGGTATGACGCTCCACCAGCGTTCTGAGCAGCGCCTCGTCGACCCCGCCGGTAATCCGTTCGAGGCCGATCATCTCTGGGTTGTAGCGTCTCTCGAAGGTCCCAGCTTCGTCGTAGATATAGGCGACCCCGCCAGACATGCCGGCACCGAAGTTACGGCCGGTCTCGCCCAGAATCACCACGACCCCGCCCGTCATGTATTCGCAACCGTGATCTCCACAGCCCTCGACTACGGCCCTGGCGCCGGAATTGCGTACACACAGCCGCTCCCCAGCTTGGCCAGCAGCAAACAGGCTTCCGCCGGTAGCTCCATAGAGGACCGTATTCCCGATGATGGCCTGGTGCTGGTGATCGCGCTCAGAGCTGTTGCGCGGGCGAACCACCAGTTCGCCACCACACATCCCTTTGCCGACGTAGTCCTGAGCCTCACCCTCGAGAACGAGCTGCATACCACGGTGGCTGAAGGCGCCGAAACTCTGCCCGGCAACCCCTTCAAAGGTGACGCGAACACTACCGGGTGCGAGGCCGGCAGCTCCTGCCTGGCGGGCGATCTCACCGGCCAAACGGGCGCCTACGCTCCGCTGGCGGTTGGTGATGGTGTAGCGGCCTTCGACCCTCCCTTGCCCCATCTGCGGCGCGACATCCTTCCACAACCGCTCGTCGAGCGTCGACTCCGCCGGCCGGTCGTTGCGCCGCTGCTCGGCTCTGCGGGCCTTTTTGAAGGTCGGGTCGGGGTTCTTGAGGATCGCGTCCAGGTCGAGGCGGGCCGCCTTGGGTAGCGGCAGGTCCCGCACCTCGAGGAGATCGGACCGACCGACTATCTCATCGAGGGAGCGAAAGCCCATCTCAGCCAGAATCATCCGTACCTGCTGCGCAACGTAGGTCATGAAGTTGATGACGTGGTCGGGGGTACCGGGGTATTTGGCCCTCAAGTCGGGCCGTTGGGTGGCGACGCCAACCGGGCAGGTATTGAGGTGGCACTGCCGAATCATTGTGCAGCCGGCAGCCACCAGAGCCGCCGTCCCGAAACCGAATGCCTCGGCACCGAGTAGTGCCCCGAAGATCACGTCCTGTCCTGTCTTGAGACCGCCGTCGACCCGCAGGGTTACCCGACCCCTGAGATCGTTCTCGACCAAAACCTGCTGGGTTTCGGCCAAGCCCAGCTCCCACGGAACACCGGCATTCTTGACACTTGACAGCGGGGACGCCCCGGTGCCGCCGTCGTGACCGGAGATCTGGATGTTGTCGGCGTACCCCTTGGCCACCCCAGCGGCAATGGTACCCACCCCGGAGGTGGCGACAAGCTTGACGCCGATTCGTGCCAGCCGGTTGACCCGCTTCAGATCGTAGATGAGCTGAGCCAGGTCCTCGATGGAATAGATGTCGTGGTGGGGTGGCGGTGAGATCAACGTTACGCCTGGAACGCTACGCCTGATGCTGGCGATTTCGGCGTTGACCTTGTGGCCTGGGATCTGACCCCCCTCGCCCGGTTTGGAACCTTGGGCCATTTTGATCTCGATCTCCGAAGCGGAGACAAGATAGTCGGCGGTAACCCCGAACCGTCCCGAGGCCACCTGCTTGATGGCGCTGTTGGCCCAGTCGCCGGCTTTTGGATGCCACGAGGCGTGACTGTGTTCGGGGCGGTCCTGGTCGAACCGGCGGTAGCGGCTTGGGTCTTCGCCACCCTCACCGGAGTTGCTCTTGGCACCGAGCCTGTTCATGGCTATGGCTATGGTTTCGTGCGCTTCTCTCGACACCGAACCGTGGCTCATGGCCTGGGTGCTGAAGCGCTGCACGATCCCCTCGATGGGTTCGATTTCGTCGAGCGGCAGCGGCTCAGTCAACCTCTTGTAGCGCAGTAGATCCCGCAGATTGCAGACCGGGCGCTCGTCGACATGCCGGGCATATTCCTCATAAGCCTCGAAGTCCGAGGTGCGCACCGCTTTGTGCAGCGCTTTGAAAACCAAGGGGTTCAGGGCGTGGTATTCCCCAGCCTTGCGGAACCTGTAAATCCCCCGGTCCTTGAGTTTTTCGATCTCGCCAAAGGCCTCGGCATGGAACCGTAGCACGTCGATGGCGATGGCCTCGAGCCCGGCACCACCGATGCGGCTGGGAGTTCCGGTGAAATAGCGATCGACGACCGCCCGGTGAACCCCGATCGCTTCGAAGGTTTGGGCCCCACGGTAACTTGCCACCGTGGAGATACCCATCTTCGACATGATCTTGAGAAGGCCCTTCTCGACAGCGCCTAGGTAGTTGCGGACTGCGCTATCTGGATCCATCTCATCTTTGCGGCGCGTGTTGCCAGGCACATGGCGCGCGGTGGCGAAGGCGAGATACGGGTGAATCAGGGCAGCCCCATAGCCGATCAGACAAGCGAAATGATGATCCTCTCGAGGCTCTCCCGTGTCACAGATGATGGCGGCCTTGGTCCGCAAACCTTCTCTGAGGAGCCGGTGGTGAACTGCGGCTGTGGCCAAAAACATGGGAATGGCCGCCCAATCGCCATCGACGTCGCGATCGCTCAGAATCACGATTCCAGCCCCGCCTCGAACCGCCTCCTCAGCAGTGTCGCAAACGGTCTCGAGAGCCGGCTCGAGGCCTTCTGGCCCCGCCTGCACATCGAACTGGACCGGGAGTTCCGTGACCCTCAACCGCTGTTGATGCCGCAGCCATGCGAACTGCGCTTCGTCGATCAGAGGCGAGTCGAAGGTGAACACCCGGGCGGAATCCGGCGCCTCTTCGAGCAGCCTACCTCGGGGTCCGACCACCGTTTTCAGCGACATGACCAGGCGTTCCCGCAACGGGTCGATGGGCGGATTGGTGACCTGAGCAAAGCGCTGTTTGAAGTAGCGGTAGAGCTGCTGTGGCTGCTCGGACAGCACCGCCAACGGGGTGTCGTCGCCCATAGAACCGATCGGCACAGCGCCGTCGAAGACCATCGGTTCGAAGATCCGGTCGTAGTCTTCGCTGGAATAGCCAAACAGTTTCTGCGCTCTCGTCAGGGCGCCGGGCTCCCACCCGCGGGAGGCGACCGGTTCCGGTTCGAGGTCTGGTGGGTGCAAAGAGTAGGTGTTCAACCACTGCTGATACGGGCGTTTGCGAGCGTAGTTGGTTTTTATCTCATCGTTCTTGTAGATGCGCTGATCCTCGGTGTCGACTGCAAGGATGGTGCCGGGACCTAGGCGACCTTTTTCAACGATCTCGTGGTCGGGCAAGGCGACGATCCCGGCCTCGGATCCGACCACTACCAGGCCACTGCCGGTGATCCAGTAGCGCTGAGGCCGCAAGCCGTTGCGATCCAATGCCGCGATCGCGTAGCGCCCGTCGGTCAGGGCGAGGGCGGCCGGTCCGTCCCAAGGTTCCATGAGGCAGCTGTGGAAGTCGTAGAAGGCTCGCAGTTCGGGCTCCACACGGGAGTCCTCCTCGTACGCTTCAGGAACCATCATCAGCAGCGTCTCGATCGGATCTCGGCCCGAGAGGGTCAGCAGTTCGAAGACGTTGTCGAAGGCCCCGGAATCGCTGGTACCGGCCTGAATGACGGGCACCAATTCCTGTGCCGAATCGCCCCACAGGCCGCTCGCGAGCACGGGCTCCCGAGCCCGCATGAAATTCACGTTTCCTTGCAGGGTGTTGATCTCACCATTGTGGGCAGCAAAACGAAACGGCTGGGCCAGCGACCACCGCGGCATGGTGTTGGTGCTGTACCGCTGATGGAACACGGCGATGGAGGTCACAAACTCCGGATCGGCGAGGTCTAGATAGAAGTTGGGGAGCTGGTCTGCCACCATGAGGCCCTTGTACGAGATCGTCCGACTCGACAATGAGGGCACATAGAAGGGTCCCAGTGCGGCCGCAGCAAGTCGGCGTTCGATACGCTTACGCGTGAGATACAGGAGGCGTTCAAAGGCATCGGAGTCGTATCCGTCTGGCCGTCCCAGGACCACCTGCCGCATCACCGGCCTTCTGGCCAGGGCCTGGACTCCCAAGACGCTGTCATCGATAGGCGGATCGCGCCACATCAGCAGCCGAAGTGCAGAGGCGTCGATCTCTTGTTGCACCAATCGGTACATGCTTTCGACCGGAGCGTGGTTGGCGGCGAAGAACATCCCGACAGCGAGTTCTTCGTCGGCCTCTTCATCGATTCCCGCAGCCCGCAGATCCCTGCGCAGGAGATCGTAGGGAATCTGGGTGAGCACGCCGGTCCCATCCCCGGTGAGCCCATCGGCGCTCACAGCCCCACGGTGAGCCAGATTCTTGAGCGCTTCAACCGCGTAGGCAAGAACCTGATGCGTGCGGCGGCCCGAAACATCAGCGATGAAACCGACCCCGCAGGCGTCGCGTTCGTGCGGCCAGGCTAGGGTGGTTGCATCCGAGTAATACGTCATCGAGTCCTCTCAAACAGGCGTCAGTCCTGGAGTGGGTGCGGAGCGTCAGAAGTGCAGAGTGGCAGGTGCGATCGGTCGATTCAGAACAGAACGTTTTACGGTCAACCGGCACCTTATCCCAGCCGAATTACTTTTCACCGTGGGGATTTGGTATTCACCATACCCGCTTCTGGGCATCGGCCGTAGCGCAAATTATACCTTTCACAAGCGGTAGGTGTCAATGTGAGGCGAGCCGAAACAGTAGCGTCTCAGCCCCACTACCGGCCCTCGGTTCTGATTCGAACGTAATACCATCGGGTCACTTTGGAAGGAAGGTGGCGGGTGGCCTTTAGCTATGAAGCATAAAGAAAACCTATGCACTTTTCGTGGTTTCGCCCGCACTCCCCAGCGCCGATTCCTCCGTCGCCGTGTGCCGATCGACCTGGTCCAGCACCAGTTTGTACTCGATGGCGTCGATAAGCGCCTCGTAGGAGGCGTCGATGATATTGGTGCTGGCACCCACGGTGCTCCAGGTTTGTGAGCCGTCCGTAACCTCGACCTGGACTCTTATTAGACTGGCGGTACCGGTTTCAGGACCCGACAGTACGCGCACCTTGTAGTCCATAAGCACCATCTCTGCCAGGGTCGGATAGAACCTGGCAAGGGCTTTGCCCAAGGCCCGATCGAGAGCGTTGACCGGACCGTCGCCAGCGGACGCCGTGTGTTCGAAACGCCCGCCCACCTCGACCCGGATGTTGGCCTCACAGCGCGGTTCGCGGTCGGTGTCCCGCTTGTCGATCATCACGGTGTAGCCGTGCAGGATGAAAAACGGGCGGTAGTCGCCGCGTACCTTCTTGGCCATCAGCTGGAAGCTGGCCTCGGCCCCCTCGAAGGCGTAGCCGCGATTTTCTAGCTCCTTGAGGCGATCGACGACCGCGGGGGTAGAGGGATCCTCGTGGGCCACACCGTCGCCATACTCGGCTGCCTTGGCGAGGACGTTGGCCCGCCCGGAGAGATCGGACAGCAGTATCCTCCTCTGATTCCCCACCTGTTCCGGCGGAACGTGCTCATACGTCTCCGAGCGCTTGCTAACAGCCGACACGTGGACGCCACCCTTGTGGGCGAATGCGGTGTCGCCCACATAGGCGGCCCGGGCATTTGGCTCAAGGTTGGCGCGCTCGTCGATGTACCGTGAAAGCTCCCGTAGGTGCTCGAGCCGCTGCGGCTGCGGATGACCCGCTTTGAGCACCAGGTTGGCAAGAACGCTGACGAGATTGGCGTTGCCACACCGTTCTCCGTACCCGTTGATGGTGCCCTGTACATGGCTGGCACCGGCCTCGACCGCAGCGAGACTGTTGGCTACCGCCAATTCGCTGTCGTTATGGGTATGGATTCCGACCGGGATTGCGAACCGGGTGCGAACTTCGCCTACCCGCTCGGCGATCGCGGCCGGCAATGAACCTCCGTTGGTATCGCACAGGACGAGGCGATCGGCCCCTCCATCCGAGGCCGCATCGAGCGTTGCCAGCGCATAGGTGGGATCCGCGCGGTAGCCGTCAAAGAAGTGTTCGGCATCGAAGATAACCGTCTTACCATGCCCTTTCAGAAAGGCGATCGAATCGCGAATCATGCCGAGGTTCTGGTCGAGCGTGGCCCCGAGAGCCTCGGTAACATGAAGCGTCCAGGCCTTCCCAAAGATCGCGACCACCTCGGTGCGGGTCTCGATGATGGCCGCCAGATTGGCGTCCGCCTCCGGCTCGGTGCCCTTGCGACAGGTCGAGCCGAAGGCCGCGAGCTTGGCGTGGACCAAGGGAATGTCCTTCATGCGTTCGAAGAAGGTTACATCCTTGGGATTCGACCCGGGCCAGCCACCTTCGATGAACGTAATCCCGAAGGCGTCCAGGCGTTTGGCAATGGCCACCTTGTCGTGACTGGTGAGGTTGAAATCCCGCGCCTGCGTACCGTCGCGCAAGGTGGTGTCATAGATTTCGACTACATCCATCATCGTCCCCGTCCGGGCAGTCTGCCGAAAGTGAGCGTTTGCAGCGCGCGTCGCGCCCTCCAGACCGTTCTAGGGCGTTTGCACCGCCCCACCCGCAGCTGGCCGCCCGACGCCAGCCGCCAGTTTGTTCAGTACGTCGACGTAGGCCAGCGCCGAGGCCTCTACAACGTCGGTGGAAAGGCCGCGGCCGTGAACGGTCTGTCCGTCGCTACGTACCCTGATCGAAACCTCACCTAGGGCATCCTTGCCGCTGCCGACGCTCCGAATCTCGTAGGACTCGAGACGGGTAGGAACCTGGGCGATGCGCTCGAGGGCATGGTACACAGCGTCGACCGGACCGTCGCCGCTGGCGGTCTCTTCGTAGATTCCCGTGTCGGTGCGAAGGCGAACCGTGGCCACCGGCGTCATGTCGGTACCGGACTGGAACTGCACCGCCTGTAATTCGTACGTGGTTGGAACCCGGGTAGTTTCAGCCTCGATCAGCGCCCGGATATCTTCCGTGGTGACCGCAGACTTGCGGTCGCAGAGGTCCTTGAACTGCGTGAACAGGGCGTTCACCTGATCGTCGTCGAGCGCGTTATAGCCGAGGTCGGCAATTGTCTTGCGGAACGCCCGTCGACCCGAATGCTTGCCCATGACCAGCACGCCGGCATCGCGCCCGACCCGCTCGGCCGACATGATTTCATAGGTCTCGACCGCCTTGATGACGCCGTCCTGATGGATGCCGGACTCGTGCGCAAAGGCGTTGTCGCCGACCACCGCTTTGTTCGGTGGCACCCCGACGCCGGTGTACATCGAAACCATGCGGCTGGTCCGATAGAGCTCCTTGGTATCGATGCCGTGCTCGTGGCCCCAGAAATCACCACGGGTGTCGAGAACCATGACCACCTCTTCCAACGAGGTGTTGCCGGCCCGCTCGCCAATTCCGTTGAGCGTGCATTCGATCTGGGTCGCCCCGGCCTTTACGGCCGCCAGCGAATTCGCCACCGCCAGGCCGAGGTCGTCGTGACAGTGAGTAGAGATAGCGACGCCGTCGGCACCCGGCACCCCCTCTCGGATCGACCGGATCAGCTCGGCGTACTCGTCGGGCATTCCGTAGCCGACGGTATCGGGAATGTTGATCGTGGTGGCTCCCGCTTCGATCGCGGCGCTGTAGATCCGGAAAATAAATCCGGGTTCCGCTTCGGCACGGGTGCAGTCCTGAGCCGAGAACTCGACATCGTCGGTGAACTGCCGGGCGAGCTCGATGGACGCGATGGAGGCCTCAACGACCTCGTCGGGGGTCTTCCGCAGCATGTGCTCCACGTGGATTTTCGAAGCCGACGTGAATACGTGGATACGCCTGTGTTCGGCAGGCTCGAGGGCCGAGGCAGCGCGTTCGATGTCGGCCCGAGCGGTCCGAGCCAGGCCGCAAATGACAGGACCGTGCACCTCGCGGGCGATCCGGTTGACGGCGTCGAAATCGCCTTGACTGGTAATCGGGAAGCCCGCCTCGATGATGTCCACTCCCAAACGTGCCAACTGTTTGGCAAGATCGATCTTTGCCTCGATATTGAGTGCTACACCCGGGGTCTGTTCGCCGTCGCGAAGCGTCGTGTCGAACATTTTAATGTAGGCCATTGTGCTCTCCTGCTCCAGGGGTTGAAGGCCTAAGGCTGAGCCACGAATTCGCTAGTCCCCAGGTAGCCGGTGGAAGGCCGCAAGGCGCGAGGCCTGGACCCGATCGGAGCGAACGACTGCATCCGCCTCGCCCACCACCGCACTAGCCATCGATGAAAGGCATCATACTCCGCAGCCTGGCGCCGACCTCGGAGACCTGCGACTCAGCTGTGGCCCGTCGGCCCGCCTTCAGACGCGGTTGACCGACCTGATTTTCCAGCAGGAACTCTCTGGCAAAGGAGCCGTTCTGAATATCGGCAAGGATCCGCTCGAACTCTTCGCGGGTATCGTCCGTGATCACCCGGTTGCCGGTGGCGTAGTCCCCATATTCAGCGGTGTTCGAGATCGAGTCTCGCATCTTCTCGAAACCGCCTTCGTAGATCAGGTCTACGATCAGCTTCATCTCGTGTACGCACTCGAAGTAGGCGATCTCGGGCTGGTAGCCGGCGTTCACTAGCGTACGGAACCCCGAGGCCATGAGTTCGGTCACACCGCCGCAGAGGACGGCCTGCTCGCCGAACAGATCGGTCTCCGTCTCCTCTTTGAACGTGGTCTCCAGCACACCGCCACGGGTACCGCCGATCGCCTTGGCGTAGGCCAGGGCTCGCTGCCTGGCCTCTCCGCTGGGGTCGGCGTGAATGGCCAGTAGACAGGGCACGCCAGCGCCGGTCATGTACACGCGGCGGACCAGGTGCCCAGGGCCTTTGGGGGCCACCATGAACACATCCACCCCGGGCGGCGGCTGAATCTGACCGAAGTGGATGTTGAAGCCGTGGGCGAAGAGTAGCGCGTTGCCCTCGTCCAGATTCTCCGCAATCTGATCCCGGTACACCGCGGCCTGCACCTCGTCGGGCAAGAGCACCATAACCAGGTCGCCGGCCTTGGCGGCTTCGGCCACCTCGAGGACCCGGAGACCCGCATCCTCGGCTTCCTGCCACGACGCCGACCCTCGGCGCAGTCCCACGACCACCTCGAGGCCGGAGTCTTTGGCATTGAGTGCGTGGGCATGCCCTTGCGAACCGTAGCCGATCACGGCGATGGTCGTATCCCGGAGATGGTCTAGGTTGCCGTCTGCATCGTAATAGATTCTGGCCATGGTGTCCTCATTCCAAACGCTTACGCCGCCTCGGCGCTGGGGCGTTTTGGTTTCGTCTTTTGCTCCGTGGCGCTGCGGGGCAGAGCCACCCTTCCGGTGCGAATGAGTTCGATGATGCCAAAGACCCTCATCTGATCGATGAAGGCGGTCATCTTGCCCTCGTCTCCAGTGACCTCGAATATCAATGCGCTGCGGTCGACGTCGACGATGTGGGCCCGAAAATCCTGGGCAATCTGGCGGATTTCGACCCGATCCTCTGGCGTCTGGACGCGCACTTTGAGTAACATCAGCTCCCGATCGACAAAGGCCGTGTCGGTGTGGTCGACGACTTTGATGACGTTGATCAGCTTCTGTAGCTGCTTTTGCACCTGCTCGATGGTGGCGTCCTCGCCGGCCACAACGAAGGTGGTGCGGCTGATGCCCGGGGTCTCCGAGTGGGCGACCGACAGCGACTCGATATTGAAGCCGCGGCGGGCAAAAAGTCCGGCCAGGCGCACCAGCACGCCGGCCTCGTCACGCACGGTAACGCTGATGACGTGGCGGTGAACCATATCAGACTTCCACTTTTTCGGCCACCTCTTCGTCGGGCTCCTGATCGCCGATGATCATCTGGTCTACCCCAGCACCGGCCGGGATCATCGGGAACACCTTCTCGGACTCGTAGACCACGAAGTTGAGCAGGACCGGCTTGCCCTTGGCGAGCACCTCGGGGATGATCCGGGCCGCCGTCTCGCGGTCGAATACATTGTGACCTTCGATGCCGTAGGCTTCTGCAAGTTTGGCGAAATCCGGGTTCGCATCGGCGAGGTACACCTCGCTGTAGCGCTCGACGTAGAACATCTCTTGCCATTGGCGAACCATGCCGAGCATGCCGTTGTTGCATATGGCGATGACGATCGGCAGTTGGTGTTTGTAGATGGTGGCAAGTTCCTGGATGTTCATCTGGATGCTGCCATCGCCGGCCACACAGACGACCTGCTCACCGGGACGGGCAAAGGCGGCCCCAATGGCTGCTGGAAGTCCGAAACCCATGGTTCCCAACCCACCTGAGGTGATAAAGGTTCTGGGTTCGCTGGTCGGAAAGAGTCTGGCCGCAAACATTTGGTGCTGCCCTACCTCGGTGGTCACCACGCAGTCGCCTCCGGTGGCATCCTGAAGCATTTGGATGACCTCTTGAGACACCAGCGGCTTGTCGGTCTTATAGCGCTCGCGGTACTTACCCTTCCACTCGCTGAGCTGCTCCCACCAGGGACCGATATCGAGCGGCTCGAGGACTTCAGTAAGACGGGGCAGCACATCTCTGAGATCGCCGACGACCGGCACGTGCGCCTTGACGAGCTTTGAGATCTCGGCCGGGTCGATGTCGATGTGGACGACCGTGGCTTTGGGTGCAAAGCGGCTGATCTTGCCGGTTACCCGATCGTCGAAGCGCAGGCCGGCACCGACGATTAGGTCGCAGTGGGTGATGGCCCGATTGGCGGTAACGGTGCCGTGCATGCCGGGCATGCCCAGCGCCTGGTCCGCACCCGCAGGGTAGGCCCCAATTCCCATCAAGGTGGTAATAACGGGTATTCCAGTCTGTTTGGTAAATGCCATCACCTCGTCGGAGGCGACCTGTCCACCGCCACCGACCATGAGCAACGGGCGCTCCGCCCGGCGGATGGCCTCGGCCGCCTTCTTGATCTGACCACCGTGGCCCACCAGGGTGGGGCTGTAGCCTGGGAGGTCGATGGCGACCTCGAAATTCCCGGTGAATTCGGCCTGCTGTATATCCTTGGGAATGTCGATGAGAACCGGTCCCGGCCGGCCCGTGGAGGCGATATAGAACGCCTCGGCGACGATCTGGGGGATCTCGTTGACGTCCTTTACCAGATAGTTGTGTTTGGTAACGGGTCCGGTGATGCCGTAAACGTCGGCCTCCTGAAAGGCGTCGGTGCCGATGAGCGCGGAGGGTACGTTGCCGGTAATGGCAACCATCGCGGATGAATCCATCAAGGCGGTGGCAAGCCCAGTCACGAGATTGGTCGCCCCGGGACCGCTGGTTGCGAACACCACCCCCACTCGGTTGCTGGCCCTGAAGTAGGCGTCGGCAGCGTGGGCGCCGGCCTGTTCGTGCCGAACGAGGATATGGTGGATTGGCGAATCGTATAGAGCGTCGTAGACGGGCATAATAGCTCCGCCTGGGTGCCCGAAAACCAGCTCCACCCCTTGGTTCTCGAGGGCCTTAAGAAGGACTTCCGAACCTGTCATTGGCACCCTCCTAAACAAACACCCCGCCGGTTCGAAGGCGGGGTGCTAAGACCGATGTGGTCGGTAGCTTAAGCGCACGCACCCCGAGGCCCTACCGATAGGGCAAGAACGCCGATAATGGCTACCTGGACGGGAGATGCTGCGCTCATTAGGCGCGAGTATACGGGGTGCCATGGTGGCTGTCAAGCAGTCTCGAAGCCCGGATCGCCCTGTTCGACGGCAAAAGCTACATACTTAATACCGCAGGCCCGCGCCACAATCTAGAATGGTCCTAAGGGTGATGGGTCGAAGGGGTGAATGGCTGATGTCATCCGGCAGCGTGTCGTCTGGCACTGAATAACGTTGTTCGCCACGCCGCGACGAGGAGGTTGACCATAGAAGTCTTGCGCGTTTCAGGCACGTCGAGACCAAACTCGGTAGCCGGTGCCATCGCAGCATTGGTCCGCAGCGAGGGCAAGGTCGAGGTCCAGGCGATAGGCCCGCACGCCGTCAATCAGGCGGTCAAGGCGATCGCCATTGCCAGAAGCTATCTTGAATCCGACGGCCTAGACCTCACCTGCATCCCGTCTTTCGTCAAACTCGAGCTGCAGAATGAGGAGCGTACCGCCGTGCGTTTTGCGGTGGATTCGCATCCCCGCGACGCCGACGTGGACGCCTAGCGACGAGCGCCCTGGCAGGTCCCTGTATCTCACGACACTTTAATATAATCTGAGTATGATCATATCAGATTATGGTTGGGGTGTTGCTCTTTGCGGTACCCCTCACGGACGTACCACACGTTATTCTGTAAGGAGGAACGCTGCCATGGGCATCGCTGGCTATTACCTAATTGGAATTATCGCCTTCGCCGGGTCATTGCTGATCCAGGGTTGGCTGAGACGAACCTACGGTACCTGGATGAAGCGTCCCAACGCTGCGGGCCTGAACGGTCGTGATACCGCCCTAACCATCCTCCAGGCCAACGGCGCTGCCGACGTCAAGGTGGAGATGGTACGCGGCACGCTAAGCGATCACTACGACCCTGCAAGCAAGACCGTCCGCCTCTCGGAAGCGAACTTCAACCAGGCGAGCGTGGCTGGGATGGCCGTCGCCGCCCACGAGGTGGGACACGCCCTTCAGCACGCCCAGAGCTACGCACCGCTGCAGTGGCGGAGCTCGATCTTGCCGGTGGCGAGCCTCGGCAGTCGCTGGGGGCCGATGCTCGCCATATTCGGCCTGTTCCTGGGCGTCTCCGGGCTCCTCCAGGTCGGAATCATTCTCTTCGGCGCCGCGGTCGTGTTTCAGCTGGTGACGCTGCCGGTCGAGTTCGACGCGAGCCGGAGGGCCCTGGTCCAACTAGACAGACTGGGATTGGTCACGCCCGAGGACACCGGCGGCGCCCGATCGGTACTCACCGCGGCGGCCATGACCTACGTAGCCGCAGCGGCTACCTCGATCATGTACCTGGTCTATTTCCTGCTGGCAAGTCGGAACTGACCGTCGCCGACACTCGTGCCACCGCTCTCGCTGTTCTGCGCCGCGTCCAACGCGGCGCTTTTGCTGCCCCCCTACTTCGCAGCTCAGTGGCACCGCTAGCGAGCGGCCGCGACCGTGCGTTCGTCTCCGACCTCGTCTACGGCACGCTGCGGCACCTTCGCTTCCTCGACGCCGCGCTAGAACCTCGGCTTCGGGCCCCACAGCGCTTGCCCGGGGAGATCCGATCGATCCTGCAGCTGGCAGCCTACGAACTGCTCGTTCGTGGTACCCCTCGCCACGCCGCCACCCACTCCTGGGTCGAGATCGCCTCCAGCCGAAACCGAAGCCTTGGTGGGCTCGTCAACGCTGTGCTGCGCAGGCTCGAGCCTCCATCGACGCTCGACAAGGCCACCGAAATGCGCCTGCCCCCGTGGCTGCTGGAGGCGTTCGAGATCTCACTCGGCAGTGCTGCCTCGGCGGCGGCGGCCGGCATGCTCGAGGCCGAGCCCCTATGGCTGATGGCGTTCGCCGATTCCGCTATAAAATCGCTCGAAAGCGACGGCTGCGAGGTGCTACCCGGTCCCGTTCCCGACGTCCTCAGGGTCCGTTCGCAACTGCCGCTGAGCGAGCTCTGGGCGTACAAGAACGGTCTGGTCCAACCGCAGAATCCCGCGTCGGCGCTAGCCGCCATGGTCCTTGCACCCCCAACCGGTGCCAGAACCTACGATCTCGCCAGCGGACACGGGATCAAAGCGGCCCAATTGGTCCACTACGGCGCCACCGTAACCGGTATCGAGCTCAGCAGTAGGAAGATCGAGGCCGCCGACCGGAATCTGCACCGCCTCGGCCTGCCTGTCGAGCACCTGCAACACGACCTAAGGCGTCCGCCCGCGCTACCTGAAGCGAGCTATCTTCTGCTCGACGCGCCGTGTAGCGGAAGCGGCACCCTCCGCGGACACCCGGAGATCAAAATTCGGCTCACGCCTTCCGCGGTGGCGAACCTCGCCGAGCTGCAACAGGACCTGCTCGCCACTGCCGCGCACTTGACTGCACCCGGCGGCCATCTCGTGTACGCCGTCTGTTCACTCATTCCCGACGAAGGGCACGTGCAGATCGAACGCTTCCTCGAGCACCACCCCGGCTTCTCCACCGAGGCGATCGCCTCCCCGGTGGACACCGTAACGACTCCGGTCGGCTCCTACGTGATACCGAGCGGTGGACTCGACGGCTTCTTCCTCTCTCACCTGAGGCGGGCGTAGCGGCCCTAGACGCGACCGGGGCGTATGCTGGAGCCAACATGATCCCGCTGGCAAGCGACAACCAGCTCGAACACCCGCTAAAGGTTTGGCTGCGGTCGGCCTGGTTTCTGGCAGCTGCGGTGGCCATTCCTGCCACGGAGCTGGTCCGCAACGGTTCGACCACGAGTCGTGTCGGCTTGGCTGTCTATCTGTCGCTGCTGGTGGTTCTCCTCGGGCTTCAGATCATCGTCATCCGCATCGGCCCTTCGACGTTGCGGTACCGCCTCGGCCACGAGGAGATCATCATCGACACGGCTACCAGGCCGATCCGGGTTCGTTTCGAACATGTGGTGTCGATAGCGCTGGTCGACGGCCAGTCGCTGCGCTACCGCTCGGGGCTGAGCCTGAAGGGGTACCACCTAGGGACCTTCTTTGGCCCCAGCGGTGCGATCACCGTTGCTGCGAGTCGCGTTCAGGGCCCGGGGCTGCTGGTCACCCACTGGGGACGTTTAGGGCTAGGCAGGCGACCTCAACGGCTGTTTATCAGCCCCGACGAGCCGCTCGTCGCCAAGGTCCTTTTTGAAGAGATGCTGGCCGAACGGCGCCACCGAATCCACCTTGGCCAGCCCTGAGCCGACCGCGCTCCGCGAGACCCTCTGCAATAAATACGGAATCAATCGAGGTCGGGCGGCGGCAGCACCAACACGCACTCCCGCTCCACCAACGCCTCGCCTTGCAGGGTGGAGCGCCGAATGTCGTGCTCCTCGAACCCGAGCCGGGCGTAGAATGAGCGCGCCTTGTGGTTTGCCTCGGCCACCGTCAGATGAACCATCTGTACCCGCCGGGCTTCGAACCAGGCCAGGGCGCAGCGCCATAGCCGCCAGCCGTAGCCCTTGCCCTGCAGGTCGGGGCGCACGTAGATTGCATTGAGATCCCCTACCGCGTCGCGAATGCCTAGGCGCACGTAGCCTCCGATCTGACCTGCGTGCTCCAATACCCAAAGGCCACCGCCGTTGAGCGTCTGACGTAGCGAATAGTCGCTATAGGCGCGCTGGAGGAAGGAATCTATGGCACCCCGGCTCAGAAGGTCCTGATACGTGTCTTGCCACGTGAGCTCAGCCACCGACTTCACTGCCGGGATGTCGGCTGGCGACGCGATCCGCACCGCGGCATACTCTAGGGTTGGCAAACCTTCGCCCTCCTACACAAGAGGCTACGAAGCATTCTAAACGGTCGCATTACCTTATCATGGAAACACTATGGAGATCCTCAGTGCCGGAGCCGCGAAGACCGTAACGGGTAGCTGCCATCACATCACCATCGAAGGTCAGCAGGTCGTCATCGACGCCGGCCTCTTTCAAGGTGGTCGCACGTTGGAGGCCCTCAACAGCGAACCGTTCCCGTTTACGGCAGGTGCGGTCGACGCGGTCGTGCTCACCCACGGGCACCTCGACCACGTCGGCAGGCTGCCTTCCCTGGTAAAGGCCGGCTATTCCGGGCCCATCTACGCGACCCGGGCAACGATAGAGATCGCCGGGGCCATCCTTAGGGACTCGGTACGCCTGCAGCTTGAAGACTACCGGCGGGATCTCCGGCGGGCAAAGCGGTCCGGGCGCGAGGACCAATTGGCACCGCCAATCTACGACGAAGGCGATGTCGAGAAGACGCTCGAGCGGCTAAAGGTTGTCGAATTTGACCAACGAATATCCTTGGGACGTGGCGTAACGGCCACCCTGCAGCCATCGGGGCACATCCTGGGCAGCGGCTGGCTGCAGCTGGAGTCGCCCAATGCGCGGTTGGTGGCCTCAGGCGATCTCGGCAACCGCGAGAGTGCACTACAGTCTCATGCTACCCCACCCCCTGCGTGCGATGTGGTCATGGTCGAGTCGACCTACGGCAACAGAAACCACCGATCCCGGGGCAGAACGGCGGCACAGTTCGAGACGGTGATCCGTGAGGCGATCGAGGGGGGCGGTAACGTGCTGATCCCGAGTTTTGCCCTCGAACGGACGCAGCAGATTCTCTATCAGTTCTCGATGCTCGAGGATAGCGGCGCGCTCGGAGGCGCCGCCATCTACCTCGACTCGCCGATGGCCACAAAAATGACCGAATTGTACCGAACCCGCGCCAACGAATTCCGGCCCGACGTGGCTTCGGAGCTCGACGCCGGTCGTGACCCGTTCACCCCCGACGCCCTCACCTACACGGTGGCGACCGAGGCTTCGAAAGCTCTGAACGAGATCGACGGCGGATCGGTCTTTATCGCCGGTTCGGGAATGATGACGGGGGGACGGATTCTTCATCACCTCAAACACAATCTGTGGCGCCCCGAAGCCTGTCTGATCGTGGTGGGCTACCAGGCCCAGGGGACCCTCGGTAGACGTCTCATCGACGGCGCCGACAGCGTCCGCATTTTCGGAGAGGATATCGTCGTTCGAGCCTCCATCCACACGGTAGGCGGCTTCTCGGCACACGCCGACCGAGACGATCTCCTGGCCTGGCTCGAGCCGACAGAAGATGCCACTATCGTTCTGGTACACGGCGAAGAGGACGTTATGCACGACTTCGCCGGAACCCTCGAGCGCTCGGATCGCACCGTCGAGCTGGCGAGTTTCGCGGTTCCGATGACGTTCTGAGCAGACCCATTCGGCAACTCCGAAGAAGCCATCACCGTCTTGCTCGAAATTCTCGCCCCTGACGGTTGAACCAAGTCGTCAGCCACCTTACGGCGCGACCGTCGTTGCTGCGGTTTACTTGATGTATGGATTGGGAACTGCCCGTTATTGCCCTCAGAACCCAGGTGGTACTGCCTAGAACCCTCGAAAACGTCGACGTGGGTCGCCCCAAGAGCAAACGCGCTCTCGAGGAGGCCCAGGCTGCCGACAATCGCGTTCTGCTCATTGTCCAGCGTGAAGCGCGGGTCGATGATCCGACCGGTAAGGACCTCTTCGACGTCGGCACGCTGTGTGTGGTGAAACAGGTCATTCGTCTGCCCGATGACACCCTGCAAGTGCTGGTGGAGGGGCGCGATCGCGCCAAGATCGACAGCTTCCTTCCGGGGCCTTCGCTCCGCGCTCAGGTAACGACCATTTCGGAAACCAACGCCGAGCAGGACGATGGGAAGGTTCAGGCACTCATCGATCAGGCGAAATCGGCCTTTTCCGAGTACGCTCAGCAGAACAAAAACCTGAGACTCGACTCCTTCCACCTCGAGAACCTTCGTGGCCTCAAAGAGCCCGGGCCCCTGGCCGACGTCATCGCCAAGTACGCCACGTGGGATGTCGCAGACAAGCAGGGCATTCTCGAAGAGGCCGATGTGGTCAAGCGGCTTGAAGATGTCTACGGCTACCTGTCACGCGATCTCGAACGCTTCGATACCGAAAAGCAGATCAGCGCCAGGGTCAAGCAGCAGATGGATACCAACCAGCGCGAGTACTACCTGCGCGAGCAGATGAAAGCGATCCAGAAGGAGCTGGGCAACGATGAAACCTCCGAAGTGGAGGAGTTGCGCACCCGGATTGCCGAAAAAGAGCTGCCTGAACATGCCGAGGAACGGGCCCTCAAAGAGGTCGAACGGCTCGAGAAGATGTCGGGCGGTTCCCCAGAGGCCACCGTGGTCCGAACCTATCTCGACGTCATCCTCGACCTTCCGTGGGGCGACTATTCCGACGAGCATCTAGAGATCAAACATTCTGAAACGATTCTCGACGAAGATCACTATGCCCTCGATGAACCGAAGGAACGGATCCTAGAGTTTCTGGCCGTGCGGCAACTTACCAAGGAGGTCGCTAGAAGTAACTACAAGTCCCCGATACTGTGCCTGGTCGGGCCCCCCGGTGTCGGCAAGACTTCGCTGGGCAAATCCATCGCCCGCAGCCTCAACCGCGAGTTCGTGCGCATGAGTCTGGGTGGCGTTCGCGACGAGGCCGAAATCCGTGGGCACCGGCGAACCTACATCGGTTCGTTACCCGGGCGCATCATTCAAGGCATGAAAACCGCCGGCAAAGGCAACCCGGTATTTCTGCTCGATGAGGTCGACAAGATGACCGCTGATTTCCGTGGCGACCCCTCATCTGCACTGCTGGAAGTTCTCGATCCGGAACAGAACGACACCTTTGCCGACCACTACCTCGAGATCCCCTACGACCTCTCCAAGACCATGTTCATCACGACCGCCAACACCATGGCGACCATTCCGCGGCCGCTGCTCGACCGCATGGAAGTCATTCAGATTCCCGGCTACACCCTCGACGAAAAGGTCGAGATCGCCAAGCGCTACCGGGTCCCCCAGCAGCTCCAGGACCACGGACTCGAGGGGAAGCTCGAGATACCCGACGAATCGTTGCGCAAGATCGTGACCGAATACACCCGCGAAGCGGGCGTTCGGAACATGGATCGGATGATCGCCAAGGTCGCTCGCAAGTCGGCCAAGAACTACCTAACCGAAGCGTGGGACAAAGTGCTGGTGGTCGATGAGGAGATCGTCCGCGACGTATTGGGGGTCCCTCCGTTCCGCGATCAGCAAGCCGAGAAACAGCCGCAGGTAGGTCTGTCCCACGGCCTCGCCTGGACCTCGGTTGGCGGCGTGACGCTAGACATCGAAGCGGTGGCTGTGCCCGGCAAAGGCAAGGTGACGCTCACCGGTCAACTCGGCGAGGTGATGAAGGAGAGCGCCCAGGCTGGGATCGCGTACCTGCGCAAGCACGCCGCTGATTTCGACCTCCCCAACGACTTCCATGAGGTCCAGGACCTGCACGTCCACGTGCTCGAAGGAGCCACGCCCAAGGATGGGCCGAGTGCCGGGATTGCGATGGCGACCGCCGTGGTCAGCGCCCTCACCGGCCGACCGGTGCGGGGCGATGTCGCCATGACCGGCGAGATCACGCTGCGCGGCAGGGTCCTGGCTATCGGTGGCGTCAAGGAGAAGTTGCTCGCAGCCCACCAGGCAGGGATCAAGAACGTCATAATCCCTGACGCCAACGAAGCGAACCTGGAGGACGTGCCCGAGGCGATTCTCAACGACCTGGACGTCACCACTGTCAAGGACTTCCAACAGGTCCTCGACATGATGATGGAAGGCGGCGGTGGCGCCGGTGCCGAGTTCGTGCCAACCTCGGAAAAAGGTAACGACGACCGGCCCAGCGCCCCGGCCTGAGCACACCACAACCTATCCGGACTGTAGGAGGGGAGCGACAGGCTCTCCTCCTTTCGCTTGGCACCTCACAGACCTGTGCCCACCTCGCCAGTGATCGAATGCTCGAGGTACCCACGACACCGACACTTCCTCGTGAAACGGGATGCCGATCCAGCTCATGGGCGCTCTCCAGGTCCATCGCCGGGCACATAGCTTCTGAGAACGACCGCATCCCCCGCGACAGTGTACGCCCCCAACGATGCAGGCAGCACCACTGCTCGCCCTATGCCGGCCTCGACCTGGACCCCGGAGGCCGATACCACCAGGTGACCGCCAACCGGACTGAGGATCTGTAGGCTCGATGGGCTGGTCGTGGCGGCAACATTGCCGCTAAGGTTCAGGCGTTCGAGCACGAAGTGGCCACACCGAACAAGTTCGGTCCAACCGTTTCCACTCGGGCGTGGCGCGACCTTGGCCCGTTCGCCGGCAGAAAGATCTGCCACCGCCAGCGCCTTGTCGAGGTGCAGCGGCCTAAGCTCGCCATCGGCGCCCCGCCGCTGATAGTCGTACAGGCGATAGGTGAGATCCGAGGCCTGCTGAATCTCGAACAGAAACACCCCGGAGCCAATCGCGTGAACCGTACCTGCGGGATTGTAGACAACGTCGCCGGCAGCTATCGGGATGCGGTTCATGAAGGCCTCGAGGGAACCCTCGGCCACCGCTTTCCGGACCAGAACGGCGCTCATCTCCCGGTTCCATCCCCACGCCACGACCGCCCCTGGATCGGCGGCGAGCACGTACCACGCCTCGCTCTTGCCGAGGTGGCTGCTTGCGACCTCGTGTTCCAGGGCGAAATCGTCGTCGGGATGAACCTGAATCGACAGTTTCTCGGACGCGTCGATAAGCTTTGCCAGCAGCGGTACGCGAGCCCCATAGCGGGCCATGGGCACGGTACCCACGAACTGCACACCCTGTTCGCCGGCAACCTGTCCGACCGTCCTTCCGGCCAAAGGTCCCGACGCGACGACGTTGTCGTCGTACGCCAGCCACAGCTCCCCGAGCGGCTGGCCGCCCGCCCTGACACCGCCCTTGCGGAAGCGATCCAGGCGGGTACCACCCCACAGGCGCGGGCTCGGAGACGGGTGCAGCAGCAGCGGCGACGTCATGGCTTCATGGTACCCGGGTCGTCCCAAGTGACCATGTCGGCGCCGTTTGCCCGTACCATTGGGAGAACCGCCATGGTCAGTGCAATCAGCATGTTCATAAACGAGGCCGGTTGGCTTGCGCCCCTCTACTATGTGGGGTCGTTCCTGATTTCGGCGCTGGTCCCGGTCATTCCCACCCCGCTGATCGGTGCGCTGGGCGGCACGGCCTTCGGTTTCGTGCCGGCCGTCCTCTACGGCATCGTAGGCATGGCGTTGGGTGCTTTCACCGCCCTGATGATCGCCCGCATGATCGGGCGCCATGTGATTCAGAGGTTGGTTCGACCGCAGACATGGGACGAAATAGAGGCGTTTCTGGGTGTGCGTTCGGTAACCGTCTGGGGGATCATCTTTTTCCTGTTCAATCTCGATTTCGTGGTCATGGCATCCGGCTTGACCAGCCTCCCGGTGCGCCAGTTGTGGTTGGCGGCCATGATCGCCCGCTTGCCATGGCTGGTGGCCAGCGCCTGGTTCGGCGACGTAATTCTGGTGTCCGACACCGTGATGTGGATCATGCTGCTGCTGTTCGTGCCGTTCTTCTATGCCGTCCGAAAAGTTCAGCCGCGGATCCGGGCGTGGCTCGTCCGGATCAGCGGCATCGAGAGATAGCTGTCGAACGAGCCGACCGAACCGGCGGTCGATCCGGTCGACGAACATGCTGGAGCGGTTGTGCAGAGAGCTGAAGCGAGCGATATTCTGCGGGCCTGTCTCGACGAATCAAATGACTATCCGCAGCTTCACCATTCATTATCCCTTCCGACGAAGTAAATCTTGGATATTTGGTCGAGCTCCCGCGTTAGGCTGACGGTCCATCTCCCTCATCACGCCCGCATGCGCAGCACGGGATGGCTGAACGACACCTCGATGTACTCGCCCGTCGTCGGCCGCTTGGTCCCCAGCGTCATGTAGTGGATGGCGAAGGCGCGGCGCTGTCGCTCCGTGACGTTCGGCCCTGTGTGGTGGAGCGTCTGGCAGTGGTGCAGCGTGACCCCGCCCGCCGGCAGATCGACCACCACGGCCCGGGCGTCGTCGACCCGTTCGCCCAGGACGAGCAGCGCATTCGTATCCGCCGTCCGGTCGTGCTCCACCGCCTGGAAGTGGGTGCCGGGGATGAACTGCATAGCGCCATTGTGAATGTTCACATCGTCCAGAGTAAGCCAGCAGCTGATCAGGTTGGGCGGCGAGCACTTCCAGTAGGCGTTGTCCTGATGCCAGGGCACAGGGCCGCCGTGATGGGCCGGCTTGAACAGCGCCTGGTCGTGGAAGAGCTGGAGGTTGGGACCGAGCAGGTCCTCCATCATGTCGAGGATGCGCGGTTCGTAGAGGAGTTCGCGAAAGTGGAGGTTGCGTTCGCACATCTGCATAATCTGCAGCATCTGGGTGTCGGCGCGGTTCTTCGCCTCGAGGTCGTCGGCGTCGTCGATGGCGATATTGCGGAAGCGGCCGAGGCCCGCGCGGGCCCGTTCGAATTCGCGGTCGTATTCGGTGCGGTAGAGATCGATCTCCTCGTCGGTGAGCAACTTCCCAATGGAGAGGAAGCCGTCGGTCCAGAACCGGTCGACCTGGTCCGGCGTGAGGGCTTTGAGGTGTCGTACCTCTTTGGAGCTCTGTGCGGCCTGCATGATGGATACCCCCTTCCAGCGTTGTGCCAGTACTCAACCACAATAGTTCATTGGGCGGCCGTTCCCTCCGGTGAGGGCCGGTCCCAGAAGTGGCAGGCGACCTGGTGTGGGGGGGCGGCCCCGGTATCGGTGAAGGCAGGCCGCTCCTCCTTGCAGCGCTGCTCGGCAATGTGCTTGCGGTTTTCCAGGCCTCCCGGGTTCCAGCTTCCGCATGCGGCCCGATCGTGAGTCCCGGTATTTTTTGCCACCGCTTCATAGCCCTCAAGTGGCACAATACCCTCACCAAAAACAGCCCCAAAAAAAGCGCGATCCGGCCTAGTCAGGTAACTTTTTACCTGGGTTCATGATGCCGGCTGGATCGAGAACACGCTTGAGGCTCTGCATTACCGGCAACGCAGGACCGTGTTCGGCAGCCATGTACTTGAGCTTACGAATCCCCACGCCATGTTCGCCGGTGGCCGTACCACCGGACTCGAGGGCGTGCATCACCATGGCGTGGCTCACCCGCTCGACCGCCTCGGCCTCCGGTCCATCGCGATAGAAGATACACAGGTGAAAATTGCCATCGCCGACGTGCCCGAGCGCATAGGCCCTGAGGCCTTCGCGCTCGCAGCAGATCAGCGCACGATCGACCGCGTACGGGAGTTTCGAGATCGGCACCGCCACATCGGTGGTGATGTTTCGGGCACCGGGATTGGCCGCCACGAGAGCGTAAAACAGGTTGTGCCGCGCCTCCCAAAGGCGCTCCCGGGACGCTTCGTCGTGGCTGGCCTCAAACGCCGTGGCACCCATCGTTTCGGCAAGGTCCGCAGCGACGGCCACATCCGCCTCGACGCCTGGTCCATTTCCGTGGAATTCGAGGAAGATCGTCGGCTCCACAGGATACTCGGTGTCCTGGTGGGTATTGATCGCCGCGATCGATGCAGCGTCCACCAATTCACAGCGAGCTACCGGCACACCCGCCTGGATGATGGCGGTCGCAAAGTGCGTCGCCGCTTCGATGGTCACGAAGGGGACGCGGGCTGCTGCTGCCGCTTCCGGAAGGCCGCTGAGCCGCAGGGTGGCCTCGGTGATGACACCCAAGGTGCCTTCAGATCCACACATGAGACGCGAGAGGTTGTAGCCGCTGGAGCTCTTCCGGGCTTGCGAACCGGTTCGAATGACCTCACCGCTGGGGGTGACCACCTCGAGCGCCAGCACGTAGTCGGCGGTAACCCCATACCGTACGGCGGCGGTTCCGGAGGCGTTGGTGGCGATCATGCCGCCGATCGAGGCGTGGGCGCCGGGATCGACCGGAAAGAACAGTCCGCTGCGCCGCGTATGCATGTTGACCTGGGGATAGGTGACGCCAGGTTGCACCACGACCAACAGGTCTTCGGGGCTGAAAGCGAGAATTCGATCCATGCGCGCCAGGTCCAGGCTGATCCCGCCGTGCAGCGGCACGGTGTGCCCTTCGAGGCTCGAGTTGACCGCCACCGGTGTCACCGGAACACCATGCTGGCTGGCGTAGCGAAGGATTTCGGCAACCTCCTCCGTCGATTTTGGGAACGCTACCACCTCCGGCCGGACCGCTTGGTCGAACGACTCGCCGCGGGCGTGCTGGTCCAGGATCGCGTCGCTGGCTGCGATCTGATCACGATCGAGGAAGCTGCGAAGGTCATCGAGGAGATGGCTAGGCATGACCAAGCTTAGCAGCCGCTCTCACACGGTTCCGAATTGCAACTGGCGGCTGCGTTTTTGCTCACGGTTCAACCGTTGGGCCCGAGCCTTGGGTCGGGGCTCCGATCAGACATTTTTCGGATGCGGTCCGATGACCACCCTGTCGTGGCCCAGGGTGGACCCGTCATCGATCAGCTTGCCGCGTTCGAGCCTGAATCTATGATCGACGGCTGCTACCAGGCTCTCATCGTGGGTGACGAGTACGACCGCGGTGCCATCCTTCGCCGCCAGTTCGACCAGCAGGTCGAACACCGCCCGGGCGTTGTCGCGGTCCAGGCTACCGGTGGGCTCGTCGGCCAGAACGAGCGGAGGTTCGAGGTAGAGGGCCCGGGCAACAGCGACCCGCTGGCGTTCACCCCCCGAGAGCGTATGCGTACTCGAGCCGGCGCGCTGTTCGAGGCCCATAGCCTCCAGGAGTTCGAGCCCTCGCTGGCGGTCCCAGCGGCCGAGAATGCGGCCCGGCAAGGTAACGTTTTCCAAGACCGTCAGATCCTCCAAGAGGTAGTGATTCTGAAACACCAGGCCGACCAGGCGCGATCGCCGGCTGGCGAGTTGCTGGGGCTCATGTTCGTGAACCGGGAAATCTCCCCACCAGATCTCACCGTGGTCCGGGCTGTCGAGGCCTGCAAGCAGGTGAATAAGCGTGCTCTTGCCGGAACCTGACGGGCCTAGGATTGCGATCGTCTCACCGGCCAAGACCACGAGGTCGACACCTGCGAGCACCTGAAGGCGCCCGTCTGGCAGCGAAAAGGAACGGTATATGCTATTACACGCCAGCACGGCGGGCATGACGTTACTATACTAGGCACTGAACTTAATGCCATCCCAGGTTCGATACTTCGCCGGAGGAGACATGGTCGAAGGACGAGACAACGATATCAAGCGCTTCCTCGAATCCGTTCCGCTCTTCGAAAAAGCCCCGGAGCGGTCGTTGGAGATCGCGTCCGCGGCGGTTCAGTTTCGCCGCTACGAGTCCCAGACCACCGTATTTCAGGAGGGCGATGTCGGCGAGGCCCTCTATATTCTTGCCAGCGGACTGATCAAACTCTCGAAAGTCGATCTCGGGGGTCATGAGAAGACCCTGGCGATCCTGCAACCTCCCGAGTTTTTCGGCGAGATGGCGTTGGTCGGTGAGGCTGCCCGCAGCGCCACCGCCATTACGTTAGGGGAGGTCACGGCGTATCTGCTTTTCCACGATGACTTCAACCGCCTCACAACGGACTTTCCAACCATCGGCCGAAACGTCACGGCCACCCTCGCACGGAGGCTCAGGGGTATGGACGACGAGTCTCAGATCCTCTCCTACAAGGACGCCCAGGGACGGGTAGCCTACGTGCTGCTGCGGCTCTACCGAGGCGGCGTGATCGATTTCCTGGATGACGACCGCGCCCTGGTTCGGCTGACCCATCAGGAGCTGGCCAACCTGGCTGGCACCAGCCGGGAGACGGTGACCCGGGCACTCAAAGTGCTCGAGTCCGAAGGCGTTATCGAAACGCGCCCGCGGGAGATCTTTCTGCGCGACCCCCAGGGTTTAGAGGAGATTCTCCACGGCATCCGCTGATCGGGTTAGCGGCACTGGATCGATTCCACAATCTCTTTGTTTCGAACACCCGAAGATCGGGTAGCTGGCGGCCTGGTTTCTGACGGCCGATGGGTGAGCTCCTGGATTCGCCGGACCTGAACGCTGGCTAAGGGTCTACCACCGACAGCACTTCAGCCACCTCGACATCGTCAAGGTCGTATGGCACGATCTCGGCATGATCGATCATCCGTTGCAGGCCCACGATGCTCCCGATCACAACCGCATGGGTCACAACGACCACCGTGCCGACGTGTCGGTAGCGAGCGAGCACCCCCAGAACCCGCAGCCGTACTTCCTCGAGGCTCTCCCACGGCGGATCGTCAGGAAGGTGCCGTTCGGTGGTAAGGGTCTCGTTTGCTTGCGATAACAGGGTGGCGTCGATGTCCGCCAAGGGGTTCTTGTGGGGGAGCCATTCGTGGAGATCGTACTCCACATAGAGCGGTTTGTTAAGCGTTCGGCTGAGGAGTGCTGCCGACTCGAGCGCCCGGGCGTAGCTGCTGCACAGAATGGCTTCGGCCTCCTCGAGTCTGAAGTCTTTGGCGATGGTATCGATCTGGAGCCGGCCGAGGGGCGTGAGTGGTGCAAACGAGGTCGCCCAACCCCGCACACCGCGCGTCTCCATCAAGCCGTAGTCGGTCTCGCCATGGCGGACGAAATAGACCTTCACGGCGCCACCTGAAGGCATTCTGACGCGAGGCTGCTCCGACTTTGGAACGCAACGATGGCGATCCTGTCAACATCGTGTTTCGTCGCCAATCGCTCCACTTGATCAAAGCGTATCAGCCCATTTCAGGGCTCGGTGTTCGAAGTTTTACTTCATTTTCTTAACACCCACGAGAAGTGAAAATGGCCATCCGATAGAATGTCCTGAGGTTCCCTTTCGGTCTGCTTTCGAGGACCCCAGAGCCGCTGTAAGGAGCAACGATGTTCGAGCGCCTGTATCGACGAAGCTTGCTCGCTGTGGCCGACGCCGTTGCCGTCAGGCGCGTCGTCGAACGGTACGGTCCCAGGCTAGGGGTTGGCCGCTTCGTGGCTGGCGAGGACCTCGATGAGGCCCTGGCAACCGTCAGCTCGATCCAGGCTAGCGGCCGGGCCGTCATCCTCGACATGCTCGGAGAGTACGCAGGGTCCGAAGAGGCGGCGGTCGACGCCACCCGAGCGATCGTAACGGTACTCGAGCGGCTGGCCACCCTAGAGGTGCCGCCAGCCCTCAGCGTGAAGCCGACCCAGATCGGTCTGGCACTCGATCCGAGCCTGGCCGAGGACCACGGGCGGCGAATCCTGGAGGCCGCTCGCCAGGCCGGGACTTCGGTATGTCTCGACATGGAGAATTCGCCGTATGTCGAGCGAACCCTTCAGCTCTTCGAGAGCCTGGTGAGGCGCGGCCACCACCACCTTTCGACCGTCCTCCAGAGCTACCTTCATCGCACCCCCAGCGATCTCGAGCGGCTTCTCGACCTCGACCCCAAACCGGAACTACGGTTGGTCAAGGGTGCCTACCGCGAAGGTCCCGAGGTCGCTATGCAGGACAAGGTCGAGGTGGATGCGGCGCTGCGCGACCTCGTCTATGCCGGCCTCGAGGGCGGAGCGAAGATCGACATAGCCAGCCACGATGAGCGGCTTCTCGACGAGGTGGCCGCCTTCGTACGGGGGGCTGGGATCGGCGCCGCCCACTACGAATTTCAGCTTCTGTACGGCGTGCGGCCGAAGCTTCAGAAGCGGCTCATGGCCGACGGCCACCCGGTGCGCGTCTACGTCCCCTTCGGCTCCGATTGGTATGGCTACTTCAGCCGCCGCCTGGCAGAACGCCCAGCCAACCTCGCCTTCGTGGTTCGCGGCCTCTTCGGCTAGGGTTGCCTGGCCCCAGCTGTTCCACCCCGCTATAGGGGGTCCTGGTCGAAAGGCTTGGGCAGCACGTGAAGCATATCGAGACCGTCCCCACCATCGTCCGAGACCGTCACCGGCAGTTCCAGCGTCACCTGGTCGATAAAGCACAGCTCGACCGCGTCGTAGCTGCAGTAGTAGATGGTCAGCTCGGCGCTGATGACGTCGTCGCCCTGAGCCACTTCGACCGGGATCACGATGGGCAGCTCGGGCTCGACGGCGCTGAAGTCGGGCACGCCGAAGCTGACGACCCCGCTCTCGCTGGCGAAGTAGCCGGTTAACGGCGCCAGCCCATTCAGACGATGGTTCTCGGGAAGCTCGATGGTGATCCGAAGCTCGCTAACGCCAGGGGCTACCGTCGCCGCCGGAAGCCGGACCGCGCCGTCGGCTACCGCTGAGGCGAAATTATCCATCAACAGGCTCTGCGGGTCGCGCAAGGCCAAGGTCGTGAGTTCGCCCGTGTCGAGGTCGAGGATTCGGATGGCGTGGTTGTTGGTGTCGGCGATGAACAGTCGCCCGGCGCCATAGCTGAGCCCACCGGGTTCAGCGAGCAGCCCGGCGAGGGCGTCGCCGTCCTGCCACCCGTCGACGTCGCCGCCGGCAACCGTCTGCACTTCTCCGGTGCCGAGCACGAGCCGTTTGATCTTGTGGTTGTAGGTATCGGCGATGTACAGATCGTCGTCTACCAGCGCCAGACCCAAGGGGTGCTGCAGCCGGACCGCGTCGCCGATGCCATCGACGTCGCCGAACTCGAACAGACCCAGACCCACGATCGTCTCGAGGTTTCCGGTCGTGTCGAGCCCGGCGCTACGAATAGCGCTCGCTTCGCTGTCCGCGAAGAAGAGCTGCTGACCGTCTGTGGCCAGACCGCTAGGCTGGTTCAGAGCTCCTTCGAGCTGCGGCCCATCGAGCAGCTCCTCGCGGCCGGTACCGGCGTGCAGACGAAGGGTCCCGGTGGCCGGCTCGAGGACGTACAGCTGGTGCTGACCGGCCATGGCGATGAACACCCTGCCGTCGACAGCGAGAACGTCCCAAGGGGAATTGAGCCCCGTTACGGCGGCCTGGGCCACTTGGAACTGCATGTAAACCTGGCCGCCGGTGCCCGCCACCGTGGTGACGGTGCGCGCGGCCAGATCTACCCGGCGGATGGCGTGGTTCTCGGTGTCGGCTACATAGAGCGTGTCTGCATCCGCCAAGGTGATTCCCTGCGGTCGGAAGAAGCTCGCCACCTCGAACGACCCGTCGCGGAAACCGGCCTCCGACGATCCGATCACATGCTGCACGTCCCCCTCGAGACTGGTCACCACGATACGGTTGTGGTTGCTGTCGCTGATGAACAGTCGCCCACCCACATCGTCGGCCAAGATCTTGCCTGGGAACAGCAAGGGCCGCGCCACCGCTTCGAGCTGGGGGCCGATCGGGAGTGGGCTACGGTCGAGCTCACCCCGCGGTTCGAAGGTGGCGAGCAGCCTCGTGATGACGCTATCGAACAGTTCGAACGGCGCTTCGCCAGAGTGTTGACCCACAACCTTGCCGACCGGATCGATCACCATGAAGGTCGGCCAGGCCCGGACGCCGTACGCCCGCCACACCGCGAAATCGAGGTCGTTGACGACAGGATGCTCGAGCTCGTAGCGGGCCACAATGGAGGCGATGTTCCCGGTGTCACGTTCGTTATCGAATTTCCCCGAATGCACGCCGATGACCACCAGCTCGTCGGGGTAGGCCTCCTCGAGCTGCTTGAGCACCGGGATCATGTGGATGCAATTGATGCAGCCGTAGGTCCAGAAATCGAGGATGACCACCTTGCCTCGCAGGTCCTCCAGGGTCAAGGCCCGCTCGCTGTTGAGCCAATCCAGTCCCTCGGGAAAGGCGGGCGCAGGGGTGGTTCCTTCCAACGCTTGCTGGCCCAGACAGGCAGCGAGGGCGGTGAGGGCGAGCGCAGCGATCAGCGGGCGAATTCTGTTCATGGTGGCACCTCTATTCCCCGTTATAGCGGTCCGCCGGCTCGGCGGTCCTCACGAAAGTTACACAACCAGCTTTTGCGCTCGAGTCGGTCATGGTCACGACAGGGCTTGATTTTTCGAGCGAAATACCTTAATAATTAGGGCATGATCGCCTGGGCGCAACGAGGTGCGAACTATTTAGCCACATTTGCGGGCTGCTCCCTCCGGGTAATGCTGAAGGAGTCGGTCGTCGTTGCCCTGGCCAACGGCCAGGATTTCGGCGACGAGTGGCCCTGGCTCTTCGAAGTCGATCTGCCCGAACAGGGCGGCCGCCTGCGAGGCGCTCGCGAGACCCTCGCGGACGCTCAGCGTGCAGCGTACTCCAAAGCCCACGAAAACGCCGAGGTTCCCGATCTGGTGTGGAACGTCGGATAGAGATCCGCACGGGAACGAGACGACCGCTAACAAAGGGGCTGGTGGGCCTGCGACTCGAGGCCCTCTGGAGCGACCGCGGGAGATTGCGGTGACCTGTCCCCGACGGCAGGTTCGTGCTCGAGTAAGATTTTTGTAAGAGTCGCGGGACGATTGCGTAGGCGCTTCTGCTTCCAAAAAAATACGCCAGATCCTGACCAAAGCTAGGCTTTCAAGCTACCAAACACAGGAAAAACATCCACTGAACCGTCAGTGGGTGTTTTCCTTGTGGTGTGCCGACCATGGCGGTCACCCAGCGCCATCGCGAACCGAGGCATCCACACAGGCCCGAAAAGATCTCCCTAAAAAACGCCAAACCCATCTTGGGGGTTTCTTGGGGGGCAAATCGCTACTCCTAGGGGCAGCCGAACAGGCACCCCGGTACCCCACCGGGTACGGCCGCGGAAAGGAGCCCCCGCCATGAACGAGAACTCGCACATCGCTTCGGCAACTGGCCCAGAAACCGAACGACCCCCGAGCTCCACCCGAAAGGACTACTCATGAACGCAAACACCACCAAGACTGCAAGAACCGCTCTCGCTGCGGTCGTCGTCACCTCGCTGGTACTGGTCCTGATCGCCCTGGTACTCAATGGCAACGGTCTCGCACCCGGAACCACCAACGCTCCGGCCACGACCGGCGAACCGGGCGCCCTCACCGGCAATCCCACGGCCAACCCCTACGACCGGGCAAGCGTCGTCACTAGCCGCAAGGTCTCGCGCACCAGCACGAAAAGATACCCCAACATCCTAGCTCCGGGCTTCAAAGGGCGTGAACCGGCCAAACCATTCACCGGTGAACCGGTAGTCCCGGTTCCAGTCGCCGAGGTTGGCTACCATGCAGGCTGAACGCATCCGCAAAGGTCGAAACAGCCGTCCTCGCTGGATGACATTCACCGAGTACCTTAGGACTGGCGTCGTCGCGATCCAACTCCTGCCGCGGGTCACCCCGAGGCCAACTACCAGCAACGGGCTCGAGGCGCACGAGAGCGCCAACCGCGACTCCGAGCCAGCCAAGGATCGAACATCACCGTAGAGTGCCTGGCACCGCCGGACGACACCCCTGAAAGGCAGCCACGGAGCGAGCTTCGGCATCGGGACAACAACGAGGCAAAGGAAATGCCCCCAGTCACACTTTGGGGGCATGCTCCTCCCTATCCGGAGCAGGTGGAACCAATGGTCGGAGTTGAACCGACGACCTGCCGATTACGAAAGGGCTCCAAAGCGTAACCCTCCCACACCCAATAGTGGTCATTCGCAGTAGCGGCCGGCGATGTCTTGAGTGACCGACGACGGGGTTGGGGCGCCTGATGGAGTCCGCGGCCGTCTGGTTGGGGGTATGGGTGGGGGTGGTCAACCGTCTCCCCTCGAACGGACGACGCAGCTCGAGTAGGATTTCAGCAGGTACCTGGTCAGGCTCTTTGGAACAAGGTGTGCTACGCCGAACTAGACGAGTTCCTCGACCAGTGGCTCGTCGACCTCACTAATCCAGGATTCACCTTCAATCAAGACCTCGAGAGGCCACCTGACGGCCACCTGAGCAGCCCCCAAAGCTAGGCCCGCTCGACTGTAAGCACCACCCGCGTTTTCTGAATGCTGCACGCCGTGATGACCACAGCAGCAGCATTCCACATTACCGTTATCACCGGTTCGTTCCTGCGGTAGAGCTGATAGAAGTACTCCTTAGCCTCACGGATCGGCAGCTCGTTGCGCTCAGTGGTAATGATGATGGTGGTGTCATCGAGAATCAGCTGCCCCCACCAGCCAAGGAAATACACCCACTTCTGCGCCGGGCGGAGTGTCTTCATGATCCACCTTACGCAAACACCTCATTAGAAGGGTTACCAGGAGAGATCGAGCGCCCCCGGAGGTGTAGTATCGACCCGCCCAGGTCAGCCAGCAGGTTTTTCACCGTGTAAGCGCTGTGCTTCGACACGCGGTGACCCTGCGGTTCTACGGGCATCTGTTCGAACGGCATCAGCGCGAGCCTGCACCAAGCCTCGCCGAGCTCCTCGGCACAGCACCACAATGAAGCCTTTGGGGATAAAATCGGGGGTAGGCAGTGCAAGTGCGAGTTAGAACCCCGCCCAGATTCGCGTCTGTGACGGGGCTTCCTTTGGAGCCAATGGTCGGAGTTGAACCGACGACCTGCCGATTACGAATCGGCTGCTCTACCTCTGAGCTACATTGGCATGCGCCAAGAGACCTCCCGGTACGATTCTACTTGAAGGATGACCACTGAGGGCTGGTGGTGGCCAGGGGCAGAATTGAACTGCCGACACCACGATTTTCAGTCGTGTGCTCTACCAACTGAGCTACCTGGCCGTGCCGAGAGGAACCTCGTCCAGGGTGAAGATTCCTCCGTTTTGCTGGCGGAGCCGACGGGAATCCAACCCGTGACCTTCTGCTCGACAGGCAGATACGCTAACCGCTACACTACGGCTCCACAAACGCGCCTGAAGGGGCACGAGCGAAAGGCATAATACCGGGTAGAAACGGCGTTGTCAACGACGTTGGCGATGCCTGCCAATGCCCTCCATCCGGCTCGGGGTCGCCCGTTGCACGATAATCCCGGCCAAGGCAAGGAACACCCCTGCCACCAGCAACAACGGCTGATCGCTCAGGGCTGGCGCCTGCAAGGCAGCAGGAAGCGGTGTGATGGCCATACCGGGACTCACGAGCACCGAGGTGGCGACCAACGCCAGCCAGGCCCCATGGAGGCTCGTCACTAGGATGATGAGAGGCCGTTCCAGCAGGGCGACCAGCAGGCCGAACACGACCCCGACCACGAGCGGGAAGAGCGGGCCGTCGAGGTAGGCGCCGGCCACCGTGTAGCCGACCAGGCCTGCCCACAAGAAGACGCCCGCCCCATAAGCGTAGAACACCAGGACCCCAAACACCACGGCCGCAATGAAACTGACGAGCAGCGACGCCATGGTGTTGTCCACGGTGCCACCAACCAGCGTAGCGTAGACCTGTGGACCGAAGGTCAGCCCTGTAAGGACACCGAGGAGAACGACCAGCACTCGAAACAGTCGGTAGCCTGCGAAGACCTCGAGCAGACCAAAAAGCCCATACGCGACAATTGGTGCAAAGGTCTCGAAAACTTCCATAACCCCTCCTTGCGACAGTGTGCCGCAGGGGCCGGATGTGGTTACCGATCAGTCGCTCGCTTCGGCCACCATCGGAGTGAGGTCTAGCGCAGCGAGGCGTTCTTTGAGCCCCTGAGGACCAAAACCGAAAGCCTCGTGCTGATCTTGGGGATTCCCGTGGGGCACGGGCCTATCGGGCACGCCGAGGCGAATAAGTTTTATCTGTGAAGCGGATTCGGCCAGGACCTCGGCGACAGCGGATCCGAGGCCGCCGTAGAGCGCATGATCCTCCACGGTTACCAGGACTCGGTTCTCGGAGGCCAAGTGGAGCAGCAACTCGCGGTCGAGGGGTTTGACAAATCTGGCATTGACCACCCCGACCCTGGGGTCGGCGGCGGCGGCTTCGAGAGCGTAGTCTACTGTGGGACCGATGGCGAGAAGTTGAACCTCGGAACCTGCCTTGAGGATCTCCCAGCTACCCCACTCCAAGTCGGGCCAGGCATCAAACTGCGCTTCGGGGACGGCGCTGGTGCCACCTCGAGGCCAGCGGATGGCTTTCGGCCCCTTGCGCCGATAGGCGGCCTTCAGCATGGCGCGCATCTCGAGGGCGTCTTTCGGCATGGCGACGGACATGTTGGGCAAGGCTCTGAGAAAGGCCATGTCGTAGATTCCCTGGTGGGTTGCGCCATCTCCGCCAACGAGTCCGGCCCGATCGATGGCGAAGATCATATCGAGATTCTCGATACACACGTCGTGGATGACCTGGTCGTAGCCGCGCTGCAAAAAGGTGCTGTAGATGGCGATGATCGGCTTTTCCCCACGCAGCGCCAGCCCTGCACCTACCGTCACCGCTACGTCTTCGGCGATCCCGACATCGAGGTACCGATCTGGATGCTTACGGCTAAATTCCACCAGACCGCTGCCCTCGCGCATCGCCGGGGTGATGACCCAGATCCGATCGTCGTGCTCGGCCATCGCGATGGCGGCGTCGCCAAAGGCGTTGAACCACTGGTACGGCTTGCCGGCGGGTATGGGATTGTCGGGGTCGTACTTGGACGCTCCGTGCCAGGTGATCGGATCATCTTCGGCAACGCCGTAGCCCTTGCCCTTCTTGGTCACGATGTGAAGCATGGTGGGCCCGTCGAGCTGCTTGATATGTTCGAGATAGTAGAGGAGTTGCAGCACGTCGTGCCCGTCAACGGGTCCCACATAGCGGAGCCCCATGGCGTGGAAGGGGTTGTTGCTCGCAGGGTCGAAGAAGCGTCGCGCGGCTTTTTTGGCCCGGCTGCCGATCTCTGCCAACGGCTCCCACATGCCGGTGAGGGCTTCCCGACCTCTGGCCTCTGCCCGCTGGAACCACGACTGGACCTGAAGCGTCCTGAGGTAGTGCGTCAAGGCGCCAACGTTTTCGCTGATGGACATCTCGTTGTCGTTTAGGACGATGGTGACTCTAGGCTTGACGTGGCCGATCTGGTTCAGAGCGGCCAGCGCCATACCACCGGTAAGGGCCCCGTCACCGATCACGGCTACGACATCGTAGGGGTCCATTCGGGCGTCGCGTGCCATCGCCATGCCTAAAGCGGCAGCCAAGCTGGTGCTGGCATGGCCGACGGTCAGTGCGTCGTGTTCGGATTCGCTGCTGGTTGTGAAGCCGACCAGGCCACCGGGCTTCCGCAAGGTATCGATCCGATCCTTCCTGCCGGTCAGGATCTTGTGCCCATAGGTCTGGTGTCCTACATCCCAGATAAGGCGGTCGCGGCTCGAGTCGTACAGATAGTGCAATGCGACCGTGAGCTCGACGGCGCCAAGGCTGGAAGCCAGATGCCCCCCGGTGACCGAACAGACCCGTACGATCTCGTCGCGAAGCTCCGCTGCCAACGCGGGGAGTTGCTCTCTGGGGACCCTCTTGACGTCTTCTGGCAAGTTGATGTGCTCTAACAGTGCCATGGCCTCCCCTTCGAACCTGTCCCGAGTTTAGCAAAGGGGCCGCACCGTAACGGCTATACCGACACGCTACGGTGCCGGTGCCGGCTCCCCCTGAGCCGCTGGCGCCTCCAGAAAATTCGATCCGACCAGAAAGTAGCCGCTGTCGGTGCGCACCTCTCCTACGAACGGCGCGAACCAGATCTCCTGGGTCAATTCCTCGATGATCGTGCCCTCATCGTCGAAGGTCCTGGTGACGAAGTTCAACACGAACACCTCAAACTCGCCGGCTAACAGCGTCACGGTCCGCTGGTCGACCACGGTGTACACGTAGTCCACCATCAGGGTCGTCGTTTGGGCCCCGTCCGGGGCCGCCGGAAACTCCGCCAGCACCTCGGTGCTCCCCGCCCAGTTGGCGCCGACGCGTAGGGTGCCCTCGGTAGGTAGCTCGCGGATCGGCGGGTCGAACGTGAAGATGGTACCGGGCTGCTCCTTGCGGCGGAGGTACACCCCGTCGTCACGGTATTGACGGAAGAGTCCGATATCGATTCCGCGACCAGCGGATCGCCACGCAATCCACACTTCACCGTCCAGAACCGTCGGACCCTCCACCGTGGAGAAGAGCCTCGGCTCGTCGATCAACGCTTCGCTCGGGAGGTACTGCCAAATCGCTCCAGTCTCCTGCGGGTAGTAGCTGATCTGTCCACTAAGTTGTTCGACCCCGACGCGTTCGCCCTCTTCCGTGGGCACGCAGGCGGCGAACAGGACCACAACGGCGAATAGGACCGGCACCAGGCCGGTAAGACGTCCCATGGGTCCAGCCTACCGCAGGTTTCGCGGCCCCAACATGAAGAACCTCAAGATTGGACCTAACCCTCGCGGAAGGCCTCCTCGAGGGCTTCCACCTCAATGAGGACATCGTGCAGGTCATCTCCGAGACGGCTATCCGTCTCGAGCGACGTGGCGTTGGTAAGCAGCTGATAGATCTTGCCTCGCAGCGCCTTGAGCGTGTCCAAATGTTCCAACTCGGTTTCGACCCGGGTGGCTGCCTCCGATGTCTGCTGAAACTGCGGGTCATCGCTCTCCAGCTCGAGCAGGTAGCCTGCCAGGGTCGTGCCGTGTCGATCCGTCTCGAGCGAGGAAATGTTCCAACTCGGTTTCGACCCGGGTGGCTGCCTCCGATGTCTGCTGAAACTGCGGGTCATCGCTCTCCAGCTCGAGCAGGTAGCCTGCCAGGGTCGTGCCGTGTCGAGCCCTGGGATAGGCTCGCTCGATCAGCCTGGAAATCCGTTGGCTGAGGTCGACGAGGTCCTTCCGCAGCGGGGCCGGGGCCTCCCGAACACGCTGGTTCACGTCCTTCTGAATATCGGCAGCCTCGCCCAGGACGCCGCGATACGGCTGGGCCAGCGCGGCCAGCTGCTGCGGACTTACACCGGCAGCGCGGTGCGTGCGGCTAACCCGCACCCCGGTGGCGATGCCCCACACCCCAAGGCCGAGCAGCAGCACGAAGATCAGACCTACTTCGACCGCGATACCCATGACCGCTCCGAACGCTCAGCTACTCTCCGCAGCCATTTTCGCCTTGAGGGCGGCGAGCTCATCCTCCAACCCTTCGTCGACGCTGAGGGAGGCGAATTCGTCGTCGAGGCTGAGGTCGGCAACCAGCTCCTCTTCAGCCTCCACGGTGTCTTCGATGGCGTTGATCTTGTCTTCCATTCGGTCGAAGGCCTCGAACGCCTTGCGGGTATCGGTGCGGGCCATGGCGGCACTCACCGAGCGCTGCGCCTCCGCCCGCTTCTGTCGGGCTATCAGCAGCTGGCGCTTGCGCTCCGCCTCGCCGATCTTGGCGTCGAGCGCCCTTAGCTGCGTTTTGAGGCGCTCGACCATGCCCTGGTGCGCGTCGAGCTGCTCCTTGAGGCCGTTCGCCAGATCTTCACTGGACTGCTTGCGTCTGAGCGCTTCGCGGGCCAGATCTTCGCGTTCGGCTTTTAGGGCCTGTTCGGCCTTAGCTACCCACGTCTCGGCCTCGTCGACATTGTGCTGATGATCGCGCTCGAGCTTCTTGCCCTCGGCGATCGCTTCGGCCACCTCCATGCGCGCTTCGTACTGGGCCTGGCGCATGTCCATCAGCGTCTGATTGATAATCTTTTCGGGATCCTCGGCACGGGTAAGAAGGTCGTTGAGGTTGGCTCTGATGATGGTTCCGATGCGTTCGAACGCTCCCACGGTGTCCTCCTGGCGCCAGGTTGGCGTTTTTTCCAGTGTACCGCGCCTTCTTCGGAATGGCGGTCGTCTGTCGGTACCATCAGAAGCTGCGGTGGCGCGAGCAGGTGGACGCGCCTACCCCTGCAGGAGACGCCCTCCGATGTCGGTCCGATAGTGGGCTCCGGGAAAGGATATCTGCGCCACAGCCCGGTAGGCCCGGACGACGGCAGCGTCGATGTCTGAAGCCTGCGCCGTCACCCCTAAGACCCGGCCTCCCGCGCTCAAGAGACGGCCACCAACGCTGGCGGTACCGGCGTGGAACACCGTCACCTCCGGGCCGAGGTCGCCCGGGATGTCGATGGGAATGCCGGTCGAATAGCGCCCGGGGTAGCCGGGCGCCGCCATCACCACACAGGCGCTCGCGCCCACCTCCCAGGCGAGGTCGAACCCACCGAGGCGACGCTGGGCAACGGCCGCGAGTAGCGACCCGAGATCGCAGTCGAGCAACGGAATCAGGGTTTGCGTCTCCGGGTCTCCGAAGCGCACATTGTACTCGAGTACCTTGGGCCCTTGCGAGGTCAACATCAGACCGATGAAGAGGACGCCGCGAAAGTCCATCCCGTCCGAGCGAATGCCTGCCAGCGTCGGTTCGACCACGGAGGTCACGAGATTCCTCAGGACCTCTGCGTCCAGCAGTTGCGCCGAGGCGACCGTGCCCATTCCGCCCGTCATCGGGCCCCGATCGCCATCGAACGCCTGCTTGTAGTCCTGAACGGGTGGCAACGTCCGGTAGTCGGAGCCGTCGGTCAACACCAGGAGGCTGAGCTCCTGGCCCTCGAGGAAGGTCTCGACCACGACCTCGGCCGGAGCGGACGAAAAGATCTCCACCACCGCCGCCCGGGCCTGTTCGTGGTTGTGGGCGATGGTGACGCCCTTACCGGCAGCGAGGGCCGAGTCCTTTACCACCACCGGGAGTGCGGCCGACTCGAGATAGGACAGCGCCGCTTCGGGTTCGGAAAATGTCTGGTAGGCAGCTGTCGGAATACCGTGGCGCACCATGAACTGTTTGGCGTAGCGCTTCGAACCCTCGAGTTGGGCGGCGGCCGCATTGGGACCGAAGACAGCGAATCCATTGCCCCGAAGTTCGTCCGCTAGCCCTGCGACCAATGGGGCTTCGGGGCCGATGACGGTGAGGTCTGGCCGCTCGTCACCGGCCAAACGCAGAACGTCGGGGACGAGCAGCGACCCGGGCACCACTCTCGTAGCGGGTTCCATGCCGGCGTTGCCCGGGCTGACGACCACCTCGGAGACGCTTCCAGACCGGTTCAATCCCCAAGCCAGGGCGTGTTCTCGGCCGCCGGAACCGATGACCAGCACTTTCATTCGGCCTCGCCATTTCCCTTCACGCGGGCCACTACCCGTCGAATCGCTTCGGGGTAAGCGCCGTGCTCCTGTGCAAGGATCCTGGCGGAGAGTTGCCGCTCTGTGTCGTCTGGGTAGATCGGGACCGTCCGTTGCAGCACCGTCGGTCCGGTATCGATCCCCGCGTCGACAAAATGGACGGTGCATCCGCTCTCGTCTACACCTGCCTCCAACGCCTGTCGCTGGGCATGGAGCCCTCGGAATGCGGGCAGCAGGCTGGGGTGGATGTTCAGGATCTTGCCCTCATACTCGGTCACGAAGTCTGCAGACAGGAGGCGCATGAACCCCGCCAGACAGATCAGGTCGACCTTGAACCGGTCCAATCGGTCCTTGGCCGCGGCCTCAAAGGCCGGCATGGAGGCGTCGTCGATGAAGACCGAATCAACGCCGCTCTGTCGGGCTCGTTCCAGCGCCCGCGACCCAGTACGGTTGCTGACGACCAGCACGACCTCGGCGGTAGCCCCTCCCGACGGGAACGCGTCCAGCAGCGCCCCGAGATTGCTGCCGCGGCCCGAAGCGAAGACCGCAAGGCGGGCGGGCCAGCTTTGGGGATCGCGACTACTGGCCGGCACGCGACTCAGCCTCGCGGCGCCCCGACGAGTGCCTCGGGGTGGTGCTTGTGCCAGTAGCGTTTGAGGCCCATCACCGTCATCGCGGCACTGCTGCTAACCCGATGAGCTGCGATCACAGCGTCGCCAGCACCGTCCTCATGAAGCTCGTGCTGGGAAAGCACCTCGACCCGTTGCTCGAGAAGCCGGTCGCTCTCGCCGGCGCGAAGTCCGGCAAGCACCTCGTCCGCCCACAGCCGATTGCGACGCGGCACAGCTGCCAAGTGTCGGTCGACTTCGGCGACCTCACCGAAGTGCGTGAGGAGCAGCCGCCGAGGGGTGAGCGCTGTCAGGCGTTCGATGGTGCCCTGCCAGGCCTCGAGGTCGGTTTCGGGGGGCGACAGGGCAGGCCGAATCACCGACGACCCGGGAAGTCTGATGGCCGCGGCGTCACCGGTGAAGAGGCTGCCGTCGTCGAGATGGAACGCCACCTGGTGTCTGGCATGTCCGGCGGCCTCTATGACACCGAAGGAGCGGCCTCCCAGCGCTATCGTTTCGCCGCCCGACACGCTGTGAATTTGGTCCTCGGGCACCGGCAGCATAGCTCCCCACAGGCGCTCCATGGCGTCGCCATAGATCCGTGTGGCACTGGCCAGCAGTCGATCTGGGGCGATCAGATGCGGCGCTCCACGATCATGAACCACCACCGTGGCTCCCGATTCGCGTGCCAGGGCACCGGCCGCTCCGGCGTGATCGAGATGGATGTGGGTTACCAGGATCGCGGCCAGGCCGCCGAGATCGAAGCCCAATGTGCGAATGCCGCCGCGAACGCTGGCAAGCGTCGAACCGGGTCCGGTTTCGACCAAGACGAAACGCCCGTCCTCGAGGGGTACCACGAACACCCCGACCGTCCGAGCGAGGCCGCCGTGTCGGGTATCGATCAGAAAGATGCCACCGAGATCCTCGGGCTCCGTCACGGTGAGACCCGTTGCTCCGCTTCGACCGGCAGAGACAGCGTTCCGACCCCGGCAACGGTAACCTCAACGGTGTCGCCGACCGCCAGCGGTCCAACGCCGTCCGGTGTCCCGGTCAGGACCAGGTCGCCTGGACCGAGCGTCATGAAGGAGCTGATATAGCTGAGGGCCGTGGGGACATCGAAGATGAGGTCCCGGGTATGTCCGTCTTGCCGGAGGTCGCCGTTGACCACGGTCTGCACCGCTACATCGCTGGGATCTAGATCGGTTTCGAGCCAGGGGCCGACCGGGCAGAAGCCATCGGCGCCCTTACCCCGAATCCACTGTAGGTCCGACCGCTGCCGGTCGCGGGCCGTAACGTCGCAGGCACAGGTGTAGCCCAGCACGTACTCGAGAGCTGTGGCCGCAGGAACGTTGCGCATCGTGCGGGAAATGACCACCGCCAGCTCTCCTTCGAAGTGGAGGTCTTCAGTCCAGCTCGGGTAGGGGATTGCGTCCCCAGGACCGCGTAGGGTGTTGAGCCCTTTCAGAAACAGGCCGGGTTCCGAAGGGAGGTCGCTACCACCTCCCATTTCTGCGATGTGTTTGGCATAGTTCTTTCCGACACAGACGATAACATTGGGGTCGCAGGGCGGCATCAGCGACACCTCGGATAGCGAAACGACATGACCACTTCTACGTCCTAGAATCGAGGCCAACTGGTGGACCGATCCACCTTCGAGCTCACCCCAGTGGACGCCATCGAAACTACGGTACCGAACGCGTTTCATGCCCTATTCTATGCATGCCCGCGGAAGGGGGTGGGCACCCGGCTCTCGATTCGATCTCCTGCGACCGTTAGCGGTCGCCCCTGGCGGCGGCGAGGGCTGTCGTCGTCTGCTCCCAATCACCGAGAGCTGCCAGCAATTCGGCTTCGAGCCGGGCATGGTCTCGTCCCAACCTCGCCAACTCCGCCTGATCGATGTCGTCCGGCCGCGCTAACGTTTCGGCGCGGCCCTCCAACGCCGATTCGAGCCCCTGAATCTTGGCCTCGAGGCTTTCGAGCCGCTGTTCGAGCTGCCACGGCGTTTCGCTGGACGCGACCGGATCTTCGTCAGGCGGCGGGGCTCTTTTGACCTTGCGGCTCACCGGCCCGTCGGCCTTGCGTTTGCGTTGGTAGTAGTCGAAGTCGCCATCATAGGTCCGAAAGGCGCCGTCTCGAACCTCCCAGATGCGCGCGGTCACCTGCGCCAGAAAGGTCCGGTCGTGCGACACCACCAACAGCGTGCCCTCGAATTGGGTCAGCGACTGTTCGAGCGCTTCGATCATCTCCACATCGAGGTGGTTGGACGGTTCGTCGAGAATCAGAAAATTGTAGCGCCCGAGGGTGAGCTTGAGCAGCGCCAAACGCGCCCTCTCCCCCCCGGAAAGGTCGCGAACGCGTTTGTACTGGGCGTCGAAGGGGAACAGGAACCTGCCCAGAAGGTTGTGCGCTTCTCGCTCCCCGGTGAGCCGGATCATCTCCTCCATCAGGGTGAGATCGGGATCGACGCCGTGCAACTTCTGATCGTAGTACCCGACGCGTACACGCGAGCCAAACCGAACCTCGCCGCGGCCGTCGTCGCTGGCGAGATCGCCCAACAGCACCTTGAGGAACGTGCTCTTCCCCGCCCCGTTCGGTCCGACCAACCCGATCCGCTCACCCCTCCGGATCACCGCTTCGACGTCGTCGAAAAGCGGCTCCTGGAAGCCCTTGGTGAGGTGTTCGGCGACCATCACCATCTCGCCGCTCCGATCGCTGTCGAAGCGAAACCGTGTCGTCCTCTCCGGTGCGGTGGCGTCCTCGATCATGTCGTCGGCGTAGCGCTCGACCCGGCCCTCCATGGCCTTCGCCCGGCGGTGGAGCTTTGCGTTCTGCCCGGCCCATCTCTTCATCTGGGCTGCGGCCGACTCCAAACGGGCGTGTTCTCTGTGTTGATTGGCTCTCGTGCGGGCGTCGATCCGTTCCTGTTCGGCCATCGCCAGACGGAAGGCGGTCGGATTGCCGTTGTAGTTTCGTAAGGTGCCCCGCGAAATTTCGACGGTCTGGTGACAGGCGGCGTCGAGGAACGTGCGGTCGTGTGACACGATCATGGCGGCCCCAGGGTAGCGTTTGAGGAAGCCCTCGAGCCAGCCCCGCATGTCCATATCGAGATGGTTCGTGGGTTCATCGAGCAGCAGCACGTCGCCCTGAGCCATCAGGGTAGCGGCCAGACCCAGCCGGGTCCTTTCGCCACCTGAAAGATGCGCTACCCGGTCGTCTTCGCGGCCGCGGAAACCCAGGGCGAAGAGCACCGCGTCACGACGGGACCGCCGCGCGTAGCCGCCGCGGCGTTCGAAACGTTCGTGGACCTCTTCCCACCGTCGGTAGTGACTGGGGTCGTCGAGTCCGGCTGCCTCCAGTTGCCGCAACTCACCTTCCATCTCCAAGAGGTCGGCAAACGCCTCCTCGGCGACCTCGGTGACCGTGGCCTTACGATTCAGGAACATGTCCTGTTCGAGCTTCCCGATGAGGGTCTCGGGCCGCTGATACACCTGGCCCGCGTCCGGGCTCTCGCGCCCTCCAAGCAGATTGAGGATGGTCGTCTTGCCGGCCCCATTGCGACCGATCAGAGCGGTTCGCTGTCCCGCTCTGAGCTCTACGGTCGCCTCCTCGAGGACAGCCTGAGGTCCGTAGAATTTGTCCACCTTGTGCAGCGCCAGCAGAATCACAGAACCAGTCTATCCGCACGACAGGGCACCCGCCGGTTGCCCGGCGGGTGCCCGTGTATTACGCGTGCTAACCGAAGCGGATATTCGCTTCGGAATCCATATCGAACGCTTGCAGGAACTCGAGGTCTAACAGCAGTTTGATCTGGTCGCCAGCAGCGACAATTGCATGCGGGTCTACCCGGGCCACGACGGTCTGATCGCCGCCGACGGTGGCGATGACGTGGGTCTCGGCACCGAGTGGCTCGACCACTTCGACCGTGGCGTTGACGGCGTTGTCTTGCTCGACGACCGAGGTATATCCGTCGAGCTCGAGGTTCTCGGGCCGGATGCCGACGTAGACCTTTTTACCGCTGTACATCTGGAGCTTCTGGGCGAGCTCTCCACCAGGCTTGATATCGAAGTTATCGCTCTTGAGGCGTCCGTCCTGAACCGCTCCAACCATGAAGTTCATCGCCGGGGAGCCGATGAAGCCGGCAACGAATTTGTTGACCGGCCGGTCGTACAGGTTGATGGGGCTGTCGACCTGGTGGATAAGGCCATCCTTCATGACCACGATGCGCGTGCCCATGGTCATCGCCTCGACCTGATCGTGGGTTACGTAGACGGTGGTGACACCGAGGGTCTGGTGCAGTTTGCCGATCGATGCCCGCATCTCGACGCGCAGCTTGGCGTCCAGGTTCGAGAGCGGCTCATCCATGAGGAACACCTTCGGTTCGCGTACGATCGCGCGACCGAGGGCGACGCGTTGGCGCTGGCCACCCGAAAGTTCCCGCGGGCGACGTTCGAGGAGGTGTTCGATCTGAAGCGTGGTGGCGGCCTCGGTGACCCGCCGTTCGATTTCATCCTTCGGCGTCTTGCGCAAACGCAGGCCGAACGACATGTTTTGCTGCACGTTCATGTGCGGGTAGAGCGCGTAGTTCTGAAAAACCATGGCGATGTCGCGGTCTTTGGGTGGCACGTCGTTGACCACGCGATCGCCGATCTTCAGGGTGCCGTCGCTGATCTCCTCGAGACCTGCGACCATACGCAAGGTCGTGGTCTTCCCGCAACCGGAAGGACCGACGAAGACCATGAACTCTTCGTCCTGGATGTTCAGATTGAAGTCCTGCACAGCCGTAACATTCCCGAAGTGCTTGTAGATATGCTCAAGAACAACTTCAGCCACACGACAACCTCCTCGGCTAGGATTAGGCTCGTGGGTGAAGTGTAGCACGACGATCCCGGCTCGGCAAAAACCGAAACTGGGCCTGAAAATGCCCATGTATGACGCTTCAGACAAAAATGCGCCGGACGGTTTTGCCCGTCCGGCGCCGGTGGTGGAGGCGGCGGGAGTCGAACCCGCGTCCGAAACTCCCTCGGCTCGGCTTCTACGCGTGTAGCCGCCGAAAAATTGTCGGTGCGTGGCAAGCTCGGCAGCGACCAATGCCTCGCACGTAAGCCCCTAATGCTTTATCGCTGGACCGGAGCTACTCTCCAGCGACTAGCCGCCTTCAGGACATCCGTTCCGGCGAGCCAGCGGCGGGGCTTCCGGAGGATGCTAACTGCGGTTAAGCAGCCAGAGCGAAGTTATCGTTGCCAGGTAATGGCAGTGCAGCTTGGTAACGCGGCCAGCTGCGTCCGCGACGCGCAACCGGAGCCTTGGTCGAGCCCCGTCGAAACCGTGTCGCCCCCGCGTCCGGCAGGGCCTTCGCCCTCCCTGCCAGACTGCTATTTTAGCACGAGGCGAGGCTCTAAACTCCGGCGGGGCGACCACCTGCGCTGGTATAGTCAGCCAATGGCTTCCGCCGTATCCATGGCCGGCATCGTCAAGCGGTTTCCCTTGGTGCTCGCCAACGACGCCGTCGACTTCGAGGTGGCGTGGGGTGAGGTTCACGCCCTGATCGGCGAGAACGGTGCTGGCAAAAGCACCCTGATGAAGATCCTCTACGGCCTGCTAACGCCGGATGAGGGCAGCATCGAGGTAGATGGAAAACCGGTCACCATAGCCAGCGCCAAGGGCGCAATCGCGCTCGGTATCGGCATGGTGCATCAGCATTTCATGTTGGTCGAGCCCCTCACCGTCACCGAAAACATGGTGCTCGGCTCGGAACCGACGACCGGTCCAACCCTCGACTACAGCTCCGCACGCAAACGGACCAAAGAGCTCATCGACACCTTCGGCTTCGACATCGACCCCAAGAGCCGAATAGAAGAGCTTCCCGTCGGATTCCAGCAACAGGTCGAAATCCTCAAGACCCTCTACCGTGACGCCAAGATCCTGGTCATGGACGAACCCACCGCCGTGCTAACGCCGCAGGAGACCCGTGGGCTCTTCGAGTTTCTGCAGAACTTTGCCGATCAGGGCAATGCCGTCATCTTCATCTCCCACAAACTCGACGAGGTCATGGAGATCTGCGATCGCATGAGCGTCATGCGCGACGGTCAGATGATCGGAACCGTCCGGCGTGACGATACCGACCAGCGCAGGCTCGCCAACATGATGGTGGGTCGCGAGGTGCTGTTGCGGGTCGACAAGGGCCCCGCCAAGCCGACCGAAGTTCGCCTCGAGGTCGACACGCTGCGGCTGCACCACCCCGCCAAGCGAAAGGACGTGCTCGACGGCGTATCCTTCGAGCTCAAGGCCGGTGAGATCCTTGGAATCGCTGGCATCGAAGGGAACGGTCAGTCCGAACTGGTGGAGTGTATTACCGGTCTAGCCAGGCCCAGTAGCGGCCGCATCGTGATGCTGGGTCGCGACATCACCGACGAAGGAGCCCGCGAGCGCCGGGAAGCGGGCTTGAGCCACGTTCCCGAGGATCGCAATGAGCGGGGGCTGATCGGACCGTTCTCGGCCGCTCTGAACAGCATTCTGGGCGACTACCATAAGCGCCCCTACAGCGGCATTCTCGGCTTTCTGAACGAGCGTGAAATCGAGTCCCATGCGCGGGAGCTGGTCGAGGCCTACGACGTCAGGCCGCGTTCCACCGGACTATCGGCCTCAAGCTATTCTGGCGGGAACGCCCAAAAACTCATCGTCGCCCGCGAACTCGAGCGTGACCCGCAAGTCCTGGTGCTGGCGCAGCCCACCCGGGGGGTCGACATCGGAGCCATCGAGTTTATTCACCAGCAGATCGTCAGGGCCCGAGACCTGGGCCTCGCCGTGCTTCTGGTATCGGCCGACCTCAACGAGATCATGAGCCTCTCTGACCGGATCCTGGTCATGTTCGAAGGCCGGATTATGGGCGAGCTCCGCCAGGCCGACGCCAACGCCGAAACGCTGGGTCTACTGATGGCGGGATCAACCGTTGGAGCCGCCTAGGCGACCTCCGACAAAAAGCGTCGAAGCTGGGCCGCTATCTGCGGATATTCGATCAAGAATGCGTCGTGCCCGTGGGGGCTGTTGAGACGAGCAAAGCGGGCGTTCGGCAACAGCTCGACAAGGTGCCCCTGCTCGGATTCGGGATAGAGCACGTCGCTGCTTATTCCCATCACCAAGGCAGGCACGGAGATACCGGCCAGGACCTGAGACAGCCGGTCGCGGCCATCGGCCAGGTCGTAGTCATCCATCGCCTTGGTGATATAGAGATAGGTGTTGGCGTCGAAGCGCTGCACCAGCTTGACACCTTGGTAGGCCAGGTACGATTCGATTTCGAACGTCACGCCCAGCAGATCGCGCGAGGCGTCGACGCGCTCACGGCCGAACTTCGCCTCGAGAGAGTCGAAGCTCCGGTACGAGAGCATCGCCACCGCCCGAGCGAGGCCCAGACCGTTCTCGGGCTGTCTCCCCAGGTCGTAGCCTCCGCCCTGCCAATCGGGGTCGCTGGTGATCGCCCTGCGGGCTACTTCGTTGAGGCCGATGGCCCACGCGGAGTGCCTAGCCCCAATGGCGATGGGGACGATGGTGGCAACCAGCTGTGGATACATCACGGCCCACTCGAGGACCTGCATTCCGCCCATGCTACCGCCGATCACCGCTGCCAGCTTGGTGACCCCGAGCGCCTCGATCAGGCGCCTCTGGACCCGAACCATGTCGCGAACCGTGAAGCGTGGAAACCCTAGACCGAACGGTCGCCCGGTCTCCGGATCGATGCTGCTCGGACCGGTTGTGCCGTAGCAGCCTCCAAGCACATTGCTACAGATCACGAAGTACCTGCGGGTGTCGATCGGCTTGCCGGGGCCGATCAGCGGATCCCACCAGCCGGGAAGCTCATCGCGTCCGTGGCGGCCCGCGACGTGGGCCGACCCCGTGAGTGCGTGGCAGATCAAGACCACGTTGTCGCCCTTGGCGTTCAGTTCGCCGTAGGTTTCGAAGGCGACGGCCACATGGTTGAGAATGCCGCCGTAGTCGAGCTCGAGGGGTTCGTTGAAGCTGGCCACATCCAAGAGTTGGGTCTCGACCTGACCCAACTGCCCGTCGCGAGCCTGATCGGTACGGGCCAACAGCGCCTCGTGCGCGCCCCATGTCTCATGAACCAGCGTAGGCATCAGCTACTCCGAAACCGGAATCCCGACCAGCGCCTGAGCGAAGTCGCGCTGCAGATCGTCGAGCGCCTCGAGGCCGACGCTGACCCTGATAAGCTCCGGCGTCACGCCGGCCTCGCGGCGGGCGGCTTCGGGCAAGCTGGCGTGGGTGGTGGTCCAGGGGTTGATCACCACGGTCTTGGCATCGCCGATATTGGCCAGGTGGGAGACGAGGGCGACGCGGTCCAGAAAGCTGTTGGCCCCTTCGACGCTATCAGTTTCGAAACAGAGCACCCCTCCAAAGCCGTTGCTCAGGGTCCCCCGCGCCGCGGCGTGGGACGGGTGACCTGGGTTCCCGGGGTAGGTGACGGTGCGGACCCCCGGCTGCCGCGCGAGCCAGCTGGCGAGCTGCGCGGCGCTTTCGCACATGCGTTGGACTCGCAACGACAGCGTTTCCAAGCCCTGCAGGCCCAGAAACGCCGCGAAGGGGGACAGCGTCATACCCATCGTGAACAGCGCCAGATCCCACGCTCGAGAGGTGAACGCCGTGGCGCCACCTTTGTCGCGATAGCTCCTGCCTCTCGAATCCGGCGTCGAGAAGGCTGGAAAGCGCGGTGACGCCCAATCGAAGGTACCCGCGTCCACCATCGCGCCCGCAATGATCGTGCCGTGCCCACCAATCCACTTGGTGGCCGAGTGGATGACGACGTCGGCACCGAAGTCGATCGGCCGGCACAGATAGCCGCAGCAGCCCCAGGTGTTATCGACGATAAAGGGTACGCCGGTTGCAGCGGCCACCCTACCGATAGCAGCCAGGTCCGGAACGGTGAGGCCCGGATTCGAGATGGTCTCGACCAGAATGCCGACCGTACGCTCGCCGACGGCTTCCTCGATGGCCTCTGCTGTCGGCGAAACAGGAACGAAACTGCAGCCCCAGGGCTCGAGTAATTTGCGGGCCACCGCGAAGGTGCCGCCAAATAGCTCACGCGACACCACAAATTCGGTCCCGGGTCGGGCCAGTGCGAACAGCGTGGCGGTGGTTGCGGCTTGGCCGGACGACAGCGCCAGCCCCGCTTTGCCACCTTCGAGCGCCACGATCCGCTCGGCAAACGCCTCGACGGTGGGGTTGTGCATGCGCCCATACTGGTTGCCAGCGGCACGTCCGGCGAACACATCTGCGGCGTGCTGGGCACTGTCGAAGACAAAGCTGCTGGTGGGGTGAATCGGTTGAGCCCGCGACTTGGTGGCCGGATCCGGCCTCTGGCCGGCGTGCAATTGAAGGGTATCGAAATCGAAGTCATCTGGCATAGGGCGCTCCAAGTTTTTTTTCGAGGGTAGCGAATGGCGTGGCCCGACACCGACCGGCTGTGGTGGGACTCGGAACCAAGTCGAAGATAGCCTCTAGGGCATTCGCTGAGACGCTGGCTGTACCGCCCCGGTGTGATGGCAATTGAAGTGAAACAAGAGGCCTCCTCATCTTTCCGCGGCGACCGCCATCGTAGCGTGCCCGCCGGCTGGAAGAAGCACCCGCCTATATGGAGGCTGGTTGCTGCGGGGTCGCAGGGCCAGGTCCCTCGCCCGCTCGAGATGGGGCCGGCCCGTAGGCCGGTTGGCGGCACAGACGGCCGCTTGGCTATGAGTAAAGCACAGGGCACCGCACCGAAGCAAGCCACCTCCAGAACTCAGGCTGGGAAACTGGTACTATGCGCCAGGTGCCACCGGCCGGTTGACCCGGGACCAGCTGCTATGCCGATACCTACTGAAGACACCATTCCCATGCTCGACCTCGCTGCCGAAGTCGAAGGTCTATGGCCTGAGCTGGTGCCGGCGGTCGAGCGGGTTCTGCGTAGTGGGCGCTTCATACTCGGGCCCGAGGTTGAGGCCTTTGAACAGGAAGCAGCCGCCTTCCTCGGGGTCCGTCACGCAGTCGGCCTGAACTCCGGAACCGATGCTTTGGTCATCGGCCTGCGGGCGCTGGGCGTCGAAGCTGAGGACGAGGTCATCACCACCTCTTTTTCTTTTTTTGCCAACGCGGAAGCGATCCTGCAACTGGGAGCCCGCCCGGTCTATGTCGATATTCGTCCCGATTCCTTCAATCTCGATCCTGAACGGCTCGAACAGGCGGTGAGCCCCCGCACCCGGGCCATCGTGCCGGTCCACTTGTTTGGCAACCCGGCAGCCATGGGAACGATCATGTCGATAGCTGAGCGGCACGGCCTATCGGTGCTTGAGGATTGCGCCCAGTCGTTCGGCGCTCGCTACCACCACGACCCCGAGGGGGAGGTTGCATCGTCTGCACATCTGAGCGGCCTCCGCGCCGGCTCGATCGGGCATGCCGGTGCCATATCGTTCTATCCCACCAAAGCGCTGGGTGCCTATGGCGACGGTGGTCTCCTCGTCACCGACTCCGAAGAAATCGCTGACACCGCCCGCAGCCTTCGTGCCCACGGTGCTGCTCCCGAAGACCGCTTCCAGCACCTGGCGCTCGGCTATACATCACGGCTAGATGCGCTGCAGGCCGCCATCCTCCGGCTCAAACTTAGGCGTGTCGACCCCTGGAACGAAACCCGCCGGGCGCTTGCCCAGCACTACACCGAGTTACTGAGTGGCGTAATGGAGGTGCAACCGCCTGCCATCACCCCTGGGCACGTCTTCCATCAGTACACCGTAACGGTACCGGCCGCCAGACGCTCGGTGATTCGAAGGGCCATGGCTGAACGAGGGGTGGCCTCGATGATCTACTATCCCGAACCGCTCTATCGGACTGGACCTGGCGCGGCGGGAAGGCTCTCAGGTACGGCACCGCGGGCGCTCGAAGCCAGCCGCTCGGTCCTGTCGCTGCCGATGTGGCCAGGCCTGACTGAAGCCTCTCAGGAACGGGTTGTGGAGGCCCTGGAAACGGCCTTGGAACGGGTACTGTAGGTCGACGAAAGCAGCCACCATATTGAGAGAGAAACACCGCGCTCGAACCGCCGGACCTCCGGTATCATAGGCAGGTGGACAGCGACGTGGAACGATATTCCGGCCCACCTGTTTTCGTGTGTGGAAACGACCGCTCGGGAACTACCATGCTCAGAATCTTGCTCGACCGCGGCGCGGTTGCGATTCCGACACCGTCGTTTTTTCTGATGGATTTCCGCAACGTCCGCGCCGGAGCGGTCGATTTGACCATACGAGAGAACCTGATTCGCTTTATTCGGGCCGTCTGGGAACATCCCAAGGTTCGCCGGTGGCAGCTTACCGGAGACCCGCCAGACCCTCCCGAGGGACTCGATCACCAGCAGGGCTACCGATTTGCTGTCGAAGCGCCGTTTCGAGCCTTTGCCAGGCAGCAGGGGAAGGAGCGGTGGGGAGACAAGACCGCCCCCTATGTGCATCATATCGACGAGATCCTGGCGATCTGGCCGGACGCCAGGGTGATCAATCTGGTGCGGGACGGCCGCGACGTCGGATTATCGGTCATGCGCCTGCCGTTCGGGGCCAACACACCGCTGTCGGCCGCAGAGGATTGGGTAGCCGGCATCGAGGCGGGGCTGCGCGCCGAAGCGTCGTACCCGGACAACGTCCTCACCGTGCGCTACGAGGACGTGGTGCTCGAACCTCAGGCCCAGGTGAGGCGCCTGTGCGCCTTTACGACATTGACTTTCAGCGAAGATCTGCTCGATCTCGAGCGCACGCCTCGCAACAAGATCGATCCGTTCCAGCAGGATTTCCATCCCAACGTGTACTCGGGGATCAACGCCCGCTCGGTCGGCAAGTGGCGAACGCAGATGACGGGACGGGCCCAGGCGGTGTTCGCCGCTGTTGCCGGGCCGCAGCTCGAGCGCCTGGGCTACGACCTGGGCGCGACCACGCCTGCGCCGACCAGGCTCGACTATCTTGGTTACCGCTCGATCGACGTGATCGCCCGCTTCCGCAATTTTGTGCGCCACCGGCTGGTGACCGAGCGCGGCCACGAGTTGCGTTACGTGTTGCGGCGCAAATTCCGGCGGCTCGTTCACTCGGGTTAGCGCAGCTAGCATGGCGGACAGCCCCAGTAACGACAGCAATCCTTCAGATTCCAAGCCTGAAGGGGTCTTGGCCGACCGCAAGAGGTGGTCTGTATTCCGCCAAGGAAGGGGAAGGAACCTTGGACTGTTAGTCGGCGGCACTGCGCTCGGTCAGGCAATCACCGTCATCGTCCTCCCGATCCTGACTCGCCTCTACTCGCCTTCGGATTTTGGTGCTATGGCAGTCTTCGTGAGTCTGGTCGTTCCACTCAGCGCCATCGCTGCCTTCCGCTATGACATGGCCATCCCATTGCAGACCAGTGATCGTGAGGCAGGCTCTCTGCTGTGGCTATCAGGCCTGTTGATCCTTCTTTTCGCCGCCTTTCTGACTGTTATCCTGGTACCGTTATCCCCTAGGGTCGCACAGCTCACTCAAGTGCCGGAGCTGGCACCGTACCTCTGGTTGGCCCCGGTCGCATTCATGGCGGGTGGCTTCTATCACGCGCTGTCTTATCTCGCGGTCCGGCATAGGGCATTTAGGCTTCTGGCTAAAACGCGAGTCAATCAGGGTATCGGCCAAGCTGTCACTCAGATTGGCATTGGTATCGTCAGCAGCGGACCGCTGGGGCTCCTCATAGGGATAACGATCCGTCTTGGAAGTGGGACTATTACGCTGATTCGTGCGTCTCGAGACCAACTGCAGATTTTGTTCCCCCCCCCGAAAGTCGTGGATCTCTTAGCTACCCTCAAGCGCTACCGACGGTTCCCCCTGCTAACGGGAAATGCTACCTTTCTCAATTTGCTGGGCCAACACTCGCCGGCCCTTTTCTTGGCGGTACTTTATGGAGCTGGTGTAGCGGGCTTGTTCTCCCTGGCCCTGCGCATCATGGAGGCACCCGTACGCCTCATTTCGAAGGCTACCTCACAAGTGTTCTTCAGCGAAGGTAGCCAGGCGCATCGCGAAGGAAGCGAAGGATTGACCAAGCTGTACGTGCAAACCCTGCGCAACCAGAGCCTGCTTGCGCTACCAGTAGTGCTCCTGGTTATGCTGCCAGCCCCATTCACCTTTCCCCTTGTGTTTGGATCTGCCTGGCACGAGGCAGGTCTCTACTTGCAACTGTTGTCGTTGATGTTTTTTCTTCAATACTTGGCCAAATCGGTAGGTCCTGAGACCTTGACTCTCGTAGGCCGGCAGGATGTTCACCTCGCCTTAGAGGCCACGAAAACAGTGTGTTTGGTAGGGCTTTTCACCGTTGCTGCCATTGTCACGATGCGTCCTCTTGTTGCTATTGGTGTGTACGGGGGAATTGTGTCACTCGTCGATGGAGCAACTCTATACACGGCTTGGCATTTCGTGAAAAGAGCAAATCAGTGACCAACACCAGGCAACTCATCAAGCGCGCCCTGGACGTCGAATTGGCGCTAGTGTGCATAACCGTGCTGGCTCCCACCCTGGCGCTCTTGGCGCTCCTGGTCCGGCGCTTCCATGGGGCGCCGGTATTGTTCCGCCAAGCGCGCCCAGGCTTGGATGGCCGCCTGTTCGACATCCTCAAATTCCGCACCATGACCGATGACCGTGACGACTCCGGACGGTTGCTGCCGAACCATGTCCGACTTACCCGCTTCGGCCGGTTCTTGAGGGCGACCAGTCTCGACGAACTACCGGAACTCATCAACGTGCTGCAGGGCAGCATGAGCCTGGTCGGGCCGCGGCCCCTGCGCAGCGAATACCTCGATCACTACACCCCTGCGGAGTCCCAGCGCCATGCGGTTCGACCAGGCGTCACCGGTCTGGCCCAGGTGTCCGGCCGGAACGCCGTTTCCTGGGAGGCCAAAATGCGTTACGACCTGGAGTACGTCGACAGCCACACCCTGTGGCTCGACGTGTGGATCCTGGGCCGCACCGTGCTCGAGCTCTTCGACCGCAGTGGGGTGGTCACGGAAGGCGGCGATGCCATCCCACCCACCATGAAAGCCCCTCCAGGCAAGGTTCCCGCGCAAGGAGCCGGCCGTGACCCGTAACGAGCCAGCAACCACGGCCAAATACCACAAGGATCCCGTCGAGGAGCGGTTCCTCGATGAACTCAACACAGCTCTCAGTACCTTTGAAGAAGCGCGATACCGCGAGCTCGAGCTCTCAGCTCCGCTCCTCTATGTGATGGGCGTTCCACGGTCGGGAACCACGCTGCTGTCGCAACTGCTCGCCTTTCATCTCGAGGTCGTCTATATCGACCATCTGGCCGCTGCCTTCTGGCGTGCCCCGGTGACCGGGCTTCGGCTGTCGGCCAAACTACTGCAGCGACCGACCACCTCGAGCTTTCGATCGCAGTTCGGGCGCACGGACGGCATCCACGAACCGCACGAGTTCGGCTACTTTTGGTCGGATCTGCTCGGTTATCCAGAACTCGCCGAACAGGGCGAAGATCATGAGGACCGGATCGACTGGCAGCGCTTCCGAACGGTGTTGACCAACATGAGTCAGGCGGCGGGCGGCGTGCTCCTGTTCAAACCATTTCTGCTCACCTGGCATCTGAAACGCGCCCTCCAGGTGCTTCCGGAGACCCTGGTGGTACGGGTAGAACGGGACCGCATCGACACCGCCCTATCGTTGCTGAGGTTGCGGCAACGATTCTTGGGTTCGAGCGAGGCCTGGGCCTCGTTGAAGCCACGAGCCTACTCCTGGTTGCGTGAGCGTCCGGTTGCTCAGCAGCTCGCCGGCCAGGTGCATTTTCTGGATGAGGCGTTGACCTCCCAGCTGCGGAAGATCCCAGCACGAAACCGGCTCACGGTCTCTTACGAAGATCTGTGCGCAGCCCCTGGACCGGTCATTGAGCGCATCCGCGAGGCCTTTGCTCGGCTGGGCACAACCGTGGACCCGCGCGGCATGCCCCCGATGGCCTTCGAACTGCATCGGCCTCGGGACCAGGCAGAGTCAGCGTTGGTGATCGACCTCGAGCAGGCGTTTGCCGCCGTCGCAGCGGTGACGCCGTGAAGACCCTGTTCCTGACACCCGACGATCCCCGCTGGGAGCAAGCCCTGGCACGATTCGAGCACGACATGTACCACCTGCCCGCCTATGTGGCCTTTGCCGCTAGGCACGAACAAGGCACAGCCGGAGCCATCCTGGTCGAGAACAGGTCACCGGTCCTGCTGCTGCCGGTGTTGCTGCGCTCCCTCCCCGAAACGTTGGCGGCGCCAACCACCTGGTGCGACGCCACCACCCCGTACGGTTATCCGGCTCCCTTGCTGGCCCCTAGAGCCACCGCCGACGACGCCAAGGAAGCTCTGGAGGCGTGCCTCCAGCAACTGGTTGCGATGGACGTTGTGACGCTGTTCCTCCGGCTCCACCCACTGTTAGACTTTCCCAGGGGAGCCCTCGATGCATTTGGGGCCATCGTCGACCACGGCCGCACGGTTACGGTCCCGCTCGACCGGGAGGAAGCCGGCTTGATGCAGGGGTTGCGAAGCAACCACCGCCGCGACGTGCGCAAGCTCGGGCGGCGAGGGTTCCGTACTATCCTCGACGACTGGCGCTACGAAGAGTCCTTCCGCGATCTTTACCAGGCCACCATGACCCGAGTCGGAGCGGGCGACTACTACTATTTCGACGACGCTTACTTCCGGGGTCTGCGGACGGCGCTGGGGCAAACCCTCCACCTGGCCGCGGTGCTAGCGGCAAACGACGAGGTGGCCGCCGCCGGCATGTTCACCCGCCACCAAGGAATCATCGAATACCACATCGGCGGCACCGCTGAGGCGTATCTCTCAGCGGCACCGTCGAAACGGATGTTCTACGATCTGATGTGCTGGGGGGCCGCGCAGGGAGACCGGTGGCTTCATCTTGGGGGTGGAGTCGGCGGTCACGAGGATTCGTTGTTCCGTTTCAAGCAAGGCTTTAGCCAGACCACCAGGCCCTTTGCCACTGTCCGTATCGTCTGCCACGCGGACCGCTACCAATGGCTGCTCGAGCAGCGGGAATCCCTGACGTCGGAAAAGGCCGCAACCGGGTTTTTCCCGGGCTACCGCCAACCGCTGTCCGCCATCCGCGAAGGAGGATCGCATGAAGATTGACATGGCCTCGGCCGATCTCGCCCCCGAGGACTTCGCTGCCGTCCACGAGGTTCTCGAGTCGGGACGGTTGGCGCTTGGCCCCAAAACCGTGGCCTTTGAGGAAGCCATGGCCGAGCGTGTGGAGGTACGGCATGCAGTGGCCGTGAGCTCAGGCACCGCCGGACTCCACCTGATCGTACGAGCGCTCGAGCTGGGACCCGGCGACGAGGTGCTGGTGCCCTCGTTCACCTTCGCAGCCAGTGTCAATGCGATTCTGTTCGAGGGAGCCACACCCGTCTTCGTCGACATCGAAGACCGCACCTTCAACCTCTCAGTTGCCGACGCCCGCGCAAAAATCACGCCTCGGACCCGGGCCGTCATGGTTGTCGACGCCTTCGGGCATCCAGCCGACTGGGACGGTCTCGAGGAGCTCGCGAACGAGCACGGACTGGCTCTTATCGACGATTGCTGCGAAGCCCTCGGTTCCCAGCACCGGGGCCGACCGATCGGCAGCCTGGGCGATGCCGGCTGCTTCGCCTTCTACCCCAACAAGCAGATCACCACCGGCGAGGGCGGCATGATCGTGACCGATCGCGACGACATCGCCGAGCTGGCACGTAGCCTTCGCAATCAGGGTCGTGGCCGGATGGGCGCTTGGCTGGTGCACGAGAACCTCGGGTATAACTACCGACTCGACGAGATGAGTGCAGCCCTAGGTCTTTCGCAACTTTCTCGACTCGACACGTTCATTCGCCAGCGCCTAGAGGTGGCCAGCATGTACACGGCACGGCTTGAGAGCCTTGAATGGGTCCGGGCTCCGATTGTCGAGGACTATGCCTACTGGAGTCCGTTCGTGTATGTTGTGCTTCTGCAACCAGGAATTCACCGTGATCCCATAATGTCGTTTCTCTCCAAGGAAGGGATTCCCAGCCGCGCCTACTTCTCGCCAATTCACACACAGCCGTACATCGCCACCCGTTTCGGAACTAGCAAGGAGAGGCTGCCAGTGACGGAGAATCTAGCAGATAGAACTCTGGCTCTCCCTTTTCACCCGAAGCTCGATGCACGCCAGCTCGACATGGTTGTGTCCGAATTGGAACACGCAGTGTTGGAAGTAATAAATTGGGTGGAAGGCGCAACCCCAAAAAAATAAGATACTGAGGACTATGAACCTTCCGGGCTGCGGCATCGTCAGGCTTCTCTGTGCCATCCCCTGTGATGTTGGGTGCCCGTCATCTTCTCTCCAGTTACGGGCTTGATGAGACATGCTCTTCAATTCGTACACCTTCATCATCCTTTTCTTGCCATTAACTGTGGTTCTGTTCTATGCAATCAAGCAACACCTGGGGCAGGTTCCTGCCCTGGCACTTCTCGTCACGGCATCCGGCATCTTCTACGGTTGGTGGAATCCGTCTTACTTGCTTCTGTTAGCTGCTTCGATCGGAACCAACTACGGGCTAGGCAAGCTCTTGGTTCATCGGAAACGCCGTGCGATCCTCATTGCCGGCGTAGCCTTCAATCTTGCTCTTCTGGGTTACTTCAAATATGCCGACTTCTTTGTCACCACGATGAATGCCCTGGTTGGAAGCGAATGGGTTCTTCTTGGTGTCGTGCTCCCGCTAGCCATTTCATTTTTCACATTTCAGCAGATCGCTTTTCTGGTCAACACGTTTCGGGGCACCGTGATTCCTGGCTCGTTGCTCGAGTACATGGCCTTCGTCGCCTTTTTCCCCCAGTTGATCGCCGGGCCGATCGTGAATTACAGACGCGTCATGAGCCAGTTTGCGCGACTCCCTAAGGGCATTCCGTGGCATGACATTGCCAGGGGCCTGACACTTTTCTCGATCGGTCTCTTCAAAAAGGTCGTGCTCGCAGACAACATTGCCCCTTACGCTGACGCGGTCTTCGGCACCGTCCAGGTCGGAGGCGATATCGCAATGCTCGACGCTTGGGGAGGAAGTCTTGCGTACACGCTGCAGCTGTACCTCGATTTTTCCGGATACTCCGATATGGCATTAGGCCTCGGGCATTTATTTGGCATACGGTTGCCGATCAATTTCGACGTACCGTACAAAGCAACATCGATTGCCGATTTCTGGAGACGTTGGCACATCACGCTCAGCTCGTTCCTTCGCGACTACCTGTATATCCCCCTAGGAGGGAACCGCCGAGGCTTCACGCGGACCCAGCTCAACGTTATGATTACCTTCCTGCTTGGCGGCCTGTGGCACGGTGCCGGCTGGACATTCGTCGTTTGGGGGGCGCTCCACGGGTTCTTTGTTGTCACCCAGAACCTCTGGGAGCGCATAACGGCGAAACGGGCCCTGCCCACACTCAGGCCCCTTAGTTGGGTACTAACGTTCCTTTCGGTCGTCGTTGCCTGGGTGGTGTTTCGTTCGGAATCGCTGGCTGCGAGCTTTGCGATATGGTCGTCAATGATCGGTTTCAGCACAGAACCGACAGCATCCACCTTCACAGTCCCAGTTTTGGCGGCGATGCTAGGCATCTTGGGCATCATCGTCCTTCTTCCGTCTCCGGTTCGCTGGGTCCGGGAAGAAACGAAGGCCGCTGGTTGGCGTCCACATCCCCTCTATGCCGGTGTAATTGTTCTGATTCTGCTCGCCTCTGCGACCCAGTTTGCCAAGGTCGCACCATTCCTCTACTTCAACTTCTAGATGCGACGTTATGCGATCAGCGTCATCGTAGCTTTCGCAACCGTATTGGGAACGGTAGCGGTCCTCAACCTATTGTTAGATCCATATTGGGTCTGGCGCGAAAATCCGATTTGGACCAAAGCTGGTTTGGGATACCACCCCTCTCTCGAAACAAGGATGCGAATGGTAAAGGCTCTACAGGTCGTTACCTACCAGCCGGAAATCGTGCTCCTTGGATCGAGTCGTGTCCAGGTGGGGCTCGACCCTGCAGCGTTCACGACAGCCCGCGCCTATAATCTCGGAATTACCGGCCTCCGCATGATTGAAGCCGAAGCCTATGCTCGTCACGTCATCAACTTCACTGGAGCCAGAGAGATCGTTTTTGGTTTGGATTTCTTTGCGTTCAATGCCTCCCAACAGACCCGTCCAGGATTCGACAGCGAAACGGGAAGCATCGATGCACTTTTTCGGTTTGTAGGAATCGCCCTTTTCGGGTTTGACACATTACGAGAGAGTATCGGCCTGATGGTAAATCACTCGAAGGTAGGACAGAATCTTCCCCTGAACACCCGCGCTGGCTTCACGCACTTTCCTCCGCGGTCCCCTGAAGCCATTAGCCGACTCAGCAACGTCATGGCTTCGAGGGCCTACTACGACTTTTCGCTCTCCCAAGAAGCTTACCGCGCACTGGCGAGAACGATAAGGTATGCGAACGAAAATGGCATCAAAATCCACCTGTTTGTTTCGCCAATTCACCAGGAACAGTTTCGCCTCATTGAGCGCCTAGGCCTCTTGGATGAATACCGCGAGTGGGAAGCGGTGTTGATGCAAATCGCCGAGGATCACCACGTTTCAGTTTGGAACTTCCCGCAAGTTAACAACCTGGCGGACATCGATATCAGTGGAGGAGGCAACGGTTACTACCTCGACGCCTCACATTATTCACCCATCGTGGGCACGGCAATGCTGCGTGACATGGGCTTCGCAGTTGCGAACAGCCCGGCTGCCCAAGACACGAAACGGGATCCCACTGAGGTAACCGGCCTAATCGAAAGGTTCACCACCGAGGCGGCAAAGCTCGGCGCCCCCGACTAGCGGGCCAGGCTTCGGCAGCGCTTGGGGCATCTCTGACCCAACCGACCATGAGCGTTCTTAGCCAACTTCAAAGGATCTTGGACGCCAGGTTGCGAGGCAGTCTACGGCCAGCCACCTTACCCCAGCGATATTTGCGCGGGACCTGATCACCGCGTCGAAGTGGGCAAATCGATGCAACCGTCGGCACTGACCGATTAAAATAATGGTCGGCGTGAACAAACACAGAGCCCCAAGTTTCAATGCCAAATTCTGGATCGATTGGCTGATTTGGTCGGCGGCGGTGCCGTTGGCATACTTCGCTCGCTTCGATGCTACCGTACCGGCGATTTGGTTGCCGTCGATGCTCACGGCAACGGTGATCGGGATGGTCGCCAAGTTCGTCCTGCTGGTTACCAGCAAGCTCTACCTGCAAACTTGGCGCTCGATCGCCTTTCGGGACCTCGCAGCCATCGTCAGAGTCGTGGCGGCAGCGTCGGTAGTGCTGGGAGGCGTAGCGTTCCTGTTGCGGCCAGGTATGGTTATTCCACGCAGCATCCCTCTACTCGACGGCCTCTTCTCCCTGTTGCTACTACTCATGGTGCGGGCCCTGCAACGCTACCGCCACGAGAACCGGGCTGCTTCGACGGTCGCTACCGAGAACCGAAGACGTGTTCTCATCATCGGCGCCGGCGACGCCGGCACCCTCATCGCCAGGGAGATGCTGCGACACCCGGAGACGGGGCTGGAACCCGTTGGCTTTCTCGATGACGATGCTGCCAAGAAAGGGCAGCGCATCGCCACCGTGCCGGTACTCGGCCCCATCGACGAAATCGAGGGCCACCTCGACGCTCTGGCCATCGACGAAGTTCTGATCGCCGCACCGTCCTTGGGAGGGGTCGTCGTTCGCGACGTCATCGAACGCACCTCGATGGCCAGCCGAGAGATCAGTTACCGAATCATTCCAAGCATTCACGAGGTTTTGGCGGGCAACGTCACCATCGACCGCGTCCGCAAGGTTGAAGTCGAGGACCTGCTGCGCCGGCCGCCAGTGGACCTCGACCTGCCAGCCATCAGTTCGTATCTCAGCGACCGGGTGGTGATGGTCACTGGAGCCGGCGGCTCGATCGGTTCGGAGCTGGTTCGTCAGGTGTGCCGATTTGGGCCCAGTTTGCTGGTCTTGTTCGGCCGCGGAGAGAACAGTCTCTATGCCCTCGAGCGCGAACTCGACCGCAACCATACGGAGATTTCCTACCGCAGCGTGGTCGGCGACGTGCGTGATCGCGGGCGGCTCGAACAGGCCTTCGGGCAACATCGCCCGGCGGTGGTTTTCCATGCCGCTGCCCACAAACATGTTCCTCTGATGGAGGCGAATCCCGAAGAGGCCGTGCGCAACAACATCGTCGGAACCAAAAATGTGGCCGAACTCGCGGTGGCGCATGGGGTTACGCACTTGGTCAACATCTCGACCGACAAAGCCGTCAACCCGACCTCGATCATGGGGGCCTCCAAGCGAATCGGCGAGCTGCTACTGCAGAATGCCGCTCGCGGCGCCGGTCCCGAACAGGCGCTGGTTTCGGTTCGGTTTGGCAACGTCCTCGGTAGCCGCGGTAGTGTCGTGCCGCTGTTCGAGGAGCAGATCCGCAACGGTGGACCGGTGACCGTGACCCACCGCGACATGCAGCGCTATTTCATGACCATTCCCGAAGCGACGCAGCTCGTGCTTCAAGCAGCAAGTCATGGCCGGAATGGTGAAATCTATATTCTCGACATGGGCGAACCGGTCCTCATCTACGACCTGGCCCGCGACCTAATCTTGCTTTCAGGGCTCGAGCCTGGTGAGGACATTGAGATCGTTTTTTCGGGAATGCGACCGGGCGAGAAACTCTATGAAGAGCTGGTGTCGGACTCCGAGCGCGATGGGCCGACCCCACATCCGAGCATCTTTGTTGCCAGGCCTAGCGCCTTCGAACCGGAACACTTGCTGGCAACCGTCAACAGGCTCGAGCTGGCAGCCCTTGAGGGTGAGGAGGCGACCCTTCGCACCATTCTCGCAGAGTTGATCGAAGGTAGCCAGATGTCGCCGGTGGGCAACGCCTAATTGCCCCCATTTAGCTCTGCCAGACGGTTCCGCATGGCTGCCACGCGCTCGAGCAATTGGGCGCTCGTAAGTCTGCGGCCGGTAGGCACCCAAGCCTCTTCGTTAAACACGGCCAAGCCCGCCTCGAGGGCGTGACGCTCCTCTCCGCGGTCCCCTAGCACCTGCGCGGCTCGGGCCCAGTCGAGGTAGCGGTCGGGATGCTGATAGGAATAGCGTTCGGCTAGCAAGCGAGTCGCTTCGAGCCGCAGCTCTTCATTTTCCGCAAACCGGACGTACAAAGCGTCTACCCAGGCGCTCTCAGGATAGCGTCTGGCTGCACCCGCCAGCAGGGCAACCCGTTCCGCATCAGAAGCATCCTCGAGCGCCACGGCCACCGTACGCGGGAAGGCGAGGTGACGCATCGGAGCACAATCGGGATTTTGGCACGGCAGATGCCACCAGGCCACCGCCACCGCTGCGCCCAGGACGCCGAGCCAGACCAAAAGCTGCGGTGGCCTGACCCTTGATGGCAGCCGCCGGGACTTGGCAAGGCAGTACCCCACCCCCCACCAGCCGACCGCCATGAATCCAGGAGACAGGTTGCCCACATCGAATGCCAGGGTAGCCCAGTAGCCTGCTACCCCAAGCGCAACCGGCCAATCGTTGCCACGGCAACCGGTAACGACGGCCAGAGCCAGGATCGCAGCCAACAGCAGCAGCCGCAACGGTCCGCCTGTGGCCAAAGTCTCGAGGTAGAAGTTGTGAGCGCTGTTCGACCACAGCATCGGATAGCGTTGGTTCCGGTGAACCCGCGGGAAAGCTACCCACGCCGGTCCCAGCCGGATGAGCCGCCGACATGGCGAGCGCTTGCTCAGCCATCCGAAGGCGCCACACCACCCCGCTAACGTGCGACTCGGCGCTGGCTTCCACCGTATCTCGAGCCAGACCCGGAACATTTCGCTGCATTGCCGTTACCAGAGGATGGCCGGAGATCAAGGCGTCCGTAGCTAAGAGAGCCATCACCAGTACAAAAGCGTTAGCGGCCAGCCGCCATTTCGACGCTCCCACACGAACCAACCGCACCACCACGAGCAGGACGATCGCCAGCAGCGGCACATACACCGACCGGGCACCAGAGGCCAAGGCCACGTATAGCGCCGCTACCGACAGGATCCCGCCGATCCCTCGCAGCCACCAAGGCTTCTCGTGACCGAGCAACATAACCATGGCCGGTGCCACCAGCAACAGTGCCTGAGCCCCAGCCTGGTACAGGAGCAGACTCTCGCCTCCCTCGAGGAAGCCGAACACGCTGAACAGAATGGTCCGATCTAAGCCGAACAGCAGAAGTGGCACCATCAAAAGCCAGTAGCCGGGGCTCCACATCCCAGCCACCACGAACGCCAGGAAAACCAACTCCCACTGGAGGGCCAACAGGGTGTGGCCCGGGGCCAGACTCCAGATAAGCGTTAGAGCTGCGGCGACCCAGTATGCCCACAGCAACCACGGCAGACGCCGGCCAAAGAGCGTCAGAACTGCAAGCGCGGCAAGTAGGTAGCCAGCGGGTGGAACCGAGTAGATATCCTGTGGTCGGCTCGCCAGCTCGATCAAGAGCAGGCCAAGGCCAGCAGCAGAGACGACAGCGATGCCACTGTCCGACAAGCGCTGGGAGCGGTCCCGATGCTGGTCAGGAGTTGTTTGCACGGTCAGACGGCACAGCGGATCCGGTCGGATTCGTTTGGGTTGGAGGCAAGACGTCGACACGTTTCTGCGGCATCAACGCCCACGCTGCGGCCACGAGGATCACGAAGAATGGCTCGACACTGATGGCTGTGAACCATACTAAGAAGTAAATCTGCAAACCAATCAAGGCCCATGCCAGCGCGAACGGAAGCGGGGCACGGCTCCGCCAGAACTTGGCGATTGGCACCAGGTAGATTGCCAGCCAGGCAAGGGCGCTGAAGACCCCGTAAGATAGTAAGGTGTCGAGATACAGGTTGTGTGCCTTGTCAACCACCGGCGTTTGGTTGATTACGAACAGCGAACCATCGGCCTTGCGTAGCTCATAGGCAAATACCTTTCCGCGAAGATCCTGGTGCTCCTGATACCTCGATTCGACACCGACAAATTCCGGATTGTCGCCCTCCTGATAGAACTCCGACCAACAACAGACATGGTAAAATGGTATCAAGGTCTTTGGGTCTACCTGCTCGCGGTATTGCGCCAGTTCGAAGGCATCCGGACCACCGCCGACAACAGGCTGTCCTGGGGTATGGACCACTGCCTCCAAGGCTGCCCTCCAGATGAGAATCCGACCCGATGCACTGCGTTGAGGGTTGAGGCTTTCCTGGACGCCAAAGAGGTCGGGCACGAGACCCCGTCCGGTGAAGATGATGGCGACCGTCACGGCGGCCAGGACCACAGTTCGAACCCGAAATCGGACCACTACGACCCCAAAGAGCACGAATATCAATGCGTAGAAACTGGCTTTGTTGTCGGTGAGTGCTAGACCGATGGCCGTCAGCGAAAGGGCAGCCAGAGCCCACAATCGGTTCCGCTGGCTGGAACCAGCCGAGACCTCTACGAACAGAAGGACGACGGCCGGCAGAATGAACCCAGCAGCAAACCCGGCGTTGCCGATCGTTCCTACTGGCGGCATCGTCATGTCGGAATCAAGCAAAATCCAGCTTACCGCTTTGACCCCGGTCCGTTGCAGCACGATAAGGAGTGACTGAAATACGGCCGCACCAAAATAGAACTTCAGCGCTATGTCGATAAGCCGTGGCCAACGTCGAAAAAAGTTGAACCCAACGATAGCCACGACCACGATCGCTGCATGGTAGAGAAGGCCATCGTAGCGACTTTGGTTCCCGAGCACGCCAATCAACCAGTCATCTCTCGCTACAAGCACGCTGGCGACCACGAAAACGAGATGCACCGAGAAAAGACCGGCCAACCAGGATCGGAAATGGGCTGGCCGAAGATAGAAGAGCGTAACCGCTCCCATGATGACGAGTACTGCAAAATGCAGCTCATAGGGCAGATCGAAAAACCGCGGCCAGTACCCGAAATTGAGGGAAACCATAAACACGAGCAGCAGGACCGGCCACGCCGACCCGGACCACCGCTTGCTGCCAAGCTGCCTACCGGAGAACCACTTCCTCCCTGGACCGCGCTCAGCACCTAACCGTGCCATAAATTAACCCTCCCTACCATGCAAAATGCGGCCGCTCGACGAGCGAGCGGCCTTGCATCCTTAGGCGTGGGCTAAAGGTTACGGAAGGGTGTTGACATTCGCGAAAATGTCGGTGACAACCACTGCTACAGCTCCGGCGTCCAAAGCCGTGATCGCACATTCGTCTACGGCAGCGCCGGGGTCGCCGACAGTGTAAAAGCCAGCAGCGGCCGCGTCGTAGTCGGCGGCACAATTGCCGCCATCGAGCACCTGACCCGCGGTGACGTCGATGAATTCCGCCAGGTAGGCGTTGGCGGCCGTGTAGACGTTGGCAGCGTACGCTTCAGCGGCCCGCTGCTGAGCGGCCCGACGGGCCCGCAGCAGGTTCGGCAGCAGCACCGCAGCCAGAATACCGATGATCGCGATAACGATCAGCAGCTCGATTAGGGTAAAGCCCTTTTTCCCTCTTTTGCGCATGGGCGCATCCTTTCGGAGAGGTCGTATGATAGATGAAAAATCGAATGACCTCTCGCTCGTAAATTCGAGCGTGGCACGTGGCTCACGGCTCTTCAGAACTGTAGCACGGGTCCCTTACGGCATTCTTACAATTCGTCACACTACGGATAGGTGATTACCGAGCCATCGGTAAGGGTTGTTACGACCTCAGGTAGGAGGTCGTTGTTGGCATCCTGGACCACGCATGAAGCGATTTTAGGATTGTTGGGGGCCGGCACCGAGTAGTTGCCGGCGACGAACCCGGCGGCACAGTTTCCGAGAACCAGAGCGTTGTTGGGGTCCTCGGACTGGTGGGCTACTTCGGCCAGGTACACGTTCTTGGTGTGGATCGTGGCAGCCCGTTCGTGGGCAGCTTGCTTGGCCCGGAACAGGCTGGGCAACATCACGGCCGCCAGGATGCCGATAATGGCAACCACGATCAACAGTTCGATGACAGTAAATCCTCTCCGGTCCATCATAATCCTCTGGGAATACGATATTTTTTCGGCTGTCACGAAAGACTTACAATGCCGACCTGCACGAGGTTGCTGTCACCGTACACGGTCGTGCGTTCCGTCACATTTGAGTTTGGGATGTGATAGATTCGCCTCCGCCCCGTCGGTTCAGCGCGGTGGCGACCCTCGAACCTGGTCAGGCCGGAAGGAGCAGCCATAAGGGGTGATCGTCAGGTGCCGCTGGGGTCCGGCGGGGTTTTCTAATGGGGCTGCGCTAGGACTCAGGATTTTAGTCCTGGCTGTGACCGGTAGATACGGGTCACGTCGGCAATCCTGCCGACGTTCAGTTTGATGTGTTCGATCTCACTATGGTCCTTGACATCTACCCGGAAATGAATCCTCGCGGTGGCGGCGTCCTGAACGTCGGCGGTAACGCGTGCCGCACTCTTATTCATTCCTGCAATGACCGCTAGCACATCTTTCAGCAGGCCGGGGCGGTCGATCGCAAGGATCTCGAAATCGACTGGGAACACCTCTCCTGAAGGTGCATCCCAGCTCACATTGACCACGCGTTCACCCTCGTGGGTGAGCAGGTGCTTGACGTTGGGACAATCCACGCGGTGGACGGTAATCCCGCGCCCCCTGGTGACATAGCCTAGGATATCGTCACCGCGCACGGGCGAGCAGCACTGGGCCAGCCTTGCGGGTGCATCGACGCCATCGACGGTTACGCCGGAGATACCGCGCTTGGCCTCCGGTGGCGGCGGTCTGGGGGCCGGCGGCGGTACGGCCTCGGGCGCCAGCGTCTCGAGGAGCTGCCGGACGGGCAACCTCCGGCTCGCCAAGGCCAGATACAGGTCGTCGGCCGAGTCGCTCTTCAGCAGGCTGCGGGCGGCGCCCTCGAGCATCGCTTTTGAAGTGTAACCGGCAAGCGGTAGGCCCTTGCGTTTCAAGGCCCGCTCGAGCACCTTCCGGCCCGCCTCGAGTTCGTTCTGTTTCTCCTGCTGGCGAAAGTAGTGGCGGATCTTCTGTTTGGCGCTACGGGTGACGGCCAGATTCAGCCAGTCCGGAGATGGGCCGTACTGGGAGGAGCGATTGGCGAGGATTTCGACGCGGTCGCCCGTCTGCAACACGTAGCCGAGGGGCACGATCTCGCCGTTGACCCTGGCGCCAATACAGCGGTGGCCTACCTCGGTATGTACCTGGTAGCCAAAGTCGATCGGGGTAGAACCCCATGGCAAGTTCAGAACATCGCCCGCCGGGGTGAAGACCAGCACCCGCTCGGCCAGAATGTCGTTCTTGACCGTCTCGACGAACGCGCCTGCCGAATCGACCGTGTGGTCGACCTCCAGCAGCTGTTTCATCCATTCGAGTCGCCTCTTGATCTCTTCGGCGTCTTCGAGACCCTGCTTGTAGGCCCAATGGGCCGCCACGCCGAACTCCGCCACCTCGTGCATCCTCCGGGTGCGGATCTGAACCTCGATGGGCTGGCCTCTCAGTCCGATCACCGTGGTGTGAAGAGACTGGTAGCCGTTGTGCTTTGGTACCGCCACGTAGTCCTTGAACCTGCCTGGAATCGGCGTCCACAAACTGTGGGCGATTCCCAGAGCGCGGTAGCAGACCGCTTTCTCGGCCTCTTCCTCGTTCAACCCCTCGTCGACGCCGCTAGCGTCGAAAATGGCTCGAATGGCCATCAGGTCGAATATCTGATCCAGGTTCTTGTTGTCGCGTTGCATCTTGCGATAGATGCTGTACAGGTGCTTGCTGCGGCCAGCGAGCTCGAACGCAAGGCCCTCTCCGATAAGCCGCACCTGAAAGCGGGTGATCGCTTCATCGACGTAGGTCTCACGCTCGACGTGCCTCATTCTGACCTGCCGCTCGAGCTGCTGGTAGCGCTCGGGCTCGAGGTAGGCGAAGGCCAGATCCTCCAACTCTGTCTTGATGTGGTTGATACCCAAGCGGTGGGCGAGGGGGGCAAAGATCTCTAGGGTCTCCTTGGCAATCCGCGTCTGTTTTTCGGGCGGCATGGCAGCCAGCGTGCGCATATTGTGCAGCCTGTCGGCAAGCTTAACCAGAATGATTCTGACGTCACTCACCATCGCCAGCAACATCTGCCGCAAGTTCTCCGATTGCTCATCTTCGTAGACCCGCACCGCGAGCTTGCTGATTTTCGTCTCGCCCTCGACGATCTTTCGTACGGTTGGGCCGAAACAGCGCTCGATCTGTTCGAAGGTGACGCTGGTGTCTTCGACGGTATCGTGAAGCAGGCCTGCGATAAGGGCGTCGGCGTCGAGGTGCATATCGGCCAGGAGGGCCGTCACCGCGACGGGATGAGTGATGAACGGTTCACCAGAACGCCGGTTCATGCCCTGGTGAGCCTCGTCGGCAAGTTGAAACGCCTCGGCAACCCGATGTCTGGATGCGTCGTCCAGATAGTCGGTCTTGACCTCTAGGCTTTCGAGCAAGCCCTGCATAATGAACCTAAATCTAGCATTCTCATGTTCCCTCGGCCGTGCACGGTCTAACGAAACCTCCACCTGCTTAGCAACGGCCCTGCCCCTAACAGAAGCAAAACCATGTTGCCAAGCCACGGACCCATCCAGCTGGGCAGGACACCCGTCTGGCTGAAGAGCTGACCGAAAGTGATCAGGAAATACCAGAGCAGGGTTACCACCAGCGAGAGACCAAACGCGACGCCCCGACTTCTGGCGTACATCAGGCTAAGGGGCAGCGCGACCAGCAGAAGCGCGACGTTGGCGACCGGATCAGCGATCTTCTGATGGAAAAGGATGGCGGCGCGCCGTCTGTCGTCGAAGCTCAGAGACTCGTTTCTGGCGTCCTCCAGGGCACCGGTGATCGACCGGGCGTCCTCGAAATTACCGTTGCTGAATCGACTTATGAGCTCATCGACGGACACCGAGGTTGTGATGGTAAGGATCTGATCGTCGCTCTGGGGTCTATTCACCACCTGCACGAGACGTCGGAGCGTCTCCTCTGCCGACCGGTCGTCGCGGTCGAGGGCTGACAGGTCCAACGTGTAGAGCCGATACCCCTGCAGCTTGAGCTCCGTGCCCACGTAGCTGCCGCTCTTGGCGAACACCACACTGACCTGATCATCCTGCCACCGTTCAATGCGAATGTCGAGCATCTCACCGGTCCGCCGGCGGTACCTTGCGAAGGTCAGCGAGAATTCGTCCACCGGGAGCTCCTGAGTCGCGAGCCGAAACAGACCGGTACGATTATGATTTGAGGTCAGCTCCCAATAGAGCGACGCTACCCGTGCTTGCGTGGTGGGCAGCACCCACTGGTTGATGGTCAGCGCCGCAGCCGTCGCCAGCGCGCCGAACGCTAGAAAAACGAGTATCACTCTTGCGAGTGGGACTGTTCCCATCTGGAGGGCCAGGATTTCGTTCTGCGTCGCCAACCGACCGAGCGCCAGAAGAACCGCCAGTACCAACGCGATCGGCAGGGTCTGAACGATCGCAGTTGGAAATAGGAGCCCCAACCACTCCGTCAGGTCGAGAACCGGCGTCCCAAGGATCCAGCGCAGCCTGGGAAGGGCGGCGCCCACCACCGCCAAGCCGCTGTAGAGCAGGAGTCCAAACAGAAAGGGCGGCAGACCCTCGGAAAACAGGTACCGGTCGAAGCGGGTCACTGGATCGTCCTCCTAAGGCGTCATGTTACCGGACTTGGGCAGACCCTACGGAGAGGCCGAGGCTCGCGGAAAAACCGGACGCTTCTTGCCGATAGCCAAACGCGACGGTGCCACAACAACTCCGCCATAGAATCTCCAGGCCGTGTCCGGAGATGGTCACCCCGCCACCACCCAGGATCGGCGCGAGTTCGAGTGCTATGAACGGCGTCAGGATGAGGTCGCCATCGCCAAACGGATAGCTGGCACTGACCTCGAGGGCCTCGAGGTCCCATTGCGGTACGATTCCGTAGCGGGCACGGACCGCGAACTCGCCAGTCCCCTCGACCCGCTCCAGCACCAGCCCAACACGGGCTTCAACATAGGCCTCGAGGTCGGGGTCGTCTCCTAGAAGTCCGGCTAGCTCCACCTCAGCTGCGATATCGAAGCGCCCGTACCGCTGTGGCAGCGCGACCGATGCCGAGGCTCCGAGCTGCTCCAGCCCTGCATCCGGTAGAAAACTGTAGCTGGAGACGATCCTCCCTGCGACCACCACTGGGCCAAGATCGCGCTCGATGGTGAACCGCGTGCCTAGGCGGTTCTGCGGTTCCAGACGATCGACTTCGACAGAGAAGGGTGACGCGGCGTTGGTCCAGACCCTGCTGTACTCCGTAGTCCAGACACCGTCGGCTAGGTCTACGGTCCACGACGGTTTGAGGGCGACACCGTACTGCCAGCGGCCGGCACCGGGGTAATAGGTGGCGCTCGAGCTGGCCTGTAGCGTTCCCTTACCGAGAACGGTGCGCTGGGTAGTGGCTGTCAGTCCTGCAGCAAGCCCAAGTCTGGCATCGGCAACGGGAATGGCCGGTACCGCCTGGCCTGAAGCTGCCATAAAACCGGAACCGTGAACTTTGAGCCGTTGAAATCCCTCGGGCGCATCGAGACCCACGTCGGCATCGAACTGCAGGCTGCCTTCGTGAAGGTATCCATACTGCTCGGTATGGAGATTTCGAAAGGCAACAATCGCCTGTAGCCAGGGATTGAGCGGTCGCAGCATCACGATGTCGCTGATGACGCCGGCGTGTTCGATCCCAAAGCGAATGGTGGCACCACCCTCTTCAGCTTCAAGCAGAGCCTCGGAGGTCAGGCTGTGTCCGGGGTCGAGGCCAAAAAGTCCGAACTCCACACGTGCACCCTCGGCGAGCTGCAGACCGTCTATTGCCACCCCGAATCCCCGACCCACCTTTCCTGACCCAGCGTTGTCGGGCTCGAAGCTGACTGAGAGTGGCACCTCGAAGTCTGCAAGGTCTTCGACGGCGAACTCGGTCTCGGCCTCGAGACCGACCACCACACCCGCGATGGTCAGCTCACCGTCGAAGAGTCGTATCAGAAACCGTGAAATATCGATTTCGGCCCTGCTCCCACGAATCGCATACAGGGGCGAATCGTCGCATAGACAGGTGGTACCTACCGCCTCCTCGACAACGAGGTCGGTCCCGGTCAGCTGTGCCGAAACGCCTTCGATTCGAAACCCGTTTCCGAAAAAACGCGGGCGCTGAAACCGATACGTTTCGAGCTCGATATCGAAAGTGACCATCTCGGCGCTGCCGCCAATTTCCTCGCCTTCGAGCGTGGCGTCGAACACGGTCAGGGTGCGCTCGTCGGCGACGAGGGCCGATCCCGTCAGACGAAATCCCAAAACGAACAGCTCGGGTTCGGCTGCCCGTAGCGACAGGTCCCCTGCGAGTCCATCCAGGATCACCTCTTCGGCCAACAGGGTCCAACCCCGGCCAGTGATGCACACGCCTCCAAAAAACTCGATGCGGTCGTTGGCACGGTCAGACCGGAACTGAGGAAAATAGGCGCTTCCGAAACCTTCGACCGCCAGCTGGCTCAGGGTGGAGTCGGCAGCGATCGAGCACTGGGCATTGGCTGCCGCAACGGCCGCCACCACGAAAACCGGGGCGAGGCGACGCCACATCTAGGGGAGGTGGCGACGAAACCGTTGGGTGACAGCCGCCGAGACCTCGGTGGTGGCATCGTAGACCTGAACCCCATCGATGTCCTGGTAGGTCAGCTCCAAAAGGCCACCGATCTGACTTGTGGTTAGGGTCAAAAGCCCATCTTCGAAAACGTAAGGGCCGACTAGCAGGACCGTGCCGTCAAGGGTATCTAGCAGCATGGTGGCGGCCTCGAACGTCGGGTTCACACCGCGCACGCTCCCATCGAAGCGAACGATCGATTTTGCGGCATCGAAGGTCACGAGGTCGGCTTCGATAACGAGGGCGTCGCGCACCAGCTGCAGCGGACCCTCAGCAACGAGCGTCTCCTCCGCTATATCGATTGAAAGCTGAGCGGCCGTCAAGTGACCGAAGGCGCCGTCTACCTCGACGGCGGTCGCTTCGATGAACTCCCCTTCGGTGAAACTCACGAAGTCCGCAACGAGGCGAACGCCGGTCGCCTGATCGATCACTTCACCGCCGTCTGGCAGCTCGGTGCGTCCCGTGTCGAGGTTGAAAATCTGCTCTCCCCGAGGCACCACCTCGAGGGCGGCCAGGACGGAGCCTTCCTGGGCCCAAACCGCTGCCGTGAGCATCGTTACGAGAGCGAGCGAACGGGCCACGCCTAGCACCGTAACCGGCGTCCCCATGAACGTCCTGAGGATCATGAACCTGTCGGTCCCAGCGTGATGGTCAGGCGACGGTCGAAGGGGCGCTGAGCCAGCAAAGCGCTCCCCTGCTCCATCTCAGTCTCTAAAATGGTCGCTACCGTGTCGTGAAGGCTTTCGTAGATCCCCCGGTCCAGATAGCCGACACCGAGTGACATCAGCCTGCCGAACGGCGTCTCACCGCGCAGGGTGAGCCCGGTCGCCAACTTCCGCTGGGCACTCCCCCACTCCGCTAGCTCGAGTCCACGATCCTGCATATCGTCCAAAACCTCGTCGAGTATCTCGAGAACCTCGTCGAGCCGGGCGGGGGCCGTGCTCACATACCCGCTGAAAGCGCCAACCCCATCAGCCCCTTCATGCCACAGACCTGCGCTGTCCACCAGGCCGGGATCGACCAACGCCCAATACAATCTGCTGCCGACCGAGTCGCCCAGACTGGAGGCCAGCAGCGCAGCCGGGTATCGCCTGGGATCGTCGGCGGCGAACCCTGGAGCGAATAGGGCGAGGTGAACTCTGGTAAGGGTACTGTCGGCAACCTGGTGGAGGCCGCTGCCGGCGTCCAGGTCCGTCCGTCGACGGGCGCTTGAGGCGGGCTTCCAGCGGGTCGTTACGGTGTCGATCTGGTCGACCACGGCGTCCCAATCAAAGTGCCCTGAGAGAACCAGCACCAGGTTGTTCGGTGCGTAACGGGCCTCGAAGTACTCGAGCATCTGGTCGCGGGCCAGCTCGCCAATGGTCTCGCGCGAACCGAGAATATTGTTGCCCAACGGGTGCCCGCGATAGAAGAGAGGATTGCCTAGATCGAAGACCCGGGAGCTTGGCCGGTCTTCGTACATCGCGATCTCCTCGAGAATGACGTTCTTCTCCAAGTCGAAATCGGCCTGCCGGAGGGACGGCCGCATCATATCGGTAAGCAGGTCGATCAGGGCTGGAAAACGGCTCGGCAAAACCGCCCCAAAGTACACGGTACGTTCACCGCTGGTGTAGGCGTTGTAGCGAGCACCCAACGCGTCGAACTCGCGATTGATGTCTTCGGCACTCCGCTGCGGCGTTCCCTTGAACATCATGTGCTCGAGAAAATGCGAGACCCCAGCGAGCTCCGGGCTTTCGTCGCGGGCACCCGTTCGGACGAAGAAGCCAGCGGCAGCGGTCTGGGCGGCCAGATTGCGTTCCCCGACGATGGTCAGGCCGTTGGTCAAGACGGCGGTGTGGAAGGTGGGCCCTCGAGTCATCTTCCCTCCCCTTTCAGGCCGGAGCCTGAACGTCCCGCCCAAGGGTCAGGATAGTCGGATCGGGGTCGGGTCTGGCCGCCAGAAAGTCGTTGACCTCGTCGAGCGTGGGGGCAGAGATCGCTGCCTGGATCTCCCCGAGCCCACGCGCTGCCCCGCGGAGAAACGTGTCGCTAGCCAGGGCACCGGCCCGAGCCGAGCTCGACTCGCCCTGCATAACCAGGTTGGATAGGACCCCGACGCGGGCGCGGTCGAGTTCGCCCGGCGCCACGCCACCCCCCAGACCACCGATCTCGGCCCGAAGGACCTCCAGCGTTTCGGCTACCCGTTCCGGGGTTGTTCCCGCATATCCGATCGTGTAGGCGAAGCCGCGCAGGCTGCGGACCTGAGCCGAAACCGTGTAGACCAACCCGCGCTTCTCACGGATTTCCGTATGCAATCTCGATCCCATACCGCCCGAGAGAATGGCCACCGAAAGGGCCTGGTGATACCAGTCGGGATGGTCTGGAGGTACAGCCTCGAACGCCAGTCCGATCTGGACCTGAGCGGATTGGGCGTCGATATGGTCGCGCTCAGGCTCCCGTAGGGCAGGTGCCTCGAGCTCGATGGCGTGTCCTCGCCATTCGCCGGTGGCAGCGCCAACAAGATCTATGGCATGCTGCCGCTCAACACCACCAGCGATGGCAACGACCGCCCCACGGGGGCTGAGCCGCCGGGCGCCATCGGCGCGGACTGTCGCAGCGTCGATGCGGGCCAGACTACCGACGCTGCCATAGCTGCTCCGCCGATGGCGCGAGGCAAAGAATTGACGCGCCAGCGCCTCGAATAGCAGTTGGGCCGGACTGTCCTCGAGGGAGGCGAGCTCTTCCGAAACCAGTGTCCTCGAAGCAGCGAATTCGTCGTCTGCCAGCGACGGTGCCCGCACCATGGAGATCAGCAGCGGTAGCGCCTCATCGAGCGACTCAGTTAGCATCGACGCGCTGAAGGAGCTGTATTCACGACCCGACCCCCCGCCGCGGCGCACCCCGAGACCGTCGAGGCGGTCGGAGATTGCGCGCGATGACAAGCCTCCAGACCCACGTTGCAACCATTCGCTGAGGACAGCTGCACTCCCCTCCTCCGACTCGGGATCGGTCGTCGACCCGAAGGGCAGGAGAACACTCAGACTTACGGTGGCCAACCACGGCATCGGCTCGACCACCAGCGTAAGGCCGTTGGAATATCGGTGTGGCGAGATCGATGAGTCGGTACGGGAGGTCATGCCCCCGATCATAACGGGCCCGAGCAGGACCTGCGACGGTCCGGTACTAGGCAGGACACACCGTCGCCCCGGCTGTGGCAAGCTGAACGGCGATTTCGCGGCCAATTCCACTGCTGGCACCGGTCACGACTACCCTATTGGTCACGAGGAGTTGGAGTCTAGAAGGCGGCGAACGGCTGCCCTGAGGTCGCCACTGCCTGCCAGACTCGAGCCGACCAGGACAGCGTCGGCAAGGTTCCGCACCGCCTCGAGCTGCGTCGCATCCCGGTACCCTGACTCGGCAACCAGAAGCCCTTGGAAGCCCCTCTGCCGGGCCCGGACGAGCAAGGTGGGGGCGGTGGCTAGGTCGATCTCCAGCGTGTCCAGGTTGCGGTTGTTCACCCCGATTATTTCGGCGCCAGCGGCCAGAGCGCTGTCGAGCTCGGCGGCATCGTGAACCTCGACCAGAGCAGCCACCTCGAGCACACGTGCAAATTCGAGGTATGCTCGGACCCGCTCTCCAAGGATCCCGGCGATCAACAGCACCGCGCTCGCCCCTGCGTGCCGCGCCTCGATGAGCTGGCCCGGGTGGACGGTAAAATCCTTCCGCAAGACGGGCAGCGGCACCTGCTGGGCGACCGCTTCCAAGTGCTGCAGTGACCCCGCGAAGTGTCGAGGTTCGGTCAGCACGCTCAGTGCCGAGGCCCCACCCTGCCGGTAGGCTTCGGCTGCCGCGACCGGGTCGAGCGTCGCGATCGATCCCTGCGAGGGACTCGCCTGCTTGACCTCGGCAATGAGCGATAGCCCCGGCGTTTTCAGCGCGGCGCTGAACGAAACGGGCGGGGTCTTTGGGAAGGGCCTGAGGTCGCCGACGAACGCGGCGTAGTCGCGGTAGCGCTCACGGGCGATGGTGCCGAGGACCCCGAGAACAGAATCGAGATCGGCGCTGCCGAGCGGGTCCGGCGCCGTGTGTAGGGCGTCTGCCGTGTCAGTAGGTGTAGAAGTCTTCAAGCTGTCCCGCCTCCCCCCATTCGACGTCGAAGGACCTAACGATGGCATGTGCCGGACCGTGACGCAACCCGATCAGCAGGTGCTCGAGGTCGCGTCGATGTCCCTCCGCAACGACTTCCACCCGCCCGTCGATCAGATTTTCAGCGTAGCCACTGAGCCCCAGATCGAGCGCCTGTCTGCGGGCGAAGGCGCGATATCCGATCCCCTGAACCTGGCCGGCTACCAGCGCTGTCATGCGCCATCGTTTTCCCTCGCTCACGCGAATATGCTAACGCAGATCTCACCTCGAGGGTGGTATCGTAGAGGCACACGGCGCCGGTTCTACCACGCCCTTTCCCCCGCCCGTCCCCCTATGCCAAGACGCTTCCTGATCCCGCTTCTGATCGCTCTTCTGCTTATCGCGACGGTGACAGTTCTGCCGCTGACCACGCCGGGAAGGAATTGGCTGGTCGCCCGGGTCGTGGCGGCGGCGGCCGATCTCGGCTATCAGGTCACGGCGGCATCGAGTCGCGGGAACAGCTGGCGGCAGCTGACGCTTGAAGGCGTCACACTAGACGGGCCCGGCGTCTCCCTCACCGTCAGGGAGGCATCTTTCGGATATTTCCCGCCCTCGCTGCTGGTCGGTGAACTTCCGCTTTCGCTGTCGTTGGCGGGCGTGCGAGGGTCGCTTCGGCTCGACGATGTGGCTGTTCCAGAGACCGGCCCTGCCGGCCCTCCCATTCGCGTCGACCTGCGGGAATTCGACCTGACTGACGTTTCGGTTGACCTCGGCAGCGCCGCCTACCGCCTTCCCGAACTCACCTTTAGCGACGTTACGGCGACCTCGGCACCTTCCGGGCTCATGGTAGCGGCGACGGTAGCGACGCCCGAAGGCCAGGCTAAGGTAGCGGGTTCCGTGGGGTTGGGACCCTTCTCAGCAGACCTCGAGGTACTCGATGCCGACGCCACCTTGGCCCGCCACTGGTGGGCACCGTTGCGATCCGGTCGCGTACGGGGCGGTGTCACCGTACGCGACGGAGAAATCGAGGCCGAGCTGGAAGTGACCGGCGCCACGTTCGAACTGGCCGAGCTCGAATTTTCCGACGTTGGGGGTCGGGTCCACTACCGGAACTCGGCTGTGGCGGCCGAACTACAAGGTCAGACGCTCGGCGGTCCTGTGTCAGTATCGGGCACCGTCGATATCGCCACCCGGCACTGGCAGGCTCACTACCTTGGGACACCAGACCTGACAGCTGCCACGGCCTGGATCGTCGGTCGGCTCGACCGTCGGCTTCCCAACCTGACCGTGGCAGGATCGGCCACCGTGGCCGGTGAGGCAGAGGGCTGGACCACGGTGGCAGCGTCCGGCACCGTGAACCTCAGCGGCAGCATCGACGCGGTCCGAATCGACGACGTCGCAGGCAATTTCGGTATCGAACCTGGTGGTGCCGTCGAGGTGGTCGCCAGGGGTGAGGTCGCGGGCGGCCATGTCACCGCAACCGTGTCGGCTGCGGCCGGGGGTCTCGACCTTACCGTGGACGGCACCGGAATTCGCTTTGAGCGCGAGTCCATGACGTCCGTCGTCCAGGCCACGATTCAACTGTCCGGGCGAGACGGTGTCTTCCGTGGAGCCTTCACCGGTGGTGCCGTTGGGGAGGCAGCAGGCAACACCTTCGCACTCGACATCGATGGGGTGGTGGATGAAGACGGCTGGCAGGGCTTCGTGACGGCCGGCGATGTGGCCGGTGCCCCGATCACCGGTGCCGCGGTCTTGCAAAATGGGCACCTGGCCGGCCGTCTGGTGTTCGACCGCTTGGACCTTCCGTACCTCGACGTTCCCGTATCGCTGGGCATCTCTGTCGACGGACCACTCGAGGCGCTGCCCGTGGTGATCGACCTCGGAGCGACTACTCCGGTAGGGTTGGCCCTCGGGGAGGTACGGCTCGACGCAGACCTACGTGGGTCGCTCGAGGCCATCCTGGTTGAGACTAGGTTGGATGGGATAGAAGGGCGTTTCGGCCCCTTCTCGATCGCCGGTAGCGCCGACCTGGCCACGCAAACGTTCGCCGCCACAGTGTCCACCGAAGCCGTGGTCGCCCACTCAGGATCGGTCCGCGTTACGGCCTCTTTGCCAGCGGGACAGCTGCGCTTCGACGACGAGGGCTTGGTGGCGACGGGGCAACTCCGTATCGACTCGGCTGACATGGGCGGGGCTGCCGTGGGGCCCCTTGAATTCGCTGCCGAGTGGCGTCGACAGACGGGCTTGACCTTAAACTCTGACGCCGCACGGGTACAGCTTCAGCTAGGCACCGGCGCCGCATCGGCCAGGTTCTCGACAAACGTGATAGACCTGCCCATAACCTTCAGGGGCCAGCGATTGGCCGCGAGCGGCGCGCTCTCCGGCAACCTCAGCAGCGTGCTCACAACCCTCGAGGGCGCCGTGCAACTCGACGCGGACCTGGGAACGGCTGGGCTCGAGGCGGCCCGCGGCGAGGTGCGGGTAGACGCGACGCTGGTGCCGGGTCTGGGGGTGGCAGGTGCCATCATCGACGTCCCGATCGACATCGTGGGGCAGGTCGACCTCGCTAGCCTCGAGGCACAGGCCGTCGCCACGGCCGGCGACATAATACTAGCGCTCAGCGGAACGATCGAACCGGGGTCACGCGTTCACGGCGAACTGACGACCGGGACCTCGCAAAGCCTCATCGAAGTTGACCCCTGGGCGCTGGCCGGTCGGGTGGAGGGATCGATCGACCTTGCGCCGGTGGGACGCCTGTTCGGCCTCGACCTCGTTGGCGGACTGGCCGGGACCATGGCCGTTGCAGCAGACAGCTTCCGCGGTGAGCTGACCGGAAGCCTCGCTGAGCCGCTACCGACGGCTGTGACGCTGACAGGTTCTGGGCCCGATCTGGTGGTGGAACTCTCTACCATGGTGTTCGACCAGCCGGTGACCTTGAAGGGCATTGTCTACCCAGAGCGAAATTTGACAGTGGACCTTGGAACCTATGGCACCTTACAGCTAGAGGGGGACCGGATCGTCGGCAGCGGTTCGGTGCCAGAACTCGAGGTCTGGGAATTTCGGCTCCGGGAGCAGGCCTGGGCAGCGTCCGGCGATCTCACGGCGCGGAAGGTCACCATCAGCTCAGGAGCCTCGACGGCCGTGGTGGGACTCGACGCCGCGATCTGGTACCTCGCTCTCGACCTGGAGGTGCCCGCGGTGTTCCAGCACCGCGACGCCGTACTGGGGCTGGAGGCGAGCTTCGACGCGACCGATCCGCAAGGGACGATAGCGGGCAGTTTGGCATTCGCCGATGCGTCTGACCAGATTTCGTTTCGGGGTTCGGTGCGGCAGCTCGAGGTCGAAGGCAGTGTGGAGGCCTCCACAGTGGGTGGCCTTCTGACCTCGTCGGTAGTCCCGGTCGGCCGCCTCGATTTTTCCGGCACCGTTCAGCCGTTCGAGGGGCCTGGGCTCGACCTGACCGGCGGCTGGACGGCGGGCGACCGGCAGCTGGCGGTGGCGGTTCGAGGCCAGCCCCAGGACCTCCGCCTAACAGCGTTTGCGGATGACCTGTCGCTGACGTGGAGCGGGGAGCGTACCGAACTCACCGCTATCGACTTCGATCCCGGGGCTTTTTTCCTCGATCTGCCAGCTACGGCGCGCCTCGACGGCCACCTCGTAGTGGACGACGAGACAGGCTGGCAGGGGGATCTGGGGATAGTCGTGGACGAACCGCTGGCGGCAGCAATTCAGCTTACCGGTCGGGGCGACACGTTGGTTACCCGCACCACGATCCCCGACCCGCGAATCGGCGCATCGTTTTCCGGTGAGGTGTGGCCCTCTTTGAATCTCGAGGGCAGCCTCGACCTGTTTCAGGGCAGCCTGCCGCTTTCTGCCCACATCGTTGGCACAGTAACCGATCCGGTGCTGTCGGCCGAACTCCTCACGGCCCCCCGCACCGTCGGCGATCTGGTGGAGATTCCTTCACTGGCTGCTCGAGCCACGATCGACCTGCGGGATTTCAGCGTTGCCCTGACCGGGCCAGGTCTCGCTATCGCCGTCGAGAACGGCTCGATGTCGGGTGAAGCCACCTTTGCATTCGCGCTCGCCGGCGAACAGCATGCGGCCACGGTAGCCGTCGATGGTCCCGTCGCGTCCCCGAAGGTTGTGGCACACGTCGCAGGTCCGGTCGTGTCTGGGCAAGGGGACTTCATCGGAGGCACACTATCCTTCGACCTCCAGGCCGACCCGCTGTCACTCGGTGTGGATGTCGAACCCGTACACCTCTCCCGCATGTCCATCGCCGGGCAGAGCGATCTGGCCGGGCAGTGGCAAGCCACCATCGCGGCCGAGGCCGACTACCTCGGCTATCGGGTGCCGGTAGTGGCTACCGCTTCGGGAAGCGGACTCTCCTATACGGGTAGCCTGACGCTGGCGGGGCCGGACCCTGCGAACGATCGTCCGCTAGCCATGGCAGGATTTGGCGGGACAGCTGCCGACGCCACCATCGAAATGGATCTTGCCGAGGTAGACCTGACACAGGTATTGGGGCTCTTCGATATCGATCTTCCAGCTACCGCTGAGGGCAACTTGACAGCAACCACCATGCCCTTCAGCTACCAGCTGAGCGGTTCCGGTCTGACCACGGTGCGCGACATTCCGGTCCGTTTCACGGTTGCCGCCGGCTCCGGCCGGGAGGCTGAAATCGAGGTGGATCTGCTGGGCGTTAACGGCCGGGCCACGGGTATCGGACCGGCAGGCGTCGACCTGGCCGTGTCCGCGCAAGGAGCGGCGCTCGACGGTCGACTCAGCTTCGGTCAAGCCCTGGAGCTCAACCTGTCCGGTCAGGTAGCAGCGAGACCGACAACGGTCTTGGCCCGCTACGACCTCGCGGACGCCAGCGGCGATCTCGAGCTCGAATTTGGCGCCAGCACGCTAGTTGGCGCGTTACGAGGACCGCCGCAAGCTCTGGAGTTCGATGGCACCGTGACCATCAGCGAGCCTGCCGTGGTGCCCCTAGGGCTCGAGGGTCGTCTGCTCTTGCGTTCCGATACCAAAACCGTGTCTGTCGAGACCGTCCTGAACCTCCTGGACGCTCCCTTCACGGGAACCGTGAGCCTAGCTGGACCACTCTTCCCCACCCCATCGCTCGTCGGAAGCTTCCAGGCCGCCCAGCCGATCGGCAGCGGTGAGCTGGCCGTGCGCCGAGCAGCAGACGGTGCAACTTTTCTCATCAGCGCCGTTCAGGAGGCGCTGTCCCTAACCGCGTGGGTTGGAACCGACGGGACGTTGCACCAGGTCGCTCTCGAAGGCGAGGGAGAGCTGTCTGCGGCCGGACAGACTATTTGGATCCAAGACGCCGCGATGACGTGGGCACCGACTATCGGTTTCGGTGGCCGGGCCCAGGCCACTGCAACCATCGAGGGCATTGCGGCCGTTGCCACGGTTCGCGGCTCACATGGCCTGGCAGTGGATGTCGAGGCTCGAGGACCATGGAAAAGCCGCCTGGCCGGCCAGGTTACGCTCTCCTCGACGCCATGGTCGGATCCAGTTCTGGGAGGATCGCTCACCCTCTCCGCCCCTGCACTAGCGCTGGCGGACATGCTCCAGCTACCGTCCATCGCCGAATCTGTGTTCTCGGCGGAAGTTTCCGTTGCAGGAACCTTCATGGAACCAAAGCTCTCCGGACCGGCATCTGTGCGGGGACCGATAGAGGCTGAGGGTAGCGTATCGCTCAGCACTGCGGGCGCCGAGGTGGAGCTCGTGGGGACCAACTTCGGTGTGCAGGGCATTTTGACACCTGGAGGGTGGGACGCACAGGTCGATGTAAGGGAGTATCCGGTAGCCGCTCTAATACCGTGGATTTCCGCGCCGCTGCTGTCGGCCGAAGGGAGCGCCTCGGGAGATTGGCGCGGCAACATCGCGATCGTTGCCCCGATGGTCGCATTGACGAGTACCCAAAGTCAGGCAACTGGTCAGGCGACCGCGGTGCTTGGACCGGAGGGTTCCACCCTCACCGCTGCGGTGCGTCTCGACGGCGAACTCGCCGACCTCGACATCGGCCGGAACCTGCAGGGCCGGGTCCGCGGAACCGTGGCATGGTCGGGGAACATGTTGGCAACCGATCAATACCAAGTGTCTGGCCTGCTCGCCTTGACCGACGTCTCGTTCGTGGACGATGGCGGTCCGTTCGACGCCGCCCGGCTAGGCGGGTCGGTCCAGCTTTCGGGCACCACGGCCGACCCTGTGATCACGCTGAGCCTGCTAGGGGAAGGTGCTGCCGGAGGCACGTTGAGAGGCGAACTGCAGCCCCTCTCTCAACAGGCGCAGCTGCTCAGCACCCTGACCCTCGGATCGTGGGCAACCGACCTCGATATCGGGGTGACCCCCACCGATCTTCAGATCGATGGCCGCGCCGGCTGGCGAGACCTGACGGTAATCCTGACCACTGCCGAAGCTGGGGTGGAGCTCGTTGGCGGCGGAAGGCTTGCGGGATGGACTGCAGACTTCGACCGGTCGAACCTTACGGTCAGGGCCGAAGGGCCCCTAGGGCTCTTGATTCCTGCCACCGAGGGACATATCGCTTTGTCCGTGGGCATCGATCCACAGCGGCCGACCCAGCCGAGCCTGTCCGGAGTCCTCGACGACCTTACCTTCGCTGGAATTCCTCTGGGGGACCTGGAAATCAACGCCCCGAACGCCAGGGACGAGGTAGAGCTGGTCGGCCAGCGTTTGCGGGCGAGTGTACGCCCAAACGACGATCTGCGATGGAACCTCGATCTAGATGGGGTCGCACTGACCGAGGATCTCAGCGTTACCGCGACCGGCGCCGGTCGCGGTAGCCGAGGAAGGCTCAGAGCGGTCGTCAGCGGCAGGGTCCTGGGCCAACCGCTCACGCTACCCACCAACGTCGACATCGGCGACGGATTTCGCTTTCAGTCGCAGTCGGAGCTGCTGGGCGGGACGGCGGATCTCGAGGCGATACTCGTCGTCGGAGAGGGGTGGCGTGGTTCGATCCGAGCCGACGGCCTGCAGATCGGTCCGGCCACTGTCGGACTAGCAGGCACCGTGTCAGGATCGCCTACCGTTCCGACGCTGAACATCAGCACCGCCCTTTCAGGACCCTTCGAAGCCCGTGGGGAGGCCCGGCTGAGCCTGGTAGACGTCTGGGTCGATCAGCTCGTGAACCTTCCCTCGAGCCCTAGCGACATTCACGTCGTGGGTAGCGCTTGGCCCGGAATCGACCTAACGGTATCCGGACCCGACGCCGACGAGCAGCTTATCCTGACGTCGGCAGCGACCCTAGGTGACGATCGGCTAACGGCGACCGGCAGTCTCTCGCTGGCCCTGGGCCCGGCCGATCTTTCGGTCCAGGCCAATTCTGAACGTTTTATCCTGACCGCGGACCTCGAGCGCAGCACAGGCATTCCAGGGCTGGCCTTTTCAGCCGACGTGAACCCCGACTCGGTCACGAATCTGACATCGCACATATGGCAACGGGGACTGTCGTTCCAGGGCACCGAAAAAACGCGTGGAACAATCGTCGTCGGGCTGAACCCACTCAGATTCGCCGTTACCGACATGTTCTATGCTGCCGGTGGCTTTGAGCTGGAACTGCAGGGCACAGTGACCCCAGAGCAGACCAGCCACCTCACGGGAACCGTGCGGCTCGATTCCAGCACAGAGATGGTCCGGGATATCGTCGGTGACAGACTCTTCCCGTTCGAGATCGACGGTTTGGACAGTGTCTGGTTCCTGCGATCCAACCTCCAAGAAGGGCGTGTGTTCGCCGAATGGCGACCCAGCATTTCTGAGGTCCGACTAAGGACCGACCTCGCTCTGAACGAAGGTAGCCTGGCGGCAGATCTCAGGTTGGCTGCCGGGAAACTGTCCGGCACCCTCGATTTGGACGCCATCGAAGTGCCCGAAATCCTCGGCCTGCCGGCAGCCGAGCTGGGAGGCCACCTCGAGGTCGTGGACAACCGTATCCGTGGGGGGGTCACCGCCCTGGCCAGTACCGGCAGCGTCCAGCTCGACGGCACCTGGGCACTCGGCACTACGGACGGACCCTGGCCTACGCTTCCGCTGCGGACCTTGGATGTGAATGCGCGCCTGAGAACGATCGACGTGACCAGCTTCCCTGTGGTTCAGCGGCGGGCGCCACATCTGTCTGGGCAGGTGAGCGGTGTCCTTCAGCTGCGGGACGGTCTGCTTGTCGGTCGGGTGGTCGCTCCCAACCTGGAGGCGGCAGGGACGACCCTTCCGCTGGACGCCGAATTCAACGGCCCTGTGGGCGCCATCGAGGTTCGTGCGAACCTCGGTGGCAGCATCCTCAGCGGCTCGGTGCTGACCGATTCGATCCAGGGCGTGGTACGGCTCGAGCGCTTTCCCTTGCACGCCCTAGTGGGGATCGTAACCGGCGAAACGGATGTGAGTGCCGAGGTATCTGGCGCCTTGAGAATCGACCTGCCCTACGCGAATCCAGGGCTTGGCGAAGTGAGGCTGGCAACGGAGTTGATCCGGCTGGAGCGTGGCGGTGTAGTTACCACTGGGAACGCCATTCTCGATTACTTCGAGGGCAGCCTGGTGCTCAAGGAAGCGGTGTTCGTCGGGGCAGGTAGCTGGCAGGCGAGTGGCCGGATCCAGGCAGGTGATATCACGTTCAATCTGACGGCAAACGACGCAGATTACGGGCCCCTCCTCGGTCTGATCCCATCCTTGGCAGCACTGGATATCGGGACCCGGGGCAACCTGCAGATTGTCGCCAGCGGCGACCTAAGCAACCCCCTTGTGGAGGCCCGAAGCGCTACCTTGGACTTTTCGGTTGCTGGTTCTCATTTCCGACTCGAGGACGCGAGCGCTACGCTCGCCGGCACCACGCTGGACTTCACGACGAATCTGGTCGGCGTGGAACCGTTCAGTGGGCGCCTGGCCGTCGAAGGACGTGGCACCATCGGCCTCGGTGCCGGCGCCGTATCGGGGGCCACTTTCCGGTTCGTGGGAGATGCCAACCTTCCCATTGTGGGCGATATCACGAACCTCGATGGGGCGCTCACCGTCGGCGACGGCGTCGCCACATTGGACAGTATAGGTCGCTCCGGAGGGCCCTTTCAGCTCCACGGCACGCTCTCCCCTCTCGACCTGTCGCTAACGGGGGAGGATCTGACAGTGCATATCCCGTCGGTCCTGTTGGCCTCTGCAATCGTCGACGCCGACGTGCAGTTGCACAGGTCTGATAACTACCTGATCAGTGGCCGCCTGGTTGCCAACGAGGCCAGATTTCAGCTCGGTATCCGCGAGCCGCCCGACCCCACGAGGGGTAACGCGCCACCGTTTGAACGCATCGTCTTCAACGATATCGTGATCGACGCGCCGCAACAGCTCAGCTTTAACGAGAGCTTTGGTAGCGCCGAGGGACAAGCCGATCTGATTCTTGGAGGAACGCTCGCCGCTCCCGAGCTCACGGGCGTAGCCACGACCGTCCGGGGGACCTTGCGGTTCGCAGGAAGGGACTTCGAGATTGAAGAGGCGACCGCCTCCTTCGACCCCACTAGGGGTACCTTCCCACGGATCGATCTCGTTGCCAGCACGGCGTTCGAGAAGAGCGGGGTGGTCACCTCGGGGGCAGGTGTGCGCTTCGTTGAACCGAGAAACAGCAACCGCCTCGATGTCACGCTCCGTTTTTCAGGGGAGATCATGCCGACAACCGGAGGCTCGGGATTCTCTCTCGACTTCGATCCAGAGCTGTCCAGCAATGGCCTGATCGTGGTCGACGGCGAAGCGCTGCTTGCTACCGGACCGAGGGCGCTAACGGAGTCCGAACTGCTTTCGCTGGTAACCCTGGGCAGGCTCGATTTCTCCACCGACACCGCGAGTGGTGGGGCTTTGGCCGCGGCTGTCGCCCAAAGTGCGATCGATACCGCGGTGGATCTCCTCATCCTCAACGACCTGCAGACCGCCATCGGCGAAGCGCTCGGCGTCGACGTGGTGGAGATTCGAACCACGGCCGTCTCCAATATTCTGGAAGGGGCCGGTAACGATCCCTTCAGCGTCTCACTACGGCTGGGAGGCTACCTCACCGATGAGGTCTTCGCAAGCTATCAGATTGGCAGCTTCGACGACGAAAATGCCGCCTTTGCGCTAACCAACGAAGTGCGTTTCATCTACGCCCTAGGTCCGGTAGAGTTCGACCTTGCGGGCCGTGCGGATTTTGAGTCTAGTGACGTTTTGGCACTCGTCCCCGGGCTGAGAACCTCCGTGCGCTACAGCTTTTCACCACTGTTCGGTCTCGAGGCGGGCGTCGATCTGTCGGGCACGCGAAGCCTGATTCGGTTCGGTGCCGCGTGGCGCTGGTAGTTGACTCAGCTCAGTCTAGACCCAATTCGAAACGTGACAGCCGCCGCGTGCCGAAGATCAGCGGTGCAGCCGTCGAGACGGTCGTAAGGAGTAGCAGGACGGCGAGAACCAGCAGACCGGTAGGCTCCGTCCACAGGACCTGATCCGGGCTCTGCAAGGTTCTCCAGGCAGGCAAGGCCAGAACCAGTGTCATGACCGCCGCGTAGGCAAACGACAGAATCATGTAGACAAGCCCTCCCGCAGACAGCGGGATCTCAGCCGGGTTGGTGGCGCCGAATCGGGGAAAGGCGGCGCCCAGGCCAACCCCAATTCCCGTGATGGCCACACCCGCACTGACGCCCGCAATCGGCGACACGAAGGCCAGGTTGGGAGAGACATCGATAAGTCGTGCAGCCGCGAAGCCCAGGCCGCCGCCGAGGAGGACCATAATGGGCAAGGCATTGAAGAACTTCGCCAGGACAATCTGGCTGCTGCGAAGCGGCCCGGTTTGAAGAAGCCAGAAGCCCTCTCCTTCAAGCGACACGATCGGATAGGCCGTGCGGATCCCCACCCCGGCAAGCAAAAAGCTCAGAAACAGCAGGTTCATGGCCCCGAGAGCGTCGCGAAAACGTTGCAGGTCGATGGAGATTGACGAGGTGGAGACCAGATAGACACCGGCCAGAGCAACGAGCACCAACAGCTGCGACCACTGGGTAGGATCGCGCATGAGCATTCTGTTGTCCTTGATTACCAGTCCGCCGGTCTTGCCGAGGCGGCTCAGCGGGCGCTCCCACCAGGCTGCCTTCCTGGCAGTCGGGTCGAGCCGGAGGCGCTGGGTGTCGAGTGAGCGTATCCAGCCCTCGCGGTAGGCGTAGGCGGCCATGCGGGCTACTGCCGCCAGCAGCAGGAGCGACACGATGGCCAGCAACACCACCCCAATCGGAAACGAGCCTTCGAGTGAGGTCAGGACCGCATCGGAAGCCCACGACGGTGGCAACCAGCCCAGGTTCACGTCGGCAAATGCGGACAACAGCCGTTCGAAATCCGGTAACGACATCCCTACCAGCTGCTCGGGCCGCAACGCTCGCAGGCCGACGATGAGGCCGGCGGCAAACAGGACGCTCAAGGCCGTGGCGGTCTCCTTGACCCTACCCGCTGGTGCGATTCGCACCAGCAGCAAAGCCACCACGGCACCGAGCGCCACAGGAATTGCGTACAGGGCCAGCACCGCCAGCAAGCTGGTGGCGTAGTAGAACCAAGGCGCCTGGCGTTCAACCCCGAGACCGACCAGTATCGGCACTGTGAACAGCGACGGAAGCAGCGCCGAGTTGAGGTAGGTCTCCGACACCTTGAGGTTGAAGACTCGGACCGCCGGGATCGGCAATCCGAGCAGAAACGGAAGGTCTTCGGAGCTGTACAGGGTGGTCACGGCCGTGGTGAGGACGCTGAAGGCTACGCCGAAAATCAGGACCGTAAACAGCCCCTCCATGCTGCGCTGCATCACCGCATCGGCTATCGACCCGATCTCGGGAAAGGTGTCGATGAACCGCACCCCACGGCGGGCCAGGACGAAAAGCCCCCAGTAGAGCAACGCCAGGAAAGAAAACCCGACGACGTACCTCCCCGGCGTCTTGCGCACGCTGTTCCACGCCCCCTGTAGGCGCATGGCAATAAGTGTTGTCACGCCAGCCAGGTGGCGATCGCGGAGAGGGGCCGGCGATGCATCAGGCGGGTACCCTTTCGCGTGGTCGCTCCTCGGTGAGCCGGAGGAAGATGTCCTCCAGATCCGCTTGGTCGCTACCTACCATCTCCTGCAAATCGTGCATGGTGCCCGTGGCTGCAACCTGGCCGCGGTTGAGCAACAGGACCCGATCGGCCAACTCCTCAGCGGTGGCCATCGAATGGGTAGTAAGCAGGACCGTGTGGCCCTCGTTGGCGTAGTCGCGCACCAGATCTTTGACCTGGCGGACAGCCCTGGGGTCGAGACCGACCATCGGTTCGTCGATGACCAGCACCTGCGGCTGATGGAGTAAAGCTGCGATAAACGTGAGTTTCTGACGCATCCCGTGGGAGTACGTTTCGATCAATTCGTTCGCAAAATCAGCCAGTTGGAAAAACTCGAGCCAGTTCTGCGCCTTCTCGTCACTCCGCTCGACCTTCCGCAAGCGACCCTGGAAGCGCAACAGCTCCCTGCCGGTCAGCTTCTGGTAGAGATAGGGCCGGTCCGGAACGTAGCCGAGTTGTGCTTTGGCGTCGACGCCGCGGCGGGCAATGTCGAATCCGGCAAGCGTGACATCGCCCTTCGTCGGCCGGATAAGGCCGGTAATGGCCTTGATGGTGGTCGATTTTCCGGCACCGTTGGGGCCCAGGAGGGTAACGACCTCTCCAGGAGCGACCGAGAAACTGACGCCATCGACAGCCGCAAACCGTCCATAGCGCTTCACCAGGTTGCTGACTTCGATCATTCGACCCTCCACGGTCGATCGGATGGCACGCGTCCGCGTTCAACCGATACCGAGAGACGACCGAAGACGGTCAGACTCGTCATGGGGCCCGCGCAGCCATTCAGTTTTCGGCGTTGCCGGCTACGAGCTTCCGCGCTTCATCCAGGGCTAGACGGAGCAGGTCGTCCGACGCGAGATCGACCACTGCCTCTCCCTGAATCTCACTGATTGCGGGACGCGGTCCGACCGTAACGAAATCGAACTCGCCGGCGTCGTCGGCCATGACACTGCCGACGATTTCACCGTCCACGACAATACCTATTTCCTGCCCTGGATCGGCTCCCTGCCCTTCGACCGAGATGATGTTGGGGAACCGGGTGTCGGTCGCGATGACGTCTGGGGTTATACCCACTTTGGCGATACTGCGCCGATTCGGGGTGAGCCACTCGAACGAGGTGTAGGCGAGTTGTCCGCCGTCTGCGAGCGAAATCACACTCTGGGCAACGCCTTTGCCAAAGGTCGGTTCGCCCACGATGAGTGCCCTACCGTTCTCCTGCAACGCACCAGCCACGATCTCGGAGGCGGATGCCGAATTCTTGTTGACCAACACCACCAGCGGCAGATCGAAGAAGGCCGCGTCGGCCGAGGCGTAGCGGGTGGTCACGCCTCGGGCCCGTTGGAACAGAATGTCGCCGCCCGAAAGGAATTCGTCCGCCACCAGCACACCCTGACTGAGTAGACCCCCGGGGTTGTCGCGAAGGTCGAGAATCAGCGAGGTCAGGCCCTGGTCCTTGAGGATATCGAGTTGAGAAATCATCTGATCATATAGCCGTTGATTGCCGAACGACCTCAGATTGATGTAGCCCACACTGTCGGGCAACATGGTCGAGGTGACATCGATAATCTGGATCGTGTCGCGAATGATATCGAAGGACACCAACGCTTCCTGGCCAGGACGAAGCATGACGATAGACACGTTGGTGCCACCAGGTCCACGGACGAGATCGACCACCTCGAGGGTTGTGGATTCACTGACGTCGACACCATCCACCACCCGGAAGATGTCGCCGCGCTGAATACCGGCGGTGGCCGCTGGGCCGCCGCTGTATACCGTGAGAATCTCGACACCCTCGCCGGTCTGCCGGTTCCTGGGGGTGAGGACCGCTCCGATCCCCTCGAACGAACCGCTGCGATCCTGCACCTCGCGCGCTGCTGCCGTGGGCTCGAGATAGTTGGTGAAGGGATCATCGAGGGCCGCGATCATGCCATCGATAGCACCCTGCAAAATGGTATTGTCGTCGACCTCGTTGAGATACCCTTGCTTGAGCGCACTGTAGGTCTCTACCAGGGCGCGACCTGAGGGGTTGTTGAGGAACTCGCCGGCAAAATCCCGCGACAATTGGGCGTTCACCACCACGGTGGTCAAGCCCAATACGAGCAGGATGGTGAGCAACCATCTACGCTTCATGGGGCCTCCAAATACGTCTGCATGAACCCAGTATAGGATCGCCCAAAGATTAGAAGGGTAAGGTTATTTACGCATCCGAGCGGCTTTTCTAGATTTTTCTGACTTCGCGCTGCACCGGCGACTCCGGGCCCAGTGCGTATACTCTAGATCGATGCGAATCCTGTTCGTCAGCAGCGAGGTATTCCCGTTCAGCAAGACCGGTGGGCTTGCCGATGTGGCGGGCGCCTTGCCCCAGGCCTTGGCGGCTCTCGGCCACGACGTATTGGTGGTCAGTCCCTGGTACCAGACCCTGGCGGCCTCGCCGCTGTGGATCGGCGACACCGCCGTGCCATTCGATGGCGACTTCGAATATGTCGGTATCGGCACCCTCGAACGCGACGGTATCAGCTACGTCTTTGTCAGCCACGACGCCTTCCAGCGCGACCGCCTCTATGGCTTCACCGACGATGTCCAACGCTTTTGCCTGTTCACGCGCACGGTGCCGGCGGCAGCCGACCTGGTTGGGTTTCGACCTCACGTGGTGCACGCCAACGACTGGCACAGCGGCTACCTCCCCTTGGTACTCGAGCACGGCCGGCACCTGCCCGAGGGCTTTCCCGACCTGCCGTCCATCTACACCGTTCACAATATTCAGTTCCAGGGCGTTTCGGGCCTCGAGGAGACAGCCCATTGGTTGCGGCTCCCGAGCACCGTCACGGACGGGTACATGAATCACTGCGGCAGCGCCAACGCAATGCAGGCCGCACTCGGACACGCCTCTCGCGTTACCACCGTGAGCCCGAGCTACGCCGACGAAATCCAGAGCCAGACCTTCGGGTTCGGCCTCGACGGAACCCTGCGTCACATCGAAGCCAAGCTTTCGGGTATCCTGAACGGCCTCGACACGACCGTCTGGGATCCGCAGACCGACCCCTTTCTCAACCACAACTTCGGACCGGCCAGTCTCGCCGGCAAAGCGGCCGTCCAGGCCGGCCTGCGGCATGATCTCGGTTTTCATCCACAGCGGCCGGTGCTGGCCCTCATCTCCCGGCTGGCTGACCAGAAGGGCATCGACCTGCTGTTCGCTGGAGCCGAGCGCCTGCTGGCTCAGGGTTGGTCATTGGCCCTGTTGGGTTCAGGCGATCCCGGTCTTGAAGAGTGGATGACGGACTTCGCCGAAGTCAACCCCGGATCGGTCTTCTCCTTCGTCGGTTTCGATGAGGGGCTGGCCCACCGCTTGTACGGCGGTGCCGATGCCCTCGCCATTCCCAGCCGTTTCGAGCCGTGTGGCCTCAGTCAGATGATCGCCATGCGTTACGGGACGCTGCCGGTGGCACGTGCCACCGGTGGCCTGCGCGACACGATCGTGCACGGCGAGACCGGATTCCTTTTCGCCGAGGCCACATCCGAGGCATTGGTCGCGGCGGCCGGCGAAGCGATGACCCTGACCACCACCACGAGATGGCGACAGATGATGGCCCAGGCGATGCAGCAAGACTTCTCTTGGCAAGCTTCCGCTTCTCATTACGACTGGCTTTACCGTGAGGTGGTGCAGGCATGAATCAACAACAGGAGGCCGAAACGACTGCCAACTGGACCGACTATCTCGTTCAGGGACGATTCGGCGAGGCCCACCGCGCCTACGTGATCATCGAGGGCGACGACCTGGAGCTCCGACAGGTGCTGGCAACGTTGGCCGATATCGAGGGTTTCGTGAGGGACAAATCCTGGTCCAAGGCCCTCGCAAAGCTCGATCGTCTCGAGGATCCTCCCGAGATTGTCGATTGGCAAGGGCTCGAGCAGGACCTGAAATCCCTGTGGGAGAGCGGGAAAGCCTTGGATCAGCGCTCCCCGGAGAAGGCGTTGGAAATGCTCCGTTCGCGGTCCACCCCCTTCTTCAAGGCCGAAGTCGAAGCGCAACGCGGCACGGCGCTGGTTTTCGACAATGAGGTCGACGAGGCGAAAGCGCACTTCGAGCGCGCCGTGGATCTCGACCCGAAACACTATCGGGCGATCACCAATCTGGGCAATCTTTCGCTCGAGGCGGGCAATGTCGACGAGGCGATCGTCTTGTACGAACGGGCCCTCAAGCTCAACGACGATTTCTCCAATGCCTATCACAATCTCGGTATCGCCTATCGGCGCAAAGGCCAGTTCACCAAGAGTGTTCGGATGCTCAAGCGTGCTCAGAGGGCGCTCAATCGCCGCGACACGGCCTCAGCCAGGACGCAATTGGCCAACCGCACCGGTGGTGGAGGGCGCTACATCCGGTGGATACTGATCGGCGGGGCAGCTGTCGTTCTGTATCTGATCCTGCGCTCTCGCGGCATCATCTGAACGTCGGTGGGATCGGCTCTATGTCGGCAGGTGATCGAGACGGTCCCGACCACCTGCCTGGCTGCCGAGCGCTACTCGACGGTTACGCTCTTGGCTAGATTTCTCGGCTGATCGACATCGAGCCCTAGCCGACTGGCTGTCTCATAGGCAAGCAGCTGTAGCGGTACGACGTTGACCAGCGGCGACACCAGCTCGTGGACACAGGGGACCTGCAACACGTGGTCGACCTGATCCCCGACAACCGCATCGCCTTCGTTCGCGACGGCTATCAGGACGCCGTCGCGGGCCCGCACCTCCTGGAGGTTTGCCAGGGTCTTGTCGTAGAGTTCCGAGGCGGTGGCGACAACGACGACCGGCATGGTCTCATCGATCAGCGCAATGGGACCGTGCTTCATTTCGCCCATGGCGTAGCCTTCGGCGTGGATGTAGCTGATCTCTTTGAGTTTGAGTGCGCCCTCGAGCGCGGTGGGAAAGTTCAAACCCCGTCCAAGAAACAGATAGTCGCTACGCCCCTTGAACGTCTCGGCCACAGCTGTCACTTCAGAGCGCCGTTCCAGAGCCCGCTCGACCATGTCGGGAACCTGCAGAAGGTCTGCGATCAGGGTCGATGCGAGCTCGGCGCTCAGGGTGCCGCGGGCCCGGCCGAGCCAGATGGCGAACAGTTCGAAGGCAGCGACCATGGCGACGTAGGCTTTGGTGCTCGCTACCCCGATCTCGGGGCCAGCATGAATGTAGAGGATGTCGTCGACTTCGCGGCTCATACTCGAACCCTTGACGTTCAGAATCGCCATCGTGCGGGCCCCTCGGCGCCGCCCCTCACGGAGCGCCTCCAAGGTATCGATCGTCTCCCCCGACTGGGATACGGCAACGACCAGAGTGCGCTCGTCGATGACCGGGTGACGGTAGCGGAACTCGCTGGCCACCTCCACGTCGACCGGCAACCGGGCCAGCCGTTCGATTAGGTATTCGCCCACCATTCCCGCATAGAGCGCCGTCCCAGCCGCGGTTACCACGATCCGGTCGATCGCTGCTGGATCGAAACCGAGTTCGAGCCTGACCTCGCTGGAACCGTCCTGAAGACGGCCGCCAAGGGTGTGCCTCAGGGCGTTCGGCTGTTCGTAGATCTCCTTGAGCATGAAGTGCTCGAAGCCCTCCTTCTCGGCAGCTTCGGGGCTCCAGTCGATGCGCTCCACCTCGCGCCTGAGCGGGATGCCGCCAAAGGTCGTGACCTTAACTCCGTTGGCGTCGAGAACGACCAAGTCGCCGTCGTGAAGGTAGATGACGTGCCGGGTGTACGGGAGCAGCGCAGGCACGTCGCTGGCGACGAAGGTCTCGCCATCTCCGATGCCGACTACCAACGGGCTGGTCGACCTGGCAGCGACCACACCCTCGAATTCTGCGTGCATGACGACCAGGGCGTACGCTCCTCGAACCTCGGCCAAGGCCGCACGTACGGCCTCGACGAGGTCGCCTCGGTAGTGCTCCTCGATCAGATGGACCAGCACCTCGGTATCGGTTTCGGAGACGAATTGGTGCCCGGACGCGAGCAGCCGCTCCTTAAGGGTCAGAAAATTCTCGATGATTCCGTTGTGCACCACCGCCAGCCGCCCGTCCTCGGACAGGTGCGGGTGGGCATTCACGTCGGTCGGTTTCCCGTGGGTGGCCCAGCGGGTATGTCCGATACCGAGGCTACCGAATGAGCCGTGGGTCGCTAGTTCGCGTGCGAGCACCGCGAGCTTTCCAGCTCGTTTGATGGCCGTCAGGGGCCGGTCGCGGTCGGGCGTTGCCACCACCACCCCAGCCGAATCATAACCGCGGTATTCGAGACGGCTGAGGCCGTCCACGAGGACGTCGGATGCCTTTCTGGGTCCGCTGTAGCCTACGATTCCACACATGTATTTAGTGCTGCCTTCCGGGCGCTGTCCCATAGGCGAACCTCAACCTCGAGACCGACGCCATAGCTGCTCCTGGCCAGGTCTAAGCCGGCACGTTGATTTCTCGATGGGGCGGGTGGTCAACCCATGTTTCGCCCAAACGTTGATCGAGTAAGGGGCGGCGCTTAGGAGGGGCCCGCAGACTTGTGCACCGTGGCGCCTGCTGAAGATCGGCTATCGGGTGCCTTCGCGTTTTCGTAGCGACCGTCGGTCGTACTATCCTCCGACATGCACCGTTCCATGAACGGTTCTCCCGGAGGCCCTCCGCCTCGTCACCAGGAATTGGTTCCCTGGGCTTGCGCTATCTCGCGTCCCGTCCTACAGACCGTCACCTCTCCTTCCAGGGCTCACCCACTACCAGGTAGGAGTGGAGTCCTCTGAGAATCCCTTCGCTCGCAGCCAAGTCACCTTGGGCGTCGAGGAGTGGATACAGGAGGATATCACGCCCCAAAAGAACCATCCGTGATGACACCACCGCCTGATTGAACGGTTCAGGGAGGTCCCGAGGCGGATACACGATCTGGTCGAGGGGATTCCGTTGAATGGGTAGCGAGGTCACCAACGCCAGCACCAATACCAGGCCCAGCGCCAGACCCCCAAGTGCACCCAACAGCCGCTGAAACCACATGCCCCCGCGGCTCGGCGGCAGCAACACCCGGCCCAGAAAACTCAGTCCCAGGCCAACGACCAAGGCAGCCACCAGTCCAACGAACGGGTTGATTTCGGCCAGCACCAGGAGCGGCCTTAGCAGCAGGACGCCGCCGATGCCGACAAAAAACCCCGAAAGCCGGCGCTCAGAAGCCAAGGCCGCGACCGAAGCCACGACCAAAACCAGCGCCAAATCGATCCACGTCATCGGCGAATATCATAGCCAGCTTCCCCGACTGCAGCCATGATATTCACCATATAGTCGTCGACCTCCGCATCCGTGAGTGCCCGTTCATCACTTCGGAAGCGTAGCCGCAGGGCCACGCTTCGTTCGCCCTCCGGGATCGGCTTCCCCGAATAGATGTCAAACGGCTCGATCGATTCGAGCAGGGTTCCGGCGTGATCCCGAACCAGCCTGGCTAGGTCTTGATAACTCACTGTGGTGGGCGCCACCAACGCCAGGTCGCGCTCCGCATGTGGCTGACGCCGGATATCGTTAAAACGGAGTACTTCGCCTTCCAACGGTAGGGCCAATTCGGCGATGTACACCTCTTCGGGTAGGTCGAAAGCGGCCGCCACTTCCGGATGAAGCTGTCCCAGGTTTCCAACCGGCCCGCCGTTCCACAGCGCGGTTGCGCTGACGCCAGGGTGCAGGTGAGGGTGACGCGTGGGCGTGGCGGAGAAGGTTGCACCCTGAGACGTTGCAAGTTGCTCGAGCAACCCCTTCAGCAGGTAGAAATCTAGTGGCAGCTCCCGGCGCCAGCCAGGTTCCAGCCACGGGCCCCGAATCACCAGCGCCAGCACCTCGCGCTCCTCTTCCCCGAATACATGCCCGATCTCGAATACGCCCAAAGACGGTTCCACACGGTTGAGCGCCGCAACCTGAAGCAGTCCTGGATAGAGCGCCGTGCGAAGGACCGACCGTTCGACGCCCTGTGGATTGCTGAGATGCACCTCGGCCAGCGGAGCCCGAGCCCTTAGAAGCAGCTCGTCACTTGTCCACACATAGGTGATAACTTCTTGGAGGCCCTGACCTGCGAGCTGGGAACGGAGCAGGAAATGGGTCGGGTCGGTTTCGGGCGGCACAAAGTCCATAGTGGGCACGGTCTCGCCGATGTTTTCGTACCCGTGGAGCCGGCCAACTTCCTCGACCAGATCCTCTTCGATACCGAGGTCGAATCGCCAGCTGGGGGTGGTAACCAGCCAGTCGTCAACTGCTCGTTCCTGAACGCTACAGCCGAGCCGTTCCAAATAGCCCTGTTGCTCCTCGACCGGCACATCGAAATCCATAAGGAAGACGACGCGTGAGGGCCGGAAGGGGACGCTTCGGGGCTCGGCATCACCTCCGGTTTGAGTGAATCCTGGATGGAGCGACCCACCCCCGACCTCGGCGATCAGGTGGGCCGCGCGTGCGGATGCCCACGGCGGAACATTCGGGTCGACTCCGCGTTCGAAACGGTAGTGGGCATCGGTGACGATCGCGTGGCGCTTGGCAGTCTTACGGATCGAGACCGGGTCGAAGTGTGCCACCTCGAGAGCCACCGCCTCGGTAGCGGCATTGACACTGTCGTGATACCCGCCGATCACGCCAGCGATCCCTATCGCTTTGGTGCCCGTGCCGTCCGGTGTGGCGATAATCAGATCTTCGGGGTCGAGTTCCACGGACTGCTCTGTAAGCGTCAGCACCATCTCTCCCGGGTGCGCCCGCCGCACGACGATTGTTCCTTCCTGGAGTGCCTCCCGGTCGTAGGCGTGTGCCGGCTGGCCGACTTCGAAGGTAACATAGTTGGTGACGTCAACGATATTGTTTCTGGGTCTCAATTCTAGCTGGGCCAGGCGCCGTTGCAGCCACACCGGACTCGGCCCCACCGTCACATCTTCGATGAGCTTCAAGGTCATACGGGGGCAGCCAAGCGTGTCTTCGAGCCGCACCGCCAGGCCGTCATCGATCGCCTCGTCACCCGCTACGAGTCCGGCGGCAGGATGCTGGTAACGGGTTCCCAACTTGGCAGCCACGTCGCGGGCAACACCTATGAGACTGAAGGCATCGGCCCGATTTGGTTTGAGCTCCAGTTCGATGACATCTTCACCGGTCCAGAGGTCGCCAAGCTGCGCGCCAAGCTGCGCGTCGTGTGCCAATGCGATGATGCCACCGGTCATCTCGAAGAGATCGAGCTCCTTGGGGCTGCACAGGATCCCCTCGCTGGTGACGCCACGGATGGCACGTCGTTCCACCTCCAGGCCAACGCCAGGAAGCCGCGCTCCTGGCAGCGCGAGCGCCGTCCTCACCCCGACCTTGGCATTCGGAGCCCCGCAGACCACGGAGTAGTGCGATGAACCGTCGCTTGTTTCGGCGACGACGAGATGATCGGAGCCCTCTATGGGTCGGACGGAGACGATTTCTGCCACCACCACCCCAGTCGGGGCCGCAGGGCTCCGGTGGACAGCATCGACTTCCAGACCCAGGCCGTTGAGTAGATCGGCGGTGTGCTCGAGCGAGGGCAGATCCTCGACCAGTTCAGCTAGCCAGCCGTAGGGAATTCTCATAGGGCACCCCGGAACTGGCGCAGGACCCTGAGATCGCCCTGATGGAAGTAGCGAATGTCTGGAATACCGTACGGAATAAGCGCCAATCGCTCCACCCCGAAGCCGAAGGCAAAGCCTGTGACCCCTTCGTAGCCCACCGCTTTGAAGACGTTGGGGTGGACCATTCCACTGCCCCCGAGCTCGAGCCACTCTTCTTTGCCTGATTTCGGATTGCGCCACCAGATCGAGGTCTCCGCACCGGGTTCTACGAATGGGAAGTGGCTCGGTAGTAGGCGGGTCCGCGTACCGCTACCAAAGAGCGCGGTCGCCATCTCGCTGACGGCACCTTTGAGGTCGGCCATGGTGATCCGTTCGCCGACCACCAGCGCCTCGAGTTGATGGAATTGGGCTTCGTGGGTGACATCCGTGGCTTCGTTGCGGAACGCCTTGCCCGGCACCACCACTTTGAACGGCGGGGTATGCGTCTCCATGTAGCGAACCTGCATCGGACTGGTATGGGTTCGCAGCAAGCGGCCGTCGGTGGTGAAAAAGGTGTCTTGGGTATCTCGGGCCGGATGCTCGGGTGGGAAGTTGAGGGCCCCGAAGTTGTAGTGGTCCGTCTCAACTTCGGGCCCCGTTACCACCTCGTAACCCAGCGACCTGAATACGTCGGTGAGCCGGTGGATAATCCGGGTAAGCAGATGCAGACCACCCGCCTTGAAGGGTGTTCCCGGCAGGGTAACGTCGATCTTTTGGCCTGCCAGCTGACGGTCGAGTTCGTCTTCCGAAAGGGCCTGCCACCGCTCCTCGATGGCCGTTTCGATAGCCTCTTTGAGTTCGTTGATGGTTCGGCCGGCCTCACGCCGTTCGTCGGGAGGCAGCTTGCCCAGTCTCCTGAGGCTCTGGGTGATGGCACCCTTCTTGCCGAGGTAGGCGATTCGGACGTCCTGCAGAGCCCGCAAGCTGTCTGCCGACGCTACCGCTGCCAATGCTTCATCGCGCATGGTCCACTCCAAAAAAAACACCGCCCCTGATGGGCAGCGAACAAGACGCGCAGGAAAACCCCGCGCTAGTCGGTAAAGGGCGAAGCCGACGGGCTTCTCATGCCCACGAGTTTAGCTGTGCGTCCAGGCGCTGTCAACGGCTGAGGTCAGTTTTTGGGATGCCGGCGAGCTGTGTACTCGGTGCCGATCAGCAGATCGACGTGCGGCGGGCAGTTACCAACGCCCCCTAGGTTCGCGAACCGATCTCATCTGGATCTCCAAGTTCGAACACATCGCACAGCCAGACTCCGGCATACGGGATCACATCGAATGTGCGCCGCGGCTCGTCCCGTTGCCGGTCTGCCCAGCGAAGCGCAGCGGCCTCATCTTCAAACGGCCCGACCAAGGCGTGTTCCCCGGTCCAAACGTCGGCAGCGATCGGCCGTCTGAACTCTCGCCACGCGCTGCTGAGGTCTTGTACCACCCGAAATAGGACCAATCCCTGCGACGGCTCGGCTCATGATCTGCCAGCCGATTGCCCACGGCGCCCGCTACACCGAGACCAGGGCGCGTTCGAGACGGCGCCTAAGACCACCGACGGCCAGCACCTGCTCGAGAGCCTCCATCAGGCGCAGATAGTGGTCTGGGTGAGCGTTTTCGCCCATGAGGCCGAGCCGCCAGATCGTCCCAGCGGTGGGTCCCAACCCACCGGCCACCGAAATGTTGTGATCAAAACGCAGACTGTGACGGACCCGCTGGTCGTCGAAACCCTCGGGTAACCGGACGGCCAGCACGGTAGGGAGGCGATAGGATTCGAAGCCTTCGTCCCCGAATCCTATCGCCTCGAGGGACTCGAGTACGGCCCAGGCGAGGGTTTCGACCCTGCGGGCCCGGACCAAGACCCCCTCTTCGAGGGCGGCCCGGATCGCCTCGCCGGTCGCCCAGTGCAGTTGGACCGGAACGGTGTGGTGGTACTGTCGCCCCTCCTGAGAAGGCAACCAGTAGCGCATCATGTCGAGAGCATCTGCATACCAGGTAGTGACGGCCGTCCGTCGGTTCCGAACCGCATCGATGGCGTTTTTGCTGAACGCCACCGGTGCCAGGCCGGGTGGGGCCGACAGGCACTTCTGGGAGCCGGTGTAGGCGTAGTCGATATTCCAGTCGGCCATCGGGAACGGCAACATGCCGACGGTCGTGACGGCGTCGACCGAAAACAGCGCCCCCACCTCGCGCGCTATGTGGCCGAGTTCGGGTACCGGATTGATAACCCCGGTAGACGTTTCGCCATGAACCACCGCCAACAGTTTGGGACCGATTGCCAGCGCCTTTCGGCGAACCTGTTCGGCGTCCACCGGCTCCCCGGGGTCGAAGCGAACGACGCTTACATCTGCCCCCTGCCGGACGGCCATCGCCGCCATGCGCTCCCCGAACACCCCGTTCGAGGCGATAAGCAAGAGTATCGCGCATCCTACGGACCGCGTTCAGGACGGGTTGAACACCTTGTGAGGGGCAAGAAGTGCCGGTCAGTACGGCATTCTCCGGCATCGTGTCCAGCACGCACATCCTCTGATCCCACATGAATCTGACCTCGAAATCGCCTCCCATAGCCCGAGTATTCAAGCTGGTATGCGTTGCTGGGAAGGGTTGGAAACCCCTCCAGCACGAGAGGGAATCCGAGATTTGCCGTACTGACCGGCCTTCTTGGCTTGTCGGGAGTCCTTTGAGCTGTCCTGAACGCCATTCAGAAAACAGGCGACTCTCTTGATAAGCACCGGGTCTCCCGGTTCCAGGAGATTGGCGAGACCCGCCTCCATTCCCAAGGAACCGGTGCCCGCCATGAGTGCCGTAAAGGCGCCCTGAGCGGTGCCGAAGAGACGATGAAGGTCGGCCACCACCCGGTCGTTGAAGGCGAACACCTCTGGATCCATGTGTCCCCGCATCGGCCACTGCATCGCCGCCGCAGCCCGCCGGTGGATCGGGGTGGGGCCGGGGGTGAGCAGCAGCACCTCATCGCTAGGCTTCATGTCCAACTCCTTCGACGGCCAAAAGAAAATGACCGCACCTCTCGGTGGGTCTGGGGCGAGCGCGATACGAACCCGGACTCTGAATGAGACCGGCCGGTACCGCTAGCAGATAGCTCGCGCGAATGGCATCACCGAGAAGTGTACCCAAGCCATCAGGGCCTGTAAAGGGCAGGATTTCACAACCTGCCGGTTGTCGTCGGAACCGTGCCCACTAAGATGTTTTCCAAGGCTTGAGTTCAAACCGTCGATGGCTGTATACTTTCCGTTGGACAACCGTCCCGTGCTACCTTTCGCGGGTGGGCTCGAGCCCACCCCGTTTTGTTGCCGGGAGGGAACGACACTTGGGAGGGTCGATGGAACTGCCACAAGCTGCGCGTAACCTCCTCGAACCCATGGGGTACGAGGTTTTGGAAGTGACCGTCGGCCGGCGTGGCCGTAAGCGGCGGATTCTGTTGCGCATAGACCGGCTCGACGAGTCGGTGGTAACCATCGACGACGTGGCCAGGGCGTCCGAAGTGTTTGGCCTGGAGCTGGACCGACTCGACCCGTTCGAGAACCAGTATGCCCTCGAGGTCGAGTCGCCAGGACCGGACCGACCGTTGTTCACAACCCGCCATTTCGAACGCTTCCACGATCTGCTCGTCAGCGTCCGGATCGGCGACGAGACGTTCCGCGGCACTATTCGTGCTGTCGTTGGCAGCCGGGTGACCTTCAACATCGACGGCCTCCTTCGGGATGTCCAGGTGCACGAAATCGACAGCGCGCGACTCGCACAGTGGCCGGAGTCGCCGCGTTGAAAACAAGGGAGTCACCATGAACAAAGAATTTGTTGACGCTCTCAACCTGCTCGCAGCGGAGCGCAATCTCGACCGTGAGCAGTTGCTGGCGAGTTTTGAAGAGTCGCTCGAACAGGCCTTTGAACGGAATGTCATGCCGGGGAAACAGATCGAAGTCATTCTCGATCCCGAGACCGGCGAGCTCGAGGTGCTGGTGATTCGTCGTGTGGTCGAGGAGGTCGAAGATGCCGACCGCGAGATCGAGCTGACCGAGGCTCTCGAGCTCGACGACAGCGTCGAGGTAGGCATGGAGATGGAGTTCCCTGTCGATCCCGAGCAATTCACCCGCATCGCCGTGCAGACGACCAAACAGGTCGTTACCCAGAAGATCCGCGAGGCCGAACGGGCCATCGTCTTCGAGGAGTATAAGGATCGCGCTGGCGAGATTCTGACAGCCGTCGTTTCGCGCACCGACAACAAGCGGAATGTCTTCGTCGATCTTGGCCGTGGTGAGGCGATCATGCCGCCGAAGGAACAGATCCAGGGCGAGCGCTATATGGTCGGCATGCGCGTGAAGGTGTACGTTCAGAACGTCGAACTGTCCAACCGCGGACCGAGCATTCTGGTGTCGAGGGCGGCCCCGGAACTTCTCGAGTACCTGATGCGTCAGGAGATCCCAGAAGTTTCCGACGGCACGGTCGAGCTGAAAGCGATCGCCCGGGAAGCGGGCCAACGGTCCAAAGTGGCGGTGGCCAGCAACAACCCAAACGTCGATCCGATCGGTGCCTGCATCGGGCACCGCGGGAGCCGAATACAGGCGGTGACGTCGGAGTTGCAGCGCGAGCGGGTCGATATCATCATGTGGGATCCGAACCCCCGTGAGTTCATCCGCAACGCCCTGTCGCCGGCGAAGGTGGGCACCATCGAACTCGATCCCGAAACAGCCGAGGCCAAGGTTACGGTCGCCAACGATCAGCTTTCGCTGGCGATCGGCAAAGGTGGGCAGAACGTGCGGCTCGCTGCGAAACTATCGGGCACCAAAATTGATCTGGTCGCCTCGGAGAACATCAGCGACCTCGACGCGGCCATGCAGGCTGCGGCCTCGCGTTTGGACGACCTGACCACCGCGGCCGCGCCAGCGGACAGCAAACGCGCCGCCTTTGACGCCCTGTTCAGCGAATCGGGTGAGAGCGGCGCCGAACCGGGGGCGCCGGCCGATCAGGCGGACGCTGGCGGCGACTCCGAAAGCGACGGGTCCGAGCCTTCCGAGGCTGACGAGGCCGTGGCGGCCGCCGAACCGGCCCCGGAGGAGACGCCTTCGTGACCTCCCCGTCGCACGGACGGCATGTGCCGCTGCGACGGTGTGTCGCCTGCCGAAAGAGCCTGCCGAAGTCAGAGTTACTCCGTTTTGCGTTGGATAGTCTCGGTGCGTGGCAGCGCGATGTCAGCGCCCGGGCCCATGGCAGAGGCGCCTGGTTGTGCTACGCCTGTGCGGCCGAGCCAGACAGCAAGCGGCTATCTCGTTTTTTCAGAGGACAGACGCCACGGATCGTGTCTCAACTAGCTCGCCGTGAGGGCATCGGCACAGGCGAGCAGCAGGTTGGAGGGTTGCATGGCTGACAAGATCAGGATCTATCAGCTCGCGAAGGAACTGGGTGTCGAATCAAAAACGATGCTCACCATCCTCGACGATATGGGCGTCGACTACAAAACGCACTCCAGTTCGCTCGATAGCGAGACCGCCGAGACCGTGAGGCAGCTCGTTGCCGAGTCGGGCGGTAAGCCCGCCGACGTGGTGGCTGCCGCGGGCGAATCCGGTGCCGACGAGGCGATTGTTGCAACGCCGGAACCGACACCGCCGACCGAGGAGCCGGCCGCTACCAAGGTAGCTTCCGACGCGCCGCTGCGAGCTCCCGTCGTCACGGTAATGGGGCACGTCGACCATGGGAAGACCAGCCTCCTGGATTTCATTCGCCAGACGGCAGTGGCCGAGCACGAAGCTGGTGGGATCACCCAGCACATCGGCGCCTACCAGGCCGACACCGCCCACGGAATCATCACCTTTCTCGATACCCCAGGGCACGAGGCGTTTACCACCATCCGCCAACGTGGAGCGAACGCCACGGACATCGCCGTGATCGTGGTGGCGGCCGACGACAGCATCATGCCGCAGACCCGCGAGGCTATCGCCCACGCCCGGGCGGCCAAGGTCCCCATCATCGTAGCCGTCAACAAGATAGATCTCCCCCAGGCAAATCCGGCCAAGGTCAAGCAGGATCTCATACAGGTGGAGCTGGTTCCCGAGGAGTTTGGTGGCGACACCATCGTGGTGGAGTTAAGTGCCACGACCGGCCAAGGGGTAAAGGAATTGCTGGAAATGATCTCGCTGGTGGCCGAGGTCGAGGACCTGAGAGCCAGCCCTGACGGTCCCGCCAGAGGCATCGTCATCGAATCGATTCTCGACAGACGTGCAGGCGTCCTCGCCACCATCCTGGTTCAGGAAGGCCAGCTGTCGGTTGGCGACATCATCGAGTCGGGTGAGGTGTGGGCGCGCGTCCGCCGGCTGACCGACTCGGCCGGCAATCAGCTCCGCGAAGCGGGTCCCTCGGTTCCGGTCCAGGTGCTCGGGTTCAGCGACCAACCGTCCGCCGGGGAGCTGGTCAACGAAGTCGATACCGACGCGACCGCCAAAGCCCGCGTGAGCGAGCGCCGTGATGTGCGCGAACGAGAGAAACGGAAGGATATCGGCAAGAAGGGAATCACCCTCGCCGACCTCTACGGCAAACCCAAAGCGAAAGTCATCAACTTGCTACTGCGTGCCGACACCCAAGGTTCGCTCGAGGCCATACGCGGTGTGATCGAGCGGGAATCCGATGCCACCGAAGAGGTCGACGTCGAGATCATGCAGGCGTTGGTCGGTGCGCCCAATGAGAGCGATCTGCTGCTGGCATCGACCGCCGAAGCCTCGATTATCACATTCGGGGTGACGCTACCAGGCGGTGTCAAGAAGGCGGCCGAACGCAAGAACGTTCCGCTGCGCTCGTACCGAATCATCTACCAGTTGATCGACGACGTCCAGCGAATGATACGTGGGCAGATCGAACCTGAATTCGAGGAGAATGTCATCGGTCACGCCGAAATCCGCCTGGTCATCAACGTACCGAGGAGCGGCACCATCGCCGGCTCGTACGTGACCGATGGGGTCGTACGCCGCGGTGCCAAGGCCCGCTTGACCCGCGAGGGTCGCGAGGTGTACAAGGGCTCGATCGCGAGCTTGAAACGCTTCAAGGACGATGCGCGCGAGGTCGGCCAAGGCTTCGAATGCGGCATCAACCTTCAGAACTACGACAACGTTCAGGAGGGCGACGTCATCGAAATATACGAAATGGTTGAGGTGGCGGTGGGCTGACAGCCCGCGGCCTGAGTGAATGGCAGCCTTCGAAGGAGCACGGGACAGTGGTCGCAGGGTCTTGGGTCACCTGCTGGCGTTCGCTTTGGGGACGACCCTTCTGGCCGCGCCTCTTGTGCCGGGGACCGGTTCCCCTACACTCGAACCCGTTGGCCTAGAGGCCCCCACCAAGCTCGTGCTGGGCCAGCTCACCAGGCTCTCCCCAGCCTCTTTCACAGACCCTGTCCGTACCTTCCCGGGGTTGGCGGGATTTCTTGCCGGCGTCGTCGCGTTATGGGTATTCAGTCGGATCAAACGACGCGCACTGGGTGTCGGTTGGGACAGCTTCAAGCGCTGGAAGCGCTGGGAGCGGTTGCAGCTCGAGGGTGGATGAGCCACCGCTGTAGGTGTGCTCGACAACACGACCCTCAACCGTAACGATCGACACGAGGAGAACCGATGACTCTGAACCGTAGAACGGCGACCGGCCTGGCCATCCTCGCCGCCGTAATCGCAGCGATCCTGTATATCTGGCAACCCTGGAACCGCAGCGGGGTACCTCCCCTCAAGCTAGGACTCGACCTTCAAGGTGGGCTCCGTGTCGTCCTTCAGTCCGAGGAGGCCAATCCGCTCCGGGCAGATCTCGACACCGCCCGCAATGTCATCGAGAATCGCATCAACCAGGTCGGCGTGTCAGAACCGTTGATCCAGACGTCGGGAACCGATCGGATTATCGTAGAACTGCCGGGACTGACAACCGAGGATCAGAACAGGGCTCTCGACCTCATCGGCCAGCAGGCGATTCTCGAGTTTCGACTGGTGCGGCCAGCGTCTGGAGATGCCCCCTCGAGCCAGCTGACAGCGGATGATCTAGAAGATGTGGCCTTTACCGGAGAGATCGTCCGAAGCGCCCAAGCCGATTTCGCCCCCCCGGGGAGCGGGCAGATCGGTCCCGTGGTGACGTTCGATATCAAACGGGAATTCGCCGACGATTTCGGCGCCTTCACCGGCAGCAATGTGGGACGTCGCATGGCGATCGTTCTCGACGGGGTGATCCAGTCGGCACCCACCCTGCAGTCGCGTATCAGTGACAGTGGGCAGATCACTGGACTGGTCGATCTCGACGAAGCGTCCGACATCGCCCTGGTTCTGCGCAGCGGTAGCCTGCCGATCAACCTCAAGGTCGAAGAGATTCGGTCCATAGGGCCTACTCTGGGCCAGGATTCGATCGATGCTGGACGCACAGCCGCGCTGATCGGGGGGGCTGGCGTCGTAGCCGCGATTCTTCTCTACTACGGGCCGCTCTTTGGCGGGGTACTCACGCTCGGGCTGCTGCTGGTGATGCTGTTCATTTTTGGCGTCCTGTCGGGACTCGGGGCGGCCCTGACCCTGCCGGGCCTGGCAGGTCTGGTCCTTACCATCGGGGCCGCCGTCGATGGCAACGTGATCAGTTTCGAACGGATCAAAGAGGAGCTCCGGGCCGGAAAGAGCCTACGCCTGGCACGACGTGACGGCTTCGCCAATTCGCTGTCGGCGATTATCGACGCGAACGCCACCACGCTCCTGGCGGCAGTGGCGCTCTACCAATACACCACCGGCCCAGTTCGCGGATTCGCCGTCACGCTGGCGATCGGTATCGTATCGGCGGTGTTCGTCAATATCATCGTCGTCCCCTTCATCCTAGATCTCCTCACCCTGCGAATAAAGCGGCCGCTCCTGCCCGGCGGATTCTACTCGCGTGGGCTCACCTTCGTCAGGTTGGCACCCTTCGTGCTGGGCGTTTCGGGTCTGCTGGCGTTGGGTTCCATCGGTGCGGTGGCGGTCAACGGGCTGTCGCTGTCGACCGACTTCACCGGGGGAACCAGCCTGCTGCTTGGGGTCGATGACGAGACATCGGTAGGCGACGTCCGCTCGGCCATCGACAGACTGGGGTTCGAGGGTTTGAGCGGTCAGGGCGCCGGCATCGTGGAGGTCAACGACGATACCATCGACGGGCGCCTGATCTCGGTCCGGGTCGGCCTCGATGAGGAATCCGAGTCCAGCGCGCAATTCCCCAATGCCCTGGCCACCGCCATCGATGCGGAGGTGTTGTCGGCCGAATTCGTAGGCCCGGCGGTCGGGGCCGACCTACGTCGAGGAGCCATCCTGGCAATCCTCGTGGCCATGGGCCTCATTCTGGCCTACGTTGGCTGGCGATTCTGGCCAAACTGGGTCGTAGCTCTTGGCGCCATTTTGGCCGTGGTGCACGATGTCGGGATCGTTCTGGGAGCGCAGAACCTGCTCGGGGCCGAATTCAGCATCCCGGTACTCGCGGCCCTGCTGTTCGTGGTTGGCTATTCGCTGAACGACTCCATCATCATCGCCGACCGTATTCGCGAAAACCTGCGAAAAGTGCGGGACATGAGCTACCGGGAGGTCGTCGATCTGGCCGTCAACCAGACGCTGTCGCGCACGCTGGTAACCTCCGGCACGACGTTGCTGCCGATCCTCGCCCTGATCTTCTTCGGCGGCAGTGTGCTACGCGACTTCAGCCTCACCCTGCTGATCGGAATCGGCATCGGCACGTACTCGTCGATCTTCATTCTGGCTCCGATGGTGGTCTGGTTTCGAGGGGGTCAACGCACCGTCAGGCGTCGGCGTCGGCGGGCCTGAGCCGATGGCTGACCAGTTCGCTGCCGCTCCTCCGGTCCGGCAGCGAACTGTTGATCAGTTCTCCTCCGTTACCACCGCGAAGACCTGTCTGAGAAGCCCCCCATCGAACGATACGATCGCCCACCAACGACCTGGCTCAGGTACCACCGTGGGCGGGGCGACGAGCTGGCGTCTGAGGCCCTCATCGTCAGGAGCGATCCAGGTGCTATCGGCCGCGACCTGCCGACCCGCGGGGTCGAACCATTGCACCGAAAGCCAACCTGCAGACGGCACGCGAGCCAACGCGATCGCTACGATAAACCTCTGCCCCTCGACCGACAGAGTTGTCTCCTTACCGAGCGTCACCCGTTCCTCGCCCTGAATCGAGGCCGGAATAGGCGGCACGTACAGAGGCCGGCAGCCGACGAGCGTAACCACGCACCCCAGAAGCACCCCGGCTGTCCGAAGCCTCACCATCCCTCCGCGAGCAGCGTGGCGTCGGCCTCGAGGCCGCTGCCGTCGAACGCGCGCAACGGTGAGCCCGACCGAACTCTCAACACCCGCACCAGGTGGTGTGCCTCAGTCCCACGAAGCGTCTCCTCGCCCTCCTTCAAGGCATCCACCAGCACCGGATGGACCCTCATCCGGTCCGACCGATATCGAACAGCACCCAGTCACCGGTCTGAACGACATGGCGAACGACAAGTGGGGCTACAGCCCTTCGCACCATGTCGCTCTTAGCAGCCAAGATTCCGGTCAGCAGCACGGCTCCACCGCGGCTGAGGACCTGGGCATATCGCGGCAGTAGTTCGAGGTGAAGCTCGGCGTAGAGGTTGGCTACCAGGATGTCGATACTTGCCGAAACATAGGAGGCATCCAGCTCGCCGGCACGAAAGGTCGCCCGCGAACGGTTCATTTCGGCGTTGGCCTCCGCCACCGCGATGGTGGCAGCGTCGATGTCCAGTCCCTCCGCCTGCGCGGCGCCCATCAGATCTGCGGCAATGGCCAAAATCCCCGAGCCCGATCCGACGTCGAGCACCCTGCGACCGCGCAGGTCTAAGGCCGCCAGGGCACCAAGGGCCAGCTGTGTGGTTTCGTGGTGGCCGCTTCCGAAGGCCATCCCTGGATCGAGCCACAGCACCTTTTCGCCGACGGTGAGCCTGACCTTGCGGTGGGTTGGGGCGATCACCAGACCGTCCAGGCGTATCGGTTTCAGAGACGCGAAGTAGGCGGCTAGGTAGTCGGTGTCATCCGGCTGTTCCCAGCGGCCATCGAGCGGCAGGGGTCGCTTCGAGGGGAAGTAGGCCACAAGATCGGTTCGATCTTCGAGGATGCCCACGCAACCGTGGTCCCAGAGCAGATCCGAAATCGGGTCGGAGTGGTCGAGCCGTCCGTCGGTGCGAAAGGCGATCACAGGGCCGTTTCAAACGTCGCCACCCGGTCGTCGCGGGTGACGATTTCAAAGCCCAACGCGGCACCCTCGCGCAGATAGAAATCGATATCGGCACTCCGGGTGGTAGACCCTAGCGACGCCCGGTCGAACCCCCTGGTGGCGGTCATGATCATGGTTTCGGCAAGGCACGCAGGTACCAAACCGTCACCGAAGTGCAGGTCGATGCTGCTGCGCATTTCCCCTGGCGGCCGGACGACCCCTCCAGGAACGAGGTGCACCCCGGGCACGCTGCGGACGGTCGGATGGACGTCGCTCGGGCGGCCGAGATCGAGGATCCAGGCTCCCGGCTTGACGTGTTCCGGTAGCACGACCGGTCCTGGGTCGGAGGTGGCCGTAAAAACGAGATCGGCTCTGCTCACCGACTCGATGTCGGTGGACGCGTCGATCTCCACCCCTGGGTGCTTGCGGCGCAGCGTTTCGGCGCTGCGGTTCAGGCGCTTCTGGTCGCGGCCGACCAGAAGCAGCTGCCCCAGTTCGCCGGCAATGAGCCTCGCCACTCCAAATGCCACCACCCCGTTGGCCCCCACCACGGCTGCTGTCGAGCGCCTCAGGGAGCCCCCCTCTGCCTCGAAACGGCTCAGCAGACCGGGCACGGCTGCCCTCACGGTGCCGGCGGTGTAGGCACCGCCGTTGGTAATGGCAATTTCGGGCACTGCATCTTGCACGCTCTGCCCCTTGTCGCCGACCGTGGACCAGAAGGCACCCAGACCGAAGGCTTCGGCTCCGTGGTCGCGGGCCAGTCGGGCACCCTGAATCGCCATCCGAACGGCGATATCGGGGTGTTGTCGAATCTGATCCGGCAACATTGAGCCGCCAACGATCAGCACCTTGAGCGTTCTGCCGTCCTCGAGCCTGATGCCGGTAATCGACCCTTGGACCTGCGGCCGCATGCGAAGCAGCGCCCGCCGCAGCAGCTGCTCGGAGAGCCAACCTCGCTCCGACAGGGTTCGCAACCAGCGCTGGCTCTTGGGCTGCCAGAGATCGTCGAGCGTCATCGGGTGCAGCATGAATGCGGCCAGGACGGTGCCGGGATCGAGACCGCGAACCGGCGGTGGATCGCCAAGCCGCGCTTCAGTACCGTCCCAGACGCGCGCGAGGCCGGCTTTCAAGCGCCACCCGGCTAGCACCAACACCAGACTCCACACCAGGATGATCGCGGAGCCGGCCCCGGTGATGACCAACACCAAGACGAAGACGGTGAGCGCCCCCAAAGCAGCCAAAACCACAAAGCGACTGACCGCCAACAGGATCGCGACTACGGCGAGCGGAATCAACGCCAACCATAGCGGCAAGCCGCCAAACAGCTGCATGCCGACCAAAATACCCAGCAGTACTCCGTTGCCGCGGCCGCGCGGACTGGCCACGAATTGAAACCTGTCCCACGGATGCAGGTGCCCGAAATAGGCACCCAGAGCCGCCCAAGGCACCCCGCCGGTCAGAGCCAGCGCCAGGAAGCCCTTGAGCACATCGAGCGAAAAGGCTGCTACGGCCAGGGGCGCGCCCACCAACCGGTAGACGTTTTCAACACCGAGCAGGTGCGGGTTGAGATCGCTCGGCTCCCTGCCTGACACACGCCAAATCAACATCGCGCCGAGCGGCAGGCTCCCCAGAAGGTAGCCGGCGGCAACGGCACCGAGGGCGGCGATAACGACGACCATATCAGCCCACATTGTAGCGCTGCGGCGACCGGCTTTGCTCGATTCGGGAGCACAAGTGGAGCAACCCGGTACAATCCTCGGTACAATGTCGTCCGTGGACAGTCGGACCCCACCACACAATCTCGAGGCCGAACAGAGTGTCCTCGGCAGCATTCTGCTGGACAATGAAGCCTACGCCCACCTCGAGGGGGCGCTGACGCCGGAACATTTCTATAAGGAGAGCCACCGCAAGATCTTTCGATCGATCGAACGGCTCTTTCGGCGCGGAGAGCCGATGGATCTGGTGACCCTCACCGAAGATCTCAGACAGGCCGGAGAGCTGGAGGGTGTGGGCAGCGTTCCCTACCTCATCGGCCTGGCGGACAGCGTTCCGACGGCAGCGTACGCAGAAAATTACGCCAAGATCGTGGTCGAAAAGGCGGTTCTGCGCGACCTCATCGGCGCCAGCGGCGTCATCATGCAGACGGCCTACGACCAGTCGGCACCGCTGGAACAGATTCTAGACAAGGCCGAGTCGAGCATCTTCGAGTTGTCGAGCCGGAAGCGTAGCAACAACTTCGAGGGTATGGGCACCCTGGTCACCGACACCTTTGCCCACATCAACGAGCTGTTCGCCAATCCGGATCCGGTCTCGGGTCTGCGCACCCACTTCAAGGAGCTCGACATCATGACCGCCGGCCTTCAGGCGAGCAGTCTGAACGTGCTGGCCGCTCGACCGTCGATGGGCAAAACCGCCTTTGCCCTGACCATCGGCCTCAACGCCGCGCTCCGAGAGAAGGCCTCGGTCGGTATCTTCTCCCTGGAGATGTCGGCGGTGCAGCTGGTAACCCGGATGCTGTGTTCCGAGGCGCGGGTGGACATGAGCCGGGTGCGGAACGGCCAACTATCAGATCGAGATTTTCAACGGCTGGCCGATACCGCTGGAAAGATGTCCGAAGCCAGAATCTTCATCGACGACAACGCCGACCTGACCGTCATGGAGCTGCGCAGCAGAGCGCGGCGGTTGATGGCACAACACCAACTCGGTCTGATCATCGTCGACTACCTGCAACTGATGTCCGGTAGCGGTCGCAGCGTCTCGGAGAATCGGCAGCAGGAGATTTCTACTATTTCGCGGAGCCTGAAGGCCCTGGCTCGCGAACTCGATGTCCCGATTCTGGTGCTGAGCCAGCTTTCGAGGGCCGTCGAGAGCCGACCGAACAAACGTCCGATGCTCTCGGATCTCCGCGAGTCCGGCGCTATCGAGCAGGACGCCGACCTGGTGATGTTCATCTACCGAGACGAATACTACGATCCGCAGTCCGAAAAACAGGGTGTGGCCGAGATCATCATCGGCAAGCAGCGCAACGGCCCCACCGGTCAGCTGGAGCTGCAATTCCACAACGCTCATGTTCGGTTCAACGACCTCGCCAGGACAGCGCCTTGAGCGGACCCCGTCCTGGTGTCCTGCAGTTACACCTTTCTCACCCTGGATCGGTAGACTGATCTATGGGTCGCATCCCGCTTCGTGGTCTGCTGATCGCCTTGGTCATCCTGGGGCTGGTGGTGTTTATCGCCTCCCAGAGCGGTGGCCGCAATCGGAGCAAGGTCGAGAGCTACACCTACTTCGAGCAGCGGCTCGAGAACGGCGACCTGGCGACCATAAAGATCAAAGGTACGGAGGTCGAAGTTACGCCTCGGGGCGGCGAGACGTTCGTCACCTACCTGCCGAGCCCCCCGCAGGACCTTTCGATCTTCACCCAACACGGGGTCACCGTCGAAGTTGCACCCCCTAGCCAGAACTGGGGAACTCTGTTGCTGTACCTGCTGCCGATCCTGCTGATGGTCGGGTTCCTGTTCTATCTCATGCGGGGCGTTCGCGGCGGTGGTGACGGGGCCGTGTCGTTCGGCAAGAGCCGGGCCCGGCTCGTTACCGAAGAGAGCAGCAGCACGCGGTTCACAGATGTGGCCGGGGTCGAAGAGGCCAAGAACGATCTCAATGAAGTGGTCGACTTTCTCAAGAATCCAGGGAAGTTCCACGCGCTCGGGGCCAGGATTCCTCACGGCGTCCTGATGGTTGGGCCTCCGGGATCGGGCAAGACCCACCTCGCCAAGGCGGTGGCCGGGGAGGCGCAGGTTCCCTTCTTCTCTATCAGCGGCTCCGATTTCGTGGAGATGTTCGTAGGGGTAGGCGCCGCCCGGGTCCGCGACCTGTTCGAGAACGCCAAGAAAAATGCCCCCTGCATCGTGTTCATCGATGAGATCGACGCGGTGGGCCGCCGCCGTGGGGTTTCGATGAACGGTGGCAACGATGAGCGGGAACAGACGCTCAACGCCCTGTTGGTCGAAATGGATGGCTTCGAAACCCAGCACGACATCATCATCATTGCGGCCACCAACAGGCCGGACGTGCTCGACCCGGCGCTGCTGCGGCCAGGACGCTTCGATCGCCAGGTGGTTGTCGACGCCCCTGACATCCGCGGCCGCGAGGCGATCCTCAAGATTCATTCCCGTGGAAAACCGCTGTCTCGAACCGTCGACCTCCACAGGGTCGCGCAACGCACGCCCGGTTTCGTGGGCGCCGACCTCGAGAACCTCCTCAACGAAGCGGCCCTGGTCGCCGCCCGTGGCAACCGGAGGGAGATTCGACCCGACGACCTCGATGAGGCTGCCGACCGTGTGGTAATGGGTCCCGAACGGCGAAGCCGCGTCATCAGCGACCGGGAGAAGCGGGTGACGGCCTACCACGAAGCGGGGCACGCGCTGGCGGCCCACCTCCTACCACACGCCGAGCCGGTACACAAAATCACCATCGTGCCGCGTGGCCGCGCTCTGGGTTACGTCATGCAACTCCCTGAGGAGGACCGGGTGTCGGTGACCCAGCTCGAACTTCTCGACCGGATCTCGGTGGCTCTGGCCGGTCGGGTCACCGAGGAGATCGTATTCCAAGACGTCACCACCGGTGCCCAGAACGATTTTCAGCAGGCCACCTCCATCGCCCGCAGGATGGTGACCCGCTGGGGGATGTCCGACAAGCTGGGCCGGGTGGCCCTCACCAGCGGCAGCGAATCCTACCTCGGAGATTTTGAGGGCCCTCGTACCTACAGCGAAGAGACCGCCCGCGTCATCGACGACGAGGTCAGGCAGATCATCGAGGAGCAGCATCGCCGGATCGGCGGTCTGCTCGACGACAATAGAGAACAGCTCGATCGGATCGTCGAGGTGTTGCTCGTGAGAGAGACGCTCCACTCCGATGAATTTCAAGCGCTGCTCAGGGGCGAAGAACTTCCCGAACTTCCGGCCATCGAGGTCGAGCCGGAATCCATCCCGCTGCCCGAAGCGGCGGAGCTTGGACCCGAAGAGGAGAGCCAGGAATCTCGGCTTCCTCCAGGCATGTTGCCAGAGCCGGGCTGACCATTTAAAGGTGGTTTTGGGTTCGTCTGTTGAGAGACCGGGAATGCTGTCGCAGACGCTGCCTCGGTTGCGAGATTTTTACCTCTGGAGCGCAAACTAAAGTGATAGACTTCCTTTGGTTCTCAAGGAGGAGTCGTTATGGCCTCATTGCGCGAGAGTATGTCGCGCTTCCTCAGCCCCAAAATCGAAGCGGTCGGACTTGAGGTTGGCACCAGCGCTCTAAAGGTTGTTGAGTTACGGGGGGGAAACCCCCCCCGCCTTGGCGACGCTCGCTGTGCGTCCAATGCCTCCAGGCCTGATCCAAGAAGACCAGGTCGTCGACCCGCAAGCTTTGGCGGATGAGATCAAAGCGTTGTTCGACGAAGCCGGGATCGGCAAACGATTTACGGTTACGGCGGTGTCGAACAGACAGGCGATCACACGCAACATCCACGTACCTAAGATGACCATGCAGGAGTTGGAAGAGGCCATCAAATGGGAGGCGGAGCGTTATATCCCCTTCCCGGTTGATGAGGTGGTCCTCGACTATTTCGTCCTCGACAATCCCGAAGATATCGACGAGGATGGCCAACTCGAGGTGGTTATCGCCGCCGCCCGGCTCGACTTGGTGACGCAGCAGGTCGAATATCTCAAGCTGGCCGGGTTGGAGCCGTTGGTGATCGATATCAAGCCGTTCACCCTGCTCCGCTCGCTCAAGGGCTCGCTGCTCGGTGAGCATCTCACCAAAACCACACTCTCGGGCAGCGTCTACACCGAAGCGAACGAGATCGGGGTAGTTCTCGAGATCGCCGCCTCGAACACCACCATCACGCTGGTGCGCGGCGACCGGGTTCTCATGAACCGCAACATCGGCGTTTCGGGCGACGACTTTACAGCCGCCATCCAGCGCTCGTTCGGTCTCGACTTCGATACCGCCGAAGAGGTAAAACTCGACTACGGCACCGCCACCATTCCTACTGAAGACGAAGAAGAGCTGCTAAACTTTGATGCCAAGCGCGAACAGTTCAGTCCCAGCCGGGTGTATGAATCGCTGCGGCCGGTGCTGGTCGACCTGACCACCGAGATACGCCGCAGCCTCGAGTTCTTTCGGGTTCAGACCGGCGACGCCAACATCAGCCGCATGCTGGTTGCTGGCGGCGGCGGCAAGTTACGCGGGCTTCCCGAGGCGATCGGTGACGCGCTCGGTTTTCGGGTCGAACTTGGCGACCCATGGCTTACGATCGCCATCGACGACGGTCGTTTCGACAGCCAGTACCTCCAGAGGGTAGGGCCAGAATTCGCTGTCCCTCTGGGACTTGCGTTGCGGGGGGTGACCGGCATTGATTAATATCAATCTTCTGCCGAAAAATCTTCGGCGCGTTCGCGAACCCGGCTATTGGCGACTGCTGGCAATCGCCTTTCCCCTGCTGGTTTTCGGCGTCGTCTTTATTTTTCAGTTGCTGGCTTTCCAAACGGTCCAGAACCTCGAACGCGATGTTCAGGTTCGCGTCGATCAGCTGAATCTGTTGCAAGGTGCGATCGATGAGCGGAATGCTCTCATCGCCAGACAGCAGCAGCTCAATCGCCTCATCGACATTCAGCGTGCCGTTCAGGAGAATCGGATCGTCTGGACCGAGCAGATCAGCGGCATGCTGGAAACGCTACCCTCAGGAACCATCAACGGGCGACCGGTCATCGATTTCCGAAACCTCAACGTTCGCGCCGTCGCCCCACCCCGGGAAGACGCCACCAGGTTCGAAGGCGCCTCGGTAGAGGCCGAAATGACCGTATCTGGCAACGTCGACGGTACCGACGTACTCGCTGCCTTCGTGCGCTCGCTCGAAGATTCTACCCGTTACGGGGTGCTGTTCCAGAACGCGTCCCGACAGGGAGACACCGACATCTTCAGCTACAACCTCACCATCGGCTCAATTACCGGAGGTGGCGATGAATCTCGGTAGCTTCAGCCTGCGCAACCTCAGACAGCGCGACATCGCCATCATCTTTATCGTGCTGTCGATTGTCGGCGGCGTACTCTAGGTACTTCTTCATGTACCAGCCTACGCGCGAAAACATCGTCGTCCTCAGTACCCAGATCGAGGATCTCGATCGCCGCATCCGTCAGGGTGAGGAGGCTGTCCGCAACCTCGAAGACCTCCGCCTCACGGTTGCCGAGCTCGAGCAGGATCGCCGCAATTTCCTCGCCCAGCTGCCGCTCGAAAGCGAGATCGCGAACCTCATCGACCAGCTGAGGTTCTCCGCCTCCGAGTCGGATGTATTGATCACCAACTTCAGCCAGGGGTCGGGCAACGTCGATATCGAGGACGTTCGTGCAATCGGCTTCACCATCTCCTCTTTGGCCACCTTCTTCGAGACCATGACCTTTCTCGGTTTCCTCGAAGACCTTCAGCGGTTTACCAAGATCAACCAGGTGAGCCTCTCCGCGGGCGACGGCCTGACGGCAAATCCGCAGCTCAGCGCCAACTACAACTTCATCGTCTACGTGTTCACGGGAACCGATCCGGGAGAGCCGCGATGACGCTTTCCCGAACCGCCCGTGTCCTGATTTTCATCCTGCTCTTGGCCGTCGCTGCGTTTGTGTGGATCAACTTCTTCTTCCAGCGGCAGACCGACACCGGCGAAACTCCGGAGGTTCCCCAGATCGAGGTCGCCCCAGTGGGCACCGAGGTGCCGCCGGTAGTTGAGGGTGGCGACGGAGGGACACCGACCGTCGTGACTGCCCCGGACTCACCCTCCACGGTGGTGGCCCCTTCTGGCCCGACCGTGGTCACCCGAGATCTCGAAGTCGCGACGCTGCCCTTCCTGGTCACCGAGCCACCCTCTGAATCCGATCTTGCTGGCGGCGATGGCGAAGGGGCGGCTGGCTTTGGACCTCAAGGTCGGCGCGCATCCATCAACCCCTTCTCACCGGTCAGGGTCAGCATCCCCCTACCGACGGCAGTCAGGCCGACACCCGCCACCACAGACATCGCGGAGCCGCGCGTCGAAATCGTAAATGTGCCGGAGGCCCCTGACGTCATCGTCCCTGGTACCAACCAAGCGACAACCGACATACGGCCTCCGATCGTCGAGGCGGTCGTTGCGCCGACTCCGAGACCGCTGACCCCACCATCCCCACTGGCCCAGGGACTCCCCCGGCAACTGCCCCGAGGAACCCTGCCTGTGGCGCCCGAGATTCTGACATCGGTGCGTACCCCTGAACCTCCTCCCGAGCCGGAACCCGAACCGGAACCAGAGCCGGAACCAGAGCCGGAACCCGAACCGGAACCAGAGCCGGAACCAGAGCCGGAACCAGAGCCGGAACCCGAACCGGTGAGGCCAACGGCTGAAGACGTGGCCGCTGCCGCCGCCGCTGCTGTGCGCGTTCCCACCGACACCACCGAGGCCCAATTGGGCGGCCTCGAGGCCGGGGTCGAAACCGGCGATTCCCTGCCCGACCTTCGCGGTCCGGTTGAGCCGGAACCTGAGCCGGAACCCGAGCCGGAACCCGAGCCCGAACCGGAACCCGAGCCGATCGTGGCCGTAACGCACGCACCTCTTCCCGCAGGCACCAACGACCTGACCCGGTACTTGCGCGACAATAACTTCGTCTTCACGGGAGCGGTTCTCGGACCTATCAGTGCTGGGGTGTTTACCTCGCCGCTGTACGCCATGCCGGTAGTGGTGTCGCTCGGACAGACCATTCCGAACACCGAAATTGTGCTGACCGACCTGCGTGGTCAGCAAGCGGAATTCCTGCTCGAAGAGGCTAAGCAAGTTCTCACCTTGGATCTCAGGCGGTGATCATGAAACGACTTCTGACCCTTCTCACGATCTTGTTCTTGGCGGGGCTGGGGCCTGTGCTGGCCCAGCCGGCTCCGCTTCCGGACAACCCCATGTTCGATCAAACGGTGCAATTCGTAACCGACGCTGGGGGGGCCTCCCTGCGGGGCATGCTCCAGGCGCTGGCCGAATCGGTTGGGCTGGTTCCGGTGTTCGGCGATTTCCCCGACCGGGCTATCACCCAGGAGATCAGCACCCCAACCCCGTTCCGTCAGGTGTGGGCTCTTGTTCTCACACTGTACGATCTCGACTACGTGCTACAGGACAACGACGTTGTGGTGGTCGGCACTGCGGCCTCGATCGCCCGCCTGATCCCACCGGAACCCGAGCCCGAACCGGAACCGGTTGTCGCGGTGGTCGAACCGCCGGTCGGCACAGATCGTGAACCCGACCCCCTCCTCTCTCAGACCTACCGCATCAACAACAGCCCAGAAGAGGTGACGAGTCTGATCAATCGCCTCGTTCCCGGGGCTGAAGTTGAGGCGCTACCGCTCGGCAACAGCATTGTGGTCCGGGGTACCGCGGTGGAACAGGCGCAGGTTCAGGCAGCCCTCGACCAGTTCGATGTGGTGGCGGCGGCCGAAGTCATCGAACCGGTAGAACAGCGCACCTATGGGTTGTCGAACGCCAAGGCCGTCGAACTGGCCGCGGTGCTTCAGCGCACCGGCGTGGTGACCAACCTCGAAGGCAGCTCTACCACGATTATCGAAAACTTCATCGTCACCGCGGAACCGCGGACCAACAGCATCATCGTCACCGCCACCGGACCGGTCCAGGCGCAAATTGCGGACTTGATTACGGAATTGGATGTTCTGCGGATTGCGGATTCGAAAACCCCAAAGACAGGTAAATATCCAACTGCGGATTCAGGAGATTCAGCGCCGCACGGCCCAGAATTTCGGTCTCGATATCGAAGGTAACTTCGGCAACATGACCATCAATATCCTGGATACGGGGCTGTCGCTGACCCAGATCTTCGACTCCAACCCCTTCTTCAGCTTCCAGAACATCATGGCGATGCTCGATACGCTCGAGACCCAGGGGCTGTCGCGGCGCGTCGATGACAGCAACATCACGGTGCTCAACAACGAGCCCGGGCGCATGCAGTCCGGCGGCCGCATCGAAATTCAATTCCCCAGCTCCAGCGGAGAAATCCAGACCCGTACCATCGAATTCGGGGTCATCATTGAGGTGACGCCCCGCGTCGCCAGCGATGGCCGCGTGATCCTCGAGATCCAGGTCGAGGTTTCCGACGTCCTGGTTCCGCTCTCCGAGGGCGGTATCCCGCAGCGGATCGATTTCTCGGACCGCCAGGTGAGCTCGACCGTAACCCTCGAGCAGGGGCAGACGGTCTTGCTGGGCGGGCTGCTGCAGAATCAATTCTCGCAATCCGAGAGTCGCATCCCGATATTGGGCAGCATTCCCCTGATCGGCGACCTCTTCGGCAGAACGATCATCGAAGACGAGGCCTCGGAGCTGCTGCTGGTGGTAAATGCCTTGGTGATCGACTAAATTTCAACCCCTTGAGATCCAGCCTGCCCTGCAAAGGGCAGGCCCTTTTTTGCGCCACAAGAGGGCACCCAGGCCCGTGCTAGGCTGGGTTTGATGTTGCGTTACCTGTCAGCCGGCGAATCGCATGGACCGGCTCTCACGGTGTTGCTGGACGGCGTTCCCGCCGGCCTGGAGCTCGTGGCCAGCGACCATCTCGACCCCTGGCTACGGCGTCGGCAAGGCGGCTATGGTCGCGGGCGCCGCATGGTGATCGAGAGCGATTGTGCCCGCCTGCTGGCAGGGGTCCGTGCCGGCCGCACCACCGGGGCACCGATTTCGCTTCAGATCGAAAACCGCGACCACAAGAACTGGGCCGAGATCATGGCAGCCGAGCCAGGCAACGAACCGCGGAAACGCGCCTTGACCGAAGCCAGGCCCGGCCATGCCGACCTGGCAGGCGGCATCAAGTACGGGCATAAGGACCTACGCGACGTTCTGGAGCGGGCGTCTGCCCGGGAGACGGCCAGCCGTGTAGCCGCAGGAGCCGTGGCGCTTCGACTGCTCGATGCGGTTGCGATACAGGGGTGCGCCCGGGTGATTAGCCTGGCAGGAATCCCCTGCGATAGCGGCATGGATTGGGACAGTCTAGCGGTTCTCGATGAGAGTCCGTTGCGCATTTTCGACAGCGGTGTCGAGGAGAGCATCATCGACCGCATCGACGAGGCCAAGCGTGACGGCGACACCCTCGGCGGCATCATCGAAGCCCGCTTTCGCAACGTACCCATCGGGCTTGGGAGCCACACCCAGTGGGATCGCAAACTCGACGGTCGGCTGGCCCAGGCGGCGATGAGCATTCAAGCGATGAAGGGCGTCGAGATCGGCGATGGTTGGCACAACGCTACCGAGCCAGGAAGCAGGGTTCACGACGCTATCTACCGCTCCGACGAAGGCTACTTCCGGGAGACGAACCGCTCGGGTGGTCTCGAAGCGGGCATCACGACCGGCGAGGAGTTGGTGGTGCGGGCAGCCATGAAACCGATCGCAACCCTCATGCGTCCGCTCCCCACCGTCGACGTGGTAAGCCGGCAACCGGCCGACGCGGCGCGCGAGCGTTCCGACACTACGGCGGTACCGGCTGCCTCGGTCGTTCTGCTGGCCATGACTGCATTGGTGTTGGCGGATGCGGTCCTCGAGAAGTTCGGCCCCGACACGATGCGCGAAATTTCGGAGCGGGTGACCGAACACCGACGCTACACAGCCGAGTACTGAGGCTCGCGACGTGGCGATACGACACATCCCCGAGAACAGGCCGGTAAGCTGGGTGGCTTTGGCAGGCTTCATGGGCACCGGCAAGAGCCGGATCGGTTGGGAGCTTAGCCGCCGCCTTAGCCTGACGTTCATCGACACCGACAGGGTGATCGAACGCGTTTCGTGCATGCGCATAACGGATATCTTCGAGTTCTACGGCGAGGAGGTCTTTCGCAACTACGAGACCGAGATCGTGAAACGCTGCCTGCGGCTCGATGAAGTCGTCGTCTCAACCGGAGGGGGCACAGTAACCCGGAAGACCAACCGCGACCTGCTGAAGAGCCGGGGACCGGTGGTCGTTCTCACGGCCAGCCCCGCGACCATCTACCACCGTACCCGACGCCACAGGCGGCCACTGCTCGAGGCCGGCGACCCGACGGAACGCATCCGCCACCTGCTCGAAGAGCGTCACCCGGCCTACCTGGACGTTGCGGCCGTCGAAGTCTCGACCGACGGCCGGAATTCGGAGGATGTGGTCGAGGAGATCGTGGAGAAACTGACGACGTGGGTCGAAACAGCGCCGTAGTCGTACCCGTCGACGTTTCGCCCTCCTATCAGGTCCGGGTGGGCTCTGGGACGCTCGTTGAGGTGGCCGGCCTGGTGGCCGAAGCCACTGTGGCCGTGGTGTCGGACGATCGGGTCGCCGCGCTCTATGCACAGCAGCTCCTCGAGACCCTCGAAGGGGCGGGCAAACGGTGTCGGCTGTATACCGTAGCACCCGGTGAAGCTTCCAAGACCCTCGCTCCCTATGAGCGGCTTCTGCGGGCACTGGCGACCGACGGATTCGACCGCGGGTCGGCGGTGGTCGCCCTCGGTGGCGGCGTGATCGGGGATCTGGCGGGCTTTGTGGCGGCCAGCTTCATGCGTGGTATCGCCTGCTATCAGGTGCCGACGACCCTGTTGGCGATGGTCGACGCCTCGGTGGGAGGCAAGACCGGCCTGAACTTGCCTGAAGGCAAGAACCTGGTAGGGGCCTTCTGGCAGCCGCGCGCGGTCGTCGCGGACGTCGATCTCCTGCGGAGCTTGCCCGCACGCACATTTCGGCAGGGCGCTGTCGAAGCCTACAAACATGGCCTGCTCGCCGACGAAGGGCTGTGGCGCCGGTTCCAGCGGGGCGACATCACCCCGGATCTCGAGCCGTTGGCCATGTCGGCCTTCGTGGCCTCCGCGGTGCGGGTCAAAGCGACCGTGGTGGCCCAGGACACCTTCGAAACCGGCAACCGGGCCCACCTGAACCTGGGGCATACCTTGGGGCACGCTCTCGAGGCCGTCAGTAGCCACAGCCTTGGGCATGGCGACGCGGTTGCCTACGGCCTGCTGTTCGCCGGACTCCTCGCCACAGGGCGGGGCTGGCGCGACCTGTCAGACGAGCTAGCCGCGTTTCTGGAGTGGGTCTCCCCCGACCCGCTGCCGACGCCGACGTTCGACCAGCTCGAACCGTTCCTCGACCGCGACAAAAAGAACCTAAGCGGCCAGCGCCGCTTCGTGCTGCTGCGCGACGTCGGCGACCCCGTGGTGGTTGACGATATCGATCGCGACGCCCAACACAGCGCCTGGCAGGCGCTGGTAAGGAGCTACGGATGATCCTGGTGCTGAACGGACCCAACCTCAACCTGCTAGGCAGCCGAGAACCGGAAACCTACGGTCACGGCAACCTCGAGGCGCTGGAGACCGCCTGCAAGGAGTGGGGAGAGGCCGCTGGGGTGGCGGTCGCGTGCCGCCAGAGCAACCACGAAGGTGAGCTGATCGATTGGCTGCATCAGGCTCAGGCAGAGGGTTCCCGCGGCGTGGTGCTGAACCCGGGAGGCTATACCCACACTTCGGTGGCGCTGCGCGACGCGGTGGCAGCGATCGGCATCCCGGTTATCGAGGTGCACCTGTCAAACATCCACGCTCGCGAGGCATTTCGGCACCAGAGTCTGACCGCGGCCGTGTGCGCCGGCACCATCGCCGGACTCGGGTTTGGCGGCTACCGGGCTGCAATTGCGCACCTGGCTAGCTCAGCCGAGTAATCCCACCACAAAAAGAAAGACCCCGAAACCGACGTCCGGGGTCCACAAGTCCATTGCTGAGGCAACCGTCAGCGGCGGCTGATCACCACCACTACAGGGGTCGGGTCTTCGTCGAAGATCGGATTTAGGACACCAAGACCCGAGTCAATGTCGATCCCGCCATTGATATTGAGATCGCCAACAGCCTCGACCCCGCCCGTCAAATTCACAGTCCCATTCTGGGTGAACGTGCCACCGGCAACGACGACCGCAAACCAGTCTGCCGGCTGTGAATTGTTACCCCCATTCACCTCGACATTACCTTCAGAGATGATGGCCAAACCAACCCCAATACCCCCTAGCCCATCCGCTACGCCAGGGGCCTGGCCGTGCAAAGTGATGTCACCAGCAGATGCGATAGTGTTGATTCCATCGTAGGTACTCCCACTTCCATGGATGTCGATACCGAGTTGTGAGAAGATGCTGCTGTCGGTTAAGGCGACGTCGACGTTGTTGGAATTTCCGCCAGCGTTTTCGTCAAAGACGCCGCCCACCATACTGATGAGGGTCGAGTCAGTGATGGTCACGCTCGAATCGAAATCGATGTTCCCTTGCGACACGATGTTCATGTTGGTCATCATCGCGCCCGACGGAACCGACATCGCCGATCCGGATTCGAGGCACATGGTCGGAGTGGCGATGCCCGAACTCTGCAGGGTCGAGACATATCCGGCCAGATCGGTGTAGGTCATGGCAGTGGGGGTGACATAGTCACAATACATCGGGTCGCCGTTCGAATCGACAAAGATGTTGCTAACAGTCCCTCCCACAATTGCCTGGGACATTTCGTCGATGGCGGCGTCGCGCTTGCCGATGTAATCGGGATTCACAACGACGGGATCGATCAGCGTATTCGGAATTCCGCTGGTGCACAGGGCAGGAGGATCACAGATGGTGGCGCCAGGAGACCCGGACACCGGGGCATCCGCAATTGGGATCGACACCGGGCTCGTGCACGCACCCGTGACAGGGTCGCGATCTGGGTCGCCGTCGCCGTCGTCATCGACACAGATGGAAAATTCGTCTTGGTTCCCTATGTCGAAGCCGAGATTTCCGTGAACCCCGGCATCGAGATAGGTAGACTGCCCGGTGATCCTCACCACGCCCTCCGAGCGCAGACCGTTCGGGGCGCTACCGCCGGAAGGATTCGAGTCCAGTTCGATGCCTACCAGGAGTTCGGCTACGTGCTCTGCACCATTGGCGAGGGTGCTGCGTGCACTCAGTCGGGCCGTGTCGGTATCGATCCGGTCGTAGGCGAAAACGGTGAAGCCCGGATCGGGCCCCACGGTCGCCACCGAAAGGTTGCTGAGAATCGATGGGGGGGTGTTACCTGGAGGCATTTCCCCATAGACGACGTAATAGTCCTCGAGCACTATCATCGACGCGTCGAGCCCCGTCTCGGTGTTGTAGCGGACGATGGAGTTGCTGCGCACGTTTTCCGACATCCGAAGGTTCAAGCGCGATAGGAACAGGGCTCCCAGGCCGAGCGTGAACACCGCAAGCATGATGAGCAGCACGGCGATGATGGCGATTCCTTGACGTCGATGCACGGTGATCATCCTTCCTTCAACAGGTCCCGGCGATTTCCTGCGGATTGGGCAGGGCCACGCTGACGACTTCCACTTCGCCCCCCACAAAGGTGAGCTGCAACTGATAGCCGACGAACTCGTCGGCGTTGGTGCTGTTGGGCGTGCTGTAGGTGATGTAATCGCCGGTCACGGCAGGCCCGAGATTCTTCTTGTGCCAGGCGATGAACTGGAGGTCGGCGACGTTGGACACAACTTCCGTAGCGGTACCGTTCTCGTCACGCATGAGGTTGGTTCCGGTGAGGAAGAATTCCACCGCCTTCAGTTCCGGGGATGGGCTCACGAAACGATCTTCGTAGTACCAGGCTTTGATCTGATCGGGGTCGGTGCCCGCGCCATCGGTGAACTCGAAGGTGCAGGTAAAACTCCGACCCTCGGCGCCGTTGTCGATCCCGCGATAGCCGCCGAGCCCGAGATCGTATTTCAGGATCTGGGCGGCCGATTCGACGTTCTGGCGCTCTTCGGCGACCTGCTCGCTCAGCTCGTAGGAGACCCGGGTCGCCACGAACAGCCGGGCCAGCACGGTGACGATCACGCCGAGGATGACCACCACGATCAGCAGCTCGAGAATGGTAACACCACGCCTACGGCGCATCATGGCGCCACCGTGATCGGCTTGGTCTTGACAACCGACGAGAGAGTGAACGAGCGCCCGGCAGGAGCCGTCACTATCACCACGATCTGGTGGGCTGGCGCGTCGGTGATGGTGGTGTTGCTGCAGGTCAGGGTGTCGGTCCCGACAGCATACTGGCACGGGAAGACGTTGACGGTACAGGCAAATCCGGTCGGCTCGGTGGTCACCGCACAGGTTTCGCCGTTGACGGGGGCGCTGGTAAAGCGGCTGAACTCGCGCTGGAGCTCGACTTCGCTGCGGGCCAGGTCGTTCAGCTCCTGCAGAATCGTGGCGTTGCGGGTCGAGGTGAGCGAAGAGACTTGCAAGCCGAACACGGCCAGCACCCCAACACCCAGGATGAACACGGCGACAACGGTTTCAATCAGGGTAAATCCGAACTTGTTCATTGAATATCGACCCTTCCGCCCGACGAGATAGTGACCGCGACCGAGGTGGTACCGTCGCTGAAGGTCGTGGTGCTGGCAGCCAAGGCGCTGGCATCGCAGTCGCGTGCCAGGCCACCCGGTAGCCAGATAATGCCGTTGCTGGTCATGGTTGTGACGACACCTACGGCACGAAAATCGTCCAGATCGAGCGACTGAACTGCGGTGGTGACAGCGAGGCTGCAGCTCGCCACGCTGGTGGTATCACCGGAGGTGTACACATCCACATCGAACTGTTCGGCCACCGCGTCCCACACCACCGACACCGGACGATTGCGCTTCACGGACTCGAGCCGGGACTGCTGCAGCACGGCCCGAAATTCGTTGGCGGCAGCGCGGACGCTTGGGGTCCGAAGCCGCGTGGCGATCAACACCGCCAGGATACCGATGATGGCGATGGCTACCAGCAGTTCCACCATCGAAATGCCACGTTTTGCATAACCATTCCCCATTAGATCTCCAATCGTGAGTGTAGCGTCGATATGGTGCTGCCGGTACCCCCAAAAAGGGGGGGTGGATCGTGGCTCAAGAGCGCAGGAACTCGGCGGGGGCATCCTCGAGGGGTGGTAGGTCTTCGAGCGCCCGGAGACCGAATTCCATCAGGAAGCGGTCGGTCGTGCCGTACAGCAGAGGCCTGCCGATGACGTCTTTACGGCCGAGAACCTTGATCAACTCCCGCTCCTGCAGGGTGTCGAGCGTCGAAGCGCAGGAGGCGCCGCGGGCCGCCTCGAGCTCGCCCCGCGTCACCGGCTGATGATAGGCGACAAGGGCGAGCGTCTCCAGCGACGCGTTGGAGAGATGCGGTAGCGGTGCCGGAGCCAGAAAATCGGCCAACTCCGGTACGAGCGGGGGCGCGACCACCAAACGGAAGCCGCCCGCCACCTCTTCGATCACCAGGCCGAGGTCCTCGCGTGACAGGGTGTTCTGGAGCTCGTGAACGGCTTCGCGAACCTGATCGCTGCTGCCACCCAGAAGCTTTTTCAGGTCGCCGACGGCGACCGGCCGGCCCGCAGCCAGCAGGGCTGCACAGAGGGTGCCCCTGGTACTCATACCCGAAAAGTGTACCGTGGGCGCCGCGGAATTGGTGTGCGCAATTACCGTACGAATCCAGCTCTGTAGGCCAGCAGGATCGCCAATTCCCTGAGACCGTAGGCGCCTCGGCCGCCATGTACGGTTACCGAAGCCACCTGCACCTCGAGGCCCAGACGTGCAGCCAGCCAGGCCGTTCGATATGCATGAAGATCGTCGGTGACAATGATGGCGGCCTGCCCGTCGATGAGAGGGCGGCTCAAGATCAGGTTCTGGTAGCTGGTCCCGGCGCGATTTTCTTCTGCCAGAGCGTGCCGCGGAATCCCGCTGGCTACCAGATAGCGGACACCGGCTTCCCCTTCGCTGAACCGGTCGCCAGGCCGGCTACCGCCGGAAACTATGATCGTGTCGATACAGCCTTCCTCGAACAGCTCCAGGGCACGATCGAGCCGGCGGCGGAGGGCGGGCGATGGCTCGCCATCGTATTGGGCGGCACCCATAACGAGGGCCACGTCAGCGCTGCAATCGAGCTGAGGCTTCGGGTAGCTCCACACCCTGACGGCGTCCTGTAAGGTGAGGGCTGCCACCAGCAGGGGGGCCAGCAGAGGAACGACGGCAGTGAGTCTCACTCGAAATCACGATCCAGACGCGCTTCGATGGCGCGGGCGTGGGCCTCGAGCCCTTCGGCTCGCGCCATCCTGGCCGCAGCCGGTCCGACCTCTGCCACCAACTCCAGTGCGAGGCCGAGCACCGGGACCACGCGCTGAAAGTCGCGAACGTTGACGAAACTTGCGTAGCGGGCAGAGCCGCCGGTAGGCATCACATGACTCGGGCCGGCAAGGTAGTCGCCGAGGGCCTCGAGGCTATGGTCGCCGAGGAAGACGCCGCCGGCGTGCCGCACCTTGGGCAACAGCTCCCAAGGCCGTTGCACCAGCAGGCACAGGTGCTCCGGCGCATAGGCGTTGGCCACCTCGATACCTTCGTCGAGGCTGTCGACCGACACCACGATGCCTCTAGCGCTGATGGACGACCGGGCGCTGGCCTCGGTCGGGAGCGTCGACAGGGCTGCTTCCAAGGCCGCTGGGAGCGCAGCGATCAGCTCGCGGCTGTCGGTGACAAGAATTGGATGGGCGCCATCGTGTTCGGCTTGGGCCAGCAGGTCCGCGGTCACGTGGTCGAGGGAGGCCGCCCCGTCTGCCAGCACCAGCGTCTCGGTAGGTCCGGGCAGGGCTTCGATGCCCACGACCCCGTAGACACGGCGTTTCGCCATGATCACATAGCGATTTCCGGGACCGACGATCTTGTCCACTCGGGCCACCGATTCGGTCCCGTAGGCCAGCGCGGCAATTGCCTGGGCGCCACCTACCCGGTAGAGTCGTTCGATACCGAGTCGGTGACAGACGTAGCGCGTGGCAGCCGCGACACTACCATCCGCTTGCGGAGGCGAGGCTGCGACCACCGACGGTACGCCCGCGACCATGGCGGGCACGGCACACATGATCAGGCTGCTGAACAGCGGTGCGGTCCCACCTGGCACGTAGCAGGCCACCCGTTCGATCGGGCGCACCAGCTGGCCGAGTAGCGACCCATCCACCTGCTGTAGGAATCCCTGTGAAGGCTGCTGCCGATAGTAGTCGCCGACCCGTTGGATAGCCAGGTCGATGGCCTGTTTGAGGTCGTCCTGCAGCTCGGACTCGGCCTGTTCGAGCGCCTCAGGCGCGACCGTGACGCCGTCGAGCCGAACGCCGTCGTACTGTTCGGTCAGCTCGATCAGGGCCGCGTCCCCATCGGAGCGAACCCGTTCGAGGATCTCGTCCACCGAAGCCTCGAGCTCGCCGGCGAGCTCGAGGCCGCGGCCGGCGAACGCCTCGATAGCCGCGCTGGCACCGTGGATAATGCGCATGGGACCCATGATACGGGCGTCACCCGCAGATGGGCTGCGAGATAGGCGTCATCGTGCGGTAGCATCGTTTCGTGCGCGTTGCCATTGTGGGAGCCGGTATCATCGGCGCGAGCTGCGCCTTTCACCTGGCCCGCCGCGGAGCCGAAGTCACGGTGGTCGAACGTTCGGATCGGCCGGCCACAGGTAGCACGGGCAAGTCCGCCGGCGGCATCCGCCATCAGTTCTCGCATCCCGAGAACGTGCGCTTTTCGCTCTACAGCTCACGGGCCTACGCGGCCTTCGATCGTGAGCTGGGCACGGATTCGGGGTACCGCAAGGTCGGCTATCTCTTTCTCCTCGGAAAAGGCGACATGGAGGCCTGGACGGCGCAGTGGGCGTTGCACCGGCGGCTCGGTGTCAGGAGCGAAGCCTTGACCGTCGACGATCTCGGCGACCGCTTTCCCTATCTCGAAACGTCGGGCCTGGCCGGCGCCAGCCTGGGTCCAGACGATGGGGTGCTCGACCCGCACGCCATCACGGTGGGCTACCTGGCAGCTGCCAGGTCCATGGGCAGCTCGATACTCTTTGGCCACGAGGTGCACGATCTCTCGAGACGAGGCGACAGCTGGCGGCTCGCGGTCGCGAACGACAGCTTGGAGGTCGACGCGGTAATCAACTCCGCCGGTGCCTGGTCGCGGGGGTTGGCCGCCCTGGCCGGAATCGAAGTTCCGGTGGACCCTTACCGCCGCAACGTCTACCTGACCGGGCCGGTAGCCGACTTCCCTCATCCGACGCCGCTTATAATCGATCTCACCACGGGAGTCTACGTCCGCAGCGAAGGGGATCGGTTCCTATTTGGCCTCTCAAACCGCGATCAGCCGCCCGGCTTCGACGAAACGGTGGACTGGTCGTGGCTCGGAACCGTACTCGAGATGGCGCTGGGCCGCTTCGCGTTTCTCGAGGCTGCCGGTCTCGACCACAGAAGCTGCTGGGCTGGGCTCTACGCCATCAGCCCGGACCACCTTCCGGTGCTCGGCGAGGCGCGCCAGGCACCCGGCTTCGTCAACGCCTGCGGATTTTCGGGTCATGGCGTGCAGCACGCTCCCGCCACCGGCCTGGCGATCTCCGAGGAGATTCTCGACGGGGGCGCCCACAGCTTCGACCTTACAGACTTCCGGCTCGAGCGCTTTCTGCACAACCGTCCGGGCATCGAACGGAACATCGTCTAGACAAATACCAACATCGATTGGGATAATCGCAATAGTGAATGTTCTTTGGCGCAGTGGAACCAGCATCGATCATCTCGACGGAGCCAACCTTCCCGCAGGCACCGAAATTCGGGTCGAGACCGACCCCGCGGCGGCGCTCGAATACGCCGACTGGGCCGAAATCCTGGTCGACGGCAGCCCACCCGAACCCTTGCTCGACGGCCGGAGACTGGGCCATGTGATCGTTCCTTACGCCGGGGTGGGGGAAGACCTGAGAGCCGGCGTCGAGGCCCGACCGCGCCTCAAGCTTTACAATTCTCACTTCAACGCCTCGTTCGTGGCCCAGCACGCGGTAGCCCTGCTGATGGCCTGTGCCAACCGCATCTGTGAGGCGGATACCGCCATGCGACGCGGCGACTGGCTGCCACGGTTTCGGAAGGATTTCGATTCGCTCGAACTGACAGGAAGAACGTGCCTGTTGTTGGGCTTCGGCGCCATCGGCAAGGAGATCCGGACCAGGGTCGAGGGTCTTGGCATGCGGGTGGCCGCGTATCGGCGGCGGCCGGTACCGACTCCTGGGATCGAAACGTACGGTCCCAGCGACCTCGATGCAGCCCTTCAGGGGGCAGATGCGATCATCTCCAGTCTGCCTGGCACCCCGGAGACCGCCGGGCTGCTGGGGGCCGACGCATTCAAAGCCATGAAGCCGTCGGCCATACTGGTCAACGTGGGTCGCGCGACCGTCATCGATCCCGAGGCGCTGTTCCAGGCCCTAAAAGGTGCCACCATCGCTAGCGCCGGCCTCGATGTGTGGTGGCGCTATCCCGAGGACCGTGAGACCCGAGCTTCGACGTTTCAGGATCAACCCTTCCAAACGCTCGACAACATCGTGCTGAGCCCTCACCGGGCATTCCACAACAGTTCTAGGCGGGCTGCGTGCGTGCGCGATGTGGCGCAGACCATCGCCGGAATCGCTGCCGGCGAGAGCCGCAATGAGGTGGCTGTGGCAAGGGGCTATTGAGGAGGGCCAAAGGCGAACGCCGCGAACAGAGGTCGGCGGCGTCAGGTCCTTAGTGGGTTCCGTGGCTGACTTCAGGCCTCGACGGCTCCCCTCGCCACCACCACCAGTTCCCGGAAGGAATCGGGTTCCCTAACGGCGAGGTCTGCTAGCATCTTGCGGTTGATCTCCACTCCGGATTGACGGAGGCCCATGATGAAGCGCGAGTAACTGAGACCTTCCTGGCGGGAGGCCGCGTTGATCCGCGAGATCCACAGCCGGCGGAAATCGTTCTTTTTGTCGCGGCGATCGCGGTACTCGTAGTCGGCAGCGTTTAGCAACGTCTGGCGCGCCACCTTGAAACTACGGGAGCGAAGACCCCAAAAGCCTTTGGCACGCTTGAGGACTTTCTTGTGCCGGGTGCGGCGGGTAGTGCTGGTCTTAGATCTAGGCATGACCGACCTCTCAGTCGTACGGCAGCAGAGCCTTGATACGGTCTGCTTCCGGCTTGGCCAATATCAGGTCGGTCCGGCCCTGGCGAATCCGTTTGCCACTCTTCTTGAAATTCAGGTGGCGCTTGCCGGATCGCATGGCCTTGACCTTACCTCGCCCAGTGACTTTTACACGGGCTTTGGCGCCCTTATGGGTCTTGAGTTTCGGCATCGAGATGTGCTCCTTCGCTTGATATGTCTGCCGCTAGACGTGCCGATCGCACGGATCAGGCTCAACGATTCGTTCAGTTCGCAACCATGGGCCGTAGGGTCATATTCATATCCATGCCGGCGATGCTGGGCGCCTGATCGACGATAGCAAGCTCGTTCAGGTCGGTGGCAACCCGGTTGAGCAGCTCCTTCCCCAGTTCGGGGTGGGTCCGTTCGCGACCCCGGAACATGATGGTGACCCGCACTTTGTGCCCCCCATTCAGGAAGCGTCGGATGTGGTTGACCTTGGTCTCATAGTCGTGGTTCTCGATCTTGACCCGGAATTTGATGGCCTTCATCTCCTGCTGGCGAGAGCGCTTGCGCGCCTCCTTGGCCTGCTGCTGAAGTTCATATCGGTATTTACCGTAGTCCATCAGCCGACCAACCGGAGGGCTGGCACCCTCCCCTACCAGTACGAGATCGAGTTCCTCATCGCGGGCGCGCTGGAGTGCGTCGCGCGTATCCACAATTCCCTGCTGCTCGCCGTCCGCTCCGATAAGGCGGACCTGCCGTGAACGAATCTGGTCGTTGACCTTGAGCTCTCTTGCGATGAATGCACCTCCTAAGGGCATTTCCGTGTCCTAAGACACAGCGATCAAGTGTAGCAGGTTGTTCCCGGCCCTTCAACGCGAAACAAACCACGCGCAGGGGCTATTCTGAACCATGCCGATCCTCGAAGATGAAGCCGCTATCACAGAGGTCCTGGCGACCTACCGAACGGTTGCTGTGCTGGGTGCCTCGCTGCGGGAGTATCGCGCTGGTCACTATGTGCCCCGTTACCTCGACGCTCATGGCTACCAGATCTTCCCGGTGAATCCCACCTATGCCGGCGAAATACTGTTCGGGACCGAGGTGGTTTCGACGCTGGCAGATCTCGAGGCGCCCGTCGAGGTGATCGACGTGTTTCGAAGGCGTGACTACCTCGAAGGACACCTGCCGGAAATCCTGGCCCTGTCAGTCCTTCCCAAAGTGGTCTGGTTTCAGCTCGGTGTCTACCACGATACGGTCGCCCAGAAGCTCGCTGCCGCAGGGATCGATGTGGTCCAGAATCGCTGCATGTTGGCCGATCACCAGCGTTGGTTCTGAGCCTGACAGACGGGCCAGCCGTACCGATCGGCGTACACTGCCACCATGCAGCTCTCGCTAGGGTACTCCCCGTGCCCAAACGACTGTTTTATCTTCTATGGTCTGGCCCATAAAAAGGTGGCCGACGATCTCGACTGGCGGGTGGTCCTGGCCGATGTCGAGGAGCTCAATCAGCGTGCCGTTCGGGCCGACCTGGACGTTACCAAGCTCAGCTTCCACGCCTACGGTCAGGTGAGCGGTCGCTACGTGATGCTCTCGAGCGGCGCGGCCCTGGGGCGCGCCGTCGGCCCGCTAATAGTCACCCGTGAGCCCCTTGCAGATCTTGCGGGTCGCCGCGTCGCCACCCCGGGCGGCCTCACCACCGCCACTTTGCTGCTGGCACTGTCCCAACCTGAACCGGTCGAGCTGATCGAACTCCGCTACGATCGGATCATGCCCGCGGTTGCGTCGGGCGAGGTCGATGCTGGGCTCATCATTCACGAGAGCCGGTTCACGTTTGCCGACTACGGCCTCTGCAACCATCTCGACCTCGGGGAGTGGTGGGAGGCCGAAACGGGTTTGCCGATACCGTTGGGAGGTATCGCAGCGCGGCGAAGTCTCGGGGTCGAGCTACTCAGCCACATCGAGGCCGCCGTACGAGACAGCCTGGCCTTCGCCCGGAGCTATCCTGAACAGACCGAACCCTATGTTGCCCAGCACGCCCAGGAGATGGCCCACGTCGTCCGTCAGCAGCACATCGATCTCTATGTCAACGACTTTTCGTCGAACTTGGGCCAGCTCGGCCGCAAGGCCGTACGTGCGCTGCTGGCGAAAGCCAAAGAACGCGGGCTGGCACCCGACGTAGAGGGCGCGTTGTTTGTGAGCGACCTGGAGAACGAGGCCGAGGCATGAAGCGGAGAGCGGTGCAATCTGGTACCCCCTGGGAGCCTCTGGCAGGCTACGCCAGAGCGGTTCGGTTTGGGCCGTCGGTCCATGTGTCGGGTACGACCGCCACCGGGCCGGACGGGCAGTTGGTGGGCCGCGAAGATCCGGCGGTCCAAACCCGGCAGATCCTGACCAACATCGGCTGGGCCCTGGAACAGCTCGGCGCGTCGCTCGAACAGGTCGTCCGCACCAGAATGTACGTCGTCGGCATCCACCATTGGGAGGCGGTTGCCCGTGTCCACGGCGAGGTGTTCGGGGACATCAGGCCCGCGACCACCCTGGTCGCTGTGGTCGCCCTGATCGATCCGGGCATGCTGGTCGAGATCGAGGCGGAAGCGATCGCCACCGATGGGTAAGTGCCGTTTGGTCACCGGCCTGCTGGGTTAGATTGGACTATGGACCGATTTAACGTGGGCGAAGAGGTTATGCACGACGGCAGGCGCTTCATCGTTGCTGGCCACCATAAGGGGCCGCTACTGCTGGTTCGTCTCCTCGCCACCCGGCCCACGGGCGTGCAGGTGGTATGGGCGACTCCCGAAGCGTTGGAGAGAATCGAATCCTACACCACACCTAGCCAAGACACCGACACCTTCTGATCCCGGTTCGCGGCCTAACCCCGGCACCCCGACGCCAGCGCTAGGCCGAGGTCCCGGCCGCTCGACGCTGCCTGTTCGTAGCTGAGCGTTTCGTCGACGCAGAGGCCGGCGGCGAAAAGACCGGAAATCCTGGTCAAGGCCCCGGGGGGCGGACCCAGTTCCTGGGCGCGGATCCCTTGCCAACTGATCTCGTAGGCCAGCGCGCCGGTCCGCCCCTCGACCCGCCGTTGGAAGGGGGCAAACCCAAAGCCGTGACCGATCAGATCTAGATACAACGCATCGTAGGTCATCTCCCCCAGGCGGCCGGCCTGTTCGGTAGCAACCCCGGCGGTGAGCCTCGCCTCGAGGAACGCCCCTACGCACAGCGCAACGCGTTCGGCCCAACGCGGCACACCCTCCCACGTATCGACGCCCGTAGCCTGACCGCCGTCCACGATGAGCCCCGTGACGTTGGACTGGAGCAGGTGCAGCCTCGGGAGCTCTTCGAGGGCCTGCTTGGAGGCGCGGTGCAGATCCCAACTGCGGATGTAGCCCTCGCTGTTGGCGGTCCGCCCACGGAGCTCGGCCATGAGGCTCCCGGCGGGCGGAGCCAAAACCGTACCCTCCCCGTACAGAATGTAGACCGAATCGAGACTGGTGGTAACCAGCAACGTGTCACAACCCGCGCTGGCCGCGGCAAATGCTACCTCCGAACCGCTGACTCCCGCACCCACCACGATCAGGTCGTAGCGATAACCGGATCCCGGAGGGGTGTGGAGCCCAGACACGCGACTCAGTCTGCGTTCTCTCCGAAACCCTGGTAGGGCTGACGTCGTCCGGGTGCCCGAATCACCAGGTGTTTTCCCAATTCCGTGCGCTGATAGATGAACACACCGCTGCGGGCGGCGAGGATCTCGCTCGGTTCTCCGGAGTCGATCAGCACTCTGAGGTGCAGCGGTAGTCCGCTGCGAAGCGCACCGAATTCGTAGCGCTCCATCGTGCCCAAGCGGTAGCCGAAGAAGACGGCGGTCGCCTCCTGATCGCTGTAGACGCAGGTCAACGATTGGGCCTCACCCGACCGATAGTGGGCCACCGCCTCCCACACGGCCGTGCGGGCTTCTTCCTCGCTGACGAAGCCGGTTTCGGGTAGGGCGGTGTCTCCGAAAAAGGCTGCCGGAAACCTCCTGGACTGCGCGTAGAACCCGTGGCGGCCAACACGCAGCTTCATCACTTCGTTGTCGTAGGCATCCCCTTTCACCAGGCTCTTGAAGTGCTTGATGGCCAACCCGTAACGGTGATCGTGCTGATCGGCGAACACCTCCCAATCGGGATCGACGAGAAATGCATCGGTGTTCACTTCGAATTCGAAGGTTGTCTTCATGCCGGCTTGTCTCCACAATGCAGAATCGAAATACCACCGGTCTGAAGCCTGTACCCGACCCGCACCAGTCCGGCGCGCACCATAAGGCGTGTCAGTTCGGCAGGAGGTGGAAAGGTAGTCACCGAAGCCGGTAGGTAGCGGTAGGCGCCAGGGCGGCCACTCACCAGACCACCCACGATCGGAACCACAGTCACGAAATAGGCGCGGTGGAGCTTGCCGAGCAGGTCTGTTCGCGGCGGTGGGAACTCGAGGATGGCGAGGCGCCCACCAGGACGAAGCACCCGAAAAAACTCCGCCAGACCACGCGATCGATCCGTGAAGTTACGGAGCCCATAGGCGATCGTGACCGCGTCGAAGCTGTCGTCAGGGTAGCTGAGGTTTTGCCCGTCACCCAATTCGAGATGGACCTCGAGTCCTGCCTGGGCGGACTTGGCCCTGCCGACGGCCAGCATGGCCTCCGAGAAGTCGACCCCGGTGACGTCGGCGTGGGGCAGGGCGTGTTTGAGGGCAAGCGCCATACCGGCGGTGCCGGTGGCGACGTCGAGAACGTCTCGCGGTCCGACCTCGGAGACTGCCTGGACGGCCTGTCTCCGCCAGCGCCTGTCGAGGCCAAGGCTCAACAGGGTGTTTAGAAGATCGTAGCTGGGGGCAATAGCCGTAAACATGTCGCGCACCTGCCGGTCGCGATCGGCAAAGGGGCGAACCATCGATGCTGGGCTGCCCAGCGGAGGGGAACTTGGCGGCATAAGCCCTACGCTATCACGAGCCGATCCAGGCAATCGGCTAGCGGGCAAACGAAGTTCTGCTGTTTGTCGAGGGCCCTACGAAAGCAGCTCGTGGTGCTCGAGGAAAGCGGCGAGTTTGGCCCTGGTGAAACCAGACAGACTAGTGGCTTCGCCGTTGTAGACCAGCGTGGGCACGCTGCGGCGGCCCTGGTTGACGTCCATGACGTACGCAGCCGCCTCGAGATCGTTTTCGATATCGATCTCCTCGAACGGAACGTTGAATTTCGTGAGGAAGTTCTTGGTTATGACGCAATCGCCACACGACCGGGTGGTATACATGGTGACCGCAGGTACGTCCATAGAGTCCAGATCCATCGTGCCTCCATATGATCGTTCAGACAGGCTACCCCAGGTGCCTTACCCAATCGAGGCTAGCACCCGCTGGCGAATTCTCCGTCGTCCATTTGGCATGGCTACCGAGTTACCGGCTTTACAGGGTCATTGACAGGCTGAAACAAGCGTCAACATGTACGCTCTGGACGCCATTTTTGCCCTCGCCTCCATGACCTCGACGTCAACTGTGACGACCCTTACACCCACCATCCGGTCCACTTCCAAGCGCGTCTGCCCGGTGCAGGTAGGCCTCAGGCGACGTCGCGGATCTCGACCTCTTCAGGCGTCCACTCGAGGTCGATGGTTCCGTACGACTCCGACTGCCTAGCCCGTACGCGGCCGGTCTTGACCAGCTCGAGCAGGCCCGCGAAGACGACGCTGCGCCCAACCCAGTCGTGCACCTCCACCACCTCGAAGAGGCTGCCCTTGCCAAGCCGCCTGAGGCGCTCGACCAAGCGGCCTATCGCCTGTGCCAGCGTGAAACGCTCCACCGCGAACTCGAAATAGCTGGCAATCCGGTAGCGCGCCGCCAGATTGGCGAGGGTACCGATCGGGACCCGCACCGGACGCTCGGGCCGAGGGAGGTTGGGCTTCGGCGCCTTTGCGGCGAGGACGACGCGGCGTTCCGATCGCCGCACCCGCAGAAAGCCGATCGCCTCCTCGAGCTCTTCGAGAAGAAAAACGGCCTCCAGCACCTGCTCTTCGGGAACCACCTCGGCATCGTCCTCCATCGAGGGGGGTCTCGGCAGGAGGAGCCGCACCTTCAGCTCGACGATATGGGCCACTTGGGGAAGGACTTCGGTCGCCAGATCGAGGTCTTGCTTGGCCAGCGCCTTGAAGTAGAATAGGTAGTCGGCTACCAGGGGAGCGAGATCGAGTTGGCTGGGAGAGACCGCACCGGTCCTGAGAGCGTAGGCCAGTTCGGTGAGCGTACCTTCGAAAACGTCCTGTCTGACGGCAAAACCCAGCGCCTCACTCACCCAGGAATTCTACCATGGTCGGCGCCGAGAGCCGGCGAAAGGTTTCACGTTTGAGCCGCAGGCAACGAGGGTCGCCCGCGGTCGCGAGCATGGAACCGTGGCGGTTGCGCCCGAATGGGTCCATGGTAGCCTCGGGCCATGGACCTACAGGAAAAAAATGCGCTGGTGACGGGGGCCAGCCGAGGTATCGGTCTGGCCATTGCAGAGGGCTTGGTGGCCGCAGGAATGAACGTGACGCTGACCTCACGAAACGCATCCGAGGTCGAACAGGTAGCGGAACGTCTCGATAGTGGCCTCGGTGCTGCCCTCGGCGTCGCCTGCGACGTGCGTAGCCTGAGCGATCTCGAGACCGCCGTTTCCCGAACCGTGCAGACGTTTGGCGGACTCGACCTGTTGGTTGCCAACGCCGGGGTGGGCCACTTTGGCCCCGTCGATGCGCTGTCGGTCGATGCCTGGCAATCGGTGATCGACACCAATCTCACCGGGGTCTTCCTCAGCGTCAAGGCAGCGGTACCCGCGCTGAAACGTAGCCACGGGATGATCGTCACCATAGGCAGCCTGGCTGGCGCCAACTTCTTCGCCGGCGGCAGCGCCTACAACGCCAGCAAGTTCGGCTTGCTCGGGTTTTCGCAGGCCATCATGCTCGACTTGCGCCCGCACGGAATCCGGGTATCGACCGTCATGCCCGGCTCGGTCGCGACCTCGTTTTCGGGCCGAGGGTCCGCGGAGGCAGACGCCTGGAAGATCCAGCCCGAGGACCTCGCAGACACCGTCTTGTACCTGGCGCGCATGCCGGCGCGAACGCTTCCCAGCAAGGTCGAGGTGCGTCCCAGCCTGCCCCCTCAACGCTAACCGAAAGCGCTCGGTGTACACCCTGGCGAAACCGCTGCTGTTCCGGCTCGATCCGGAGCGCGCCCACAGGCTGGTCATGTCGGGCCTCGCCTGGAGCGCACGCCACCCGGGTGCCCTCCGGCTCATCAGCCTCGCCTGCTCGCTGCCGGACCCCAGGCTGGTGACCGAACGATTCGGCTTGACCTTTGCCAACCCAATCGGTCTGGCGGCGGGATTCGACAAGAGTGCGGAGGCGGTTCCTACCTGGCCGGCGCTCGGATTCGGCTTCAGCGAGGTCGGCAGCGTCACCGCCCACGCCCAGGAAGGCAACCCCAAGCCCAGACTGTTTCGACTTCCCCAGGACGACGCCCTGATCAATCGTCTGGGTTTCAACAACGACGGCGCGGCCACGGTCGCGCAGCGGCTGTCTGTATGGCGGCGAAGGGAACTCGGGACCCCTGTCGGCATCAACATCGGCAAGTCGAGAGTTGCGCCGTTGGACCGATTCGTCGACGACTACCGGCAATCGCTGACCCAGCTATGGCACCTGGGGGACTACCTCGTGCTCAACGTTAGTTCGCCGAACACACCCGGGCTGCTTGCGTTGCAGGCCGAAGAGCCGTTGACCGAATTGCTCGAGCTGGTCAGCGAACTCGGGGCCTCGCTCGGACCCAGACCGGTTCTGTTGAAAATCGCTCCCGATCTCGAGTTCGATCGGGCCGGCTCGTTAGCGGAGCTCGCCGCGAAGTATCGGCTCGCCGGCCTCATCGCTACCAACACCACCACGACCCGCGACGGTCTTCGAGGCGACCCTGGCCAGGAAGGGGGCCTCTCAGGCGCCCCTCTGCGACAACGGTCGCTGGCCATGCTGAAACTGCTGCGCAGCGCCTCAGATCTTCCGGTGATCTCGGTTGGGGGCGTGGCCACGGTCGAGGACGTTGCGGCGCGGCTCAGGGCCGGCGCCTGCCTGGTACAGCTCTACACCGCCTATATCTACCAGGGTCCCCGCCTGTTGCACCGTCTATGCCGGGGCCTGATCGAGCTCCTCGACGGCGACGGTCTCGCCTCGATCGAGGAGCTGATCGGCCAGGATTACGCGTGACCGCCAGGTCCCTTCGCCCGTCGGCAGGGCCCGGCGTCAGTCGCCGGTCGACGACCTCCGCGGCTGCCAGCGGACCTCCTCGAGGCCGGCCCGAGCATTGGCACTGCGCGCCGCCACGAACAGAAAGTCGGACAGGCGGTTCAGGAACACCGCGACCACCGGATTGAACTGGTCGACTGCCAAGGCCTTCACCTCCCGTTCGGCCCGCCGGACCACCGTGCGCGCCTGATGAAGGCAGGCGGCCGCGGGGCTACCACCGGGAAGGATGAAGTTCTGGAGCGGCTCCAAGGTCTCCTCGAGACGGTCGATCGCCGTCTCGAGCTGGACCACGTCCAGGTGCTCGATGGGGACCAGCTGAGAGCGTTGCCTGGCGGTCGGTGGGGTTGCCAGATCGGCGCCCAAATCGAAGAGTGCGCTCTGAATCCAGGCGAGTTCGGTATCGAGATCGGCGTCGTCCAGCCAGCTTCTGGCCGTTCCTAGTACCGCGTTGGCTTCGTCGACGGTGCCGTAGGCCTGAACTCGAGGATGGTCTTTGCTAACCCGCTCCCCGCCGAAAAGACCGGTGCTGCCGTCGTCGCCCGTCCTGGTATAGATCTTCATGGCCTCAGCATAGCCAGCTCAGGCGTCTGCAAAAAGGTCTAGCTGTCCTACACACCCGGCGCTAAACCGTGCTCCTACCGATTCGGAGCTGGCAGCGGAGCCGGTCGCGATCAGTTTGGATGACAGCGACGTTCGGCGCCCGGCCGATCCCTGACGCCCTAGTGGGATTAGAGCCAGCCCTTCCGCCGGGCGAGTCGGGCGGCTTCGATCCGATTGGAAACCCCTAATTTGCTGATGGCCTCAGAGAGGTAGTTTCGGACGGTGCCTTCCGAGAGGGACAATCTTCCGGCAATATCGGCGCTCGACTGGCCCTCGCCGGCCAGCCTGAGAACCTGGCGCTCACGATCGGTCAACGGGTCGGGCTCGCTCCACGCTTCGGCCGCCAGTTCGGGGTCGACCGCTCGCCCCCCCAAGTTGACTCGCCGCAGCGCCTCGGCCAAGCCGGTAGCGGGAGCATCTTTCAGCAGATAGCCGGACACCCCCGCCTCGAGAGCGCGCCGCAGGTATCCGGCACGCGCAAAGGTCGTCACGATTACCACCCGGGTACCCAACTTCGCTTCCTGAATCGCCTTGGCCACCTCGAGGCCCGACCGTTCGGGCATCTCGATGTCGGTAACCAGAATGTCGGGGCGCTCGCGTTCGACCAGGTCCAGGGCTTCGCTACCGTTCATGGCGCGCCCTACAACCTCGATATCGCCCTCCAGTTCGAGGAGCGCCGAGAGCGCGCCCAGGATCATCCCCTGATCTTCGGCCAGCACGATCCGAATCACGTCGGCTCGAGCCTAGCCGGTCCGGGCGCTCGAGCATCGGTGGCTCGGGCTACGGTGGACTCCGGAAGCGGAACCCAGGCGCGGACAGCGAGGCCCTGTCCCGGTTCTGAGGTCAGCGACACGTCGCCGCCCAACGCCCGGATTCGTTCGCGCAGGTTCGAAAGGCCGTTGCCTTCCTGACCGGCGGTCCCGACGCCGTTGTCGTGCACCGTAAGCGCAACCCGGCCCTCGTGCACCTCGACGGTCGCTGTGCAGAGACTCGCCCCAGCGTGCCGGACGATGTTCGTTACCGCTTCTCGGAGCACGAACCCGAGCGCAGCTTCGATTCGGGGTGGGAGTGGGTCGGGATCGGCGCGGAAGCTGAAGGCCACGCCAGCCGCTTCGAGGGCGAGTTTGGACGATACCACTTCGCCCGTAAGCCCGGTCGACCGGTACCCCTGAACGGCAGCACGAACCTCGGCAAGCGCCTCTCTCGCGGTCTGTTCGACCCCGTCGATCTCGGCCTTTGCCCTCGCGGGGTCGATCTCAACCAGCCGCCCGGCCAACTCGCTCTTGACCCGAATGACCGACAGGGTGTGACCCAGCAGATCGTGGAGGTCTCGACCGATTCGCTCCCGTTCGGCAACGGCTGCGATGTGCTCGACCTCGTCATGAGCCTGCCGTAACTTGGCATTGCTCCGTTCCCTCTCAACATCGAAGATTTGCTGGCCGCCGATCAGGGGTACGAAGATGAAGGCTGGCAGGAAGAGGACGACCCGATAGGGCATGGGAACCGGTGAAATCAGGGCAAGAATAGCCACCACGACCAGGAGCCCGACGATGAAGCGGACGGCACCCCTGGTGGACCAGGCATGCGGCGCCGCCGCCGCCGCATAAATGAAGAATACCGCCCCTCCGGTGTTCAGGGGGAAGGCCAGCGAAACCACCCCCAGCAGCGTCATCCAGGCGATGGCGGCAGTCGCCAGCCAGCCCCTCACCCGAAAGCTGGCGAGGTAGACCGGCAGAAATGCCGCGATCAGCGCACCGGTCCAGAGCCAGTCGCTCAGCCCCTCGTTACTGAAAATCGGATGGAACAGCAGTATGCCTAGGACCGCGAGGTAGGCATACGGCTGCCAGCCGATCGTTTGGCGGTCGCTCTCCATCAGCTGCGACTATACTCCTTCACGGCCCCGGCTCAACCGAAGGTCTGGCCTTCGTCGCGCAGGTAGAAGAACACCGCCAGGACGATGAACACCACACTGAACACGGCCAGATAGGCGAGATGAACCCAAGCGGCCGAGCCTTGCGAGGCGTCGAACAGCCCAAAAGCCAGCTGGGCAAAGTGGTAGGTGGGGAGGAACACCGCAATCTGCTGCAGGAGTTCGGGAAGGACCTGAATCGGGATCCACAGACCGCCGATGAATGCCATCGGCAGATAGATCAGGTTCACGATCGCCGGTGCCGAGTTGGGTCCGACCAGGTATCCCAGGGAGAGGCCGAGGGCACTGAACGGCAGGGCGCCGAGCACCAGCACCCCGACGGCACGTGCTGCCAGCAGCAGGTCCGGCCTGGCTCCACCGATGACCACGGAGAGTCCAAACAGGGTGATAACGATGATGAGACCGAACATCATGGCCATGAAGATCTTGGCCAGGAAGTAGGCGAGGGGCGGCATCGGCGATGCGCGCTTGAGCCTCATCCAGCCCTGGCCGCGTTCGACCGCAACACCCACGCCGAAACCGAACAGGGCGGCGCCGATGACGCCAAATGCCCCGTAGGCGACGGCGTAGTAGAAGGCGGCCGAAATCGAACCGAATTCGCCACGGCCGAAGGTAAGGCCGAAGAACAGGTAGAACATGACCGGGAACAGCAGGGTGGAGAGGGCGAAGATCGGCAGGCGGATGCTCTTGAGGAACTCGTACTTCGATTCGAGCCAGAAGATCTTGAGCAGGTTGCGACGCGGGAGTTGGGCGATCATTGGGAGTCTCCATTTCCGTTTGTCAGAGCGAGAAAGGCCTCTTCGAGCCCGGCGCTTACGACCTCGAGGTCGTGAACGTTCGGGTCGGCTGTGAGCAGTTTCAAGGTGACGGCCTCGGCGTTGGTTACCAGCAGTTCGGTGGCACCGCCATCCTGACTCACTCCGCTGACCCCCGGCCAGTTCTGAAGGTCGGTCATGGGGATACTGGTGCGGGCGCGAATCCTTTTGGCGGCGGTCTTGGCCTTGATTTCGGCGGGCGTGCCATCGGCCTTGATGCGCCCTTGATCGATCAACACGATGCGGTCGGCGAGGGCGTCGGCCTCCTCGAGGTAGTGGGTGGTTAGCACCACCGTCCGACCTTGGTCGATCACCTGCCGTACCTGTTCCCACAGTCCCCGCCGCGAGGCCACATCGAGCCCGGTCGTGGGCTCGTCGAGAAACAGCAGGTCGGGATTGCCACTAAGCGTCAGGGCGAGATGGAGGCGCTGTTGCTGGCCGCCGGAAAGCTTGCCGTAGAGCCGGTTTTCGAGGCCCGTGAGGCCGGCGATTTCGATCGCGTCTTTGAGGGGCAGCGGCTGGGGGTAGTAGCTCCGAAACAGCTCGATGTGCTCACGTACCTTGAGGGTTTCTGGGACCCCGGAGATCTGCAGCATGGCGGCCGTCCGCATGCGGCTGGCCGGATGATTCGGGCTCTGGCCGAACACCTGCACCCGCCCCTTGCTGGGCCGGAGCAGACCCAGCAGCAGATTGACGATGGTGGTCTTACCGGCCCCGTTCGGCCCCAGCAGGGCTACCACTTCGCCCGCCCGGATGACGAGGTCGACGTCTTTCACCGCCTCGATCGAACCGAAGCGCTTGCTTACGTTCTCAAGCGACGCTACGGGCGTGCTCACCACCTCAGGGGGTCGTCGGGTTTCTGTCTGGCGTACGGTTGCAGTGGTCACGATCTCACCTCCGGTGTTCGCGGCCGCTCGGCGCGGCGTCGTGATGGGGTAAGTATCGCCGCCGCGGTGGGCACCCCACCATGGGCAACTATCAGCGCTTGGGCATGACAGCTGTCACCTTCCCGGCGCCAGCCGTCAGCGGCCGGCACGGGCAGGCCACACCGCTCGGAGGCGACCGCGTGCGCCTGGATGCAGGGCCAAGGTCAGCCCGAAGCCGACCAGAAGATTCGTGACCAAAAAGAAGACGGCCTCCTCGAGCGGCAGCCCGATCAGCTCGAGGCCGGTGGTCGACACCTCGCTTATCCACCAGATTCCGAGTTCGATCGCCACCCTGTCGGCCAGCCACAGATACACCGTCGGCACCGCTACCGCTACCACGACCACCTGCCAGCGTCCGACGATCAGGTCGCCACCGAAACCCCACTGCAGCGCCAGTACCGGTGTAGCCCACACCAGAATCAGGCCCAGATAGGTTCCGCTCGGATCCCCGAGAAGAACCAGGCCGGTGCCGGCCAACGCGAGCAAAACGATGACGCCCGACCAGCGCACCAACACGGCCGCGCCTGCTCCGAGCCGGCGCTTCGGCCGGTAACGTCCAAGCGCCAACCTCGTGAGGCCAAAGAGCCACAGGCCCGTGATAAGGGTCTGCAGCACGAAGAACAGGTACTCCTCGAACGGCACGAAGCCGATAACGAAGAGGACCCTGCCGGCGGGATACCCCCACACCTCCCGGGACACCAGAACGTTATCCCAAGGGGAGGTATAGATCAGGGCCAGGGCCGCGTGCAAGGCCAGCACCAGCCAGGCGAACCGGTTGCCGACACCCGGCCAACCGACCAGCGGCCGACCTGCACGGATCTCACCATACGACCAGACCGACAACAGGGCCACGAGCGGCGCCGTGAACACCAGATGGAATTGCAGATAGGTCACCCTTCGGCGCCCAGCGACCAAAACCGCCGGCGTGTCAGATCGCCGAGCATCACCCGAGCAGCGTTGCGTCCCGACGCCCCCATGATGCCGCCCCCGGGGTGGGTGCTGGCGCCCGTCAGGTACAACCCCTGCAGATGGGTTCGGTACTCGGCCATGCCCAAGAAGGGCCGCAGAGCAAACATCTGATCGAGGCTCATCTCGAGGTGCATGACGTTGCCACGAAACAGCCCCAGATGGCGTTCGAGCCACAGCGGATGTTGAAACAGGCGACCGACGATCGAAGCTTTGGTACCTGGGGCGTACGCTTCGAAGGCGTCGACGATCGCGTCGGCTACGGTTTCGCCGATATCGTCCCAGGACCTGCCTCCGGCGAGCTGGTAAGGGTAGTACTGGGCCCACAGCCACAGCACTTCACCACCCGGGGGTGCCAAGCTGTCGTCGACGGCGCTGAAACTCATCGCTACCAGCGGCGGGTCGCGCGCCGGTTCGCCCCGCAGGTAGTCGCCGTAGGCGGCGTGAATCTGGGCCCGGTCACGACAGATCAGCTGCAGGGCGCGCCTGGCTTCGTCGCCGCCGTGCGCCCGGTACCGGATAGGACGATCCAGAGCGAGTCGCACGATGGCGCCGAAACCGTTTCCCACCCGCATCCGGCGGCTGTTGGGGGGGCGGTGCTGCTCCGGCAGCAGCCGGCCGAAGGTCTCGAGGGCGTGGGTACCTGCCACCACCATTTTGGCGGTGTAGCTCTGGCCGCCGACACGCACCCCGACGGCCCGACGACCCGCAACCAGAATCTCCTCGACATCGGCCCCGGTGTGGATCTCGGCGCCGTGGGCTTCGAGGTGGCCGCGTAACGCCTGGGTGAGCATGCCGGACCCCCCGCGCGGTCTGGCTATACCGCCCTCGTGATAGAGCGGGTGCCACAGCACGAAGGGCGACGTCATCGGTTCGCTGGGCGGCGGGCCCGATTGGGCGGCCATCCACACCAGCAGCGCTTTGACCTTCTCCTCGCTGAAGTACGCGTCGACCAGTTCGCCGTAGGGTTTCAGGATCATCGGCAGGGCCCTGCGCCAGTCCCCTCTGATGGCGCGGCCCAGGATCATCTTGCGCCCCAGGTTGAAGGGGCTCGGCACGCTGAGGAACAGCTCCTTGACGACCCGGGCGAATGGTCGCCAATCGTTCAGGAAGCGGGCGTAGGCCGCGCCCTCGCCCGGAAAATCACGCTCCAAAGCGTCGATGGTGGCGGACTCGCTACGGTGAATGAACACGTTGGGACCGTCGTGATGAGGCGCAAAGAAGAGTGGGTCGATATCGATGTACTCGAGTCCGAAGCGCTCCAGTTGCAGCTCTTCGACGATCGGGGTGAGGCGGATCAGCATGTGGGCGCTACCACCGAGATCGAAGTGGTAGCCCGGCAACCATTCGACTGTGGACACCGCTCCACCGACGATATCGCGCCGTTCAAAGACACCGACTCTGTACCCCGCCTGGGCGAGATAGGCGCTGGTAATGAGGCCGTTGTGTCCGGCTCCTACGGTAATGATGTCGTAGTCGGGCACGTAACCCATGGTACCGCCTCGGTGTGTCTGGCGCGTGTGGCCGCTGCCTCGGCGCCTGCCGCCGACGCAGACGGTGAGAGGGACCTAACGGCAACCCCGGCAGGCCGTTGCTAGGCTGACACTGCGCACCTTTAGGCTGACACTGCGCACCTTATGGACACCTCTCTCACGTTTCACGACCTGTGGCTGATCGCCCACCTGTTCTCCTTGGCCATCGGCGCCGGAGCCGCCGTCTTTACCGACATCGTGTTCTTGACACCTCTCTCACGTTTCGACCTGTGGCTGATCGCCCACCTGTTCTCCTTGGCCATCGGCGCCGGAGCCGCCCTTTACCGACATCGTGTTCTTGCGCGCCCTGTGGCGCCCCGAAGCCAACCGCTGGCACCAAGAGGTCCTGACCATCGGATCCGTCATGATCTGGGGGGCGGTGGCGGTGGTTGTATCCAGCGGCGTGGCCCTCTTCCTGCCCAACGCCGCAGAGCTGCTGTCTTCGAGCAGGTTCCTGACCAAGATGATGGTCGTGGCGGTCGTCATCGGGAACGGGATCGTGCTCCGATTGGTGCTCACGCCGCGAATCACGGAGGCCTTCTTCCGGGTGGGAGCCACCTCCGAGAACAGCGCCAGACTTCCGATACTACGACGCAACGCCTTCGTTTCCGGCGCCGTGTCGACAACCTCTTGGCTCACTGCCATCGCCCTTGGGGTCGCGCCGGATCTGGCGGGGCTCGACTGGATCTACCTGCTCGCCTACCTGCTGCTGCTAGCTACCGCTGTGGCCGCCGCATACGTCGGTGATCAGCTCTACAGTCGGCGGCTGCTACGTGCCTCGCGCTCGACCGAGAAGGCCGTCGCCGAGCAGCTTCTCGAAGAGGTCGATGTGTATCAGACGTGGTTTTCTCGGCCTCGAAAGCCGTAGACCCGCTAGCCTAAAGGCCCATACACGCCGACGACCGCCCGCGGAATCAGAGCGATCCGCTCGAGAGGCCGGAGGTAGGCGCGCCGGGTCAGGTTGTCGTAACTGTTCTGGCGCAGCTTTCTGAGGATTCCCTCGTAGTTCAGCGCCGCCACCGCGACCGCTGTGGCCGCCGCCCCATGCAACCGTGGGATGCCGTTCCAACCCTGCCGGTAGAGCGCCTGGGTCCGGGCCGCAAGATCTTCAAGCAGGTCGACGTAGTGTTGGTCGACCACGCCGGAGCGAAGCTTCTCGATATCGACCCGATACCTCGCCAACAGCTCCCGCGGCAGGTAACAGCGGTCCCGACGCAGATCCTCGCCGACGTCTCGCAAGATGTTGGTGAGCTGCATGGCCTGACCCAGCGCGACCGCTTGGTCGAGCGTCTCGGGACCACCATGGTAGCCGGCGATGGGCGCGATCATCAGACCGACCACCCCGGCCACCCTTCGACAGTAAAGAATCAGTTCATCCATAGTGCCGATTGGCGCGTGTTCGATGTCCGAATCCAATCCCAGGTTTAGCTCTTCGAAGGCCGAACGCGGAACGTCGTAACGGTCGAGAACCCAGCGCAAACCCAGCTCGAGCGGCTCGTGGTCCCGTACGGTCCTAGGTCCCTCGTAGGCACGGGAAACGTGGTCCCACCAGGAGCGGAGGGTGATCCGTCTCTGGGCGGCCGTTGGGGACTCATCGACGGCATCGTCGCCGCTGCGACAGACGGCGTAGATCACCGCTACGGCCTTGCGTTTGTCGGGCGAGAAGAAGCGAGATCCGAGAAAGAAGGTACTCGAGTGCTCTCGGGTCAGCTGGGTGCAGTAGTCGATCGCCTGCTCGTCGGTCATCGCGCCTCCGCCCTCCACGAGCGATGGTACGAATGTAGCATTCTCAGATCGGGAATTTTGAGGGATCGGTTGCAGTTCAAGGTCCGTAGCGCTCCTCGACGTAGGCGAGGATCATACGGTTGAACTCGGGCACGATAGCGTCACCTTGCAAGGTGGTCAGGTAGGCCCCATCGCGGTAGACCGGCGCTTTCGGGTCTTCGCCGGTGCCGGGCAACGAGATCCCGATATCGGCGTGCTTGCTCTCGCCGGGGCCGTTCACGACGCAACCCATGACGGCCACCTTGAGGTCCTCAACCCCCGGATAGCGTTCCTGCCAAGCGGGCATCTGCTCCTTCAAAAAGGCCTGGATGTCGCGGGCCATCTCCTGGAAGAGGGTGCTGGTGGTGCGACCGCAGCCGGGGCAGGCTGTGACCGTCGGGGCGAAGGCCCGCAGGTCGAGCGCCTGAAGCACCTCTTGCGCTATCTCGACCTCTCGCTCGCGTGGCGCCCCAGGATCGGGCGTCAGCGACACCCGAATGGTGTCTCCGATCCCTTCTGCCAATAGCACGCTCAGCCCAGCTGTGCTGGAGACCGCCCCTTTTACGCCCATCCCCGCCTCGGTAAGCCCGAGATGCAGCGGATAGTCGCAGCGGGCAGCCAACTGCCGATAGACGCTCCACAGTGCGGGGGCGTTGGATACCTTGGCGCTGAGCACGATCTGATCGTGTCCCAGGCCCGCCTCCTCGGCCAGCTCTGCCGACAGCAGCGCCGACTGGATCATCGCCTCAGTCGTTACGTCAGTGGCATCTTTGGGCTGTGCCAATCCCGCATTGGCATTCATCAGCTCGGTGAGCAGTTGCTGGTCGAGCGACCCCCAATTCACACCGATCCGAACCGGTTTGGCCAGGTTCTTGGCAACCTCGATAATGGTGAGGAAGTTCGGGTCGTGATACCTGCCGGTGCCTACGTTGCCAGGGTTGATGCGGTACTTTGCCAATCCCACGGCCATCTCAGGATAGCGGACGAGCAGTTGGTGCCCGTTGTAGTGGAAGTCCCCTATCAGCGGAACCTCGACCCCGAGGTCCTCGAGCCGCCTGACGATCTCCGACACGGCCTCTGCAGCCGGCTCGTTGTTGACGGTGATGCGCACCAACTCGCTGCCCGACCGTGCCAACTGTGCAATCTGGTTCGCGGTAGCCTCGGCGTCTGCCGTGTCGGTGTTGGTCATGGACTGGATCACCACCGGGTGATCCGAACCCAACGGTACCGAACCGATCCACGCGGTGGGCGTCTGGCGGCGGCTGAAGTGGCTCATCCCAACCAGTGTAGCGGCCTGGCGGCCTCAACCGCTGGAGGCTGCGCAACGGTGCAGCCCAACGAGCCAAGACCTAGCTCAGCCACCTGCCGCACCCTCGATCAGCCGTAGAACCTCGGGCAAGAGCGTCTGTGTGGTTGCCAGCCCCTCGCTGGCGTAGATGGTCTCGGCCCCCGACCAGTCGCCAAAATAGCCGCCGGCCTCGCGCAAAATCACCGGGAACGGACCCGCGTCCCAGGGGCTCATGATCGGGTCGCACATGAGCTCGATGCGCCCGGTGGCCACCAGGGCATAGCCGTAGCCATCCGACCATCCGGTTCGGTGATAGCTCGCCTCGGAGAGGCGGCGCCAGGCGTCACCCCGGCCATAGCGGTCGAAGCGACCCGGATCGGTGCACGACACCACCGCCCGGTCCAGGTGGTCGGTATCGCGCACGCGGCAGCGGCGACCGTTCCAATAACATCCGAGTCCAGACCCGGCGTAGACCATCTCATCGAGCCCCGGAAAGTAGGCCGCTCCGACCTCGATACGACCCTCTATCTCCAGGCCGATCAGGACCCCATAGAGCGGAACCCCGCGCACGAACGCCTTGGTCCCGTCGATCGGATCCACGATCCAGCGGTGGCTCGCCTCCGGAAGGTGCTCGCCGTACTCCTCACCGATGACGCCGTGATCGGGAAAGGCAGCTTCGAGCCGCTGCCGAATCAGCGCTTCGGCCTTGCGATCGGCGACCGTGACCGGGGTGTCGTCCGCCTTGAATTCGGGGGTGATTTCGGTCTGAAAGTACCCTAGCGTGAGGCGGCCCGCTTCGTACGCGGCGGCGATGGCCTGGTCGAGAAAGGGTTGCAGTTCGCTCATGATCCTCCTCCTCGCAGCCCTGAGTTTAGCCCACCGGTGACCGCCACGCGAAGTGCTACCCTGACCGGAGCATGCTGCACACCAGGGAGTGGCTCGAACAGAACGAACGCAGGGCACTCGCCCCCTACGCCAGCTATTCGGACCGTTCGCGGGGCCGCATTCATCCCGAATCCGAGAGCGCCTACCGGACCTCGTTTCAAAAAGATCACGACCGCGTGATCCATACCAGCGCCTTTCGGCGCCTGGAGTACAAAACCCAGGTGTTCGTAAATTATGAGGGCGATCACTACCGCACCCGACTCACCCACACCCTCGAGGTCGCTCAGGTGGCCAAGGCGATCGCCCGGGCGTTGGGCATCAACGAGGACCTGGCGGAGACCGTCGCGTTGGCCCACGACCTCGGCCACCCACCGTTCGGCCACGCCGGCGAACAGACCCTCGACCGGTTGGCCAGGGACGCAGGCGGCTTCGATCACAACAAGCAGAGCCTGCGGGTGGTGACCGAACTGGAGACCCGCTACGGTGGCTTTCCGGGGCTCAACCTGACCTGGGAGACGCTCGAAGGCATCATGAAGCACGAGACCGAATACGACGTCCCGGACGGCCAGTGGGAGCCCGACATGCGGCCCGGGCTCGAAGCCCAGGTGGTAAACATCGCCGACGAGCTGGCCTACAATGCTCACGATCTCGACGACGGTCTTCGTTCGGGACACTTCGCCGCCCACGATATCGCCGAAGTTCCGCTCATCGCCGACCTCATGGCCAGGCTCGAGATCGACCCGCGGGCCTTCACCAATCAGGACCGCTACCTGCTGATTCGCAAGCTGCTCGGCTTGGCGATCGAAGACACCGTGACGCACACGCATCGGGCGCTCGAGCTCGCCGCTGTCGGCAGCATCGAGGACGTACGGAAGGCTCCAGAGAAACTCGTCTCCTGCTCCCCCGAGCTCGGCCTGAAACTGTCCGGTCTGAAGCGGTTCCTGTACCAGAACTTCTACTTCCACTACCGCCTCATCCGGATGAACAAGAAGGCAGACCATATTCTGAGCCGGATCTTCGAGGCCTATCATGCGGCTCCCAATATGCTGCCCTCAGAGTGGCAGCAGGCTGCCGAAGAGCGAGGCCTGCAGCGCGCCGTCACCGATTACCTGGCCGGCATGACCGATCGCTACGCCGGCGACGAGTACCGCCGGCTCTTCGACCCCCACGCGCTTACCTGAAGGACGTTAGCGCAGCGAGCGCGCCACCTCGAACAGCTGTCCAGAATCGGGATCGCGAAACCAGGCGGCGTTGATCCCGCCACGAAGCACCCGAATCATGATCCAGGGGTTGGTCAGCGCCTGGGTGGTGATAGCGCCTTCAGCGGGCTCTCGTTCGATCAGGTCGACGAAGAGATCGGTCGCCTCCTGAACCACATCGACCACCTCTACTCGGTAGCCGCCGGTCGGCTTCTGGCCGAGGAATATCGCCAGAATGGTCTCGCGCTCGAAATCGGTGTCCGGAACCGCGGGAACCGACAGTTGGGTGCCGTAGGCCTGGTTCCACACCGTCAGCAGCTCGGTCTGATTCCGAACCATGAGGTAGCGGGCGCTTTCGCCACCGGTCGCCTGGCTGCCCTCCGCCATCACCTCCCAGAGAACCGGCTCTTCCGGATCCCTGAAGGCGCTGGCGTCGACGATGACGTCCCGTTGAACGAACAGGCCTGTTTTCAGGTATTCGTTGAGGCCGTCGATGCTTCGATCCGGCAGCGCGGTTTCGTCGATCAGGCTGACCGCCAGCGGACGCCCGCGTCGTTCGAGTACATCTGCCAAGGTGTCGGCTTCACGAGGGCTGAGGTTCCCGACCCCCTGCAGGCGGCCGATCCGGACCTTGGGAATCAACCGCACATTGAGACCGGCTTCGGCCTCCTCGAGCAATGTGAACCAGGCGGCGCCGTCGAAATACAGCAGCAGCGGTACCGCTTCGGTGGTGGTCACCGAGAGATCGGTCGTGAGTGGAATCCGATCCACGCGGATGGGGTCGGTTATCGCTTCGACCGCTAACTCGAGGTAGCTCAGGCTATTCGCCAGCAGCGCTTCGGGAAAGGCGTAGATGCCGTCACCGGCGCCCTCGCTCAGCACTACCTCGGTCCCTTCAACAGTGAGACTTCCGGGCACCCCATAGAAGTAGCTGAGCCGCGAGTCTTCGAGTCCAAAAAGGTAGATGTCGTGCAGATCAGGAGCCCGGGTCGGTTCGCATGCAACCAGGGCGACGAGCAGGCCAAGGCCCGCGTAGAAACGGCGCATCAGGTCCTCCTCGGGCCATGCTAACACCCTCATTTCTGAGAAACGACACGGCATCGGCGGTGGCCCGTCTGACCTGCTAAACTCGCTGGGTGCGCCCCGAAACCGTTCCCATCGGGAAGCCACCCTCGACGCCCCGGAGGCCTCCCCGGACTGGTGTTCTGTTCCACCTCGGTGCGCTGCTTCGAACCGTTCTGGTGGCAACCACAGTTCCTCTCGCATTCGCTAAAGCCCAATCTGTAAACCGCCCCATGGACTATCAGGTCATCGTCGTTGGGAGTGAGCCGGAGGGGATCAGCGCCGCGGTGGCCGCGGCCGAAATGGGTGCTCGGACGATGCTGATCACTGCCGACCTGCGTCTTGGCGGCCTGTTCGTGCTGGGTGAGCTCAATGTACTCGATCTCAGGACGCAACCCTTCAACTACCAGCGGGGGTTGTTCGAACGCTGGTGGCGCCGCGTCGGTCAGGGGTCTGCGTTCGATGTCGGCGTTGCCGAACGGGCTTTCGAGGCGATGCTCGCGGAGGCCGGCGTGACAGTTTTGACTGGAGAGATAACCGGCCCCGTCCTGGACGCCTCCGGTCGCGTGACTGGGGTCCGCTTCGGCGATACTGTGGCCGCCGCACGGCAGATCATCGACGCCACCGCTGACATGGATTTCGCCGCCGCCGCTGGTGCCGGCTTCACCACCGGATTCGAGGCCTTCAACTATCCTGAGCGGATGGCCGACACCCTCGTGTTCGCTATAGAGGGCGTCGATTGGGCAACCTTACGACACGAGATCGAACAGCGTGGGCGGACCTATGCGAGGATCGACCAACGCGTGGCCTGGGGAAGCTTTGGGGGCGTGCCAACCGAGTACCGCCCCGTCGAGCCTGGGCTACGCCTCCGAGGTCTGAACCTCGGCCGCCAAGACGACGGGACGGTGTTGGTCAATGCCCTTCTGATCTACGGGGTCGACCCCTTCGATCCACGGAGCAGACAAGAAGCGATCGCCAAAGGCAGCAGGGAGGCAGAGCGCATCGTCGCCTATTTCGCGGAAACCTTGCCCGGGTTTTCAGCCGCCCGTTTCGGGGGGATCGCCGAGCGACTCTACATCCGCGAGTCCAGGCACCTCGAGGCGCACTGCACGCTTCGCGTGGACGACGTGCTGGACCACGTTGTAACCGAGCTGGATGTGGCCGCGGGTGGCTACCCGCTGGATGTCCAGACGCTCACGCCCCACGACGATGGATTCGTATTCGGTCGGCCCGACATCTACGGCGTGCAGCTCTGCGTCACTGTCCCCGCCGGTCCGACCGGTCTATGGGTGGTTGGCCGCGCCGCCGGTTTCGATCCGCTCGCCGCCTCGAGCGCAAGGGTCGTTCCGTTCGGCATGGCCCTCGCCGAAGCTGTAGGCGTCGCCGCGGCCTTCGCGGCCAACCTCAACCTCACCCCGAGCGAGCTCCTGGCGGAAACAACGCTCACCACGACCGTGCGCCAAACGCTTACAGCCAGGGGTGCATTCCTGCCTGATGTCACCAACCGCAACCCCGCCGGACCGATCGATCACCCCCACTATCTCCCTTACCGCACGCTGCTCGCCCGAGGCTTGGCGGTGGGTGGCTACAACAATGATCCGAGACTCGATGAGCCGGCTTCGATGCTGTCATTCGTGTACCTGCTGAGCAATGTAGGCCAACGCTTCCTGGCATCAGACCGGCTCGGAAGTGACCTGTTGGATCGCTTTGAACAGGCATCGGGTCCTCTCATCCCGGAGGTCGCTCTAGATATAGCCTTCGAAGCGGGCTGTCTGATTCGGGGCTGTCCGAGCCAAGGTGGTTGGCCCGGCCTGGTGCGAGCAGGTCTGGCCCCGGAAGGCTTCGCTCCGGAGTCGCAGCTGACACGTGGGGAGATGTACGCCCTGGCAGCCCTCTTCGCACAGCTCGGTTCCGAGGGTGACGAGGCGTCACCGAGATGACGAGAGTGACCATTCTTCGGAGGCTGCGACCGTGACTCTGCGCCAGGTACCGTTCGACGTCAACCGGCTGCTCGAGGCAGCGCGGGAACGCCGATTCCCTCACTTTGAATGGTGGTCGGAGGGTTGGTTGCGCGGGCTTCAGGGCAGCTGATCGGCCCTCAGCGCATCGACGTACTGGCGGGCGGTACGCCCCGAAAAACCGTTGTTCCAAGAGGCGAAGCGGATCGCACCTTCGAGGTGGCGTTCGAGGTCTTCGGCTGCTACGAGCCGGTCCTGTTCGATGAGGCCGCGAACGATGGTCAGGTAGCGCCGCTGATCGGCGCTTGGAAAGGTGATGACCAGGCCGAACCGATCTGCCAATGCCAAGCGTTCCTGAACGGTGTCCCATGCATGGACATCGTCATCCAAGGGGTCGGGTCGTTCGGAAAAGCTCTCGCGAACCAGATGCCTGCGATTGCTCGTCGCAACCAGCAGCACGCGCTCGGGCCGGGCGCTCAGGTTGCCTTCCAAGAGGGTCTTCAAGGGGTGATAACGGCGATCGCCCTCTTCGAAACTGAGGTCGTCAACGAAGATGAGATAGTGGTGCGGACCGATGCGGAGCTCCTCGAGCAGGTCCGGCAGGTCGGCCAGCCGATCAACCGTCAGCTCCACCAGGCGCAAACCGCGCTCACGGTAGCGGCTCGCAAGGCCGCGGATCGCCGTCGATTTGCCGCTGCCCCGGGGACCGTAGAGAAGCCCATGCTGGGCGGGCAGGCCGGCGAGGAACGCCTCGGTATTGCCGTGAAGACGCGCGAGTTCGACATCGAGGCCGATCAGGGCGTCGCTGTTCTCGTTTGCGGGGTGTGCGATGCCCTCGAGGGCTCCGCCGCGCCAGCGGAATGCCGCGAAGCGCGCAAGGATGCCTACGCCGTGGCAGCGGTAGCGATCCAGCAAGGCTGCCAGCACGTCGGCGGCAGCGTCCTGGCGCAGGTGGTGGATGAAGGCAAGGCCCGGTTCCGGGAGCGATTGTGCCAGCTCGCTGAGCGGTGGCAAGCCATGTCCGTACCGCTCCCCAATCTCGACCCGCCAGTCGCGCCGCAGCAGCGCCAGCATCGTGACCAGATCGTACTCGGCGGCCGATCGCAAACCGTCTGCAATGGCCTCGTCCTGCGCAACGGCGCGGCTCAGGGCCGAAGGGTGAAACAACAGGTGGTCGGCCAGGGCTTGAAATGGGTCGGCGTACCCTGCCGACACCAGCTCCCGCGTGAGCCTCAGGTAGCCGTCAGCGGCCCCTGCGACATCGTCAGCAGCGAGGCAGGTTTGCATGGACTCGACAGCATCCCACCATGGCGGTTGGGCAAATACCACCGTGTACCCCTGGGCCATCAGGACTTTCGAGCCTCGCCTTCGGGCCGCACCAGCCCGAGGGCTGCCCGCATGGCCCGCTCACCCGTGGCGATGGCGATCGGGGACTTGTGGAAATCCCACCAGGCTATCGGCGGCTGGACCCGGAGCAGATGGGCACCAGGTGGTGCAATCACCCGGTTTTCGTACGATCGGGCCACCACAGCCATGCCGCGTATCAGTCGCCCCAGGGCGAGCCTCAGCGAGGCATGCCGCGCCAGCCACTGGAAGCTGCGACCCACCCACGACCGGTGGAGTCTGAGGGTTCCCTGAATCAGGGTCGCCCTGTCGGCGTTGATGCCGGCGTGCACGCCGAGACTGACTTCGGGATCGAACACCGACAGGGTCCGGAACGGTACCGGTTCTATGAACCCACCGTCAATCAGCACCTTGCCGTTCTGCTGCACGGGTGCAAAGTAGAAAGGGAGGGCGCAGCTGGCTCTGACCGCTTCGGCAACCGACCCCTCGCGTACGATGGCCAATGCACCCGTTGCCAGGTCGGTGCAGCCGATCGCCAGCGGCCGCTCGAGATCATCGAAGGTCGCCCCATCGAAAAACTTCCGGTCGAGCCAGTTCGACAGCCGCCGCCCATTGATCAGGGCGGCTTTGTGGAGGCCAAAATCGAGGCCCTGAGACCAGATCTCCATGGTGTTCTGCTGGCGGATGACGTGCTCGATGCTGACCCCGGTGCCACCGAGTGCATAGAGAGCCGCGATAATGGCCCCGTAGCTGGTTCCCGCGAGCACGTCTGGTGCCACACCGTTGGCGTCAAGAACCTTCAGAACGCCTACGTGCGCCAGCCCTCGGGCGGTGCCTCCTCCAAGCGCCAGGCCAAGCCTGGGGCGCTTGTTCACCCCCTCTGTCATGCCACCATGCTACACCGCCTCGCCCCGAAGGGGAGGCACTAAGGGACCTGGAAACCAGTGGTACAGTGAAGCGGATGGCGGCCATCTACCGACGTGCCCGGCCGGTTACCTTCGAGCAGGTCATCGGTCAGACCCATGTCAAGGATGTTCTCGTGGCCTCGATCCGGCGTGACCGGGTGGGTCACGCCTACCTCTTTTCGGGTCCGCGCGGGGTCGGGAAAACCACCACAGCCAGACTCTTAGCGATGGCGGTGAATTGCGAACGTCCGCTCGAGCAGAGGCCTTGCGGCGCGTGCGAATCGTGCCTCTTGGTTCAATCTGACGCCCATCCCGATGTGACCGAGCTCGACGCGGCCAGCAACAATTCCGTGGAAGATATCCGCGATATCCGCGAAAAGGTGCGCCTGGCCTCGCTGCGCGGAGGCAGCCGGGTGTGGATTCTCGACGAGGCCCACATGCTGAGCCGGGCGGCAGCCAACGCCCTCCTTAAGACGCTCGAGGAGCCGCCTCAGGGGCTCATCTTCATCCTCGCTACCACCGAGCCGGAGAGGCTGCCGCCTACGATCCTGTCGCGCTGCCAGCACTTCCGTTTTCGGCGCCTCGACGAGGAGGAGATCCGGGGGAAGCTCGAACAGCTGTGCCGCGAAGCGGACGTGGAGGCCGAAACGGCGGCCCTGCAACTCGTGGCCCGCTCCGCCGACGGCGCCATGCGGGACGCAGAGTCGCTCCTCGAACGGCTGCTCGCGTCTGGAGAAGCCATCTCTCGAGGGGCCGCCGAAGTAGCTTTGGGTCTGCCACCCCAGACGCAGCTCGAGGCGCTAGCGACCGCGGTAGCGAGCGGGGATCTGAGCACGGTGCACGCGCTTACGACGGCACTCTACCGAGACGGGTTCTCAGCCCGCACCCTGATCGACAGGTTGAGTCGAACCCTGAGGGACGCCCTGTTTACTTCGGTCACCGGGGGCGAAGGGTTCACGGTGAGCCTCGATCGCGACGCCTTGATGAGGCTCATCCACACCTTGGACGACGAACACGAGCGGTTCGTGCGTCGCAACGATCTCTACCAACTCGACGCCGCGCTCATCAAGGGCTTGAATGCCCTCAGCGGCTACCCGCAGACGGCAGCTCCCACCCAGCCTACGGAGGGGGTTCAGACCGCCAGACCACCCGCCCCGAAGGGTGAAGCGATCCCCGCGGTTCAGGCCCCCAGTCCAGCGGCCACAGAGTCTGAACGGCCCGAACCCGGGGCCCCAAAAGCGGTCCCGAACGCCGCGCCGTCACTCGACTGGCGCAAGGTCAAAGCCGCAGCTGGCGTTCAGCTGAAGGCCTTCCTGATGCCAGCAAGAGAGACCATTGACGACCGCGTCATAACGCTGCACTTCGGCGATATGCACCGCTTCCACTACGCCGAGCTGCTGAAACGTCAGGACGAACTCCGCGCCCTGATCGATGGCGTTGGCGGGGAAGCTTACGACCTTGTGATCGACGGTCCCCTGGGGGCGCTCCGAAAAAAAGTGTGACGGGGCGGTCGGAACCTGCGGCCGTCCCAGACTCGGAACCGGAAGCCGCTGGGGTAGCGGCGTCTCCTAGCCACCCGGGGCCCGACGACGCCGAGCGCCCCCGTACCGAAAACGACGGTCCCCAGTCCGAATCGGCACCCGAGAGCGTAGCGTCCGCCGAAATCCCGGTGCAAGAAGAGCCCCCGGCCGCACCGACCATCCTGGATGAGGATCTGCCGGCCGAGTTCTGGAACGACGTACCTGAATCTGCCGCGGCGGTCCAAGAACCGGACGGTGTAGCGGACGACGAAAGCGCGCACATTGAACCGCCCCAAGCGGACGATCTGGCCCTGATCCGGAAGCACTTCCCAGGACGCGTCGTGGGTGAACAGGACCTGACGCCCGACGAGGGGGAGCTGCCTCCGGAAGCTGCCGACTACCCGCTGCTCGAGAGCGACGGATAACTACCTGCGGGCAACGGCACTAGCCCCAAGACCGCGATACACTGGTAGTCATGAACATCCAAAAACTCATGAAGGAAGCCCAGAAGGCGCAGCGCAAGATGGCCGAGGCTCAGGAGCGGCTGGCGGGCCTCAGCGTCGAAGGGAGTGCCGGGGGTGGCCTGGTCACGGTTACCGCTGGTGGCGACGGATCCGTTCAGACCGTGAGGATCGACCCCGGAGTGGTCGATCCGGAGGATGTCGAACTGCTCGAAGACCTGGTAATGGCTGCCGTGAACGAGGCCCAGCGAAAGGCGAAGGAGTTGCAGGAACAGGAGTTGGGTTCTGCCATGGGAGGCATGGGCGGCCTCGGCAACCTCATCTGATCTCCTGTGAAATACCCACTTGCCCTGACCACCCTGATTCGTGAACTTGGCCGCCTCCCTGGAGTCGGACCCAAGAGCGCCCAGCGGCTCGCCTTTCACCTGTTCAATCAGCCTGAAGAGGATGTGCTGGCCCTGTCGCGGGCCCTCACCGAAGCCAAAGTGGGGCTCGATCGTTGCCCTGAATGCTTCAACGTGATGGCTCGAGGGCAGGCCTGTTGCGCCATCTGCGACGACTCTCAGCGGTCTCGAGAGCTCCTGTGCGTTGTCGAGCAGCCTGCCGATCTGCTCGCTATCGAACGCAGTGGTGAGTACCAGGGTCTGTACCACGTGTTACACGGTTCGTTGAGCCCCATGAACGGGATCGGCCCGGATCAACTCACGATCGCCTCGCTGATGGAGCGGCTCGAACAGGTGGCCGAAGTCATCCTCGCCACCTCGACGACCGTGGAGGGCGAAGCGACGGCGATGTATCTCGCCAGGCTGTTGGAGGACCGCGATCGAACAACGTCCCGCATCGCCTACGGACTTCCCGTTGGGGGCGATCTGGAGTATGCGGACGAGGTAACGCTCGGACGGGCGATCACCAACCGGCGCCCTGTATGATCGATACCGCCCCAGGGCGTGGCTCGATTAACACTGTGGCTTGACAACAGCCACGCGCTCATTATAATGACGACGCGAGCATGAAGGAGAGTCTCCGTTGAGCCAGAAACCCGGCAAGCGGCATCTCGTGATCGTCGAGTCGCCGACCAAGGCCCGGACCATTCGCAGGTTTCTACCCAGCAACTTTCGGGTCGAAGCGAGCATGGGCCATATTCGCGATCTACCGGCGTCGGCCGCAGAGATCCCGGAGCGCTACAAGGGTAAGGATTGGGCGCGGCTCGGGGTTGATATCGGGTCGGACTTCAAACCGCTCTACATCGTGGCTCCGAAAAAGAAATCCGTCGTCAGCAACCTCAAGAGCGCCCTCAAGGAGGCCAGCGAACTGTACATCGCGACCGATGAGGATCGCGAGGGTGAGTCGATCGGTTGGCATCTGGTGGAGGTGCTGAAGCCGAAGGTGCCGGTCAAGCGGATGGTGTTCCACGAGATCACCAAGCCGGCGATCCTGAAAGCGCTCGAAGACACCCGCGGCATCGATGAAAACTTGGTCGATGCCCAGGAGACCCGCCGGGTTCTGGACCGCCTCGTTGGCTACACCATCAGCCCGCTGCTGTGGAAAAAGATCGCACCCAAACTTTCGGCAGGCAGGGTTCAGAGCGTGGCCGTGCGGCTCCTGGTGCTGCGCGAGAAGGCGCGCCTGCGCTTCAAGACGGCAAGCTATTGGGACCTGAAGGCCACCCTCGAGCACCGAGATGCTTCGTTCGAGGCAACGCTACGGCAGGTGGACGACGTACGCGTAGCGAGTGGCCGTGATTTCGATCCGGACAGCGGTCAGCTCAAGCCCGATCTGGTACTCGATCGGAATGTGCTAGTGCTCGCCCAGGCCGAGGCCGAGTCGCTCGCGGAGCGCGCCGCAGCTGGCAGTTGGCGCATCGACGCGATCGAGGAGCGCGAGGCGCGGAGGAATCCCAGCCCCCCGTTCACCACCTCGACCCTGCAACAGGAGGCGAGCCGCAAGCTCGGTCTCTCCGCCAAAGAGACGATGCGGGTGGCCCAGAGGCTCTACGAAAACGGCTATATCACCTACATGCGGACCGATTCGACCCACCTCTCGCAGGAGGCTCTAAAGGCGAGTCGCAAGGCCATTCTCGAGCGCTATGGCGAAGCCTACCTGAGCCCCAAGATCCGGCAGTTCAGCAGCACCTCGAGGAACGCGCAGGAGGCCCACGAAGCCATCCGGCCCGCCGGAACGGAGATGCGCACTACCGAAGAGCACGGGCTGAGCGGCGTCGAGGGGCGACTGTACGACCTGATCTGGAAGCGCACCGTGGCCACACAGATGGCCGAGGCGCGCCTGAAGTTCGTGACCGCAACCATCGTCGTCGCCACCGGCAGCGAAAGCGCGGCCTTCCGAGCGTCGGGCAGAACGGTTCTGTTTCCGGGCTTCTTTCGCGCCTATGTCGAAGGGAGTGACGATCCCGAGGCGGCTCTTGACGATCGTGACCAGCCACTGCCTCCGCTGGCCGAGGGCGATGAACCGACCTGCCGCGGCGTCGGCGCCGAAGGGCATGAGACGAAACCACCGGCCCGCTTCACCGAGGCCTCGCTGGTCAAGCTGCTCGAGCAAGAAGGTATCGGCAGACCCAGCACCTACGCCAGCATTATCGACACCATCATGGCCCGAGGCTACGCCCGAAAGGGGGGAAATCAGCTGCTTCCCACCTTCACCGCCTTCGCCACCAACAACCTGCTCGAGAAACAGTTCGCCCACCTCGTCGATACCGAGTTCACCGCCACCATGGAGACGGCTCTGGACGACATCGCGACCGGCTCGCGCGAACCCCTCCCCTATCTTCGCGATTTCTTTCTCGGCAAGGAGGGAATCGAAAATCGGGTGGAGCAGGGTCTCGAAGGGATCGATGCACGTGAAATCTCCGAGATCCACAATGAGGATTGGACGCCGTTTGTGGTCCGGGTAGGCCGTTTCGGGCCCTACGTAGAAGGGATCGTGGACGGCGAGCGGAAAACCGCGTCGATCCCCCCTGAGGCTGTCCCGGCCGACCTGACCCGCGAGGAGCTGTCCGTCCTGCTGGACGATGGGGCGACGGGAGACGCGGTGGTGGGACAGTTCTCGGACGGACAGCCGGTATTGCTCCGGCGCGGACCCTACGGACCCTACCTGCAACTCGGTGACGACAGCCAGGCTGGGAAACCCAAACGTATGTCGCTGCCCGAGGGCGTGGACCCGGACGCCATCACCGAGGACTACGCCGTGGCCCTACTGTCGCTGCCGCGCGGTCTCGGCGAACATCCAGAGAGTGGTGAGCCGGTGGAGGCCAGCATCGGACGCTTCGGGCCGTACGTCCGCCACCAGAAGACCTTTGCCTCCCTGACCCAGGACGACGATGTGCTGACGGTAGAGCTGGCACGGGCCCTCGAGTTGCTCAGCCCGAAGAGACAGAAAAGCCAAGCGCTCAAGGTTCTCGGTAAACACCCGGAGACCGGCGACCCCATCGAAGTTCGCGATGGGCGGTATGGGCCCTATGTAACGCATGGCAAGGTCAACGCCTCCCTAAAGGGTGCCCAGACGCCGGAGACGATTTCGCTCGAAGAAGCCCTCGACCTCCTGGCAGCCCGGGCCGCCACCAGCGGCAAACGCCGCGGCGGCAAACGCCGATCCCGCAAGGCAAGCTAGCGTCGTGACCTCGCCCGAAGCTCCGCTCAATCTGATCGGGCTGGCACGCAGCGAACCCGGCCGGCCGGTGACCGTCCCCGGAACCGGGCTGGCGGTCATGGCTATCGAAAGCAGCACCCCTGAGAACCTGAATCAGCCGCTGTGGGTGGTGGTGGTGGACGGCGACCTCATCGTCGACCTTCCCCACGGCGACTTTCGCCACCTGAAGGTTGGCGACAGCATCCTGTTGCCCGCAGTCAGTGTCAGCTTCGAGCCGGTAGAGCCGGTGGTCATGCTCCGACAGGACGCCTGAAGAGGGCACCGCGAGCCGGCCTTCTGCCTGCGTCGGGACGGTAGCAGGCGGACCGCCCCAGCCAGGTCCAGATCGTTCTGTGGGCACCGAATATGCCGGCCACCCGGCGACGCCCACACCGCGCCCGGCGCGATAGACTGGTGTGTGAGCCGACGCTATCAGGTGAGCGAGGGGATCGTCATACGGCGTACGGTGCTACCCAGCGGCGATGTCGTCGCCACGCTGCTGTCGAGCCACGGCAAGTGGCGCGGCATCGTCCGCAAAGGAAAACTTCCTGGAGGAAACGCCGGCCGCCTCAGCCTCTTTCACGATGTCACCGTGCAGCTCTACCGCCGTCGCGAGGATGATCTGGCGCTGTTGACCCAGGTGAAGCTGAACGGCGCGCTTCGGTCTCTGTCGCGCCCAGAAATCTATCCCTTTGCCCACCTGCTGGCCGAACTCGTCGACCAGCTAACGGTGGACATCCATGGCGGCGAAAAGATCTACACCTACTTCGCCAGCGGCCTCCGCGGCCTGAACCTTGGCACCGACCCGCTACAGGTCTCCGTCGCCTATGCCTGGAAGCTCCTGCAGCAGGCCGGCCTGGCGCCTAGAGTCGCCGCCTGCGCGAGCTGCGGCGGTTCTGGACCGTTCCCCTATTTTGATGTCCGTGCGGGCGGTCTCACCTGTGAGAAATGTGCCAGCGGCATCCAGGTTACGCCGGGCTTAGCCAGCGACCTGCAGACGATGGTTACCGGGTCTGTGCGTGAGGCATTGGCTTCGCCGCTAAACGACGCGCCCCTCCACCTGACCATCCTCGAGCGGTTTTGCAGCTACCACGTCGCCGAACTCCATAGCTTCAGCGCCGTCAGACAGTTGGGGCCCGTCGGTGTTTGACCTCGTGGTTGCGGTAGGGATCGGCTACCTGATCGGGGCCATCCCAAACGCGGATATCGTGGCCCGGCTACGAGGCACCCGGATTTTCGAGGTCGGGTCGGGCAACATGGGAGCGATGAATGCAGCCCGCAACCTCGGATTTGCCTTCGGATTGCTGGTGTTCGCCCTGGACGTTGGAAAAGGGGCGCTCGTCACCTTCCTCGGCCTGCAGATGGCAGCCGCAACCGGCGCTGTCGGCCTCCCAGGTCTGGCGTTCCCATTGGCAGCGGGCATCGGGGCGGTCGCCGGCCACGCCTGGTCGCCCTACGCCCGCTTCAGAGGCGGCAAGGCTCTGGCCACGACACTTGGACTCTCACTCCCGCTGTATCCGTTGGGAGGGCTCTACGGGCTCATTCTCATCACGGCCCTGGCCCTGATCTTGAAGCGAACCGTTCTAGCGTCGATCCTGACGATGGTGTTCTATCCCGCCTTGGTCTTCGCTTCGCTGGTCACTCGGGACGTCCAGCAAGACGTGGTGTTGGCTATCCTGACCGGGGTGCTGCCCATCTCCATCTTGGTGATCTTCAAGCACCTCGTCAGCAGGCCTGCGAAGCCGGCCTCGGAACCCTAACCACCCTGCGACCTGCGCAGGACGATCGCGCGCACCTCGGCCACCAGGAATAGGCTTCCAGCCACCACCACGGTTCCTCCCAGAGCGGTCGCCTCGAGAGCCCTGTCCAAGGTTGTCTCGACAGCCCCGGACCCTTCGGCAGCGACCAGACGGGCGAGCCGATCGGCGGCCAATGCTCTAGGGTTGGACGCTGCCGTGGCAATCAGCCTTCTGATCTGGGGGCGCAAGGCTGCAATCATGCCCACGACATCTTTGTCTTCGGAGGCGCCGAACACCACCGTTACCGGCTCCGGTTCGAGATGTTCCAGGGCGGCGGCAAGGGCGACTGCACCCTCCGGATTGTGGGCCGCGTCGAGCACCAGCCAGCGACCCTCGAGTGCGAACCGCTCCAGCCGACCGGGCCAGACCACCCTTTCGAGCCCTGAGCGAATGGCCTCCGGCGAGAGTCCGAGCTGAATGGCTGCCGCGACGGCCAGACCGAGGTTGTCGCCCTGATGTCGGCCGACCAGGGGCGTTCGACCCTCGAGCGTATGCCCCTTCGTCGTTACCGCTATATCGAGGCCGTGCCACCCCAGATCCTGGACCGCCACCTGAACCTCCGACCCCAGGGCTGAGAGGTCGGCTCCGATCTCGACAGCCCGGCGCCTGATGACCTCGAGGGCAGCTCCAGTGGCTGCCGTGAAAGCAGGGCGGTCCGGGCGGAAGATACCGGCCTTGTCGGCAGCGATGGCCTCCAGGCTGGAACCCAGGACGGCGACATGATCGAGGCCGATGTTGGTCACGATCGACAGCTCTGGTTCGAGGGCGTTGGTGGCGTCGAAGGTGCCCCCTAACCCTACTTCGAAGACTGCAAGGTCTACGCCCGCCTCGGCAAAGAGCAGGCAGGCGCCGGCCGTCAGCACTTCGAACAGGGTAGCCCCCACCCGTTCGGCGGCGGGCCGGAGCGCCCGCACCTGAGCCACCAGGGCCGACTCGTCCGCGAGACGTCCATCGATCCAGAACCGTTCGACGAGCTGGTGGAGGTGCGGGCTGGTAAAGCGGCCGCTGGAGATCCCGGCCGCCGAAACCATCTCGGCGAGAGCCGTGACGGTGCTGCCCTTCCCGTTGGTACCGCCCACCAGCACCGTCCGAAACCGCCGTTGAGGCTCCCCCGCCGCACGCAGTAGGGCGCGCGTACGGTCGAGTCCGGGCTTGATCCCGAACCGCGTGAGCCCAGCCAACCAAGCGAGGTCATCGCGGCCGTTCGGTTCAGGTCGCCTCATCGATCCGCTTCAGCAGGCGGCCCTCAGAACCGTCTGTCGGGTCGTGATGGTGTTCTACCAGGTCTGCGACCGCCGCACTGCCGCCGGCGGCCCGGATCAGTCCAGCGCCATAGACGGGGTGGAAGCGACGACGCTGGATAGCGCCTCGAAGACCTTCGAGCTTCGGTTCGGCCGGGACCCTGGAGCCTGGCATCAGGTGGGCGAGAATTCGGTGCCACGGTCGATAGGGAGCATCGGCTTTGCCAACATCGTGAAGCAGCGCTGCCCGGACGAGCTCCGACGACGCCTCCGGCATGCGACGTACTACGGTCTTGGCAACGTGGACTGCGTGGTCGCGGTCGCGCACGTCCATGGCGCTATAGAGCACCAACTCGGCAGGCGGTAGCCAACGCGCTGCAAAGCCGTCGTCCGCCCTGACCCATTCGGGAACGAAGGCCCGAACGGTACGCAGGCCCACGTTGAAGAACCAGCGGAGCGGCTTCACGACGCCAGAGTGTACCGCGTAGCACCTAAACCGGGTGTTGCCGCCGCTGTTCTGCTACCCACGCTATGGGGCCTTGGGGTATGCTTGCCCGAGGTGGCTTCCGACCCCCTGAGAAAATCACGTCTACGCCAGATCGTCGTTCTCGCCGCAGCGTTGCTCGTCCCGGTGGCGACGGCACAACTCGCTCAGGGTCCCGATGCCGAGCAGGTTGCCGACGCTGCGGTCGGGGTCTGGCTCGAGCAGGAACCGCTGAATTTCGGGGTGGCGGCCGGGATGTCGACCGATGAGCTGTGTCGCGCCCTCCCAGCGCTCTTTGCCAACCCCCCACCCCAGCCCGGCACCCGGGTGAACATCGACGATCGTCAGGAGCTGGATTCAGAGGACCCGAATCGCCGCAGCTTCACCTACAGTGCGGTCCGTGGCGAGGATCGACTCGAGGTGGTCGAGGCGGTTGTCGAGCGCCAGGGCGACACGTGGAACGCCGTCTCTGTCGGATATCGACGACCCACGCCAACGACTGCCAGGGCATGGCTCCAGCAACCTGTGAGCGGCTGGCTGTTTGTAGCTTTCAGCCTGCTGGTGGTCTATCTGCTGGCTACCCCGTCGTTCTTCCGGCGTTGGGTCCGTCGCGGACTCAATACCGCCCGCGACCACAGGAGGCTGGTCATCATCACGATGATCCTCCTCTACGGCGCGTTCGTCCTCGGGGCCTTCACCGGCTCTCAGCTTCCCCCCGGCTGCACCGACGCGGTGCTCGCTCTGGTCGACACTGCCGTAACCGCTGTGGGTGCCACCGACGCCTATGCCAGCGGCAACTGGGCGCGTGCCGCGGTGGTAACTTTCTACCAGAATTTCGTGGTGGTGACGGTGACGGTGACGTTTGGCAGCGCTATCCTGTTCGGTGTTCCCGCCTATCTGCTGACGGCATTTTCGTTCTTCGCTCAGGCCATCCCCTTTGGGTTGATCGGCGCTTTCAGCGGGCCTTCGGCACTGTTCATCCTGGTTCTGCTGGCGCTCGAGCTGACCGCCTATTTCATGGTGGTGGCCGGCGGCGGGATGTTTCTGGTCACGCTGATTCGCAAAGGGTTCGGGGCCTTGGGGGAAGGCTTCACAAAACTGCTGCTGATGCTGCCGCTGGCCATGGTGTTGCTGATCATTGGGGCCTGGTATGAAGCGGCTGTGGTGATTGGGTTCTGACCTTTCTAAAGCGATGTGCTTAGGTGTGATTCAGGTTGCCGTGGCGGATTCGGGTGATGCAGCTGCGAGTACTTGGGGAACTTTCCGTGTCAGGTTGTGAAAGTTAACTTGAAAAGCTGGGGCGGTTTGCGGTGCACCCCCATGATGTTCTGGGAAGGGGTTTGGTAGGAAATTCACACAATTCCCATGGGGGGTTACCCCCTCCCCAGCCCTCCCCCTAGAAGGAGGAGGGAGCTTAAAAGCAACCCTGGCTACGATAGGGAACACCAAGGGGTGGGTAGTGATGGGCGTGAATACGTCTTGAGTAACGAGAACAACAACAGGGATAACCGTGGTGTGAAGGAACCAATGGATCAAGGTTGTTAATAGGACCCTAAGGTGAACAGCAGCAGTCTGTGGCCCCCTTGGTGGTGATGCCTTCATGCTTGTTTCTTCGTAAGTTGTGGTGCTGGAGGAGTTTTACTCCGTAAGCGTCGTGGAGACGTACCCAGGACTGATGGTACTCAATCCTAGGAACACGAATTGGAATCGTTATCCGAGTACGGTGTTGTTACTCACGATTGCCTTTTGCTCCCTCCCCCTACCAGGGGGAGGGCTGGGGAGGGGGTAACCCCCCACGCCAACGGCGTGATCTTATAGTTGTTAACGCCTCAAACAAGATTCCTGAAAGAACCTTTAGAACGGAAGTAGCGTTCCCGCCTGCACGCTCACCGACACATCAAACTGGCCGAGCTGATAGTCGACTGTACCCGTTCCGCTGGCGGCGAGGCGAATACCTAGGCGGAAGTCGCCATCGACAAGCCGTGCGAACAAAGCCTGAGATTGCTCGCTACTCAGGACAAAACCGACGGGGAGATCGGTGGCAACGCCGGGCTGGAGGGCGAGCGACAGCACGATCGGGTCGGTGGCCGCGAAGGCCGATGGGCCCTCGGCGATGAAGAGTGAAAATACGATGGTGACCGGTTCAGTGCCGGTGAGCATGAAGGTCCCCTCCCCGACGAGCACCACCCGCTCGAGGCCCGTGAATAGCTCGATAGGAACACCGAGCTGGGCGCTCTCCAAACCGTCGGCGTCGGGCAGATCCACGCTTCCGGTGGTAGCAGGAAAGATCCCACTTGCCACATCTCCAAGCAGTGGCAGAATGTCGATCTCGAGTGTCAGCAAGGTGGTTCGGCTACAGCCGGCGAGGAGGGCCAGCATCGCTGCGAACGTCAGCATCCGGATCTTCATCATCGCCCCTAGAACCCGAACACCAGGCTGGCAGCGACGCCCAGGGCCTGGCGGCTGGTGAACGGAGACCGGTAGCCATGAAGGGCGACATCGAACCCGATTCCGGCGATGGCGACACCGGAGCCAATGCCGAACACGAAGCCGTTCTCGAATCCGATTCCGGCCCTGGCAAAGACCACCGCAGGAAATGCCGCAAAGGCGGCCTCTACGCCGAGGTGGCCCTCTGCGTAACCAAAGTTTGTGTCGACATCGGCGGCGACCAACAAGCCCTGGAGCAGCGGCGTCCCGAGCGTTTCGGGGGACAGGGCTATGCCCGCGCTTGCGGTTAGGCTAAGCCCGTCGACTGCGAACAGGCGGGAGGTCGTGACACCGGACCCCAGGGGGTCACCTCCGCTCTCGTCACCCGAAAGTGTGAAGCTGGTACCGGGCCACCACTCCACCCCAAGATTGCGCACCGCGACACCGAAGGTAGCCGCTCCCTCTGGGAGATCCAGCGCTGCCACCACCCCGAGGTCGGCCGAGGCCCCAAAGCCGACTTGGCCCGACGTTACCGACGACACGAACAGGTCACCCTGGTAGCTGTAGGTCACCTCGACGGTGTCGCCCGAAAGTTCTGTCGCGACCGTGCCGGTAAGATCTCCCTCGACCTTGGCGAGGCCGATGAAAGGGGCCACACGCCCACCCAGATAGAGCCTGCCTGGGAAACTGGGGCTGGCGGGGATCGGAAGTGGAAAACCGCCGGAAACCTCGAGTGCAACGCCGGCTTCAGCGCCGAGCGTTGCGCCCAGCATCCCCCCACTGGCCCCTGAGCGAAACAGCCCGCTCAGGTCTGCGTCGAGGGTTAGATCGGTGTCGAGGCCGATATAGGGCCGAAGGCCGATCAGCACCTGCCCCAGGGGGAGCGGTACCAGCAGGTCGGTATGTTGGTGGTAAGCGAGGCCGCCGAGGCTTGCCAGGCTCAGCCTTGACCCTCCGAGAAACTCGATCGCTACGGTCGGCAGCCCATCCTCATCCTGGCCTATCCGAACCAAAATCTCATCGGGAGAGACGGCGGGCGTCAGCACCCAGGTGAAAGGGTGACTCAGCTGATCGAGCAGCGTGAGGGCGTCGAAGGTCTCGCTGGTCGGATCGAGGCGGGGGTCGGTAAGTAGCGCGATCAGACTCAACGGCAGCGGAATTTCGATTCGGGCACCAGCCGCCGGCAGAGCTCGATAGGCTGGATTGAGGTCGGCGGCTTCCTGCCCGGCCCGAACCCCACCCATGCCCAGCGCCCGCGCACTCTGGGCCGCTGCAAATCCACCCTGAAACGCAAGCAGGCTGGCGAAGGCGGCAAGCAGGTATCGTCGCACCTTAGAGCGGGTTGCGCATTGAGTGAGCTATGGCGCACTCTACCGACCTCCGAGAACGCATCGTAAACGCCGTCCTACACAAGCGTTACACCCTCCATGAAGCCGCAGACACGTTCGACGTTGGAACCGCCACCGTCAGTCGCTACCTCCGCCGCTACCGCCAAAGTGGAGATCTCACCCCCAGAACCTCCCCGGGCCGCCCCAGCGCCCTCCATGAGCACCAGGCATGGGTTGAGCAGAGCCTCATCAGCAACGACCTCACCCACGACCAGCGCTGCGACCTTTTCTTGGAGAGAACCGGCGTCCGCATCAGCAGAGCGACCATGTGCCGCTGGGTACAGAGATTGGGATCGACGAGAAAAAAAGACGATCTACGCGAGTGAACAGAATCCAGAGGCCCGGTGGAGGTTCCTGGCTTGGATCAGAGGTATTGACCCGCACCGGTTGGTGTTCGTCGATGAGAGCGGCTTCAACGTCGCCATGACCCTGCCCTACGCCTACGCCCCACGTGGACAACGTGCCGTGGGTAGGGTGCCGAAGAACCGTGGGGAGAACACCAGCCTCGTTGCAGCGATCAGTCTCGATGAGGGTGTGGGTGACGCGATGACGTTGACCGGAGCGGTGGATGGCGTGGCGTTTTTAGCGTACATCGAGCAGGTCATCGCTCCGAAGCTGAGGCCGGGGCAGATCGTGGTGATGGATCAGCTGGGGGTGCACCGCAAACCGGAGGTGCGGGAGGCGATCGAGGCGAGGGGGTGCGAGTTGGTGTTGTTGCCTGGGTACAGTCCGGACTTCAACCCCATTGAGTTGGCTTTTTCGAAGATAAAGGCGTTCGTGAAAGCTGTGGGGGCGAGGACGAGGGGAGCGTTGGACTCTGCGATCGCGGCTGCGCTATCGACGGTGTCGTTGGGGGATGTGTTGGGTTGGTTTGAGCATGCCGGAGTCACCAATCACTCATTCTGAGAACCGCTGTAGAAAGCTAGCACCTTCGGAACTAGGCCTGCGTGGACAATCTGACGCTAGCTAGCGGGCTCCCCACATCGCTTTGGCGGCCGGGGCGATGTCCAGCAGCGACGTGGCCCCAGCAAAGGTCCCGGCGTTGGGACCGAGTGCCAGCATCGGGACCGGTGCACGGCTGTGGCTTCTGCTAGCCATATCCTCGAGGTTGCCGTGATCCGATGTGACCAAAACCGTCACCTCGGGGCTGGCGGCAGACCCTTCGAGAAAGCCATCGAGGTGTTCGATGAAGTCGACGGCCTCGGCAAACGCGCCCCGATGGCCGATGCTATCGGTGAGCCACAGGTCGAAGAAGGTAAACCGGTGCTGGGCGGCCAACTTCGACAGCAGCGCCCCAGCTTCGGCTGGGGAGCGCTCGGGAACGTCGGGAACGAGCTTGCGAAGGTAGCGACCGGTCAGATCGGCAGCCACGGCACCTCCCGCACGGTAGGCCGTCAGATCCGCCAGCGGCAGACCGGCGGCTCGCGCAGCGTAGACCGGTACATTGACCCGCAGGCGGCCCGCTTTGAGCGCCTCGAAGTATCCATCGGGATAGGCGTTGGCGAGCACCGCTCCACCCTCGGATGCCAGGTGAAAGAGCGTATCGGCCTCGAGAATCTGTTTGAGGGTCGGTCCCGGCCACGGGCCGTAGTGCCCATTCATGACATCAGCGCCGTTGATGCCGGTAAGAAGCGACGCCTGGCCGGTGGCGGACTGCGGCAGGCCGGCGTGGCCCAGGGTGGCGTCCAGCGTTCGAAACACGAAGCCAGGGCCCTCGTGGGCACTGCGTGCGCTGGTGAGCTTTCCCCCGATCAACGTCTCGAGAAAAGGGGTCCGGGCCGCAGCGAAGGGGTTCGTGGTCGTGTCCTCGGGACCCACCCCCACCCCATCCAGAAACAGAAACAGAAGCTTCTCCACCCCTGGGTCAGCCCACCCCAAGGGCGTTCTTGACGCGGGCCAGGACCGGTATCGCCAGGGCCCGTGCGCGGTCGGCGCCGGCCGCCAGGATGGCGTCTAGCGAGTCGGGATCACGCATGATCTCCTGGTAGCGTGTCTGAATCGGCAGAATGGTGTCGAGCACCAGCGGCACCAGCTCTTTCTTGATGGCGCCGTAGCCGCTGTCGCGATAGCGGTCCTCGAGCGCAGCCTGGCTGGCGCCCGACAGAACCCGATGAAGCAGCAGCAGGTTTCCGATGCCTGGAGAGGCGTGTTCGAGGCGGATTTCACGGCCCGAATCGGTCACCGCCGACATGATCGTCTTGCGGATGGTCTTCTCGTCATCGAGCAGATTGACGGCGTGGCCCGCGCGTTCGGCTGCGACCGATTTCGACATCTTCGTGGTGGGGTCGTCGAACCCCATGATGCGGGCGCCCGACTCGGGAATGACCCCCTTCGGTAGCACGAAGGTGTCGCCAAAGAGATTGTTGAAGCGGGCAGCGATGTCGCGGGTGAGTTCGACGTGCTGGCGCTGGTCGTCGCCCACCGGGACCTCATCGGTGTCGTAAAGAAGAATGTCGGCCGCCATCAGCACCGGGTAGTCGAGGAGACCGGTGGAGACGCTGTCACGGCCCTCGCTCTTGATCTTGAACTGCGTCATCCGGTAGAGCCACCCGAGGGGCGTGGTGCAGTTGAGAAGCCACGCGAGTTCGGAGTGTTGGTGCACGTGAGACTGTATGAACACGAGGTTGCGCTCGGGGTCGAGGCCGGCCGCGAAGAACAGGGCGGCAACCTTGCGGCTGTCCTGTTGCAGGGACACCGGGTCGACGCTCTCCGGAATGGTCAGTGCGTGCAGGTCGACGACACAAAAGATGCTGTCGCGCTGGTCTTGGCTCGCAACCCACTGCTTCAGGGCTCCGAGGTAGTTGCCGAGATGGAGGGCGCTGGTGGGCTGCACCCCTGAGAAGACCTTGGGGCGTTTTCCTACCGGAAGATCCTCGCCAGCGGCGGGCTCGGCGTGGGAAGGGGTCTGTTCCATCCCCAGAGAATACCCCTCCGAGCGTGGTCAGTACAGCCGCAGACAACCTCTTCAAGGCGACGTTTCCCGCTCCCACCACACCGCTCAGCAGAGGGTTATTCACCTTTTGGGTGTTGGTTTTCACGCCCTAGGGGCTGGTTCAGGGCAGCTCTGCCAGCCCGTCGGGCGTTCCCAGCGGGAGCGCACGCCCAACCCAGGCGAGCGGATTCGTGGGCACTCCGTTGAGGCGGACCTCCCAGTGTAGATGCGGGCCGGTGGACAGTCCGGTGGACCCGACCTCACCGATGACCTGGCCGCGCTCCACCTCATCACCCACGGCCACGTGAAGTCGTGACTGGTGAAGGTAAAGGCTGGTAACGCCGGCACCGTGATCGAGAATCACCAGCCCCCCCTTGATGGGGAAAAAGGCGGCCACCACCACCACCCCATCGTTGCTGGCTTGCACCGGGGTGCCGTCGGGGGCCGCTATGTCGGTCCCCAAATGGTACGAGACCCGTCCTCCAGGAGCGTAGCGCCGGGGAGTACCGAATCCGCTGGTGCCGCGCCCGTCGATGGGAACGATATATGCCCGCTGCCATAGGGGGTTGGGATGCGGCGATAAAAAGGCGTGGTCGAGTGCCTGCCGTTCGAGTTCGCGCCCTTCAGGGGTGACAACTGCCAGCGTCGCCGAAGAGACGTTCAGCTGCTCGATGGGTTGCGGATCGGCTTCGATGGTGACCAGGGCACTGCGCTGTATCAGGCGCTCGAATTCGTCCCGCAGCGACACCGTCAGTGCGATGGTTCCGGCTTCGCTTCCCAGCGGGACGCTCGCCAGCGCGAATGCTGCGCCTTCGGTGGCGGTCGGCAGCAGCCGCAGCAGTGCCCGATCGAGGGTGAGGCTAGGCTCGCCGACGACAGCCCCGGCCGGCTCCCATGTCACCCAGGCCGCGATGGGATCGCCGGGCAGCACCTTCAGGCTCGCTATGAGTGCTAGCTCTGGCTCGGGGACACCGTGGATCGGAACCTCTGCGCTGGTCCGGTTACCGGCGCTATCCTCGGCGATGACGGTGAGCGCCACCGTGCCGGCAGCCGCCTGCAGCGATACCTCTAAATCCTGCGAAACCTCCTCGAGCATGAAGGCGCCGTAGCCGAGATAGTAGCGAACCGGTTCGTTGGCGCTGATGAAGAGTGCAAACGGGATGTCCGCCGGCACCCGATCGGCCACCTCGATGAAGAGTTCGGGCGGCGCGGTGTCCCGCCTCACCTGCGATACGCCCAGGCCAAGCAACAGGGCCACCACCCCGAGGGCGGTTACGGTGCGGCCGAGGCGCACTCAGTCCTCCTGGCTGGTGACGAAAGGGAGGTTGCGGTAGCGGTGGGATACATCCAGGCCATAGCCGTAGACAAAGGCGTCGTCGATCTCAAACCCGAGGTAATCGACCGGTACCTCGACCAGCCGCCGCGACGGTTTTGAGAGCAGTGCGGCCACCTTAACCGACAGTGGGCTCCGGCCCTGCAGATACCCGAGCAGGTACTTCATGGTGAGGCCGGAATCGACGATGTCCTCGACCAGCACGACATGCTTGTTTTTTAGGGATTGCTCGAGGTCCTTGACAAGCCGCACTTCGCCGCTCGACTCCGTTCGCGAACCGTAGCTCGACACCGACAAGAAGTCGATGGTGAGCGGCAACTCGATACTCCGCACCAGATCGGCCATGAAGATGAACGCGCCGTTGAGTACGCAGATCATGTGGGGTTCGTGGCCGGCGTAGTCGAGCGTGATCTGCTCGCCCAATTCGCCAACCCGGTTGCGGATCGTCTCGTGGCTGAGCTGAACGGCGCCGGCGTCTGTGGAAAAGAAAGGGGCGACTTCAGGCATTACTCTCTATCTTTCCCGGTCGAGCGTTGGCCTTGCCATGAGGTTTTCCTCGACTTCGCGAGGCGAATCATACCCGAGTTGGACGACCTCGGCGCGGCCGACCCGGCGAAAAGAACCGACGGGAAGATCGCCCAGGCGGAAGCTGGCTACCCGGGTTCGGACCAGCCGCTCCACGGTGGCGCCTACAGCGGTGAGCATCCGCCGCACCAGGCGGTTGCGCCCCTCTTGGACAATGACACGACACCCACCGGCTTCGGGCTGAGCAACGATCGCCCGGGCGGGTCCATCGTCGAGGGCTACGCCGGCCACCAGCCGGCGGCAGCGCTCCTGATCCAAGGTGCCCTCTCGGCACCAAAGCCGGTACTCTTTTTCGTGGCCGTGTGATGGGTGGGTCAGTTCGAAGGTGAGATTACCGTCCGAGGTGAGCAGAAGCAGGCCCTCAGAATCCCTGTCGAGCCGTCCGACCGGATGCAACCCCGGGTGTGCGGGAACCAGCTCCATCACCGTGGGACGGCCCCGCTCATCGGCCACGGTGGTGACCACGCCGAACGGCTTGTGGAGCAGGTAGGTTACGGCCGCATCAGGAAGAGCTACGAGCCGTCCCCGCACCCGGACCTCGTCACCCGGCACGACCTTGGAGCCTAGCTGAGCGACCTCGCCATTGACCGTGACCTGGCCCTGGCGAATCAGTACTTCAGCCTTACGGCGACTGGCGATGCCGGCACGAGCGAGGACTTTGTGAACGCGTTCCGCCACACCTCCATAGTTGCACGGCTCGGGGTTGGGAGCGGCGGGGGGGGGCTGCTCCCGGTGTTAGGCTCCGGTCATGATTCACCCCGTTGTCGAGAAGCAGGCCAGGTTGCTGGTCGACTATTGCACTCGCGTCCAGCCCGGAGATATCGTCGTTCTGAAGGTCGAAACACCGGCCCTGCCGTTGGCCCGAGCCCTCTACCGGACGGTGCTCGCTGCCGACGCCACGCCGCTGTTGCGGCTCAGCTACCCGGAGCAGACGCTCGATCTGCTCGAGACCGCCACCGACGGCTATTTCGACCGCGAGCCGCAGCTGGAAATGAATGAGATCCGGCAGGTGGATGCCTGGATCAGGGTCAGCGCCCCCACCAACAAACGGGCCCTCCAACAGGCCGACAAGGCCCGCTACAACCGTTCGGTCCAGCGCCTCCAGGAGGTGCAAAAACATCGGATCGATCACACCCGGTGGGTCGGCACCCTGTTCCCCACCGACGCCGGGGCGCAGGAGGCAGGACTAAGCCTGGACGCCTTTGAGCGCTTCGTCTTTGGCGCCATGTATCTCGACACCGACGATCCTGCTGCCAAGTGGCGCGAGTTGCGGTCGTTTCAGGCCACCCTCATCGAGCGGCTTTCCAGGTCCGACGAGCTCCACATCGTCGGCCCCGACACCGACCTGCGACTCAGGACTGCAGGCCGCACCTGGATCAACAGCGACGGGCGCCACAACATGCCCTCGGGGGAGGTCTTTACCGGTCCGCACGAAGCGAGCGCCGAAGGCGTGATCACCTTCGACGTTCCCAGCAACGTGCAGGGCATGATGGTCGAACGGGTAACGCTCGCGTTCGAGGCCGGGAAGGTGGTGGAAGCCCGGGCCGACGAGGGAGACGACCTGCTGCAGGCGCAGCTCGCCAGCGACGAAGGTGCTCGCTACCTGGGCGAGGTCGGTATCGGCACCAATTTCAACATCGTGCAGCCCACGTTGAACACACTTTTCGACGAAAAGATCGGCGGCACGATCCATCTGGCGCTGGGGCGTTCGTACACCTCGACCGGGGGGCGCAACGACAGCGCGATCCACTGGGATCTGATTCGGGATCTACGCCGCGAAGGGGCCCTCTATCTCGACGGCGAGATATTCCAAGAGAACGGCGCTTTCCGCTAGCCGCCGGACCACTCCGACGATAGCCTTGCGCTACGGTAGGACCATGGTTCGCTTCGCTGCCGCTACGCTGTTGTGGGGATCGCTGGCCTTCGGCCAGGATGGTGGCGGTTTTCTCCTTCATCTCACCATCGGTGGAGAACGGGTAGCTTGGCAGGCACAGGCGCCGGCCGTGCGCGACGGCGACCTCTTGCTCGTGCCTGCAGGACAGATCAGGGCGACGGTGCGGTTCCCCTCGGGTTGGCTCGACCTCGACCTCGAGGACATCGACATCTGGGACCGTGCCCATGTCGTCGGGGTAGCGATCCGGTCAGATGACCGCGGGCACACCTACTCTGCATCCGTCCGCCACCGAGACGAAGGCTGGGAGCACTATGCCAACATATGGCAGGTACGGGGCGACACCGTCAACAACGGCGTTCGGGAGCTGCTCCATCCGCACGACGACGAACAGCCGTTCACCCGCAGCCAGGCGGGCGTAGCTGCCGGAGGTCGGGTTACGGTCGAGGCCGCCGACACCGTCCACGGCTTTGGCGGCAGCGCGGTAGTGCTCGACCTGAGCGCTTTGGAGATGCCCTTCGACCTCAGCTACGAGATCCGGCGCCGGCGCGAGTGAGCCTTTACCGGGCGGTCCAGCCCAGATCGATCGACTGCACGCTGCCGGTTATTCCCCACGCCTGTTCCGAAGCCAGGAATGCCACGTAGGCGCCAACGTCCTCGGGTTCGAGCAGCCTCTTGATGGCGGTGTTCTCGAGAAAAACCTTCTGTTCGACCTCCTCAGGCCGCAGACCCCTGGTCCGAGCCTGATCGGCGATCTGCCGCTCCAACAGCGGTGTTCGTACGTAGGCTGGACAGACGGTGTTGCAGGTGATACCGAATTCACCGCCCTCGAGGCAGGCCACCTTCATCAGCCCGAGTAGACCGTGCTTGGCGGTTACATAGCCGACCTTGAAGGGGCTGGCCGTAAGGCTGTGGGCGCTGCCCATGTGGATGATCCGGCCGTGGCCGGTCCGTTTCAGGTGCTCCCAGCCGTAGCGGGTAAGCAAAAAAGGCGCCGTGAGCATCAGTGCCAGCATGTCCTCCCAGGTGTCTTCGGGGAAGGCCTCGAGCGGCGCGATATGCTGGAAGCCTGCGTTGCTGACCAGGATGTCAAGTCCACCACAGGCCTCCACGGTGGCGTCTATCGCCAGCTGGCAGCCGGACCGCTGGGTAAGGTCTGCTTCGATGAAGGTGGCTTCCAACTCCGCCGCCACCTCGCGACCACGGTTGGCGTCGATATCGACGATCGCCACCTCGTGCCCGGCTCGCGATAGGGCCTCAGCGCACGCCCGACCGATCCCGCTGGACCCGCCCGTTACCAGTGCCACGCGTTTCATGAGCTTCCTCCATGGAACCCGAGTGGCCTGAATGATACCCCGCGAGCCCGGTCTTGACACCGTTTCAGGGTGAGGTTGCTGCGACAAAAAACGTGCTAGAATTGCCATTCGCAGACGCCGGACCCGGGCGTCTGGCCGCAGTGCAGGCCGAAGTGGCGGAATTGGCAGACGCGCATGATTCAGGGTCATGTGTCCTTACGGACGTGGGGGTTCAAGTCCCCCCTTCGGCACCAGAAAAACCCCGTTGCAGACGCAACTCGCAGCGGGGCTTTCCTGTGGCAATCCGACCCTTGTGACCGACCGGTGACCGAACCTCTTCGAACCCCCCTAATGCACGTCCCTCGGTACTCCGTCCGGGCGCGACTCGAACATCATGCGTTGATCTTCTCGGCGCTCTCGCGACTACGCAGGCGCATCCCCCCAATCGGGGACCTCCAACACCTCTCCATCTCGCAAGGCCGACGTGTGCGCGACCACACCCGCCGCCATATAGCGCACCGCCTCCCAGGCATTGATCGCCGGCGTGCGCTCGTGCGCGATGGCATCCACAAATTCGTGAACCAGATACGCGTGAGAGCCGCCATGCCCACCGTAGAAGTCGGACGATTTGCTCACCGCACGGAAGGCGTCTTCAACCTCCGGTGGCAGTGGCTCGCGCATCTCATCAATCGTGAGGGGTGTGCGGGTGGACCTGTCCAGCCACGCATTCTCGCGAAAGGTCCCTTCCGTGCCGAAGACGCGGAAGGTCTCCGACCCCGGGTGGCCGATCTGGCGGTACTCGCAGATGCGCATGGTCGCCCCGTTGCTCATCTGGAAGAGGGCCGTCTCGTTGCTGAACTCCTCGCCGAAGTAGTCGTCTGGTTCGGGCGGGCGGAAGCCCCACGCGCTCACCTTGACGGCGTGCGCGCCCATGACCGAGATCGGCCCGCTGGTGGAGTGGGTGGGGTAATGCATCGGCCCGCTGCCTAGGTCGCGTCCGTCGGTCTGCTGGGCCCACTCCTTGCCGGCTGCGCTTGCGAGCCGCCGCCTTCTCACCTCGCGTAAGTTGGATGCGGGCCAATCCACATCGTGCAGATACTCGCCCTCCGCGTAGACGAAGTGACCAAACGCACCCGCTGCGGCCTGCCGCCGACAGTACATGGCCTGCGCCCGGTAGTAGGTCGTCTCGCCCAGCATGTACTGCTGGCCCGTCTGCGTACAGGTGTCGATAAGCTCATCGCACCACGCTAGGATCTCGTCTCCATCGGGCAAGGTCACAACAGGGACCGCACTGTAGACGTGTTTGCCCGCCGCCATGGCCTGTACCGCCTGGCTGGCGTGGAGCCACGGTTGCGTGATGATCGCAAGCGCGTCCAGGTCGCTGCGGCAGATGTCGTCGAGCGAGGCGTAGGCGTCACGGGGGGACAATTTGTCCTGCAGCGACGGCCTGTCGGCGAAGGCGGCCACCCGGTCCGGCTCGCGGTCACACAGCGCGATGCGGTCGACCAGAGGGTGAGCCTTGAAGAGCTCCACGAAGCTGGAGCCGAAGCTGCCGAGTCCGACGATACCGAGGCTGATTCCCATGATCGTTGCTCCTTTTCATCCCTCACCATGATACGGAGATCGCCAGATATGATGCCGTTTAAGCTCTCTCGGTAGCTGTGGATTCTGGGTCGACCTCATCCGGCACCTGTCGGGGAGGCGGACCGAGAGCGCGTTTTCTTTTTGCTCGGTCGAGCGCTCGGTTACGGTATATCCTGGGCCATGGACTACACGCGACTCGGCAACAGCGGCCTCCAGGTTTCTCGCCTCTGTCTGGGCATGATGAGCTTCGGCTCGGCCGAGTGGCAGCCCTGGATTCTCGACGAGGACGCCGCTCGGCCGATCGTGCGCCGCGCCGTCGAACTCGGCGTCACCTTCTTCGATACCGCCGACGTCTACAGCCGCGGCATATCCGAAGAGATCAGCGGCAAGCTGCTCAAGGAGTTCACCCGCCGCGACGAGGTGGTGATCGCCACGAAGGTACACGGCCAGATGGGCGATCTTCCCAACCGCAGCGGCCAGTCGCGCAAGCACATATTCGACGGCGTCGCCGACTTGCTCCGCAGGCTCGACGTCGACCACATCGACCTCTACCAGATCCATCGTCTCGACCCCGATACCTCGATGGAGGAGTCGCTCGAGGCGCTCCACGATGTGGTCTAGGCCGGCTGGGTGCGCTACATCGGAGCTAGCAGCATGTTCGCTTACCAGTTCGCGCAGCTGCTGTACAAGGCCGATCTGGGCGGCTGGAGCCGCTTCGTATCGATGCAGAACCACTACAACCTGCTCTACCGCGAAGAGGAGCGCGAGGTGCTGCCGCTGTGCCGCGATGAGGGGATCGGGATCATACCCTGGAGCCCGCTGGCACGCGGCTATCTGACGCGGCGCCCGGGCGATCGGCAGGCTACGCTGCGCGGCGAGAACGAGAGTTCAGCGGAGAGAATGTACCGCTTCGACCAGGCTGATACCATCACCGACGCAGTCTGCGATGTGGCCGAGGCACGCGGGGCGAGCCCCGCTCAGGTAGCGCTGGCCTGGCTGCTGGCACAACCCGGCGTCACCGCACCGATCGTCGGCTCGACCAAGGTGAAGCACCTCGAGGACGCCGTCGCTGCGGTGGAGCTAGAGCTGCGTCCGGATGAGCTGACGCAGCTGGAGAGGGCGTACCGGCCGCGGGAGGTGCAGGGGCACTAGTAGCGATGTATCGGCGAGTTTCGCTAGCGAGCCAGCTGGAGCAGTTCTATGAAGCGATCGAGCCTGCCGACCGCCTCCACGCGCTGCGCACCGTGTTCATGGCTTGGGTGCCGGCGTCAGCAGGCCACGGGTTCGGGCCCTCCTCGGAGTCTGGGACGTTCAGCTCTCCTCGGACCCCCGGTGAATGCTGGCTTGCGCGTTACCGCGCCTCCTGAATTGACATATGATCGTGACCGTAGATCAAAGGTGAACGGGAGGAACAAATGTCCCTGAAACAGTCAGTCATGCTCCCGGCTCTGGCGTCGAATGTGGCGGATAAAGCGGCCTATATCGAAGAGGTCGCCGGCATCGGACTCGACGCGATCGAACTCACGTGGGTCGACGACGAGTTCGAGGAGCTTTGCGACGCAGCTGTGCGGAACGGCCTCCGCATCGCCGGTATGGTCGGCCACACCACCCTCGAGGACGGGCTCAACAACCCCGACAATCACGACCGCATCGAGGCAGAGCTTCGGGCGTCCATCGATATCGCCGCTGAAAAGGGCATGGCCGGGCTCATCTGCTTCAGCGGCAACCGCATCCCCGGCATGAGCGACAAAGAGGCCATCGACCACACGGCGGCTGGACTCCGTCGGGCCGCGCCGTACGCCGAAGCGAACGGTGTGCTGCTGAACCTCGAGCTGCTCAACTCCAAGGTCAATCACGTCGGCTATCAATGCGACCGCACCGCCTGGGGCGTGGCGGTCGTCGAGCAGGTGGGCAGTCCCAAGGTGAAGCTGCTCTTTGATATCTATCACATGCAGATCATGGAGGGGGACGTGATCCGGACGATGCTCGACAATCTGGACGCCATCGGGCACATCCACACCGCCGGCAATCCCGGCCGAAACGATCTGGACGATGAACAAGAGCTGTATTACCCCGCCATCTGCCGAGCGCTCGCTAGCGCCGGGTACCGGGGCTACGTGGGGCACGAGTTCAAGCCCAAGGGCGATCCCGTTGCCGCGCTCCGTCAGGCGTTCGAGCGCTGCACCGGCGACTGACGGCTCGAGGAAGCTGCAGCCATTGAGGAGAGAGGAAATAATCGTATGCCCAGAGAGCTGATCGCACCCGCCAAGGAACAGGTCGCCTTCAGGGAGTACGAGTCCCCCGCTTACAGCGGTTCTCAGAATGAGTGATTGGTGACTCCGGCATGCTCAAACCAACCCAACACATCCCCCAACGACACCGTCGATAGCGCAGCCGCGATCGCAGAGTCCAACGCTCCCCTCGTCCTCGCCCCCACAGCTTTCACGAACGCCTTTATCTTCGAAAAAGCCAACTCAATGGGGTTGAAGTCCGGACTGTACCCAGGCAACAACACCAACTCGCACCCCCTCGCCTCGATCGCCTCCCGCACCTCCGGTTTGCGGTGCACCCCCAGCTGATCCATCACCACGATCTGCCCCGGCCTCAGCTTCGGAGCGATGACCTGCTCGATGTACGCTAAAAACGCCACGCCATCCACCGCTCCGGTCAACGTCATCGCGTCACCCACACCCTCATCGAGACTGATCGCTGCAACGAGGCTGGTGTTCTCCCCACGGTTCTTCGGCACCCTACCCACGGCACGTTGTCCACGTGGGGCGTAGGCGTAGGGCAGGGTCATGGCGACGTTGAAGCCGCTCTCATCGACGAACACCAACCGGTGCGGGTCAATACCTCTGATCCAAGCCAGGAACCTCCACCGGGCCTCTGGATTCTGTTCACTCGCGTAGATCGTCTTTTTTTCTCGTCGATCCCAATCTCTGTACCCAGCGGCACATGGTCGCTCTGCTGATGCGGACGCCGGTTCTCTCCAAGAAAAGGTCGCAGCGCTGGTCGTGGGTGAGGTCGTTGCTGATGAGGCTCTGCTCAACCCATGCCTGGTGCTCATGGAGGGCGCTGGGGCGGCCCGGGGAGGTTCTGGGGGTGAGATCTCCACTTTGGCGGTAGCGGCGGAGGTAGCGACTGACGGTGGCGGTTCCAACGTCGAACGTGTCTGCGGCTTCATGGAGGGTGTAACGCTTGTGTAGGACGGCGTTTACGATGCGTTCTCGGAGGTCGGTAGAGTGCGCCATGCCTCAGCATGAAGCACGATCACTCAATGCGCAACCCGCTGTAAGGCTGGCGAGATCCGCGTCAAGACCCTGTTCGGAGCCGCCAAGACGGGCAGTGAGATGGCCGGCTTCCAAGGCTACGCCGGACCCCGCGGCGCCTACGACACCGAGTATCAGGTGTTCCGGCCCGAACAGCCGATGTTCCGCTTCCCCATCGGGCTCGGCAACATCTGCGTCGGCGAGATCAGCGAGCTGGGCGACGGCGTGAGAGACCTCGAGCTCGGGCAGAACGTCTTCCGTCATGGCACCTTCCGGGAGGAGCACGTCTGGCCGCTTGAAGGTGTGTTGGTACTGCCCGACGGGGTGTCCTGGAAGGCCGCAGTGTGCCTGGACCCGGCCGACTTTGCCCTCGGTGCGGTCCGCGACGGGCACGTTCGTATCGGCGACGCGGTCGCGGTGTTCGGCATGGGCGCCATCGGCCTGTTCGCCGTGCAGTTCGCCAGGCTCGCCGGGGCGTACCCCGTGATCGCGGTCGACCCGCTCGAGATCCGCCGGGAGGCGGCGGTGGCGTGCGGCGCCGATCTGGTGCTGGACCCGAGTGCGTGCGACGCTGGCCTGGAGATCAAGAAGGCGACGGGCAAGCGTGGTGCCGATGTTTGTATCGAGTACAGCGGGAGTCACCTGGCATTGCAAGCGGCCTTGCGGGGGGTGGCGTACGGCGCGACGGTGGTGGCGGGGGCGTGGCCGGGGGCGTACCCAGCGGGGTTGGATTTTGGTGCCGAAGCGCACTTCAACGTGCCGAGGATCGTGTTCTCGAGAGCGGTCAGCGTGCCCAATCGCGACTACCCCAACTGGGATGAGCCCCGCCTGTTCGAGGTGGCCTGGCGACTGCTGTCGAACGGCAGCCTGAACAGCGAAGCGGTGGTGCGGCCGGTGGTGGCCTTCGAGGAGCTACTCGAGGCGTATCCGAGGATCGCGAACGACCCGGCTGCGAACGTGAAGCTGGGCGTCCGCTTCGCGTGACCCCCAGGTGTAGAGGCTTGTTGGTCTGGCTGGTGCCGGCGTAACGGGGGTTGCTGCCGCACTCAGTTCCCCACTTAGTTCCCCGCGAGCTGCTCGAGCCCCCCCAGCGCCCGGAGCACCTCGCGGACCCCGCGGAGAAGCGCCAGGCGGTTCTGCCGGACCTGGTCGTCGTCGACCATCACGAGGACGTTGTCGAGAAAGCTGTCGAGCGGTTCCTTGAGTTCGAGGAGAGCTTGAAGGGGTGCCTCGATCCCTTCGAGCGTGCCCTTCGGACCGCGTCCCAGATCCCAGGGCGCCAACGAGCGGCGCATCGCCGCCAGCAGCTTTTCGACGCTGCGCTCGGCGTCGGGCAGGGCCCCGTGCAAGGGCGCCTCGTGGTCGCTGTCGAATAGGGAGGGGTCGACCTCAACCGCGCTCGACGCCTCCTTGGCGAGGTTCGCAGCACGCTTGTAGAGCGTCATCAGGTCGGGGAACTCGGGGTGCTCGAGTAGCGCCATGAGCAGGTGGGCCCGGCGGGATGCCGTAACCACCGATGGGGCGTCCGCAACGGCAGCACGAAACACCGAGGTCGCAATCCCCTCCTCGATCAGCAACGAGCCTATCCGGTCCCACAGGAACGCCTCCACATCCTGGCGAATCTCCGTGGGCACGTCGACGCTTGCGCTCTCCAGCGCCGCGGCGGCGGGGCCGATGAACGCAGCGATCGGCGCCGCCCACCCCTGATGGTTCAACACCCTGGCGATGGCGTTGGCGTCGCGGCGCAGAGCGTAGGGATCGGCCGAGCCCGAAGCCTGTTGGCCGACGGCAAAGAAGCCGGTGACCTTATCGAGCCGGTCGCATACCGACAGCACCGCCCCCACGTTCGAAGCAGGCAGAGGGTCGTCGGGCCCTTTCGGGAACGTGCCGCCTTCGAGCGCCTCGGCCACCGCCTCGGTCATCCCCTCCTCGAGGGCGTAGGCGCGGGCCATGACGCCTTCGAGTTCCGGAAACTCGTACACCATGGCTGTGGCCAGGTCCGACCGGAAGATCGGCAAGGCCTCAGCCAGCACCTCGCGCTCATCGACCGTCAGCGAAACGATGTCGCCTACCGCCGTAGCGGTCTCCCCCACCCGCGCCACCTTCTCCGCCATCGATCCGAGGTCGCGGTGGAAGCGGATTCCGGACAGGCCCCAGGCGTGCTGGGACAAGCTCTTGGCAAGGTCCGCCTCCCAGAAGAAGCGGGCGTCGTACAGCCGACCCGCCAGCACCTGCTGGTACCCCTTGCGAACCAGATCATCATCGGGCACCCGGTTGTTGGAGATACCGACGAAACGATTCGCCAGCTGGCTGTCGACCGCTCGAGTGGGAAAAAATCGCTGATGGTGCACCATCACCTTGGTCAGCACCTCTTCGGGGAGCTGTAGATAGTCGGCGTCGAAACCGCCCAGCAGTCCGAAGGGGTATTCGACGAGATTGGTCACCTCTTCGCGAAGCGCGCTGTCAGGTTCGACGGTCAGCCCTTCAGCCGCAGCAGCAGCTTCGGCCATCCGCCACATCTCTCGGGTTCGTTCGTCCGGGTCGGCGAGCACCCAGGCCGATCTCAGCACCTCGAGGTAGCGTTCCGGGTGCGATACCGGGATCGGCTCGGGCGCCAGGAATCGGTGCCCGTAGGTCACGCTCCCGGAGGCGACGCCGGCGGCGTGCACCTCGAGGGGGTCTTCATCGAGAAGCGCCAGCAGCCAGGCGACCGGGCGTACGAAGGCGGTGGTCACGTCTCCCCAGCGCATTTTTCGTTGCGCCGGCAGGTCGGCCACCACCTCGGCGAGCATGGGCGGCAATAGCGCGACGGCCTCGTCGCCACCAACCTCCAAGCGGGCGAACAGGTACGCGCCCCGTTCGGTCTCCTGGACTTCGAGGTCTTCTGGTGCAATGCCTACGGATTTGGCAAACCCCTGGGCGGCTTTGCTGGGCGCGCCCGCTGCGTCGACCGCCACCTTCGCCGAGGGACCGCGTCGAAGCTCACTCCGACGCTCGCTGTGGCCGGCCAGCCCCTCAACCAAGACCGCCAGCCGCCGAGGGGTCGCGTAGCCGTGGACCTGTTCGAAGGACAGGTGTGCCCCTTCGAGCCGCGACCGCATCAACTCCACCAGGGCCGTGCGTCCCTCTGTGACATACCAGCTGGGAAGTTCCTCGGTGCCGATCTCGAACAGCAGGTCGGCCATCACGTCACCTCGTCGGCGGTCGGGGCAGGAGCCAGGTAGGCCTTGGCGGTGGCTTCGCTCATGCGCCTGACACGCTGCACATAGGCCTGCCGCTCGGTGTGGGCGAGGACCCCCCGGGCGTCGAGCAGGTTGAAGGCGTGCGACGCCTTGAGCACGAATTCGTAGCTCGGGTAGAGCAGGCCATCATCCAGCAGGCGCCCGGCTTCCGCCTCGAAGCGGTCGAACAGCTCGCGCTGCAGGTCGGCGTCGCTCGCCTCGAAATTGTAGCGGCTGTGCTGCACCTCGAACGGCCGCCTGAGGTCGCCGATGGTCACCGTATCGGTATAGGCGACATCGAAGCCGTGGTCGACACCTTGAAGGTACATGGCGATGCGCTCGAGCCCGTAGGTAAGCTCGACCGAGACCGGCGCGCAGTCGAATCCACCGACCTGCTGAAAGTAGGTGAACTGGGTGATCTCCATGCCGTCCATCCATACTTCCCAGCCCAGACCTCGCGCGCCGAGGGTGGGCGACTCCCAGTTATCCTCGACGAAACGAATATCGTGCGCCTGGGCATCGATACCGAGACCGTAGAGCGACTCGAGGTAGAGATCTTGCACCCCGAGTGGCGACGGCTTGAGAATCACCTGATACTGATAGAAGAACTGAAACCGGTAGGGATTGTCGCCGTAGCGGCCGTCGGCAGGCCTGCGACTGGGCGCCAGTCCAGCCACCCGCCACGGCTCGGGACCGAGCGATCGCAGGAAGGTAGTGGTATAAAAGGTTCCCGCTCCGACCTCGGTGTCCTGGGGTGGGGCGATGAGACAGCCGTGATCAGCCCAGAAGCGATCGAGGGTCATTATGATATCTTGGAACAACATGGGCGCTCCTCAAGGAATGATCGGGATGAGCGTCAGAACTATGGGAGATAGTAAAGGCAACGTAATGAAAACCCTTTCTGGTCTCACAATAAGCGCGTACTATAGCATCATGGACCGACTGGCTGCGAGCCGTACCGTCCGCTCCGGCGCCGAGTGGGCGTCGCAGATCTCACATCGGTCTGGAGGAGACCATGAACCGGTACGACGACAGGGCTAGGCTCGTCTTTCACTTCGCCCGAGAAGAGGGGTCGAAGCTAGGGCACGCGATGATCGGACCCGAGCACCTGATGCTGGGGCTGATGCGTGAAGGCGGCACGGCGAGCCGGGCCCTGAGCGAATTTGGGGCGACCCTGGAAGGCTTCAGGCAGCAGGTCGAGGAGATGGTCGGTCGGGGCGATGGACTGCCCCGCAACGAAACCGCCGCCATCACCCCACGAGCGCGCCGGGTCATGGAGCTTGCTGGCAGCGAAGCCCGCAGCCTCGGCTCGAACGTCATCGCGACCGAACATATTCTTCTCGGCATCATCCGCGAGGGCGACGGGGTCGCCTACCGCATCCTGCAGCAGCTGACCCGCGACGTCGACACCGTGCGCTGGCGCATCCTGGCCGCCGCCGACCCCAAGAATCAGGCCGAAACGGTCAACACCCCCTTTCTCGACGAATACGCGCGCGACCTGACCAAAGAGGCGCGCGACGACAAGCTCGATCCGGTCATCGGCCGCACCGAGGAGATTCGGCGGGTCATTCAGATTCTGTCGCGCCGCACCAAGAACAATCCGGTCCTCATCGGTGAGCCCGGGGTTGGCAAGACCGCCATCGTCGAGGGTCTGGCCCAGGCGATCATCGAGGGCCGGGTGCCGCCCAATCTGAACAGCGTGCGGGTGCTGTCGATCGACCTGAGCAACATCGTGGCCGGAACCAAGTATCGGGGCGAGTTCGAAGAGCGCCTGCGCCAGGTCATCGAAGAGCTGCGCAGCGCCAAGGTCGTCGCCTTCATCGATGAGCTGCATACCCTGGTCGGCGCAGGTGGTGCCGAAGGGACGCTGGACGCCGCCAACATCCTGAAACCGCCGCTGTCCCGGGGCGAGGTTCAGGTTATCGGCGCCACCACCACCGGCGAGTACCACCGCTACATCGAAAAAGACGCCGCCCTCGAGCGCCGCTTCCAACCGGTGATCGTGCTCGAGCCCAGCCCGGAGGAGTCACTCGAAATCCTGCACGGCTTGCGCGAACGGTATGAGACACACCACGGCGTCATCATTCCGGAGACGGTGCTGGAACTGTCGGTCCGCTTCGGCGAACGGTCGTTGCCGGGGCGAAATTTTCCGGATAAAGCCATCGATCTTATCGATGAGGCGGCCTCCCGCACCCGGCTCAACAAGTCGCTCGGCTTCCCGGTGCTCGAAGAGGAAGACGGCACGCCCATCGTCAGCCGCGAGGATGTCGAAGCGGTGGTGAACTCCTGGGGCGGGATCTATGTCGACGAGCACGACAACGAAAAGCTCGCCCTTATCGAGGAGAATCTGAAACGCACCGTGGTCGGACAGGACAAGGCCATCGAGGCTCTAGCCGCTGCCATGCGCCGGGCCCGGGTCGGGCTCGGCGGTCGTACCCGCGTATCGGCCTCGTTCCTGTTTGTGGGCGCCTCTGGGACCGGCAAGACCTTCCTGGCCAAACAGCTGGCCGTCGAGCTGTTCGGCAGCGAGAGGGCCCTCGTTCGCCTCGACATGTCCGAGTACCAGGAGTCCCATTCGATCAGCAAACTGATCGGCGCCCCTCCGGGCTACGTAGGTCACGAGCAGGGTGGTCGCCTGACAGAAGCGATCCGCCGCCAGCCGTTCTCGGTGGTGCTCCTAGACGAGATCGAGAAGGCCCATCCCGATATCTACAACACGTTCTTGCAGGTGCTCGACGATGGGCGCCTGACCGATGGCCTCGGCCGCACCGTCGACTTCCGCCGCGTCATCCTGATCATGACCAGCAACACCGGGTACAACCGGGGGCCGTCGATCGGCTTCCAGGGTGGCCCCCAGAAAGATTTGAACGCCCCGCTCAAAGCCATCTTCAACCCCGAATTCCTCGACCGACTCGATGAGGTTATCGCGTTCGAAACACTCGACCAGAACGGCATCCTCCACATCATCAATCAGAATCTGGAGGAGATCCACGTCGAGCTCGCCAACCGCGATATCCAGGTCAGTTTCGGGCAGGAAGTGCCCGATTTTCTGATCGACAAGGTCCCCGAAAGCGAGAGCGCCCGCCCGATACGGGCGGTCATCCGCGAACACATCGAAGATCCGCTGTCGCTCGAGCTGATGGAGGGCGGCAGTGAAGAGGCCATCATCGTAACCATCGAGGACGACCAGGTCGTCTTTGCCCGACCCGTTCCGATCCTGTAGCGCCTACCGATGCAGGTCAGCGCCGGGCCGCAGGGTCCGGCATTTCTTTACGTCGAAGGCCACGATTCAGGGCTACAATGGGGTCAGGAGAAACCCTTGGCCAAGCCGCTATCCACCTACGTCTGCGATCACTGCGGCACCCAGTCGCCCGTCCACATGGGGCGCTGCCCCGGGTGCGGCGAGTGGGGGACCATGAACGCATCGGTGGCTGCGCCGAGCTCATCGAAGGGGCGTGGCGGCGCGTCCGCTTCGCACACGACCATCGTTACCCTCATGAGCGATATCGACGAATCGGCCATCCGCCACCTACCGTCTGGGGAACCCGAAGTGGACCGCGTCCTCGGAGGTGGTTGGGTGTCCGGAGCGGTGCTGCTCATCGCGGGCGAACCTGGGATCGGCAAGTCTACCCTGCTGTTGCAGCTCGCCAACCACTCGGTTGCGGCGGGCCGGCGGCTGCTCTATGTGGCCGGCGAGGAGTCGCTCTCGCAGATCAAACTTCGTGCCGAGCGGCTCGGCGTGGCCAGCAGCATGCAGCTTACCCGTGAAACAGACGCCCGGGTGCTGGCCGATCACCTGGTCACCGAAGCGCCGGAGCTGGTTATTGTCGATTCCATCCAGACCCTGGTGGCCGACGACAGCGGCACCCCGGGCAGTCTGACCCAGGTGCGTGACGGCACCGCCGTGCTGACCCGGGCTGCCAAGGCTGCCGGCAGCACCCTGGTGCTGATCGGTCACGTGACCAAGCAGGGCGGCATCGCAGGACCGAAGGTCATAGAACACATGGTCGACGCCACCCTTTCGCTCGAGTCGGCGGCGGGCTTCCGGGTCCTGCGGGCGAGCAAGAACCGCTTTGGCCCGGCGGGAGAGGTCGGCGTCTTCGAGATGACCGGTGCCGGCATGCGGGCGGTTGCCAATCCGTCAGAAGCCTTCTTGGCCGAGCGCCCCAAGGACGTGCCGGGATCGGCGGTGGTGGCGGCCCTCGAGGGACAGAGACCGCTGCTGCTGGAGGTCCAGGCACTCGCCTCCAAGTCTCCATACAGCTCCCCGAGACGCGTGGTGCAAGGTCTCGAACAGCGCAGAGTGGACGTCGTGCTGGCAGTACTGGAGCGCCGAATCGACCTTCCCCTCGATACCCTGGATGTATTCGTGAATGTCGCTGGCGGGCTCAGGATCACCGATACCGGAGCCGATCTGGCGGTCGCCCTAGCCGTCTATTCGGCCGTCACCAACCAACCGGTACCGGCAGACACCGCCGTCGTCGGCGAGGTCGGGCTGGCCGGCGAGCTCCGCTCGGTTGCGCAACTCGCACGCCGCGTCCAGGAAGCTCGCAAAGCCAACTTCAAGACCGTGATCGGACCGGCAGGTAGCGGTACTGAGGCGGTCGCCGCCTCGACCCTTGCCGAAGCTCTGGCCCTGGCCCTTGGGGAACAGAAGTGAGCGTTCAGGACAACACCCGCTCCAACATTCCGTACCTGATGGCGCGTGGGACAATGAGCGTTCTGGGCGGCCTCGTCGGGTTTTTCGTGGCTGTTGTTCTGCTGCGCCGAGATGTGCTCATCGGGCCGAACAACCTGCTCTACCTCACCGTCCTGGGTACCCTTGTCGGCTACCTGTTCAGCGAGCCGGTGGCTCGCCGGTGGGCACGGATGTGGGCACGGCTCAGTCAGGAGTTTGGCAACGTCCAGCCGCAGGTGGTGCTAGCTGCCGGAACCGGCGCCACCGTCGCCCTGCTGATTACGGTACTGCTCAACAACGTGCTGGCGGCGGTGCCGGGTTTCACCTGGTTCTGGTCGCTACTGATCGCCTTGGTGTTGGTGGTTTCGTCTTCGTGGTTCTTCGTCGTGAACAGGAACCTGTTTACGCTCGTGGGAACCCGGCAGGACGCTGCGCCTATGGTCGATCAGGTGCTGAAACGGCCCCGGGTGGTCGATACCTCGGCAATTATCGACGGGCGGATAGTGGATGTCATCGAGAGCCAATTCGTCGATGGCACGATGCTCGTGCCGCGCATGGTCCTGGGTGAGCTCCAGAATATCGCCGATTCCGACGACCCCCTTCGGCGCAAACGCGGCCGGCGTGGGCTCGAAGTGCTCGACCGACTCGTTGCCAACCAGGGGATTTCCACGGAGGTAATCAACGACGACGGCGGCGACGCTGGAGAGGTCGACGAACGGCTTGTTCAGATCTGCCTGAGCCGTCGAGCGGACCTCGTGACCACCGACTACAACCTGAGTCGGGTGGCTGCCCTGCAGGGCATCAAGGTGCTCAACGTCAATCAGCTGGCCAACGCCTTGAAAGCGATGTACCTTCCCGGCGAAAAGCTCTCCCTCAGCATTGTGAGGGTTGGCCGCGAGGCGGATCAGGGGCTCGCCTATCTCGAGGACGGAACCATGGTGGTGGTCGAGGACGCTGCCGAACTCGTGGGCAGGACCATCGAGACCGTGGTGACCAGCAACCTCCAGACCAATATGGGACGGATGATCTTCGCCCGACCCGACCCGGCTTCGTCGCAGCAGAATTGACACCGCCACATAGGTGCTGTTCGGCTTGACAGCGCCCGCGGACCTTGCGTATCATTCCGTGCGCATTTTCTGCGTTCGAGGGGCCTTAGCTCAGTTGGGAGAGCGTTCGCTTTGCAAGCGAAAGGTCGCCGGTTCGATTCCGGCAGGCTCCACCACGTCAGGGACACAAAGACCGGGAGACTCGGTCGCCGCGCCGGTCGTCATTTTACCGCAGGTTTACCGCAGGAAAGTATTCACGAATTGGGGCAACCCGGGCAAGCCTAAAAAGGCCACCGCCGAGCAGAAGGGCTCAAGGCCAGTCGTGTAGTGAACATGCGGCCGACCAGGTCGAAATCCCGAAGGGAACCAATCCTCCGACACGGTGGCGGCGTAGCCCTCACTCTGTAGCCGCTGGATTCCTCACCTTCAGTTGAGGGTTCTCGGCGCCCGTGCAAGGAGCTGGTTCAGGCTCAACGCTGCAGCCTGTCGTTCAGCATCGTAAAGGTGCCGATACGTGTTAAGTGTGATGTCCACCCGAGCATGCCCCAACCGTTCGCTGACAACCTCGACCGGAATCCCCTGCTGCAGTGCCAACGAAGCGTAGGTATGCAGAATAACCTTTTCTTGCCAACGACCAAGCGATCATGCAAACGGATGGGTGTCACATCAAGCGGTTTGAGCAGCCGCTTGAACGACCGCAGGGCATTCCTGGGATTGATCGGTGTGCCGAGCGCCGTGGTGAACACCAGACCGATGTCGTGCCAGTCGCTCCCCATCAGGCTCCGTTGCTCATCCTGGCGCGCCCGGTGGCGTTTCAGGAGTTCCAGCACATCCTGGCTCACGTGGAGCATCCTTCGGGAGCTAGGGGTCTTCACGTCACGAAGAACGGCTTCGCTGCCCTTGCCGCTCAGCACCAATGCCTGTCCGATACGGACGGTGGCCGCATCAAGGTCGACGGCATCCCACGGCAGGCCCAGCGCTTCGCCGCGACGCAGGCCCAGGGTAATGATCATGTAGAAAAATGGAAAGAGGGGGTCATCCTCAGCTGCGTTCAGGAATAGCTTCACCTCGCTGGCTACCCAGGCTTGGGCGACCTCCTGCACGCGTGGGGTAGAGACCTTGATACCGTCGGCGAAGTTGCGGGTGATGATGCCGTCGTGGACCGCTTCCCGCAGGGCGGCACGCAGGTGCCCCGCTGCCTTCTTCTGGGCTCGGACCGACAGCTCCTGTTTTGCCAGGGCAGTGTAGGCGTCGCGCACGTGGTGCGCGCGGAGATCCTGTAGGCGGAAGTCGCCCAGGATGGTAAGGATGGGTGCCGTTTCCCGCTGGTACTTGTAGCGGGTGTTTTCGCTGACGTTGGTCTTTCCTTCAATCCAGCGTTCGATGCTCTGTGTGACGGTCATGCGGCTAGGTTCGAGCAGCATGCCTTTGTTCTGTTGGGCCAGCATCTCGCTCAGTTTTCGGGCGACCTCTTTCCGAGTCTTGCCGTATTCGGAGCGGCGCTTGGAGTTGCCGTTGACCGTCTTGCCTATGGTGATGGAGGCTTCCCAGAGGCCGTCCTTGCGCTGTCGGATGCTTCCTTCGCCCTTGCCGCGTCGTCCTGCCATCACTAGCTCCTATCCTCGTTCTGGGAATCGAGCGAAGGCGATGCGCTTTTCATCCTCGGAGAGCTGTACGTTGGCCACTCCCCAACCCACCGACAGCCACGTGTCTGCATGCATGGTGTTCGACCTTCGCCTGTTCGTCCACCAGCGGCGAGCATGGGCCTCAGGTGGGAGCTTTACCCCCAGAGCCGCCTCGAGATCCTTGAAGTCAAATAGCACATTTTGCAGATGGTCAGGTTGTTGTTCTAGGAGGTGTTGGATCGGTGAGAGCTGACGCAGGGTGGCGAGGTCCTCTTCGAGTCGCCGGGCGAGCTCCAGCCCGGGTCCCAGCAATTCGATGCTGAGGTCGTCGGTCAGTCGTTTCGACTTGTAGCTTTGGATACCCTGTCTGCTGTTAAGCTCCTCGGGCTCTAGGCCGAAGGACGTCGCTCTCCCGCGCCACTCGGCCAGCAAAGTGGTGGCAGAAGGTCGCCAGGTGATTTCGCTCGGTTCTTCCTTCCCCATCTTCTTTGAGATCTCGGCAACCCTCATGTCGAATTCAATGAGCGCCAGCGCCTCGGTCGATCTGGATGGTTTCCGGCCCGGTTGCGAAACGGGGAGTCCGATCTGGCGGAGCCCCGCTTTGTAGAAGGCGGCAACTTGGGCTGGTGTCGCGCTAGCAGGGTCGTGGATGGTGATGGAGATTGTAGGGAAAGTCTTTTCCGGCGGACGGCCGCGAGCCGCTATCTCAGGTTTCGCGCGGTCTTCGGGTGGCCGTGGCACAAAAGAAACGCGACCCTTCATCGGCCAGAGTGCTGGGAGGCGATCGAGGAGTACGAAAGCTGCGAGTTCTGTCGGGGGCATCCAATTTGCCCAGCCCTCTGGTGTTTGAGGGCGAGCTGCCTGGCTCAATCGAGTGTAGATGCCCTCCAACCCACTCATCAAATACCGACAGTTCTCCGCGACTCTGGGGAGCCCTGAGTAGCGGTGCCCGTGTGGGTCTGCCCAGGAGGGCACGTCGAGTTCAACTGGGTGTTCCAGGACTTCGATGTGAAAGGGTCCTGGGTCTGGTAGAAAGGCCTCTCCTCCGATGAGTCGGCCCTGCGAATCCTTCTTCGCTCGGTCTTCCAGGTAGCCCGGTGCCAACCACGCCCAGGCTCTGTCGAGGGCATCCTCGCCCTCGACGCTTTCATCAGCAAGGGGTGACACTTGACCCCAGAGATGATGTCTGAGCCTGGTCACCATGGGCTTCAACAGGGCCAGGAGCTTCACCCGCCCAAAGCTCCCATAGCGGTAATCAATATTGATGTCACTTTCTTCTTTGGGATACCGCTCGGTCGGTACCTTTCGCTCTACTCGCTCCCTTACGTACTTGCAGGCCGGCCCGAAATACTCCGACTTCCGAGCTCCGTCGGGAGTTCGCATGTACATCAGAAGAGCATCCGCTACAGCGTCTTCGATCTGCTCGTTGTTGATGTCCTCGAGGTTCCGCTCTGGCTCTTCTACATGCCGCTCCATCGCGTCGGCTTCAATCTCGTCACTGGGTATCGCTCTCAGCAAATCCTGTAATCTTCTCGGCAAAGCCATGTGTAAGTATAATACACTGATTATGCGTACAAACGGCTAATAGCTAGCCTGCACAGTGTGGACGATGCGAACAAGCAGACCACGCCGCTCACGGTGAGCGAAGCAGCGATCCGACTCCGGTGCAGCCCCCAGCACCTCTACAAGCTGTGCGCCAACAACGAGATTCCCCACACCCGCCTCGGCAACAAGATCCTCATCCCCTCCAGGGTCGTCCGCGCCCTCGAGGAAGGCCGGGAGGTCGAATGACGGCACGGATTCACAAGGACCTCTGCGAGGCCCATCTGCGCATGCTGAAGGCGTCAGACATCTCAGATGAGGTCATTGAGGCGCGCGGCTACCGCACAGTCACGACGAGGGCGGATTTGGCGGGACTCGGTTTCTCTCCCCCGCAGCGGAACGTCCCCGCGTTGCTGGTGCCGGTTATCGGGGTCACAGGAGACCTTGAGACCTATCAGGCCCGGCCCGACACCCCGCGCACGGGCAGCGAAGGAAAGGCCATCAAGTACGAAACGCCGAAGGGATCCAGGATGGCGCTCGATGTGCACCCACGCGCCAGACCAGGTCTTGGTGACCCTGAACCGTACTGGGTTTCGTGGAGACTCTGCTCTCACGCGGCCAGCCTGGGCATGGCCTGCGCTTGAGTGTACGCCATCTCGAAGTCCACGGGACTGACGTAATCGAGCGAAGAGTGCAACCGCCGACAGTTGAACCACCTCACCCACCGCATCGTCGCCGTCTCCACCTCCTGCCTCGAGCACCAACTCGTCGACCTGGCGTGGATCAGCTCGCTCTTGAACAAGCCGATCGTGCTCTCCATCAACGCATTGTCATACGCCGTGCCCACCCGACCGATCGAACCGTTCACGCCATGATCGAGCAACTTCTGGCTGAACGCCAGACTCGTATATTGACTGCCGGCATCCGAATGATGAATCACGCCGTCAGCAACGAACCGCCGATCGGTTCGACGCCGGACGCTCACAGCCTGCTCCAGAGCCCTCATCACCAGCTCGCTGCTCTTACCGGTACTGACCGTGAAACCCAGGATGCGCCTCGAGAAGCCGTCCTGCAGGAACGACACGTACACCCACCCTTCACGAGTGAGCACGTGCGTGAAGTCCGCCACCCAAACGATGTCGGGCGCATCTTGGAACCAGTCTCGCCTCACCAGATCCGGCGAGCTGACGCCGCTAGGCGTTGGGATGGTCGTGCGGACCTTCCTTCTTCGTGTCATGCCCTTCAAGCCCGCGACTCTCATCAGGCGCGCCACCTGGTCACGCCCAACGTCGATACTCTCGTGCTGGAGGGCGTGCCATACCTTACGGACGCCGTACACACCAAAGTTCTCGCGGTGCACCCGATGAATGACCTCCAGGAGACGCTCATCGGATTGCTGGCGAGCGGATGCTTGCCGCTTCTTGGCTGCGTAGTACGTGCTCGGGGCGATCGGCACGTTGTGGTCCCGTAGGACACGGCAGATCGGCTCGACCCCGAACAGGTTCTTATACGCGTTGATGTAGGCGACCATCACTTGAGTCGGCGGTCGAGCTCCGCGGCCGCGAAAAACGCGCTGGCTGTCTTGAGGATCTCGTTGGCTCGTTTGAGTTCGGCTACTTCCTTCTTGAGGGCCTTGATCTCCTCACGCTCTGTGGTTGTCAGGCCTGGCTTGTCACCAGCGTCGATGCGGGCTCTGTCTACCCAGCCGCGCATGGTGTCGACCGGGATGCCGGTTAGGTCATGCAGGCGCCGATAGGAGGCTGAACGTGATTCGTGCGGCGCTTCTTCTCGACGCTCCATGAACATGCGGATGACTCGATCTTTGGTTTCTTGGTCGTAACGGGTCATGCTCCATTCTCTCCTTTCGAGGGAGAACGGAGCCTCCATCAAACCCAGGGCGGTTCACCCCAAGCTGCCTCTGTTCATCACCGAGGGCGTGAAGAAGGGCGACAGCCTGGTATCGCACGGAGTCTGCGCGATCGCCCTGCTGGGCGTCTGGAACTTCCGCGGCACCAACCAGCACGGCGGCAAGACCGCTCTCCCCGACTGGGAATACGTCGCGCTGAACGACCGGATCGTCTACATCGTTTACGACTCCGATGCGATGCAGAAGCCGTCAGTGCACCAAGCGCTAGTGCGCATCAAGGGGTTCCTTGAACAGCGCCGGGCGGCCGTCCAGGTTGTCTACCTACCCCCGACCGCCGACGGAGCGAAGCAGGGCGCGGATGACTACCTCGCGGCCGGACACACCATCGATGAACTGCTTACACTCGCAACGACTCAGCTCCTGCCCCCCGATGAACAGAATCGCAAGCCCAAGGTCCGAGTGAACGCGCGCTTTATGCGGGACATTACCAGTGACGCCGTCTCCGTCCTCGAAGCGAACAACGACCCGCCACGCCTGTTCCGGAGCGGCACCACCCTGGTTCGAACAAGGGATCGGAAGGTCGAGATCCTGGAGCGCACCCACCTGAAGGGCCTCCTCGACCGGACAGCCGACTTCGTCAAGGAGAACAAAGACGGCGAAACTGCACCAGCGCGACCCCCGAGCGACGTCGTGGACGACATCCTTACCCTGCCCGACCTTCCTTTCCCAAATCTCGAAGGCATCCGCAACACCCCGGTATTCATGCCCAACGGCGAGCTGCTCGCGGTCGACGGGTACCACCCCGGCAGCGGGCTACTTCTCGACCTGGCGGACCTCGGGCGCATCGAAACCCTTCCGCTGTCCGAGGCCCGCGGCCACGTCCTCGAAGAACTCTTAACGGACTTCCCGTTCGTGGATGAGGCGTCGAAAGCGCACGCCGTCGCCCTGCTGCTGCAGCCATTCGTACGCCCGATGATCGAGGGACCCACGCCGCTGTTCGGTGTCGATGCCCCCACCAGGGGGACCGGCAAGGGCCTGCTCGTCGACGCTGTCGCTCGGGTAGTGACCGGCGGGCCAGCGCCGATCATGGCGCAACCCAGGGACAGCGATGAGATCGAGAAGCGCGTCACCGCCAAGCTCCTGGCCGGTTCGTCAATGATCGTTCTCGACAACGTCACCGCGTTGCGGGCATCGTCCCTGGCGGCGGCCCTCACGTCCGAATTGTGGGAGGGCCGCCGGCTCGGCAAGAGCGAAATCGTTCGGCTCAAGAATAATGCAACGTGGGCTTCGACCGGCAACAACGTCGAGCTGTCCGAGGAGATCGCGAGGCGCTACATCCAGATCCGGCTCGATGCCGGCGTCGCGCACCCCGAGCTGCGGCGCGACTTCCGGCACCCCGACCTAAGGGTATGGGTCACCGACAACCGCGCCCTGCTCGTGTCCGCCTGCATCTCCGTCATACAGGCATGGATCGACGCGGGTCGACCCCCCGGCAGCCCGTCCCTGGGGAGCTACGAAAGCTGGGCAGCGATCATGGGCGGCATCCTCGAGGTCGCCGACATCCCGGGGTTCCTCGCGGGTCGCGAACGCCTCCTCGAAGACCGTGACCGCGAGGCGGTCGAGTGGACCGCAGTCTGCGAGGCCTGGTACCGAAGGTTCGGCACGGCCCCGATCACGCCAGGGAACCTGTTCGATGTCCTCAAGGAAGGACTGCTGCTGCTCGACATCTGGTCCGGCCGGAATCCCATCGGAGCGCAGCAACGCGTGGGTCATGCTCTCGCTAAGGCCAAGGACCGCGTGTTCGGACCCTACCGCGTCCGTGCTTCGGGCCGGGATAGCTTCACCGGAAACGCCGCCTACCGCCTCGAAGACAGAGGAGCAGAAACGACCGAAACACCTGAAACACCGCCCGACATCGAGCTGGTGGCTGGTCTTTCAGGTGTTTCAGGTGTTTTCGACCAGACCGATACCAGGGTAGTGGAGGTATCGCCTACACCCGAGGAGGATGCGGACCCAAACAGTTCCCTCATCGGGTCAACGGAGGGCGATCTATGACCCTGGACCGCCTACTAATGACACTGAGGCACCAGGGCGTCAAGCTGGAACCGAAACTCAGGTACGCCTCGGATGCCCCGATCACGCCGGAGCAGGCGGATCTCCTTCGGAAACACAGAGTCGAGATAATTGCCCACCTGGCGACGGGGCAGGAGGTGGTTCAACGCCTTCCGTGGGAGCTTACCGCCCTCGCCAGAGCCGCAAGCTTGCGGCTGTTGACGTTCGACATGAAGGGCATCCCGGACGTGAACCGGTACGTGCTGGCCCGTTGTGTCGCCTACCTGGTCGGAGAGCAGGACGAGGCCCTCAAGTGCCTGTGGGCGGTCCACCACGCCTGGCAGCCGGCTAAGGTGGCAAACTGATGACAGGGGCGCCAGTATCGGCAGGGTGCCGGTTGCAGCGAGCGCCTCGTCCCGGGCAGCGTCTGGTGGGTCATGGTCGGCCTCAGGGGCGTTAGCATGCGGCGAAGTCCAGGCGAGCTACTACTCGAACAACACCTGCAGGAACTCCGTCACCCCTTCGAGACCGAATACCGCTTCCATCCCGTACGGCGTTGGCGCTTCGATTTCGCCTACCCCCAGCACCTGCTCGCAATCGAGGTCGAGGGTGGCGTCTGGATGGGAGGTCGACACACCCGCGGTCGAGGCTTCGAACTGGACGCCGAGAAGTACAACAGCGCGACCATCATGGGCTGGAAGGTCCTGAGGTTCACGACGAACATGGTGACCGACGGCAGGGCCAAAGCCGCCACCGCCGAAGCCCTCAGCGTTATCAATCTCCCTCCAGGAACCTGAACAAACTGGACGTTATGGTGAAGCGATGAAGACAAGGCTCGGTGCCGGGGTTTCAGTGATCGGCTCGAGATGTCATTCCGGTATTGATCACCACCACCGGGGTAGGGTCTAATTCCCAAGATTGCGTTGACCACAGAACGGAGTTGATGTCGGCGTCGATGAAGGCCATTGGAGATGGGGTCGCGAATACAAGCCACGAGCTGGTCTAGGATTGGATAACGTTGCGGTCACTGAGAGCCAGATAGCCTACACAAGTGACCAAGCTGACTGACGAGTACTGGCTCCACATCAAACATCTCATGCCTCCGCAATCCCGCCTGGGACGCAAACGTGAGCATGACCGGGAAGTCCTCAACAGCCTCGTGTACAGGCTCAAGACCGGCTGTAGGTATCGCGACATCCCACGCGCCCCTGAATACGCCGCGCCTAGCACCACCTTCTACTGGTTCAAACGCCGGACCGAGCAAGATCTGTTCAAACGCATTTGGCAAACCCTCCTGGGCCTCCTCGACGCGGTCGGTGAGATCGATCTCAGCAAGGGCAGCCTCGACGGCAGCTTCGTCCCCGGAAAAAGGGGGGCCAACTGGTCGATCGGGGCGCCAAAGGCAACGGCTCAACGCTCATGGTAGCCAGCGAGGGTCACGGCATTCCTGTCGCGTTTCACCTAGCCCAGTCCAGCACCCATGAATCCCAACTAGCACGAGAAACGCTAGCCGAGATACGCATTCCCCATTTGGGTCGAGGGAGACCCAAAACCCGAATCCTGGAGATCGCGATGGACCGAGCTTTCGACGCTCGGGAACTCCGCCGTGACCTGCGCAAACGAGGCATCCGGGCGTCTATCCCGGAGCGGAAACGCCGTGGGAAACGCCGTCAGCGAGGCCCAAGGCCCAAGCAGTACCCGGTGAGCAGGGAGAGGTACAAGGTTGAGCGGATCAACGCCTGGATGGACACCTACCGTGCGCTTGTTGTTCGTTACGAGCGCACGGCCAACCATTACCTCGGCTATTGTCAACTCTCAGCGACCCTTATCTGCTTGAATCGTTTGTTCGCCTACCTTCACGCTAAGTAGCATCGCGACTTGACCTCGATTTTCCACTATCCTGTTCCCACGAGTGCTAGATTACAGCGGGTTGCGCATTGAGTGATCGTGCTTCATGCTGAGGCATGGCGCACTCTACCGACCTCCGAGAACGCATCGTAAACGCCGTCCTACACAAGCGTTACACCCTCCATGAAGCCGCAGACACGTTCGACGTTGGAACCGCCACCGTCAGTCGCTACCTCCGCCGCTACCGCCAAAGTGGAGATCTCACCCCCAGAACCTCCCCGGGCCGCCCCAGCGCCCTCCATGAGCACCAGGCATGGGTTGAGCAGAGCCTCATCAGCAACGACCTCACCCACGACCAGCGCTGCGACCTTTTCTTGGAGAGAACCGGCGTCCGCATCAGCAGAGCGACCATGTGCCGCTGGGTACAGAGATTGGGATCGACGAGAAAAAAAGACGATCTACGCGAGTGAACAGAATCCAGAGGCCCGGTGGAGGTTCCTGGCTTGGATCAGAGGTATTGACCCGCACCGGTTGGTGTTCGTCGATGAGAGCGGCTTCAACGTCGCCATGACCCTGCCCTACGCCTACGCCCCACGTGGACAACGTGCCGTGGGTAGGGTGCCGAAGAACCGTGGGGAGAACACCAGCCTCGTTGCAGCGATCAGTCTCGATGAGGGTGTGGGTGACGCGATGACGTTGACCGGAGCGGTGGATGGCGTGGCGTTTTTAGCGTACATCGAGCAGGTCATCGCTCCGAAGCTGAGGCCGGGGCAGATCGTGGTGATGGATCAGCTGGGGGTGCACCGCAAACCGGAGGTGCGGGAGGCGATCGAGGCGAGGGGGTGCGAGTTGGTGTTGTTGCCTGGGTACAGTCCGGACTTCAACCCCATTGAGTTGGCTTTTTCGAAGATAAAGGCGTTCGTGAAAGCTGTGGGGGCGAGGACGAGGGGAGCGTTGGACTCTGCGATCGCGGCTGCGCTATCGACGGTGTCGTTGGGGGATGTGTTGGGTTGGTTTGAGCATGCCGGAGTCACCAATCACTCATTCTGAGAACCGCTGTAAGGACAGGTCTGTACAGGATGTTCAAGGGGGGAGCGATGATGTAAGTTCAGCTCGCGAAGCTATTTCGGCACTTTTCCGACACCTCAATCTTGACCCTGCAACGAGCGATGCCGACCAAGCCAACGGGGTGAAGCCGGATCGTTAGCCACCGCATGCTGCGCATGCAATAGAGGAATAGGGAGGACAGAATGTCAACCGAACAGAACAAGATCATGTCCCGGCGTATGCGTGAAACGTGGGACCAAGCTAAAGCCATAATAGAGCCTGAGAAATATGTCGCGCCCAAGGCCGTCTGGAACATGCCAGGTGGCCCCCCTATGGACGTTGAACAGGCTTCCGGCATGGCCGCCATGTTCTACGCGGCGTTTCCGGATCTGCATACCACTTTTGAAGACCAGATTGCCGAAGGGGACAAGGTGGTGGCTCGGGTTACCATTCGTGGAACGCACCAAGGCGAGTTTCAAGGCATTCCCGCGACCGGTAAAGAGGTGGCCTTTGGCGGAATCCTCATCGACCATTACCAGGACGGCAAGGTGGTGGAACACTGGGTACAGATGGACATGATGGGACTGATGCAGCAGCTCGGTGCGATCCCCACACCGGGTTAGGAGAGGTCTGCACTGAAGCTTGACGTGGCTTCATTGCGAGGTCGCTGTCTCTGATTGATGCGTGTGCCTGATGGGAATGATCATTGATCACCCGTCGATTCCCCATTCTCGATCGTGGCGCTAGGTTTAGGGGTTCGCTGCAACCTTGAGCGAACCCCTAAACCTGGCTCCATATTGGGGTGTCACGCCGGGGATACAATATGCAATCTTAGACCGCTTCACCTTGTATATCCTGTCTCTGTACCCGACAAAAGTCACGTGAATCTGAAGAGCGATACAATATGCAATCTTAGACCGCTTCACCTTGTATATCCTGTCTCTGTACCCGACAAAAGTCACGTGATCTGAAGAGCGTGTAAACACCGGCCGAACTCTTTGCCCCGATACGGCCAGTTCAGCAGCACTCCGCGCAGGTGATCAAGGCCCACCCGGAACACACTGCGGGCCTTACGACCATGCCCCTTCACCCGGATCGGTTTTCTCTGCGCCAGCCACAAGACGCTTCCGACTTGCCAGTGGGTCCGATCCAAGGTGATCACTAGTTTCTCCTGGCATGGCACCAGTCCGAGTAGCAGCTGGGCGAACGCATCAAGGTTGAGCTTGAAGCCGCTGAAGAAGCGTTGTAGACGTCGTTCGTTGCTCTCTTGTTGGGCGTGGGGGTTGAGGCTGAGTGCGAGGCTGGGAAAGTTCACGGTGCGTACGCGCAGCAGCGCGAGGATGAACGCGGCGGTGAAGCGGATTCTGCTCTTATGCCAGTGGAGGTACTCTTGCAGGATGCTGGTGAGTTGCGTAGTCTCGTTCAAGGTCAGTCCCTCCTGGTGATGGTGTTGTGGTAACCCCATCAAACCAGGGCTAGGACTGGCCTCTCAACGTTTTGTCGGGTACAGAGATATCCTGTATAATGGGACAAGATGCCGCGGGACGCAAGCCACGACCTCGAAGTAGACTACCGCAGGCAAGACGTCGCAAAGCTCCGCCTCGAGGGATTCACCATCCGGCAAATAGCAGACAAGCTAAACACCGGCAAAAGCACCGTGCAACGCGACGTCGACCACCTCCAAGCAGAAGCCCAGGCCGCCACCCTGAAGGACAACCTTCAGCACCGAATCGATGTCCTGTACCAACTCGATGAGCTGGTAGCCCTGAACTGGCGCGCAGGCGATCGCGAAGGCGTCCGGAGAACCCTCGCGGACAAGCGGAGATTACTCGGCCTCGACAGCCCCGACATCATCGTGCACGGCATGCTCAACGAAAAAATGAACGCACTTCTAGACACCCTAGAGAACGGACTCGGCATTGACAGCCCAGAATACCAACGAGTTGTTGACCTCATTCTCGGGAATCCCGACACACGGGCAGGAACAACGAAGCGGCCTCCAAACTGACATCACGCTTGCGGAATTCATACATGCCCTCGGCTACGCCACCTGGAGCAGGCAGGCCGAAGCCATTACCCTAATCCAAGAAAACCCCAACGTTGCATGGCGAAGCGGCCACAAAGTAGCAAAAACCTTCACCGTTAGCGCCGCCGCCCTCAAGCACCTGCTCGTCGACAAGGGCAACGTCATCCTCACCACCTACCCGCAGATCAAGCACATTCTGTGGCCCGAGATACGGCGCATGGCAGCTCGAGTCAAGGACACGTTCGGCATCTCCCTGGACGTACCCATCGATCCCGGTACCGGCATTCACCTTGGTGGCAACTTCATCCTAGGCAGAAACAGCAACCAACCCGAAAGGATGGCGGGCTTCTCTGGGGATAACAACCTCTTCATAGCCGACGAGGCCAGCGGTATTGCCACCGAGATACTCGAGGTGATCGAAGGCAACCTGGCTGGCGGTGGCAAGCAGATCATGACCGGCAACCCCACCCAGATCGGTGGCGCGTTCTACGACGCGTTCCATGCCGCCCGGCACTTATGGAGCACCATCCACATCGACAGCCGGGAGACACCCAACATCACGGGCGACGGCGACCCCATCCCTGGCCTGGCTACTAGCGAGTGGGTGGAGCGGCAGCGGGAACGCTTCGGTGAGGACAGCCCGTTCTGGGCTGTGAGGGTGGCCGGGAACTTCCCCGAAGGCAGCTACGGCATCATCACCCTCCAGCTGCTCGAGGCCGCCCACGCAGCTCACCGGAACGCCAAAGATAACGACACCCTCAGCGTCGGCGTGGACGTTGCCTGGACCGGCGATGATCAATCTGTCATCTGGCCCGTCCGGGGGCAGAGAGCCATGCAACCAGAAAGCCACTGGGGTCAGAACCCCACTGAGCTGGCTCGCCTCGTGACCACCCTCGTTAAACGGATCGAGCGGGACGGGGAGCCTGTCAGAGTGAACGTCGACACGATAGGCATCGGCGCTGGCGTGTACAGCGCCCTTACAGCGGTTCTCAGAATGAGTGATTGGTGACTCCGGCATGCTCAAACCAACCCAACACATCCCCCAACGACACCGTCGATAGCGCAGCCGCGATCGCAGAGTCCAACGCTCCCCTCGTCCTCGCCCCCACAGCTTTCACGAACGCCTTTATCTTCGAAAAAGCCAACTCAATGGGGTTGAAGTCCGGACTGTACCCAGGCAACAACACCAACTCGCACCCCCTCGCCTCGATCGCCTCCCGCACCTCCGGTTTGCGGTGCACCCCCAGCTGATCCATCACCACGATCTGCCCCGGCCTCAGCTTCGGAGCGATGACCTGCTCGATGTACGCTAAAAACGCCACGCCATCCACCGCTCCGGTCAACGTCATCGCGTCACCCACACCCTCATCGAGACTGATCGCTGCAACGAGGCTGGTGTTCTCCCCACGGTTCTTCGGCACCCTACCCACGGCACGTTGTCCACGTGGGGCGTAGGCGTAGGGCAGGGTCATGGCGACGTTGAAGCCGCTCTCATCGACGAACACCAACCGGTGCGGGTCAATACCTCTGATCCAAGCCAGGAACCTCCACCGGGCCTCTGGATTCTGTTCACTCGCGTAGATCGTCTTTTTTTCTCGTCGATCCCAATCTCTGTACCCAGCGGCACATGGTCGCTCTGCTGATGCGGACGCCGGTTCTCTCCAAGAAAAGGTCGCAGCGCTGGTCGTGGGTGAGGTCGTTGCTGATGAGGCTCTGCTCAACCCATGCCTGGTGCTCATGGAGGGCGCTGGGGCGGCCCGGGGAGGTTCTGGGGGTGAGATCTCCACTTTGGCGGTAGCGGCGGAGGTAGCGACTGACGGTGGCGGTTCCAACGTCGAACGTGTCTGCGGCTTCATGGAGGGTGTAACGCTTGTGTAGGACGGCGTTTACGATGCGTTCTCGGAGGTCGGTAGAGTGCGCCATGCCTCAGCATGAAGCACGATCACTCAATGCGCAACCCGCTGTAAGCATGACTACCTCACCGACAGCCGATATCAGATTGACGCCATCAGCGTTAGCACTGTGCCACCACCCAGCGACCAGGCCAAAACCGGACCGGGCTACCACCAGCTACGCGACTTCCTTTGGTTCAACCTCAAGGAATGGATGGTCAATGGTGGCGGCATCCCTAAGGGAACCCTCGCTGACGGCGAACTCACAGCAGCCACCTATCCCACGCCTGGCGGGAAGATCAAGGTCACCCCGAAAGACGACATGAAAACCATCCTCCACCGGAGCACCGATTACGCCGACGCGCTCTGCCTTGCCATCTACCAGCCCGCAACGGCGAAACCACCCCGGATTCGTAAGGGCATCCCCGGGGGGAAACGGAGGACCATCTAATGGCTGTCGCCACACACAAAGATCAAGCGCAATGCATGCAGCTCGCGAACATGACTGTGTGGGATGTGGGGCAGTTTGAGTTGAGGCCCGCGATGGCCCTACCGACATTGCGCGGAGGGCCATCGCGGGCTACTCACAGCGGCGGACTCCGCGAAACACTCGGCGATGCCCCCGCCGATGCCACTACCGGCCCCCGTGACCACTGCGACATGACCCTGCCAGTTCATGGGTGTACCTCCAGGGTGTCAGTGTTGGACAAACCATACCTTGTTCGCAGAGGAGAACCCTCCGAGCCGTGCGCAGTACGCAATCCGTGGCCCCTAGGGTCCGAGGCGGTGGGCTGGTTCGTAGCCGAAGGCGCGCCGCGCCCGGTCGATGGACAGCAACGAGGCACGGCCCTCCAGGGGAGGATCGACCGTCTCGGCGAGGTCCGGGCGGAAACGGGCCAGCAGCTCCATGGTTGGTTCGGGGCACCTGGTGTCGCCCGCGCCGAGCGTATACACTCCGAAACCGGGCAGGTCAGGCGTCTCCAGCGCCTGTCTCAGGCCGTGGACGACGTCGGTCACGTGCACCCACTGGTACAGGCCGTCGGACCACGACTCCGTGGGCGGCAGGCCCTCGGCGAGCGCCCGCTGGTAGCCCTCGTCCTTCCAGACCCCGGCGAAGCGGAACGCCGTCGTAGTCATGCCGTAGGCCCGGTGGTAGGCCGCGCACGTCTCCTCGTTAACGAGCTTGCTCAGGCTGTAGGGGTCCTCCGGAACGGGGGTGAATTCCTCGTCCAGGGGCATCTTCGTATAGCCGACCGGCCTGCCGCTGAGACGCCAGAAAAAGGTGCCGAAGGCGTTGATGCTCGAGGCGCAGAAGAACCTCTCGACGCCCGCCTGCTGGGCCGCGTCGATGGCCACGAAGGTGCCCAGGGCGTTGTCGCGGAAGGTCGCCACGCCGATCTCGGGCAGTCCCCTGGGCTCCCCCGCCAGGTGGATGACCGCGTCCATCCCCGCCATGGCCGCCAGCATCGCCGCCTCGTCGGTGATGTCGGCCTGCACGAAGGGCCAGCCCGCCTCGAAGGGTGCCGCCAGCCGGGTGGCGCCGGCGAACATAGTGGCCTCTTCGGGCCGGCTCTGATCGAGGAGGCGCAGCTCGTGGGCCGCCTCCAGTTCGCGGATCAGGTTCTGGCCGATGAAGCCGCAGGCGCCGGTGATGAGGACATTCATCGGTTTCGCCCCCAATCCAGGGTGACGCCGAGAAACGGTTCTCCCTTGGCGGCGATCATGCGGTACATGTCCGCTCCACGGGACGAAGGAACCAGGTGGGTGATCAGGGGCTCGAGCCTGAGCTGTCCCCGGGCCATCAAGTCCAGCGTCGCCTCCATCCTCGGTCGCGTCCAGCCCGAGACGAAGTGGGTCGTCAGTTCGCGCTGCTGCAGCAGCGCCATGTCGGCCCACACCGTTCCCGGCGTGAACCCGCAATAGACGATCTGCCCCTCGGACCTGGCCAGTAGGGGCGTGTACTCCCGCTGGGCCTGCTCCGTCTGCACCGAATCGAGAACCGCCGCAACCTGCTCGTTACCCGTCTGGCGGTGGACCTCGTCGACCACGTCCTGGCCGTGGCTGTTGATTGTGACGTCCGCACTGTGGGCGGCCGCCAGTTCCAGCCGCTCGTCGCGATGGCCGACCAGGATCACCCTTGCGCCTCGGGCTCGTGCGGCCTGGGCGGCGCACTGTCCGATCAGCCCGTCGCCGTACACCACCACCCAGTCTCCGGGCTCGATCCGGGCGCGCCGGGCGGCGTTGTAGCCGACCTGGGCCACCACCGCACCCGAGGCATCCACGTCGCCGACCGCATCGGGCACGGCGTAGACCTCCGAGGCCGGGGTGTTCCCCAGCCCGGCGTGGGCCCCGGCCTGGGCGGCGGGGGGGCCGGGCCAGTCGCTCTTGGTCGCCACGACCCGTTCGCCGACGGACCAGCCGCTGACGCCAGGCCCCAGCGCCTCGATGGTGCCGGCCCGCTGGTAGCCGGGCAGGCAGGGGTAGCGGGTGGGGGTCCAGGTAAACCGGTCGTGCAGGATCCAGCCTTCGGTGCCGGCGCTGATCGTGGAGAAGCCGGTGCGGACCTGCACCTGCCCGGGCCCAGGATCGGGCACCTCGACCTGCTCGAGCGCGACCTTCCCGACATCGATGAAGACCACTGCCTCGGTTTGCACGATTCCCAGCCCTTCCTGGTGTCGGGTCCGTACAGGTATCGATTTCCGGACCTCAGGCAATGCAACAGGCGAATAGGCGATCCGTACCGTTGTTTCCTGCCCCTAACAGCTTAACACCGTCACCGACGCATTTCCAGAACGGCTTCAAAGCCTTGCTGATTCTACCCCTCCCACTGTCAGTGGGTCGGCCGAGGCGGGACCTTGCGGCTACGCAATTTCGGGACGCCTAGGGCTTTAGCGCGAAGAGGGTCGAGTCCTTCGCCGCCAGGGTGACGCTCAGGGGTGTCCGGGGGCCGATGGTGCCCACGGCGGCGCCAGTGACCAGGTTCGTCACCTCCGCGCTCAGACCTGGAGCGTTCAGCCACGTGGAGGCCGGAGCGGCGGCGGGGTTGTGGACGAACAGGAGCACAGTGTCGCCCGAGGTGGCCACGCGCGAGAAGACGCTCCCACCGGTTGCGTAGGCGGCGGGCCTCACGTCCGCCTCGTCGCAGAGGCCGGCGACCCAGGCCGCCAGGTCCGAGCTCTTCTCGTGCGCGAGGGGCTGACCCAGGAACGTGCCAACCGTGATGGCCCGGCCGTTCCCGAGGCGCCTCTGCGCCATGGTGACGTGCGGCCCCCAGGTGCCGACAGGGTCCGCGCCCTCTAGGTGGTAGGCCTCCACGAGGTGGTAGCCCGCGAGCTGCCGGGTGGTGCCCGCCAGGAGCTGCACGACGGGCTCGTCGGGGTAGTAGGTCTCGTAGTAGCGGACGCCGAGGACCTCGCGCCAGGCCTCGGGGGGGATGACGGGCGAGCCGTTGAGGCGGTCGTCGAACAGGCCGACGCCGGGGCCGGCGACCAGCGTGCCGCCGGCCTCGACCCAAGCGCGGACGCGCTCGGCGAGGCCGCTGCGGTCGGCGGCCGGGTAGGGGTGGAAGAGGAGCTTGACGTGGTCGGGGATGCCCCGCTCGACGATCACCCGGCCGTTGAGGTACTCGACGGGCAGGCCCAGGGCGGTGAGGGCCTTGTGGTAGCCGAGCAGTTCGATGCCGCCCAGGTAGCCGAAGTCGGGACGCCAGCCGCTCAGCATCTCGAGCTGGTAGCTCTTGGGCTCCCACAGAATGGCGGCCTCGGGCGCGGGGAACTCGGCGCCCTCGAGCAGCGCCTCGTGCTTGTTGAGCATGACGTTGAGGCCCTTGAGCGCCTCGGTGCGGTCGGTGAGGTCGCCGGCGGCGTTGGCGAGGCCCCAGCCGGGCGATTCGGGGCCGAACTGCTCGGGGCGCCACTGCCAGAACACCACCCCCTCGCCGCCGTGGCTGAAGGTGAGCAGCACCTGGCTGCGGATCTCCTCGGGGGTGCGCAGGTAGTTGCTGTAGAGGCCGGCGCCCGGCAGCAGGCTGGGGGGCATGATGTGGCCCTTGCCGCCGTTCATCTCCGAGACCCAGTAGGGACGCCCCTGGGCGGAGCTGCGGGTCGAGTCGAGCAGAAACGACCACTCGCGGTAGTCGGTCATGTAGCAGGTGGTGCCCCACACGTCGAGCGCTTCGGTGAAGAGCCAGGGGTCGGTCGGGTCGGGGCCGAAGGGGTCGCCCAGTCTCGAGACGGGCCCGATGCCGCCGGTGTGGGAGACGACCCGATTTTTGGTGTCGTGCACGCGGACCTGCTCGGCCCGCCACGTCATCCAGTCCGCCACCCGCTGCTGGTCGAAGCGGAAGCGGGTGCCGAGGTCGGCGTGGACGCCGGTCAGGGGCCACTCGACCTCGTCGAAGGAGGCGTAGGAGCGCATCCAGTGCTCGTTGAGCGCCCCGATGTCGCCGTACTCGGCCTCGAGCCAGCGGCGCCACTTCTCGAGGGTGGCGTCGCCGTGGAGGGCGGAGAACCTCGACATCACGAACGGCCACAGCTCGTTCCAGACGTCCCAGGCGTGCAGTGCCGGGTGCTGGGCGTAGCGTTCGACGGTGCGGCGGATGAACTCGCCGCCGGCCTCTTGAGCCACCGGGTGGTCGTAGTTGGGGCCGGGGAAGCCGCCGACGGCCATCGCGGCGCCCGCCGATGGCTGGACGATGTTGCCGTCCCGGTCGAGGAACAGCGCCTCGGGATGGCGGTCCTTGAACCAGTAGGGCATGGCGTCGGGCATCAGCTGGATCAGAACCCGTAGGCCGTGCTTTTGGGCCTCGTCGAGGAACGCGTCGGTCTCGCTCCACCGCCACTGGTCGGGGCGCGGGTTGACCTGCGACCAGTAGACCCAGATGCGGATCAATGTCAGGCCGGACGCGACGATGTTGTCCATGTCCCGTTCCCAGTCGCTGCGCTTGGGATGGGGTGGGCGGTGGTACTGCGTGCCGATGAACATCCGCTTGCCTCCTCAGGGGGTCACTTGATGGAGCCCGAGGTCACGCTGCCGATGAACACCCGCTGGAACAGCAGGAAGATGATCAGCGTCGGGGCCGCCAGCAGGAACAGTGCTGCGAACAGGGTGTCGTAGGACACCTCGCCGAACTGGGAGAGGGCGCCGGCATCGTTGGCCCAGCTCACCGCCGCGATGGGCACCGTGTGCATCGCCTGGTCCCGCAGCAGGATCAACGGCAGCAGGTAATTGTTCCACGAGCCCAGAAACGTCAGTACGATCACCACCGCTAGAACCGGCATGCTCAACGGCAACATGATCCGCCAGAACACGCCGAAGTCCGAGCAACCGTCGATGTAGGCGGCGTCCATCAGCTCTTTGGGCAAGCTGTTCAGATAGTTGGCGATCAGAATGGTGTGAAAAGGCACCCCGAACGCCGCCATCGGCATGATCAAGCCGAGGTAGGTATTGTACAGGTTCAGGCCCCGGATCAACACGAACAGCGGGATGATCATAGTGGTGAACGGCACCAGCAGGGTCACCAGCAGCGTCATAAACAGCACGTTCTTCAACGGGAACTCGAGCTTCGAGAAGGCGAACGCCGCCAGGCTCGCGCAGGACACCGTGAGGAAGATGGTGCCGGCGCTGACGATGATGCTGTTGAGGTAGAAACGGGGCAGCCTGGCGTCGGAAAGTACCCGGAGGTAGTTGCCAAGCCCTCCGGGGGGCTCTACCGAGCGGGCGAAGGCGTGGATGATGGGGAGCATGAAGACGATGGTGACCACCACCATCAGGAAGAAGTTGAAGGCGCGCAGGCTTCTGCTCGAGAACATCTACGTTAGCCTCTGTTCGCGGAACAGGAACCTCTGCAGCAGGATCAGCAGCACCAGGATGACCATGGTGAACACCGATATCGCCGCGCCGTAACCGAACTCCGAGAAGTTGAAGACGTTCTTGTAGACTTCGATAGCCAGGCTGGTGGTAGCCCCGTAAGGGCCACCACCCGTCATGATCCAGTTCGCCTCGAAGGCCTGCACCGCCCCGATGATGCCCAGCATGAGCAGGACCAGGTGGGTGTTGCGCAGCAGCGGAAAGGTGATGAAGCGGAACACCTGGGCACGGTGGGCCCCGTCGACGCGCGCCGCGTCCCTGAGGCTCGGATCGATGGCCTGCAACGACGCCAGGTACACCACCAGGGCGAAGCCGAGTCCAGCCCAGATGCCTACCACCACGATGGACCAGATGGCGAGTTTCGGGTCGGCCAGCCAGTTCTGGGCCAGAGCGTCCAGCCCGATGCGGCGCAGGAAGGTGTTGATCGGCCCCAAGTTGGGGTCGTAGATCGTCTGCCAGGTGACCGCGACGATCGAGCCGGCCACCACGAAAGGGATGAAGATCAGGGTCCGCGCCAGGTTACGCCCCGGTATGCGACTGCTCAGCAGCACGGCGAGCAGCAGCGCGATCGTCATGTTGACCAGATGACCGATGAAGAAGAAACCGGAGTTGCGGAGCGACAGCCGGATCGTCCGCTCGGTGAGCATGCGCTCGTAGTGTTCTAACCCTACCCACTCCCAGGCAGCGGAGACCCCCCCGCTCCAGTTGTGGAAGCTCAGCCAGAAGTTGAATCCGACCGGATAGGCCACGAACACCGCGAAGAGGACGAAGGCGGGGAGCAGGAACAGGTAGGCTCCCCACTTGATCTTGCGGCGGCGTCGGCCCGGCACCCGGATCGTTCCCTGGGTTGCGACCCCGTGGTCGATGTCACTCATGCGGTCCCGCTTTCAGATCCGTGCCGCTGTCATCCTGACAAAACGTACGGCATACAGATGACGGGCCAACCCGCCATCTGTACACATGTCGTCACAGGTGTCCTGAAGGGTTACTGTCCGAGCACCCGCTCTGCAACCCGCTGCACCTCGGCCATCGCGACCTCTGCCGAGACCTGACCGGTGGCGACGCCGGAGGCTGCCTCGGCAATGGCGTCACGCACTTCGGCGTAGACCCAGTCGTCCAGGAAGAACGGCTGCTGCCAGGCGCCCAGCTCGAACGCCTCGACCGCCGCCAGCTGTGCCGCATCGGTAGCGTTCGCCAGCACGGCCGAGGGAACACTGGTCGCGTAGACCGGAATCAGCACCGGGTAGCTGGCCAGCGGGTCGCCCAACAGGATGATCTCCTTCATGACCTCCCAGGCCGCCTCGATGTTGGGGCTGTCCTTGTTGATGGCAAACGCGTGTCCCGAGGCGATGGCCGGCATCCAGGTCGCGCCACCGTTGGTGAGATCCGGGAACGGCATCGGCAGGGTATAGCCCACCGTCGTGTCGGGCCGGATGCCGATGAGTTGCCCACCCTTGGCCCAGCTGCCCTGGATAGCCATGCAGCCGTTGCCTTCCGTGAACGCCGCGAAGGTTCCGAAGTCCGCTCCCATCACGCCGTCCTGAAACACGCCATCATCGACCATGGTCTTCCAGAAGGCCATCCCCGCCACCAGATCGGGGTCGGTCCAGGGGATCTCCCCGGCGACCGCCTGGGCCATCTTGCCGGGCGCGAAGAAGGAGAACAGCTGCTCGGTGACGATCAACCGGTTCCAGCTGTCCCCGCCATTCACGATCAGGGGCAGGTGGCCGGCATCGCGGCAGGCCTGAGAGACCGCCTTCAGTCCGTCGTAGTCGGTCGGGACCTGGAGCCCAAGGTCATCGAAGATGTCTTTGTTGAACCAGATCATGCCGCTGACCATCGGGTGTTGCGGGATACCGAGAAGCGACCCGCCGACGGTGGTGGTGCCGAGGACCGGCTGGACGAAATCGGCCAGATCGAGGTCGGGGTCGTTGGCGATCAGCTCGTCGAGCGGCAACAGATTGTCGGTGAATTCGATGAGCTGTCCCGGTTGAAGCTGGACGATGTCCGGCGCCTCTCCCGCCAGGAACCGCGTCTTCAGAAACACGCCCAGGTCGCCGAAGTCCATCATCTGTTCCGTCACGGTGATGCTGGGGTTCCGCTCCATGAACCCTTCGTAGACCACGGCCTGGCCCGTACCCCAGCCGACGATCTCGATGGTGATGTCTTGCGCTGCCACGGTCCCCAAGGTCAGGAATGCCAGTGCCAGCCCCAGGGCTGCATTACGAATCTTCGATGCCATATCTGCTCCTTTTCGAGACAAGATCCTGCGTGGGATGCCGTGTCGCTTTCGAGGACGGCTCTGCAACCGACGGTTACGACTGCCGTTAGTCGATGAACTCAAACAATAAACCTCCCGTCGTTCCGACGCGTTTAGCCCTAGTCTCACAGAGTGGTCAAGACCAAAAAATTGTCGATCGTTGGCAATCTTAGCAAATTTGGGGGTTTGGGAGCAAGACACATTGCTCTGATCAGCAAGACACATTGCTCTGACCTGTTCGCCTTGTTGGCTCAATGATTCCCGTTCTGGTAGCGGTGCGCAATAATTCCGACACTGGCCCGAGCAAGCATCCTTCCGGAAAACGCATTCATCGCCCACATCTCGGTCATTCATCGCCCACATCTCGATCGAGAACGGTAACGGCCTCCTCTTCGACGGCGGTACCCTAAGCATCGGCGGAAACTTACGAGATGATCATTACCCCCGACTAGGGGTCGGCGGTGGAGGTCTGTCACTACCTGCATGATGGCGAAAGGATATCCCAGGATGCAGCCGCCGTGGTGAGCTGCGCACATGCTATGGTCCTGCCATGAGCGACGCCAGGTCCAGCGGCATCGCCAACGAGCGCGAGCAGATCCAATCGGCGCGTTACGGTCTCGTGTCCGAAGTGGTGCTGCTCATCGCTCGCACCCCCGACATGGAACAGATGTTGGCGGGCCTGATCAACAAACTGAAGTGGGTGCTCGACTTCGAACGCTGCACGCTGGCGCTGATCGACGACGACGAGAAGAGCTATCGGCTGCAAACGCTTTTCGAGGTGCGCCCCGAGGTGCCCCAGGTGGAACGGGAGGGCATTCCGCTCGCCGAAGGCCTCCCCGGCCTCGTCATGCGCAGCCGTATGGTGAAGGCCGTCACCGACTTCGAGGCTCTGCGGCAGGAGATCGTCACCCCGGCCGATCCCGCCCTGTGGGACGGCTCGTTCAGCGCCCTCCTTTCGCTCCCGCTCGAGGCGTACGGACGCCCGCTGGGCGTTCTCACCTTCGCCACCAGCCAGGCCGCCGCCTATAGCCGCGAGGACATCCAGATCGCGTCATCGCTCTGTACCCACCTGGCCCTCGCCATCGATCGCTGGCAGCAGAGCGAGCGGCTGGAGCACGCCAACAGCGAGCTGGGCCGCCTGGCTACCTTCCCGGAGTTGAACCCCGCGACCGTGGCCGAGGTCGACGCCAGCGGCTGCTTCTCCTACGTCAATCCGGCCGGGAAAAGGCTGTTCCCCGAGCACCAGGCGTTCGGCCTCGATCATCCGCTGCTGGCCGGTCTCGCGCAGGGCATCGAGGAGCTGGCCGACCGGGAGCAGTTCTCGGTCCGCGAGATCGAGATCGACGGCGTCTGGTACGAACAGGTGTACCACCTCATCCCCGGCACCAAGCGCATCCGCTTCTATGCCCACGACATCAGCGAGCGCAGGCGCATCGCCGAGACGCTTCGGCAGCAGAACCACTACTTCGAAGCGCTACACCACACCGCCCTGGGGCTAATGCGGCGACTCGATCTGAACGATCTGCTCGAAAACCTGCTCAGCCGAGCGGGGCAGCTGCTGGACACGGCCCACGGCTTCGTGTTCATGCGCGCCCCCGGCGAAGCGATCATCGAACAGAAGGTCGGCATCGGATTTTTTTCCGAGGGACCCGGGTACCGGCTCGAGCGCGGCCAGGGGCTGTCCGGGCAGGTGTGGGAGCAGGGGCACACCCTGGTCGTGGAGGAGTACGACAGCTACGAGCACCGCACGGCCACGCTGCCGCTGGGCCAGATCAGCAGCATCGCGGCGGCGCCGCTCATGTCGGGCGACCGAGTGGTCGGCACCATCGGCATCGCCTACGACGCCGATTCGAAGCGGAGTTTCGGCGAGGAGCAGGTGGCGCTGATCGAACGCTTTGCCGAGCTGGCCTCGCTGGCGCTCGACAACGCCCAGCTGTTCCAGAGCTCCGAGGAGCACGCCCAGCGGCTGGCGCTGCTCAACGAGATGGGGCAGGACCTCAGCCTCGCCGCCGACGAACAGGCGATCTACCAGACCATCTCCAAATACATGCCCCGCATCTTCCCGGCGGACCATAGCAGCGTGGCGATCGTGATCGCCGACAAAGACGAGTTCGAGGTGTACGCCCTCCGAGGTGAGGAGGAGCTGGTACCCATCGGCAAGAACCTGCCCCTCGAAGGGTCGCTGATCGGTGAGGTGCTGCGTACCCAGCGGCTCACCCGCCTCGACGACCTGCGCCAGAGCGACCACGTCGACGCCCGCAAGATGGCGGAGCATGGGATGCACTCGGTCATGATGGCGCCGCTCATTTTCGGCGATCAGTTCGTGGCCACCCTCAACGTCAGCAGCCCCGAGGTCGGCAGCTTCGGCGAACGCGACACGCACCTGCTGCAGCAGATCGCCTCGTACGTAGAGAAGATGGTGCAGAACGCCCGCCTGTTCGCCGAGGCGCAGGAGGCGCGGGCCGAGGCGGTGGCGGCCAACGAGGCCAAGAGCTCCTTCCTGGCGACCATGAGTCACGAGATCCGCACCCCGATGAACGCCATCATCGGCATGACCAGCCTGCTGATCGACACCGAGCTCGACGCGGATCAGCGCGATTTCACCGAGACGGTCCGTAACAGCAGCGAGTCGCTGCTGACGATCATCAACGACATCCTCGACTTCTCCAAGATCGAGGCCGGAAAGCTCGATCTCGAACAGCAGGCCTTCGACATGCGCGAGTGCGTCGAGGGCGCCCTCGATCTGCTCGCCTCCCGCGCGTCCGACCAGGGGCTCGATCTCGCCTACATCATCGCTCCTGGCACCCCCGAAGCGATCGTCGGCGACGTGACCCGGCTGCGCCAGATCCTGGTCAACCTGGTCAGCAACGCGGTCAAGTTCACCGAGCGGGGCGAGGTGGTGCTGTCGGTGAGCGCCGACGGCGAAACGAGCGAGGCCGGAGCCGAAACCACGCTGCACTTCTCGGTGCGCGACACCGGCGTCGGCATCCCCGCCGACCGGATGGACCGCTTGTTCCGCTCGTTCAGCCAGGTCGACGCCTCGACCACGCGCCGCTACGGCGGCACCGGGCTCGGGCTCGCCATCAGCAAGCGGCTCAGCGAAATGATGGGCGGTCGCATGTGGATCGAGAGCGACGGCGTCCCCGGCCGGGGCGCGACCTTCTTCTTCGACATCGTGGCCCAGGCGGCGGAGCGGCCCGAGCGCCGCTTCCAGCAGGCGGCTCCCGACCTGGGCGGCAAGCGGCTCCTGGTGGTGGACGACAACGCCACCAACCGCCGCATCCTCATCGTCCAGGCGGAGTCGTGGGGGATGGAGGTGCGCGACACCGCCTTCCCGAAGCAGGCGCTCGACTGGGTACGTGAGGGGATGCAGTTCGACATCGCCATCCTCGACATGCAGATGCCGGAGATGGACGGCGTCGCCCTCGCCGCCGCCCTGCGGCGCGAGCGCGACGCTGAGACGCTGCCGCTGATCATGCTGACCTCGCTCGGCCGCCGCGAGGTGGGCGCCGGCGTCACCGAGTTCGCCGCGTTCCTCAACAAACCGATCAAGCCGTCGCAGCTGTTCGACGCGCTCATCGGCATCGTGACCGATTCCGATTCCCGGCGCCTGCGGCGCAAGGACTCCAACGCCCCCACCTTCGACAGCGACATGGCGGTGCGGCTGCCGCTGCGGCTGCTGCTGGCCGAGGACAACGCCACCAACCAGAAGCTGGCGTTGCGGCTGCTGGCGCGGCTGGGCTACCGGGCCGATGTGGCCGCCAACGGCCTCGAGGCGCTCGAGGCGGTGTCGCGGCAGAGCTACGACGTGGTGCTGATGGACGTGCAGATGCCCGAACTCGACGGCCTGGAGGCGACCCGCCGGATCCGCCAGCTTCCGGCCGACAGCGACCAGCCCTTCATCGTGGCGATGACCGCCAACGCCATGGCAGGCGACCGCGAATTGTGCCTCGCAGCCGGCATGGACGACTACGTCAGCAAGCCGATCCGGGTGGCGGCGCTGGTCGAGGCGCTCGAGCGGGGCGCCGCGGCGACCGCGCTCGAGCCGGCCCAGCCGGAGCCGGCGGCCGGCAGCGACCTGCTCGACCCCGCGGCGCTCGCCAACCTGCGGGAAGTGGTGGGGGGCGACGACGACTTCCTCGTTGAACTGATCCACACCTTCCTCGACGACGCACCGGGGCTGCTCAAGGACCTGCGGGCGGCGCTCTCCGCTGGCGACGCCGCCGAGGTGCGCCGCTTCGCCCACAGCCTCAAATCGAACGGCGCCGAGTTCGGGGCCAGCGCCTTCTCCTCGAGCTGTCACCAGCTCGAGGAACAGTCGAAAGAGGGGCAGCTCGATGGTGCCGAGGCGCTCATAACGCAGATCGAACGGCAGTTCGACCAGGTGAGGGACGCCTTGCTGGAGCTGAGTGGCGGCTAGGGAGCGACCATGAGCGAGGTTAGGCGAGCGAAGGGATCACCGGAATAAACCTCGAGAATCGGCGTCGCGGGATCGCCGTGAAGGTCGCTGCGATACACGACTGCCGAGTTGCCAGACCCCTCGAGCCGCTGAACCAGTTTCGCAACGTGAGTTCGGGTCGCTCGATCGAACGGTGTCTCCCAGCCCGGAGGAGGAGGTGGGGGCGCTTAGCATCTACGGCGCCGCTGGCCCGGGCATTCTTTTTTCGCTAATTGACTTTTCAACCTTCGGAGAGTCTCGAGTTCTTGGGTGGGGTCGCGGCTGATATCACGCCGATCTCGGCGCCGCTGGCGATGGGCATTCTTTTTTCGCTAATTGACTTTTCAACCTTGAATTCAGGGTTTTCGCGGAGGGCGGGATCACATCGTACTTCCCGATCAGTGGTCTCGCCGTGAGTGTAAATGGGGTCGGGGCTGCGGTGGGGCTGAGAGTAGGGTTCTAATTTACCTCTGTGCTTAGGCAACCACCCGAACCTTCGTAGTTGACATTTCGAGTTTACAGCCCTACCGGGCTGAAAAAGTCGGGGGTTCGTCAAAGAGGTTCAGCTGAAAAACTCGTTCGTTCGTCAAAGAGGTTCTACCGCAGGTTTACCGCAGGAAGATGATGGAAACCGTTTAACAGCATTGAATCTAGATGAGAGCGCGCTGGCAAGGGCCGCCTCTCAGACGCGTTTTCGGTGACTATGGTTGAAGGCGATGCTTGGAGTAACCTCGCTTTGCAAGCGAAAGGTCGCCGGTTCGATTCCGGCAGGCTCCACCATTTTTTCAGGCGGCCGTCGGGACGCGCCGTGTAATCGATGAAAACGCGGCCGTTGCCGGCGAGGAGATCTCACAATGGGGTCCTACCACGGGGACAGCCGACGACCTCTCGGCCAGAAGTAGCGTCGAGGACAATTGTCCCGGCTACCCGTTTTTCGCGACATGTTACATTGGGAACGTTCTAGATATGCGGCTTTATGCCGCCATTTTTTAGGACTGAGGGTCACACTGGGAACGTTCTAGATATGCGGCTTTATGCCGCCATTTTTTAGGACTGAGGGTCACACTGTCAATTGCGTTCTGGAACGGACCGAGGTAGATATCCCTAGGCGACCCGTCAGCGGTGCGAAGGCCGGCCTGGGGCCAGCGGTGGCACCCACCGGATTGGCCTGATGCCCAACTATTTTCCACCCAACGCCAACGCCTTCGCCAAGTGGTCCATCTACGGCGGGATCGTGTTCACGATCTTGCTGGTGACGTCGCTGTTGGTGTACGCCCGAACCTCTAACAACAGGGTTCGGGTGCCGGTGGAGCAGCCAATCGCTTTCAAGCACAATCTGCATGCCGGTCAGCTCGGCCTCGACTGCCGCTACTGCCACAGCTCGGTCGAGGTCTCGGCCGATGCAACCGTACCCTCGACCGAAACCTGCATGACGTGCCATTCGCAAATCCGCGTCGGCGCCCCCGCTCTCGCCACGGTCCAGGCGAGCTGGGACGACGGCACGCCGATCGTTTGGAATCGGGTGCACGACCTCGCCGACTTTGTGTTCTTCAATCACAGTGCCCATATATCGGTTGGCATCGGCTGTAGCAACTGTCACGGCCAGATCGACGAGATGGAAGGGATCTGGAAGAACGAACCGCTCACCATGGGTTGGTGCCTCGAATGCCACCGCGCCCCGGAACGGTTCGTGCGGCCCCGCAGCGAAGTGTTCAACCTGGCGTATGAGCCCCCTACAGATCAGCTCGAACTCGGCCGCGAGCTGGTGGAGACCTATCACATAAACACGGAGAAGCTCCTACAGTGCTCGACATGTCACCGATGAACGAAAAATTGTCTATCAAAGAGATTCGCGAACGCCTCAGCGACAAGACGGGCCGCGACTACTGGCGCAGCCTCGATGAGTTGGCCGAAACCGAAGCTTTCAGAGACTTCATGGATAAGGAGTTTCCCCGCCAGGCGGCTCCCCTCGAGGGCTCATGGCACCGTCGGGATGTACTCAAATTGCTGGGGGCCTCGTTGGCCCTCGCCGGACTCGGGGCGTGCGCCCGACCGGTCCTGCCGCACGAGAAGATCGTGCCCTATGTGCAGGCTCCCGAAGAGATGATCCCCGGCAGGCCGCTCTTCTTCGCCACCGCAGCCCTTCACGGCGGCTACGCCGAAGGGGTGTTGGCCGAAAGTCATCAGGGCCGGCCCACCAAGCTCGAGGGCAACCCCGACCACCCGGCCAGCCTGGGCGCCACCCACGCGCTCACGCAGGCTTCGGTGCTGAGCCTCTACGATCCGGACCGCTCCGACACCGTCCTCGAGGGCGGGCAGGTCCGCAGCTGGGAGCAGCTCACCGCGTTGGTGTCGGCTGCGGTCGAGAACCTCGACCAGGGACGAGGGTTGCGCCTGCTCACCGAAACCGTGACCTCGCCGACGCTAGCCAGACAGATTTCCGACCTGCTAGCGCGCTTCCCCGAGGCGGTGTGGCATCAGTACGACACGAGTCACGGCGACAGCGCGGTGGCCGGCGCCCGCATGGCCTTCGGCAGGGACATCGCCACCAGCTACCACTTCGACCAGGCCGACGTGATCCTGTCGCTCGATGCCGACTTCACCTACAGCGGCCCGGGTCGTCTGCGCCACGCCAAGGATTTCGCCTCGCGGCGGCGCGTGCGCACTGCTGACGATGGCATGAATCGCCTCTACCAGGTCGAGACCTTTCCGACCACCACCGGTTCGCTCGCGGACCATCGGATACCCCTCACCCCAGCCGGGGTGGTTGCACTGGCCGCAGCGGTGGCGCAGGGCCTCGGGGTCGATGCCCCGACTGCGGCTCTCCCCGCTGGCATAGACCAGGTGTGGCTCGACGCGCTGCTCGAAGACCTGAACGCCCATCAGGGGTCGTCGCTGGTGATCGCCGGACACGAGCAGCCGGCGGCCGTACACGCGTTGGCCCACGCCATGAACGAGGCGCTGGGGAACGTCGGGCGTACGGTTCGGTACCACCAACCCGTGGAGGCACGGCCGGAAGACCACGGCGCCAGCCTCCGCGACCTGGCGCAGGCGATGAACGACGGATCGGTCGAGGTGTTGGTGACGATCGGCGGCAATCCGGTCTTCACCGCTCCAGCCGATGTCGCATTTGGCGCTGCACTAGATAGTGTGTCCTTGAGTGTCCACCTTGGGCACTACCTCGACGAGACAGGCACGCGATCCAGCTGGCACGCACCGTTGGTCCACGAACTCGAGGCCTGGAGCGACGCGCGCTCCAGCGACGGCACCACGACCATCATGCAACCGCTTATCGCTCCTCTGTTCGGAGGCCGCTCGGCCCACGAGCTGCTGGCGGTCCTGCTCGGCGACGACGCCAGCGGCTACGACATCGTTCGCAGCTACTGGCGAGGCCGGGTCGAAGGGGACTTCGACGACTTCTGGCGCCGCACCGTCTACCGCGGCACCGTGGCCGGCAGCGAGGCTGCCGGCGAGGAGCCGAGCCTGCAACCGTTCGCCATCGACATTCCCGAAGAAACCGACCTGCAGGCGGTGTTCCGGCTCGATCCAAGCATCGGCGACGGCCGTCATGCCAATAACGGCTGGCTCCAGGAACTTCCCAACCCGTTCACCAAACTGACGTGGGACAACGTGGCGCTACTCAGCCCTACCACTGCCGAGCAGCTCGGCGTTGCCAACGAAGATCTGCTAACCCTGTCGGCAGGCGGCCGCGACGTCGAAGCGCCGGTTTGGGTGCAACCCGGCCAGGCCGTGGGGACCGTCGTTCTCAACCTGGGCTACGGCCGCACCCATGCCGGTCGTATCGGCAGCGGCCTGGGATTCGACGCGTACGCCCTGCGCAGCGGTGGGGAGCCCTGGTCGACAGCGGTCGCGGCGCAACCGGCACGTGGGCGCTTCAAACTGGCAGATACCCAGACCCATCACGCTCTCGACGGGACCGGCGAACGGCGCCACATCGTGCGCAGCGGCAGTTTGGTAGCGTTCCAGAACGAACCGGCCAAGCCGCACTTCGCGCACCCCGTAGAGGAGCACGAATCGAACCTTTATCCGGACTACGTCTACGAGTCCTACGCCTGGGGCAAGGTCATCGACATGACCGTTTGCACCGGCTGCAACGCCTGTGTGGCCGCCTGTCAGGCCGAGAACAACATCCCTATCGTCGGCAAGGATCAGGTCCGGATCGGTCGCGAGATGCACTGGATTCGGGTCGACAGCTACTATAAGGGCGACATCGACAATCCGGAGTTCTTCTCGATGCCGATGGCGTGCCAACAGTGCGAGCAGGCGCCCTGCGAACCGGTGTGCCCGGTGGGCGCCACCGTACACGACCACGAAGGCCTCAACGCCATGGTCTACAATCGCTGTGTCGGCACCCGCTACTGCTCCAACAACTGTCCCTACAAGGTGCGTCGCTTCAACTTCCTGCAGTACGCCGAACTGGGTACCAACGCGACCGAACTCAGCCTGGCCAACAACCCCGATGTCACCGTGCGCAGCCGCGGCGTCATGGAGAAGTGCACCTACTGTACCCAGCGCATCGCCCAGGCCCGCATCACCTCCAACAACGAAGGGCGCACCATCCGTGACGGCGAAGTGGTGACCGCCTGCCAGGCAGCCTGTCCAACCGACGCTATCGTCTTCGGCGACATCAACGATCCCAACAGCGTGGTGACCCAGACCAAGACGTCCGCCATCAACTACACCGTCCTCGATGAACTCAACACCGTGCCGCGGACCAGCTATCTGGCCAAAGTGACCAATCCCAACCCGCGCTTGGTAGCCCCGGTGGAGGTGGATTCGTAATGGCGGTCGTTTCGGGCAAAGCGGAAACCCATCGGGTCATCGCTCCCGGTGAGACCGCCGGCTCCATCGACGATGCCGTCCTTAACCCGGTCCTGGCGGGTCCCCTCCGCACCCCGACCTGGTGGTGGATCGGCTTCAGCATCGCCATGGCCTTTCTGAGCCTGTACCTGGTTTCGATCGTGGTACTGATCAGCACCGGAACCGGCGTGTGGGGCAACAACGTACCGGTCGGCTGGGGCATGCCGATCATCAACTTCGTGTGGTGGATCGGGATCGGCCACGCGGGAACCCTGATCTCGGCCATTCTGCTGCTGTTCCGGCAACCGTGGCGCACCTCGATCAACCGCTTTGCCGAGGCCATGACCATCTTCGCGGTGGTGTGCGCCGGACTCTACCCGATCCTGCACCTGGGGCGGCCCTGGGTCTTCTATTGGCTCGCTCCCTACCCCAACACCATGGGGCTCTTCCCACAGTTCCGCAGCCCCCTCGATTGGGATCTGTTCGCCATTGCGACCTACGGCAGTGTGTCGGTGCTGTTCTGGTTCATCGGCCTAATCCCGGACATGGCGACGCTCCGCGACCGCGCCCGCAGCCGCTTTCAGAAGATCCTCTACGGCACCCTGTGCCTCGGCTGGAACAACTCTGCACGTGCCTGGCAACGGTACCAGCGCGCCTACCTGCTGCTGGCCGCCCTCTCCTTCCCGCTGGTGCTGTCGGTGCACAGCACCATCGCCCTCGACTTCGCGGTGGCGCAGGTACCCGGGTGGAACAACACCGTGTACCCGCCCTACTTCGTGGCCGGAGCGGTGTTCGCCGGTTTCGCCATGGTGCTGATCTTGGCGATACCGCTGCGCCGGGGCTTTGGCCTCCAGAAGCTGATCACCAGACGCCACCTCGACAACGCCGCGAAGCTGATGCTGGCTACCGGTCTGATCGTGCTTTACGGCTATGTGGTCGAGGCGTTCATGGGCTGGTACTCGGGCGTCGAATTCGAGACGTACTTCATCTTCAACCGCATCTTCGGGGCCGACCACTGGTGGGCCTTCTGGCTGTTGATAGCCTGCAATGGGGTGGCGATACAGCCGCTCTGGTTCCGGCGGGTGCGCCAAAACCCACTCGCCCTGTTCGTCATCGCCCTGATTGTGTCGGTGGGCATGTGGCTCGAGCGCTTCGTGATCATCGTGGTCTCCCTCACCAAGGACTTCCTGCTCTCGAGCTGGGACGACTACGTGTCGACCGTCTGGGATTGGTCGCTCTACCTCGGTTCGCTGGGGCTATTCTTTGTACTGTTCTTCCTGTTCATCCGCCTGCTCCCTGCTATCGCCACCTCCGAGATGAAGGAGCTGGCCCATCACGACACCCTTCACGGGAGCGACGACGACTTCGAAGAGATCCGCCAGCGGTACCACGGTGAGGAGGTGGGGTCGTGAGCGAAACCATCGCCCCCGAAGGCGTCGCCCAAAACGCCGATCTCTACGCCCTGGTGGCGGAGTTCGACGATGCCGAGTCGCTGATGGCGGCTGCCGAAGCCACCCGTGACGCCGGCTATACCAAGACCGACGCCTACACCCCGTACCCGGTCGAAGGCCTCGACGAGGCGCTGGGAATGCGACCCTCCCGACTGGGCTGGCTGGTGCTGATCATGGGCACGCTGGGCGGCCTGGGCGGTTTCTTCATGCAGTGGTACGCCAACAACATCTACTACCCGCTCAATATCGGCGGGAAGCCGCTCAACAGTTGGCCCAACTTCATCGTGATCACCTTCGAATCCGCGGTGCTGATCGCGGCCTTCACGGCCGGGCTGTTCATGCTCGCCCGCAACGGGCTGCCACGGCCCTACCATTCGATATTCAACACCCCGAACTTCGAGAATGTGACCCGCGACAAGTTCTTCCTGGCCATCGAACACCGCGACGAGCAGTTCGATCTGGTCGAGACGCGCGCCTTTCTCGACCTGCTCTCGCCGACACAGGTCTCGGAAGTGGAGCGCTAGCATGGCCCGCCACCGGATCACCCTGTTCGGCCTCATGGGGCTGGCATTTCTGCTCAGCGCCTGCGGCCTGAACATGTACGACCAGCCGCGGGCGGATTCGTTCGAAGCCAGCCCCTTCTTCGCCGATGGAGCCTCGGCCCGTCCGCTGATCGAGGGTACGGTGTCGCGGGAGCGCGGGGCCATCGACCCCGACTTCTTCGACGGCCAGGACGAAAACGGCTTGGTCACCGCACTCCCCCTGGAGCTGACCGTTTCGCTGTTGCAGCGGGGCCAGGAACGGTTCAACATCTTCTGCACCCCCTGCCATAACTACAACGGCAACGGCGAGGGCGTCGTGGTTCAGAAGGGATTCCCACAACCGCCGTCGCTCCACGAGCAGCGACTACTCGACGCGCCGGTCGGGTACTACTACAACGCCATGACCAACGGTTTTGGCCGCATGTTCAGCTACGCCTCGCGCATCCCGACCGAGGACCGTTGGGCCATTGCCGGCTACATCAAGGCCCTGCAACTCAGCCAGAACGCCTTTGTCGGCGATATTCCCGAGGAAGCGCGTATGCTGCTCGAGCAGCTCGAGGGGAGCCGCTGATGCAGGCTCCCTCGAACACCCTCCTATTCCCGCGCTCGCAACAGACGGCCCTGGTCGTCGGGGTGGCCGGGTTGGCGGTCGGCGTGCTGGTGGCACTGATAGCCGGGTCGGACTTCTTCGAGTCCTACCTCTATGCGTTCCTGTTCTGGATCGGCCTGCCGCTCGGCTGCCTGGTCCTGCTACTGACCAACCATGTGGCAGGCGGCCCCTGGGGCGCGCTGATCCAACGACCGCTCGAGGCCGGTGCCTCGCTGCTCCCGCTGATGGCGCTGTTCTTCATCCCGCTGGTGTTCGCAACCGGCGGACTCTACCTGTGGACCGACGCCGTCTACCTCGAAGCGCACCCCTCGGTCGCCTGGAAGTCCTGGTACCTGAACACACCGTTCTGGATCGTTCGTGCCGCCATCTACTTCCTGACCTGGATTCTGATCGCCCGAAGCTACCTGCGCAACTCCGCCCAGCAGGATGAGGACGCCGCCGACAGCGGTAGGCTCGGCTACAAGATGAAGAGCAGGGCCGGCTTGAGCATCATCATGTACGTCATGACGATGACCCTGGCCGCGGTCGATTGGGGTATGTCGCTGACGCCGGTGTGGTGGTCGGGGATCTACGGGGTGATCTTCATGATCAGCCAGGCGATCACCGCTATTGCGTTCATCATCGGGGTCATGGCGATCGTGGCCGCCCGCAACGAACGGGTGAATGCGCTGCTCACCGCCAAACGGCTCCAGGATCTTGGGAACTTCCTGATGGCCTTCACCGTCTTCTGGGCCTACACCTCGATTTCGCAGCTGATCATTCTGTGGTCGAACAATGTGGTCGAGACCAACACCTGGTATGTGCTCAGATTTGGGCCCGGCTGGTCGATCGTAGGGCTGTTCCTGCTCTTCTTCGGCTTCTTCGCCCCCTTCCTGGTCCTGCTGTCACGCTGGGTCAAGCGCAAACGCAGGGCGCTGGTACTGGTGTCGATGTGGGCCATCGTAGTGCAGCTCACCAACATGTTCTTCTTCATCGTCCCAACCTACGGGCGCAGCGGCTTCGCCTTGCGGCCGCTCGATATCATCCTCATCGTCGGCATCGGCGGCCTGGTGCTGTTCTTCTTCCTCCGTTCGCTGGCCTCGCGGCCCGTCCTTCCGGTGAACGACCCTCGGTTGGCAAACGCGGAGGGCCACTAGCATGCCCGAACCGACCAGACAATACATCTTCAGCGCCCAGATGATACGCGCAGCCTTCGTGGCGTCGGGCGTCGGCATGGTGGCGGTCATCGCAGGCCTTCTCATCCTCGCCACCTCGAGACCCCAGGGGCGCCTGCAGCCGGCCGATACCAGTCAATTCGAGGCCACCCTGGCGGAGGCCAGCGAGGATCTCGAGGGCTTCGAGCGAATCGGCGCCGACCGTGCCCGCATCGATGTCGACACCGCGATGGAGCTGGTGGTGGAGCGCGGGGTCGGGCTCACGTTGGTCGCCATCGGCGCGAACGCTGCCGAAGGAGCAGATCAGGCCGAGGGACAGCCCGACGGAGCCGCGTTGTTCGGCAACTGCAGCGGCTGTCATCAGGCCACGGGCGAAGGCATCCCCGGGGCCTTCCCACCGCTCGCCAGGCACCTGCCGGCGATCTACAACACCGATGGCGGCAGGTCCTATCTCATCAACGTCCTGCTCTACGGACTCCAGGGGGAGATCGTCGTAGAGGAAACCAGCTACAGCGGACTGATGCCCAGCTGGCAGCAGCTTTCCGACGCCGAGATCGCCGCAGTACTCAACCACGAACTCGCCGCCTGGGGCAACGACGCCCTGGTCGTCGACTTCGTCCCCTACGCCGCCGAGGAGGTCGCCCCCCTCCGCGGTCAGGGACTGAGTATGTCTGATGTCAACGCTCTCCGGAGCGGCCTCGACATTCCGTAAGCGGCCCATCGGTAAAACCACGCGCCGTTGGTACCGACATTCGACGCCAGACGGTACCATCAGGGTATGCTCCAGCTTTTCGCAACCCGCCGCCTGCCAGACGCCGCCTTCGCCCCACTCGAGAACCTCGATGTCGAGAGCGTGGTGCGGCAGGGCGACGACGCCATTCCCCGCCCGGAATACCTCGAGCGGGCTCGGGGCTGCGCAGCGCTGATCGTCTTCGCATCGGACCTGGTCGACGACGAACTGCTGACTGCGGCAGGCCCCGGGCTCCGCGTGGTCGCCAACTACGGGGTCGGCTACGACAACGTGGACGTCCCCGCCTGCACCAGGCGGGGCGTCGCGGTCGCCAACACGCCCGGGGTGTTGACCGACGCCACCGCCGACTTCACCTGGGCGCTGATCCTGGCGCTCGGCCGCAGGGTGCTGGAGGGGCACCGGCTGGTTGCAGGGGGTAGTTGGAACGGCTGGAAACCGCTGGCGCTGCTGGGACTCGAGCTGCGCGACAAGATGCTCGGGCTGGTGGGCATGGGCCGAATCGGCACGGCGGTGGCGGAACGTGCGCTCGGCTTTGGCATGCGCCTGCTCTACCACAACCGGAGGCGCGATGAAGGAGCAGAGAAGGCCCTCGGCGCGGTCTACTGCGCCGAGCTGCCCGATCTCTTGCGCAGCAGCGACGTGGTGTCCCTCCACACCCCCCTCACCTCCGACACCCACCACTTGATCGGTGCTGCCGAACTCGCGACCATGAAGAGCAGCGCGCTGCTGATCAACACCGGACGCGGTCCTGTGGTGGACGAGGCAGCCCTGGTGGCAGCCCTCGAAAACGGCTCGCTTCGCGGCGCCGGGCTCGATGTGTTCGAACGGGAGCCAACGATCCATCCCGGCCTGCTCGAACTCGACAATGTGGTATTGACCCCGCACCTTGGATCCTCGACGGAAGAGGCTCGTGCAGCGATGGCGCATCTCTGTGGCGAGGCGATCGCAGCCGTCCTGGCGGGTAAAACGGTTCCACATCTCCTCAATCCGGAAGTGTTGCTGGGGTAAAAGCTGGTACCGTTAGAGGCTTGCACCGCCAACCGCCCAGGTAGCTCCCGACGCGACACCGGCGGCCCACCCGCTTGGCGTGGTTACGGGTGCCGACACCCCACCCACGAAAATTGGGCCGGCTGTGTACCGGCCCTGTCGGGAAATCTAATGTTGTCGAGCAGCCCCGCTTAGAGGTCGAGCTGCGCCAGGTGGGCGTTGTCCTCGATGAACTCGCGCCGCGGGGGAACGTCGGTCCCCATCAGCACCTCGAAGGTCTCGCTGGCGGCGTAGACATCGTCGATGGTGACCCGCTTCAGCACCCGGGTTTCGGGATCCATGGTGGTCTCCCAGAGCTGCTCGGGATTCATCTCACCCAGGCCCTTGAAGCGCTGGATCTCGTAGCGTTTGCCCCGGTTGGCCTTGAGCAGCTGCTGCAAGGAAGGCTCGTCGTAGATGTAGGTAAGCTCCTTGGAGCGGCCGAAGCGAACCCCGTAGAGCGGCGGTTGGGCGATGAAAATGTAACCGGCGTCGATGAGCGGGCGCATGTAGCGGTAGAAGAAGGTAAGCAGCAACGTGCGGATGTGCGAACCGTCGTGGTCGGCGTCGGTCATGATGATGATCCGGTGGTAGCGGACGTCGTCGAGGTTGAAGTGCTGATCGTCGCCCGTGCCTTCGATACCGGCGCCGATGGCGGCGATCATGGCCCGAATCTCGGTGTTCTTGAGGATCCTGCCGATGTTGGACTTCTCGACATTGAGGATCTTGCCACGCAGCGGCAGGATCGCCTGGAATCGGCGCTCACGACCCTGTTTGGCGCTGCCGCCGGCCGAGTCTCCTTCGACGATGTAGATTTCGCTGATGGCCGGGTCCTGGGACTGGCAGTCGGCCAGCTTGCCGGGCAGCTCGTCGTTGTCGAGCGGATTCGCCCGACGCACCAGGTCGCGGGCCTTGCGGGCGGCTTCGCGGGCCCTGGCAGCGTTGGCGGCCTTCTCGATGATGATCCTGGCGACTTTGGGGTTCTCTTCGAGCAGCTCCCCGAGCTTTTCGTAGACCACCGACTGCACTGCGCTCTGCGCCTCGGGATTGAGCAGCTTCACCTTGGCCTGGCTCTCGAACTGCGGATCTGAGAGCTTCACCGAGATCACGCACGATATGCCCTCGAGGAAATCCTCGCCGGTGGGGCCGGGATCGCCCTTCTTGATCAGATTCTTGGCCTTGGCGTAGTTGTTGAGCACCCGGGTGTAGGCGGTCTTGAAGCCGGTGAGGTGGGTGCCGCCGTCGCGATTGGTGATCATGTTGGCGTAGGTGAGGACGGTCTGGTGATAGCCGGTGGCATGCACCATCCCCACCTCGACCTCGATCTCCTCGCGCTGGTCGCCGTTCTCGACCAGCGCGGTCGAGCGGATCAGAATCGGCTTCTCGTAGAGCCGATTGCCCTCTTTGGCGAGGTTGTCGGCGAAGGCGGCGACGCCACCCTCCTCCTGGAACTGTTCGCGCCGAATTTCGCTGTGCCGCAGGTCGACGAGGATGAACGTCACCCCGCCGGTCAGGTAGGCGAGTTCACGAAGGCGACGGCGCACCCGCTGGAAATCGAACCCCTGGAGATCCTTGAAGATGGTGGGGTCGGGTTGAAAGGTGACCTGCGAGCCGCGCTGGCCGCGTTTGGCCTTGCCGACCAGCTGCACCGGGAAGCTGACCTCGCCACCTTCGAAGCGGATGCGGTGGGCCTTGCCCGACTTCCAGACGTCCGCCTCGAGGAAGACCGAGAGGGCGTTGACCACCGAGGCGCCCACGCCGTGCAGGCCACCGGATACCTTGTAGGCGCTGGAGTCGAACTTGCCGCCGGCGTGCAGCTCGGTGAAGATCACCTCGATAGCCGGACGACCCTCTTTCTTCATGATATCGACCGGAATTCCGCGCCCGTTGTCCTGCACCGAGGCGGACCCGTCGACATTGAGGGTAACTTCGATGGTGTCGGCGTAGCCAGCCAGCGCCTCGTCGACGGCGTTGTCGATGATCTCGGTCAACAGCTGGTGGTACCCGTCGATACCGGTCCCACCCTGCACGTACATGGCAGGGCGCTTCCTGACGGCCTCGAGACCCTCGAGAACCTGAATGTTCTTGGCGGTATAGCTCGTCGTCAAGGGGAACCTCCGTCATCCCTGAGAGGCAGTGTGTCCCAGGGCTTGAATGCCCTGTCAACACTACCTTAAATTGTACCTCTTTTCAGGGAGCTGGTCAATCGATTTTTGACGTCTGGGACGAAAAATTTTAAGAATTCTCACATCGCTCTAAGGTCAGCATTTCGGGCGCCGATCCGAGACCCTGGTTTCGCCTCGGCAACCGATGGGGTGGACGGTCCTGCCAGCGGCCGTCCACAGCTCTCGAAACCCACACAACAGGGCAATTCGAGGTCATCGACAATAGGCGAAATACAGAGAAAATGAGCGAATTCCAGCCAGAATCTGCCGAAAAAACGAAAAACTGCGTGATTTTCAACCAAAAAAGCCGAAAAAACACTGAAACCAGAAAAACGTGTTGTGGTCAGCCAGCCGTTTCGCTCACTCGCGAACGTGACCGTCCCCATCGACCAGGTACTTGTAGGTCACCATTTCAGCGAGGCCCATGGGACCGCGGGCGTGCAGCTTCTGTGTCGAGATGCCGATCTCGGCTCCGAACCCGAACACGAACCCGTCGGTGAACCGTGTGCTGGCGTTGACAAAAACCGCGGCAGCGTCGATCTCACGCTGGAACCGTTGGGCATGGCGCCTGTCTTCGGTCACGATCGCCTCGGAGTGCTGGCTACCGTAGCGGTTGATGTGGTCGATGGCGGAGCCGACGTCGTCCACGACCCGCACCGCAAGCTTGAGGTCCAGATATTCGGTGGCCCAATCTGCCTCGTCCGCCGTGCCAATGTGGGGCACCACCGAACGGGTGCGCTCGCAGCCGACCAGCTCGACCCCGGCTTCGCGGAGTTCGTTCAGAGCGGCGGGCAGGAAGTCCGGCGCCACCGACTCGTGGACCAGCAACGTCTCGGCGGCGTTGCACACGCCGGGCCGCTGCACCTTGGCGTTGACGATGATGCGGCGGGCGCTGTCGAGGTCGGCGCTGGCGTCGACGAACACATGGCAATTGCCGACCCCGGTCTCGATCACCGGAACTTTGGCGTTCTGCACCACGTGGTCGATCAGCGACGCCCCTCCTCGTGGAATCACCAGGTCGACCTTGCCGCGGGCGGACAGCAGCTCGGTCACCAGCGCCCGATCGGGCGAGTCGATCAGTTGGATGGCGTCTTCGGGAAGACCCGCCCGAGCTACCGCAGCGCGCATCAGACGCACCAGCACGCGGTTGCTGTTCAGAGCGTTCGCCGAACCGCGCAAGACCGCTGCGCTCCCCGCTTTGAGCGCCAGCACTGCGGCGTCGACGGTAACGTTTGGTCGCGACTCGTAGATCATTCCGATCACCCCGAAGGGTACCGTTACCTTCCGAAAGTGCAGCCCTTCGTCGCTCCGCCATCCGTCGAGCACCCGCCCCACAGGGTCGGGGAGTGACGCCACCTGACGGACCGCGTCGGCGATACCGACAATCCGCTCGGCGCTGAGACTCAGGCGATCGACCAGGGCGTCGGGCGTGCCCTTGCGCCGCTCGGAGGCAACGTCGAGAGCGTTGGCTGCCAGGATTTCTTCCTGGTTGGCGAGCAGTGTGGCGACGATCTCAGCCAGGCCGGCGATGCGGTCGGCCTCGGGCAGCAGCCGGCTGGCGCTTCGGGCACGAACCAGCAACGCATCGAGCTGCACCTCGGCGACGGCCGTGTCGTGATTGGTATCGAGCATGAAAAAGTATAGCCTGATAGGCGTCTCAGTCCCAAACTGGGATAGCCACCATCCACGGCAGGAGGCGCCGCATGAACGAAACCAAGGTAGTAGCTATCAGCGGAGCGGCGGGAGCGATCGCCGGTACCATCGCCACCACCTTCGGCAACGCCGGTTGGAAGCTGGCCTTGCTCGACCTCGAGGCGAACGTTACGAAACTCGAAGAGCGCTTCCCGGCGAGCCTTAGTCTCGGCGTCGATCTCACACGGGCCGACGACGCCATTGCCGCCGTCAGCGCCAGCGAGGCCGAGTACGGTCGCCTCGACGCCCTGCTCAACATCGCCGGCGGCTTCGCCATGCAAAGTGCTGCCGAAGCAACGCCCGAAGATCTCGAACGACAACTCGCTATCAACCTGAGCACCCTGTTCAATACCACCACCGCGGTGCTGCCGGGGATGCTCGCCCGCGGATCGGGGTTTGTGCTGGGCGTTTCCGCAGCGGCAGCGGTGCATGGGGGCTCGAGGATGCCCGCCTACGGAGCCGCCAAGGCCGCCGTGGTCGGCTTCCTCCGTTCTGTCCGGGCGGAGGTCGAGGCTCAGGGGGTCGGCGTAAGCATCCTCTATCCCATGGGTGCCGTCGACACGCCCGGCAACCGCGCTTCGATGCCCAACACCGATCCCGACACCTGGATCGCTCGCGACGAGATCGCCGAGACCGTCCTGCACCTGGCGACCAGGTCGCCGCGCGGTCGGGTCCGCGAGGTCCAGGTGCACGCCAGCTAGCTAGGACCGCCGTGGCTGAAGCGACCGGCCTTGACGGTCCACGCCACCTCTAGATCGTCGAGGTCGTCCACAGGATCGTGCGACAGCAGCACCAGGTCGGCGTCATAGCCGGGCCGGAGCTGGCCGGAGCGGCGTTCGCGGCCGATCGCGTAGGCTGCGTCACGGGTGTAGGCAGCCAGTGCCTCGTCAGGCCCCAAGCTCTCGTCTGACGTCAGCGGCGGGCCATCCCTGCCCAGCCGGCGGCAGGCGGCTCTGAGGCCGACAAAAACGTCGGGATCGGCAACGGGCGTGTCCGAACCGAAAACCAGGGTTGCCCCAGCTGCCTTCAGGGACCGCATCGGGTAGGCCCGCTCGAGGCGATCGCTCAGCCCCGCCCGAATCGAGGCGGCATCGAAGGTGAGGTGGATCGGCTGCATCGAGGCGATCAGTCCCATCGACCCGAGCCTGCCGACATCGTCCGGATGGACGTGCTGAGCGTGTTCGATACGGGGTCGCATGCCGAGGCTGCGCCAGACCGACTGCTGGGCCTCGAGGGCATCGACAACGGCCCGCACGGCAGCGTCGCCGATCGCGTGCACCACGGGAACCAATCCGGCTGCTATGGCTTTTGGCACCCGCTCTGACAGGGTATCAGGACCGTCCACCACCACGCCCAGGCCGCCACGATCCAGGTAGGGGTCGAGCATCCAGGCGGTGCGGCTACCGAGAGCACCATCGGCAAAGAACTTGGCGCCACCCACCGCGAAGTTCGCCCCACCCTGGCCGGTAGCGAGGCCGACGGCAGCTGCGTGCTCGATATCCTCGTGAGGCACGCAGGCCCAGACGCGCAGCGGATAGTCGCTGTCGGAAGCGGCGAGTGCCAGCTCGCGCCACTGGTCGACAGGCTCGAAGGCCATGTGGTGGACGGTGGTGACCCCGAGCGAGCCAAGGTGCGTGGCCGCTCGAGCGAGCGCCGCTCGAATGTCGCTACGATCGGGTTTCGGAGCGGCGTTTCTAAGCGGTTCGAACGCCCGTTCGAGCAGCATGCCCGTCGGTGTGCCGTCGGCGTCGCGCACGATCGTTCCGTGTGGTGGGTCCGGCGTATGCGACCCCACCGCAGCCGCTTTCAAGGCAGCTGTGTTGGCCCAGGCACCGTGGTGATCTTGCGAGCGCAGCAGCACCGGGTGATGGCTGCTGACCCGGTCTAGATCCCTCCGGTGAAGGGAATCCACTCCCCAACGCTGCAACGAGAATCCGGCCCCCAACAGCCACCGCCCCGGCGCCATCGAGTCCACCCGTTCGGCCACCAGGTCGACCGCCTCCTCGAGGGTGCCCACCTCGTCGAGCCGAAGCTGGCTCAGCTCAAAGCCGTGCTGGGTCAGGTGCACGTGGCTGTCGTGGAAGCCGGGAAGGAGGCAGCGTCCCTCGAGGTCGATGACCTCCGTCCCGGGACCCCGCAAGGCCATCACCTCGGCCGCACCGCCTAGCGCGTCGATCTGCGACCCGGTGACCGCCAGGGCCTGAGCCGGCTCGCGCCCAGGCACCATGCTCCGCACCACCCCGTTGATGAAGATCTTGTCCGCCATCCTATCGCCCCCTGAACTGCGGCGGCCGCTTCTGGCGCCACGCCGTCAGGCCTGCGTCTGATCGCTGCCACAGGCTGCGAGAGCCTGAAGCTGAGCCTCTGGAGCAGACCGATCGCTCGAGATCTGGCTCTACGAAAAGTGTACCAAGTCCCCGGCGGCGCTCCGTTCAGGAAGGGCGCGCCGAGATGGCCATCAACAGCCGGTAGTCGTCGGGCATGGCCTCGTCGTCGAGCGCGGACCGGTTTCGGCCTAGGGTTCCACAGGTTTTGCAGCTGTGGACGACCACCCACCCTTTCTTGCCGCTATGCTCGACCGCGACCGGCTCCATCAACCCACCGCAGTGGCTGGCCCTGTCTCCCGGGAGAATGTCCACGTGGAGGGAATAGAGGCACCGAGGGCAGTGGTTGCGGTAGCTGCCGTTGTCGACAGCGGGCACCTCAGCCCCACAGTGACGGCAGGTGAAGCCCTGGTTGGCCCCGCGGCCGGTAAACCGCTTCATAGCTCCAGTGTACGGCCGCTACCGGTACGCCGCACCCGGCAGACGACAAGCAGGAATGAAGCCGTCCTGAGGACTAGAGACGCAGCGCCGGCGAGGCGTACGCTACCATGGTCTGCTGGAGACACCGTGGTGGAACTGCTGACAGGTCAGGGCCTCGCCCTCTATCGCCAAGACACGCTGCTGTTCGACGAGGTCGACCTCGTCGTTCGCAGCGGCGACCGGATCGGTCTGGTCGGACCCAACGGAAGCGGCAAGAGCTCGCTGCTAGAGGTTCTCGCGGAACTCCTGGCGCCCAGCGAAGGGCGGGTGATCCGGGCACCCGGGGTACGTGCCTCGCTCGTTGCTCAGAATGTCGATTTGCCCGCACTGAGCCTGTTCGAGCTGTTGCAGCAGGCCCAGACGCACCTTCGCGACCTCGAGCGTCAGCTACGCCAGGAGGAGTCCCGCCTCGCGACCGGCGAAGACCGGCTCGAGTCCTACGGCAGCCTCGTCGAGGCGTTCGAGCAGGCTGGCGGCTACCGGGCGGAGGCCACCACCAAATCCCTGCTATCAGCCTTTGGTTTTTCGGAGACCTCGCTCGGCCGCTACGCCGACACGCTGTCGAGAGGGGAGCAACGACGGCTAAGCCTGGCGCTCGCCCTGGCCACAAACCCGGAGCTGCTGTTTCTCGACGAGCCGACCAATCACCTCGACCTGCCCGCCAGAGCTACGCTGGCACAGTTTCTCAGCGGCTTTAGCGGGGGTCTGATACTCGCCTCGCACGACCGCTTCATCCTCGACGAAGTCTGCACCCATATCGCCGAGCTGTCGGGCACCGGCGTCACCATCACGCGCGGCGACTACAGCACCTTTCGCCTGCAGCGAGATCACCTGCGAAGCAGGCAGATCAAGCTCTCCAAACAGCAGGCCCGACAGGAGACCCGCGTCCACAACACGGTCGAGCAGCTCCGTTCGTGGGGCGGAAGTGGGGCACAACGACGCCGCAAACGTATGGAACGGGACCTACAGAAAACGCTCGACGGAGGGTCGATCGTACCTCAAGGCAACGACACCGCGAAGCTGCCACTGGCCTCACCGGGCAAGCCGGGGCCGGCGCTAGTGGCCACCCGAATCAGCAAACGCTACGGCGGCCAGGCCGTCGTTCTCGATGCTGCCGTACGCATCGAATCGGGCGATCGCATGGCGCTGCTGGGCCCCAACGGAAGCGGCAAGACTACCCTGCTACGGCTCCTGGCGGGCGATCTGGACTCCGACGATCACCGGGCGGAGCGCGCACTATCCCAAGGCACCCGGCCTCACATGTTCGACCAACGCGGCCGTGGCCTCGAGGACGACGCTACGACTTTGGTCCAGCTCGAGCGGTGGGTCAGCCGGGAGCGCGCGCACCAACTCCTCGCCTTGGTATCGGTACCTCATGCGGCTCGGTCGTCCCCAGTTAGGGAACTCTCAGGCGGTCAGCGTGCCCGTGCCGGACTCGCCTTTCTCATGGCTAGCGAGGCCAATCTGCTGTTCCTGGACGAGCCCGGCAACGGCCTCGACCTGGCCACCATTGAGACCCTCGAGGAAACGCTGGCAGACACCGATGCGACGGTGGTGTTCGCCAGCCACGATCGGCACCTGGTCGAACGGGTGGCCACCAGGATCATCTCGCTCGAGGAGGGCGAAGTGGTCGAGTACCGCGGCGGTTTCAGGGGGTACCAGCTCGGAATTCGCAGGCTCGAGCCAGAGGCTGCTGCCGAGGCTGTAACGGTAGCTGGTGAACTGCCCAACGGCGAACCCGAGGATCCGCTGGAGCTACTCGAGGACGAACTCATGGCGATCGAGGACGCCCTCAGCGATCCGGGGCTTTGGAGCGGCCGGCAGCGACAACGCCTGGAGCGCCGCCACAGGCACCTGATCGCCGACCTCAGCCGGCGCTACGACGCTCGGCTGCCTCAGGCCCGTTCGCGCTTTCAGGTGCGCGAGCAGGGGCTCGACATCGGCGCCGACATTTCCGAGTTCGAAGGCGACCAGCCGAGTCGGCTCGAGATCACCACCGCCGCACCGCTAACGGCGACGGTTCAGCGGGTCGGCGAGATCGGCCATTTGCGACTCGCCGCTACTCCGGGCAGCGTCGTGCTTCCATGGGCGCAGGTGGCGGTGACCGTCGGCGCGGCCCGGCTCGGCATCTACCTGTTGGGGATCACCGCACTGCAAGTCCAGACCGATCAAGACCTGGGACCGACGCCGTTGAGGGCGGCCGGCAACGGTTGGTGGCTGCTCACGCGCCAGCATCTGGAACGTGCTGAAGGGTGGCGGCGAGACGCCTGACCACCGCTGGTGACAACGGCGCGAAGCTGTGCTACACTCCGTGCGTCATGATTCGGATGATGCCGAAACCGGGTGGCAGCTGACCAACGATGCCGCCGTGTTCTACCTGGCCGGAGGGACCCAATGAGCCGGACGGTCCTCGCGCTGGCACTGGCGGTGGCGGCCGTGCTGCTCGCCGTTGCAGCCGCACTGGCGCCTGCCCAGACGATCGAGGCCTGGTACGCCCGGGGGCTCTATCCCTCGCTGTCACGGACGCTCGTCCCGCTGACCTCGGCGCTGCCTTTCCCGGTGGCCGTCGTCGGAAAAGCTGGCGCCCTCGTGCTGTTCATCTTTGGCCTAGTGCGGGCGTTGGTGCGACGTCGCGGGCTCGGCAGGCGCCTGCTCGAGGCGCTCATGGGGCTCGCCCTGATCACGATCTGGTTCTATCTGGCGTGGGGGCTCAACTACGGACGCCTCCCTGCCAGCCAGCTCTTGGCTCTGCCTGCGGCCGAACCCACGGTGGAGCGCTGGTCGGATCTCGCGACCGCCCTCGCCAGGGTTGTCACCGACCATGCCGACGCCGAGCCCGATGTCGCCGGGGCGGTGACCGCCCTGGCGCGAAGTCTGGAGCAGCTCACTCGAGAGATCAGCGGCGTGCGGGTGACGCTCCCGGACCGGATTCGACGGCTGCCGGCCGGATCGTTGCTGGCAAGTGGGTTCAGCGGCGTGGTGTCACACCCTTTACCCTCGAAGCCCACGTCGACGGCGGGCTTCCCGAGGCCGCACGCGTCGCGGTAGCGGCACACGAACTGGCCCACCTTGCCGGTTTCGCTGGGGAGGCGGACGCCGATCTGCTGGCCGCGGTCGCCGGCTTACAGGCGCCGCACGCCTACGCCCGCTACGCCACCGCGCTCTACGCGTGGTCCAGGGTCACGGCGGGGCTCTCCGAGGAGGCACGAAGCGAGCAGCTCGAGAAGCTCCCGCAGCGGTCCCGCGACGATCTTGCACGCTCGCGAGAGGTGGCGGTCGGCTTTCGGCGTGACGGCCTGGCGACCTGGGTAACAGCTCTCTACGACCGCTATCTCCGCAGCCAGCGGGTGTCAGCCGGGGTCGGAGACTACGATCTCGGGGCGGGGTTGCTGCTGCGGGCACATATGGCTGGCCGACTCGTCGTTAGCGAGACCGATGGGACCGGTGGGCAGACGCAATGACATTGCCCTCGCCGATCAGGGAACCAGCCCTTCGAGTCGTTCCACCAACCGTTCCAGGACATCGAAGGTCTCCTCGACCGGGGTTGGGCTCCGCAGATCGACACCGGCATCGAGCAGCGCCTCGAGCGGGTCCTTGGAACCGCCGGCCCGCAGGAAATCGAGATAACGTTCGGTCGCGTCCGGGCGGCCGTCGAGGATACCGCGGGCCAGCGCGTGCGCTCCGGAGATCCCGGTCGCGTATTGGTAGACATAGAAGCGGCTGTACAGATGCGTATGAAACTGGGCCCAGGTGATGCCGACCCGCTCCCGGTCCATAGCCACCTCGTCGCCGAAACCCTCGGCGAACAGGTCCGCCATGAGACCGTCGAGCAGATCGGCCGACAGCGCCTCCCCCCGGGCGGTTCGCTCGTGGATCTCGAACTCGAAGCGCGCCAGCGTCGGCATCACGAAGAAGTAGCGGTAGAAGTTGGCCATCGCCTCTTCGATGATGCTGAGCTGCATCCGGCGATCCCCTTCGAAGCGCTCCCTCAGATGGGCCCGCAGCATGGCCTGGTTGAAGTTCGAAGCCACCTCGGCCGCGAACAGGCTGTATCCGCTGTAGACCCGCGGCTGCGACCTCCAGCTCAGGTAGGAGTGCATCGAATGGCCCAACTCGTGAGCGAGCGTGCTCATCCCGGATACGTCGTCGCTGTAGCTCATCATGATGAACGGATGGGTGCCCTGAACGCCCGTCGAGAAGGCGCCCATGCGTTTGCCACGGTTCGGGTAGCGATCGACCCAGCCGTCCTGCAAAGCGCCCCGGCGCAGGGCCTCGATGTAGTCCGCACCGAGGGGCTCGAGTGCGCTGCACAACCAGTCGACGGCCTGGTCGTACGGCACCACCGGCGGATCGTCAACCAGCGGCGCCTGGACGTCGGAGGGATGAAAGCTGTCCTGGCCGAGCATGAGCCTCTTGGCGCGCCAGTATCGATGCCACACGGGAAGCTTGCTGCGGAAGGTCGCGATCAGGTTGTGAAAGACCTCGATCGGCAAGCCCTGGGGCTCCATCGCGGCGTGCAGGGCACTCTCGTAGCGGCGCGCCCGAGCGAGCATCAGGTTCTGGCGCACCCCGGTTCCCATCAGCGCCGCCATGGTGGTGCGAACGCCGCGATGGGCGTCGCCGTAGCGGCGGTAGGCATCCCGGCGAAGGGCGGGGTCGCGGCTGGCGAGGAGCGTTCCAATGGTGCCCTGCGTGATGTCGTGTTCGGCGCCATCCTCATCGGTAGCGGAGCCGAAATCGAGATCGGTATTGGCAAGCACACCGTGGGCCTGGGTAGCTGAGCCGAAGGGCGCCGTGAGGGCTCCGAGCAGCTCCTCGACCTCCTCGGAGCGCGTGTGCCTCGCCGCCCGTTCGAGCCTGACGGTGAAGTGGTGGTAGTGGCTGAGCCGCGCTTCGCTGCGAATCCAGTCCCTCAGGGTGTCCACACCGATGTCGAGCAGCTCGGGCTGCAAAAAAGCCGTACCCTGGGCCACCCGCCCACCTAGGGTGCGCAGCCGCTCGACCCGGACCTGGGCAGCCCGGTCGTGGCTGTCCACGTTGTAGGCCATGGTGGCGTAGACCTGGAGTTTGCCGGTTTCGGCACGCAGGCGATCGCCCAATTCGAGGCAATCCGCAAGGCGGTCGGATCCGTGCGCCAGGGTCCCCTTACAGCGGTTCTCAGAATGAGTGATTGGTGACTCCGGCATGCTCAAACCAACCCAACACATCCCCCAACGACACCGTCGATAGCGCAGCCGCGATCGCAGAGTCCAACGCTCCCCTCGTCCTCGCCCCCACAGCTTTCACGAACGCCTTTATCTTCGAAAAAGCCAACTCAATGGGGTTGAAGTCCGGACTGTACCCAGGCAACAACACCAACTCGCACCCCCTCGCCTCGATCGCCTCCCGCACCTCCGGTTTGCGGTGCACCCCCAGCTGATCCATCACCACGATCTGCCCCGGCCTCAGCTTCGGAGCGATGACCTGCTCGATGTACGCTAAAAACGCCACGCCATCCACCGCTCCGGTCAACGTCATCGCGTCACCCACACCCTCATCGAGACTGATCGCTGCAACGAGGCTGGTGTTCTCCCCACGGTTCTTCGGCACCCTACCCACGGCACGTTGTCCACGTGGGGCGTAGGCGTAGGGCAGGGTCATGGCGACGTTGAAGCCGCTCTCATCGACGAACACCAACCGGTGCGGGTCAATACCTCTGATCCAAGCCAGGAACCTCCACCGGGCCTCTGGATTCTGTTCACTCGCGTAGATCGTCTTTTTTTCTCGTCGATCCCAATCTCTGTACCCAGCGGCACATGGTCGCTCTGCTGATGCGGACGCCGGTTCTCTCCAAGAAAAGGTCGCAGCGCTGGTCGTGGGTGAGGTCGTTGCTGATGAGGCTCTGCTCAACCCATGCCTGGTGCTCATGGAGGGCGCTGGGGCGGCCCGGGGAGGTTCTGGGGGTGAGATCTCCACTTTGGCGGTAGCGGCGGAGGTAGCGACTGACGGTGGCGGTTCCAACGTCGAACGTGTCTGCGGCTTCATGGAGGGTGTAACGCTTGTGTAGGACGGCGTTTACGATGCGTTCTCGGAGGTCGGTAGAGTGCGCCATGCCTCAGCATGAAGCACGATCACTCAATGCGCAACCCGCTGTAAAGGCCGCAAACTCGCCCAGCATTTCCTCGACGGCGTCGTAGGCTACCTCCCAATCAGCGGCTGTCGGGAACACGCTGGCAGCGTTCCAGCGGTGCTCGGGTGGGATCGCCTCGCGCTCGGGAACGGTGGTTGCCGCCATCAGTCGCCGGCGGCTATAGCGTTGCGGCCAAGCGTGCGCTCGATCAGTGCATCCACCTTCGGATGTCTGCCCATGAACGCATGGAACAGGGCGTCCGGCTCGTCGCCATCTCCTCGCGACAGGATCGCCGCCACGAACGCACGACCGGTTGCCGGGTTGAAGATTCCGTCGTCACGAAAGCGCGTAAAGGCGTCCGCATCGAGCATCTCGCTCCACTTGTAACTGTAATAGCCCGCAGCGTAGCCGCCTGCAAAAATGTGCGAGAACGAGGCCAGGAAGTTGTTATGAGCGAACTCGGGCCGGACACTGAAGGCCTCCATCACCCGCTGGCCGAAGAGGATCGGATCGTCGCCAACCTCGGGATCGAACTCGGTGTGCAGCAGCAGATCCACGGTCCCCATGCTGAGCTGCCGCATCTGGGCCATCGCTCCCTGGAAGGTGCGTGCCTGCACCATACGTTCGAAGAGGTCGTCGGGAATCGCTTCGCCGCTGTCGACGTGGAGGGCAAACAGATCGAGCGCCTCGCGCTCCCAGGTCCAGTTCTCCATGATCTGTGACGGCAACTCCACAAAATCCCAGGCCACCGAGGTGCCCCCGCGGGCTCGTACCTCGACCTTCGACAGCAGCTGGTGGAGCAGGTGCCCAAATTCGTGGAACACGGTCTCCACCTCACGGTGGGTCAACAGCGCCACGGTCCCATCCTGAGGGGGGGTTAGGTTGCCGGTCACGACCGCGAGGTGCGGCGCGAACGATTCCTCGCCGGGCCCGCCGGTGACCATCGGATTCATCCAGGCGCCCCCGCGTTTGTCTTCGCGCGGATGCCAATCGGTGTAGAACGAACCGAGCGAGGTTCCATCGTCGTCGAAGAGGTCGTAGAACGTCACGTCGGCATGCCAGACAGCGTCGGTCTGGCGTTCCCGCACCACCACCCCGAAGAGCCGCCGCGATATTTCAAAGAGCCCACCAAGCACGTTGGGGAGAGCGAAGTAGGGGCGCAGAGCTTCGTCGTCGAGATCGTACCGGGCTTTGCGCAGGTGCTCGCTGGCAAAGGCCACGTCCCACGGTTCGAGTCTCTCCAGCTCGAGGGACTCGCGGGCGAACCGCTCGAGCTCCGTCACCTCGGCCCGAAAGTAGGGTTCGGATCTGTCTCTTAGCTCCCGTTCGAATTCGGAGGCCCGGGCGCCCGTGCCGGCCATCCGTGGTTCGAGCACGAAGTCGGCAAAGGTGTCGTAGCCGAGCAGGCTGGCCAACTGGCGACGGAGGGTGAGGATACGGCCGATCAGGGGACGGTTGTCGTAGCTGCCAAAGGCAGCCCGATCGACGAACGCACGGTAGAGCGTCTCCCGTAACTCGCGCCGCTCGCTCGACTTCAGGAAGGGCAGGATCGAGGGCGCCTGTAGGGTAAAGCGGTAGCCAGCACTCCCCTTGGCCTCAGCGCTGATCCGTGCCTGCCGAACGGCCGACTCGGGCAGACCGGCGAGCTCTTCTTCGTCGCTGAGAATCAGTTCGAAATCGTTGGTGGCATCGAGCACGTTTTCCGAGAACTTTGTCTGGAGTTGTGCCAGCTCGATCTTGATCGCCTCGACCTGGGCCTTGTCGTCGGCGGGAAGATCGGCCCCCGCCCTGCGGAATTCGCGCATCGTCTTTTCGAGATGTCGCTTGGGTACCCCTGTGAGCGCGGCTGCTTCAGGGGTTCCCTCGAAGGCCTTGACCGCCGTCCACAGGCCTTCGTTGTTGGGCAGCCGGGCGAAGAAGGCCGAAACCTCGGGTAGGACGCTGTTGAACGCCTCGCGCACCTCGGGTGTGGTGGCGACGGTGGTCAGGTGCCTGGCGATACCGAATGCCCGGCCCAGGCGTTCGCTGAGGTCGTCGAGCCGGCGGATGGTGTTGTCGTAGGACCGTGGACCCGAAGCCGTCGCCAGCGCGTTCAGCTCCGCCTCAGCCTCGGTCAACGCCTGACGCAGGCCGGGCACGATATGGCCGGCTTCGATCTTGTCGAACGGTATGGGAACATCTCGGGACAGCAGCGGATTCATGGGGGCTCCTCTATAAGGCAGTCACGTCGATATCGAGCCAGTGTACCCGCGGGCGACGCGATCGTCCGTAGGGGTATTTACAGAGGTGGCCCTCATTCTTCTTGGAACCGTTGAATTCTGGCGCTCGCCTTAGGAAGGCCGGTCGGATCAGACAACCCCGAACCTACAGGTCAGCTCGGTGCCGACGCGCCGACATATTCCGGCGGTACGGCCTGGGAATATAGAAAGCCCTGCCCCTCGTCGCACTGAAGTTCCTGCAAGGCGCGGTTTTGCTGCTGGGTCTCGACGCCTTCGGCCACGATCGTGAGGTTTAGGCTCTTGCCCAAGGTGATCATAGAACTCAACATGGCGAGCTCGTCGTGGTCCCCCTCGGTGCCCAGCGCCTGGACGAACGAGCGGTCGATCTTGAGGCTGTCGATCGGCAGGTGCCGAAGCTGGGCCAGCGACGCGTAGGCCACACCGAAGTCGTCGAGCGACACCAGTACACCCAGGTTTCTGAGCAGCTGGAGCTGGGGAATGGCGTCTTTGATGGCGTCCATCGGGGTGCCTTCGGTCAGTTCGATTTCGAGCAGCGCCGGGTGGAGGTCGTAGCGTGCCAGTGCGCGCTTCACCACCTCCACGAAATCGTCGCGTGCGAGCGCCTGAGCGCTGACGTTGACGGCCACCCGCCGGCGCTGGCCCGAGACCCGCCACAGACTCGCTTGGCGGCAGGCGTGGTCTAGCACCCAGGCGAAGATGCGGCCACTCATGTGACCGGCTTCAGCAACGGGCAGGAACTCGCCCGGCTTGAGCAGCCCCCGTTCAGGGTGCACCCAGCGAATCAGCGCCTCGACGCTGGTGATCTCTCCGGTCTGGAGGTTGACACGAGGCTGGTAGTGGAGCACCAGCTCGTCGCGATCGAGCGCTCGGCGCAGTTCGCGTTGAAAGCTCCGCCGCTCATGCATGGCTTCATTGAGATCGTCCTGAAAAAATCTGAAGGTGTTCTTCCCTTTCGCCTTTGCTGCCTGAAGTGCTTGGCCGGCGAAGCTCAGCAGATCGGATACAGTTCGGGCTTCGACGGTGTGAAGCGCTACCCCGATGCTGGCCGACAGGTTCATGGTCACCGTGCCCTCGAGGTAGTCCTCTCCGAGCGCCTGGTACAGCTTGTCGAGAACCGGAAGGATCTCCAACGGCGAGGAAAGATCGGGCAGCAGGATGGCGAACGTGTCCTCCTTGAGGCGGGCCACCGTATCGGTGCGCCGCACCGAACGCCGCAGCCTGCGGGCCACCTCTTTGATGACCTGATCTCCTTGGCGGCGACCGATGGTTTCGTTCACAAAACCGAAGTTGTCGAGATCGACGAGAGCTACCGCCAACTCTCGATCGCTTCGTCTGGCCTGAAACAGTCCCTGCTGGATGCGGTCGTCGAGGAGGTGACGGTTGGGCAAGCCTGTCAGGGTGTCGAAGTGCGTCAGGTGCAAGAGACCGGGTTCTGTACGCTTGCTCTCGGTTATGTCGCGGGCCAAGGCGTGCACCGCCGTGACGCCCGCTTCGGCCGATGCCCAGATGCGGGTGGCAAAATCTTCGACCCACAACACCTTTCCGGATCGCGTAACCAGCCGGTATTGGTCGGTCCTCGCCTCCTGGTCACGCAGCGAAAGACTCCGCGCTGCGAAGGCGTCCCGGTCGTCCGGGTGGAGGGCGACCGCCAGACCGGCATCGAGCAGATGCGAACCGGGATAGCCGGTCATCGAGGCGCAGGCCTTGCTGGCCCACACCATCGACACCTCGTCGTCCTCCTTGATGAGGTAGCTGTAGCCGAACCAGCGGCCGTCGCTCTGAATCCTGGCCGCCAGGGTCTCCCCCACCTCGAGCGACATCAGGGCGTTGATGCGCTCGGTCACGTCGCGCTGAACGGTTACCAGATGGGTAACCCGGCCCGAGACACTCTTAAGCGGATAGTGCTGCTGCTCGTTCCAGAACAGGGTCCCATCGGCCCGGTAGTTGCGCAGAATGACGGTGCAAGGCGCCCCCTGAGCAATCGACTCGCGCAACAGCTGGTTGCCCTGCTGTTCGGTGTCGTCGCGCTGAAGAAAGCCTAGGTCCCGCCCGATCGCCTCCTCGGGTTCGTAGCCGGTAACACTCTCGAATGAGGGGCTCACAAAGATCAAGGGCAGCCCCACCTGCCTCAGATCGGAGACGGTAAAACAGTCCTGACCGAACAGCTGAACTATGGCGTCGATCGGCACCTGTTCGGTGGCATCGTCGCCGAGCAGCATGGTGGGTTTTGAAGGTCGATCCATCCGCGTCTCCCAGGCTCTGTCGAAACCGCCTCCCGGACCAAAGGATGGCAGCTCCCGTGCAATCGTGGTCTAGCTGTGGGTAGGAAATTGGACGTTGTGATGGCCAAGCCACCGGGTTACTCTCAGTCCAGCCCGTCCCATCCTCCCCAGACTCTTCCTTAGACGTCACGATAGCACGGCTACCGGGACCCTCTTTCAATGAAATTTCCCCTAAGGGGAAAGCGGCTTTTGTTACAAAACCAAAAATGTTTGCGATCGCGCGAGACCGTCCACCGGTCCGCGCGATCGCAGGTGTACGCTTCTACGGGAGGCCGAGGGCGCCGAACACCCGCTGCCACCAGGGAGGAATCTGGAATTCGGGCCGGTACACGTCGACGCGTGTCCAGATGTCGCTCATATTCCAGCCGGTCAGTTCAGCGAGCTGCAACGCCTCCTGCCACTGCCGTTCCACGACAGCTTCGGCGTAGGCCTGCCCTTGGTCGCAGGTGAGCGCACCTTGGAATGGGTGCTGCATGACGTACCGCCCCTGGAAGTTCTGGCGGTCGTCGGTGACCTGAAAGACCAGGTCTTCCGCGAAGGTGGCCGCGTCGTAGCGTAGGTGAAGACGGGTCAGGAACACGTTCGGGAGGCCGTTGCCTTCGTCGAGCCAGAACACGCCGGCCTGACGCAGCTCCTCGAAGTTCAAGGGCGCTTCGGCACACGGGTCGCACCAGGTCATGTCCCAGGCGTATTCCATGAGGACCGCCTCACGGCCATGGCGTTCGTGGGCGGTGGCGAACATGGCACGATACACGTCACCAAATTCGTTGGCCACGAAGCCGGGCACCGACACATCGGCCGGCATCCGGACGGTCGGGTAGTTGGCCACCTCGACCCTGCCGCGCGGCGACAGAAGGTAGACCACCAAGTCCTGCTCGCCGCCTGCGTTGATCTTGCCAAGCTGAATCGGCAACATGAAGTCGCTGCTCTCAAAGGCCATCATCAGCGGCCGCAGCTGCCGGAAGCCCAGATCCTCGAAGCTGTCGAGGTTGACCCGAGCCACAAAGAAGTTCATGCCCATGTCGATATACGGGGCCAGCGCTTCGCGGGCGCCGACAGGAATCCGATAGCCGTTCTCGATCAGCCAGGTCTCGAGGCCAGCGGACTCCTCGGCGCCGAGAATGAGAATGTCGTATTCGCCTACCGAGAACTGCTCCTCGATCGTCACGCCGAGCACCTGAGCGCGGTCGCGCCCTTCGAGCTGCCCCAGAGACGCGGAGGGGAGTCGAAGCGACTCGTCCTCGAGCCGATCATAGGCCAGATCGCACGGGTTGCCGTCGAAATACTCGACCAGCCTGGGGGCGCTGTAGCCATCGATCCGCGAGAAGATCTCGGAAGAAGCGACCTGAATCTGCTCCGGTCTGAAGGCGTAGGGGATGGGAACGACCAGGGCGAACTCGCCGACATCGCCCTGGAAGTCGTTGGCCATGGTTAGGATGGTACGGGGACCGTCACGGGCGATGATCACCTTCGAGCTTCGGTTGAACAGGTCGGTGTCGGCTTTGGCGACGTAGAATCCGCAGAAGGCGAGGGCGCCTCCGGAGAATGCCAACAGATGAATGAGCCAGACGATGCGTTTCATGGGGTTCCTTTCGGGCGTTCCGTCCCCTCCGACCTTAGGGGTAGGGGATCAGAAGCGGCAACGTTTTTCGTGATATATCGAGTTTTCTTGGCAGCGGAGGCATCGGCTTCTAGAATGGATCCACGGTAGCCGTGAGGCGCCGCAAACGCACCCGCGTTCCGTCCCCGCAACAGATTCTGGTGCTCGAGGCCTTGATCGGTCACGAGTCGCGCTACGGCTACGACCTCATGAAGGAGACCAATCTCGGTCCGGGAACCATGTACGGTCTGCTGCGGCGGCTTCATGATGAGGGTCTTCTAGGGCGCACGACCGAGCTCGTCTCCGGCCGTGCTCGAGCGCGGTATCGGCTCACCACCCTGGGACGCCGCTACGCCGAGCGGGCCCTGATCGAAGACGAGTACGAGCGGGCGTTGCGGGTCGACCCCGCCGCCCCCAGCCAGGAGGAACGGTCATGAACCGTCGACCGACGCCAACCGAGATCCGCCGCCCAACGCTGCTCAGGCTGGCTCTGTGGCTGGCGCCCGAGGCGCAACGGATGTGGCTCGAGGACATGGCCGACGAACACGCGTTCGTACCCGCGACCGAGCGGCCTGGCTGGATCTGGGGGGCGCTGGCGCTGGCGCTGCGGTGGCGCGTGGTGTCGTGGCGGGCGGTGCCCCGTGCCCAACTGACCGTAACGGTGATGGCCCTGGCGCTGCTGGTGGCGTCGCCCTGGCTGCTCCGGGAGTACGCCCTCAACACCCTGGCACCCGTATCCGAGACAGAAGTTGTGGGAAACCGGGATCGTCTGGAGGCGGATCAGACGCCTTCCGAGGAGGCAGCTGCGGGCCGGGCCCAGGAAGCGCCTGCAGCGGTTACATCGCCCGACCCACAGGGCGCGATCGGGAACGCCGAGGACCGGGATGCCCTGGGCCCAGCGGTTCCGGACCAGGCGGCCCGCGCTGTGAACACGCCCGACCTCGACGACGAGCTCCAAGACCAGGCCGAAGCCGAAGGGCTCGGGGTCGACATCGTCGGCGACCTGTTGCTGCTGGAGCCCGATGTCGCTGCTGAGCCGCTTCCGTCCGCACCTACCGAAGGGGCAGGGGAACGCCTCCGCGAGGACTCACAACGGGAAACGAATCTCGACGAGGCTCAGAGTCTCTTCGATCGCCAGGTCATTGTGGTCGAGGAGACGAGCTTCGTGCTGACCCTTCTGCGGCCCACCAGGTTGACCCTGATCACCGGCACCGACGAAGCCGCCGAACCGTATCTCGACCGCCGGGTCGAGACCGGGGAACGGATACTGGTGCTGCTGCCGTTGGTGGTGGTGGCAGATGATGGAGGGGCGGTAGATATTGGCGAGAGCGGCCTCCTGGGCGAGGATGGACGGCCTGCCACGCGGGTGTTCACCACCGAGGCGGTCCCTTGAATGAGGGGCTCAGATACCCCCCGCTGGTATCGAAATGTACATGCCAGCCCTACCCCCTTTGATACTATGACGCCAATGACGGAGGGTTTATGAGCCAGAAGGACCAGATTCATGCTGATGTTGTGATCATCGGAGCCGGACCCGCCGGGCTAACCGCTGGTATCTACGCTGGCCGTGGCCAGCTCGACACCATCATTCTGGAAAAAGGACTTCCCGGGGGTCAGATCGCCCAGACCGAAGAGGTCGAGAACTACCCCGGCTTCGTCGAGGCCATCAGCGGACCCGAGCTCTCCCAGCGAATGGTGCGGCAGGCCGAAAAGTTTGGCGCCAAGATCCTCATGGAAGAGGTTACCGGCCTCGAGAAGACGTCCGGCGGCTTCGTGGTGCACGGCTACGACGCCGACTACCATGGCCGCGCGGTCATCATCGCCACCGGGGCGAATCCGCGGCGTATGGGCGTCCCTGGCGAGGATGAGTTCTATGGCCGTGGGGTCTCCACCTGCGCCACCTGTGACGGCTTCTTCTACCGCGGCAAAGAGGTGGCCGTGATCGGCGGTGGCGACGCTGCGGTCGAGGAAGGTATGTTCCTCACCAAATTTGCCGACAAGGTCACGGTGGTGCATCGCAGGGACGAGCTGAGGGCCAACAAGGCCGCACAGCTGCGAGCGTTCGCCAATCCCAAGATGCACTGGGAATGGAACACCGTCGTCGCCGAGATCCTAGGCGACGACGGTGTCGTCACCGGCATTCGGGTGCGCGATGTCGATTCCGACGAAGAGCGCGTCATCGAGGCCGACGGGGTGTTCGTGTTCATCGGCCATGTGCCCAATACCGAGTACCTAGGCGGCCTGGTCACACTCAATAGCAGGGGCTACGTCGATGTTCGCGACGAGATCTACACCGATGTCGACGGCATCTTTGCAGCCGGCGACGTGGCCGACGAGGTCTATCGACAGCTGTCGACCAGCGTCGGCGTCGGCACCCGAGCGGCGATGGTCGCGGAGCGGTGGCTGGCCGAGCAGGAGCAGGCCGAGCAGGAGCAGGCCGAGCAGGACACGACGGCAGGACAGGATACGGTCTCGGTCGGCGCGTAGCCACGTACTACCCCAGCCTCTATAACGGGGCGCGCCCAACGGTGCATCCCTGCTCGTGTGGCCGTCATCGCGGCAACAGTCGAAACAGCCTCAGGTGGGTGCCGTCGAGGGTCAGCAGGTAGTGCCCGCCGGCCCACAGCGGCACCCCGACGCTGGCTCGCCAGCCGGAGCCACCGTCGGCAGGATCGACCCGGGTGAACCCCTCGTCGGGCGTGGCCCGCCACGACTCGCCCGACACCGCCTCGACCGGCGGATCGGCCGACAGCACGTAGAGCGGCACAGGTGCGGCCGGCAGCGCGGTGGCGTCGCCTAAAAAGGTGTCTGGGGCACCGACCGGCGGGTCGCCTGGGACACCCAAGGCGAGCAGCTCACCCGGGTCCGCCTGTGACGGCTCGGCCCGCTCCACCACGACCAGGTAGGGCGGCGACGCCTCCCGATAGACGGCCGCGTCCACCACCTCCTCCTCGAGACCGAGCTCGGTGGCCACCAACGACACCCTCGAACGGAGAAACGCACTCCGAACATCGTCATCTTCCTGCTGCCAGGTGCCCGGCCACAGATCGAGGTTCCGCACCCTGAGTACAGCGCCCTCATCGAGCGGCAGTGCCAGCCAGGCGGCGAAATCGATGACCCCGTCGTCGCCGATCAGGAAGTAGCGCGCGGGTAGCCCGTCGGGATTCTGGATGCGGACCGCAACGAGGTCGCCCCACGGCAGGATCTCGAGCCCGGCCGAGGTCTCCACCTCGACCAAGAGGGCAGGTTCGAACGGCATGATGCCTTCGGGAATGGTTTCGGCGAGGGCGGGTACCGGCCTGCCGCCGGCCACCGCCGGCATCGCCTCAGCGTAGCTCAGTGCGGCCCCCCGGTTGGCGAAGGCGCCGACTCGGACTCGAAAGACATCGCGATCGCCGCTCGAACCCCGCACCACGTAGGCCGGATATCCCTGACGCAGCAGCTCGCGGGACAGGTCGAGGGCCACATCCTGATCGGAGACAGCCACCACTTGCACGGTGTAGGAGATGGCAACGCCAACGGCAGTGAGCTGCAGCGCTGCCGCCAGCAACAGCATCGCCATATACTTCCACGACCGGGCAACCGCGAAGCTCGTCACCCCTCAAGTGTACGTGACATAGGCTGTGGGTAGAGTCTGGTCAGAAATCCTTGCGTTCGAAGAGGATTACCGAGAGCGCGGCGAAGGCGGCGCAATAGAGTGCGATCAGCGCCACCACCCACCGGATGTTACCGACTGGAGCGACGTAGGCACTCAGATGGGTGGTGAGCAGAAAGCGCTCGAGGAACGGAAAGACCACCAACAACTGCATGAAGATCAACAGAGACATGGTTGCCAGAGCGCCGCCGGCGGCGTTCATGAACATCACCGTGAACAGGATCGCCAGCAGGCCTATCGGCACCAGGCTGTAGGCGGCGATCACATAGGCACGCAACAGTTCGCCGAGAGCCGCACCCGACGCCATGACCCCCTCGCCCAGCAGACCCCCCGCACCGACACCGGTGCCACCCACGAAGGACCCAAAGCCGAATGGCGACCCGGCAAGGAGCGATGTGAGGAAGAACAGGGTCAGCATCAGGAACGGAAGGGAGGCCGCAACGATGACCTTGGCCAACAGCCACTGTGAGCGCGTAACCGGGCGCAGCAGGATCGTGGGGAGCGTGCCGTGAACGATCTCGCTGCCGAGCAGTTCGGCGCAGGTTATCGCCACCAGCAGCGGCAGCAGGAATTGCATGCTCGACAGCAGCGACAGGGCTGGGACCTGGAAACCCGATACCAAGAAAAAGCCGTAGACGTCGAAGATGCCGGGAGCGTACGCCCACAAAAAGGGAAACACCACCAGCACCACCAGGCTGAAGCGCACGCTGGTGAGCCGGACGAGCTTGGCGAACTCCATGGCCAAAAGCTTGCTCATGAGGATTCCTCGCCCCCTTCGGCCATACTGCCGTCGGTGGCATACACCCCCGACCGGTCTGCCCGCTCGGTACTGACCTGTTCCCGGTAGTAGGCCCGCAGATCGAAGGTGTCCTCGGTGAGCTCGAACAGCCCGATTTCGGCCTCGTTCAAGGTCCAGGCGACCCGGCCGAGCGCCTGCGCCTCGGCGAGAATGAACACCACGTGTTCACCACGGATGGTCACATGCCGAATCCAGGGCTGCGTCTCCAGCAGTATCCGGGCAGCGTGTACATCGGAGACCAGGGCTCGGTGACGCTGGCGTCGGTCGAGAAGATTCACCTCATCGATCAGGCTGCCCTCCTCCAGGATGGCCACCCTCGAGCAGTAGGCCACCACCTCATCGAGGTGGTGCGTGGAGAGCAGGACCGCCGTTCCCGAGGCCGCAGCCTCCTGCAGCACCCGGTGTACCAGGTGGAGGCTGAGGGGGTCCATGCCGCTGGCGGGCTCGTCGAGAATCAGCACTTCGGGACGCGTCAGAAGGGCGCCGGCAACGCCGAGCCGCTGCCGCATGCCGAGGCTGTACACCCCAACCTTGCGATCCGACGCGGGTCCCAACTCCATCATTTCGAACACCTCGTCGATGCGGCCCGGATCGACGCCTCCGGCAAGCCTGGCGTGCAGCTCGAGGTTGGAGCGCCCACTCAAGTACGGATAGAAGGCGGCCGGCGCCTCGACCACGGCGCCAAGCCGGTGCCGAACTGCGGGGTGCTCATGGGGGTCCTTGCCTAGCATCCGCACCGTCCCAGAGGAGGGGAATGCCAGCCCGGAGACGAGCCGGATGACCGTCGTCTTACCGGCACCGTTGGGCCCAACCAAGGCGTAGACCTCACCGGGGTTTACGGTAAAACTCAGGTCGCGAACGATGGGCCGGCGACCGTAGGCCTTGGTGAGATGTTCCGTCTCAATAGCTGGCGATGACATCGGTTCCCTCGATCATGGGTCTAGGGCAGTGTACGGCGCGCCCGCGGTCAGAGAGATGCGATTCTTATCACCCGTGTGTCGACTACCGGTTTCCGGCTACGGAGTGCCCAGCTGCAACTGCGCCTTCGGCGAGAAGTCCGTCGAGCACGTGATCGATCGCCCGGTCGACCACCACATCGAAATCTCCCGCCTCGACCACTGGCACCCCCATCTCCTCGGCTCTGGCGGCCACGAAGTTCTGCAGCACGCGAATCTCGGAAAAGTGGCTCAGGTAGTCGTCGCGGCTGCGTTTGGCTCGAGTGGTGCCCTCCCTGACGCCGAAATGCACGGCGTGGCTCTCCTCATCCTCGACCACCAGCACCAGCTCGACAACCGTGGCGCCGGCAAACGAACCCTGCGGCGAGATGCCCGGCACCAGATGGGTGCCCTCAAGCACCAGCGAGGTCGCCTCGTGAATGCTGCGCTCGACGATGGCGCTGAGCGCCGGCTGGAGCTGCTGAACCTGGGACTGGAAGCCGCGAATCACGCGCTTGGGTTTCGGTTTGGCCTCCTCCTGTTCGGCAGGCATCAATTCGGATTTCCAGGCGCTGTAGCTGGAGCTGTGCAGGACCGGGCTGAGTTCGGGGCTGATCAGCGACCGGAGCGCCTGCCGCACCGAATCGGTCGACACCACCCTGGGAATCCCTAGCCGGTAGGCTAGCTCCGAGGCGACCGCCGACTTGCCCACACCGGCCGCGCCACCGATGAGAATTACCAGCGGCTGGTCGTGCTGGTGGATAAAGCCCATCAGCTCATACCGCTGGGCGAAGGGGTCGCCCGCCACCTCCTGAATCATCTGACCGGCGACGTGCCGAACCTGACTGGAGGGAAGCTCGAGCCTTCCGAGTCGCCACAGCTGATCCTCGACCCGCTTGGCAAGATTGTAGGCCATGTCCGGCTCCAGGCCGCTGGCCATCATCGATTGGGCGAGTACCCCGCGCGAGAACGGTAGCTGACCACTGTCCTCCGTGACGATCATGAGTTCGCTCGGCCTGCTGCTCGACGCTTCGAAGCGGAGGCGCATCTCGCGGCCGTAGCGAGCCTCCAGCATCAGCGCCAGGCGTTGGTTCAGTTCCGGCTGGGCAACGCTCTCGTACCCCTCGGCACGGAGGCCCTGGCCCAGTTGACGGGCCAGGCTGAAGGCCTCTTTGAATTCGAGGTCCAGCGGTTTCAGCGCCTTCACGAGCGCCCGTTCATCGAAAGGTTCGGTCCGGCCCTTACGATCCACCAGCAGCGGCACGAACGGCGGGGTCTGGCCGAGAAATCGCTGCATGGCGTCTCCACCCAGGTTCCGTTCGACGCCCTTGGCCAGGTGGCGTACAAGTTCCGCCATGGGCACGCGATTCTTGCCGCCCGAAAATTCCTTTTCGGCGTCCCTTGCCAAGCGGATGGCGTCGTCGGTGGTGACGCCCGCCGCTTGCAGCCCTTCGACGACCTCCCCAAGCACAAACGGGTAGGCATCCTCGCCCCGCACAACCCGCAATTTACCGCGCTTCGAAGCCATCCCTACGAGGCTAGCATGTCTGCCTAGTGGGCAGACTCCTCGAGTTGGTCGAGCAGGTTCTTTACGACGTTGCCGGTAAAACCCCAGATGGTGCGCTCTCCCCACTCGTACCGATAGATGCGACGCCGGTCCTGCTGCAGCTGCCGCACTTCGCTATGGGGCTCGAGGGCGGCGAGGTCCCCTAGCGGCACGGTGAATACCTCGTCGACCTCGGACGGGTTCAGGGCCATCGTCTGCGGCCAGGGCACCCGCGCCACCACCGGGGTAGCGACGTACCCGGCCGGCGAAGGGTGGTCGTCGAGGCAGCCCAGGACGGTCTCAGGCGCCACCGCCACCCCTATCTCCTCGTACGTCTCGCGGAGGGCGGCCCCGACCGCACCTTCACCGGGCTCGACGCCGCCGCCGGGAAAGGCGATCTGCCCGGCGTGGTGCGGAAGCGAGCTGGAGCGGACCGTGAACAGAACCTCGAGGCCATCGTCGGTTTCCAGCAGCGGCACGAGCACGCCCGCCCGCCGAAATCCGTCGATGGTGAGCTGTTGGCGCCCTCGGCTTCGCAAACGATCTTCCAGACGGTCGAGCGCCACCGGCATCACGGGCTTCGATCCTCCTCCTGCTGTCTGGCAGCGGCCGCGTCCCGCAGGGCCATCTCGGGTTCTATGCCTGCCCGACGGGCGAGCTGAACCAGCGTGAGCAAGGCCTGGCCGAGCTGTTCGTGGCTGTTCCCGAGGTCGTTAAGCGAGGCGCCAGCAACGCTCTCGTCGACCTCCCAGGCCAACAGCCGGTCGAGTTCGGCGATCCGCATAAGGGTGGGAAGCGCACGCGGTAGCGAGGCCACCGGATCGCGGGGAGAGACCCTCTCGGCGGCTTTGATGGTCTCCCAGTTGCGAACCACCTCGGCCTCGTCGGCGACCTCGGTTGAGCCGAACACGTGCGGGTGCCTGCGGATCAATTTTGCGACGACCGCCGCCTCGATCTCGGGATAGCCGTAGCTGCCCGCCTCCTCGGCGATGACGGCATGAAAGGCGATCTGCAGCAGCACATCGCCAAGCTCATCGACAGCCTCGTGGGGGTCGTCCGACCCGAGCGCCTCGACCGCCTCGGCAGCCTCCTCAAGCAGGTAGGGGCGCAGGGAAGCGTGCGTCTGTCTGCGATCCCAAGGGCAACCGTCGGGACCCCTCAAGGTCCGCATCACCCGCAGCAAATTCTCCATGGGCCATGCTACCTCGCAGCGGTATCCCTCACGGTGTCCGGACCATGGCCCAGTGACGCCCCGTGCGGCCCAGATCGCGCCGATAGGAGAAGAATCTGCTGGGGTGGCAGTGGGTACATAGCTCGGTATCGTGCACCAGAGCCGCCTGCACACCGGCAGCCTGTAAGGCGAATCTGTTGGCTGCCACCAGATCGAGGCGGAACCGACCCTCATCGTCGGGCCAGGCTACCGCCTCGGGAAAGCCCGACTCGGCGAAAGCTGCTGCGACCTCCGGCCCTACCTGGTAGCAGGGGCCGCGGATTCCAGGGCCTATGAGCACCCGAACGTCTGCCGGATCGCAGCCGTGGCGCTGGGCGAGGGCCGTGACAACCGAGCCCGCCAGCCCCTTCGGGGTGCCCCGCCAACCGCAGTGTGCGATGCCGACGGCGCCACGAACCGGGTCGAAAAACAGGAGCGGGAAACAGTCTGCCACGCTGACGACCAGCGCCAGACCGGGTGTGGTACTGGTGGCGGCATCGGCCTCTTCGGCAAACCAGCTCGGCTCGGCCTCGAGCACCCGGTCGCCGTGGACCTGATGGAAGGCCGTGACAGCGGTCCGAGGCACCCCGAACGCCTGCAAGGCGCGTCGGCGATTAGCCTCGACCCGGGTGGCATCATCGCCGCTGCTGAGGCCCAGATTGAGGCTCGCGAAGGGGCCTTGACTCACGCCCCCCGCTCGGGTGGTAATGGCGTGTGGGGCACCAAACTCAGGAACCGAGACGAATCGAAGATCCACCGCCGGGCCTCAGTAATTTCGGGCTGTGAGCTGAAACTCGCCGGTTGCGAGCAACCACTCGGTGACCGCGTGAATGGCGCCCCGCACGGTGGGGGTGATGATCGGATCGCCAAAGGTCTCGAGCCGAACGATGACCTCGTCTCCCTCACGGCGCTGAACCGCAACCAGCAGCTGCTGTTTCAAATCGGGTTCATCGACGGTGACACGCAGTAGCCAGCGATCCCGTGGGCCGGCGATCTGCGCCAGTTCGTGTAGCACCACATAACCCTCGGCGAAGGGTAGCACCACTTTGGTAAAGGTGCTGGGTGGGTCGAGACGTCCGGTAAGGAGAGCGTGCGGCATGGTCGCGGGCCTTTCGAGAGGCGGGAATTCGGGCGCGGCCTCTCCACGGTAGCGAAACACCCGGTAGTGCAGGGGTTTACCCTGCGCCTTCCATTTAAGCGCGTATTTGGTTTCGAAGACAGCCGCGGGAGGTCGGGCCTGCTCTATGTCGAACAGGTCGCTCGCTGCGGCCTCGGCGATGGCGAACGCCAAGTAGTCGCTGTGGTCGGTTGCGAACCGGATCTCCCCACCAGCCGCCAGCCGGGACGCCGCCAGGCGAAAGAACGGCGCCTGCAGCAGGCGATGCTTGTGGTGACGCTCCTTGGGCCAGGGGTCGGGAAAGTTCACCACCACGGCGTCGAGGCCAGCAGGCGCGACCAGATTCCTCAGGGCGAACGTGGCCCCGACCTTGAGCAGCCGGACGTTGGCAAGCGCCTCGCGTTTGACCCTGACGAGGGCACGGCGCACGCTTACCCCAGAGATCTCGAGGCCGATGTGGTCGACGGTGGGCAACCCGCGGGCCTGAACGGCCGTAAAACGTCCGTCCCCAAACCCGATCTCGAGCTGAAGCGGGGCCTGCCTGGCAAAGAGGAGCGGCCACTCGAGCGGAAACGGCGACCGCCGCCAGGGAACCAGAATGTCGTTGTGGACAACGTCGGGGAGCGCAGCTGGCGAAGCCTCGTGGGGCTCTTGGGACGCCATCACTCCGCTCTGAGGACAGGTCGCACCAGCAATATCACGTCGACGGCGAGGTTGGCCCGGAAGAGCGCGTCGCGAGAGAAGTGGATGTAGGGTCCGGCGCCGTGCACCGCCCTCGCGTCGAAAACGTTCACGCGACCGTCTGGTAGCCGGCAGGCAACCTGTCTAGGCGGGTACCCGATGGCCCGCTCCCAGGTGGTGAGAATACCCTGATCGAGCCCGACGGAGTCCGCTGGGAGGGTCGCATCGGTCAGGCGCGTCACCAGGCGGGCAGTCCTCGCCCGCTTGCCACGAATCTTCACGGTCCCCACCTTGAGCAGGCGCCCCACAACCTCCATCGCCACTTCGGGTTCGACCCCGGCATCGAGCGCTATCTGGGTCACGTTTCTGGCACCGTTTATCCGTTGCAGGACCGCCTGTTCATCGTGTTGAAGGGTAAAGCGGCTCAGGTTCTCCTCCACCACTACCGGGACGGAGTCGCGCGGCACTGCATCCTGCGGCTCCTCACGGCGCGCCTCATCGAGCCGGCGGATAGCTTCCAGAATCAGATTCTCGGTGTTCGATTCGACCGACACGAGCGGCGCCGGCAGACCGACGGTGAACTCGAAGTTGCCCTGTTCGTCTCGAAACAGGGCGAACACCGCCTCTTCGCCGACCATTTCATCGAACTCCGCGTGCACGACCCGGCCCTTATCGAAATAGACCCTCGCTTTGCCGATCGGGTGCTGGATCCTGAGTCGGCCGGTGCGCGAGGAGGACGCGAGGAGCTGAAAGAGGTCGACGAGGGAAAAGAGCCCAAGCGTTCCAGTCACCCCGATATCTTACCGCGACTCGTATACCCACGCCATGTAAACGAATGCATTTTAAGGCAGCTCGACGGTTACCTGAACAACCTCCTCACGGTCGCTCGTCTCGGCCAGGGCGAGGACCCCCTGATAGCCTTCTAGCAGCGCCCCCGGGTGGTAGCGGAGATTGGCAACGACGCTGGACCGGCCGCGCGGGTGAAGGTCGAACACGTCGCCGACGAGCATCGGATTCACCCCGTAGCGAATGGAGCGCCGATCCTGAATGGTGTGGCGCAGCCCCGAGGTCAACCAGGCCTCGCCCTCACTGAGATCCGGATCTGCCGGCCAGCGCCGATCCCAAGGTGCGTGGTTGGCGCTCGGTTGCACCACGACCTCGGCCCCGCGGCCGTCGAGCGTATCGATCACACCCTCAAAAAAGCCATCGAGACACACCGCCACGCCGAGCCGACCGACCGAGCTTCTGACCGGGACCAATGCCTCCAAGCGACCGCGAGAGAGACCCGCGCGGGACTCGAAGCCGGCGGTGAGGTACACCTTGTGGGTGCGGCCCAGAACGCGCCCCTCGGGTGAAAAGGTAAAGGCGGTATTGAATACCTTCGGTCCCGCGATGTGATCCCCTCTGACAACCTCGGTTTCGATGTGAGGCAAGAAGATGGTTCCTGCCACCACGGTGGCGTTGCCGAGCCTGGCAGCTTCGGCAAACGCATCGACGAATACCCGGTAGGCCCGAACCGCACGGCTATGGAAAGCGGCCGCGAGGCTGAGGCGCCGCGAGCGCCACAGCGCCGCCAGGACCTGCTGCCAGTCCTGGCGCACCAAATCCCAGGCCGCACCGGCGACCGTGCTCGTTACCAGCAGCCGCTCGGACCGATCGAGTGCGAGCAGCAATGGGAACCCGATCGTCTCGGGAAACGCCACCAGCCTCGGGGAACCGTCGAGCCCCGCCACGGCCTGGGTCATCAGGGCGCGTATTTTTTGCCCGAAGCTGCTGGCGCTTCGGTAGTGTTCGAGGCGCATCTCGGCCTGCACCGCAATCAGGTGGCTTCGCACGGATCTAGTGTAGGACAGGAAGCCGCTCGAGCGGAGGGTATACTGCCAGGGTGCTGAGGCGTCTGGCCCGCTACCTGCTCACCGAGACCCTTTGGCTCTATCTGCTCGGTTTGAGCGCCTTCATCCTCCTCATCTCGATCGACACCCTTACGGTGTTCGCCCGCTTCCTGGTCGAGCAGGAGGCAGGCCTCGGCGCCGTGGGCAGGCTGCTGCTGTTCAAATTCCCCTGGTTTCTGCACCTTACGCTCCCCATCGCTGTCGTCTTTGCCCTACTGCTCGCCACCGGCCGCTTAGCCCGGGATTCGGAATTGAAGGCGGCCTACTCGCTGGGGGCCTCACCGCTGAAACTGCTGGCACCGGTAGCGATCTTCGGCCTGGCGGTCAGCGGCATCACGCTGATCAATAACGGCTACCTGGAGCCCCGCTCGGAACGGTCCTATCAAAACCTGATCAACAGCTTCATCTACGTGCGGCCACCGGCCGAAACGCAGAGCAACGTCTCCTATCGGATCGGTGACGCGATCTACTTTGCCGGCCGGGTCCGATCGAATCTCGATGACCTCGACAGCGCCTCGCTGAGCGGCATTCTGGTATTGCAGGACGACGACCTCTTTAGCGCCCCTCGAGGCGTGTGGGACAGCACCGCCCTCACGTGGACGCTCGAGGACGCGCTGGTGGTTCGGGGCCGAAGAGAGCCCCAGGCGATCGGCACCATCGCCCTCCCATTCGAACTCGAGGCCACCCCTAGTGAGACCCTGGCTCGAACCGAAACCCTCACCCTGGGCGAACTGCGGGTGCGCATCGCCGACCTGCTCCGCGCCGGTGGCGAGGCGAACGAGCTGCGCTTCCAACTTCATCGCCGCATCGCCGACGCCTTGAGCGCAACCATCTTCGCGCTGGTTGCCGGCGCCCTGGGACTGAACCTCCGCGGCCGCAGCGCCGGTTTCGCCTGGACCATCGTCCTGCTGGTGCTGTTCTGGGCCGTGTGGACCGTGGCCGGAGACCTGTTCTCCGGTGGGGTGCTCGGTCCGGTGGTGGCGGCCTGGTTCACGCCCGCAGCCGTCGGCCTGATCGGCCTGGTCCTCTCGGTCAGGAGCCTCAGGGGATGACCCGGTTCAGCCGCTATCTCATCCGCGAGGTGCTGCCGCTCTACGGCGCCGGCCTGGTGGTGCTGGTGATCCTTCTGCTCGGCAGCTTTCTGCTGGGGGCGTTGGCCGACATTCTGGCACGCGGGGTGCCGCCGTCGCTGGTGGCTCAGTTCTTGCTGTTCAAGCTGCCGGCAGCAGCCGGCTTCGGAATCCCACTGGCACTGCTGTTCGCTTCGATCCTGGGGCTCACCCGGCTCACCCAGGACGGCGAAATCCGGGCCAGCCTGCTGCTCGGACTCAGCCCGCGGCGCTTCGTCCTGCCGATGCTCACGCTCGGCCTGGCGGTCAGCGCTCTCAGCTTCATCAACAACGAGGCGGTGATCCCCTGGTCGGAGCAGCGAGCCCTCGAGGTCCAAAAGGATATCTTCTTACGAAGCCCCAACACCCTGCTCCAGGAGGGGAGTTTCTTCACCGACGCGCTCGGCCGCAACATCCTGATCGAGGCGCTGGAACCGGACGGCCGTCTGGGCCGGGTCACCGTCATCACCCCGGGAGGATCGCAAGGACCCAGGGAGGTCATTCAGGCAGGTAGCGGCCAACTTGACGACGATGCCGGGGTCTGGAACCTCCAGCAGATCCGGTTCTTGGTCTTTCGGCGCAGCGCTCTGGTGCTCGATTTCGCCGCAGAGTCGGCGATGTTGCCGATTCGCGGCCTGTCGGCCAGCGCCGGCGGCGTGACCGACCTCACCTACCTGCCGCTCCGAGCTCTGCTGGCCCGGCTGCGTAACGATCCCGGACGCCCCAAACCGGCCGAATGGACCGCCCTGCACCGCAAGATCGCAGAGCCACTGGCAGCGACGGCCTTCACGCTGTTCGCCCTCGCCATCACCCTCTCTACCTTCCGCCGAAACGCACCGCTGGGGCTCGTCGCCGTCCTGTTCCTGACGTTTCTGTACTACGCCACCTGGAGCGTCACCCGCTTGCTCGGCGCCCAGGGAACGCTTCCCGGTTGGCTGGCCGGCTGGATCCCGGTGCTGCTCTACGCGGTGGCCGGCGGCACGCTGTTGATTCTCGCCTGGAGGCGTTGATGCCCGGGCGCATGGGGCTGGTCCTGGCCGTGTTGCTGGCACTCCACACCGTCCGCGCCGTCCGGGTTGAGATCGAGGCGGCGGAGCGCCTTGAAATCCGCACCATTACCCTGCCCAACGGCAATATGGTCGACCTCTACGTGCTGTTCGGATCGCCGGCCAGGTTGCGCGTCGACGGCGACCTGCTCGAGGCCGAACACCTCGAAATCGACCTCACCCAACGCCTGGTGCGCGTCATCGGCCCCGGCAGCTTCGTCAGCGAAACGGAGTCCATACAGGGTCAGGATCTCGAGATCGTGCTCGACGATGAAACCTTCAGCGGGCGCGACGTCCTCATCGTCACCGGCAGCCTCGATGTGATCGGCGACCGGGCCAGTCGGGTTCCGGGGCAGATCAGTGTTTTGGCCGGTCGCTTCAGTCCTTGTAGCCGCTGTGTGCAGGACATCGAGGACTTTGGGTTTCAGGCCGAACGCCTAGAGCTGTTCCCTGGAGACCGACTTATCGCCTACGACGCGACCCTGCTCGTACGGGGCCAGCCGCTGCTCGATTTCCCACTGCTGGTGGTACCGCTCGCCCCACCCGACCGACAGCCGCGTTTCGCGATCACCTCCGGCACCAGCTCTAGCCGCGCCCAGGTGGAGCTGACCTGGCCGTACGTTGCGGGCTCGAGCGGACTGGGTTCGTTCACGGTGCGCTACCTGGCCGATGTCAGTCCCGGCAGCGGATCGTTCCTCGCGGAGAATCTGCTGGGCGGCGGCGTCGACGCCAACTATTTTGGTGGCGGCTTCGACCATCGATTCTTCACGGCGACCGGCGAAGGCACGCTTGCGCTGGAATACACGCCTGGCTTCCTCGATCCCCAGGGCCCCAACGGTCCGAGCCTGCCGCTGTGGCGGGCAGCCTTTCGCTACGCCACCAACGAACTGATCGCCCCCCCGGCGATCCACGTTCTCGTCGAACGAAACGATGCACAGCTCGACCGCGTCATCGAATACAGCCTGGCGACGGAGGACGTTCGAAGCGGAATTCGCGGCCGTTTCGAATCACAGGGCTTCGTGGTGCTCGACGGTGGTGAACCCGACGCCGTCCCCTCGTACGCCGGCAGAAGCACCCCGCTTCGGACCGTCGACCGGCTGGTGCTGAACCGTGAGGCCGGCCAGCGCCTCGAAGTCGGCGCTTTCTACCTCGAGGCCCTCCAGCTCGATCTGGGCATCTTCGAGGATGTCAGCAATTTCGCCAACCGCAGCGCGGCCGCCACCCCTCGATTCGTCGCCGGCCGGGCGCTCGAGCGTCACGTGGTGGGGTTCGATGCCACCGCTTGGCCCGGCTTTTCGCTCACAGGCCGAACCGACTTCACCGGCAAGTACTACGACACCGGCGAGCGGCTCATCGACTGGGATACCCGCCTCGACGCTCGCCAGACCCTGTTCGGAGTCGGCCGCTTGGACCTCGCGGCCAGGCGCGACGTCAACGAGGGCGAGACGCCGTTCCGATTCGATCAGATCCCACTGCGCAACCGGTCCGAGGTAACCGCCTCACTGGGGCTGGACCCCGCAGCGTGGCTCAGCGCCTCACTGGCCGGCGGCTACGTCTTCGAAGACACCCGCAATACGGAGGCCTTGGGGCTCCAACCGCTCGACAGCAACTTGGCCCTGTTCGGCAACCTGTCGTGGATCGACCTCGGCCTGAGCAACAGCTATGACCTGGCAGACGACGATCCTGGCAATCTCGAGGTGCGCCTCGGCCTCAGGCTACCCGGCAATCCCAGCCTCCGCGCCTCGCTCGACATTGGCCATACTCAGGATTTCCTGGTCACCCCCGACCGCCTTACCGGCCTCGCTACCGACGAGACCGAAACCACGCTGTTCGCCCGGGTGGCGGCCGCCCCCTACCTCGAGCTGGATGTCAACGGCGGCTACACCTACGTCCCACCCGCGGCCACCGGCAACGAGCCGCGAGCCTTTTGGCAACCGCTCGAAATCGGGCTCACCGCCGGCACCCTGGGTCAGGCGGACGTCGTTCCCGGCTTGCGGGTCTCGTACACCCGCGATCTCAATCTTGGAGAGGTGACGGCACTGGGCTACCAGGTGAGCGCCAGGGTCGGCCCGCTAGAGGCGAGCGCCTCGCAGACCTTCGATGTCTTCAACGCCCAACTCGGATCGAGCCGCTACGACCTGCGCTGGCCCGATGTGGTCGCCATCGAGGCCCGCGGCATGGGCCTGATTCAACCCGATTGGCTGGGCCTGCCGTTCGACGACAGCGAGGCGCAGTCGTGGTCGGTGTCGCTGCTCGACGCCCCTGGCTCCGGTCGCGAGCGGTGGCGCCTCAGCTACCGGACCGTCCGCGACCCCTCGCTGGCGGGCGGCAGCGGCGGCTTTCGAAACAGCACCCTCGAGGCGCGGGTGGTCCTCGACGAGACCGAGGTCGATGCGGTCCGCTTCGCTGTCGACCTCTCGGTCGTCTATCGGCTGGCCGACGACGACCTCACGCGCAGCTACCTGCGGCAGGGCAGTCTCGATCTGGCGATCGACGTGAACGGTTGGCTCGGAGTGCAAGGAACGGTCGGCTACAACGGCACCTTCAACCAGACGCTGGGCGAACTCACTAGCGCTCGACTGTCGTTCACGGACCTGACCGTAACCGTCCATCCTATCGACGAGCTCTATATCGGCGCTGTGCTCGAGGACGTCTGGGATTTCACCGGAAACGTCTCTTCCCAGACGCCATTCAACCTTCAACCCACGCTGTTCGTCACCTGGGATCGCTGCTGTTGGGCGCTGTTCGCTAGCTGGAACAGCGCCACCGGAGAGATAAGCGTCGCGCTGAGCGCCCCCGGATCGAGCGAGGGGATCCGGCAGATCTTCGATACCGCCCTGGTCTTGCCCGGCCGGGAGGCAAGCCCGTGAGGCGTCTGGTGACGCTCGGGCTGTTGCTGGCCTTGACCGCCTGCACCGGCACCTTCGAAATCCGGCCGGCGGTGCTGCTGGTGGTGTCGCTAAACGATGGCGCCCCGGAGCTCGGGCTGATAACCGATAATTTTGGAACCGGAACCTCGACCGCCCCCCGCGAACTGACCTTCCTGAGCACCAGCCGCCGCTCCCTACCGGCACCCGCGATGGCCTTGGACGTGGTAGATCGGTCGGGCCAACGGCCGACGCTGGTCGTGCTAAGCCGCGAGGCCAGCGCCCCTTTCAGCGGCTACCTGCGCGCCTTCTCACTCACAGGGGTCGACCCGCTGGACCCGGCAGCCTTCGCCGAAGACGCCTCGTTCGCGAGGGATCTCAGCCAACTCCTGCGCGATCAGGACGAGCTGGCCGATGACGAGGACTACTGCCTGGTCGACATCCAGATTTCGGGCGACGGCCGTTACCTTGCGCTCCTCGAAGATCGCAGCGCCTGCCTAGCGGGCGACGACACCGTGGCCGTGTACCTGATCGATCTCTCCGACGACAGCCTGGTAGCGGCGGTCGACACACGCCCGGTGGTGGCCGCGGGCGTGTACCTCGATCAGCAACAGGATTACGTCTACTACCTGGTCGAGGGGGTCGGGAACGCCACCCTCGAACGACTCGCTGTCGCCAGCGGCGATCGCGAGGTGGTCGCCGACCTCGAGGGATTCGACCAGGTCGATGTTGCGGCCGTCGGCCCGCCGATCGGAAGCCCGGCGGACGACAGTCTGCTGCTAGCCCTGAGCGACGACGCCTTTCAGGCAATCGATGCCGTTGCCGACCCGGCTGAGCCAGCTGCGCCGGTCGCAACCACGGCGAACGCAGCGGCGCTCATCGACGATCCGTTCGCCACCAACGAGCGGATAGTGATCCTAGGGACGTCGAGCTTCACCGTTCATCGCAACGTCGACGATGCCGACGGCCGGAGCGCCACGATTGTGGCAGCCTCGGCCACCTTCCAACCCGAAGAGCTGTTCGTGTACCTCGCAGGAGAGGGACGGATCACGATCTTCGACGTGCTGATCGACGACGGGACCGGCACCCCTCGCCTGTCGCCCTTCCTGGTACCCGAGCTGATAGACCCCGGCCCCATGAGCTGGCTGCGCTCTGAACTCGCCTCCCCTTAGCTTTCTCGGGTCAGGAGCTTACGGGCGGGGCGGCTGCGAGGCTGGCGACCCCGGACCGGATCTTCTCGACGACCTTGTTGCGCATGGCTTTTCCCGCCGTGCGAAGGGCGCTGGCCACGGCCCGTGCGTCGGCGCTGCCATGGCCGATGAAGGCGTAGCCATCGACCCCCAGGAGCGGCTGCGCCCCATACTCGGCCGGATCCAGCAGCTTGGCCACCTCGCGTAGCGCCGGGCGAATCAGGAGACCGCCGAGTCGATTGCGCAAACCGCTGGAGAGCGCGTCGCGAATCCAGGAGAAAATCGTTCTGGCTTCACCTTCCGCCAACTTGAGCACCACGTTGCCGGTGAAACCGTCGGTGACGATCACATCGGTGGTCCCTCTGGTGATGTCCTTGCCCTCGATATTGCCGTGGAAGCGGATCGAAGGCGTGGCGGCAAGCAGCGCGTGGGCTTCGCGCACGAGCTCGGTGCCCTTATGCGGCTCCTCCCCGATCGACAGCAGCCCGACGGTAGGATTGGGACGACCGAGGAACGACGCGGCGTAGACGCTGCCCATGATTGCGAACTGTTGCAGGTAGTTCGGTCGGCACTCGGCGTTGGCGCCGACATCCAAAAGCGCGGCGAAGCCGCCGTCCTGGACTGGCAGGCTGGCCAGGATTGCCGGCCGGTCGACGCCCGGAATGCGGCCCAGGTGGAGCAGGGCGGCCGCCATGGTGGCTCCCGAGTGACCGAGCGAGATACAGGCGCCCGCTTGGGCCTCCTTGACCAGGCGCATGCCGACCATCACGCTGGCGTCGCGGCGCCGGCGCACATCCCCGGCGTGGTCGTCCATGCCGATCACGTCGCCGGCGTGGTGCACCCGCAGCGACACACCACGCCGAGAGAGCTCTGCTTCGAGCCGGTCGGCGTCGCCGACGAGCACCACCTCGATCCCCTCGTCAACCGCTTGCAAGGCGCCGTCGATCGCAGCCTGGGGCATGTGCTCCCCACCCATGGCGTCGAGGGCGATGACGGAGGAGGCGCCGCTGGATTCGCTCATGCGATTCAAGTATACGCCTCCAGCCTGGCATAGACCGCTCCACTGTGTCGCAAGCCCTTTGGTCGGCCGGACTCGGGTGATCGCCTGATCTGGGCGGCATAATCGAGGGGTGGACATCCGTACGTTCGAAGCCCCGGCAGGCGAGCGCCTCGACGTCGCCATCGCCATCGCCTTGGAGCTGTCCCGAACGTACGCCAAGGACCTCGTCGATGAGGGGTACGTCACGATCGGTGGTCTCCCGGTCGGTAAAGGGTCCACCAAGCTCAAGGAGGGCGACCTGATTTCGGTGGCGCTGCCGCCTCCGCGGCCGGTACGGGTCGAGGCGGAAGATCTGGGGCTGATCATCATCTATCAGGACGACGACCTGGCCGCGGTGGACAAACCGCCGGGGATGATCGCCCACCCCACCGCCACGGTCCGCACGGGAACCGTGGTGAACGCCCTGCTAGGCCACATGGGCCTGTCGAAGGAAAAGCTGTTCCATCCCTTCGAGGACGACTACCGACCGGGAATCGTTCACCGCCTCGATCGCGATACCTCCGGGGTGATGGTGGTGGCCAAGCACGACCTCGCCCACCGCAGACTCGCGGACGCCTTCAAGAAGCGCCTCACCGAAAAGGTGTATCTCGCCATCGCCGTCGGGCAGCTCGACGACGCGGTCGATCTCGACGCGCCCCTCGGCCGGCATCCGGTCCGGCGCCAGACGATGGCGGTCGGCGGCACCAACCCGAAAGCCGCCAAAACCAGGTTCCGGGTTCTCGAGCGCCTCCCGGGCCACACACTGGTACAGGCCAAACCCCACTCGGGCCGGACCCACCAGATTCGCGTCCACCTCAAACACCTCGGAGCGCCGATCCTGGGAGACGCGGTCTACGGTCGGTCGTCCGAAATCATCGGCCGCCAGGCGCTCCACGCCATGCGTCTGAGCGTCCCCCATCCACGCGACTTCGAGGGGATCACCTTCGAGTCCCAGGTTCCGCTCGATATGGTCGAGGCCTGGATCCGCCTCGGCGGCAGCTGGCCCCCCGAAGGCACCCGACTCGGTTAGCTCTTCCACAACCACGGGCGACGCCCACCCCTACGGCGGGGTCACGCGTACACCGCCGGGCCCCCCGTACAATGCGATATGACGCCACTTCACCTGGTTATCTACGGCCTGACCTTCCTGGCCCTGGTGTTCGGGGCGTTCGGTGTCGTCGCCTTCCGCTTGAGGCGCCGCCTCGGGGGCACTATGCAGTTCGTGTTCGCCGGGCTGCTGCTCGCCCTGGCCGCCGTCGGAGGCTTGGCTCTGATCGGCACCGCCGGCTACCGGTCGCTTACCCGCGAGACGCTGGCCGCCACGATCACCATCTCTCTGCAGGAGCCTCAGCGCTACCGTACAGAGATAGAATTCCCCGATGGCGAGCGGCGCACCTTCATCATCGCCGGCGACGAACTCTACCTCGACGCGCACATTCTCAAATGGCACCCGGCCGTCAATCTGCTGGGACTGCACACCGGCTATCGGCTCGACCGCCTCGCCGGCCGCTACCAGAGCATCGACGACGAACAGCAGAGGCCGCGAACCGTCTATCAGCTTCGCGACAGCCGTCCCCTCGACCTGTTCCGGGTCGCCGAACGGTTCCCGCTCCTCACCCCTTTGGTCGATGCCGAATACGGATCGGGAACCTTCGTGCCTCTCACCCCAGAGGGTCACTACGAAGTCATGGTCTCGACCAGCGGCCTGCTCATCCGCGAAATCGGTTCCCCCTAGCCGCCCCGACACGACCAACACCAAATCGTTACACTGGGGCCTGACAGCAGATCGGAGAACCAGGAGTGCTGCCATGAACACAACCGATGGTGAGATCAGCGAGGCGTTGGCTAGCGACGGGGGGCAAACGTGAACTACCGAAACCTGTTCGACCTGACCGGCAAACGGGCCCTGGTGATCGGGGCGGGCTCGGGCATCGGCGAAGCCGCCGCCCAGGGATTGGCAGCCTTCGGCGCCGAGGTGGTCAGCGCCGACCTCAACGCCGACGCCGCTGCCGCCACCGCCGCCACGATTCAGGCCGAAGGCGGGCGGGCGATCCACCATCCGCTCGACATCACCGACGGGCATCAGGTAGACACGCTCATGTCGGCGCTCGGCACCCTCGATGTGCTGGTGTGCACCCCGTCGATCAACGTCCGCAAACCCCTGCTCGACATCACCTCCGACGAGTTCGACCGGGTGGTGACGCTCAACCTGAAGGGCACCTTTCTGGCCATGCAAGCGGCGGCCCGGATCATGGCCGCCCAGGGTAGCGGCAGCATCATCCTGTTCGCCTCAATGCGGGCGCAGGTGGTCGAGCCAGGACAGGGCGTCTATGCCGCCACCAAGGCAGGAACGGTGCAGATGGTGCGCGCCTTGGCCGCCGAACTCGGCCCCAACGGCGTGCGGGCCAACGCCATCGCTCCCGGCGTGGTCGAGACCCCCCTCACGGTGCAGATCAAGGATTCGCCCGACTGGTACCGGGCCTACGCCGAGAAGAATGCCCTGAAACGCTGGGCCCAGCCTAGCGAGATGGTCGGCGCCATCCTCTTCCTGGCCAGCGAGGCCGGCTCGTACGTCACCGGGTCGCTGCTCTTCGTGGATGGCGGCTGGACCGCGGTCGACGGGCGCTTCTCGCCACCTCTGTGATTCTCGAGTTGGCCCGCCGAGGCCGTCGACGGCGACGAGGTGGTGCGGTTCACTCGAGCTTTGGTCCAGACCCGGCGACCGAATCATCGCTAATCGGGTGGATGCGTTCGTCCGAATGCCCGACCTGCTTGCTGCCGTGCGCCTTTACGCTGCTGCCGCAATCGTGTACCTTGGCACTACTGGAAGCCGCACCGGGCCAACCCCCCGAGGCCGTACCCCGGCAGGTATATTTCGCCCCCAGGAGGTCCCTATGAAACAGTTCTCTAGCCTCTTCGTCGCTCTCGCGCTGGTAGCCGGCCTTGCCCTCGCCCAGGAGACGCCGGCACCGCAGTACGGCGGTGAAGTGGTGGTCGCCATCACCGCCGACCCGCCCGGTTGGGACCCCTCGGCATCGACCTCCCAGGAGATCCCCAGGGTCGTCTACCACAACGTCTTCGAAGGCTTGGTGCGGTTCGCCGCCGACGGCGCGATCGTTCCCGCGCTGGCCGAATCGTGGACCGTGTCCGAGGACGGCCTCAGCTGGACCTTCCAGGTACGCAGCGGCGTGCTGTTCCACGATGGCAGTCCGCTGACCATGGCCGACATCAAAGCCAAGTTCGACCGGGCCCAGGATCCCGACTCGGGTCACACCCACCCCGAGTACTACAGCTCGATCGGCACCGTCACCATCGACGAGGCCGCCAAAACCGTTACCCTGAGACTCACCGGGCCGAACTCGAGCCTGCTCTACAACCTGGCGCGGCCCGACTCGGTCATCTACCCCGCCGCTCGGGCTGAGACCCAGCGTAGCCAGCCGATCGGCACCGGCCCCTTCAAGTTCGTGCAGTACCTCGAGGGCAGCGAAGTCCGCCTCGAGCGCAACGACGACTACTACCTCACCGGGGTCCCCTACCTCGACCGTGTGGTCTTCCGAATCATCAGCGACCCCAACACCCGGTTCGCAGCGCTTCAAGCCGGCGACATCGACCTTATCGGCACCTCGCTCCCGCCCGAGCAGTACCTGCGGGCCGTCTCCGACCCCAACCTCAAAGGGACCGAAGGCACCGCCACTACCGAGATCACCCTGGCCATGAACAACAGCCGTGGCCCCCTCGCCGACCTGCGGGTGCGCCAGGCCATCACCCACGCGATCGACAAGAACGCCATCGTCGAGGGCGCCATGTTCGGCCTCGGCACCGTTATCGGCACCCACATGAGCCCCGCCGAGTCCTACTACCTCGACCTCTCGGAGACCTACCCCTACGACCCCGAACGGGCCCGTGCGCTGCTGGCCGAAGCTGGTTACGCCGACGGTTTCACCATCGCCTTCGAGCTGCCTGAGCCCTACAACATCGAGCGCCGCAGCGGCCAGGTAATCGCTCAGCAGCTCGCCGAGGTCGGCATCGATGTGGAGCTGTCGGTGGTCGAGTGGGGCACCTGGATCCAGCGCATTTTCCTGGGCGGCGACTACGACATGACCATCATCGGCCACTCTGAGCCGCGCGACATCAGCATCTACGCCAACCCCGACTACTACTACAAGTACGACAACCCCACCATCGGTGCGCTGCTCGCCCAGGCCGAGGAATCCCAGACGGGCGCCTTCCAGCTGGCCGCCTACCAGCAGATCGCGACCATCATCGCCGAGGACGCCGTCAACGTGTGGGTGTTCAGCCCGCCCTACCTGGTTGCCGCCCAGGGCGACATCTACGGCTTCTGGACCGACCAGCCCACCCCGTCGATCGACATGACCGAGGTCTTCCGGGCCCCCTAGGGAGGGCACGCGGTCTGGCTCCTAAAGGCCGGCCACGCCCCATGTTCGCTTACATCGTCCGCCGCTTCGGCACCGCCGTCATCAGCATCGTCCTCGCGTCGGTGCTGGTTTTCTCTGCGCTGCTGGCGGTCCCCGGCGACCCCGCCGAGATCATCCTCGGCCTCAGCGCCAGCCCCGAGGCGCTGGCAGCATTGCGGGAAAAACTCGGCCTCAACGTCCCCCCGGTGCAGCGCTACCTGAACTGGCTCGGCGGCATCGTGCAGGGCGATTTCGGCGAATCGCTCAACTACCAGCGTCCCGTCGGCGCGCTGATCCGCGATCGACTCGCGGTGTCGGTACCGCTCGCCCTGGGCGCGGCCCTGATCGCCGGCCTCCTCGCCCTGCCACTGGGCATCGTCGCGGCGCTCCGGCGCGGTACGGTGGCCGACCCCGTCATCACCGCCGCATCACAGATCGGCGCGGCTATCCCCTCGTTCTGGCTCGGCCTGATGATGATCCTGCTGTTCGCGGTCGAACTGGGCTGGCTCCCCGCCGCGGGGTACGTGCCCTGGGATCGCGACCCGCTCGGCACCCTGCGGAGCCTGCTGCTGCCCGTGCTCGCCCTGGGCCTGGGCCAAGCGGCAATCATGACCCGGATGACGCGGGCGGCCATGATCGAGGTGCTGAGCCAGGACTACATCCGGACTGCCCGGGCCAAGGGCCTGCCGCAGCGCCGGGTGGTCCTCATCCACGGCCTCCGCAACGCCCTCGTCACCCTGGTAACCATCCTCGGCCTCAGCCTCAGCAACGTCTTCATCGGCTCGATCATCATCGAGCAGGTGTTCGCTCTGCCCGGTCTGGGCCGGCTGGCCCTTACCGCCATCGGCAACCGCGACTTCCCGCTATTGCAGGGAGAGATCCTCATCTACGCGAGCACCATTGTGCTGCTCAGCTTTCTGGTCGATATCTCCTACGGCCTCCTCGACCCCAGGATCCGCTACACGTGACCCGCCACCTCAACCTCCTCGCCGGCGCCGTCCTGATCGGACTGGTTCTGGTCACCGCTGCGCTCAGCTTCCTGTGGCTCCCCTACCAGCCCAACGCCCTCGACTTCACGGTGCAGCTCTCCGGACCCACGACCGCGCACCCGTTCGGCACCGACCAGTTCGGCCGCGACCTGGTCAGCAGGGTCATGGTCGGCGCCCGCGGCACTCTGTACGTCGGGTTCATCTCGGTCGGCATCGCACTGACGCTCGGGGGGCTGGTCGGCGCCATCGCCGGCTTCCTAGGCGGCCTCATCGACGAGGTGCTGATGCGCTTGGTCGACGTGCTCTACGCCTTCCCGGCCATTCTCATGGCGCTGCTGCTGGCAGCGGTCTATCGGCCCGGAACCCTCACCGCCATGGCTGCCATCGGCCTGGCCACGGTGCCGATATTCGCCCGCATCACCCGCGCGTCGGTGCTCAGCATCAAGGAGCGCGCCTACGTCGAAGCGGGGCGCGCGCTCGGCGCAAGCGGCGGTGCGCTGCTGTTTCGTCACATCCTCCCGGGCGCCCTCTCCCCTCTCATCGTGCAGGCGAGCCTCAGCCTGGCGGTGGCGGTGCTGGCCGAGGCGGCGCTGTCGTTCCTGGGCCTCGGCACCCCGCCCGACGTGCCCAGCTGGGGCAACATGCTGCGCGAGGCGCAGGGGTTCCTGATTCTGAGCCCCTACCCGGCATTGGCGCCTGGGTTCGCCATCATGCTGACGGTTCTGGGGTGGAGCCTGTTGGGCGACGGGCTCAGGGATTATCTCGATCCGCGTACCCGGGGCGGGTAACGACTTGGTTGCCTGCACCAGTCCTATACCACCAATCATTGCCATAATCAGCCCTCTCGACTCATCCGTCGGTTGCTGGAGCCCCGCGGAATAGAGCACGGCCGGGCGTCATCCCCACTGAGCTGAAGCGGCATCTTACCGGCTCCAGGCCGGCAACGATTCCGCCTCGAGGCCGTAACCTTCAAGGCTCCAGCGATGCTGACATAACGCTGTCACGCCAACCAACTACCATGATGGTTGGAGGTTCTCCCATGACAGCCAAAGACGTCGTAGATGCCTACATGATGGCCTTTGCCACCCGCGACCACGAGCAGGCCAAACGCCACCTCGCCCCCGATCTCGCCTTCGTCGGCCCCATCGACACCTTCGACAACGCCGACGACTACCTCGAGTCGACCAAGCGCCTCGACGGCCTGAACGCCACCGTCACACCCCGCAAGACCCTGGTCGACGGCTCCGACATCCTGATGATCTACGACATGGAAGCGGCCGCCACCGGCACCAGCCGCATCGCCCAGTGGTTTCATGTCGACGACGACAGGATCACGAGCATCGAAATATTTTTTGACGCCGGTCCGTTCAGGGCTTTGATGGCGCAGTAACAGTGCCGTAGCTGCAACGTGCCAGCAAGAGTGCCGGTCGCAGGTTTCCCTAGCGACCGGCTTCGCTTGGCCCTCGTTCCTGTTCCTTCGGAACAGATGTTGCCAAGTCTTCCGAAGACCATCCGGTAGCCTCTGTTCTGTGCCGTTTGTGCCCCTTCTAACTGGAAGCGGGAAGGAGCACAAACGGGACGGGTTAGATGCTAGGGTAGCGGCGTCTTCCTAGCTATACAGCGGGTTGCGCATTGAGTGATCGTGCTTCATGCTGAGGCATGGCGCACTCTACCGACCTCCGAGAACGCATCGTAAACGCCGTCCTACACAAGCGTTACACCCTCCATGAAGCCGCAGACACGTTCGACGTTGGAACCGCCACCGTCAGTCGCTACCTCCGCCGCTACCGCCAAAGTGGAGATCTCACCCCCAGAACCTCCCCGGGCCGCCCCAGCGCCCTCCATGAGCACCAGGCATGGGTTGAGCAGAGCCTCATCAGCAACGACCTCACCCACGACCAGCGCTGCGACCTTTTCTTGGAGAGAACCGGCGTCCGCATCAGCAGAGCGACCATGTGCCGCTGGGTACAGAGATTGGGATCGACGAGAAAAAAAGACGATCTACGCGAGTGAACAGAATCCAGAGGCCCGGTGGAGGTTCCTGGCTTGGATCAGAGGTATTGACCCGCACCGGTTGGTGTTCGTCGATGAGAGCGGCTTCAACGTCGCCATGACCCTGCCCTACGCCTACGCCCCACGTGGACAACGTGCCGTGGGTAGGGTGCCGAAGAACCGTGGGGAGAACACCAGCCTCGTTGCAGCGATCAGTCTCGATGAGGGTGTGGGTGACGCGATGACGTTGACCGGAGCGGTGGATGGCGTGGCGTTTTTAGCGTACATCGAGCAGGTCATCGCTCCGAAGCTGAGGCCGGGGCAGATCGTGGTGATGGATCAGCTGGGGGTGCACCGCAAACCGGAGGTGCGGGAGGCGATCGAGGCGAGGGGGTGCGAGTTGGTGTTGTTGCCTGGGTACAGTCCGGACTTCAACCCCATTGAGTTGGCTTTTTCGAAGATAAAGGCGTTCGTGAAAGCTGTGGGGGCGAGGACGAGGGGAGCGTTGGACTCTGCGATCGCGGCTGCGCTATCGACGGTGTCGTTGGGGGATGTGTTGGGTTGGTTTGAGCATGCCGGAGTCACCAATCACTCATTCTGAGAACCGCTGTAAACACCAAGTCCCCATGTTCAGGGGTTGCCTCCACCTCCAAAAAGTCACCTTGAACTGCAACGTCATCGAACCCGGCTTGCCGCAGCATCAGCAGCAGCTCATTCTTGAAGTAGATGTTCGAGGTTAAGGTACGTTCTTCTTCCCCAAGCAGTTGCTCATCTTGCCAGCGCTGGGCCCAATACTGGAGGGTGAACTTGTTCCAATGGGTCGAGATCCGCAATCCTCGACCGCATGATGTAGTCGCTCCCATCCGACGCGCGTTCACGTTCACCATCTGGCCACCAATCCGAGCCCAAACCTTGTTCCCGATTCTTCTTCAGCCAGAACTCCCATTGCCACGAGCCCTCTCTATACGGCATGCTCAAGTCCATTAGCAGCACGCCGCCAGGGGCCAGGTGCTCGTAGAAGCGCCGTAGCGCAAGCGCATCCTGCTGACGAGTACTTCCTATCCCAAAGGAACCGCAGACAATGATCGTCCGGTAGCTTCGAGGCACATCGAGTTCGTGCATAGCCTGCGGATAAAGGTTGGGCGAGAAGCCTTCACGTTCTGCCTTTTCTAGGCACAGGGCCAGCATATCTGGTGAGATGTCGCAGCCGTCTACATCCAGGCCAGCCTGGAGATAGGGCAGCAGCAGGCGACCCGTGCCGCAGCCTACATCGAGTGCGGGTTGACCATCATTTTCAATGAAGTTTCGGTAGTAGGCAATATCTGGCTTGTCAACGTTGTAACCCTGGAATTCAGCCCAATGCTGAGCCACGATTCCGTAGTGCCATGTTTGTGGTTGGTGCTTCATCAGCTCTTATCCTCCAATCCGGCCGTAGGGGCGCGCATCGCTGGGATTGGGCCCGGCGGGGTGTTGAAACGCAGGCTTGGCTTCGTCAAGTCGATCGGCAGGGGTTGGATCACACGTCGACTTCGCCGGGGTAGCAGGAAGCGCCGCAGCAGGTCGAAGTGATCCCTAAACGGATGGTTCAAGGAGAACTCCTCAGCTTGGTTGTGTTTTTCCTAGGGTTCTAGCGCGCCCCCGGAGCAATACACAGGGTCGCCCTATCAGATGTCTGGACTCTCGTCATGGTGGAACCTCCTCATGATCTCGGACTCGTATCCCTGGACTGCCGATCTGGCGGAATCGCTGGTTGAGCATAGCATTTAGCTCCGGTCTAATCGACCTGGTGCGCCTTGAGGTGGGGAAGGAGTTGATGTCGCTCATGATTTCGTGCTGCCCCTTTTCCAACCCCTACCAGCGTCTTTCCAAACGGCCTGTCCCGCCCAAATTTGAGGCCCTATGCCCAAGCGTAACCATTCTGATCCAGCGCCAGCGAGTGCTCCCCGCTGGCGCTGATGATAGCGAATGCGGTTAGTTTGGATTCGCGAGCCAGTCGAACCAGCCTTCGTGCGGCCCGGCAACCAGACCGTGCCCGAGATCATCGGTGCAGTGCGAAGCGATACGCAACGTAAACGGCGCACCAGAACCCACGATCGCTACCGGGAAGATCCTTGGTTCTTCCGCCATGTATCGTTCATCCGTCGGATCGAACCCCTCGAACCTCTGGAATGGGTACGCGCCATCGATCATCGGGAAGTCCAGCTCGACCATGAAGATCGCGTTGCCATTGTCGTCGGACCAGAAGCCGTTACTGAGATCGGTACTGGCGTTGCCCGCCCCGGTAGACTCGAGGGCGTTGCCGAGTTCGGTGGTCGGTATCAGCGCGGTGCCTGGAAGGCCGGTGAGGGGGCTTCCGCCGTAGCTGTTGCCGCTGGCGTCTTTGCCCTTGAGGCGAAGCCAGGCGGAGTAGTAGGTGTTGGGCCTTGCAGCTGGTGAGTTCGATGGTGACGGTGGTGCGCTCGGCGCCCTGATCGATGCTCAGGGTGGCGTTAGCGTCGGGCCAGTCGTAGGGCTGGTAGGGGTGGTTGGCTTCCGTGTCCTGGCAGTCGCTGGCGACGCTCTGCCCGGAGGACATCATGGTATCGACGGGGATCCTGTCGAACATCGCGATGAGACTCAGGGCGGCGTCACCTGGTGCGCCCTGGGCGAGGGTGGTGGTGAGTTGCGTGGCGCCGATGAGGGCGATCGTGATGAGGATGGAGAAGGTGGCTTTCCGTGAGGATGCGCGTTCGCTGTTCATGTCATCCGCCTTTCTGGAGACCTGTGGCAGGTGATTAGGTTGCTTCGGAGCGGAGTCGAGAGGGGGATTCCGCCTTTTCGGCGTAGGGAGGGCTTCCGCTAAGGACAGGAGCCCGACACCCCAACCTCAGAGCCAGCCGCCCACTCGATCATGACGTCTGCATCGTCACGCAGAAGAAAACCCTCACCGATCAGCCTCTCGGTCGTCTCCACGAACTGCTCCACATAGCTGTCGTGATCCGCGAAGCGGACACCGCCGTCCGGAAGCGGCTCGCAGGCCAAGTCGAGAAACGTGCCTCTGAGATCAAAAATATTTTTGTTCAGGTAATCGACAGCGATGAACTGACCCCGCCCGAGCTCCAAAAAAGGTACCCGGACGCCACCCACAGCGTTCAGGTTCGCATCGCGAGCGAGAGCGATCCTGGTCTCATAGATGTCGTACATGAACCGTACTGGGTTTCGTGGAGACTCTGCTCTCACGCGGCCAGCCTGGGCATGGCCTGCGCTTGAGTGTACGCCATCTCGAAGTCCACGGGACTGACGTAATCGAGCGAAGAGTGCAACCGCCGACAGTTGAACCACCTCACCCACCGCATCGTCGCCGTCTCCACCTCCTGCCTCGAGCACCAACTCGTCGACCTGGCGTGGATCAGCTCGCTCTTGAACAAGCCGATCGTGCTCTCCATCAACGCATTGTCATACGCCGTGCCCACCCGACCGATCGAACCGTTCACGCCATGATCGAGCAACTTCTGGCTGAACGCCAGACTCGTATATTGACTGCCGGCATCCGAATGATGAATCACGCCGTCAGCAACGAACCGCCGATCGGTTCGACGCCGGACGCTCACAGCCTGCTCCAGAGCCCTCATCACCAGCTCGCTGCTCTTACCGGTACTGACCGTGAAACCCAGGATGCGCCTCGAGAAGCCGTCCTGCAGGAACGACACGTACACCCACCCTTCACGAGTGAGCACGTGCGTGAAGTCCGCCACCCAAACGATGTCGGGCGCATCTTGGAACCAGTCTCGCCTCACCAGATCCGGCGAGCTGACGCCGCTAGGCGTTGGGATGGTCGTGCGGACCTTCCTTCTTCGTGTCATGCCCTTCAAGCCCGCGACTCTCATCAGGCGCGCCACCTGGTCACGCCCAACGTCGATACTCTCGTGCTGGAGGGCGTGCCATACCTTACGGACGCCGTACACACCAAAGTTCTCGCGGTGCACCCGATGAATGACCTCCAGGAGACGCTCATCGGATTGCTGGCGAGCGGATGCTTGCCGCTTCTTGGCTGCGTAGTACGTGCTCGGGGCGATCGGCACGTTGTGGTCCCGTAGGACACGGCAGATCGGCTCGACCCCGAACAGGTTCTTATACGCGTTGATGTAGGCGACCATCACTTGAGTCGGCGGTCGAGCTCCGCGGCCGCGAAAAACGCGCTGGCTGTCTTGAGGATCTCGTTGGCTCGTTTGAGTTCGGCTACTTCCTTCTTGAGGGCCTTGATCTCCTCACGCTCTGTGGTTGTCAGGCCTGGCTTGTCACCAGCGTCGATGCGGGCTCTGTCTACCCAGCCGCGCATCGTGTCGACCGGGATGCCGGTTAGGTCATGCAGGCGCCGATAGGAGGCTGAACGTGATTCGTGCGGCGCTTCTTCTCGACGCTCCATGAACATGCGGATGACTCGATCTTTGGTTTCTTGGTCGTAACGGGTCATGCTCCATTCTCTCCTTTCGAGGGAGAACGGAGCCTCCATCAAACCCAGGGCGGTTCAGCATGCGGATGCGGCTGCCGATGATGTTGTGGCGGTGTTTCTTCTCGTGGTTGAGGAGTCTGCTGGTGGGTTCCTTGATTAGGGTTCGGTAGTTGTGTCTCATACCCTAACTATGATACACAAACATCAAAAGGGTATTACTTCCAGTCAGTGTGATCAATGGTCCCAGGACCAAGGCTTGCAAAATTCGAGCCATGGATCCCCCAAGCATTGCGTAATAGCCCTTTGGACCTAAGGCACGCTCGTAAGCGAACATCGAACGAAATCCCCCGACATCGAGAATCAGGTCGTACCCCACCCCATTCCTGGTGAAGTCTTCTTGCGTGTAGTCGATGACGTGGTCGGCACCGATCGAGCGCATTGTGTCCAACTTTCTCGTACTGTCCACGCCCGTCACTTCGGCCCCAAACGATTTGGCAATCTGCACCGCAAACGTACCCGCTCCACCACCCGCACCATTGATCAGAACCTTTTGTCCCGGCTGAATCCGGACTTTGTCGTGGAGACCCTGCAGAGCGAGGACAGCTGCTTGAGGTACCGCCGCCGCTTGCTCGAACGTCAAACTGTCCGGTTTCAAGGCCAATGCATTCTCGGGAGCGCATACATACTCTGCAAAACCGCCCCAACCATGCCCGGATAGGTCCCCGAATACGTCATCTCCAGGCTGGAGCTGCCGCACGCCTTTTCCAACCGCTTCAACCCGCCCCGCAACATCCGACCCGAGAATATTCAATTTTGGTTTCAGGAGCCCAAAAAGCAGGCGGTTCAAGAACGGGGTACCCCTCAACAGACCCCAGTCCCAGTCATTTACCGATGCTGCATGAACCCTGACAAGTACTTCATCGTCCTTGGGGATCGGCTCGGGTACCTCTTCGAGCTGAAGGACATCGGGTGGCCCGTATTCTGTGTATACGATCGCTTTCATAGTGCGTGTCCCTAGGCGCACATTCTACCTATTTTCATTTCCCCAACTGTGTAAGCTGCACCGGTATTGGCCTCCCCTCTTGGGGACAGAAATCATCCCGCGTCACCACCCTCAATTTGCCCTATACTTCTAGCTAAACAGGGGTACGCCGCTTCTGCCCCGATTCCAGAGGTGAAAGAGATGATGACCCCGGAAGAAAAATTCACCCTCGATCTACAGGGCTACCTCGTCATCGAGAACGTCTTGACACCGGACGAGGTAGCGGAGCTCAACCAGATCGGCGATCGGGTCTTCCCACGTGATTACGAAGACGGAAGCGGCAAGAGAGAACATCAACGCGGTACGAGAAACGTTTCCCGGTGGGACCCTGCCTGCCAGCGGTTGATCGATCACCCGAACACCACACCCTACCTAGTGGAGTTGCTCGGACCCAATTTCCGCATGGATCACGATTACTGTATGTTCATGGAACAAGGTAGCAAGGGCGGGCGCCTTCACGGCGGGCCCGAAGAGGATAACCTCAGCAGTTTCTACAAGCAGTACAACGGTACGATCCGAAACGGCCTTTCGGTGATGACCTATTTCCTGGCCGACGCCGGCCCTGGTGATGGTGGCTTCGCCTGTGTACCGGGTAGCCACAAGTCCAACTTCCTGGCAGATTTCCCAGCCGACGTGGCACACCAGGAGCGGGACGTACCGTACGTGGTGCAACCGGTGGTCAAGGCCGGTGACGCTCTGTTTTTCACGGAGGCTCTGATTCACGGCACCGCCCCCTGGAAGGCGAATCATGAACGCCGGGCGTTCCTGTACAAGTACACCCCCGGGGATATGTCGTGGGCGTCGACCTATTACGATGCCGATGATTACTTCGATCCTACCGAACAGCAACGAAGGATTCTCGCTCCTCCATCTAGCGAAGGAAGAGAGCCAAGCCTAGACTAGAACCGGTTCAAGAAATGCAACCCTATCAGGACTTGACGGTGTTTTTCGGCTTGCGTCGGTGACGGATTCCAACCCTGGCGAGGGGCAAGGAAGCCCGGTCCTTATCGCCTTTTTCGCACATTGCCGTGCCTGACGGTGCCCGCTTTTCTACTCCTATGAATACGACTTCACGCTTCGGCCTTGGAAGAGCAGGTTTCAAACAAGCGCGATTCGACGATGCGTGGTGGACGGTGAAACCGAGAAATGCCGTACTGACCGGCACAAACTCGATCGGAGGTCTAGTTTTCCCCTTTCCCATCACCTTTCTTTCTCCGCCGGATTGTCCTGCCTATACAGCGGTTCTCAGAATGAGTGATTGGTGACTCCGGCATGCTCAAACCAACCCAACACATCCCCCAACGACACCGTCGATAGCGCAGCCGCGATCGCAGAGTCCAACGCTCCCCTCGTCCTCGCCCCCACAGCTTTCACGAACGCCTTTATCTTCGAAAAAGCCAACTCAATGGGGTTGAAGTCCGGACTGTACCCAGGCAACAACACCAACTCGCACCCCCTCGCCTCGATCGCCTCCCGCACCTCCGGTTTGCGGTGCACCCCCAGCTGATCCATCACCACGATCTGCCCCGGCCTCAGCTTCGGAGCGATGACCTGCTCGATGTACGCTAAAAACGCCACGCCATCCACCGCTCCGGTCAACGTCATCGCGTCACCCACACCCTCATCGAGACTGATCGCTGCAACGAGGCTGGTGTTCTCCCCACGGTTCTTCGGCACCCTACCCACGGCACGTTGTCCACGTGGGGCGTAGGCGTAGGGCAGGGTCATGGCGACGTTGAAGCCGCTCTCATCGACGAACACCAACCGGTGCGGGTCAATACCTCTGATCCAAGCCAGGAACCTCCACCGGGCCTCTGGATTCTGTTCACTCGCGTAGATCGTCTTTTTTTCTCGTCGATCCCAATCTCTGTACCCAGCGGCACATGGTCGCTCTGCTGATGCGGACGCCGGTTCTCTCCAAGAAAAGGTCGCAGCGCTGGTCGTGGGTGAGGTCGTTGCTGATGAGGCTCTGCTCAACCCATGCCTGGTGCTCATGGAGGGCGCTGGGGCGGCCCGGGGAGGTTCTGGGGGTGAGATCTCCACTTTGGCGGTAGCGGCGGAGGTAGCGACTGACGGTGGCGGTTCCAACGTCGAACGTGTCTGCGGCTTCATGGAGGGTGTAACGCTTGTGTAGGACGGCGTTTACGATGCGTTCTCGGAGGTCGGTAGAGTGCGCCATGCCTCAGCATGAAGCACGATCACTCAATGCGCAACCCGCTGTAAGGCTTTTCGAAGGTGATCTCCTCCCCCACTTTGGCTCACCCTGATCTGGAACTATGGCGCGTAAACTTCGCGTTCTCTCCACTGGGGTGAAAAGATGTCGTCACGATCCGGTTTTCCCTTCGTGGTTTTGCATGGCCGTAACTGGTGGGCACCCGAGTCCGATCGGGTGCCCACTATCGTTCCTAGGTCTCGCGCAGCACAAACTCTATGGGGCGTTGCGAACGATCATCCCCACAACGGGTTGCATACCAAACCTCTGGTAGTACCGCTGCAACTCCGGATCGCAGGTCAGATCGATATTTGGAATGCCCTCCAACGTGGCAAACATTCGGCGCAGAAGCTCCGAACCGACGCCCCTGTTTCGGTACTCGGGCAACACCTCCATGAGGGGAATAAATGCCGACTGGACGTGGTCTGCCAGGGCGTTGATGAAACCTACAGATGAACGTTAGCGCTTGGTCCAGCGCTGATTCCGAGACGATGCAAGGGAGCCGCTGCCGGCTCCCTTGCATCGCTGTCTCGTGCGCTGGTTACATCTCGATAGCTTCGAAAACCGTGACCTGTCCGCCGTGGTTCACGTGCGGGTGGTCCTGGCACGAGGCGGAGGCGGCATCGATCGAGTCGGCTGAGATGACAGTGTAGCCGGTCGCTGAGGACGAGCCCGGGCCGTCGCCGCCGCCGTTTCCGTCCACATGCTTCGACGCCCCGAACGGCGCGCCGCCGTCGACGATCGACTCGCCCATCTTGCCGTACCAGGCGCCCCACTCGCCCATGATCCTCTGCCGCTCTTCATCGCCTACATCCGCGCTGCCTGTGCCGCCGGTGTAGATCAGTACGAAGTTAGCCATCTGTGTCGTCCCTTCACTGCCATGAGATTAGCTCCCACTAAATAGAGCCCTACGGTCAGCGGGGGTCAACCCCGCACGGTTGCCGTCCCTCGTTGGGACCGGCGTTGGTAAAGGTCATGCTCGTCGCGATGACCTCTACATCTCTACAACGGGACGTACCTCTACCGTCCCATCGAACTCGAGCGCCGGGCATCCCTTGGCGAGTTCCGTCGCTTCGTCCAGCGAATCCGCATTGAAGATGTAGTACCCGCCGATGGCATACTGCTTATCCGGCACCCCGAACCCCTCGCGTACCGTTGCACCCGCGCCCGACACCGTTCTCGCTTCGGGACCTACCGGGTCGCCAGCAGCGTACTTGCCTTTGGCCATAAGCTCATCCGTCCACGCGCCCCACTTCTGCATGTGGGCGTTACGCTCCGCCTCCGGCAGCTCCATCAAGCCTTCGCCTGTGCCATAGATCAACATCATGTAGCGGTTCATTTCAGCCTCCCAGCGCTCTTTGCATCCCAAGCTTCCAGGCATGGGCCCGACAATCAAGGTGCCCCAACAGGTACCATCTGCTTGGCTATGCGACTCACAATATCCGCCTGAGAAATGAGAAGATGTGCCCTACCTTACTTTTTAAGGTATATAGCCGGCAGCGAACACGTTGGCTCGAAAAAACCGGGCTAGATCATCCGTCCAATAGTGCGTGTTTCTCGACCCCTGCCACCGATTCAGCTAGAGTGATAGTGACATCGAACGGGCTCATCCCAACCACTATGCCTGAGGCACCCCCCCTGGTTGCGCGCTCTCTGATCGCACCCGAGTACCTGGCAGCGCGAATCGAGTCGGACTACGCCCTCGGCACCGTCTCGGCCTGCCAACTGGCAGCGGCCGGCGACAACGACACCTACGCCACAACGGTAGCTGGCACCCGCTATGTGGTTCGCGTGTACCGCTACGACCGGCCGTGGATTTCCGGACGCGACGCCTACCTCTTCGAGCTCGAACTGTTGCAGTACCTGCACGACAGCGGGATCGCCGTCTCCTACGCCCTTCCCCGCACCGATGGTGACCCCCTCGGCGAAATCGAGGCGCCCGAGGGAGTCCGCTACTGGGCTCTCTTTACGCACGCCTCAGGCGTTTTGATCTACCCACCTTCGACGACGCTCGCCACCACCTTCGGCGCGCGCGTGGCCGAATTGCACCTGGCCGCCAACGACTTCCTGCCGAGTCATCAGCGTTTCGACAGCGACCTGCATCTCCTGGTCGATTGGTCCCTGGAGTCGATCGCGCAGCACGTGGGTGCGTGCGCGGAGCTCGACGCGCTCCAGCAGATCGCCGGCCCGCTCAGAGAAAGCATCGTGAACCTGGGGATCGATGGCGATGGTTGGGGGGTCATCGGCGGCGACTTTCACGGTGGCAACAGCCACGTAGGGGGAGACGAGATCACCTTCTTCGACTTCGATCAGTGCGGCTACGGATGGCGAGCCTACGACCTTGCGGTGCTGATGCACAACGCCCGCCTCGGCGGTATGCCCACCGAGCTGATCGCCCCTTACCTCGACGGCTACCGATCGGTGCGGCCACTCTCCGATGCGGAGGAGCGCTCGCTCGACCTCTTTACGATAGCGCGGAGAATCCATCGCCTCGGACAGGTCGCCAGCGAGGTGCCCGTAGGGGGCCGCCGCTGGATCGAGCACGGTACCTTTTCGGAAAGCGTTGCTACTGTGCGCCGTTGGGCACATGAGTACCTCTAAATCTCGATCGCGCCTCGTTCCTCTGCAAAACAGCCCCTTCGAACCCTGAAACGGTTCGGCGTGGGGGCAGAGGTGAACCGCACCATGGCGCCCTCCCGCCAATGCACACCTTCCCCATGAGAATGATAGGCGCACCATGTTCGACACGTTCCTAGCGCGCTGGCACCTCGAACCGGACGGCGAACCCATCGTCACCCACAGCAGCCGGCTGCTCCCCGTGCGTCACCGCGGGACCCCCGCCATGCTCAAGATCGCCACGGGCAGTGAAGAAAAGGCAGGAGCAAAGATGATGACCTGGTGGCGCGGACGAGGCGCAGCACAGGTGCTAGCCCAACACGGAGACGCCCTGCTGCTCGAGCGCGCCGACGACCGGGGCCAATTGGCAGGACTTGCCGGCGTTGTTCGGGGTTGCGTCGGTGACGGGTCTGATCTCTAGTGAGGGGCAAGAAACCCCGGTCCGCATCGCATTTTTCGCACATTGCCGTGCCTGACGGTGGCTGCGTTTCCGCTTTTCTGAATACGACTCAACGATCTGGCGTTGGACGAGAGGGTGGCGAGTAAGAGCGATTTGACGATGCGTGGTGGACGGAGAAACCGAGAAATGCCGTACTGACCGGCACAAACTCGATTGTGGGTCCAAGATTTCCCTTGCTCATCGCCTTTCTCACGAGGCCGGATTGTCCTGATTGGTGGACATGGCGACCCAAGGCCGTGACGATGAGGCGACCCGCATCATCTGTGCCGTCGCCGCCAAGCTCCACGCAGCCCGAGGTGATCCCCCACCCTCAGCCATCCCTCTCCCTACCCGGTTCAAGGCGCTCGAAGGCGCAGCTGCGAAGCACGGCGGTATCCTGAGGCGCGCTGCCGAAACAGCCTGGGAGTTGCTTGCCGCCCCGCAAGAGGTGGTGCCGCTGCACGGCGATCTTCACCACGGTAACGTCCTGAACTTCGGGGAACGGGGATGGCTCGCCATCGACCCGAAGGGTCTCGTTGGGGAGCGTGGCTTCGATTTCGCGAACATCTTCGGCAACCCCGATCCGGCAACGGCCACCGAATCCGGCCGGCTTGCACGGCAGTCGCAGGTGGTTGCTGAGGCGGCAGGATTGGAGCGCCAGCGGCTACTGAGTTGGATTCTGGCTTTCGCTGGACTCTCGGCGTCTTGGGGGCTCGAGGATGGAGAAGATCCCAGGTTGGCTTTCGCTGTTGCCGAGCTGGCGGCGGCGGAGCTCGTCAGATCGAGTACGTGACCATCAAGCCCAACAATGACGGTGGCGGCCACGTCCGCCAGCGCACCACCAAAGAACCCTTCAACGACTATGCGAACGGCCTCATCACCGAACGCGAGTACCGCCGCTACATCCTCGCTGCCTAGCCGCACGGACTTTCAGACGATCGCTGACGTCATTGCTGCCCTTCGCAAGCTGACGGAAGCACCAGTCGAGATCGCTGACCTGCTCGAGTTCGAGGAGTAGAACCGTGGAATTGGCTGCCGAGACGAACGTCGGCCATGGGCGACCTACTTTCCCAAGGAAAACCCCACTTGGGGACTTGAATGGATTGCTATTTGTCGCTGCTCTCGGTTGGGTCTAACCTAAGATGAGAAGGACTTGCGTTCGGCCGCGAGGATGTTCTTGAGGTACTACCCGGCGTGGGAGCTCACCATCGGGCAGGTGGTGAATTTGGTGTTCTCGCCCTCTGGTGATCGGGAGCTGGTTCGGGAGGTGATCGTCTCGTTCGGCGGTTGGTTGGAGAGGGCGTACCAGGCTGCACCGAAAACGTAGCTCGAAGGTTCCCGGATAGGCTCTTATTCTTTCCATATTCTTCATCAAAAAAGGGTGTAGCCGGGCTTCAGATGCGCCCGCGCGATAGATTCGTTCAGCTCGACGCCCAGCCCCGGAGTCTGCGGCACCACAAACAGGCCGTCCTCGATGAGCGGCGCGGCGCTCTCCACCAGATCCCAGCGCCACGGCACCTGATCGGCGTGATAGGGCAGCTCCAGGCTGTGCAGATTGCGGACCGCGGCACAGACGTGGGCGGCGGCGGTCATGCCCAGCGGCGAGGTGATGTTGTGGGCGGCGAAGGGCATGTAGTAGAGATCGGCCAGATCGGCGATCTTCTTCGCCTCCAGCAGACCGCCGGTGGCGGACGGGTCCACGTGCAGCATGTCGCAGGCCTGCTGCTGGATCAGCGGCCGGAAGCCGTCGCGGCGATGGACCCACTCGCCGGTGCAGATGGGAATCGAGGTGGCGGCGGTCACCTTGGCCATGGCGTCGATGTTCTCCGGCGGCACCGGATCTTCCAGAAACATCAGGTCGAAGGGCTCCAGCCGCTTGGCCAGCAGAATCACGTCGCGCACGTTGTAGATGCCGTGGCAGTCGATGCAGACGTCGATCGAAGGGCCGACCGCCTCGCGCACCGCCGCCACCAGCGCCGTCATCTTGTCCAGCTCGGCCAGGCTGAGCCCGCGGCTGAGCGTGTCGTGACTCAGCTCGTCGGCGGCGTGGTCGATGTCGAATTTGATCGCCTGATAGCCGTCGGCCACCCCCTCCCGCGCCCGCTCGGCCCAGGCTTCGGGGGTATCGACCATGTCCTTGCCGCGCCCCACGTCGGCATAGAGCCGGATGCGGTCGCGATATTTACCCCCCAACAGCCGGTAGACCGGGACCCCGAGCGCTTTGCCGGCGATGTCCCAGAGGGCGGTCTCCACTCCGCCGATGGCACCGAGCATGGTGCCGCCGCTGGACTGGCCGATGGTGCGGGCGATCATGTGGCTGTAGAGCGGCTCCACGTCGAGCGGGTCTCTGCCCACAATGAGTGGCGCCAGGCGCTTGTCGATGGCGTCGGTGATGCCTTCGCCGGGATGCGCCTCGCCGATGCCGCTGATGCCCGCGTCGGTGTCGATGCGGACGAAGTTCCAGTCTTTATAGCCCTGCAGGGTGGCGGTGTGGACGGCGGTGATCTTCATGATTGGATGCGCTCGTATTTCTGCAGTCGGTTGTGGATTGGTCGTTGCGACGGCAAAGGTACTACATAATAGCGGGCGCGAGACAAAAACAAAAGTCCCCTGGGTCTTAAGGAAGATAGAGATGCGGTCGGTGGCCAGGTCGTAGCGCCGAGCTTTGATAGCCCGCGCCGGTCATCATATGGTACCGGAAAGTGGGGCCCAGTACCGCCCGAACCCAATACCGCATTGATCGCCGCCCCCCGATAGAAACAACACCAAGGATGAATCCAAGCAATGGAAGTATTCTTAGCAAGGCTTTGACGCGTTCCGAGAATCCCTGTCCAGGAAAGAATGCGTTCATCCCGACCTTGCAATGAGGCCGGTCAGAACGCACTCTGCAGGGTGTGAAGAGTCCTGCAAGGCCCAGCATAAGCCGGGTCGAGAGCGCCTACGTAACGGGCCTGCTCGACCTCCAACACAAGACCCTCTCGGAAATGAAACACAAGAAGCTGCTGCCGTTCAGCATCCGCCACAGCAGCGTCCTCCTCGCTCAAGACCCGCATCCTCACCGCAGTTCATTGCCGGTGCGTCTCAAACGCGCCCCGCCAGGCGGAATCCTCGCCGTGGACCTCCACCCCGTCCCTCACGAAGGCAGCAGCATCGAGGGAGTAGGAAGGATCTACAGCAGCACCGACAACGGCATCATCTGGGGGCATTCGTACCTCAGTAGCGCCCTCGTGTATCCAGGCCAGGACGCCTACCCGCTTCAGCTCGCACCGTTCATGACCGAGGTGATGGCCACCGAGACGTACCCCAGATTGATGGCTAGCGAAGCACTCCTTAACATCGTTGGGGACACTCTCGAGGCTGGTTACAGACCACGGGCGGTGGTGTTCGACGCGCAGTTCAGCACCCGCCTTGCGCTCCGCTCCTTGCGGTTCATGGGGATCCCTTTTGTGGGTAGGTGCCGCACCGACTTGTGGGTGGTTCACCGAAAGGAGCGAGTGAAGGTCAAGGAGCTGGCAGTTCGGTTCCCTCCGGGCAGAGCTCGGTACTACCCTCGTTTCGGCTTCTACGCGAAACGCGTCCGGGTTGTCCTCGAGGAGGTTGGTCGGGTGAGTCTGGTGTTGATCTGGAAAGGCAAAGGCTGCGGGTGGGAGTGTCTGGCTTTGGTTTCGAGCGTCCGCGAGGGCGTGCAGGGGGTGCTGGAGATTTGGGGGTTGCGTTGGAAGTTGGAGTCGAGTCACCGGTTGTATAAGCAGGCTTTTGGCCTGGGGAAGTGTTTGTGCCGGCGGTTCGCTGCGCACCTGAAGCATGCGGATCTGGTGCTGGAGGCGTTTCATGAGGTGCGGCGTGAGAGGTTGCGAAGTCCGTGCCTGACGTGGCGGAGGGCGCAGGAGGTGGTGGCTGGGAGGTGGAGAAATGCCGTTCTGACCGGCACAACTGCGCTGGCGGCTTGAAGGAGGGCTGTGCTGGACGGGATTCAGCTCAAGTGGGTCAAACCCCTGGTTATGGCTACTTGGTCGATTTGCCTAGCGATCTCATTCAAGGCGTTGGTGGCGTCGAAGTCCATGATCACCTCTTAGGGAATGATTTCCTCATATTCGGAATTGCTGGCCACCTCAGGAATGGCAACAACCTATTCCGAGTAATTTGCCTGTGCTGGCATGTCCTAATTCGTGACCCCGCCCTTACCAGAGAAGTCCCGGAATACGATAATTATGGGATTTCGAACACATAGACTGATCCCGAGGACTCTCCAAAATCATCATCATCTTGACTAGCTACAATCGCAGTAGCATTACTAAGTGAGACGGAGTACCAGCCTCCGAAGAAATCTCCTTCCTCAATATCGCTTGGAAGCAATTTCAGAATCCCTGCCCAGACGCCGTTCGTTTGTTGACGGAACAAGTATGCGGCTCCTGCTCTTGAACCATTTTCATCGTTATCCGGAGCGGAAATGATGGCCGTGTTGCCTTCTAGTGCGACGTCAAAGCCGAAGCTGCCGGTAGAACCATCAAACGGAACTAATTTCTGGACTTCCACCCAGCTTCCGTCACTCTGCCGCTCAAAAACGTACGCAGCGCTTGCCCCTCTCGCACCTACGACGGCAATGTCCCCATCAATAGTTGGCTGGAACCCGAACAGGTCACCAGCTGCACCATCACTGGCCAGGAGCTTAGCCGTTTCTTCCCAAGATCCATTACCCTGCTGCTCAAAAACGTAGACAGAACCAGAGCCGGAACCGTTATCGTCGTCAGACTCAGCCGAAATGATGGCCGTGTCGCCATCGAGATCGCTGACTACGCCGAAGTATTCACCAGCTGCACCATCACTCGGAAGGAGCTTCTGAACTTCTAGCCAGGTTCCATCGCTTTGCCGCTCAAAAATGTAGGCAGAACCTGAGTTCGACCCGTTATCATCATCGTGCGGTGTACCCAGAATCATGATGTCACCATCGATGGTTGGTGACCCGAAAGAATCCCCAGAGGCTAAGTCGGCTGAGATGAGCTTCTGCTGTTCAACCCACGTGCCGTTGGCCTGACGCTCGAACACGTAAGCAGCTCCCGGCCCGGATTCGAAGGCACTATCGATATCTGATTGAATCACCGCCGTATTTCCATCAAGAGATACCCTTACACCAAACCTATCTTGATCCACTCCGTCACTCGCGAGGAGCTTCTGGACCTCTGTCCAACTCCCACCGGGTTGACGTTCGAAGACGTAGACAGATCCAGAACTGGACCCCTTGTCATCGTCTTGCCAGGAACCAACAATCATATAATTGCCGCTGATTGCTCCGCTGAATCCGAACTCATCGGCTTCGGCTCCATCACTTGCTACAAGCTTCTGATCCTCGACCAAGATGCCTGGAGTCGCTTGCACCAGAATGGAGGCGAGGCCGAACGTCGTTTCATCCTGCCTTGAAGTGGCTTTTATCGTTGCAGTGCCTCCAGCGTTCGCCGTGACCAGACCATCATCTACTGAAGCGACGGCGTTGTTACTCGATGACCAGCTCACCGATAAATCAGTGAGGTTAGTACCAACAACACTAGCCTTCAAATCGACTGTCTCACCTGGCGCAAGAATCGCGCTATCCGGGGTGATGAGGACTTCTTGAACGACGGCCTTGCTCTTAATGCACCCGAAGAGCACCAAACTAAGAGCCAGGAATAGGAAAAACGAGTTGAGGATACGTCTGGACTGCCTCATTATCCGTTCAGGCCCCTCTCTATTCAATTGCTTGGCAATCCCATCGACATGAAGTCGGGTACGTCAACTATGGGGCATCGCGTGCCGAAGTGTCAAAGTATCGAGGGAAATAGCTCCTATTGCGCTCTCTGACTGGCAAAAACGCGCAATCGAATCCAGGTGGTTCGGACGTGCGTGTTTGGCGCATCAGGTGACCTCCCTTAGGGTGAGCTCTACATTGGGCGCTCCCGCAACGCCAGCAGCCCGCTCTATCGGTCCGCAGTGGAACCCTTCCCGGATGGTGCTCGAGGCCCGATACTGGGTGCCCTCGAGGAATAGGTGCTTGGTCCTCATGAGTCGATCGGTAGCAAAATAGGCGGTCGCCACCAGACTCCCGGGGGCGACCGTTGGTGCGATGAGGAGCAGGACCGGCTGGCCACGCCGATCCTGCAACCACACAAGGTTACTCAAGGGCCTAGGCTGCTACGAAGGTCGTGGGGCCCCAGTGCGTGAAGTTGAACGTGAAACCCTTCAACTTTTCTATAGACATTAGCTGGTAGCCGTCGCTGTCAAGGTAGGCCTCTTGCTGTACTGTCCTGCTGTCAACTGTCGACTGGTCGCCTACTCGCCGAACAACGCCTCGCGACGCCACGCCGCCCACTGTGCCTGGTACTGCAGGTTGCGACCGACCGAGGCGCCCGAGTCGACCACCAGGTTCTCGCCGGTGACGTGGCGGCTCTCGTCGGCGGCCAGGTAGATCGCCGCGTTGGCGATGTCATCGGGCGTGCCGGCGCGCCCCAGCGGCAGGCGCTCGTCGTACACGGCGGCCAGTCGCTCGACGGCGCGCGCCGTCTCCTCATCCGAAAGGTCCTTCTGCCTCGCGCCGAGAAAGATGGGGGTCATGATGCCGCCGGGTGAAATGCAATTGAGCCGCACATTGAACTCCCCAAGCTCGATGGCGAGGCATCGGGTCATGTGGATAACGGCCGCCTTGCCGGCTGAGTAGAGCATCGATCCGTACCCAACGCCGACTCCGGCGATGGAAGCGTTGTTGATGATGGTGCCGCCCCCCTGCCGCTTCATAACGGGAACGACGTGCTTGATGCCGAGAAACACCGATCCGGCCTGCAGCTCCATCGCCGTCTGAAAATCGGCGTAGGAGAGCTGGTCCACCGGATCGCCAGGAGAGCCGGAGCTGGCGTTGTTGAACAGACAGTCGACCCGTCCCCAACGGTCCACCGCGGCGTCGATCATCGCCTCGACGTCGTCCTCTTGGGTAACGTCGGTCTTAACGAAGAGGGCTGCGTCGCCGAGCCTGTCGGCGAGAGCTTCGCCCTTGTCCTCGCGCCGTGCGGCGAGCAGCACCCGCGCCCCCTGCTCGACGAACATCTCCGCCGTCCGGTAGCCGATCCCGCTGGTTGCGCCGGTGACGATTGCAACTTTGCCCTGCAGTCTGCCGCTCATTCGTCACTCCTCTTATTGCCGTTTGGTGTGCCCTGATCGCACGGAACGCGCACGATAGCGGCTCCGAGCACATGCGGTGGAAGGTTGGGGCGCGACATAAGTCTGTTTTCGAACGCTTTCCTCAAACCGCTGCCCTAGCGAATGGACTGCGTTGTGCCTGTCTCCGCCGCCCGATACGCCCCAAAGATGACGTTCAAAACGTGCAGGCAATCTTCGCCGCTCAGGGGGGCCGTGCGTGCTCCGCGAGCGGCATCGATCGCTGCCTGAACGAGCAGTTGGTAAGCATTGACATCACCTCGCTCCTCCTCGGTCTGGACCCCTCGCGGCGCGTCGGCGTGTGTCGAATACCATTGGAACGAACGCTGGGAACCATCTGCTCCCCGGTGGCCCGACATCCGCATCCAACCACGCGATCCCCATAGCGTCGTACCGGCTTGGTAGCTACCCCCCTCCAAGTAGTACCCGCCCTGAAAGGTTCCCACCATCCCACTCTGAAATTGAAACGACACCGCCTCGGCGTCCTCGATCTCGACGGGCTGGCCTCCCACGTTGTTTACAAATCCAGTGACCCTCGCAACGCGATCATCGGTGATGAAGAACACCCGATCCAAATCGTGAATTCCCAGCCAGATCAGGTGGCCACCACCAGCCTGGTCTCGAAAGGCGAACCACGAGTCCTGATAGTCGGGACGCGTCAACCGGGCTTGATCCTTCACCTGGAAAAAGGTGACGCCATACAGCTTGCCGAGCCAACCGGCATCGACGATCTCCTTGGCACGCAGGGTGGCGGGCGCCAAGCGGTTTGGGAGAGCCAGCATGAGGTTCAGGTTCTTCTCGCTGGCCAGGCGCACGAGTGGAGCAAAGTCCTCGGCCCGGACGCAGGCAGGTTTCTCCGCTAGGACGTGACATCCCGCCGACAGGGCCTCGCGTATCCGAGTCGGCGCGGCGTGAGACGCCAGGGAAACGAGCACCAGGTCTGGACGGAACTCGCTGAGCATCTCCGTGGGGTCGCGAAACGGTTTGAAGTTGCTATGTTCGCCCAACAATTTCTTCGCGGAGGCGAACGTGGTGCCACTCGAGTCTGCTACGGCCACCTCCGCAACCGACGTACTAGCAGCGATCGCGGGGAAGTAGATGCCGAGATGAGAGCCGTTCTGCTGCGTAATGACCCCAACACGTAGTGCGCTTTTAGGCGGAGCACCGGGGCCATTGGCCTTGTCCCTCACGCGCGGACCACGCTGACATCAATGAGCAGTAAGGATGCCCAGGGGATGGTGAGGGCGCGCTGTTTCATGCCCCGATTCCTGGTAATTCTGGTGGACTGATTAGGATTCTTGGCATCGCCAATCGCACGAATTATACCTTAGCTGGCTATAGGGTCTTTCTCGGATTGACACGAACTGGTTCAAGAATGTATGAAGTCCCATTCTTGAACCGGCTTACCTCTTAATCCCGCCCTGATCCCGAAGAGAACCGAACTCTCCTCATTCAACCCGTCCTGAGTTCACTCACCCTCGTTGGCTTCCGAGTGGTCAGGTATTCCAATGGTTCGTCGACAAAGACAACATTGTGATCGAATCTGTCGCTCCCCACGAACTCCCCTTCGCAGCCGGTGTTGAACAGCAGAGGGTCAGAACGTAGACCCAGCCATTCCACGTCGTGGATCATGCCGAGCATGTGGCGGACGGCGTTCGAGCGGTTGGGCGTGCCGCGGTGCCAGAGGCGGATGTCTCGGATCAGCAGGCTGCCCTTGCTGGTGTTGGCACGGATCGGGGGGACCCGCTCCCGGCGCTTGGCCTCGGTGTCGGCGTCGACCAGCGATTTCGTCGCCTGTATGGGCACCGAGGTCTCGAGGTGGCTGCCGGGCCACAGTTCGGTGCTGCCGTTTTCCTCGCTCACGTCGACCAGGGCGATGTTGACCACCAGGCTGCTGGGGGGGTGGGCGACCGGCAGGTCTTGCCACAGTGGGAGGCCGTCGCGGTGGAGCGGCTGGCGTTCGCTGCCAGGGGTGTTGGCGTTGCCGCTGTACCAGCTGTTGTAGGCCCCTTCGCCGAGGATGGCGCCGGTCACCTGGATGGCCAGGGGGTTGGCCACGACGTCGCGGAACACGTAGGGAGCGAACGGCGGGGCGCCGTGCTCCAGATGGCCCTTGATGCTGCCGGGCCCGCCCCACTTTGTCCTAGCCGCGATCAGCGTCTGCGAATCCTCGGTCATGCGCTCGAGCAAGGCGTCGAGCGGCTCGGGAGCGACCGCGCCGGCAAGGATCACGAAGCCCTGGTCCAGGATAGCCGCGACCGCGCCGGCGAGATGCTCCTGGGAGAGCTGGCCGCGGTGGTACTCATCCGGGGTAACGATGATCTCCATGCGCAGTCCTCCAACTGCCACTCTGGCCGGTGGCACTGCCCAGATTGTACGAGACCACCGCCGAACCGTAGGTCGTGATTGAAAGCCACCCCCTCTATATGAGCTGGTTCAAGAATGCATCGATTCCTGGGTTCAGGCTGGTGGTTCTGCCCTGCCGGCTACTCGGAGTTTCGAAGTTGGTGATCGTCGATCCAGGCGAGCAGAGATCCGAGATGATCGACATGATGGTGCTCGTACGTGCCGTGGAGAACCGCAATCAGAGGGTACCCTTTCAACCAGGGATATCGTCCTGGCTCAATCTCAATGAGGTCACGGTAGGGAATGTCTTGCGCCAGTTTCAGTATCTTGACGAAGCCCGCTCTCCAATCCTGATGGACACGCGACCAGGGTTGTGCCCGGTAAGTTCTGAGGATCCTGGCATTGAACTGGTGTATTTGCTCTTCGGATTCTGGACTTTCTCCAGCAAGCCATTCAGGGAACGTGGGCTCGTCGTTGCGCTGGGCAGCTTCTAGCCGTGCGAGAGTTACTTTCTGCCAAGCCATCAGGTGCGCCATCAAGTCTTTGATGGACCAGCCGTTAGGTAGGCGCGAGGAGGTGATTTGATGTTCGCGTAGGTTCGAAAGCAGATCTTCCCAAAGATCGAATTCCTCTTTGAGCTTGGCAAGGATTTTTTCCCGCTCAGGCATCGTCTTTCTCTCCGTCGATCTGCATCGATTCCCACTCTTGCATCAGCTCCAGAATACTGAAGATCAATTGATGTTCGGCTGGGAATATGGCATCAGGCGTAGCACGGTAGCCACGTAACCAAAGCCCGTCGTCGAGTCGTCTCAGATAGAAGCCGTTCGGAAAGCCGACCTCTTCAGATATCCTCTTCGAGGCGATCGTAATCGCACCTGACCCCGGCACGATCCCTTTACCGCGACTAGCGCCTTCGGGTTGATCGAGATACTGCAACCTCAGGTGGGGCCCCAGTTCGAGCGGGCACAGCTCCAGACCCAGTTCGCTCGCTCTCTCAAAGATATGAGCCGTGATGGCCCCCTCAGGAAAACCGAGGTCGCCGACTGTCAGCTCAGCGGTCGCTAGCCGGTAGGAAGTCTCAGAGGTAGTAAAACGATCATCTGCAAAGAGTCTCTCTCCGGACGCATTCATCGAGATAGAATGTCGCTGCAATTCCAGGACTAGCTGCGATTTCGTGAGGCCGCCAACATCGACCGTTCTGATGATGGTAGGGCAACCGGGGTAGATATTTTCAGGTTCGATAGGCATCCGTCTCGATCGAATGTTCCCGAGTTGACGTTGGCTGCTTAGACCCCTGGTTTCGCAGACTCCATATCATGGTTCGTCTAGAATATATCCATAGTTCGGTGAAAGGAGAAATATGAGACTAGGTGGCCCACTATTCGAGAAATACGAGACTCCAGCCCAATGGATTGATGCCGTGCATGCCCTTGGCTACCGTGCCACATTCTGCCCGGTCAAACCGGATACCCCAGACGATTCAATCCGAGCATATTCATCCGCAGCTAGTGAAGCCGGTATCGTCATCGCCGAAGTCGGTGCGTGGAGCAATCCTCTCAGCCCGGATCCCGAAACGCGTCATGCCGCACTCGAGAAGTGCAAGCAGGGGCTCGCCTTGGCAGAGGCCATTGGCGCGCGGTGCTGTGTCAATATCGCGGGGTCACGGGGTGAAAAGAGGAACGGTCCGTGTGCTGACGATCTGACCGAAGATACCTTCGAAATGATTGTGGAAACGGTGCAGGAGATCATCGATGAGGTTGGGCCAACCCGGAGTTTCTACGCACTGGAGGCCATGCCTTGGATGTACCCCGACTCCGCTGATGCCTATCTGTCACTGTTCAGGGCCATCGATCGGCCGGCTTTCGGAGTCCATTTTGATCCAGTGAACCTGATCTGCAGTCCTCAGCGATACTTTGACAATGCGGAGGTCATCAAGGATTTCGTTGCGAAGCTCGGACCCCACATCAAGTCGTGCCATGCAAAAGACATTCTGCTTCAAGATCGGTTAACCGTTCATCTCGACGAAGTACGGCCGGGTTGCGGGCAACTCGACTACCGGACCTATTTGCGAGAGCTTGCGAAACTTCCGGAAGATACCCCCGTCCTGCTGGAACATCTGCCGGATGCGAATGAATACGCCGCAGCAGCAGAGCATATCCGCGGGGTCGCCAAATCGGAAGGCATCGCCTTGTGAAGGTTTTGGCTGTTACCGTTACCCGCAAAGAGATGGCGAAATTGTTGCCCGTGGAACCGCCTGCATCTCTGGGACCGACCGAGGTGAGAGGACGCACGCTCGTATCTCTGGTGAGTCCGGGGACCGAGCTTGCGGCGAATTACCTTGGCGGACAGTTTCCAAATATGCCGGGCTATGCCGCCGTCTTTATGGCCCAAGAGATCGGATCCGATGTCGAAGGGATCGAACCAGGGGCACGACTGTTTTGCATGGGAGGGCATCGGAGCGTACAGCAACGTCCCGCCAACGCCGTTGTTCCCGTCCCTGACAGACTGGCACCGCAGGAAGCGGTTCTTGCCCGGCTGATGAGTGTGACCATGACCACCCTAACGACAACCGCAGCCCGACCGGGCGATGTCGTCATGATAACCGGGGCAGGTCCAGTCGGTTTCCTGTGCGCCCACATCTTCATGATCTCGGGCTACGATGTTTTGGTCGTAGATCCGGACCCTCACCGCCGGTTGATCGCGAAAGAATCGGGCCTGAGGAACGTGTTCTCTTCGGTACCAGAAGATGACGAGATCGAGGGCAGCGTGGCAATGGTCGTCGATTGCTCGGGACATGAACAGGCGGTCTTGGATGGCGCCCGGACTGTCCGCAAACGAGGCGAGGTCGTGCTTGTCGGCGTCCCCTGGAAGCGATATACGGATCGTACGGCGCATGAACTTCTGGACGTCGTCTTCCACAATTACTGCGTTCTGCGTAGCGGGTGGGAATGGGAACTCCCGCATCATGCGTCCGACTTTCGGCCTCACGCGATATACAGCAGCTTCCGGTTAGCCTTGCGGTGGCTGGCCGAGCAGCGGATTCCATGTCAACAACTCATTGCCCTGCATCAACCACAAAACGCGCAAGGCGTCTACCAGGGACTACTTCACGGTAAAACGGAAGGGCTTTTTCAGGTTTTTGACTGGCAGAATCAAAATATTGCAACATGAAAAACAGCGAACCAGACGAACCGCCGGACCGGACCCTGGTTTCCGGCGAGCGCGCGAGTCTCTCAAATCGGGCCTGGTAACGAACATCGATCTCGAGTACGCCGTAAGTGACGCTCCAAAGGATAATGAACGATGTCATGCCGGTTTTCTGGGCCTGTGGGGTTACCCCGCAGCAGGTCGCACTAGAGGCGAAGCCCGACCTGATGATCACCCATGCTCCCGGGCATGCGTTTATAACCGATCTGCTAGCGGATCGGATCTGCATTCCTTAGCAGCGACCGGGCGGAGCGAACGTCCTCCACGATCAGCTCGTTGCCCCGTTCATAAGCGGAGATCACGCCGCCTGCGGTACCTTCTTGCAGGCGTGGAGGAACGTTTCGGCCGTTACGGTAACTCCGGTGCCGACCTCAACACTGAAAACGGCGGCACGCGTCGCCCAAAGCTCGTGTACCGACTCGCTCGATTCGATGGCGGTTGTCGCGTCGCGGATCAAAACGATGTTGTATCCCCGTTGTCTCATCGAGAGCACGCCGTAATCTCGATTAAGAACGCAGAAGTTGGTAGCGAAGCCCGCATAGACTAAATGTCGTATGCGTCTCTCTCGGCAGAACTCCTGGAGCTCGGCGCCGGTTGCGACCACCACGTCGTCGCCGGCCGGTTCGATGGAGGCGGAAATTCTGTAATTATCAGGATAGTTTTCGTCGTGCCAATCCTTAAGCATGGGCTCTGCCGATCTCCCGTTGGGGATGAAGAACTCATCATCGGCCGTCACAGACCGCGGAGGCCAATCGACGCCAGAGGCGGTTCGGTTGGGCGGTTTCTCATCTCGCTTGGTAACGGGAGTAGACGGCCCTGGCCCATAGCGGAACGAGGGATAAATCGCTGCCCAGGCAGGGGACGGAGCGTGAACGACGGCGACTCCGATCTCACGGCACGTCTCGAGCACCGGCTTTATCTTCGTCCTGCAGATCGTCTCGGCCCGGGTTCGGTGGCTTTCCAACGGATAATCATCCCAGCAATCGACTAGGACGAGAGCGGTTTCGTGCACGGGAAGATTCCAGCGCAGCTCTCCGTATTCCAGATTCCGTTCATGCGATTCGTCGTCCGGACCGGTGACTTTTCTCGCGAATCGGCCGGGCAGTTCGATATGCGACATCGTAAACTCCTTGAAAAAATTGCTTACAATTGACGTGTGCTGGTAAACAGGGTTCCAGTATATGACTAACGGTTGGCTTGATAAACGCCGTCTCAGGTTGCTGGACACGTGCTTGCGACTTGGGAAACCACAGCAGGGAAGTCCGAAATCAGATCAGAGCGCACAGGGAGCTATAGAGTGCCAAGTCCAAACGCAACGCAGCTTGCCGGGTTCGCCGAGCAGGGATACCTGTTGCTGGAGGATCTGCTTCCGGACGAGGCGTTCGGACCTCTCATCGCAGACATCGAGGAGGGGATCGAGCGAGGGGCACGGGAGTCGTTGGAGGAGGGGAGGATTCGGCAGACATTCGATGGCGAATCGTTCATCCGCCGGCTCGCATCGATCGAGAAGGAAGCCGGGGGAGGCTCGAAGGCCGGTCGCCACGTTCTGGGGAAGAATCTGAAGACGGCGGGGATGTTCGGCCTGATGACCCATCCCGTTCTTCTCGATCTGGTCGAGTCTATGATCGGGCCGGAGATCCTCTCTCATCCGCAGTTCAACTGTCAGGCAAAGATGCCCGGCGAAGAGATCTCGAAGCAGCTCTGGCACCAGGACCTGGCATACCTGGATGCGGAGGCAGAAGAGACGCCCATGGTGAACGTCTGGATTCCCCTCGTCGACGCGACGAAGGAGAACGGCTGCCTGGAGGTGATTCGGGCAAGCCATAAGACGGGTCTGAAGCCTCATGGGAGGCTGAGTCCGGTTGGGAAGCGGACGAAGTTCGTCGCCGACGAACACCTTCCACCTGGACGCGTCGTCGCCTGTCCGATCAGACGAGGTGGCGCCATCGTTTTTCATCCCAGACTCGTGCACCGATCTCGTCCGAACCGGTCCCAAGGGATTCGCTGGAGCGTCGACATCCGGTTTTCCGATTCGGAGATGCCCAGTGGACGCGAGGGGGTACCGGGGTTTCTTGCCCGCAGCACGAAGCGCCGCGCCGAAGTCGCCACCAGTCATTTGGACTGGCTAAAGCTGATGGAAGGTTAGGCGTCGCTTCCGGTAATAGCTAGGGAAGCTCCCTCTCTCGACCCCCAAGTCGGGATTGCCGGGTCGCCGGCTCAGGCCGGTGTATTCTGCCTCTAGGCAGTCCGCATGGGCCTGCTGGAGTCGGCGAACGAACGGACGGCTGTGGGTGAAGCCCATGGGTGTCCATACCTTCCGTTCACGCCCTCGCGGTCAGAGCTTAGGAGGATCGCTCATGATCTCGCTACCCACTCGCGACCAACTCCTCCGCGACGGCTTCTGCACGGTCGATGGCGTCCTCGACCGTGCCATGCTCGAGCGGGTGACGGAGGTCTGCGACCGGCTGCTCGACGCCCAGCCGGCCGAGCACTTCGACGCGCAACGCTCGACCGGCAGCATGATCAACGTCTTCGACGACCCCTTCTTCGCCGAGCTGGTCGCTTGGCCCGGGGCGCTCGAGGCCGTGGCCAACCTGGGCTTTCCGGACCCGAAGTGGAACAGCGGCTACGTGATCAGCAAGCCGCCCCACTCGCCACCGCTGTTCTGGCACCAGGACTGGACGGGCTGGAGCGACCCCAGCAGCTACCAGGCGCAGCCGCAACAGCTGTTCCTGATGTACTACCTGATCGACACCGAACCGGGCAACGGCTGCCTGCGGCTGATTCCGGGGTCGCACCGGAAGCGCCACCGGCTCCACGACGACGTGCCCGACGCCCACACCGACGAAATAAAGCGCATGATGGACCCCGACCATCCCGCCTACCAACCGGTGGCGGACAGCGTCGACGTGCCGGTCCGGGCCGGCGACCTGGTGATCGGCGACTCGAGGCTGCTGCACGGTTCCTACGGCAACCGCAGCGACCGGCGCCGCACCGTGATCACCCTCTGGTACTACCCTGCGTTCGAGGAGCTGTCCGGGCCGCTCCGGGCGCACCTGGCCGAGGGCCGGATCCCCGAATCCTGGCCGGAGTCGGCCCGTGCCCTGGTCGCGCCCCTGTGGCCGCGCTACGCGGGCGCCGCCGAGCCGCTCGAAGGGAACCGGAAACCGGGACCGGGCTTGCCGTAGCTACGGCTCCGAAGAAGCGGTCGGCGAACGCTTCTCGACCCGGGCGTAGGGCGTACCCCCAGGTACCATGGGGCGCTTACGAATCCGAGGCCGTTGAGGAGATCCGAGACGCGGCGGCAGCCTGCGTCTGGGCGGACGACCAGGGAGGACACGATCATGGAGGTACTTCAAGGAACCGCGCTGATGGCAGCGACGATCACCATGGGGATAGGGGCGGGGGTGTACCTGCTCTACTTCTTCGCCATCATGAACCGTACTGGGTTTCGTGGAGACTCTGCTCTCACGCGGCCAGCCTGGGCATGGCCTGCGCTTGAGTGTACGCCATCTCGAAGTCCACGGGACTGACGTAATCGAGCGAAGAGTGCAACCGCCGACAGTTGAACCACCTCACCCACCGCATCGTCGCCGTCTCCACCTCCTGCCTCGAGCACCAACTCGTCGACCTGGCGTGGATCAGCTCGCTCTTGAACAAGCCGATCGTGCTCTCCATCAACGCATTGTCATACGCCGTGCCCACCCGACCGATCGAACCGTTCACGCCATGATCGAGCAACTTCTGGCTGAACGCCAGACTCGTATATTGACTGCCGGCATCCGAATGATGAATCACGCCGTCAGCAACGAACCGCCGATCGGTTCGACGCCGGACGCTCACAGCCTGCTCCAGAGCCCTCATCACCAGCTCGCTGCTCTTACCGGTACTGACCGTGAAACCCAGGATGCGCCTCGAGAAGCCGTCCTGCAGGAACGACACGTACACCCACCCTTCACGAGTGAGCACGTGCGTGAAGTCCGCCACCCAAACGATGTCGGGCGCATCTTGGAACCAGTCTCGCCTCACCAGATCCGGCGAGCTGACGCCGCTAGGCGTTGGGATGGTCGTGCGGACCTTCCTTCTTCGTGTCATGCCCTTCAAGCCCGCGACTCTCATCAGGCGCGCCACCTGGTCACGCCCAACGTCGATACTCTCGTGCTGGAGGGCGTGCCATACCTTACGGACGCCGTACACACCAAAGTTCTCGCGGTGCACCCGATGAATGACCTCCAGGAGACGCTCATCGGATTGCTGGCGAGCGGATGCTTGCCGCTTCTTGGCTGCGTAGTACGTGCTCGGGGCGATCGGCACGTTGTGGTCCCGTAGGACACGGCAGATCGGCTCGACCCCGAACAGGTTCTTACAGCGGGTTGCATAATCCTTGACCAACCCTCAGGAATCACGCCAAATGGACCATCGGGAGACGCAAGTGGGTTCTGAAGGAACCTGTTCCCGGAATGATATTGCGCATTGCTGACTCAATCATTGTGCAACCCGCTGTATACGCGTTGATGTAGGCGACCATCACTTGAGTCGGCGGTCGAGCTCCGCGGCCGCGAAAAACGCGCTGGCTGTCTTGAGGATCTCGTTGGCTCGTTTGAGTTCGGCTACTTCCTTCTTGAGGGCCTTGATCTCCTCACGCTCTGTGGTTGTCAGGCCTGGCTTGTCACCAGCGTCGATGCGGGCTCTGTCTACCCAGCCGCGCATGGTGTCGACCGGGATGCCGGTTAGGTCATGCAGGCGCCGATAGGAGGCTGAACGTGATTCGTGCGGCGCTTCTTCTCGACGCTCCATGAACATGCGGATGACTCGATCTTTGGTTTCTTGGTCGTAACGGGTCATGCTCCATTCTCTCCTTTCGAGGGAGAACGGAGCCTCCATCAAACCCAGGGCGGTTCAATCCGACCATTTGCTAAGCTAGAAATCCACGCAACACGAAGAAAGGAACGAACCATGGCTACCTACGTGCACCTCCTCAATTTCACGCAGCAAGGCATCACCGATCTCAAAGGAACCCCCAACCGGATCGACGCTGCCAGGAAAGGTATCGAAGCGATGGGAGGGAACCTTACAGCGGTTCTCAGAATGAGTGATTGGTGACTCCGGCATGCTCAAACCAACCCAACACATCCCCCAACGACACCGTCGATGAGGTGGTAATAGCGCAGCCGCGATCGCAGAGTCCAACGCTCCCCTCGTCCTCGCCCCCACAGCTTTCACGAACGCCTTTATCTTCGAAAAAGCCAACTCAATGGGGTTGAAGTCCGGACTGTACCCAGGCAACAACACCAACTCGCACCCCCTCGCCTCGATCGCCTCCCGCACCTCCGGTTTGCGGTGCACCCCCAGCTGATCCATCACCACGATCTGCCCCGGCCTCAGCTTCGGAGCGATGACCTGCTCGATGTACGCTAAAAACGCCACGCCATCCACCGCTCCGGTCAACGTCATCGCGTCACCCACACCCTCATCGAGACTGATCGCTGCAACGAGGCTGGTGTTCTCCCCACGGTTCTTCGGCACCCTACCCACGGCACGTTGTCCACGTGGGGCGTAGGCGTAGGGCAGGGTCATGGCGACGTTGAAGCCGCTCTCATCGACGAACACCAACCGGTGCGGGTCAATACCTCTGATCCAAGCCAGGAACCTCCACCGGGCCTCTGGATTCTGTTCACTCGCGTAGATCGTCTTTTTTTCTCGTCGATCCCAATCTCTGTACCCAGCGGCACATGGTCGCTCTGCTGATGCGGACGCCGGTTCTCTCCAAGAAAAGGTCGCAGCGCTGGTCGTGGGTGAGGTCGTTGCTGATGAGGCTCTGCTCAACCCATGCCTGGTGCTCATGGAGGGCGCTGGGGCGGCCCGGGGAGGTTCTGGGGGTGAGATCTCCACTTTGGCGGTAGCGGCGGAGGTAGCGACTGACGGTGGCGGTTCCAACGTCGAACGTGTCTGCGGCTTCATGGAGGGTGTAACGCTTGTGTAGGACGGCGTTTACGATGCGTTCTCGGAGGTCGGTAGAGTGCGCCATGCCTCAGCATGAAGCACGATCACTCAATGCGCAACCCGCTGTAACGCAATCTACTTCACCATGGGCCAATACGACGCCATAGCAATTATCGAGGCGCCCGACGATGAAACCGCAACCAGGATCTCACTAGCGACAGGGGCACTGGGCAACGTACGTATGCAGACTCACCGGGCGTTCAGCGAGAGCGAGTTCCGCAGCTTGGTGGCAGATGTAACGCGCTAGCAAGATCAGAACCAGTTCAAGATCTACTGCTGGTGCCCACCCCTGACCTCACACCGTATCCCACTCCCCCCGAAGATCGGAACGATCCATCGCTCGGCTAGAGCCCTAGCCGAACCTACTCCCCGAAAAAACCCTCCGCCTCAACACTAGACCGACCACTAGGGTAAAGAACGAACCAGCAATGGCCCAACCCGGAGCGACCGCCTCGTTGAAGAATATGAACCCTATTCGATAGCCAATGTCTCCTTGAGTGGAATCGAGCAGGTAATTGAAGGCCGGGGTCACGTCAAAAGCATCGAACAGAAGGAAGAAGCTCAAGCCAACCACCACGGAACTCAAGGCAACCACGATGGGCAGACCGATGGCTAGGCTCAGGCGATACCAGCCTTGTCTCGGTTCCACGATCGTCTGCGATACCTCCGTCCGTGATGGTGAAGGGGGTTGAGGCTTGGGCGCCCGCAAGACTACTTGCGCCAGCACGAAACCGACCGCAAGGATAAGAAACAGAATAGTAGGGGCCGAAGACGTCGGGACCTGTTGGGTAACGCCAACTGCTGCGCTCCAGGCAGCAACGCTGGACAGATAGGTGATCACAATGGCTATAGTCCAGCGAAACCATCGCCTCCTCGGTTGCTGGCGGGTAGACGGTGTCTCTGTCTCGGTCTGTGACGGAGGCTGAGATTGTCCTGTTACAGGTTGGGTCGTGCCTGGAACCGATTCGATATTCGGTACCACGGATGGTGCCTCTCGGGGCGGTAGTTTCGGCTCGGGAGCCTGAGTAGACACCGATGGCGTCGGTCTCGTGCTCGCGAGCAACTCGTCGATCTCATCACCGATTATTGCAAAGAGTTCAGGCCTTGTTCTCAGTTTTTTGAGCAACGAGCGCGCATCGTCAGCGCTATCAGCATCACGCAGACTCCTTTTTAGATCGAGCACCAAGGCACTCTGCTCCTCCATACTCAGGGCCCTTGCAGTCTCGATCTGCTCGGTGAGATTTCCGAGATAAGAGACTGGAGCCTCCGGGGGCGTGGGCAGCGGATCGGGTAGTGGGGGGGGGTGGCGGAACGCTGGTGAGGGCCCTCGCCAAGCCCAAGGCGGCATCACGGTCCTGCTTCAGGTAGTCGATATATTGAAGCTTCGATAGCGCGGGTGGCAAGAGGTTGATCGACACGCCCTCAGAGACCATTACGGGTAGGATCGGTTTGCCGAGATCGGCAGCGTAGCTGTATTCGCGCCTGCAAGCCGCAGAGTTCAGCGACTCCGGACTCAGGATGAGAGCGAAGACATCACAGTCGCGAATCGTAGCCAGGATCTGATCCCACCAGACCTGCCCGCCGCTCAGTTCCTTATCGAACCACACGGCATGGCCGATCGCCTCGATATCACGGGCCACGTTTCTGGCTATACGGTCATTCTCGCGACTGTAGCTGATAACAACTTTCGCCATACGCCTCTGTTCTTACGGCAGAGATCGACCCATTAGCTTGAACAACTCCCGATCGCTAAATAATACGAGATTCCACCAAATCTGGATACCCCCGAACCAAAACCTGAGGACGGGCTTTGGCAAACGACGTTTCAGGGTGCAACTCGAGGGGTGGTGACCTCAGGGCTCTAGTAGCCTCACGCTCGGCGTTCGCGTGAACGGATCGAAACCAGTTGGCGTCATCGACACCCACATTGCCTCCGAGCCTCTGGAGGGAACGAAGAAGCTGGCCTCGAGAAGCCTGTTCACTCGAGGCGACAGGGAGATCGACGCATACGACCGCGAACGCTTCGCGAGCGGCCTAATATTTCGCCAACGCACACGAATCACATCAGCGTGGTTTGACACCACCCTTGAGGTTTGGAACGACGTAACAGTAGTAGGTCGCGACTTCGAGTCCGTCCTAGGGCACCATGCGACCGGTGCTGAAGGTAGGTAACAGATTTCGCCACTTGGGTCACTGAGTTTGATAAACTTGGAGCGCAAGCGCGGTGGCTGTAGCTCAGTTGGTTAGAGCACCGGATTGTGGTTCCGGGGGTCGTGGGTTCAATTCCCATCAGCCACCCCAGCCGGACGAGGAGGCAGCGCTAGCCGATCGCTGCGATGCCTCCGGTATGCGAGGGTGGCGGAATTGGTAGACGCGCCAGGTTTAGGACCTGGTGGATTATCCGTGCGGGTTCAAGTCCCGTCCCTCGCACCAACAAAGAGCGGCAAGCGCCCCTTGCCGCATTTTGATATTACGGATTGGCAACGTACCGAGGTTAGGAGCGTTCATGGAAGCAACCCTCGTCGAAAAAAAGGCCGTGTCGGCAACCGTCAAGGTCACGGTCCCCGCTCAGGAGGTGGATACCACCTTCGAGTCGGTGCTCCGATCGTTGGCCCGCCAGGTAAAGATTCCGGGCTTTCGTCCCGGCAGGGCCCCACGCGGCGTGCTGGTTCAACGAATCGGCGAGGAGGCCCTCGGCCAGGAGGTCCGGGACGCTCTGGTGGACGCCAACTACCCGAAGGCGGTCGCCGAGTTGGAGCTGGCGCCGGTTCACGCCCACTTCCACGCCCACGCGCCCGAGGAGGGCCACGACTACGAATTTGAAGTTCACGTCGATCTCTACCCCGAGGTCGTGTTGCCCGACGTCGAGAACATCGTCATCGATACCGCTGTCGATCCGGTCACGGACGCGATGGTCGCCGACGCCGTCGAACAGCTGCGGCGCGAAAACGCGACGCTGGTGCCCGTCGAACGGCCCACGGAGGCCGGCGACTACGTGCTGCTCGAATCTCTGAGCGAGACCGATGAGGTGATTGGAACCCTCCCGCTCGACCTCGAGACCGCTCAGGATCACCTGGCCGAACAGCTTATCGGAACCGACCTTGGTGCTACCATCGAGCTCGATCTCGCCACTCCTGACGACGATCCCGAAACGCCCGAAGGCGAAGACCCCCCGGAACCTCCAGCGCCCCTGCGGGTCAGGCTCGCGGACATCAAGGGCAAAGAAAAGCCGGACCCTGACGACGAGTTTGCCAAGACGCTGGGCATGGAGGCGTGGCCCGAGGTAGACAAGCGGGTTCGGGAGAGCCTCGCCAGTCAGCTCGAGCAGCAAGCGTTCGAAGGTCAGCGTGACGAGTTCGTCGAGAAGCTGATGGCCGAGACGGACTTCGAACTGCCGCACAGCCTCCTGAACCGCCGCAAAGTCAGCCTGCTCGAGAGCTTGAGCGAGGACCTCAAACGGCAGGATCTCACCCTCGAGGGCTATCTGGCCTCCCTCGACGAGAAGGGGACGCGCGAAACCTTCGACGGCGAACTCGAGGAGTCGGCGGCCAACGGCGTACGCAGAGACATACTTCTGGAACAGCTTCTCGAAGCCCGCCCTACCACCGTCAGCGACGAGGACTTTTCCGGGGCCATTCGCAGCCTCGCCGCCCGCGAGGGCACCGATGTTCAACTGTTCCGCCGCAATGTCGGTGAGCAGTGGTTAGAGAACTACCGCTTTCTGATGGCGCGGGACCGGGCCCTGCGGGAGACCGTTGAAGAGCTTGTAGGTGGTGGCGCCGAAGGGTCAGACGACGAGCAACCAGAGGGCGATGCGTCCTAGGAGCGAGACCCTAACCCGGTGTTCCACAGCGTATGGGTACCGAACACGACGCGACCGAGGCGCAACCAGAGACGCCTTCAGTTCCGTTTCGGGCCGTGCCGGGTTCTGAACAGGGCCAGTTGCGGGTACCAAAGAGATCCGTGGGCGTGAGGTCGCTAACGGCGCGGGCGGCCCGGGCCGGAACATACTGGTGCCATGTCATCCAAACCCGCACACTGCCCTGGTAAGGTGTAGCCATGCCGCTGGTACCGTATGTGATCGAACAGACCAGTCGCGGTGAACGCACCTATGACGTGTACAGCCGCCTTTTGAAGGAACGAATCATCTTTCTGGGAACCGCTATCGACTCCGAAGTTGCCAACGTCGTGGTGGCGCAACTGCTCCTGCTCGACTCGCAGTCGGCCGAGCAGCCGATCAACCTGTTCATCAACAGCCCGGGTGGCGACGCCTACGCCGGCATGGCCATCTACGACGTGATGCAGTATATTTCCGCCCCTGTACACACCAACTGCGTGGGGATCGCCATGTCGATGGGATCGGTCATCCTCGCCGCCGGCGCCGCTGGGAACCGGGTTGCCCTGCCAAACAGCAGGATCATGATCCATGCTGGGTCTGCCGGCTTTCCCCGAAGCAGCCTGCCCGACCTCGAAATACAGGCGCGGGAAATTAACGAACTCCGCGAGATCATGGAGGGTGTCTACGAGCTTCACACCGGCAACGACCGTGACAAGCTGCGTACCGACATGGAGCGCGACCGATTCATGTCGCCGAGTCAGGCGCTCGAGTACGGCCTCATCGACAAAGTGATATCACCGCGCGAGGCGACGCGCTTTCGGGCAACCACGGAAGCCGCTACCGCCGAGGGCGGCTGATGGCCCAACCGCGCTGCAATTTTTGTGGCAGAACCCAGGCCGAGGTGCGGCAGATGGTGGCGGCCGAAAACGCCGGAACCCACATTTGCAGCGATTGTATCGAGCGCATCTCCGATGTCCTGACCACCAACCGCACCACCTACGCTCCACACATGCGCCTCCCCACCCCGCCCGAGATCAAAAAGAAACTCGATCAGTACATCGTCGAGCAGGAAGAGGCCAAGCGGACCGTGGCGGTGGCGGTGTACAACCACTACCGTCGCCTGCAGAATCCGGAGGCCGAACTCAAGAAGTCCAATATCCTGCTGGTCGGATCGAGTGGAACCGGCAAGACGTTGCTCGCTCAGACGCTGGCCGACATCCTTCACGTGCCGTTTGCGATCGCCGACGCCACTACCCTGACCGAGGCGGGCTACGTTGGCGACGACGTCGAGAACATCGTGCTGCGGCTCTTGCAGACCGCCAACTACGATGTCGAAGCGGCCGAGAAGGGCATCATCTACCTGGATGAGATCGATAAGATCGCCCGCAAGTCCGAGGGGGTGTCGATCACCCGCGACGTTTCCGGGGAAGGGGTGCAGCAGGCGCTCCTCAAGATGATCGAGGGCACCATCACGCACGTCCCTCCCCAAGGTGGTCGCAAACACCCCCATCAAGAGCTGATCCCGGTGGATACCAGCAATATCCTGTTCATGTGCGGCGGCGCCTTCGAAGGCCTTATGGACATCGTACGAAACCGGGTCGATGTGTCCAGAGTCGGTTTCCAGCACCGCCACCACCACCACGACGACCCCGTGGTCGGGGCCGAAGTCCTGCCGGAGGATCTGATGCAGTTCGGGCTCATTCCGGAGCTGATCGGTCGTCTCACCATCGTGGTTCAACTCAACGATCTCAGCATCGAGGCGCTGATCGACGTACTCACGAAACCGAAGAATGCGCTGATCAAGGAGTACCAGGAACTGTTCGCTCTCGAGGGCGTCGAACTGAAATTCTCAGAGGCCGCCATCTACGAGGTGGCGCAGCGGGCTGAAGCCCGCAAGACCGGGGCTCGGGGCCTGCGTTCGGTACTCGAGCGGACGCTGCTCGATCTCATGTACGAAGTGCCGGGCAGCGACGTTACGGCGCTCTTCGTCGACGACGATGGTCTCGACGATCCGGCCTCGATCCTGGCCGCGGCCGCCCGCACCAAGACCGCTTAGCCTACCAGGCCGTCATCGGCGGTGGCCGCGTGCGGCAGCGGGCCACGGCGGTTTGGAACCGCGCCGCGGCTTCGTCCACCAAGCTACCGTCCAGGCCGACCCCAAGCGAGAAGCGCACGCTCGCCTTGGCCAGTTGGGGCGGGTGACCCATGGCGGTCAGTACGTGGGACGGTTCGAGACTACCCGCCGCACAGGCCGAGCCCGAACTGACGTACAGAGACAGGTCGTCGAGCACCAGGAACAGGTCTTCCCCATCCACGCCCGTGACCGAGACATTGAGGTGCTTGGGACCGCGCTCGCTCGCACCGCCGTTGACGGTGACGCCATCGATGGCTGTCAGGCTGATCTCGAGCCGGTCGCGCAAGGAGGCGAACTCGGCAGCCCGTCGACACCACTCGCTGCCGGCCAATTCTGCCGCCCGACCAAAACCGACGATCGCGGGGAGATTGTGTGTGCCCGGGCGCACCCCTCGTTCCTGCGCTCCACCAAACAGCAAGGGGGCGAGCGCCAGCCCGGGCCTCGTTACCAGGGCGCCTACGCCTTTGGGTCCGTAGACTTTGTGGGCGGAGATGGCCACGAGGTCTGCCCCGAGGGCAGCGCTATCGAACTCCTGAAATCCGTACCCTTGCACCGCATCGCAAAATACGAGTGCTCCCGCGCTCTTGGCTATCGCCGAAAGGGCCGGCAGATCAGACAGCACGCCGGTCTCGTTGTTGACGAGCATCAACGCCACCAAGGCGACATCCGGTCCCATGGCTGCCGTCAGCGCGTCGGGTCCAACGGACCCGTCGGCGGCAAGCTCGAGATAGGTAACCGGCACGCCGGAGCGCTCCAGCGACCGGGCGGTCTCGAGCACCGCTGCGTGTTCACCGAGGCTGGTAACGAGGCGACCGCCCGGCCGCGAAGCCATCACCACCCTGAGGGCATGGTTGGCCGCTTCGGTGGCGCCCGAGGTGAAGACGACCTGATCGGGACCGGCGCTGACGGAGGCGGCCACCTGCTCGCGAGCCCGTTCCAAACCCCTTCGAGCGAGCTGACCGGGACGATGCACGCTAGCGGGGTTGGCGGCCAGGTCCGAGAAATAGGGGAGCATCGCCGCCACGACGTCGGCTGCCACCGGTGTGGTAGCAGCGTAATCCAGATACAACGGCGCGTTGGAAATGGGCTCAGCCAAAGGCTAGGAAAGCTGGCAACGGCTCGATCTGAAGGAGCTGTCGCTCGTGCAGAAGGTCGCCGACGGTGGTGTCCGAAAGTTCACTGCGGACCGCCGCCTCGACCCGTCGCCAAAGCGCCTCGGTGGCGCAACTACCCGTGCGAGCACACGCCTCTGCCTCGTCGATGCAGATGACGGGGGCGATGGTACCCTCGAGCAGCTCGACGACCTCCAGACAGGTGACCGTCTCGGGAGACCGCGCCAGCCGGTAGCCACCGTGGGCACCGCGCATCGATTCGACGATGCCGCCGCGACGCAGCGGCGCGAAAATCTGCTCGAGGTACTGGTGGCTCAACTGCTGCCGTTCGGCGACCGCCTTGAGGCTGGTCGGATCAGGGTCGGCTACAGCTATTTCGACCAGGGCTCTCAGGCCATACTGGGCTTTGGTGGAAATCCACATATCTCACAACTCCGCGTCGGTCTGGTGCGCAGGTGTAAGTATAGCCTGGAAGAAAAGGGGCGTCAAAGGCGCCGGCTACAGCGACTCTAAGGCCAAGGCAATAAGGTGTTTTGGTCTGAACGGGAGCGGCAAAGCGACGTCGCCGTCGGTTGAGAGAACCCCATCACGGACAGTAAGAAGGATCACCGGTACCCGCTGAAGGGATTCGATCGACCGCAATTGGTCCTTTAGTGTGGTCGTCTCCTCGCGCTGGAGACGCTCTTCGAGCACGATCAAATCCGGGATCGAGCGTTGCGCTTCAACAAGACCTTCTGCTATGGTCTCCGCGGTGATCACCTCAAAGTCCTCCTGCTCGAACTTTTCTTTGAGAAGGTTCAGCATAAACGATTCAGAGGTAATCAATAGAACCCGTGGCACGGACCCACTCTAGCCTGCGTTCAAGCAGCTGTCTGTGGCTAATGCCGCTGACATCTCAGGGAAGGTTCGTCTCGAGGTACAGCTGTGGGTCGACCGCCCTCCCTGCCAACCGAAGTTCGAAGTGGAGGTGGGGCCCGGTCGAAGCGCCGGTAGATCCGGACAGGCCTATGGGATCGCCCTGGCGCACGGTCGCACCGTCACCGACATCGATCCGACTCAGGTGGGCGTAGCGCGTTTGGCTGCCGTCGCCGTGGTCCAGGTAGACGACGTAGCCGTAGGCGCCACCCCAGCCCGCCTTGATGACCACGCCGTGGCGCGAGGCAAGAATCGGGCTGCCGCTGTCGACAGCGATATCGACGCCGCCGTGAAAGCGGTTGCCACCGACCGAGATATTCCGCCAACCGAATCCTGAGGACAGCCGACCGGCTACGGGATAGAGGAACACCTCGTCCACCTGCTCGAGACCGCTCAGCAACCGTGCGGCCTGTGCCAACAGCGTCGCCTGAACGTTCCGATGCCGGACCCTCGGGTCGGCCACAGGGGCCGAAACCAACGCTGGGGCTTCAGGAACGGCCTCAGGAACACCGTCCGCGATCGGCACTAGAATCGGCCGGCCCGGTTCGATGATGCCATCGTCTGACAGCCTGTTGATGGTCGCCAGTAGCGATGGGGCTACTCCATGGGCCGCCGCCAGCCCGATCAGGGTGTCGCCTTCCGAGACCCAAATGGTGACGCCCGCAGCCGGTGGGATTAGCACCGGGAGCCCTCCAAGGTCGGTCTCAGGCTCGAGGTCGGGATTGGCCGAGCGCAGCGTCGGAAGTGGCAATGCTAACTCTGCGGCGATGTTTACGAGCGTGTCACCGGTCGCGCCGAGGTACATCCGGTAGTCCCGCGAACCGGGTTGTTCCGGGATTACCAATACCTGGCCGACGCGAATGAGATCGTTGGACAGACCGTTCCGCTCTTGGATCGCCTCGATCGAGGTCGCGTACTCGCGCGCGAGCGCAGAGAGCGTGTCGCCACGCTGTACCGTGTGTTCGGTGTCCGCCAAGGAGCTGTGGAACAGCAGCAGCGTGAACAGGGCGAGGGTCAGCCGCCGAAGCATGACTCAGTCTGGCACTTAGCTCTGACCGAGAGTAGCGAGGAACTCCTCATTGGTCTCGGTGCGATTGAGGCGACTCAGCAGCATCTCCATGGCTTCGGCTGCGTCCATGTCGCTGATCACCTTTCGAAGCAGCCACATCTTTGCCAGGTTCGCTTCGGTCAACAGCAGGTCTTCACGCCTCGTTCCCGACTTCAGGATATCGATGGCCGGGAAGATGCGGCGCTCTTCGAGCCGCCGCGACAGGTGCAGCTCCATGTTGCCGGTCCCTTTGAACTCCTCGAAGATGACGTCGTCCATGCGCGAACCGGTCTCCACCAGGGCTGTCGCTAGGATCGACAGGCTGCCGCCACCGCGGATGTTTCGGGCAGCGCCGAGGAACCGCTTTGGCCAGTGCAGAGCGCTCGAGTCGAGACCTCCCGAGAGGGTGCGGCCGGTCGGTGGCGTGACCAGGTTGTTGGCGCGCGCAAGGCGCGTAATCGAATCGAGCAGGATCATGGCGTGGCCGCCATCCTCAACGATCCGGCGGGACCGTTCGTGCACGAATTCCGCTACCCGGATGTGATTCGACGGTGGCTCATCGAAGGTGCTGGCGATGACCTCGACGCCCTCGACCGACTCGCGAAAATCGGTGACCTCTTCCGGACGCTCGTCCACCAGCAGAACGAACACTTTGATCTCGGTTTCATTGCTCACTACCGAATTTGCGATCTTTTTGAGCAGGGTGGTCTTCCCCGCCTTTGGTGGGGCCACGATCAGGCCGCGCTGGCCTCTGCCGATCGGGGCTAGGAGGTCGATGACGCGGGCGGAGAGTTCGTCCTGAGTCGTCTCGAGCGGAATCCAATGCTCGGGAAAGGTCGGTACCAGATCGTCGAAGCGCGGGCGCTTAGCGGCTTGAAACGGATCCACGCCGTTGACCGCCTCGACGCGAATGAGCGTCCCGTAGCGTTCGTTGTCGCGCGGTTTCCTGGACTTGCCCAAGATGAAGTCGCCGGTGCGCAGCTGGAACTGCTTGATGAGGCCCGCCGACACGATGACATTGCGGGTGTTGTTCTGTAGCAACGACTGCTGCAAGAAACCGTAGCCATCGGACGAGATTGCGAGGTAGCCGCGAACCAGACGGAGGCCTTCGCTGGCGGACACGAGCTCTAGGATGGCCTCCGCCAGATCGTCCTTGGCCATCTGGCGGTAGTCTTCGAGCCCTATCTCTTTGGCCAACAGGTGCAGCTCCGGTAGGATCTTCGACTGGAGATCACGATAGTTCACGCTGTTCTTGCGCTGGCTGCCGCGCCCCCGACGGGATCTCGACTTCTTGTTCGAACCCGTGCCTGCACCGTCGTCGTTCTCGTGACGGTCGGTACCGCTATCGGAGTCAGGGCGCTCTTCAGTTTCGGTCTGGACAGCGTCTGAGACGGCCTCGCTGTTCGCCACAGCTACGGGTTCGGCTACCGACTCGGGTTCGGACGCAGGCACAGCCTCGACGTCGGCTACCGGAGCGCTGGTAGCCTCAATCGCCGAGACGTCCTCGGGCGGCGGCGCCTCGCCGGCAGGTTTGCGCGAGCGATTCCGACGTTTCGATTTCGCTTTTACGGCTACCGCTTCGGGCTCTGGTTGTTTTGCTTTTGGGCTCATACTATCTCCATTCCCAAAGCTCGACCGCTCGCCGAGCGGCTCTGATGGGCATGTCTGTAACGTTCTTTTCGGACATAGGTTCCGTGGTCAGCTGCAGCGCCTAGCCAACAACACATGGACCTTCGACCTGGATGAACCTGATTCAACGTTGCACCTGTCTGGTGCTGGCGATTAATTTCCAGGGAGGCACAGCGGCGTATTGACGCGAGGTTAGGCCTACTGCTAGCGTTTAGTATACGCAGGTCCGTTTGAGGTTGTAAAGCGGATCTGCAACAGTCGCAACCGCGACTGCGGCGTTGACGGGAACGAGTAGACGTGCCGTGCCCCACAGCGAGCCGGAGATGGTGGAAGCCCGGCGGACGCAGGCAGGTCCAAAATCATCCCCGAGCCGCTCCCCGAACGCTTTCGGCTGTCGAAAGTCAGTAGATGGAGCCGCGAGACGCGCGTTACAGCGTCGGACTCTCCTGAAGCGATTCAGGGCAGTTGTCAAGCTCTGTTCCCGAAGGGGCAGAGGAAGTTGGGTGGTACCGCGTCGTCGACGCCCCAACAAAAGCGCGGTCGGGGTGTTTTTTCGTGGCCCCGAGAGAGCGAGGAGCCATGTTCGACGAGGTTACGCCACAGGTTAATTTTCCGGCACTCGAGCGAGAGATCATCGCCTTCTGGCGCGATCGCGACGTGTTCGCACAGTCCGTTTCGAAAGAGGCGCCGAACGGCCGCTACATCTTCTACGAGGGTCCGCCCACCGCCAACGGCAAACCGGGTGTTCATCACGTGATCAGCCGGGTCTTCAAGGATCTGTTTCCGCGTTTCAAGACCATGCAGGGCTTCCGAGTAGGGCGTAAGGGCGGCTGGGATACCCACGGTCTGCCGGTCGAAATCGCTATGGAGAAGCGACTCGGCTTCACCAGCAAACAGCAGATCGAAGCGTTCGGAATCGCCAAGTTCAACAGCCTCTGCCGCGAATACGTGTTCGAGAACATCCAGGATTGGAACGAGATGACCGAGCGCATCGGTTTCTGGTTGGATCTCGACAACGCCTACGTGACCTACGACAACAGCTATATCGAATCGTGCTGGTGGGTGATGAAACAGATGTGGCTTCGCGGCCTGCTGGTCGAGGATTTCAAGACGACCTGGCACAGTCCGAGTTCAAACACCACCCTAGCCTCGCACGAGGTTTCGCTCGGCTACCGCGAAGATGTCGAAGACCCCTCGGTCTATCCGAAGTTCCCGGCAGACCTCGAGTCCTTGGCCGCGCGCGGTCTCGTCGCCGCTGCCGAGACGCGCCCGGTCTCTTTCCTCGCCTGGACGACCACACCGTGGACCCTGGCCGCCAACACCGGTCTGGCCGTGAATCCCGATGCCGACTACGCCCTGGTGGCAGCTCCGGCACGCCGCGGCGGTGACGGCGAGCCCGAGCTCTATATACTCGCGGAGAGTCGCGTTGCCAACGTGTTTGCCGACGATCCGGTCGCTGTGGTGGACACGTTTCTCGGAGAGAGGCTCGAGGGTTCCGGCTACAGACCGGTCTTAGAGAGCGCGGCGGTTCCCGGGGAGGCGGCACTCGAGGGGTGGCGGGTGGTTCTCGACGAGTTCGTGAGTCTCGACGACGGGACCGGACTGGTGCATCTGGCGCCCGCCTATGGGGATCTCGATTTGGGCCGCAAACACGGGTTGCCGACGCGCTTTTCGGTGGGCTTGACGGGCGAGATGCTGCCTGAGGTAAAACCGCTCGATCATCCCCACGAGGTGGGTCCCTATGCCGGGGTGTGGTTCAAGGAGGCGGACGACGCCATCGCGGCCGATCTCCTCGATCGCGGGCTGCTGTTCGCGCAAGGCACCGTACGGCACGGCTACCCGTTCAACTGGCGCGACGATACCCCGCTGATGAACGTCGCCAAGAGGAGTTGGTACCTCAGGACAACGGCGCTGCGGGACCAACTCCTGGTCAACAACGACGCCATCAACTGGAATCCCGACCACATCCGCACCGGGCGCTTCGGAAAGTGGCTTGAAAACAACGTCGACTGGGCGCTCAGCCGTGAGCGTTTCTGGGGGACGCCGTTGCCGGTGTGGCAGAGCGAAGATGGTGACGTGGTGTGCGTGGGCAGCGTCGCCGAGCTCGAAGCCCTGAGCGGCCGCGACCTCGCGGAACTCGATCTGCACCGGCCGTATGTCGACGACATCACCTTCGAAAAGGACGGCAAGATATTCACCCGCGTCCCCTACACGATCGACGTGTGGTTCGAATCTGGAGCCATGCCGTACGCTCAGTGGCACTACCTCGGCGCAGCGTCTTCTGAGGTCGAGCGTGAACAGTTCGAAGCAAACTTTCCGGCAGACTATATCTGCGAGGCGATCGATCAGACCCGAGGCTGGTTTTACAGTTTGCACGCCATCTCTACCCTACTCACCGATAGCGGCGACGGCGGGCGGCGCCAGCCGGGCCCATTGGCGCAGCTGAGTCCCGACATCTCGTCCTTTAAGAACGTCATCGTCCTGGGGCACATCGTCGACGAGAAGGGCGAGAAGATGTCCAAGTCGAAGGGCAACGTGGTCGACCCCTGGGACATTCTCAACGAACAGGGAGCGGACGCCCTGCGCTGGCACCTCTACAGCTCGAGTCCCCCGGAAGCGACGCGGAAGTTCAGCCAGGGGCTCGTCGAGGAGACGCTACGCGATTTCCTGATGACGCTGTGGAACAGCTACAGCTTCTTCGTCATGTACGCCAACCTGGATCGGCCCGCCCTCGACGCCGAGGTTCCAGTCGCGGAGCGACCGGCCATCGACCGCTGGCTGGTGGCGAAGACCCACGGGGTGATCGATTTTGTAACCGAGCGGCTCGAGGATTACGACCCCACCGCCGCCAGCCGCGCGATCCGGAATTTTGTGGTCGACGAGCTGTCGAACTGGTACGTGCGCCGCAACCGTCGCCGCTTCTGGAAGTCGGGCAGCGACCAGGACAAGGCAGCGGCCTATCAGTCCCTGTACGGAGCGTTGGTGACCGTCACCAAACTGATAGCACCGATGGCTCCGTTCGTCAGCGACGCACTCTATCAGAATCTCGTTCGCTCAGTAGATACGGCCGCCCCGGAATCGGTGCACCTCGCCAACTGGCCCGAGGCCGATCGGTCGCTGCTGGACGTGGAGCTGGTGCGCGATATGGACGCCGTCATTCGGCTTGTCGAACTCGGTCGTAGCGCTCGGGCCGCTGCAGCGATTAAGACCAGGCAGCCGCTGCCGGAGGTCCTGGTCCGGGTCCGCAGCGAGGACGAGCTCGCCGGCGTTCGGGCCTTGGAGGACCAACTCAAGGAGGAGCTCAACGTCAAGAAGGTCACCTTCCTCGAGGTCACCGACACCTTCGTGGACTATCGGATCCGGCCGAACCTGCCGCGCATCGGCAAGCGGCTTGGCCGCCTCGTGCCAGACCTCAGGCAGGCCCTCGCGTCGATCGACGGCGCCGCCGTGGCAGCCAATGTTCGGGCCGGCGTCGACACCACCATCGAATTGGACGGCGTGGACCATAGCTTTGAGCCCGAAGCGTTTCTGCTCGACGTACAGAGTCCGGACGGATACGAGGCGGCCGAAAACCGCGGGTATCTGGCGGCGCTGAACACGACGATCGACGACGATCTGGCAACCGAGGGTCTCGCCCGGGACGTGGTTCGGGTGGTGCAAAATGCCCGCAAGAACGCCGGCCTCGAGGTCTCCGACCATATCGTTCTGGCGCTTCGTGCCGAGGGTCGTCTGGCGACGGCTATCGAAGCCTTTGCCGACGACCTTGCCTCTGAGGTTTTGGCAGACGTGCTAGTTGCCGGTCCCTTGGAAGCGGCGGGCTATCGAGAAGAGGTCGAGGTTGAAGGTTTCGACCTTCTGGTAGAGCTGGCAAAGATATGATCGTGTTGGCCACGTGTTCCTTCAGCGTCGCTACACCGCCAATAGGGCTGGCTCAGACGGCGAGGGCGCTTGGGTTGCGCTCCTTCGAAGCCCCGAGGTTAGAATGGGTCGGCAAAGTACACAGTGTACACAAACCGGTACACGCGCGACCGGGTTGCACCACCGTTTCTGGAGGAGAAGCATGAAAATCGGTATCAACGGCTTCGGGCGAATCGGCCGGCAGATCTTTCGCATTCTTCATCAACGGGGGCTCCACCAGAGCGTTGTGCTGATCAATGACCTGACCGACAATGAGACGCTGGCCACGCTCCTCAAGTTCGACTCGAATTACGGCCGATTTCCGGGCGAAGTCGGGTACGACGATGGCCACATCAATATCGATGGGCACAAGGTGCACGCAACCACAGAGCGAAATCCGGAGGTGCTTCCGTGGGGCGATCTGGATATCGATATCGTGGTGGAATCGACCGGCTTATTCCTCGAGCGTGAGCAGGCCGCGCTGCACCTAGCGGCAGGTGCCAAGAAGGTGCTGATCAGCGCCCCCTCGCCCGACAGCGATTTCGACATCATGATCGGTGTCAACGCCGACAGCTACGATCCCGCCACCGGCGACGTGGTCTCCAACGCCTCGTGCACTACCAATTCGTTGGCGGCGGTGATGAAGGTTCTCGACGACACCTTCGGGGTCGAGCAGGCCATGATGACCACGATTCACAGCTACACCAGCGACCAGAACCTCCTTGACGCGCCGCACTCGGATCTACGCCGCGCCCGCAACGCAGCCACCAATATCATTCCCACGACCACCGGAGCGGCTCAGGCAGTGGCCAAGGTCCTGCCCCAATTCGACGGGATCTTCGACGGTGTGGCCGTCCGCGTACCGACCGCTACCGGCTCTGTCTCCGATGTGACCGTGGTGACCGGGCGCGAGGCTACCGTCGCTGAGGTCAACGGCGCCCTCGAGGCAGCGGCGAATGGGCCACTCAAGGGCATTGTCGAATACTCGGAAGATCACCTGGTCTCGTCCGATATCGTCGGCAACCCGCACTCGGCAATCGTCGACAGCCGAATGACCAAATCGCTGGGAACGATGGTCAAATTGTTCCTCTGGTACGACAATGAGTGGGGCTACTCCAACCGCATGGCCGACGTGCTGGTGCTGATGGGCGAAAACCTCTAGCCGAGCCACCGGTACGAGGACCAGGCGCCGCGCAACAGCGATCATTTTGGGCAGCCGTAGGTGAACGAGGGCATGGTCAAGACACTAGATGACATCGACATTCAGGGACGTAGAATCCTGGTTCGCGTCGATTTCAACGTGCCTCTGAGCGAGGGTGAGGTCGGCGACGACAGCCGCATCGAGGCCGCTGTTCCTACCCTAAGGGAACTGCTCGAACAAGGGGCAACGCTCACGCTCCTGAGCCATTTAGGGCGGCCAAAGGGTCCTGACAAGAGCCTGACCATGAGACCGGTCGCCGCACGCCTGGGCAACCTATTGGGACGGAACGTGCGCTTCCGGGGAAGCGACGGTCCTGCCAGTAGCGACAGTCAGATTTTCGTCTCCGAAGCCCCGGAAGGATCGGTCACACTCCTCGAAAACACGCGCTTCGATCCTCGCGAAACGCGCAACGACCCCGAGCTGGCAAAGGTGCTAGCAGGCTATGGATCGGTCTTCGTTAGCGACGCCTTCGGCTCGGCACACCGCGCCCACGCCAGCACCGAAGGCGTTGCCAGACTGCTGCCAGCCGTGGCAGGGCGTCTGCTCGAGCGCGAACTCGCGGTGCTTTCCCGCCTCGTCAACGCACCCCAGAAGCCGTTCAAGGTGGTCCTCGGCGGCGCAAAAGTATCCGACAAAATCGGCGTTATCGACAATCTTCTCGGCGTGGTGGACGAGATCTTCATCGGCGGCGCGATGGCCTACACCTTCATCCAGGCTCGAGGTGGCAGGGTCGGCGCCTCGCTGGTAGAAGGGGACAGGCACGAGCTGGCCCGAGCTATCACCACCCGCGCCGCCGATCTTGGCGTCGCCCTGAATCTGCCGGAGGACTCGGTCTGCGCCGAACGGATCGATTCCCGGGCACCGTCGGCCGTGCACGCTTCCGACGCCATTCCGGACGGTTGGATGGGTCTGGACATCGGACCCGAGGCGGCGGAGGCCTACGCAAACGGCTTGCGCGACGCGCGAACCGTATTGTGGAATGGTCCACTCGGGGTCTTTGAAATCCCACCTTTCGACGCTGGAACGGTGGCTGTGGCCAGAGCTGTCGCTGCTATCAGCGGCTTTTCCGTCGTTGGGGGTGGCGATTCGGTCGCGGCTGTGCAGCGTTCCGGCCTTGCAGGTTCCATCGACCACGTTTCGACAGGCGGCGGCGCCTCCCTCGAGTTCCTAGCAGGCAAGATCCTTCCAGGGGTGGCTGTGTTGACCGGCTGGTTGTCCAGCCCACCCTAGCGCCAGGTCTGTCGCATACCTCATGGTGGTGCTGCTGTCGTCAGCTCTTCGAGTCGCGAAGGGCCGCAATTAGCAGCGGCACGACCTCGTGGACATCGCCGACGGCACCGTAGTCCGAAACCTGAAATATCGGCGCGTCAGGGTCTTTGTTTACCGCCGCAACGATCTTCGACCGGTTCATACCCGAAAGGTGTTGGACGGCTCCAGATACACCTAGAGCCAGATAGAGGTCCGGGGCCACCGTCTTCCCGGTCTGCCCGATCTGTTCGGCGTACGGGCGCCACCCGTTTTCGACCACCGCTCGGGTCGCACCGATGCCCGCATTCAAGGCATCGGCCAGCGGCTCTACGAGCTGTTCGAACCCGTCGGTGCTGCCGACACCCCGGCCACCGGTGACCACCACCCTGGCCTCGACGAGCGACACCCGGCCGGTGGCAGCCACCGTCTTCTCCCCCACCGTGACCCGCGTGTCCTCGGTCGAGAACACCACGCTGGCAGCTTCTACCGTGCCCGGCTGGGCCGGCTCCGCCGCCTGGAAGGTGCCGGGTTTGACGCTGACCACGATCGGTCGGCTGTTGGCCTGCACCGTTTCGGTGATTCTCGACAGGTAGCTGAAGCGGCGAGCGACCACCAGCCCGTCGTGCACCTCGAGGTCTAAGACGTCTTCGAGCAAGGGGACGTCCATACGCGCCGCGACCCTGGGGCTCACCGAGAGGCCCGCTCTGGTGGCAGCGAAGAGTACTACCTCCGCCCCGTGCAGGCGAGCCACCTCGACGACGGCAGTGGTCACGGCCTCCGCAGGCATCGAGCTGAGTTCGGGCGCGTCGAGGTGCACTACCTCCGGCAGGTAGTCAGCCAGCGCGTTGGCGGCCGCCGTGGACCCCGGTCCTAAGACCAAACCTGCCGTCGAATCCTGGAACGAAGGCGCCAGCGCCGCGGCGGCGGTTACCAACTCGAAGGCGCTCTTTTTTAGGGTGCCGTCGGTCTGTTCTACGACGATCAGTATCATGGGTCCCTTCAGATGACCTTTGCTTCGTCCCGCAGGTGTGCGATCAGCTCGGCGGCAACCTCTTCGGCACTGCCCATGAAAAGGCGGTTCAGGCGTTCGCTGGTCTGGATCTCCTCGCTGAGGACAGTCGTCTTGGGGGCGAGGCTCGCGAAGGCGGACAGATCGCGCTTGAGGAGCTCTTTGCGGCGCGCCTTCATGATGTTAGGCAACGTCGGGTACCGGGGCTCGTTGAGGCCCTGCTGGGTGGTGATGACGGCCGGCAGCGGCACCGAAAGCGCTTCAGAACCGTCGTCCGAATCGTGTACCACGGCGGCCCGACCCTCCTCGAGGCGCAGCTGTGTGGTCCAATCGCTGTGGGGCCAGCCCAGACGTTCGGCGATGGCCGGACCGAGCGCCGCGCTGTCCCAATCCGCCTCTTTTCCGCCCACAAACACCAGGTCTGCACCCTCCTGGCCGATGGTGGTAGCCAGGATTTTGGCCTGCGTAATCGGGTCGAGGCGCTCTTCGGTTTCGATGTGGATGGCGCGGTCGACCCCCATCGCCAAAGCCGTGCGGATGGCATCCTCGAACCGCGGTGGGCCGAGGGCGACGGCTATGATTTCGGTCTCGGAACCGCCCTCGCGAATGCGCAACGCCTGCTCGACGCCATATTCGTCCATGCCGTCGATTACGAACGTGACCCCCTCGAGATCGACCGCGGTGCCACTGACCCGAATTCGGGCTTCGGCATCTGGCACCTGTTTCAAAATGGTAACGATCTTCATCATGGCTTCAGACGCCCATGGTAACCGATCAGGACGCGAAAGAGAGGGTTTCGAGCAACGCGATCACGGGGCGGAACGACGTTGGGTGGGGTAACGCCCTGTTGCGAGCAACCCGAAACCGAGGGACACCTCCTGCGGGTCGTTTCGACAAACGGGTCACCACCTCAGCGGCGAAGTTGACGGTAGATCTGGCGGCTAATGACGACACGCTGGATTTCGCTGGTGCCCTCATAGATCTCGGTCACGCGCGCGTCCCTAAAGTACCGTTCGACCGGGTAGTCGGCGCTGTAGCCGTAGCCGCCGTGAATCTGAACGGCAGCGTTCGTCACGAACCCCGCCATCTCGGACGCGTGGAGCTTCGCCATCGACGCCTCCATCGTGACCCGCTGGCCGCGATCCTTGAGCCAGGCAGCGCGGTGCGTCAGCAGGCGGGACGCTTCGAGCCGGGTGGCCATATCGGCCAGCTTGAAACCGACACCCTGGAATTCCCTGATCGGCCGGCCGAAAGCCTGGCGCTCGGCAGCGTAGGCGCGGGCCGCTTCATACGCCGCTCTGGCAATGCCGACCGCCAGGGCGGCGATTCCAATCCTGCCGCCGTCGAGAGACGACATGGCGATTACGAAACCGAGACCGGCCGGCCCGAGCAGAGCCTCGTCGGACACGAGACAGCGGTCGAAGGTGACCGTGCTGGTGACGGCGGCGTGCTGACCGAGCTTTCGTTCCGGTTTGCCGAAGACCATTCCTTTCGTTTCGCGTTCGACGAGAAACGCGCTCACACCGCGAGCCCCGGCGCCTGGATCGGTCTTGGCCATGACCAAGTAGAGCTGCGCCTCACCTCCAGCCGTGATCCACGCCTTGGTTCCCGACAACTCATAGCCGCCCGTGACCGGCGTTGCACGCGTGCTTAGGGCAGCCGCGTCCGAGCCGCTGTGGGGTTCCGAGAGGCAGAACGCACCGATCCAATCGCCGCTTGCCAGCCGCGGTAGATAGCGCCCCTTCTGCTCGTCACTGCCGTGGCGGAGTAGCATCTGCTGGGGCAGACCGTTGGTGACCGACATGATGGTCGCATGCGAAGCGTCCGCCGCAGCGATCTCCTCGAGCAGGACTACGTACGCCAGGGTGTCGAGCCCGACGCCCCCATAGTCCTCGGGTGTAAGGACACCTAGAAGGCCCAGCTCTCCCATTTTTTTTAGCGTTTCCCAGGGAAAGCGTGGGTGTTGGTCGAGCTCGGCAGCCAGCGGCGCGATTTCGCTCTGGGCAAAATCGCGCACGTGCGCCTGCAACGCGGCTACGGCTTCCGGAAGTTCGAAGTTCACGAACCTGTACTCGCGGCGATCATGTCGAGAAGGAGTATAACGCTGGTCCCAATCCGCCGCAGTGGACGCCCCTGTTCGAGGAAAAATTCGAGGACGGGCAGCAGATCCTCGCCGTCGCCGTCGCCTCGCTTCCCTGCAACAGATCTTCCAGGGTTCTCCCAGGGGTTCGGAAGCGTCTGCGTCGGGACTATGATACGTCGGAAGCGAGACGGCGAAATTCGGCCGTGAGGGCCGCCTTCAACTCCGGGGCATCGCGAAGTCCGCCCAATCCTTCTACGCGTACTCGAGCGCCTGCGACCGCCGTGACGTCGCCCCGGTTAACGAGGTGCCGTGCCAGCAGCTGGACAGCCCTGGTAACGTCGCTGGTCGGGAAGGTTAGCTGCGTTCTAAAACGTGCTCCGGCAACATTCTCAGTTACCAGCAGGGCGCTCGTGCGCCCCCCCTCCAGCTTTACAAACAGTTGGTCGAGCCGGTTCCCATCAGCCACGGAAAATCCTATCGGGCTTCGAGGTCGAAAGCATGGTGGACAGCCTCGAGCACCTCCAGGGCACGGTCGGCCGGAATCACCACCGAAATCCGAATCTCGCTCGTGGCGATCATCTCGATATTCGCACCCACCGAAGCCACCGCGTCGAACATGGTACCGGCGACCCCAGGTGTAGACCCTATGGCGATGCCTACGATTGAGATCTTGGCTATCTCGTGATCTGCACTCGCCAAACCGCCAATGTCGGCCAACACCGGTGCCACCGCCGCCAACGCTTCATCGGTCCGGTCCTGCGGAACGGTGAAGGCCATCTGCTGCCGCAAACCGTCGCCGGGCACCCCCTGGATGATCATGTCGGCACTAACGCCTGACCCGCCCAAGGCTGTGAACACCCTGGCAGCGATCCCCGGCGCGTCGGCGAGTCCGATCAGGTTGATGCGGGCGTGGTTGGTATCCAACGCCACGCCGGTAACGGGTCTGTCGGTCTGCATGCTCGCCCCTTCCTGGTCACGCTTCGCTACCAGCGTGCCTCGGTTGTAGCTGAACGACGACCGGACGTGAATCTGCACGCCGTACCGTCTGGCGTACCACACGCTGCGAGAGTGCAGCACCCTGGCCCCGAGAGCGGCGAGCTCGAGCATGGTGTCGTAGTCGATCACGTCGAGTTTTGCGGCGCTGGGAATGAGGTGCGGGTCGGTGGTGTAGACGCCTTCGGTGTCGGTAAATATTTCGCACTCATGGACGCCGAGGGCAGCCGCAACCGCTACGGCGGTGGTATCGGATCCGCCTCGGCCCAGGGTTGTGATGGCACCGTCGGCGTCGGTACCCTGAAAGCCTGCGACTACCGCCACGTCGACGGTTTCAAAGGCTGCGAGTAGGCCTTTCGCGTCGACCTCCACGATACTCGCCGAGCCGTGAAGGTTCGTGGTCAGGAGCCCAGCTTGTGCCCCGGTGAACGACTGTGCCGAGATCCCGAGTTCATGCAGCGCCATGGTTACCAGTGCGACCGACACCTGCTCGCCGGTGGCGAGCAAAACATCGAGCTCGCGCTGCGACGGCCGCAAGGACAACTCCCGTGCCAACCCGAGCAGGCGATCCGTCGACCGCCCCATCGCCGAGATCGTGACGGCCACTTTTGCCCCTCCCTCGACCGTCCGGGCAATCCTCTGTGCCACCTTCCGGATTCTGTCGAGATCGCCGACGCTGGTGCCCCCGAACTTCTGAACCACGATGCCGTCAGCTGCGTGTGGTTGCGCCTCCATAGGGCCCAAGGATACCCAACGGACGCTCCAGAGGTAAACAGAGCAGGCCAAGAGACCCGTGGTAAAAGTAGATGCCATGTCGTCGTATCCGTTGCGGGTAGCTGTCGTTGGGGCCGGTCCGGCAGGACTCTACGCTGCCGAAGCCCTCGTCAAAGGCCACGACGACGTGGTGGTCGACCTCATCGACCGCTTGCCAACCCCCTATGGCCTCGTCCGCTACGGGGTGGCGCCCGACCATCAGAAAATCAAGTCGGTCACCCGCGTGTACGAGCGAACAGGCAACCACGAGCGGGTCCGGTTCTTGGGCAATGTCGAGTACGGACGCGACATCACCCATGAGGAATTGAGAGCGCACTACCACGCGGTCATCTATTCGGTGGGGGCTGCCAGCGACCGCAATCTGGACATTCCTGGGGAACAGCTTTCAGGAAGCCACTCCGCCACCGAATTCGTGGCCTGGTACAACGGCCACCCCGACTATGTCGACTGCCGGTTTCCCCTGAACGCTACGGCGGTGGCGGTCATCGGACTCGGCAATGTGGCGGTCGATGTCACCAGGATTCTGGCCAAGTCGGTGGCCGAACTCGAGCTGACCGACATCGCCGACCACGCCTTGCCGGCCCTCGCGGACAGCAACGTCGAGGATATCTACATGCTCGGTCGGCGGGGTCCCGCGCAGGGCAAATTCACCACCAAGGAGTTACGAGAACTCGGCGAGCTTGTGAACGCGGACATCGTGGTCGACCCAGCCGACATGACCCTCGATGAGGCCTCGACGAAGTTGCTGGAAGAGAGCCGGGCCGCAAGCAAGAACGTCGAGATCTTGCGCTCGTTTTCCGAGAAACCTCTCGAGGGCAAACCGCGGCGGGTCCACCTCCGTTTTCTCGTCTCTCCAGTCGAAATTCTCGGGGACACAGCCGTGGAAGCCATCGTGCTCGAGCGGAACCGGCTCGAGGAACGCGACGGCGGTTACCTGGCTGCGGTCGGCACCGGCGAACGCGAGGTCGTTCCGGCGCAACTTGTGCTGCGCTCGGTCGGATACCGCGGGGTACCGCTTCCGGGCGTACCGTTCGATGACAAGAGCGGCACCATCCCGCACGAACTGGGCAGGGTACTCGACGCACCCGGCGGAGTACCGATTCCAGGTGCGTACGTGGCTGGTTGGATCAAGCGCGGTCCGACCGGGGTGATCGGCACCAACAAGGCCGACGCCATGGAGACCGTGGGGACACTCCTCGAGGACGACCTGCCGGCCATCGACCCCGAAAAGGCCTCGCCAGAGGCGATCGATCGTCTGCTCGAAGCTCGTGGGGTTCGGGTCTTTACCTTCGATCACTGGCGGGCGCTAGATGAAGTCGAGCTCACGGCCGGTGAGGAGCAGGGCCGCCCCAGAGTCAAGGTTACGACCGTGCGCGCGATGCTGGAACAGGCAGGGTTGGCGCCCTAAAGAGACGACGTGGCACAGTGCGCTTCGGACCTCTACCCCGGTTCAGACTTCGCCGAGGTAGGCGCGCTTCATCGCCTCGTTGTTGAGGAGTTCATGTGCCGGCCCGGAGAGCACCACCTCGCCCGTCTGCAGTACGTAGCCGCGATCGGCGATGGAGAGCGCCACATTGGCGTTCTGTTCGACCACGAAGACGCTGATACCGCGGTCGTTGACCTGCTTGATGATCTCGAAAATGCGCTCGACGAACAGGGGCGCCAGACCCATCGACGGTTCGTCCATGAGGATCAGTTTTGGGCTGCTCATCAGCGCTCTGCCCATGGCCAGCATCTGCTGTTCACCGCCGGACATGGTGCCTCCCCGCTGCGCCAGCCGTTCAGCCAGCCGGGGAAAGAGGTCGAAGACGTAGGCCATGTCGTCCTGGATCTCCTTGCGATCGTTGCGCAGATAGGCGCCCATCTCGAGGTTCTCCCGCACCGTCATCTTGGGAAAGATGCGGCGGTTTTCCGGGACCACCGCCATACCTTCCTGAATGCGCTCGGCAGTGGTGAGGGTGTCGGCCCGCTTGCCGCGAAAGTACATTTCGCCTTCCGAGACCCGGACGATACCCAGGATGGTCTTCAAGGTCGTCGATTTGCCCGACGCGTTGCCCCCCAGCAGGCACACCATCTCACCCGGGTAGATCACCATGTCGATGTGATGCAGCATCCGGATGGGGCCGTAGTGGGTGGTGACGTCTCTGAGTTCGAGCAGCGCCTGGCGGCTATCGCGACCGTTCGCCTCGCTCATGCCGGCAGCTCGCCATCCGAATCGGCGTCCTCGGCCTTCTTGCCCAGATAGGCCTCGACGACCTTGGGATCGTTCACCACGTCCTGGTAGCTACCTTCGGCGATCTTCTGGCCGTAGTCGAGAACCAGCACCCGGTCGCTGATTTCACCGACCAGGTTCATCTTGTGTTCTACCAGCAGTATGGTGTAACCGCCCTCGTCGCGCATACGCCGGATGATGCCGGTTATCTCGGTCGTCTCCTTCGGGTTCATACCGGCGGAGGGCTCGTCTAGCAGCAGCAGCTTGGCACCGGTAGCCATGGCGCGGGCGATTTCGGATCTGCGACGGTTGGCATACGACAACATCATGACCGGCTGATGCAACCGGTAGCTCATCAGCCTCGGGCCGAAGAAGGCCAGCTTCTCCATCGCGAATTCTCGCATCTCTCGCTCCTGCCGGCGGTACCCCGGCGTCCTGAACACGGCTGACATCCAGGTCGAGCGGAGCTTGTGATGCTGCGGGAGTAGCACATTATCGAGTACCGACAGATGGGTGAACAGCCTGAGGTTCTGAAAAGTCCTGGCGACGCCCATGTCGACGATCTGGTTCGGCTTGAAACCGACCAAGGAGCGGTCTTCGAACCGGATATCGCCGGAGTCGGGCCGGTAGACACCGGTGATCAGGTTGAACAGCGTTGTCTTGCCGGCACCGTTGGGGCCGATCACTGATAAGATCTCTCCCTCCTCAACGGAGAAACCCACATCGGTCATGGCCTGAATACCGCCGAAGGACTTGTTGAGGTTGCTGACCTCGAGCATGGCCATGTCAGCCCTCTTCCGACTCGTCGTCGTCCGGCCCGCCTCGAGCAGCTCTCTCGGCCTCCTCGAGGCGTTTGGCGAGTTCCGGGTTGGTAAGCCAGGCGTCCTGGGCCCGCTCCTCGTCGGTGGGCTGGTCGCGGCGCTCGCGGAACACGGCGGCCCAGCTGAATTCGGCCCGACCGGTGATGCCCTCGGGCCGAAATACCATGATCACGATGAGCAGCACCGACAAGAAAATGGCGCGCATGCCGAAACCACGAAAGCTGCCTTCGATGAAGCCGGGGTCGATAACTGAAATGACCAGGGCCACGCCCGCGGCCCCCAGCAGCACGAAGATCGAAGGGTGGAGCCGAGGTCGCAATCGCTGGAGATAGCGGAACACCAGAACGCCTAGCGCACCGATGGCCAAGGTTACGGCTGCGATCACCAGCCAGGTGGCGATGGCGTACTGCTCCTCGAGTGGGTCGCCGTACTGCCGGACGAACACCACCAGGGCGGTGCCGAGCAGCACACCGGTGATCGACCCGGTGCCACCGGCTGAGAGTGCGACCAGGAAAAAGAAGGTGAGCTGGAAGAGGAAGAAGTCGAGCCTGACGCCGCCTAGCCAGGAGACCCAGAGCCCTCCGGCGACGCCGGCGAAAAAGGCCGAGATGGCGAAGCCGAGGACCTTGTGGTACGCGAGGTTAACGCCCATCGCTTCAGCGGCGATCTCGTCTTCCCGAATCCCCTCCATAGCGCGCCCATACGAGGAATATTTGAGCTTGGCCATGACGAAGACGGTAATCGCTAGAAAGCCGAATGTCCACAGGGTACTGTTGCCGAACGCCTGGGGTACGCCGGGGAATCCCAGAGCGCCATTGGTGAGTGGGGCGACGATCCTGGTAGAGGCGGACAGTCTGATGATTTCGCCGAAACCGAAGGTGACGATGGCGAGGTAGTCGCCGCGCAAGCGGAGACTCGGTATGCCTACCAGCAGACCCGCTACGGCAGCAACCAGCCCGCCGATGAAGACTGCGATCAGAAAGCGAACCCACAACGTGTCATCGGTGGTCAGGCCTGTCAGGCCGAAGGCCTCGAGCCAATTGCTGATGCTGATGCCGAGCGTTGCATCGGTCATCTGGCTTCGGGCGCTGTCCAGAATCCGTCCGCGCGCCTGGTCGGACAAGATAAGCAGACCCGTCGTGTAGCCACCAATGAGCATGAATCCGTGGTGCCCCAGCGATAGAATGCCGAGCGTCCCGTTGACCAGATTAAGGCTTACCGTTGCGACGCCCCAGATTGCGAACATGGCCATCGCACTGGAGAATTTCACGATCCCCGAAATGGGGTCATCTGCGGCGGCCAGGCGGTCGATGAAGGCCATTACCAGCGCGAGGACAACCAGCCCAGCAATGGTGAGAACGGTGTTTCTTAGCCGGGGATGATCCTCCATCAGACTTTCTCCGACAGATCCTCGCCGACGATGCCGCTAGGCCGGATCAGCAGCACCACGATTAGCAAGATGAAAGCGAAGGTATCTTTGTACTCGGTGATCCCGAGGAAGTTCGGGGTGCGGGGGAAGATAGCCGACAGGAAATTCTCGGAAAAGCCGATCACCATCGCCCCGATTACGGCTCCAGGCAGGCTTCCGATACCCCCTATTACCGCGGCGGCGAAGGCCTTGATGCCGGGCAGAATTCCCAAAACGGCCGGTTGGTTGAGGCTGCCGAAGTTGAGGCCCCACATGGCGCCTCCAGCGGCTGCCAACATCGAACCGAGGAGGAACGTGGTCGCGATAACGCGGTTCACGCTGATGCCCATCATCTGCGCCGTTTCGGCGTCCTGGGCCGAGGCCCGCATCGCCTTACCGAGCCGAGAGCGGTTGACGAACAGCGTTAGGGCCACAACCAGCACCAAAGTCAGCAACGGAATGACCAACAGCAACCAGTTGGTCTGAACGGTTCCACTACCGAATATATCGATACGAAACGTATCCGTTACCGGCGTGTCAGGCCGAAACGGGGTCTGCCGATTGGTGATGGTGAGCAGGCCGAAATTCTGAAGAAAGAACGACATCGCAATCGCGGTGATAAGCAGGGAGTTCCTCGGGGCCGTCCTGAGGGGCCGGTAGGCGACCTGATCGATGACGATGCCGACGACGCCGGTGAGCAGCATGCTGAACAAGAGGGCCACGATGAGGTTCACGGTGAAAGTGCTCAACACGAAGGTCGCCGCCACCAGAACCACTGCCCCGCCAGCTAGCACGAACGGGTCGGTTAACCGACCACGCCACAATTCGAGGATCTTCATGAAACCGAACGCGATCACCACCCCGTAAGCGGCGGCGACCAACCAGTGGTAGGGAGAAAACGTGAACAGGATATAGGTGAGAAATGCACCGATCATGAACACCTCGCCATGGGCGAAGTTGATCAGTCGGATGATGCCGTAGACGAGGGTATAGCCGATGGCTATGAGTGCGTACAGGCTGCCGAGCTTTACCGACTCGATGGCGGCTCGAGTGAAAAAGGCGGCGTCGAAACGTTCGGACACCGTCCCGAGGTAGATGATGCGACCTGCGACCAAAACCACCAACCCCAGCAGTATCAACCATGGCCACCAGGATCGTTGTCTATTCACAAGTGTCCCCTCGTTGACGTCAGACCTGCCGCCGAAAACCAAGGGCACGTTCCGCACGCAAACCTGGCTTCCGGCATCTTACCCTAGCAGGACTTGCCGGCGTTGTTCGGGGTTGCGTCGGTGACGGGTCTGATCTCTAGTGAGGGGCAAGAAACCCCGGTCCGCATCGCATTTTTCGCACATTGCCGTGCCTGACGGTGGCTGCGTTTCCGCTTTTCTGAATACGACTCAACGATCTGGCGTTGGACGAGAGGGTGGCGAGTAAGAGCGATTTGACGATGCGTGGTGGACGGAGAAACCGAGAAATGCCGTACTGACCGGCACAAACTCGATTGTGGGTCCAAGATTTCCCTTGCTCATCGCCTTTCTCACGAGGCCGGATTGTCCTGCCTAGGCGTATTGGCCCCCTTAAGGAAAAGGAAAAACAGCGAGGGCGGTAATCCCGCCCTCGCTGTAATTGGTGTCCGGACTACTGGCCGGTGCTAATGCCAAACTTGGTGATCGAAGCCCAACCCTGATCGTTGTCGGCCGGAACCTGGTACTCGAAGAAGGCGATGGTGCGGTCCGAGGGCGTTCCATCGGTGCCGGCGTAGGTGATCTCGCCAGAGACGCCGGGGAACCCGTCGAGGGCTGCCAGCGCGGCGTTGATGGCGTCGACATCGGTCGATCCGGCGCGGGCAAACGCTTCGGCCATCACATTGAGGCTGTCGGCACCTGCCAGCGTGAAGCCGTTGAAGTCGGCCGCATCGGGGAACGCGACGCGGAAGAAGGCTTCGAAGTCCGTGGCCCGCTGGCCAGCTTCACCGCTGAGGACACTGGGACCACCGAAGCCGGTGAACAGGTAGCCGTCGAACGCCTCGCCACCGCCGACAGGGCACTGTGAGTCGTCAGAGGCGTCGGCGCCGAGCAACTGTTGGTCGAAGCCGGCGTTCTTCAGCTGAGGAATCGCCGCAGCACCTTCGGCACAGAACCCGGAGAAATAGATGACGTCCGCCGGCAGACCGATGATGTCATTGATCTGCGAGGTGAAATCAACGGTGTTAGCAACGAAGTCGACGACCACAGTTTCACCGCCGAGGGCATTGAATTCATCCACAAAGAATCCCGCAAGCCCAAATGAGTAGTCGTCGTCCTGTTGCCGGAAAACAATGGCGCTGCTGGCACCGAGATCATTGAAGGCGTAGCGAGCGGCAACCTTGCCTTGGAAATCGTCGGTGTAGGCCATGCGGTAGATGTAGTCACCGATCTGGGTGGTAGCGGGGTTGGTCGAGCTGGTCGAGATCATGATGATGCCGGCGTCCTGCAGCACTTCGGCAGCCGGGATCGACATGCTCGAGCTGATGGCGCCGAGGACGGCGGTGACCCCTTCGTCCACGAAGCGGTTGGCACAGGCGACCGAGCCTTCGACCGTGGTTGCGTTGTCACAGATGGAGAGTTCGATGTTGGCATCGGGTAGCTGCGCCAGCGCGCCTTCGATCCCCTGCAGGGTCGAGGTACCGATGGTGGCGAAGCGACCAGACAGCTCGAGGTTTACCCCGATAGTGATGCCCTGGGCCAAGGTGGTGCCCAGCAGGGCGACGACGACGATCGTCAACAGTCTCTTCATTACTACCTCCAAAAAAATGTAACGGCTCCCTAGGTTCTCTTGCAACCAGGCAACCCAAGCCAGCACCGTGCGAGACAAACCGGCAGCTAGGCATGTAGGGAAGCCATGATACCCACCCTTCCAGGTACTGTCAAACTGATCTCACCCCCAGAACCTCCCCGGGCCGCCCCAGCGCCCTCCATGAGCACCAGGCATGGGTTGAGCAGAGCCTCATCAGCAACGACCTCACCCACGACCAGCGCTGCGACCTTTTCTTGGAGAGAACCGGCCATATTACGCGAACTCCCCTGGATCATGAATGGGGGTTCTTCTGTCTTCGTGAAGGGGAGTTCGTACGGCTCGATTCCCAAATAGATCTAGAGGTCGTAGTAGAGCTCGAACTCCATCGGAGTGGGACGCAGCCGCACCTGGTCGATCTCCTCGCGTTTGATCTCGATGTAGCTCTCGAGGAGCTCTTCGGTGAACACGCCCCCAGCGAGCAGGAAGTCGTGGTCCTTCTCGAGGGTATCGAGCGCCTCGTCGAGGCTCTGCGGGAGCTGTTTGATCCGGCGCGCCTCCCGGGCCGACAGCGAGTAGAGGTTCTTGTCGGTCGGGTTCGGCGGATCCATGTCTTTGAGGATGCCGTCGACACCGGCCATCATCATGGCTGCGAAGGCGAGGTAGGGATTGGCGGTGGGATCCGGGGCGCGGTACTCGATCCGTTTCGCCTTGGGCACCCGGATGATGGCGCTGCGGTTGCGGGCCGACAGGATGCGGTTGCGGGCCGACAGGATTGACGGGCGCTTCGTAGCCGGGCACCAGCCGCCGGTACGAATTGACAGTCGGATTGGTCAGGGCGGTCAAGGCGGGACCGTGCGCAAGTAGTCCGGCGACGTACTTCATGGCCAGGTCCGAGAGGCCTGCGTAGCCGCCCTGCTGATGGAAGATCGGCTCGCCGTCCTTCCACAGAGACTGGTGGGTGTGCATCCCGGAGCCGTTGTCGCCATACAGCGGCTTGGGCAGGAAGGTTGCGGTCTTGCCCATCATGGCAGCGGTGTTGCGCACGATGTACTTGTACTTGATGATGTTGTCGGCCACGGTGGTGAGGGTGTCGAAGCGAATGTCGATTTCAGCCTGACCGGCGGTCGCGACCTCGTGATGGTGTACCTCGACGGGAACCCCGGCCGCCTCGAGGTGCATGACCATCTCGCTGCGCAGGTCCTGATATTTGTCGCTAGGAGCGACCGGGAAATAGCCGCCCTTCGGCTTGACCCAGTAGCCGTCACCGATCTCATCGGGATCGGTGTGGGCATCGAAGGCTTCGATGCGGAACCCGTAGTTATACGGATCGGAGCTGAACGCGACGCCGTCGAATACGAAGAACTCCGCTTCCGGGCCCATGTAGACGGTATCGGCGATCCCGGTACCTTTCAGGAACGCCTCTGCCCTCTTGGCTACCCCACGCGGATCCTTGCCGTAGAGTTCGCCGCTGATCGGATCGGCAATATCGGCCACGATGACCAGCGTCTTGTGGGCGGTGAACGGATCGACGAAGGCCGAGGCCGGGTCCGGCAAGAGGATCATGTCGGAGGCTTCGATCGCCTGGAATCCTTGAATCGACGAGCCGTCAAAGCCGAGACCCTCGTCGAAGGCGTCGGCTTCGAAGCCGCTCGCCGGCAGACTGAAGTGTTGCCAGCGTCCGGAGACATCGGTAAAGCGGATATCGACAAAGTCGACGGACTCAGCCGCAATGAAATCGATCGTTTCCTGTCCAGTCTTGAACATCGGAACCTCCCGAAAAACTTCGTAAAGAATACGGGGTGCTGAATTTTGTGTCAATAGAATTGGAAGCAACCTGCAAAATTTTCGTGACGATTTGCAAATTTTTGCTTCGATCTCTCTAAGAGCCCTAATTTTCTACGCGTAATGATACAATTTTTGCGGACAATTGGTTCGTCATGTCCAACCGTGACGGTCGCCTCCGAGTATTTGACAGGCGGGCCGGCCTGGGCGAGAATCGATCGTTAGCAGCGGGAAAGCAATCGCCTGGAGGGACCGAAGAAAGGGAAACCATGGACATCAGCCACGCCGAGATCAAGAAGAGCCTAGCCAACGAAAACGTTCGCTTCCTGAGGCTCCAGTTTACGGACATCTTGGGGCATAACAAGAACGTCGAGGTGCCAGAATCGCAGTTCGACAAAGCCCTAGATGGAGAAATAATGTTCGACGGCTCTTCGGTACAGGGGTTCACCAGGATCGAAGAGTCGGACATGCTGCTGAAACCCGATTACAACACCTTCCTCATCTTCCCAAGTATTATCGAGGGCGACGAGCAAGGTAAGGTCGCCAGGCTGATTTGCAACATCCACCACCCGGACGGAAGTCCGTTCGAAGGGGACCCGCGCCAGGTACTCACTCGGCAGATCGCCCACCTGAAAGGGCTCGGCTTTGACGAGATGAACGCAGGACCAGAACCAGAGTTCTTCCTTTTCATGAGGGACGCGAATGGGGCTCCTACCACGATTACTCAGGACGGTGCCGGCTACTTCGATCTGGCTCCCGTCGACCGAGGTGAAGAGGCGCGCCGCGATATGGTCAACGCCCTGGTGGAAATGGGCTTCGAGATAGAAGCTGCCCACCACGAGGTCGCACCGGGGCAGCACGAGATAGACTTCAAATACGCCGATGCCCTCAAGACAGCCGACAACATCGCGACCTTTCGGATGGTCGTCAAGCGGACCGCCCTCAACCATGGGCTGCACGCGACGTTCATGCCGAAACCGGTGGTCGGGATCAACGGTTCGGGCATGCACACCCACCTCTCTGTCTTCCGCAACGGCGAGAACGCTTTCTTCGACGAAGGTGCCGAGTACCAGCTGTCCCACACGGCCATGAACTGGATCGCCGGCCTGCTTGAGCACGGAGCCGGCATGGTTGCCATCACCAACCCGCTGGTCAACTCGTACAAGCGGCTAACCCCAGGGTTCGAAGCTCCCACCAACGTCGCTTGGTCGGCCTCCAACCGCAGCGCCATGATCCGGATACCCGCCCGCCGGGGCGCCAGCACGCGCAGCGAGCTGAGAATGCCCGACCCGGCCTGCAACCCGTACCTGGCCCTGGCCGTGATGATGGCCGCCGGAATCGACGGCATCGAGCGCAACTTGACACCGCCACCCGCCATCCAGCGCAACATTTTCGATATGAGCATCCGCGATCGTCGCAAGCACAAGATCAAGAGCCTGCCGGGAACCCTGCGCGAGGCGCTCGACGCTCTGCGCAAGGATCGGACCATTAAAGAGGCCCTGGGCGACCACATCTTCTCCCACTTCGTGGACGCCAAAACCATCGAATTCGACGACTACCGGGTCACGGTACACGAGTGGGAGCTCGCTCAGTACCTGGCGGAGTATTGAGTGGCGCAGGGGTCGAGCACCGGCTTTCGCGTGGTAGGCATCGACCCCGGTCTGGCAAACCTCGGGCTAGGCGCGGTGGAAGAGCGCGGTCGGGTGTTCCACCATCTCGCATCGAAGCTTGTAAGGACAAGCGCAAAGACGCCACAAGCCGAGCGGCTGCTGGAGCTGTTCGAGGCCACCAAGACGTTTCTTGAGGAAGCGCGACCAGACGCTATCGCCCTCGAGGGGCAATACTTTCACCGCCAACGCGAGATCTCGTTCAAGGTCGGGCAGGCGGTGGGCGTTTGCGTGCTGGCGGCGGCGCAGCTCGGGCTACCGGCAGGTACATGAATACGGTCCCATGCAGGTCAAGCAGGCCCTGGTCGGCACCGGCCGAGCGAGCAAGGCGCAGGTTGCCTATATGGTGCGTGGGCTGCTGAATCTCACCACGCTAACAGGAAGCCATCACGTTGCCGACGCGCTGGCGCTGGCTCTCACCCACCTGAGCTTTCGGCGCATTACAGGACACGGACAGGGTCTATCACCCGGGTGACGGCCCTTCTGGGTGGAGGGGCCGAAGCCGAAGCTCCTGGCGGGCTCGTTCCACGCTGGCGACGCCGCGACCAGCGAGGTCCTCCTCCAGTCTAGCCAAGTCCCCAACCTCGTCGCCAACCTCTCGAATGTCGAGGTAGACTCTATACTCGAACGCCCCTAACTCGAGATAGAACCCGTCGTGGACAAGCCTGTCCGCCGGGTAGAGGTGCTCGAGACCGGTGATTGCCTCGCGCATGACCACGAACATGCCGGGTCCCCCTAAGATGCCGAGGCCCTCGTGGAGGTCGCGGCGAATCCGAGGGGCTGTATCGCGCCTCTCGACCCGGAAGGCTGCACTCTCTGTGAGCCAGCCACGGGCCGTGGCAGACCGATTGTGATACACGACCAGCGAGGTTTCGTCCTCGAAACGGTTGCTGTAGGCGAAGACGTCTTCGTTGACCGTTCCTTCAGACGTAGTGAGGTCGAACAGCAAAAACCCATCGACGCCGGCAAACTGCTCACGCCGGTGCAACAGCGGTACGATCTCGCGGCGATGACGTTCTACCAGCCACGGGTCGGGCAGCTCTTCGCGCTTCGCGGCGCGGAATTCCATCCCATATTTCTCGCTATAGCCCTCGATCTGCCCATGACCGAACATCGGCAGGCCCGGCATGGTACTCATCACGACGGCGACCCCGAAATACTTGTCGTCCTTACCAAACTGCGCTACGGCCGTCTCCTCGTCGGGGTTGTTCATGTAGTTCACGAAGCGGCCCAGAATTCCCGGCTCGAATTCGAGGACGTTCTTCATGAGCTGACGGTATTCGGCATTGCGTTCATCTCTCATCATGGTCATAAAAGCGCTGTTGTAGACGCGGTGCATGCCCAACGTTCGAACGAAGTAGCCCTCCATCTGCCAGAACGCCTCTGCGAGTAGCAGCGTATCCGGCCGCTCGTCCGCGACCCGGTCCACGACCTCGCGCCAGAACTCGTGTGGCATGCGTCGGTCGAACGCTTCCTCGCTTAACGACCCGTACTGGGCTCTGGATGGGATGGCGCCACCCGCTTTGGATTCCGGGAACCACAGCCGCTGAACGTGTCTCTTGGCCAGAGTCATGGCGGCGTCGAAGCGAATGATGGGAAACTGGCGGGCGACCTGGAGGATCGTCTTGATGACGGCCTCCCTGGCCTCAGGGTTGAGGTAGTCGATCTGGGCGGTATCGTTCCACGGCATGCTGGTGCCGTCGTTGCCGTGGTAGAGGTAACGAGCCTCACCCGTGGCACGCTCGACCCGTTTGAAGACCACCGCCGCGTCACTGCTGTCGTAGTAGTGGTCTTCGATGAACACGGATACGGACGCGTCCGAACTCAGATCAGGTCCGTCGAAGGTATAGCTGGGATAGGGAGAGGCCGATAGCTGAACGAACCAATCCGGGTGCTCGATCACCCAGCGACCGTCGATCCCAACGTGGTTTGGCACCATGTCGCTGGCGAGCCGAATCCCACGATCCCACGCTCGGTCCCTCAGGTTTTCGTAGGCGGTCAGTCCGCCCAACGCTTCGGCAAGAACATAGTCGTCAAGCGCGTAAGCACTGGCTATAGCGTCCGGCTGTCCGCGGAGGTGCTTGATCCGCCTCGACGCCTCACTCCGACGCCAGAGGCCGATCAGCCACAGGCCGGTAAAGCCGCGAGCGGCCAGTGCGTCGAGCTCCACGTCGGGAATCTCGTCGAGGTGGCGAATGTCCTGCCGATACCGTTTCGACATCTGGTCGAGCCAGACATAGGTGCTTTTGGCTAGCAGCACCAGCTTCGGCATCCAGCTCTGGTCGGGGCTGAACTGTTCGCGTTCGACAGGAGTACCTCCCCTTAGCGTGACAGCGTCCACGACGACGCTGGGCCCCCGGCCGTCAAAGTTTGGTCTGTTCTCTTTCTCCAGTATTGGGCCACTACCAGATCACCGATCATCACCGTTCCGCGCAAGGAGACGATCGCCTCCGAAAGCCGGTAGCGGCTTCGCGCCTGCTGCAAATATGGAGGTCTCGAATCGTTCCGGCCAGGCGCGGCTCCAGCGTCACGACGAGGTACGCCTCCATGAAACGTCCCTTCCGCATCTGTTTGGGGTTGCGTGCGTGCAAGACAGCGAGCCTCAGTGACGGCAGTCTATCACGCGACGTGCGTTCAAAAGGACCGCGGGGCGCGTGCGCCGGGCACCGTTCGGCTACAATCGAGCTGAGACCGGCTCGCGGGAGGTGACGATGGCGCACAACCGGGAATGGTTCAAGGGTGGGATCCGCCACGAACTCTTTGGATTTCTGTGGCTGGTTCGCCAGAAGCCGCCACGGTGACGATGCGTCGGGTTGTGGCGGCAGCTGTCCTGACACTGTTGGTGGCCTGTAGCGGCGAACTGGGGACCGTTGGCGAACCTTTGCGGGTCCTCAACTCCGGGCTGGCAGACGGCTTCGTTGGAGAGCCGTACGTGGCCACGATCATGGTAGCCGGAGGATTGCGGCCGTTCACCTTCGCCGTCGCAGAGGGCGTGCTCCCCCCCGGGGTTGCGCTGCAGGGCGGATCCCTAAGGGGCACCCCAACCGAGTTGGGCTCCTTCTCATTTACCGTGACGGTGTCCGACGCCAACCTCTCGAAGACCTTCACCGACTACACCCTGATCGTGGCAGAAATTCCGCCGCCGCAGCTCGGCCTGAACCCTCCACCAACCGAAGTCCAGGCCGTAACGACCCTACGCGGCGTCGTCGACGATGCCAGAGGGCTTACGGCGCTGAGAACCGTGGTTCGCTGGGACATCGAGCGGTTTGTGCTGGTCGACGAGAGCGTTCGCTCTGCCCTTCCCGGAGCTATCGTGTTTTGGGAGTCGCGGGAGGGTGAGCTTCAGATCGACCTGGCGTTTGGTAGCGCCCCAGTTTCCGGTCGCGCCGAGGCCTTTCGCTTCGACCTGACACTCGTCGAGGAACCCAGCACCATGCAAGTGACGTTTGAAACCGAATTCCTTTCCGGTACCAAGCACCACTTCAGGCAGCAGACCGAGGGCATCCCACCCGAGACAAACCCCAGCGAAGAGGGATCTGGGAGTACCTCCGAATGAGGCGCCTGCTAGCGATGTTTGTCGTTCTGACGGTTGGCCTCGTCTCGGCCACTAGCTACCTCGAGCTCACCATCGAAGAGTTGTTCGGGCGCAGCGATATCGCCTTCTACGGTCGGGTGATGTCCACCGCCGTGGAGGTGCGCGAAAGCGTGCCGTGGACGGTGGTCGAATTCGAGGTTCTCCGTGGCTTCCGCGGCATCGAGTTCGACACAACCGCCGACCTGGAGGCCCCTCCCGAGACCGTCACGCTGGCATTCCTAGGCGGTCAGCTTCCCAGCGGCGAAAGTCTTACCGTCAATCTGATGCCTACCTTCGAGACGGACGAACGGGTGCTGATCCTTGCCTACGACCGCGCCTACGCCTCGCCCATCGTCGGATTCCGTCAAGGGCTTTGGCGCCAAACGGAGTTCGGATTCGTCGACGAGCAGGGGCGTACGCTGTCGCTCTCCGCCGCGGGTGAGCCTGCATTGGACGGCCCCGGGATCGATACACCTTCGCTCTTCGAGGCCATCGTGACCTCCTTGGAGACGCTACCGTGACCGCGGCCCGACCGGGAGCGGTCGCCGCCCTGCTGGTGGTATTTGCCGTGACCGCGAGCGGCCTGTGCCAAACCCTGGCAGTCGACGTGTCGGGTGGGCCGCTGACTCTCCCCGAAGAGGTAACTACGGCCATCGAAACCTGGTCCGAGGCCTCCGATCAGGAGTTGGACCTCTCGGTAGCCGACGACGGCGAGGTGGTCCTCGGGTTTGGCGAAGCGGCACTGCTGGGGCCCGATACGCTGTCGCTGACACTGCAGACCGGCAACCAGGAAGGTTCCCAGATCGAAGTGAGGCTGAATCCAACGACCTATCGCTCGGTACCGGGCGTCATCGAGCACGAACTCGGGATCCTTCTTGGACTGACGCCCACCACGGCGGAGGCGGTGCTCAACCCGTCCCGAGGCCCCGAGTCGCCCTCGGCCCCCACGGTGACCGATCGAGGGTCCCTCAAACTGATTCAGATCACGGCGCCCGAGGATGTAACCAGGGACGGTCTCGTCGACTTCTACGATCTCGCTGCTTTGGCAGCGGCGTTTGGGAATCAGGGCATCAATCTCGCAGCAGATCTCAACCGGGACGGCGTCGTCGACGACGCCGATCTCGAGATCCTGCGCGACGCCTATGTCTTTACCCCTCCGTCGCGGTCCGCACCCGAAGCTTCGGTGCCGATTTTCGGCGAACCCCCTAGTGGGCCGGAGGTTCCATTGCCGGAGGTACCAGAGGTTCCGCTACCGGACGATCCCGTTCCCGAAGGTGACCCTGACGACGATCCGATTTCCGACCCTTAGCCGAGCCCATCGATCGCCTTGGCCAATGCCACATCGCGGTCGCTGACCCCGCCGGCATCGTGGGTCACCAGTTCGATGGTCACACTGTTGTAGACGTTCGACCATTCCGGATGGTGGTTATGAACTTCCGCCAAGATCGCTACTTTGGCCATGAAGCCGAAGGCGTCGACAAAGTTTGCTAACCGCCACCGCCGAACGAGCTTGCCCCCTTCGAATTTCCAGTCAGGCAGCGAGGTGAGGGCCGCTTCGATCTCCTGGTCTGTCAGCCGTGTAGTCATGCTTCACGCTAGCATGATCAGCCCCCTGCAACACGTTGGCGACACACGTCGAGGATCGGTTTTTGGTAAGGGTCGTTAGACCGCCCGGCTCGACTCTACCGGTAGGCCCTTGACAAACAGGATCGCAATTTCCTGCTCGCCCCTGACGCACATCAGAGTGCCACCATTGAGCGGTTCCAGCAGGTAGTCGGAGAACGAACCTAGCACCTGACCCGGCAACATGGCAACCAGGCTCGACTGACCGCCGTCCTCACGGCCTCGGTACTGCCTCACGGTGAGCTTCAGCCCAGCGATATCGATCGTCAACGGTTCGCCTGTGAGCTGGTAGACGGTGGATTCTAGTTCGTCGGACTGCTCGAGCATCGACGCCAGCTCCAATGGGCCGACCGTCATGGCGGTGTGGAACCGCTGCACCATGCCGAGGAGAATGTTCTCTTCTAGCACGACCCCAGCGGCCCGGGCCGCGCCCTTGAACAGGCCCTCGATCGCCTGCCTGCGACTGGGTGCTGTCGCGCTCACCTCTGCGGCCCTGGCAACAGCCCTCGACACGAGATCTTGCGGTTCTCCCTGTAAGGTGTTGGCGACGATCTTCAGCACCGTCAACAGGTCTTCGCGGTGGTCGGAACTCAGTACGAAGAAGACGGTAAGGGCCTCAGCAACCATCGATGCCAGCGAACGGGTGCGGTGGCTCACGCGGAGATGTAGATATCCGGACTCGTAGTAGACCAGCATCGTGCGATCGTCGACCTCGATGCTCATCCGAGGCTTCAAGGGGTACTCCTTATCGCCGAGGAACAGCATCCGGCTGCCTTCGCTACCCATGATGGCTACTTCGATATCTTCGAGCACAAATCGTACCGGACCGATGACCCGCACCGAAACCGCCTCGACATCGGGCGGTACGGACTCCCAACGGAGTGCCGGATTGGCGGCGAAAAGAATGCCCCCTCGAAGCTGTGGCCCGCTGGCGTTCCCCCCCACCGAGGTGGGCAGATGGTTGGCAAGGCGCTCGAAAAAGGCGTGAACCAGGTCGTTAAAGTGCAAGATGTCACGCTGATACAGCTGTCGCTGGTTGCGCTCGAGAGCAAGCGTCTCAGAGAGCCGGTGCTCGAGCTCACGGCGCTGAAAACTGCGCTGGTCGTCGGGCAACCTCTCTTTCGACAGCTCCTGGATCGCGAGCCGAAGCTGTTTGCTGCTCGGGCCCTGATGAGCCACTGCCGTCAGGCTACCGGCGTACGGGTCCTGAGCGACAGAGAGCGAGGATCTCTTGATGTAATCGAGGGCTCCGTTCTCGGAGACCTGCAGGTCGGGATACGAGCCCGACGGCTTGCCGAGCGTCATGACCAGATTGACCACTTCGCGCACGATCTCGGCAAGGCTCTCTAGATCGTTGAACGAAACGAGGGCGTCGTTGCGCTCTGGCATGCCCTCTTCGATGGTGAAGTTGCGGAGGTTTACATCTTTGATGAAGGTCTTGCGCCCGCTGTACCGCGACAGGTTCCGCAACGTCGCATAGATCAACCTGGCGGTCAGGCGGTCGCGTTCGGCCCGCCAGCCGGCGGCCACTTTGATGATGAACTCCTCGAGGTCGTCCCACCAGACTTTACGGGCGATGGAGCGGAGGATGGCCTGCTCCTCACGCACGTCGGCCTGCATCATGATCCCCTCGGGCGATTCGTCGTTGCTGGCATGGTCGATCACGGCAATGATCGGTTCTTCACCCTCGCCTATTCTGAGGTCGCTGAGAGATGACGGAGCTTCGATCTGGGATTTGGTTACCTCGGCGAAAAGACGGAGGATCCTCGTTGCGTCCTCGAACCGCTGCCGTTCGCCCGGTGAAAACACCTCGACCCTTTTGACGATCGAGCGATACAGCTCCCAAGCGGCTCCTGGGCCACCTTCAATCCGACGGTTGGCGAGCAGGTCCTGAACCTTGTATTCGAGCAGCTCTAGGCCGATCTGTTCGAATTCTGCCATCTTGACTCAGTATAAGGTAGTTACAGTATCGCTTCGGGGTTTTTCTCACCAGCTGCGATGAGGACACACCTCCAGCACCGATCGGTCCTAGTCTAGAGAGGGACCCGATCGTCGGTCTTTCACCGGTTCCTGTCGATCCGCAAGCTGCACGAGCACCTCCGCCAAAACCCGAATGGCCTGCTGGTATTCGGCCATCATCAGATGCTCCTTGGGCGTGTGGTCGAGGCTCGAGTCGCCGGGTCCGTAGGCCACCATAGGCATGGTCCACCGAGATCCGATAATGTTCATGTCTGACGTGCCGGTCTTCACCTTCGTCCTCGGTTGTCCGCCTTGGCGCCGTATCGCGACTCTGAACGCCCTTGTCAGCGGTGTGTCCCTCGGTCCACGGTACGCCGACTCGGCACCCGACGGTTCGACCGTGACCGGACCGTCGGCTACCGCTCGCTGCAGGAAGGCTACGACCGTCTCCGATTCCAGCCACTGCGGCAGTCGAAAGCCGATCGATGCCCGGGCCGACTGCTTGAGACCATCGCCTCCGGATTCGATCTCCTGCAACGACACCTGAAGTCGATCGAACAGGCCTTCGCGCCCCGCATTGATCTCCACTACCCATCGGGAAACGTCGTTCCAGACAGCAACCACCTCGGCAGCCGCGGTTGGTGCGTCGACGGCGCTGTGCCGACCGTCGAGTTCCACTGCCAGGGTGGCCAGCAATCGTCCCTTGTAGCCGAGCGTGATCGAATCCCACCCGCTTGGCTCACCGACGATAACAAAGTCGGGCTGGGTCCAGGTTGCTAGCAGGTGCCGGGCCCCTGTGCTACTTGGGAGCTCCTCCTCGACGGCTCCGATGACGCCGAGACTCAGGTTTGCCCTGGCAGCATCGGGCAGCGTTGCGGCCACCGACAGCGCGGCGCACAGGGCGCCTTTGGCGTCGACACTGCCGCGTCCGTAGAGTCTGTCGTTTTCCAATCGCACGGGGATGAGACCTGGCACCGTATCGATATGCCCCACGAACAAGACCTTTAGCGACCCGTTGCCGGTGGTTACGACCACGTTCCCGACCTCGTCGCGATAGGCGCGATCGGTAAACCCAGAGACCTGCTCGACCAGGAACTCAGCGAGCTCGGCTTCATGACCCGACACGCTCTCGATGGCCACCGCTCCCTGGAGCAAGGCGGCCGAATCGAAGGTCATGCCACTAGGGCCTGTGCCACGCGGTCCAGGACCTGGTCGACTTCGGTCCGATCGATGATGAGCGGCGGCACGAAACGGATAACGGTCGCCCCGGCATTGATGGTAAGCACTCCGTTGGCACGCAGGTGCGCTAGGTAGGGCGCAACCTTCTCTTTGAGTTCGAGGCCGAGCAGCAGACCGCGCCCTCGGACCGCCCGGACCTTCGGCGAGCCGATCGCCTCGAGACCTTCTTTGAAATGGGTGCCCATGTCGCGGGCATGGCTCAGAAGGTTGCGGCTCTCTATCTCCTCGAGGACCGCCAACGCAGCGGCGGACGCCAATGGGTTGCCGCCAAATGTGGTTCCATGCCCTCCGGCCGGCATCGCTTTGGCAACTTCGTCGGTCATCAGAAGGGCTCCGATCGGCACGCCGCCGCCGAGACCTTTGGCCAAGGTCACCATGTCGGGATCGAAGCGATGATGATCGCTAGCGAGAAAGGTGCCGGTCCTGCCGACGCCCGTCTGGATTTCGTCCATGACGAGCAAGGCGCCACGGTCTCGGGTGATCTCTCTGGCCGCCTCGAGGTAGCCTTCGGCGGCCACATGGATGCCACCCTCGCCCTGAATCGCCTCGAGAAACACCGCCGCCGTCCGATCGTCCACCGTTTGCTCCAACGCCTCGACATCGTTGTAGCGGACGAAGTCGGATTCATAAGGGAGGGGCCCGAACGGTTCCCGGTAACTCTTTTCCCAGGTAAGGGCCAGAGCGCCCAGGGTACGTCCCGAAAAGCCCCGCTTGGCAGCGACGAATCGGCTCCGCCCCGTCGCCGCCCTGGCCCACTTGAGGGCGGCTTCGTTGATTTCGGAGCCGGAGTTCGCCAGAAAGACCCTCTCGAGCGGCCCGCGTACGAAACCGAAAAGCTTGTCGACAAAGGCGCTACGGGTATCGTTGGCGAAGTTCTGGGGGCAGGATATGAGCCGGGCTGCCTGCATGGCGATAGCCTCGGTGAGTCTCGGGTTGCTGTGCCCCACGCTCGCCACGGCGATGCCGGCCATGCAATCGATATACCCTCGACCGTCGGCATCGAAAACCGTCGATCCTTCGCCACGAACGATCGCCATATCGGGCTGCCACAAACCGGAGTGATGCACGGCGTCCTGAGCCAACAGGAGCGCACCGTTCGTGTCAGTCATGCCACCACCGTCCCTTCGCCATTCAGCGCCGCCAGAACCGGGTGGCTCTTGCGGGCATCACCAAAGACTACCCGACGAACCCCTCCGGTTATAGCTTCGGCGGCACCCAACACCTTTTTTTTCATTCGGCCCTGCGCCACATCGAGGTAGGACTCTATCCGCTCGGCGGCAATATGTGGAATCAGGGTGTCTTCATCGGGGAATGCGCTCAACAGGCCCGGCACATTCGAAAGCAGAAGCAGCGCCTCTGCGCCCAAGGCGACTGCCAAGGCGGCAGCTGCCCGGTCGCCATCCACATTGATCGCGACACCCTCGACGCTGATGCCGGGCGGGCTGACTACCGGCAGGTAGCCGTGCACCAGCAACAGCGAGATCAGGTCGGTATTGACGTGATCCACGGTTCCTGTGTGATCACCCCGTAAAATCTTGGTCTTGCCGTTCTCTACGCTCCGGACCGTCTTCTTGTGCGTGCCCTCGAAGAGCCGACCGTCGAGGCCGGACAGCCCCAGGGCGTTCGCGCCTAACTGCTGCAGCCGTTCGACCAGACCTTTGTTCACCTTCCCGCAGTAGACCATCTCGAAGATCTCGAGCGTGGTCCGGTCCGTGTAGCGGCTCTGCATGCCGCTGGGACTGGTGACGAATCTCGGGGGGTGCCCGAGGGCGGTGGCCAGGTCGTTGGTCTCGCTCGAGCCTCCATGAACCAGCACCAGAGGTTGACCGTTCGACCACAACGACGCGATGTCTCGGCACACGGCATCGAAATCGATGCCGGCGGCCCCGCCGACCTTGACGACGATCATGGGTGGGTGTCCGCCAAGGTCCCGTGGGCAGCTTTGAGGGCGGCGCGAACATCGCTGGGGACCGCGCGGCTCGACCGATCGACGCGAATGTCAGCAGCTCCCAGGTAGACCAGAAAGCGCTGGAACGCCATCTCCAGACCGGCCAGAAGGTCCGCGTCGACAACGGCGCCGTCTTCCCACCACCAGCGCCGAAGATGCCACCGGCCGCCTTCCAAGCGCGCGTCCAGACGGGCTACAAATGCTCCGCGCCACCACACCGGCAACACGTAGTAGCCCCACGTTCGCTTTGACGCCGGTTTGTACACCTCCCAAACATAGTCGAAGCCGAATAGCTTTGAGACTCCGGTTCGGTCCCAGATCAACGGATCGAGCGGGGCGATGAAGCGGGGTACGGAATCGGTCTCTCGATCGTCGAGCGCCTCCACGGCGGGGGGCCACAGGAGATAGTGCTCACCCTCGATGTCGCCAAGTTCCAGCTCTCGTTGGGCCACCAGCGTCTCGACTATGCCAACGCGCTCGTCACGGCTGCAGGGCAGAAACCAGAGCGCCTTCCCTGCCGATGGCCTGAGCAGACCTGTGGTCTGCACCCGGCGGCGGATCAGGTAGCGTAGGCTCTGGCCGCGTCCGGGATCGGGTCCGCCGAGAAGTTCCTGGGGCACCACCTGTTCGGGGAGCGCGTAGACATGGCGACCAGCGACACGATGATGGGTGACGATCTGGCCACTGTCCCACAGCGCCCGGAGCACGTTCTTTACCAGTTTGGGGCCGTACCAACTGCCTTGCCACTGCGCTACTGAGCGCTTTTCCGTGAACGACTCCGTGGCCATGGGACCGCGCCTCTCCAGTTCGCTCAGGGTCGCCGCAACCGCATCAGCGTGGGGTTCGAAGATCTTCGCCTGCCACCGACGGCGGTGCTCCCGGTGGTAGACCTTGCGATAGGGCCAATCCTCGATCGGCACCAGACAGGCCTGCTTGTCCCAGGCGTCATACACCACCCGATCCGAATAGGCAGCGGCCTCCCAATCATCGATCCGGTACCCCGGGACGCGGGCTTGGAGGGTGAGGTCTGGGTTTCGGCCCATCGGCTTGAGGGGGTCGTACTGAACGCTGCCAAGCCGTCTGAAGATAGCCTCACGTGCACCGGGTCGAAAGTGGTAGCGGTCCAGCATTCGGGCCGCATCGTGACGGCTTAGGGTACGTGTGGGAACCACTAGGGGTGTAGTCCTGGGAAGGTCAGTCCGAGCGCTTCGTCCCAGCCAAAACTGATGTTGAGGGCCTGGAGTGCATGGCCTGCCGTCCCTTTGACCAGGTTGTCGATGGCGGCCATGACCACCAGGCGACCGCTGTCCGGGTCGAACCCGAAGCCGATGTCACACCAATTGGTACCGTCGAGGATCTTCGGGTCTGGGACCCTGTGAATACCCTTGCGAGCGCCGACCAGGCGCACGAACGGTTCGCCATCGTACGCTTCGCGAAACGCACCTTGGGCGTCGCGCTCGCTGGTCCCGTCGGGTAGGAAGACATGGGCGGTGATCAGAATGCCGCGAATGCGCTCGACCGCCGTGGCCGTGAGGTGTACATCGAAGTTCCCCGGCAGCTGTTCACCGATTTCGGCACCGTGCCGGTGACCGACGGGGGCGTAGGTACGCACCACGCCGGCACGCTCCGGATGGTGGCCAGCCGCACCGGCTCGGCTGCCGGCCGCACTCGAGCCGATCTTCGCCTCAACCACGATATCCCCGCGTGCCGGCAGGCCACGCGCGAGCAGTGGGTGCAGAGCGAGAATGCTGGCCGTCGCGATGCAGCCTGCTCCCGACAGGTAGGATGCACCCTTCAACGCCTCCCTATTGATCTCCGGGCAGGCGTAGATGAACGTCCCGAGCAGGTCCGGTCTACCGTGTTCGCGATCGTAGAATTTCCGGTAGGCCTCAGCATCGGTGAGCCTGAAGTCGGACGACAGATCGACTATCGTGGGCGCCAGCGCCATCATCTGATCTATCCTGGCGACCAGCTGGCCGTGCGGTAGCGCCGATACCAGGATGTCGGCGTCCTCCAGGGCCTCGAGCTTCCGAAACCGGAGGCGGCTGACGGACCGCAGATTTGGGTGCACCAGGTGCACCGGCAAGCCGGCGTTGCGCTCGCTGGTGACCTGCGTGACCTCGAGGTGCGGATGGTTGAGCGCGAGGCGCAGGAACTCCCCTCCGGCGTAGCCGGACGCGCCGACAATGGCTACCCGCTGCCGGGATGACTCGGAACGTTCCGGGGCAGGGTTCATTGGCTGACCACGATCACCGTATTCCCGCGAGGTCCGAAACGTAGCGGACAACGGCTTCTGGAATGTCGACGCCGGTCGTCGTGACCGAGTTGCGAAATTCCATGGTGTGATTGACTTCGATGACCCTTAGGCCACCCTCCATCTCGACCAGATCCACCGCCACAAGGCCTCCGCCGAGCGCCGAGGCTGCGTCCAGGGCGACGGTGCGAAGTTCGTCGGTCACAGGGCAGTTGGATGCTTGAGCGCCCCTGGCAGTGTTGGTGATCCAATGGTCGGAGGTTCGGTAGATGGCGGCCACGGCCTCAGAACCTACCACGAATGCCCGAATGTCACGGCCCGCTTTTTCCACGAACTCCTGCAGGTAGATGATCCTGTGCTGCGGTCCGCCCAGAACCTCTTTGTGTTCGAGGACCGCTTCGAGGGCGTCGACGTCGTTCAGCTTGGAGACCATCCGGCCCCAGGATCCGACCACCGGCTTGAGCACGACCGGATATCCCAAGCTCTCGGCGAGCTCCAGCGCACCCGCCTTGGAGAACGCCACGCCCGTCCTGGGGGTGGCAACCCCAGCCCGGGCGAGTCTGGCGTTGGTAGCGAGCTTGTCGCCGCACAGCTCCATGACCTGAGGGCTGTTGACGACGGTGGCGCCAGCGGCACCGAAGAGTCTAGCCGCTGCGAGCCCGTTCGTCTGCGAGACGCAGCGCACCAGAACGACCTCGAAGCTAGGTACGAAGTCGTCAAAGGTCGCTGACAGCGCTTGAAGGTAGACTTTTTCGAAGGGGATGCCGAGCTGTTCGAAGGCATCGAACAGCATCCGTTCCTCCGGCCGAAGCCGGTCATAGACCATACCGATCGTGGGTCCGGAGCTGCTCATGGGGGCTATTCGCCCCAGTCTTCATCCTCCTCCGGCGCCAGTTCGAAGCGGAGCGGATCGAGGCCAGTTACCTCGAGTTCGGCACCTTCGTCCGATACCACGAGTTCACCGAGCTCAAGCGTGCCCGGATCGATTTCAATGAAGCCGAAGGGGGTTTCTAGAGTCTGCATGGTCGTCTCCTCCTGTACTGGGTCTCGCGGGCATGTAAGGATGATCACCGTGCGAGGGGCCCTTTCATTTCAAAAGTTCTCGTTCCAAAACGTGTGTCTGGGGTACAGACGACGAAGGGTATCTTAGTCTCCCAGTGACGGGTATGTCAAGTTTCGATTTTTCCCTTCATCAAGGCAAAAATTGGATTTTTTACAACCACTTATCGTGGACAAGTTTTTTGTGTTCGGGGGTTTCGCGAGGATCGTCGAATCAGCGATTCACTTACGATTATTAAGTTCCCTTCGGAATTCCTTCCAATTGCCTGCTGGAATCAAGCTGGCTCCAGGCAACAGCAGGCGCTCCGGTCGTGCGAAGAGATAGATCCACACGTATACGGCCCACCCGTCGGGGACGATCCGCTCACGCCGATATAGAGGCGGCTCGAGGAACATCCCTTCCAGACGATCTAGCGGTTCGGTCGATCCGGATAACGACAGCACCTCGCCCACCACAGTGCCGGCTCCGGGCACCACGGCTGGATATCCCTCTGGTTCGAGGTGGTACAGGTCGACACCCGACACGGTCGCCTGATGAGCTACCGTCAGTCCTGCCTGATGCGCACGATGGACGTTACTCATGCCGGGCCGCAGCGTGCCGTAGACGAACAGCTGCCACACCATCTCGGTACCGACCACCTCTATCGCCCCAAAAGCACGATCCCCAGCGGAATTTCGGCGGCGCCGTCGACCTGCAGCAATCGGGCCAGCTCATCGTCGTAGAACTCGGCGAGATAGGAGGCGACCAGGTCCATCCCCACCCCGGCCAGGACCGCGTTCTGTGCAGCGGCGCTGGCTTCGCCGTACAGGTGACGGTAAGCGCGGTTGCGCGTCGCCGGTTCCATCCGCGCCGGGATACCGGTGAAGACCAGCGCTGCGGCATGGGCCTCGAGATCGACCTCGGCCAGCAGGGCGGCGGAAAAGGATTCGCTCGGATCGCCGCGGAAAAAGAACTCGACGGCGTGATCGCGCGGATCGTAGTGATACAGGCCAGGGAACATGTCCTGAACCCTCATGGCGATCAGGTAGGTCTCGATCGAGGCGATCGGGCCGGAGGCGACGTGGGTTCGTTGCTGGCCGCCGTAGGTAAAACCGGCAGTCGACCAGAGGATCTGCGAAACCTGCTTCTGGCGAAGCTGCCCCCCCTCGGGAATATGTTCTCGCGACGATGCCAGAGCCGACCATAATCCGCGTCCACCACGCAGGTCCGGCACCGGCAAGGTAACCACCTCGAGGGGATTGGCATATACCTTGAACGGTGCGACGACATTGCCGGTGACGCTCGGCAAATGTCCACGCCGGTACTTCGTCTGGGCGTGGAAACTGGCACCTAGCGACCTATCCTTGCTGGAAGCCACCTGTTCTCCTGCGGCTGAGTGTATCATCTCACTCGTTCGACGAAACCGACAGCCAAAACGATCGAGCGCGCCCTTCTGGTAGCGTACGCAATGACCGGGAACCTTTTGACTTGGTACGACGAGCATCGGCGCGTTCTGCCGTGGCGAACGAATCGCACGCCGTATCGGGTGTGGGTCGCCGAGGTCATGCTGCAACAGACGCAGGTAGTCACGGTCCTACCGTACTTCGAACGCTGGCTAGATCGTTTCCCGGATGTGCGCTCGCTGGCCGTAAGCTCGCCGGATGAGGTGCTACGCCTGTGGGAAGGCCTCGGCTACTATCGGCGTGGCACCAACCTGCACCGAGCCGCCCAAATCGTCCTCGAAGACTTTGGCGGCGATCTACCGACGACTTCCGAAGAGCTCATGGCGCTACCCGGAATCGGCCGCTACACGGCAGCCGCAATAGCCTCGATCTCTTTTGGCGAGCCGATGGTAGCCGTCGACGCAAATGTACGCCGGGTTGGGGCGAGGCTCTTCGCCCTACGATCACCGACCCACGCAGAGATCGAGCGGCACCTCGGCGCCCACATCGACCCAACGCGGCCGGGCGACTTCAACGAGGCACTGATGGACTTGGGCGCAACGATCTGTAGCGCCGAGGCGCCTCGGTGCGACCGGTGTCCCCTGTCTGTGAACTGTGGGGCCTTCGCTACCGGCGACCCTGGGTCGTTTCCGATCAGACAACCGCGGCCACCGAGACCGACGCGGGCGCGGTACGCCCTCGTTTGGATCTGCCGACAAAGGATCCTGTTGCGGCGACGCAGTCCCAGCGACCTGCTGCCGGGTCTATGGGGTTTTGTTCAGACGACAGTTACCCCTGCCGGCGCGACGCCTCTGACCCCGATCCGACACGGCTATACCCACTTTGGGCTGATCCTGACCCCGGCCGTGATGGCCGAGGCTCCCGCCACCGAAGGCGCCATGGTTCCATTTGTCGACCTGGATCGGCTGGCGCTCTCGAGGGTCGACCGAAAGGTTCTTGCCAGCCTCGACGCTTTGGGGATGATCCGTAGACCCTAGCGGCTTCATGGTTATGCTGAACGGATGACGTCCGCTGGACTTCAGGCGTGAAGTTGAGGGTCCGTTTTGCCGAGACCGACCAGATGGGGGTGGCGCATCACGGCGCCTACGTCATCTGGTGCGATGCTGCGCGCATCGAGTGGCTTCGGCAGCGGGGTATCTCCTATCGCGATATGGAGCTCGATGGCGTTTCGTTGGCGGTGAGCGCTCTAGAGCTCGTCTACCGGCTGGCCGCCCGCTTCGACGACCTCCTCGACATTGCTGTCGACCTCGAAGAGGCCCGCAGTCGCAGGTTCGTCTTTCGCTACACCATCACCCTCGTCGATGGCGACCGCCTGCTGGCGACCGGTCGTTCGGAACACGTGCCGACAGATTCCTCGGGCCGAGCCAGACGGTTGCCGCAACGATGGCGGCTGCCGTTGCTGACCGCAGGGCGGAGGGCCGACGACACGTTATAGTGGGTCATCCGCGGCGGCTGCGTTGCGGCGGCCCGCCGAAAGTGCGAGGTGTCTCGTGAGTGAATCCACCCATCCCGGCAAAACAGGAACGCCCGCCTACTCGAAAGTTCGTAGTGTCGCCCTCACATTCGACGATGTCCTGCTGGTGCCGGCGCGCTCCGCGGTCCTCCCCCGCGATGTCGACACCCGGTCACGGTTTTCACGAAACCTCAGCTTGAATATTCCCCTGGTGTCGGCAGCCATGGACACCGTGAGTGAGACCGAGATGGCCATCGCCATGGCCCGTCAGGGCGGCATTGGGGTCATCCACAAGAAGATGTCGATCGAAGCCCAGGCGGAGATGGTGCGCAAAGTGAAACGTTCGGAGTCGGGCATGATCGTCGACCCCATCACGCTAGCGCCAGGGGCAACGGTCGCCGACGCCGAAGCGCTGATGACCGACTACGCTATCAGCGGGGTCCCGATCGTTCTAGCCGACGGCACCCTAAAGGGCATCCTCACGAATCGCGATCTCCGCTTTGAAGACGATCTCAGCAAACCGGTCGAATCGCTCATGACGCGCGAGGGGCTCGTCACGGTTCCGGTTGGAACGACCCTCGAAGAGGCCCGCGAAATCCTGCGTGAACACCGCATCGAAAAGCTGCTGGTCGTCGACGCCAACTACAAACTGCAGGGCCTGATCACCATCAAAGACATCAAAAAACGGCTGCAATACCCGGCCGGTGCGAAGGACGGCCTGGGCCGGCTGCTGGTTGCCGGCGCAGTCGGGGTCTCCAACGACCTCGAGGCCCGCGCGGCAGCCCTGACCGAGGCGGGGGTGGACGCGCTGGTTCTCGACAGCGCCCACGGCCACTCGGAAGGCGTTCTCGACGCCCTGGTGTACCTGAAGGAGTCGTTCGCCGTCGACGTCGTGGCCGGCAATATCGCTACCGCAGAGGCTGCCGCTGACCTCGTCGATCGCGGCGCAGACGGCGTCAAGGTCGGGATCGGCCCGGGAAGCATCTGCACCACCAGAATCGTGACCGGCGTCGGCATGCCGCAGCTCACGGCCATCCTCGAGGTAGCGTTGGTAACGGCGGCGGCCGGGGTTCCCCTGATCGCGGATGGCGGTGTCAAACACACCGGCGACGTCCCCAAGGCGCTGGCGGCCGGGGGCGACACGGTGATGGTAGGTTCGATGCTCGCAGGTACCACGGAATCCCCGGGTGAGACCATCCTGCGCGATGGCCGCCGCTACAAGGCCTATCGGGGGATGGGTTCGATGGGCGCCATGGGTGGTGGCGGCGGAGACCGCTACTTCCAGGAGGACGCCAAGAAGCTCGTACCGGAAGGGATCGACGGCATGGTCCCCTACAAAGGCCCGGTTGCAGACGTGGTGTACCAGATGGTCGGCGGGCTCCGCAGCGCCATGGGGTACTGCGGCGTTCCAGAGATCGCGAGCCTGCAACGGGACGCCCAATTCACAACCATTACCCAGGCGAGTCTGGTGGAATCGCATCCCCACGACATCACCGTCACCAAAGACGCCCCCAACTATTCGCTGTCGCGGCGGGGCTGAGCGTCGAAGGCGAGGACATGGGTCCCGCGGGCAGCCATGCCTTCAAGAGCGGTCAGGAAGGGCTCTAGCCCGAACTTCAGCACATACCCAAGCGGGCTGATAGTCCTCTCCTGAGGCTGCCCGAGCGGACGCAGGTGCGCTTCGAGCCTGCCAAACTGGCGGCGCGTCACCTCATCTCGCCGGTAGAGGGCAGCAGCCGTTTTTTCTCGCAACCGCCCTACCGTGCGGTCCATATGGCGCCTGCCCTTTGCGACCACCGCCTGCAGGGTCGGATCGAGGCGTTGGGTCGCGTCGTGCAGCGCCTTTACGTCGTCGTCGATGCGGCGCAGGGCCGTCTCGAAATTCCCGGCAACACCGTGTAGCTGCAACACAGCGCGATCCCGGTGGCCGTCGGGATCTGCGAGGTAGCCACCCGCGCTGAGGCCGTACTTGGCCAGGATGCGCTGCACCGGAGGTTCGATCACCAGCGCCTCGGCCCGCGGCCAGATCAAGGGCATGGCCACCTCGTGGTAGGCGAAGACCCCCGAAATCTGGGCGAAATAGCGAAGTTCGCCGGGGCCGACGACGGTCGCCGCGGTCGGCAAAGCGGCGTCTTGGGCGATCGGTCGCAGGCCGGCAGCTGGAGTGATCGATGTCGGGTCGCTGGCCAGCCGGTCCAGAAGCGTGTCTCGGCTCCACTCCTGGCCACCGGCAACGAACCGTCCGCCGGAATATCTCAGTAGTTTCCGAACGGGTTGCCCGCCCGGCGACAGCTCGAGAAAGAGATTGGTCGCGTCGCCGGCACGCCCCAGCTGGGGCGCTTCGCCCAGCCGTCGCAGCCTGCGCCCGGCGGTTCGAATTGCCGCCGTCGTAACCGTCGGATCCGCCAGCTCTTTGCGCAGAACCGCGCCAAACAGCCTGGCGAACGCCGGGTCGAGCGGGTCCAGGACCACGAGCCCGAGGCTGCCCAGGAGTTCGTAGATCAGGGTGCCAAACCAAGCCCCGAAGGTCCGCGAACGCTCCGCGGTCCGAACGAGGAGCTCCTTCACCATCGAGAGGTGGCCGGGCGGCACGTCACAGGCGTCCAGCTGCCTCAGGACCGAGGTCACCATCGCCGGCTCGAGCGGTATCTTGCCCGCCGGCATGTCTTCAGGCAGCGAAAGTTCCACTCGGTGCAGCATCTCCCGATGATCGAGCACGTAGGCATGGTCGATCTCTTCTTGGTCGTGATCCTGCGTCGCCATCCAGAAGATCGGGATAACCGGCCGGTGCGGCGCGTTCAGCTGTTCGGCAAGTCGGATGGCCGTGACCGCTTTCGACACGGTGAAGAGGGGGCCGAGGAGCAGGCCCGTCTGCTGGCCGGTAACGACGACGCGACTGTCGGGATGTGCCAAGCGCTCGAGTTGCGAGAACACCGCTTCGGGGGCCGCCATAGATTCTGCCTGGCGGCGCAGGGTATCGGCAAGAGCCGCTCGGTCTACCTGCCTGGGGAGCGTCAGGGCCGTTTCGAAGTCCTCAGGGTCGAGCGCAAAGAGCTCGCGCAAGTCGCCGCTCAGATAGCGCTCGGAGAACGGTCTCGAGGGGGATGGCGCCACGCGCCAGCTTATCGCGTGCGGACCCACGAGGCCGTCGCCACCAGCACCGCCACCCTCATAGCAGGCTGTGCGTCGACCCCGGCCGCGGTATCGTTTCGAATGAGGTGACCGAGACTTCGGTGGATGTTTTAGGGTTCAAGGTGGCGCCCATAACCCTTGAGGACGCCGTGGGGCGCGTCCTCGAGTTGGCACTCCAGCCGCACACCGAAGCATCCCAGGTGGTTACCCTGAACCCCGAAATCGTCGTGCGTGCCGGGCAAGATCCGGACCTTCACAAGGCGCTAACCCGCGCTGAATTGACTGTCGCCGACGGCGTTGGCGTGGTGTGGGCCGCCAGGTACTCGGGAGCTGCACTGCCGGAAAGGGTGCCTGGGGTCGACTTGGTGACATCGGTCTTGGAACGCGGCGGTGCCAGCCTGAGCGTCTTCTTTCTCGGTTCAAAATCGGGGGTAGCCCAGCGGGCCGCTGCCCATGCGCACGGTCTCTATGGCACGGTGGTAGCCGGCTGGCACCATGGCTACTTCGACGGGCAGACGGAAGCAGAGGCGGTCGTGACCACCGTTCGGGAGAGCGGCGCGGCACTCCTGCTGGCAGGTCTCGGAGAGGATCAGGAGCTGTTCCTGGACCGATACCGCGAGACCCTCGGCATTCCGGTGGCAATCGGGGTCGGTGGGACGCTCGACGTACTGGCTGGCGCGGTACGCCGTAGCCCGGCGTGGACGCGCAGGCTGGGTGTGGAGTGGGTGTGGCGGGTTGGGGGCGATCCCCGGCGCTGGGGCAGGTTCCCCAGGCTGCTCCGTTTCGCCTTTCTGGTGCTGCGTCGGGGACGTCGGGTCAGGGGGTGAGATCGACCGTGGGGCCCTCATCGAGCCCCTCTTTTTCTATCTCTTCGCCCGGATGTCCGGCTGGGTAGCTGCCATTGAAACAGGCCAAGCAGGTGTTCGCGACTTCGATAGCGCGCGAAAGACCACGCTCCGAAATGTAGTACAGGCTATCGGCGCCGATCCTCTCGCGAATCTGGTCGACACTCAGCGTAGCTGCGGCCAGCTCCTTGCGGGCAGAGGTGTCGATACCGTAGTAGCAGGGGTAGCGGATCGGCGGGCTGGACACCCTGAAGTGCACTTGGGTAGCACCGGCATCACGAAGCAGCTGGACGATGTGTCCCGACGTTGTCCCTCGGACGATCGAATCGTCGACGAGCACAACCCTCTTGCCACGGACGGCCGCGGTCGGCGCGAGCTTGAGTTTGACTTTCTGATCGCGTAGGCGCTGGTTCGGATTGATGAACGTGCGGCCGGCATAGGGCGACTTGTAGAGTCCGATGTCGAACGGTATGCCAGCCTGGCGCGCATACCCGATGGCGGCGGCCAGACCCGACTCCGGCACACCCACCACCACGTCGGCCTCGACGGGCGCTTCGTCGGCGAGAACAGCGCCCATGCGCAGCCTCGCGGCGTGAACGTCGGCTCCGTCGAGAATGCTGTCGCTCCGGGCGAAGTAGATCCACTCGAAGGCGCACGGGGTCGGATTCGATTTCAGGGCCTGCACCGACCGAAGGCCCCGGTCGTCGGCCACCACGAGTTCACCGGGCCGTACATCGCGAAGGAAGGTAGCGCCCATCACCTGTAGAGCCGCGGGTTCAGACGCGAACACATAGCCGTCTGCCAGTTCACCGATTACCAGGGGGCGCACCCCATGGCCGTCGCGCAGGCCGAGAATGCTGCTGCGATCCATGAGCACGACCGAAAAGCCGCCCTCCAGTTCGCCCATGACTTTGGCGGTTGCGTCGACCAGGTCGAGTTGGCTGTAGCGAGCGATGAGGTTGATCATCACCTCGCTGTCGTTCGTGGTCTGGAACACCGCACCATCGTTGAGCATCTGTCGACGGATGCTCTTGGCGTTCGTGAAGTTGCCATTGTGGGCGAGGGCCAACAACCCCTTGTTCGACCGGACCGTCAGCGGCTGAGCATTGAACCGAAGCGAGGCGCCGGTGGTCGAATAGCGGGTGTGGGCGATTCCGGTGCGGCTTCCTTGGAAGCGCAACTTGTCGAGGCGTTCCTCGGTGAACACTTCGGCCACCAGTCCCATTTCCTTTTCGATCCTGATCTCCTCGTCGCTCGCCACGCAGATGCCGCAGGACTCCTGACCACGGTGCTGGAGTGCAAACAACCCCAGATGACAGAGATCGGCGATATCGGCGGCCGTTGGCAGGTGAATGGCCACGACGCCACAGGCGTCCCTTATGGTGTCGTTGTCAAAGTCGAAAATCACGAAAGCGCCTCTCGGATAGGGTACTCGTAGCGCTCGCGGAGGGTGGTCAGCTCCACATTCAGACCGACAGCGCCGGCGGTGATCCGAAGCGAGCTGCCGGTTACGACGCCCAACCTGCGGTAGGCGACGCCCGCCAGCTCGAGGTATTCGCTCACGACCCTCGCCGGTCCGGGCGAGACAGCGATGACGATTCTCGAGGGTGCCTCACCGAACAGCTGCGCTTCCGGTCTCGAGCCGCCACTCAGCGCGATTTCGGCTCCGCGATCGCCGCCGATGGCCATCTCCGCCAGGGCGACCGCCAGGCCGCCTTCGCTGCAATCGTGAGCCGTATCGCACACCCCATCCTCGATAAGGCTGCGAACGGCGTCCTGGACCGCACGCTCGGTCGCCAGGTCGATCCGAGGAGGGCGTCCTATCTCGCGGCCGTGGACCGCCGCCAGGTATTCGCTAGCGCCCAGCTCTTCGGTGTTCTCGCCAACGAGAAATACGATGTCACCACCGCGTTTGAAGGGCATGGTGGCGCGCCTGGTGACGTCGCGCAACAGGCCCACCATGCCGACCGTGGGGGTGGGGTGAATAGCGCGTAGACCCTCGTCGGCACGGTACTGGTTGTAGAGGCTGACGTTGCCGCCGGTAACGGGGGTGCCGAGCGCGATGCAGGCCTGACGCAGCCCGTCGATGGCGCGCTCGAGTTGATAGTAGACGTCGGCCCGATTGGGGTTGCCGAAATTCAGGTTATCGGTCACGCCGAGCGGGGTGGCACCTACGCATACTAGGTTGCGAGCAGCTTCGGCCACGGCGTGTTTGGCGCCCTCTTCGGGGTCGAGATAGACGAAGCGTGCGTTGCAGTCGATGGTAGCTGCCACCGCCTTGGTCGTGCCCTTGAGCCTCAACACTGCAGCGTCGGCCACCCCGGGCAACACGACCGTGTTGGTCATCACTTGGTGGTCGAATTGCTGAAAGACGGCCCGCTTCGAGGCGATCGTCGGGCTCGCCATCAACAGCAGGAGCGACGTTGCCAGATCCGGGTCCTGGGGCGGATCGACCGGCGTCTCACGCTGCCGGCGAACCTGGGTACTTTCGATTCCGGTTCGGGTGTAGGTCGGCGGATCGTTGAGCGCAGCGACAGGCAGATCGGCCAGCAGAGTACCGTCGCGGTACAGTTTGAAGCGGCCGTGATCGGCGACCTTGCCGACCTCGACGGCATCGAGTTCCCAACGTGCCAGCAGCTCGAGGACTTCGCCCAGCCGCTCGGGCGAAATCACCAGTACCATTCGCTCCTGGGATTCCGACAGCATGACCTCGGCAGCCCCCATGTTGGGTTCTCTGGTGGGAACCTGACCTACCTGGAAGTCGACCCCCTGGCCGGCTCGGTGGGCCATTTCGGCGACGCTGCTGGTGAGGCCGGCAGCGCCCATATCCTGGATCCCCACCACCAGTCCTTCGCGCACGGCCTCGAGGCACGCTTCGAGCAGCAGCTTCTCCATGAAGGGATCTCCCACCTGAACCGCCGGCCGGTCGGCGTCGCTGCTATCGCTGAGATCTGCAGAAGCGAAGACGGCACCCCCGAGGCCATCGCGCCCCGTCTTCGATCCGACGTAGATCAGCACGTTGCCGGGCGCGCCGACGGTCCCGGTTTTCATATCCTTCGCCTTCATGAGGCCGAGCGCCATCACGTTGACGAGCGGATTGTCCCGATAGCAATCGTGAAAGTGGATCTCGCCGCCCACCGTCGGAACGCCGATGGCGTTACCATAGTGCGCGATCCCCTCGACCACGCCGGCGAGCAGGTAGCGGCTCCGGTCGCTCTCGAGCGGTCCGAAGCGCAGGCTGTCGAGGACTGCGAAGGGCCGGGCACCCATCGCAAAGACGTCGCGAAGGATGCCGCCGACCCCGGTGGCAGCACCCTGGAAGGGTTCGACAGCGCTCGGATGATTGTGGCTCTCCATCTTGAAGGCGAGGGCGTCGCCGTCGCCGAGATCGACGACCCCGGCGTTCTCCCCGGGTCCCTGCAACACGGCCGCTCCCTCGGTCGGGAGGCGCGCCAGCAACGGCTTTGAATTCTTATAGCCGCAGTGCTCGCTCCACAGCGCCCCGAACATGGCCGCCTCGAGGGCGTTCGGCTGACGGCCGAGATGGCCTACGACGAGATCGAATTCGGGTTCTGAAAGGCCGAACTGAGCCGCCGTCGTGGGCACGGAGATGATGTCTGGCGATGACATCTAGACGATCGCCGGGGAGCCCACGCTGAACAGGGATTCGAAGAGCGCCGCACCATCGCCCGATCCGAGCAGCGGTTCCACGGCCCGCTCGGGGTGCGGCATCAGCCCGAGCACGTTACCGACTCGATTGGTGACACCGGCGATGTTGGCGACGCTGCCGTTCGGATTGCTCGCGTCGTCACGGGCTCCGTCGGCAGAGGCGTAGCGAAGCGCGACCTGGCCATTGCCCTCCACCTCTTCCAGTGCGGACGGAGGCAGGAAATAGCGCCCTTCGTTGTGGGCGATAGGGAGCCGCAGAAGCTGACGTTCGCGATACCGACTGGTGAAGGGCAGGTCGTTCCGGTCGACCCGCACCGTTACCGTCCGGCAGACGAAGTGCAGCGACCGATTGCGAGCGAGCTGGCCCGGAAGCAGGCCTCGTTCGGTAAGGACCTGGAAACCGTTGCAGATTCCCAGAACCGGACCACCCCGACGGGCAAAATGCTCCACAGCCGCCATCACCGGGCTATGCGAAGCCAAAGCCCCGCTCCTCAGGTAGTCGCCGTAGCTGAAGCCACCGGGGAGGATTATCGCATCGACCTTGCCAACCGATTCCTGCCCGTGCCAGACGAGGTCGACCTCGATACCCGCAACCATCTCGAGGGCGTGCCTGGTGTCGTCGTCACAGTTGGAGCCTGGAAAGCGAACCACAGCGACTTTCACACTTCACCTCGCTCGGCAGGTCTCGAGGCGGCCTGACCTCGGGTGCCGCAGGTAGCTTAACACCTGATTCAAAGGAGGCGTCCAAGGGTTGTTGACCGCGTAGGAAGGCGCTGCTATCATGCAGAGCCGCCGGCTGCCTGGTACTCGCCGAGATGGCGGAATTGGTAGACGCAGTAGACTCAAAATCTACCGGGGCGACCCGTGCGGGTTCGAGTCCCGCTCTCGGCACCACTGCCAGCAGCACGCCGGGGCACTTTGGAGGAAGCATGTTCTGGTTGGTTTTCTTCGTATGGATGGTCACCTCGATTGTGATCACCGTGATCATTCTGATGCAAGAGCCAAAGCAGGCCGGCCTCGGCGACGCCCTGACCGGCGGTGGCGGTGGCGGCGACTTCGGCACCAGTGGTGGCGTCGCGGGCGGCCTGCACCGCGTAACCATCTTCCTGGGCGTAGCGTGGGGTGCCCTATCGCTCGTTGTGGGCCTGATCCCGCGTTGAACCAGGCCACCTAGCAGCAGACACTCGACCCCGACGACCCGACGCGCCCTTTGGCTCGATGTGGACGCTGGAGCCAAAAAACCTTGGCGTAATCCTTTTTTGAGATCTGCCCGCAGAGGTCGCCCATTTTTTTGAAGCACTCTGCTGCCCCATCGAATGCTGTCTTCATCACTTTTCCATTAAACTCGAGAAGACACCATGCGAAGGGCGCTTTTTTCCCGTATTCTAGGGCCGTATGCATTTGACGGAGTCCTCCGTTTGGTGCTACATTTCCAACCAAGTGGGTATTTGTATATAGCCCACGCAGCGAACCCGGGAGCCACCGGGACGGATCGGTGTAGAGCGAGGTTGCACCGTTCCATTGTGGCCCCTGATTCGCCGACACCTTTGGAGGTAGTATGAAGAGAATCGTTCTTCTCCTCGCCGTCGTTTCTTTGGCGGCATTCGCGTTTGCTGATCCCTATATCTGGGACACGGCCAACGAGCTGGCAGAACCGGGCGCGACCGCCTCGGGCGGTACCGTAAACGTAGCCACGCTCTCCGGCACCCGCACCTGGAACATCTTGCTGTCCCGCGAAGTTGATGCCCCTCGTGACCTGGCGATCGGCTACGTGACCCCAGTGCGGCGCAACAACGCCACGTTGCAGTACGAACCGTACGCGGCGGAGTCGGTCGAGTTTTCGGCAGACGGTCTGACGGCCACCGTCACCTTCCGCCAGGACCTCAGATGGTCTGACGGGACGCCGATGACCGCTCGCGACTTCTTCCTCTTCTACACCATTGCATCCGATCCCGACGTCGAATCGGAGAGCGCCGACACCTTCTTCCTCGGTCCCGATCCGATCACCGTCGAACTGATCGACGACATGACCCTGCAGTACAACTTCCCGTCGATCAGCCGCAACGCCATGAGCACCATCGCCTTTACCAACCCAGTGCCGGACCACGTTCTGGGCGAACTCTACCGGAACGAAGGCGCCGAAGCCTTCAAGGCCGCATGGGGCACCGACGCGGACGTCGCGGACCTCGTATACGACGGCCCCTTCATGATCACCAGCTACAGCCCCGACGAGCGCTACGTGATGGCTGCCAACCCCGGCTTCGCCGCGTGGAACGTGGATTCGAACGGCGTGGGACTCCCCTACCTCGACGGGCTCATCTACACGGTTGCCGAACAGGCCGCCCAGCTCAACCTGTTCGTTGCCGGTGAGCTCGACGTCTACGGCCCTGCCAACCTGGACGAGGTCGGAGTCGTCAACAACGCCATCGTCAACGACGGGCTCGACGCCACCCTCCGCCCCAATCTGTACCCCACCACCAGCACCACCTTCTTCGGCTTCAACTGGAACAAGTCCTCGGATCCGTTCAAGCAGGCGCTGTTCCGGAACGTCTTCTTCCGCCGCGCCATGAGCCACCTCACGCCACGCGACGCCCTGATCGACCTGGTCTACGGCGGCGCCGCCGCCCCCGCCTTCAGCCCGGTAACCTCGGCGCTGGTGCAGTGGTACCTGCCTCCGTCGGAGCAGGTCCGGTACACCTTCGACCCCGAGACCGCGCTGCAGCTCCTGGCTGAAATCGGCTTCACCGACAAGAATGCCGACGGCTTCCTGATCGACGCCGACGGCAACGAACTCGGCTTCAAGCTGGTCACCAACTCCGGCAATGCCAATCGCGAGCAGTCGATCCAGGTGATCGCCGACACCATGCGTGAATTCGGCATCAACGTCGACACCGAAGCGCTCGACTTCAGCCTGCTCGTCGACCAGCTGCTTGCCACCGGCGAAGACCGGCCCTTCGACGCCATCCTCATAGGCCTCACGGCTGGCGGTCAGGCGCTCGACTGGCCGTTCAGTGAGAGCGTGCAGACCTGTACCGGCACGCTCCACCTCTGGAACCAGTCCGGCGCCTGCCTGACGGCGCGCGAAACGCTCATCAATGCGCTTCAGCACCAGGGCATCCAGACCCTCGACGACGCCGTTGCCGAAGGGATCAGCGTGCAGCTTCAAGAGGAGTACGGTCAGATGCAATCGCTCATCTATACCGTCGTTCCGCTGGTCCACGCTTCGTGGCGCAGCGATGTTGGCGGACAGTACGGCGACAACATTCTGAACTCCTTCACGACCACCCGTAGCCTGGTAACCACCTTCAAGAAGTAGCATTGGGGTCGTCTGGGCCGCGCGACAACGCGCGGCCCAGCGGCTGCTGAACCCTGGATTCAAGCGTCTCCAGGAGTAGGCGTTCGCTAATCGTTGTTGGAGGTAGAGCATTGTTTAGCTATATTCTTCGACGTTTCTTTCATCTGATTCCCACTTTCATTGGGGCCACTTTGCTGGCCTTCCTGATCAGCCAACTTGTCCCTGGTGACTTCTTCACCACGATGGCGATGAACCCGGATGTTCGCCCGGAAACGATCGAACGGTTGCGCGACAGTTTCCGCCTGAACGAGCCGGTACCGGTTCAGTACGTCTTCTGGATGGGCAACCTGTTGCAAGGGGATCTCGGTCTATCCTTCGACAGCAATCAGCCCGTCGTCAATCTCATACGCCGCCCGATCCGCAACTCGATGATTCTGGTGGTGCTCTCGATCGTGCTGTTGTGGGCAATTGCAATCCCGCTCGGCGTCTACTCCGCGGTTAGGCAGTACACGTTAGGCGATCAGGTGGTCAGCACCATCAGTTATTTCGGGCTCGCCATTCCAAACTTCTTTTTTCTCCTGGTCCTCATCCTCATGCTCTTCTATCTCCGAAGTTTCACTTCCGATGCGTTTGGCTGGAACAAGCTGCTCTTTCCGGTCGCCAAGATGACGTCGACCAACTTCGAGTCGCTGAACGCCTGGCGGCAGTTCTGGGATATCGCCTGGCACGCTGTGCTACCCGCGTTTGTCGTGGCGACCAGCGGGATAGCCGGTTTCACCCGAATCCTCCGGGGCCAGATGCTCGAGTTCCTAGGCTCGGACTTTATTCGAACCGCCCGCGCCAAGGGACTTGGCCAGCGCTCGGTCACCTACAAGCACGCCCTGCGCCCGGCCATCATTCCCTTCGTGGCAGGCATCGGCAGCCTTCTTCCCGGCCTTATCGGCGGTGCAGGCCTGGTCGAAATCGTCTACGCCTGGCCGGGAATCACCCCAGTGCTGCTAGCATCTATCGGTCGTCAGGACATCTATGTGGTCCTCGGCTTCCTGGTCATTTCTACGCTGCTCCTGATCGTTGGTAACCTCATCTCCGACCTGCTGTTGGCGGTGGTGGATCCCCGTATCAGGTACAACTAGGAGGGCTTCATGGCCGACACCAATCAATCCTCCTCCGTCCAGACCATCGCTCGCCAGGCCCGGGATCAGTCCGAGAGCAGGCAGAGCAAGTCCCAGTCGCAGATCGTCTGGGAACAATTCCGCAAGCATACCGCCGCTCTTATCGGCGGCGGTATTTTGATAGTCATGTATCTCACCGCCCTGTTCGGCGGGTTTTTGTCCCCTTACGGCATGAACGAGTATCAGCGGAGCCCCAGCTTCGGCTTCCACCCTCCGACCCAGATCCACTGGCGCGATCCGCAGACCGGCAACTTCACGCGACCATTCGTGTATGCGGTGACCAGTTCCCGCGATCCGGTAACCTTCCAGAAAGTTTACACCGAAGACCCATCTCAGGGCGCCTTCGCGATCCAGTTTTTCGTGCGCCGACCGGAGGCAAGCTACAACATCTTAGGGCCGTTTGGGTGGCCGAGTAGCCTTCATTTGTTCGGCGTCGAAGAGCCAGCCCGGATCTTCCTTTGGGGCACGAACAACCTTGGGAAAGACGTGTTCTCGCGAGTGCTGTATGGCGGCCGTGTGAGCCTGATGATCGGTGTTCTGGCCGTTTGGGTAGCGCTCATTCTGGGGCTCGCCATCGGTGGCATCGCCGGCTTCTACGGCGGCTGGGTGGACGACTTTTTCATGCGCCTGGTGGAGGTCATCGACGCCATACCCTTCCTCTTTCTGCTCATCGTATTGGCGACGCTGCTGAAGGACCCCCGAAACCCTATCGCTCAGGCTTTTGGCCTGCAAATGACCTCGGCACAGGTGTTTCTGATGATCGTCATCGTACTCGGCTTCATCGGCTGGGGAGGGCTTGCTAGAACCATCCGTAGCATGGTCCTGTCGCTTCGGGAGCAGGAATACGCCCAGGCTGCGAAGGCCCTAGGGGCCAGCGTGCCTCGAGTCATTTTTCGCCATCTGCTTCCAGGCACGGCCAGTTTCGTGATCGTGTCACTCACGCTGCTAATCCCTGGATTCATCCTTCTCGAGACGGCACTCTCTTTCATCGGTCTGGGCCCGAGCGAGCTGGACAGCGCCTCGTGGGGAATGCTGCTTCGCGACGCCACCAACAAGGGAATCGCCCTGCAATTCTCGCCTTGGCTGCTTATTCCAGGCATCCCCATCTTCGCGGCCATCCTCTCTTGGAATCTGTTGGGCGACGGGTTACGCGACGCCTTCGACCCGAAAAAGCGCCGATGAACGCGGTCAGGACACCCCAAATTGGTGTCCCGATCCAGGTCTCTTCTTTTCTTGGGATGTGCCACCGGTCGCTGCTATCGGTTAAGATGTGTATTCATATACAGCAACAATCCCCTTAGGAGTGGAGCCAACGATGTCGACCGAGCGCCTCCTCGAAGCGAACAATCTAAAAACCTACTTCGACACAGACGAGGGTACCGTGCGAGCCGTCGACGGGGTTACCTTCCACATCGACAAGGGCGAAACCCTCGCCGTGGTGGGCGAATCAGGTTCCGGAAAGTCCGTAGCCAGCCTGAGCATCATGCGCCTGATCCCGCAGCCCCCGGGGCGGATCGCCGGTGGCGAAGTCCTGTTCGAAGGCCAGGATCTGTTGAAAAAGAGCGAGCGCGACATGCGCAAGATCCGCGGCAACGAGATATCGATGATCTTCCAAGAGCCGATGACCAGTCTGAATCCGGTCTACACGGTGGGCGATCAGATCGCCGAGGCCATCGTTCTTCATCAGGGCAAGTCCTATCGCCAGGCGATGATTGCGGCCGCCGAAATGCTCGACCTGGTCGGCATTCCTGAGCCGAGCGACCGCGTCAAGAACTACCCACACCAGATGTCCGGGGGTATGCGCCAAAGGGTCATGATCGCCATGGCTCTCTCGTGCGGCCCCAAACTCCTCATCGCCGATGAGCCCACCACCGCGCTCGACGTCACCATTCAGGCGCAGATCCTCGATCTGATGAATAAACTCCGGCGCGATATAGGCATGTCGATCCTGTTCATCACCCACGACCTCGGGGTGGTTGCCGAGGTCGCCGACCGGGTGGTGGTAATGTACGCCGGGCGCGCCGTCGAAGAGGGCGACGTCAACGATATATTCGCCCGACCTCAGATGCCTTATACCTTGGGCCTGTTGAACTCGATTCCCCGGGTCGACCGCGCCGCCACCCATCAGGAACGCCTAGAAGCCATCCCGGGGAATGTCCCAAACCCTCTATTCCTGCCTGCCGGTTGCTCCTTTCATCCACGCTGCAGGTTCGCCATCGACGAATGTCAGCAGGCCGTGCCGGACCTCGAAGATACCGGCGACGGGCACATGGTGCGCTGCATCCGCTGGCAGGATCTCAACCTCGCCGATGAGGTGGTCATGGCATGACCGTCCCCGCAGCTCCCGACACCGCGACCGATGTCCTCCTCGACGTCAAGGACCTTCGCAAATACTTTCCCATTCGTGGCGGTATCTTCTCGAGGATCGTGGCGAACGTCAAGGCGGTACAGGACATCTCGTTTACGGTCGGCACCGGCGAAGTCGTAGGGTTGGTCGGGGAGTCCGGCTCCGGTAAGACGACCGCCGGCCGCAGCATCCTCCGACTCATCGAACCGACGTCTGGCGAGATCCTGTTTCGGGGGACAGACGTCGCCAAATTGCCCAAGGCAAAACTGCGCGACCTCCGCAAGGAGATGCAGATAATTTTTCAGGATCCGTTTGCCTCACTCAATCCCCGAATGTCTGTCGGGGACATCATCGGTGAGGCGCTTCAGATCCACAATCTCGCCCGCGGCAAGGCGCGCGAGGACAGGGTCGCCAACCTGCTGGAACGCGTCGGCCTGAGCCCGTCCCACATGCGCCGCTACCCGCACGAATTTTCCGGCGGACAGCGTCAGCGCATCGGAATCGCCAGGGCCCTGGCGGTCGACCCGGTTTTCATCGTTGCCGACGAACCGGTTTCGGCCCTCGACGTCTCGATTCAGGCACAGGTCGTCAACCTGCTCCAGGATCTCAAGGAGGAGCTGGGACTGACCCTGCTGTTCATCGCCCACGACCTCGGCGTGGTCGAATACATCAGCGACAAGGTCATCGTGATGTACCTCGGCAAGATCATGGAAATAGCCCCTTCGAAGGAGCTATACGCCAATCCGATTCACCCCTACACCGAAGCGCTCCTGTCGGCGGTGCCGATTCCGGACCCGACCATCCGGAGGGATCGCATCCTCCTCGAGGGTGATATTCCGAGTCCGATCAACCCACCGTCTGGATGCGTGTTCCGGACCCGTTGTCCGATTGCCATCGAAGATTGCAAGCATATCGTTCCCGAACTTGAAGAGGTGAGTCCCGGGCACTTCAAGGCCTGCATCCGGAGGCCGTGACGATGGATCCTGAACGAAAACGCACCCTTACCCGACGCGAGATTTTGGCGCTGATCCTGGCAACCTACCGGACATCGTTCCCGTACCTGCTCATCTTTGTGATCGGCTTGCTGGTGGCGACGTGGCTCTTCACCGCAGTGATCTTCTGACGAACCGCCCCATGAGAACCGTCGTGCGTGAATCTGGTGCTGGGTCGCCCCATGATCGCTCGTGAGCCGTGGATCGAGGCCCGCACTGAAGAGATCCGCGATACGCTGTTGGCGGCACTGCCTCACACGCACCACCATGCCGAGCTTCAGAATTTCTACCAACATCTGAAAGACTACCCTCTCCGAGGCGGGAAGATGTTGCGGGGACGGCTGCTTCTGCTCAGCACCGAGGCTCACGGCGCCAACTATCTTCGCGGCCTCCCCTGCGCAGCTGCCCTGGAGCTCTTCCAGAATTGGGTCCTGGTGCACGACGACATCGAGGACGGCTCAGAGGAACGCAGAGGGGCGCCGGCCCTTCACCAAAAAATCGGGATGCCGCTCGCCGTCAATGTCGGCGACGCCCTTCACGTCTACATGTGGCAGTTGCTTCTCGACCAGCCGCGACCGGCAACCCCTCGGCTGGACGCCATCCTCGACGAGTTCTTGACCATGATTCATCGCACGGCCGAGGGACAGCACCTCGATCTCACCTGGATTCGCGACGGGTGCTTCGATATCGGCGAGTCCGAGTACCTGGAGATGGTAACGCTAAAAACCGCATTCTACACGGTCGTGTCGCCCCTCCGTTTGGGGGCGATGTGCGCGGATAGCGACGTTGCCGCGGTGTTTCAAAGCGCCGGTGAGGCCTTGGGGGTGGCCTTCCAGATTCGTGACGATGTCCTGAATCTGACACCGGCTCCGAGGTACGGCAAAGAGTTCGCTGGGGACCTATATGAAGGCAAACGAACGGCCATTCTGGCTCACTTCTTCGCTACCGCGACCGCCGGCGAACGCGACGAGGCCATATCGGTGCTCTCAAAGCCTCGACACCAAAAGACCGGCGCCGACGTCGAGGCGCTGCTTCAGCTGCTTGCCAAGTGTGGATCGCTCCAATACGCCCAAAGGCTGGCCGAAACCCACGCCCAAAAGGGGCTCGCCTCCCTGCGGCAAGGGTTGGAAGGCCTACCCGATCAGATAGCTGCTCGGAAACTTTTGGGGCTGCTCGAGACGTTGACGAGCCGTAGCCAGTAGTCCCGATCCTTCTATGAGCTTTTCCAGGCTATGGGCGGTGCGGCCCAAGCGAAACCGGATCGGACCGGCCGCCAGATCCTGAGGAAACATAGCGTAGAGCACCATCCGCCCTCTGAGAATGCGCCGCACCACAAAGGTGTGGGCCTCGCCGACCAGGATCAGTTCGTCATAGCGATCTCCGCTAACGCCTTCGAGGTTCGACAACTGGTAAGGCAGCACGTTGGGGGCAAGCCGGTCCACCTCGAACCCGGCATGGAAGCCGCTGCTTTGCAAGATCAGGCCGTGACCGTCGACAAGACCCACCCCGAGGCAGCCCGTCTCATCGAGCAGCTCCGCGATGGTCGTCACCAAAACTAGGCGCATGCCCCTAATGTAGCCGTCGTTCGATCGCGCGGCAGCTAAACTTGCCTCATGAGGGCCTTCGCTACGGTACCTGCGGTGTTCGTCGCCTCTCTGAACCGCTGCCCCTTGTGCCGCAGCGCACCCTGCGGTCCCGACGGATGCTGCCGCAACTGCAGCGAGGTGCCACTCGACCCCGGAGTCTCAGACGGCTACCTCTGGCTTGGTGCCTATCGCGGGCACATCAGAAGGGCGGTGCTGGCACTGAAATACGGCCACACCAGAAGGCTGGCACGCCACTTGGGCGCCGCGATAGCTGGAGCTGCCACCGGTAGCGGTTGGCGCCCCGACGTTGTCTGTGCCGTCCCCTCACGCGGACGAACTGGAACTGGCCGCGATTACAATCAGAGCCGGGAACTGGCCCGCTCAGTAGCGTCAACGCTGCACCTACCGCACCGGTCTCTTCTCGGCCGGAGGCGGGGAAGCTCGTCGCAGGTAGGCCTCTCTCGATCGGATCGTATGAGCAACGTGGCCAACGCCTTCACCTGCACGCCCCTCGCAAGCGCTGTCGTCCTATTGGTAGACGACGTGCTCACCACAGGGGCCACCGCCGGCGGCTGTCGCCAGGCGCTTCTAGGCGCTGGGGCACACGAAGTTCTGGTCGCTGTGGTCGCCAGAGCCTAACGGTGCTTTCAGCGCCTATGAGAGGGCCACGACCGTGCCCATCCCGATTCCGAGCAGGGCGCCGACGATGACCTGCGGATAGGTGTGACCGAGAAGGGTTTTTAGAGCCTGCGGCTGAAATCCGTCGTCGAAAAGGTGGGCGAGTTCATCGACCAGTTCGTTGATGAGCTCCGCTTGCATCCCCGCAGCCCGCCTGATACCGGTTGCGTCGTACATCACGATCGAGCCAAATACAGCCGCGATGGCAAAGTAGGGACTCGCCCATCCTTCCAAGAAGCCGAGCGACGTTGCCAGGGCGGCGACCGCAGCACTATGGGAGGACGGCATGCCTCCGGTCTCCAAAAGCCGATCGGGTGCCCACCGACGTTCGGTAAGGAGCACCAGAATAACCTTGAGGCTTTGGGCGATAGCAACGGCGTATACGGCAGCCAGAAGCGGACCATTGCTAATGATGCTAGCCACCAGGGTACCTCCGCCGCTCGGCCGCGGTTACAGTGTTTCGAATAACCATCGCTACCGTCATCGGTCCCGTGCCTCCTGGGGTAGGCGTTAGCCCTGACGCAACGTCGGCAACCTCAGGGGCCACGTCGCCTTGGAGAACGCCGTTCACGACCGCCTGACCGACGTCGAGCACGACCGCGCCGGGTTGTACCATGTCGGGTGTGATCAGACCTGGAGAGCCAGCCGCCGCGACCAGGATGTCCGCCTGCCGGGTCAACGCCGGCAGCTCTCGAGTCCTAGAGTGGGCGAGGGTCACGGTTCCGTGGCGACGCAAGAATAGGGCTGCTGCGGGCTTGCCTACCAGATTGCTACGACCGACGATGACCACGTGATTGCCCTCGATGGGAAGCCTGTAGTGCTCGAGGATCCGTATCAGTCCCGAGGGCGTGGCCGGAGCGAGCCCCTCCTCTCCCATCCACAACTTCCCGACATTGATCGGGTGGATGCCGTCAACATCTTTGGAGGGCTCGACTGCAGTCACAATGAGAGCCGAATCCAAATGCCTATAAAGGGGTAGTTGAACCAGGATGCCGTCGACGTGGGGATCGCTGTTGAGAGCTTCGATCTTGCTCACGACGTGGTGCTGGTCGACACCCATATCGAATACGACCGTCTCTGTTTCGATACCGGCTCGGGCTGCCAGACGAGCCTTCGAACGCACATAGGAGGCGCTGGCAGGATCGTCACCAGCTCGAATGAACACCAACCGTGGCAGGTAAGAGAGCGCCTCGACTCCGCTTCGGATTTCGTCGACTAGCGTTCGAGAAACAGCCCTGCCGTCGAGAATCAGCGCCACGGATCAGGTACTCCGGTCGGTTCCGAGATTGCGGAACAGCTTCGCGAGAACGCCGTTCACGAAGCGGCCGGACTCCTCGCCCCCAAATTTCTTGGCGAGCCGCACCGCCATCTCGATAGACACTTCCGGAGGCACGTCGGGATGGAACAGCATCTCTGCCACGGCGAGCCGCAAGATGTTGAGATCCGTCTGCGCCATCTGACCAAAACTCCAACCCTCGATGAGCCCTTCGAGTTCGTCGTCGATGTGCTGGCGATGGCTCGCGTAGGCCGAAAGCAACGCGTCCGCAAAGGAGAGCCCTTCGGGCCCGAGTTCGTCACCATAGCCGCCCTCATCGGCGCTGCTAGCAGCTAGATCGCTACGGACCTGGACCCAGACTTCGTCTAGGGCAGAGCCGCCCCGCTGCGACTGGAACAGGACCCGAAACGCTAGCTCTCGGGCTTTTCCTCTAGCCACGGTTCGGATCCTTCGGAAGCCCGACCACCTCGACGCTGGTGATCACACCAACAATGAAAAGCTCAGTCATCGAAGTGACGTTCCCATCTGCGACAGCAGCTCGCCGCTCACATCATCCTCCTGGCGATGAAATCGGTGAACACCGCACCACGCTTGAAGAAGGCGTTGTCGAGCACGTTCAGATGGAAAGAGATGGTGGTCGCGATACCTTCGACCACCGTCTCTCTAAGCGCACGTTCCATCCTGGCAATCGACTCATCGCGGGTCGGAGCCCAGGCGACGATTTTTGCGATCAGGCTGTCGTAGTAAGGGGGCACACGGTAGCCGGCATACACATGGCTGTCGACCCGAATCCCTGGACCACCGGGCCAGTGAACATCTGTGACGGTACCGGCTGCCGGCCTGAAATCACGCTCCGGGTCTTCGGCATTGATCCGCACCTCGATCGCATGGCCGGTGACCCGCACGTCAGCCTGGTTCAGCCCTAGGCCCTCGCCCGAAGCGACGCGAAACTGCTCCTGCACCAGATCGTAGCCGGTAACCATTTCGGTGACCGGATGTTCGACCTGAATCCTGGTGTTCATCTCGCTAAAGTAGAAGGAACCGTCCCGATCGACCAGGAATTCGCAGGTCCCGGCGCCGCGATAGCCGATATGGACCGCCAACCGGACGGCTGCCTCGGCGATCTCCTGTCTGGTTTCTAGCGGGAGCGAACTCGTCGCCTCTTCCAAAATCTTCTGGTAGCGGCGCTGAATCGAGCATTCTCGGTCGAAAAAGTGGATCACGCCACCATCGCCATCGCCGAAAATCTGGATCTCCACATGTTTAGGCTGTTGCAGGTATCGCTCGAGATACAGCTCTGGGTTCCCAAAGGCAGACCTCGCTTCTTCCTGGGCCGTGCCGTAGGCATGCTCGAGCATATCGGGTTCGTCGACCACCCGCATCCCCCGACCCCCGCCGCCCGCCGAGGCCTTAAGAATCACGGGGAACCCGAGTTCGTCTGCAGCACGCCTGGCCGCAGCCAGTGAATCGACGGCGCCGGATCCAGGCGTCAATGGGACACCGGCCTGGGACGCGAGCTCTCTCGCGTGCGCCTTGTCCCCGATTCTGCGTATGTTTTCGGGTTTGGGGCCGATAAAAACTAGGTTATGTTCCTCGCATTTTTCGGCGAACTCAGCGTTTTCCGACAGAAACCCGTAGCCCGGGTGTACCGCTTCGGCGCCGGTCACCAGTGCGGCCGACAGCAGGTTGCGCACGTTCAAATACGACCCCGAAGCCTCCGGGGGGCCGATGCAGACAGCTTCATCGGCCAGCAACACCGGTAGCGACGATTCATCGGCCTGGGAATAGGCCACCACCGTTTCGATGCCGAGCTCACGCGCCGCGCGCAGAATGCGTAGGGCAATCTCTCCCCGGTTGGCGATCAGGATTTTCTTGAACATCACACCGGCTCGATACGAAACAGCACCTGCCCATACTCTACCGGATCCTCGTTGCCAACCAGAACCTCGACGACCGTTCCAGCAGACTCGGCCTCAATCTCGTTCATCAGTTTCATCGCTTCGATGATGCACAGTATGGTTCCCGCCTGAACACGATCACCCACGGTTACGAAGGGCTCGGCGTCCGGTGCCGAGGCCGAATAGAATGTCCCTACAATAGGCGCTACGACCTCGACCTGGTTGCGCCTGCCAGCCTCTGCGGGGGTTGGATTCGAGGTCGGGTTGGTCGTCGGGGGCACTTCAGCGAGGGGCGTACTCCCGGCGTGCGGCTGCTCGCTGGCCGGACCGCGCCCGACCTCGACTATGGGAGCCCCACGCTTGACCTGGAGCTTGAAATCTCCCGTCTCGTAACTCAGTTCATGTACCCCGGTGGCAGCGATCGCGTCCAGCAGGCGCTTGATCTCCTTAACGTCCATCAGGCACGTCCCAAATACTCACCGGTGCGGGTATCTATCTTGACGGTTTCGCCTGGGTCGACAAAGAGGGGTACATTTACGCTGGCACCCGACTCGAGGATTGCCGGCTTCGAACCGCCCGACACGGTGTCGCCTTTCATTCCCGGGTCGGTTTGGGTCACTTCTAACTCGACCACCGTGGGCAACGTCACCTTTAGCGGCCGATTCTGATAAAAGTCCACCGTGACCTCGAGGTTCTCCTTCAGGAACTTCGCTGCATCGCCGATCTGAGTGCGGGAAAATACCGGCTGTTCGAACGTCTCGAGATCCATGAAGGTGAACTGATCGCCGTCGCTAAAGAGGTATTGGAGGGTGCGATAGTCGATGAAGATGTCCTGAACCTTCTCCCCCGAGTTGAAGGTGCGCTCCACGATACTACCCGTTTCCAGGTTGCGGAATTTGGCGACTACTTTCGCCCCGCCACGGCCGATTTTCTGGTGTTGTTGCTCGAGGCATTCCCACAGCCCCCCATCCATTTCGACCTTGTTTCCACTCCGCAGGTCCGTAACGCTTTTCATGGTCGTCGCCTCCGACTCGGTAACCGGGCCCGCCCCCATCACGGGCGACCCGACGGAATGCCTAGTTCCGCCAGTGTACCACTAGCCCTACAGCGCCGGGCCCGCCGCACAGCCCGATCCGATCGTGGTGACGGGAGTCCGGTGCGAGCATTTTGGTCCAGCCTAGACCAGTTCTTTAGCGTACCAATCCAACACGGGTCGAGCGTCTATAGCGAATTGGTAACCGAGCATCTGCCAGAATCGCTGCGCCCGGGGATTTTGGCCATAGATACCCGCCAACACTCGTTTGACGCGTCCCTTGAGGCGACGTTCGAGATCCCGCACCGAGCGCCGGCCAATACCGCGGCTCTGCAACGACCCATGAATCAGCAATAGGTTGACGGTGGCGTCGGTCCGCTCCGGGTAATGAAGTGTGTAGTCGAGATAGCCCACCACGGCCCTGCCGCTGTTCGGGTCGATCAGCACTTCGATATCGGAATGTAGATCCTCGGGAGCCAGAACCAGTTCGGTGCCACGCCGCCCGTCGCGCGAGGCTGCAGCCAACGCGGTGGACACCTCTTCGAGGGTCGGGGTCGGGATAGAGATGATCTCAAAGTAGCCTGGTGTCGCCTGATAGAGTTGGTACACCAGTTCGGCATCGTGAGCGTCGGCGGTTCTCGTGACCCCTTCTGAGGAGATCAGGTTCAAGATTGAAACCCCCGTTTCATGCGTCCATTCGGACCACTCGGTTGGTCGAGAATAGTATACCTTCCCACACCGGCACAAATGCTCTTGAAAGATCACATTGCGGCTCCAAGGTAGCGTTTTTTTGGCGCCGTTCCAGTGACGTTTGGTGACATGCCGTTCCCGACTAGGCTACTGTGGTCGCGTGGCACCAAACTTCTACCGGGACCGGGTGGCGACAGGCAAAGCGGCGCTCGCACCGATGGCAGGCTTCACCGATGCACCCTTTCGCAGGCTCTGCCGGGAATTTGGCAGTGGCTGGTCGGTTACCGAGATGGTCAGTGCCAAAGCCCTGGTCCGAGGCAATCAACAGGGTATCGACATCGGCGAACCGTACCCAGGCGAACCCGACCTGGTGGTGCAGCTCTTTGCAAACGACCCCGACCTAGCGGCCCAGGCAAGCGCCATGCTGTACCGACACTACCGGCCAGCGGCATTCGATCTCAACATGGGGTGCCCGGTAAAGAAGATCGTGAACAAAGGCTGTGGCTCCGACCTCATGAATCGGCCGCTGCTGGCAGCCGACATCGTACGCGCCATGCGCGCTTCGGTGCCGGTGCCGATCAGTGTAAAGATGCGGCTGGGGACCGACACGATTTCTGTGCATGAGGTCGCACATGCCGTGGCAGAGGCCGGGGTGTCGGCCGTGGCCGTTCATGGCCGAACGGCCGTTCAGAAGTACGAGGGAGAGGCCGATTGGGAGCCGATCGTGGCACTGGCCCAGGCCCTGAGGATACCGGTGATCGGATCCGGTGATGTGAGCAGTCTGGAGGCGTTTCGACGCTACCGGGACCTTGGCATTGGCGTGATGATCGGCCGCGGTAGCCTAGGACGTCCCTGGATCTTTCGCACGGTGTGTGGTGGGTCCGCCCCGAGCCTCGCCGAGGTTGCCCAGCTCGCCTATCGCCACGCCCACCTGAATTGTGCCTGGTACGGCGAGCACCACGGCATGCGCACCATCCGAGGCCAGCTTGCCCGGTACTTCAGCCACTTCGATATGGGTGCCAAACTTCGACCGAACCTGGTGCGGCTGGCCAGGCTAGAGGATTTTGCGCTTCTTCTCGAGAATGCGCTAGGGTTAGAGCCGTCGTTTCCCGAAGGCCGGCTACCCGAACGGCGGCCTCGAATCGCCCAAACGATGCCTCGGGAGCGTGCTATAGTAGCGCGATCGGGATAGCCCTGTTGCCTGGAGGACCCCTTGTCGAAAGCCATCAGCGAAACTGCGACCCGCTCCCAAACGAAACAGGCGCGCGGTGCCGACGTTTTTGACAAAGCCCTATCGTTTACACGCGCCGACGACGCCAAGGCTGTAGGTCTCCACCCCTATTTCAAACCCATCGCGGCCCAACACGGTGGCACGGTTGAGGTCGACGGCCGCGAGATGGTCATAACGGGATCCAACGACTATCTGGGGCTCACGCAAGATCCGCGACTGAAAGAGGCTGCGCGGTCAGCCCTGGACGACTTCGGGACCAGTTGCACGGGTTCTAGGTTTCTGACGGGAACGCTCACCCTTCACGAAGCGGTCGAACAGCGCCTGGCAACCTTTATGCGCAAAGAGGCTGTGCTCACATTCAGCGCCGGATACCTCGGCTGTCTTTCGGCGCTCAGCGCGTTGGCCGGCCGCCACGATATCATGTACTTCGACCGCGAAAACCATGCCTGCCTGTACGATGGCGCCCGACTCAGCTACGGTACGCTCCGAAAATACGAACATGGCAACCTAGAACATCTCGAGCGACTCCTGGAGCGAGACAGCGAACTTCCAGGCGGGCGAATGATCGTCACCGATGGGGTCTTCTCGATGTCTGGGCACATCGCCGATCTGCCGAATCTGTTGACGATTGCCCGGACGTTTGGAGCCCGGCTGGTCGTCGACGACGCCCACGGAATTGGGGTACTCGGACAGACCGGCCGTGGAACCGCCGAGCACTACGGGCTCGAACAGGAGATCGACCTGATCCTGGGGACATTCTCGAAATCGTTCGGCTCTGTCGGGGGATTCATGGCGGGCCCGAGCAAGGTTGTGGACTACGTCAAGCACTCAGCGCGCCCGTTCATCTTCACGGCCGCCCTTCCCGCGATGCAGATGGCTGCAGCCCTAGCAGCTTTGGAGATCATGGACAGCGAGCCGCAGCACCGTGAGCAGCTGTGGCGTAACGTAGCGCAGCTCAGGGGTGGGATGAACGACCTCGGATTCGATACCTTGGGCTCTGAAACCCCAATCGTGCCGGTGCTGATCGGTCCTGACGATCTGACTATCGCCTTTTGGAAGGGACTGTGGGATGCCGCCGTGTTTACCACGCCGTCGATCTCGCCCGCAGTGCCTGATGGACGGGCCATCATCCGCACCAGCGTCAATGCAAACCACACCTCTGAGCATCTCGAGCGACTACTCTATGGGTTCGAGATGGTGGGCCAGCAACTTGGCGTCATTTAGCGGCGGATGGTCACTGCTGTCAGCGTTGCGTCGCGCCGCGACCTAAAGGTGTTCATCGAGCTACCCTATCGGCTACACCGCCACAACCCCGCGTTTGTTCCGCCCTTGCGGATCGACGAGTGGGCAAAGTTTAATCCCAAAAAGAATCCGTTTTACCAGCACGGCCGAATCGACCCGATTCTTGCCAAACGGGGCCACGAGATCGTAGGGCGGATCGCCAGCATCGACGACGACAATCACAACCGGACCCACGGCGACAATACGGGCTTCTTCGGCTTTTTCGAGGCGGTCGACGACGAGGTTGCCGAGACCCTGTTTGCCGAAGTTGAAGCCCGGGCCCGGGCTTCAGGGCGGGCGGCCCTACGCGGTCCTCTAAATCCCTCGATGAACGATGGGGCCGGCTTCCAAATCGACGCCTTCGAATCTGCTCCCTTCGTAATGATGCCGCAGAACCCCCCAGCCTATCCCGAGTACGCCGAGGCGGCCGGGTATCGCAAAATCAAGGATCTCTACGCCTGGCGTTTCTTTGCTCTCGAAGGCATTGGTGAGCGGCTCGCGCGGTTGGCCGACCGGGTCCGCAAGCGCCAGCAGTTCACAGTTCGGCCTGCCGACATGCGGAACTTCGCCGACGAGCTCGGCCGCTTAAAAACGGTGTACGGCGAGGCCTGGGAGAAGAACTGGGGGCAGGTTCGCTACACCGACGCGGAATTCGAACATCTAGGAAGTGAGCTCAAACTCATTGTCGATCCTGAGTTGGTTCTGTTTCTCGAGGTAGATGATGAAGTGGCCGGTGTGGCCTTGGCCATTCCGGATATCAATCAGGTGTTTCAGCGGTTCAACGGCCGCCTGCTGCCCTTCGGAATATTCCATCTTCTGCGTCGGAAACAGATCATCAATAGGGCACGGCTGCCTATCCTGGGGGTCTTGCCGAAGTTCAGAAACCGGGGATTTGAACTCGTGTTGATCGACGAAATCGCTCGGCGGGGCCTTGCCCGAGGAATCCTCGAAGGCGAGCTGAGTTGGATTCTCGAGGATAACGACGGCATCAACAAACCGATTCGCGCCACCGGAGCACAGATCTATAAGACGTATCGGCTGTATCAGAAACCTCTATGAGAGCTCGCGGGCCCCTAGCCCAGGTGTGGTCCGATCTCGCGGATCTGTTTTCGCACGAAGACCGCCGGTTCTGGTTTCTTTTTGTGGCAGCGATCTTGCTCCAGGCAGGGTTTTGGTACCTGGCCACGCCCGGACCCAGGTTGCTCGCTCTCGAGGTGAGGCTGCCCGAGAACGCCGTTCGCGGTGTCTTATGGACCGCAACCTTGCTTCTGGTGATCCCCTTCTTGCTAGGAACCTTGCTCCGGTTTCAGCCAGCGGAGACTCGGCTCAATGCCGGCAAAGCAAGGTTCGGCATCGTGGTTGTGCTGGCGGTCTGGGCTGTCTCGTTGCCGCTCCTGTTCTTTTCTGCTGACGACCGAGCAATCCAGCTCGCGTACCCATGGCCAGGATCCTGGGCAGGATCAACAATCACCACGCTCACACTCTGGTCGGGGATCTATCTGCTTTACTATGTCGCTTTCGAATACTTTTTCCGAGGCTTTCTGCTGCAGCTGGTCGCCGGGAAATGGGGTACGCCTGCCGGGATCTGGTTTCAGGCCACCGCTGCCACCCTCATCACGTTGGGCAGGCCGCTCACGGAGGTGCTGGTTGCTTTACCGCTCAGCATTCTTCTCGGTGTCCTGGTCGTCCGAAGCCGCTCGCTGCTCTACCCGGTCGTGCTCCACTGGTTGCTCGGCGTCAGTACCGACGTATTTTCGCTTTACCACCAGAAACTTTTCTTCCCCTGAACCTCCTGGACTTGGAACCGGGACCTATTCAAGAGCGCATCGGGTGGCCCGTTTTCTAGGAGAAAATCATTGGACGAAAATCACCGGGAGCGGAATCGGTCGCTCTCGCTCTAATTGGTATCACCGGCAGTTCAGAGTTAATGTCGAACTTGACGACAGCCCAACTCATCTTTGAGGTATTGATGCCTCTGCACCTGAGGCAGGCGCGCCACCGAAACGAGCCTTGACCGCCTCAACAGCTGCCGCCACTCCATCCTCGCCTCGAAGCTTCTCACCCAACGCGGTAGCACGCCCCCGCACCTTGTCGCAGCTGGCTTCTCGCACCGCCCTTACCAGCCTCTCTTTACTGAGATGCTTGAATCGAATGTGCCGTCCCACGCCGAGCTCCTGCACCCTGGTACCCCAGAACGGTTGATCACTGAACACTGAGCACACCACGGTCGGCACCCCAGCGTAAAGGCCGGTGGCCAACGTCCCCGCCCCGCCATGATGCACCAGGCAGCTGCAGCGCGGGAACAGCCACCAGTGATCGACCTCCCCAACAACAAAAACGTTGTCGGCAAGTGAAGGTGTCTCCTTCAAGCCACTCCAACCCGCCCCCACGATGACGCGCCGCCCCAACTCGCTCGAGAGTCCTTCAGCTAGGTCGCGGACGCCGGTCCAGTCAGCAATAGGCATGCTCCCAAAACCCAGAAAGATGGGGGCGTCCCCCTGCTCGAGCCAGTGGGACAGCTCATCCGATACAGTATTCTCAGGCATGGCTGGGACGCGGAAGAAGCCTGCGTAAGTGTCCCCCTCAGTTGGGTTCGGGGGAACGGGAAGCAGGTGCTTGCTGTAAGCATGAACGACCGGAATGCGGGGATTCGAACCCCCAAGACGTACCCAAGCTCGATTCGTTGCGAGTCCCAACTCCTCACGCCACTCAATAATGTCCGACCGATAGGTGCGCCACACAAGCTCGTAATGGAGTTTGAACGTTAGCCTGTTGAGGAACCCGGGGAGCCTCATAGTGGCCAACAACGGATACGCGAAATCACCTGTTGGGGGGACCCAAGGCACCAGCGCTACGGTCAACAGAGGCAGCTGGTATTTTTCGATCAAACAGGTCGCGTGGTAAGCTAGCACTACATCCGCGATGATGCCGTCAGCATCCTGACAAGCGGCAAGCAGATCCCGCTCCAAAGCATGACGGAGTCGGTGGATCATTTTCTGTTGGTTGGCCAGGAATTTCACGGTGCTCCCCGACCGCAGGTACCGCTGCCCTTCCTCGGACGAAAACATAGCGTGAAAGTCTCCAGCTAGCGGCGCGTACGGGATGCCATAGCTAGTGATCAGTCCTTTGAAGTTTTCAGGAGCTGCCAGGGTGACCTCGAAACCATCGGCTAACAGGCTCACGCTCAACGCGATGAAGGGCTGCACGTCGCCTCGTGAGCCGTAGCTAAGGATGGTAAGTTTCACGACGACGCCCCTCTAGCCCCACTAGTATTTGGTGGACCGTGAACGTGTACAGGCGCAGGCACCGCCTCGGTAGCGGTGTGGCAGACAATCGATTCAGCAGCTGGTAGTACCATGCACCGATAAACCTTTCATGCCGTTCCACAAAATGATAAACCTTTCATGCCGTTCCACAAAATGAGTCGAATCGGCTGTCGGTGGACAAGCCATCCGGCGACTTAGGTTTCGGAGGGTATCCGAAGGTTCGTTACCTGGGCCGACCTGCTCAACCTCGAGGTCGGCGCCGAACCTCCGACGATCGCGGTCGCCAACGCGTGCGAACAGCGGTGTGACGTTACCTTCTATTCGAGGCGTCCTCGCGCTCCAGATTCGGCTGTTGCTGATCACTCGAGCGTGCGCCTCCGGAGCCAACCTGGTCGGACCGGCCGTTAGGAGGTCGATTCGAGACCCAAATTAATGCACTCGCCAACGGTCCTAGCAAAAACACGACGTAGAACGAAGCGAGTCGCCACAGGAGCAAGGGCGCTGCCACCGAAACCGTTTCCTGTTGGGCATTGGTGGTGCTCAGGCCAACGACAGCCTCCATGTAGCCCGAGGCACCAGGGGTCGGTACTATGTTACCTACCAACTGGATCAGGTCGAGGTAGGCGACTACCACTGGGGCTCTGGCGTGGTTATCGAAGAGTACGAGAAGAGCCCAGAAAAGCACGAAGTTGGCCAACCAGCCAACGGCCGTGACCACGTCCAATACCAGCCAATCCCGCAGGGGCAACGCCTGGAAGCGGCGGGTACTCCGGTAATATTCTCGAGAAGCCTTCGCCAGGGGTTGACGAAAGCGTCTGAAGACACCCTTGCTAGACAACCACAGCAGTGACCGAACCAACGGACGCGGGTAGAATACGAGTACCACGGCAAGGACGACGAGTAACGCCACGAGTAAGAAAGCCATGTAGAGTGCGCCTGTCGCAATATGGAGCTGGTCCGATACCAGGAGGTAGACGAGACTGACAGGCACAGTCCAGGCATAAAAGATCAGGTCGAGCACAATGGTCTGGACGGCAATACTTATCCCCTGACCGAGTGGGATTCCAAGCCGGTTCAGGGTGATAGCAGCTAACGGGGCGCCTCCACTGTTGCCGGGGGTCAGCGCTGCCCCAAACGTCATGACTATATGGACGTACAGAGCTTGCACGAATGGTAATTTCGATCCTTGTACGCGGGCGAGAATCGATAGCTTCAAACCCGGAGCGCTCCACGAGACCAGCAGCGACGCAACACATAAGAATACCAATCGAGGATTCCAAGTGGGGAGGTCATAGCTTGCAGAGCTGAACAGCTCTTTCCCTGCGACCAAGTACAAGCCGAACGTTCCTAGTAGTACACTGCCAACTACGACGATCAGGGCTCGTTTCACGGCAGAGTCAGTCGAAATCCACACCACAAATCTGGTCTCTGTTGTTGCTCAAGAGGCATGCTAGAGCCAACCGTTCATACGGTACCACTCGGCAGTGCGCGTTACCCCTTCGATCAAGGGAACATTAGCCTGCCAGCCAAGCTCCACCCTAGTTCGCCCCGGATCGCAAGTCCACTTGTGCACCGCGATGTCGAGTGCCCGCCGGACATCGAAATTGGCCTCCACGCCACGAAGCCGCGCAATCGATTCGGACACCCATCCCGCACCGATGAATATGGCTCCAGTCAACGGAACGGGGCGAACCGTCCGACTTAGAGCTTTTCCGAACGCTTCGGCGACCTCCGGCCACGCGTAAGTGGCAGACTCAGCAATAGGAAACGGCCCGAACTGGGCGGGAGCGGTTGCAGCGGCCACCGTTGCTGCCGCCATATCCGACACATTCACAAGTTGGACAACATTGCCCCTCGAGGGGGTTACGATAAATCCTACCTTTGCCATCCTGAAGAGCGGCAATAGGTCGTGATCACGCGGTCCGTATACTGTGACGGGCCTGAGCACTACCACCTCCAGATCAGGGACGAGGCTCCGAAGAGCAACTTCAGCCCTGAATTTGCTCAAACCGTAGGGGCTGATAGGTCGGTCTTGGAAGGCCGGTTCCACACTGTCCGGACCTCGCGCAGCAAGGCTACTGATATAGACAAAGCGGCGAACTCCTGCACATTGAGCAGCCTCGGCAAGTCTAACGGTACCATCGGTATTGACGGTGCCGAAGTGCTCCTTGGTGCGGGCACTCGTCACTCCCGCAGCATGAACCACAATTTCCACATCACGCAACGCCGCCTGGAATCCGCTAGGGTCACCAAGCTCAGCCCTCCAAATTTCGACGTCAAGGTGTTCAAGCCAGCGACCCCTACTCGTGCTTCGTAGGCTACAGCGCACACGGAATCCGGATTCGACGAACAGCTGGGCGATATGGCTGCCAATGAATCCGGTTGCTCCCGTGACGAAAACGCGTGGATTCATCGGCCGCCTTGCCGCCGGGTCACATAGTCCTCAGGGGTCGGTACAGCCCTTCGTGCTGCAAGGGTCGTATCGCCTTGCGCTGCAATCGTGACCGTCCACGAGTCACCAACCATAGAAAAACCCCCGCTACAAAGCTTTTCGCCGCATTTCTCCGAGGATTCGGCTTGGTGTACGCCGAATCCTGTTCGATCAGTCATTGAATTCTAACGTTTCACAAAACTACCCGCTGTTAGCCGCAAGCGCACAAGCGTCCGCAAGGTGCGGTCTGAAAGGCCGATGCGTGACCACCTGGACGCGTGTTCCGAACGGCAGCGTGAGGCCAAGACTCGGGCATCGGCCGCCGAGCCTGGAGGGTCATCTCTAGCGAAAACCTGGAAAAACCTCGGCTCTGGCCCCTGGAATCAAGTTGACCAGCGCTCCAATCTTGGAGCCGATGGGGTAGTGTGGTCGGTTGTGAAGGGTATCCACGTTCTCGCGGCTGGAAATTTCTGGATTCGTGCCCGTTATTCTCGGGTTCGGACTCCAAGCAAGGAACTCCAGTGCCCAAGACGTTGATGCGCTCCCACCGGAAACGGATGGTACGTAGGTGGGGTTATGATTGCATATCGAAGGGCTTGCAAAGCTTCCTCAATGGCGCCAGATAAGCTGACAAACAGGATGTTGCCGTGACTATTTCCATCGCCCGGTTTATCGCGCGATACCCCCGATGGGTGTTGGCCTTTTGGCTGAGCCAACTGGCTCTGGCGTTGCCACTCGCGACCCAAGTCAGCTCGGTTCTTACTGCCCGACCCGATTCTCTAATTGAGACGGTCGGACAGCAAGTTCGAAGCATTGTCAGAACCTCGTTTGCCGGTTCAGGGGACGAAACCCTGGTGCTGCTCGCGAAGTCCGAAACGGGTCTCACGGTCGACGACCCCGCGTTCTTGGAACGGTACACCGCGGCGCTCGATACGGTCCTTGCTCTGGGCGGCCTCACCGTTACGCAAGGTCTTTCTACCCCAGGGAGGCTGCCCCTGATCGCCGAAGATGGCAGCTTTGGCGTCACCTTGCTGCGCATTGAGAACCATGACTACAACAAGGCCAAAAGACTCGTTCAACAGATACGGGCCACGCTGGCCGCCGCCGACGGCCTGGAGCTGACGCTGGCTGGAGGTCCAGCGACATTTGAAGAGGTGGAGTCTGTGAGTGAGCGGGATGCCCGCCGTGCGGAGATCTACGGCCTGCCCATCAGCCTTGTGGTTCTGATGGTCGGGTTCGGGGCTCTGGTCGCCTCGGCACTACCTCTTCTGGTCGCGCTAACCTCGATCTCTCTATCTCTAGCCGGTCTTTTCTTGATAGGGAATTTCGTGGAATTCGCCGTCTTCACCCAAAGCGTCGTTACCATGCTTGCACTGGCAACTGGTATCGACTACGCCTTGCTGATGGTGAACCGATTCCGGGAAGAACTGCGCACCCATTTCGATCCGCGGGAGGCAGCGGAGCGGACGGCACTCACGGCTGGCAGAGCAGTGGCTTTTAGTGGAATTACGGTAATGGTGGCGCTGTCTGCCCTGCTTGTTCCCCCATCGATCTATATCCGGTCTATCGGCATAGGTTCGATTTTTGTTCTGTTCGTCAGCGTGTTGGTCTCAATCACCGCGCTCCCTGCTCTCTTGGCGCTCCTAGGCCACCGCGTGAATCGTTTCAGGCTCACGACTAAGGAACCGGGCATGCGCACCAGACGGTTCTGGACAGGCCGTGCCGTGACGATAATGAAAAGGCCCCGCCTCTCTCTTTCATTGGGGGTAGCGGTCTTGGTAGTGCTCAGCCTGCCGGCATTCCTGATGAAGCTCGACGATCCGGGACCGTTCGGGCTCGGCAAGAACACCGATTCGCGAATCGTGGTTGAGGCCCTCGATAGTCTGGGCCTGACCGGAATTCTCGAATCCGTCGACATTCTAATCGACTTCGAGGAACGTGGATTTTTCCACCCCAGCAATGTGCGGGCCGTATCGTCGTTCGTACGCGACGCGGCCATGGTTGAGACGATAGCGGCCGTCGTATCACCGGTAACGTTGTCGGCAGTTCCCAGCCTTTTACTCTATCAGTATTTTGCGACACCGGAGGCGGCTCGGAGCAGCGAGCTGGCACCCGTGGTTGAGCTCACTGTAAGCCGCGACGACAGGTACGTTTTGGTCCAGGCGGTGCCGAATTCACGGCTCTCCCCAACGGACAGCGACACCCTCCTGGAACGGTTCAGGGCACTGATTGCCGAGCACGACCTCCCGGCCATGATCGGCGGCGCCAAAGTGCTTCAAGCCGAGTGGATCGACGTGCTGTACAGCAACTTTCCGCTGGCTCTCGGCATCGTGTACCTGGCGACTCTAGTGCTGCTCGGCATTGCGTTCAGATCGCTGTTGATACCGATAAAATCGATCGTTCTCAACACGCTCACCATAGGCGCAACCTATGGGATCCTCACGCTGATCTTTCAGGTAGGAATCGGGGCCTCGTGGTTCGGTCTCGACGGCGGCCTTGGATTCGTCGATACCAGCGCCCCACTATTCATCTTCGCGATGGTTTTTGGCCTCAGCATGGACTACGAGGTGTTTCTCGTCGCCCGGATGTACGAAGCACATCAACGTGGGCTTGCGGACCGCCAAGCGATCATCTCTGCCATCACCTCCACCGGCGGGGTTATCTCCAGCGCCGCAGCGATCATGATCGTCGTATTCTCGACCTTCATCTTCAGCGAAGTAGCGTTGATCAAGACGCTCGGCATCGGTCTAACGGTAGCCATCTTTCTGGACGCCACCCTGGTACGCATGGTGCTGGTGCCGGCCGTCATGGTTCTGGCCGGAAAGTGGAACTGGTGGCTCCCAAAACCGATCGCTCGGTGGGCCACTCGGGTCGACCTCCGGCACGAGTAGCGCGGGCTCAGTCCTCGGCTTTACTCGAGTTTTATTCTGGGATTGAGCGCAGCATACAGAAAATCAGCAACGAGGTTGGCGATCGCAAAGGCGAGCACCGCCACCAGGGTAATGGCCTGAAGTAACGGTAGATCCCGGCGATCGATCGCGAAGGTCAGCAGCCTGCCGAGACCGGGATAGTTGAACACGTTCTCCACCACGATGAGCCCGCTGATAAGCCACCCGAAGCTGATGGCGATCACGGTAATGGTGGGTAGCAGAGCGTTCGGCAATACGTGGCCGAAGATCACCCGGCCGCGGAACGGCCTGCGTAAGGTGTGCCCCACGGTGTGGTAAGGGTTCAGGGCCTCGTCGGAGCTCTGGAACACCATCTGCAGGTGCCTGAGGAGCTCTGCGTCGCGCTGAGACAGGTCGCGCGCCAGCGGAACGTCGAGCACGGTGATGGTCCCCTCATCCGGTCGATTCAGACCGACAATCGCTCTCGCAAGGGTGCTCTTGCCGCTGCCAGACTCGCCTACCAGACCGAGGGTGCGACCCGGAGCTTGGCAAGCCGGGTCATGGCGAGCCGGCCATCGGTCCTCAAAAAGGACATCGAAGGTCTCGTCATCGACGTCGTCGTCAATGATCGGCACCACCCGCACTTCAGGGTCGTAGGCGAAGTAGTCTAGGCCATCGAACTCCGCCCGCTGGGCGGGATCGAGAGGCGATTGGGGATGATGCTTCAACAGAGCGCTACGAGCAGCTACGAAGCGCTGCCAACGGCGTTCCGGCGTGTGGTTTTGATGGTCGCGAACCTCGCGGTAGTGCGCTGCAACCTGGCGGCGGTAGTCGGCAAGCTCGAGGGCAGAGGCGACATCGTTCACGGCCAACAATCCGATTGGCAGCAACGAAAACGCGCCTCGGCTCCAAGCTCAGCTGGCTCCGGTTGGCCGCTACTTTGTGGGCCGGTACAATGCACTATGGGGCCTGTCTTAACGAGCGATCGGGGAGCCGTCCGTATTGTGACGCTGAACCGTCCCGAGGTGCGCAATGCACTGAATATGGAGCTGCGAACGGCGTTGCGCGAGGCGCTGCGCCAGGCCACAGAATCGGACCGCGTGCGGGCGATCATCATCACCGGCGCCGGGTCGGCATTCTGCGCCGGTTTGGACCTAGCCGAGCTAGCGTCGATCCGCGATCGAGATAGCGCCCAGCATCGCGCCGACTCGAGGGCGTTGGCGGATCTTTTTCTCGACGTATACACCTGCCCAAAGCCGGTCGTGGCTGCCGTGAACGGTCCAGCCATAGCTGGTGGGGCCGGACTTGCCACCGTGTGCGATGTCATGGTCATGAGCGAGGCATCCTCTATCGGCTACAGCGAGGCGAGGATCGGGTTCGTACCTGCCCTGGTCGGCGTGTTTCTGGCCCGTCAGATCGGTGAGCGAAAGGCTCGCGAGTTGCTGCTTACGGCTCGCCGATTTCGGGCGGACGATGCGCTGGCCATCGGACTTGCCAATGCGGTGGTGCCCGCGTCAACGCTGCTCCCTACGTCGCTGGACTTCGCCACCACCATGGCGGCCAACGCTCCGAGCTCACTCGCCATGATCAAGGCGCTCCTCGCCGCCACGGCCGGTTCGGGACTCGAGGATGGCTTGGAAACAGCCATAGACGTTAGTGTCTTGGCCCGGACTACCGAAGACCTTCAGGAAGGAATCCGGGCGTTTTTCGAAGGCCGAGATCCCAGGTGGTGAGTGGCCGGGTTGGCGATCCTTGACGGATGCCAGGAAAATAAGTAATATACCTATGATGTGTATGTTACACATTGAATTTTTCTCGGAGACCTCGTGATCCGGACCCGGGTGCTGCTGCTGTGCGGCGGGCAATCGGAGGAACACGAGGTCTCCATCGCTTCGGCCCGCTCCGTGCTCGGAGCGGCGGGCGAGCGTTTCGACATCACCCCGCTGGTGGTCGACAGGACGGGGACGCTGCTGGATCAGGCCAACTCGCTCGAGGCCCTACAGGCGGGGGGCGCTGGTCCGCACGGGGCGTCCGGCGGCCAACTCGCCACACTTCCCAGCGGCTTCGACGTTGTGTTCCCGCTGCTTCACGGACCCAACGGCGAAGACGGCAGCGTCCAGGGCCTGCTGCAGCTCGCCGGCCTGCCACACGTAGGTTCAGGGGTTTTGGCCAGTGCCGTGGGAATGGACAAGATCGTCATGAAGCAGCTGTTTGACGGCCTCGGACTTCCCCAGGTCGTCTTCGAAGGCGTCACCGAGCATGCCTGGACGACACGACCGGCTCAGGTCATGACCAGGCTCGACCGCCTCGGCTATCCTGTCTTCGTGAAACCCGCAAACCTCGGGTCCAGTGTCGGTATCAGCAAGGCCCAGGACCGTGATGGGCTTCGCAGCGGCCTCGACCTCGCCTTCGGCCACGACCGGCGCGCCATCGTCGAACAGGCGGCCTCCGGTGCCCGGGAACTCGAGGTCGCCGTGCTCGGCAACGATGCCCCGGAGGCCAGCCCGGTCGGCGAGATCACCTTCGCCAGCGAGTTCTACGACTACGACACCAAGTACCAGGAAGGTCGTGCGGACCTCCACATCCCGGCGCCGATTCCCGCCGCCGTGGCCGATCGCTGCCGCACGTTGGCGGTGGCCGCCTTCGCTGCCATCGACGCGGCCGGATTGGCGAGAGTCGACTTTTTCTATGTTCCCGAAACCGATTCGGTACTGGTCAATGAAATCAACACCATCCCGGGCTTTACCCGCACCAGCATGTATCCGAAGTTGTGGCAGGCAGCAGGTATCGACTATCCGGATCTCGTCGATCGATTGCTCACCTTGGCTCTCGAACGGAGTTGCCGTAGCTAGCCGCTGATGAGCTATACTCCAACGAACGCCACCGAGGAGGTAAGGCCGCCCCACAGGACAGAGCTATTCCCAGCGATGAGGCTGTGCGGCCGACACCGCTCACAAACCTCAACGCCGCTCGGGTTCTGATTCTGAACGCGAGCTACGAACCGCTGCACGTCTGTTCGGTAAAGCGCGCGGTCTCGCTACTGATGTTGAATGTGGCCGACAGGGTCGAAGATGCCGACACCGTCCTTCGAAGCCCGAACAACATCTTTCCGGTACCCAGCGTAATCAGGCTCAATCGCTATGTTCGCCGGCCGCCTCGTCAACGGGTGGCCTTCAACCGAAAAAATGTCTTCCGCCGCGATGAACACGCCTGCCAATATTGTGGGGTCCGCAGCAACGACCTCACCCTGGATCATGTATTGCCGAGGAGCCGGGGAGGACCTACCAGCTGGGCCAACGTGGTGGCCTGTTGCCGCCGTTGTAATGCCAGGAAGCGCGACCGAACCCCGGGCGAAGCCGCAATGAAGCTGCGAAGAGGTCCGTACGCACCGCGCTTCATGTTTACCTCGGCGTATGGGCTGCTGCCGGACGTCGACCCGATCTGGAGAAAGTACCTCCCGACAATCCGGTCCGGCTGACACGGCGCGTAACGATGAGCTCCGAATTGGAACCGGGCAGGCCCTGCTACTCTCTCTGTCTACGTCTGTCGTCGGTAAACAGGCGTGACAGCACCGCGCCGATCACCGTCAGCACCAGGGCACCGAGCACGGCACCACCAAAGCCCGATACCTGCAACGGCGTCAAGACCGCCACCACCCCGATCGCCAGGCCGTTGACGATGAGGAGAAACAGTCCCAGGGTCAGGAAGGTCAAGGGGAGCGTGAGCACGATCATGATCGGCCGAACGACCGCGTTGACCAACCCTAGAACCAGCGCAGCGATCAACAGCGGCCCCAGCCCCTCTCGGTCCATCGACAGTCCCACGTTGAGCTGCACGGTGAGCCACAGAGCAGCTGCGTTCAGAGCCCAACGAAGAAGTAGGTTCATAGGCCGAGTATAGGCGCTCTAGCTAGGAAGCTTGACCAACAGCCGGTAGCGGTCGTCGATCTCGAATCCTAGCGACCGGAGGATATCGATCAGTTTCGGGTCCTTGGAACTCAGCGATGTCTCGATTCGCCCTAGCGGGCTTTGGGCACCGAGGTCGAGGAGCGTCGAAACCACCAAGCGCCGCAGCATCTCGCTCGAGTGCCGGTGCTCGGGCAAGACGCCGACAGCTGTCAGATAGTAGCTGGCATCGACCCGATGTTCGTTGGTGCCGCAAAATGCGAAGCCCACAGGTTCCTGATCGAGGGTCTCCCTGGCGATGAACCACAGGTCCGGCAGAAACGGTCCCCGCCAGCGTTTGAGCCAGGCCCACGCTCGGTCGCTGAGCATCGTCTCTTCGGAGAGCTGATAGAGGTCGCGAAAGGCGCCGTCGGTGGGAAGGCTCCAGGCCTCGAGGACCAAAGGCATACCGAGCGGCGGCACTTCGGACAGGTCGAAGCGGAGGTCGAGGTACTCGTCAGGTCGAAAACCGAGACCCGTCAAGGCGCTGCCGAGCTTCTTCTCGATCGGCGTCGAAACACCGTGTAGGGGAGCATAGACCGACTCGTGAGGATAGCGGTCGAATATTGCCTCCACCAGCTGTCGCAAGTGATCCGGACTCTCCTCAAACCAGAGATGGGTGAGCCCCAGGCTCTGATCGTCGTCCTCCGGGGCGTGCCCTTGGACGTGGGCACCTGCTAGCGGGGCACCGTCTCCGATCAACACGAAACTGCGCCCGGCGTCCCGCTTGGGATCGCGAAGCCTGGCCGAAATGCGGAGGGCAAATCCCCACGGGTCGGTGTGCCCCAGGAAAGCCACCGATCGACTCAGAAACCAGACCAATTCGTCGGGAGCAAGCGTGCGAATCACGGCTCAGCTACTGTACCGCACCGAGACTCGTGACGGTCCGGAGCCGGGTATCGTGGAGGCCATGGCCAAACCGCGAATCCTGGGGGGAACCGCGCGAGGCCGGAGCCTCGCAATTCCTAGGTGTGGAACCAGACCGAGCCCGAGCCGTTTGCGTGAGGGGCTGTTCAATATCTTCCAGGACCGCGACCGCGGCAGCTTCCTCGACCTTTTCAGCGGCTCAGGGGCGGTTGGACTGGAGGCTGCGAGCCGCGGCTGGCGGACGATCTGCGTCGACAGCAGTGTCGCCGCGACATCGGTTATTCGCAACAACGCCGCTGCCCTCGACCTCGAGGCCCGTGTTGTCCGCCGAGACGCCCTCGACTTTCTCCGCACGACCACAGAGCTCTTCGACGTGATCTTTTCGGCCCCCCCGTACCCGAGCGACCTGAACGCCATCTTCGGCGCCATCGTGGAGCTAGAGAAGCTGCAACGAGGTGGGGTGTATGTGTTTCAGCACCCGAGCCGCCACGAGCTCGATTTTGGTCCGCTGGGAGCCCCAAAGGGGGCACGACAGTACCGCTACGGCTCCAACGCCATCACCCTGATAGACCCTCAGTAAAGCCCGCCCCAAGCGTAGTTTTCGCTAACCGAACCATCATCGGAGCGTGCTAAACTGCGATGTTCATTAGGGGCGCTGGAGAGCGCCGGTTTCCTGAAGAAAGGGTTCCATGCTCGGATTCATCCAGAACTTGTTCGACAACAACGATCGCGAGGTCCGACGCCTCGAACAGGCGGTGGTGTCGTCCGTCAGCAACCTCGAAGAAGAGATGCAGGGAATCGACGACCTGGCTGCAGCGTTTGCAGCCCTGAAAGCTAGATATCTTGAAGGGGGCGTGGGGCTCGAGGCGTTCATGCCCGAGGCCTTCGCCTTGACCCGCGAGGCAGCCGTTCGCAATCTGGGGATGCGACACTACGATGTCCAGCTGGTGGGCGGGGCCGCCCTCCACTTCGGCCGCATCGCCGAGATGAAGACCGGCGAGGGCAAGACGCTGGTCGCCACCCTGGCGCTGGCGCTCAACGCGCTGACCGGCAAGGGCAATCACCTGGTAACCACCAACGACTACCTCGCTAGAACGGGGGCAGAGTGGATGGGACCGGTCTACCGGGGGCTGGGTCTGAGTGTCGGCGTGATCGAACACGACACCGAACCCGGCGAAAGGCGCGACGCCTACCGCTCGGATATCACCTACATCACCAACAGCGAACTCGGCTTCGACTACCTCCGCGACAACATGGCCTTTCGCACCGACATGTTGGTGCTGCGTGAGGATTTTCCGCTGCACTTCGCCATCATCGACGAAGTCGATTCGATCCTCATCGACGAGGCCAGAACGCCGCTCATCATCAGCGGCCCCGCAGAGTTGGCCACCGACAAGTACTACACCATGGCGACCGTCGCCCGCAAGCTCGAAAAGGGCGAAGCGGGCGAGGACAACGAACCCGCCACCGGCGACTACACCACCGACGACAAGGCTAAAGATATCCACCTGACCGAGGATGGCATCGCCAAAGCCGAAAAACTGCTCGGGGTCGACGACATCTTCAGCTACAAGAACATGGAGACCGGCCACATGCTGCGGCAAGCCCTGCGGGCCCAGGAACACTATTTCCTCGACAAGCAGTACGTGAAGGATGAAGCCGGACAGATCGTGATCGTCGACGAATTCACGGGCCGCCTGATGCCGGGACGCCGGTTTGGGGAGGGCTTGCATCAGGCCATCGAGGCCAAAGAGGGCGTCAAGATCGAACGCGAAAATCAGACGCTGGCGACCGTCACCTACCAGAACTTCTTCAAACTCTACGACAAGATCGCCGGCATGACCGGCACCGCCAAGACCGAAGAGAAGGAGTTTCAGGAGATCTACGGCTCCGATGTGCTGGTCATCCCGACCAACGAGCCGATCATTCGCGACGATTTCGAAGACGTGGTCTTCAGAACCGAGACCGGCAAGTACACGTCCGTGGTCGAAGAGATCGTCGAGATGCACGCCACCAGCAAGCCCATTCTGGTCGGCACCGTGACCATCGACGCCAGCGAGAAGCTGTCGCGCATGCTCAAGCGGAAGAATGTGCCGCATCAGGTGTTGAACGCCAAGTATCACGACAGCGAGGCGGATATCGTGGCGCAGGCTGGCCGCACCAAGGCGGTGACCATCTCCACGAACATGGCCGGACGCGGGACCGATATCGTGCTTGGGGGAAACCCCGAGGCGCTGGCGCGGCAGCTGCTGGTACGCGAAGGGTTCGAGCGTTACGATAGCGACACCGAGCTGTTTATCAAGGCGGTCATGCTCCACAAGCCCGACGAAGCCAGGGAGTTGGCCCGCCGCATCGAGGAGCTGCCAGCCGATATCCAGTCGAAGCTCGAGCGCCTGCGCGACGAGGCCGAGGCCGACCACGTGCGCGTGGTCGAAGCCGGCGGCCTCCACATCATCGGAACCGAGCGCCACGAATCGCGACGGATCGACAATCAGCTACGCGGTCGGTCCGGGCGCCAGGGCGACCCTGGATCGAGTCGCTTCTATGTCAGCTTCGAGGACGACCTGATGCGGCTTTTCGCCAACGAGCGCGTGCTCGGGATGATGGATCGGCTCGGCATGGACGACAGTCAGCCGATCGAAGCGAAGATGGTCACCAACGCTATCGAGCGGGCCCAGAAGCGCGTCGAGGATCGCAATTTCGGAATCCGAAAGCAGCTTCTCGAGTTCGACAACGTGATGAGCAAACAGCGCGAAGTGATCTACCTGCAACGACGCGACATCTTGCTCGGACACGACATCAGCGAAGATGTGCAGGACATGATTGCGGAGTATGTGGACAGCCAGATCCAAAACTACGTGAATCCTGAACTCGAGCCGGAGGAGCAGGATCTCGGCGCTCTGAAGGCCGGTCTGGTGGAGGCCGTTCCCGCCCTCGAAGACTACGATTTCGAGCAGCTACGGGGCGAGGAACCGGACGAGGCCACCCAAATGCTGGTGGTCGAAATGGAGACCGCCTACAAGGCCCGTGAGGAGGAGCTGGGAGCCCAGTTGCTTCGGGAGCTAGAGCGCTTCATCGTGCTCCAGGTCGTGGATCAACACTGGAAGGAACAGCTTCACAATATGGACGTCCTGCGCCAAGGGATCGGCCTGCGAGGCTATGGCCAACGAAATCCGATCCAGGAATACGCGTTCGAGGGCTTCAATCTGTTCGAGGAGATGAAGTCGAACATCCGCTTCAACGTGGCAAAGCTCCTGTTCCGGATTCAGGTGCAGGTCAACCAGCGGCTCGAGCGGAACCAGCAGAGTCGGCGCGTGAACTATTCGACCGACGGCGGAGGCCTCGCCGGCGGCGCCTTGCAGGATCGACAACAGGCCCAACTTGCCGGGGTTGGCAGCGGCGGCCAGCCGCTCAATCGGGCCGAGCGGCGGCGGCGCGAAAGGCTGGCAAAAAAGGCGAAACGCTAGCGCCACGGGCTGTGCCAGAGGGGCCTCGTCGAGAGACCATGGTGAATCGCTGATCCGTTCTGCTAGGCTGGGGTCCGTGCCGACCTTCTCGATGCGACTTGCCCACCGGGTCGCCGCCACCGACAGCAGAGTGTGCCTGGGTATCGATCCTCGGCCCGACGCGCATCCCCTGACCGACCCTGATACGCACCACAACGATCCCGCCAAGGTCGCTCGAGCTGTCGTCCACTACTTCCAGGCAATCCTCGACAAGACCCACGACCTCATCGCGTGCGTGAAGCCCCAAAGCGCCTTTTTCGAGCGCCTGGGCATTCCCGGCCTGATCGCCCTGGCACAGCTCATCGCCGACGCCAAGTCGCTCGAACTTCCCGTCATTCTGGACGCAAAGCGCAGCGATATCGGCAGCACCTCCCGAGCCTACGCCGACGCTTACCTCGCCGACGGCGTGTTCGGCAGCGACGCCCTCACCATCAACCCGTATCTGGGCACCGACAGCATGCACCCGTTTGTCGAGGCCGCCGATGCCAACGAGCGTGGCCTGTTCGTGCTGGTCAAGACCTCCAACCCGGGCTCCGGAGACTTTCAGAGCCTCACCACGGCTGCCGGCCGGCAGGTCTATGAGGTGGTGGCTGAGCGACTGACCGGGCTGGCAGAGCAGCGCCTCGATGCCGACGGTCTCTCCCCTATCGGGGCGGTCGTTGGGGCCACCTTCCCGCAGGAGCTGGCTCAGATTCGGCAGCAGCTCCCGCACAGCTGGATTCTGGTTCCCGGCTACGGGGCGCAAGGGGCGACGGCGAGCGATGTCAGCGGGGCGTTTCTTGCCGGCGGCAAGGCTGCAGTGGTGAGCGCCAGCCGCAGCCTGACCCACACCACCGATGATCAGACGTTCGCACGACGCGCCCGTGAGGCAGCTCTCGTGATGCGCGATGAGATCAATGCGGCCATCGGCTAGACCTCCGCCACAGGTGTGAAGGCTACGGTTTCAGGTACTCACCCGGGATGCGCGTGCGCTCGTACTCCGCGTTCGAATCGCGATTGGCGATCACCTCGGGAATCTCCCCACTCCAAGAGTCCGGAATGGTGTCCATGGAGCGCCTGTGCCAGGCCAGGACCAGCGTCCTGCGTTCGTCCGTGAGATTCCTGTGGGCCGCGTGCAGGATGCGCGCGTCCCCCAGCACCAGCGAGCCCGCCTTCACGGGAACGTCGATCTGCTCCGCTTCATCCCCGAACATGAACGGATGATCCTCATCGATGAAGCGCGCGCCCTGCTCGTGGGCGGCGACCATCTTGTCGTGAAGTGGAATCCGCCTGCGGTGCGATCCGGGGATGATCTTCAGGCAGCCATTGTCGACCGAGGTGTCGTTGAGGTAGTAGTTCAGGAATATTTTCAGCGGCCACGGCGCCACGCTCAGCGGATCGTTCCAGTCCCCCCAGTCCTGATGCCAGTACAGCGGCGGCCCCTTCGGCTCCTTGGTGAGGATGATGATGCTGCCGGAGGTCTGGAAGTCTCCGAAGCCGAGTTCTTCGAGCGCCCGACAGGACGGCCCCCACTCGAGCAGCTTCCGGATGACGGGGTTGTCTTCGCGCTTCACGCCGATGTGCTGGCCTTGATACACGAGTTCTGGCAATTCCACATGGTTCGCGATCAGCCGCTCGGTCTCGTCACGCAGCTCTTGAAGAAACGCTTCGGTCACGACGTTCTCGATGACGCAGTAGCCGTCACGGAGCATCTGCTCTCGTTTTTCCAGCGCCTGTTCACGTGTCATCCGATCCTCCTAGGGACACAGCGCAATAATGCCAATTCTAACCATGATTCATTAGGTTCGGTTGAAAACAATCGAATCAGGAAAACTGGCTTCCGGACCACAGTAAAGCACTCCAAGCCCAAATACAAGAGCACCTCCCCTGGCGAGGAATCGTGTTTTTTGGCCTGCACGACAGCTGGATGGGGTCACGCGGGTCTGCTATACAGGAATAAAACCAACCCTGCAGCGAGGAGAGCGGAACCTTGCTCGTGGACGTTCGCGCCATCGCGGAGGCGACGGAGATCGGGCCCCGATCGACCTGAGGTGAAGGTGCGCCTGGGATTCGGTCCGAGCGGGCCCGAACGCGAGACCCGGGGATGCCCGGGAGCATGGGAAGAGCCTCAGGCTCCCGCGTTCGCTGCCAGCGTTCGCATGCGCTGCGCGGTCGCCTCCAGAGAAGCACCGTCGCCCTGGTAGGCGTTGTACGCCAAGTGGTCGAGCCCGATGTGCAGGTGGTAGGCCAGGAGCCGGAACTCTTTGTCCGGCGGGATGTACCCCGCGTCCCGCCACCGCCTCTCCAATTCGGCTGCCAGCAGCCGAACGTCCAGCTCGGGGTACCAGGGTGCCCAGAAATCGAACCACGCGAACTCGTAGAGGTGATCGCCGTAGAGCGAGCAACCCCAGTCGAAGATTCCCGAGATCCTGCCATCGTCTACCAGTACGTTGCGGTTGATCAGGTCGCAGTGCAGCAGGGAGCGGGGAACCGAGTCGCTGGCAACGTTCTTGAGGAGCTCAAACCCCCAGTCGAACGTCTCGGCATGCTCCGCGGACGTGGCACGTCGCTCCCGCCAGCCGTAGGTGCGCCGATCCGGAGTGTCATCCCCGACGGCCAAGAGGTGATCGGACCAACGGGCGTGCGGTGCCCTGCCATCGTGCCCCCAACCCCCGATCCCGGAGGTGGAGGAGAGATCCGCGCGCCGCATAGTCAAGTCCAGATTGTTCTGTAGTTTCCTCCAAACAAGTCAAGCACCGATGAGTTCCTCCAATTCCGCCGGCTCAACTAACCAGCTCATATCCAAATACCGCTTCCCAGAGAGCCACTCCTCACTCGTCTCCATACACAACGCCGTCACCAACCGCAAGCAAGACTCCCGATTCGGAAAGATCCTCACCACCCGAGTCCTACGCTTGATCTCCTGATTCAGACGCTCCAACGAATTCGTAGTCCTGATCCTCAAACGATGAGAAACAGGGAACGCGAAACACACCAAGCACTCCTCGACATGCCCCTCCAAATGCTCAGCCAGGGCCCGATGACTACCACGCCAGGCATCCACCACTTCCACCACTGCTTCCCTGGCCCACTCCAAGGTAGGCGCCCGGAAGATCCCCTTGAGGTCCTCGGCTAGGTGCTTACGATGCTTCCTCGCTACTCGACCCAGCAGATTCCGAGCGAAATGAACCTGGCAGCGTTGCCAACTCGCGCCCTGAAAGTGCCTACTGATCGCTGCTCTCAATCCTGCATGGTCATCACTCGTTACGAGCTGCACACCCCGAAGGCCCCGGGTCTTGAGAGATCGGAAGACCTCCTGGTAGGTAGCTTCACTCTCCGTATCCGACACCGCCACAGCGAGTATTTCGCGGTAACCGTCAGCCCTGACCCCCGTCACGATCAGCGTCAGCGAAGCGCCGAGGCTTTGCCGTCCGCCCAGGCTGACCACCTGATGGTCGACCCGGACATGTTCGTAGCGAGCATCCACCATCAGGTACGGGTACTCAACTTCTAGCGGACGAGATCTCCATGCTTGGAGGTCCTCATCGAGCTGCCTCGTGAGGTTGCTGACGGTGCTCTTGCTGAAACTTGTTCCGCATAGGACTTCGGTAACGTCTCTGACTTTCCGGGTTGATATTCCTTCGAGGTACATCGTCATCAGGGATAGCACGAGGGCTTTCTCGTTGCGTTGGTACTTCTCGAAGAGTTCTGTCCTGAAGGTGCCATCTCTGTCTTGGGGGATGAGTAGCTCGAGGCTGCCGACTCTGGTTTTGAGTTGTCTGGGTTTGTAGCCGTTGCGGTAGCCTTTCCTGCTGGGCGTTCGTTGGTATGGCTCAGCGTTGAGGTGGTGGCTGATTTCGGCTTCAAGGATGTGCTGTAGGGCGTTCTGGACGATTCGTTGTAGGAACTCGGGGTCATTGTGAACCGTACTGGGTTTCGTGGAGACTCTGCTCTCACGCGGCCAGCCTGGGCATGGCCTGCGCTTGAGTGTACGCCATCTCGAAGTCCACGGGACTGACGTAATCGAGCGAAGAGTGCAACCGCCGACAGTTGAACCACCTCACCCACCGCATCGTCGCCGTCTCCACCTCCTGCCTCGAGCACCAACTCGTCGACCTGGCGTGGATCAGCTCGCTCTTGAACAAGCCGATCGTGCTCTCCATCAACGCATTGTCATACGCCGTGCCCACCCGACCGATCGAACCGTTCACGCCATGATCGAGCAACTTCTGGCTGAACGCCAGACTCGTATATTGACTGCCGGCATCCGAATGATGAATCACGCCGTCAGCAACGAACCGCCGATCGGTTCGACGCCGGACGCTCACAGCCTGCTCCAGAGCCCTCATCACCAGCTCGCTGCTCTTACCGGTACTGACCGTGAAACCCAGGATGCGCCTCGAGAAGCCGTCCTGCAGGAACGACACGTACACCCACCCTTCACGAGTGAGCACGTGCGTGAAGTCCGCCACCCAAACGATGTCGGGCGCATCTTGGAACCAGTCTCGCCTCACCAGATCCGGCGAGCTGACGCCGCTAGGCGTTGGGATGGTCGTGCGGACCTTCCTTCTTCGTGTCATGCCCTTCAAGCCCGCGACTCTCATCAGGCGCGCCACCTGGTCACGCCCAACGTCGATACTCTCGTGCTGGAGGGCGTGCCATACCTTACGGACGCCGTACACACCAAAGTTCTCGCGGTGCACCCGATGAATGACCTCCAGGAGACGCTCATCGGATTGCTGGCGAGCGGATGCTTGCCGCTTCTTGGCTGCGTAGTACGTGCTCGGGGCGATCGGCACGTTGTGGTCCCGTAGGACACGGCAGATCGGCTCGACCCCGAACAGGTTCTTATACGCGTTGATGTAGGCGACCATCACTTGAGTCGGCGGTCGAGCTCCGCGGCCGCGAAAAACGCGCTGGCTGTCTTGAGGATCTCGTTGGCTCGTTTGAGTTCGGCTACTTCCTTCTTGAGGGCCTTGATCTCCTCACGCTCTGTGGTTGTCAGGCCTGGCTTGTCACCAGCGTCGATGCGGGCTCTGTCTACCCAGCCGCGCATGGTGTCGACCGGGATGCCGGTTAGGTCATGCAGGCGCCGATAAGAGGCTGAACGTGATTCGTGCGGCGCTTCTTCTCGACGCTCCATGAACATGCGGATGACTCGATCTTTGGTTTCTTGGTCGTAACGGGTCATGCTCCATTCTCTCCTTTCGAGGGAGAACGGAGCCTCCATCAAACCCAGGGCGGTTCACTACAGCGGGTTTCACAATGATTGAGTCAGCAAGAGGCAACGTCGATTCTGGGAACAAGATCCTTCTGGACACACTTGCGTCTTGTTATGGTCTTTATGGCGTGATTCCTGGGGGTTGGTCAAGGATTATGCAACCCGCTGTAGTCCTAATTTTTGAACTTTCCCTGAATCTATTACCTACCCTAACGGTCCACCCCTCCGCTGATTCAACAACCGTTCGAACTCCGCCTCCGCCACATCGTCTTCGCCGCCGATACGCTGGGTGAGCATGAGCCGCAGTTCGTGGGGGCTGGTGGCCATGAAAGTGGCGTCTTCCAGGGTGATGTTGCCTTCTAGGTAGAGCTCCACCAAGTGCTGATCGAAGGTCTGCATGCCGCGCAGGTTGTCCTCCATCAGGGCGTCCTTGATCAGCGGGGTCTTCTCTTCATCTTTGATGTAGTCGCGGATCAGCGGCGTGTTGACCAACACCTCGAGGGCCAGCACCCGGCCGGGGCCGTCTGCGCGGGGGAGCAGCCGCTGGCTCATGATGCCCAGCAGCGACTCCGCCAGCAAGATGCGAATCTGGTCGCGCTCGTGGGGGGGGGAAGAAGTCGATGATGCGGTTCACGGAGCGGACGGTGTCGAGCGTGTGCAGGGTCGACAGCACCAGGTGCCCCGTCTGCGCCGCGGTGATGGCCGCCTCCACCGTCTCCTTGTCGCGCATCTCGCCGATCATGATGACGTCGGGGTCCTGACGCATGCCAAATTTCAGGGCGTCGAGGAAATCGGTGGTATCGAGGCCCACCTCGCGCTGCACCACCAGGCTCATCTGGTTCTTGTGAAGGAACTCGATTGGGTCCTCGATGGTGATGATGTTGCGCGGAAAGCGCCGGTTCACGAAGTCGACCATGGCTGCCAGGGTCGTCGATTTGCCGTGGCCGGTGGGGCCGGTAACGAGCACCAGGCCGCGCGGCTGGCTCGCGAACTCGGTGACCACCGACGCCGGCAGACCGAGGGTCTCGAAGCTGGGAATGGCGTCGCCGATCACCCGCATCACCACCCCGACCGACCCGCGCTGGCGGAACACGTTGCAGCGAAAGCGGGCCGCGTTGGGGATGGTGAAGGCAAAATCGAGTTCGTGCCGGTGTACGAACAGTTCGCGCTGGTTCTCGCTCATCATGGCCAGGGCGATCTGCTCCGTCTGGTCAGGCGTGAGTTCCGGCATGTTGTCAAAGGGGACCAGACGACCGTCCAGCCGCATATGTGGCGGCGCTCCTGCTTGTAGGTGCACGTCTGAAGCGCCGCGCGTGATCATGGCCTTGAGCATATCGGCCATCCGGATGCCGCGGGTTTCATTCATGGCAACAGTTTAGGGGAGAATGGCCGATCCGGCTGTGACATTGCCCCCCAAAAAAACGATCACCAGGACTTGCCGGCGTTGTTCGGGGTTGCGTCGGTGACGGGTCTGATCTCTAGTGAGGGGCAAGAAACCCCGGTCCGCATCGCATTTTTCGCACATTGCCGTGCCTGACGGTGGCTGCGTTTCCGCTTTTCTGAATACGACTCAACGATCTGGCGTTGGACGAGAGGGTGGCGAGTAAGAGCGATTTGACGATGCGTGGTGGACGGAGAAACCGAGAAATGCCGTACTGACCGGCACAAACTCGATTGTGGGTCCAAGATTTCCCTTGCTCATCGCCTTTCTCACGAGGCCGGATTGTCCTGATCACAGGATCTTGGAAAGGAAATCCTTGGTCCGGTCCTCCCGCGGGTTGGTGAAGAAGTGATCGGGGCTCCCCACCTCGACGATCTGGCCCTCGTCCATGAAGATGACGCGGTCGCCGACTTCACGGGCGAAGCCCATCTCGTGGGTCACCACACACATGGTCATCCCCTCTTTGGCGAGATTGACCATGACCTCGAGCACCTCGCCGATCACCTCCGGATCGAGGGCGCTGGTGGGCTCGTCGAAGAGCATCACCTTGGGCTCCATGGTGAGGGCGCGGGCGATGGCTACCCGCTGCTGCTGCCCACCGGAGAGCTGGCCCGGGTATTTCTGCGCCTGCTCGGGAATGCCGACCTTTTCGAGAAAGTACATGGCCCGCTCCTCGGCCTGCGACTTGCGCCACTTGCGAACCCGTACCGGCGCCAGGATGATGTTCTCCATCACCGTGAGGTGGGGAAACAGGTTGAAGGACTGAAACACCATGCCGGTCTCGCGCCGGATCTGGTCGATGTTGCGAACGTCGTCGGTGAGGTGAATACCATCGACGACGATGGTCCCTTCCTGATGCTCTTCGAGGCGGTTGATGCAGCGGATAAGGGTGCTCTTACCGGAACCGGAGGGGCCGATGACGACCACCACTTCGCCCTTGTTCACCGACAGGTTGATGTCCTTGAGCACGTGAAAATCGCCGAACCACTTGTTCACTTCGCTGATCTCGATGATGCGGTCGCCGCCTTCGGGAGCGTCGGCGCGTACAATAGTGTCGCTCATTGCCTCCTCCTCTCTTACCCTTCACCCCGTCCGTTCTACCTTACGCCCACGCCGAGCTGTTTTTCGAGCTGGCGGCTGGCGACCGACATTCGGAAGGCGAAGAACCAGTACACCAGAGCCAGAAACAACGATATCTCGAGGAGAATGCCCCCGGGAATAAGCAGCGATTCCGGCTGATTGGCTACGATGTTCAGGCCGACGTTGAAGAAGTCGCTCAGTCCGACGATGAACACCAGCGAGGTGTCCTTAAACAGACCGATCGCCTGCCCGACGATTGCCGGGATGACCGCCCGCAAGGCCTGGGGAAGCACGATCAGTCTGGTCGTCTGCCAGCCTGAAAGCCCGAGCGCGCGGGACGCTTCCATTTGGCCAAGGGGCACCGCCTGAAGGCCACCGCGCACGTTCTCGGCCATGTACGCTGCCGAGAACAGGGTGACGGCCACGTAGGCGCGCAGCACGGCCGGGAGGTTGTTTGCATCGGTATTGAGCAGCAGCGGCAGCAACAGCGAGGCGATAAACAGCCACATGATGAGCGGTGCCCCGCGCACCACCTCGATGAACCCGATGCTGACGTACCGAATCGCTGGCAGCTCGCTGCGGCGCCCCAAGGCCAGGGCGATGCCGAGTGGAAAACTGGGTAGTAGACCTGTGGTGAGGATGAGCGTCAGCATGAAGCCGCCCCACTCCCGAGCAGCGATGAAGTGCAGGAAGCCCTCACCCGGGCGCACCCCGTAGAGCAATAACAGGCCGATAGGAAACGACAGAGCCCAAGCCCAGGGGAGGATGCGGCTGAGCCGCGGGCGCGCCTGCCCGAGCAGGTAGCCGGCGGCGGTCGCCAACGCCACCAGTAGCCACAGCCAGCGCACGCTCTCCCAAAAGATGAGGGCCAGCACGGTAATGCCCAACACCACATATCCGATATTGAGAAAGATGCCGGTGAGAATCGGGCTCTCCCCCAACCGCCTCGAGGCACCGGTGGTTATGCCGAGCAGGCCCAGTATCAACGCCAGCACAGCCAGAGGCCGCCACAACGCCTCGGCAGGATAGCGGAACACTGAAAAGAGCTTGAGGTTTACCCAGATGCGACCCCAGGAGGCTTCGAACAAGATCCAACTGGCCAACCCGAAAATCACCCACAGCAGCAACGCCGCAACCACGATGGTGACAATCGCGTTGAACCAGCTATTGAACAGGTTGGTGCGCAGCCAACCGCTGACGCCGGTGGTCCCACTGGGCGGTCGTCGTCGAGCTGCCACGCTAACGCTCCACCAGTTTCAGGCGCTCGTTGACGAGGTTTAGGACGAATGCGAAGACCACGCTGATCACCAGATAGGACGCGATCAGAAGCAGGGCCATGGGGATGCTGGCGCCAGTTTGATTGGCGATGATGGCCGAAATCGCGAACAGCTCAGCGAAGGCTGCCAGTGTTCCGAGCGACGAGTTCTTGGTCAGGTTGAGATACTGACTGATCAAGGGCGGAAGAATAATGCGGAGCGCCTGAGGAAACACCACCAGGGAAAACGTCTGAAACCCGGAGAGGCCCACCGCTTGGGCCGCTTCACCCTGACCCTTCGGCACCGCCAGAATACCGGCACGAACGATCTCGGCGATGAAGCTCGCGGTGTAGACCACCAGCGCCAAGAGCAGCGCCAGGAAGCTGGTGGATAGGCGTATGCCCCCGAAATAGTCCGATACCGGGACGGTGGGGCGGCTCCAGGTAAGCGGCGCTTGCGACCGTACTTCGATGGACGCTTCGACCCCCGCCTCTGCACCGGCTAGCGGGTCGCCGCCTAGCACCCCGAACGGCCTAGCGAGGCCCGCTTCGCCCTGGTCATCGCTGCTTCCAACGACCTTGAAGTTCGGAACCCGGAAGGCGCCGCTGCGATCCGCAACGACCTGCCTCCGGAATCCTTGGACCGTCATGGTCAACGCCACCTCAGAGAAACCCCTGCCATTGGGGCTCAACTCTTCGCCCCGATCGTAGCTGCCGTTAACGTTGGAATCCTGGTAGATCAGACCGACGTTGGGATCGCTCAGGAAGTGGAGAGCGAAGCGTTGGGCATCGTCCGGGTTCTTGAAAGCGACCACCAGCTGTTCGGCTTCAGAGCGTGTGATCAGTGGGAAGCGGAAGGTGCTGTTGACGACGCCGCGCGATTCGGTGAGGTTTTGGGTGAGAACCCTGAGTTCGGCCTCATCGATGGTCACGGTCATGGCCGCAAAAGGAATGACCGGCTCACCGGGTCCAAGCGATCCATCCCCGTCGATATCTGTGAAAATGGTCCCACGGCCCGCTGTCGATACGAAATCCGCAGCCACATCTTTCGGAACGCTGGTGCTGATGGCAGCCACCACATAGCCGGCGGCAGCAACCACGACTGCCAATCCCAGTGGGAGCAACCAGGCATTCGCAGGACGCTCGGACAGGCGAATCTGTCGCCTGCGAACGAGGATGCCGATGATCAGCACCACCAGCGCTGCGATCAACCAGGGTAGCCAGCTACCAAATCGGTAACTAGGATAGAGCAGGGGGAAGGCGATCCCCCTGTTGCTGAACAGAATCCCCCCCGGGAGCTCGAGCGGATTCCCAATCCGGGGTGGAAGCGGCAATAAAACCGCACTGAACCAGAATATGATTTGCACGGCTACTGGGGTGTTGCGAACGGTTTCGACGTACCCGGTGGCAAGTTGCCGAAGTAGCCAGTTGTTTGAAAGCCGCATCACCCCGATGAGAACCCCCAACAGACTCGTAGCAACAACCCCGACCAGGGCGACCTTGAGTGTGTTGAGTATCCCAACGGCAAAGGCGCGCGTGTAGGGATCTTCTGGGCTGTACCTAATCGGCGTTTCGCTGATGGGAATTCCAGAGCGGTTGTTGAGGAAACTGAAGTCCGCCGGCAGGTTCGAAGTCTGCAGGGCGATCACCACATTGCGCACCAGGAAAACAGCCGCTGCCAGAACTACCAGTACGAAGACGATCTGGGCCAACAGGCCGATCACCTTGACGTTGCGGTAGAACGGAATGCGCTCCTGGCCGGCACCCGCAGGGATCGGGTTCGCTGCCATCAGCCTGGTACAGGCCCGGTAAATCGGTCGTAGACGTTCACTTCGGGCGCAACTCCTTCCCGGTGCCCAAGGCCCAGGGGCTTCAACTCACCGCGCTGTAGGTTCCCACGAGTATAGCTGGTGGACCTTCGCACGAAAAAAAGGGGTGACGGTGGACCCGTCACCCCAACACGCATCGGTATCGTTAGCGGAAGGGTGGGCTGTAGAGGAGTCCGCCGTCGTAGTACTGGGAGTTCAGACCCCGCGGAATGTCGAAAAGGGTGTCTGGACCGAGATTTCGTAGGTAGATCTCACGGTAGCTGCCGACCGCCCGAATAGCGTTGCGGATGCCGTCGGCCGCCAGACCGATGCCTTCGACGTTTTCGGGATCGACGCCGAGCAGACGCCGAACGTTGGGGTTGGAGGTCTCCTCGGCGACCTGATCGACGTTGGCGGCGGTGATCCCGAACTCTTCGGCGGTGAAGAGGCCGAATACGATCCACTTGACCACGTCGAACCACTGGTCGTCACCGTGCAGCACAGCCGGACCGAGCGGCTCTTTGGAGATGGTGGCTTCGAGGATCCGGTGATCGGCCGGATTGCGCAGCGTGACCAGGCGGCTGGCGAGACCGGACTTGTCCGTCGTCCAACCGTCGCAGGCGCCGTCGTCGTAGGCGCTGACGACCTGGTCGATATTCTCGAATACTAGCGTGGTGAACTGCACGTTGAGTGCGCCAAGCACGTCGGCGAGGTTCAGCTCGGTGGTGGTGCCCGACTGCACGCAGATGGTACGCCCTTCGAAGGCTCTCAGGTTGGTGATGCCGGAATCTCTGCGGGCCATGAAGCCCTGACCGTCGTAGAAGGTGGTGGGGGCGAAGTTGAGGCCCACCGTGGTGTCGCGACTGCTGGTCCAGGTGGTGTTCCGGATCAGCACATCGATCTCACCGGACTGTAACGCGGTAAAACGCTCTGAGGCCGACAGGGACCGGTATTCGACGGCGTCAGCGTCGCCCAGCACGGCGGCTGCGATGGCCTTACAGAAGTCGACATCGAAACCAACGAACTCACCCTGTTCGTTGATGGAGCCGAAGCCTGGCAGGCGCTCGTTCACGCCGCAGCGTAGCGATCCCCGGTTTTGAACGTCCTGGAGCAGGCCCTGTCCGAACGCTGTCCCGGCGATCAGGAAGGCGATAGAGGCCAGCAAGAGTACAACTTTCCGCATGGTTTCCCACTCTCTAGGCATTTAAATTTTCTGATTGCCCAAGGACATGCTACCCCTTACAGCGGGTTGCGGAATGAGTGACGTTGTTGCATGCTGAAGCATGTCCTACTCCACCGACCTCCGCGAACGCATCGTGGATACCGTCCTCAACAAAGGAATGACCCTCCAGAAGACCGCTGAGACGTTCAACGTGAGCAAAAGCAGCGTCGAGCGCTACCTCCATCGCTACCGCCAACAAGGTGACGTCACCCCACAAACCTCCCCAGGCCGCCCCAGCGCCCTCAATGAGCACCGGTCCTGGGTTGAGCAGCACCTGATCAACAATGACCTCACCCACGATCAGCGCTGCGACCTTCTGTTCGAGACGACCGGCATCCGCATCAGCCGCGCCACTATGTGCCGCTGGGTACAGAGAATGGGATCGACGAGAAAAAAAGACGATCTACGCCAGTGAACAGAATCCAGAAGCCCGGTGGCGGTTCTTAGCCTGGATCCAGCAGATCGACCCGAGGCGGTTGGTGTTCATTGATGAGAGCGGCTTCAACCTCGCCATGACTCTCGCCTACGCCTACGCCCCAAAGGGACAGCGGGCTGTGGGTCGGGTGCCGAAGAACCGGGGGGAGAACACCAGCCTGGTCGCAGCCATCAGTCTCGATGAGGGCGTGAGTGACGCGATGACGTTGACTGGGGCGGTGGATGGTGACGCGTTCTTGGCGTACATCAGGCAGATCCTCGCTCCCAGGCTCAGGCCGGGACAGATCGTGGTGATGGATCAGTTGGGGGTGCATCGGAAACCGGAGGTTCGGGAGGCCATTGAGGCTCGCGGGTGTGAGTTGGTGTTCTTACCTGGGTACAGTCCTGACCTGAATCCGATTGAGCTTGCTTTCTCGAAGATCAAGGGGGTCGTGAAGCGCCTGGGAGCGAGGACCAGGGGAGCGTTGGACTCTGCGATTGCGGTTGCGTTGTTGACGGTGGAGCTTTCGGATGTGGTGGGGTGGTTTGAGCATGCCGGAATCCAACTTCACTCATTATGAGAACCGCTGTAGCTGTAGTTTGTTGACAAGGGTCAAATCGAGCAGTAGAACGGACACCAGGAGGTCGAACGATGAGTCGACGCCTACCCGTACCTACCGCCCCCGGACCGCTAGAGGGCTACGCCAGCAGTTTCGATGACCTGTTCAACAAACGCAACCAACGCGACACCTTCCGGCGCTACCTCGAAGGCCTACTACTACCCAGCGAACGAAACAAAACCCTGACCGGGCTCGCCAACACCGAGCCGGTGGCAGGCGCAACCCACAAGGACGCGCAGAAACTGCAGTGGTTCTTATCCGAATCCACCTGGGACCCCGCCTTGGTGAACAACAAACGACTGGCGCTGCTCTCCGAGGACGAGCACAGCAAGCCCAACCCCGAGGGCGCCCTGGTGATCGATGAGACCGGCGATCGAAAGTGGGGCCGACACACCGCCCATGTCGGCCGCCAGTACCTCGGCAGTATCGGCAAGATCGATAACGGCGTGGTCAGCGTACACACGTTGTGGGCGAACGAGGAACGGTACTACCCGATCGAGGTTGAGCCCTACACGCCTGCACCCTGGTTCGCTCTTGGTAAGAACGACCCCGAGTTCCGCAGCAAACCGCAAATCGCGCTGGAACTCATCGAGAACGCCCATGCGCTCGGCATTCCCTTCCGCGCCGTAGTAGCCGACCGCTTCTACGGGGAGAACCACCCCTTCTGGACTACTTTGCAGAGCGAGGAGATCCCCTACGTGCTGGCCTTGAACCCATCGCACGCATGGTGGCACCAGATTGGCACCATCGGCTCTGCGGAGGGAGTAGCGGGAGCCGCCTCGTGGCGTGAGGATGATGCCGGCGTTTGGGAGAAGCTCACGCGGTGCTTTCGTGATGGTCACCAAGAGACCTGGTGGGCTCTCGAGGGGGTGGCGGGACCGTACGGCCCGGAGAGCGCGAAGCGGTTGATCATCGTGACTACTGATCCTGCTGCGCTTCCGGAGGAGAGCACGTTCTACTTACGAACGAACCTCCCTGCGCCCGGATCTAGCCGCGCTCAAGAGAGCGGCATGATTCCGGCTGATGTGGCGGAGATCGTGAGGCTCTACGGGCTTAGGGTGTGGGTGGAGCAGAGTTACAAGCAGGTCAAGGGGAGTCTGGGTTGGGCGCAGTACCAGGTGCGCAGCGACATGGCCATGAGGCGGCACTGGCAGCTGGTTTGTTGCGCGTTTTCGTTCTGCTGGTGGGCCTTACCAGGAGGAGGAGTGGCTGCTGAGCTTGACGGGGGTGGGCAACCCGTAAGTCTTGTGGAGGGCGATGTTGAGGAGCGAGCGGGGGGGAAAAAGAAAGAGCCAGAATCTGGTCGTGACTTGGCCACAGGCGTTGAGGCGGGTCAGAGCTTGGCTGGAACCTTACCTTTTGCTAAGGAGGTATTGGCAGGCGTGGTCGGTGAAGCCCCCGCCGCAGCGGTTGCAGCGGCTTCTTGATTGGCTTTTCGATGGCAGGCCGATCCACTGCTATGCCCGGTAACAACAAACTACAGGTAGATGAGAACGTTGTAAAGGTTGCCACTTCATCGTCGATCGGTACACACAACATGTGGGGGCTCATCCATCGTTAAAGCCCCACATGTTGACGGCTATCGCATCTGCAGCGGATACTAGCCAGCTTCGGCTTTGACCTTGTCTTCCTTGTCGCGCGCCTCGAGCTTGGCCTTGATCCGCTTGAGGACCGTGACCTCCTCGAGGGCGCGCTGCTCCAGCACGCTGCGGATGTCCCTGATCTGGACATCGATGCCGGGGATCACCAGCTGCTCGAGGGCGTTGACCCGGCGGCTGGTCTTCTTGATCTCCTCGCCGATGCGGCGCAGCCGCGTCTCGGTAGCCGCGACATTGATGATCGCCTCGGTGAGACGACGAAATTCCGTAGCTGCGTCGAGCGTTCGGGCGCCGGCCGCAATGGGTGAAAAGGGCAGCGCCGACGAGAACTCGGGGGCCTGCACCTGCGGCACCTTGACGCCGTACAGGTTTTCGACCTCGATGTCGACCTCGACCCCTCCCGAGGCCGCCAGGCTGACGCTTTTAACAGCCTCTGGGCCGTCCCAGGCATTGGCCAGGAAGAGGCTGAAATAGGCCTCCTTGCTCGTCGCGGCGAGGGCTCGCCGGGCCTCGAGCGAGGCCTTTACCAGGTCGAAAAACTCGGCGATGAGGGCGTCGCGCTTGCGCTTTAGCAGGTCGGCGCCGCGAATTGCCAGATTGAGCTGATCGACGCGCTGAATCAGGTTTGAGCGGGTTGGGGCGATCGTCTCTGCCATGGTCTACCCCGCCTGTCGCGGCGTCATCGCCCTCTCTGTGCGGCGCCCCAGAGCTCGTCCATCTTGGCACCGTAGTACTTGTCGATCTGGTCGTGACCGAGCCGTGTCAGCTCCGACTTGGGCAGCTGCGACAGGGCGGCCCAGCCGATATCGAGCGATTCGTCGATGCTGCGGTTGGCGTCGCCCTGATTGATGAACAGACGCTCGAAGTCGTCGGCGAACTTGAGGTAGAGTTTGTCGGTCTCGGTGAGCGCGTCCTCGCCGGTGATCGCCACCAGGCGCCTGAGGTCCTGACCGTTGGCGTAGGCCGCCTGAAGCTGCCCGTCCATGTTCTTGTGATCTTCGCGGGTCTTGCCTTCACCGATGGCGTTGTTCATCAGCCGGCTGAGGCTCGGTCCGGGATTGATCGGTGGATAGATGCCCTTGTTGTGAAGGTCCCTGGCCAGGAAGATCTGCCCTTCGGTGATGTAGCCGGTCAGATCCGGAATCGGGTGGGTCTTATCATCGTCGGGCATGGTCAGGATGGGAAACTGGGTAATCGATCCCTTCTTCCCGGCCACCACCCCGGCCCGTTCGTAGATCGAGGCGAGGTCGGTGTACATGTACCCGGGGTAGCCGCGGCGTCCCGGAATCTCCTCCCGGGCCCCGCCGATCTCGCGAAGCGCTTCGCAGTAGTTGGTGAGATCGGTAAGGATCACCAGCACGTGGAAGTCGTGCTCGAAGGCCAGGTACTCGGCGGCCGTAAGGGCCATGCGCGGTGTCAGGAGCCGCTCCACGGCCGGATCGTCGGCCTTGTTGAGGAACAGCACCGAGCGCGCCAGGGCGCCGGTCCGTTCGAACTCCTGGGTGAAGAAGGTCACCTCTCGCTGGGTGATGCCCATGGCGGCAAAGACCACCGCGAATTCGCTGTCCTCGCCGATGACCCTCGCTTGCCGGGCGATCTGGGCCGCCAGTTCGTTGGCGGGAAGGCCGGCACCCGAGAAGATGGGAAGCTTCTGGCCACGTACCAGCGTGAGCAGCGTATCGATGGTCGAGATGCCGGTCTGAATGAACTCCTCCGGCTTCTGACGGGCCACCGGGTTGATCGGGGCGCCGCCGATGGGAAGGCGCTTCTCTGCGACCACCGCAGGCAGGCCGTCGATGGGCTCGCCGATACCGTCGAAACGCCGACCGATCATCTCTCTGGAGACGCCGAGGCGGGCCACGCTCTCCACCAGACTGACGGTGGTGGTGGAAAGATCGATTCCCGACGTCTCCTCGAACACCTGAAGGATGGCGACCTTGTCGGATACCTCGATCACCTGGCCACCGCGCTCGCGGCCGGTACCGTCCTTGATGCGCACGATCGCGTTGTAGGCGAGATCGGGTGCGTTCTCGAGGAAGAGCAGAGGTCCCGAAACGTAACTGACGTCGCTGTACTCCTTCGTTAGCAATTCGCTCATATCTCTCCCTGTCAGACCGCAGCCGGCGTGAATAGTTCTTCGAAGTCGCCCTCAATCTCTTGCTTGTAGGCTTCGAAATCGTCCTCGGCAACGTAGCGGGCACGGTTGATCTTCTCCACGACCGGCATGGCGAGGATTTCGTCCACGGTGCCGCCGGTCTCGATATAGGCCTCGGCCCGGTCATTGAACTCAACCATCAGCTGCAACATGCCGTACGCCTTCTTCATCGTACAGGAGGCGTCGACCGGATCGAAGCCGTTCTGCTGGAGGAAATCCTGGCGCAGGATGCGGCCGACCTCGATAACCCGCCGCTCCTGATCCTGAAGTGCGTCGGGACCGACCAGCTGCACAACCTCCTGAAGATCTGCCTCTTGTTGGAGCAGGCCCACCGCCCGGTCACGAAGCTCGCTGTAGTCGGCGGCCACGTTCTCGGCATACCAGTCGTTGAGGATGCCGGTGAACAGCGAATACGAGCGGTTCCAGTTGATGGCCGGGAAGTGGCGGCGGCTGGCCAGCGAGGCATCGAGTGCCCAGAAGCAGCCGGTGATGCGCAGGGTGGACTGGGTGACCGGTTCCGAGAAGTCGCCACCGGCCGGCGACACCGCACCGATGATGGAGACGGCCCCCTCCTCGCCTGCCAGGGTGGTGACGCGGCCGCCCCGCTCGTAAAAGGCTGCCAGCCGCGATGCCAGGTAGGGAGGATAGCCCTCTTCGGCCGGCATCTCCTCGAGCCGTGAAGCGATCTCACGGAGCGCTTCGGCCCAGCGGGAGGTGGAGTCGGCCATCACCGACACGCCATAGCCCTGATCGCGGAAATACTCGGCAAGGGTAATGCCGGTGTAGATCGAGGCTTCGCGGGCCGCAACCGGCATGTTCGAGGTGTTGGCGATCAGCACCGTGCGGTTCATCAGCGGGTTGCCGGTCCGGGGATCCTCGAGCTCGGGGAACTCGACGAGCACATCGGTCATTTCATTGCCCCGCTCGCCGCAGCCGACGTACACCACGATATCGGCGTTGCCGAATTTGGCGACCGACTGCTGGGTCACGGTCTTGCCGGAACCGAAGGGTCCGGGAATGGCCGCGGTGCCGCCCATGGTCAGCGGAAAGAGCACGTCGAGGATGCGCATGCCGGTCAGGAACGGGGTGACCGGATCTAGCTTTTCGGTCACCGGTCGCGCCTGGCGCACCGGCCAGGAATGGTAGAGCTTGAATTCGGTGCCGTCCTCGAGGGTCGCCACCACGTCCTCTAAAACGTACTCGCCTTTGGAGGCCACGCTCCCTATGACGCCGGAGGCGCCTGGTGGCACCAGGATCTTGTGCACGAAGCTGAACTCGGGTACGGTGCCGAGCACCTGACCGCCCGTCACCTCATCGCCGACCGCCACCGTTGGGGTGAACGTCCACTTCGCCTCGCGCGACAGGGCGTTGACGATGATACCTCGTGCGATGTACGTGCCCGACATCTCCAGGATCTTGTCGAGCGGGCGCTGAATGCCGTCGAAGATACCGTTGAGCATCCCTGGACCGAGTTCTACCGCCAGCGGCAGCCCGGTCGACACCACCGGCTCGCCGACCCGGAGCCCGCCGGTATCCTCATACACCTGCACGAAGGCGGTTTCGCCGTCGAGCCGAATGATCTCTCCGATGAGCTCTTCGTCGCCCACCCGGACGATATCGTACATCCGCGCTCCCAGCATCCCTTCGGCGATCACAGCCGGTCCGGAGATGCGTTGGACTTTGCCTTCAATGGCCACTTAGAGGTACCTCCTATTCGAGTTTGATGTCGAAGCCGATGGCGCGCCGTACCAGATCCTTTATGTACTCGAGGGCATCTTCGCTTTCGTCGAAGGCAGCCCCGAGGCTAGGGATCGCCAGCAGCACCGGCAGTTCCCTGCCGCGCATGGCGCGCTCGGTGGCACGAATCGGATCGTCGACCAAGGCCTCGTCGACCGCAACGAGGCCGTAGAGATCCGATGAGATGAGCTGCTCGAGAACATCCTGGGCCTGGTCGGCTTCGGCCTCGTGAACCTCGACGCCGGCCAGCCGGAAACCGGTCGCGGTTTCTCCGTCGGTGAGAATGGCCATCCTAGCCATGAAGCTCCTTTTGCAGCTGCTCCTGGGGAACGCTGTAGAACTTGCCGCGTGCGATGAGCCGTAGCTTTGCCGACTCGGCCTCCTTGCGCCGCAGGTAACGGAGCACCACGCCGACACCGAGGGGATCGGCGGTTGCGGCACGCCGGGCCCCGGCATCGACCTCGGCCCGAATCAACGGCTCCGCTTCGCCCAGCCCGTCCGCTTCGGTTACCGTGGCGAACGCCGTCGAAGACAGCGCCGACAGGGCGCCCTTGGAGGTGTCCGCCATGATCGCATCGAAGGTGGCCTTGGGAAGCTCGCGACCACCAGGAACGAACAGGTCCTCACCGTTGGCCTCCTCACCACGCAGTTTGAGGGCGGTGCGCAGGTTGGTGGCGTCGATCTCGGTCTTGATATAGCTCACGAAGGCGCGGGGCACGCGCCAGCCTTTCAGACTCGCCAGCAGACCGGCGAAGTAGGCACGATCCAGCGCCAGTTCGAAGGCGTACAGGTCACCGTCCTGGGCGTAGGCTGCGGCCGCGCGCCGAAAGGCTCGTGCCAACGGGTGGCGGGTGGCTGCCAGCGCCTGTGCTACAGCTGGGAGATCGGCCTCCGAAGCGAGGCTCTCGAGGACCGCCGGCTTGAACTCCCCGGCCGGCAGCAGCGCCGCCTGAATCTCTTCGGCGCCGCGATCGGCATGCTTGGCCCGGGCGATGGCTTTGAGGTTGGCGAGGTCGTAACGGCGCAGCACCAGCGCGATCTGCTCGTGGGCGGCGCCGTCCGAGAAGTTCAGGATGCTGCGGGTGGTGCGATAGAAGTTGCGGGCCACCGCCTGATCGACCACCTTGAGTCCATCGCTGCGGGCCTGGGCCTCTTCGACATCCTGCTTGTACAGGGTCTGGGCCAGAACCGCAGCAAACGACTTGAAGTCGCTCTCCGCCAGCGCCTGGGTGAAGAAATCGGGCTCGAGCAATTTGGCCGTCATCCCACGCACACGCGCATTGATGTAGCCAAAGTCAGACGACATCTAGCCGCCATCCTCTCCCGACAGGGCTCGGGCTACCTCGGCGGCGAGGTCGTCACGCAGAGCCGCAAGCCGACCGTGGAGGGTGTTCTCGATGGCGATGTTGCGACTGCCCAGCAGCCGCACCCCGGCGACGACGGTAGCGTCGCCACGAACCTGCGCCTGAACCCCGAGCTGTCGTGCGATGTCACCGGTATTGGAAACGTCCGCGGGGTTCACGACTATCTCTTTGATGTCGGCAGCGGAACCTAGAGCGGAGAGGGCCTCCTGAAAGAGCGTGGTCAGCACCGGCCGGAAGCGACCGGCATCGTCGGCGAGAGCGTCGAGGCGGGCTGTGGCATCGGCGAACACCGTGTCGATCGCCTGTTGCTGTGCCTGCAGCTTCACCGAAGCGGCCTCGAGTTGGGCGGCACTTCGGGCCCGGATCAGCAGCGCGGCCTGGCGCGTGGTCGCGGCCCGTTCGCTTTGCACCAGTAGCGCGGCCGCGGCCTCCTTGGCCTTTGCGACTATCTCCGAGGCGCGTTGCTGGGCCTCGGAGGTGACCGCTTCGATCTCCGCGCTCGCCTCTTGATCGAGAAGAGCAGCCAGGTCGGCCATAGCCTAGCCGATCGCGCCGTTCAGGAAGAAGGCGATGACGAAACCGAAGATGATCAGCGTCTCGGGGATCACCAGCAGAATCAGGATCTGACCGAAGGCCTCGGGCCGTTCGGCGATGGTGCCGGCGCCTGCCGAGCCGATCGCGGCCTGGGCGATTCCCACCCCGATGGCCGCCAGGCCGATGGCCAGGCCGGCGCCGATGCCTAGCAGGCCGGCGCCGAAACCGGGACCGCTGGCCGCTGAAGCGGCGGGCTCGGCCTCCTGAGCGAAACCGAGGCTGGCGAGCAGCGCAAAGATGCCCAGAAAAACGAGCGCGCTGAGTACTTTTTTCATCCTTTTCCTCCTAGGAGACGGAATGGCCGGTAGGGCCGGCCGTTCTCTTCATAGAAACCGAACTTGGTGAAGAACTCGACGTAGTGCAGACGCAACGGCTGCAGGGTGTGGCCGATGATGGTGAGGGCGATAGCGATGATGTGCACCGCGAAGCCGATGACGATCCCCAGGATGGGACCGATAATCGGCACGGTGCCGCCGATGGCAAATCCCAGGTCGGTCGCGAGGTTGGCGAGCAGCGCCGCCGACAGCCCCACCGCGAACAGTCGCAGATAGCTGAGGATGTTGCCGGCATTGGAGATGAGCTCCACCAGCATCAGCGGCATCCTGGCCAGCACCGTGCAGATCAGGAACACTGCCAGACCGATTACGACCAACACGTTGATGACGGGGTTCACGTTCTGGGTCAGGAACGCCGCTGCGAAGATGTTCAGCGCCACCAGGCCGCTGAACATTCCCAGACCCTCGTAGACGTGCTTCATATCGCTGTGGCGGAAACCGTAGATGACCCGGATGGCCCAGCCGCCGAGCACCTGGAGCACCCCAAACGCGAGCGATGCCAGCAGCAGCGGGTTGAACTGCTCGACCCGAAACAGCAGGATGTCGATAAAGCCGTGGCCGGGCGGCTCGTGCAGGGTGGTGTAGAAGATCGGCTTGGCGGCCGGGAACTTCTCGAGGAGGTTCCCGAAGAACTCGCCGTAGACGAATCCGAAGGCGATGCTCCAGGCGGAGCACCAAAAGATCACGGCGCTGATCGGCGCCAGCGACCGGGCCGGGATGACGACGCCCAGCGGCCCCAGGCTCACCAACTTGCCAGCAGCGCCGCGCCGCCGCATCCACCAGGCGATGGATCCGAACATCAGGCCGAAGCCGATGTCGCCTACCACCAGCCCGAAGAAGAATGGGAAGAAGACCGCCAGTGTCCAGCTGGGATCAAAGGAGCCGTACTTCGGTGGGGCAAAAAGCGCCAGCAGTCCCTCGAACGGCTTCACCCACGAGGGGTTGTCGAGCTTGACCGGCACCGATTCGTCGTGATGCTCGTCGGCGGGTCGGGAAGCCGTGGCGACGGCGTCGCCGAATTGTTTGGCGAGGCTGTCGACCACGCGCTTGGTTTCGCTCGCCGGAATCCAGCCGCGAAGGGCGAAGCTGTATCGCCCGGCCAACATGCTCTGCAGGTGACCGAGCCGAGCCTGAAGGTCTCCGGTCAGCTGGCGGACGCCTTGCAACTTCGATCCGTGCTGCTCGGCCAACTGTCGAATGTCGTCCTCCAGCATGCTCAGACGGCTGGGAAGGCTCTGCGACCGCTCCTCCATCACATGGACCGCTCGGGCGGTATCGAGATCGCCGTAGCGGGCCGGAAGGCCGAGCGGGCTTACCCCTGCCCGCGATAGCACCTGGCGCACGTCGGGCCGGTCCTTGAAGAGACTGACGGCGACCACCATCAGGTCGCGCCCATACGGTCTCGAGGTGAGCAGGAAGCGGTCCGCCATCGCGTCGGTGAGGGCAACCCTCACCCCATCGAGGTCTTCAGGCGCCATCAGGAACGCGGTGCCGGCAAGGTAGCGTGAACCCTGGAGTTGCGCCAGGGCCGGCGCCACCTGGCGGAACACCGGCAAATAGGTCTGAATGACCTCGAGTTCATCGCTGGCGTCGGCCCTTTCGGCCACCAGCTGATCGACACGTTCGGCTACGTCCGAAAGGTACGCCTCGATGCCATCCAGCTCGGTCGGAATTTCACTCCGGGCCGCGGCGGCAACGCCGCCGGCAGCGAGATTGCGGATGAGTCCTTCGGTACGCGAAAAGGTTGCCGACCAGCGTTCGGCTTCCTGCTTCTGTTCAGGGTTTAGATTCAGCTTGACCAGCGACAACCCCTCTTCGGGCTCGAGAGGGTCGATCTGCATCACACCGAGGCTCTGCAGCGCCTGCAGAAGCTCTCCGGCAATCCCCCGGCGCCCGACGACGGTCAACTGGTCCATGGAGGCGATCATGGCAGAACGCGTTCCAGTACCAGCTCGACAGCGGCGTTCCTGGCGCTCGTCGCGTGAGCAACCGTGCGCTTCACCTCGGCCTGCGCCTCGGCGAGAATGCTCTCGTGAGCGGCTTGGCTGTCTGCTTCGGTCTTTTTCTCGATCTCTTCGACGACCTCTTCAGCCTTCGCTTCGGCGTCGCCGATGAGCTGCTGGGCTTCCTGCTCGGCCCCACCCACGATCTCAGCGGCCGCGGCGGTGGCTTCGTCTACCTTGGCGGTCAGGGCCTGTTCGTGCTTGACCAGATCCTGCAAGAGCTGTTCCCCTTGAGCTTCCAAACGGCCCTCCTTTCGTCATGCATCTGTCCGGTTTTGGGGACGGTGTCTTGCGTTGCGATGGTAACGCCCACCAACACGGAAAAACACGCTTGCGTGGACCACAGTCCACCCCGCGCGCGTCACCGACCAAGCATAACAATCGGGCTCAGGGGTGTCAATCGAGACAAATGTCCCAAACGGAGTTATCGCCTCCCTCTAGGCGACTGATACACTCGGCACGGAATGGCACACAGCGACGCCAAGTCGTCGGGCGCATACTACACCTCGCCGGCGGTGGCACGGGCCCTCACCAACTGGGCAATTTGCCAGGCCGAAGACCGGGTGCTCGATCCGAGTTTCGGCGGCGGGGTCTTCCTCGAGGCGGCCAGCGACCGTCTACACGAACTGGGCGGTGACCCATCGACGGTGTTCGGAGTCGAGCGAAACCGAGACGCCCACGCCGAAGCCGTGGCGAGGCGCATAGCGCCAACCGACAATCTGCTCCACTCCGACTTCTTCGCGGTGGCGTCTCACGACCTGCCGCGCATGGACGCGGTGGTCGGCAACCCCCCCTACATCCGGTTCCAGCGCTTCAAGGGTCCGGACCGCCAGCGGGCGCTGGCCCGCAGTGCCCACGCGGGCGTGCGCCTGAGTGGCCAGGCCAGCGCCTGGGCGCCGTTCCTGGTCTGTAGTCTCGAGCGGTTGGCGCCCGGTGGGCGCTTGGCGATGGTGCTGCCGGCCGAAGTGGGCCACGCCCGTTACGCCCAACCGGTGCTGACCCACCTCAGAGACAGCTTTGCCAGCTGCCTGTTCGTGGCCTTCGACACACCGCTGTTCCCTCGCTTGAGCCAGCGGGTCGTGGTGCTGCTGGCCGACGGTCGCGGCCGCCCCTTCGAATCGTTCCGCTCCCTTCAGCTGACCGGGGCGGACGAGCTTGCGGAGCTCGACAGTCACAGCGGCAGGTCGCGCGGCATCGATCCCGAGGTCCTGAGTTCGGGCAGTGAGAAACTCCAACATCAACGCATCGACCTCGAGACGTTGGCGGCCTACCGGTCGCTGGACGGCAACCCGATGGTGGTCCGCCTGGGAGATGTGGCCCGGGTCGACCTCGGCTACGTGTCGGGCGCGAACGCCTTCTTTCATCTGAGTCCGGCAGCGGCGGCGGCACGAGGCATCGCCGGCGACCAGCTTCAGACCGCCCTGTTTCGCAGGCCACGTGTTCACGGTCTCTCCCTGACCCCCGAAGACTGGCAGGGCGCTGCCCGGGACGGAACGGCCGGCTATCTGTTGGTACCCGGCGAGCCGCCTCATGGCGAGGCCGTCGGCGACTATCTGGCAGCGGGTGTCCGGACCGGCGTGCTACTCGGCTACAAGACCAGCACGAGAACCCCCTGGTACCGAGTACCCGGCGTTCGGCTGCCGCGGGCCGTGTTGACGCCGATGGCAACGACGGCCCCTGCTCTCATTCTCTGCCGCGGGACGGTCGCCCCGTCCAACACCCTCTACGCCGTCGACGTCGCGACCGAATTCGAGGCCAGGCTGGCGGTAGGCTGGTTGAGCTCGGTGACCGCGTTGAGCAGCGAGCTCGAGGGACACGCGCTCGGGGGCGGCCTGCTGAAACTCGAACCCCGAGAGGCGCGGGCGGTCCTAGTCCCACTTCCACCTACCGTCGGAAAACGCGTGTTGGCCGACATTGACACCCTGCTGAGGCGCGGCGACCGGCCCGCAGCACGCCGGTTGGCTGACGATCTGACGTTGGGGCCCATGGGGTTCGACCGAGCGTACGGAGACCAGTTTTTCGAGGCCGCCGAGATCTTGCGCAAGCTCCGCACCGGACCTGGTCGAAGCTAGAAGCTCCCCCTGCGACGATTCTTGCCGTAGCCCTCCGGCACCCGCAACCTGCGCTCGGCATCGCGCGCAGCCAACATGGCGCTGAGTTGTTTCAATTCGCTGTAGTAGAGGGTCAGCTGCTCGGGCGGGAGACTGGGATCGATTAGCGCCTGGCTGACCTCCTGCATGCGCTCGAGGAGTTTGGCGCGCTGAGTCTCCTTCTCGTTGTCGAGGTAGTGCTCGCGAAGCCGCGACAACAGCTTCAGGATGCTGCCATCGATATCGATGCGCACCTCTTCGTCGAGCGGGTAGCTGAGCAGGCGCTCGAACAGAATCCTGCCCTCGTCGCGCTCCCGGTACCGCATGAGAATCTGCTGGTCGTCGAATCCTGCCTGCTCGCAGATAGCATGAAATTCTCGCAACACGGAGTCGTCGACCTCTGGAGGTAGGGCGCTCTCCAACGCCCACAGCCGCTTCCGCAGCAACCCCGGCTCCATCAGCATCAAGGCGATGATCTCGAGTTCGATGACGGTGATCTGCGATGGGGCACCCAGACGCCGTTCCATACCCTTCACCTGGGTGGCGTCCAGGCGACGCTGTCGCTTGCTGTTGATCCACTCGTCGAGGCGTGAGCCATCGATCTTCAGATGGTCGATCACCAGCCGCCGCATCTCGCTGGCTACCGGATCGAACAGGTCTCGTGGCCTGAGGGCGGGCAGCAGTTCGCTGAGGATCGCCTTCTTGCCTTCGATCGACTCCCGATCGTGCTTCTCTAGCACCCTGCCGAAGCGGAACTCCACCTCGGACTGCCCCGCCTTGAGGGCCTGACGAAACGCTTCGACCTCGCCGCCGAGGACGGCATCGGCCGGATCCTTGCCGGTAGGGATGGTGACGGCTCGCACCAGGAACTGGCGACCGACCGACTGCTCGAGTCCCGAGAGCACAGCCCGCTGACCCGCCTCGTCTGCATCGAATGCCAGGAACAGGCGGTGTACGTCGAAGCGCGACAGCAACGAGGCCTGTTCGGCGGTTACGTTGGCTCCCAAGGCGGCAACAGCGTTGCTGAAACCGGTCTGGTGCAGCGCGATGACGTCCATGTACCCCTCGACCATCAGGCACTCACCGGTAGCGCGAATGGGACCCTTGGCAAGGTCGAGCCCGTAGAGCAGTTCGGCTTTCTTGAACAGCTCCGTCTCCGGAGTATTCAGGTACTTTGGCAGACTATCGTCGAGAACCCTTCCAGAGAAGCCCACTACGCGACCGAGGTAATCCTTGATCGGAAATACGACCCGATTGCGAAACCGGTCGTAGCGTCGGCCCGAGCTATTCTCGGCCAGCAGGCCGGCATCGAGGAGATCGTCCTCGCGTAGGCCGTGCGCCAGAGCGTGCTTCAGCAGGGCGTCCCACGTGTCGGGTGCGTAGCCGAGCTCGAAGGTATCGATGCTCTCCTGAGAGAGCTTACGACGCTTCAGGTAGTCGAAGCCGGGACCCGGCAACTGACTGCGGAAGAACGCCAGCGCCATGGTGTTGAGTTCGAACAGATCGCGCCGTTTGGAAGCTTGCGGCGCCTGCGGCGTTACCTCGATGCCGGCGCGCGTCCCGAGCAGCTGCAGAGCGTCGAAGAACTCGACGCCCTGGCTGCGCATGACGAAGTCGAAGATGTCGCCCTTGGCCTGGCAGCCAAAACAGTAGAAGAAGCCTCGATCCTGATGCACATGGAACGATGGTGTCTTTTCATTGTGGAAGGGACAGAGCCCCTTGAGCTGACCGCGGCCGGCCGGCTTGAGCGCTACAACCTCACCAACTACGTCGATGATGTCGAGGCGTTCACGAATACGTTCTTTGGCGTCGGTGGACACCGAGTTGCTCCCATCGGCGGTGTTGGCTGATCCTGGCAGTCGCTCGCGCGGTCTTCCAACATAACACGTAGACGAACGCGCGTTCGGCCCCTCCGGAGGGGCCGGTTTTACGTCAGGGACGGTCTCTCCTACCTACAAGGCTACGCTCATTGTGCGTCTCGGTTCAAGCGAATCCTTCACCACCCATCGCGGGCCGTCGCGGCGGGCTCCCACCCAAAGGACAGGTCGTCAGGCGCCCGCGTCAGCTGGAAAGAGCGGCAGATGGCCGAGCGCGATGACCCCGTCGCGCCGCTCCCCTTCGGTGAACACCACCAGCGTCGCAGCGACCGGAGCCCCGATCTCTGCGAGCAGCTCCTCGAGCCCGGCCAGCGTTCCCCCAGTGGAGACGACGTCGTCCACCACCGCCACTCGCTTGCCGACGATACGGGGAATGTCGGCGCCGTCGATGACCAGATCTTGGGGCGTCCTGGTGGTGATCGACACCACGCTCTTCTTCACCGCTCCGATCATGTAGGGCTTTTCGGTTTTGCGCACCACCACATAGGGCAGGCCGCTGCGAACACTCATGGCGTGGGCCAGCGGCACCGCCTTGACCTCTGGTGTCACCAGCACCTCGATGCCGGCCGGCATGCGTCGGACCAGTTCGGTCGCCGCCGCCTCGGTCAATTCGGAATCCCCGAGGAGATTGAGCAGCGCCACCGATACCGCTCCCAGGTTCACGATCTGCAACTGCCGCTCGACCTCTCCGACCTGCACCTGGTGGTAGTTCATCGCGTCACTTCCTCGCCACGCCTTAACCCCTTCGGGCTCGTTTCACTCCATACTGCACCTAACAGGCTACCGTACGAATCGCTCCTCGAATCCGGACAAAACTCTTTTGGCCTCTCTGAGTAACGTGATGTTTGCGGGGGCCGTGCGCTGCGGCCTCAGGCGCCCGTTCAAAAACCGAAACTGAGACCGAACAGGAAGTGGTTGCCGGTCAGACTCATTCTGGCCGTGCCGTCGGCGATGGGGGCTGTGACGTTGGTGTGGGTAAGTTTGTACTCGAGGCTGGTTGCCAGCCAGGGGAACACGAACACCTTTACCTGGGCACCTACCTGCAGGCCCAGACCACCGATCGAGTAGCCCGTCAGCTGACCCTGGATATCGTGGCCGTCCCGCCGCTGTCGAATCGTGGAGGCAGGTTTAACGATCACCGGTCCCATCCCGCCGCGGCCGAGGAGGTGAACCCGTCCATCAGGAAAGTCTGGAGACGTCAACAGCCCATACCGCGCCACCACATTGACCAACGCGAAGCTGACACCGTCCGACAATTCAAAGTGCTGGACGACCCTGTCGGGATCGTTCCCGCTACTGAAAAAAGCCTTATCGTGAATGAACTCCGCCTCGACGCCGAAATGAGGCTCGTCGGGCCCGTAATACCCCACGCGTACCTGATAGTAGTTGTCGAATGTGAACCTGAACGGCAATCTCCACGGCCTGGTTTCGAACCGAACGCCGGTGATAACCGTGGGTTCAAAGCCATCCTGAACGATAAACATGTCGGTCGTGAGCTTGAACGCGTTGCCGGTATGGATGTCGATAGTCACCTGAGCGTAGGACAGACCCAAACTTGCCAGTGCCAGGGGCAGGATGTAGCGAAGCGCACGCAAACCGACCATCCTCCTTCCGCCACTCCGTTTGGTGTCCGGCTACCAGTCTACAAGAGGCTCGGAGCTCGATCGGTGACGTTCCCCCCCTATCTCTACTCTGCGCCTACGCGTCTCCCACGTCGGGCTCGGGCAGGGGCCGCTACTACTTTTTTGTGTGTAACCCACCGTCCCCTACGATAGCGGCGCTGGAGCGGCGCCGCATCCACCTCACCATCTACTTCAGGCGCGCTCCCAGGAACACCTTGCGAACGCCTGAGCAAGCCTGTCGCAGCGCACCAGCTAGCACTCTCCATCGAGCGGATTGGGAGCGCCTCGATTACGTCGCCTTGGACCGTGGGAACTGGGGCTGGCACGTGGTATTCTGAATCTGTGGAGGACAGCGCACTACGACCGACCCGACTCGCAGACTATGTCGGCCAGAACAGACTCAAGGCAAAGTTTCAAGTGTACCTCGACGCTGCCAAGGGGCGGGGTGAACCGCTCGATCATGTGCTGCTATACGGCCCTCCCGGGCTGGGAAAGACCACCATGGCACACATCATCGCGCACGAACTTGGGGTCGGCATTCGTGTCACCAGCGGGCCGGCTATCGAAAAGCCCGGCGACCTGGCCGCCATCCTCACCAACTCGCTCGAGGAAGGCGATGTGCTGTTCATCGATGAGATCCACCGGCTGGGCAGGGTGGCAGAAGAACACCTGTACCCGGCAATGGAAGATTTCAAGATCGACATCGTGCTGGGGCAGGGTCCGGCGGCCCGCACCATCCGCCTCGATCTGCCTCGCTTCACGCTGATCGGAGCCACCACCCGGCCCGGCCTCATCACCGGTCCGATGCGGAGCCGCTTCGGCATCCTCGAGCACCTCGAGTACTACAACCACGACGAACTTGCCGAAGGGGTCGGTCGCGACGCCCGCCTGTTCGGTTTCGACCTCGACCCGGAGGCGGCCCTCGAGATCGGTCGCCGGGCGCGGGGCACCATGCGGATCGCCAAGCGACTCCTCAGGCGAGTCCGTGACTTCGCCGAGGTAGCGGGCGAACCCGCCATCACCCTCGACCGGTCCAGGTTGGCACTGACCGAATTAGGGATCGACGAGATCGGGCTAGACCGCCGCGACCGGGCTATTCTCACGAGCATGATCGAGAAATTCGCAGGGGGGCCCGTGGGGCTCGATACCCTGGCCACTTCGGTAGGGGACGATCGAACCTCACTCGAGGAGATCTACGAACCCTATCTGATCCATTGCGGTCTGTTGAAACGGACGCCTCGGGGACGCGTCGCCACCGATCGAGCCTACGAGCACTTGGGCTTCGAGCTTCACAGCGCCCAAGGGGACATGTTCAGCCCCGAACCGGGCTGAGTCCAGCCATGATCGAGGGCAGTCTTCGCAACGTCCCACTGGCCGACGTCTTCCAGATCGTGGTCACCAGTCAGAAGTCCGGTATTTTGACCGTCGCCCATAACGATTCCCAAGCGCGGATCTTCTTCGAAAAGGGCCGTATCCAATCCGCACACCTCGATCCAGGGGTGCATCTCGGCGAGATTATGGTCCGGCTCGACCTTCTTTCCACCCTCGAGGTGCAACAGCTGCTCGCGGTCCAAGGCGACGATAGCGATGGAACCCCCCTGGGTCAGCTGGGGGTCGATCGAACGCTGATCGATCAGGACGATCTGCTGCGCGCGGTCGAACGCCAGGTTTTCGAGGTGGTCTCCGAGCTGCTCAGCTGGCGCGACGGCACCTTCAACTTCGCCGAGCAGTCGGAGTGGACGGGCCTTGCGATCAGCGACCACAACATCGACGCCATGACGATCCTGATGGACGTCGCCGAGCAGCTGAGTGAGAGCGAAGACGGTAGCGCCGATCCGGGTGCGGTTTTCCAGCGCGCCGGCGACCCCACCAAGGTGACCATGCCGGCGGGAGCCTGGGAGGTACTCGCCAATATCGATGGTAAGCGGAGCGCCCGCAGTATCGCGGCCGAGATGGACCTCCGAGAGCGTAAGGTATACCGCCTGCTGTACCAACTTCAAACCCTCGGGATCGTCGAGGCGTCCCCGTTTGAGGTCGAGGATCCGTTGGTTCTGGTGGTATCCCAATCGCGAGCCTTGCGGCAGCTGCTGCAGCTCTCGCTGCAACGGGCTCGCTTCCGTACCCACGTGGTGACCATCGCGGGCGAAGCCCTATCGTTTCTGGCCGACAACTATCCCAGCGCTGTGGTAGTCGACGACCACCAGGGCGAGGGCTGGGCGTTTGTCAAGGCGTTTCGACAGCTCCCCGGCAAAGGGCACCTGCCGGTGCTGGTCCTGACCGAAGAGTCCTCCGGTTTTCGAGGCCTGCTCGGCCGCAGGCGCCGACCCAAAGCCAGCACCCTGGAAAAGCCCTTTCAAGAGCTGGACCTGCAGGAACGGATTACCGGCCTGGTCGGTCGAAGCGTGGCCTGACCGACAGCAGGGCCGGAGCGAACCCGGAGAGCACAGACCATACCTACGCCCGGAGGACCGCTAGCAGAGCTTCGATCTCATCGGCCGCCTCCGGGTTCGCCATGACCGAACGGTTGGGCACCTCCAGACCGTTCACCAATCGTGCGACGGCGATCTCCATGGCCTTGCCGCTCCTCGTGCGCGGCAGCTGAGACAGCTGAAAAACGCGCTTTGGAACGTGCCTGGGGCTGGCTCCCGTGCGGATGCTGGTACGGATCCTGGCGGTCAGTTCGTCGTCGAGCACGGAGCCTTCACGGAGGACCACGAACAGCCAGATGACCTCGTCCCCTTCGACCTTCTTCCCGACCGCGGCCGCTTCGACCACCGCATCGACGGCCTCGAGCGGCAGGTAGATCTCGGCGGTGCCGATGCGCACCCCGCCCGGGTTGAGGGTAGCGTCGCTGCGGCCGTAGATCACCACGCCCCCTTCGGGCGTGCGGGCGATGCGGTCTCCGTGACGCCACATGCCCGGATAGCGCTCGAAGTAGGCCTCGTGGTAGCGGGACCCCCCGGGGTCGTTCCAGAAGTAGAGCGGCATCGACGGCAGCGCCTGCCTGCACACCAGTTCGCCCGGTTCACCTACGACTTCGTTCCCCTCGTCGTCGAGAACGACCAGATCGACGCCGAGACCCGGCCGCTGAATCTGGCCGGCATAGACCGGCAAGGTGGGCACCCCGATCATGAAGCAGCCGACGATGTCGGTGCCGCCCGATAGGCTCGCCAGGTGGACATCTTCCTTGACGTGGCGGTAGACGTACTCGAAGCCCGAGGGCGAGAGTGGAGACCCGGTGGAACCGACGGTCTCGAGGGTGGAGAGGTCGGCCACCTCGTGAGGCCGGACGCCCTGAGCCTGGAGACTATGAAGATAGCGTGCGCTGGTGCCAAAGAAGGTCATGCCCAGCCGCTCGGTCAGGCGCCACAGGGTGTCCGGCTCGGGGTAGGCCGGCGATCCGTCATACAACACGATGGTTGCAGCCTGGGCCAGCACCGAGACCAGCCAGTTCCACATCATCCAGCCGCAGGTGGTGACGTACAGCGCCACGTCGCCGGCTTGGATGTCGGCATGGAGGTGCTGCTCCCGGTGGTGGCCGATCAGGGCGCCGCCGGCGCGATGCACGAGCGCCTTGGGTACACCGGTGGTGCCCGATGAGTAGAGTACATAGAGCGGGTGATCGAAGGGCAACGTTTCAAAGGTTGGGGTGAGATTCTCAGATCCCAGCCACGCATCCCAAGGCTCCGCCTCGGCGACCGGAACGACCGGCTCGTCGGGGTAGGGCAACAGGACGGTACGGGTCAGCGTTGGCAGGGCCGTGGCAAGCGAACGAACGGTGTCGGAGACGTCGAAGCGGTGGCCGCCGTAGCGGTAGACGGGAGAGGCGAACAGGAGCAGCGGCTCGACCTGGCCGAAGCGCGCCTCGGCGGCTGCGAGTCCGAAGTCTGGACTGCAACTGGTGAAGATCGCCCCGAGCCCCGCACAGGCCAAGAACAGCGCCACGGTTTCGGAAATATTGGCTGCGAAGGCAGCCACCCGGTCGCCGCGGCCTACCCCTTCGCGTATAAGACCGGCCTGAATACGGGCCACCAGTTCGTTGAGCTCGGCGAACGTTAGTCGACGTTCGGAGCCGTTCTCGGCGACCGCGATGATGGCGGTCGTACCCTCATCGTCGTGCAGGGCCGACGGGGCGAGCACGGCCTCGGCGTAGTTCAGAGTCGCCCCTTCGAACCACCGCGTGTGCGGCATCGGATCGTCCGACATGACCCTGGTTGCCGGCGTTCGAAACGGCAACTCGGCGTAGTCGGCATAGAAGCCCCAGAAGGCGCCGGGGTCGTCGATCGACCAGGCGTGAAGAGCGTCGTAATCGGGGAGCGGCCGGCCCGCCGCCTCCACAGCCGCCCTGCGAAAGTGGGTGATGGCGGCCCGCGCGATCCGTCGTCGGCTCGGCGTCCAAAGCGGTTGGGTCACGGTCGGCACCTCACAGGAAGTCGCTGGCAGTCGGGGACCAGTCTAACGCGGCGCCGGACGGCGGTAACACGGTCGCGGCGGAACGCCTGCCGTAGACTGACCTGTGTTCCGACAGCGCCAGGGGACCCGCCCCGAACGCGTGGCCAAACGACGGGGTTTACCCGACGTGCGGCAGCTGCGGCGCCTGTTTGGCTTCGTGCAGCCCTACCGCTGGCAGCTGGCCGTCGGCGTCGGAGCGGTGATGGTTGCGAGCGGCCTGACGCTGGCGCTCCCCGTCCTCTCTCGCGACCTGTTCAACCAGGCGTTCGCGGCCCGGGACCAGCTCATCACCGGAGCCAACCTGAACCGCATCACCCTCATCCTGATAGCGATCTTTGTTACCCAGGCGATCTTCAACTTCGTCCGCGTCTACTACCTGTCGCTCGTCGGTGAGGGGGTGGTCGCAGATCTCCGCAAAGCGCTCTACCGACACCTGCTCGGGCTCTCGGTCCGGTTCTTCGAAACCCGCAAGGTGGGCGAGATCACCTCGAGGCTCACCTCGGACATCGCCACCGTCCAGAATGCCGTGTCCCAGGCGATTGCGCAGTTCGTCAGCCAGCTCATTCAATTCGTCGGCGGGGCGATCATCCTGGTGGTCCTCAACGGCCGACTGACCGCAGTGATGATGCTCGTACTGCCCGCCGTCGTGCTGGCCGGGATCTACTTCGGACGCGGTCTCCGCCGCCTCAGCACCCGCTTCCAGGACAGCGTCGCCGCCGCCAATGCCAGTGCCGAGGAGGCGATCGTCGGCATTCGGGTGGTGAAGTCCTTTACCGCCGAGGACCTCGAACGCGACCGCTACGCCGAGCAGATCGACACCTCGTACCGACTGGCGCGGCGGCGGGCCCTGCTCCGCGGCCTGTTTCTGCCCAGCATCATCCTGGCTACCTTCGTGGGCATCAGCCTGGTCCTTTGGGTCGGCAGCCGCCAGGTCGTCGCCGGCAATCTCCTGCCGGGCGACCTGGTGTCGTTCCTGTTCCTTACCATCATCATCGCCGGGTCGATGGGAACGTTCGCCGGGCTCTACGGTCTGCTGCAGGAGGCGATCGGCGCCTCGAAACGGATCTTCGAACTGCTCGACATGGGCAGCGACCTGCCCGAACCCGAGCGTCCGCAGCCGCTGTCCGCTACCCAGGGTCGCGTCGCTTTCGAGCGGGTTTCATTCCGCTACCAGGATCGTGGCGACGAGTATGTGCTCAAGACCCTGTCGCTCGAGGCGCGGCCCGGAGAGGTCGTCGCCCTGGTGGGTCCCAGCGGCGCCGGCAAGAGTACCCTGGTGACCCTCATTCCCCGCTTCTACGACCCGACCGAAGGGCGGATTCTGATCGACGGGATCGACCTTCGCGACGTGACCAGGCGCCAGCTGCGACAACATATCGGGATCGTTCCGCAGGAGACCCAACTGTTCTCAGGCACGATCTACGAGAACATTCGCTACGGCCGACCGACGGCGACCACGGATCAGGTCCGCGCGGCGGCCGAGGCCGCCAACGCCGACACCTTCATCCGCGCCTTTCCCGACGGCTACGACACCTTGGTTGGGGAGCGCGGCATCAAGCTGTCCGGAGGTCAGCGGCAACGCGTTGCCATCACTCGAGCCCTGCTCAAAGATCCCAAGATCCTGATCCTCGACGAGGCGACCAGCTCGCTCGACAGCAGCTCCGAAGCTCTGGTCCAGACGGCCCTCGAACATCTGATGACTGGGCGCACCACCTTCGTCATCGCCCACCGGCTATCGACCGTTCGAGGCGCAGACCGGATTCTGGTTCTCGATGCCGGCAGCATCGTCGAGCAGGGGAGCCACGAAGCGCTGCTCGAAACCGGCGGCCTCTACGCCCAGCTATACCGTCTTCAATTCCGCGACGAAGGCCCGGCGGAGGCCAGCTCAGGGCTCTAGCGGCGCCGCGAAAACCTGCGTCCAGTACCCGCCGTCCCGACCGAGGCCGATCTCCTGGTAGTCGGCATTCATGATATTGCGGCAGTGTCCGCTGCTTGCCAGCCAGGCGGATACGACCGATTCGGCGCTGCCAAAGCCTGCGGCGATGTTCTCAGCGGCCCGCGTGAAGCTGTACCCCTCCAGGCGGATACGGGCGTCGAAGGTGGTGCCGACCGGGTAGTGGATGGCTCCGGTTGGGGTGACGTGGCTCATCACCCCGGCTCGGGCCATATCTTCAGCTGTGCTTCTGCGCGGTGCGCCCGAGCACCGGATCGTGCGCCAGCGGCGGCGCTGAAGGTACGGCCTCGCCGCCACAGGTGGCGCCCTGCGACCGCGCCTCGTTGACCAGTTCGAGGACGGCCGCCAGCTCCGGATCGGTAGGCACGGCCCCCCCGAGGCCAGCGCAACCTCCGAGCACTACCACCGCAACCAGCAGCGCTAGACGAATCGTCATAGCGGCATTTTAGGGGCTCCATCGGCCGGCGTCCATTAGGCATTTCGCTTCCTGCAACATGCCGGTTCAGGTGCTACTCTCGAGCCGTGAGATCGTGCCGAGCGCTACGAACGCTGATGATGGCCACGACCAGATCCCTCGGGTTGGTCATGGTGGTATCGCTCGGGGTGGTCGTGGCCAGCTGCCCACCGAAGCACGTAGCCGACGGTCTGATGGATCCGGTACTCCGGCGGGCCATCCTGGGGCGCGTCTGGGAGACGGTGGACGAGCACTACCTGTATCAGGACTTTGGCGGCCTCGACTGGCACGAGGAGCTGGCACACTACCGGACCGAGGTAGGGCTGGCGGCAGACAACGCGGGCTTCTACGCGACCGTCGACGAGATGATCTACGCCCTGGGCGACGACCATTCGATCTACCTGGCCCCGTGGGAGGCCTGCGATGAGGATCGCTACTACGAAACACCCCCGGCGGCGAACGGGGACGGCGTCGCGGTCGTTCCGGCGCCTAAGGGGTGGCGTCTCGACGACCGTGCCGATATCGCCTACCTTCAGCTCCCATCCTTCGATTCGCTGGCCGTCCCCGGGCTCGTCGACCAGCTGCTGGCCGATACCCTCGAGCAGGGGCCGGTGACCGGTCTGGTGCTCGACCTGCGGCAAAACTACGGCGGCTACCTGGACGCCGCGTACGAGGTCCTCGAGAACTTTGTGGAAGGCGAGGTGGGCAGCGAGTACGACGATCTGGGCGTCTACCCGATCTCGCTCAACGCCGGGCAGCACTTCAAATCGTTGGCCACGCTGCCGATGGTGGTGCTGGTCGACGAGGGCACGAACAGCGCCGCGGAAATCGTAGCCGCCGTGCTTCAGCATCGGGGGAGGGCCATCGTTGTCGGCCGCACCACCCCGGGCAACACCGAGGCGGTCGTCAACTTCGACTTTGTGGACGGTTCGCGCTTGTGGCTGGCGGTCGGCGGGTTCCGGCTTCCCAACGGCAGCAGCCTCGAAGAGACCGGCGTGGAGCCGAACCTGGTGGTCGAAACTGGGGGCTCCGGTAGCGACCCGTTCCTCGACGCGGCAATCGCCGCACTGGTACCGAGATAGGTCGCGGGGACTTCCCCGGAGGCCGCAGAAAAGGTTAAAATATTAAGGTATGTCGCTCACCCTGCAGTCACCGTTTTCACCCAAGGGCGATCAGCCGCAGGCCATTGCGGGAATCGTCGAGGGGCTCGGCGACGGCCTGCGCTTCCAGACCCTGCTAGGGGCCACGGGGACGGGCAAGACGTACACCATGGCCAAGATCATCGAGGAGACCCAACGACCGGCGCTGATCCTCGCCCCCAACAAGATCCTCACCGCCCAGCTCGCCAGCGAGTTCCGCGAATTCTTCCCCGATGCCGCCGTCGAATTCTTTATCAGCTACTACGACTACTACCAGCCGGAGGCGTACGTTCCGGCCCGCGACCTGTTCATCGAAAAGGACGCCAACATCAACGTGGAGCTAGAGCGGCTCCGACATTCGACTACCCGCAGTCTGCTGACCCGAAAAGACGTGATCGTGGTGGCCTCCGTCTCGGCCATCTACGGCCTGGGATCGCCCGATGAGTACCAGAAGCTCAACCTGCTGTTGAGCCTGGGACAGACCATCGGACGCGATGACATCCTCAGTCGGCTGGTGAGCCAGCAGTACGAACGCAACGATATCGAGCTGGCCCCGGGCCGCTTCCGGGCCAAGGGCGATGTGGTCGAGATCTGGGCAGCCTACGAAGAGAACCCCCTCAGGATCGAGCTCTGGGGTGAAGAGGTCGATCGGCTGGTGATGGTAGATCCGGTCACCGGTAACGAGCAGCAGGAACTCGAGACCATCACGGTCTTCCCTGCCCGGCACTATGTCACGCCGTTCGACAAGCTCGAACCCGCCATCGCCACGATCGAGCGGGATCTCGAGGCCCGCCTCGACTTCTTCGAGAAGTCCGGCAAGCTGCTTGAGAAACAGCGTCTCAAGGAGCGCACCCTCTACGATCTCGAGATGCTACGGACGCTGGGCTACTGCAACGGCATCGAGAACTACTCGCGCTACCTCGACGACCGCCAGCCTGGCCAGCCACCCCACACGCTGATCGACTACTTCCCGGACGACTTCCTGGTGTTCATGGACGAGAGCCACGTGATGGTGCCTCAGATTCGTGGCATGTACAACGGCGACCAGTCGCGAAAGCAGACCCTCGTCGACTTTGGGTTCCGGCTGCCGGCCGCGCTCGACAACCGACCCCTGCAAAAGCAGGAGTTCTTCGAACGGGTCGGCCAGGTGATGTTCGTGTCGGCCACGCCCGCCAGCGAAGAGATGGATCTCAGCGACAAGGTGGTCGAACAGGTCATCCGGCCCACCGGCCTCATCGATCCCCAGGTCACCATCAAGCCGAGTCGGGGGCAGATCGACGATCTTGTCTTCTCGGTGCGTGAACGGGCTGCCCGCGACGAGCGCGTCCTCGTCACCACCCTCACCAAGAAGATGTCGGAGGATCTCACCGAGTACTTTGCCGAACAGGGTCTGCGGGTGCGCTACCTGCACTCGGACATCGATGTGGTCGAACGGCAAGTTATCATCCGCGATCTCCGACTGGGACATTTCGACGTACTGGTCGGCATCAATCTGCTTCGTGAAGGGTTGGATCTTCCGGAGGTCTCGCTGGTCGCCATCCTCGATGCCGACAAGTCGGGATTCCTGCGCAGCGAGCGCTCGCTCATCCAGACCATCGGCCGCGCTGCACGGAACGTACGCGGCGAGGTCTTTCTCTACGCCGATGAGGTGTCGCAGGCGATGGCCGGTGCCATCGGCGAGACCCAGCGCCGCCGCGACCGACAGCTACGCTACAACGAGGCAAACGGCATCACCCCGGAGTCGGTGCAGAAGCAGATTCGCGAGATCATCCGCGGCGGCAGCGAAGAGGACGCGCCCGAACCGGAGACGCTGTCGCCGTGGGAGCGAGAGCTGGTACTCGACGACGTCAAGCAGGAGCTGGTGATGCTCGAGACCGAGATGTGGGAAGCGTCGGAAGCCCTGGATTTCGAGCGGGCGGGAGCCATCCGCGACCGCATCAGGGAGTTGGAAGCCAAGCTTCAAGGCAAAGACGTTTCGGTGCCGGTTCTTCCGGGTCGAGAAGGCAACAGCAAACGCCTAAAGGCGTGACGGCAACAGCACCTATAGGTGCTTTCCGCCGTCCCCACGGCAGCCCGCTCGGCGCTCCCATGAGTGTATACTTGTAGCTAGCTATGCGCCGACGTTTCAGGCTAATTTTGGTACTGGTTTTAGCCGCTCTGGCAACCCCGATCCTGGCCCAGCCGTATGCCGCTTCCGGCGGTTTCGACCGCGCCAGACGTATCGCTTTCGCAGGTGGGCCGCCTGGCGCAGCCGTGGCGCGAGACGGCGGTGCGGTGTACGTCTACTGGGACGACGGGACCGGCATCTGGAGGCTCCCGCTGGCCGCTCCAGCCCGGGTCGAGCCTTCGTTGATCGTCGCCTCGCGCACGGTGAGGCGGCTGCTGGCTGCAACCGTCGACGACGGTGTGGCCCTGGCGCGGATCGAACGGGACCCCGCCAGCGCAAGCTGGTCACACTATCTCTCCTGGAGCGGTGAAGATCGCTTGCTGCTGAACGACCTGCGGCAGAGTCCGCTGGCGCTGGCGCCGGGACCGGCAGGACCGGCCATCTTGTTGGCGCGCTTCGAAGGTACCGACATGGCGCTGGAACTGCACCGCTGGGACGGCATCACGCAGCTCGTTCACCACAGCGACAAGGATATCGACGGTCTCAGTCTGCGGTTCGACGACCGGGGCGCAGCCCATCTGAGCTGGCTCGAGGGTGAGGTGCGGCGCACGGAATTCGGGAACATCGCACAGTGGGACGCCTATTACGCCATGATCGGACCTGGCGGCACCGTTTCGGCACCGGTCCAGTTGGGCGAGGCCGGCAGGCGCGGGATCCAGTTCGTGACGCGGGTCGACCTGACCCCGGCCGGGCCGACGGTCATGTGGACCACGCAGGCCGGCGAGCTGCTGTTGACCAGCCCCGGTCAGGCGCCCCAAAGCTTGGGTCGTGGGCACCCAATCGGCGTGATCGACGGCTCTATTTACTGGTTTTCGACGACGTCGATTCGCCGCCGACCGCTGGTGGGTGGCGCGACGGAAAACGTGGTGTGGTCGCCCAACACCCCAGAACTGGTGTCGACGCTGGAGCACGACGGCTCCGTGTTCCTGACCTGGTACGGCGGCACGGTCGGCGGTGGCTATGTGGTGTTCTCGGCCAACAACCTGGAGCCGATCACCCTGACCCTGCTGGACCGCGTCGCCGCACGCATGGGCTGGCGTCCGTGGAATTTCTGGGAGTCGCTGGGCGGACAGACCCTCACCAGTCTATTGGTCGCCCTGTTCGCCACGTTGGCCCTGTCGCCGGTGATGTTTGTAGCGTCGTTGCTCATCGCCCGCTTCGTGCCGTCCGAACGCAGCACCGGCGTGGGTATTGGGATCGGTTTTTCCACCGTGTTGGCGGTCATGGCCGCCGTGGCGCTGCTGGTGCTAGGCCCCTTGTCCCCATCAATGCCCTCGCCGCAAGCGCTGTTCGGCCCGCCGGGGGAGTTGGTCCTGGCATTTGCACTGGGTGCCGGCCTGAGTTGGCTGATTCGTCGCAAGGCGGATAGCGATGTGGTTTTTGAGTTGGTTGCCAGTGCCGGTATCAGTAGCCTGGTGACGTTGGCGGTTCTCGGCTTTGCCAACTTCCAAACGTGGTCGGGGCTGTGGGAAGGCGTGCTGTGAGGGTCGAGAAAAACGACTATGGTAGGCTGTGCGCCGGGAGGCTACGTTGACGTTTGAAGTCGGTGACCTGGTCGTGTACCCATCTCAGGGAGCTGGGGTGGTCCAGGAGAAAACGAAACGTACGGTCTTGGGCCAGGAGCACGAGTACCTGAAGGTCGTCTTCGTTCGTGGCGACATGGAGGTCCTGGTGCCGACGAAAAAGGGCCCGGAGGTCGGTCTCCGTTATACCGTCGACCGCGAAGAGATCGATCAGCTCGAAGAAGCTCTGTCCAAAGCGGACCTTTCGCTGCCGACCCAATGGCCCCCACGCTACCGCGCTGAACAAGAAATCCTCCAAAGCGGCAGCGCCTACGACCTGGCCCGCCTTATCGGGGTCCTGGCACAGCGAGACTTCGACAAAGGGCTCGCAGCCACCGAGCGCGAGGTCCTGGAAAATGCCAAGAGCATGCTGGCCAGCGAACTGGCGGTGGTGCAGGCTATCCTCTTGGAAGAGGCCGTCCAACAGCTCGAGGACACCATCGCTAAACACATCGGCTAGTCGAAAGCGCTCTTCAAAACCGTGTCGGATCTGAACCTGACGTCGCGCAAGACGGTCCGCGACCTATTGGCGACGTTCGGTGTGAGCGCCGACAAGGCTCTGGGGCAGAATTTCCTGGTCGACGCCCATGCCCTCAGCGCCATCGTGGCGGCGGCCGAGATTGCGCCGACCGATACCGTGCTCGAAGTGGGCCCCGGCCTCGGGACCCTCACGGTAGAGCTGGCCGAGCAGGCCTACTCGGTGGTCGCACTGGAGTTCGACGCCCGCCTGCTCCCGATTCTGACCCTCACCCTGGAAAGCGCCGACAACGTCGAGGTCAGAAATGTGGACGCGCTGGCCTTCGACTTCACCAGCTTTCCGGCCGACAGCCTGCTGGTAGCCAATCTCCCATACAACATCGCCACCGCCGTGGTGACCCGGGCTCTCGAGTCGATGGCGTTCAAGCGCCTGGTCTGTCTGCTTCAGCGAGAGGTGGCCGAACGGCTGGTAGCGAGGCCCGGCACCGGCGCTTTCGGCAGCCTTAGCCTCCTGGTCCAACACTTCGGACACCCCCGGCTGGTACGTCACCTCGCAGCGGGGAGTTTCGCGCCGGAGCCGGCGGTGACCAGCAGCCTGATTCGCATCGATACCGATTCGCGGGCGCAGCCCGAACCGGAGCTGTTCGCGTTCATCCGCCTGATCTTCGCCCACCGCCGCAAGACGCTGGCAAAGAATTTGCAGCTGGCCGGGTACGCGCGAGAGCGCGTTGCCGAGGCTCTGCGAAACCTTCACTTGGATCCTCGCGTTCGCGGCGAGGCCCTCGATCTAGATACCTTCAGGCAGCTCGCTGATCAATTGCTGCCCAGGCCGTAGCGACCGGCGAAAAATTCGCTTATACTGGCGTTGTCGAACAAAGCAACCAGAGGGCAGCCTGTCGAACGGGAGAGGGTGGATGTGTAAATTCCTAGTTGTCGGCGACGCTACCGTCGACCAGATGTATTTTGTGAGCGAACTTCCGGAAGCGGGCGGCGAGGCTACCGCTGTGAGGGCGGTTATGGAGCCTGGTGGGGCCGGGGGGACCATCGCTACCGTCCTGGCGCGGCTAGGCAATCGCGTCAAGATCGCTACCCGCGTGGGCCAAGGCCCGTTCGCCGAATTGGCACTCCAACGGGTCCTCGAGGCCGGGGTGGAAACCGACCTAATCCAGTACGATGACGAGCAACAGACCAGCAGCGTTACCCTGCTGGTTACCCCAGACAGCCAGCGAACCATGATCAGCGCTGTGGGGGCAAGCCGCTATCTCAACCCGGCGGACCTTACCGCAGCGAGCGTCGCCGCCTGCGACGCACTGGTGGTGAGCGCCTACAGCCTGGTCGGCGGCCACCAGCGTGACTACGCAATCGCAGCGCTGGCCCACGCACGGGAAGCCGGCTTGACGTCCTTCGTCGATCTCGGCCGGGGGGCGGTAAGCGCCCTCCGTGACCGCCTGGTCTCGCTGGTTCTCGATGTCGACTACCTGTTGATGAACGAGAACGAACTGTTCACCCTTACCGGCGATTCGTCGATCTCGGACGCGGTCGCAGGCCTGTCGAAACAGGGCATCGAACGCCTGGTTGTGAAGGTTGGTGAAATGGGCTCCATCGTCATCACACCCGAACTCACCGAGCTTATCGATGCTATGAAGGTCGAAGAAGCCATCGATTCTACCGGCGCAGGGGACTACTACACCGCCGCCTTCGCCCATGCCATCATGCGCGGCCACGACCTTAGTGAGGCCGCCCGTTTCGGGAACGTAGCGGGGGCGCTCAATACCGTTCACGTCGGCGCCCAGAGTGCCGTGGTCGACCACGAGACGCTAAGCCGCCTGGCCCAGGACCTCGAAAAGGTCGAATCCTGATGGCCCGCTGACGCTGCTTCTCATGCCCAGGCGCTAGGCTCGGTGCATGGTTCGATTCGCAGCGACCCTATCCCTCCTGCTCGCCCTCTCATTCGCTGCGGCCCAATCCTTCGCCGAACGGTTCGATACCGCTTGGCGTCTGGTGAGCGAACGCTATTGGGATCTCAGCAGATTAGAGGTCGATTGGGACGGCGTTCGTGAACGCTACCTACCTACGGCGCTAGCCGCCGCCGACGAAGAGACGTTCTACGCGGTCCTCGAGGAGATGTACAAGGAGCTCGGCGACGATCACTCGGTGTTCGTGCCGCCGGCCAGGGTCGAGCAGATCCGCTCGAGCTACGGCGATCTGCCCTGCCTCGGCCTGTTCTCACAGCACACTGCCGGCACCCAATTGGGCAACGTGGCATACGAGCTACTCGACAGCCACCTAGGCTATGTGCGGGTTCCGGACCTGGCGACCCCCGGCGTGGCAGGCTGGGTGCGAAGCGCGGTTCAGGAACTGGATCGGCAACAGCCGAGAGGATTCATTCTCGACCTTCGTGACAATCCCGGCGGTTCGCTGCGCGAGATGATGCTGGTCGCCGGCGTGTTTACCCGCGGTTTCCTGTGGCGGCTCATCGCCGATTGGACACTGCCGATCCCCTACCCCGCGATCGGCGCCGTGGCAACCGAACTGCCGCTGGTGGTGCTGATCGACGGTGGTGTCAACTCCGCCGCCGAGGGCCTGGCAGGCGCGCTTCAGCAGCGCGGGCGTGCCACCATCATCGGCGAACGCAGCGCCGGGAATGTCGAAGCGGTACTCCCTTTCTGTCTTCGCGACGGGTCGCAGGCATGGATCGCCAGCGGGGTGCTGGCACCGATCGGTGGCCCAACCTGGGAAGGGGTCGGCGTGATTCCCGATATCGAAACCGAGGCCGACGACGCGCTCGAAGCGGCCGTCAACTTTCTGCTGGACCGTCCTTGAGGAACGGCGACCGCGAGGTCGGCACCCCAGAACTGGCTGCGCCGGGATTGTGGCGTCTCGCCCTACCGAGCCGCACCCTGCCCCCGTTCACGACCACCAACAGCTATCTGATCTGCGACCAGGGGGTAACCATGGTGGCCGATCCGGGCAGCGATAGCCGGGCCGGGTTCGAGGCGCTGGTACGTGGCCTCGAGCACGTGGGCACCCGGTTGGTCAAGGGGGTCCTGCTGACGCATGCACACGACGATCATTGGGCGGGCCTCGACGCGCTGCGGTCTGCCTTTCCCGACACCCCGGTTTATCTGCACCCCGCTGAGCTCGGCCGCTTGGGCGACCGGCCCAGGTTGGTAGCCCTACAGGGAGAGCGCAACCTAACGGTCGGGAACCTGGTAGTGCGCACTGTCTTTACCCCGGGACACAGCCCCGGCCACTTGAGTTTCCACCTGCCCGAGCAGCGGGCCGTGCTGGTCGGCGACCTGGTGGCCGGCAGCGGCTCGAGCTGGGTCGGCCTGCCCGACGGCGATGTGGGCCACTACCTGACGAGCCTGCGCACCGTTCTGGAACTCGATCCGAAGGTGCTGGGACCGGGTCACGGACCGCTGATCGACCTCCCCAGCCAAAAACTGGAGGCGGCGCGGGCGCACCGGCTCGAGCGGGAGAGGCAGCTGCTGACCGAGTTGGGCCGCGGCCCCGGTTCGTTGACCTCGCTCGGCCAGGCTATCTATCCCGACCTCTCGCCAGCCCTCCTGCCGGCCGCCGAACGGAGCCTGCTGGCGCACCTCAAGAAACTGATGAACGAGATGCGGGTGGTTCACCTTGGAAGCGACCACCAAGGCCCCTACCGCCTGCGACAGTAGCGGCCCGGCTTCACGTTAGCCAGCTGCCGATGGAGCCAGAAGTTCGCCCTTGAGCGCCTCTAGGCTCGGTGGCAAAGCCTTAACGCGGGTGGGTCGGTCCTTGAGCGCCTCGAGCCGATCCGAAACCGGTGGCTCACCTGCCAACGATCGCCGAATAACGTCGGGAAACTTGGCGGGATGGGCCGTGGCGACCGTCAGGATCGGTGTCGACACCGCAACCTTCCGGCGTTGGCGGGCCACGGCCTCGAGGGCCACGGCCGTATGAGGGCACACCAGATAGCCCTCCTCATCGAAGGTTCGGCGAATGCGCTCCAGGGTGGTTGCGTCGTCCACCACCTCTCCGCTCAACAACTCGGGTAGCCGCTCGCCCAGCAGGGCATCGAGCCGTTCGAAATTGCTGGGCGCACCGACATCCATGGCGTTCGAGAGCGTTTCGCGGGTCGCCTCGAAGGCATAGGCTTTGCGCTCAGCGAGCAGAAAGCGCGGAAAAAAATCGTTGGCGTTGTGGGCGGCCACCAGCCCCGCAACCGGAAGGCCCATGAGGTGGGCCAGGACAGCGCCCGTCATGTTGCCCAAATTGCCGCTCGGGACCACCACCAGGGGCGGCGGTTCGGAGCCCACCTGGCGCCACAATTGCACCACGCCCCAGAGGTAGTACAGGAGCTGGGGAAGCAACCGCCCTACGTTGATCGAGTTGGCGCTCGATAGACCCAGGGGCTCTAGCTCGGGATCGACGAACGCCTCCTTGGCCAGCCGCTGGCAATCGTCGAAGGTGCCGGTCACGGCGTAGCTACGGACCCCCGGCCGAGCCACCACCAGCTGGCGCTCTTGCACCTCACTGACCATCCCTTTGGGGTAGAGCAGAACCACCTCGAGACCCTCTCGACCTGCGAACCCGTCGGCGACTGCGCTGCCGGTGTCACCGGAGGTGGCGACCAGAATGGTGAGGCTGTGTCCGCTGCTGGCCAGCTCGTGGCTCATGAGGCGTGCCATGACTCTGGCGCCCACGTCCTTGAACGCGAGTGTGGGACCATGAAACAGCTCGAGCACGAACCGATCGTCTGGTAGCCGCTTCAGCGGCACCGGGAACGAGAGCGCTTCGCGAAGCAGCGGCGCGTAGGCCTTCATGGCGCTCCCGAACCACGGTTTCAGGACGATCTCGGCCATCTCGCCGAAGGTCCCCGCCTGCCGCCAACCGGCCGGCAGGTCCGGAATCCTGTCTGGAATGAAAAGCCCGCCGTCGGATGCCAGACCGGTGAGCATCGCCTCCTGGAAACTCAGCAGCCGTCGCGACGCATCGCGGGTGCTGAAGTAGTGGGGGGTCATGCTTTGTGAAGCTCCCCCAGATCCTCGGGCAGGTAGTCGGGCGGGACCTCTGCGGCGACCTTCAGGGCCATCGGACCCCTGTCTCCGGCAACCGCCGCCAGGATGTCACCCAACACGGCGCTGGCGGTCGGAAGGGCACCGGCGCCCGCTCCGGCGATGAACACCTCCCCGACGGCGTCGCCGCGGAACAGGAGACCGTTGCGGGTGCTTGCCGCCCCGGCCAGCAGGTGATCGGCTGGGAGGTAGACGGGTCGCACGCGGGCGTCCCAACGACCCTCCCGGGGAACGATGCTGCCGACCAGGCGCACCCTGCCGCCATCCTCCATCGCTTCCAGGACGATCGCTGGGGTGAGCTCACCTATCCCCACGGTGTTGGTGCGCACGGCCTCCCATTCGAGGCTCGGGTCGAAGGCGAGACGGGCCAGCACGGTGAGTTTGTGGGCCGCATCGAAACCGTCCACATCGAGGCTCGGATCGGCCTCGGCATAACCGAGCCGTTGCGCCTCCTCGAGCGCATGCTGGTAGCTCACGCCCCGTTCGAGCTGGCCCAGAATGTGGTTGCAGGTCCCGTTGAGGATGGCGTGGAGCTCGAGCGGCCTCGATCCGCGCAGAGCCCGCGACAGAGGGCCGATCACCGGCGTTCCCGCCATCACCGAGGCTTCAAAAAAGAGCCGGCCCTGCTGCACCAGCGGCGCGAGTTCGGTCCACCGTTCGGCCAGCACCGCCTTGTTGGCGGTGACCACCACTTTGCCTGCCGCTGCCGCCTCCAGAATCAGATCTCCGGCGCGACCGGTGCCACCTATGAGTTCGACCACCACTTCGGCGCTGTCGAGCACCTCTTGGGCATCGAGGGTCAGCAGCTGCTCCGGGCGCTGTACGGGCCGCGGCCGGTCCAGGTCGCGCACCAGCGCCTTGGTTGCTACCAGCTCCGGCCGCTGCGCCATCAGCTCGAGCAGACCGCTGCCCACGGTGCCGGCACCGAGTAGGCCGACCTTCACAGGAGTGTCGCTGGGCGCGCCGATCATGCGCCTGAGAATACCACGTCCAAATCCGCTTTATAGCTGCCCGGCCGGTAGGCTATACTCCCCCTTTGGGGCCGGAGACCACCTCCATGTAAGGAGTGAAACAATGCTGGGCATCGGCATCGTCGGATTGCCGAACGTAGGCAAGAGCACCCTCTTCAACGCCATCACCAACGCGGGCGTCGAAGCCGCCAACTACCCCTTCGCGACCGTCGACAAAAACGTCGGGGTGGTGCCTGTTCCCGACGACCGGCTAGCGACGTTGCAGCCGCTGTACATCAAGGGCGATCGGACGCCGCCGCTGGTCCCAACCACCGTCGAGTTCGTCGATATCGCCGGGCTGGTTCGAGGGGCGAGCCAGGGCGAGGGTTTGGGCAATCAGTTTCTCGGCAATATCCGCGAGGTGGCGGCGATCGCCCACGTTGTGCGCTGCTTCGAAGATCCGAAGGTAGTCCATTTGAGCGGGCAGATCGACCCTCTCGACGACATCGCCACCGTCGAAACGGAGCTGGCATTGGCCGATATCGGCAGCCTCGAGCGGAGACTGGAAAAGCTAAGACGCAGCGCCAAATCCGACAAGGATGACGCAGCCACCGTCGACAAAATCGAGGCCATGGTCGCCTGCCTCTCCTCGGGCGTCCCGGCGCGGGCTACCGATATCGACCTGCCGGCCAATATCGTGCTGCTCACGCAAAAACCGGTGGTATATGTCTGCAATGTGGCGGAGGCGGACCTCGCCAGCGGCAACCGCTACAGCCGGACCGTCGATGCCAAAGCGTTGCAGGAAGGATCCGAAGCGGTCGTCATTTCGGCCAAGATCGAGCAGGAGCTGGGCGAGTTGCCTGCCGATGAGGCGGGCGAATTCCTTCGCGACCTGGGGGCCGCCGAACCCGGGCTCGACCGGCTCATCAGGAAGTGTTATCAGGTACTCGGTCTGATCACCTTCCTGACAGCCAGCGAGAAGGAGATTCGGGCCTGGACGGTGCCGCGAGGTGTCAAAGCGGCCCAGGCAGCCGGAACCATCCACACCGACATGGAACATGGATTCATTCGCGCCGAGGTGATCGGCTGGCGAAAGCTCCTCGAGGCCGGTGGGCTGCCACAGGCCAGAAGTCTCGGCTGGTTGCGCACCGAAGGCCGGGAGTACTCGGTCCAGGACGGCGACGTGATGCACATTCTGTTCAACGTCTGAAGGTCTGGCGGTATCCCTCTGAGGGGGCTACAGCACCATAGCTTCAGAACACGGGGCCGATTCTGAAACTGAATACCCCTCCCGGATTGCGCTCGCTGAAGCCGTAGTCGAAGCGCAGAGCCGGTAGCGAAACCCCGCCAAAGCCGAGGTTGAGCTGGAACCCCAGGCCCAGACTACCGAACAGTGGAGCCCCGTACTCGGGATAGCCCGGCACACTGGACACATAGGCCAGGTCCGCGAATAGGATCGCGATGATCGTCTGGGTTGCGAAGGTGGACAGGCCCAAATCGTAGCGGTATTCGACCGAACCGATAGCGTACGTCCGCGACAGGTTGAAATCGGACAGCCGGTAGCCGCGAATCTGCTTGGCTACCAACGCCGTATTGCCGACGCGGAAGCGCCTACTGGAGGGATACTCTCCCCCAAACTGATGGCCCACATTGAGCCTCACCGCAAACACGTGGTTGGGATCCGTCACCTCTGCAGGCGCGATTTCGGAGAGTCGCACATAGGTGCTGGCGCCGGCCTCGAGCTGTTCGAAAAGGTAGAACCGCTGCACATCTGTCGTGCGATCGCGGAAATCGGTACCGAGACCGACCCCGAACGTGCCGTTGGCAGCTACCCCGGACGCTGGAAAGTTGACGTTGTCGCGGTCGTCAAACGAGACACCTGCCGAGATGAAACTCGACAAGCCCGACTGGGGCAGGAAGTCGCTGGCGAAGCGTTGGGGCAGCGAGCACGTTTCCCCATTGATGACGTTGTTGTCTTCGTCGAACGTACACCGTTCCGAGGGGGGCTCGAGGGCGTAGGCGCTGAACGAGCCCCTGGCCCCAATCTGGAGGACCGTATTGTCGGCCACCGGGCGGCCAAAACTCAACGACGCGCCCGTGTCACGGACCGTGAACTCCCCGACCAGAACCTGGTTGGAATCTATGTCCGGCCGGTTGGGGTGCAACACTCTGGTGTTGCCACCCGAACTGAGAACCTGGTTGGTGGACACCACACTGAACACCGATCCCGACACCGATGTCGGTACCTCCTGCAGATCGAAGGCGTTCAGGTAGAGCCACGGAACGCTGTAGCGCACGCTGCCACCAATCTGCAGACCGACATCCGAGGTCTGGAGATTCGCCTCGACGCTGATATCGTGTGCCCGCCCGAGGAGATTCTTCTCGCTGAAACTGAGCGAAGCCAGCAGACCAGAATCGGTGGCGTAGGTGAGCGCTGGTTGAAACAGGCCGGTGGTGAGCTTGCTGAGTATGATGTTTACCAGCACCTCATCAGGGGCCTCTGTGGGCAGGAATCTCCGATCTACCGGCTGGGTTGCGCCGGTAGCGGCCACATCTCTCAGACCGGCATCGATTCTGTTGACGTTGGCGACCGACCCCACTTCGGGCAGGTAGCGGAGCACCACGAACGGTTCGGTACTGTCGGGCTCGCCATCGTAGCTGATCTCGTAGCCGGCGATCTTCAGCTCCGTTATCCGCTGAATGTAGGTGCCGGCGCGGTAGTTGAATTCAGGTCGATTCGAGATCAGATACCCTTCAGCAAAATACCGTTCGCGGATGGCTCCGAAATCTTCCTGGGCCAGGGTCGAGGTGAAGGTCTCCCCCTCCCCAAGCCGGAACAGTGCCAGCAGCTCGTCAGTGGGTATCACGGTGTTACCTTCGATCACCACGGCATCGATAGGTCCGGCGGTCTCGGGGGCGCCGAGCTGGAAGGTGACCCGTACCTGATCCCCGCTGAGGATCAGCGGCACCAACCGAATATCGTTGCTGCGCCCCTGGGCGAGGCGACGGACGTCGTCGAGCAGGGTGTCGAAGTTGAACAGATCTCCCTCTTTCAAGGTCAAGGCCGAGGCGTTAACGCCGATCGCGGTGGTGTCGATGGCGGCGATTCGCAGCTCTCGAAAGCGCACCGTCAAGGTCCCGGCTGTCAGCTCGGTGCGCCCGAGATCGACGCCGCTGCTGCGGTAGCCCAGCTCGCGATACCGTTCAGCAACTCGCTGGACGACGACCTGGTAGTTGCGGATTTCGAAGGCCCCCTGCTGGGTGATCGGTCCGAATATCGTGTCGAGTTCGGCCTCGTCCAGAACGGTAGAGCCCTCGAATGCCAGGCTGTCGAGCGGCTGATCCTCGCTGATCGTGTAGCTGAGGCGCACGGGGGGGTCTTGCCCCTCCTGTGCGGCCTCGGGTAGCGCATCGATGCTGAGGACCACCGCGACTTCGAAGGGGAAGCCGGCTTCCCGGTATCGCCTCTGTATGGTCGCGATGGCACTCTCAGATCGAGAGGTGTTGTATATGGCGCCTACCTCGATCAGGTTCTCGCGTCTAAGCAGGTCGGCCAATAGGGCCGGTGCGAGGACCGTGGCCCCTTCGAACGACACCTCTCCGACCCGCGGATTCTCCTTCACCACCACCACCATGATTGGACCCGCTGGGCCCTCTTCGAGGCTCACGGTAACTTCCTCAAAGGTACCGAGGGTGTAGAGGCGGTTGCGTTCGGCCTCGAGGTCTATGCGATCGACCGGACTGCCGGGACGCGGCGTGATGACGGTACGAATGATTTCGGCATAGATGACAGTTCCCTCGACACGAATCTCCACCAGCGGGCCGCTTAGGCGCGGCTGCGCAGTAGCGGCACCGGCCAGGAGGGCCATAAAAAGTGACGCCACCAAAGCGCGACGGATTTCTGGCATGCGCGTAGTGTAACCGAGTCGTCCGTGAGGAAGAGGCACATTGAAGTTGAGAACTGTGAGTGTTCCCTGGCAGCCTGTATGATGCTGTTATGCCATCAGCGGGCCGGTGCGATCACCTTACCGCCTACCGAAAAATGTGCGTTGCAGCTTCTCGAAAGATGCCGTTGGCGCAGTCGACATCCAGCCGGCCAGCGTGCCGGTCCATCCCCAGCAGGGACTGTCGGGTGTACGGTCTCTACCCACATCCGAGGCGTTCTTCCCCCCCAGCTGTCGTTGGAGGAAGGGCTGGACAGTGGGGCTGATCTCGGAGGTCCGGTCTCGCATCGCGGACGCCTGCCAGCGCGTGGGGCGGTCCCCGGATGAGGTTACGCTGGTGGCGGTTAGCAAAGGTCACAATCCAGACGAAATCCGCGAGGCAATCCTGTCCGCAGGTCATACCGTACTGGGCGAGAACCGGATACAGGAGTGGCGTGCCAAAGCGCCGGAGCTCCCCGAGGCAAGCTGGCACTTCATCGGCAACCTGCAGCGCAACAAGGCGAAGTACAGCCGCCAGTTCGCGCTTATCCACTCCCTGAATTCGGCCCGTCTGGCCGACGCCCTCCAGGCGGTCGGCGAGCGTCACGATCACCTGTTCCGGGTTCTGATCGAGGTGAACGTCGCCGGCGAGATGAGCAAACAGGGTGTAGCCCTCGAGCAGGCCGAGCAGCTCGCAGATTACGTCCGTAGCCTCGATCGGCTGGCGGTCGAAGGGGTGATGACCATGGCTCCCTTCGGCAGCGACCCGGAGCAGGCCCGTAGGTATTTCACAAGGCTGCGCACCCTCCGTGATAAGCTTGGGCTGGTGGAGCTTTCGATGGGTATGAGCGGAGACTTCGAAGTTGCGGTCGAAGAGGGCGCCACCATCGTCCGGATAGGCTCGGCGCTGTTCGAGCGCCCAAAGGAGGCCCCGCCGGCATGAAACTCAGCCCTTTGGACATTCAGCACATGGAATTCGGCCGTACGGTCAACGGCTACAGTCGCCAGCAGGTTCGAGATTTCCTCCTACGGATTGCCGACGAGCACGATCTCATGGTTCGCGAGATTCAGGCGCTTCGCGACGAGATGCGCAGCCAGGATGAAAAACTTGAAGATTTCCTGGCCAGCGAGGTCGACCTCAAACGGGCCGTCATCGCGGCTGAGCGGATCGGCAACCAAATGAAGGAGAACGCCCGGAAAGAGGCGCAACTGATCGTCAAAGAGGCGGAACAGCTCAAAGGGGAGATCGTGCGCGAAGCCGAGCGCCGGCTCAAGAGTGGCCGGGCCGAACTGTCGCGGCTCGAACGCGCTCAGACGGTCTTTCGCGAGCAGTTCCGCGGCATGCTCCAAGGCTTTGAGCGTAGTCTCGACAATCTGCCCCCGATTCGTTCCGCCAACGAGGCCGAGAGCCGCGCCAAACCGGCGCAACCTGCGCAACCGGCAGGGACCATCAGCGACTCACCGAGCTAGGGCGATTCCGGGGTGTCGAGGGGCGACGTGAGCGCCTCTCCGAGCGTCACCCACGCGAGGGTGGCACATTTTACCCTGGCATGCAGTTTGCTGATTCCCTGCAGAAATTGAAGATCGCCGAGCGCCTGATCCGGCTCACCCCCGTGGATCATGTCTTTGAACTTGGCGCTCAGATCGGCCACCTCAGCGACCGTCATACCTCTGATCGCTTCGGTCATCATCGATGCGCTCGACTGACTGATGGCACACCCTTCACCCACGAACGCGACCTCTCGTACCACCCCATCTTCGACGTTCAGAAACAGTTCCAGCTCATCGCCGCAGGAGGGGTTGATGCCTTCCTGGTAGTGGCTGGGGGCGTCCAGGCGGCCCTGATTCCGGGGGCGCTTGGCGTGCTCGAGGATGATCTCCTTGTACAGATTCTCGAGGTAGCTCATAGCCGGGCTCACGCGAAGGTAGCGAAGAAGTCGCGGGTCTTTACGACCGCTTCGACGAAACGGTCGACCTCTTCCTCGCTGTTGTAGAGGTAGAAGCTGGCACGCGCAGTCGCCTGAGTACCCAGCACGCGCATCAGCGGTTGGGCGCAGTGGTGACCCGAACGGACGGCAATCCCCTCCTGATCGAGAGCGGTGGCCACGTCGTGCGGGTGGACACCGTCGATGTTGAAGGGGACAATCCCACCTCGATCATCGCCCTCGGGCCCGTAGAGGGTCACCCCGTCGAGCGGACGAAGCCGGTCGAGAGCGTAGCGTCCCAACGTCTGGTCGTGGTCCAGGATGTTGTCCATGCCGATCGCCTCGAGGTAATCCACAGCTGCCCCGAGTCCGATCGCCTCGGCGATGTTGGGGGTTCCGGCCTCGAAGCGCATGGGGATGCCGGCGTAGCTGCTGTGGTCGACGTAGACTTTGCGAATCATGTCCCCGCCGCCCAGAAAGGGGGGCATGGCCTCGAGGATCTCCGCCCGCACCCAGAGCGCCCCGGCCCCGGTCGGACCGAGCATCTTGTGGCCGGAGAGGGTATAGACATCGGCCCCCAGATCCTGAACATCGACGCGCAGATGCGGCGCCGCCTGCGCCCCATCGACCAGCAGCAAAGCCCCGACCGCATGGGCCTTGTCGGCGATGGTTCTGATCGGGTTGATGGCGCCCAACACGTTCGACATGTGCCAGGTCGCTACCAGACGGGTCCGGTCGCCGATGACCTCGTCGAACGCCTCGACATCGAGCCGCTGATCGGCGCCCAGACCGATAGCACGGATGACCACACCGCGCTCTGCCGCCAGCAGGTGCCAGGGCACCAGGTTGGCGTGATGTTCGCTGCTGGTCAGGACCACCTCGTCACCCTCCCCGAGATTGCTGCGGCCCCAGCTGTGGGCAAAGAGGTTGATAGCCTCGGTGGTGTTCCGGGTGAAGACCAGCGAGCGCGAATCGGGGGCGTTGATGAAGCGGGCTACCTTGATTCGCGCCTGTTCGTACAGATCGGTCGCCTCGGCGGCAAGGGTATGGGCGCCGCGATGCACGTTGGCGTGATGCCGGTAGTAGTAGTCGCTCATCGCTTCGATCACCTGTCGGGGTTTCTGCGACGAGGCAGCGTTGTCGAAATAGATAAGCGGTTTTCCGTTTACGGTCCTCTCGAGGATCGGGAAGTCTGCCCGCAGAGCGGTTGGATCTATTCCGGACATGACGCCAGCTTAGCACTCTTCGGAATCATTCCGAGTTCGTATCGGCAGCTGTCTCCAGACTGTCATAGGGGGCCGTCGAAGGCAGATCTCCGGGCCCCCGCTACCTTAGATCCTATCGGTATCTTGAACCCGCGCGGCGCCGGTACCCCCACTTCGGGTACCGGCGCCGCGCGTTCTGCTCCCTGGCCTGCTGGCCGGGGCTTACTCCGGGAAGCCGATGGCGGCCTGGATCGCCCAGGTTCCGGCCGGGCCCGGATAGATGCTGTACACCTCCCCGTCGCTGTGGTAGTTCAGGTCGATGTGGAACTGGTACTCGTCGAGCAGGCACTCCGTTACCACGTACGTCTCGTCCGGACTCACGTCGGGCCTCGGCGGAACCACGTTCGACAGCGGCCCGGCCGGCACCATAACCGAGATCGAGCCCGTGCCGGCAGACGACGCGGTGAAGGAGTTGTCGCTGCCGTCGTTGGCGCCGAACGACCCGAGACCGATGGCGTTGCCCATTGAGCCGTCGAAGCCCGGATCCTGGAAGACGATGTTCCACAGGGTGTACGTCCCGTCGGGAACGAGGCCGCTCACGGTCAGCGTCAGGTGGGTGCCGGCGCCCGTGCAACTGATGACAGCGAGGCCCTGGGGCCGGTCGAACTCGCCGAGGGTGAGCTGGTGACCGTCGGGCGCGAGGAGCGGGGGTTGGTCGCCGCGAGCGCTGTAGATGGGGGTGGTGGGGTCGCTCAGGGCGTCGAGCTTGTTGCCGTCGGCATCGACGATGTAGGCGTACTCGGCGAGCACGAACGGGGAGAGGGTCAGGGCTGACTGGGCGAGGGCGGTACAGCCGATGAGGGTGAGAGCTATCAGGGCTACAGACAGCCGGCTTGCTTCGCGGATTGGCATGGTGCGGCTCCTCTCGATTCTCTTCTGATGGCTTCCAACGTTTGGGCGTGGACCCTTAGCTTGTGGACCGGTATCACCTCCTCCATTCGGAACGGGGTCAGTCTCGTTCGATCTGGCCTGCCTGAGCTACCAGGAAGGCGCATAGCTGCTCCAGGTTCCGGAAGCTGCTGTTCCTGCCGCCGGCCAGGGGGCGCGCTTCGGCGACAGAGCCGTGAGGGCGGGACCAGAGCCGAACGATGAAGGACTTCGGAAGGGTCGCGTTCATATTTAGGTACGCTCGCTCTCTCCGAGGCCGAGTTCGCACCGGCGTGGCGAGGAGGACGGGAGTGGGCGCTCGAAGCAGCCGTACACTTTGCGCTAGCGACTCTCGATGACTGAGTTACGTACCTTTCCTGAAAACCCAATGTGCAGGTTTCAGGATAGGCACTTGGTCCTAACGAGGGAGGGCCTCCGACGTGCAGGTTAGACTGGCGGCGTGCAGCTCCGCTCCCTCGCACAGCTGAATTTCCGAAACCTCCAATTCACGCGGATCGCCTTCAGCACCGGTGTCACGGCCGTGGTGGGGCGCAACGCGGCCGGCAAATCGAACCTGCTGGACGCCGCCTATCTGGCGCTTACCGGCGACCTTCCCGGCGGCAGGATCGTGGAGATGCTGCGCTTCGGCCAGACGGAAGGCTACGTCGCTGCCGAGCTCGAGCACGACGAGGGTGGGAGCAAGATCGAGGTTGGCCTGGCGGCGGGTCGCAAGATTCTGACGCTGGACGGTCAGTCGGTTCGCGGATTCGAGATCGCCAGGGTGAGCGCAGCGGTGCTGATCACGCCCAAGGATGCCGACCTGATCCACGGCTCGCCGACCCGCCGTCGCAGCTATCTCGACGGCTTGCTCGGTAAGGTATCGCCACGCTACGGCGCCCTCTTGCGCGAGTATAATCGCGTCGTGGAGCAGCGAAATGCCCTGCTTAAAGCCTCGAACCCGGATGCCAGCCTGGCAGTGTGGAGCGAGCGCTTCATCGAACTTGGCGACGAGATCAACCAGCTCCGGCTGCGAGCCGTTCTCCGGGTCGCAGAGCTCGGGGAGTCGGTCTATCATGATGTCGCCAACGACCGTTCGAGCTTTCGGGTCGCACTGATACAGAGTCATGGCGATGAAGCGCTCGGCGACGCCTTACACCGCAGCGCCGCCGAAGAGCAGGCGCGCGGCGCGACCGTGATTGGTCCCCACCGCGACGACCTGAGCCTCGATCTCGACGAACGGAGCCTCCAGGCCTACGGCTCCAGGGGTGAGGCCAGGACCGCGGCCCTGGCGCTGCGGGTGGCGGAGTACCGGCTGCTCGAGGACAAACACCACGAAGCCCCGGTGCTGCTGCTCGACGACTTCACCGCGGAACTCGACCCCGGCCGCCGCGACTACCTGCTGACGCTGGCGGGCGCAACCCCACAGACCATCGTAAGCGGCACCGAGGCACCGTCGCGAAGCGACGCTCTCTACCGCATCGATCAGGGCGAGGTCGATGGCCGGTAGACGGGACGAGGGGCACGTTTCGGACATTCTGGCCGAGGTTTTTCGCCGCGGCGGTATGAAGCGCGCCGTGAAGCGCGCCGAGGCGGTGCTGCTGTGGCCACAGGTGGTAGGGCCCGATGTCGCCCGGTTCGCTGAGGCCATGACCCTGCGCGACGGGGTGCTGTTCGTGTCGGTGCCCGACAGTGAGACGTCGATGCACCTCTCCTTGCAACGCCAGCTGTTCGTCGATGTCTACCGGGGAAAGTTCGGGGTAAAGGAGATACGCGATATTCACTTTCGGGTCGGCAAGCGGCCAAACGAACCCGAACCTGCCCCAGCGCCGCAAGCGCGGGCAGACCCCAAAGAGCTGGCCCGCCTCGCGCGTGAGCTCGGCACCCTCGATCTGCCGGACTCGCTGGCAGGCTCGACCATGCAGGTCGCCAAGGCGATGCTAGACTACCGAGCCCGCATGCGCGCCCAGGGCTGGACCCCCTGTCCCCTGTGCGGCACGCTGAGCGAGGACCGCGAGATGTGCGACACCTGTCGGCGCTACGCCCTCGAGCCCAAGGTCGGCGCTGGCGCCCGCAGGTTGGCGGTCGATCCGAGAGCGGCGACTCCGCTGCTGAGCGAAGATGAACGCGCCGTTGCCACCCACCTTGCGATCGACTATCTCGACCAGGCCCTGGCCGAGCTGCTACCCCAGGTACTTGCGGAACCCAAGTTGAAGAGCCATCTCGAACGGGCGGCGCGCTGCAGACTTGCCCTCGAGCTCGACAAAGCCCCGGAGGCGCTCGAGAACGACGATTTCCAGCGGCTCGACCCGCGCATCTCGCGGGCTTTGGGCCGCTGGCACTGACACGCTCACAAGGGAGTCTCCATGACCCGACCCAAACCTGTGGCACTGATCGTTCTCGACGGCTTTGGCATGGCGCCCCCCGGCCCCGGCAACGCCGTCGAGCTGGCCGAAACGCCGAACTTCGATCGCTATTGGAAGACGTGCCCGCGAACCCAGCTGGCCGCTTCGGGCCGCGCCGTGGGTCTGCCCAGCGGGCAGATCGGGAACAGCGAAGTCGGCCACATGAACCTCGGAGCCGGCCGGGTCGTGATGCAGAGCCTCACCTACATTCAGGAGCTGATCGAGAGCGGAAAATTCCTCGAAAACGACGGCTTGAACGGAATTCTTGACGGCCCCCCGGGTCGCGCCGTTCACCTTTTGGGCCTAGTGAGCCGTGGCGGCGTTCACAGCTCCCTCGAGCACCTGTTCGTGCTGCTGGAGTTGTGCCGGCGGCGCAGCCGCGGTCCGGTGTTCGTCCACGCGTTCACCGATGGCCGCGACACCGCCCCCGACTCCGGTCTGGGATACCTGCAGGAGCTGCACGACCACATCGCTTCTCTGGACGGCGATATCCACATCGCGAGCGTGACCGGCCGCTACTACGCCATGGATCGGGATCGGCGCTGGGAGCGAACCGAACGCGCCTACCAGGCCGTGGCCTGCGGCCAGGCGGAGCGCTTCGCCGCCGACGGGGTCGAAGCGGTGCAGCGAGCCTACGCCCGGGGTGAGACGGACGAGTTCATCGAACCGACCGTGGTCCTCAAGGACGGCGCCCCATTAGGTGCGATCGGCCAGGACGACGCGGTGATCTTCTTCAACTTCAGGGCCGACCGGGCCCGCCAGCTAACCTACGCCCTGCTCGGCGGCGACGACTGGGACGCATTCGAACGCTGCCGACATCCCGACATTCGCTACCTCTCGCTGATGCAGTACGATGCCAGCCTCGATGTTCCCTTTGCCTTCAGCCTGGCCGAGATCGACAGCAGCCTCGCCGAGCTGGTCTCGGAGCAGGGTCTCCGTCAGTACCACACCGCCGAGACCGAAAAATACGCGCATGTAACCTACTTCTTCAATGCCAAGCGTGAAGCGCCCTTTCCCGGCGAGGAGCGCACGCTGATCCCCAGCCCCAAAGTCGCCACCTACGACCTCAAACCCGAGATGAGCGCCCCGGAGCTGACCGCGGCGACGTTGGCGCGCCTGCGCGACCACGACGATGATTTCCTGTTGCTGAACTACGCCAACCCAGACATGGTCGGGCACACCGGTGTGCTCGACGCCGCCGTCGCTGCCTGCCAGGCCGTAGACCAGGGCCTCGGACAGCTTATCGAGGCGATCACCGCCGAGGGAGGGGCGGCCATGATCCTGGCCGATCACGGCAACGCCGAATCGATGATCGCTCCCGACGGCAGACCGCACACGGCCCACACCACCAATCCGGTGCCGTGCGTTCTGGTGGGGGCGGGCGACGTAACACTGCGCTCGGGAGGCAAGCTTGGCGATGTGGCACCGACGCTGCTCGAGCTGATGGGCTTGGCGCAGCCCGAGGTGATGACCGGCAACTCACTGATCGACAGCTCCTGACCTGGCAACCGTCTCGACCGAAGACTCAACCGCCGCGGTTGCCAGCCAGACCTCGAAAGGCGATCAGCGGGACCAGCATCTCATCCGGGTCGAGCGAGCCATGCATGCCCAGCAGTACGGTGTCGGGGGCTTCGTCCCAAAACGAGGCGCCTCCGCGCGCCAGAGCCACCACGTCGCCGATCCGCCGCTCCGCTTCGGGGTGGACGCGCTCCGGCGGTCCATAGAGACCCGAGGCGAGCGCTTCCTCGCCGTCGAGCACCACGAAGGCGTCGCCGAGTGCCGCGGCCAGTATGCCGGCCATCGCCTGCTGGTGGCCGCCGCGCGCGTAGAAGTACGGGTGGCGAGCCTCACCGGCCGGCCGGTGGGCGCTAAGCCTCGCGAGTCCGGGCACATCCCGGACGGTGCGGCGCTCGGCTAGCGGGGTGTGGACATGCCCGTGGTCGGCCGTCATCAACACCAGGGTGTCGTCCGGAAGGCGCGCGAGGTACCTCTTCAGACCAAAGACGAACGCTTCCCACAGCGCGGACCAGCTCGGCGCGTCGGGACCGTCGCGGTGGCTGATCCCGTCGAAGTAGGGGTAGTACGCATAGGCCAGCGCAGGCCGCCCAGCACCGTGGTCGGACCATCCCTCGAGTTGGTGGAAGAGGTCGCTGAGACCCTCGTAGCCGACGGCAGATTTGCCCCTGAGCTGCATCCGCGCGAGGGGGCTGGCGGCGATCGACCGCGGCAGCAGTGCGCTCCCCTCCACCCCGCCCGCAGCCAGGACCTGAAACAGCGACGGGGTGGGCAGAAACGTCTCTGGCCGCAAGCCCCAACCCTCGAGGTCCCCAGAGACAGCGGTCGGGTGCCGGGCCGGTTTCCAGAACAGTGCGTTGGCGACGACTCCCAGCTCCGGAAGCCGAAAGGTATATCCCAGCATCCCGGACTCGGCCGGAGCCGCGCCGTTGCCGAGCAGCACCGTGGTGGCGACGCTGGTGGTGGCGGGCGACACCGAGGTAATCGGCTCTTGGATGAGACCGTAGCGATCGTAGAGTTCATCGAAGCCGGCGTCGTCTCGGCCAACTTCGGCCAGCAGTCGGTTCCAGCCGATCCCGTCGACCAGCAGCAGCACCAGCCTCCGCCAATCGCCCACCAACGGCGCTATCAGATCGGCCGCGAGCGTGGGGCTCGACCACCCCTCGTCGACACCGAGTAGCGCTCCGATGGTCGGAGGCAGATTGGCGATCGAGCCGCCCCCGTAGCGTGGCAGGATCTGGCCCGCGCCGACGAGATCGGAGAGCGGTTTCGGCATCGTGCAACGATACCAGCAAGCTACTAGGAAAAAAATAGGGAGCGACTGTCAGGCCGCTCCCGGGACTAGCTTTTGGCTTGGCTGGTGCTTAGAAGTCCATACCGCCCATGTCGGGGGCACCACCCGGCATCGGCGGCGCATCCTTCTCGGGCTTGTCGGCGATGATCGCTTCGGTGGTGAGCAGCAGGCTGCCGATCGAGGCGGCGTTCAGCAAGGCGATGCGCGTCACCTTGGCGGGGTCGACGATGCCGGCCGCAAACATATCGTCGACGTAGGCGTCGGTTTCGGCGTTGTAGCCGTACTTGCCGTCGTTGTTGTTCTTGATGGCGTTCACCACCACCGAACCCTCGGCGCCAGCGTTGGCCGCGATCTGACGGGCAGGCTCCTCGAGGGCACGCGTCAGGATCAGGGCGCCGGTCTGCTCGTCGCCACTGAGGCTGTCGGCGACCCCCTGGACGGCGTCGATGGCGTGGATCAGGGTGACCCCACCGCCGGCGACGATCCCCTCTTCTACGGCCGAACGGGCGGTCGAGAGGGCGTCCTCGAAGCGGTGCTTCTTCTCTTTGAGCTCGGTTTCGGTGGCGGCCCCTACGCGGATCACGGCCACGCCACCGGCGAGCTTGGCGAGGCGCTCCTGGAGCTTCTCGCGGGCGTAGTCGCTGTCGGTGGTTTCGATCTCGCCCTTGATGCCACGGACCCGCGAATCGATGTCGTCGTGATCGCCCAAGCCTTCGATGATGGTGGTCTCGTCCTTCGAGATCCGCACCCTCTTGGCCCGACCGAGCTGGCTCAGGGCGGTGTTCTCGAGCTTGTGGCCAAGCTCTTCACTGACCACTTCGCCGCCGGTGACGGACGCGATATCCTTTAGCATCTCCTTGCGGCGGTCGCCGAAGCCAGGCGCCTTCACCCCGGCAACGTTAAGGGTGCCGCGCAGCTTGTTGACCACCAACGTCGCCAACGCTTCGCCTTCGACATCCTCGGCGATGATCATCAGCGGCTTGCCGGTCTGGGCAACCTGCTCGAGCACCGGCAGCAGGTCCTTGAGGGCGCTGATCTTCTTTTCATGGATCAAGATGTAGGGGTCTTCGAGCACCGCCTCCATGGCGTCGGAGTCGGTGACGAAGTAGGGGCTCAGGTAGCCCTTATCGAACTGCATACCTTCGACCACATCGAGATCGGTGTCGAGCCCCTTGGACTCTTCGACCGTGATGACGCCGTCGCGCCCGACCTTGTCCATCGATTCGGCGATCAGATCGCCGACCTCGGGCTCGTTGGCGCTGATGCCGGCGACTTCCGCAACCGCCTTGGAATCTTCGATGGGCTGCGACATGTCGGCGATCGCGGCTACGGCCGCCTCGACAGCCTTGTCGATGCCGCGCTTGAGGGCGAGCGGGTTGGCACCAGCGGCCACGTTGCGCAGGCCTTCACGAACGATCGCCTGACCGAGCACGGTGGCGGTGGTGGTGCCGTCACCGGTAATGTCGTTGGTCTTGCTGGCGATCTCGATCAGCAGCTTTGCCCCGACGTTTTCCAGGTGGTCGGCCAGCTCGATTTCCTTGGCGACGGTAACGCCGTCCTTGGTGATGGTGGGGCTGCCGAATTTCTTCTCGAGCACCACGTTGCGGCCCTTGGGTCCCAGGGTGACCTTCACCGCGTTAGCGACCGCGTTCACGCCGCGCTCGAGGTTGCGGCGGGCCTCTTCTTTGAAAATTAGATCTTTAGCCATAATTGAAGTGCAATCTCCTCCGTTATTCGACGATCGCGTGAATGTCGCGTTCGCTCAGGATCATGAGTTCTTTGCCGTCGAGGCTCATCTCGGTCCCACCGTACTTCGCGAACACCACGGTGTCGCCCGCCTTGACTTCCAAGGCGACGCGCTCACCGTTGTCGAGCACCTTGCCGGTGCCGACAGCGAGTACCGTGCCGCGCTGGCTCTTCTCCTGGGCGGTATCGGGCAAAACGATCCCACTCGACGTGGTTTGCGGCTCGTCGATAACCTCTACGACGACTTTGTCACCCAGCGGTTTCAGGGTCATTCTCTCCTCCGTTGCTGGCATTACGCCTCCAGACTGTTGGGGCAATTTTTAGCACTCACCAGCGGCGAGTGCTAAGACATTACATGGTAAGGCGCCAACCCGAATTGTGTCAAGGCATTTTGAGCAGTTCCGACGAAGGAAAGCTGAGCGTCCCGGCGCAAAACCGCTGCCGACCCGCACCTCACCCGCGGCGAAGCCCAAAGATGAACCCTGGAACGAACGCGGCGGCAAACGTGATGTTGTAGGTAAGCACGCCCAGCACATTGCGCCATGCCTGAGACAACGAATCCGTCTCGAGCATCGGATCCACCCGCGACTGCACCTCGGCCCAGTTGATGGTTACGAACCCGTAGAAGGCCAACAGCTGAAGGACGATAAACAGCAACCCTATGGCGACCGCCAGGAGCTTGCCGAGCTTCTTGAAAGCGTAACCGGCGGCAAAACCGGCGATGACCCCGAAACTGAGCTGCTCGAGAATCGGGCCGATAGTGGTCAGATCGGGGATCTCCACGGCGGGAGTTTAGCACACCGTCTACCGGGCTCGAGTTTCGCCCCAAATTAGGCAGGGGCGGCCTTCCTCGGCAGCTGCGGGCGCGAACGACGGCTACCCGGTAAGGTATCATGGCCGGCGTGTACCGTGTGGCTCCGCGCATCGCCCGCGCACTCGACGAAGGCAGGCCTGTGGTCGCGCTCGAATCGACGGTGATCACCCACGGGCTACCGGAACCCGAAAACCTCGATCTCGCCTTAGGACTCGAGCAGACCCTCCGCTCGGCCGGGGCCGAACCGGCCACCGTGGCGGTACTCGATGGCCGTCTGGTCGTGGGCGCCGAGCCGCCCGAGCTCCGACGGCTCGCTGCCGGGCGAGCCGACAAGGCTTCGCTGTGGAACCTGGGACCGCTGCTCGCCGGTGGGGCGCTGGCTGGAACCACGGTAGCGGCCACCCTCCACGCCGCCAGCGCCGTCGGGATCGACGTCTTTGCCACCGGCGGGATCGGTGGCGTCCACGACCTTCCGTTCGACGAATCGGCCGATCTCCGAGCGCTCGGCAGCTACCCGGTGACCACCGTCTGCGCTGGCCCCAAGAGTATTCTCGACGCTGAAGCGACCGTGGAACGCCTCGAAAGTCTCGGTGTTCCGGTCGTCGGCTACCGAACCGATCGGCTGGCGGGCTTCTTTGTACCTGAAACGGAGTGGGCGGTTCCGCTCCGCTGCGACTCCCCCGAGGAGGTAGCCACCTTCGCCAAGGCCCAGCGGGAACTCGGCATGTCCGCCGGCCTATTGGTTTGCAAACCGGTGTCCTCGGGCCTCACAGCTGCGGAGCTCGACGGGATCCTGAAGGAGGCCCGGAGCGAGGCCCAGGCGGCCGGGATGAAGGGCAAGGATCTCACGCCCTATCTTCTGAAGTGGCTGGCAGCTCTGTCCGAGGGTCGCAGCGTGGCCGTGAACCTGCGGCTGCTGGAGGAGAACGCCGCGCTGGCCGCAGCGATCGCCAGCGCCCTGCATCCGGCACCACACCTCAGGAGTCTTCCATGAGCGATGTCCCCCAAACCCCAGATCAGCCCGGCGAGGCGGGTCGGCCGAAGAGCCTCGGCGAAATCCTTCGCCAGGCACGTCTGAGCCGCGGCATGGAACTCTCCGATGTGGCCGAGGTGACCCATGTCCGCAAGGAGTATCTGAAGGCCCTCGAGGAAGGGCGCTATGAGGACCTTCCTGAAGACGTCTACAGTCGCAATTTCCTCCGCCTCTACGCCCAGGCCGTGGGCCTCAGCAGCGATCGCCTCGTCGACGCCTACCTCCACGAACGCCGTCAAGCGGTAGGCGTGAGCACGCTCGAACAGCAGCCCGAGGAAGAGCGAAAACGGGCGCCGCGGACCGAACGGCCGGCCCGCCGTGCCATTCAGCTAGGCCCCTGGTTCCCCACCCTCCTGTTGGTCGCGGTTCTCGTCGCCTTGGCGGTCTGGGGTTTCAACAGCCTCCTGTTCAACCCGGGCAGCGGCAGCTCGGGCGATCGACCGGTGACGGTTCCGCAGACGGCTACCCCACAAGAGAGCGTCCCCAACACCGACGTCACCCCGGCCGAGTCCGATACCGACACCGCACCGGCACCGGGCCAGGAGGTCACCATCGACATCGAAACGGAGCCTCCGGGCGCCAGAGTCAGCATCGACGGATTCGAGCTCCCTGGAACCACGCCCCTGCTCGGAATCCCGGTCACCGCCAGAGCGGAGCGGCAGGTTCGGGCGACCTTGGATGGATTCGTGCCCTTCGAGGGAAACTTCGATCTGAGTTTCTCCCGGGCCTTGGCCATCTCGCTGGTCGCCGACGATTCCCAAGAAGCCCCTACCGCGGCGGGTGACGACGGTGAGCCGGAGGTGATCGCCGCGCCAGCTACCGGCGATGGACAGATCTCCCTCGTGATTACCGAAGAGACCTGGCTCGAGGTGTACCAGAGCACCGAAAGAAACTCCGGCGATCGGCTCGTCTACACCACCGTGCCCGCCGGCGAGCGCTACCTGTTCGACCTCCCGGTATACGTTCATGTGGGCAACGCCGCCGGGGTACAGGTATTCGTTAACGGTCAGGATCTGGGCGTCCTCGGCTCCAGCGGCGCGGTTCTGGGCCGCGCCTTCGGGCCGTAGGGTCAGGGGCAACAATGCTCTGGCAACTGGCTGGGAGCGCGCTGCGACATCGTCCCCTGCGAACCTTTCTTACGGCGCTTGGAGTCGCCGTGGCAGTAGGCTCCACGGTCGTCTTTCTGTCGCTCGGCGAAGGCGTTCGACGCATCTTTTCCGAAGAGATCGGCAGCCTGGGACCAGACCTTCAGGTGAGTTACGGACCGTTCGACGCCAGCTCTCTCGCCTCGGTTCCGCAACTGCCTGTCGACTACCTCGGGGCCCTGCAAGCGGTGTCTTCCTCCTACGGGATCACCCGCCTCACCCCCCTGCTGTTCTACATTCGTGGCGGCCTCACCGCCAGCAGCTCGTTCGTATTCCAGGGACTGCCGGCGGCAACCGACATGAAGCAGCTCTACAGCGATGTCGAGATCGTGGCAGGACGCTACCTCACCCCTGAAGATGAGGTTAACCAGGTCGCCGTGGTCGGATCCCAAGCAGCGGACCGCAACATGCTCGAGGTCGGCGACGTTCTGCGCCTCAATCCCCAGAACAGCTTCACCATCATCGGCATCGCGGCCTCAGCCGGCGGTCTGCTCGACAACGCCATCCTGGTGCCGTTACCCCGGCTGCAGGAGGCGATCGGGATTACCGACCGGATATCATTCATCGCCCTCGATCTCGACGAACCCGGTCGCGCGGCCGAAACCGCTGAGGCGCTTGGTCAGGCCTTTCCAGATCTCGGCTTTCAAACGCGCTCCGACGTGTTGGGCGTGATCGAGGAGGGTATCCGGGTGGCGGACGTGTTGCGCCTGGGCATCAGCGCCATCGCCCTGATCGTCGGCGCCATCGCGGTCGCCAACACCATGCTGATGAGCGTGTTCGAACGCACCCGCGAATTCGGCGTGGTGCGGGCCGTGGGCGCCAAACCGCGTTTCCTGTTCGGGCTGGTGCTGATCGAGTCGGTACTCCTAAGTCTGGTTGGCGCGGCGGCCGGAATAGTTGTCGGACGCCTCGGTATCGTGGTCGTCAACTTCGTCACCATGGATGTGATCGGCCTCGAAGTCGCCAGCCTGACCCTGCGTTTGGTGCTCTTTGCGGTGGCAGTGGCGCTGGCCATGGGCCTGTTCTCGGGCCTCATCCCCGCTGCCAGAGCTGCCAACATTCCCATCGCCGTGGCGGTGGCCCGGGAGTGACATCCACGCCCTTCAGGCCTTAGGATAGGGGCATGCCCAAACGTACGCTGGTGCTGGTGGCCTTCGCGGTCCTGGTGGGCTTTGTCGAGGCCCGCTTCGAGTGGCGCAACGTGGTTCAGCAGGTCGCCATCCTCCCTGACGGCACCATTCTGGTGAACGACGAACGCACCCTCTGGACCAATGAGGACTTCGGCGATGCCTTTATCTGTATCGAGCACTCCCCAAACGAACGGGTCGTTCTCCTCCCAGGCTCGGGAGCTATCGATCCCGGGCCCCCCGCCACCACCTTCACCCAGGCCTGTGCGAGCGGTGATGCCGGCACCGAACTGGTGGTCAGAAACAACGTGCGCATCCAGCAACGCCGGGTCCGCTTCCGCTACCGCCTCGAGGGCAGCGTGGAGCCCTTCAGCGATGTGGTGCAGTGGTACTGGGAGATCTTCGGGCGCAAAAACGTGGAGACCGTCGGCTACGTGTTGACGGTGACCGCGCCAGGCACCATGGCGGCACCCTTCGACGCCTACGTCCACCGTTTTTCCAACCCCGAGCAGCCCTTCGTGGGTCTGGCCGATCAACGCAACGTCCTGACGGTACGCTTCGACCGAATTCCGGCCGGCGAGGGTGTAGAGATTCGCTACCTCATGGACCCGGCCGTATTCACCGTCCGCGGGACGCGACAGGGGTTCCAGGAACTTCTCGAAGATGAGGCGAGAATCGCCGGAATTCTTGAGAATCAGCGCCGCTTCGGGGCCATCCGTCGCAACCCTTTGTGGGGGTTGATCGGGCTCGCCATCTTGCTGTGGCTGGCCAACGGGGTGTGGCAGGCCTACAACCGCTACGGGCGTGAACCCGACATTCCCAGCATGAAATATCCCTTTGAGCCGCCGAGCGATATTCCGCCAGCAGCCGTAGCGGCCATCCAGACGCAGAACCCTGGAGGTATGGCTTCCGGACCTGCCTTCCACGCCACCATCATGGACCTCGCCCGCCGGGGCTACGGCGAGTTTACCGGCAAGGGCCGCAAATTCGAGATGATGCTAGACCTCGACAAGCCGACCGAAGGACTCGAGAGCTTCGAGGCAGATGTCCTCGACTATCTGAAGAAGGCGGCTCAACAGCGCAAGCGCGGCGATCCCAACCACCTCGAATTCCGCGAACTCCGGGCGTATTCCCAGAAGCACGCGAGCCGCTTCCTGACGTCCTGGCGCAAGAAGCCCCGAGACTGGATCGAGTCACGCCTCGGCGGGCCGCTCACCTCGGCCGAGAGCCAGCGCGCCGCCCGCCGCTGGGGTGGTCGCGCCGCCCTGGCGGTGGCAGTCTGCGGCATCAGCGCCTTCCTGACGTTCGGCGTCGCCAGGATCGAGTTCATCGCTGCCGGGGTGCTATGCGCCATCCTGGGGTTCATCGCTGGGGGCGCCCTGCCCGCCTGGCGTGAAGAGGTGGCAGCAGAGGTGTACGGCTGGCAAGGCTTCAAGCGGACCCTGACCGACTACACCCAGATGAAGGGCGCTCCCGACGATTTCTTCAGACTCTGGGATCGCTACTTCGTCTACGCCGCTTCGCTCGGGGTCGCCCAGCAGTTCCTCAAGAATCTCAATCGGGCCGCTCCGCTGGCCGGGATCGACGAAACCACCCTGGCCCGCCGCGGGGCGTGGATGGGGACCGGCAATGTCTCGGACTTCGCCTCCCTGTCGCGCTCGGTGACCTCGCTGTCGAGTGCCCTCTCTGCGGCCTCCGCCTCGGCCTCCTCGGGGGGCTCGAGCGGCGGCGGTGGTGGCGGTGGTGGCGGTGGCGGCGGTGGCGGTCGTTGACGGCCGACCCGGATCGCCACGACACCCAGGCGGCCGCGCCAGGGTATGCTCTCCCTCGTGCTTGAAGCCAGAGCGCTGAGCAAGATCTACCGTGCCCCCGCTGGCGATGTGCCTGCCTTGGTCGATGTCTCCCACATTTTCGAGGCCGGCAAGGTGACGGCCATCATGGGCCCGTCCGGCTCCGGAAAGTCCACCCTACTCAATCTTCTAGCCGGTTTCGATACCCTCTCCTCAGGCGATGTCCTGCTCGATGACGCTCCTATTGCGGCCCTCAACGAACGGCAACGTTCCGAGCTTCGCCTGAAGACCTTCGGCTTTGTGTTCCAGTCGTTGAACCTGGTTCCTGTACTCACTGCCAGACAGAACGTCACGTTTCCCATGGGGTTGGCCGGGATCCCGCACGGGGAACGTGAGCGACGGGCCAAACACCTGTTGGAACGGTTTGGGGTTGCGCACCGCGCCCATCATCGTCCCCAGCGGCTCTCCGGAGGAGAACGGCAGCGGGTCGCCTTGGCCAGAGCTTTGGCCAACGACCCCAAGGTGATCTTTGCCGATGAGCCTACCGGCAATCTGGACTCGACCAGCGGTCAGGAGGTCCTGAGCGCGCTGCGCGACGTCGCATCCGACGGTCGCACCGTGCTTGTGGTCACCCACGATTCGTCGCTGGCGAACCACTCCGACGTCATCCTTCACCTGCAAGATGGCCGCCTTGCCCAGAAGACGATCGTACCGGTCAGGCTTCACGCCCCCAAGTCCGAGGCGGCCTGGCCACTGGCCGGTAACGGGGGTTCGTGAGGACGTTCGCCACCGTCGGTGCAGTCCTGGCGGGTCTCGGCGTTGCCCTCGGAGCTTTCGGTACCCACGCACTGCGCGACCTGGTGACGCCCGAACGCCTCGACACCTTCGAAACAGCGGTCCGCTACCAGCTCTACCACGGTCTGGCATTGCTGGCCTTGGGCGTGGGCCGGTTCGAACCCGGACGCCTGCTGACGGCGGGGGGCTGGACCCTGTTCGGCGGCAGCGCCATCTTCTCTACCAGCCTGTACCTGCTGGTGCTTAGCGATCAGAGCTGGCTCGGCGCCGTGGCTCCGGTCGGAGGCGCTGTAATGATCGCTGGGTGGTCCGTGGTGGCGCTGGCCGTGGGGCGAAGCGCTAGCTCTCGTTCGGCTCGAACCCAGACTCGCGGATGACCTCGCGGTACCGGTCGAAACCCCCCAGGTAAACTCCGCTGGAAATCGCAGCACGGTGCGTCCCTCTCGCCGGTTACTCTACCCCGCACGGGGTACCATAGCGCCCATGGCAGGCCCCAGCGCAGCCCGAATCGTGTCGCTGCTGGCGGTAGCTGTGCTGGCCAGCAGCCTGGCCGCCATCTTCATTCGGCTGGCCGACGCTCCCGGCGTGGTGGTGGCGGCCTACCGTATGGTGTTGGCAGCGCTGGTGATGCTGCCCTGGACCATCCGTAGCCTGCGCAAAACCGCCCTTCGTGGGCGCGCCCTGGGCCTGACGCTGCTGGCGGGGGTCTTGCTGGCAGCGCATTTCGCCACCTGGATCACCTCTTTGTCGTACACCTCCGTGGCCGCAGCGGTCACTCTGGGGTCCACCACGCCGCTGTGGGTGGCGCTACTCAGCTGGCTGCTGCTCAGCCGGGTTCCGACCCTGACAATCCTCTTGGGGGTCCTCCTCGCTGTGGCCGGCGGCGCGGTCATAGGGTTTGGCGATCTTGCGAGTGGGAGTGCACCGCTGGTCGGCGACGCGCTGGCCCTGGTCGGTGCGGTGTTCCTCGCCAGCTATCTGCTGCTGGGTCGCAGCGTGCAGTTGTCCGGCGTCGGCCTCGGGGCCTATGTCGGGGTGGCCTACGGCGTGTCGGCCGTGGTGTTGCTGCCGTTGCCGTGGCTGCTGGGTCTGCCCTACCTGGTGGGCTACGGTGCAACGACCTTTCTGTGGATCGCACTGCTGGCGCTCGTCCCTCAGCTAGTTGGCCACACCAGCATCAACTACCTCATGAAACATATCGATCCGACGGTGGTCACGACGGTGGCCCTGCTCGAACCTGTGGGGGCTAGCGTGCTCGCACTGCTCGTGTTCGCGGAGGTACCGACCGCGCTGACAGTCCTCGGCGCTCTGGTGCTACTTTCTGGCGTGACCCTGACCATGTGGGGAGGGCGAATCATGCAGCGAAAATCGAACCGGGACGATGCCCCGCCCGATCTGCAGGAACGAGGTCGCATCCGGTAGGTGAACCTCGTGCAACCCGCACCCAATTCTGCTACAATACCTTTCGTGATTGTGTTCTTTGATCTCGACTCTAGCAACCACAAAGCACAGTCCACGCACCCAAAACACAACGCGACGAACTAACCCACCGAATACGTTCGGCGGTGGGCGTCGTGTGACACCCGGGAGGGAGCGGGAGAGTGAAAGATTCAGCCAAGTATTTCAAGGATGGGGATCAGGTGGTATTGCCCCCTTATGGCGTAGGGGTGGTCTCTGGAACCACCACCAAGACCGTTGCCGGGAACGACATGCAGTACTATCAGGTCGATTTCCCGAACGGCACCTCGCGTGCCTTCGTTCCGGTGGACGCACCCCAGGAGGCCGGCCTCCGACCGGCCCTCACCAACGACGAAGTGACCAGCGTGCTCGAGCGCCTTCAGAACGGACGAATCAACCTCCCCAAGCAGTGGGCTGCCCGTCACCGCAGGGTCACCGACATCCTGACCAGCGGCGATCCCTACCAGATCGCCACGCTGGCAAGTGAGCTGCGACGTTGGGATCTCGAGCGCGGTCTGCCCGATCTCGACCGTCAGGCCTACCGCCGTGCTCAGCGCCTGTTGGCTGGCGAGATAAGCGCCGTGTTGGACATCGGCAGCGGCGAGGCCCGGGCACTGATGAATGCCGGAGATGAAGAGGGGCTGAACTGAGGCCCCGCCGACCCACCGGCGTGGCGGGAGGGCCGCCTCAAGGCGGCCTGCGCGACCGCTTTAGATACCGAAGCGCGATGGCGTAAGCGGCGAAGTCGTCGATGGCCCGTGGCGGCGTCCGCAGGCCTGCTGGAAACAACCGCTGAAGCCCTCTCACCGGGTTTGCCCGGAAGTAGAGTCTCCTGGCCTCGATAGAGGTATCGGTCTCATCTATAAGCACAAAGTCGATCCCCAACAGCTGGAGCCTTTCCTGCACCAGGTCGCTCCCCGTGCCGTCGCCTACGACCACTTCCGTCATTCGAGACCACGCGAGCGCATCGAGGTCGGCAAGGGTGATGATCGCGCCTTCGACGAGACCTCCAGCGGGTGAAACCAGCGCCATGCCAAGGTTCTTACCCGGGTCCAGGGCGAGGATCATGATCGGTCGGCCTCGTACAGCGCCACGGCGACCGCCACCGACAGGTTGAACGAGTCGATGCGCGGTCGTTGGGGGATGGTGACCGGGCTACCCGCGGCGACGATATCGGGACTGAGACCGCCCCCTTCTGGACCGAACACCAGGGCCCAGGGAGCCGCGAAGTGTGCCTCCGGCAAGGGCGTTCCCGCCTCGGACACAAATGGATAACAGGTCCGCGGGTAACACTCCAGATACCGTTCGAAGCGGTCGAAGCGCTCCACTCGCACCGAAAAACGGCTACCCATGGAGGCCCGCACGACCTTAGGGTGAAAGTCGTCGGCGGACGGTCCGATCAGAGCGATATCCTCCAAACCGAATCCCAGGGCCGTCCTGACGATGGTACCCAGATTCCCAAAGTCGGCCGGCTGGACCAACACCAGGTGATCCCGCCGCGCGCTGAGCGCCTCCCGGTATTTCCGGAAGGCCGCCACCACAAAGACATTGTCCTTGCGGCTGAGGCTGGCTACCAGCCGCTCGGAGTGGTGGACGGGAATATCTGCCGAGGTGGCCAGCGATTTCGCTTCGGCAACCCCTCGACAACGCGCTCCCTTGGGATGGACCATCACCGCAAGGGCATCGCCGGGCCGCCGGGCGAGGAGTTCCAGCACCGGACGGGTGCCGACGCTGTAGGAGTGTGTGAAGGCCTTGCGGTAGGGCTTGAGGTCCGCACTATGCACACCCTCAACGTTATCACCGGGCAGCAAGGGGTACAAAAGCCGGGCCGAACGAATCACATTCGGCCCGGCAGGGCGTCGTCGTGTTTGGAACGCTCTCAGGCTTCGGGCTGCTGTCCCCGCTCTCCGACGGCGCGGCTCACTACGGGAGCGCCAGTCTGAACCTCTTTCTGCTTTTCGAGCATGCGTTCGTCGGCCACCCGGACGCTACGAATCATCGCTAGCCCCGTGCCCGCGGGAATGAGGCGCCCGAGGATGACGTTCTCTTTGAGACCGGCGAGGTGGTCCACCTTGCCGGAGACCGCCGCTTCGGTAAGCACGTGGGTGGTGTGCTGGAAACTGGCGGCCGACAGCCACGACCTGGTAGACAGGCTGGCCTTGGTGATGCCGAGCAACACCGGCTTCCAACTGGCGGGGGTGCTGCCCTCGTCGAGCAGCTGGTCGTTAACCACCTCGATATCGAACCGTTCGATAGTCTGACCCTCGAGGAAGTCGCTGTCACCCGGATCGAGGATCTCGACGTACTTGAGCATCTGCCGAACGATCACCTCGATGTGCTTGTCGTGAACCGAGACCCCCTGGCCGCGGTAGACCCGCTGGATCTCTTCGACTAGATAGACCTGGACGGCCTCGGGACCGCGAGACTCGAGCAGATCGTGGGGGTTGATGGCGCCCCGCGTGAGCTGATCGCCCGCTTCGACCTTGTCGCCATCGCGGACCACCAGGCGCGCGTTCCGGTCGATGCGGTAGGTCTTGTGAAACTCGCCGTCGTCACTGGTCACCGTCACGCGGTAGCGTTCGTCATCCTCTTCGATCGAGACCACGCCGTCGAGGTCGCTGATCACCGCCCGGACCTTGGGCTTGCGCGCCTCCACCAGTTCGATCACGCGTGGGAGGCCCTGGGTGATGTCGCTCCCGGTGGCGATACCGCCGGTGTGGAACGTCCGCATGGTGAGCTGGGTGCCGGGCTCGCCGATCGATTCGGCGGCGATGACGCCCACCGCTTCACCCAGCGACACCGCCCGCATGGTGGACATGTCGAGCCCGTAACAGTTGCGGCAAACCCCAGTTCGGGTCTGGCAGGTAAGGGGGCTGCGCACGAATAACTCGACGACCTCGGGGTGATCGTCGAGGCGGGAGAAGATGGCGTCGAGCTCCTCTTTCATGAGCACGCTGTTGGCCTCGAGTTCGAGATCGCCAATCTGGAATTCGAGGGCCAAGTGACGACCGTAGAGGCTCATCTCGACCTGATTGCGGGGCCGCTTGCGGCCGTCGTCAAGGTAGAGCGGCACGGTCATGAACTCGGCCGAACCACAGTCCTCGTCACGCACGACCAGCTCGTGGGCGACGTCGACCAGTTTGCGGGTAAGGTAGCCGGAGTCGGCAGTCCGAAGGGCGGTGTCGGCGCCACCCTTGCGGGCACCGTGGGTGGAGATGAAGTACTCGAGAACGTCGAGCCCCTCCCGGAAGTTGGCGCGAATGGGCAGTTCGATGGTCTCGCCCGACGGCTTCAACATCAGGCCGCGCATGCCGGCCAGCTGACGAATCTGCTGGGGATTGCCCCGAGCACCGGACTGGGACATGACGTACAGCGGATTGAATGGGTAGTTGTCCTGAAAGTTGTCGAACACCGCCTGCTTCACCTGTTCGGTCGTGTCGTTCCAGAGCCGGATGACCTGCTGCTTGCGTTCCCGATCGGTTACGAAGCCGCGATCGTAGGCCGCATTGATGCGCTCCAGCTTGCCCTGGGCCTCGTCGAGAAGTTCCCGCTTGGCGGGCGGAATGGACACGTCGTCGATCCCGATCGTGATGCCGGAAACGGTCGAGAGCTCGAACCCGTGCTGCTTGAGGGCGTCGAGTAATTTGGCAGTTTGGTCGATACCGAGCAGCTTGAAGCTGTCGGTCACCAGATCGCGAAGGGCGCTCCGCTCGTAGGCGGTGTCGTAGCGAATCATCGAGGCGGGCACCTCGACCCCGTCCTCGGCCACCGTCTCCTTGACCAGCCGGGCGAAGAACATACGCCCGGGGCTGGTGTGAACCAGCTCCCCGTCGATGTCGACAGTGACAACGTCTTGCATGTCGATCTCGCCGCCCTCAACGGCGAGCAGCGCCTCATCGACCGACGAGAACCGGTATTTGAGTCGGCCGATCGAACTCTCCTGGCCGCGAACCACGATCGACGAGTTGAGGTCGACCTCGCCTTTAGCATAGGACTCGAAGGCCTTCTTGATGGTGCGATACTTGTTGCCGACACCCTTGCGGCCGGCGTGGACCTGGGTCAGAACGAACAGCCCCAGGATGATATCGCGGCTGGCCTGCACGTTGGGGTTGCCATGGGCCGGTGACAGCAGGTTGTGGGAGCTGAGCATCTGCAGCCGCGCCTCGGCCTGGGCGTACACCGACAGCGGAACGTGGATGGCCATCTGGTCACCGTCGAAGTCGGCGTTGAACGCCTCACAGACAAGCGGGTGGAGCTGAATGGCCTGGCCTTCGACCAAAACCGGTTCGAACGCCTGAATGCCGAGGCGGTGCAGCGTCGGAGCCCGGTTGAGAAGCACCACGCGGTCCTGAATGACCTCTTCGAGGGCGTCCCAGATCTCGTCGCGGGTATCGCGGTAGCGCTCGAGCATTTTGCGGGCGCTCTTGATATTGGAGACGATGCCGCGCTCTTCGAGCTTCTTGAACAGGAACGGCTTGAACAGCTCCAAAGCCATGCGCTTGGGCACGCCACACTGGTGGAGCTTGAGCTGCGGTCCCACCACGATCACCGAGCGTCCAGAGTAGTCCACCCTCTTGCCCAGCAGGTTCTGCCGGAAGCGTCCCTGCTTGCCACCGAGCAGATCGGTGAGGCTTCTGAGCGGTCGATCGGAGCCGGGGTGCACGACCGCCGAACCGCGACGCCCATTGTCGATCAGGGCGTCGACCGCCTCCTGAAGCATTCGCTTTTCGTTGCGGATGATCATTTCGGGAGCGCCCTGAGCCATCAGCTTCTTGAGACGGTTGTTGCGATTGATGAGGCGCCGGTAGAGATCGTTGAGGTCGCTGGTCGCGAAGCGGCCACCCTCGACCTGGACCATCGGCCGCAGGGCAGGCGGCATGATCGGCACCGCCTCGAGAATCATCCACACAGGATCGTTGCCGGAGGAGATGAAGCTACGGACGACCTCGAGCCGCTTGCGGGCCTTGGCCCGTTTGTGACGCGACGGCGAACCCATCTCTTCGGCCAGCTCCGCCTCGAGGGTCTCGAGTTCGAGCGAGTTGAGCAACTCCCACACCGCCTCGGCACCCATCTTGGCTTCGAAATCGTACGACTCGATGACCCGCACCTGATTGCGAACCAGGTCGATCTCGACGCGGCCCGGAATCTCGGTCTTGACCGAGCCTTCGTCGGCCAGGTCGTCCCCAGGCAGCACCCGATCGCCGTTGACGACGATCGGTTCGTCCTGATAGGGGTAGACCTGCGCCCGCGACACGATGATGCTGGCGGGCTCGGACAGATGCACGGTGCCGTCGGCAGCGGCTACGATCTCCTGCGCAGCATCGATGGCGCCGATGATCTTCTCGCCCGCTACGACATCGGCCCCGTCACCGACCAGAACGTGCATGGTCGGGTTGATCTCATGTAGCTCGCGGCGCGCCCAGTCGACCTGAAGGGTCACGGTGACCCGCTTGTTCTTGGCCTTGCTGGCGCGGGTAATAGCCTCGGCGTCCTTGGGAAGGTTCAGGGTGGTTCCGGAGGCCGCCTTGGCGAGTTCGGCCCCCTCTTCGACGAACTCCCCATCGCCAACCAGGATCTCGACCCCGGTCGGGATCAGATAGGTGGCGACCACCCTATCTTCGCCTACGTCGCGGAGGTTGATGATGCCGCCCTCGGTACCGATGGGCACCAGCTCCGCCACCCCTTCGGCAGCAGCGGCGATGACAAAATCCTCAGATAGCTCAGCCAGCGGCTGTCCGCCCAAGTAGGATTCCTCTTCGATCCAATTGCCCTTGGCGAACTGAATCTGGGCGTCGCGCGATTCGCGGTAGTCGAACGTCACCTTCCGTGAGAAGCGGTACTGGGCAATGCCCTCGAGCTTCGATTTGACATCCTTGGCCAGCGCCTGACCCACTTCCACCGCTTCGCCATCGGCCACCAGGGCATCTTCGCCCTGCGACACGGTGTAGGTCTCCTGCTGGCCAAAGCGCAGCTGCCGGTATTCGTCGTCGGTGAGTAGATCCCCGCGGCGCAGCGGCCGGCCGCCCAACTGGGCGCCCGCCGGATCCGTGACGATGTACTTGGCGAAGTAGAGAACCTGCTCGAGCTGACTCGTCGACAGATTCAGCAGCGAACCGATCTTGCTGGGGATGTCCTTGACGTACCAGATATGAGCGCAGGTGGTGGCCAGTTCGATGTGCCCCATTCGGTAGCGGCGCACGGTCGACTTGGTAACCTCGACGCCGCAGCGCTCGCAGACCTTGCCGGCGAACCGTTGACCACGGTACTTGCCGCAGGCGCACTCCCAGTCCTTTTCGGGTCCGAACACACGCTCGTCGAAGAGCCCGTCACGTTCCGGTTTCAGGGTTCGGTAGTTGATGGTTTCGGGTTTGGTGATCTCGCCGTAACTCCACCCCCGGATGCGCTCCGGGGAGGCGATGCCGATCTTTACCCGATTGAATGCGCGAATTTCCTTCACGATATGCAGGCCTCCTCGCCGCCTACCAGTGACGGCCCGACTCGTCGAAGATGCTTACCGGCTTCTCGTCGTCATCTAGAACCGCGACGTCGAGGCCCAGCGAATGCAGTTCCTTGACCAATACCTTGAACGACTCGGGGATGGTGGGCTCGAGCACGTCGTGGCCCTTGACGATGGCTTCGTAGGCCGCATTGCGGCCGTCGATGTCATCCGATTTGATGGTGAGCATCTCCTGCAGCGTGTAGGCGGCACCGTGGGCCTGAAGCGCCCAGCACTCCATCTCGCCTAGCCGCTGCCCGCCAAACTGCGCCTTGCCCCCCAGCGGCTGCTGGGTGATGAGGCTGTAGGGGCCGGTGGAACGGGCGTGCATCTTGTCTTCCACCATGTGGTAGAGCTTCATCACGTACATGATCCCGACCACGATAGGGGCGTCGATGGCGTCCCCGGTGCGGCCGTCGAAGAGAACCGCCTTGCCGGCCTTGGCCAGCTCCTTCTGGGCATCCTCGGTATCCAGATCGGTATCGAGCACCCCGAGTTTGGCGGCCCGCCGGATGACTTCTAGTTCGCGCTTGTCGGCGCTGAACCCGGCGTCGCGATTGCCGGCGATGTCCTGCTCAGCAGCCTCCACCAGAAGCGTCTTTATCTCGTCTTCGGTGGCCCCATCAAAGACCGGCGTGACGTACGAAAAGCCATTCTTGTACGCTGCCAGACCCAGGTGCGTCTCGAGGATCTGGCCCAGATTCATCCTCGAGGGAACGCCGAGCGGATTGAAAACCAGGTCCACCGGGGTGCCGTCCTCGAGGTAGGGCATGTCTTCAGGGGGCAGGATTTTGGCCACGACCCCCTTGTTGCCGTGCCGGTTGGCCAGCTTGTCCCCCTCGATGAGGCGGCGCTTCTGGGCTACGTATACCCGGACCATCTCCTGGACGCCCGGTTTGAGTTCGACGCCGGGTTCGCCACGCCGAAAGCGCACGGTCCGCAGCACGATGCCGCCGTCGCCCGGAGGAACCCGCAGCGAGCTGTCCTTCACCTCACGAGCCTTCTCACCGAAGATCGACCGCAGCAGGCGTTCTTCGGGGGTCGGGTCCTTCTCACCCTTGAAGCTGGTGTGGCCGACCAGAATATCGCCCTGCTTGACTTCGGCGCCGATACGGACGACGCCATCCTCGTCGAGATCGCGCAAGGCGGCTTCCGAGAGACCCGGAATATCCCTGGTTATCTTTTCGGGTCCGAGCTTGGTGTCCCGCGCCTCCTTCTCGAACTTCTCGATATGGATCGAGGTATAGGCGTCGCCGCGCACCAGGTTCTCGGAGAGCACGATGGCATCTTCGAAATTGTAACCGTCGAACGGCATGATGGCGATGAGGATATTCTTGCCCAGCGCCAAGCGGCCATTCTGCGAGGCCGGGCCGTCGGCGATGACCTGATCCTTGGCGACCTTGTCGCCGATCGTCACCACCGGGTGCTGATCGAGGTTGGTGTTCTGATTCGAGCGTTGGAAGCGAATGAGCGGATAGCTGCGCTCGACCCTCTTCTTGCTCTCGACGACGATGCGGGTGGCATCGGCATAGGTCACGGTGCCGGCCTCCTCCGCCAGGACCACCGTCCCCGAGTCGCGCGACACGCGCTCCTCGACGCCGGTTCCAACGTAGGGGGCCTCGGCCTTGATCAGGGGGACCGCCTGCGACTGCATGTTCGAACCCATCAACGCCCGATTGGCGTCGTCGTGCTCCAGGAATGGAATCAGCGCCGTAGGGACCGAAATGATCTGCTTGGGCGAGACGTCCATATAGTCGACCTGACCGGGCGACACAAACACGGGGTCGCCCAGATCTCGGGCGACGATCGAATCGGTGTCGAACTTGCCATTTTTTCCGAGTGGGGTGTTGGCCTGGGCGATGATGTACCGGTCCTCTTCGTGCGCGGTCATGTAGATCACTTCGTCGGTGACCTTACCTTTGGTGACCTTGCGATAGGGCGCCTCGATGAACCCCAGCCCGTTCACCTGGGCATACGAGGCCAGCGACGTGATCAGCCCGATGTTGGCCCCTTCAGGTGTCTCGATCGGACAGATGCGACCGTAGTGGGTCCGGTGCACGTCGCGTACGTCGAAACCGGCGCGTTCCCGGGTCAGGCCGCCCGGCCCGAGGGCAGAGATGCGACGCTTGTGGCGCAACTCGGAGAGCGGATTGACCTGGTCCTTGAACTGCGACAGCTGGCTGCGCCCGAAGAACTCGCGCAGGGCGGCGACAACGGGCCGATTGTTGACCAGTTTCTGTGGGGTGGCGGCGTCGGGATTGCCGAGTAGCATACGCTCACGGACACCCCGAGCCATGCGCCCTAAGCCGACCCGGATCTGATCCGCTACCAGCTCGCCTACCGTGCGAATACGGCGGTTGCCGAGGTGGTCGATGTCGTCCTTGATGTGTCCATCCTTGCCAGCCTGGAGGTTGATCAGATACACGATGGTGGGCAGGAGGCCGTAGTCGACGAACTGCCCGTCCTCGAACCCGAGCAGGGTGTTCACTTCGTACGAGAGTTCGAGCTTGGAGTTGATCTTGAAGCGGCCGGCGTCGCCGAGGTCGTAACGGCGCGGGTCGGCCAGCAGACTGAAAAGATAGCTGGTGGCCTTGTCGACCTTGGGCGGATCCCCGGGTCTGAGGATGGTGAACAGCCTCAGCAGCGCCTCGTCGGCGGTGACACCGGCCGCGGCTTCGTTTTTGAGGGTCGGTTCGATCAACGCTTCGTTGCCGCGGAACAGCTCCCGGATCTGCTCGTCGCCATAGCCGAGCACCCGCAACAGCAGAGTGAACGGGAACTTGCGCTTGTTGACCTTCATCCACAGGACGTCGCTGTTGTCGAATTCGACTTCGATCCAGGGGCCCCGCTTCGGCATCGGAATGATGCTCGCCATGAAGCTCTGACCCGATGCCCGCGTGCTGGAGGTGAAGTACACGCCGGGACTGCGATGAATCTGCGAGACGATAACCCGGTCGGCCCCGTTGATCACGAAGGATCCATCCTCGGTCATGATCGGCAGGTCGCCGAGAAAGACCTGATCCTCTTTGATAAGGCCGGTATCCTTGTGAACCAGCTGTAACTTGGCGAAGAGGCCGGCGTGGTAGGTCAGATCCTTCTCGCGGCACTCCTCGGGGGAGAATTCGGGGTCTTCAAGGGAGTACTCGAGGAAGTCGAGGACGAGGCCTGTCTGGCGCCCGCGCTCGGTCTCATCGATGGGAAAGATCTCCCGAAACGCAGCCTGGAGGCCGGCATTCCCGCGAAGATTCGAGGCGACGCCCCGTTGCATAAAGGTGTCGTATGACTTAATCTGGATATTGGTGAGGTTGGGCAGCTCGATAACCTCTTGGATGCTGCCAAACGTCTTGATCTCTCGCATCTTCACCCCTTCGCACGCGCATTCTGCGCCAGCTTTAGGTACCGACCGCTAACAAAAGACCACCGCACCGGCCACAGCCAGGCCCGGTTCAAACGACAGGTAGGCGTCCGCCTCGCTTGACGGCCGCTCACTGTCTGCACTGTTCGTTACGTGCTACCCTGGTTGCCTTTCTATGCCTCGACTTCCGAAGTGACTCTGTGGCCGCCGCGTCAAGGTTTTGCAATGAAACCTCCAAGACTCTACGAGAACGCATCCGCATCTCGTTAAAGCTCAAAAACTAAACATACCGCAAAATACGCGCGGTGGGGGTAAGCCAGGGCGCATTGGGCACCCCGGCCCCCATAGTCTCGTGTACGCGTCCAGCGAATAGTGTACATCCGATACGTAACAGGCGCGCTGCGCGGTCAGCTGAGGTCGACTTCGGCGCCGGCCGCTTCCAGCTTGGCCTTGATCTCGTCGGCCTCGTCTTGGCTGACATCTTCGCGAACGACACCGTTGGATTCGACCAGCTGCTTCGCCTCCTTGAGGCCTAGCCCGGAGACGATCTCACGCACGGCCTTGATGACCTGCAACTTCTTGTCGCCTATGCTCTTGATCGAGATGGTGAATTCGGTCTTTTCTTCGGCAGCTGAGTCGGCATCGGCGGCGGCCGGCATCATCATTCCTGCCGGCATGGCGGCGGCAGCCTCGACACCCCACTTGTCTTTGAGCGCCTCCACCAGATCTACCAGCTCGAGCACGGTCAGCCCGCTGAGCTGCTCTACAACTGCATCCTTGTCAAAAGCCATCCTAAGCCTCCTTGAGTTTTTCCGAGTAGTTGTTAAGGACCGACGCCAGATTGCGCTGGGGGCCTTCGAGGACGCCAACCAGCTGCTGCAACGGTGCCAGCAGGACTCCGAGCACTTCGCTCAAAATCTGCTCGCGGGAGGGCAGGCTGGCGATCCGATCGAGCGCTTCGGCATCGACCTGCGTACCCTGCATCACGCCGCCCTTGGCGGTAGGCAATTCCTTGGCGCTCCCCTTGGCGTAATCGGTGATCGCCTTCACTGGAGCCACCGGATCATCGTCGATGAGCACCAGGGCGGTAGGGCCTTTCAGCGTCTCATCGAACCCATCGTAGCCCTGCTCTTTGAGAACGACGTTGATGAGGGTGTTCTTGGCGATGAGTATACGGCCGCCGGCGCTGCGCACGTCGGCGCGCAGCACACCGATCTCCCCGGCAGACAGGCCCTGATAGTCGATCAGGAAAAAGGTGCTGACGCCGTCGAGAAGACGCCTCAGAGTCTCGACCGTTTCATCGTTTCGTGAATTGGCCATCGAAACCTTTCCGTCGTGACGAACATTGTCTTCGTTCCGTGGCGGATGCCTTCGGAACCACCGCGAAGCGCAGCGAGGAAGCAGAGCTTCCATCAACGCCTCGGCAGGATCTTTAAGCCTGGCAGGCCCCTGCTGTCTCCAACGCCTTTAGGCGCAACGGGCTCACGGGACGAACCCGCACCCTCGCCACGCACCGGGATGCTTAGCTTACATCGCGACCCGAACGCTCGGGCCCATGGTCGAGGTGATATAGACCGACCTGAGGTACGTTCCCTTGGCCGTCTCGGGTTTGGCCACCTCGAGAGCCGAAACCAGTGCCGACAGATTCTCGGTGAGCTTGTCGGCTTCGAAACTGGCCTTTCCTATCGGTGCGTGCACCACACCGGTTTTGTCGGCTCGAAACTCGATGCGCCCTGCCTTCAGGGCCCCGACGATGTCGCTGATGTTCGGGCCTACGGTGCCCGCTTTCGGATTGGGTAACAACCCCCTGGGACCGAGAATCCGACCGAGCTTGCCACCGACCAGAGCCATCATGTCCGGGGTGGCCACCACCGCGTCGAATTCGAACCAGCCTTCCAGGATGCGGTCGATCAGCTCCTGCCCCCCGACATGATCGGCGCCTGCCGCTTCGGCTTCGGCGACCTTGTCACCCTGGGTGATGGCGAGAACCCGGATGGTCTTGCCCGTGCCGTGAGGCAGGGCCACCGTACCCCGGACATTCTGGTCGCTCTTGCGGGGGTCGATGCCGAGGCGGAAATGCGCCTCGATGGTCTCATCGAACTTGGCGGTGGCCAATTCTCTGACCAGCCCGGCCGCTTCGGCAGGCGCGTAGAGCTTCTGGTCATCGACCCGCTCGAGCAGGTTCCGGTAACGCTTGCCGTGTCTAGCCATCGACGGGCATTCCTTCCACAACGACGCCCATGGAGCGGGCCGTCCCAGCGATGACGCGGGCGGCAGCCTCTTCATTCGCGGTGTTGAGGTCGACCATCTTCTGCTTGCCCAGTTCGATGCACTGGTCCCAGGTGATGGAGCCCACCTTCTCGAGATGGGGCTCGCCCGATCCCTTCTCGATTCCTGCAGCCTGACGGATGAGGTAGCTCGCCGGTGGGGTCTTGGTAATGAAGGTGAACGACCGATCCGCAAAGATGGTGATCTCAACCGGTACGATCGCCCCCCCTTGCGACGCGGTTAGGGCGTTGTATTCCTTGACGAACTGCATGATATTGGCGCCGTGCTGCCCCAGAGCGGGGCCGACGGGTGGCGCCGGCGTGGCGCCGCCGGCGGGCAGCTGCAGCTTTACAAATCCAATGACTTTTTTCGCCATCTGTCCTCCTCAAGCTCCCCCACGATGTGGCGATCCGCGGGGTCCAATCGCTTTGGCCTCAGGTCAGCTTCTGACCACCTGGGAAAAGTCGAGTTCGACCGGGGTCTCGCGGCCGAAGATCGACACCAATACCTTGATCTTGCCCCGCTCCGGATTGACCTCCGAAACGACGCCGTTGAAGTCGGCAAACGGTCCGGAGGTCACCTGGACCATGTCGCCGGTATTGAAATTGATCTTGATCTTGGGCGCCTCTTTAGAACCGGTAATGCCCAGGGTGCCCAGCATGCGAAGCTCTTCCTCGGGCGACAGCGGCACGGCCCGGGTGGCAGTGCCTACAAATCCGGTGACGCCTGGAGTGTAGCGCACCACTTCCCAGGCTTCGTTGGGTTCCGCCCGATTGTCGCCGAGATCCATCTGAACGAAGATGTAGCCCGGGAACAACCTCCGCTTGACGACCTCTTTCTTGCCACCTCCGGCGTGCTCTACCGTCTCTTCGGTAGGAACCACCACCTGATAGATGTTATCCGAGATACCCAGGGACTTGGCCCGATTGGTGATATTCTCCTTGACCTTCTCTTCGTGGCCCACATAGGTATGGATGGCGTACCACTCGATGCTCATGCGCCGGCATCCTTCCCAGGAAACTCAGGCTTCAGGTGACGAGTCCGATCAGGTTCCCCAGTGTGGTATCGGCGATCAGCAAGAAGAATGCCGTTAGCAGCACGAAAATCAGGGTTGCCTGGGTGGCTTGGATGACCTCTCCACGGGTCGGCCAGGTAACGCGGCCCAATTCGGCCCGGGAGTTCCGAAGGTACTTCAAGAGTCGGCGCACGGCTACACCTTCACCTCGCGATGAAGTGTGTGCTTGCGATCCCACGAGCAGTACTTGCGCAACTCGAGTTTGGCCTGCGTGTTACGCCGGTTCTTGTGGGTTGCGTAGTTGCGGCGCTTGCACTCGGAACACTCGAGCAAGAGCTTGATCTTTGCATCGCTGGCCATGATGGACTCCCAACCAAACAACAGTAACAGTGGCGCGGGGGCGGTAGTGTCGCCTAGAAGCGCAGAGGTACCGGGCCTGGCGGGGGTTGAGTCCGCGCCAGGCGGAAGGCTACTTGTTTACTTTTGTGACGACGCCCGCACCAACAGTACGACCACCCTCACGAATCGCAAACCTCAACCCCTCCTCCATCGCAATAGGCTTAATCAACGACACCATAAGATCCACGTTATCCCCAGGCATCACCATCTCCACTTCAGCAGGCAACGTCACGATCCCCGTTACATCCGTCGTTCGAAAGTAAAACTGAGGACGATACCCACTAAAAAACGCGCTATGACGACCACCCTCCTCTTTCTTCAACACGTACACCCGACCATTGAACTCCGTATGAGGCGTGATACTCCCCGGCTTAGCCAGGACCTGGCCACGCTCGATCTCCTCACGACCAACACCACGCAGCAACACCCCCACGTTATCCCCAGCAATCCCCGAGTCAAGCGTCTTCCGGTGCATCTCCACGCCTGTCACTACCGTCGTATGCGTCTCCTTTAAACCAACGATCTCGATGTCTTCACCCATCTTCACCGTGCCACGCTCCACCCTGCCCGTTGCTACCGTTCCTCGACCCGTGATCGTGAAGACGTCCTCGACAGGCATCAAAAATGGTTTATCCACGTCCCGTTCCGGCGTTGGAATGTAGCTATCGACCGCATCCAGAAGCTCCCAGATGTTATCCACCCATTCGTTCTCACCACGTTGCGTACTCACGTTCTCATTGAGCGCATCCAACGCTTTCAGGGCGCTACCGCTGATCACCGGGATGTCATCCCCGGGGAACTCGTAGCTGCTTAGCAGTTCCCGGACTTCCATCTCGACGAGTTCCAGGAGTTCCTCGTCGTCCACCATGTCTACTTTGTTCAGGAATACAACCACGTATGGCACTCCGACTTGCCGGGCTAGGAGAATGTGCTCCCTGGTTTGCGGCATGGGGCCATCCGCGGCGCTAACGACTAGCACCGCGCCATCCATTTGGGCGGCTCCGGTGATCATGTTCTTGACGTAGTCCGCGTGCCCGGGGCAGTCCACGTGGCTGTAGTGACGGTCACTTGTTTGGTATTCGACGTGCGCCGTGTTGATGGTGATGCCGCGGGCTTTCTCTTCGGGTGCTTTATCGATCTGGTCGTAGGTTTGCGTTTCGATGCTTGGGTCTGCTGCAGCAGCAGCAAACGTGATCGCTGCAGTAAGGGTCGTCTTGCCGTGGTCGACGTGCCCGATCGTGCCGACGTTCACGTGGGGTTTCGTCCGCTCAAACAACGCCTTAGCCATAGTCAAACTCCTTCATCCGACCGCCGCCCCAGGGGCGACCTTCAGCCGGAACGGGCCACACCTCTGAAACGAGACCGACCCAGCGATGGAATGAGGTTTTGGATTGGAGCTCGCGGACGGGTTTGAACCGTCGACCTCTCCCTTACCAAGGGAGTGCTCTACCACTGAGCTACGCGAGCCTACCTCGACCTCAACGCCGCACCCGCCCGCAGAACGAGACGTGGGTGGAGCGGGAGAAGGGATTCGAACCCTCGACATTCAGCTTGGGAAGCTGACGCTCTACCAACTGAGCTACTCCCGCATGAGCGGTGGTGGGTCGGGATGGATTCGAACCATCGTAGGCGTAGCCAACGGATTTACAGTCCGTCCCCTTTAACCACTCGGGCACCGACCCGAACATGCCAATGTACCGAGGGGCGCTTGGAGCCACCCATCGGAGTCGAACCGACAACCTTCCGATTACAAATCGGATGCTCTACCAATTGAGCTAGGGTGGCATCCCTCAAGGTGGCTTCCGGACACCCACTCCGAACATCCGGCTAGTTAGCCTAGCACGACGCTTTTGGGGTGTCAATAACGTCCTGAAACACCCTCCAAAGGCCTACCTGAAGGCGGTGCCAGACGACATTCCTGGCCCCCAAAATCACGGTCTCACAAGAGAGGGTGCTACACTTACGCTATTGGAGGTTCACAATGCGCATCGGACCCTTGGGAATCTGGGAATTGCTGATCATCCTGGTCGTGGTGCTGTTGATCTTCGGTCCGCGCCGCCTCCCCGAGATGGCCAAAGGTATCGGGCAGTCCGTCCGCGAATTCCGCAAAGGACTCCGCGACATGCGGAACGACATCGATTCCGACGTCAAGAAAAACGACATCGATTCCGACGTCAAGAAAGACGACGATTCGGCCAGCACCGACGCCGAGACCAAATCCGCCTGAGCGAACGGTCTGAGCCGGCTCCGTTCTCGGAAGAGGGCATTCGTTGTCGCTGATCGACCATTTCGTAGAGCTTCGCACGCGACTCTTCATCGTGCTGGGCGCCTGGGTGGGAACGTCGGGCGTCGCCTTCATCTTTCGTGGACGCCTGCTCGACTGGCTCAAAGAACCGTTGCCCAATCCCGGCGAGGTGGAGGTCATCTCCACGCGCCTGCTCGAGCCCTTCCTGGTCAGCATGCAGATCGCAGCCTTCACCGGCCTGATCCTGGCCTCACCCCTCATCCTGGCACAGATCTGGGCGTTTATCGCGCCTGGGCTCTACCGCGAAGAGAAGCGCTGGGCCGTCCCCTTCGTGCTGCTGTCGGCGATCGCCTTCACCGGCGGGGCGCTGTTCGCCCGCTACCTGGTATTGCCCTTTGCATTGCCGATTCTGCTCGGCTTCCTCGGCACCACGGTGACCACCTTCTTATCGATCGGCGACTTCATCTCCAAGATGCTACTCTACATGACCGTCTTCGGTCTGCTGTTCGAGATGCCGGTCCTCGGATTCCTGCTGGCTCGCATCGGTCTGATCCGTTCGTCGCTGCTCAGCAGGTACCGGCGGCACGCCATAGTGGTCGGGGCCATTCTGGCTGCGCTTATCACCCCTACCGGCGACCCCATCAATTTCATTCTCGTCGCCGGACCGCTGGTAGTCCTTTACGAGATCACCATCATCGTGGTACGCCTGTCCCAGCGAAAGGCAGAACATGAACGAGACCATCCAGAGTATACGCAAGCAAATTGACGGGCTGAACCACCGCCTCCTGGAGCTCCTTTCGGAGCGAGCTCGGCACGCCGAGCAGATCGGCGAACTGCAGACGCAGCAGGGGCTTCGCCACTACGATCCGGTGCGTGAGCAGGCGATGCTCGAGGCGCTAGTCGAGGCAAACCAGGGGCCGTTCAGCGACGCCACCGTGAAGAGTCTGTTCAAACAGATCTTCCAGGCCTCGATGCAGCTCGAGGACGAACACGACAAGCCGAGGTATCTGGCATCGCGCGCCAGCCATGGCGAAGACACCGTCATATCGGTCGGCGACATTCCCATAGGCAGCAACCACTCGCCGGTTCTGATCGCCGGGCCCTGCGCCATCGAATCCTCCGAGCAGGTGATGATGACTGCGGGCCACGTGGCGTCCCAGGGGGTGCAGCTGTTTCGAGGTGGCGCTTTCAAGCCACGAACCGACCCCTACAGCTTCCAGGGGCTCGGCGAAGAGGGGTTGCGGCTCGGCCGCGAAGCGTGCGACCGCTACGGGCTCACATTCGTAACCGAAATCATGGACGCCCGCGACCTGCCGCTCTTCATCGAGTACGCCGATGTGCTCCAAATCGGGGCCCGCAACATGCAGAACTTTACCCTCCTCAAAGCGGTAGGTGAGACCGACCGGCCGGTGCTGTTCAAACGCGGGCTCTCCGCCACCATCGAAGAGTGGCTGCGGGCGTCAGAGTATCTGCTCGATGCCGGCAACCCCAACGTCATCCTCTGCGAGCGGGGCATCCGCACCTTTGAACCCTACACCCGAAACACCCTGGACGTTTCGGCCGTGGCGCTGGCGAAGCTCGAGAGCCACCTGCCCGTGTTGGTCGACGTCACCCATTCGGGCGGCCGCAGGGATCTGCTGGTCCCCCTTACCAAGGCCGCCCTGGCCGTCGGCGCCGACGGCATCATGATCGAGGTTCACCCCAACCCCGCGGTGGCGCTCTCCGATCAGAAACAGCAGGTCGACTTCGACACCTTCGATGCCTACCTCGAGGAGACCGGCTACCACTCTAAACTCACGGAGAAGCGGCACGAGGTGTACGGCTTCTAGCGGCCCCAAGCCGCCGCCAACCGCTCATGGACGACCTGTTCCGTTTTCTTTTTCGCGCCTTCGACGTGGCGCCCGAATACACCAGCACGCGCTGCCTGGCGGTCACCCAATCCCGTGAGGCCTGTAGCCGTTGCCGCGACGTCTGCCCCCACCAGGCCATCACCATTCAGCGAGAGGTCGAGATCGACGACGTCGACTGCAGCGGCTGCGGTCTGTGCGTGCAGGTGTGTCCTTCTCAGGCCCTCGAGCCCAAGGCGAGCTACCAGCCGGGACACGATCTCCGCTGTTCGCAGGTGGCAGGTCAGGCCCAAAGCATGGTCTGCCTCGGACGCCTGCAGAGCTCGGACCTGCTGCGCCTGCTGGGGCACCGCGACCGGCTGACGTTGGCCCGCAGCGACTGCGCCGACTGTCCCATAGGGTCGGCTGCCATGATCGACGCAGTGGCCGGTCTGGTGGCCGACACCGAGGCGCTGGCCGAGGTACATGGGCGGCAGATCGCCATCTCTGTCATCGAAACGGATCGCCTGGACAAGCCTCGCGAGGGTGGCTCGGTGAGTCGCCGGGAGCTCCTTCGCGGCGGCTGGCGTGGTGCTCAGCAGGGCACCGCGGCCATGCTCGCACCGCTCGACCCTGGAGAGGAGCAGGATGGGGATCTGCCGGCCGAACTCCAGCGCCGCTACCGCCTCATCGAACTCGCCGAGCCGGAGCCGGACAAGCTGGTCCCCTGGCGGCTGCCGAGGGTAGGTGACGGCTGCATCATGTGTCCCGTGTGTACCGATGTATGTCCGACCGGGGCCTTCGGACGGGACTTCACCTCGCACGAGGGTGACGGCGCCGTGCTCGAGCTGCAGCCGGAACGGTGTGTCGGGTGCGACGCGTGCGTCCAGGCCTGTCCCGTCAACGTCATCGACATGGATGAGAAGGTCAGTTGGCAGGAGCTGTCGGGAGGAACCGTTGAGGCGTACCGGCGCAGCCCAGATGAGGGCATCGAAGGTGGCGCTGCGCGCTGACGCTGTTTCCCTGAGCGGAGAAAAATCGATGCCGAAGGCCGCAAGAACCGCGTAGACTGGCCCCATGACAGTGGACGACTGGGTGTACGAGGCGGTTGAATCCAGCGGCGAGGCCGGTGCCAGCGTGCGCGACATCCAACGCTACATCGACGACCACCACTACGAAGAGCTGGCCATGGATACGCTGGAATCGTCGCTCGCCAAACTGGTAACGGTGGGCAGGATCGCGCCCCACGGCACGCGCTGGGTGATTGCCGAACGGACCAGCAAGGAAGACGCCCTGCGGAAGCTCTTCGGCGATGGGTGATCCGATCGCAGCCGCACAAAAACGACGGAGGAATCATGGCAACGACCCTGGGCCACACCGGCATAAGGCTTCAAGACTTCTACGATCTCGAGGAGCTGTACACCCCCGAAGAGCGCCTGATCCGCGACAGCGTGCGCGAATTCGTTCGCAGCGAGATCCTTCCCGACATCGGCGAGTGGTGGCAGCAGGGCCACTTTCCCCAGGATCTGGCTAGAAAGTTCGGTGACCTAGGCGTCCTTGGGGTCAACCTGCCGGAACGGTTCGGCGGTTCCGCTGCCTCGGCCACCGCGTATGGGCTCATCAATCGAGAGATCGGGTATGGCGACGCCGGCATGCGCAGCTTCGTCAGCGTGCAGTCGAGCCTGGTGATGTGGCCGCTCTACCACTACGGTTCCGACGAACTCAAGGCGCGCTGGCTTCCGGATTTGGCGAGCGGTCGGGCGATCGGCTGCTTCGGGCTTACCGAACCCGATGCCGGCAGCGACCCGGGAAGCATGCGCACGCGGGTCCGGCGGGTGGGCAATGACTACGTACTCACCGGCGTGAAACGTTGGATCACCAACGGCTCAGTGGCCGATGTCGCCATCATCTGGGCCCGCGAGGAGGGTGGCGATATCCTCGGCTTCGCAGTCGAGACCGAGCGCGAAGGGTTTTCGGCTGTGGATATCAAAACCAAAGCGTCGATGCGGGCTTCGGTGACCTCAGAGCTGTACCTCGATGAGGTGGTCGTTCCCGCTAGCAACCGGCTCGATACGGTAGGCCTGAAGGGGGCGTTGTCCTGCCTCAATCAGGCGCGTTTCGGCATCTCCTGGGGGGCGCTCGGTGCGGGCTTTGCCTGCTTCGAGGAGGCTGTCCGCTACTGCCAGGACCGGTCCGTGTTCGGGGTGTCTCTGGCGAGCAAACAGCTGGTCCAGAGCCAATTGGCAGACATGCTGGCAGAGCTGACCAAAGGCGGCCTGCTCGCCTTTCGGCTGGCGCAGCTCAAGGAGGCAGGGAAAGACACGCCGGCACGGGTCTCGCTGGCCAAGCGCGACAACGTCCGCTCCGCCCTGGCCATCGCCCGGGCTGCCCGCGATCTGCTCGGCGGCAACGGCATCACCACCGAGTACGCAACGATCAGACACATGTTGAACCTCGAGACGGTCTCGACCTATGAAGGGACCGACACCGTACACACCCTGGTGCTGGGGCGCGAGATCACCGGACACAACGCCTTCTGAGAGACTCTGTACTATGCCATGGGACATGCCTCAGCCAACCATGGCGAACCCACCGATCACCCGGAGGGCGCTAGGGGATAGCCTCGATAAGCGTCATCTCCACAAGATCGTCGCCGCTGCCGAAGCGGCTGTAGCAGGGAAAGGGCACCCCGTCTGCCAGGCCAAATTCGATCACGGCGGAGGCGTCGCCTGTCGGTTCGAAACGGATCTCCACACAGGTATGACCCGCGATCTCGACGGCCGACGGCATGTAGACGTTGCCGAGCCCCATGATCACGATCGGCTCGTCGCGCACCATGATCTCCTGCTGCCCCAACATCAGCGGCAACATCATGAACGCCGGTCCGAAAAACATCATCGGTCCGAACGCCAGGCCACCCAGCATGGTGCCTCCGAAGGCGGCACCGCTCAGGTCGGAAGCGCTGAGGCCACTCTGATTGGCGGTGATGGTGGTGACGGCGTCATACCCTGCATCGGTCTGCGTAATATCGATGGCCAGCTGCAGCAGCTGGCCGGCGTCCCCACCCGTCACGATCTCCAACACGTAGCGCTGGTCGCCCTCAGGAAACTGATCCGGACTCCATATGAAACCCCCCTGAGCCCACGCCAGTGACCCGATAGCAACCATCACTATTAGACCGGTGAGCTTGAGACTTGGACGAACGTGAATTCGGACTCCTTTCACATGCAGCCGCTGGGCGAAGGATCTGGCCTAGAGCCGACAGCTCACGGCAGAACCAGCCACGCCAACACAACCACAACCACACCGACAGCGGCACGGATGAGATGGCGCCAGGCTACCACCCTACCCAGCACGATGCGAGCGTTCAGCAGCGAAGCCAGCGAGGCCAGCAAGGCACCGGTCAAGACCAGCCACAGGCTGGCGCCCAGGGCGTAGCCGAGGGCCACGGCAGCGACCGTAAGCACCGCCGCCGCCAGCATGAACAGGCCGGCGATCCACGGTTTTCGCCGAATCACCGCCCACGCGCCGAAGGTGTTCACCACCACATAGGCCAACACCAACAGCATGACCACGAACCGCACGCTCTATCTTATCGCTTATCACCGCGCACCCTCTAGCAGCAGAGCCACCGGATCGTCGAGGTCCTGGAGATGGGTCAAGACCACAGGTTTGCGGACCAGACCTTCGACGCGTCGGGCCAGCCAGGCGTCGCTTCCAACCTCCCGATCTACCAGCATCCGGATCTTCGATACCGCTCCCCGGCGACCGAACAGCCGGGCAGCTCCCATCACCTCGAGGTCGGTAGCTACCAGCTCGGCCTCGACACGTCGACCCTCCCCACGAAGCCCCACAGGGTCGAAGTGATGCTGCGAAACGAGCCGTTCACCTTCGGCGACCAACGCCCCAGCCATCGCTTCGGAGAGCAGCCACGGCTGGCCGATCAGACCGACCACGACGGCGCCCGGCGAAGAGACGGGCCACCCCAGGCTGTCCGCCCGGTCCGGGTGGCCTACGGCTCGGTGCCGGTGCCAGATACGGCGCGCCTGGAGTGGGTCTCGACCGAGGCGTATAAGGGTCTCGAGCACCACCTTCTCGATCGTGTCAGGTCTGCCGGCTGGGACCGCTACCATCGGTGACAGGCCGCCCACCACCTTGGCGAGAACGTCCGGGAAGCTGGCGATCCAGGGATCCTGGCCACCCCCTCTGCCGATATCTGCGCCCGGATTGAGATCGGGAACCAGCAACAGGTCGCAATCGCTCAAGGCGATCGCCTCGGCAGCCGCAAGCCGGAAGGCAAGACCGGCAACGCCCTCGAGTCGGGGGTCGGAGAGCCGGTCCCGCACCGCCTCGACGGCGGCAACTCGGATTTCTGAACCGATGCCGGCGATCAGACGCCGCCACAGCGGGCCGTAGCGGGGCCACAGCAATTGGGTGATGACGCCGATGTGCACGGCCGGTCAGTCTAGCATGGCTCTACTTACCAAACGCTCTCGGGTCGCCAGCGACCATCAGGCCGACAGCAGCGGTGCTTCCGACACGGTTGCCAACAGCGCCCGTCCCAGCGTCAGGGCAGCCCCTTTGTCGAGGTGCTGATTCCCGTTTCCGCATTTCGGCGAGAGGACGCACCGAGGGCAGCCCGACTCGCAGCTGCAGTCGGCGAGCAGCTGAACGGTCGCGCCAAGCCAGTCGCGGAAAACCGCGGCCCCCGCCCGGACGTAGCCGACACCCCCCGGGTATCCGTCGTACACGAATACGGTCGGCTCACCGGTTGGCAGGTAGAGCGGGTAGGAGACCCCCCCACATCGGCCCGCTCGCACAATACGAAGGCGGGCAGCAGACCGATGAGGGTGTGCTCCAAAGCGTGCATGGCCGAACCGAGGTCGAAGCCCGTGACGGCCTTGGCAACCTGGCCGAGGGGCAGCCACAGCGCCTGGGTGACGTACGAGGTAGGGGGCAGATCCAGGAGCCGTTCCTCTAGAATCGCCTCGGTTAGATAGCGTTTGCGAACGAAGCCGGTAACGGTATCGGTCACGCGAACCGTGGCCACCCGAACGGCGGCCGGTGGCGTCTCGACCACGTCGTGGCCCAGGTTGAGCGCAGAGGGTATTTCGGTAAGGACTTCGATATCCGTCTCCGAACGGGGCTGCGTGTAGTAGTCCTCGATGTGGGGCACCAGGTCCGCCAGGCCGGCCTCCAGATCGAGCCTGACCACGAGATACGGTTCGCCCTGGTGCAGGTAGACGGCTCCCGGGTGAAGCTCTCGCAGTGCAGTGGTCAGGTCGGCCATGCCCAGCCGGCGCCCAAATCCATCTCTCAGCAGCACCCGTCGCCCACCACCACCACGAACGGCGACCCGCCGGTGGGGGTAGCGGCCGAGACTATGCCAGGCCGACCCCCTGCGAATCAGACCCGGAACCGAAGCGAGGTCGAGCCAGGGCGCGATAACCTCTTCCCCGACCTGGAGTGGGCGCTCCGCCACCGCGCAGCGCAGGTGAAGGGGGTGCAGTTCGCTGTTGAAGGGGTCGGCTACTACCCGTTCGACGGGACCCTCGGTGATGAGTTCAGGGTGCCGAAGATAATATTCATCGAGCGGATCGTTGCCCGGAATCAACAGTGTCAGCGATCGCCGGCCTCTGCGACCTGCCCGACCAGCCCGTTGACGCAGGGCCATCAGCGAGCCCGGGTAGCCGACCTGGACGACGGCGTCGACGCCACCGACGTCGACGCCGAGCTCGAGGGCGCTGGTGGCAGTGAGCACCCGAATATCGTCCGCTTTGAACCCCGCCTCGATCAGGCGTCGGTCTTCCGCGGTGTAGCCGGCGCGGTAGCTCGCCAGGTAGCGAGCCTCCTCGCCGAGCTGGGCTGCAGCGTAGCGGCGCAGCAGTTCGGCACCCTTGCGCGAATTGCTGAAGAAGATGGTCTTGACACCCGCACGAACGAAGGTCGCGGCCAGCGCAGCAGCCTCGGTGTTGGCGCTGCGGCGGCGGCTGCTGTCGACCTCTGGAGGTTGCCAGAAGAGGAACTCCCGAGCTGCTCTCGGGGCGCCGTCGTCAGCGACGACCACCCCCTCCAGCCCCGTGAGGTTGTGCAGATGCTGGGCGGGGTTGCCGATGGTGGCGCTGGTGGCCACCACCTGAGGTTCGGCACCGTAGCTCCGGCAGAGCCGCAACAACCGCTGCACGATGTTGGCCACGTGAACGCCAAACACCCCGCGGTAGCTGTGGAGTTCGTCGATCACCAAAAGTTCCAGCCGGCCGAGCAGGTGCGCCCAGCGTTCGTGAAAGGGCAGGATGCCGTAGTGGACCATATCGGGATTGGTCAGCAGGCAGGTCGCCGTGTCGCGCGACCGCGCACGCTCGTCGCGTGGCGTGTCCCCGTCGTAGCGGACGACCCCATCGAGCCCAAAGCGGTCGACGATGCCCTGTAGCTTCTCTTCCTGGTCTCGAGCTAGGGCCTTGGTGGGAAAGAGTATCAGCGCCCGACCCCCGCGCTGCAACGCTTTCGACGATCCGGAGCTGGTAGATCAGCGACTTGCCCGAAGCGGTAGCGGTCGTCACCACCACGTTCTCTCCAGCCGCCAGCTGCTGCCAGGCCTGTGCCTGGTGGCGGTATGCGGCCAGCTCGAGGTGACGCACCATGGGGGCGTAGCGACCGGCTTCGGCCACCTCTCCCCCGTACGCCGGGAAGAACTCAAATGCCTTGATCTGGTCCTGGTAGAGATCCAAGGTCCGCAACCAGGCTTGGTAGCTACCGAAGGCCTCGAGTGGGTGCTCCACGGCTACAGCCTAACGCAGTTAAAAGGGGGCCGGTAGGGTCGTGGTAGACTCTGAGGAAGCACGTGTGCGGGTCGCAATCGATGACGATCTTTCTGATCCTTCTCTACACGCTTGTTCTCAGTTACGTCGGTCTGATGGTCACCGTGATCGTGGGCATGTTTCGGCCCGTGCCCCAGGTACGCAGCCGAAATCGCCCGCCTGTAAGTGTTATCGTCCCAGCCCGCAACGAGCAGTCCCAACTGGCCGCGACGCTGGAATCGCTAGCTGCCCAGCACTATCCCGGCTCGATCGAAATGATCGTCGTGAACGACCGCTCGAGCGACGGCACCGAAGCCATCATCCGCAGCTTTTGCACCCGCGATGAACGCTTCCGGCTGGTGAACGTCTCAGAACCGGACCGACGTCTGGCGCCGAAGGTAAACGCCGTCAACGAAGGCATCAAGAACTCGAGCGGAGACATCATCGTCACCACCGACGCCGATTGCCTCCACCCCCCAGGCTGGATCGAGGAGTTGGTGGCGCACGTTGCCGACGGCGTGGTCTTGGTCGTCGGCTATGTCGAAAGCACACGCCTCGACCACGCTCGCAACTGGCGGGAACGGTTCGAGACCGCCGACTGGTTTTCGCTGATGCTGGCGTCGCGATCGATGCTGCGCCTCGGCTGGAAGTTCGGTTCGAGCGCCAACAATCAGGCCTACCGCCGCGATGCCTTCGATGCGGCCGGCGGATTCGGGGCCGGAGGCAGGGCTCCGAGCGGTGACGAAGATCTCCTTGCCCAACGTCTGGGCCGCCTGCCGCAGGGCAACGTCGTATTCGCCGAGTCGCCAGCAGCGCGGGTCGTGACCCATCCCATGGCGAGCTGGATGGTGCTGCTCCAGCAGCGGCGGCGCTGGGTCTCACGCTATCACCACCTGGTTCACTACCAGCGCCAGTTCATGATGGGCATCGCAACCCTGGGGGTTCAGAGCGTGGCGCTTGCCGCCGCCATCGTGCTGACACCGCTGCTACCAGCCATGGCGCCGTGGGTTTTTGGCCTCTGGGGGCTGAAGATCGGCACCGAGCTGGTCGGCATGTACCTCGGAACCGCACAGCTCGGCCGCGCCGACCTGTGGCCGTGGACCGCTCTCGTCTGGTCCCTGCTGCACCCTTTTTTTATCGCCACCATCGTGATCTTGTCGCTCCTCGGATCGGGCGAGTGGCGGGCGGGCGCTGGCGGCTACCAACGCCACTTCCTCAGGCGCCAGTGGCGCCAGCTGAAGCGCAGGCTCAAGGATGCGCTGCTCGGAACCTGACGGCACAAATCAGGACCAAACACCGGCCGATGATAGACTGACCTGTCACGATTCCGCGACTTGGAATCGACCACATTGATCGTTTGCCATGACCGGAGGAACCATGAAGGTATTCATTTTAGGTGGCGACGGGTTCTGCGGCTGGCCTACCAGCCTGCATCTCTCCAAGCTGGGCCACGACGTAACCATCATCGATAACCTGAGTCGGCGCAACATCGACAACGAACTCGAGACCGCGAGCCTGACCCCGATCCAGCCGATGGGGGAGCGGCTTCGCGTTTGGAAGGAGCAGACCGGCCGCACCATAACCTTCCACCGCCTCGACGTCGCCGACAACTACCATCGCCTGCTCACCCTCATCCAGGACGAGCGTCCGGACGCTATCGTCCACTTTGCCGAGCAGCGGGCCGCCCCGTACAGCATGAAGAGCTCGTGGCACAAGCGCTACACCGTCAACAACAACCTGAATGCCACCCACAACGTCCTGAGCGCCATCGTCGAATCTGGAGTCGACGTTCATCTGGCGCACCTCGGAACCATGGGGGTGTACGGTTACGGCACGGCCGGCATGAAGATCCCTGAAGGCTATCTGCCCGTCGAGGTGATGACCGACGACGGCGACCGCGTACAGCAGGAGATCCTCTACCCCACGAACCCGGGCAGCATCTACCACATGACCAAGACTCAGGATCAGCTCTTCTTCGCCTACTATGCGAAGAACGATGAGGTTCGCATCACCGATCTGCATCAGGGCATCGTCTGGGGCACCAACACCGAAGACACGCTCGGCGACGAGCGGCTCATCAATCGCTTCGACTACGACGGGGATTACGGCACCGTTCTCAACCGCTTCCTGATGCAAGCGGCCGTGGGCTACCCACTCACGGTGCACGGCACCGGCGGTCAGACCCGAGCCTTCATCCACATCCAGGACACCGTCCGCTGCATCCAACTCGCACTCGAGAATTCCCCGCAGCGGGGCGAACGAGTTCGCATCCTCAATCAGATGACCGAAACCCACCGGGTTCGCGATCTGGCGGCCATGGTCAGCGACATGACGGGGGCCGATGTCTCGTTCGTGCCCAACCCGCGCAAGGAAGATGCCGAGAACGACCTCCACGTGCGTAACGACCTATTCCTCGATCTCGGGCTGGAACCGACGACCTTGAGCGAAGGACTGCTGCGCGAGGTCACCGACATCGCCGGCCGCTTCGCCCCGCGGGCCGACGTGAGCAAGATCCCCTGCACCAGCGTCTGGACCGAACGGCAGAGACCCGGCGCTCCCGACGAGGCAGTCGATCTGACAAAGGTCTAGCGACCGCCGAAGAGCGCGCCGTTGCAGGCCGTGCTCGCTCGATCGCCACATGCGCATCGCCTACTTCACTGAGACGTTTCTGCCCAAGATCGATGGGGTGGTCACCAGAATCGTTCGCACGCTCGATACGCTTGCCGAACTGGGCCACCAGGCCTTGGTGTTCGCCCCCCATAACCCGCCGGACAGCTACGCCGGCTTCCGAGTGGTAAGGGTGCCCGGAGTATCCTTCAAACCGTGGTACCCGGAACTGTTTCTGGGGCTCCCGAGACCCCGCCTGGGCAGGGAGCTGGATCAGTTCCGCCCGGACGTGATCCACGTGGTCAATCCGGTGGTTCTGGGCCTCTGGGGAACGGCTCTCGCCAAGCAGCGCAACCTCCCACTGCTGTCGAGCTACCACACCGATATCACCCAGTACGCCAAACACATGCGCCTCGGGTTCTTGAGTAGGCCCTCGCAGATCTTCCTGCGCGACGTGCACAATCAGGCCCACGTCAACCTCTGCACCAGCCGGCCGATGGTCAACTCGGCGCGAGCGCTGGGCATCCGCAGGGTGCGTCTTTGGCCCAAGGCGGTCGATACCGAGCTGTTTCATCCCAAGCACCGTTCGTCGGAGATGCGCGAGCGCCTTACCGACGGCCATCCTGAGCTGCCGCTGATGATCTATGTGGGCCGCCTGTCGTACGAAAAACGGCTCGATTGGCTGTACGCCCCGATCAACGATATCAAGGGCGTGCGCTTGGCGTTTGTAGGCTCGGGTCCTGCCGAGGAGGATCTCAAAAAGCGCTTCAGCGGCACCCCGACCGTGTTCACCGGCTACCTTTCGGGCCAGCAACTGTCCGAAGCCTACGCCTCGGCAGATGTTTTCGCTTTCCCCTCGGACACCGAGACGCTCGGATTCGTGGCGATGGAGGCGATGGCATCGGGGGCGCCGGCGGTCGGTGCCCGTGCCGGCGGAATCCCCGATGTAATCCGCGAAGGCGAGACCGGCCTCATGTTCAATCCGGGTGACCTCGGCGAGCTCACCAGCAAGCTCCGCACCCTGCTCCTCAATCCGGAGCCCAGGATGCGGATGGGGCGTCAGGCCCGCCTGGACATGGAGCGGTGGAGCTGGCGCGCAGCGACCGTAGCTCTTACCGATTTCTACCAGAAGGCAGTCACTATCCAGGAACGGTTCGACCCCCCCAGCGCCTACTGACGGTCCAGGCCTTTGCGGTCGAGGTGCGAGCTGTCATTGACCACTTTGACGATCACGTGGTGGTCGATGATCTGGAGTCGGGTGACGCTGGTGTTGTCGAGACGGAAACTCCAGCCACCGCTGCCGTTCCAGGCTCGGGGCTGGGGGCGCCCCACCACGGAATGGAGCGCACTGGCGATGGTGCCACCGTGGGTGACGGCGAGCACCCGACCGGTGGGTGGCAGTTCGTCGACCCAGGCAGCCACCCGCCTCTTCAGGTCGTCACTCGATTCGCCGCCGGGTACCGGAAGGTGATAGGGTCCGGCGAACCAGCGAGACTGGAGCGACCGCTCCTCGTCGCTGAGGGCATCCCATTGAAGCCCTTCGAAGCGCCCCATGTCGATCTCCCGGAGGCGCCGGTCGGTGTCGACGATCCTGTCGGGGAACGCAATCTCGGCGGTGCGGCGGGTCCGCAGCAGGTCCGATGCGACGATCCTGTCGAAGTCGATCTGAGCGAGCCGCTCTCCGAGGCGCTGCGCCTGAACCTCCCCAGACCTGTTCAGCGGTACGTCGGCGCTCCCCTGGATGCGGCGCTCCAGGTTCCAGTCGGTCTCTCCGTGGCGAACAAGCCAGAGATCTAGCATGACGCCATGGTAACGGACCTGCCCTTAACGGAGGCGCGGCAGCACCACCGGGGCATCGTCGAATTCCCCGGTGAACACGTCCACATCGGCCCCATACACGGTGCGGATGATACCGGCCGTGAGGACGTCCTGCGGAGGACCTTCGGACACCAGGCGACCCTGGTGGAGAAGCAGGATCCGGTCCGCAATCCGGGCGGCTAAATTGAGGTCGTGAAGGACCACCAGGGCCGCCCCGCCGCGTTCCACCTCGCGGCGCGTAAAGCGCAGCAGTTCGATCTGGTAGCGCAGATCGAGGTGGCTGGTCGGTTCGTCGAGCAGCAGACAGGCGGGTTCCTGGGCGAGTGCCCGGGCCATCAGCAGGCGCTGTTTTTCGCCACCCGACAGCGCCTCGACCGGGGTGTTCCTGAAGCGCCAGGTATCGGTGTGGCGCATCACCCTCTCCACCACCTCGGCGTCGAGCGGCCGTTCGGGCTCGAGCAGTCGAAGGTGCGGGGCGCGACCCATGGACACCATCTCGTGGCCGCGGAATCCGCTGGGAAGGTCGGCCCCTTGCGGCACCACCGCGAGGGTGCGGGCCAACTGCCTGCGGCCGATCTGCGCTACCGGTGTGCCGTCGATGCGTACGGAACCGGCCTCCGGAACCAGCACCCGAGTCAGCAGCCGGATCACCGTGCTCTTTCCCGCTCCGTTGGGGCCGGCCAGGACCGTCACCTCGCCGCGGCGTACCGCGAAATCGAGACCGCGCAACACCGGTTCGCGGCCGTAGCCGAACTCGAGACCGCGAACCTCGATCACGCGCGCCCCCGCTGCCGGCGCAGCAGCACCAGAAAGAAGGGACCGCCCACCAGCGCCGTGATCACCCCGATGGGGACCTCGGCGGGCGCGATGAGGGTGCGGGCCACCAGGTCAGCGGCGATCATGAACAGCGCCCCGAGCAGCATCGAGAGCGGCACCAGCGTGCGGTGGTCGGGTCCGAGCGCCAGTCGAACCGCGTGAGGCACGATCAAGCCGACGAAGCCGATGATCCCGCTAACGCTCACCGCCGCAGCGGTGGCCAAGGTGGCCGCCACCACCAGCAGCAGCCGGTAGCGCTCGACCGCCAGACCGAGCTGGGCAGCCTGTTCATCGCCCAGCTGGAGCAGGTTGAGCGCCCGACCAGAGAGCGCGGTCAGCAAGGCTGCAGCCACCACCAGCGGCAGCACCGCGACGACCTTGTTCCAGCTGGCCAGCGCAAAACTCCCTAGCAACCAGGCGAGAATGCCCGTCGCCTGCTCTCTGGAGGCGAGCATCACGAACGAGGTGGCGGCGGTTAGGCTCGAGCCCAACACGGCGCCAGCCAGGATCAGCGACAGGATCGGGAAGCGCCTCCCCTGCTGCGCCAGCAGCATGACCGCGGCGACGGTGGCGAGGGCAAAGGCAAATGCGAGGGCAGGCAGGCCGGCTCCTGCCAGCAACGGTACTACCGAGCCGAAGGCCAACGCCAGCGCCGCCCCTAAACCGGCGCCGCTGGCCACGCCCAGAAGATAGGGCTCCGCCAGGGGATTGCGGAAGACCCCTTGGTAGGTTGCCCCCGAGAGTGCTAAGGCACTCCCCACCAGCGCAGCGAGGACCACCCGCGGCAGGCGGATCTGCCAGATGATGATATCCAGCGGTCCGGCAAGCTCGCCGCTAAGACCGTGCCAGATCGCGCTCGGCACCTTGGTGGGCGGTACCGCCACCGACCCGATAAGGGTAGCAAGCCCCATCACCAGCAGCAGCGCCAGGGCGGCGACGCCGAGCGGGGTCCAGCGAACGCCCCCGCGTGGCCTCGCCGCCCTGGCGCTGCGCTCCATCAGAACAGTCCCGGGTGGAAGAACCCGGCCAGCAGGAAGATCGCTTTGCCGATCCGAGGTCCGGGCCGATTGACGAGGTCGACCTGGTCGCTGGTCAATTCGATCACCCGGCCACCGACCACCGCAGCCAGACCGCCCCAGCCCGGACGGTCGCCGACGGTGGCCGACGATTCGCCGAAGACGGCATCGGCCAGGACGATCACCTCGGGATCGCTCGCCACAACGAATTCTGGATCGAGCTGAGGAAAGTCACCGAGATCAGCGGGCACGATGTTCGCCCCCCCCGCCGTGGCGATAAGGGAGCCGATGAAGGCGCCGGGACCGACGCTGTAGGGGGTGGCATCGAGTTCGAAGTAGACGGTTGGGGCGGTCAGAACGGCCACCAACGCCTCGATGGTATCGATCTCGCCACGGACGCTTCCGACCAGCACCGCAGCCTCGGTCTCGCGATCGATCAGCTGGCCCACCAGCTCGAAGGTCTCGAACACCTCGTCCAGGGTTTGGGGCGTGCCGGCGAAGACGGGGATGCCCAAACCGTCGAGCGCCTCGGCCACACCGCTATACTCGTCAGCGAGTACCAGATCCGGCTCCAGGGCGATGAGGCGTTCGATGTCTGCAGAGAAGGCGCTGCCCAAATCGGGCAGGCCCTCGACCTGCAGCGGGAAGTTGCTGAAGGTGTCGCGGCCCACCAGCAGATCGCAGGCGCCGAGGGCGCACACCGTCTCAGTATGGCTGGGGATGAGGGTGACGATTCTCAGGGGAGCACGCTCGAGGGTGACCGACCGATTGAGGTCGTCGACAGCGGTAAACGGGTATTCGGTAGCGCACGCGTTGGTGAGCAGCAGCGCGACCGCGACCACAACGGCGCGAATCATCACAAAAGCCTCCTCGAGGCTCCTGCGGGAAAAAGAAGATCCATCCTGCCCTGGTTCAGGATGGATGGCATCGGCTCTCATCGAGCGTAGCTACCCTTCCCCGTCCTCGCAGGGGGTGCAGGTTGGTCAGGGCACGGCGATCGGGCTTCCTCGTCGGTTACCGTTGCGGGACAGCGCCGGACTTTCACCGGACTTCCCCGTAGCCTAACCCCTAACGCTACCGCTGGAACCTGCGCTTGTCAAACCCGCCCTGCCCGCAGCCAAAAGCCCATGCTAGCGTTAGGGGTGCCGAACCTCACATTCTCCGATCTCGAGGCCTCCGGCACGCTCGATCTCGAGACGCTGACCCCTCCACCCCGCTTCTCTGAAACGCGCTTCGACAGCTACCGCCCGCAGCACCCGAGTCAGGCTATCGCCCGCGACACGGTGGTGACGTTCGTCGCAGAAACGTCCACCGCCCCAGGCTTTCGCTGGCCCTGGCAGGCTCCACCTCAGGGTCGCGGCCTCTACCTCGATGGGAGCTTTGGCGTCGGCAAGACCCATCTGCTGGCGGCGGCGTTCGAAGCCGCCCCGTACCCCGAAAAGATCTACCTGTCGTTCCAGGAGCTGGTGTACCTGATCGGTGTTCTGGGGCCGGGCCGGGCCAGGGCGGAATTGAGCGCTTACCGGCTCTACTGCATAGACGAGTTCGAACTGGACGATCCGGGCAATACCCTCATCGTGAAGACGTTTCTCGACGCGGTGTTTTCCCGCGGTGGCGCGGTCGTGACCACCTCGAACACCCCACCCGAGGCTCAGGGTATGGGGCGCTTCAACGCCGACGATTTCCAGCGCGAGATCCAGTCGATCGCCACCCGCTTCCGAATCCAAACCATCGAAGGTCCGGACTACCGCCTCCGAAACCGCCGTTCGGGCTCGCTCACCGAAGCGGCGCTGCGCAGCCGCGTGGTGGCCACCACGCGAGCCGGTGTGCTAGCCGACTGGGTCACCTTCCTGGCGTTCCTCAAGAGCATCCATCCGATCCACTACCGCTCCGCCCTGCAACCCGTCGAACTGCTGCAGCTGGACGGTGTGGCCCCGATCGTCGATCAGAACGACGCCCTCCGCTTCGTCCACTTCGTCGACAAGCTATACGATCTGAATATCGGGCTGGAAGCCTCGGGATCGATCGAGCTGAGCCAGCTCTTCGACCCGAGTTATCGGCACGGGGCCTTCGCGAAGAAGTACGATCGTTGCCTGTCGCGGCTGCGAGAGCTGTTCGAGGAGGGCGGGGCCGACGCGGCCAGCGGCTAGCTGCGCGCCGACGCCTCCAGGGCGACGGCCAGGCCCTTCACCCGTAGCCGGCTAGACCCGCCGACCTGAAGTGAGCAGTCGGGGCCGGTCTGCACGGTGAACATGTCGCCTTCAAGATTGTCGAGGGGGCGGCACCGAAAGGTGAGATCGTGTCCTTTGAAGGCTCTGCTGACGATCTCCACAGGCAGACCCGCACGCGGGTCGAACACCAGGTTTTCAGGCCGGACCGACAGCAACACCGGTCCCTCCGCAGCCTGGGCCAGCGGCAATTCGCCCAGCTCGGTCTCGGCGATCGGTCCTCGGGCGTGCCCGTGCACCAGATTGGTGGTGCCGAGGAAATTCGCGACGAAGGCGGTACGCGGACGGAGGTACGCCTCCTCGGGCACCCCCAACTGCTCGAGGCGGCCATCACGCATGATCGCCATCCTGTCGGCGAAGCTCATGGCCTCCTCCTGGTCGTGGGTCACCAGCAGGGTGGTGGTGCCACTGCCGGTCAATATGCGCCGCACCTCGTCTCGGGTGGCGCCACGCTGTGCGGCGTCCAGATTGCTGAACGCCTCATCGAGAAGAATCACTTCCGGGGCGGGCGCAAGCGCCCTCGCGAGCGCCACACGCTGCTGCTGGCCGCCCGAAAGCTGATGCGGGTAGCGGCGACTAAAAATGGTGAGCCCGACGAGGTCGAGCACCTCAGCGGCCCGCCTCTTGCGGCTCGCCTGGGGCAGTCCCGATAGACCGAAGGCTACGTTGTGCAGCACGTCGAGGTGGGGGAAGAGAGCGTAGTCCTGAAATACGAATCCTATGTGGCGCCGCTCCGGCGGCACGAAACGGCCATCGCCACTGACCACCGTGTTGCCGATCGTGACGGTGCCTTCGTCGGGCACGTCGAAACCGGCAATGAGCCGCAAGAGCGTGGTCTTGCCGCACCCGCTGGGACCGAGCAGGGCGGTGATCTCACCACGGGGAGCGTCGAGGTCGAAGCTGGCAACCACGGGCGGTCCCGACGGCAGGAAGCGTTTGGTCACCCCCTCGAGTCGCAACGCCTGGTCCGTGGTGGCACGGCTCGGCGCCATGTTTGGAGGGGGCGGGTTGCGTGTGGTCGGCTCCATGACGTCCTCGAAAAAAGGTACCGGGCAGTTTAGCAGAAACCCGAGCGGAGAGGTAGGAATTCAGGACAGGGGGCGGTGCGGAACCTCACGCCCTACAGCGAGCTGGCAGCAGCAATCCGGAGCTCCTCGGCTACAGATCCCTCAGATTGGGGGTCGTACCCCACCCCAATTTTCGGCGCAGGATGTCGAAATAACTCCGGCGCCGGGAGCCCAGCAACAACAGATCGGTTGGGGCAGCGCTGATCTTGAAGCGATCGCCCTTGTCGAGATCGATACGCTCCTGACCGTCGATCACCAGCGCGAGCTCGGAGACGACGCTCTGCACCTCGAATACCACCTCCGAAGCGCCTTCGATCACGATTGGACGGTTGGTTAGCGTGTGGGGTGCGATGGGGGTGATGACGAAGGCGCGGAGCCCCTGGCTGAGGATCGGACCGCCCAACGACAGCGAATACGCCGTCGAGCCGATCGGCGTCGAAACCACCACTCCGTCCGCCCGATATTGGGTTGCGTGCTGTCCGTCGACCGACATGTCGATGTTGATCAGGCGGGTCATCACACCCTGCGAGACGGAGACGTCGTTGAACCCGTAGCGGACAGCGCCGTCGCGTTCGAGCATCACCTGAAGCAGCATCTTGGGGCTCACTAGCCAGTCTTCAGGCGCATCGCCGCCGAGATATCGCCGCACCTCGGCGGCGTTGAAATTGGCCAGGAAACCGAGCTTGCCCAAGTTGACGCCGAGGACCGGAACGTGAGCCCCGACCAACCTTCGGGCGGTGTTGAGCAGGGTTCCGTCGCCGCCGACCGAGATCACCAGATCGGCCTCTGGAGCCTCCGCAGCCAGAGGCAGCGACCCGTCGGGATCGAAACGGACCTCGACACCTAGTGCCTCGAGCAGACCGCTAAGCTCCTCTGCCAGCGGCCGGGCTTCGGGTTTGAAACGGGTGCTGGTTACGACCGCAGAGCGCAAATCGCTCGCGGCAATCCCGAATGGACGCCCCCCCCACGTTGCCTGGCTCATCATCGCTTGCCCACCTGGCCGACCTCCTCGAGGATGATCGCCACGACCTCGTCGATACTCAGACCACCGGTGTCAATGTGACGGGCGTCGGGGGCCGACTCGAGCTGGCGGGCGTCGAGGGTGTCACGCCTGCGAATCGCTTCGGCCACCTGATCGAGCGCTGCGGCCCGTTCGCCGACCCGCCGCAGCGCGCGCTCTTCGGCGGGCGCGGTGAGGTAGAATTTGAAGGCCGCTTCAGGGAACACCACCTTCCCCATATCGCGCCCTTCAACCACGAACGGTCCCGGAATCTCACGGAGGCGCGCCGCCACCCAGGAACGGAGCTGGGGATGGCGGGACACCTTCGAGACCGTGGCGTCGACCGCGTCGTTGTGGAGCCGATCGGTAACCTCTTCGTCATCGATGAAGACGGCGTTGCCACGGCTGGCAGGAATCAGTTCCACCTGGTGATCGGCGAGGCAAGCTAGCACCCCGGCGGCATCCTCGGGGTCGAGGTCATGGCTCAACACCAGGTGGGTCGCGGCCCGATACAGCAGGCCGCTCGACACAAACGGCAGCTCGAGCCGCTCGGCGACCACCAGGGCGGCGGTGGACTTGCCGCTGGCGGCGGGGCCGTCCAGGGTGATGATTTCGGGCTTCATCTCGCCCATCCTAACGCGCCCGCAGTCCGTGCCAATCGTCGAAGAAAGCGGGGTAGGTCTTGGCGACGCAGCCGGGGTCGCGTATCACCACTCCCGGCAACCTGGCGCCGGCGACGGCAAACGCCATCGCCATCCGGTGATCGCCGTAGGTGTCGATCTCGATCCGACCGGATGGGGCGGCCGCCGGATGGACGGTGATGGCGCTCTCCTCTTCCACCACCCGAGCCCCAAACTTGCGCAGTTCGGCCGCCAGCGCTGCGAGCCTGTCGGTCTCTTTGATGCGCATGTTCCACACGTTTTCGATTCGCACCGGGCCGTCTGCAAAGAGCCCCACCACCGCGAGCGTCTGCGCCTGATCGGGCATATCGTTGAGGTCGAAGGTGCCGCCCCGGAGCCGCCCGGCACTCGGTCCACGAACCTCACAGCGGTCCTCCTCCCAGCGCACCTCGCAACCCATCTCGGCGAGAACATCGGCCAACCGCCGGTCGCCCTGAACGCTCGCCGAGCCGACGTTGACCACCGCCACCCGCCCACCGGTTACGGCCGCTGCAGCCCAGAAATAGCCGGCGGCCATGGCGTCTCCCTCGACCCGGTAGCGGGTCGCCCGATAGCGCGACGGCTCGACCCGGAACCGACGGTATCCGTCCCGCTCGAATCCAACACCGAAGGCGGCCATGGTCGCCTCCGTCATATCTATGAACGGCTTCGACTGGAGTTCGCCGGCGATGGAAATGTCGACCGGACCGTCGGCGTACGGTGCGACCATCAGCAGCGCCGACAGATACTGCGACGAGCGGTCGCCGGCGATGGTGGTGCGTCCGCCACGCAGGCCGTCGGCCGCTACCATCACCGGCGGACAGCCGGTTTCGAACTCTGTATCGAGCCGCCCCCCGAGCTGCCGCAACGCCTCGAGCAGGTCCTGGATCGGTCGCTGCCGCATGCGATCGTTGCCGTCGAGGCGAAAGTCCCCGCGACCCAACGCCACCAGGGCGGTGAGAAAACGGATCGAGGTCCCTGAAAGACGGAGGTCGAGGTCGGCTTGGGCTGCAGGGATCGTCCCCCCCCGACCGTGAACCGTGAAGGTCGTTCCGGACACGTCGACCTGCAGACCGAGGCGGTTCAGGGCCTGTATGAGCACCTCGGCGTCGTCGGCCACGAGCCCGCCTTCAAGGATGGAGGTGCCTTCGGCCAGGGCCGCGATGACCAGGGCACGGTTGGTGAGGCTCTTGGAGCCAGGTACCCGGTGGCGTGCATCGAGTTCTGAAAAGGGGACGATTTCGAGGCTGCTAGGGTAGTGCATTCCGTGCCAAGATACACCTCAGGACGTCGGTCCGTCACCCCAACAACAGCGTGGTAGGGTCGTCGCGGAGGACCCGTGACCCACTTCGATGTCGTGAGTGGTAGGTGCCGGAGTTGCCGGAAGCGCAGCCGCTGTTACGCTGGCGAGCCGCTGCAAGGTGCTCCTCCTCGAGCAGTTTGCCTTCGGTCACAACCGAGGCTCCTCCCACGGCGGCTCGAGGATATTCCGGCACGCCTACGACGATGCCCGCTACGTCGCCGAGCACCTGATCCTGACCGCAGGCCCGTGGCTCTCGGAGGGCCCGTTACGGCTCGAACTTCCTCTTCACGTCGAGCAGCAGCAGGTCGTCTACCTGGAGGTCGAACGGGCGCCGGTCTTTGCCCGCGGCACGTTCCCGGTGTTCATCAACTACCAGAGCTGGGTCTACGGCTTTCCGCTGTTCGAACGCCCCGATGCCATCAAGGTCAGCGATCACTCTGGAGCGCCCACCGTCCGTCTGGGCGAGAGAAGCCTAAGGACTCGACGCGGAGCGGGCGGCCTCCACCGCCGCCAAGGCGCGCCACTTCCTGCCCGCTGTGAGCGCCACCGTGGTCGACAGCGACCGCTGCCTCTACAGCAAGACTCCCGACGAGCACTTCCTGATGGACCTGCACCCCGACTACCCCCAGATCGTGGTGGGCGGCGGTTTCTCCGGGCACGGATTCAAGTTCGGGCCGATCCTCGGCGAGATCCTGGCCGACCTCGCCCTCGAAGGGCGCTCATCCCACGATCTGTCGCTGTTCTCGGCCACCCGCTTCCAGCAGGCGACAGGCGGGTCGAGCAGCCACCCCCTATGATGGACGGGATGGCTACCCCGCCGCGTCTGGAAGCGATCATCGGCTCCTTTCGGAGTGCACCCAAGTCGCTTCGGCTTCAACTCTTGCTCGAATACGCCGGCAAGGTGCCGGAACTGCCGCCCCATCTCGCCGGCCAACAGGACCTGATGGAGCGCGTACACGAGTGTCAGACGCCACTGTTCGTGGCTGCCGAGCACAGCAGCGATGGCACGGTAACGCTCTATTTCGATGCACCGCCGGAGGCACCCACCACCCGCGGTTTCTCGGGCATCCTGGCGGAGGGACTTAGCGGCTCGACCCCAACCGAAATTCTCGCCACCCCCAACGACTTCTACCGCGACATGGGACTGGCAGAGCTGATCTCACCCCTTCGCCTACGCGGCATGTCCGGGATCCTTCAGCGGCTCAAGCGGCAGGTGCGCGACCAGCAGGGTTCTCCAGCGACCTGAGCCGATCGTTCGCTGAAGCTCCACGCACCGCGATCCATCTGCTATCATGATTCGGTTGCACGACCTGCATACGACCACACCCGTGCGCTGTGGAGGAGACGATGAAGAAGAAGATTCATCCCAAGATGGTGCCCTGCAAGATCTACTGCGATGGCCAGGTAGTGCTCGAGACCTACAGCACCAAACCTGAGATCACCGTCGACGTGTGGTCTGGCAATCACCCCTTCTTCACCGGCGAACAGCGCTTCATCGATACCGAGGGTCGGGTCGAAAAATTCCAGAAGCGCTTCGGCGACAGCTACCGCAAAAACAAGAAGTAGGCGCCAAGCCCACTCGGTTCACAGCCCGGTGCGATACGCCGGGCCTCGACGGTCGTAGCGATCCGAACCGGGTCACTCCGGGAGCGCCGCCAGCACCTTGGTCCCACACCCCTCGCTGGTAATGATCTCGAAAATTCCGCCGCGAGCTTCGATCCGTTCGCGCATCTGCCGAAGCCCCAAACCACCGGCGCTGGTGACGCGATCGCTGACCGTCGTGAGGTCGAAACCCCGGCCGTTATCCTCCACGCTGACGAAGGCGCGACCCATATCGTCACGGTCGGCTACCACCGCGACCCGATTCGCCCCCGAGTGCTTGGCGACGTTGTTCATCGCCTCCTGAAAGATGCGAAAAAGCGCCCCCTCACCCTTGAGGGTCATGTCCGGAAGCTCCCCCAATTTCAGATCTACCTGAACGTTGTTCTGCTGACCGTAGTCGCCGGCGTAGCGGCGCAGGGTCTCGACGAATCCGTAGCGCTCGAGGTCGACCGGGCGCAGCGCGAAGATCGACCGGCGAACTTCGTGAATGGTCTCCCTGATGGTGGTCCTCGAGATGGCGAGCTCGGCTCTGGCCTTGGACGCATCCGGATCCATCAACCGTTCGACCAGATCGAGCTTGAGCGCTGCAAAGGCCAGCGACTGCGCCACGCCGTCGTGAATTTCGCGGGCGATGCGGGCACGCTCCTCGGCGATGGCGAGCTCCTCCGTCTGAAGGTAGGCCCGGGCATTTCGAACTGCCAGGCTGAGCTGTCCTGCGAGCAGGTCGAGGATCGGCAGGTCGGAGGTGTCGAAATGCTCGGGCTCGGTATGGGCCAGAACCATCACCCCAAGTAGCTCCTCATCTGCGGTGAGTGGGAGGGCGACGGCGCTTCCGGCGGTCGCCAACAAGGAACCTCCATCACCCCTCTGCCGTTCGCTGAGTTTGCCGACCAGACACGGTTCGGCGTCCTCGGCGACCCGTCCTATGAACCCCTCCCCAACCTTGAACGGTGTACCCGTAGGGTCGCCGTTTCCGTGACTGGCCCCGAGCTCGAGCAGACCCGTCTCATCACTCAGGTACACGCCGCCAACCTCGGCGTCCACCCGGTCCATCATCTGGGTCAGCAGGGTGGCCAGGAGGCGCTGGAGATTGCCCTCGGCTCGGATACTGCGATCCACACTGTGCAGGGTCAGCAAATCCTTCATCCTGCCTCGTGCGGCCTCAGCCACAGCCGAGATCTCGGAGGCGAGGATGCCGAAGGTCTCACGCTGCTTGGCCCCAGGTTCATGCCCGAAGAACGCGTGAAGGCTTCCCTCGACGCTACCGCCCCACACCAGCGCCGCCGACAGGACGTTGCTGCCATCCTCCGTCTCGGCGATCGACGCGGGCGGCTGCCGGCCAGACTGGAGGTCTCGTGCCAACGCGTATGCACGACGTTCGAGATCGGCCGACAGGCGGTAGCCGCGGGTCAGCTCGAGGCCGCCGGCACTCACAAACACCGCAGCGCCCTGGGCGCCGGTCACCTCGGTCACCCCGCGAACCCCAGCCGCCAAGGCCGCTCCGAGATCGGTAGCGCTGGCGAACTGTTCGGTAACGGTCTGAATGGCGCCCAGAAGTTCGTGGCTCGCTTGCAATTCTGTGTAAAGGGAGGTGAGCTGCGCCTGAGCCTCCTCACGAAGACGAACCTCCCGAGCGATCCAGGTGAGGGTCAGATAGGTGGCGATCGGACCGAGAATGCTGTAGAAGAGGAGTTGCACCCAGAACTGGTAACGGGTATCTCCTAGGGGGATGATGGCCAATTGGAGTAGCAGCACCACCCCGACAATGGTCAGCGGAAGCCAGATGCGAGCGAGCTTGACCTGCTGGTAGAGACTTCCTACCCGACGCGGTCTCCGTACACCGCCGATCGGAGTCCAAACATCCTTCGCCATGCCCTCATTGTACGCGCGCGGTTGGCCCCGGCAATGATTCGTCTCCCCAAAGATGGTGCCAGAGCGTCGTGGTGCTGGCGACCGTTCGCAGTCTGGCACAACCTCGAGCGAACCGCAGCGGGTACACTCGTAGGATGGACGAAATCGCCGAGGGCGAAGCCCGATCCGAACCGCTGGCGATGGTCGAGAGGCCAGACGTGCGGTTCACGATCCTGGGGACCGCCCACGTCTCACGCACGAGCGCCGAGGAGGTCGAACGTCTGATCTCCAGTGGCGAATTCGATGCGGTGGCCATCGAACTCGATCCCAGCCGCCATCAGGCCCTCACCGATCCTGATCGCTGGGCAAAGCTCGACCTGTTCAAGGTGCTCCGCGAGGGCAAGGCGGGCATGGTGGCTGCCAACCTGGCTCTGGGCGCCTTCCAGCAGCGGCTGGCGGATCAACTGGGGATCGAACCTGGGCAGGAGATGCGGGTGGCAATTCGAACGGCCGACGACCACCAGCTGCCGTTGCTGCTCATCGATCGCGATATCGGCATCACCTTGCGACGGGTCTACCGCAACGTACCGTGGTGGCAACGGTTTGGCCTCTTGGGTGGACTGCTGGCCAGCGTGCTGAGCCGCCAAGAGATCACCGAGGCGGAGATCGAAAAACTCAAAGAGGGCGACATGCTCGAGGCGACCTTTACCGAGTTTGCAGAAAGCTCGAGCGCTATGTATCAGCCACTGATTTCGGAGCGCGACAGCTATATGGTGGCCAAGCTCGAGCAGGCCACCGCCAGCGGCGACTTCAAACGGGTCCTGGTGGTTATCGGCGCCGGACACCTCAAAGGGCTGCGCGGCTTGCTCGAACGCGGTGATGGCGACCCCGGAGGCACGATTCAAAGCTTGGATGCTGTGCCGGCTCCGAGCCGCTGGCGCAGGGTGGTGCCGTGGGTCATCGTGGCCCTGATCCTGTTCGGGTTCGTTGTCGGGTTTGCCCGCAGCCCGGAGCTTGGCGTGCAAATCCTCGCCGACTGGTTCTTCATCAATGGCGGGCTGGCAGCGCTAGGCGCGATTATCGCTCTGGCACACCCGCTCACCATCGTCGGCGTCTTTGTGGCAGCTCCGCTGACGTCGCTCAACCCCCTGATCGGGGCGGGCTTTGTGGCAGCGGGTATCGAACTGTGGCTGCGAAAGCCGAACGTCGGCGATTTCGAGCGCCTGCGCAGCGATGTGACCAGCGCTCGAGGATGGTGGCGGAACCGCGTAGCGAGGACGCTGCTGGTGTTTATCCTCGCCACCCTCGGTTCGGTCGCCGGTACCTATCTGGCCGGCTTTCGCATCTTCGGTCGGCTGCTTTCCTGACGTTCTACCGGCTAGCTACTCCTGGGGCCCCCCGTCCAGGGCCCACTGGGCGTAGGCATCGACAAACGTGAAGGTGATGTCGCTGGTCCCCTGAGCGAGCAGAAAATGCAAGAAGTCCTCGATCTCCCCAACGCCACTTTGTAGGAAGAGTTCGCCACCTGAAAGGCCTTCGAAGCGCCCCCCCTCTACCACCGGCAGCGCCTCTTCTGCGGCATTGGCCGCGCCCTGGAGTTCGCCGACAAGACGATCGGCCAGGACTCCGGGCCTGCTCAGATCGCGTTCATCGTAGAGCGACCGACCGGCGTCGAGAGCCTGCATGACGATATTGCGGCCCAGCAGCTGGCGCAGCAGCTCCGGCCGGCCATCGACGGCCAGCAGGATCGTTTCGGTAGAGGCCCGCCCGGCATCCGCTGCGACGGTCACGTCGAGGCGATACGTGCCCGGCGAGAGCCCTTCAGGGAGTGCCACTGAGGCATCGTCGATGACGAAACCGATGGCGCCCGTCGGCACCTCGATGTCGGCCTCCGAAGTGTCGACGACCGTCCCGTCCGCCTCCACCAGAGCCACCGTCACCTGTATCCGCTGGGGCAGAATATCACCCAGGGTGGTGACCTCGAAGTTCAGGAACACATCCTCTCCAGGATGATAGGGGGACGCCTCGACGCCTTCGAAGCCGAGGCTCACATCGACCCCTCCGATAATCTCTATCGGCGGTGGCGGCGCCCTCAGGGCCTCGACCCGGCTGGCGGCGGTCGCCGCCAGGGCGGGCCGCTCCCCGTCGTCACGCTCGAGGTAGCGTTCGTATTGATCGGCCGCCTCGGCACGCCGTCCCTCGGCCTGGTACAGGTTGGCTAACGCAAAGTGGATCCCGGACTCATCCGGATAGAGGTCCAGGGCATTCTCAAGATCGACAATGGCCTCGTCGTCCACCTCGCGATCGAAACGCATCGCGATAGCGTAGTCGTCCAAGGCCAGCTCGAGCCTGCCGGTAACGACCCGCACCAGGCCCAGGTTGTATCGGGCTATGAACTGGTTGGGGTCGAGTTCGGTGGCACGAATCGAGGCATCTTCGCTCTCGGGCAGCAGGCCGACCAGGTAGTAGGCCCAGCCCAGGTTGGTCCAGTACAGATCGCTGGCAGGGTCCAATTCGACCGCCACCACCAGCACTTCCGCTGCGGCGGCGCCGTCATCTTCGTCGAAGGCGATGAACGAGAGCCGCTCGAACGGATACGGGAAGAACGGCGCCGCCCTTGCCAGCAGCTGCAGCGCCTGCTTTTCGAGAGCGCGGTCGTTGCCCTGATCGGCAACCACCGCAAGTCCCAGCAGCCCGGCCACACCCGAATCGAGGCCACCAGCCACAACCGCTGCGATGTCTTCGCTCGACCCCTCGAGTCCGTTCGTTTGGCGATACGAGGCGCGCGCAATCCGCCCATAGCTGTAGGCCGCTGAGGCACTGTCGAGGGCCTCAACCGCCCGCGCCTTGTCGTTCACGCTGGCGGCCAGCGCTCCGATCCAGACGTCGGCAACGGGGAGCGCACTGGCCTCCCGGAACGCCTCGAAATAGCCGATCGCCTGGGCTTCGTCGAACTGTTCGATAGTGATCGAGGCGACCGCTGCCAGGGCGGCATCGGCCACGGCTTCGCCGGCCAACATGGCTGTCAGATTCTGGTACAGCGCTGCGGTCTCGGGCAGCAACTCGGTACCTTGATTCTTGAGGCCCTCGAGCTGGGCCAACGCCTCATCGACCAGGCCCGCACCGATCAAGCCCACGATTCGGACGTGATCCCCAAAGGGGCCGGCCAGATCGAACTCCGATGCGGGTTCGGGCACGACTCCCAGCCGTGCAGCTAGCGCGAACGTCGCTGGGCGCAGCAACCGCGAAGGGTCATCGAGGGGGGCCGCGAACGTCAGGGTGGCGGAGGAATCGCCCTTGACGTAGAGCGTCAGCACCACAGCTTCGTCTTCAAAGACGAGTTCCCCAGTCACCGCCCAATCGGCACCGACAGCGTCTCTGAGGAGGGCAGCTCCGGTAGAATTGGCAAAGCCTACCTGACCGAGAAATAGTGCCGGGTTGATGAATCCGCCGTCCACCACGAGTGGGGGAACGAGGCTGGGGGCCGTCTCCGGGCCTATGACTTCGGCCTGGCCTTCGAAGGCCTGTGCCAGCCGGTCTGCCAGAGCCACGCCAGCCAGGGCATCCTGGCTCGAGAAAGGGTAGACGATAAGCGTCTCGGCCAGGCCAAGGCCTAGCAGTGTGGCAACGATAAGGGCTAAGACTGCGCGCATGGAACCTCCAGGGAAAAGGTGTTCAAAAGCACGGTTAAGGCTAGCATGCAGCGCGTGAGAATCCTCAGCAGCTACGACGCGCCAACGTCGCTCTGGCGGCCCGAAACGGTTCTTCGCAAGGGCAGTTTTGGCGGGACCAGGCCGGGGCTTCAGCCGGGGCGATCAGTCGAGCAACGCTTCGAGATCCTCGAGCAGCAGCGCAGCCTGAGTGCTGCTGCGGGCGATGATCAGAATGGTGTTCTGGCCCGCCAGGGTCCCCACGATTTCGTCGCGGTCGAGCTTATCGATCACATAGGCGATGCCGCTGGCGTGGCCCTCATCGGTGTTGATGACGATGGTGTGCTCGCCTCGGTCCAGATCGCGGACAAACAGCTTGAAGCGCTGACTCAGCTCCCCCCTGACGTCCTCCTGAGCAGCCAGCGGCGTCGACCTATACCGGTGCTGACCGCTGCCGGCAGGGAGGCGTACCAGCCGAAGCTCATTGACGTCACGGCTGATCGTGGCCTGGGTGACCTCGATGCCGCGCTTGGCGAGGTGCTCGGCGATCTCCGCCTGGGTGGCGATGAATTCGCTCTCGACGAGCTCTTCGATCAGGCGCTGGCGGTACTCTTTGCTCGGCATATTTATGCATTATACCCGCACTTTTATCGGATCGTCTCGCAGCTCCGGCAGCGCTCACGACCCCGACTTCAAGAACGGGAGCGCACGATCCAGCAACCGATCCGCCACTACTCGCTTCGCCATCGGCGGCCACGCCTCGGACCGACCATCGGGTAACACCAGGGTTACCTGATTGTCGTCCCCGCCAAAAGCGCTTCCTTCCTCGGTCGGATAGTTGAGGCAGATGAAGGCCAGTCCTTTGCGCCGCGCCTTTGCCGCCGCCCGTTCCACACCCTGATCGGTCTCCATGGCAAACCCGACCATCACCTGCTGGCCCCTGTTCTCAACTAGCGAGGTCAGGATATCGGGCGTCCGCACAAGCTCGAGCGTCAGCTGTTCGCCCAGCTTCGGACGCTTCTCGGTAGCGGTCGTTTGTGGCCGCCAGTCGGCCACAGCTGCCGTCATGACCAGCAGGTCGCTGGCGTTAAACGGCCCCTCGAGCGCTGCCAGCATCTCGTCGGCGCTGGTGACCCGGATCACCGTCACCTCAGATGGTGGGTCCAGCTCGGTCGGCCCGCTGACCAGCGTTACTTCGGCCCCGCGCGCCGCCGCTGCGGCCGCCACCGCGAAGCCCATCTTGCCGCTACTCGGATTCGACAGATAGCGGACCGGGTCGAGATACTCTCGTGTCGGACCGGCCGACACCACCACCCGGCGATTTTCAAGGTCGTGAGTGGCCCGGGCCGCCCACCATTCGTCGACGGCAGCCACGATGGCGGGCGGTTCGCTCATCCGGCCTATTCCGACCCCCTCGTCCTTGGCCGCCAGTCTGCCCTCGTCCGGACCGACAAACCGGTGGCCGTCCGCGCGCAGTAGGGCGACGTTGCGCACCACAGTAGGGTGCCGCCACATGGCGGTGTTCATGGCCGGTGCCCACATCACCTGTGGCACGCCGCTCAGTGTCAGGGCCGAGACCACATCGTCGGCACGCCCGGTGGCAGCGCTGGCGAGGGCGTCGGCGCTGGCAGGTGCTACCAGCAATAGGTCGGCCCAGCGCGCCCACGCGATGTGGCGCGCCTCGCCGTCGGGCCGGAACCAGCTCACGGAATCGAATACCTCGCCACCGGCAGCGATGGCCAACGACAGTTTGGTGATGAAATGGTATGCAGCGTCGGTGGCCGCCACCCGGACAGCGTAGCCCGCCTCCGCCAGGCGGCGCACCACGGCAGGCGTCTTCAGTGCAGCCACCCCGCCGGTGGCGGCAACGACGATCTTTCCCCTGGCTTCAGACGTTGTCACCGGCGAGGGTAAACTCGGGCTCGGCCAGCCGCTTCGCCTGTTCGTGAACCCGACGCAGCTGCTCTACCGTTGGTAGATCGTCGCCCCAGCGTAGAGGCTTCTCGAGCTCCAACTCCTTCATGGCAAGGGTCACGCTGTTCTGGCGCCCCGTTTCCGGATACTCCTCGGGGTCCAGAACCGTAGGGATACCACCCTTGAGCTGAGCGGCGCGGCGCCCCACGATCATCGACAGGCGGTAGCGCGAGTCGGTGAGGCTCATCAGTTTGTCGAAACCTTCCTGTGCCACAAAGGCCTCCTGGTCACACCCTGGTAGCTGCGAGGGTGATTGCTGCTGCTTGTCCGCAGGGCGGACCCAACGAATCACTATAAGGGAAACGGCGCCGCCGGGGCCAGCTGTGGCCGACCGAGGCCGAGCCGATCTCTCACATCTCGCGCAGGAAGCCGGCGATATCCTGATCGGTCAGGTGTTCCGCCATGGCCCTTTCGGCTCGAATCACGCTCTGGAACACCGCCACCGCCTCGGTAAGCAGGTCGTTGACGATCACATAGTCGAACTCCCGCACCGCCGTGATCTCTTCTCGTGCCCGCGAGAGGCGCTTCTGAACCTTCGCTTCGGAGTCGGTGTTGCGACCTCGTAGGCGGCGCTCGAGTTCACTCAACGAGGGTGGGGCGATGAAGATCATGACCGCCTCGGGCCTGCGCGCCTTCACTTTGCGTGCGCCGACCAACTCGAGCTCGAGCAGCACGTCGCGGCCCTGCTCGAGAGCCTCATCGACCGGATCCTGGGGCGTGCCGTAGAAGTCGCCGACGTACTCGGCGAATTCGAGCAGCCGGTTGTCGGCGATCATGGCCTCGAAGGCGGGTTTGGTCAGGAAAAAGTAGTGCTCACCGTCCACTTCGCCGGAGCGCTGTTCGCGGGTGGTCGCAGAGATCGAGAAGAACAGATTGCCGAATTTGGGCAGCGCGGCACGCCGGATGGTGTCCTTGCCCACGCCCGAAGCGCCGGTCATGACGAAAAGAATGCCCTTACGGCTCATCGCACCGCGCCATCCCTCTCGAAAAGCAGACCCATACCGGCAGAAAATGTACCACACCCTCGGGGTTCGCCTACGCCGCTATGGTGACCTCCCTCGGGCCGGGGCGGCTATGGCGCACGCCCATTGGTGGTAGCATGGAGTCCCGGAAGAAGGTGAGCTTTTGGACACCAAATACATCTTCATCACGGGCGGCGTCGTCTCCTCGCTGGGCAAGGGCATTACCACCTCGAGCATCGGTGCTCTCCTCAGGGCCCGAGGCTATCAAGTAACGGCAGTCAAGATCGATCCCTACATCAATATAGATGCCGGAACCATGCGGCCGTACGAGCATGGCGAGGTGTTCGTGACCGACGATGGCGCCGAAACCGATCTCGATATCGGCACCTATGAACGCTTCCTCGATATCGACCTGGCACGGCACAACAACCTCACCACCGGTCAGGTATACCAGTCCGTAATCGAAAAGGAGCGGCGGGGCGAATATCTGTCGCAGACGGTGCAGGTGATCCCTCATGTGACCGACGAAATCAAGCAGCGCATCGTGCTCGCGGGCGAGCGTGCCGGAGCCGAAATCGTACTCGTCGAGGTCGGGGGCACGGTCGGCGATATCGAGTCGCTACCGTTCCTCGAGGCGATCCGCCAGGTGCGCTTCGAGCTGGGTCGCAACAACAGTCTCTACCTTCATGTCACCCTTCTCCCCTTCCTCACCACCAGTGAGGAGTTCAAGACCAAACCCACCCAACACTCGGTTGCAACCCTTCGCGGTGTCGGCGTCCAACCCGACGCCATCGTCCTGCGCTCGCCGTCGCCCGCCCCCGAAGAGGCCCGTGCCAAGATCGCGCTCTTTGCCAATGTCGAACTCGAGGGGGTGTTCAACGCCTTCGACGCCGACCACGTCTATGCGGTTCCGGAGATGCTCGAACAGCAGGGGATCGGGCGGTTTCTGGAGCAAAAACTGAATCTCGAGCCGGTCACCCCGGAACTTCGGGTGTGGCAGGACGCAGTGAGGGTCTTGCGGGCACCGGAGCGAGAGGTCACCATCGGCGTGGTCGGGAAATATGTGGCCATGCCCGACGCCTACCTCAGTCTGCTCGAAGCGCTCAAACATGCCGGCATCGCCAACGACGCCCGGGTCCGCATCGAGTGGATCGATGCCGAGGAGGTTGCCGACAATCAGATCGACTCGCTGGCCGGCTTCGACGGCATCCTGGTGCCAGGCGGCTTCGGCGTGCGCGGCATCGAGGGCAAGGTGCGAGCGGCCCACTACGCCCGTGAGCAGGACATCCCCTATCTCGGCATCTGCCTGGGAATGCAGGTGGCCGTCATCGAGTACGCCCGGGCGATCGCCGGTCTGAAGGGGGCCAATTCGAGCGAGTTCGATCCCTACACACCGCATCCGGTCATCGATCTTATGCCGGAACAGCTCGAGGTCGAAGGCATGGGTGGCACCATGCGCCTCGGGTCGTGGCCCATGCGGGTACGCGAGGGGACGCTCCTCGAGCGGCTCTACGAACCTCCTCCGCAGTCTCGTGGCACCGTCTATGAGCGTCACCGGCACCGGTACGAGGTCAACCCGGAGTATGTCAACCGCCTCACCTCTGCCGGTATGGTGGTGTCTGGCGTCACCCCCGGCATGGCGGGCCGAGGTGAAGGTCTGGTGGAGGCGATCGAGCTGCCCAACCACGCCTTCTTCATCGGGGTTCAGTCACATCCCGAATTCAAGTCGAGGCTGATGCGTCCGAGCCCGCCGTTCCGGGGCTTCATCAGGGCCGCGGTCAGCAGGAGTCTGAACCAGGCGGAGGGCGTCGAGGCCAAGGCGTGAACCGACCGCTGGTGATCGGCCTGGCCGGCGGGACGGGTTCGGGCAAGACCACTGAGGTGCTGTCGAGCTCTATCCGGTACTACCCGAAGGACAAGGAAGCGTTGGGCAGATAGACCGATGCGTCTCCCGCGGTTGCTGTGGCTGCTGATCGTATTGAGCATCGTTCCCGCCCTGGTGCTGGCGGTGCGACGTGGCCAGAGTGAGGGGCGCAGCCGCACAGTCGCCATCGTCATGGACGAGGTCGCGCTCGCCGAACAGGCGCGGGTACTGGGTATTAGCAGCTTCGAGCTTGCCCGCCGGTATCAGGAGTTGGGACTGCCGGGGGTGGCCATCTACGAAGACACCATCGAGACCCTGGCTGCCACCGGAAGGATCGCCTCGCTGCTGGGCAGCAACGCCCGCAGCCTGGCGGCCGCCAACGGCGAAGTCCCACCAGCCATCCCTGCCGACAGCACGCTGGTTACCGAACTCGAAACCGGCGCTCTCGAGCGCCTGCTGGCCAAGAACCGACCCACCGCCCAGGCGGTGACGCTCGCCGGTCGAACGTGGTTCCTGTACCCCGGTAACGGTCTCGCTACCCGCCCCGCGGGTCCCGACCTCGCCAAGATCCAGACCTTCGCCGAAGCCGGTTTCGATATCGCCTACCGGCCGCGCAACATCCCGAATCTGGCGGCCGTCGGCAGCGACTTCCCGGAAGCCGCCCGCTACCTGATCCATGCCGGTCTCGTCGTCAGCGGTTACCCCAATAGCCTCGACGATTTGGCTATAGCCTCTCAGGGGTACCTGACGGCCACTATCGAGGGCACCAGCCAGGACGGCATGGGCGACCTTGCGGGACGCGTTCCGACCGTGCGGCTGCTGTCGTTCAACCAGGATTTCATCAATCGGCGTCTGCGTCCTCAGGACCTCATAGACAAGTTTCTGCTGGGAGCAAACGAACGCGGTATCCGACTTCTCTATCTCCGTCCCTACACCGAGGAACAGCAGGGCGACATGTTCACCAATACCGAGGCCTTGATAGCGGGACTGGTGGTGGCGTTGGAGCGCGACGGTTTCCGCATCGCCCCACTTACCACCCTGGAACTCGACTACAGCTCGGTGCTCTGGTTGCGGTCCCTGAGCGCTATGGGCATCCTGGCCGCGTTGGTCTTGCTGATGCTGATGTATCCCGGTGGTTGGGGGGTTGCGGTGGCGGTCGCGGTGGCGGCGCTTGGGCTCGCCGCGGGAGGGGTCGACTGGGATGCACTGGCCCTGGTCGCCGCCCTGGTGTTCCCGGTTATCGGATACGGGCATCTGAAGGAGCGGTTGGTCGGTCTGGGAACGGCAACGCTCATCTCGCTGGCTGGCGCCACGCTGCTGGCGGCGGTGGGAAGCGATCGGGCGTCGATGCTCGGCATCTCGCCTTTCGCGGGGGTCGCTGCCACGCTGGTGGTTCCGCCGGCCCTGTTCCTGTTCCACTATGCGCTGCGCTATCGGGGCCCGGCAGGCTGGCTCCGGTCCGTCTGGGGCCATCGGGTGCGGGTAGGGGACGTGTTGGTGGTGGTGTTCGGCATCGCAGCGCTCGGTCTGGTATTTGTGCGCCGAGGGAATTTCCCGGTCATCGGCGCCAGCTCGGCCGAGCTGGCGCTACGCGATTGGCTCGCAGACGTGTTTGTGAGGCCGCGCTTCAAGGAGCTTATGGGCCACCCTTTGGCGGTGCTGGCACTAGCAAATCGCGGGTGGCCCGCCTGGATCAAAGGCCTGTTGTTAACGGGCGGCGTGGTCGCCCAAGCAAGCATCCTGAACAGTTTCAGCCACTACCACACCCCGCTCATCATCTCGCTGCAACGGTCGCTGGTGGCGCTGGTCCTGGGGGTGATCCTCGGCCTGGTATTGGTGCCGATAGCCCGCGGGGCGATCGCCCTAGTGCGGACCTGGTTGCGAACCGATGACGACGCCGCGGCCGGCACCTGATCAGCGAAGATGCGCATCCTTGTCAGCGGCTACTACGGGTTCGGCAACCTCGGCGACGAAGCGCTGCTGGCGGGGCTGAGCCAACATCTCCACAGCGCTGGCCACGCCGTAACCGTCCTTTCGCACCGTCCTGCCGACACCCGGCGCGAGCACGGCGTATCGGCACGTCACAGGATCTGGGAGGCGGTGCCTGCCCTGCTCACCTGCGACGCCCTGGTGTCGGGAGGAGGGGGTCTGCTACAGGACACGACCAGCTCGCGAAGCCTCGACTACTATCTCGGTCTCATCCGACTCGGCAAGACCCTCGGGAAACGCGTGGTCGTGTTCGGTCAGTCCGTCGGACCTCTCACCGAGCGCGGCTGGGAGCGGACCGCACGGTCCCTCGCAGGCGTGCCCGTTTCGGTGCGCGACCCGCAATCGCGCGCACGCGCGGCGACCCACGGCATCGAGGCGCATCTGGGCGCCGACGCGGCTCTGCTGCTCACCTGTCCCGCCGAACCCCGCCCGGGGGGGCCGGTGCTCTTTATCCCGCGTCACGGTAACCGTTCCTCGACCGAGGCCCTGGCAACCGTCGCGAATCGCCTCTCCAGAAGCGGGGTGGACGCCGTCTGCCTGGCGCTGCATGCGGCCCAGGACAGCGCTGAGGTCGAGGTCCTACGGCGCCTGGCCCCGACACTCGAGCTGTGGCGGGCCGCAAGCTACCGGGATGCGCTCGAGCGCGTCGCTGCATCTGCCTATGTGGTCTCCGCACGCCTCCACGGCCTGATTCTGGCCAGCATGTGTGGACGGGGACACGCTGGGGTGATCTACGACCCCAAGGTGGCCGGGTTCCTCGAGGAAAGTGGGGGGATCGGCTTTGCCCCACCGGTCGACCCGGCGCTGCTGTTGGAAACCGTCATGAACGGAGCCGCTTCGTCACCGCAAGCCGGCGCGGCGCTCAAGGCTCGAGCCGAGGCCGGGTTCACGTGGCTGCTGGGCCGTCTCTCTGCTTAGAGGATTACACACCCCTCATCTGTTCTGGGTACCATGGGTGGATGGCGCGTGCCTTGGGAATGAGCCTGCTTGCCGCCCTGCTCGGTCTTGCCGGTGCGCAGGCCGATCTCGACGCCATGAACGACCTGTTGGGTCGCGGCTACTACAACTCCGCGGCGCGGATCAATGGACCGGACCTTATCGATCGATACCCCAATGTACCAGAGGCCTACTATCTGTTTGCGCTGGCCCTCTATCTGAGCGGAGACCTGGCCGACGCCCGCAACCAGCTGGATGCCGCCATCGCCCTGGCGGGGGCCGCAACGGAGCCGGAACACACCCACCTCAACGGTCTCCTGCGCGCGACCGAGGGCGATATCGAGGGGGCGCTCAGACTCCTAGAGAACGCGTTCCTGATCACCGAGGACTATGTCTACGCCATGGACTGGGCGCGGGTGGCCTGGCTGAGCGGTCTCCATCAAGAGGCGCTCGACGCCTACGAAGCCGCTGGGACGACAACCCGGGGGCTTCGCGAACCGTGGCCCCACCTGAATCGCGGTCGACTGCTGGCCTTTCTGAACCGGCCCGAAGAGGCCATCGTCGCCTATACCACCGCGCTGGACGTGTTCGAGGCGTTCGATCCCGGGGGCGCACGGCCACCATCCCCGGCCTATGTCGAAGCGTTCTTCCGCCTCGGCCAGACCTACGAGGCGCTCGAGGACTTTGAACAGGCCGCTACCTACTATCAGGCCGCCCAGACCACCGATCCCAACTACCGCCCCGCCAGGGAGGCGATCGACCGCCTTTCGCGGCTGCCGGGTCCGTGACCATCAAACCGTCAGGCGGCTGCGTTCGTCTCCCGGTCGCTCGCCACAGGAGAGGTGAACGCTAGCTGTTCAGTTCACCATCTTGGTCCGACGCTTCTGGAAGTCCTGGAGGACGTAGCTGCCGATGGTATGCGGGGTCGTAAAGTAGGCCTTGCCTCGAGTCATCGCCGAGACGCGCTGGACGAAGGCGACAAGCTCTGGATCGCGCGCCAGCATAAAGGTGTTGATCTGAATTCCCTGCCGCCGGCAGTTGCCGACTTCACGTAGCGTCTCGCCGAGCACCATGGGATCGAGGCCGTATGCGTTCTTGTAGATGCGGCCGTTGGGCAGCGTGATCGCCGACGGCTTGCCGTCGGTAATCATCACGATCTGTTTCATGTCCTTGTTCTGCCGCTTGAGGAGTTTCTGGGCGAGCCTGAGCCCCTCGGCCGTGTTTGTGTGGTACGGCCCGACCTGCGCCTGAACTATTTTCGACAGTGGGATCTCCTCAGCCCCGTTGTGAAACAGCACGAACTTGATGCTGTCGCCGCGGTACTGGGTTCGAATCAGATGGGCCAGGGCCAGCGCCACCTGCTTGGCCGGCGTAAAGCGGTCCTCGCCGTAGAGGATCATCGAGTGCGAGCAGTCGAGCATGACCACGGTGGCCGCCGAGGAGTTGTATTCGGCCTGCATGACTTGGAGGTCGCCGTAATCGAGTTCGAGCTTGCCATCGTCGATGCCGTGTTTGGCGGCGTTCTTGAACGTCTCGGCAAGATCGAGGTTCATGGAGTCACCGAAGGTATACGGTTTGGACTCGTTGATAGCCTCGACGCCGGTCGTCTGGAACATCGTCTCATGGGCTCCGATGCTGGAACGCCCGGCCGCCCCGAGAACGTCCCGGAGGGTTCGGTATCCGAGGAAGTCGATCGCTTTGTTGGTCAGTTCGAAGGTGACTTCCCCCGGTTCGCGATCGGGGCCGGTGCCGCCCTGGCCGCCCGGCTGCTCGGAGTCTTCGCCCACTTCGGGGCGCAGATAACCTTCCTGTTCGAGCCGCTGCGCCAACTCCCTGACCGCCTCGCCGAGCTGGCTGTCCATCCAATCCTCGGCGTTCATGGCCTGCTCGAGCATCTCGTCGGACACCAGATCGTTGTTGATGAGAGCTTCGGCAATCGCGTCGTAGAGATCCTGCATCGACTGGCGGAAGTCGGGGTCGGGGTCCCACGGGTTGCGATTGAAACCGGATTCGAGCAGCCGATCCTTGATCATGTTCATCAGATCCGCCATGTCGAGATCTTCGAGCGTCGCTTCGTATTTCGAGTATCGGGTGGTAGGCATAGCTAAGCCCTCCGAGAACGATACGGCGAGCCGCCAGGCTCGACCAGGGCCGCCGCCAGCAACGGTGTCAGTTCCATCGCTGTCGCGTGTTCTCTTGAGAGATATCTGGCTCGGCTGCGCTATACCCTCGTTCCTCGCTTCTGGCCACCTGCTTTCGGGCGTAGAGGCCTTCGAGAACGAACTCGGCCGCCGCGGCCAGATCGTCGGACCCATCGCCTTCGGCAAGCTCTCTGGCCCCTTCGAGAAGCCCGGGAACTTGGGCAAAAACCTCGGGAAGCTCAGCCGTGCCCAGCGTATCGGGTACTTTCAGGGTGTTGTCGGCATCGAAAAAGTCGATCACCGGATCGATGTCCAGATCGACCGCCAGGCGGGTGAAGACCTGGCCGACGGCGCGACGGATGAGGTCCCGCGCCACCGCCTCACCCCCTTTGAGTTCGCCCTCGTATTCGAGCTCGAGCTTGCCGGTCACGGCCGAGAGGCTGGCATAGAGATCGGTGATCCGGGCCACCGGCACCGCTTCGCCCAAGGTGTAGGCACGGTGCTCGGCGCTCGACACCACATTCTCGAGCAGGGTGATGGGCAAGCGCTGCGAGACCCCGGAATGCTTGTCGACCCGCGAATCATCTCGAGCCTGAAAGGCGACCTCTTCGATCATGCTCAACACGAACGAGGGGATTTTGACCTCGACGTCCCGATCGACCCACGCCTCCTGCTGGGTGATGGCCATGGCATCTTCGACGGTGCGCGGGTAGTGGGTCCTGATCTCGCTGCCGACACGGTCTTTGAGCGGCGTGACGATCTTGCCGCGGGCGGTGTAGTCCTCAGGGTTGGCGCTGAATACCAGCAGGATGTCGAGCGGCAGCCGGATGGGGTAGCCTTTGATCTGGACGTCCCCCTCCTGCATGATGTTGAACAGGGCGACCTGGACCTTGGCGGAGAGGTCGGGTAGCTCGTTCATGGCGAAGATGCCGCGGTTGGCGCGTGGCAGCAGGCCGTAGTGGACGCTGCGCTCGTCGCCCAGCTGGGTGCCCAGCTGGGCCGCTTTGATGGGGTCGATATCGCCGACGATATCGGCCACGGTCACGTCGGGCGTGGCCAGCTTTTCGATGTAGCGCGCCTCTCGTGGAAGCCACCGGATCGGGGTGGCGTCGCCGCACTCCTCGACGATCGCGCGACCATCGAACGAGACCGGCATGAACGGATCGTCGTTGAGTTCGCTACCGGCGACGACCGGAATCTCGTCATCGAGCAGGTCGACAAGTTGCCTGAGAATTCTGGTTTTGGCCTGACCGCGCAGGCCGAGGAGAATAAAGTTATGCCGACTCAGGATCGCGGTGACGATCTGAGGGGTTACGCTCTCTTCATAGCCGATGATCCCGGGAAAGATCGGGCGGCCGGTTTTGAGGCGCTCGATGAGATTTTCCCGAAGCTCTACCTTGATGCTTCGGCCCACCTTCTGGGACCAGGCTGTAGCTCGAAGTTCACCGAGGGTGGATGCCTTCACGGATGTCTCCGAGTGGATAGGAGGTTCATGCCTCATGCTAGCACTCAGGGCTTTGAGATCTATGTGTCGGCAGGCAGGAATCGACTGTCTTCACCCCGCCCCATCGAGACCTCTCCGCTCAGTACGGTTGCTAGCCAACCCTGACCCGGACTCGTGCGCGGCGGCACGGTAGGAAACTAGCGCAGTGACGTAGTGGGGGCAACCACAACTAAAGTGACCCTGCGTGGGGGGCGCAGGGTCAAAAGAGAGGAGATGGTGGAGGGATAGAATCCCTCACTGGCCGGCCTTTCGGCACAACCGATATCATCGTACCTGAGCTTGGGGCAGGTTCGTTCGCAGAGTGGGCCGCCTCTGGTCGCAAACGCCTCCTGGCTCGCTGTTACGCTGCCCCACGAAACCGATCGGCAACGCCGAGATCACCGGCGTCGAGACCGAGCTCCAGGTCGGCGAAATCGTGGATACCAGCAGTGTCTGCCTCGATCGTCAGCGCCGCCTGAAGCCCAGCCACGACGGTCGGCTGCCCCGACTTCGACAGCAGTTACCGGGCCTATCGTGGCGGCGTGATAGCATATAGTGGCACGACGCGATGGCTTCACCTGGTGTGCCTTCCGGCTGGTCTCAGCAACACACCAAACGCTCGTCTGAGTTCGTGATGAGCATGGCCGATGCCGCCAGGAAGCTGTTCGCTGCGGACTACGGGATTGCCGCGGGCGATCTCGAAGCGGAGGAAGATGACGCAGAGACCGCATTGCGGTCGCCTGCCTACAGCGTAGCGCTCGCCCTCGCAGGTCCGGCGGGTGGAATTGTCAAGACCTACAAGCTCCCTGCACTCGGGGCAGCTTGGTTGCGCGAGCGAATCGGTTATACGGCGCTGTATCTCCTATGGTCCCATGTCGGCGATATCCCCTGATGGCGCGCCACGTGGGGCGCCTCCTGGAGGCAAGATGAACGAACAGCGGCAGCGAGCGCTCGACAACGCCCTCCTGCAGATCGAGAAGCAGTTTGGCAAAGGCTCCATCATGCGACTCGGAGACACCACCAGCGCCTTCGAAATCAACACCATCAGCACCGGCAGCCTCAGCATCGACCTAGCACTCGGCATCGGCGGCGTCCCGCGGGGCCGCGTCATCGAAATCTACGGACCCGAAGCCGGCGGCAAAACCACCCTCAGCCTCCACATCATCGCCGAAGCCCAACAAGCAGGCGGCATCGCCGCTTTCGTCGACGCTGAACACGCCCTCGACCCCAGCTACGCCAAAGCCCTCGGGGTAGACACCGACAACCTCCTGGTAAGCCAGCCCGATACCGGCGAGCAAGCCCTAGAAATAACCGAACTCCTCATCCGTAGCGGCGCCGTGGACGTCATCGTGATAGACAGTGTCGCCGCACTCGTACCCAGAGCCGAGATAGAAGGAGAGATGGGCGACACCCACGTCGGCCTCCAAGCCCGACTCATGAGCCAAGCCTTACGGAAACTCACTAGCGTGGTGAGTAAAAGCCAGACCACCACAATCTTCATCAACCAGATCCGAGAAAAGATCGGCGTGCTCTACGGCAACCCCGAAACCACGCCCGGCGGCAGAGCCCTAAAATTCTACAGTAGCGTCCGCATGGAAGTCAGGCGCCGAGGAGACGTCAAGAGCGGCACCGACAAGATCGGGAACAGAGTGCGGGTGAAAGTCACCAAGAACAAAGTCGCACCACCATTCCGGGAAGCTGAAGTGGAGATCATGTTCGGGCGTGGCATCGACAAGATTGGTGACCTGATCAACATCGCAACAGACCTCGATGTCATCCAGAAGAGCGGCAGCTGGTACGGCTTCTCAGGAGAGCGACTAGCACAGGGGAAAGAGAAGACAGTTGAACTCCTCACCGATGACCCCGAACTACTACAGAACATAAAGAACATCGTCCTCCAAACACTACAAAAAACAGACACGCCAGTAGAGGAGCCGACGTGAACCTGATGCAGCTAGTCGTAGGCCTGGTGGTAGGCCTGGTGCTGGGCGCCATTATCGGATTCGTGTCGCGCCAACGCCGTGATCAGGTCCTGTTGAAACAGGCCGAAACGGACGCAGCCCGGCGCCTCGAGCAGGCAGAAAAAAAGGCGGGAACCATTCTCCAGCAGGCCAATCAGGAGGCGCGCACGCTGGTCAACAGCGAACGCCAACGTCTGGCCCAGGAGGCACAGCGCGACCGCGAGAAGCTCGAGGAGGATCTCGAACGTAGCCGCCAGGCGAGCGAGCGCAACCTGGCCCGATCACGCGAGGAGCTCGAACGCGAGCGCACCGACCTCCGCAGCGACCGTGAGGAGTTTCGCCGCGATCGCGAGAAGATCGAGCAGCTCGAAGAGCGCCTGAACCGGCGCGGCGAGCAGCAGGACGCGCGCGCCATTCGTCTCGACGAACTCGAAGAACGGCTCAACACCCGCACCGATGAACACCGGTCGCGCGAGGAGGAGCTCGGCGAACGTGAAGTGGAGGTCGAACGCCTCCTGCACGAGGTGGCGCAGCTCAGCCGCGAACAGGCGACCGAAATGATCCTCGAGCGGCTCGATAACGAGCTCGAGCGCGAGAAGGCTGTGCGCATCCGTTCGGCGCTGGAACAGGCCGACAGCGAAGCCAAGCTCAAGGCGCAGAACATCGTGAGTCAGGCCATCCAACGCAGCGCTTCTGAGGTCTCGGCCGCGATCAGCGTGTCGGTGGTGCCGATCCCCAGCGACAACATGAAGGGGCGCATCATCGGCCGTGAAGGCCGCAACATTCACGCCTTCCAGGCACTCACCGGCGTCGATCTGATCATCGACGACACCCCAGAGGCGGTGCTGCTGTCGAGCTTCAACCCGATCCGGCGAGAGGTGGCCCAGCTGGCCCTCGCCGAGCTGGTGGCCGATGGTCGTATCCACCCCGCGCGGATCGAAGAGGTGGTGCACAAGGCCCAACAGGAGATGCAGTCCTACATTCGTGACAAGGGTGATGAGGCGACCCTCGAGGCCAACGTCGTCGGCATCAAAGCGGGCATGCTCCAGCTGTTGGGACGGATGCATTTCCGGACCAGCTACGGCCAGAACATCCTCAAGCATTCGGTGCAGGTGGCCCACCTCACCGGCATCATCGCGGCCGACCTCGGACTCGACGAGACGCTGGCACGGCGGGCAGGCCTGCTGCACGACATCGGCAAATCGATCGACCGCGAAATCGAGGGGACCCACACCGAGATCGGAGCCAACCTGGGACGTCGCTTCGGAGAACCCATAGAGGTCATCGACGCCATCGCCCACCACCACGATCTCGACCTGGCCGAAACCCTCTATCCGGTCATCGTTAATGCGGCAGATGCCATCTCCGCCGCCCGCCCAGGCGCCCGCCGAGAATCGCTCCAGAGCTACCTCATGCGCCTCGAAGGGCTCGAGAATATCGCCACCAGTTTCCCCGGCGTGGAAAAGTCCTACGCCATCCAGGCGGGTCGCGAAATCCGCATTATCGTCGAGCCCGACAAGGTAGACGACGCTTCGGCGGTGCTGTTGGCGCGCGATATCGCCAACCGGATCGAACAGGACATGGAGTATCCGGGGCAGGTCCAGGTCACTGTGGTCCGCGAATCTCGGGCGGTGCAATACGCCCGCTGATACGCCCAAGCAGCCGTGTTGGACCTCGGCCATCGGCCGAGGTCCGCAGTAAGACGCTCCTCCGTTCGCTCCGTCGGTTATCATGACGCAGGCCTGTTCAGGTCAAGCCCATCGAGCGAGGTGACCCCGTGCTCCACCGTGCCCGTTTGCGTCTGCTATTCCGACCTCCGGGAAGTGCTCCATGATCGGCGAGCAGGTCAAGCTGTTCAGCGGTACCGCAACCACCGGGCTGGCCAGAGCGGTAGCCAAACACCTAGGTCAGGGGCTGTCGCACGGCGTGGTATCGCAATTTCCAGATGGTGAGACGCGGATCCGCATCGACGAGTCGGTTCGTGGGGCAGACTGCTTCATCATCCAGTCGACCTGCGCCCCGGTCAACCACAATCTCATGGAGCTGCTGGTATTGGCGGACGCCCTGAGGCGGGCGTCGGCCTGGCGCGTAAACGCCGTCATCCCCTACTTCGGCTACGCCCGCCAGGACAAGAAAATTCAGCCCCGCGAGCCGATTACCGGCAAGCTGGTGGCCAACCTGATCGAGACCGCAGGCATCGATCGGGTCATCACCGTAGATCTCCACGCCGGGCAGATCCAGGGCTTCTTCGACGTGCCCGTCGATCACCTCACCGCCCTCAATATCCTCGGCGACCACCTCCGCAAGACCGACCTTCGCGACGCGGTTGTGGTCTCGCCCGACATAGGCCGCGCCACCGAAGCGCGGCGGCTCGCCAACTTCCTGAACCTCCCCCTGGCGATGCTCTACAAGCGCCGCACCAGCCCCACCGAGACAGAAGTCACCCACGTCATAGGCGAGGTGTCGGGCATGCGGCCCATCATGATCGACGACATGATCTCCACAGCCGGAACCATGCGGCGTGGTATCGACGCCCTGCTCAAGTTGGGGGCCCGCGACGGGGTTACGGTGGTTGCCACCCATCCGGTGTTCACCCCACCAGCCCTCGAGCGACTCTCGCACGAGGCCATCACCCGCATTCTGGTGACAGACACCATCCCCTTCCAGGGTGGCTACGCCCGCGTCGAAGTGCTGTCGGTGGCGCCGCTGCTGGCGATGGCGATTCGCAACGTTCACGACAACGCCTCGGTCAGCTCGCTGTTCGTCACCTGAAGCGTCTACCGACGCTGGACAGGCCGCTGGCTGAACGCGTATGCTGATACGCTGTTGGGCCATCCCGTCAGGGGAACGACAGTCTTTACGCGGCGGGCGCGGCACGTTTCGGATGCCGACCGTCACACTGGAGGAAGCATGAAACTGGCAGCCGAACAGCGTGCCGCAGGCAAGGCGCAGTCCCTTCGTCGCATGGGCCGTCTTCCCGGCATCGTCTACAACAAGGAGCTCAATCAGGCGATCCACGTCGACACCCGAACCTTTGACCGGGTCTTCCGGTCGCAAGGCACCTCGAGACTCATCGATCTCGAGGTCGATGGGGACACCCATACGGTGCTCGTCAAAGCCGTGCAGATGAACAAGCGTCAGCGGGTACCGGTGCATGTCGATTTCTACGTCATTACCGCCGGTCAGCCGGTGGATGTGTTCGTCCCCATCTCCTACACCGGGGCGTCCGAAGGCGTTCTCGAAGGCGGCCAGCTCGACGCCCAACGCCGTGAGCTGCATATCAGTATCTTGCCGAGGCTGATCCCCACCGACTTCGAAGTCGACATCTCGGCCCTGCGGATCGGCGATTCGATCCACATCGGCGACGTCAGCGCCTCGCTGCCCGAAGAGGCCGTCGTCCTGGACGATGCTGACCTGACGCTCATCACCGTGGTGGCGCCGCGCGTGATCGAGGAACCAGAGGTCGTAGAGGTCGAAGGGGAACTCGAGCCCGAACTCATCGGCCGGACCGACGAAGAGGGCGACGACGAAACGGTAGACGGCGAGACCGACGAGAGCTGAGCATGAAACTCATCGCCGGCTTGGGTAACCCCGGGCCGCGCTACGCGAGAACCCGGCACAACGCCGGGTTTCTCGTCGTCGATGCGTTGGCGGAGCGCCGACAGACCCCCTTCCGCAAACAGCGGCTGGCACAGGTTGCCAACTTGGGAGGCCTGCGCCTGCTGAAGCCGATCACCCTGATGAACCTGTCCGGCCGCGCCGTTCAGGCCTTCGCCACCCGCCACAGCGTTCGACCGAATGAGATCGTGGTGGTCCACGACGACATGAACCTGCCGCTCGGGAGGCTCCGCATCAAATTGGGAGGCGGCGGTTCAGGCGGTCAGAACGGCGTGCAGGACATAATCGACCGCATCGGACCCGATTTCGTGCGCCTCAAGATCGGTATCGGCAAGCCGCCAGGGGCAACGGGGGATACGGCTTGGGTCCTGGGCCGCTTCCAGGACGACGAAAACGCGATCGTGGTTGAGGTGGTCCGGGTTGCAGCGGACGCCCTCGAGGTACTCCTGACCGACGGTCCGGTGGAGGCCATGAACCGCGTCAACGGCTTCGACCTCACCCCCTCCCCGAGGCCCGATCAACCTACCGCTGCCGACAGCAACGACCAAACCGACAGCCGCTGAAAACGTCGCTCCGCGGCACGGTTCGCTGCTTCCAAGTGTGGGCCGGAGAAGGGGCCGTTCGTCCTGCGGCCGGCGCTGATCACCACAGCGGGACCGTCAGCCGAAGTGCCCCGAGATGTACCGCTCCGTCATTTCGTGTTTGGGGTTGGTGAAGATGACATCGGTAGGACCCTCCTCGATCAGCACGCCCAGATGCATGAACGCGGTCCGGTCCGAAACCCGCCCCGCCTGCTGCATGTTGTGGGTGACGATGATCACGGTGTAGTCCTGCTTGATCTCATGGATCAGCTCTTCGATGCGGTCGGTGGCGATGGGGTCGAGGGCGCTGGTGGGTTCGTCCATGAGGATCACCTCGGGCTCGGTGGCCATGGCGCGGGCGATGCAGAGCCGTTGCTGCTGCCCCCCGGACAGTCCCAGTCCCGACTGGCGCAGCTTGTCGCGCACTTCGTCCCACAGCGCAGCGCTCCGGAGACTCTTCTCAACCAGCGCGTCGAGGTCGCCACGATAGCCGTTCAGGCGAGGTCCGAAAGCGACGTTGTCGTATACGGTTTTAGGGAACGGGTTGGGCTTTTGGAACACTATTCCTACCCGCCGGCGAACCTCGACCGGATCGACCGCGCCGTCGTACAGATCGATCCCTTCATAGGTAACTACGCCGCGAGTGTGGACCCCCGGTATGAGATCGTTCATGCGGTTGATGCTGCGCAACAGGGTCGACTTGCCGCAGCCCGAGGCCCCGATGAGGGCGGTTACCTGGTTTCTGGGCACGGTCAGGCTGACGTTGTGCAGAGCCTGGAAATCCCCGTACCAGAGATCGAAGTCGCGAATCGCCACCACCGCCTCCGGCGCCCCGATGGAATCGGTCCGTACCGTCTCGTGATCCTTGGGCACCGCCTGGCTCACCTGGCTCTCCTTACCACGTTCGTTCGAACCGGCGGCGCACGTAGAAGGCCACGCTGTAGAGGACCAGGAGTACCACCAAGAGCACCAGGATCCCGGCCGAGGCCACGTGGGGGAACTCCACATCGTTCTCCGAGATCCAACTGAAGATCTGAATCGGGATCACCGTGTAAGGAGAGAGCGGGCTTTCGGGCAGCCGTGGTACGAACGCCGCGGCGCCCACCAACAGCAGCGGCGCGGTCTCGCCGATGGCACGCGCTACCGACAGGATTATGCCGGTGACGATCCCGCCAACGGCGTTGGGCAGCACCACCCTGCCGATGGTCTGCCAGCGGGTGGCGCCGAGGCCGTAGCTCGCCTGCCGGAGCGAGTCGGGTACCGCGCGGATCGCCTCGCGTGAGGCGATCACCACCACCGGCAAAATCAGCAGCGACAGCGTCATGGCGGCCGCCAGGATTACCGGGCCGAGGTTCATGAGCCGCACGAACACCGCCAGCCCCAGAATTCCGTAGACGATGCTCGGCACCCCGGCAAGGTTGCGCAGATTTAGTTCGAGAAAGCGGGTGACGGTGTTGTCGGGGGCGTACTCCTCGAGATAGATCGCGGTTCCCACCCCGATGGGCAGGGAGATGACGATCACCAGCACGATGACCCAAAGACTTCCGAGCAGGGCGCTCATCAGCCCCGACATGACGGGCGTGCGCGAGGCGTTCTTGCCCAGGAAGGCAACATCGAACCAGGGGTTCAGCACCAGCAGTTGGTCCGCCTCGAGGCTTGCGAGTAGCTCGCTGCGCTGGCGCCACCCCTCGAACAGTCCCAGGTCGTCGACACCGTCGTCGCGGCTACTGGTTACCAGCCAGCGGAGCGGTCGGCCGTTGACACTCCACATCAGCTCGACGCGGTTGCGGGCTCGGAACTTGCGGACGGTCTCGCTATCTCCGAAAAAGGCGTCGATGTCGGCTTCCGACATCCCTTGCGCCACGAGCTCCAACCCGACCACGCGCTGCCAAGTCCCCAACGGCCGGAAACCCTCGGACCAGGCGAAGTCCTGGCCGCTGTTGTTGGCTTCGATCACCTGCCAGGAGATGCTGCCGATGGCGATATCGGCGAACAGTGTGGTGATCAGCGCGATCGCCAGCAGCACCGGCACCAGCGTCAACCAGCGGAACACCGCGCCGCGCCGCCTGCGCGCCGCGAGCCGAGCCCGCTCGCGGGCGTCGAGCAGATTGTTGGCGCCGACATCGGGAACGCCTGTCTCGGTCGCCGCTTCGCTCATTCGTACTTCTCTCCGAAACGCCGCACCACCTGCTGAGAGATGACGTTGAGGATCAGGGTCATGGTGAACAGCGCGGCGCCGACCGCGAACAGCGATCGCGACGCCAAAGACCCAGCCGGCTGATCGCCGGTAGCAGCCTGGACGATGAACGAGGTCATGGTGGCGATGGTCTCCCGCAGGTCGAAGGTGAGGTTGGGACGCTGCCCGGCCGCCAGGGTCACGATCATGGTCTCGCCGATGGCGCGCGACATGGCCAGGATGAACGAGGCCATGATCCCCGAAAGTGCGGCAGGCACCACCACCTTGGTGACGACTTCGAATTTGGTGGCGCCGAGGCCGTAGGCAGCTTCGCGCAGCGACCGTGGAACCGCCTGCATGGAATCGATGGAGATACTGGACACCGTGGGCAGGATCATGAAGCCCATGACGATTCCAGCCGATAGCGGATTGAACAGCCTCAGGCCCGGAATCAGCGGCTGCAGCAGCGGCGTCACGAAAAGTAGCGCGAAGTAGCCCAGAACCACTGTGGGAATGCCGGCCAGGACCTCGAGAACCGGCACGATGCGGCGGCGCGTCCCGCTCCCGGCAAACTCCGAGAGAAAGATAGCCGAACCGAGACCGAGCGGCAGTCCTACCACCAGCGCGATGAAGGTCACCATCAACGTGCCGGACACCAGTGGAGCGATACCGAAATGGCGCTGCGACTCCGCAAACAGCGGGGTCCATTCGCGGCTGGTGAAGAACTCCCGGAAGGTCACCGCAGGGTCGCCGAAGAAGGCGACTGTCTCGCTCGCCAAGACCGCGATAACCGCGACGGTGGTGAGCACCGAGATGCTGGCACAGACGAACAGCGCCACACCGATCCAGGTTTCGCGCCGATTGCGGCCCGCCCCCCTGGCCAGACCGGCAGCACGTATGCGTTGTCGCTCACTCCCTGTCATGACACCTCATAGCATCGGGCGGTTCGGCGCTGCCAAACAAGGTCCGCTAGCCCCCGAAATCTGGGGACCAGCTTACCTCGGTTTCATCAGCTGGTTGTCAGCCTGTGTGCTACTCGCCGCCGAGCACCTCGAGCACGGTTTTCCCCGCACCATCGATGAACACAGAGCCGGTCCTGCGCTGGTTGAAGCGGCGCAGGGCCAGCTCGTAGGCGGCAGCGTCGAGCAGGGCGTAGCCGGTGTCGGCGATGAACTCCCGGGCCTCGTCGGAGAGGTAGAACTCGACGAGCGATTGCACATCCGCATTCGAATCGGCGGCTTCGGCGTTCACGTAGATGAACAGCGGCCGCGCCAGCGGGGTGTAGCTGCCCGACTCGATGGTGGCGGTGCTGGGTTCCACGCAACCGTCGCCGTCATCGATGCTCACGGCGTTGAGGCGCTCGCCCTCCTCCAGGTAGTAGGCGTAGCCGAAATAGCCCAAGGCGTAGAGGTCGCCTTCGACACCGGTTATCAGGACGTTGTCATCTTCGCTTGGGAAGAAGTCGGTGCGGGTGGCACCGCTCTCACCGTTGATCTCGTCGGTAAAGTAGTCGAAGGTGCCCGAATCGACCCCAGGGGCGTAGAGGATGATCTCCTCGGCCGGCCATTCGGGCCGAATGTCGGCCCAGGTGGCCACCGTCGAGTCCGGGCGCCACAGCGTGTTGAGTTCGGCGACCGTCATGCAGCTGACCCAATCGTTTTCGGCGTTGACCACCACCGTCAGGGCGTCTAAGGCAACGGGAATCTCGATGAAGTCGATGCCCGCTGCGGCACAGGCGTCGATCTCGCTCTGCTCGACGACGCGGCTGGCGTTGGAAATCTGGGTCTCGCCGGCGCAGAACTTGGAAAACCCGCCGCCGGTTCCGGAGAAGGCGACGCTCAGGTCGGTGGCCGGATTTTCGATCGAGAACTCTTCGGCGATGGCCAGCGTAATCGGGTACACGGTCGATGAGCCGTCGATCCGAATCCTCTCTTGAGCGAAAACCAAGCCCGCGAACAGAGCGATACTCAGCACGGTCGGTCTCATGGCGAAAAACCTCCAAGGGAAGGCTATCCAGGGCGTGTCATGGCTGTGTCAAGCGTGCCCATCGTCCTTGAACCTCGATATCCAGGGCACCGTCGATGCCGCAGCGGATTGGAGCGCCCTCTCGGCGGGGTAAGCGGGTCCTCCTGAGCGGCGTGGCCCCGTTGGAGACTGGCTCGCTTCTCCAAGGTCCACGAAGACCTGGGCGGCTCAGTCGAGCTGCCGCAGACTCGCTTCGATGCCGGCGATCAGCCCATCGGCTTCCGCCAGCCGCCGCCGCTCCTCCTCCACCACCGCCGAAGGCGCGTTGGCAACGAAGCGCTCGTCGGCAAGTTTTTTGGCGCTCTTGGCCTGATCGTTGCGCACCACGTCGAGGCGCTTGCGCTGCCGCGCTCGCCACTCGTCCACATCGATCAGCCCCTCGAACGGCAGGCGCAGTTCGAGACCGGGCAGCAGCTGCGAAAGCGACGCCCCGGTGGGGGCCACGGCCAGAAGTTCACCTCGAACCAGCGTCTCGAAGACGGCCCGGTTGGCCATGAGGACCCCGGCAGCGTCGCCCTCGCCGTAGAGGCGAACGGTCTGCGATGGTGGAAGATTAGCCTCGGCGCGCAGGTTGCGGGCGGCGGCAACGGCATCCTTGAGGTGGCCGAAGTCGCGTTCCGCCTCGTCGTCGATGAGACCATCATCGGCCTCCGGCCATGCCGACCAGCCCAACTGCTCGTCGGCACCGAGGGCCTCGAAGAGCTCGCTGGTCACGAAGGGTATGATCGGGTGCAGCAGCTTCAGAATCGTCTCGAGGCCCGTCCTGAGGTGGTAGCGGGTGACGGGGTCATCCTCGCGCAGAGCCGGTTTCGAGGCTTCCAGATACCAGTCGCAGAACTCGGACCATACGAATTCGTAGAGGCTGCGGTTGGCCATGCCGAGGTCGAAGGCTTCGAGGTGGGTGGTCACCGCTCGAACGGTGCGCTGCAACCGGCTCATCATCCAGCGATCTGGCAGGCGTTTGGGTGGGCCGGCAACCCTGTCGCCCTCGAGGTTCATAAAGGCAAAGCGGGCGGCATTCCAAAGCTTGGTGGTGAAGTTGCGACCCATCTCGACCCGGCGCGGGTCCCAGCGAATATCCTGGCCGCCGGTCGAGGCTCGGGTGGTGGCGAAGCGGAGCGCGTCGGCGCCGAACGCGTCGATCACGGTCAGCGGATCGATGCCGTTGCCCTTGGATTTGGACATCTTCTGCCCCGCCTCGTCGAGCACCAGGCCGTGGAGCAGAACGTCGTCGAAGGGCCGGCTTTCGGTGAGCTGGTAGCCGGCCATCTCCATCCGGGCCACCCAGAAAAAGAGGATATCGTAGCCGGTCACCAGCACGCTGGTGGGGTAGAACGTGCGGTAGTAGGGATTCTCGAGATCCGGCCATCCGAGGGTCGAGAAGGGCCACAGGTTCGAGGAGAACCAGGTGTCGAACACGTCGGGATCCTGGGTCAGTTCGAGATGGGCGTAGCGCGGGTCGTCGGGGACATCGGTGTAGGGGTCGTCCGGGTCGGGAACATAGATATTCCCGTCGCGGTCGTACCAGGCGGGGATCCGGTGGCCCCACCAGAGCTGCCGCGAGATGTTCCAGTGGCGCAACTTCTCGAGCCAGTCGCGATTCACCTTCGCGTAACGGCCGGGGTGGATACGGATCTCACCCGCCTCGAGGGCGGTCAACACCCGCTCCGCTATGCCGTCGGTGTCGTAGAACCACTGCAGCGACAGAATCGGTTCGACCGGCGCCTTGGTGCGCTGCGACAGCCCGATGGGGATGGTGTAGGCCTCCTCAGCCAGGAGGGTTCCCTCTTCGCGCAACGCCGCCACCGTGGCCGTGCGGCCCTCGAAGCGCTCGAGGCCGCGGAATCGTTCCGGGACCAGCTCACCGGACAGGCGCGCGTCCAGCCCGATCACGCTGGGCATCGGCAACCCGTGGCGCTCGCCGATCTCGAAGTCGGTCGGATCGTGCGCCGGAGTGATCTTGAGCGCTCCGGTTCCGAAGTCCATCTCCACCGCTTCGTCGGTGATGATCGGCACCCAGCGGTCGGTAAGCGGAATGCGGACCTGCTCGCCGACCAGCGCGGAATAACGCTCGTCATCGGGGTGCACGGCCACCGCCACGTCCGCGAAGATGGTCTCAGGCCGCACCGTAGCGATGGCGATGTGACCGCCCTCCGGCAACTGGTAGCCGAGGGTGTAGAGGGTACCGGGCCGTTCCTCACGGTCCACCTCCAGCTCGGACAGCGTCGTCTGGCTCTCAGGATCCCAGTTGACGATGCGTTCGCCGCGGTACACCCGGCCGAGATGGTAGAGATCGACAAACTGTTTGCGCACCGCCCGCGACAGGCCCTCGTCCATGGTGAACCGCGACCGGCTCCAATCGGCCGAGATTCCGAGTCGCTGAAGCTGTTCGAGAATAATACCGCCGTAGGTCTCCTTCCAGGCCCACGTGCGCTCGAGAAATGCCTCGCGGCCGAGCTGCAAACGGTCGATACCCTCGTCTCGCAGCACCCGTTCGACCTCCACCTGCGTGGAGATGCCGGCATGATCGGTGCCGGGCTGGTAGAGCGCTTCGAAGCCACGCATCCGCTTGTAGCGAATCAGGGTGTCGATGATGGTGTTTTCGAAAGCGTGCCCCAAATGGAGGTTGCCGGTGACGTTCGGAGGCGGAATGACGATACAGAAGGGCGGCTTGCCGGAGTCCGGGTCGGCGGAAAACGGCTCCTCGGCCCAGCGCCGGGCCCAGCGCTCCTCCACCGCTATGGGATCGTAGCGGGGAGGCAGCTCTCTAAGGCGCATCGTATCGGTTCCCATTCGGTACCTCCTAGTGGGCCCCGAGCGCCCAAAAAAGTAACGAGGCCCCTCAGGCCATCGGCAGGGTCATCATCGCCTGAACGCTGACTCGGCCCGCCAAGATACGCGTTGCCGAGCGCAACTCGTGGGAGGCAGCGCTGTCGGGATAAGCCAATACCATCGGTCGGCCTTCATCCCCGGACTCGCGGATACGGCTGACGATCGGGACCTTGCCGATCACCGCCAGTTTCTCCTGTTCGGCGAAGGCGTCGGTACCGCCCGCTCCGAAGATGGGGTCGCGGGTCCCATCGGGCAGTTGGTAGTAGCTCATATTCTCGATGATGCCGAGCACAGGCACGTGGGTTTTGCGGAACATGGTATGGGCGCGCCGCACATCGGCGAGCGCCATCTCTTGGGGCGTGGTGACCAGCACCGCGCCCGACAGCGGCACCAGCTGACCCAGTGAGAGCTGCACATCTCCTGTTCCCGGCGGAAGGTCGACGATGAGGTAATCGAGTTCGCCCCATAGCGTCTGTTTGAGCATCTGGGTAAGCGTTCCGTGCAGAATCGGGCCCCGCCAGGTAAGCGCCTGACCGTCGTCGACCAGATTGGCTATCGAGATGATCTTGACCCCGTAACTCTTCATGGGGATCATCCGTTTTTCCTGGTCGGCCATCAGTCGCTTTCCTTCGACGGCAAACATCTTGGCCTGACTGGGGCCATAGATGTCGGCATCGAGCAGGCCCACGGTGGCCCCCTCGAGCGCCAGGCTGGCGGCCACGTTGGCAGCCACGGTGGACTTGCCGACGCCTCCCTTACCGGACCCCACGGCCACGATGTTCTTGATCCCCGGGAGTTCGTTCTGCTGACTCCCACGCACTTGCGAGCCGAAGCTGAGTTCGAGGCTCGACAGCCCTTCGACCGTGGCGACCGCGGCCCGGACCTCCTCTTCGATCTGGGCTTTGAGTGGGCAGGCGGGGGTGGTGAGATCGATCTTGACGGACACCTTGCCACCGTCGGCAACTACTTTCTCAACCATTCCCAGGCTAACCAGATCCTGGTGGAGTTCCGGATCGTTGACCGTTTTCAGCGCCTCGAGGACGCGCGTTTCGAGCGACATGGTACCGTCAGCCTATCAGTACCACCGTTGAGAAATCGCTGCCCAACCTACCAAGCCGACCCGCTTGTTCCCCTGTGGGGCTCCGGCTATACTCTAGGTCACATGCCTCGGACCCGAGTCGCGATCGCGGGGGCGGTTCGCCCTGCGAAGAGTGACTCCTCCCAAAAAACCCAACCACGTCGTGAGAGGGTAGGCTCGGTCCCGGTGAACAGGCGCGATTTATGACCAGGCCGATCCGCTACCAGCCCCAGGAGATCTACGCCGAGCAGGAAGATGTCACCACCCATCTCGGCATCGATCCGCTCACGGGACTGCCGGTGCTGATCTACAGCTTCCCCGCCAAACCTAGCGTCGACGTGGGGGTGCTGGAGTCCGAAAACATCCCCGGCATTCTGGCCAGCAGCCACGATGGAAACGTGGGGCTGGTGGTCACCGCCTACTCCCGCGACTACGAGCTGGTGGCGCCGGGCGAGACTACGCTGACCGCAGACTTCGTGGTCGAGGCGGCCAAGGGGCTGCGCGATGCGGCCAGGGCCGGCGTCGTTCATGGAGATCTCCGTCCGGCCCGCTTTCTGCACGCGGAGGGGCACGTCCTCATCGAAGGATTTGGAGTACCCTGGCGCCCGTCCGAGGCGACGTTTGCGGCACCCGAGAAGCAGGTCGATGGCAGCTACGCCGGCGACGTCTACAGCTTCTCACGATCGCTCCTCCACCTCGGCCAGAGGCAGCTCCCTACCGGCGTCGTCGTCGCCCTGGAGCGAGGGGCGTCTGCCTCTCCGGAGACGCGTCCCGACGCTCAAGAACTCTATGAATCGCTCAAGGCGGCGTTGGGCGTTACCCGCACCCCGCCACCGGTCGATCCCGAGTCCACCTTCGATGACCTGATGCTGCCGACCGACGAAGACGAGCTCGAACTCCTCGACGCGGAGGCCCTGGGTGACGATGTCGAGGCGCCGGCAGACACCTCAGACGGAGGCCAGGAATTCGAGTTCGGGGAAATGGCCGACGATCAAGCCCCCGCCTACACCCCACCGTTCCGGCCCGATCCGGAACCGTTGACGGTCAACACCGACCCAGGGGTGGGTGCTCGAGCAGGTGCTGCCACCCCTACCCAATCGGGAACCGACGCCAGGGCTCCCTGGAAAACGCCGGTCCGGTCCGAGACGAGTACCCGAGACAGCGGTGCGGGATTCGTCAAGGATCTTCCGCCCGGAGCGACCTACCATTCCGGTGAACTCACCAGCGACGCGCCTCCGGGCGCTTTCGTTCTGGAGAGCGAAGTGAACCGAAGGCGGCCGAGCATCGACTGGCGGAGGGTAGTGCCGCTGGCGGCTCTGGTGGTGATTGTGGGACTGGTAGCGGCGCTGTTGTTGCTGCGACCGCGAACGAACTTCGGATCCCCCGGCGGCGCTCAGGTGGTGCGTTATGTGGTAACCGCCACCGTCGAACCGGCCAACCTTCCACCCGTTACCCTGATTGTGGTGGACAGTCCGTCTTCCTCGAGCTGGCGCCCCGGCACCATCTTTGGAAACGCGCCTGGCCAGGTGGTTCTCGACCAGGAAGGGCGCTGGTCCTTCGTTGGCCAGTTGCAGGACCGGCGGTCCGATGTGGTCACCATCGACGTGCCGAGCCAACGCAGCTTCACGCTGGTGATTCCCATACCACCTGAGGCGTCAGAGGAGCCTTGAGCCGGCACCGATGACAAGCATCATCGTCGTCGACTACGGCTCACAGTACACCCGCCTCATAGCGCGCCGGCTTCGCGAGTTGAACGTGTTTTCTGTCATCGTCACCCCGGACGAGCCGTGGCGCGAACACCAACAGCACCGACCCGCAGCAGCCATTCTTTCCGGCGGACCGCAGAGCGTCTACGACCGAGGGGCCTCCAACCTCCCCGAAGGGTTGTTGGCCGCTGGGGTGCCGATCCTCGCGATCTGCTACGGCATGCATCTCCTGGCCAAGAGCTTGGGCAGCGCGGTTCTGCCCAGCCCCGTGCGGGAGTATGGCAAGGCGAAACTCGACCGCTACCAGGGCGCCCTGTTCGAAGGGATCGAGGGCGAGTTCGTGTGCTGGATGAGCCACGGCGACAGTGTGGCCGCACCACCACCGGGCTTCGAGGTGACCGCCGCTACCGAGGACACGCCGATCGCAGCCATGGAGGACCGGGCGCGGGGCCTGTACGCGCTGCAGTTCCACCCCGAAGTGCGTCATACCCCCAAAGGGATATCGGTGCTCGAGCGTTTCGTGGAGCGCAGCGGCGTCGCCCGCGAATGGACCCCGGAACACATCATCGAGGCTTTGGACGGGGCCGTGAAGGAACAGGTTGGCCCCGGCCGGGTGCTGCTGGGCATCTCGGGGGGGGTCGATTCGAGCACCTTGGGGCTCCTCCTGAATCGGGTGCTCGGCGATCGCCTGCACGCGGTCTTCGTCGATCACGGGCTGCTCCGTTTGGGCGAAGCCGATGAGGTGGAGCGCGCCCTTACCGCCCTGGGTGTCAACCTGACGGTGGTGGAGGCATCCGACCGCTTTCTGGCCGCGCTCGAGGGCGTCACCGACCCCGAACAGAAGCGCCATATCATCGGCCGCGAATTCATCGCGGTGTTCGACGCCGAAGCCGCCAAGCTGCAACGCCGGTACGGGGCCGTCCGCTTTCTGGCCCAAGGGACCCTCTATCCGGACGTCATCGAATCTGCCGGCGGTCACGGGGCGGCCAACATCAAGTCTCACCACAATGTGGGGGGCTTGCCTCCCGACCTCGCGTTCGAGCTCGTGGAGCCGTTCAATACCCTGTTCAAGGATGAGGTGCGCGAGATCGCCGCTGAACTCGGGTTGCCCAAGCACCTTCGGGACCGCCACCCCTTCCCCGGTCCGGGATTGGCCATTCGCTGCATCGGCGCTGTCACCCCTGAACGACTCGAGGTGCTACGCAAGGTGGACGACATCTTCATCGCCAGTCTCCGCGAATTCGGCCTCTACCACGAGACCTGGCAGGCTCTGGCGGTGCTCACCCCGCTTCGTTCGGTCGGCGTCATGGGCGACTATAGAACCTACGGCCATACCGTGGCGCTGCGCGCGGTTTCGAGCATCGATGGGATGACCGCCGACTGGAGCAGGCTGCCGCACGACTTCCTCGCCGCCGTATCGAACCGAATCGTCAACAGTGTTTCGGAGGTCAACCGGGTGGTGTTCGACATCACCAGCAAACCGCCCGGGACGATCGAATGGGAGTGAATGCCGGCTTCGGCCAGGGCGCGCCGGCGAGGCAACAGCATGGCGGACACGCCGCCGACAGCCTGGAACGCTCCGCCGTTGCCGCGTCGGCCGACAGCCTTGCCGATGGCTGAGAGACACCGGCTGCGGGTGCCTCGTTCACGTTGGGGAACGAGCGGCGGTGCTACACTCGTCGTAGGATGACCGACCGCCGAGCCCGCATTCTGCATCTGGTGACCGAGGGGTACATCGATACCGCCCACCCGGTCCCTTCGGCCGTCATCGCCGAGCGGCTGAACCTGTCGAGCGCGACCGTCCGCAACGAATTCGGGGCCCTCGAGGAAGAGGGATTCCTGTATCAGCCCCACACCTCGGCCGGCCGGGTGCCAACCTCGCAGGGGTTCGGGACCTACGCCTTGGGGTTCATCCCCCCCAAACGGTTATCCGCACGGGAGCGATCGCGTTTGCGGCGACGGATCGACACCGTGCGCGGCGACAGTCTTCTGAAGCGAATCGCGACTGCCACGGCCGAACTCACCGGCTATGTCGTGGTGGTGAGTCTGCCCGGCGAGGGGTCAATGAATACCCTTGAAATCCACCTATCGCTGCTATCCAGTCGTCGCCTGCTGGCGGTGGCCGTTCTCGAGAACGGCCTCGTGAGGCAGTTGCCTGTCGACCTCGACCCGGCCCCTACCGAAGATGTGATCGACGATGCCGAGCGGAACCTCCGGCAGCTGACGATCCCGATGAACGAGGTGGCGGCAGCCCTTGCAGCCCTCTCCACGCAGACCGAAGGCGAGCTGGCCAGAACACTGCGTGCCCTGGCGGAGGCGTGGCCAAGCCTCACCCCACCTCGCGTCATCTCCGACGGCCTGAAACAGCTGCTCACGGAGCCGGAGTCGAACGATCCGGCCTTCGTCAGGCTGGTGGTAGAGCTGGTCGATCGACCCGGCAACCCCACCCCGCCGGACAGCTCTCCGCTGACCGTGCTGCTCGATGAGTCGGTAGCGCGAATCGCTGCCCGCCTCGACTTCGGGTCCGCAGTCGGCGCACTGTCGGTTGTCGGGCCCGCCCGCATGCGCTACCGGCAGGCGCTGATGGTCGCCAATGCCGTGAGTGAAGCCGTTGCGGCCGAGTTCTAGGCTCAGTGGCACACCTGAAAGGACCTCCATGAAAGTGACCGCCTTGCTCTTTGCCCAGTTTCGTGTAGCGGCCGGGCGCAATCGCATCGAACTCGAACTGCCACCAAAGGCGACCGTTCGAGGTGTGGCTGACCGCCTCGAAACCGACCTGGACGTCGACCTCTCGGGGGCCCTGTGTGCCGTCGATGAGCGCTTCAGCGACCCGGACGCGCCCTTGTGCGGGGGCGAGACAGTGGCCTTCCTTCCCCCTGTTTCCGGTGGCTGAGGTACCCCCACCCGCCAACGTAACCGCGGCGGAGACCGGGGATATCTTCCTGGTCAGCACGGAACCGATCGAGCCGGGAGCGCTACAGGCGCGCGTAGTGGATCCTACCTGGGGGGGGCTGGCCTCGTTCTTTGGGGTCGTCCGATCGCCCAATCGGGGCGTGATCGTCCATCATATCGACTACGAAGGCTACCAGGAGATGATCGTCACCCAGATGCGCCAGGTCGCTACCGCACTTCGGGCTGAGGCAGATCTGGGGCGTATCCTGATCGCCCACCGCCTCGGCCGCCTGGTGCCCGGAGATGTATCCATCGCCGTAGTGGTAGCTAGCCCCCATCGTAGCGACGCCCTGACCGCCTGCCACCGAGGCATCGACCTGAGCAAGGAACTGCTGCCGGTGTGGAAGTATGAAGTGGGAGCTGACGGTAGCAATTGGGTTGCGGGCTCGAGCCGCGCAAGCCAGCCATTATAGCCCGGTCGCAGGCGTCATCAGCAGCGTAGCAACGCACAGATTTTTCACATGCCAGACGAAGCTAAACACCTATCCTTAATGGTGATTTCGCCTTGGAGTGGGTCCCTCGTGACGGCACGAAAACGAGCACACTCAATCGACCATGGAACAGACCGGGCATCAGCCCGCTCGGCCGGGGGGGCGAGCCGTGCCGGATGACATCTATCGTAAGACGCAGCGACAGCTGTCCACCATGATCTCGGGCCGGGCCGCGCGCCGAGTCCTCGACCGGTCCCTGAGGGCTTTGGGGCATTCGCAAAACTCTGTGACCGCCAGCCAGATGCGAGACACGCTGCTGGGCCCAGTACTGCGGGAATTGTCCCCGATTCTGCCCGGTCCCGGGTTGAAACACCATCTGCTCGAACTCGGCGCGTCCCTCAGTGACCCGTCCGAAGCGGAGATCTCCCCCACGCCACCCGCGAGCGAACCCGCCACCGCCGCTCAGCTGATCAACACGGGGGCGGGCGACGGCAAACAGACGCTGTCATCGTTCCCTGTGGTAGAGGCGAACGACGAGCCGCGCGCTGATGAGGCGGTCGCTAGTCAGGAGCGTGGCGAAGCCACCAACGACGCGGTTCCCGGCGACGACCCGACCCCTGCAGACGAGGCGACCCTTGCAACGGCTGCCCCGATCACGGCCACAGAGACATCTGATGTGAGCCCGGTCGCCGTCGAGCCCCCGAGCGACAGTGTGAACCGAACCGGTGGCGAACCACAGGTCTCTGCGGGCGCTACATCTACCGTCACGCTGGCCGAGCCCAGCACCGCCGAGGACAAGGGGGCCGCGCCCCTGTCCGAGGAGCGACTCAAGGAGCTCGTGCTTCATTTTGCACGGGTCGACCACGTACGCCAGGTGGCCGCATTGCGCGCAACCGGTGAGGTGGTCGAGGCGCGAGGTTCCGCCGTGGATCTGGCCGGTCTGAGCAGCCTCGGGCCATCGAGCCTGCAGCTGTTCAAGCGGCATGGGGACGTTCGCTCCTACTACCTGCAGCATCCTCAAGGACAGCTTTTTCTGTTTCCTCAAGGAGGGGACATCATCGCAGTTGTAGGAAACGAGAAACTAAATTTGGGTGCGGTCTTCACAGCGCTCGCGGCGCTCGAGGAGGAACTATTGAAGTGCGGTTTTCGCCATTTCGCCATCTGGGCCTTGATCGGCGCCTTCGCCATCGGCAGCGCGTTCGCTCAAGATCAGGACAGTCTCCTTGAGCGCTACTCTTTTGCCATCGAGAATCTCGCTCTGGTTCTGGAGGCGGGTACCGAACAGGCTGCCGAAGCCAACGACCTTCTCAACGACGCCTCCAACCGATTGCTGGCATTGGCCCTGGACAGCTCCTCGAGTCCGGCTCTGATCGAGGCGCTGAATCAGACTCTCGAGAGGGCGCAAACCTCGATTCAAAACCGGAGTCAGACAGATCTCATAGTGCAGACTTCGGTGTTGCGCGGCGGCTTCCAGAGAATCGTTTTCGACGGGGCGCTCGACGCCGCCAGCGAAGGCAATATCGAGCTGGCCCGAACCCGTCTTGCCCGCCTCGCAGACGACCTGGATCTGGCCGAAGAAGATACTGTGGCACTGGCCGCTGCGTCCGACGCCAACCAGTTCCGGCTGCTTCTGGAGGCCGGCGTGGCCGATGCCATTCGCCTTCGTCTCGAGGTGACCAGCGGCCTGGTGGGTGTCAACGACGACCTCGCGTATCAGGATCTTGCCGTCGCCTATGGGAGTTTCCTGATGGTCCAGGACTCCCCACGAGCCAACATCACCATGAATCAAGATTTCGTGAATGCGGCCACCGCGTTGGTGGACGGCGAAGGGGCCGTCCTCACGGAGGAACTCGCCCAGCTTTCCGACAACCTGTTGATTCTGTCAAACGCGGCGCGTGCGGGGCGTGAGAGCGTCCCACAACCGGCGCCAACCGAGGTGGGTCCCGAGGGCGCTGAGATAGAGACCATCGAACCGGCCGTCGCACTGCCCCCGGTCGCAACCGGAGAGCCTACCGAAGTGACCCCGGCGCCTACCGAAGAACCCGTCGCCGTTACGCCCGAAGGCACCGACGGTGAAGCGGTCGAGCCTGGACCTGAAAGCGAGCTCAGCCTCGAAGAGTTGGCCGCCCTGTTCGCAGAGCAGCAGCGCCAAGAGGCGATCGACCAACTGACGCGCGCCCTGGCCGGTCTCGGCTTGAGTGGAACACCTGGTGAGGAGCTTGCCACCCTCCTTCACGACGACGGCTTCACCTCGATCGATGACGTAATGCGCGAACTGTACAGAACGAGCGCCCAAGCTGTGGTCACTATCCAGGATGGGGACGAGGCCACTGCCAAGGAGCTCATCGCGGAGTTCGAAAGCAGCTACCTCCGCTATCTCGCCCCGTTAGTGGAGGTGCAACAGGCCACCCTGCACGACCAGACTCTACGCCTGACCGAACGGCTTCAGGCCACCCTGCCGCCCAGGTCGCAGGACGCGGTCGTTTTGGTCAGTCATGTGCAGGAGATGCAGGACGCCCTCGAGGGGCGCCCGGACCTCGGTCCCCACGGCCTGATGGTCGATACCTCGTTGCTGTGGACCGGCTGGCCCCGCCTCCTCGTGATCATCGTATTCGGCTTGCTTGCCTTCGTTCCCCTCTACCTCCTCAACCTCGCCTTCGGCGGCGGCAACCGCAACTGGCAGCTTGTCGGCGTCGCCCTGTTCCTGCTGCTGCTGCCGATCATCTACGAGGCACTCGCCTTTATCGCCGGTCTGGTGGCGGATCTTTCGGGGGTCGCAGGGTTTAACATCCTCGCCTCGTATTCGATTTTCGAGAACTCACTCTCGCAGGTCCTGTGGGCGGTGGTAACCTCCTTCGCCATCATCTTCGCCATCGCCGGTCTCTACGGAATCTGCGTTCAGTTCGGCCTCCTGGGCCGGCGGCAAGCGACGGCGGGCAGCGGCACAGGAACGGGTACCGGCACAGGAACCGGAACGGAAACGCGGGAACCTGCCACCGACGCCTCGTCGGAACAGGCCGACCCCCTCGTCGACTGGGACGAGGAATTCTAGCCAGGAGATGAGGAATTCTAGCCAGGAGATAGGGAGCAACCCTTGTCTGTTGTGACCAATCCGGTCTACCGGGCTGCCGTCAAGGAGCTGGAGGTGATCCTCTCACCGAGAATCGTCTCCCGCTCGCTCAGGGACGGACTCCGCCAGGTGGGACGATCTCCGGACACGGTCAGCTTCCCTGAACTCGAGGCGATTCTCAAGGCAGACATGTATCGGCAGCTTCAGGTGAGCATGCCGGTCACCGAGGCCAAATCTACGATCTCGAACATCCTATTGAAACTCAAGGGGCTGGAGGGGGCGGAGCCCGAGGCGACCGACCACGGGCAAGACACCAACCTCGAGGCTCAAGAAGAGCATCTGAACCGACTCAAAGAGTCGCTAAAGCCCTACAATCTGTACTTCGAATGGCCGGAGGTTCAGAAGCTTCGAGCTCAGGTACAACTCCTCGAGGAAGAACATGCCGCCAGCAAGCAAACTGCACAGCTGGTTCGCGAAACCGAATCGCAACTCGAGGTGGTGGCGCGCAAACTGGAGGACCAGCTGGTCCTCCAGGCCAAGGATATCAGCGAACTCGAGGAGGCCCTCGATCTGGTGGCCAGCCTGGGCGGCGCCGAGGTTCGCCGCCTCGAAAGCCTGATCGGTCAGATCCGCGAGGCGCAGCAACAGCGCCAGCTGGCTCCGGCCGAGATCGAACGGTCCCGCAAGCTCTCGCGCGACTTGCGCAAGTTGATGGAATCGAGCATCTATGCCAAAACCCAAGGGGGCGACGATACAGCGGTGCAGAGCGAGGGGCTTCTGGACGTCGCTTCGAGCGAGGAGGGTCTGCTCACCATCGACAGCAGCAACCTCGATCCGGAGGTCAGCGCCCGCCTGCTGCTGCTCGATCTCGAGGGGGAGGGCCACGACCTCCAGCGTCTCGAGAAGGAGCACATCTATCTCCTCGCCTTCCGGCAGGAACTCGCTACCGCGTTTGCGCAACTGCGCTCCGAACTCGAGCTCGGCAACTCCGTGGAGGACGATCTCGCCGAGCTGACGGCCGTGCTGGCTTCGGAGAGTGAAGCGCTGCGGCAGGAGTTGGTGGAGGAGCTAGCCGAGATCGGTAACGGCCTGTCCAATCTGCCGGACAGCGTGGACGCGGCCGAGCTGCAGCAGGCAATCCTGGTCTCCCAGGGCATTCTGTCGACAACCCTGCCCAGCAAAGGCGATATGCAGCACGTTCGCGATCTGAATCAGCAGCTCCATCAACGGGCGGAACACCAAAGTCGGCAGGTGAGCCAGGTCGAGAGCCACCGCCATGCCCAGATCATCGAGCAGGCGGCGCTACTGGATCGTCTTGAGACCACCCTTACCCGCTACCGAGACGCGCGCGGTGATGCGGAAGAATTCGCACACCTGCGCGAGCGTCTGGTCACGCTGAGGACTGTCACCGACGACGATCAAGCCGATCCGGAGCTGGTTGCCGAGGTCCGCCGTGCCGAGGAGCAGCTCGAGGCCTCTATCGTCGACGGTAGCGACGATGCGCGGCTTCGCGAGCGTGCCTAAGGTCGCCGTGTTGCTCGCTCAGGTGGAGCAGCTTCCCGGTTGGGACGACACCTTCTCCCCCCGTATCGACATGGCAAAACAGGAGTTGACACGCCTGCTCGAGGAGGTCGAATCCACGGACCTTGGGAGCGCGCAACTCGAGACCACCGAAGCGGTCGTCAACGACCTCAAGACCGACTACAAGGTAGCCGGTCAGAAGCGCCTCGAGCACCTGGCCACGACGATCGGAGATCTGGAGAGCCCCCACCTGCTGGGACGGCTTCGCGAAGCGAGTGAAGCGCTGGATGCAGGCGGGCTTCCCAACATCGCAAACCTCGAGCAGGTGGTGGTCCAAGAACGGGCAGAGCAGCGCGCCGAGCAACTCGATGACGTCGCGGCCCTGGAGCGGGAAGCGGTTCCGTATGCGCTGGTCGACCCGGCTGCTGGCCGGCAGCTGGCCACCCTGCTGGCGGAAGCGCGCGGGCAGCTAGGCCAGGGCAAGCTCACCAGCAACCTCAAGCCGGCCTGGGCGCTCATCGAAAGTATGAAGGCGCTTGTCGAGCGCAGACTGGCGGACTTTGTGCCACGCCTCGACGCAGCCCTCGAAGCCTTTGAAGCGGTGCTCATGCTCAACAGCGAGGACGTGGGCAAAGCACGCCGAATCCTGAATCATCTCGATTCGCAGCGCGGTTCGATCGCCAAGGTATCGGTCAGCCTCAAGATTCAGCTGGAGACGTCACTGCAGGAGGCGGAAGGGCTGATCGCCAAACTGCAGGAAGAGGTGGCTGCGACCCGCGTGATAGCCGACCAATTGGTCAGCGAAAATGTGCTCGACGACGTGCTCAGCCTCTTCGGAGACGACGATGACGAAACGTCTCCTGCCGAACCCGCTGCGGTCTCTGCCGACCCCGTAGGCGACTGGTTGGGGGGACTGGTCGAGGAGCGCGGCGTCCAGGCTGTGGTGGTCATCGCCGGAGAGAGCCAGCGGTTCGCCGGTGCCCTCGAGATAGATGGCGACCAGCTCTCGCAATGTCTCCGAGCGATGGGCGAGCGATTCGACACATTGGGGAACGAGCTGTCGCTGGGAGATGCCCACACGATCACCCTCGAGATGCCCTCCAAGGTGGTCATCGCTACCTGGCCCGCGCCCGAGGCTCGGGTGTTGCTGCTGCTCGATGATCCGTCGGTGCTCAACCTGATCCTCCACCGCCTGCGCAGCGACGAGGATCAGCTCCGCACCATGTTCCGTGCATCTTGACACCCTCGAGGACACGCGGACCTTCGCCCAGCTTCTACTGGCACAAATTCCACCTGGCTCACTGACTATCCTGTCGGGTCCGCTGGGGGTGGGCAAGACCACTTTGACGGGCGAGATCGTCTCCCTGACGGGCAGTCGCGCCCTGGTGAGCAGTCCCACCTACACCCTGATCCACGAATATCCCAGCCCTTCCGGCCTGATCGTTCATGCCGACGCCTACCGCCTACCCGATACGAGCGCCCTGATCACGCTGGGGCTCGAAGACTACCTGAGCCGGGCGCGATTGGTGCTGGTGGAGTGGGGGGAGGGCCTGCTCGAAGGCTATCCCGAGGCCTACCAGGTCCTCATGAAGCGCCGCAGCGACGTCGGGCGGGAGGCCGAGCTGATCTCCCCTGAACGGGTATGATTTGGCGATGGCCGAGCTGTTCCTGGGCCTTGACACCGCCACCGAATTCCTGACTCTGGCACTGTGGAACGCCGCCGACGGCGTTGTGGCGCGAAGCGAGGAACGCCTACAACGCGAGCATGCCCAGCGGATTCTGCCCGCCATCGACGCCCTGTTGAAGGGCATCGGTAGCCGGCCCGAAGATCTGTCCGGGATCGGCGTCGGGGTGGGACCCGGCTCCTACACAGGCCTGCGTATCGGCCTAGCGACCGCCTCCGGATTGGCCCGTGCGCTCGGGGTTTCGCTGGCCGGCTGCGACACCTTGGCGGCCATCGCAGCCCGGGGCCTAGGACCTGGACAGACCGCGGTGGCCGTTCTCGAAGCCGGCCGCGGAAACGTCTACGCCGGAAGCTACCGCTCCGAGGGCGCTACGGTACGCACCGCGACGCCCCCTGTCAAATTGGCCCGCGTAGCACTCGGCGAACACTTTCCCAACATACCTATGGTCGAGGCTCTTCCACCCGACGCCGCCCTCATTGCGAGGCGCGTCTCGGAGGGGGCTCCGGCCGAGCCGATCTATCTTTAGAATGAAGGTGACTCCCCGGAACCCACACGAGGTATACTGCGACCGGGTCGCTGTCGGGCCCCACCTCAGTGAGCTGGTTCGCAGCTCTCGACCTTGGAGGGTGGCATGTTCTTCAGACTTTGGCAAGAGATCGGCGTAGACCTCGGAACGGCTACCGTCCTCATCTATGTCAAAGGCAAAGGCATCATGCTCCGAGAACCATCGGTAATCGCCATGGTGCGCGATACCAACGAAGTTAAGGCGGTGGGTGACGAGGCCTACCGCATGCTGGGGCGTACCCCAGGCAACATCGTGGCGGCCAGGCCGATGCGTGACGGGGTCATCGCCGACTACGGCCTTACAGAAAAGATGCTTAAAGCGTTCGTGCGCAAGGTCATCACCGGACCCGGGAGACTGTTCCGCCCCCACATCATGGTGTGTGTGCCGTCGGGTGTGACCGAAGTCGAACGGCGCGCTGTGCTACAGGCCACACGCGAGGTCGGCGCCCGCAAGGCGTTCCTGATCGAGGAGCCGCTGGCGGCGGCCATCGGAGCCGGCGTCAACATCGCCGAACCGACCGGCTCGATGATCGTCGACATCGGCGGCGGCACCACCGATATAGCCATCATCAGCCTGGGTGGCATTGTGGTGTCCGAAAGCCTCCGTATCGCCGGAAACGAGTTTGATGAGTCGATCATCCGCTACATTCGCCACAAGGAGAACCTGCTCATCGGTGACCGCACTGCCGAAGAGGTCAAGATGAAGATCGGGGCCGCTGTCGTCCGCGGACCAGACGACGTCGAGGAGATCGAGGTGCGCGGCCGCGACCTCATCAATGGGCTCCCAAAAACCATCAGGGTCACCACCAACGACACCATCGATGCGCTCAAGGAGCCGATCCAGAAGATCGCCGACGGGGTGCGCAGAGTGCTCGAGCTGGCCCCGCCGGAGCTGGTGTCCGACGTTATCGATCGCGGCATCATCATGACCGGAGGGGGCGCCCTGTTGAAGAACTTCGATGAACTGTTGCGGCAAACGACCGGCATTCCGGTGGTGGTGGCCGAGAACGCCACCGATTCGGTGGCATTGGGTACCGGCCAAGCCCTCGACATGATCCACGTGCTACAGGACGCGCTCATCTCGGACAACTTCCTGCGTCGCTGACCCTCCCGTGCCTTCGACATCGAGCCTGCGTACGAATGCCGGGAAGTTCCGGGTTGCAGGGTTGGCCGCCGCGCTGGTGCTGGCCTCGGTGGCAGCGCTCGCCTTCGCCGACATGCCGCTCGAGTCGGTGGTACCTGGCCAACGCGGTTTCTCCCTAACGGCGGGGGCGGGCAACCGACTGGAACGCTTCGATATCGAGGTTTTAGGCCTACAGTTCGATGTCGGTCTCGGTTTTCCCCTTGTCTTGGTGCGGGCCAGCGGTCCTTTCATCGACGCCTCGGGAGGGGTGGCAGCCGGCATGAGCGGCAGTCCCGTTTACATCCCTTTTGGCGGTCGCAACGAGCTCCTCGGCGCCATCGCCTACGTCTTTCCCGAAAGCGATCACCAGCTCGCTCTGGTCACACCCATCGGTCCGATGCGCGACACCCTGGCCTTCGACATCGCCGGCACCACCCCTACGGTCTTTTCGGAACGCCACGGCCCGGCCGCTCCGGTAGCCACCCCCATCCTGCTGTCAGGGCTCAGTGCGCGAGCGAGCGCTCTGCTGGATCCACTGTTCGACCCTAGGGCGACGAGGTTGATTCCGGTGCAGCTGGGCGGTGTTCCCACTATCGAGGAGGAGAACTACCAGCTCGAGCCCGGCAGCGCGGTCAGCGTTCAGCTGGTGCGCGGCGACGTGAGCATCTCGGTGATCGGCACCGTCACCTATTTCGAGGGCGATCGGGTGCTCGCCTTCGGCCATCCGCTGTTCGGTCGGGGGCAGGTCTCCTTTCCGTTGGCGACCGCCTTTGTTTCTCACATCGTGCCCAGCCGGGTGGTTCCCTTCAAACTGGCCAACAGCGGGAGCCGCCAGCTTGGGGTCATCACCCAGGATCGACCAGCTGCCATTTCGGGCAGATTGGCGCAGCCGGCCGACATGCTGCCGGTGACGGTGACCATTCAGAGCCTGGCTGGGAGTGTGGAAAAGCGCTTCGAAGTGGCCCGTGACGATCGCTTCCACCCTGCCCTGTTGGCCGCTGCCACCCTGCAGGCGGTCGATGAGACGCTCGGAAAAGTCTCTGCCGGTACCGGTGAACTCGCTTGGCAGATCACCCTCGGTGATGGCGACACCGTCAACGTTCTGGAGCAGGTCGTCGATCAGCGCGATATTGCCCGAGCCGTGGCCCAGCTGGCGGCCGAACCGCTCGCCATTCTGGCCACCAACATCTACGAATCTCCGGATCTTGCCAGAGTCTCCCTCAACGTGACGGTAGCAGATGAACTCCGGGTGGCTGAGATCGTCGAGGTGGTTCTCGAGCGCACCGAGGTGGAGCCAGGCGATTCGGCTGTGGCCTTCATGCGGCTCCAACCCTTCCGCCAGGAGGCTGTGGTGGAGACCCTCAGGTTTTCCTTACCGGAAGGGTACGAGGGGGACTTGAGGCTGCTGTTTCGAGGAGGCGAGGTGAAGCGCGAGGGGCTCGAGGACGTGGACGACACCGACGACGGCCTGCCCCCGATCCTGTCGTACGGCGAACTGTTGGCCCGGCTCAGAAGCAATGTCCAGGCCTCCGAACTGATCGTCGAGACCGTGGTCGACGGCCGGATTCGCCGCCTGGGACGGTTCGAGTTTCCCTATGTCATTGAAGGCAGCGAACGGGTTTCAGTCACCGTCGTGACGGAGCCCGAGATTCCAGCCGAAGTGGGCAATGACCAACCTTGAACTCGCAGGGCTGCTAGCGGGAGCCCTCTCTGGCGAAACCCGCGAGGTCCTCGAGCTGTGCCCACCCCAGCATCCCCGGCCCGGGGGTGTGGTGGTAGCCTTCGGCGCCGAGGTGCAAACCTATCTGGACCAGGAGGCGGCCGACGAGCTGGCGGCCGTGGTGCTGGCGGCCGACCTCGAGGTCGAACCCCCCTGTCCGCACATACGGGTTGCCGATCCCCAGCTGGCACTGGCCCGACTCACGCAGCTGTTCGACGCTCGACCCTCGCCCGCCACCGGTCACCACTCCAGCGCTGTGGTAGCCGCTGATGCCCGGCTGGGTCCGGGGGTGTCCCTGGGCGCCCAGGTGGTGGTGGCTGCCGGGGTTCACATCGGTGCAAACACCCGTATCGGCCCCGGGAGCGTGATCGGGGAGGGAACGCGCGTCGGCGAGGGGTGCCTGCTGCACGCCAACGTAACCGTCTATGACGGCGTCCAGCTCGGCCACCGAGTGACGGTGCACAGCGGCGCCGTAATCGGCGCCGACGGCTTTGGCTACCTTGCAACGGCGAGAGGGATCGAAAAAATCCACCAGCTCGGTGGCGTGGTGCTCGAAGACGATGTCGAGATCGGCGCCAACAGCGCCGTGGATCGAGGCACCCTCGGAGCGACCAGAGTCGGCGCCCGCAGCAAACTCGACAACCTCTGTCAGGTGGGCCACAACGTCGTTATCGGCAGCGACTGCCTGATTGCCGGCAAGGTCGGCATCGCCGGCAGCACCCGAATCGGCAACGGGGTCGTGCTCGGCGGCGGCGCATCGATCGGTGACCACCTCGACATCGGAGATGGGGTGCGCTTGGCCGCCCTCTCGGGCCTCAACAAAGACGTGCCTGCAGGTGAAACCTGGGGTGGGGCGCCTGCCCGGCCGTACCGCCAGTGGGTGCGCAGCCTCTACCTTCAGAACCGCCTCGAACGGATATGGCAGTTTGTTAAGGAACGATCGTGATCCGAGGATCCGGCCTTCACTCGGGCGTGACCAGCGCCGTACATCTCCATCGGTCCGCAGGCCCGGTTCGCTTTCTGCGAGCCGGACAGGTGATCCCCGCCGACATCGATGCGGTCGTCGACACCGACCACCGCACGGTACTGGGGGCCGGTGGGGCGCGCGTCGCCATGGTCGAACACCTGCTCGCAGCTCTCCACGCGACCGATTTCTGGAGCGGCGTCGTCATAGAAGTGTCGGCCGACGAACTGCCTATCCTCGACGGGTCTTCGCACCCGTGGCTCGCGGCCCTCCAAGAGCTAGCTCCCCCCGACAGCAACCCCGAGGCGCTCCGGATCGAACGGTCGCTTCGGGTCGATTGGGGGGCCGGCCGGATCGAGATGAAACCCGGCGACCGGCAGCTGTGCACGACCATCGACTTCGACCACCCGGCCATCGGCAAACAGTGCTGGAGTGGATCCCCCGACCGCTTCGGTGAGGTACTGGCCGCCCGAACCTTTGGCTTCATGAAGGACCGCAAGCGACTGCAAGAGGCAGGCTTCGCCACAGCTGCGGGTCCAGAAAATGCTATCGTCTATAACGATGATGGGCCTATGTGGCCGCTGCGTTACGACGACGAGCCCGTGCGCCACAAGGCGCTCGATGCTCTGGGGGATCTTTTTCTAATGGGCCGACCTCTGCACGCCTCGATCGCCATCGTACGTGGATCTCACACTCTTCATACCAGCTTCGTTCGCACGTTGAGGGCTGTTGCCGGGATCGATGGGGGCTTTCGGTGAGACGGGTGGACGTCGCCGTTGTGGGCGCGGGCGTTATGGGCAAGTATCATGCCAACATCTACGCCGCTCTGCCAGACACCAACCTGGTAGCGGTCGTCGATCCCCTGCCCGAACGGAGGCTCGACGCTCAGCGCACCTACGGCTGCGAGGGGTACGCGACCATTCAGGAGCTGCTCGACGAGCGGCACATAGACGCTGCCAGCGTGGCGGCCCCGACAAGTCGCCACTATCCGATCAGCCGCCATCTGCTCCTCTCGGGGAAACACGTTCTGGTGGAAAAGCCGGTGGCCACGGACGTCGATCAGGCGCGAGAGCTGGCCAGACTGAGCAGCGAACGCGGATTGGTTCTGCAGGTAGGTCACATCACCCGCTTCTACAAGGCCGTCCAGCTGCTCCGCGAAAGGGTCAAGGCCCCGTACCTGATCGAAGCGAGGCGTCTGGTCTCCTCTGCCCGAATCAAGGATGTGGGGGTCATCCTGGACCTGATGATCCACGACATCGACATCGTTCTGGGGCTGGTACCGGCCCCTGTCGACGAGGTAAGCGTGGCCGGTCACATTCTGAATGGCAGTCCCCACGAAGACGTCGCCGCCGCCCAGATCACCTTCGGCAACGGCTGCATCGCCCGCTTTGTGGCCAGCCGGGTCGCGCCCAACCCCGAACGCAGCCTGGTCATCGCCGAGAGCCACCAGACCCTACGGCTCGATTTCGGCCGCGAACCCCACACCGAAGTGGTCATCTTCCGGCCCAGCCGCGAGGAGGCCGAAACCAGTCCGGTCCACATGGACCGCCATATGGTCCACGAAGACAATCCGTTGCAGAAGGAACTCAAACATTTCGTGGCCCGGATCGCCAACCGCGCGGAGCCGATCGGCACTCTCGACGACGATATCCGTTCGCTCGAGCTGGCCACGCGGCTGATGCGACAACTCCGCACGGTCGGCAGCCGGGTTCCGGCTTAGAGGGCGACCACACCCAGCGAGGTACACTACGACATGGCTGTCGATGTCAGGTCGATTCTTCCCCACCGCTACCCATTCCTGATGGTCGACGCCTTCGTGCTGCAAGAGGGGGACCGCTTCGAGTGCCTGAAGAATGTGAGCTACAACGAACCGTTCTTTCAGGGTCACTTCCCTGTGGAGCCGGTCATGCCCGGCGTAATGATCGTGGAGGCCTTGGCGCAGGCGGCCGCGGTCGGCCTGGCCGTGCGCGACAAGCTAGACCCGGGGAGGGTCGGCTACCTGGCAGCGGTCGATTCGGCCAAGTTCAAACGCAGGGTGGTACCCGGCGATCAGCTGCGCCTGACCGGAGAAATCGTGCTCTTCCGCCGTGGCCTGTGCAAGGTGACGGCCGCGGCACTCGTTGGCGAAGAGACGGCGGCCGAGGCCAAGCTGACCTTCGTGTTCGCTCGCTGAGTCCCTATGGAAGCCCCCCGTATCCATCCCAGCGCCACCGTGCACCCCAGCGCCGTTATCGCGGCCGACGCCAGGATAGGCCCCCGGGTGGTTATTGAACACGACGTCGAAATCGGTGACGGCTCTGAGGTGCTTGTGGGAACGATTCTGCATCCCGGCACTCGGGTCGGGGCGCGCTGTCGTCTAGGACCTTACGCGGTTATCGGCGGCCCGCCCATGGACTACGATTTCGGGGGCGAAATCAGTTACGTAGTACTCGAAGACGAGGTGACGGTTCGCGAGTTCTCCACGATCCACCGGGCCACCGGCGCGACGTGCGAGACCCGTATCGGCAGGGGCAGTCTGGTGATGTGTTACGTCCACATCTCCCACAACGCGACCATCGGCGAACGGTGTGTGGTGACGAACCACTGCCAGCTCGCAGGCCACTGCACCGTTGGGGACCGGGCGGTGCTCAGCGCCTCGGTGCTGATCCACCAGTTCGTTCGCGTCGGCAGCTACGCCATGCTCAGCGGCGGCAGCACCGCCGTCCAGGACATTCTTCCCTTCAGCACTGCCAAAGGCAATCCGGCGCGACACTACCGCCTGAATCGGGTCGGTCTCGAGCGCGGGGGCATCGCAGGTGAGCGCTACCGCCACATCGAGAACGGTCTACGGGCGGTGCGGCGCAAGGACTTCGCGCAGCTCGAGGGGTTGGGGAAGCAGAGCGAAGACGTGCAGCATCTGGCTGACTTTTTCCACAGCACGGAGCGTGGCGTAGCTCGCTTCGTCACCTGACGACCGTGCGCGAGATCGTGCTTGTCAGCAACGGTCCCGGGGAGCTCTACACCTGGGCAAGACCGATCCTTCATGAGCTGCGGCGCAGCCAACCCGATGCCAAGATCAGTATCAGCCTGATCCCGTGTCAGTTCGCCACCGGCAATGAAGCGTCCATCGCGCGGACCTTTGGCGCCGACGCGGTCACCACCCCAAACCAGTATCTTCGCCTCCTTGCCACCGGCCGCATTCCCGAAGGCCTCGGCGGCGATCACGGCGTGGTCCTCAGCCTTGGGGGCAATGCCAACATGGCCGTAACCATCGGCAAGCGGCTCGGCTACCCCACCTATCGCTACAGTTTCGAACCCTACTGGCATCGACATCTGAAAAAGCTGTTCGTACCCAATCGAAAGACCGAGCGGCAGGCGCGCAGACTCGGCGCGCCGACAGAGCGCCTCGAGGTCATCGGCAATCTGGTCGCGGATGCGGTCGAGCAGGCGGTTCCGGCCGCGGACCCAGGAAGCCCACATCTGCTGCTGATCCCAGGAAGCCGCGACGGCTTCGCCCGCTATCTGATCCCGTTCATGATCGGCGTTGCCGACAGCTTGGGCGCACGCTATCCGGAGGCCCGCCTGGTGTGGCCGCGGAGCCGGCTGCTCAGCGACGAGGCGCTACGCGACGGCATTGCAGGAGTGGAGAAAGAGGTCCTGGGAGGGGTTGCCGGCCACCGCCAAGGCGACACCGTGGTGACCCCGGGAGGAACGGTCATCGAGGTGGTCCCGGAGGAAGATCGCTACGCGCATATGCGCACGGCCGATCTCGCCATCACCATCCCCGGAACCAACACCTTGGAGCTGGGCATCGCGGGTGTGCCGGCCGTGGTAATGCTGCCGATGAATCGTCCAGAGCTCATCCCCCTCGAGGGCATCGGCCATTGGCTCGGGATGATTCCCCTGATCGGTCCCACCATCAAGCGTCACGCCGTCAGGCTCTTTGTGGAGCGGCGCCTGGTGGCGTTTTCGCTCCCCAACCGGTTCAGCGGCGAGGCGCTGATGACGGAGGTCTCAGGCATCCTTACCGTCGATCAGATCGTCGAGGTGGCCGGCACCTGGCTGGAGGATGACGCGCGGCGATCCCGGGTGCGCGAACGTCTGCTGGAGACGATGCCTAAACCGGGGGCGGCCGCCCGACTGGTCGACGGGATCGTGAGCGATCTTGGCGGTTGACGCGCTCCCGCCCCTGCTCGCGCCGGGCACCCGCTGGGCTCGGGCAGGCGTGCTGGCGGCACTCGTAAACGCGGCACTTCGGGTGGCGGTGGTACCACTCTTCGTGGTTCCCGTCTTCGACAGTGTGCTGGTAACCCAGGACCTGTCGGCCTTGCCGGCCATCTTCTTCGTGGCGGCGGCTGTGGTGGCGGCGGGTTCGCTGGCCTTGTGGGCTCAGGACGCCTGGATGGGCTGGAGCGCGGCGACGGTGGCTCGTCGCTGGCGTTCGGGGCTCTATCATCGTCTGCTGGCCCGGCCACCCGGCTCGCTACCGGGCAGCAGTGGTGGGCTATCGGCCCGTATCCTGACAGACCTCAAGGAGGTCGAACAGTACCAGCGGTTCGCGCTCGGGCCGATGGTTGCCGAGAGTGCCATGGTGATCGGGGTCCTGGTCCTCCTGGTTCGCGAAGACGCCTTGGCTACCATGCTGCTGGTGGCGCTGGCGCTGCCCGCTCTACTCTTGCTGCGGCTACTCGGCAACCGCATCGAACAGCAGACGCAGCGGATGCAGGAGGGCCTCGAGGCGATCGGTGGTCGGCTGCAGGAGGGGTTTCGACACCACGAAACCGTGCGCGCCTTCGGGATCGACCGGTTCATGCTGACGCGCCTGTCTGCCAGCAACCGAACGACCGAACGGGTCGGCATCCGCCAGAGCGTGTGGGCCGGTCTGCAGGCGCCGGTAGCGCAAGTGCTGGTGTTTGCCGCTGTCGGTCTGTTGGTGGCACTGCTCGCGCGTCGGGTGGCCGCCGACCTGATGACCGCTGGCGAGGTGGTCGCCTTCGTGACGCTGGTTGCGCTCCTGGCCACACCGCTCCAGCTCCTTCCCAAAGGCTACGCGCGCTACCGGCAGGCGCGCGCTGCAGCGCGGCGCCTCTATGTCCTGGCAGATAGCCGTGACGTTTACAGCGACCGCGCAACCGGCAGCGACGCAGCGAGTAGTGCCACCGGTCCGGACCTGCGCTTGGATAAGGTGCATTTCTCCTACCCCCTTCCCGAAGCCCCGACCCTTCTGAGCGGCGTGTCCCTACACTGGCGAGGCCCTACCATGATCGCCCTGACCGGTCCCAGCGGGAGCGGCAAGACCACGTTCCTGAAGCTGCTCCTGCGCTTCTTTGAGCCGACCTCCGGCAGCATCTTCGTCTCGGGCGTGCCGCTGGCGGAACTTCCTGAGGCCGCACTGCGCCGGCGGGTAGCCTACGTCCCTCAAGGCCAGGATCTGCTGTCGGGAACCATCCGTGACAACCTGGCTCTAGGCCGCGAGGTCGGCGACGAACAGCTATGGTCGGCCTTGGACGACGTAGGCCTCGCCGAGGCGATTCGCTCTCTGCCGGACGGCTTGGAGCACGGACTCCAGGAGGACGGTGGTGGGCTCTCGGGTGGGCAACGCCAGCGCCTGGCAGTCGCCCGGGCGCTGCTCACCGCTCCCGAGATCCTGCTGCTCGACGAGCCAACGGCCAACCTCGACGACGCCAGTCAGGCAGGTGTGATCGAGCTGCTGAGGAGACAGGCGGGGAGCCGTCTGGTGATTGTGGTCGCCCACCGGCCGGAAGTGGTGCAGGCCGCCGACACGGCCTTCCTGCTAGAGGCCTCCAACCTCGAGCAGATCGAGGCCGGCACCGTCTGGGAGCGACTTTCGTGACCGGGCTCTACGAGCTTCCCGAGCTGTACGACGCTCAGTACGACACCTACCGTGACGACCTGCACTTTTACCGATCGCTCGCCCGCGACCACGGCGATACGGTGCTGGAGTTGGGGGCGGGCACCGGCAGGGTGAGCGCGGCGCTGGCAGCGGAGGGGTTGCGCGTTGCAGCGGTCGACATCTCTGAGCCGATGCTGGATCGGGCCCGCATCAGGCTCCAGGCCGAGGGGTTGGCAGAGCGGGTGGAGCTACACCTCGACGACATGCGAAGCCTGGATCTGGGCCGCCGCTTCCCGCTGGTGGTGGCGCCGTTCAACACCCTCATGCACGCCATCACGGTTCAGGATCAGGACGCAACTCTGGCGGCGGTTCGCCGTCACCTAGAACCGGGTGGGGCATTCGCGTTCGACCTTTTTCTACCCCACTTCGGCCCACAAGGGGTGCTCCGGCGTGAGCGCATCTGGGAGGGCTTGGGGGGCGCGGACAGCGAGCTGTTCTTGGTACAGCATCACGACCCTCAACAGCAAACGATCGAGAGTATCTACCATCTCGACCAGGTCGACGATGAGGGGCGACTCACCAGGCGCAGCGCCAAACTCCTGCAGCGCTACTTTACGCGTTTTGAACTGGTGCGGGCGCTGCGTCAGGCCGATTTCGATCGGGTCAGGCTGTTCGGCGGCTTCCAAAAAGGACCCCTCACTGGGGACGCCACCATCATGGTGGGGATCGCCTCTGGGCAGCATGGGGCCGGTGCCGATTAACGTCGTTGCTGGCCGGAGGCTCGAACCACGGGCCCTACGGCTCTTCAAAACCCTTCAGTGCACCTGCTACCGCTATCGACTGCGCCTCACAGCGAACGGCGTCCCGTCAGCCTGAAGCTGGTGCGCTCGAGATAGAGTGCCTCGGGCATCTTCAGCGTCTGCCAGAACGCGTATGCCTCGACCCGATTGTGGTTGGCCACGAACAGGGCCAGCACGGTGCCGTGGGTCACCACAGCCAGGCCATCGGCGGGGTGGCTGGACAGCACCGCGCGCAGACCGCGTTCGAAGCGGGCCGCCGCCTCGGCCGCGGTCTCGCGGCCGAGCACCGTAGCTGTGGGTTCGGCAAAGAGCTGCTTCAACGAGGTCTGCCAGATGAGGTCGTCCATCACCGGCACCCCCGTTCGATCGTGCTCGTGGAGGCCCTCGCCGACGGTACACTCGGCGGACCAGCTGGCAGCCATGATCGTTCCGGTCTCGATCGCCTTGGCTTCGTGGCTCGTGACCACCCGGTCGATGCCGGCGCGGGCCAGGTCTGTGGCCACCTGCTCGGCGAGAATCCGACTGTCGGTTTCGGCGCCGGCCGCCAACGACCAGTCGCGGCTCGCGCCGTCAGGATCGATGCGCGTGCGCGCGTGCCGGATCAGCACCAGAGGCTTCACGCTTCCCGAAGGACCTCCATCGCCGCGACGACACCCTGACCCGTTGCGACCGGCCTCCCGAGATCGAGCAGGACCTGTTCGAGGGCAGCGGCCAGCGTAATCGCGTCGTAGTGGTCGGCGTAGCCCACCACCGAGGGGCGGAAGAGGATCTCCTGGAGGTGGTCGTGTCCCCCTGCGATGGTGATCCCCTGTGAGGCGAAACCGCTGACCACCTCGGAGGCCGTCACCCCGTCCGGGGGCAAAAGCGCCGCCACGGCCGGGCTCGGTCGCTCGGCAAAAGGCCGGCAGCCGAGAGCTTCGCCGGCGGCCAGGACCGCTCGGTTGGTGCGCTCACGGCGCGCCCAGACGGCTTCGATCCCCTCCCTGTGAAGCATCGCCAGCGAGGCTTCCAGGGCGAACACCAAGTTCACGGCCGGTGTGAAGGCGGTCTGCCCTTCACGCTGGCTCAGGCGCTCTCGGCCCAGGTCTAGATAGTTGCTGGGCACGAGGCGGTCTTTGGCGTCCGCGTGGCGCTGCCAGGCGCGCTCGGAGAGCCAGGCGAAGCCGAGGCCCGGCGGCATCATGAGCCCCTTCTGGGAGCCGGAGAACACCCCGTCAAGACCCCAGCGGTCCGGGTACAGCTCAGCGACGCTCAAGCTGGTAACGCAATCCACCAGGAGTAGCGCCTCGGGAGCGTGCCGGCGGCATACGCGGGCGATCGCTTCGATGTCGTTCAGGTTCCCGGTGGAGGTCTCAGAGTGCACGCACAGCACGGCCGCCACCTCGGGGTGCTGCGCTAGGATCTCGGCTACCGCCTCCGGATCCACGCTCCGCCCCCAGTCGAAGTCGAGCTCGACGACGTCGAAACCGAACCTCCGAGCCAACGCTGCCCAGCGTGCCCCGAATTTGCCCGACCGGATCGCCAGCACCGCGGCACCCGCGGGGACCGCGGCCAGCAGCCCGGCCTCGAAGGCGGCAGTGCCGCTGCCCGTCAGCACCATCACGTCGTCGCCGGGAACCATGGCTACCCGCGCCAGGTCGGCGCGCACCCGGACGAACAGCTCGCTAAACGCATCGCTGCGGTGATGAATAACCGGTCGCGCCATGGCCGCCAGAACCTGTGGCGGCACATCGACCGGTCCGGGTGCGAGTAGCCTCGGTTTGCGCACGATATCGCCTTAGAGCCGGACCATGCGCAGGCTCAAGATGACGTCGCTCAGGTTCCGTAACACGTTGAGCACGCTCTCCGGTGGCGCTTGATCGAGGGTGAGGACGAACATGGCCAGGCTGTCGCCGTCCTTGGTCACCCGACCAAGCTGCATGGCGTTGATGTTGACGCCGGCGTCGCCGAGGACGGTTCCGACCCGACCGACGGCCCCCGGTCGATCGTAGTTGGTGCAGATCAGCATGGTCCCTTCGGTCCGAAGCTCGAGGGCGAAGCCGTCGATGCTCACGATGCGCGGTTGCTCACCCAGCACAGCCCCGCCGACGGCGGTGGTGCCTTCGTCGGAGGTCGCGGTGACCAGCACGTGGTTGGTGTAGCCGCGGCCCCGCGAGGCCATGACTTTGGAGACCCGGATATCGCGGTCGCGCGCGATGGACGGAGCGTTCACGTAGTTGGGTGCTTCGTCGAGATGCGGTTCGAGGAAACCCTTGGTAACGGCAACCGCGATCGGGTCGGGGTCGAGCGGAAAGGTGCCCGAGAACTCTACCTCGAGGAGCCGCGCCCGCCCCGCGAGGAGCTGCCCCGCCATCCGGCCCAGCGCCTCGCCCAACTCCAGAGGCTGGCCCAGGGCGTCCATCACCTCGGGGTCGAGGGCGGGGGCGTTGACAACGCCGCGCGAGTAGTCGCCCTGTAGGGCGAGCACCGTGCGTTCCAGGATCTCGGTACCGACGCGGGCCTGTGCCTCGGCCGTGTTGGCCCCAAGATGGGCTGTGAACACCACATCATCGCGCTGTAGCAAGGGGTGATCGGAACTGGGCGGCTCGACGACGAAGACGTCGAGGCCGGCAGCGAACAGTTTGCCGCTCTCCAGGGCTTCGAACAGCGCCTGTTCGTCGATGATGCCCCCTCGGGCTGCGTTGACGACCACCGCCCCAGCGGGCAACCGGCATAACTCCTGATGGCCGATGATGCCCTCGGTCTCGTCGGTGAGGGGGGTGTGGACCGTCAGAAAGTCGGAGCGAGCGAGCATCTCGTGGAGGTCATCGTGGAGCTCTACCTTCAGCGCTTCGGCCCGAAGGCGACTGACGTAGGGGTCGAAGGCCATCACCTCCATGCCCAGCCCGGCGGCCCGGCGGCTCACCAGAGAACCGATGCGGCCGAGACCCACAATCCCGAGATGGGCACCGTTAAGCTCGCGGCCCAGGAAGCTACGGTCCCAGGTACCGTTCCTGATGTAGCGGTCCGACCGCGCCACCCCCCGGGCCGCCCCCAGCATCAGTGCGATGGCAAGCTCCGCCGCCGATACGTTGTTGGCCTCTGGGGCGTTGAGAACCAGCACCCCGCGGCGACTGGCCGCCTCGAGATCGATGTTATCGACGCCGACCCCGCCGCGGCCGATAACCCGGAGCCGGCTGGCAGCGGCGATCAGCTGGCCGTCGACCTGGGTACGGCTGCGGGTGATGATGGCGTCGTAGTCCGCGATGACAGCGAGCAGTTCAGCCCGCGGAATACCCGGTCGGTACGCCACCTCGATGCCGGGGTAGCTGGCGTCGCCGAGGTTGATGGTATCGGTGACCAACACTTTGGTCATACCGGGGAATGATAACAGGGACGCAGGAGGCGAGCAATGGCACCTCAGCGATAGAGGCTGGACCCGCCGAAGGCGGCCTTCCGACACCCGTCATTTTCTACCCTTAGCTAGTGCCTCTGTCGCTAGCGGTTCAGCGCTGGTCGGCGTCGACGAAACCGACCACGTCCCAGGAATCCGGTACCGAGAAGGTGTCGACTCCGAGGACGTCCATGAACAGCTCACCACCGATTTCGAGTTGGGTGGGGATGCCCTGGAGGGCTGCCTCGAGGGCTAACCGACCGGCCGCGCTCAACCCCTCAACCTGCGGGTAGAAGAGAATATCGATGCGGCTGGCCGCACCGGCGGGAACCGGGACCGGGAGCATATCTTCGAGCGCCAGCAGTTCGCCGCCAAGCGACAGTTCGAGGTCCTTGCCGTAGAGAAAATAGCCGATATCGCCCGGATTGTCGGCGGTGACCACGGCCCTCACCACCGGCACGTCGGTGCCGAGCAGGTAGACTTCAGAGGCCTGCTCGTCGAGTCTCAGACTGGGAGCGGTGACCGTCTGGCGGGCCAACATGGCACCCTCGAGCAGGACCCGGCGGCGGGTGGTAAAGCCGTAGCTCAGCGAGGAAAAATCGAGCGTCCCGTCGATCCGGAAGGCCAGTGGCACATCGGCGAACGCACCTACCACCTTGCGAAGCAGGTCCGTGTCACCCCTCAGGTCGGTGGCGATGTCGAAGGTGAGCACCGAGGCTGCGTCGGCCTCGAGAAACAGCTCGGTGTCGACCACACCGCGCCCGACCTGGCGGTTCTCGAGGAAGATCCGGTAATCGATCTGGGTGAGCCGCACCGGGAAGGCGTTGGCGTTGGCGACCTGAGCCCCGATGACCATCTCGAGGCCGCCGCCCGTGCCGGGCGGGTCGAAACGCTCGATCGAGGTCAACCCGGGCACCAGGATGAAGCTTGGCGGCAGGATGGTAGACAGGGGTTCCGCACTCTCGATGTCGGTGCCGGGCGCGCAGGCGGCCAGCAGCAGCGCCGCGAGTAGCGCGATGAGACCGAGGCGAGCCACAGAGGCAGTGTAGCAGATGGGCTGCGAGCGCCGGTGAGCGCCTCAGCGGCGCCTCAGCCAGCGTCCCGGATTGGGAAGGCTCAGTTTGGGCGCGCGCGGAGCAAAGCTCAGCAGCACGGCCGCCAGGAAGGTGATCGTACCCAGCAGAACCAGCGTCGGGAGCACGTCGAGACGGGCGCTAAGCTGCCGCAGGCGCAGCACCATCAGAGCGTACGGGATGGCGAGGTAGAGGCCGGTGGCGACCACCGGCATGGCGGCAGCCCACAACGGCCGCACCCGCACCAGCCGAAGCCCATACCAAAGCACCACTCCCAGGATCAGCAACATCACGATCAGGAACACCAGCAGCATCGATCCGGGGTCCGCCCGCCGACTCGCCGACGACCAGGTAGCGACGGCGTGGATCGGCACCGGCAGCAACGAGAGCACGATGGCCAGCCGCAGCCGCGACCGCCCCCACACCCGGCGCAGCACCAAGCCCACCACCAGGCCGACCACGATGAACGGTAACGCGTAGCGAAGCAGCAGATTCATATGACCTCCCGAAACCCGACGGCGCCGGTGCGCCGGCGCAGCTCGGCGCGCAGCCGCTCGGCCCAACCCGCCTCCAGCCCAGGATCCGCTTCGAGCATTTTGGTGGCCAGGTCGCGCGCCTTCTCGATCAGATCGCCATCCTGCGACAGATCGCCCAGCTGGAGATCGGGCAGACCCGACTGGCGGGTGCCACGGAGTTCGCCCGGGCCGCGTAGGGCAAGATCCTTCTCGGCGATCACGAAGCCGTCGGCGTTCGCCTCGATCACCTCGAGGCGCTGTTGGGTCTTCTTGCTGCGATCGCCGGCGATCAGCACGCAGTAGCTCTCGTGTTCGCCACGGCCGACCCGGCCCCGCAGCTGGTGAAGCTGCGACAGGCCGAAGCGCTCGGCGTTCTCGATGATCATCAGGGTGGCGTTGGGGATGTCCACCCCGACCTCGATGACGGTGGTGGAGACCAGCATGTCGCTCTCGTGGCGGCGGAACCGTTCCATAGTGGCGTCCTTCTCCTCGCCGGGCATGCGGCCGTGAAGCATCTCGATGCGGGCCTGTTTGGGCATGATGGTGGTCAGAAGCTCGAACAGCTGGGTGGTCGACACCACCCCATCGAGGGCTTCGCTATCCTCGATCAACGGGGTGACCAGGTACACCTGCCGTCCCTTCTTGATTTCACCCCAGGCAAAGCGGTAGATATCGCGGCGCTTGCTGTCGTTGACCAGCCGGGTCTTGACCGGCTTGCGGCCCGGCGGCAGCTCGTCGATGATGGACAGGTCTAAATCGCCGTAGTACGTCAGCGCCAGCGACCGCGGGATGGGGGTGGCGCTCATCACCAGGACGTCGGGCAGGCCCTGCAGAAGCTTGCGGCGCTGTTCGACGCCGAAGCGGTGCTCCTCGTCGACGACGGCCAGCCCGAGATCGTTGAAGGTCACGCCCTCCTGGATGAGCGCGTGGGTGCCCACCACCAGATCGGTCTCGCCGCCTCGGATCTTGGCCCGTGCCTCGCGCCGCTCTTTGAGGGTCATGGTTCCGATCAGCAGATCGCTCTTGACGCCGAGCGGGAACAGGTAGTTGGTGAGGTTCAGGAAGTGCTGCCGCGCCAGAATCTCGGTGGGGGCCATCAGGGCGGCCTGGTAGCCATTGCGGACAGCGATGTAGGTGGCCGCGGCAGCCACGGCGGTCTTGCCCGAACCGACGTCTCCTTGCAGCAGACGAGCCATCTGCCGCGTGCCGGCCATATCTGCGAAGATCTCGTTCGCGGCGCGGGTCTGGGCGTCGGTGAAGGCGAACGGTAGGCTCGAAGCGAAGGCGTCCATATCGGCCTCGCGCACCTCGAAGCGCTTGCCGACGAGGGCGGTGTCGCGATTGAGGAGGACCCGCAGCTCGAGGAACAGGAACTCGTCGAACTTGAGGCGCCGCAGGGCAGCCTGCAAACGCTGTTCGCTGTCTGCAGCGTGCACCTGCCTGAGCGCCTCGTCGAGGGTGATGAGCGAATGCCGTTCGAGGACGCTGCGCGGCAGGTGCTCGGCGATGGTACCGAGGTGATCCAGCAGCAGGTGGACCGACCGTCTAAGGTACGCCTGACTGAGCCCTTGGGTGGACGGGTAGATGCCCACGATGCGGTCCGAGGAGAGGGATTCGCCCTCATCGTCGATCTCGTGGTGCGACACGGTGAGATCCAGCTGCTTGCCGCGGCGCCGGACCTTGCCGGTTGCGATCAGCCGCTGGCCCGGAAAGAGCTGGCGTTCGAGCCAGGGCTGGTTGAACCACACCGCCGTCAACCTGCCGCCGTGGGCATCCTCGAGGAACGCCCTCACCACCACCATGCCGCGCCGACTCTTTACCGCCTTGCGACCGGTCACGGTGCCGGTGACGGTGACGCTGTCCTGATCGTGAAGTGCGCCGAAGTGGGGCAGCGCCCGCCGATCTTCGTAGCGCCGAGGGTACAGGAAGAGCAGGTCGCGGTAGGTCTCGAGTCCGATCTCGGCAAGCTTCCTGGGGGCGTGGGCCCCGAGGTCTACGGTTCTGGCCTTGAGCGGGTCGTCGAGCACCTCGGACGAGCCTCGTTGGGCAGCAGGGGTCGTGTTGGGTTCCGGAAGCGGGTCCTCGGAGGCCGCCGGTGCCGCGCTGCCGAGTAGATCGAGCGCCTGCTGAAGGCGCTGCTCCCGATCGCTCGGCGGCAGGTCTCCGTAACCGGCGATCAGCTGGCGGACGTCGTCGAAGGGGCGACCCAGGGTCGCCACCAGCTTTTCGACGCCGCCGACAACCACCTCGTCACGACAACCCATCCTGAGCTCCTGGAGGAGGGGCTTCCGCAGCCGTTCACGCAGCTCCTGAACGCTCACCATCCCCCCAGTTTACTCACTGGCGGTCTCGGCACATGAAGCCGACGACAAGTGTGGTCTTATGGCACGGTGAGCAGCCCCGCAGACACCGTCAAAGGGTACGTCCTGGTGACGACGGCGGCGGGTTCGTTCCTCGGGGCGTTCATGTTCACCAGCGTGAATGTCGCCATACCGTCGCTGGTAGACGCCTTCGAAACCGCCTTCAATGTGGTGCAATGGGTGGTGCTGGCCTACATGCTGGCAACCGGCACCCTCATGCTCATCGTCGGGCGGCTGGCCGACATGGTAGGCAAGAAGGTCCTGTACGTGGCAGGTTACGCCACCTTCCTAATCGGCACGTTGCTGTGCGCTCTCTCCCCCACCGTGTCGGCGCTGATCCTGTCTCGCGCGGTGCAAGGGCTGGGTGCGGCCTCGATGACAGCGCTGGGACTGGCGATCCTGACGGATGTGTTCCCCGATGGCGAGCGTGGCCGGGCCATCGGCATCAACGGCTCGATTCTGTCGGTCGGTATCGTGGCTGGTCCGAGCCTCGGCGGCTTCCTGGTGGACGCCTTCAGTTGGCAGTGGATCTTCTGGGTGGCGGTGCCGGTCGGGGTCCTGACGACGCTGCTGGCGATTCGTTTCGTGCCGCACTACCAGCGGACCGGCGACCAGCGCTTCGACATCCCCGGCGCGGCGATGCTGTTCGGGGTGCTGCTCACCCTGAGTCTGGCGCTCACGCTGGGGCAGGATCTCGGCTTCGGCTCCGCGGTCATCGTGGTCCTGTTCGCCGCATGTGCGGTTCTGACGGTCCTGTTCGTGACGTGGCAGCGCCGCGCCCGCAATCCCGTCCTCGATCTGCGACTCTTTCGCAACACCCAGTTAACCATCAGCCTGGTCACCGGCTTTACCACCTTCATCTCGATCTCGGGCGTGATCTTCTTGATGCCCTTCTACCTCGAGAACGTGCTCGGCTACGCGCCCCGCAACGTCGGCCTGCTGATGTCGGTGGTGCCGTTTTTTCTGATCTTCATCGCGCCTCTGGCCGGGGCCGCGGCCGATCGCTTCGGTGAGCGTCCGGTCACGATCGTCGGCATGACCTTGCTGCTAGCCGGCTACCTCGCCCTGAGCAGCCTGAGTGAGCAGACGACGGCTCTGGGCTACGTGCTCCGCTTCCTCGCGGTCGGACTGGGGATGGGCATCTTCCAGACGCCCAACAACAGCGCCATCATGGGCTCGGTCCCACGCGAGCGCTCCGGGGTGGCCGGCGGCCTGCTGGCCCTGACCCGCTCGCTCGGCCAGATCGCCGGGATCGCCATCCTGGGAACCCTGTGGGCCACCAGGGTGCTGGCGCGTCTCGAGGGACCGGTCACCATCGGCGCCACCGAGGCCCCCTCGGCCTTTCAGGTGGCCGGACTTCACGACATGCTGGTAGTCATTCAGATCGCCATTGCCGCCGGCCTGGCGGTGGTGCTGTGGGACGCCGGCCAGCACCGGCGACGGGCGGCCGTCGAAGCCGGTGCCAAGGCGAGCGGGTAGTGCCGTGGGGGCCGATCGGAGGCCGCGGTTTGAGCCCGCAGACGCCGAGCGGTTGGCCGCAGAGCGCTACGGCCTGCGCGCCCGCGCTCGCGAGCTCCCGAGCGAACGCGACCGCAACTACCGCCTCGACAGCGACGGTGGCGACCGTTACGTGCTCAAGATCGCCCATCCTGACGAGACGCGGGACGCCCTCGAGCTCCAGCATCTGGCCCTGGACCGCCTACACGACTCACCGCTCGCCACGTTCGTCCCACGGGTGCGTGTCGGGTTGTCCGGCGCCCCCCTCGAGGAGGTCGACACGCCCCAGGGCGATCGCCACCTCGTCCACCTGCTCAGCTACCTCCCTGGGCACCCGTTCGCAACCGGTAAGGCGAGAGACCCTGCCCTATACCGCTCCATCGGAAGCCTGCTAGGCGAGTTGGACCAGATACTGGCCGACCTCGACCACCCCGCCGCCGACCGCTGGCTGCAGTGGGATTCGAAGGTGGCGCCCGAGATCATAGGGGAACATCATCCGGCCATCACCTCGGAAGCCGGCCGCGGCCTGGTGCTGGCCTGCCTGCAGCGCTACCGGCGCCGCGAGACCAGCGACGGCCATGCGTGGCGCCGGAGTGTCATTCACAACGATGCCAACGACTACAATCTGCTGCTCGACCAGCACGGTCGCCTTAGCGGCATCATCGATTTCGGCGACATCGTGCGCAGCTACACCGCCTGCGAGCTGGCCAACGCCTGCGCCTACCTGATGATGGGCACCACCGACCCGCTGGCGGTCGCGGCCTGGGTAACGACCGGCTACCTCGCCCACCAGCCACTGAACGAGCCTGAGCTGACCTCCCTCCTCGACCTGATTCGACTGCGATTGTGCCTCAGCGTGAGCCTCAGCGCCCGGCAGGGTCAGCTCGAGCCGGACAACCGCTACCTGACCATCTCCGAGACGCCTGCCTGGACGCTGCTGGCCCGGCTTGCCGAGCTCGAAGACGGGACGCTCGTAGCTCGTTTGTGAGCAGCAGTTATTCGGGCGTCGTAGTGCGCCGTTCGACCCACTTGAGGACGCTGGCGGCGCCCAGGGTCAGCACTATGTAGATGATCGCTGCGGTGTTGAAGGTCGGAAACAGGATGAAGGTGTTGGACTGAAATTCGCGGGTCCGTTGGGTCAGCTCCCGAACGGAGATGATCGACAGCAGGGCGGAGTCCTTCAGCATGGCGATGAATTCGTTGCCGAGCGGCGGTATGACGATGCGGACGGCCTGCGGCAAGATCACATAGAGGGCCGTGTGCCAACCGGTTAGCCCGAGGCTCCGGGCCGCTTCGGTCTGGCCTTTGGGGATCGCCTCGATACCCGCTCGAAAGATCTCGGCCATGTAGGCCGAATAGCCGATCGACAGCGCTGCAACCCCGCGGGTGTACGGGTTGAGGCGGATGCCGAAGGCGTCGCTGATAGCCTTGGCAAGCACGAATCCAACGAACAGAATGATGACCAGGATCGGAATCCCGCGGACAAGGTCGATATACAGCTCAGCGAACACCGCCAGCGGGTGAAGGCCGCTCTGAAGCGAGCCGAGCATCAGCAGAATCAGAAAGATGGCGAACACCGCCAGCAGCATCGCCGGCGTCCACAGGCCGCTCCTCAGGAAATCTTTGGACCACAGCACCTCGAGGCCGCCGGGAGCGCGGTCGATGGGAATGAAGGCGGCGCTGACCCGCCCGTCTTCGGCGATCAGCTCGAGGGCGCGATCGGCATCGGCGGTGCTGCGGATCTGGAACGACTCGCCGCCACCTCCCTCGAAGTTTCCGCTACGCACCAGACCGGAAATGCGCTGCGGGGTGCCGCTGATGATGGCGACCCGCCCCTCGAGTGAGCCGACCAGGACGAAGGTCTCCTGGGGGCGGCTGAACAGAAAAAGGCTGCCTGCAATCAGCACCACGGTGGTGAGCGCAAAGTAGAGCATGGTCCGCTGGCCACGCTTGAAACTCAGCATTACGGCGAACACCAGGCCCAGGATCGCGGAGGTGAAATAGGCCCCCAGGGCCACGAAGATCGTGGTCCAAATACCTGGCACGATGAACTCGAACGCGCGTCGGTAGTTTTCCGCCGTCAGGAAGAGGTAGATCACGCCCGGCAGCACCAGCAGAAACACGAAGTTGCTAGGCCGAATGCCGCGGATGAATTTAAGCATGGCGGAAACGGCGGGCACGAGCCTGAACGCTCGTGCCCGCCGTCGCTTCCTGGAAAGGTCTATTCAGAGGCGAAGTATGCGGCCACCAGGGCGTCGATAGTACCGTCGGCCTTGAGCTCGACCAGGGCGGCGTTGAAGGCGTCGGAGAGGGCATCGCCCTCCTGGAACACCAACCCCAGCGGATCGGACTGCAGGCCGGTAATGCCCACCAGCAGCTCGCCAGCGAACTGCTGTTCGTAGGCTGCGGCCGAGGTGCCGTCGATGACCACGCCGTCGACGTCGCCGTTCTGCAGGGCCAGCACCGCGCCGGAGAACGTATCGAACAGGGACACGTTGTCGCGACCGACAAGCTCTTCGGCGAGGGCCGAGTTGGTGGTACCGATCTGCGCCCCCAGGGTGCGGTTGCCGTCCTGGTAGTCGACAATGGTAAGGCCTTCATCGTCGACGCGCATCAGGACCGCCTGCGAAACGATCAGGTAGGGTTCGCTGAAGTCGACGATCTCATCGCGCTCAGGCGTGATCGAGACGCCTGAAACCACCATATCGAAATCGCCATTCGCCAAGGCGGGAAAGATGCCGTCCCAGGCCGTTGTGACGAAGTTGGCGACGCAGTTGAGCCGCGCGCACAGGGCGTTCATCAGATCGACGTCGAAACCGACGGCCTCGCCGGTATCGGGATCGATGGTCTCCATGGGCGGGTAGGTGGTGTCGGAGCCGATATTGATCACCCGACCCTCGAGGTCGGGAAGCTGCGCAAAACCGAATGAGGCGATGAGCAGAACGGACAGCAAAACCAGAATTTTTTTCACGTGTACCTCCTCTGTTGAAGTGAGAAACTTCTCACTGAAGAATACCCAGCAGACCGTCGAAGTGCAAGAAAGCGAGCCCGACCATGACGCTGCGCAGCGCCGGCAGGCTAGGGGTGCCACCAAACCGACAGCTCAGGATAGTGGGCGCCGACAATGCCCTGAAACAGGAAGTAATCGACCACCAGGTGGACGATCAGCACCCACAGCAGCACCCGGGAGCGCTCGTACATGGCGCCCTGGGTCAGGGCCAGCACCAGCACCAATAGCGGCCCCCAGCCGCTGAAGGCCATGTCCCATAGCACCGCCACGTAGATCACCGACTGGGCCGGGACGGCGATCCGGGCGGGAAACAGGGCGCGAACGATGGCGTAGCAGGTGTTGATGAAGAACAGCTCGTCCCAAACCCCGACGCCGTTGATGCCCATGAACAGCTTGAAGATCTCCAGCGTATCGGGGCTCGCGGGTAGCTGCCAGTTGAAGGGCGCTTCGGGGCTGAGTGGGCCGAAGTAGAGGCGAAAGGCGAGCCATGCCAGCGGCACCGACAGAAGGGTGTAGAACAGGTCGAGCCGGTCCAATCGGCGGGGAAAAAGGCGGTATTCGACGATCCCCCTACCGCGCAACAGCCACCAGGGAATGACCAGCACCGCCGCAAAGGCGCTGGCCAGGATGGCGATGTGGCCCCAGCTCAGGTCGGTATCGATGGGCGCCAAGGCCAGTACGCCTAGCGGCAGGGCCAGCGCCGCGTAGAGGCGGCGTCGCGCTGGGCTCTCACGCAGCAGCGACAGCACGAATCCCAGTACTGCGGCCAGCCCGAGCCCCAGGCGCCAGGGTCCGGTTAGCAGCGGCAAGTCCCGATCGAACGGGATCAACAAGGGCACCGCCACCAAGAGCAGCACTAGCGGCAGCAGCGAACCGGGTGCCGTGCGGTCGGGTTTCACGGTTCGCGCCATCTTAACCGGACCGGAAGCGAAAGGTATGCTTGGCCCGTGTCGAGCCCCGCCCCCGCCAACGATGAACCGTGGGCCGAAGTCGATCTCGCCGCGTTGGCCCATAACCTCGAGCGCATCCGCAGCCGTACGGTGGGCGGTGCCGGGGTCCTGGCGGCCGTCAAGGCCAACGCCTACGGCCACGGTGCGGTGCCGGTGGCCCGTCGGCTCGAGCAGCTCGGTGTGCCTTGGTTCGGGGTCGCCACCGGCGCCGAGGCCCACGAGCTTCGCGCCGGCGGCGTGACTAACAACATCCTGATCTTCGGACCGGTGTACGAGGGGCTGTCCGAGCTGATCGCGGCCGAGGTGGCCCTGACCGTCGTCGACGAGGCGTCGCTCGATGCGGTCCGCCGAGCCGACGGCGGGCGCGCGGCCCGGGTGCATGTCAAGGTCGATACCGGCATGGGGCGGCTGGGCCTGGTAAGCGGTGCCGCGACGGCGCTGGCGCAGGCCGCCGATACGGTCGACGGAATCGACCTCGAGGGGGTGTGGACCCACTTCGCGGCTTCCGACGACCCCGACACGACCCATACCAAGGCGCAACTCATCTCGTTTCGTGAGGTTCTCGAAGCGCTCGAGAGCCAGGGCATTCGGCCACCGCTGATTCACGCCGCCAACTCGGCTGCGATCTTCGCGCACCCCAGCAGCCACTTCGACCTGGTCCGTCCCGGCATCGGCCTCTACGGCTACCACTCGAGTGCCCACATCGCCGCGCTCGAGCGGGATCTCAGGCCCGTCATGACGCTGAGGGCGCCCATAACCTTCGTGAAACGCGTGGCTGCCGGCACTGCCATCTCCTACGGCAGCCTGTGGCGGGCGCCGGAGAGCACCACCGTGGCCACCGTGCGCCTGGGCTACGCCGACGGCTATCCACGGCTGTTGTCGAATCGGGGGGTAGCCTCCTGGCAGGGCACGGAGCTGAGAATCGCCGGGCGTGTGTGCATGGACCAACTGATGCTCGACGTGGGCGACCATCCGGTGGCAGTGGGCCAACGGGTAATCCTCTTCGGCCGCGGCGGTCCCGACGGCGAGGCGCTGGCGGCCACCATCGGGACTATCTCCTACGAACTACTCACCGGCATCTCCCCCCGGGTCCCGAGGGTGTATCTCGGAGGCTGAGTCTCCCAGCGGCGCCCGCATTCCCAGCGTTCGTTAGTAGAGCCATCACCTGGGGTCGATCAGGCTCTAAACCCTCTTTCAGGAATCTTTTCGGAAGCATCGGGATCCATAGATTCACGCTAGCCGCGTGGGGGTTTACCCCCTCCCCAGCCCTCCCCCTAGAAGGAGGAGGGAGCAAAAGCAACCCTGGCTACGATAGGGAACACCATCAGGTGGGTAGTGATGGGCGTGAATACGTCTTGAGTAACGAGAACAAGAGCTGGGATAACCGTGGTGTGAAGGAACCAATGGACCAAGGTTGTTAATAGGACCCTAAGGTGAACAACAGCAGTCCGTGGCCCCTTGGTGGTCATGCCTTCATGCTTGTTGCTTCGTAGTTGTGGTGCTGGAGGAGTTTACTCCGTAAGCGTCGTGGAGACGTACCCAGGACTGATGGTACTCAATCCTAGGAACACGTTGTGGAATCGTTATCCGAGTACGGTGTTGTTACTCACGATTGCCTTTTGCTCCCTCCTCCTACCAGGGGGAGGGCTGGGGAGGGGGTAAACCCTTGGGGGAGGGCTGGGGAGGGGGTAATTCCCCCACAAAACTCCTGAAAGTAAGGTCTAAAGGATCTTGATGAACCCCAGCAGCGCCTCGGATTTCTGGTCTGGAAATTTGAAGCGGAATTCGAGGGAGTGCATCAACTGAGGCGTCTCGCCCCCCTCACGCGGCTTGCCGTCATAGGACACGAAGATCGGCTCAAGCTGGTGCGGATCGAAGATGATCAGGAGATCGAGCCGCATCGGGGGGCTCCCTCGATCGACCGGCGGTCCGCCCCAAAAATCTCCCAGCACGTCGGCCATCACCGAGGGTGCCTCGACGAGCGAGGAGTGCGCCCGGAGGAACCCGCCCTCGACAGTGCAAGGTAGGGCGTGAAGCTCCACGCCGTAGGGATTGTAAAGCTCGTGCTGGACAGCCTTACGCTGAGGATCGTAACGGTCGGTGCCCAGCTCCTGAATGATGACCACGAGATCGTCCAGCGAGTGTCCAGGGTGGTCGACGACGCTGATTCCGCGGATGGCGATAGCGCCCTGGAAATGCGCCTCGATGGCGGCGTCGAGCTTCCTGCCGACGGCTAGGAAATCGGGTTCTAGACCCCGGACATAGTCGGGCAGAGCGAGGCTGTAGACCGGTACCATGTGCATATCCTACCGGCCGAAACCCCCTCACCTGCCGCGGCCACGAAGCGGACTTCATCGGACCTGTTGAAAATACCTTAATAACTAAGGTATACTTATAGCCGGTTTCGAGCCCACTACGCCAGAAAGGACGCGATCTCGTGCCTAGGAAATTCACGGAAATGCTCACCGACAACGCCTACAAGGTCCGCAACCGACGGGATGTCAAACGATTCTACCAAGAGGTGAGGGATGCCGTCGCGGCCGGGACACTTGGCCTCGATGGGCACACCCTGCCGACCACCATGAACGCCTTCATCGAACGCGTCGAAGGCAAGCCAGGCGCGCTGTCCAACGACTACGATGTCGTGGACTTCTCGCTGGCCGACAACGGCAAGCTCAAGCGCTGGCGCCAGACCTACCTGCTCAAGGACAAGCAGGTGAACGTCAGTGCCGAAGCCCGCGAGCTGTTCGAGCGGGTCAAGGAGCTGGCGGCGGCCAACGAACGCAGCATGGGCAGCACCAACGGCAAGAAGGACGATCTGCTGACGGCCCTTTCCGACCTCCAAGCCGCCGTCGCCCTGCTGCTGCAGAGCTACGACCAGCTCCGAGAGGGCTTCAAGCTGCCCGATCGGGCGCTGAAGCTGACGCAGGTTAAGGTCCGCAGGACGAGCCGATAGGACCCGCCGCGCCGTCACGGGATCAGGGCCGACAGCCCCGGCACCGCGTCCATTCGCAGTCCGACGCTGGCGCTGGCGCTAAGGGGGGTGACCTCGGGGTTTACCTCGACCACCACAGCCCCCCGATCCAGCGCCAGACGCGCCAGGCTGGCGGCCGGCTCGACCACCCCGGAGGTTCCCACCACCAGGGCCAACTGGCAGGTTGCAAACGCCGCCACGGCCTTGTCGAGCGCAGCGGAAGGAAGTCTCTCCCCAAACCAGACCACGTTCGGCCTCGAGCGCCGCCCGCAGCGCGAGCAGTGCGGCGGAAGCGTCAGCGGCGTGCGTAGCGGATCGAGCTGCCCACAGCCCTCGCAGCGGCTCCGCGTCAGATCCCCGTGGAGTTCGATCACGTTTTCCGACCCGGCGCGGCGATGCAGGCCGTCGACATTCTGCGTCACCACGGTGAGCTGTCTGCGCCGTTCGAGTCGCGCCAGCGCCAGGTGCGCTTCGTTGGGTTCGGCGGCTTCGACCGCCGCGAGGCGCTCTGCGTACCAGCGCCACACCCGCAGCGGCTCGCTCCGGTAGGCGGCCTGGGTGGCCAGCTCTTCGACGCGAACGCCCCGCCACAGCCCATCGCGGCCGCGAAACGTGGGGAGCCGGGACGCGGCGCTGATCCCGGCCCCGGTAAGGACCGCGACCGCGTCGGCCCGCTGCAGCGCCTCCCGGGCGGCATGGATGGCGCCATCCTCAGTCGCCGGAATCCTCCGGCGGCGCCAGCTGCGGCGACGCGACGGGAGGGTTGGCGATGACCTCGATCACCCGGCGCTCGTCGGCCTCCTGGATCACGAACCGCACGCCCTGATGCTCGAGGGTCTCCCCTTCGGTGGGGATATAGCCGAATTCACTGATCAGAAAGCCGGCGAGGGTGTCGTACTCGCCGTCGTCCTTGAAGGTGAGGCTGAGCTGGTCGCCTACCTCCTCGAGGTGGGCCGAACCCTGAATGCGGTAGTGGCTGTCCTCGAGGTGGATGATCTCGGCCTCCTCGACGCGGTCGGTCTCGTCGTAGATCTCGCCGGTGATCTCCTCGATGACGTCCTCGAGGGTCACCAGCCCGGAGGTGCCACCGAACTCGTCGACCACCACCGCCAGGTGGTTCTTGCGCACCCGCATGTCGCGCAGCATGTTGAGCACCGACAGCGTCTCGGGCACGAACGCGCAGGAGGTCATGACGTCCACCACTCGGGTATCGATGAGCACCTGGGGACGATCGAGAAACGTCAGCAGATCGCGGGAATAGATAACACCCCGGATATCGTCGATGGTCTCGGCGTAGACCGGCAGGCGGCTGAAGCCGTGCAGGTTGACGAGTTGCAGCAGGTCGAACATGGAGGCCCTCTCATCGATGGCGACGACGTCGACCCGCGGCGTCATGACCTCGCGCACAACCGTCTCCTCGAGGTCGATAACCCCCTTGATCATCTCCTCTTCCTGGGCTTCGATGACGCCGGACTCCTCGGCGCTGCGGAGCATCAGCCGCAGCTCGTTTTCGGTAAGGAGCGGGCTTTCGGACGGCTCGAGCCGAAACAGCCGCAGGATCGAGCTGGCCACCCAGGTAAAGAACAGGCCCACCGGGTAGAGGACGATCGACAGCACGTACACAGGCCGGATCACGAGGCGCGAAAAGGCCTCCGCGTGGTGGACGGCGATCGACTTCGGCGTGATCTCACCGAAAACCAGGATCAGCAGCGTCATGACACCGGTGGCGAAGCCGACGGCGAGCGCTTCGGAGAAGCCGTAACTGCGCGACAGCTGAAGGCTTATCTGGGTCACCAGCGCAGTGGCGGCGACGTTGACCAGGTTGCTGCCGATCAGGAGGGTGGTAATGAAACGGGTCGGCTGCCGCTCGAGCAGCGCGAACACCCCGCCGGGATCCTCGCCCTCCTCGCGGATCCGCCGGATCTTCCAGGCGCCGATGGCGGTGAGCGCAGTCTCCGAACCCGACATCAACCCCGACAGCAGAACCAGCACCACCAGCACCGCGATCTGGCCGACGCTCACCCCAGCAGCGCCCTCAGGCGTCTGCGCAAGGACCGTCGTCAGGATGGGAATGGCCAGGATGAAAAATAGGATCTTGACAGGGCGTCTAGATCGATCAGGAACGTCTTTGTCCATCAGCTACCAGGATTCTAGCACAGCTGGGCGCTCCCCCCGGGTGGTCCAGTTCACCTGCTGCGCCCAGCCTCGACAGCAGGTATACTCGGGCGCAGCAGGTGGAGGCGGGCATGGCCTATATCGCGGTCGAAGGTCCCATCGGGGTCGGCAAGACCAGCCTGAGTCGGTTGCTGGCAGAGGCGTTGGACGCCCGCTTGGCCCTCGAGGTGGTGGAGGAAAACCCCTTCCTGGCCCCCTTCTATCAGGACCCCGACGGCTTCGCCTTCAAGGTCCAGGTGTTCTTCCTGCTGTCGCGCTACCGCCAGATGCAGGACCTGCACCAGGGCGCCCTGTTCTACCCCCACACGGTGAGCGACTACCTGTTCGAGAAGGACTTTATCTTCGGCTCGCTCAACCTGCGCGGCGACGAGTGGTCGCTGTACCAGGACCTCTACCAGCAGCTCAAACCCAAGCTCACCCCCCCCGACCTGGTGGTGTACCTGCGCTCCGATCCCGACCTGCTGCTGCAGCGGATCTCCAAACGTGGCCGACCCTTCGAACGCGACATGGAAGCGCACTACCTGCGGCGTCTGGGCGAGGCCTACGATCGCCACTTCGAACACCCGCCCTACCCGCTCTACGTCATCGAGGCTGGCAACTACGACTTCGTCGAAAACCCACACCACCGCAGCCAGCTGATCGACGAGGTACTCGAGCGGGCGAAGGTCGCCTAGGGGGTCGCGGCGTGTACCTGGCGGTGGCCGGCAACATCGGCGTGGGCAAGTCGAGCCTCACCCGCATCCTCTCGGAACGCTACCGCCTGCGACCGATCTACGAAGCGGTCGACGAAAACCCCTATCTCGAGGACTTCTACCGCGACATGCCGCGCTTCGCCTTCCATTCGCAGATGTTCTTTCTGGCGACGCGCCTCGAGCAGCACCTGAACCAGGTCAATCCCGGCGAGCGGGTCATCCAGGACCGCACCATCTACGAGGACGCCGCCATCTTCGCCCGAAACCTGTTCGAAGAGGGCAAGATGGACGACCGCGACTACCGCAGCTACCGCCAGATGTACCAGGCCATCCTGGCCGCGCTGAGGCCGCCCGACCTGCTGGTATACCTGCAGGCGAGCCTACCCACCTTGCGCCGCCGCATCGCCCAGCGGGGCCGCGCCTACGAAGCAGACATCGACGACGACTACCTGGCGCAGCTCAACCGGCTCTACGACGAATGGGTTGCGAGCTATAGGCTCTCGGCGCTGGTGGTGGTGCCCACCGACGATCTAGACTTCGTGAACCGAGAGCCCGATCTGGCGCGCCTGCTCGACATGCTGGAGCGGCGCGGCCTCACCCCCCCGCTGGTGACATGACCCTGCGCGAGCTGATCGCCGAGGCGCTGGGCCAGACCCCCGAGCTGCCCGAGGTGGTGGTGGCGGGGGTCGCCCAGCACAGCGACAAGGTCGCCGCCGGCACCCTGTTCGTGGCCCGGCCCGGCCTGCTCGTCGACGGACACACCTTCGTGCCCGACGCGGTGGCGCGCGGCGCGGTCGCGGTGGTCGGCGAACGCTCCGGAACGACCACCATCGCCGGGGTGCCCTACCTCCACGTCGACGATGCCCGCGGCGCCGTCGCCAAGCTCGCAGCCACCTTCCACGGCCACCCTGCGAAACGCATGCGGGTGGTCGGCGTCACCGGCACCGACGGCAAGACCACGACCTCGTTCCTGCTCCATCACCTGCTCTCGGGGCAGTACCAGACCGGGCTCATTGGGACCGCCGGCATCCGCCTGGGCGACCAGCAGCTGCCGCTCGAGGGGCACTTCACCAGCGCCGAAGCGACCGAGGTGCAGGCGCTGCTCGCCCGCTTCGCGAACGCTGGTATCGAGCATGTCGTGCTCGAGGCGAGCTCCCACGGGCTGGCCCTGCGGCGGCTCGACGAGATCGCCTTCGAGCTGGCGGTGTGGACCAATCTCAGCCCCGAGCACTTGGACTTCCACGGCGACATGGCCAGCTACCTGGCCGCGAAACGATCGCTGGTGGAGCGGGCGGGGGCTGCGGTGCTCAACCGAGACGACGAGCACTACCCAGCCTTCGCCGCTGCAACCGTCGAGGCGATCTCCTACGGCCTCCATCCGGAGAGCAGCTGGCGGGCAAGCGCTGTCGAGGCGCGGCCGGGCGAGCAGCGCTTTGTCCTCCACCAGGTCGGAACCGAACAGCGGGCCAAGCTGCCTATGGTCGGCGCTTACAACGTCGCCAACGCCCTGGCGGCACTGGCAGCGGCCCACAGCCTCGGCCTGCCCTTGGCTCAGGCGCTCCAGCGCCTGACGACGTTCCTCGGCGTCCCCGGGCGCATGCAGATCGTGCAGGCCGAGCCGTTTCTGATGATCGTCGACTTCGCGCACACGCCGCCGGCGCTGGCCAAGGCGCTGCAGGCCCTGCGGCCGCTCACGGCGGGGCGCCTGGTGGTGGTGATCGGCTCGGCCGGCGAGCGCGATCCGGGCAAGCGGGCACCGTTGGGCGCCACCGCCGTTCGGTACGCCGATCTGGCGGTCCTAACCGAAGAGGACCACCGTTCGGAGGACATCGAAACGATCCTCGAGCAGATGGCCGCCGGCGCCCGCGAGGCCGGTGGCCGCGAAGGCGAGACCTACGTTACGATCGCCGACCGCCGCGACGCCATCCGCGAGGCGACCCGGTGGGCCGGACCTGGGGATATCGTGGTGCTGGCCGGCAAGGGCCACGAGGCGACGCTCGAGCGCAGCGGCGAGACCCTGGCCTGGGACGAAGTCGCGGAGGCAAGGGCGGCACTCGAAAGCCTGGGGCTGGGCTAGACCACCTCCGAACGTCACCGATCGGTTCCGGCTCCAACACCGCTTCCAACGGCCTGGTGGAAGACACCGCCGCCCCTGGCCAGCGGTACTCGGCTGCCGTGCACTATTGCCGTACACTGTGCCCCATGCGCCCCACCGATTTCATCCTCGCCAAACGCAGCGGCGAGGAGCACAGCAAGGACGCCATCGAGGCGTTTCTATCGGGCTACCTGGCAGGTGAGTTTCCCGACTATCAGGTGTCGGCCTGGCTGATGGCCGTCTGCTGGCGCGGCATGAGCGCCACCGAAACCGCGAATCTGACCGCCGTGATGGCCGCCTCCGGTGACGTGCTCGACCTGTCCAGCCTGCCCCACACGGTAGACAAGCACTCCACCGGCGGCGTTGGCGACAAGACCAGCCTGGTGCTGGCCCCGCTGCTGGCCGCCTGCGGCGCCACGGTGGCCAAGATGAGCGGCCGCGGTCTCGGCCACACCGGCGGCACCATCGACAAGCTCGAGAGTATTCCCGGCTTTCAGGCCACGCTGGACGAAGCGGCGTTCCTGCGTCAGGCGCGCGAGGTGGGGGTGGTGGTGAGCGGCCAGTCCAAGGATCTCGCCCCCGCCGACGGTCTCCTCTACGCCCTTCGGGACGCCACCGCCACGGTGGCGTCATTGCCGCTCATCGCCAGCAGCATCATGAGCAAAAAGCTGGCGGGCGGCGCCCGGTCGATGGTGCTGGACGTCAAGGTCGGCTCCGGCGCCTTCATGAAAACCGAGCGCGACGCGCGCGCCCTGGCCGAGCTGATGCAGGCGATCGGCGAGAACGAAGGCCGTTCGGTAGCGGCGGTGCTGACCGACATGGCGACCCCGCTGGGCCACGCGGTTGGCAACGCCCTCGAGGTCCGCGAGGCGGTGGCGACGCTGCGCGGCGACGGACCCGGCGACCTCACAGAACTGTGCCTGACGCTGGCCGAGCAGGTCCTCCATGCAAGCCGCCTCGACTGCGATCGTGCCGCCGTCGAGCAGGCCTTAACCAGCGGCCGGGCCTACGAGAAGTTCGAGGCCTGGATCGCCGCTCAGGGAGGCGACCCCGCAAGCCTCGACAGCCTCGAGGTGGCCCCCGAACAGGAGGGCGTTTTCGCCATGCGGGCAGGCGTGCTGACCGGCGTCGAGGCGCTGGCTGCGGGTCGGGCCGCCGGGGCTCTCGGCGGCGGCCGCAGCAAGAAGGGGGACCGGGTCGACCTTGGGGTCGGCGTGGTGGTCCACCACAAGCCGGGCGACCAGGTCGCCGCCGGCGATCGTCTCGCCACCCTCTACCATCGAAACGATCGGGGTTTGGATGAAGCCAGACGCCTGCTCGAGGGCGCCCTCACGATCGGTGATCGGGCCCAGACCGCGCCGCTCATCCTGAGCGTGCTGCCGCCGCGCAGCTAGCGCCTTCCGGAGGCCATCTGCTCCGCCTCGGGCAGACGCCGCAGCGACAACATGCTCCACAGCCCAAAGGCGGGTCCGAGCGCCAGGATGACGAACGCCCACTCCCAGCCGAGCCAGCTCTGCAGCGGCGGAATCATGCGGATGGTGAATAGGGTGAGCAGAAATCCGAGGCTGGTCTGCACCGTCAGCGCGGTGCCGACATATCTGGGGTCGCCGAGTTCACTCACGGCGGCGCTGAACTGGGCGCTGTCGGCGACCACCACGAAGCCCCACACCAGTGCCAGGGCGGTGAGCAGCAAGGGCGAGGCGAACACCGCGCCCACGACCAGTGCGCAACTGCCCGAAATGATCAAGCTCAACGAGGTGGTGCGGGTGCGCCCCCAGCGATCCGCCAGCCGCCCCGCCAGGACGCAACCGATCCCACCGACTGCGACCACCCCAAACCCTGCCAGGCGTGCCCAAGCGGTGTCCAGGCCGGCCTGCTGGTAGCTCACCAGCAGCAGAATCGGAACCCAGGTCCACATGGCGTAGAGTTCCCACATGTGCCCCAGATAGCCGAAGTTGGCCAGCCGGGTAGGGCGGTGGCTGAGCGCGCGGGTGGCGTGGCGCCAGTCGAAGCGGGCAGCCGGCACCGCTAGCGGGCCTTCACGAACGAACAGGGCCGCCAATAGCGCCGCTACCAGCGCGAGGCCGGCGGCGCTCAGCAACACCGGCTGCCACGCCGGCAGCGCCGCGGCGCTGGTGAGCTCGGGAACCACGCTGATCAGATGCGGAGAGGCCGAACCGACGGTCAGGGCGCCCACCAGGATTCCGATGCACAGACCACGGTCCTCACGACACCAGGTGGCCATGATCTTCATGCCCGGCGGGTAGACGCCGGCCAGCGTAACCCCGGTCAGAAAGCGCAACGTCAGCGCCGGACCGATGGCGTCGAACACCGGAATGAGGGCGGTGAAGACCGCCCCCAGCAGCGCACTGCCGGCCACCAGCCAGCGCGCCGAAACCCGGTCGGCAAGATTGGTGACGGCGCTCAACAGCGCCCCGACGACGAAGCCGATCTGAACGCTCATCGTCAGCCACGACTGCTGCGACCCCGTAAGAGCCCATACCTCGGTCAGCTGTGGAACCACCGACGAGGCCGAAAACCAGAGCGACATCGCCAGCAGCTCGGCCACGGCCAGCAGGCCGAGGCTACGCCACTTTCCTCCTACCGGAACTCGAGCGCTGCTCTGCACACCCCACGATACCCAGCAGGCGAACGCGGCGGGCGTCACCATCGATACCCGCATACCCGGCTTGCTGGCGCCGCAGCCTACACTGGTTGCATGTTCAGCAAGGCGCAACTCGACCGCTATGCCCGCCACATCATTCTGCCGCAGGTGGGGGCCTCGGGGCAGGCTCGCCTGCTCGAGTCCAGCGCGCTGGTCGTCGGCGCCGGGGGCCTCGGTTCGCCGGCGCTGCTGTACCTGGCCGCCGCCGGCGTCGGCAGGCTCGGCGTCGCCGACTACGACCGGGTCGAACTCACCAACCTCCACCGACAGATCCTGCACGGCACCCCCGATGTGGGGCGGGCCAAGACCGAGTCGGCCGCCGAGCGGCTCACAGCCATCAATCCCGAGGTCGAGCTCGAGCTGTTCCCAGAGCGCCTGGAAAGCGACAACGCCCTCGAACTCGTCGCCGGCTTCGACCTGATCGTCGACGGCAGCGACAACTTCCCCACGCGTTATCTTCTGAACGACGCTGCGGTGCTCTCTGGGGTGCCGCTAGTCTACGGCGCCATCTCGCAGTTCGAAGGGCAGCTCAGCGTGTTCCACGCCGACCGGGACGGCACCCTCGGCCCCTGTTACCGCTGCCTCTTCCCCGAGCCGCCGCCGCCCGGAACGGTGCCGAGCTGCGCCGAGGCGGGGGTCTTCGGGGTGCTGCCCGGCATCATCGGCAGCCTCATGGCCAGCGAGGCCATCAAACTCCTGCTCGGCATCGGCGAGCCGCTGACAGGGCGCCTGCTGCACCTCGACGCGCTGACCCTGGAGACATTCACCATCACCGTGGCCCGGAACCATCAGTGCGCGGTCTGTGGCGACTCCCCGAGCGTGCGTGAACTGATCGACTACGAGCTGTTCTGTAGCTGACTAGCGGGTGTTCACCACGCCTTGACAGCGTTTGGCGCCAAGCGTTAAACTCAACTTTGCATCGTCGCGGGGTAGAGCAGTCTGGTAGCTCGTCGGGCTCATAACCCGGAGGTCGCTGGTTCAAATCCGGCCCCCGCAACCAAAAAAAGTGCGTGACACACGCATCTCCCCGCCCCCCACCGGGCGGGGTTCTGCTTTGAACGTCAGGTAATACAGCTAAATGACAGCTATCAGACTTGGTGCGTTTCTTCCAAGTCTTTTTTGGTGATGGGGCGAACAAGGAGAGGCGCAAAAATCAAAGGTCGTGGTGCCGGCGACACCGAGCATTTGGTTTACTTGCAGCGTCGCTATCCCCTAAACTTATGTGATCTGCCGAATCGGCTCGTCGCCTTACGCGACGACCCCGAGCGCGCCGAGGGGTTGTACGACAGAGCCTTCAACCTGGCCGTCGAACACCACCGGCTCGGGTATGGCATGGAAGCTGTCGTCGGCCGCGCAACCATCCTGGCAGATCGTGGCGATCAGGAGCAGGCCGCGCGGTTGCTGCACTTCGTGGATACGTTCGAGTTGACACCGGTATGGACCCGCGCCGATGCCCACGAAAGACTACAAGTGGTCGAAAGGCCAGTGACGCCGATGTCACTCGACGAGGTACGAGCCGCAATGGCAACGGTAAAGGTTTGAGCCGTGCTTGTTATAGGCAGAGTTTTCGCGCTCGCTTTCCTCGGCTTCAAGAGATTCCGGTCAAGCAAGATCAAATCGCCAAGATAGGTTTCTGCGGTAGTACAACAGTCGGGCTAGGGGTGCCTAAGGGTGATGAAGCAAAAACTTAAACCATGCTCGATCAAAGCCCTACACCTCTTCCCGTGTTGCCTCAAAATCCTTGGAGGGTAACGGCTGTCCAGGAGAGAGAAGGACTCAGCCCAGGACGGTAAGCGGTCTACACTGGATCATGATCCTCAAGACCCTTGGAGGGCTAGGTATTAAAGGGTCGGACTTCAACCGACCTAAGCCCCTCCTGCTACTCACCTACCTGGCCTTGCAAGGACCCCAGGACCGACGGCGCCTCGCAGAAATCTTTTGGGTAAACGAAAAAGATCCCCTGGACAACCTACGGAATGCGCTTAGCCTATTACGCAAGGGGGTTCCTGGTTCAATTCAGACCGATGGCGCAGTAGTTTGGACCACCACAAAAACGGACACCCAAAAGCTCATCACAGCAATTGATAGTCACCAACTCGATGAAGCCTTGGAACTCTACAATGGCCCTTTCCTCACGGGTAAGGACCAGGATTTAGGTCAGGAGCTCGAGGCGTGGTTCTACAAAACGCGGGAATCCATTGCCGGTCGCGTCAGGCAGGCACTGATCCGTCTAGCTGAGCGGGATGCTCAACAGGGAGAGTTCGACATCGCCGCCAAGCGAGCTGAGCGGGCGTACCTTCTGTTTGGCGCTCCCGAGCCGGAGGCAGAGGATTTCCGTCGGATCTACCGGTTACTGCAGGCTGCGGGCAGTTCTCGTGCGAGTGAGGTGCGTGCTGAGGCTGAGGCGTTCGGATTAACGCTTGAGCTAGATCGTGATGAGGCAAGGCGCTTGATCGCTGCAGCCCCTACCGATCCGGTGTTGCCGCCCGATAATCCGTATAAGGGACTCGACTCATTCGGCGAGGATGACGCCGAGCTGTTCTTTGGTCGTGACGCCACTATCCGTGATCTGCAACTGGCGGTTTCAAGCCAAACCTTGACGGCTCTAGTGGGTGGTAGCGGGAGTGGGAAATCATCGCTGTTGTCCGCCGGACTGATCCCGGCGATGCTCCAGCAGGGTGACTGGCTGATTGCGCAAATGCGGCCCGGCCGCAATCCGTTGCGGTCCCTAGCCTCCGCACTCATGAATTTACACGAACCTGACCTAAGCTGGGCTGATCACCTCCTCGAAAGCAAGAACTTGGCCACCAACCTGCACAGTGGGACCTTAAGCCTGGGGGAGATCATCGAGCAGATCCTTCGGGAGAATCCGGCTCGGCGGATGCTGGTGGTCGTCGATCAGTTCGAGGAGCTCTACAGCATTGGGCAGTTCGATCTAGACGCTAGTGGAAGCCTCGAACCGAATGACCTTGTTGCTCGTGAACTATTCCTCGAACAGCTTTTCGGCGCGGTCAATCTCGGCGCGGAACGCTTCCGGTTGGTGCTGACTGTGCGGGCGGATTTCATGGCGCAGGTGCTTGCTTATCGGCCGTTGGTGGATCAGTTGCAGCACAACCAGTTTCTGCTGGGGCCCATGAGTGAAGCGGAGTTGCGGGAGGCGATCGAACGACCGGCGTTGCTGCGCGGCGTTCAGTTCGAGGGGGGCCTAGTTGACCGGATTCTCAATGACGTAGCGGGTCGCAACGGCCACCTGCCGCTGCTCGAGTTCGCACTCGAACAATTGTGGGAATATCAGCAGGCGGGCTGGCTCACCCACCGCGGGTACGATGCCATCGGAGGGGTCGAACAGGCGCTGGCAGGGTATGCCGATGGGTTCCTGGACGGCTTTCCTAAGCATGAGTTGGCTGCGATCCAGAAGGTGTTCTTGCAACTCGTTCATCCGGGTGAAGGTCGGCAGGATACCTGTCGGGTGGCGACCCGTGATGAGATCGGTGAAGAGAACTGGCCGCTGGTTAGTAGCTTGGCGACACAGCGACTCTTGGTCACGGCTCGAGATGAGAGTGGGGAGCAGACGGCTGAAGTTATCCATGAAGCGCTAATTCATAGTTGGAGTGTGCTGAGGGGTTGGGTAGACGAGCACCGTGCTTTTCGTGTTTGGCAGGAGCGGCTCCGGCAGGAGATGCGGTTTTGGTTATCCAGCGGCCAGGATGAAGGGGTGCTCCTTAGGGGTTACTACTTAGAGGAGGCCCAGCACAAGCTCGATGATTACCGAGATCATTTGAGCAGCGACGAGCGCATGTTCATCGATGCCAGTATTGTCCAACTTGATAAGGAAGTTGAGGAGGCCAAGGCGCGGCGGAAGCGCGAAGAGGAACGAAATCAGAAGCTGATTGAATTACAGACTCAACGAGCTCATGAAGCAGCCCTCGCAAACTCCCGCCTCCGACGCTTGGCTCTGGGGTTAGCCGGAGCTGTACTGGTTGCGTCAGTTGCAGCCGGGTGGGCGCTGGAGGCCTCTAATCGAGCGAGGATCGATGCTGAGCGGATCGAAACGGCAGGCCGAGAATCGTTAGCCCGCCAGTTGGCAAGCCAAGCACAGGCGCTAGATCCCGAAGTTTTCTCACACCGTCTAATACTGTTGCTCGCTGTGGAAGCTGTGCTTGCCACTAAAGAAGACGGTATTGCGGTCCCAGCTGCTGAAACGCTGCTCCGAGCCACGGTGTCGGATTCACCCATTGTTGAGGCTGAAGATGGGGCGGGTAATGGGACTGAACCTACAGTTCTAGAGACCAAACGGACCCGGATCACCACACTGGCGTTCAGCCCCATTAGTGCCTACCTAGCAACCGGAAGTGTTGATGGTGCAATTCACCTATGGGACCTAAGTAACTCAGCTGAACCAAAGGTTCATGTTTTACCAGGCCATGAGGGCACTGTCAACGCCTTGGCGTTCAGTCCAGATGGGAACACCCTTTTCAGTGGCAGCATCGATACAACTATTCGCTTGTGGGATGTCAATAAACCAACTGAGGAACCAAAGGTCTTCGAGGGCCACACGACCCTTGCGTTCAGTCCTGACGGAACTTTCCTTGCAACAGGTAGCATTGATGGCGCCGTTCACCTCTGGAACCTAGATAGGCTAAAGGAGGTCTTCCAAGAACCCCATCATTTCAGTACATTGGAGTTCAAACCTGATGGCAGCTGGTTGGGGACCAGCAGCACAAACGTATCCGAGCAGTCGCGTGCATTCGAAGAACCTAGGGGGGTCCGAACCGACCTCCTGGGGCACATGGCTGAGGTAACAGCTTTGGTGTTCAGTCAAGATGGTACAAGGTTGGCGACCAGTAGCCGCGACAGGACCGTTCGCGTGTGGAACCTCCTTGCTCCCTCGGAAACTCCCGACATTCTTGGCCCAACTTGGAACGCTAAATCAGGAGAACTGGAATATAGAGATTGGTGGGCTACCGTTCTGACTTTTAGTGAAGATGGCAGATTTCTCGGAACGGCCGACAGTAATGGAACCGTCCGCCTTTGGAACCTGACGAACTGTGGGCAACCAGATCTTAGGGCCGGCCCTATCAGTATTTGCTCCTCGAGTTTGCCGATTCAATACTCGGGCCAAGTATCAAACCTGGTGTTCAGCCCAAGAGGAACTATGGTCGCTGCAGCAGAAGTTAGTGAGCCCAGAGAAGCCGGCTCTGGCGTTACGATTCACCTGTTAGAAAGGGCGACCGGAAGAAGGATAAGGGAATTCGCTGCTCTAGCGAATACCCTGGGGTTCAGCCCAAGTGGTGAGTTACTTGCGATGGTCGGGACAGACGAGACTGTACGGTTGTGGAATATTGACAGGGCGTGGACCGACTCGGTGATATTGGGGGGGCATAGCGGAATCGTTACCGTTTTAGCCTTTAGCGGAGACGGGAAATGGTTGGTAACCGGGGGGAGTGACGACACTACGCGCCTCTGGAGAAGACTAATGGTGGACCTCCACCAACGGGCTTGCGAATTAGTGGATGGAAACCTCACAATGTCCGAATGGTCGAACTACCTAGGGGCTGACCCTTATCGCGTGACATGTGCAAATCACCCTGGGAGCGTGACGGTCCTAGAAGCGGTGGCAGCCGATATCTTACGAAACGAAACGACATTACATAGTGGGGTTGTGAATTCGGTGATTGCTTCAATGCGGAGGATCAAACAGAACAACCCCACCTGGAATTTCGATCCAGTATCTGAAGCTCATCGACATCTCGCAACTCACGCAATCGATTTTGGTGCACGGCTTTGTAGAACGCAGAATCTTAGTGAAGCCACATCCACCTTCAAACTGGCGTTTGAGCTCGACTTTGAACGTGCCGCGTCAGAACTCGAATCATATTCTCATCACCTTGATGCATCCGACCCGTGTTTTGACAATGCAGTCTTTTGGATACAGGAGCTCGACAATGGTAGGAATCCATTTAGTGAAGCAGCTCTCGAGTCATTGCGGAGTGAATGAGGTACCCAGACTTAGTTCTCTTTCCGTTCTCCAGCGGTGGAGGGTATTTGGATTTTGCAGTCTTTTGGATTCAGTCGATCGTCCCCGCTGAACCGCCCTGGGTTCCCCGCTGAACCGCCCTGGGTTTGATGGAGGCTCCGTTCTCCCTCGAAAGGAGAGAATGGAGCATGACCCGTTACGACCAAGAAACCAAAGATCGAGTCATCCGCATGTTCATGGAGCGTCGAGAAGAAGCGCCGCACGAATCACGTTCAGCCTCCTATCGGCGCCTGCATGACCTAACCGGCATCCCGGTCGACACGATGCGCGGCTGGGTAGACAGAGCCCGCATCGACGCTGGTGACAAGCCAGGCCTGACAACCACAGAGCGTGAGGAGATCAAGGCCCTCAAGAAGGAAGTAGCCGAACTCAAACGAGCCAACGAGATCCTCAAGACAGCCAGCGCGTTTTTCGCGGCCGCGGAGCTCGACCGCCGACTCAAGTGATGGTCGCCTACATCAACGCGTATAAGAACCTGTTCGGGGTCGAGCCGATCTGCCGTGTCCTACGGGACCACAACGTGCCGATCGCCCCGAGCACGTACTACGCAGCCAAGAAGCGGCAAGCATCCGCTCGCCAGCAATCCGATGAGCGTCTCCTGGAGGTCATTCATCGGGTGCACCGCGAGAACTTTGGTGTGTACGGCGTCCGTAAGGTATGGCACGCCCTCCAGCACGAGAGTATCGACGTTGGGCGTGACCAGGTGGCGCGCCTGATGAGAGTCGCGGGCTTGAAGGGCATGACACGAAGAAGGAAGGTCCGCACGACCATCCCAACGCCTAGCGGCGTCAGCTCGCCGGATCTGGTGAGGCGAGACTGGTTCCAAGATGCGCCCGACATCGTTTGGGTGGCGGACTTCACGCACGTGCTCACTCGTGAAGGGTGGGTGTACGTGTCGTTCCTGCAGGACGGCTTCTCGAGGCGCATCCTGGGTTTCACGGTCAGTACCGGTAAGAGCAGCGAGCTGGTGATGAGGGCTCTGGAGCAGGCTGTGAGCGTCCGGCGTCGAACCGATCGGCGGTTCGTTGCTGACGGCGTGATTCATCATTCGGATGCCGGCAGTCAATATACGAGTCTGGCGTTCAGCCAGAAGTTGCTCGATCATGGCGTGAACGGTTCGATCGGTCGGGTGGGCACGGCGTATGACAATGCGTTGATGGAGAGCACGATCGGCTTGTTCAAGAGCGAGCTGATCCACGCCAGGTCGACGAGTTGGTGCTCGAGGCAGGAGGTGGAGACGGCGACGATGCGGTGGGTGAGGTGGTTCAACTGTCGGCGGTTGCACTCTTCGCTCGATTACGTCAGTCCCGTGGACTTCGAGATGGCGTACACTCAAGCGCAGGCCATGCCCAGGCTGGCCGCGTGAGAGCAGAGTCTCCACGAAACCCAGTACGGTTCACGCTTCCCTCCGTTGATTTCATACCTCAACGTTGCCCGGTAGTTCGTAACCAACCCGTAATCGGGACCGCCGGGCGCTCCATCGGCACCTAGGTGCCGTCGAACCAATTGAGACACGCATCCGGCCCGAACCGAAGGAGTATTTCCAGCCTCGGTCAAGTAGCGGTTTGTGTGGGATAAGCATTCACCCTGGGTTTGATGCTCCGTTCTTCAGAATCGGACCCGTTACGACCAACACTAGCGTTCTCATATCCATGTACCTTCGCAACGCCCAATCCTCGGTAGCTCTCACACGCTCACCACCTTTGGATGCACGCCAGCGAGCAACAAAAGCGTAGCGTGCGTATGCCTTACAGCGGTTCTCAGAATGAGTGATTGGTGACCGCTCCGGCATGCTCAAACCGAACCCAACGCATCCCCCAACGACACCTCGATAGCGCAGCCGCGACTCGCAGAGTCCAACGGCCCCCTCGTCCTCGCCCCCACAGCTTTCACGAACGCCTTTATCTTCGAAAAAGCCAACTCAATGGGGTGTGATGAGTCCGGACTGTACCCAGGCAACAACACCAACTCGCACCCCCTCGCCTCGATCGCCTCCCGCACCTCCGGTTTGCGGTGCACCCCCAGCTGATCCATCACCACGATCTGCCCCGGCCTCAGCTTCGGAGCGAACCTGCTCGATGTACGCTAAAAACGCCACGCCATCCACCGCTCCGGTCAACGTCATCGCGTCACCCACACCCTACATCGAGACTGATCGCTGCAACGAGGTTCCTGGCAGGTTCTCCCCACGGTTCTTCGGAATAAGCCCTACCTGCACGATCCAGTACCACGTTGTCCACGTGGGGCGTAGGCGTGGGGCAGGGTCATGGCGACGTTTCGGCAGACGAACGCTAGGGCTTAAGCCAATCATCGACGAACTGTGACAGGTCTTCTAGCAATGCTGGTAACGGGGATGCGGGTCAATACCTCTGATCCAAGCCAGGAACCTCCACCGGGCCTCTGGATTCTGTTCACCGCGTAGATCGTCTTTTTTTCTCGTCGATCCCAATCTCTGTACCCAGCGGCACATGGTCGCTCTGCTGATGCGGACGCCGGTTCTCTCCAAGAAAAGGTCGCCGCTGGTCGTGGGTGAGGTCGTTGCTGATGAGGCTCTGCTCAACCCATGCCTGGTGCTCATGGAGGGCGCTGGGGCGGCCCGGGGAGGTTCTGGGGGTGAGATCTCCACTTTGGCGGTAGCGGCGGAGGTAGCGACTGACGGTGGCGTTCCAACGTCGAACGTGTCTGCGGCTTCATGGAGGGTGTAACGCTTGTGTCCTCGACGGCGTTTACGATGCGTTCTCGGAGGTCGGTAGAGTGCGCCATGCCTCAGCATGAAGCACGATCACTCAATGCGCAACCCGCTGTAGGGTGTAGAGGTTATACCTTTTGTTCAGTCCGGCCCGGACGAGAACAATCTGCAGTCACTCATGTCGTGGGACATGGCTGAAGAACAGTTGGTCAAGCTGGGGCAGTTTCTGTCGCCGCCGTTTCGAGGCGAAATTCGCTGGGAAATGCATCCCGGCTGGAGTCGAGATGAAACCCGGGTTTGCTTTGACTCCATCCACGACGGAACGCGCCAGGTGTATGTGTTGGATGTATCCGCGGCTCTTGAGCGAAAGCGCAGCCTACACGGCTTTCCCGAAATGCTTGGCTAGGAAGCCCAGTGTCTTGCGATTGCTCCACGCGTGTGGACCCTGAAAGAAGTCGTTCTCGAGTTTGTCGCTTGCACCGAGGAGCGCATACGTTTCGGCCAGCTTGTCGTACGCCCGCTCGGTTGCCTCGATGGGAAAGATCGGATCATCGGTCCCGCTGATCACCAGACAGGGCCGCGGTGCGATCAACGCACCGATATCGCTCATCTCCCCCCACTCCATCACGTGGGGCACACAGTTGCAGATGCAGTGATAGATTTCATAGATCGAGTCCCTGAACGTGTTGAAGTACCCGCCGATCATGGCCACTCGGATCCTCTCCTCCAGAGCGGCAAAGAATAGGGCCACAGTGCCACCCCCCGAAAGGCCGGCGACCCCGATCCGGGACGCGTCTACCTGCTCCTGCGTCTCCAAAAAGTCGACCAGGCGTGACGCGTCCCAAGAGCGCAGCCCCACGGGCGTCATGCCGATCAGCAGGGCGTCCATCGTCATGCGATGACAGCCGTGTGCTTGCGCCGTCTCGTTCCACCCGCGCTGCGCGGGGGCAACGGTCACATAGCCGTGCTCGGCCAGGTAAACAGCGTAGTCCAGGTCGAGGGTCGCGGACTTGGCTAACTGCTCGGCGTTGCCCTCGCGGATGTAGGGCAAGACACCGCCGTGCCCGTGCAGGCATACCAGGGCTGGCACGCTGCTCGAAAGCCCTTTGGGCACAAAGTAGTATGCCGGTATCCAATAGTGCTCCTCGGAACGGACGTACACCTTGTGCCGGGTGTACAGGTCGGCTTCCACCCTCTCCTCCCACTGAACCTCCAGCTCCACTCGCTCGGGCATGCGGCCCACCAATTCGGCCAGCTTGGCCCGGAACTCACTACGCCACGCGGTGTGTTCGGTCACGGTGCCGGCGGCCCACCGCAACCGGGGGGACACATCATCGATGACCGCCATAAAGTGCTCAAAGATGCCACTATTTCGTTCCATAGCACGTCCTCCACGGCATAATACACGTCAAGCGCATCATCAGGAAACGAAGAGGGGGCAACGTATGAAATCTCGCGAACGTATCCAAGCAGCTCTGGCTCCACCGCCTGAGAACATCATCCCGATGCATCGCCAAGAGAGGGGCATGGTCCGTGGGCCAAAGGAGGGAGGTGTTCCGTACCCATTTACAGACTATGCGCCCTGCTGGTCCTATGAGGGAGAACAGTGGATCGAAGACGGTGGTTATAGTCCGAGCTGCGATCCCGCGGTTCCCCCGGACGTCTCCTGGGATAACTGCGTACACTATGTGAAACTGCTCGCCCAGAAGACTGGCTGGCTGTAGTTGGCAAGGCTAAGGAGTTCGACATGAGCGGTGACACCGTAGACTGGAAGACTATCGATTTTGGCGCCATCGACTACGAGGCCCAGACGGATCTGTTCCGACGGGCGCGGGAGTCACTGGCGAATGATCGGTTCCGGCCGGCTTACCACTTCTCACCACCCGGCGCTAGCCTCCACGACGCGGCAGGCCTCTGTTGGTGGAAGGGCAATTACCACCTGTTCTATCTCTTCGCCACCCCAGATTTTGGCGGGGCAAGGGGACATGCGGTGAGCAGCGACCTGGTGCATTGGCGTGACTTGCCATTGGTGAGACACACCATCCGAGGAGGGACCGGGCAGGTCTGGGCGGACGACGATCGCGTCATCATGGGCTATGCCACCCACAAACACAAGGCGGTCAGTCTGGCCACGGCATCCGACCCGCTCCTGCAGGAGTGGGTTCCGCATCCACAGAATCCCGTCTACACGTCTGCACTCCCAGCCAACGGCGACCAAAAGTCGATTCCAGTAGGCGACAACTATGTCTGGCGCGAAGATGATGTCTACTACCTGACAATACGGAGGTTTCGCGAGCCGGGACTCATGGCTCTGGCGGGGACTACGGCGCTCGAGATCTGCCGGTCAACCGACCTGGAGTCCTGGCAGTCCATGGGGAAGCTGTTCGACGACGGACACCACACCGAACCCGGCGAAGACTGCGGCTGCAATAACTTCCTGCCCATTGGCAGCGGCAAGCACCTTCTGCTCTTCTTCAGTCACAAACGCTCTGCTCAGTACTACCTCGGCACGTTCGATCGAGAGGCTGGCCGGTTTTCTATTGAGCATCATGGTCGAATGAACTACGGGCCGGTCGAGCGAGGGAGCCTCCATGCTCCTTCAGGTTTTATCGATCCTGCCGGCCGCTGCATCGGCATCTGGAACATCATGGAGAACCGACCACAGGAGGGGTGGGACCAGTTGGTCTCACTGCCACGCCATCTCTCACTCAACGAAGACGGTTCAGACGAGTGCAGGTATCTGAACCCGCTGCGAATCGAACCCATTGCCGAGCCCGAGGCCTTGCGCTCCAAACCGATATCGATTGAAGCTGTCACGGTAGCGGCCAACAGCGAAACCATCCTGCCGGGTGTCGAGGGCACGTCAATGGAGCTGGAGGCGACAATCGATCCGATGAGTGCACGGGAGGTCGGCATAAATGTCCTGCGCTCGCCTGGCGCCGAAGAACAGACAACGGTCACGCTTTTCCAGCATTCACGCGGGTGGCATTTCCAACGTTTGGTTTTCCCAAACCCTCACGGTTCGGCCGTGCGCGAACTGGGGATCGATGTATCGCGCGGCTCGCTGGATCCCGCAGTACGTGCCCGCTCGCCTGAGATCGGTCCACTCTATCTTGAGGAAGGTGAGCCGCTGAAGTTGCGCATCTTCATAGATCGCAGCGTCGTCGAAGTCTTTGCCAACGGGCGCCAGTGTCTGACCGTCCGGGTATATCCGAGCCGCGAAGACAGCCGCGGCGTCTCGGTGTTCGCCCGGGGCAGCGAGGCGAAGGTAATTTCCCTCACCGCCTATCACATGCAAAGCATTTGGCCGGAACTTTGAAATGAAGAAGCTAGATATTCATCCGTCTTTCCGACCCCCGCTATCTCAATCTAGGGTTATTGCGAGAAGCGTGTCAGGGCCACGAGAAAGGTGCCTTCGTAAATGGCGGGAACGCTGAGGGGAGCGGAAAGACGGATACCAGGTACGGTATGTTCGATGTCCATTGACCTCACAGCGATCCTGACTTTATCCGTAGCTGCAGGCAGGTCCCGGTAGGGCCCTATCGCCTGTTAGCTAGAGACTCCTGGGGTTAGGGCCGCGCCGGCGAGCCGTCGGGCAGACGCGTCTGGGTCCATTGGACGATTTCGTCCTGACACGGATACTTAGCGGCCAGCTCTTCGTTGATATCAATGCCCAGACCAGGTTGGTCATTGGGATACAAATAGCCGCGACGCACCTCGGGCAACCCCGGAAAGATCTCATAGACATGCTCTGGGAAGGAACACCATTCCTGAATACCAAAATTTGGCGCCCACAGATCTAGATGCAGATTGGCCGCATGACCTACCGGCGAAGTATCGCCAGGTCCGTGCCAGGCGGTACGCACGCCATACATATTGCCAAAAGCAGCCACATTGCGCGCCGGTGTAATACCACCCATCTGACTAATGTGCATGCGCATAAAGTCGATCTTCTGCGCGGCGATCAGCGGTTGCCATTCGCGCGGGTGATTGAACAGTTCGCCCATGGCGATGGGGGTAGCGCACTGTTCGCGGATGCTGCGGAACCATTCCAGATCCTCGGGCGCCAGAGGGTCTTCCAGAAAAAAGAGTTTGAACTGCTCCATGTCCTTGGCAAAGCCCACCGCTTCGATGGGGTGGAGCCGCTCGTGGATATCGTGCAATAATTCGATCTCATCGCCCACCTCTTGGCGCAGATGCTCAAACATCTTCAGGTGGTTGCGCATATATTCCTTGCGATCGAAATAGGCTCCGTCCGGCGCCCCTTCGGGCTTACTCAGGCTGCTGGCCTTACCTCCGTAGCCGCCCATCTGGCAACGGATATACCGATACCCCCGGTCCATAAACTGGCGCACGCTGTCGGCCACGGCTTCGGGCGAATCGCCGCCGGCATGGCCGTAAACTGCGGCGGCTTCGCGGCATTTGCCACCCAATAGCTGATAAATCGGCATACCGGCACGTTTACCCTTGATATCCCACAACGCCTGATCCGCCCCTGAGATGGCGTTGTTAAGCACCGGCCCATTACGCCAATAAGAATTTACCATCGACAGCTGCCAGATCTCCTCAATCCGATCGACATCGCGGCCGATCAGGAAGGGTTTGAGGTGCGCTTCGATGGCCGTATGCACGGCGCGGAAACGTTGGGTGAAGGTAGCACAGCCCAAACCGTACAGGCCGGGTTCGGAAGTAATGATTTTCACGATGATCAGGCGCGAGCCGGCGGGTTGCGTCAAAATGGTCTGGACATCTTTTATGGTAACCGTTGCCATGGTCTTGGTCTCCTAAAATGGAAGTCTGGGCGGAACAGAGCGGCAAGTAGAGTACAGCGGGGATACTACGCCATCGGCTCCGGAAGGGCGAAGATCGATCCAGACGCCTTCACCTGGGTCGGGAGCGGGTTGCGTCCCCCGAAGACCTCGAGTACCTTGTGGGACTCGATGACGATCGTTCCCTCATCGACATGGTCGCTGTGCGGGCCCTGCCAGCGCCCCGGGTTCAGGCCGAGGTGGCGGATCAGGAAACCGTAGGCCGCCTGCCGCTTCGAAGCCCCATAGTCATGTTCCTCATCTGGAAAGTGGGCGTTGGCGACCCGCTCCTCCACCCCGTGGAGGCGGTAGACGTGTCGGAGGAAGGGGAGTTCGAGGTCCGGCACATGCCGGGTCCAGTCCGCCCCGCAGGAGACCACCAGGAGGGGCCTCGGGGCAGCCAGCCCGGCGATCTCGACGTTGTTGGTCACGTGGCCGGGCCGGACGTGGAGCGGCATGCCGCTCTCACAGATGCAGCCGCCGGGGTCAGGAACTCGTCTAGTCGGAGGGTGGGGGAAGGGCGATCGGAGGGGGGCATCGTGCTGTAAAGGATACTAAACGCCCTGCCATAGCGTTCACCTGCCGCGGTAAACTCCACTCCATCCCCATGGACGCTCGCCCGGGTAGGGCCGCTCGGCTCAGCTTCCGGCCAAGACGACGATACAAATGGTTCATCTGGGCGTTGGAGGCGAAGATTTCGTAGAGGCCGTAGCAGGCGGCGATTTCAACTCCGCCGCTCGGTGACGGCTAAGTTGGGGGAACGTTAGTAGATCCGTTCATGGATGGGACCACGTCGAAACCCAACGTCATCTTCGTTCTGACCGATGATCAAGGTTACGGAGAGCTCTTGTCTGGACAGTCCGGTGCTTCGCACGCCCGAGTTGAACCGAATCCATTCAGAAAGCGTGCGGTTCACGGATTTCCAGGTAGCGCCAGCATGTACGCCCACGCGCGGCGAGCTTATGACCGGGCGAGACTCACTTCGCAACTGCGCCACATTTGTGTGTCTGGGATGCACCCTGGAGTACTGGTACTCTCTATGATGTGATGTCGGTCACGATTCGAGTCGCCCTACGATCAGCAAAGCCGAATGTCGCTCCAGACGAAAGCTCGTTTCCACGCGCCCATCGACAATGTCCACGGTGCCGCCGGTCGTTGGTTTGAGTTCGCTGACCTGTTTGAGATCGTCGATCTGACTCTGGTCGAGTCTGTCCGGCGCGCCCTGTCCTTCCCACGCGCGATAGGTGTTGTTGTGGCTTCGATCCAGGTGGTAGCCCTCGAAATCGAACGTTCTTCCAGACAGGTTCGAGAGCGCGACCTCGATTTCATCCTCGACCGTCAGCTCGGTGTCCACCTCGCTGTAATTGTAGAGCAGAAGTTGTATCGTATCGTCCGTTCGCGCAGGCAGGAGCCCCGTCCGTCCTCCCGGCTGTGGGCCGGCTACGCTCAAGCGGTTTTCTCCCAGCTTTGCGAGGAGCTCAAACCCGGTCATCATCGGTTTCGGGATGTTCGCGACGGTCGTCAATTCACGTTGACCGAGGAAAGCGCTTGCCTGGTCGGCCTCTCCGCAGAACCCCCAATAGAGAAGCATCGTGGTCTCGAAATCCCGCGCGTCGCCGATAGCATAGAGACAGTCGACCAGTTTCATCAGGAACAGAGGCGACGCCTCGCTATTTCGGTAAGCGAGGTCAGGATGCTCTTTCACGGTGCGCAGAAAGTTTGAGCAGAGCCCCCATTCATTCAGATGAAACTCGACATCCCCGAGCTCCTTCTTATAGCCGTTCAACAGCCTTTGCAGCCACAGCACTTCCACCGAGAATTGATTTACGGCCGGGTGGATGTAGGGAGGCTCTTTTAGCCAAAACCCAGAGAGCCCGTAGACGTGGTAGGAAATGAAGTCGATCGGCGAGCCTTTGGCCCCGGTTACGTGGTTTGTTCCGTGGACCACGTGTTCCAGGAAATCACGCAGGAAGTAGGAATGAAAGCAAGCTGGACCGCCGACACGGAATCCGCGATCGAAAGACTTTACGACGTGGGCGAAGACATCGTAGAGACGGAAAAAGATCGGTAGCTGTTCGACGGGCCAGCCGTCGGGCTCGTTCCAGACCTCGAAGTACCAGGTCCGCATCTCCTCGACGCCGAAGGTGTCAATCAGGTTCTGAACGAAGGTCCGGAGCAAGCGTTCCCACTGACCCCACTCTTTCGGCTCCCCCCTTTGGAATCCGAACCCCTCGTCGTTGACGGAGTCTTCGGTGCCCTTGGTCATTCCGTCAGGGAAGAAATCGAACTCGACGATCGGTTTTAGGCCACGCCGAACGTATTCGCCGAAGGTACGGTTGACAATCGTGAAGTCGTAGCTGACCGCACCGTCGTCGGCAATGAACACCACGTTACCGCCGATCGGGCCCCCGGCTATGACGTCCTGTCCCGTACGATTGCTGAAGGTGTAGTGGGTCCGCAGGTATCGCATCGAGCCGTGGAGTTCGAATCTGTCGAGCAACTCCTGGCCTGAGGGCTCGTTGGCCAGCTTGAACAGATAGTCGTGACCGCAGGCCTGCCAAAAACGCGTGTTGGGTCCCGCGATTGCTTGTGCGTCGACTTCGTAGCGTGCTTTCATATCGACTGACTCCCGACTTTCCTTGCGGGCGAATTATACGCACAGCCATGTGCGCTGTCAAAAGGATCCTATGCAATGTCGCGGAACGCGAGCCTCGAAGAGCCAGTAGTCGCCCATTACGTGGCGGCTCGGGTCGGGCCTGAAGATCACCGCTCGTACATCCCCTCGAGCTTCAGCTCGTCCGCGAAATGGCAGGCGGCGACGTGGTTGGGGCCGACCTCGACCAGCGGCGGTTCCTGCTCCCGGCACAGCGGCTGGGCGTACTTGCAGCGCGGGTGGAAGTAGCAGCCGCTGGGCGGATTGGCGGGGTCGGGCAGCTCGCCCTCGAACCCCCCCTCATCCGGCAGCGGGTGATCCGGATCGGGTCGGGGGATGGCCGACAGCAGCGCCTCGGTGTAGGGGTGCTTGGGGGCGTGAAAAAGCGTCTGGGTGTCCGCCTGCTCGACGACCTTGCCGACGTACATCACCGCCACCTCGTCCGAGACGTGCTCGACCACGCTGAGGTCGTGGGCGATGAACAGGTAGGTCAGATCGAAGTCGTCTTGGAGGTCCTTGAGCAGGTTCAGGATCTGCGCCTGTACCGACACGTCGAGGGCCGACACGGCCTCGTCGCAGACGATGAGATCGGGGCGGATGCTCAGCGCCCGGGCGATGCCGATGCGCTGCCGCTGCCCCCCAGAGAAGGCGTGCGGGTAGCGCTTCATGTACTTCACGTCCATGCCCACCAGATCGAGCACCTCGCGCACCCGCTCCTCGAGGGCGGTTCCGCGCGCCAGCCGGTTGATCCTCAGCGGTTCGCTGACGATGTCGAAAACCGTCTTGCGGGGATCGAGACTCGAGTAGGGGTCCTGGAAGATCATCTGCATGTGCTTGCGAATCTCGCGCATCTCCCTGCGTGTGAGCGAGGCGATGTCGACCGACGCGTCGCCCGCACGGAAGAGGATCTCCCCCGCCGTGGGATCGACGGCCCGCAGGATCGCGTGCCCCAGGGTGGTCTTGCCGGAGCCCGACTCCCCCACCAGGCCCAGGGTCTTGCCCCGGTGGATGGTGAGGCTCACCTCGTCCACGGCCCGGACGTGGCCCACCACGCGCTTCAGGACGCCCTTCTCGATCGGAAAGAACACGCTGACGCCTTTCAACTCGAGCAGAGGTTCCTCGGTGACGACAGGTGCGGTGGTGGTTGCATCGGCCATGGCGCTCCTCAACCGACCCCAGCAGGCTGGGTTTCGGGGTCGCCGTCGTAGAGCACGCAGCTCACGACGTGCCCGGGACCGACCTCGATCGGGGGTGGCATGCGGGCGTCGCAGCGGCCCGGAATGAACTCGCTGCAGCGGTCGGCGAAGGGGCAGGCATCTGGCGGGTCGAGCGGTACCGGTACCCGGCCCTTGATGGTTGCCAGTCGGTCGCCTTCGGTAGCGCCGAACGCGGGGATCGAGCGCAACAACCCCTGGGTGTAGGGGTGGCGCGCGTCCTTGAAGATCTGCCGGACGCTGCTGTGCTCGACCAGCTTGCCCATGTACATCACCGCCACCTCGTCGGCCATGTTGGCGATGACACCCAGGTCGTGGGTGATGAACATGATCGCCATGCCGGTCTCCCGCTGCAGGTTCTTCATGAGCCGCAGGATCTGGGCCTGAATGGTCACATCGAGCGCGGTGGTGGGTTCGTCGGCGATCAGCAGCCTTGGGCGCAGGATCATCGCCATGGCGATCATGCTGCGCTGCCGCATGCCGCCGGAGAGCTGGCCCGGGTACTCGTCGATGCGCCGCTCCGGCGCTGGAATGCCCACCTCGTCGAGCAGCTCTATGGCCCGCTTGCGGGCGCGCGCCTTCGAGGTCTCGCCGTGCACGAACAGCGCCTCCATGATCTGATTGCCGACCGTGTGCACCGGACTGAAGGCCGTCATGGGTTCCTGGAAGACCATGGCGATCTCGCGGCCGCGGATGTCGCGCATCGTCTCGCCGTTGGGATCGAGCGCGGCGAGGTCGATGGCGCCGCCCTCCCGGTGGAGCAGGATCTCGCCACGCACCGTGCCGGGCCTGACGATGAGGCCCATGATCGATTGGGCGGTGACGCTCTTGCCGCAGCCCGACTCCCCCACCACACCGAGGGTGCGGCCCTCGTGGATCGTCAAGGAGATGTCGTCCACGGCTTTAAGCGTCCCCTCCTCGAGCGCAAAGTGGGTGTGGAGATTTTTTACCTCGAGCAGCGCCTCAGCCACGCGTCCTCACATGTCCTTGAAGGGGTCGGCCGCGTCGCGCAGGCCGTCACCCACGAAGTTGAACATCAGCACCGTCACGATCACGAACAAGGCAGGCGTGAGCATCCACGGCCTCAGGGCGATATTGGAGATGTTCTGCGCCCCCTCGAGCAGCGTGCCCCAGCTGACCGCCGGTGGGCGCATGCCGAGACCCAGGAACGAAAGTGCTGTCTCGGCCAGGATCATGCCGGGCACGGCGAGGGTCAGGTTGACGATCAGGAAGCTGATATAGCCGGGCAGCAGGTGGTCGAAGATGACCCTGAGGTCGCTCGCCCCGGCGATCTTGGCGGCCGTCACGTAGTCGTGGCCACGCATCTCGAGGAGCTTGGCGCGGACCGCCCGAGCCAGGAATGTCCACTGCATGGTGGCGAGGATGACGGTGATGGCAAAATAGGTCTTGGCTACCGGCCAGTCGCGCGGCACGATGGCAGCGAGCGCGATCCAAAGGGGGATCTTCGGGATGGCGCTCAAGATCTCGGTAATGCGCATGATCACGATGTCGACGAAGCCGCCGTAGAAGCCGGAGAGGCCGCCCAGCGACGCCCCGATAATGAAGGTCAGCAGCACCCCGATGAGGCCGATGGAGAGGCTGATGCGGCCACCGGCCAGAATCCGGGAGAACAGGTCGCGGCCCAGATTGTCGCTGCCCAGCAGGAAGATCTTTCCCTCCCCGGCGTCGAACAGGTGCAGGCTGCCGTTTATTCGCCCCCAGAAGCGGTAGCTTTCGCCCCGGGGGAAGAACCGGATCGGATGGATCTCGTCGGTGTTCTCGGTATAGACGCGCTCGAAGGTTTCGAGGTTGAGTTCGAACTCGAGGCCGTACACGAATGGGCCGCGGAAAGTCCCTTCGCTGTCGACCAGGCGGATGCGGGTGGGCGGGGTATTCACGAAGCCTTTGTGCTGGGTGATGGCGCCGTAGGGCGCCCAGAACTCGTAGGTGAAGGCCACCAAATAAAGGGCCAGCAGCACGAAGAGCGAGAATACGCCGAGCCGGTGCTTGCGGAAGCGGCGCCAGATCAGCTGCCGCTGCGAGGCGATGAACAGCCGGTCCTCGGCCGTCAGCGCCGTCGTGACGGCTTCGGTACTCATTGCGCCCCCTTCTCCATACGGATGCGGGGATCGTAGATGGTGAGCAGGATATCGGCCAGGATCACCCCGACCACCGCCATGAGACTCAGCACCATGAGCACGCTGGTGGCGAGCTCGATGTCCTCGGTGATGAGGGCCCTGAACAGCAGTGGGCCCAGGGTCGGCAGGTTCAGGACGATAGCGGTGATGGTCTGTCCGGAGATCTGGACCGGCAGGACGTGCCCCAGCGAGTTTACGATCGGGTTCAGCGCCAGCCGCACCGGGTACTTATAGAGCATCTTCCCGTAGGGCACGCCCTTGGCGCGGGCGGTGACGACGTACTGCTTGCCCAGCTCGTCAAGCAGGGTGGCGCGCATGATGCGGATGGTGGCCGCGGTGTTGGCGGTGACGATCACGATGATGGGGATCCACAGGTGGTTGACCAGGTCCAGGAGCTTCGCGAGCGACCAGGGCGCGTCCTCCATGCCGGGCGAGAACAGCCCGCCGATGCTGAGGCCGAACAGGCGGTGGAATACGAACAGCAAGATAAGGGCGAGCAGGAAGTTGGGCGTGGCCAGCCCGATGAAACCCAGGAAGGTCCAGAAGTAGTCGCCGGCGCGGTACTGGTGGGTGGCGCTGTAGATGCCGATCGGGATCGCCACGGCGTAGGTGATGATGATCGACATGAACGCCAGCAGCAGAGTTGCCCCGAGCCGCTCCCGAATGAGTTGGTTCACGCGAAGGCCGAGCACCGAGCGGCCCAGATCGCCGCGCAGGAAGTCGAGTCCCCAATCGGCGTACTGCACCAGGATCGGCCGGTCCAGGCCGAACTGGCTGCGCAGGGCCGCCTCCTCTTCTTCGGAGATCACGTCACCCATTGCCCGCTGCGCCGCCACGATCCTGTCCACTGCGTCCCCGCGGGGGAGCTGGACGATCATGAAGACGATGAAACTGATGGCCAACAGAATGAAGACGGCGTACAAGGCGCGCTGGATGAGGTAGCCGGTAAAGCTCATCGGTCCGCAACACCATATGATATTTTGACCGGGTTTGCCAGCGTCAGCTCTCCCACGCGCTCTCGACCCCAACGCCGTTCGATCTCGCCGAAGCGCTCACGGTAGCCATCGCGGCCGCTGACGCCGCCACGCAGGCACTTGAAACACGGTTCCGACCTGAGGACGCCAGCGATCCGGTCGAACATTCAGTAATACTGTGCTGATGAGCACCAACTACGCGGTCGACATGAGGCTGAACGTCAAGGTTCCCATGCGTGACGGTGTCGACCTCTCCGCCGATATCTATCTTCCCCGGGCAGAGGGCTCGTTTCCCACCGTATTGATGCGCACACCCTACAGCAACAACACGGACACCATGATCGAGAAGGGGCACCTCCTGGCCAACGCCGGCTACGTCTGCGTGATCCAGGACTGCCGCGGCCGCTGGGATTCGGATGGCGACTACTACCCGTTTCGGGACGGCAACGACGGCTACGACACCCAGGAATGGATCGGGCAACAGGCGTGGAGCAACGGCAAGATCGGCATGGCTGGCGGCTCCTACCTCGGGGCAGTTCAGTGGCAGAGCGCACCCCACCGCAGTCAATACCTGACCTGCATGGCCCCACGCGTCATCTGCTGCGACTACTTCACCGGACTCGTCTACCCCGGCGGCGCATTCCAGCTCAACGTCTTGATGACCTGGGGTATGCGCACCAATGGCCGCACCGCGCAGAGCATCGCTTCCCACAACTGGACCGAGGCGTTTCGCAACCTCCCCGTCGGTCAGCTCGATGAGGCTTCAGGACGCGATCTTCCTTTCTGGAAAGATTGGGTCGAACACGCCACATACGATGAGTACTGGGACGAGATGAACGATGAGAATCGCTGGGACGAAATCGCCGCACCCGCGCTCAACATGGGTGGCTGGTACGATCTATATGCCCCACATACCTTCATCAACTTCAACGGTCTGCGCCAGCACGGACGGACGCCTCAGGCGCGGCAGAGCAGACTGATCGTCGGTCCCTGGCCCCATGCCCTCAGCACCTCGCCACGCACGGGCGATATCGACTTCGGCGCGCACTCGATGGTCGATCTGGAAGCGCTGGAATTGCGCTGGTTCGACTACTGGCTCAAGGACATCGACAACGGCATCGTCGAGGAATCGCCCCTGCGACTCTTCATCATGGGCATCGACGAATGGCGTGACGAACATGAATGGCCGCTGGCCCGCACGGAGTGGCAGAGATGGCATCTTCGTTCCCACGGCAATGCCAATACCCTGCGCGGGGATGGTCGACTGTCCACCGGGGCGCCAGACTCAGACGCGACGGACCACTTCGTCTACGACCCGATCCATCCCGTCCAGACCGTGGGCGGCAACAACTGCTGCTCCCCCCACATCGTCCCCTGGGGACCCTACGACCAGCGCCCGGTGGAGATGCGTGGCGATGTACTCTGCTACACCAGCGACCCTTTGGAGGCAGATCTGGAGGTCACGGGGCCGATCACGGTCGTCCTCTACGCTGCCACGGACGGCCCCGACACGGACTGGACGGCCAAGCTGGTCGATGTCGCGCCGTCGGGCTACGCCAAGAACCTGTGCGACGGCGTCATACGCGCTCGCTTTCGCGAAAGCCTGTCGAATCCATCGCTGCTCGACGCCGGCAAGGTCTACGAATACGAGATCGAAGTCGGCGTTACCGGCAATGTGTTCCGTCAGGGTCACTGCATCCGGCTCGAGATCTCCTCTTCCAACTTCCCCCGCTTCGACCGCAACCCCAATACCGGGCACGCGTTCGGGGTGGATACGGAGATGCGCTCGGCGCGACAGACGATCCATCACAGCCGCGAATACCCGTCCCATATCGTGCTGCCGGTCATACCCAATTAGTCACCGCAGATTCCGATGGGGCACGGAGTCAGCGACAGCCGTCGAGCAGGTCGAACAGCTCGTCGCCCGTGAGGCTACGGATCATGTGGCCCTCGCCCGGCTACACCTACCAGGTCCAGCCCCCTCGGAGCTCGTCGTTTACAACGGCTCCCTCGGGCCACATGCCCCGTCGCAGGTCGACGATGCTCTGGGCCGCGTCGACGCCCATGTCCTCCACCGAGCGCGTATCGATTCCTGCCCGGTGGGAACTCACCACCACGTTGTCCATCGCCAGGAGGGGGTTGTCGGCTTCGGTCGGCTCTCGCTCGAACACGTCGAGTCCGGCGCCACTGAGATGGCCGGAACGAAGGGCCTCGACCAGGTCCGCCTCCTTGACAAGGGGTCCCCGAGCCGTGTTCACGAGGACGCTCCCCCTCTTCATTCGCACGAACGCCTGCTCGTCGAACAGCCCCCGCGTCTCGTCGGTGAGGGGGCTGTGGATCGTGAGCACGTCGGAGCGGGCCAGTAGGGTGTCGAAGTCGACCAGTTCGACGCCGTGTCGGGCCGCAAACTCCCGGTCCGGGTACGTTTCGGTTGCGATAACCGTCATCTCGAACGCCAAGGCCCGGGTGGCCACGCCGCGGCCGATGCGGCCGAGCCCGAACGTGCCCAGGGTGCGTCCGCGGAGGGGTCGGCTGGTGGTGACGGGCCAGTGGCCCGCCCTGATCTGCTGGTCCGTGGGGACGACGGCCTTCGCAAGGGCGAGAATCAGGGTCAGCGTGTGCTCGGCGACGGCGGCGTGATTGGCGCTTGGGGTGATGGTGACGGCGACCTTGTGGCGGGTGGCGGAGGCCATGTCGATGCGGTCGTATCCGACCCCCGTGCGGGCGATGACGCGGAGTCCCGGCAAGGCCGAGAGGACGCCGTCCGAGAACACGAGGCGGCTGGCGAGCACCGCCGTCACGCCGCACAGCTCCTCGATCGTCTCGCGTTCGCTCAGGTTGCCCCTCGCGAGCAGCGGGTTGCGGGGGTAGCGGATCTCGAAGCCCGCGTTCCGCAGCAGGTCCACGTGCCGCCCCGGCTGGTTCTGGAACCACTCCTGTGTGATCAGCACTAGCGGCTGCTGCGTCATGCTATCCTCTCCCCTCCACGCCCGGGACGATCCCAACACCGTCGCCCTTAGGTCCGTGCCACCGTCCGGGCGGAAAACTGCCTTTTCAGCTCCTCGTTTCAACCAAATGAAGGGTCTCCTGTCCACTGGTCCGAACAGTTTTGGGTAGCTAAGCCAGGGTACCTTGGGGGGTTTTGGGTATGGCTTCAGATGTTATGGATTCATGAACTCTTGACGTTCTGGCGTCAGGCGTTTCATCAGTTCCTCAGCAGGTCGATAGGTCTTCCACCTGGGGCCATAACGGTATAAAATCGATCGCCGTACGCCCGGGTTGACCCGCTTGCCAGAACCGTGTGCCATGCAATCGACAAAGAGCAGCGCGTCGCCACTATTCATCAACACCTCGATCGCGCCTTCCACATTCTCAGCCGATCCACCCGGTTTGGCGTCCGCTGTTGCAAAAGCAGGATGGATGATATTTGACTTGTGACTGCCGGGCACGACCACGGTCGCCCCGTCTCCCGAGCGCCAGTCGTTCAGTGCGATGATAATATTGATCTCGCCACAGCGAAATTCGCCGTTGTGATAGCGAAATTGCGTGAATATTCTGCGCTTGTGCGCCCCGGAGTGAAGCTTTGATGCCTGGCCCTGACCCCGAAGAATGGCAGCGCTGTCGTCCAGCACCGGTCGATCTGTTCGTCCGATGTAGCGACGAAGGTGCTCACTCCAGGAGGGGTGATCGATCAGCCGTTCGAACGGCTCTCCTGCCTCGACGACGTTTTGTATCAACCGTCCGAATTGTTCATATCCTGGGCTTTCTGGTAGCCCTGATCCTGGTGCATCCTGCTCTTCGACCAGCCGATCCACATACACGTTGAGCTCAGCCACCTCTTCTGAGGAGAGCGCCTGTTCCAGAATCAAATACCCTCTCAGGTCGAACAGAAAATCATCCATCTCCGATGGCATGAACATCTCCTATCTTGAAACCACTTTCGCGGCATCATACAAAATTTCTGTCGGGCAGCAGCAGTAAAGGACGTTCAGTATTTACCTGCCCCGGAAGGGCAGTTTGAAACTCGGCAAGGCAGCACAGCGCCCCAGCTCTGTATCTGGATAGCTGTTCCGGTCGCGCGTCGAACAGCTCGAGGGCAGCGATACGATAGGCAGTATGAACGACAGCAGCGGGCTGGGCGTCGGGCTCATCGGCAGTGGCACCATCTGTGGAGCCACTATCTACTCAGTCGTCAGCCGACCACAGACCGATACGCCTCAGATAGGCCGCGTTATGAACGGCGTATTCTTTCGGCGCGTTTAGATCATCGACCAACACATCTTGTTCAACCGTGCCCCAACCCCCATACCCGAATTTCTCCAAGATCTCGACAATCGCAGGAAAATCGACTTCCCCACTCCCCAATAGGCAAAATACATCCGCTGCAACGGCTTGAAAGTAGTCGTTCCCCTGCTCACGACAGCGCTTGGCAACCTCTGGATGGCAATCTTTCAGATGGAGGTGACGCATTCGATCGCCATATTCTCGTAAACCCGACACCGCATCGCCACCGCCATAGTGCCAGTGACCGGTATCCAGGCACAGTCCCACAAGATCAGAATCGGTGCGACCCATCAGCTGACGCACCTCTTCCGGGGTTTCAACGTAGCCGGCGCAATGATGATGAAAGACGGTACCCAGTCCAGTCTCATCGTGAACGCGCCGGGCGATCGCATTCACCCCCTCGGCAAATACGTCCCATTCGTCTGCACAGAGCAGAGAACCCGTACGCTGCCCGGCCTGCGCGATGAGCTCAGGCACGGTCCCGTTCTCATCTGCAAGAATAATGTACTCAGCACCCAAGGCTGCGAGTAACGTAGCGACCTCAATCGCCTCTTCTGCCCCGGCTTCATGCGCGCTCCGGGCAACGAGCTCGACCGGAACGAAGGCCGACACCAATTGGAGATTGCGTCTCTCTAGCTCGTGACGCTGCGCTGCCGGGTCGGTTGGAAAATATCCATAAGGCCCGAGTTCCGTGCCCCGATAGCCGCTCTCGGCGATCTCATCGAGGACGCGGGTATAGGGGAATTTGGGTTCGACATCTTCAAATTCATAGATACCCCACGAGACTGGAGCGTTCGCAACCTTGATGGCCATCTGCTTCTCTCCCTACGGCTGACTGTTCCACTGATGACGACGTTGCTGCCCTTCTCACCACCTTACCCGGCACGATAGGCTGACGAGCATCGATGACACCCTCCGTCTAGTCCAGGATTGGGACATCTTCAAATTCATAGATACCCCACGAGACTGGAGCGTTCGCAACCTTGATGGCCATCTGCTTCTCTCCCTACGGCTGACTGTTCCACTGATGACGACGTTGCTGCCCTTCTCACCACCTTACCCGGCACGATAGGCTGACGAGCATCGATGACACCCTCCGTCTAGTCCAGGATTGGGAGCCAAGCTATGAAGAGCGATATTCGAATCGTGGAAACGTCCACCTTCCTGGTCGCAACGAGGTGCCGGACGCCGCTCAAGTTCGGGGCGGTGGTCGTCGAGGACCTCCCCATCGGCTACGCCCGGGTAACGGTCGAGAACCGGGACGGAGCGGTAGCCACCGGCTGGGGCGCGATGTTCCTTATGGACCTGTGGGCCTGGCCCGTCTCCAATGCCCCTCACGAGGCCAAGAACCGGGCCATGTGCGAGCTGCTCGACGCCTTTGGTCGCCTCCTCGCCGACGTCGACGGGTTCGCCCACCCGATCCAGATCTTCATGGAGACGGAGCAGGACTTGAAGCGGCTGAGCCGGGACATCTGCCGGCGCCTCACGCCGGGCGAGGAGATGCCCTTTCTTGGAGCCCTGGTCGCCGCCAGCCCCCTCGACCACGCCGTTCACGACGCCTTCGGTCGCGTCAACGGCATCGACTCGTACCTGGGGCACGGTCCCGAACACATGGATTTCGACCTGTCCCGCTATCTCGGTAGCGGCTTCCGCAGCGTCTACCCCTCGCAATTCCTGCGCCAGGACTACCTGCCGGCCGTGCCCGTCTTCCATCTCGTGGGGGGGGTCGATCTAATGACGCGCGACGAGGTCGGCGACGACCTGCCCGCAGACGATACTCCCAACTCGCTCGACGAATGGATCGAACGCGATGGCGTCTTCTGCCTCAAGGTGAAGCTCCAGGGCCGTGACCTCGACTGGGACGTCGATCGGATGCTTCAGGTATCGCGCATCTACCATGAGGTTCGAGAAGGCGTCCGCCAGGACCTTCCCGCAGCGCCACTGCTCACGGCAGACACCAACGAGCAGTGCGAGACCCCCGAGTACATGATCGAGTTCCTCCACACCGTCCGCGAGCGGGAGCCACGGGTCTTTGACGAGATTCTCTACCTCGAACAGCCGACCGAGCGCGATCTGCACGCCCACCGTTGGGACATGCGTGGCATCTCGAAGCTCAAGCCGGTTCTCATCGACGAGAGCCTGACCTCCGTCGAGGACTTCGAGCTGGCCCGCGAGCTAGGCTGGTCGGGCGTCGCCTTGAAAAGCTGCAAGTGTCTGTCGTCGGACCTGCTGTTCGTCGCGCTGGCTGAGCTGGCGGGTATTCCCTACGCCGTTCAGGATCTCACCAATCCCTCCATCGCCCTGATCGAATCGGTGGGCTTGGCCGCCCGGACCCACACCATCCGCGGGGTGGAGGCCAACTCGAGGCAGTTCTTCCCCGCAGCAAATGCGCTGGTGGCGACGGTCCATCCGGATCTGTGCCGGGTCCGCGACGGCCTGATCCGAACCAGCTCGCTCAAAGGTTCGGGATTGGGCCTGCAGCTCGGGGAGGTGCTGGGTTTCGTCGATCAGGTTGAGGCGGAGGACGCCGCCTTTCGCGGCTGAGCGGTGGGGAACGGACCAGGTAGAATGAGCTTCAAGCGATGTTGAGAGTCATTCAGGTCGGGGTCGGGGGCTACGGAACGAGCTGGTTGCCGACGATCATGGACGATGCCGATGCCGCCCATGCAGCCTTGGTAGATGTGAATCCGGAGCATCTCAGCAAGGCCAGGGACGTCACCGGGCTTGCTGAAGAGGCCTGTTTTCCAAGTGCCGAAGAGGCCGTCGCAGCGGTAGAGGCGGATGCCTTGTTGTGTATCGTGCCACCGGCGCACCACGAGGCGGTGATTTTCGCCGGGATCGCAGCGGGTCTGCACGTACTCTCGGAGAAACCGATCGCCGACACGCCCGAGGCGGCGCGGCGGATTCTCGCCCGCGTCGAGGCGAGCGATCGCGTATTCATGATTTCGCAAAAGGCGCGTTTTCACCCATGGGTCCGCACGTTTCGCGAGATTGTCGGCGGCGGCGGTTTGGGGCGGATGAGCCACGTGACGCACTATTTTCGGGCGCCGTACTATTCCTGGGGCGCGTTTCGCCACAAGATGGACGACCCGCTCTATCTCGAGATGAGCATCCACCATTTCGATCTGTTGCGGGCTCTGCTGGGGTGCGACCCCGTGCACGTCTGGGCGACGAGTTGGAATACCCCCTATAGCACCTTTCGCGGCGACACGACCGGCCTGGCCCACTTCACGATGGACGATGGCCTGCCGGTGAGCTATCACGCCGACGCGATCGCTTCGGGCGACATGACCGACTGGTACGGCGAGATTCGCGCGGTCGGCGAGACCGGGACCCTGACGATGGTCTACCCGGAGCTGTTTATCGCCCGCAAAGGGGCCGACCATAGCGATCGAACCGCGCCGCGCGAGGCGGTGATGGAGGTGAGCAGCCCGCAGCAGGGGCAGGCGGCCGCGCTCCGAGAATTCGTGGCCGCAATCGCCGAAGGGCGCCAGCCCGAGAGTGCTGGGCACGAGAATATCAAGAGCCTGGCGATGGTCTTTGGCGCGATCGACTCGAGCCGGGACCAGCAGGTCAAATCGATCCGGGACTACCTACCGTAAAGGAGCAGAAGATGCCGATATCCAAGAGTGGTGAGGACCGCGCGCCGACCTGGTGCGGGTTGAAATACTTCGAAGTGGTGACGTTAGCGGCGGGCGAGACGCGCGCTTTCGCGCGGCGCGGCGAGCGGGAGAAGATCATCGTCGGCGCAGGTAGGTGCGAGATCCGCATTGGCGATGAGGTGCTAACGGGGGAATACAAAACCAACCTGGACCTGGTGGCGGCGGACGACCAATTCGTGGTCCGAGCCCTGGACGATCCGGCCACCCTGGTGTGGATGTGCGGCGACTGGGAGGAGGAGACGTCATCGGGAATCTTCACCGTCGACAAGGGCGATGTGCGCGAGGATAAGGGCGATGCGGTCGCCTACGCCAAAGAGACGAGCTTCGATAGTCACTATCACGATTGCGATGAGTACTGGATTCTGTTTGAGGGCAGCGGCGTAGCGGTGAGCGAGGGGCGGTCGTACGAGGTAGAGCCGGGGGACTGCGTGGCGACGGGGATGGGCTTTCACCACGATTTCCCGATCGTGCACGCGCCGGTGAAGTCGGTGTATTTCGAGACGGGAATGGCAGGGCAGCAGCGGCGGGGACACTTGTGGAACCATACGCATGGCGTGGCGGTGCCGCAGACAGAGCGGTCATAGCAGCGTTTAACGCGCTGGGCTTGCTGCTTAGGTAGCTGCGGGCTCATTCATTCGTGGTCGCTCAGGTCATGTCGGCGGTATTTTGCAACCCTGCAAAAAATTGTCCTATTATGGCTAGAGGGCTTCGCTTCAAGCTTCAAACATAAAGTACGCGGGAAGCAAGGGAAGGAAAAACCATGACTACGACGACCAAAACTGCTGTCTTAGCTGGAGGTTGTTTCTGGGGACTCGAGGACTTGATCAGAAGCTTACCTGGGGTCATAGACACCGAGGTCGGCTACACAGGTGGACGAAACAACACCCCCACCTACCAGAACCACCCTGGTCACGCTGAGGCTTTAGAAATCACCTACAATCCTGATGAGATTAGCTATCAGCGCATCCTCGACTATTTCTTTCAAGTACATAATCCGACCACCTTCAATCGGCAGGGAAACGATAGCGGCACGTCCTACCGCTCCGCAATTTTTTATAGAGACGAAGAGGAAAAAAGGGTCGCTGAAGACATGATTGAGATCGTCAACAACTCGGGGCGCTGGTCTGACCCTGTCGTTACCACGCTCGAACCCTTCACGCAGTTCTGGCCTGCTGAAAACTACCATCAGGATTATCTCGTAAAGAATCCTGGTGGCTACACCTGTCACAGAGTCTACTTTGATAGTTATTTGGGCGAGGTGGAAGAGCACCGGACCGTGCAAGCAGGCTAGCGAGATTTCCTGGCTGGGCAGGTCACGTCACGCTCGTGCATTAGATTCTGCCCTTCATTCCAGACGCCAGATCTGAGTCGATCATCATTCGAATCGGATACAAGTGGGCTTCAAAAAAAGTTCAGAATCAGCGCATTTTGACTCGCCCTGTGGAACATCATGCACTCTTAGACCAGCTCTAAACCTTCGTTCAGAGTAGTTGTCCAGCCCTTCTGATTACAAACGCGACCGAAGACGACGCCGTAGTGGGTCCCTCACGAGCATGTTTTCGGAATCACATCATTGGCGGCACAGACAAGATTTCTGAAAGAGGGTTTAGTCTCCGTGCGAACGGTCGGCCGTCGACGATCGGGTGACGCTGCGGGTCGCGCTCGAGCAGGTGCGGTATTGTGGCGCGCGACCCCCACGAGCGACGAGGAGGAGGAGCGATGAATGAGAGCGGTAACAACCTGAAGGACCTCCTGCCCCCGTATGGCCTGGGGGCGGCCCACGTGCTCAAGAACGGCGAGGCCGCGGCCGTCGCCACGATCGAGGCGGCGTACGAGCGAGGGATCCGCTTCTTCGACACCGCCCCGCTCTACGCCTTGGGGCGGTCCGAGGCCGCCCTCGGTCGGGCGCTCGCGGGCGTCCCACGCGACAGCTACCTGGTGGCGACCAAGGTCGGCCGGATGATCCAGGATGACGGGACCGGGGGATTTGACTTCAGCCGCGACGGGATCCTCAAGAGCCTCGAGGGGAGCCTCGAACGGCTGGGGATGGACCGCGTGGACATCCTGCACATCCACGATCCCGAGGATCACTACCGGCAGGCGCTCGACGAGGCCTACCCGACCGTCGCCGAGCTGCGCAGCCAAGGGTTGGTGAAAGCCGTCGGCTCCGGAATGAACCAGTGGGAGATGCTCGACGACTTCGCCAGGACCGGCGGCTTCGACTGCTTCCTGCTGGCCGGGCGCTACACGCTGCTCGAGCAGACCTCGCTCGGCTTCCTCGAGCGCTGCCGCGCCAAGGGGATCGCCGTCATCCTCGGTGGCGTCTACAACAGCGGAATCCTCGTCCGCGACCTCGAACCGGGTGTCCGCTACAACTATCGGGCCGCGCCGCCCGAAATGCTCGAGCGCGCTCGAGCGATCGCGGCTGTCTGCCGCCGCCACAGCGTGCCCCTCCCGGCCGCGGCGCTCCGCTTCCCGACCCTCCACCCGGCCGTGACCTCGATCGTGGTGGGGGCCGAGAGCCCGGCGGAGGTGGAGCAGAACCTCGAGCTGCGCGACGCCGTCATTCCGGACGCGCTGTGGCAGGACCTCAGGAGCGAGGGGCTCGTCTTATCCGCAGAGGCGTCCGGACCGGTCTAGGTATCTGGAATAAAGCGGTCGAACTTCCGAGCCGAGGTAGAGTCGTGATCGTTCGCCCACAGATAGCGGACGGCTGGAGGCGGTTGCAGGTGAGGATCACATGGCAGAGCGGTTGAAGGTAGCGATGGTCGGCTGTGGTGAGCGGAGCGGCGCCTGGATCGGGGCGGCGGAGAGCATCGATGATGTCGAGATCGCGGCCTTTGTGGACCTCGACAGGGACGCCGCTACCCGGCGCAGATCGGAGTCGACATTCGCAAATGCGCAGGTCAGCGCGAATCTCGAGGCTGTCCTGGCGGACGGTGATTTCGATGCGGTGTTCGACTGCACCGTGCCGGCGGCACATGTGGACGTGACGCTGACGGCGCTGCGCCACGGCTGCCATGTCATGGGCGAGAAGCCGTTGGCCGACAGCATGGACAACGCTCGCAAGATGGTCGCGGCCGCAGCCGCTGCGGATCGCATCTACACCGTCATGCAGAACCGCCGTCACGACGAAAACATCCGCAACGTCCGGGCGCTCCTGGCCGGTGGCGAACTCGGCGCCATCGTGTCGGTCAACAGCGACTTCTTCATCGGCGCCCACTTCGGCGGCTTCCGCGACCGGATGGAGCACGTGCTGCTCCTGGACATGGCGATCCACACCTTCGACCAGGCCCGCTATCTCACGGGTGCCGACCCGACCTCGGTCTACTGCGAGGAGTGGAACCCGGCGAACTCCTGGTACGACCACGACGCGGCGGCGGTCGCCGTGTTCGGGATGACCGGCAGCATCGTCTACAGCTACCGCGGCAGCTGGTGTGCGGAGGGCATGAACACCAGCTGGAACGGTGACTGGCACATAGTCTGCGAGCGGGGCGGGGTGCGCTGGAACGGCGAGGACGCGTGGTGGGTCGAAAGGGTGGCGATGACGGGCGGGTTTATCTCGGAGACCGAGATCGTGACGACGGAGAAGGCGCCCTACCCCGGCTTCGACGGCGGCCACCAGACGCTGATCGCCGATTTCGTGGCCTCCGTACGCGGCGACAAGGTACCCGAGACGGTGTGCAGCGACAACATCCGCAGTCTGGCGATGGTTTTCGGCGCCATCGAGAGCGCCACCAGGGGCCAGCGGGTAGGGATCGACTGGAGTTGACAGACAGGCGCGGGAACAGCTGGCAGTGCCTACCACCCTGAGCTGGATTTTCTTTGGGTGAGGTCTCGATGTACCAACAGGCCGAGTCATTCACGTGGAGAAAGCCCAGCCAATTAACAGGATCGCGGCCACGCCCAGGTAGGCGCCGAACCAGATGAGAGCGAAACGAACCACGGCTGCTGCGTAGTGCACGGCCTTCCCGAAGGCCGCTCTGATGCCTTGCCATCCGCGTCCTGGTCCTTCATGTTCGACGTGGCGCTGGTGCGGCTTGGTGGTTGATCTGCTAGTCGTCATCGCGTTCCTCCCGGTTGCGGATTCAGGGTCTTGGCCCTGGGTTCTCGTCAGTCTGCAACTAGGGTGATGTCACCGGCCTTGCAGGCTGATTTCACGAGTCTTTCAGGCCTATCTGGACCTTGAAATTCGCTTTCCTGGCCGACATTTCTTTCTGGGTTTATGATCAGGCATGCGCCTGAGGACGTTTGGGGGGCTCGAGCTTGAAGGCACCAGTTTCAAGCAGGGCAAGCCATTGCTTCTCGTTGCCTACCTGTGCCTGGAGGGTGCGCAAGACCGCCGGCACCTGGCTGAACTGTTCTGGCCTGGGGCGGTGAAGCCAATGGCGAACCTGGCCACGGTGCTGGCCCGGCTCAGGAAGGTCGATCGGGCCATCATCGTGGCGGACGTCAGCAGGGTCGCGACCAGCCTCGCCTGCGATGCGACCGAGCTGTCGATATCGCTAGAGCAGGGAGCGCTCAACGTGGCGACCGACCTGTACCGGGGACGGTTTCTCGAGGGCTTCTACCTCAAAGGGATCGGCAGTGAGCTCGAAGAGTGGGTGTATGCCACGCGGGAGAGGCTGGGGGCTAGCGTCCGACAGGCCCTGCTCGACCTCGCGGAAGCTCACGCCAGGGTTGGGGAGTTCAGCGTGGGTGCGGTGTTGGCGCAGCGGGCGTACCTGCTGCCGGGCGCCCCGGAACCCGAAGCGGAGCAGCTCGAGCGGTTGTATCTGCTTCTGAGGGCTGGGGTTCACCGCGAGGCTTTGGAGGTCCGAAAGGAAGCAAAGGCTTTCGATCTGGAGTTGGTCCTGACCGCTGAAGAAGCGCGGGGCTCGCTTCATGCTGAGAATGAACACGAGCTCCTGGAAACACCAACCAACTTACCTACTCAACCAACCCAGTTCGTGGGGCGCGACGCGGAGAAGGAGACGCTCGCGACCCAACTCGAGCGGCCCGACTGCAGACTGGTTACCCTGGTCGGGCCTGGCGGGATCGGCAAGACCCGACTGGCCATCGAAGTGGCGCGGGCGCAGCAGGGGGCCTTGGGCGCGACGCAAAGACGCTCGCGTGACTCCTGGTTACCCTCGGGCCTTCGGCAAGACCGCGACTGGTCGAAGTCGCTTCAAAGACGGTGTCCTCTTTGCGCCGTTCGCTGCGGTCGCCTCGCCGGAGCACATGATCTACACGATCGCGGACGTCCTGGACGTGAGTCTGGATGGCCAAGCGGACGCCCGCGAGCAGCTGATAGCGCAGCTCCGGGACCGCGAACTGCTGCTGGTACTCGACAACCTGGAGCACCTGCTGGACGGCGCCGAACTGATCGCCGACGTGCTGAAGGCGGCGCCCGGGGTCAAGGTGCTCGCCACCTCGCGGGAGCGTCTCGACCTGCTCAGCGAACAGCTCTTCGAGGTTCCCGGGCTGAGCTTCCCCCACGGGGACGCCCAAGGAGGCGCTACCGAGGATCTCGAGGCCTACGACGCCGTGAAGCTCCTTGTGGGGCGCATCCAGCGCCTGCGGCCCGGCTTCCAGCCGAGCGGCGACAATGCCGGGTCCGTGGCGCGTATCTGCCGGCTCGTCGGAGGCATGCCGCTGGCACTCGAGCTGGCCGCCAGCTGGCTGCGCGTTCTCACCCTCGAAGATGTCGCCAGCGAGATCGAAAAGGGCCTCGACGTGCTGCAGACCAGCGCCCGCGACATGCCCGAGCGCTTCCGCAGCATTCGGGCCGTGTTCGACCACTCCTGGCAGCTGTTGAGCGAACCCGAGCGGGCCGCGCTCCGAAAGCTGTCGGTGTTCCGCGGCGGCTTCCGGCGCGAGGCGGCCGCTGCGGTGGCGGGGGCGAACCTGGCGCTGCTCGCCCACCTGGTCGATTGCTCGTTCCTCACCGTCGATGAGGGCGGCCGGTACGGCCAGCACCCGCTGGTGCACGAGTACGGCCAGGAGCAGCTCGCTGCGGTACCGGAGGAACACAACAAGGCTCTGGACGCCCACGGCGAACACTACTTCGCCTTCATTCGGGACCGCGAACAGCACCGCTGGGGTTCGAACGTGCCGGAGCTGCTCGCGGAGTACGACGCGGAGCTCGAGAACCTGCGGGCGGCCTGGCGTTGGGCGGTAGCCGGCCGCCGGGTGGCCGATATCCGGCAGTCCGCCGAGGCGTTCATGTGGTACTTCGACATTCGGACTCGGCTCCAGGACGGCATCGAGAACTACGCCCACGCGGTACAGGGCCTCGACGAAGACGATCCCACGCACCACGCCGCCTTGAGCTATGTGCTGACGCTGCAGGGGCACCTCCTCTATCGGCAGGGACGTCTCGACGAGGCGGTCCACCAGACCGAGTGGGGTCTGGCACTCGCCGAGCCGTTGGGTGATACGGAATCGATCAACGTCGCCCGATTCGTGCTCGGGACCGTGGCGGAACTCATGGGCGACTACCCGAACGCGAAGCGGAATCATGAAGAGGCCATCGCCCTGAGCAGGGTCCTAGGCAAACCCGAGATCGTGATCGCCATGAAGAACTTGGCCATCGTCGAGCAGGCCCTGGGCAACTTCGAACAGGCGAAGAGCCTCCTCCACGAAGCCCTGGACTTGAGCAGGCGCCACGAAAACCCCCTCGGTGTGATCGTCATCCTGAGCCACCTGGGCGGCCTGACCCTGCTGACCGACGGCCCGCGCGAGGCCCGAGCCTTGTTGAAGGAGGGTCTCGAGCTGGCTCACGAGATCGGCTTCATGCACGAGATAGCCAACCTCTTGAGACACCTGGCAACCGCCGCGTATGACCTCGGAGCCTACGACGAGACGAGGACCCTGTGCCTGGAGGCGCTCGGCGTCGCCCGGGACAGCAGCTACCGCACGGCCGAAGCCCTGATCCTGATCACGTTGGGCAGGGTGGCGGCCGCGCAGGGGGACGACGGCGAGGCGCAGGACCGCTACCGGCAGAGCCTGGACATCGCCTGGAACAACCGGGAGATCGCAAAGGTGCTCGAGACCCTGATCTACCTGGCCGCCATCGAGGCCGACCGGGGCCGGCCCGAACTGGCGACCCGTTGGCTGAGCCTGGCGCGGCGGCACCCGGCGACCCCGCAGCGGTTCAGGGTCGAGGCGCAGCACCAGCTGGAGTCGATGCGCCACCGGATTCCGGACCTGGAACCTGAACCGGAGGCAGTGGAGACCAACTCCTCGGAGCTGCGGCAGGTCGTCGAGGAAATCCTGAGTACGCCACCGTCCTAGCCGCCACCGTTACCACCCACGATGAAGCAACCGGCGCCCTTGACAATCAACGCCTGGCGGTGTCCGGATTGACGCTGATGTCGTGCCCGGACCGGGACTTACGGTTACGCTCGACCGGGCACGGTCTTTGCCGATGGCTGGTGTTTTAACAAGGCCGTTGTGAACCACCATCCACACAACCCTTAACTTCGATCAACCTCATCCCAATCCAATGCCTTTGGCAAAGAGTCGCCAGGCAGTTTCGGGAAATCGGTACGAGCGAACCGTAACACCCGACAGAGATCCCTAACAGTAACGTAAAGTTATTGCATGACGTTCCCCCCGATCCCCGAAACCACCCGCCTCGAGCGCCTCCTCCCGCCCGCCGGCCGGGTGCGGATGGTGCTCGATACCGACACCTACAACGAGATCGACGACCAGTTCGCCCTGGTCCACGCCCTGCTCTCCCCCGAGAGGCTCGCCGTCGAGGCCATCTACGCCGCGCCCTTCCACAACGACCGCTCCGACGGGCCCGGGCACGGCATGGAACTCAGCTACGACGAGATTCTGCGGCTCCTGACACGGCTCGGCCGCTCACCCGAAGGGCTCGCCTTCCGCGGCTCGACGGACTACCTCGGCCCCCGGCTCGAGCCCCGCGAGAGCGACGCGGTTCGGGATTTGATCGAACGCGCCCTCGCCAGCTCCGAAGACGACCCGCTCTACGTGGTGGCGATCGGGGCGATCACCAACGTCGCCTCGGCGCTCCTGCTAGAGCCGAGCATCGCCCTCAGGATCGTGGTGGTGTGGCTGGGGGGGCACGCGCTCGGCTGGCCGGACACCAAGGAGTTCAACCTGAGGCAGGACGTGCCGGCCGCTCGGGTCGTGCTGGACTGTGGGGTTCCGCTGGTGCTGGTGCCCTGCATGGGGGTGACGACGCACCTGCAGACCACCATGCCGGAGATCGAGCGGTATGTCGAACCTCACGGGGAAGTGGGCGGATTCCTGGCGTCCCGTTTCAGGGAGTACCGGGACAATCACATGGGTTCATCGAAGGTCCTGTGGGACATGGCGACCGTCGGGTACCTGCTCGACCCATCGTGGGTGCCGACCGAGCTGGTGCCGAGCCCGGTACTTACGGATTCCGTGACCTGGAGTGTGGATCGGGGCCGGCACCTGGTGCGTTGCGCGAGCTTTGTCCAGCGGGACCCGATCTTCCGGGATCTGTTCAGGAAACTCGAGGCCGCCTACCGTTCGTAGCGGGGCGCCCCGAAGCTACCGAACCCCCTAGGGTGCTACCCGAGGGCCCCACTATCTACCTGGGGTCTCGGTCCGGTGTTGCCCCACCCGCCCCTCAGGCCGGGCGCCGGTACTCCTGCGCCGGGTAGCGATAGGTCGTCAGCGGCTCATCGGGCCCCAGCGGTCCCTTGTCCCACGCCGCCGGCGGGCGGTAGTGGAACGCCTGTTCGGTCGCCGCGTAGGGCACGTCCGCTCGCTCCCGAATAGACGCCCGCAGCACCTTCTGTTTGGCGACGATGTACTCGTGAGTGTGCGGACCGTAGTCCCACTCCACGTGGGCGGTGTGCATGGTGTAGTAGAGGACACGGCGCAGCTTGTCGGACTCATTCGGCGGGGAGCCGTGGAGCAGGCGAACGTTGTGGAGCAGGACGTCGCCCGCGCGCATCAGCACCGCGGTGGCGCCGGTGGTGGAGAACCCCCCGTCGTTCATCCGCTGGAGGGCCTCCCGCGTGTGCCCATCGGGCCAGCGGTGGCTGCCGGCCACCGCCCACAGGCAGGTGTCCTCGTCGGCGTCGTCGAGGTAGTAGTCGGCGATGAATACCGGCACCTCGGCAGGATAGTCGTCGGTGCTGGCGCGATCGCGGTGCCAGGGCACGGCGATGCCCTGACCAGGCATCTTCAGGACCATGGCGTCCTGGGTCGGAAAGAAGTCGCGTCCGGCCAGCTGCTCGGTGGCGGCCAGCACCAGTGGGTGCGCCAGCATGGCACGCGCGGCCGGGGACTTGTCGACGACGTAGTCGATGCGCACCAGCACCTGGCTGCCGTCACGATGCCCAGCAGCGAACCTGAAGTCCTCCCGCGGCGCTGCCGTCCGCATCAGTTCGTCCATGTCGGAACGGACTGCGTCCAGCTCGGCCGCAGCGAGGACGCCGGGCAGGCGCAGGAAGCCGCCGTCGAGGAACGCCTGCACCTCCTCGGCGGTCAACGGCGGGTCGTTCACTGTGGTTGCCATTGTCTCCTCCTTGCGGAACGAAACCTGCCGCAGTTGACTAGCAGTAAAATTCCGTGATAATATCCTAGTTTACAAAATATCTATTCGACGTTAACGAACCCTGATAACCTCGGATGCTAGTGGATTAGGGGTAGAGGAAGAGAAGGAGATTGTGGGCAGCGATCTTGCGGCACACACTTGCGCGAACACTCCAGAAAGAATTCAATTGCTGCAAAGCGATGTTCCGACACCGCACCAAAGAAGAGAACGTCGACTCAACACATTTGCGTGCTGAAGCAAAGAAATCACACCAGAACCCAGCTTGCTTCGCATTCCGTTTCGCCGGCGTATAGATCCCTAACCCCAGATACCCTTTATCACCAATGATGCTATGCAGGTCATCATAACGCTCATCAAGTAAGCATCTACCCACCATCACATCCGACTCATTGGCCGCCACAATCCCGAAACGACAGATCGCACCCGATCCACTACACACTGCGTGCAGCTTACAGCGGTTCTCAGAATGAGTGATTGGTGACTCCGGCATGCTCAAACCAACCCAACACATCCCCCAACGACACCGTCGATAGCGCAGCCGCGATCGCAGAGTCCAACGCTCCCCTCGTCCTCGCCCCCACAGCTTTCACGAACGCCTTTATCTTCGAAAAAGCCAACTCAATGGGGTTGAAGTCCGGACTGTACCCAGGCAACAACACCAACTCGCACCCCCTCGCCTCGATCGCCTCCCGCACCTCCGGTTTGCGGTGCACCCCCAGCTGATCCATCACCACGATCTGCCCCGGCCTCAGCTTCGGAGCGATGACCTGCTCGATGTACGCTAAAAACGCCACGCCATCCACCGCTCCGGTCAACGTCATCGCGTCACCCACACCCTCATCGAGACTGATCGCTGCAACGAGGCTGGTGTTCTCCCCACGGTTCTTCGGCACCCTACCCACGGCACGTTGTCCACGTGGGGCGTAGGCGTAGGGCAGGGTCATGGCGACGTTGAAGCCGCTCTCATCGACGAACACCAACCGGTGCGGGTCAATACCTCTGATCCAAGCCAGGAACCTCCACCGGGCCTCTGGATTCTGTTCACTCGCGTAGATCGTCTTTTTTTCTCGTCGATCCCAATCTCTGTACCCAGCGGCACATGGTCGCTCTGCTGATGCGGACGCCGGTTCTCTCCAAGAAAAGGTCGCAGCGCTGGTCGTGGGTGAGGTCGTTGCTGATGAGGCTCTGCTCAACCCATGCCTGGTGCTCATGGAGGGCGCTGGGGCGGCCCGGGGAGGTTCTGGGGGTGAGATCTCCACTTTGGCGGTAGCGGCGGAGGTAGCGACTGACGGTGGCGGTTCCAACGTCGAACGTGTCTGCGGCTTCATGGAGGGTGTAACGCTTGTGTAGGACGGCGTTTACGATGCGTTCTCGGAGGTCGGTAGAGTGCGCCATGCCTCAGCATGAAGCACGATCACTCAATGCGCAACCCGCTGTAAAGCCGTAGAAGCGTCTGCTGGCACCACCACGCCCTGAGGTTGCCTCGGTCATCATGCGTTCACGCGAGTAGCGGATACCTTTGCAGATCGCTAACGGCTGCGAATCGATCAGGTACACGCCGTCATGCTCAGCAAGAAGTAGAGCAAGATCGGCATAGATGCGTTCGAAGTTGCGTTGGATACGATAAAACCGGCTGAGCTCAGGCAGGACCGGGAATAACTCTCGGTAGTCGCTTTGCACCATTAAGTACCATAAGCCCTGGTTCTTCTGTTGGAGGATTTCGCCGACCAGGACGATGGTTAAGAGTTCGCTGTAGCTCGCTTTCTGATTGGCTTTGTTGGGTAAGCGGAAGCGTCGTTGTTTGGTGGAGGCTTGGAGGTAATCGTCAACAAGGACGAATACGAGGGTGAAGATATCTGTTACCGTCTGTTCGGAGAGAAGGTCTTTTGTTCGCATACTCTAGATCTTCTCTCTTCTCTAACCCCTTTCGCAACTAGCATCCGAGGTTGATAAGGAGGTGGGGCTTCAGATTACCGGCCATCTGGTTTCCATAGCTTGTGGCCTCCGGTCTGCCATGGGATCCAGAAGAACCATCGTTTTGCACCCCCTAGTCCGTGAGGGTCTTGTGAAGGTAAGGTTAGCTTCCCTTCGAAGACCACGGTAATGCCCACCGCTATCAAGTGCCGATGAGGGGTGCCGTAGCCGGCAATGGTACACACTCGAGACTTTGGTAGGGTTTCTTTGGTGAAAGGAGTTCCATGAGAACTCCTTTGGCGCAGTTACCAGGACTTGCCGGCGTTGTTCGGGGTTGCGTCGGTGACGGGTCTGATCTCTAGTGAGGGGCAAGAAACCCCGGTCCGCATCGCATTTTTCGCACATTGCCGTGCCTGACGGTGGCTGCGTTGAACCGTACTGGGTTTCGTGGAGACTCTGCTCTCACGCGGCCAGCCTGGGCATGGCCTGCGCTTGAGTGTACGCCATCTCGAAGTCCACGGGACTGACGTAATCGAGCGAAGAGTGCAACCGCCGACAGTTGAACCACCTCACCCACCGCATCGTCGCCGTCTCCACCTCCTGCCTCGAGCACCAACTCGTCGACCTGGCGTGGATCAGCTCGCTCTTGAACAAGCCGATCGTGCTCTCCATCAACGCATTGTCATACGCCGTGCCCACCCGACCGATCGAACCGTTCACGCCATGATCGAGCAACTTCTGGCTGAACGCCAGACTCGTATATTGACTGCCGGCATCCGAATGATGAATCACGCCGTCAGCAACGAACCGCCGATCGGTTCGACGCCGGACGCTCACAGCCTGCTCCAGAGCCCTCATCACCAGCTCGCTGCTCTTACCGGTACTGACCGTGAAACCCAGGATGCGCCTCGAGAAGCCGTCCTGCAGGAACGACACGTACACCCACCCTTCACGAGTGAGCACGTGCGTGAAGTCCGCCACCCAAACGATGTCGGGCGCATCTTGGAACCAGTCTCGCCTCACCAGATCCGGCGAGCTGACGCCGCTAGGCGTTGGGATGGTCGTGCGGACCTTCCTTCTTCGTGTCATGCCCTTCAAGCCCGCGACTCTCATCAGGCGCGCCACCTGGTCACGCCCAACGTCGATACTCTCGTGCTGGAGGGCGTGCCATACCTTACGGACGCCGTACACACCAAAGTTCTCGCGGTGCACCCGATGAATGACCTCCAGGAGACGCTCATCGGATTGCTGGCGAGCGGATGCTTGCCGCTTCTTGGCTGCGTAGTACGTGCTCGGGGCGATCGGCACGTTGTGGTCCCGTAGGACACGGCAGATCGGCTCGACCCCGAACAGGTTCTTATACGCGTTGATGTAGGCGACCATCACTTGAGTCGGCGGTCGAGCTCCGCGGCCGCGAAAAACGCGCTGGCTGTCTTGAGGATCTCGTTGGCTCGTTTGAGTTCGGCTACTTCCTTCTTGAGGGCCTTGATCTCCTCACGCTCTGTGGTTGTCAGGCCTGGCTTGTCACCAGCGTCGATGCGGGCTCTGTCTACCCAGCCGCGCATGGTGTCGACCGGGATGCCGGTTAGGTCATGCAGGCGCCGATAAGAGGCTGAACGTGATTCGTGCGGCGCTTCTTCTCGACGCTCCATGAACATGCGGATGACTCGATCTTTGGTTTCTTGGTCGTAACGGGTCATGCTCCATTCTCTCCTTTCGAGGGAGAACGGAGCCTCCATCAAACCCAGGGCGGTTCACGTTTCCGCTTTTCTGAATACGACTCAACGATCTGGCGTTGGACGAGAGGGTGGCGAGTAAGAGCGATTTGACGATGCGTGGTGGACGGAGAAACCGAGAAATGCCGTACTGACCGGCACAAACTCGATTGTGGGTCCAAGATTTCCCTTGCTCATCGCCTTTCTCACGAGGCCGGATTGTCCTGGTTACTCCTTTTCTTCTTCTTCAGCCTGTTGGCAGTTGGATTCCTGGTTGGTAGTGTCGGTATCGCGCAAGCTGCAGATGAAGTCGTCCTGGTCACTCCGGTGCAGAACGATGCCCCAACCCTGAGCCCCAATCATGCGGCACAACGCGGCGGCGGGTACGTAGCGTTCTCGAATCTGTTCAGCACGCTGTTAATTCTGGATTGGGGGGTCACCACCGGCACCACACACTACGGCGACCTTGCCCAAAGCTGGGAGATCGACGAAAGCGGACTGGTCTACACCTTCAGGCTCCACGAAAATGCTCTCTGGCACGATGGCCAACCGCTAACCTCGGAAGACGTCAAGTACACGTATGAGACGATCACGGAGAAAGGCTATCCATTCAGTGCCTTCCTCAAAGACGTTACCGAAATCCGCACCCCGGACGACCATACCTTGGTCATCGAACTCGGGCAGCCGAACGCAGCATTCCTGCCACAGTTGGCTCAGGCGGGTAACTGGTATGGCGCCATCATGCCCAAGCATATCTGGGAAGGGGTCGAATGGGACTCCGGGCCAAACCTCGATAACCCGATCGGCAGCGGCCCCTTCAGATTCGTCGAGTGGGTAAAAGGCAGCCATATCGTTCTCGAGGCCAACGATGACTTCTACCTCGGACGGCCCCAGATCGACACACTGATTCTTCGGGTCATGCCCGACACCACGGTCGCGCAGGCCGAGTTTCGAGCCGGGAACCTGACCTGGCTGCCGTCACAATACGCGCCGGAGTTCGGCGAACTCGAACTCTGGAGGTCCGACCCTGAGGTCGTGGTGGTCGAAACTGGCTCCCACTACAACTACGACCTGTGGATGAATGTGCAGAGAGAACCGTTCAACGATCCGCTGGTGCGTGAGGCGATCGCCTTTGCCATGAATCGACAGGAACAGCAGATTCTGGGCTTCCACAACACCTGGAAGGCGCACCGCTTCGTCGGCTTGCCCGCCAGCTCGTTTACCGATCAAGACGTTCAGTTTCCAGAGTTCGATCCGGACAGGGCCGAAACCCTCCTGGATGAGGCAGGCTATCCGCGTGGTGCCGATGGTTGGCGGTTCGAGGCGGCGATCGTCGAACCGGGCTTCTCCACGCTGCCGGCGTGGATGGAAGTCTTGGTCAAGCAGCTTCGAGATGTAGGCATCAATGCCCGGTGGGAACTGAGTGAGCACGGCAGCTGGGGTCAAAAGATGGAAGATAGCAACTTCGACATGACCATCTACTACACCCGTTACGGGCCAGACCCCGCCGCCTACGCCGAGCACTTTGCTACAGATTGCCCCCGCTGCTTCCACGGCTACTCGAACCCCGCCTTGGATGCCTTGGCGGAGCAAGCTCAGCTAATCACCGACATCGATGAGAGGACACAACTATACGGCCAAATCCAGAGGATGATCCTTGAAGACATGCCGATCATCACTCTCTTCAACGAGAACAAGATCACCATCGTCAGGCGGGGATGGGAAGGTTTCGCCACCCAGGCGAGCGGTTTCAATACGGCTCTGGGCTGGAGTTCCTTCTTTGCAGTCAGCCCGCCCGGAAGCGAATAAAACGACGTTCTTCTCTGAGTAGTCGTCAGGTACGCCCTGGATGCCGTTTCTCCATCAGGCATCCAGGGCTTCGTTCAGGTGCTTAGCTGGCGAGGAATGCACTTGAGTCGTGGCGCATTTTGGTAGCGAGGTTTAGAGGCCTTTTGTAGCCGATGCCCCTGGTTGCAACCTGGCCAGTTACGTTCATCGAATCGAAGTGGTGTCTGAGATGCGGTTAACCCAGTATGTTCTGCGGCGGATTCTCCAGTTGGCTCCCGTAGTTCTGGTGGTGGTGATCGTCAATTTCGTCCTGATGCATGCGGCCCCTGGCGATGTCACCCACATCTTGGTCGGTGAGAATCCTGATCCTGAGTATCAAGCCCTGATGCGTCAGCGTTTCGGGCTCGACCGGCCGGTGCATGAACAGCTGTTGGTCTATTTGGGGCGGGTTTTCCGAGGAGACCTGGGGGATTCTTACCTGATGCGCCGGCCGGTGATCCAAATAATCGCTGAACGTGCTGGACCGACGGTCATTCTGGCTGGAACCAGCCTGCTGATCGCTGGTGTGATCGGAACGTTACTCGGCACGCTGGTATCCATCCGTGCCGGAACAACGGTCGATGTCGCCGTATCGGTGGTGGCCGTCACCTCATACAGTCTTCCCATCTTCTGGCTCGGGCTGATGCTGATCCTGGCGTTTTCGATCTACCTGAGCTGGTTTCCAGCGACGGGAATGATGACCATTATGGGTCCAGAAGGCTATTGGGGGCAGTTGCTGGATCGCCTTCACCACCTTGCGCTGCCGGTTGCAACATTGGTCATCGGCGGCTTTGGCCAGTATCTTCGGGTGGCTCGCACCAGTGTGCTTCAGGTCCTGAACGAGGACTTTATCACCACCGCGCGAGCGATCGGATTCAATCGCACGGCGATCCTCGTTCGGCACGCGTTGCGGAACGCTTCGTTGCCCATCGTCTCGATGCTGGGTCTTCAGCTCGGCGTGGCGCTGACGGGCGCCGTCCTGACCGAAACGGTATTCGCCTGGCCCGGGCTTGGACGGTTGGTCTATGAGGCGATTCTGGGTCGAGACACGCCGCTCATCATGGGCGCCTATATCGTGATGTCCATTCTGGTAGCGCTGGCTTCCCTGCTCACGGACTTGGTATATGCCATTTTGGACCCCAGGGTTGAGTACCGTTGAAAGGTAGCCAGTCGCAAGCGACCGGACTGTTCATCTTCCTCCGTCAGCTGCAGCAGTATTGGCGGATTCTAAGCCAGGACAAGCCTGCGCTGATCAGCTTTTGGATTCTGGTGCTTTTTATCGGGGTGGCCGTGACCGCTCCTTGGCTGCCTCTCGCCGACCCAAAGGAATTTACCATGGTCCAGTATGCTCGGCCTGGTACGCAATACTGGATGGGCACCGACAACTTAAGCCGTGACCTGTTCAGCCGCGTCATCTGGGGAGGACGTCTGGGCTTGCTGGTAGCAGTCGTTTCCGCCGGTATCGCCAGCGTCCTCGGGGTCGTGGTGGGGGGACTGGCTGGCTATTACGGCGGCTGGGTAGACGATGTCTTATCGCGGGTCATCGATATCTTCCTGATGATACCGACCTTCTTTCTGGCACTGCTGATCATCGCCCTGTTCGGTTCCAGCATCTTCCTTATCATGGTTGTGATCGGCCTCACGACCTGGCCGCGTCCTGCTCGGATCATGCGGTCGCAGGTCTTGACATTGAAAAGCCGGACGTTTGTCAAGGCCACTCGGGTTTCAGGCGCCTCGAACTATCAGATACTATTCAGGCACATCATTCCAAATGGGATACCGCCAGTTATCACCACCGGCACGCTCTTGATGGGTAGCGCGATCCTGATCGAGGCAGGTCTCAGCTTTCTCGGGCTCGGCGATCCCAGCACCACTTCCTGGGGTCGCATGATTCAGCTGGGCCAAAGACATATCAGAATCGCACCCTGGATGAGTGTTTTTCCAGGCGTGGCCATGTTGGTGATGGTGACCTCTTTCAATCTGCTCGGTGATGCCCTCAACCGGGCCCTGCAACCGCAGCTACAAGAGCGAAAAAGGGGGCACGGCTGGTCTCGGCGAAGCCCGCTCAAGGTGCAGGAGATGGGGAAGCTCCCTCGGGCGATCTCCTCGAGGGTGCTGACACCAACACCTCGCCCCTATTGGAGGTCCGCAATCTTTCGATGTATTACGGCCTGGAAGACACTTGGGTGCGAGCCGTGGACAGCGTTTCATTCGAGATTGAAAGGGGCAGGAGTCTGGGGCTGGTCGGTGAGTCCGGCTGTGGCAAGAGCAGCGTCGCGCTGACGTTATTACGAGTGTTGCCACAGAACGCCGAAATCCTCGGCGGCAGCATACGATTCGCCGGTCAGGAAGTGCTACAGGTACCCGACAGAGTTTTCCAGAGCGTGCGCTGGAAACGGATGTCGGTGGTTTTCCAAAGCGCGATGCACTCGCTAAACCCGGTTATTCCGGTCGGACAACAGCTCGTCGCCGCGTATCGCCTGCACCGACCGGGGAGTAGCCGCCAGGAGGCACGCGACCGCGTCCGCACGCTATTCGACATCGTGGGAATACCTGCCAACCGTATCCGTTCTTATCCTCATGAACTGAGTGGTGGCATGCGCCAACGGGTCGTCATCGCACTGTCGCTGCTGCTGGAACCGGAACTGATCATCGCCGACGAACCCACCACAGCACTCGATGTGCTGGTGCAGGATCAGATCCTGCGCGAGTTGGACGTTCTGCGGGAGCGGCTGCACCTATCGATGCTGCTTATCTCTCACGACGTCAGCATCGTAGCCGAGACCTGCGAACGCATCGCGGTCATGTATGCGGGCCAGATCGTCGAAGAGGGGCCGTCTACCGAGCTGTTCTCCAATTCCAGACATCCCTACACCCGCGGCCTGCTCGGATCGACACCCGCCCTGACCGGTCCTCGCAAGCCGCTGACCACCATACCCGGGGAGAGTGCGGCCATCACCGGTGAGTCGCGTGGTTGCCGCTTTGCTCCACGCTGTCCCTTGGCAACCGAGCTGTGTAAGGAGGTCGATCCGCCGCTTGTTTCCGTCGGTCCAGATCATGTCAGCCGCTGTCACTATGCTTTGGAGAGCAAGGTTGAGATTGCCTGGAACTAAACAGGGAGCTTTCATGAACGAAACGCAACAGCCCGAACACCCCTTGCTCTCGGTGCGTAACCTGCACAAGGAGTTCGTGCTTCGTGGTGGGTTCCTCGATCAGCTTCTCAATCGCAGGCGCCAGGTGGTAAGGGCCGTCGACGGGGTGGACTTCGATTTGGCCTCAGGGAGGATTCTGGGGCTCGTCGGTGAGAGCGGTTCGGGCAAGTCCACATTGGGGTATATGGTGGCGCTGCTCGAGGAATCCACGTCAGGAACGATTGAATTCGATGGTCAGGATGTTTCCCGGCTTAGGGGGCAGGAAGCGAGGAAGTTACGGCGAAAGATACAGATCATCTTTCAGAATCCCTATGAATCCATGGATCCCAGGTATACCGTTGGCGCGTGGATCAAGCAGCCTCTGAACCTGCTGGCACTCGGTCCCGCACACGAGCGGCAGGAGCGGGTCTTCGAGGCGCTCGAGGCCGTAGATCTGCGCCCTCCTTCCACTTATGTCGATCGCTTTGGCCAAGAACTCAGCGGCGGTCAACGCCAACGCGTAGGCATTGCCCGGGCGATCGTGGTAGAGCCGCAGCTGCTGGTCGCCGACGAGCCCGTCAGCATGCTCGACGTATCGGTCCAAGCGGGGATCATGAATCTGATGTTGACGCTCCAAGAGCGCATCGGTCTCTCCTATATCTTCATCTCTCACGACTTGGCCGTTGCACGGTACATGGCCAACGAGATCGCGGTCATGTACTTGGGTAAGATCGTGGAATTTGGACCCGTAGATCCGGTTATCGAGCGACCGGCTCACCCCTATACAAAACTGCTTCTGGCTGCCGTGCCGAGAGCCGATCCGACGCAAAGACGCGAGCGGGTCCGGCTTTCCGGGGAAGCGGCCCTGGTGCAGGAGATCCCTTCAGGTTGCCGTTTTCACCCTCGCTGTCCTTTGGCTCAGGACATCTGCATCGAAGAGGAACCGCCGCTCAGAGACCTGGGCGGGGCCCGGCGGGCAGCGTGCCATTTCAGCGAAGAGGTACTCGATCTCGACCAATTGCCGATCGATGAATAGCCACAGAAACAGGGTAGCGGGCGCTAAGGGTCGACCCGCGGACTGCTGCGAAGCGTTCACCCGAGGAGGATTGGCATGACATGACCATTTCAGCAACGGAGTCTAGCAACACGTCCGCAAGACCCCTGGCGGGCAGGACGGCCCTGGTGACAGGAGGTGGGCGAGGCGTCGGCAGGGGTGCGGCCGTTTGCCTGGCACGGTATGGTGCCAAGGTCGCCATCGTGGCACGAACAGAGAGCGAACTGAACACGACGGCCGGGATGATCGAGGCGAAGGGCGGCAGGCCACTGGTACTGCCTGCCGACCTTCGCGTCCCAGACAGGATCAGGGAGGTGGTGGCAAGAACGCAACAGACGCTTGGTCCGGTCGACATCTTGGTCAACAACGCCGCAATGCTGAAAAAGGTGCCTTTTGAAGAGATGGACGATGCTCTCTGGCGCGATACCGTCGACGTAAACATCAATGCGGCCTACTACTGCACTCGAGAAGTCTACCCGGACATGGCACGACGCGAGGATGGAGCGATCATCAACGTATCGTCCTCGGCGGGGTATCGGGGTTCTTTTTGGGGAACCGCATACTGCACCGGAAAATTCGGCCTGGAAGGCTTCGCTCAGGCCCTGGCGCAAGAGGCCAAAAAGAAGAACATCCTGGTAACGCTGGCGGTGCCAGGGGTTCCTACCAAGCCGACCTCGATGACGGATGCTCACTACGATTCGCTTGAAAAACAGCAACAACAGCAATATGCCGACCCGGTCACCATGGGAGACGCCTTCTGTTTCCTTGGACTCTGCCGAGACATGCGACTCGCGGCACGCCGTCTCGACCTGCATGCGCTCTCGGAGCGAGTTCGCAGGCAGGGACTGGCCCTGCCGATCGAAGAGGTGCTTTCCTACCACCGGGGGTCTTATGAACCGGGCCGTGACATCCTGTGACCTGCTCGGCCGACGACAACGCTTATCCAATCGTGACCACACTCGAGGGGGTGTCTCATGCGAACCCGGCGTAGGTTGATGGACACATTGAGCGCTGAATTAAGTGGCGCTCTAGCCGTGGAGACGACACGCAAGCTGACGCGTTTCTACCGCTCTGCAGGCTCATCGGGATACCATCGCGCCACCGATCTCGTAGCTCAGACGTTGAGCTCCTATGGAATAGAGCATACCCGCCAGACGTACCCTTTCGACGGAAAGACCACCTTCCTGGGGAGCACGATGCCGCTGGCCTGGGAACCCTTCGGGGCCGAGTTAACGATGATTCACCCCAGTACCGAGCACCTTGTTAGCTTCGACGAGGCTCCGAGCTGTCTTGTGTGGTGGTCCAAGCCCACGCCGGACGCAGGTGCGGAGTATGAGGTCATCGACGTAGGGACGGGTGAGCGGCAAGCCGATTTTGAGGGCAAAGATGTCCGCGGGAAAGCCGTGTTTGCCCGCGGCACAAGGGACACCGACAGCTGGGAAAGCTGGATGCGGGTTGCTAACCTGGCAAGAGAGAACGGAGCCGCTGGAATCATCACCGACTATCTGCTCCGTCAAGCGCCTCCGCACCGTACCCGAGAAAGCCTGCCCGAGGCGGTGCAGCTCCTGCGCTTTCCGCCGGAATTCACGTCTCTCTGGGGCTTGGCGATCAACTATCTAGCGTCGCAGAAACTGGCAGCGGCACTGGCCCAGGGTCCGGTAAAGGTCTTTGCCGCGATCCAGTGCCGGACGTTTGTTGGCGAGGGGGTGAATCTCACGGCCAGCATCCGTGGCAGCGAGTTGCCACACGAAAGCGTTTACTTCTGTGCTCACCTGACCGCCGCGACCAAACCTGCTGCCAATTGTGCCCAGGGTGTAGCCCTTGCAACCGAGGTGGCTCGCACCTTTCAAACCCTCATAGAACAGGGAAAGCTGCCTCGTCCCCGACGTAGCCTCAAGTTCCTATTTCTGGCTGAGGGGAACGGCAGCTCCTACTTTTTCGATCGGCATCCCGAGGCGGCAAAGCGCATCTTGCTCGCTTTCAATTACTGTAGCGTTGGCCACGCTCAGGACAAGGTGGACTCAGCCTTGATGTTCTACAGAGTTCCCGATTCCGCACCCTCTTTCGTCAACGATTTCTGTTCGACCTTGTTGGCAGAGACGCCAAAAGAGACGAATTGGGTCGGCAACACGGATCGGCGGATTCCACTCCTGAACTTCGTCGAAGTACCGTTTATCGCCAGGAGCGACAACGGGATATGGAATCGGCGTAAGGTGCCCACACCGATGATCATGTCCTCCCCTGACCGTTACTTTCACACCCAGTTTCTGACGGCCGACAAGAGCGATCCGAGAGTCTTCAGGCGGGCGGGGATTGCCACTGCGGCAGCGGCGTATGAGATCGCCGATGCAGGCGAGCAGCGTGCGGCAGAGATCTTACTGCAGATCAAAAGCCGCGGGGCCTACCGTATCAGTCAGGTCGCAGCGGCGCTCGTTCGCCAGCTGATCGACGCGAGCTCGGTCGATGGCGGCACGGACACCAGGGGAGCAATCCTCGATCGGGCCCTGCGAGAGGTCCGCTATCTCCTGGCTCGTGATGGTGCTGCAGCGGAGACGGTGATGCAGTTGGTCCGCAACGATAGCCGCCAGGTACAGCAACAGGTAGGAGCTGGTACCGAAGCGGTAAAGCGGCAACTCGAACGGGTAGCCGACGATGAAATTGCTGCCATCCAGGCGGCGGTGACCGCTGCAGAGAGGCAGGGGAAGTCCGATGCCTGATCTTTCAGAGCTTGGTTCCGCCAGGCCGATTCACGCCCCCGACGCGCATGGTCCAAAGGAGTTTCCGTACGATGGCATGGTCGCGATGGCGAACGAGATCCAGAAGCACGATCCCACCTTCACCTTTGCCGGGCTGCGCCCTGTCTACGATGAGTTGTGGAATCTCATGAACGGGCAAAGGACGCTGGAAGCGATTCGAGATGCCATCTGCTTTCAGTTCGATGTCGAGATCCCTCAGCGCACCATCGATGAACTCGTGGCGCAACTCGTCGACAGTGGACGCGTGATACTGAACCAGTAGCCGCCCTCAGGCAGGACGATTCACCATGTACGCAGGGGAGGAAACGGTCGTGAACTATGACCTGACTATCACCGGAGGCAAGGTGGCGACAGGCACAGGGGTTCGCCCCCTTACCATCGCTATTCGGGCTGGCCGCATCGCCGGCCTGCTGGATGCTGACGAGAATCCGCCCGCCAGTGAGCAGATCGACGCCTCGGGACTCCACATTCTGCCTGGGGTGATCGATACTCACGTTCACTTGCGAGATCCCGGCACCGTGGAACGCGAAGACTTCATTACCGGTACCAGTGCGGCCGCGGCGGGCGGCGTGACGACCATCTTGGAGATGCCGAGCTCCGACCCACCCGTTACCACTGGCGCGATATTGGCAAGGCGGGCCGAGGTGGTCCAGCCACGTGCCATCGTGGATTACGCCCTTTACGGTGCGGCCGGTCACGAAAGCATCGAGCAGATCCCCAAACAGGCAGCGGCAGGGGCGATCGCGTTCAAGACCTTTCTCACCGAGCCGGCGGCGGGGCAACACGGCTATGCCGGCCTGTGGTGTAGCGCCGAAGCCCTGTACGACGTGATGATGGCGGTGGCCGATACCGGCCTGCGCCACTGCTTCCACTGCGAAAACAACCCCATGCTGGTAGCCAGAGAACAGCGCTTACGAGCCGCCGGACGGGTCGACGGGCTCGCTCACGCCGAGAGTCGCCCGCCGATGGTGGAGAACTCGTCGGTGGCGGTGGTGTTGGCTCTAGCTGCGGAGGTTGGGGGGCCTGTCCAGACCGTCCACACGACGAATTCCCTGGCCGTGCAAATGGCCACAGAGGCGCGGGCTCGCGGGGTCGACGTCACCGTCGAAACCTGCCCGCAATATCTCTTCCTGACCGAAGAAGCCTTGCAAGCACACGGATCGTTCGCCAGGTGCAATCCACCCCTGCGCAGTCCCGAGGTAGTAGAGGCGCTGTGGCGCTCCGTCGAAGACGGGCAGATCGACGTGCTGGGAACGGACCACGCACCGCACCTCCCGGTCGCCACGGTTGACGGTCGGGAAGATATCTTCGAGGCTCCAGCCGGCCTACCGGGATTGGAGGTCATGTTGCCGCTGATGCTGACCGCCGTTCACCAGAAACGTCTGCACTTACCCCAGCTGGTCCGCCTGCTGTCGGAACGAGCAGCAGAGGTTTTCCGGCTTCCCCGCAAGGGGAGAATCGCCCCCGGTTACGATGCGGATCTGGTACTGGTCGATTTGCCATCAGCGTGGACATTCGACTACCACGACTGTTTTACCAAAGCGAGAGAGAGCATGCGGGTGTACCAAGGGTGGCCGATGACTGGGCGAATCATCTCCACCTTTGTCCGTGGCGTTCGTGTTTACCACGATGGTGAAATCACGGGTCAACCGGGACACGGAAAGTTCCTGCGCCCCGATGGCATCACGGAGTTTGAGTGATGGGGGATGGGTAGGAAGACCTCAGGCAGGCCTTATTCCGCATCGTGCGCCCCATCGTGTGCCGCCCGCACCAGACTTTGGTAGAGGGAGGAACGCTTTTGTGAACCACACCAAATTTCTCCGCGTCGCGCTAGATGAGGCGAGGCTGGCTCTCGAGGAGGGTGGGTATCCCATCGCCGCGCTCGTCGTGGATCCGAACGGTCGGATCGTCGCAACCGGGAGAAACCGGGTCTTAGCCGTGAACGATCCCACGGCGCACGCCGAGGTCGAAGTGATCCGAAATGCGGGACCATACCTGCTCGAGCACGCGACCCAGGAGCGATTGACCCTACCCTCAGAATGAGTGATTGGTGACTCCGGCACACCAACCCAACACATACGACACCGTCGATAGCGCAGCCGCGATCGCAGAGTCCAACGCTCCCCTCGTCCTCGCCCCCACAGCTTTCACGAACGCCTTTATCTTCGAAAAAGCCAACTCAATGGGGTTGAAGTCCGGACTGTACCCAGGCAACAACACCAACTCGCACCCCCTCGCCTCGATCGCCTCCCGCACCTCCGGTTTGCGGTGCACCCCCAGCTGATCCATCACCACGATCTGCCCCGGCCTCAGCTTCGGAGCGATGACCTGCTCGATGTACGCTAAAAACGCCACGCCATCCACCGCTCCGGTCAACGTCATCGCGTCACCCACACCCTCATCGAGACTGATCGCTGCAACGAGGCTGGTGTTCTCCCCACGGTTCTTCGGCACCCTACCCACGGCACGTTGTCCACGTGGGGCGTAGGCGTAGGGCAGGGTCATGGCGACGTTGAAGCCGCTCTCATCGACGAACACCAACCGGTGCGGGTCAATACCTCTGATCCAAGCCAGGAACCTCCACCGGGCCTCTGGATTCTGTTCACTCGCGTAGATCGTCTTTTTTTCTCGTCGATCCCAATCTCTGTACCCAGCGGCACATGGTCGCTCTGCTGATGCGGACGCCGGTTCTCTCCAAGAAAAGGTCGCAGCGCTGGTCGTGGGTGAGGTCGTTGCTGATGAGGCTCTGCTCAACCCATGCCTGGTGCTCATGGAGGGCGCTGGGGCGGCCCGGGGAGGTTCTGGGGGTGAGATCTCCACTTTGGCGGTAGCGGCGGAGGTAGCGACTGACGGTGGCGGTTCCAACGTCGAACGTGTCTGCGGCTTCATGGAGGGTGTAACGCTTGTGTAGGACGGCGTTTACGATGCGTTCTCGGAGGTCGGTAGAGTGCGCCATGCCTCAGCATGAAGCACGATCACTCAATGCGACCCGCGAAATGCGGGACCATACCTGCTCGAGCACGCACCCAGGAGCGATTGACCCTATACACCACCTGGGAGCCATGTTTGATGTGCCTCGGTGCCATTGTCAAAGCAAACATCGCTTCGGTCGTCTGGGCAGTCAGCGACCGACGAGGCTCCGCAACCGATCTGCTGGCCGAAGCGGGCCACCTCGACAACCACTGGCAACGGCTTTCGCTCCATAGTGAGCCGGATGCTGCCATCGCACAGGAGATGCGAGCCTTGGAGCGCCGGTGGATAGACGGCGCAGGATAGACCGTTGTCAACGGCCAGATCGATGAGCTCGTTTCCTGGCTAGCGGATTACTGCCCGGCGGATGGCTTCCAGCTTTAGCTGCTCCGCGTCCAAGGGGGTGTCCACACCGTAGATGTCCCGAGCTGCCTCGGTGCTGACGAAGCCCAGGGCGATGTCCTCGAGGACGCGTTCTCGCTCGCGCTCTTCGGGATCTCCAAAACCGCCACCACCGGGAACTCGCAAGACGATCTCATCTCCCGGTCGCCAGGAGAGGGGAACAAAGCGCTCGATCTCCGCGTCGTTCACGAACCGGTCTAAGAATGGAAAACCTTTCATTCCAGATGCCAAATCTGAGTCAATCACCATTCAAATCGGATGCCAGTGGGCTTCAAAAAGCTCAGAATCACCGCATTTTGACTCGACCTCTGGAACATCATGCATTCTTAGACCGGTTCACATATACCTCGCCGCGAGCTCCCTCCAGACCTCCCTCCAGACCGAGGGCAGGAAACTTCATCAGGTCGGGACGAACGACCAGATGAAAGGGTGTTTGGGCGATAGAACGGACCGCGATCTCCTGCCCCAGTCCGCCGCGGCGGCGTCCCGGCCCACCAGAATCCCGAATCAGCTTCTTGCGTAGCATGATCACCGGGCACAGCCGTTCCATAATCTCGGTTGATGTCATGGTGCTGTTGTGAGGAAAGGCCCTGGGTACCAGGCCATCGGCCTGTTGGGTCGCCCCAAGCCCACCATGAGGCAGCAGGTGCACCGCAAAACGGCCAAACCCCTCATGGTGACCTAGAAAGCGGAACGGAAATATTCCACCCGCCGCAGCGATGGCCTCTTCGGGAAGCACGTCGGCGAAGGCACCGAAGACAAGTGGTGGAATGTGCTTGATGACTTTGGCCCGGGCCTTGACCGGCGCCGGGAAGGTGCAGTTGACGATCGAGCCTTCGGGCGCTGTGATATGCAGTGGTTTGACGAGCCCGTCGTTGTTGGGGATGTGTGCTGCGAACATGCATTTGATCGGATAGACTGCCGTGGCATGGGTGATATTGAAGGCTGCGTTGATGGCCGAGTGGTCTTGCTGCGGCGAACTGCCTGTGAAGTCCATATACATGTCAGAACCCTTCACCTCGAGCCTGAGCTTGAGGGTAAAGGGTTCAAGGTAACCGTCGGCGGTGAGCTGGTAGTGCATCTCGCCGTCGGGCAAGGCCTTGATGGCGGCGCGCAGGGCCTGTTCCGAGCGGTCCAGGATGGCTTGGGAGAGGGCAGTGAGGTCGTCAAAGCCGTAGTCCTCCAAGAATTCCTGGAGGCGCCGAATGCCGATGCGGTGGGTGCCGACGATGGCGTGAAGGTCGCCCAGCACCATCTCCGGAACCCGGCAGTTGGCCGAGATGAACTCCTCGATCACCGGGTCGACCTCCCCGGCCCGGTAGAACAGGTTGGGCATCACCCGCGTCCCCTCCATGAACATGTCGGAAGCCTCGAGATCTCCCATGTGGCCGCCTACATCGGTAACGTGCGCCACGGTGCCCAGGTAGGCGACGATCTTGCCGTGGTGGAAGACCGGCGACACCAGGTTGTAGTCGGGCAGGTGGGTGCTGCCGATCCAGGGATCGTTGGTGGCGAGAACGTCCCCCTCCCGCAGCGTCTCCGGCGGGAACTTCTCGAGCATCACCTTGGCGGTCCGGGGCAGCATGGTGCAGAACTGTGGTGGGCTCCATTGGGCTTGGGCGATGCCCGAACCATTAGCGTCCATGATGGCGCAGCCGAAGTCGTGGCTCTCGCCGACGATGGTCGAGAACGAGGTGCGGATGACGGCGGTATCGATCTCGTCGGCGATGGCTATCAGCCGCTGCCACATCACTTCGAGGCTAATGGGATCAATCGGTTCGTTATCCACGCTTCGCTTTCCCTTCATGGGCGAAGTCGGCAACGTTGAGGCCGTAATCCTGTCGTGCTCCCTCAGGGGTGATATATCCCAGCTGGAAGTCCCTGAGGATATGCGCCCTTTCCCTGCTGGCCACCGGTCCGAAGCCTGCTCCTCCAGGCATGCGCAGCTCTATCTCGTCACCTGGCTTGAAAGTGAGGACCGGGAACTCGGTGATCACCTCGCCGTTGAAGCGCACCTCGCCGGTCCTGCCAGGCTGCCCACCGTTTAGCCCGGGTGGCGCGCAGAAGATCTTGTCCGGCCGCACCCGAGCATTATAGGTCACCTGCGACACGTTCTTAAACGTCATCACCTGACCGACCCCACCCCGCCGCTGCCCGGCACCTGCCGAATCGGGCAGCAGCGCCTTGTTGAGAATCAATACTGGCGCCTGTGACTCCATGATCTCGACCGGGGTTACGGCGCTGTTGTGGGGGAAGGCGATCGGCACCAATCCGTCGATCTCACGCATAGCTCCCCGCCCGCCGTGCGGCAGGATGTAGACAGAGAAGGTACCGTACCCCTCGGCTCGGCCGCTGACCTTGAAGGGCCAGATGGAACCGCTGCCGGCCTGGGCGTGCTCCCCCAGCACCGGCCACACCGCCCCGAACAGCACCTGGTTGATGTTGTTGGTGGTCTTGGCGCGGGCCCGGACGGGGTAGGGGAAGGTGGTGTTGAGGATCGAGCCCTCGGGGGCAGAGACATGGAAGGGACGGAACAGGCCCTCGTTGTTGGGAATGGTGGGCACCAACGAGCATTTGAAGGGGTAAAGGGTGGAGGCGTAGGTGGTATTAAAGACGCAGTTTATGGCAGCCTTTAGAGTCTGCGGCGAGGTGCCTTTATAGTCGACAAAGATGTCGCTACCTCTTATCTCGACGGTAGCGTGCAGGTGGACCTTGTCGATGTAGCCGTCGATGTCGAGTCCAAACTCGAAAACGCCGTCGGGTAGCGCTGCGATTTTCTGGCGAATACGTGCCTCTGAACGCCGGAGGATCTCATGAGATAGCTCGACCAGATCGTTCACCTGATAGTCATCGAAAAATTCCTTGAGCCGCCTTGCCCCCACCTGGTGGGTGCCGACGATGGCCCGCAGGTCGCCCAGCACTAGGTCCGGAACCCGGCAGTTCTGGCCGATGATGTCGAACAGCAGTTCGTTCTCCACGCCTTCCTGGTAGAGCTTGCTGGGCGGGATGCGGACCCCCTCGGTGAACACGTCTGGCGCTAAGATATCGCCGCTGTGGCCGCCGACATCCGCCAGGTGCGCCACCGTGCCCATGAACGCGACGAGCTTGCCACGGTGAAAGACCGGGGTGATCACCACGTAGTCGGGCAAATGTCCGGTACCGATCCAGGGGTCGTTGGTACACAGCACGTCCCCTTCCTGCAGTGTCTCCGGCGGGAACTTCTCCAATATCACCTTGCTGGTGCGGGGCAGGACCACGCAGAAGTTGGGGGGGCTAAAGCTGGACTGGCATAGCGACACCCCGTTGGCGTTGACCAAGATGCAGGCGAAGTCGCGGCTCTCGCCGACGATGGTCGAAAACGAGGTGCGTACAGTTGCGTTGTCGACCTCGTCCATGATGGCAATCAGCCGCTGCCACTGGATCTCCAAGGCGATGGGGTCAAGGTGGCCATCTCTTTGTGGTGTCATCACGCTACCCTACTCTACCTGTTCGTCTCAGACGGGTGATTGGCTCATTTGGCAACCTGGCTTTGGCTCATTAGGCCGTCCTGCCTGCTGGCGTAATGAAAGGTGGCTACACCCCCTACAGACGCGGTTGTGCTATGGATCGATTCGTTCGAACTACGCCAGCGCATACTACATCTGCCTTTTGCTATGATAAAGGCCTTGACACGATTTTGCGCGGATAGGTGAGTTTGGGTGGCCTCGTGATCGAAAATATACCGGTCCCAGCCCTTCTCTTTGGGTCGGGGGCAGCATACTGGGGTACAGAGCTGCGGTCTGAACTTGCTGGCGCTGATCTGCGTGTCGCTGCCGACGCTTCCGCGGCCGATCCCCACTGGCCTGAAATCGAGGTGCTTTTCACCTGGAACCGCGGTTTTGGCCCAGATCAGTTTGGGGCAGCACCCCGGCTCCGCTGGATCCACTCGCTGTCTGCCGGCATCGAGGGGCTCCTGTTCCCGGAGATCATAGCGAGCCAGGTGCTCCTGACCAGCACCAAAGGTGTTCACGCCAAGACCATGGCCCACCACGCCTTTGCACTGATACTGGCCTTGGCGAGGGGTCTGGACATCTTCGGGCGATACCAGACCTCCGCACGATGGATGGGGCACGCAGAGGATCTGCCGCTGCAGGATCTGGAGGGGAAGACGCTAGCCGTGGTCGGTCTGGGGACCGTTGGACGGGAAGTGGCGAGCCTCGCTCGCACTTTCGGCATGACCATCCTTGCCTCGCGCCGCCATCTGGAGCTCGGCAGTGACCCCCTCGTCGATCGACTCTTTGGGGCGAACGAGCTCTTGGAGATGCTGAGTCTGGCCGATGTGGTCGTTCTCAGCTGCGCCCTGACCAAGGAGACAGCCGGCTTGTTCGATGCAGAGGCATTTGCCGCCATGCGACCGGGGGCTTACCTTATCAATCTGGCCCGCGGGGGCGTCGTTCAAGAGGACGCTCTGGTAAAGGCATTATCAGAAGGACAACTTGCCGGAGCCGGTCTCGACGTTTTTTCCGAGGAGCCGCTCCCGGCTGGTCATCCTCTGTGGCACCTGGACAGGGTCATCATCACCCCCCACGTGGCTGTCGACTCCGAGGGCTTAAGAGAGCGGGCGAGTGCTATCGCCAGCGAGAATTTCCGCCGATTCCGGGCAAGAGAACCGCTGTTGAACGTAGTGCGGAAAGATTGGGGCTACTGAGTCTCCCCTGCTGTTTCGGGTATGGCAGTAGTCTGTCGGCAGCGGAGGGACCTCCATAGCTCAGCACTGGCCAGGCCCCTACATTTCGTATAGCATCGAGACCATGCACACCCTACGGCGCTGGCTCGTGCTGTGGGCGCTGCTCCTCGGCGCGGCCCTAGCCCAGGACGGCGACCAAGTTCTTCCCCTACCCAATCCCGAGCTGGGACCGGTCGAGGTGGTGCGGATCCAGCTCGCTGCCCTGCAGGCGAACGACGATCCCTATCCCGACGCCGGCATCGCCATCACCTTCGGCTTCGCGTCACCCGGTAATCGGATCAACACCGGACCGCTCGAGCGCTTCACCACCATGCTCAAAGGACCCACCTACGGCACTATGCTCTACCACCTCCATGTCGACTACAGGGATCTCGAGCTCGACGGCGATGTGGCCCGGGTGCCGCTGGTACTCACCACCAGCGATGGGCGCCGGGTAGGCTACGTGTTCATCCTCTCGCGGCAGATCGGCGGCGAGCATGCCGGCAGCTGGATGACCGATGCGGTGCTCCGCTTCGAGGTCAGACAGCCGCAAGAGGGCTAAGCGGCCGGTCGAATGCGCCTCATCGGCCCCACAAACCGAGGTTCTGAGACGTTTCACGCGTTCCCGAGTGCCCGCGCGGGGCGAACAGTGTCCGAGACCCAAGTTGCGGCCCGGGAATGCTACATTGGCACTCCATGACCGCCCCCCAGCCGACCCACTCCGGCTTCGTCGCCATCCTCGGAAAACCCAACGTCGGCAAGTCGACGCTGCTCAACACCCTGCTGGGCGTGAAGGTGGCTCCGATCACCTCGAAACCGCAGACGACCCGCCGCGGGGTGCGGGGGATCTACAGCGAGGACGACCGTCAGATCGTGTTCGTGGACACCCCCGGATACCACCGGGGCAAGACCGCCCTGGACCACTTCATGAGTCGCGAGGTCCGCAACGCCACGGCCGATGTCGAGATCGTTCTGTGGGTGGTGGACCTGCGCCGCCCCCCCATCGACGAAGACCGCGAGGTGGCGCGCATGCTTCGCGATCTGGTGGACGAGACGCCGATCATCCTGGTGGGCAACAAGGTCGATGCGGCCAAGTACCCCGACGAGGCCCTGGCGCTCTATCAGGACCTGCTGCCCGAGATCGACCGCGTCTACACGCTGTCGGCCCTCAACAACCCGAAAGCGGTCTACGGCCTCCGGGCCGACCTGCTCGAGCGGCTGCCCGAGAACCCGTTCTTCTTTCCCAGCGACATCCGCAGCGACCAGCCGCGCGAGGCCTGGGCCGCAGAGCTGATTCGCGAGAGCGCGATGATCCATCTGCGCCAGGAGATCCCCTATTCGGTGGCCGTCAAGGTGCTCTCGTGGGAGGACCCCCCGTCCAAGGACGAGCCTCACTACCTCGAAGCCGAGATCTGGGTGGATCGGACCAACCACCGGCCGATGGTGATCGGCCGTGGTGGCAGGATGATCAAGGAGATCGGCCGCACCGCCCGCAAGCAGCTCGAGATCTTTCTCGATGCCAAGGTGTTTCTGGATCTCACGGTGGTGGTTCACGTCGGCTGGCGCGAGGACACCGAAGCGCTGCGCGAATTGGGCTACCAGGGCTGAAGCGAGATGCCGATTGTCGCCCGCTGGCGAACGTTTGAAGCGCTGCCTGTGCGCCGCGGGCGCGACGCCATGCCCGGCGTGTACGAATTGGCCGACGAGGCCAAGCGGGTTATCTATATCGGCCAGTCGGGCCGCGATGTGCCCAATCGCATACGGCAGCACCTCGAGCGCCACGCCTGCATCCAGCCTGAAGCCAGATTTTGGCGCTACGCCTTCAGCCGTATTCCCCAGGCCGAAGAGGCGGAGCTGCTTGCTAGGCACCGGGACCGCCATGGGACGCTGCCTCTGTGCAACCTCGCAAGCCAGCTGCGACGCAGTCCCGAGAGCCGTTATCGAGAGCGAAGCCGGAGCGATTAGCGACTATCGACAGTGTGAAAAAAACCCGATGGGGATCGCCTTTTGGGTGAAAAACCCAACTAATGAGGCTCCTTCCGCTGTGCTATAACCGTGGCAGACGAGGAGAAACCAAGTTCTTCTCAAAACTCTTTGGAGGGAACTCATGCGCAAAACCTTGGCCATGCTCCTTGCTGTAGCCCTGCTCGGCTTGGGCTCCGCCTTCGCTCAAGACGACATGATGATGGCTAACTCCTTCTGGGCTGGCGCCAGCGGCGGCTTCCCCGGCGTTCAGGCACACTTTGGCGTCGAAAATGTGGTCTCCGGTCTCGACATTAGACTCAACGTCGGCTTCAACTACGGTGCCCCTGCCGGTGTGTATGCCGGTGTGGACCTCCTCTACGGCCTTCCCGTCAATATGGGCGATCTTCCGCTTGACATCTACGTAGGCGGCGGGCCCAGCGTGAACTTCGCTCCCTTCGGTCTGACGATCGCGGCCCTGGTGGGCGGCGAATACCGCCTCGGCGACGTCGGCCTGCCTGAAGGTGGCGTATTCGCGGAAGTTGGCGGCGGCGTCACCGTGCTACCCGCCTTCGCCCCCGCCTTCGGCGCCAAACTGGGCTTCAACTACCACTTCTAGACGAACCACACAGATCGGGAGCAGGCTCGAGGCAACCTCGAGCCTGCTCCTTTTGGTTTTCACCGCTCCAGAGAAGGCTTACCCCACCAGGTACAGCAGCTCACTGAGGACCGACAGCATGGTCTCCTGCTTCAGGCCGCGCTTCTTGATCGAGAAGCCGGGCGGGTAGCGGGTGGCTTCGATGGCGGCGGGCAGCGCCTTCAGCTTGCGCATGTCGTAGTCGAGGCTGTCGCTGCCGTCGTCGAAACTGAGCTGCACATCGATCATGTGTTCCTTGATGCTGACAACCCCCTTGGCAGCGGCGAGCAGTCGCAACCGTACCAACTCCACGAACGCCTTGACCTCGGCCGGAAGGGGACCGAAGCCTTCGCGCAGCTCGCGCGCAATGCGGCCCACCTCAGCCAGGCTCGACGTCTCGCTGAGCCGCCCATAGAGGTTGATGCGCAGGTCGTCGTCCTGAATGTAGCTGGGGCTGAGGCGGGCGTCGAGCGCGAGGTCGATGGCGACGTGTGGGCGTTGGGCCTCACGCTCCTCCCCTTTCAGCTTGGCGATCTCCTCGGCCAGAAGTTCGGTGTAGACCTCGAGCGACACGGCACTGATGTGCCCGTGCTGCTCCGGTCCCAGCAGGTTGCCGACCCCCCGGATCTCCATATCGCGCTCGGCGAGCAGGTGCCCCGAACCGAGGTCGTTCAGCTCGGCGATGGCGTAGAGCCGGCGTTGGGCCTGTTCGGTGAGGCGGCCGGGGTACAGCAGGTAGGCCCAGGCTTCGGTTTCGCGCCTGCCGACGCGCCCACGGAGCTGATAGAGCTGCGCCAGGCCGAGGCGGTCGGCCCGCTCGATCACCAGGGTATTGGCCCCGGAGATGTCGAGGCCCGATTCCACAATGGTGGTCGACAGCAGCACGTCGTAGGCGCCGTCTTCGAAGCCGAGCATCACCGCCTCGAGGTCGTCGGACTCCATCTGACCGTGGGCCACGCCGATACGCGCTTCGGGAACGAGCTGCTCGAGGGTGCGGGCGCGAAGTCCCATCGAGCCGATCCGGTCGTGGATGTAGAAGATCTTGCCGCCCCGCTCCAGTTCGAACAGGACCGCGGCGCGAACGGTCATCGGGTCGTACGGCTGTAGCACCGTCTGGATCGGCTGGCGGCCCTCGGGCGGGGTCAGGATCTGCGAGACGTCACGGAGGCCGACCAGACTCATGTAGAGGGTGCGGGGGATGGGGGTGGCCGACAGCGACAGCACGTCGATGTTGGCCTTCATGGCCTTGAGGCGCTCCTTCTGACCTACCCCGAAGCGGTGCTCCTCATCGATCACCAGCAGCCCCAGGGCCCGGTAGCGGATCGTCTTGTTGAGCAGGCGATGGGTGCCGATCAAGACATCGACCGACCCGTTTTCGAGCCCCTCGAGGGTGGCGCGGGCGTCGCGGTCGGGGGTGAAGCGCGACAGCATCTCGACCCGCACGGGTAGCCCTTCGAAGCGCTCGCGGAAGGTCTCATAGTGCTGCCTGGCGAGCACCGTGGTGGGCACCAGCATGGCGGCCTGTTTGCCGTTGCCGACGGCCCGGTGGGCGGCGCGGATGGCCACCTCGGTCTTGCCAAAGCCCACGTCGCCGGAGATCAGCCGGTCCATCGGCACCAGGCGCTCGAGATCGCTCAGGGTGGCGGCTACCGCCGTCTCCTGATCCGGGGTGAGGCGGAAGGGGAAGTTCTCGGCGATGTGCTCGTCCCAGTCGGCAACCGGCGGCAGGGCTTCGCCTTCGGCCACCTGGCGAGCGGCGTACGTCTTGATCAGTTCGGCAGCCAGAACTTCGGCGTTCACGCGTGCGCGCTCGCGAGCGCGGGCCCACTCGTTGGTGCCTAGGGTCGAGAGTCTTGGCGGATCGTCGGTCGTGCCCGAGTGGCGGCGCAACAGCGGCAGCTGCTCGACCGGGAGATAGAGCTTGCCTTCGCCGCTGTATTGCAAGATCAGATAGTCACGCGTGACGCCGACCACCGTTCGCGGCTCGAGTCCCCTGAAGCGGCCGATGCCGTGATCGGGGTGGATGAGGTAATCCCCACGGCTCAGCTGGGTGGCGTCGTGAACGCTCTTTCCGCGCAGACGTTTGAGCTTGCGTCCCCCCTGATGGCCGTAGAGCAGATCTTCGGTAATGACCACCTCGCGGGCTGTGGGATCGAGAAACCCGCCTCGGGCCCCGCCCGCGAGAAGCAGCCCCACCTGTCCGGGGTGGTGCCCCACGGTGTTGCGCCAATGGCTGTCGAGCTGATCGATAACGCGCTCCTGCAGGTAGCGGCCGCTGCGCTCGAACCGCATCTGCAACGACACGCTGAAACCGTCCTTGAGCCAGGTCTCGAGGTCGTTGGCGAGGTCGGCGACCTTGCCCCGGTAGTAGGGCAGCGATCGCAGCTCGCTTTGGACCGCCTTCCACGCCAGCGGGTCGCGCCCGAACGAGGTCCCCGGCCGCTCGGCCAGATGGTCCCACAGCCAGGCGCTGGCCGCCTCGTTGGCCAGCTCGCCCGGGTACAGCTCCGGGGCGTCCAGGAACACGGTTCCCGGCAGGTGTTCCAGCAGGCGGTCGGTCCAGTCGCCGGCAGGCACCTCGGAGCGGGTGGCGAGCACGAAGCGCTCGAGGGCCTGGCCGTCGTGCTTCAGGGAATCGAGATCGTCCCCGAAGAACTCGAGCCGCAGCTCGCGCTCGCCGCTATCGTCGAGATAGAGGGTGATGGTGTCGCCGCGCACGGTGACGCCCGGCAGCGCGTCGCGCTCGAACCCGAAGTCGATCAGCGTCTCGAGAAGCGGGTCGCGCGGGTAGCGCCCGCCCACCTCCAGATCGAGCCGGAAGCGGCTGGGATCGTGAGGGAACGACCGTAGCGCGTGATCGATGCTCGCCACCACTTTGGGCCGCAGTTCCGGCCAGCCTTCCAGAGAGGGGTTGGTATCGACCGGCTCACCAAAGACCCCGCTGTCGGCAAAGTGCGACAGCCGATCGCGGGTGGTCAGCAGCACCGCCGCGCCCTGATGCCTGGCGAACAGCGCCACACGTGCCACGCTGGGCATGCCGAGGTGGCGCTTCCCACTTGTGGTCGCCGAGGTGGTCATGTCGTCCGTTCCCGCTGCCAACGCAACGCAGGCATCATACCGACAGGGGCTGGCAGGGCGCAGCTGTCAGCTACAGGCGGCGACTCAGGCATCGGTGTCGTCGTGGCCAAGCGCCAACCGGTAGGCGAGGTTTCTGGGAGCGCCCAGGTCGACCAGAGCTTCGCGCAACGCCCGGCCGACGAGACCGTGACGGGTCAGCACCTCCGCCTCCCTAAGAAAGTCGGGCGCCTCGAGTTCAGCCCGGCCAGGTCCCACGACCACCACCGCCTCCCCCTTGGGCGGGTCGTGTGCGAAGCGGGCAGCCAGCTCTCCGAGTGTCGCGCGGTAGGTGGTTTCGAACCGCTTGCTCACCTCGCGGCTGACGCTCGCCTCCCGCTCGGCCCCACAGGCGTCGGCGAGGTCGTTGAGGGTGGCGCCAAGCCGCTTGGTCGCCTCGTAGATCACGGTGCTGTGGTCCCGCGTGCCAACGGCTTCCAGGCGCTGGCGGCGCTCGCTCCCCTTGCGAGGCAGGAAGCCTTCGAAGGCGAACCGTGCGGTCGGCAGGCCCGACAGCACCAGCGCCGGGATCAGGGCAGTAGCGCCGGGCAGAACCTCTACCTCGACCCCCATCGACAGGGCGAGCCGCACCAGCTCCGCCCCCGGATCGCTGATCCCGGGGGTGCCGGCGTCGGTGATGAAGGCGAGGTGGCCGTGTCGCTCCAGGAGGTCCGGGGCCCGGCTGGCGATGGTGTGGGCATCGAGGCGAGCCAGGGGGGTGGCGATCTGGTAGTGCTCGAGCAGGGTTCGGCTATGTCTGGTGTCCTCGGCGGCAATCAGCTCGGCCGCGCGGAGCACCTCGAGGCTCCGCAGGGTCATATCGGCGAGGTTGCCGATCGGGGTGGGGACCAGGCTCAAGCGACTCACGCGCCGTCGGCAAGGCTGTAGGCGGGGCGCAACACCCGCCCCCGGCTGCGACGTCGACTGTTGCGCCGGAGAGCGGATCTCAGGGTAGCGCGGATGTACTCCGCCTCCCCGATGGTCACGGTCACGACGGCATTCTCGGGCAAGGTCACCCCTTCTGCCAGCACCACCTGCCCGCTGCGTACCAAGCCCTTATAAGCCCGCACCGGAGTCCTCCTTGGCTTCTACCAGCCCGCCCCAGAGAGTCGTTTCGGAGGTGGCTTCGGACTGGGCTGCCCACCGGCACAGGAGCAGCCACAGCAGCAGCGGGGTGGCGATCCCCAACCCTGAAACCAGCCACGAATCGACCGACCATCCCCAGCCTTCGAGCACGCTCTGCAGCAGCGGAAACACGAACGCCGACGCGGCCAACAGCGCCAGCAGGGACGCTCGTGTGACGCCTTCCCCGATCACGACCCCAGGGTAGCAGGTCGTCACCCACCGATCGGGTCTGCCCTAGGACACAGGTTCTAGGACACAGCTTCTAGGACACAGCTTCAGCCTGCGCAGCAGGGCACCGGTATCTTCGGACAGGGGCGTACTGCTGCTTCTGTAAACACGCTACCCGCAAAAGTAAATGATCATGTATGTAATCTATTGTGTTGACAGCACGTCACAGGGCTGTCATAGTCTCCCGATCATGACGATCCTCGAGCTGTTGCGACAACCGTGGCCCTGGTATCTGTCGGGTCCGCTCATCGGCCTCACCGTGCCCCTGTTGCTGTTCCTGGGGAACAAGCGCTTCGGGATCTCTTCGAACCTGCGCCACGTGTGCGCCATGCTGCCGAGCCGGGTGCCCTTTTTCCGCTACGACTGGCGAAAGGAGGGTAGCTGGAATCTGCTGTTCGCGGTGGGCATCATCCTCGGCGGGCTGGTGGGCGGGGTGCTGCTGGCCAATCCGGAACCCCTACGGGTGGCGGCCTCCACCGCCGCGGATCTCGAGGCGGTCGGCGTGGAGGTCGACGGGGCGTTCGTACCGGCGGCCCTCTTCGGTCTGGAGTCGCTGTTCACCCTGCGGGGCTTGCTGCTGATCGTCGGTGGCGGGTTTCTGATCGGCTTCGGCACCCGCTGGGCAGCGGGCTGCACCTCGGGTCACGCCATCACCGGGCTGGCCAACCTGCAGCTACCTTCATTGGTGGCGGTGATCGGCTTCTTCGTCGGCGGCCTGGTCATGACCCATCTACTGCTCCCACTCGTCCTCGGACTCTAGGAGACGCCCATGCAACAGACCCTGACCCAACCCCGCAGCACGCTGGTCGCAAGCAACGCCAAATACCTGGTGGCGGGCGTCCTCTTCGGCGTGGTGGCCATCAAATCCGAGATTATCTCCTGGTACCGCATTCAGGAGATGTTCCGCTTCCAGTCGTTTCACATGTACGGCGTCATCCTCTCGGCGGTGGTGGTCGCGGCCATCTCCATCTGGCTGCTGAAGCGTGTCGGCGCCCGCAGCCTCGATGGAGACCCGATCGCTCTCCCGGAGAAGGAGCGGTCGTATCCGCAGTACATCCTGGGCGGAACCACCTTCGGGCTCGGCTGGGCGGCCACCGGTGCCTGCCCGGGTCCCATCCTGGCCCTGATCGGCAGCGGCATCTGGGGCTTTGTGGCGGTCCTGATCAGCGCTGTGATCGGCACCTGGGTCTACGGGCTCGTCCGCGCGAAATTGCCTCACTGAGTGGGCCAAGAAAACATCGAGGCCCGACCGGGTGCGCTATGATACCCCTAGCGGGTATCGATTCTCCCCCCGACAGGTGGAGCCATGCACGACGACGACAAGCGCAAGATTCTCAACCGGTTGAGGCGGCTCGAAGGCCAGGTTCGCGGGCTACAGAGGATGGTCGAACGCGACCGCAGCTGTCAGGAGGTACTGACCCTCCTCTCGGGTGTCCGCAGCGCTCTCGACGCCACAGCCGACGTCGTTCTCGAGAACTATCTGGAGAGCTGCCAGGCCGACATGGTGCGCGGTGGTGGCGACGTCAAGGAGCTGATCAGCGCCGTCAAGCTGGCCCGCGGCTGATCCCAACCGGGCTAACCTTACACTATATTATTGCGTCAGGAACGAGACATCCCGGTCCCAAATTGAGAGGCTGTTTGGAGAGCTAGACGGCCACCAGAAAAGACCCCCAAAACACCACCCCGTAGCATTCCGTGCGCTGCAAGCCTTATGCAGATAGTGTGAAGAGGAAGCACCGTTGGAGGGGTGGCGCCACTTGCCATCTGCCCGAGGGTCGCTGCGCTCAGCGCTCCACCGCGGCGTTGAAGGTGAGGCGCCACAACTCGGTGTCGGGATAGTAGAAGGCCAGAATCTGGCCGAAACTGTGATTTGTGTTCGCCAGGGCGCGCGCCCCATATTGACTCATGCCGACCCCATGGCCCCAGCCGTCACCTCGTACGGTGAGGTCTCCAACCAGGCCGAAGCGGGCCGACTTCAAGCCCCAGGCACGCACCATCGACTGAACCGTAGCCCCCTGTAGTACCGGGCTCGCCTCGCTGCCAAAGACCTGTAGCCGGGCGACCCGGCCCGAATCGCTGTAGGCGAGCACCCGCAGCGCCTCGACGCGACCGACCTCCCAGCCGATGTCGCGAAGCGTGCTCGAGATGCGCTCCGGGTCGAGCTGAACCTGCCAGTTCCGGTGCGGGCTGCTGGCAGCGACATCCGTCTGGGTCCGTGAGTAGGGGAGCGACAGGCCCCACACCTCAGCGCTCGAGGCCACAACCCCGCCGGAGTCGGCGTGGTAGTAGGCCCGGGCGTAGCGTCCCTGGTGGATCAGCACCACGCCTACCGTCTCGGCTACCGCCTGGTCGCTGCGGGGGTGCTCGACCTCCATGCCCCGGTAGACCTGGCATTCGATGGTGGCGCACAGATCGTAGTCCGCCTCGGGATCGAGATAGGAGAGGCTATAGGTCCGGGCCGCCACGGCCTGCGCCTTGAGCGCTTCCATGGGCCAGCTCGCCTGCATCTCCGACGGCACCACGCCGCGCAGGTAGTCTTCGATCTCGACCACATTGATGACCAGCACACGCGACCCGACCGCTACAAAGCGCAGGCTGCCCCGGTACCGTCGATCGCCCCACCGCACCTCTCCCACGTGCGACTCGAGGGTCAGCGAGCGACCGATGTCGGCGCCATCGCTGATCAGCCTGCCCTGCTCAGCTCGCAGGGTCCAGGTCAGTCCGTGCTGGGTTTCGAAGCGGAACAGGCCGTCGAGATAGCCGCGATGCGGCCCCGCTATGGTCCACGCGACAGCGCTGGTTTCACCGAGCAGCACGCGGATGCCACGATCGGCCCAGGCCGATGCTGCCACAAAAATGAGCGTAATGGCGACGACGAAATGACGAAGACGCATCCCCCATCATGCCAGCCCGAGGCCTATTGTGCCAACAATATCGCACAGCACGACCACACAGAAGCAGCGAGTAGAACTTGAAACCCGGGTGCCGGAGTTTCTGAGCCCGGCTTGGCGACCGTCAGCCGCGGACGTGAACTAGAGTTGTGAAGCCTGCGGCAGAATTACCCGAAACAGGCCGGTGGCGTCCTCGAACACCATCCTGATCTGGTAAAAACCCGCTCCCTCTTCGAACAGTTCGTTGATGGCGATGGTTTGGCCTTCGCGGTATATCTCCTCGAATACGATGTCGTTTTCGCGGATCGAGCCGTCGGTGCCCTCCTGGAAGCTGCCGCGGTTCTCGTAAACGACGAAAATCGTGACCGAGCCGTTCTGAACCCGGCCTGTAACCCTGACGGCCATACCGTTCTGATTGATGGTGCGGCGGGTGGCCAACGCCGTGAAGTCTTTTTTGTAGACGAAGATAGGGGTCGAAGACGGCACGCCGAGGAACCAGCCACGCCACTCTCCCACGGCAAAAAACACGATGGCTAGCACCACCAGGAAGATGAGAAAGTCGCGCATGAGTGAAGTATAAACACTCTCCCGTGGAACTGCCTGTGACGGATTGGTCACTCACGAGGTCACTTCAGGCGGTCACCTCGCGGTCGCGGATGCTGCGCAGCACGGTGTGCAAGATGCCGCCATTGCGGTAATAGTCGATCTCCACAGGGCTGTCGAGCCTGCACACTACTGCGATCTGCACTGTGCTCCCGTCAGCGTGGGTGACGTCTACGGTGAGCTCCTGACCCGGAGAAACATCATCGTCGACGTGGATGGCGTAGGTTTCATGGCCGCTGAGCCCCAACGAGGCGGCGTCCTCGCCGTCCTTGAACTCCAGCGGCAACACCCCCATGCCCACCAGGTTGCTCCGATGAATGCGCTCGTAGGAGCTGGCGATGACCGCTCGCACGCCGAGCAGGAAGGTACCCTTGGCCGCCCAGTCGCGGCTCGAGCCCATGCCGTAGTCGATCCCGGCCAGCACGATCGTGGGGATGCCCTGCTCGAGGTAGCGGCGGCTGGCCTGGTAGATGCTGGTGATCTCGCCACTGAAGGCGTCGCGGGTCCAACCGCCCTCGGTGCCGGGGGCAAGCTGGTTCTTGAGCCGAATGTTGGCGAAGGCGCCGCGGGTCATCACCTGGTCGTTGCCGCGCCGGGCGCCGTAGGAATTGAAGTCCCGGCGCTCCACGCCCTGCTCCCTCAGGTAGTCGGCAGCAGGGCTGTCGGGGGCGATCGCTCCGGCCGGCGAGATGTGGTCGGTGGTCACCGAATCCCCGACCTTGACGAGCACGCGGGCGTCGTGAATCGCGCGGATCGGCTCGGGTTCGGGGCTCATATCGATAAAGAAGGGTGGCTCCTGGATGTAGGTGCTGTCATCCCAGGCGAACAGCTCGCCCCCTTTGATGGGAATCTGATTCCAAGACTGGTTGCTCTGCTCGATGCCGTCGTACATCCGCCGGAACGTCTCGGGGTTCATGGCAGCCTCGAGGTGTTTTGTGATGTCCTCGTAGCTCGGCCAGATGTCGTTGAGAAAGACATCGCTGCCGTCAGGGCGCTGGCCTAGCGGCTCGCTGGAAAGGTCGATGTCGACGGTGCCCGTCAGGGCGTAGGCGACGACCAACGGGGGGCTGGCCAGGTAGTTCGCGCGCACATGGGAGTTGATGCGGCCTTCGAAGTTGCGGTTGCCGGAGAGGACGCTTGCGGCCACCAGATCCTCGGCCTGGATGGCGTCGACCACCGGCTCGGGCAGCGGCCCCGAGTTGCCGATGCAGGTGGTGCAGCCGTAGCCCACCACGTAGAAGCCGAGCTGCTCGAGATAGGGCAACAGGCCGGTTTCGGTGAGGTACTCGGTCACCACCTTGGAGCCCGGGGCGAGGCTGGTCTTGACCCAGGGTTTCCGCTGCAGGCCCGCCTCGACCGCCTTCTTGGCCACCAGACCCGCCGCCAGCATCACCGACGGGTTGCTGGTGTTGGTGCAGGAGGTGATGGCGGCGATCACCACGTCGCCATGCTCGAGGTCGACCGTCTCCCCGCCGAGCGTCAGCGGGGCGCTGGCCGCCAGCCGCCTTTCGTCGAGAGCGAAGCCACGCTGATCGTGCGGTTTGCGGAGGTCGGCCTGAAAGTTCTTCTTCATATCGCCTAGCAGAATCCGGTCCTGAGGTCGTTTGGGCCCGGCCAGGCTCGGCCGAACCGTCGACAGGTCGAGCTCCACGGTTTCGAGGAATGTCGGGTCCGGGGTGGCGTCGGTGCGGAACAGACCCTGGGCCTTGGCGTAGCGCTCGACCGCATCCACCTCGTCCTCGAGGCGGCCGGTCTGGCGAAGGTAGCGCAAGGTCTCGACGTCGATCGGAAAGAAGCCCATGGTGGCGCCGTAGTCGGGCGCCATGTTGGCGATGGTCGCTCGATCGGGCACCGTCATGCTCGACAGGCCGGCGCCGTAGAATTCGACGAACCTGCTGACCACCCCATGGCGACGAAGCATCTGGGTCACCACCAGTGCCAGGTCGGTGGCGGTGGCCCCATCGGCCAGGCGGCCGCTTATCCTGAAGCCGATCACCTCGGGCGTCAGCATGTAGATGGGCTGGCCCAACATCACCGCTTCGGCCTCGATCCCGCCCACACCCCAGCCGAGCACGCCGATGCCGTTGATCATGGTGGTATGGCTGTCGGTGCCGACCAGCGAGTCGGGGTAGATCACCTCGGAACCGTCGCTGTCGGGGCCTGTCTGCACCCCCTTGGCCAGATACTCGAGATTGACCTGATGGACGATCCCCGAGGCGGGCGGCACCACGTTGAAGTTCTCGAAGGCAGCCTGGCCCCAGCGCAGGAACTCGTAGCGTTCGCGGTTGCGCTCGAACTCGATGGTGGCGTTGGTGGCGAGCGCCAGCGGGCTGTCGTATTCGTCGACCTGAACCGAGTGGTCGATGACCAGGTCGACCGGTATCTGTGGATTGATGGTCTGTGGATCGCCACCGAGCCTGTGCATGGCGCTCCGCAACGCCGCCAGATCGACCACCGCAGGAACCCCCGTGAAGTCTTGCAGGATGACCCTGGCGGGTTTGAAGGGAATCTCGACCTGCTGCGGGGCGGTCGGATCATAGGCCGCCAGGCTGCGGATGTTGTCGGCCGTAACCGCGAAGCCATCCTCGGTGCGAAGCAGCGACTCGAGCAGCACCTTGATGGAGAACGGCAGCCTGTCGATGCTGCCCAGGCCGTCTTCCTGAAGCTTCGCCAACCGGTAGTAGCTGGCGCTTCCGGACCCTGTGTCCAGGGTGCTGCGGGCATGGAACGAGTTCTTGCTCATGGCTCACTCCTCTTGAAACGGGGTTTTCGTAACAGTCGGCGTGCGCGGCGCGCACCGGTCGCTTGTGACGGTATTGTACCGGGTTGCTCAGATCTTCCGGGGGCTCTGGCTGCCGAAGCGATCGGTGGCATAGAAACGCCGCACCCCAGGCATGCCGCCCCTTCGCCACCAGCGGGTGGATCCCAACGCTATCTGATCCGGATCGGGATGGCACCGATCCTGGACGAGGCTGGCAGCTGGCGAGGCACCCGCGGCGGGCTCCGTCTAAAGTAGGTTGACGGCCGCCTGTAGCAGCGCCGAGAATCGGCAGTGTGGCCCACCGCTCTCCTCTCACGCCACTCCCAAGCAGGCTGGCTACCATGGCACCATGAACCGCATGCGCGCATCTGGTCTGGTCCCGTTGTGGCTTTTGATACTGGCAGTGGCGCTGGCGAGCTGCGCACCCAGGATCACCTCGGCCTCCTTCGACACGCCCGAAGGGATAGCCATCGAGCGCGTCGCCGAGATCGCCTATCACCGTATGGAGATCGGCAGGCTCGAGACCGGTAGCTACACCACCAACGTCCTCATCGACCTCGATCTCCCCCGCGGTGTCCGCTGGATGGTGGTCGATTTCACCGTCACCAGCTACGGCCTGCACTTCACATCCGACACCCTGCCCGACGTCGCCTGGCTGGTTTCACCGGAAGGCGTACACCGAATTGCGACCGCCAATTGACCTCGGCGTCGGCCGGGCCGGCCTGCGCTCGCCACCGTGTTAGCGTGACGCAGGTACAGACCGAACCCATCAGCACAGATGTGGGAGGAGACAGCATGAACGAACCGCGATCCGCCCCCAAACGCCTCGCCTGGAGCGGGGGCCTTTTTATGGCGACACTGCTCGTCATCGGCACGGTCATGGCGCAGCCGCTGGCTGCGCTGGCCCCGGCAGACAGCATCGTCACCCTGAGCCACAGCGCCCAGGACCGCGGCCTCGGAAGCCTGGGGGCCGACCTGGCAGCCCTGGACTGGAGCAAGCTCGGCGGTCTGCTTGAGGCCGCCACCGGGGCCTTCGGCGAGCGCCCCCTCAATGACTTTACCGATGCCATGCAGCTGTTCGAGGAGTTCGATACGGCGTTCGACGATCTCGACAGCCTCTGTCCCGGCCTCGGCACCATAGTGTCCGACCCGGCACTGCTCGATCTCGTCGACGACGCCCTGGTCACGGTAAGCCTCTCCCCCTTCAATCCCCTCCCGGCGATCACCGGCTTCGTCCGGGTCAACCCGGAGCTCGCCGACACCGCGGCCGAGCTGCAGGACACCCTGGTCGCCTGCTTCGGCGACGCCACCATGACCCAGAACGGCGTTCCGATGTTCGTCCTCGGCGACGGCAGCGATCAACCGTTGGTGCTGAGCTCGGTCGGCGATGTCTACCTGGTGGGCACCAATCCCGAGGTGGTGCGCGCGGCCATCCGCCTGTCCACCGGCAGCGACGCGGGTAGCCTGCTCGACACCAATCTGTGGCAGGCCAGCAGCCGCCTCGCGGCAGAAGGTCTCGGCTTTAGCGTCAGCTTCGAGGCGCTGGCAGATGTGCTTCAGAATGCGGCAGGCATGGCCGGCAACGCCACCGACACCGAAGCGCTGGTAGCGCGTGGCCTCGGCACACTGCGAACCATCGGCGGTATCGCCGGTCGGATCAGCCTGCAGGACGATGGGTTGCTGCTCGAGTCGATCGTGGCCGTCAACCCCGACGGCGGCGACCCCCAGCTCGCCGAGCTGCTGCTATGCGAGCGCTGCACCGTTTCGCGCCCCTTCGTAGCGCCGGCAGAGGTGACCGCGGTCAGCTCGCAGTACCTGCCGCTACGTGAACTCGTCCGCTATCTCCAGTCCTGGCTCGACGATGTCGGACCGGCTGTCGGCGAAGATCTCGACATCCGGGAGCTGCTCAGGCAGGAGTTCGGCTTTGACCTCGATGTCGCTCTACTCGACTGGATCGGCACCGAGGTTCACACCGTCACCCTCGAGCCCTTCAGCCCCAACCTGCGGAGCCTGCTCTATCAGCCCGCCACCGCCTACATCATCCCGGTCAGCTCGCCAGAACAGGCCCGGGCCGGCCTCGACCTGATGGGTGAACGCATGCTCCCCATCCTGGCGGGGATCTTCGAGACCATGGACGGCGGTAATTTTGGCAGCTTACCCTTCGATATGGGCGCGCTCGATTCCTTCCTGGCGGTACGTGAGACCAGCTACAGAGGCGTAAAAATCCAGCGGATTCAAGCCAGCTTCAACCTCGACATCGGCATCGCCTTTGTCGGCAACAATATGGTGATCGGCATGCCGGCTCGCGCCGTCGAGCCGCTGATCGACACCTACCAAGGGGCCCGCACCGTCCTCTCAAATCGAGCCTATCGGGCCGCGGTTGCGGCGGCGCCGGACGCAGTGAGCAGCCTCACCTACGCCGATGTAGCGACGAACCTGCACGGCCTCTACGACCTCCTCGACCTCGCCGTGCAGCCGCTGGCGGCCGGCGTCTTCGCCGCCTTCGAGGGTGCCACCGGCAGCATCGGGTTCGACAGCGGCTTCCAGCAGGATCTCGGCTTCGCCGACCTGTTCGGGATCGAGGCGCAGCCGCTGGCCGCAGGTGGGCGCTCGGGGCTCGTTGCCGGCGACCTCGGGCCCGAAGACGTGAACAACTTCGGCGAGTATTCGGACTACTACCGGCTCCAGGACCTCAACCCCGGCGACACGGTGACCATGGTGGTGACCAGCGACCTCGTCGATACCTACCTGTACCTGGTCGATGCCGATAGCGAGCTATACCTCGACAGCAACGACGACGCCCCCGACACCAGCCGCTCGGAACTCACCTTCGTGGTCCAGGCGGGGGTCGATTACTGGATCGAAGTGTCGAGCTTCGGAGGCGCCGAGGAAGGTCCCTACCGCTTGACGGTCACCAGCGAAGCCGGCGACCCGACGATGGCGGCCATAACCCCACCGACCTTCGGCGAGCTGCTCGAGATCCTCGAGCTGTTCCCACAGGCGGTCGCCGTCCTGGCCAATCACATCGATCGGACCGAGGGCTACAGCCAAGTGGACGGCACTATCCTCTACATGCGCAGCATGACCTACATCCGCTGGTAGCTGGGAGACCCAAAGGAGCCGCGCGGCGGGCCATCCGACCCGCCGCGCGCGCTTATCCGGTACAGCTGTTAGTTGACCGTAGCGCCCACGTGCTTCTCGAGCTTGGCCAGGTAAGCGCTCTTCGGCTGAGCGCCGATCATGACCTCGACCGGATCGCCATCCTTGAACAGAATGACGGTAGGGATCGACATCACCCGGAACTTCATGGCGGTCTGCTGGTTCTCGTCGACGTCGAGCTTGCCGACCTTGATGCGGCCGTCGAAGTCCCCGGCCAACTCTTCGATCACCGGACTGACCATGCGACAGGGTCCGCACCACTCGGCCCAGAAGTCGACCAGAACGAGTCCCTGCCCGGTCTCATCCTCGAAGGTGGCATCGGTAAAGGTGACGGTATTCTCGGCCATCGTTCCTCCTTGAACACTTGAACGACGTCAGCATAACGCGGCGCCGTCGGACACAGCTCAATGTAGAAGCTTACCCCCCGTAGGTATGTCATTCAGTGTACACATCGCCCTCGTTCAAACGTCGAGCGACGACAGCGGGACCGCCACACCGTCGCGCCAGACGGTCAGCGCCTCGGCGGCCGCCCCCCTCAAGACCTTGGGCGGGGCCGAGCCGAGGGCACGATAGCCGCCCTTGACAGCGGCCCGCACCAGGGCCAGCGGACTCGCCTGAGCTCCGTGCAGCCGGCGTGCCGCCGCCACCTCCTCGACGACCGACAGCGACGGGCTCGAGCCGCGCGAGTCGGTGCCGATAGCGACGGTAACCCCGTGTCTGGCATACAGCTCCCAGGGAAAGCGGCCGCACTCGAGCGCTTCGTTGCTCCGGGGGCAGTGCACCACCACGCAACCGCTACGCTGCACGGTCCGGACATCCTCTTCGGTTACGTGAACCATGTGGACCAGGGCGGGTGCGGCCTCGAGCACCCCGAGCCGCTCCAGATAGCCGACCGGCGACAACCCCGACGCCTGGAAATCCGGATCGACCGCCCCCATCAGCTCCGTCAGCGGACCGCCGCCACGCTGGTGGTAGGTCGCTTCGTGAGGGCTCTCGCCGACGTGGATCTGCACCGGCAACCGTTCGCGGAGCGCCACTTGGGCGAGCCCGGACAGGAGCGGGGCGCTGACGGTGTGCGGGGTGTGCGGCGAGAGGCCGATGCGGACCCCACCACGGCGTTCGAGGGCCCGAAAGCGATGTACCCGTTCGACCGTCTCCCGCAGGAGGCGATCGGCGTCTGCCGGGTCCGGACCGATCACCTCCCAATAGGCCACCCCGGTGAGCTTCGGATGGCCCAGCAGGAAGGTCATCACCTCCTCGTCGGTAACGATGTCACCGACCGCGAACACCCCCGAAGCCATCAGCTCCTCGGCCCCCCGGCGGGCGGAAGCGAGCCCGCGGCGACCCTGACGGCCCTGATCGACGGCCGCTCGGATGAAGGCCAGGTAGTCGCCGGGATGGTACGGCATATCCGAGAGATCGAGGTGGGTATGGGCGTTCGCCGGAGCGGGGCTGAGGGCGAAACCGACCTCGGCCACAGCGATATCGGGGTAACGACGGCGCACCTCTTCGGCGGCGTCCACCGCCACTATCAGAAGCTCCCCGCTGGCCTCTTGAATCACCACCGCCCCATCGCTTCGGGGCGTGCCCAGGCCGTTGTAGACGACATCAGCCAGAAATGCCTTACGCTCGAGCACGTCCGAAGCGTAGCATGACGATCCGGCAAGGCCCGAAAAGGATCAGCCCAGCGTGGGCAAGGCGTCGAAGTCAACCTCGGGAAGCTTCGCGAGGATGGCGCCGACGTCCGGCTCGCGGACGATGCGGTAGAGGCTGTCGCGCTGCTTGGGCACGAACCCGGCATCGACGATCTGGCGGATGATCTCGCGTTCGCTGGTGCTCTGGTGCTGGGCGCCGGCCTGGGAAACCACATTCTCCTCGAGCATGGTACTGCCGAAATCGTTGGCTCCAAAGAAGAGCGCGGTCTGGGCGACCTTGTAGCCCATCGTGGGCCACGAGGCCTGGAAGTTGACGACGTTGTCGAGGAACAGGCGGCTCACGGCCAGGTTCTGCAGGTACTCAAACGCACCGGAGCCGGGCACCTTGCCTTCGATGCGTACACCCTCGGTCTGCAAGGTCCAGGAGATGAAGGCGCTGAAGCCGTTGCCGTGGGCCGCCATAGCACGATCCTGGGCCTCGCGGACCCGCAGCATGCTGGCGACGCGTTGCTCCGGAGATTCCCCGAAGCCGATGACCATGGTCGCGGTGCTATAGAGACCGAGCTGCTGCGCCTCTTCCATGATAGCGATCCACTCGTCCGACGAGATGCGCGCCGGAGCCACATGCCGAGCCATACGCACCTCGTCGACCAGCATCTCACCCCCACCGCCCGGGAGGCCGTCGAGGCCGGCGGCCTGGAGCTGGGCCAGTACGTCGCTGCTGGGCAGGCCGGTGAGCTTGGCGAGTCCCTTGATCTCCTCGGGGCTAAAGGCCTCGATACGGATGGTGGGATGGTTGGCCTTGAGATAGCGCATCAGGTCGAGGTACCAGTCGAACTCCAGCCACGGATTCACGCCGCCCTGCATGAGGATACGGGTTCCCCCGACCGCCTCTAGCTCCCGTATCTTGGTGCTGATCTCGTCGAAACTCAGGGTGTAGCTGTCGTCCTGGCGGCGGGTTCGGTAGAAGCCGCAGAAGCTGCAGCCGATGGTGCAGACATTCGAGTAGTTGATGTTGCGATCGATAAGGTAGGTCACGATCCCGGGATCGGTCCGGAGCCGCCGAACCGAATCGGCAGCGGCCGCCACTTCGAACAGGGGGAGCCGGTAGAGCACTACCGCCTGCTCGGGGGTGAGCCGGGCGCCGCTCGCTGCCGTGGCCAGAAGCTCGGTGTCCACGCTCTCGAGTGTAGCACCGTCTGGAGCCGCCGGCGGTACCGGCTGGTGAGGTTGGGACCGGCCCCCAGCCGCTCGGAGGACACGGCGGGACGGCCGGTCCACGGTCTTAGGTGGGTGGTGGCTGCGGCTAACTTGCCAGCACCTGTATCTGGGGCCGTTCGAAGCGGAGTTCGAGGAGCGTTTCGGCACCGCGCCTCCGCTCGCTGGCGCCCACCAGCCGAACGTCGGGGCCGTGCACGCCTCGCATGGTGGCGATGGCCTCTTCGAGGCTCGCCTCCATAGTCGCGGTCGCTTCGCCGTCGAGGACCAGCGTCTTGGGCATGAGCCCGTGCGGGGTGGCGGCGTAACTTTCGTTGAGCGTGTCGCGCGCCTCCTCGAGGCGCTCGAGGGCCTCGTCGAGGGACTGATGCACCTGCATGAAGGTGATCACGCGTTGGCGCTGCGCTGGGGTCATGAACTTGGCGGAGCGTGAACCGGTAAGGCGATGGAGGAGGTCGCGGTAGCCGACGTCGTCGAGACCGAGCTCGCTCCGAAGGCCGTGGATGGACTGCAATTGCTGCAGGTATGTGTCGCGATCGAGAACCGTGAAATTCATACCTTAAATTATACCTTATTTGGTGGTAAATTGCTAGTCCAAGAGAGCGTTTCGGTGATCTTGGGGTCCCCCGAATCCAGACCTGTCGGACACGCCCCGAAACGCGGTAGAATCGGGGCTGTGAACGAACTGGCACGCATCGCCAAGATACTCGACGGCGGCCATCTGGTGATCAACCGTGGCTCCGATCACGGGGTCGCTTTGGGGGCGACCTACCTCATCTACGAGCAGGGTGACGAGATCGACGATCCTGAAACAAGCGAGAGTCTGGGGCACCTCGAGATCGTCAAGGGGCGCGCCACCGTCACCCAGGTTCAGGCCAAGTTGAGCGTCCTCGGTCTCGAAGGCAACGCCCCGGCCCGCCAGCTGACGCTCTCCGAGATGATGGCCACGCTGTCCGGAACCGGCGAGGCCGACGACAGCCCCGAGGTGCTGGTGGCGGTGGGCAACTTCGCCCGGCTCCTCGAGGAGGACTAGCCGCCGGCTGGCGGCGCGCTGCCCACCTCGGGATCGTTCAGCGACCAGCGGGCGGCGTCGTCCGGGGTATCGATGTCGATCTCCTGACGTGGCGACAGGTCGATTGCGGCCACCGTTGCGGCCGCCGTCGCCAGCGCCCGGGCGCCGCGATCGTCGGGCAGACTCTGGGCCGACTCGAAGCGGCTGCGGTGCAGCAGGGCCGGTACCCCCAGCCGACCGTCCCGGTAGCGCGAGAACACCAACGACACCTCTCGCTGTCGGTGGATTCGGATCAGCTCCCGCAGGTGATCGCCGGTCACGAACGGCATGTCGGCGAGCGTTACCAGCGTCCGTTCGCTCATCGGCGCCACGGCAGCGACCCCCAACCGCAGCGAGGAGCCGATTCCGCGCTGCCATTCGGGGTTGACCACCACCTCGGCCGCAAACGACTCGGCGATAGGGCGGTAGCGGGTTTCGTGAGCTCCGATCACCACCACCACCACCTCAGCGACCGACCGGGCCGTTCGCACGGCCCTTGCCAGCAGCGGCTCACCCTCGAGTTCGAGGCTGAGTTTGGGTCGTCCCATGCGGCTGCTTTCGCCTGCTGCCAGCACGATCGCTGCGGTCATGAGCGATCGTTCAGCCGATGAATCGGGCCGGGTCGCCCGCTCAGGAAACCCGCCCGATAGCCGCCCCGCACGGCCAGCACCTCGGCCAGCACGCTGACCGCGATCTCTTCGGGGGTCTCGGCCCCCACGTCGACCCCCACCGGATTGCGGATCCGGCGACGATCCCCGTCAGAGAGGCTGAAGCCCTCCTCGGAGAGTTCCGAGACGATCTGCTCGAAGCGCGACCGGGGGCCGAGCACACCGATGTAGGGGGCTTCGGAAGCGATGGCGAAGGCGAAGGCATGTCGGTCGCGCTCGAGGTGGTGGTTCATGACGATCACGAAGCTTCGCGGGCTCAGCACCACCGCCTCGCGGTAGCCTGCCGGGTGGCTGCGCACCAGTCCGGCGTGGGGGAAGCGTTCCGCCGTCACGAAGGCGTGTCTGGGGTCCACTACGGACACCTTGAACCCCAGCTGGTCGGCGAGTCGGGCCAGCGGAATAGCGTCGTGCCCGGCTCCAAACAGGACCAGCTCGGGCGGCGGCACCGTGACGTCGAGGAACACCTCGAGGGTCACGCCGTCGGGGGTACGGTACGCCTCGGTCCTGGCGGCCGGGTAGAGCTGCGCCATCACGACCCCCGCCCGTTCCTCGAGGATCGGGTCGAGCTCGGCGTGAACCCCTCCCGAGGTCGTCCCGTCCTCGCCGACAAAGAGACGGGCGCCCACCGGGACGAACGCCTCTGCGGAGCTCTCGATCACCGTTGCCAGGCACGCCGCTCGCTGCGTCTCGACGGCCTCGTGCCAGCGGCCGTAGGCGGCGCCGTCGTCGAACGGTTCGATGTAGACGTCTAGCGAACCGCCGCAGCCGATACCCAGACCCCACATCACATCTTCGTCGAGATCGAAGTGCTGCACGGTCGGCACCCGCGAGGCAAGGACCTGGCGAGCGATCTCCCCCACCTCCTGCTCGAGGCAGCCGCCGGAGATCGTGCACACCTGCGAACCGTCCTCACCGATGAGCATCTTGGTGCCCTCGCGCCGATAGGCCGAACCCCTGACCCGGACGACGGTGGCCAGCGCAGCCCGACCACCCCGCTCTCGGGTCTCCGCGATTGCGCTGAGCAGCCTGCCAACCTCGTCCATGGCACCTCCGACCTGATTGCGCCCCCAAGTCCCCGAGCGCTCGCCTCCAGGGTATCCCGACCCGCCGGTAGTGGCCGTAACACCGATCCATACCCGTTACACCCCAGCCAAACGCTCGTGAGGGCCTTGCATCGCCGGCCTGAGGCCGACCCGTGTCGAAGGTTGTGTACTTGCATACTTTCATTGTTTACAATTGCGTCTGATGGCTGTACCTTTACCCGGTGAACACCCCAGCCCCTGGCGCCAGATCTTCGCAGAGGTGCGGCGCTCGGTCGGCAACACCCGCGATGACAACGGTGTTCTGGGCAGCATCAACTGGCTCCGACAGCAGATGGAGGTCCGCGGGGCGAACCCCAATGTGGTGCGCAACATCATCTACCGAGACAAGGGCAAGCTGGCCGACAAAAGGGTGCTGTTCGATATCCTCAACCAGCTCTGGACGGCTCGCGGCAACCCGCCCCTGCACGCTCCGGAGCTAGAGGTGCTGCTGTCGCCAAGCGGCAGCGCAGAACAGGAGGTGCTTCAACTTCTCGGCCGCGAAAAACGCCGCGCCTTCCGGGCCTTTATCAGCGGCGTGCGCAGCGGACCTACCCCCAAACTGCTGGTCTCGGGCCGGCCGGGCTCCGGTAAAACGCTGCTGACCGACTACATCCAGCAGGCGCTGGAGATGACGCCGGAAGTGGCGGGCACCCTGGTGCGGCTCGAGTTCAACAGCAACGATCTCGCCACCTCGCTCACACGCCTTTCCAGCGAACTCGACGTCTCCAGGGACATCGTCGAGTCGAAACTGGTTCGCGTCGGCACATCTGGGGCCTACGCGGTGCAGGCGGATGCCCAGGCAGATGTCGCGCGCGTGATTCTTGAATCCGTCCGGCAGACCAGGCTGCCGCTGGTGCTCTTGCTCCATGTCTCTCAATCGATCGGCGGCCAAGACAGTCTCGGCATGGCGCCACTGAGGCTCAACACCCCCGAAGTGCCCCGGGTAAGCGCCTCGGAATGGCTCTGGCTTTCGCTGTTCGAACCGTTGGCCCGACTCCCGAATGTCAGCATCCTGGTCAGCATGACCGACGTGCCGGCCCTGGCGCTACGCCAGCTCGGAAGTTTCAAGGGCCCCGTCAAGCTCTCCCCACCGACCGCCAGTGAGGCGCGGCGCTTCGTCAAGGCCCGACTGCCGCTCCTGTCCCCAAGCCAGCAGGACGATATCGTGCAGCGCGCCGGCCGCTCCTTCGAGGAGTTGCGGACGCTCACGCTGCTCGCCGAGATCCGTGAGTCGAGCGGTCATGGGATCTCCCCCGATGTCGCCGACAGCTCAGCGGATACCGCCAGGTCGATCGGCCAGCTGAGCCAGCTGGCCGACACCTCGGGAGATCCCCGGCTGCGCGACTTCCTGTCGGCCCTGGCTGTCCTGTCGCAACCCGAGTTCCCGACGTTCCGCGCCGACGACCTCGGCAAGCTCCGCGATCGGCGTTACGACACCCTGTCCAACCTCGAGCTCGCCTTCCTCGATGCGGCCCCCGGGAGTGAGCAGACCTACCGCTGTTTCTCGAGGCAACTCGCTCGTGCCCTGCGGCAGCATCTCCAGGCTGCGGCCACCGATCGCTACCGCGCCCTCAACCGCCTCGCCGCCGAGGGCTACCACCTCGAGGCGCGACAGCTGCCCACCAGCGAAGTGGCGGCGCGCTACCTCCACCATCTGTTCGAAGCGCGCGACTGGCAGGCCATCGATGGCTGGCTCAAGCACTACAGCATCCAGCAGTCGCTGGTGCAACGCATCTGGCAGGCTGCCCAGAATGAACTGCGGGAACGGGATCCAGCCGGCTTCGAGCACATCGCCCAGCTCGTCGCGGCCCAGTACGTCAGGTTGGGCAGTTACGACCATCAGGACGCCACCGCCGCGCTTACCTCACTGGCCGCCTCCGACTCCCCAGGACTACGGGACTGGACACGCCTGAAGCGCGCTGAAGGCGAGGTGCTGCGCGGGCGGTTCGACCGGGCCGAAGCGCTGATCGCGGGATGGCTCGGCAGCGACGACCCTCTGAACCGCACGGAGCTGGCGCTGGTGCAGGCCAGCATCGCACGCTGGCGCAGCGATCTGGAGCGCGCTGCCCGCCTCGTGTCCGAGGTGCGGCCGCTGCTCGAGGTGGTACGGGAGGAAGACGAGGATGCCTCGAGCCACCTCGTCCGCGCCAAGGTGGCCGTGTGGGCAGGCCTGATTGCCAAGGACCAAGGAGATCTCGAAGGTGCCCTGCGCGACTTCGGTAGCGTCTCGCCAGCCGACGACCTCATCGAGGCCCGTATCGCCTTTCAGAGGGGCGATGTGCAGATGATGCTGGGCTGCTTCGACGACGCGCTGGCGGCACTCGATCAGGCCGTGGACCTTTCGCGCCGTAGCGAAGCGCTGGTCCAGGAGCAGAGCCGCTTCCTCGCTCGCCGGGCAACGCTGCGCCGCCGACGGGGTGAAGAAACGGCCGCCAACGAGGACTTCACGGCGGCCAAGCAGACGCTGACGGTCGCTATGCCCGACGGGCTCGAGCGCGACTTCTGGCTGGCCAAAATCGACGACGAAGCTGCCCTCAACCTGCTGGCAATGGGCGACTACGACCGGGCCACCTTCGTGTTCAGGAACAACATCGAGACGTTCCAGCGCTACGGTCAGGCCTACGCCGTCGACGCCAGCTACCGCATCCACCGTTCGACCCTGTATCTCGCCATCGCCTACGCCAGCCGCGGCCTAGGTCGTCCCTACCGCACCCCCCACGGACCGAGGCCTGGAACCACCTGGGAGCTGCCGGATCTGAGACACGCCCAGAGCCTATTCAACGACATCATCGGCTCACTCGGTAGCGACCCCGACCGCCGTCACCACACGGCCCTCCGGCGCCAGGCGCTGCTGGCCGGAAGCCTCTTTGCCAGCGACGCTTCGGCCGCCGAGGCGTGGGCCGAGACAGCGCTCGCGGAGTCCCGCTTCCCGTACCAGCGGGCCGAATCCTACGCCTATCTGGCCGCCATTCAGCTGCGCCAGGAACGCTTTTCGGAGGTTCTCGACAGCGTCGAGCGAGCCGACCGTGAACTGCAGGAGTTTCGGGGGGCGCAAGAGCGCGGGGATCTCGGGCTCAGCGCCTGGCTACAGGTGCTGGCGATCGAAGCCCTGGTGCGCACCGGGCGTCTCGACGACACGGCCGAGCGCCTGGCGTTCGCCCTGGAAGCTCCGGAGCTACAGCCGTTCCAGGAGGCCGTCTTGCGCGCCTTCGGCGAGCAGATGTCATCCAGCCCCCTCGACTGGCAGGCCCACCCCCGGCTTCGCACCCTGCTCGAGCTGAGCACCCCCGCCTTCGGCGACGAGCTGGTGCGCCTCCCCGATGCGCTGGTCGCCCGCTGGCACACCCTTCACTAACGATGAGCAGCTCGAGGCGCTTCGTGTACGACCCGAATCTGTCCTTCTACCAGCTCTCGCCCGAGCACCCGTTCAAGCCGATCCGTCTGGAACTCACCCGCACCCTGCTACAAGATACCGGGCTGCTCGATCCGGCCCACGAGCTGGAACCGGAGGCGCTCGACGAAGCGGAGCTGCTGCACGTCCACCGGCCCGACTACGTCGAGGTTGTCAAGGCCGCCTCGCGGGGCGAGATCAGCGAACGCGCCTACCACTTCGGCCTCGGCACGGGAGACAACCCCATCTTCGCCGACATGCACGAGGCGATCCTCGGGGTGGTGAGCGCCACCGTCACCGCGATCGACACCGTAGCCTCCGGGTCGGCCACCAGGGCCGTGAACCTCTCGGGCGGCCTGCACCACGCCATGGCCGATCGGGCTTCGGGTTTCTGCCTCTACAACGATCTCGCCGTCGCCATCGAGCGGGCAGTTCGGGTCCACGGCCTGCGCGTCGCCTACCTCGACCTCGACGTCCATCACGGCGATGGCGTCCAGGCGCTGTTCTACGACGAACCGAGGGTACTGACCATCAGTCTGCACGAGTCGGGACACTATCTGTTTCCAGGCACCGGCCACACCGACGAGAGCGGGCATGGTCAGGCGGCCGGCACCAGCGTCAACGTGCCGCTCGAGCCCCACACCGGCGACGACAGCCTGCTCGAGGTGTTCGACCTGGTGGTACCCCGCTCGCTCGCCGTCTTCGAGCCCGATCTGATCGTGCTCCAGGCCGGCGCCGACATGCACCACTACGATCCCCTCGCCCACCTCGACGTGAGCGTCCAGGCCATGGCCGCCTGCTACCGCCGGGTGGTGGCGTTGGCGGACCTGCTCTGCGAAGGGCGGCTGGTGGCCACCGGTGGCGGTGGCTACGATCCCTACCGCGCCGTCCCCCGCGCCTGGGGGCACCTGTGGGCGGCGCTGACGGACAGCGAGCTGCCCGAGGCGCTGCCAGCATCGTGGCACGACCGCTGGCAGGCCGAAAGTCCGGTGCCGCTGCCGACCTCGGGGCACGACGATCTCGCCGCCTGGCCCCAGCACCCCAACCGAGCCGCCATCGAAACCCACAACCGCAGCGTCGCCACGCGCCTGATGGCCTCGCTCACCCCCCTCTGGGCCGCAGCCGACCGGCACCGAACCGGGTAGACTGCACTCCGGAGGAGGGCGACATGAAAATCGGTTTCATCGGCCTGGGCACCATGGGAGGGCCAATGGCCCTGCGGCTGCTCGAGGCTGGCCACCAGCTGACCGTACACAACCGGACCCGCGACAGGGAGGGGACGCTCGCCGCTGCCGGAGCCGCCCGCGCCGCCAGCCCCCGCGAGGCGGCCCTGGAGGCTGAGGTGGTCTTCACCATGGTCTCCGACACCCCCGACGTACAGGCGGTGGTGCTCGGTGAGGATGGTGCCATCCACGGGCTGACCGCCGGCAGCGTGCTGGTCGACATGTCCACGATCAGCCCAGCCACGACCCGCAAGATCGCACTCGCCCTCGAGGAGCGCGGGGTGACGATGCTCGACGCCCCGGTATCCGGCGGCAGCGAAGGTGCCGAGCTGGGCACGCTGTCGATCATGGTGGGCGGTGAGGGGACCACCCTCGAGCGGGTTCGGCCCTTGCTCGAGGTGCTGGGCAGCACCATCACCCTGGTCGGCCCCATCGGTAGTGGCCAGATCACCAAGGCCATCAATCAGGTCATCATCGCCGGCACCTACGCCGCCGTGGCCGAAGGGATGGCCCTGGGGATGAAGGCCGGCATCGACATCGAAGCCGCCCATCAGGCGGTCTCCGGTGGGGCAGCCGGCTCCTGGGTGCTGGCCAACCGGGCCGGCAACATGATCGCCAACGAGTACCCGTTGGGATTCCGCACCCGGCTCCACCGCAAAGACCTCGGCATCGCCCTCGATGCCGGCCGCGAACTCGGCGTCACCATGCCGGTCGCCGCCTACGTCGAGCAGATCGAGACAAGTTTGGTAGGAAGGGGCTTGGGCGACGAAGACGTGAGTAATATAGCGAGGATTGTCAGGGAGCAGGGAGGGATATAAGAGGATTAGGAGGTTTGGGGCCCCTTCAGACACAAGGATTAGGAGGTTTGGGGCCCCTTCAGACCCCCTTCGGGGTTCTTACGGGGTCCCGTTGAGCCTTCCCTACGGCAAGTCTCCCCGGGGCTCTCGGAGCCTCACTCTGTGAGTCTCCTCCAGCAGAAGCTTTGGGATAACCGAGGCGTGAAGGCGCTAACCTAACGGGTCTTGCTTGTTCTAAAGCACGTTGCAGAGACGAGGAGAGGAGAGAGGACGTATGAGCAGAACCATTCTGGAGCCCGCTAGGGAGATCCCGGTTGCCGCGGAATGCGATGTCCTGGTCGTCGGTGGGGGTCCTGCAGGCTCCGCTGCGGCCGCCTCGGCAGCCAGAATGGGCGCAGACACTATTCTGGTGGAACGCTACGGCCATCTCGGTGGCATGGCGTCCGGTGGATTCGTTCTGTGGATCGATCGCATGACGGATTGGACCGGGAGGCAGGTGATCGCAGGTTTTGCCGACGATCTCCTCGACCGCATGCCTGAGGAAGGGCTGTTGGGCCCTCCTGACCAGCTGTGGGGATCGACGGATCCCAAGCTGGTCGCGTACTGGCAAGACCGAAATGCAGCGTTCAACGGAATGATTACCTGGTCCCCCATGGTCGACCCGGAGATGCTCAAGCTCGCGTCGCTGGAGGTGATCAAGGACCGGGGGGTGAATCTGCGTTTGCACTCGTGGGGGGTCGCTACCATCCAGGAGGGCGACGAGGTTCGCGGTGTGTTCGTCGAGAGCAAAGAAGGCCGCCACGCGATCCTCGCCAAGGTCGTTATCGACACCACGGGTGACGGCGATATTTTCGCTCTGGCCGGGGCCGCGTTTGAGTCCGACACCAAGGAAGGGTCCATACACATGAAGATGAACGTGGCCTTCCTGTGGCGGGAGGTCGACATGGAGCGCTACCTGGCCTTCCGCCGATCTCAGCCGGATGAATACGACGCGATTGTTGCTCGGGTACGAGAATTGGGATCAAGTGACGTCATGCCGACGGTCATGCCGCGCAACGATCAAGCGCTTTTCATGGGTCCCAGACTCTCCGGATACAGCAGCCTCAGCGTGGAAGACCTGACCGCGGTGGAAATCGAATCCCGTCGAAGGATGGTCGAGCTATTGGCGTTCTACAGGAACAACGTGCCCGGCTTCGAGCATGCGATCGTGGAGGAGACGGCCGATCAGATCGGAACCAGGCACAGCAGACGTCTGCTTGGGGTAAAGAAAATGACGCGGGACGCGTGGCTTGCCGACACGCGTCCCGACGATGAGATCGGCGTCTCCCCTCCTCCCAACCCGAGGAATCAAAACGTGTCCATTCCCCTTGGCTGCCTGATTCCCGAGCGCATCGACAACCTGCTTGCGGCTGGTCGGAACCTCTCTTGCGAGGCTTCGATGCACACGTTCATGCGGGAGATTCCACAGTGCTGGGCGATGGGTCAGGCAGCGGGGGTCGCGGCTGCTACGGCAGCGAATTCAGGTGTGCTGGTACGGAACGTGGACGTGAAGGAGGTTCAGCGAGAGTTGAAGAAGCAGATGGTTTACCTGCGGGATTGATGGGTGGCTCAGGGTTGCAGCGATCGCTCCAGAGGTGTCCAGATAGTGGTCGGACCCGATTAGGGTTGCAACATGTGGGCGGCGCCCTTTCTCCGAACACGCTACAATCGAAAAAACCTCTTCCCTCAGCTACTCAATTAGGTTTCCTCGATAGCACCCATATCCTCACCGCATCCTCGCTGGCAACGTCCCCTTCTGGATAGGTGATCGCTTCGATATCGCTAAACCCGGCTCCGGCCAGCAATCCCCTTAACTCTCCTTCGTCGTAGGGTCTCTCATAGTGGACCTCGGTAAAGGCCAAATCAGGGGTTTCGCAGTACGCTTCGACCTTTGCCAATCCGCGCGCTTCGTCGTAGCTGTGATCCCAGCGGTAGTAGACGTCTCCCGACCAGCCTTCGGCCCGGCCCGCCTCCCACAGATCGCGTAGCCCTATGGTGGTGTTGACGTCGAACATGAAAAAGCCGCCCGGCTCGAGGTGGTCGTGGACCCGCTGGGCCATGCGCTCGAAGTCGGCGGGGGTGAGCAGGTTGTTGAGCGAATCGAAGACCGAGTAGATCAGAGTGAAGCGTTCCGGCAGGGCGAAGCCGGTAAACGTCCCCAGGTGAAAGGTGACCGACGGGAGTTTGCTGCCGGCGACCTCGAGCATCTCCGCCGAGGCGTCGAGGCCGATCACCTCGAAGCCGCGCGCGAAGAGGGGGAAGGTGGCGTTGCCGGTGCCGCACCCGAAATCGAGGCAGCGCCCGCCCAGCCATCCGCGGGCGGTCACGGTAGTGAGAATGAACTCCCCCCAGGCGTCGTACTCTATATCGGCCATTATGGCGTCGTAGACGAGCGCCAGCGAGGTGAACGGTCTGCTGTCACCTTCCGGGTCACCCCAAGCCACGCCAGCAGTATAAGGTTCCGTTCCAGCCACGGCCGCTAGCGGGGCTGCGGGGTTGTGGCTCGTAGTGGCGAGATTGTATACAGGCGCCAACGTTTGGCGGCGAAAATCTGTTAGCATTTCCAAGACCTTGAGGGTTGCATCTCCGCACCCCGCTGCCCCCCCGGCGGAGATCCTCTCAAGGTTAATAATTTGCTTCGGAAGCGGTCCCAACCAGGCTGTGGGGCCACCCCGTTGGAGCCGCCCGCCACTTGCGTGCTCTCTAACACCTGTCTCATCTGGGCTCTGGTAGCATGTCTTGATGATCGGGGTCGATCTCGGGACGACACACGTGCGCATCCATGTCAAGGGCAAAGGAGTCATGCTGCGTGAGCCTGCCGTGATCGCTGTGGTCAAAGGCACCACCGACGTGAAGGCGGTGGGGCAAGAGGCGTATCGGATGCTGGGCCGGACGCCCAGCAACATCACCGCCGTGAGGCCGATGGCCGATGGCGTCATCGCCGACTACACCCTGACCGAGAAGATGATGAAGGCGTTCATTCGCCAGGTGTTGACCGGTCCAGGCCGGTTCCTGCGGCCCAACATCATGGTGTGCATCCCCAGCGGGATCACCGAGGTCGAAAAGCGCGCGGTGCTGCAGGCCGTGAACGAGATTGGGGCCCGCAATGCCTACCTGATCGAGGAGCCGGTGGCGGGCGCCATCGGGGCCGGCATCAACATCGCCGAGCCGATCGGCTCGATGGTGATCGATATCGGCGGCGGCACCACCGATATCGCGGTGATCAGCATGGGCGGCATCGTGGTGTCGGAATCGCTACGTATCGCCGGCAACACCTTCGACGACAACATCATGAGCTGGGTCAAGGCCCAGCACAACCTGCTGATCGGCGACCGTACCGCCGAGGAGATCAAGCGCACCGTGGGGTCGGCGCGGCGCAATCAGGGCGACGAGAACCTATCGATGGAGGTCCGCGGCCGCGATCTCATCGACGGCATGCCGAAGACCATCACCGTCACCACCGAGGACGTGGCCTCCGCGCTCAGGGAGTCGCTCGACAAGATCGGCGCCGGCGTGCGCCGGGTGCTCGAGAACGCCCCGCCCGAGCTGATTTCCGACGTTATCGAGCGGGGTGTGGTGATGACCGGTGGCGGGGCTCAGCTGCGCAACCTCGATATCTTCCTGCAGCAGATCAGCGGCATCCCGGTGGGGGTGGCCGAGCATCCCGAGGATTGCGTGGTCATCGGCACTGCCAAAGCGCTCGAGATGTCGCACGTTCTCACCGACGCCCGCGACCACAGCCGCAGCTACTGAGCGGCAGCGCGGCAGCCCCCTAGTCCGCAGCTTCAAGCGACCGGTAGTGGTAGCGGTACGACGTGACGAACCCCAGCCGCGCGTAGAAGGCGTGCCCGGCATCGTTGCGCGCGTCCACCTGCAGGTAGAGGGTGTGGGCGTGGTAGAGGCGCGCCCAGTCGGCCAGCGCCGCCACCACCGCCGACCCGGCACCCCGGCGCCGCTGGTCGGGATGCGTCGCCATGTTGAAGAGACCGACATGCCCGCTGCCCAGCACGCCTAACCCGGCGGCGACCGGAATCCCGTCTCGTACCACCACAGCGTGGGCCGCTGCGACCCGCCGCCGCTGCAGCTCTAGCGCCCTGGCTTCTGCCCTGGTTGCAGCCTTGGCATCGACCGTGGCCAGAATATCGAGCCAGTCCGAGCTGGGGAGGGCATGGTAGTGAACCCCGAACCCGGCAGCGAGCGGGGCAGCCGAGACGCTCCCGACCTGCACCAGCGCGCCGGGCTCGCGGCGGTACCCGCGCGCCGTCAGCAGCGCATCGAGCCCCTGCGGTTGTGAAGCGCGCGTTAGCTGAAAACGGGGCGGTGCCCCGTGGCTCGCATAGAAGGCTTCGACCCGCTCGACCTTGCGGTCCGGCTCGAGCGCGCCGGCGGCTTCAGCCAGCACCGAGTTGGCGCGCCGGGTGACGCCGTGGTTGAAGCGCAGGCGCCAACCGTCGTAGCGTTCGAAGACCGCGCTCGGCAGCGCATCGGCGGCGATCGTTTCGAGCGCCGTGATGCGGTCGAGGGTAGCCCAGCCCCTAGGCGAATCAGACATGGCAGGTATGGTGGCGTCCGCCGGCCCCGGGCCCTCAATACCCGACAGCCTGGCCGTCTTTGCGGTGATCCGAGCCGGCGGCGTAGCCGTGCTCGAGGCGCTGAATGAGCTGGGCTCCGCCAAAGGCGAAGTTCATTTCGGGCGGCTGCTCGCTGAGCTGGTGGCCCCGGGCGGCCAGGATTTCGAGCACCTCGGGAGCAAAGCCGCGCTCGATCGCCAGCTCCCGTCCCGCCATCACGCGCCAACGCGGGGCGTCACTCGCCGCCTGCGGGTTGTGATCGTGGCCGACGATCCGCACCATCATCTGCAAGTGACCCTGAGGCTGCATCGGCCCGCCCATCACCCCGAAACTGAGGACCGGCGCCCCGCGGCTGGTAACGAACCCGGGAATGATGGTATGGAACGGCCGCTTGCCCCCTGCCACCCGATTGGGATGGCCCGGCTCGAGGCTGAAGCCGACCCCGCGATTCTGGAGGCTGATGCCGGTCCCCGGCACTACGATGCCGGAGCCGAAGCCATTGTAATTCGACTGAATGAACGACACCATCATGCCGGCTTCGTCGGCCGCCGTCAGGTAGACGGTGCCGCCCTGGGCAGGGACGCCGTGCTGCGGGTCGCCGGCCTGGGCCATATCGATCAGACCGGCCCGCTCTGCCAGATAGCCGTCGTCTAGCAGATCCGCGACCCGAACATCCAGGGTTTCGGGATCGGCCACATAGCGGTAGGCGTCGGCGAATGCCAGCTTCATCGCTTCGACCATCACATGCACCCCGTCGGCACTATCGGGGTGGGCGTCGGCTTCGGGGCGGTGGCGAAGGATACCGAGGGCGATGAGCGCCGCGAGGCCCTGGCCGTTGGGGGGGATCTCATGCAGGTGATGGCCGCGGTACTCGCTGCTAACGGTCCCGACCCACTCGGGCCGGTGGCTGGCAAAATCGTCTTCGCTGAACAGACCACCGGTGGCCCCTGCATGCTCGACCATCCGCTCGGCGAGATCCCCCCGGTAGAAGGCCTCGCCAAGGGTGGCGGCGATGCGCTCGAGGGTGGCGGCCTGCTCGGGGTGGCGGAACCGTTCGCCGGGCCGCGGTGCCCGCCCGTCGGGCAGGAAGGCAGCGGCGAAATCGGCGAAGCCCGCGAAGGCCTCGGGAGCCCGGCCCCAGGACTGGGCGGTTAGCGGCGAAACCAGAAACCCTTCGCGGGCGTAGCCGATGGCGGCTTCGAACAGGTCGGCAAAGGGCAGCCTGCCGAAGCGGCGGTGAAGCGCGGCCCAGGCCGACACCGCCCCCGGCACCGTGACCGCACCCCAGCCGCGTTGGGGAATGGCCTCGAGCCCGGCGAAGTGTTCGGGGCTGAGCGCCAGGGGCGAGCGACCCGAGGCGTTCAGTCCATGGAGGGTGCCGCCGTCCCAGAGGATGCAGAAGGCATCCGAGCCGATTCCGTTGCTGGTCGGCTCGACCACCGTGAGGGCGACGGCGGCCGCGATGGCGGCGTCGACGGCATTGCCGCCACGCTGAAGCATCTGCAGGCCCGCCTGAGCGGCGAGCGGCTGCGAGGTGGCGACCACGTTGCGGGCCAGCAGCGCCATGCGCTGCGACGGGTAGGGGTAGGTGTCCATCGTGCTCAAGCCTAACGCAGGGCGGCCATCCCGAGAAGGCCTCCAGCCACGATCAGGATCGCCGGGCGGACGTTGAAACGGACCGCCAGCACAAACGCCACCAGCGCGAACGCTCACAGCGCCCAGTTGGCCAGCCACTGCCCGGGGACGCCGAAGGCACGCGGCGCGAACTGCCACGCCACCATTGCCAGGAGCGCAATCACCACCGGCCTCACGCCCTTGAGGAAGCGGGCGATGAAGGGGTTCTCGCGACAGAGGATACGCTCCGAAGGCGGCGCTAGTCGCGCGCCTCACTGGGGAGGCTCACAGCCAGGCGGGCGAAGCGGCCGGTAAGCAGGAAGCCGAGGGCGTAGCCGATCATCAGCAGGGCCGCTAGCACCAGGGCGGCCGGCCGCTGGCCGGTGAGCAGTGCGAAGGCGCCGTACCAAGCGGGGGTTGACAGCAGCACCGCCGAGAGCAGCGTCCCATAGAGGCCGCTGCGCTTACCGCCCGCCCGGACGGCGAAAACGGCCAACACCAGCGCGAACGGCACCTGCAGGATGCCGAGCAGGATCAGCACCGCCCCCAGTGCCGGCCCGGACGAGGCCTGAGGACCAGCCACCGCGGCCACCGTCACCAGCACCACCAGCGCAACCAGACTTTGCCCCAGGAACATGGCGGCGAACACCAGCCGCAATGCCGTTCGGGCCACGGCCTCGGTGGGCGGTGACGCATTCAGGAAACCCCTCAGGAGCTGCACATCGAACGGCCGGATGTCGCCGGCCCGGTCAGTGGTCGGCGTCCGGTTCGTCCGAGTTGTCGATCATCCACTTGCCGAGAAAGACGAACGAGGCGGCCAGCGTCGACAGGCCTAGCAGCACCATCACGCTGTACAGGGAGATCAGTAGAAAGGTGTTCACGGTTCCTCCGTGCCCAAGTCTAACGTATGGGGTCGGCCGGCGAAACCCGGTCCAGAACCGCCACCACCGAAGCCAACGAACCACGCCCGAACCGCAACAGCAGCAGCACGGCTGCCGCGGCCAGTCCGATCGTCAGACCGAGCCACAAGCCGCGCCCCTCGAGCCCCACCACGAACGCGAACAGCACCGCCACCGGCACCCCGATGAGCCAATAGGCGACCAGCGCCAGCACCATCGGCACGCGCGTGTCCTTGAGTCCTGTGAGGGCGCCGGCGGCACTCACCTGCAGACCATCGAAGATCTGAAAGGCGGCGGCAAAGGCCAGAAAGCTGGCGGCGAAGCGGACCACCTCGGCGTTGGCGGCGGCCCCCGGGTCGAGGTAGAGCCCGATCACCAGGCGGGGCGCCAGCCAGAACAGCAGCGCCGTGCCCGCCATCGTCACAGCGCTCAAGCCGATGCCGATGGCGCCGGCCCGCCGCACGCCCGCGGCGTCGCTGCGGCCGACCGCATGACCTACTCGTACCGAGGTGGCGATGGAGATGCCCAGAGGCACCATGAACGCCATCGAGGCCGACTGAATTGCGATCTGGTGCCCAGCCAGCTGGGCCTGACCGAACAGTCCCATAAGCAGGCCGGTGGCGGCGAAGAGCCCCGTCTCGAAGGCCCGGCTCAGGCTGAGCGGCCAGCCGACCCTCAGCAGCTCGCGCAGGGTCGCCAGGTCCGGTCGGCGCAACCCCGCGAGCACCCGGAAGCGGCTATGGCGCCACCGCAGAAAGCCGACCACCGCTACCGTCATCAGGACGAAGACCAGGGTGGTGGCGTAGCCGGTACCGGCCAGTCCCAGGGCGGGCAGTCCCCAGCGGCCAAACATCAGCGCATCGTTGGCCACCACATTCAGCACCACCCCGAACGCCATGATCGTCATGATCGGCCGGGTGTCGCCTACCCCTTCGAAAAAGCTCCGCAAGGCCCCGAACAGCAGCGCCGGCCAGAACCCCCACGCTACCGCGTCCAGATAGGCCGCACTCTGCGCCACCACCGCTGGCTCCTGGCCCATCGCCAACAGCACCGCCGACGAGGACCGTAGCAGCACGAATCCGGGCAACCCAAGCGCGGTAGCGAGCCACAACCCTTGCCGGGCAGCCCGAGCCGCCCCCCCCATATCACGGCTGCCAAAAGCCTGGGCCACCAACGGCGTGACCGCCGCCAACACCCCCAAGGCCACGATCTGGAAAAAGAAGAACAGCAGCGCCCCAAGCGCAATACCCGCCAACGGCTCAGGCCCCAAACGACCCACCATCAGAGTATCGACAAACCCCATCCCAACATGCGCCAACTGGGCCAAAACCAGGGGAAGGGCAATAGCAGTAAGGGACTTGAACTCCTCCCGAACCGGCAAGGTCATAACAAGAAGGATAAAGGAAAGAAGGAGGGGGAGGAATAGGAGGAGGAGGAGGGTTGGGGCCCCTTCAGACAAGTAGAGGTAAATTTATGGCCCCTTCAGACCCCTTCCCTTCGGTCAGGGTTCTTACGGGGTCCTTCAGAGCCCCACTTCGTGGGTCTCTTCAGGGGCTACGGAGCCACCCAAGGGTGTCTCCTCCACCACAAGAAGGTTAAAAAGAAACAAGCCAACCCGTTAGTGGCTTCACACCCCGGTTATCCCAAAGTATCTGCTGGAGGAGACCCGTAGGGGCTCCGTAAGCGTCCGAGGAGACCCGTAGGGGCTCCCGTCCGAGGAGACCCGTAGGGGCGGCTCCGTACCGTAAGGCGTCCGAGGAGACCCGTAGGGGCTCCGTAAGCGTCCGAGGAGACCCGTAGGGGCTCCGTAAGCGTCCGAGGAGACCCGTAGGGGCTCCGTAAGCGTCCGAGGAGACTTCCTGAAGAACAAAGTATCCTGGGAAGGCTCGGAGGAACCCGGTAGGCTACCGAAGGGAGCCGGAGGGGATCCAAATCTTCTACTTCCTGAAGTTTCCCCAAACCTCCCACTCCTCCTCCTCCCTTTTTTCAGCTGTCTCATGAGTCTCTTAGGGTAGAGTTTGGATATGCGTACCCTGATTGCTCTGGTGGTGGTGGTGGCGGCCGCCCTGGTGGCCCTGTGGCAGTTCGATGTGATCACCTTGCCGTTTGAGAGACCCTCGCCCGCTGAGGAGGCTCAAGCGAATCTGTTCGAGGCGGTCCAGATGGGCGATCTCGAGGCGTTGGCGGCACGGCTGGCAGGCGGGGCCGATCCGAATGCGCGCGACGCGTTCGGTCAGTCGCCGCTGATGTATGCGGTTGGAGAATACGCGAACCTCGAGGTGGCGCAGGTGCTGCTGGCCGCCGATGCTCAGGTCGACGCCCTGACCGACGCCGGCTGGACACCGCTGATGTACGCGGCCAGGGATGCGTCCTCGCCGGAGGTACCGCTGCTGCTGCTCAACGCCGGGGCCGATCCGACCCTCGTCAACAGCGACGGTGAGACGGTCCTGACGTATGCCCAACGAAATTCGGTCATTCGCAACTCCGGCCTGTACGCCCGCCTGGTAGAGCTGACCGAGCGCCCGTTCGTGTCGGGCTGGCCGAGCGGCTATACGCTCCCGGTGGAGGGTGCTACCTTGAGTTCGCGGGCCAATCACCTGCCGGGGGCGCCGCGGGCGTATCGCAACGGCGTGCATGAGGGCTTCGATTTCTACAACGGCACGGTGAGCGTCCCCATCGAATACGGGTCGCCGATTCGGTCGGTGGCGGCCGGCCGGGTGGTGCGGGCCGACAGCGACTATGTGGCGCCTTCCGAGGAGGCCTATGGAGCCATCATCGAGAAGGCCCGGAGCAGCCTTTCGACACCCCCGGAAGTGCTAGACCAGCTCCGCGGCCGGCAGGTGTGGATCGAGCATCCTGGCGACTTTCTGACGCGCTACGCCCACCTGTCGGGTATCGCCGAAGGCATCGCGGTAGGAGCCGTGGTGGCGCAGGGGCAGATCGTCGCCTTTACTGGCAACTCCGGCACCCTCGAGGCGGCGCAGGGCACCAGGGACGATCCCCACCCCCACATGGAGCTATGGCGCGGCGACGGCTACCTGGGGCAGGGCCTCGAGCCCGAGGCGATCTACGTCCTGGCAGCCCAGATTTTCGGCGACAGGGCTCTCCCCCCGCTCACCGGCGAATAGGGCTCAGGCACCTTCGGACCTCCGTACCCCGGATGAGCTTGTGAGGATTGCCTGCACGGGCTCGTGCAGGATCTGATCCGGCCACATGTCCATGAAAGAGGGGCGCGCCCTAAGAGGCGCGCCCAGAAAACTGTGAGGGTGCTGGCTAGTTGTTGGCGATGGCGATCTTGCGAACCTTCGCTTCGGCCATCTTGGACATGGTGAGGATCAGCATGCCGTGGGCCACGCGCGCTTCGATGGCGTCGGCGTCGACGGTCGTGGGAAGCTTGAGGCTGCGGTTGAATTCGCCGCGGGCAAGGTTCTGCACCCAGTAGCGGCGGCCGTCCTCGGCGGCGAGTTCGGGCAGGGTGCCGCGAACGCTGAGGTTACGCCCATCGACGCTGATGTCGAGGTCTTCACCGCTGAGTCCGGGTACCGCCATCTGCAGGACCAGGGCTTCGTCGGTCTCGAACAGGTCGACGGGGGCGCCGCTTACCGCCGGGCGCTGGAACACCTGCGGGTTGACGTCGTTGAACAGATGATCGAATTCGTTGAACAGGCCGCGGCTGCGGGCGGGAACGGTGTGGGTACGGACCAGGGTCATGGTGCCTCCTCAAAGGGTGCTACGAAGATGCGGATTGGAAAACGTGCGGCGTGATGCCTCGATTTCCTTCACGAATCGAATTATAAGATATGAGTCTAATATTGTCAAGTCTTATTAGTCTGATTCGGCTTGGGATTGGCAGGAACGTGCCTTGGCAAGCACCGAACCCCGTCACCAGCAGGACCGCCCCACGCTGCTGCGGTTCGCGCGCCCAAGTAGCCGGGACGATCGTCCCTTTAGCCGATGAACGCCCCGATCTACTGTGTTCAGACGTCGCTCGTAACGACGCCCATGTCACTGCCCATCGGGAGGGCAACATGTTCAACCTCGGTCCCTTCCTCATCCTCTTCGCCGTTGCGCTCGGACTCTACCTGCTGGCGAAACTCGCCGGCTGGGTCTTCGATCAGGACGACGAAGCCAACCACCATTCCGACACCATCTGACGCTGCAACCGTCCCATCGAGTAGCGAGCAGCCGAGACATTCGGCCGCTCGCTCATCGCATCCCCAAACCGTTACCAGGGCAGATTGAAGCCGCCATGGTTCTCGCTCTGGTAGTAGGCGTCGAGCTCATCAGGGATGGTGGTAATGTCGTCGAGCACCTTGAACAGATGGAGGTCCTGTTCGGAAATGGTGCCGGCGCGTAGCAGGGTTCCCTGCAACCATTGAATCAAGCCCTGCCAGAAGTCGACGCCGATGAGATAGACCGGGAACGGTTTGATCTTATGGGTCTGAATCAGGGTGAGCGCCTCGAACAGCTCGTCGATGGTGCCAAAGCCGCCGGGAAAGACCACGAACGCCGTCGAGTACTTGACCAGCATCACCTTGCGGGTGAAGAAGTACTTGAAGTTCAGGCTGTCGGTCTGGTAGCCGTTGGGGGCCTGCTCGTGCGGCAGCGTGATGTTGATGCCGACCGATCGGCCACCGGCCTCCAAGGCGCCTTTGTTGCCCGCCTCCATGATGCCTGGGCCACCGCCGGTTATCACCGTGTAGCCACATTCGGCGAGACTGCCGGCCAGCTCCTCCGCCTTCTGATAGATCTCGTTGCTGGCTTCGAGCCGCGCCGAGCCGAAGATGGTCACCGCCTTACCGATGTCCGCCATCTCTTCGAAGCCCTGAACGAATTCGCCCATGATGCGAAACATGCGCCAGGTGTCGGTGGCGAGCGCGTCGATGACGTACTGCTTCTCGAGGTTGTCCATAGCTACAGGCTAACGCAGCGGTCCAAGGGACGTCCGTAAGGCTCGAAACGGGGTGGGCCGTCGCGGCCGGTTGGGATCGACTCTAGAGCAGGTCGAGCAGCTGATCGAGATTCGGTGCGAGCGCGTCGGGCCGGGCGCCGGCGAGCCGCGCGCCGTCGTGGGTACCCCATAGTGACGGCGTAGGTCCGGAGGCCGGCCGCCCTGCCCGCTTCGATGTCTGTGGTGGTGTCCCCCACCAGCCACAAGCCATCGCCGGCGACCGCAGCCAGCGCCCTCAAGACCACATCGGGGGCCGGCTTGTAGGGAAAACCGTCGGTCCCCTGTACGTGATCCAGGAGGGGCGTGAGCCCGAGAGCCGCCACCAGACCTCGAGCCATGGCTGAGCCCTTGGTGGTCGCCACCAGCCTCAGGTAGCCGCGGGCGCCGAGCTCCGACAGCAGCTCGGGAACGCCCGGAAAGGGGCGGGAGTGGTCGCTGAAGTGGTGCGGGTAGTGGCGGCGGTAGGCCGCCGTGAGCTCTGCCGGATCGGCGCCCGGAACGAGCGCCTCGTACATCTCTTCGAGCGGCTTGCCGACCTCGCCGAGTACGGCCTTTTCGCTCGGCACCAGCAGGGCGCGCTCGGCGATCACGTGGCGGAAGCTCGCGATGATGTCGGGCAGCGAATCGACCAGCGTGCCGTCGAGATCGAAGACGATTGCCGGGGTGGGGGCGGGCATGGCTCGAGCATGCCATATGGTCACGTCGGAGGTCGCGTCTAGCTTCCGATGTAGGAACGTGCTTCAGACCCCTCGCAGGCAGGCCACGGTCACCCCATGCCCACCCTCGTAGGGGACGGCGTCCTCGAAGCGCTCGACGCGTTTCTCGTTCTTCAGATAGCCCCGTACGGCGTCGCGCAACGCCCCGGTCCCCTTGCCGTGCACGATGCGTACTTTGGCGACCTTGAGGGCGTGCGCCTCGAGGACGTACTCACGCACTTTTTCGAGGCCCTGCTCGGCCCGCTCCCCACGGATGTTCAGCTCGGCCGGGAACCCCCCGCCGATAGGGATGGTCTCGGGAGCCTGGTGCGTTGCCGCCGGTTCGAGCAGGGCGACGTCGCTGCGCTCGCTTTCGACCTTGAGGAGCCCGAGTTGCACCACTACCTTGCCACCGCGCACCTCGAGGATGGGACCGTCGGCCCCGTACGACTCGACGCGGACCAAGGCCCCGGGCTGGAGCGGGTCTTTGCCCGCTGCGGGCTGCTGGTCGGGCTGGCGCTCAGCCTGCCCGCGCGCCTCGCGGCGAAGCCGCTGGATCTCGTCGAGAGCCTGCGAACGCCCTTCGGGATCGGTGGTAGCCGTCCGCTTGAGCTCCTTGGCGCGCTGCAGGGTGTCCTGCAGCATCTCCTCGGCCCGGCCCGCGGCGGCGGCCAGGACATCGGCCTCCTTGGACCGCAGGGTGTCGATCTGGGTACGCAGGAGATCGGCCTCCTGAACGGCCACGTCACGCGCTTCACGGGCCTCGGACAGCTCCACCTCGAGCCGTTCGCGCTGCGCCTCGAGCATCTCCAGCAGGGTCTCGAGGCGTTCGCCCTCGGGGCCGAGGATCTCGGCAGCCCGAGCCAGCAGATCCGCGTCGAGTCCGAGCCTGTCGGCGATAGCCAGGGCGTAGCTCCTGCCCGGTTGCCCCACCACCAGCTGGTAGGTAGGGGCCAGCGCCTCCACGTCGAAGCGCATGGCCGCATTGCGCACCCCCGCCGCTTCGGAGGCGAACACCTTGAGGGGAGCCAGGTGGGTGGTGACGAGCCCCAGGGCCCGTTTGGCGAGCACCGTCTCGAGGATCGCCTGCGACAGGGCCGCGCCCTCGGCAGGATCGGTACCGGAACCTAGCTCGTCGATGAGGATCAGGGTGTGGGCGTCGGCGCGCTCCACGATCGTCTTGAGGTTGGTCAGGTGGCCGGCGTAGGTGCTGAGGCTGGCCTCGATGCTCTGCTCGTCGCCGATATCGATGTGGATTCTCTCGAAGAAGGGCAGCCGAGCCGGCCGTTCCGATGAGGCCGCCACGAACAGTCCGCTCTGCGCCATCAGGGCGGCCAGCCCCAGGGTCTTGATGAGGACCGTCTTGCCGCCGGCGTTGGGCCCGGTAACCACCAGCAAGCGCTGCTCGCCATCGAGCTCGAGCGTGTTGGCCACACAGCCATCGATCAGCGGGTGGCGGGCCCCGAGGAGTCGCACCCGGCCGTCGTCGTCGAAGGTCGGCGGCACCAGCTGCCAGTCCTGGGCCAGCCGCGCCGAGGCGTTGATCAGATCGAGCTCGGCAAGCACCACCAGGGTCTCGTCGAGGCCGGGTTCGAACGCCACCCGCTGCCCCAAGGCGATCAGGATGCGGCGCACCTCATCGCGTTCCTCGAACTCGAGCAGGGCCAGTTCGTTGTTGAGCGGCACCACCGACTGCGGCTCTATGAACACCGTCGCCCCCGAATCGGAGGAGTCGAGCGCGATCCCCGGCACCCGCGACTGCAGGTTCGCCTGGATGGGGATCACGTAGCGGTCACGGCGCAGGGTGATGATGGGGTCCTGAACGGCGTCGCGGTACCGCTCCAGGAGGCTCTGCAGGCGCTCGCGAATGCGGCCCCGTAGCGGCGCCAGGCGCTGCCGAAGCTCCCGTAGTTTGGGCGTGGCGTCGTCGCGAACATCGCCGTTGTTGTCGAGCTGCTCACGTACCAGCCGCAGGGCGCCGTCGAACGCGCTCATCCGTTCGGCCAGCTCGGCCAGAGCCGGCCGATCCGTGTTCAGAATGGCGCGTCGGACCGAGCCGGCGGCGTCCATGGTGTAGGCGATCTCCAGGATCTCCCGCCCCTCGAGCATCTGCGTCTGGCGGACGCGCTCGACGAGGGGGCGCACGTCGCGCACCCCACCCAATGACAGATCACCGCTCTCGACGACCTCTTCTACGCGGTCTTGGGTCCGTTCGACCTGCTCGCGGGCAGCGCCCGGCGCCAGCGCCTGAACGCGCTCGATTCCCAGCTGCGAGGCACACCGCTCCCCCAAGGCGTCGCGCACGCGCCCGAAGGCGAGCTTGTCGAGGGTGGCTTCGGTGACGTTCACAAGCGACCAGTATACGCCCCCGTGGGGCCGAAACGCGCCCTGATGGAGACCTGCCGGAAAGGTACTCACCTCTCCCAACGGCGGCCCACCCTACAATGGTGGCATGGATGACCGCGGCAACCTCTCCGTCGACGTGCGAACCGAAATAGTGCTCGCCCGAACCGAAGGCGTGGGCGAACAACCACGCGAACGCAGCCTGGCAGAACGAGGCCTGCCAGTCTCTACCCCTGCCATCCGCCGCCCCGAGGCCGCTAGCGGGCCATGAGCGCCGTCCGGCAATACCAAGTGATTCAGGTCGATGTCTTTACCGACCGGGTTTTCGGTGGCAACCCGCTGGCTGTGATCACCAACCCCCAAGGGTTGAGCAGCCTAGACATGCAGTCCATCGCCAAGGAGATGAACCTGTCGGAGACCTCGTTCATCCTGCCGGCTGCAGACGCCAACCACAGCGCCAAGGTCCGCATCTTCACCCCGGCCCAGGAGCTGCCCTTCGCCGGACACCCGACCCTAGGAACCGCCTGGGTGCTGGCTACCGAGGGCCTCGCGCGCGGCAGCGAGCTGACGCTCGAGGAGGGGGTTGGCCCCGTCTCCGTGAGGCTGGAGGGCGACCCCGCCAACCCCGACTTCCTGTGGCTCCGCTCCCCTCCGGCAGTGCTGGGGCACCGCTTCGACAACCGCGCCGACTTCGCCGGGGCACTCGGCCTGACCGAGGGAGACCTCCTGGAGCAGCCGCTTCAGGTCGCCTCGGCCGGCGTTCCGTATCTGATGGTACCCCTGGCCACACCCAGAACAGTCGACGCAATCCAGCTCGACGTCGCCCGGCTACTGGCCAGCTTCGCCGACCACGACCCGCTCGCGGTCTTCGTGTTCGCCCCCAACGGCGACGACCGCTTCTACTCGCGCATGTTCGCCCCGCATACGGTCGGCATCGCCGAGGACCCCGCCACCGGGAGCGCCCACGGCCCGCTCGGCGCCTACCTGGCCAGATACCGGCTGGCCGAGATCCGCAACGGCCTGCTGAAGGTGGTCAGCGAACAGGGCACCAAGATGGGGCGGCAGAGCTTCGTTCACGTGCACGTGAGCGGGGATGGCGGCACCGTTGATGTCGGCGGTCAGGTGGTGCCGGTGATGCGGGGCGCGCTGGAACTGCCGGGCTAGCGCAGCTCGGGTTACGGCTGGAGTTGCAATACAAGCTCCCGGTGATAGCCGTCGGCATCCTCGCTTGACAACCACGGGAGACCGCTAGTACATGGGCTGGACGCTCGGGTGCCATCGCGACGGATCAGAATCGGCAGATGTAACAGCTCCCGCAGCACTCTTCGAGAAGCACGAGAAACCTCTGGAAGATGTTCTTGGGAAGCGGCTCAACCGTGGAGAATGGAGAGCAAACGGCTTGTTGGTAGCTCCGCTCCATAGCGGAGCTCTGGTCCGGACTGAGGTGGGCCGCGGACGAGTTGAACGGACTCCTATCCGTGCAGGACACGAACCCCTCCGTCGCTACCGTCAATGAGCCGTGGTCGAGAGCAGATGCCTGGATAAGTACCAGCATCATCAACCACACAAGAAGGTTCAAGAGTCCCCGGGTAAACCTCCGGTCGCGGCCCTTGAGGTTGCGGTCATGACGCATTGGCCGAGCTCGTGCCCGCGCCAGGAGAACCTTCGGGAAACGGCGCCTCGTCGGTTCTGTTGTTTCGGGGTTGGCCCGGCTCATCGGTTCCCACTCCTTCCCTGTTGCTCCGCGTTCCCCGGGCGAGGCGAGCGTCCATCAGGTCGTACCCTGTGGACGCTCGCCCGGGGTGTGGCCATTCGGTTCAGCTTTCGGTCAGCACCGCGATCACGCGGTTCATCTGAGCAAGCGATTCGAAGATGTACGAGAGGCTTTCGCAAGCGGCAACCACATCACCGCCGTGGTGCCTGTCAGCGACCACTGTCGCGATTTCCGCGAGGGACTCGATCCTGGTGTCGGAGAACTGAGGCAGATCAGCCAGGGCGACCGGTTCGATCCAGATCACGCCGGAGGCGATAGCGTAGTCCTTCAGGGTGGGGGCGTGGTAGTTGCTCTGGGCAACCGCGGAGCTGAGCAGAGCGGACAGGGCGAGGGTGGCGATGAGGGTCTTGAGGGCAGTTTTCATGATTGTTTCCTTTCGGCTAGAGGCGTAGTTGCTCGGGCGGACTTGGGCTTGGGGCTTGTGGTTTTCGTTCATGTGGTTCTCCTTTCGTTCGCTTGCTGATGCCAGGGTGCACGGGGGGTCTGCATTGCTGAGGCATCGCTGCGTGATCGGAGCGTGATCGCTAGGTCGCACCAGCTGAGAGGCGTCCCTGAGGCGCGCTACGGGAGGCCCTATACTGAAGGGGATGCGGTTGCGGACACTGGGTGGGTTGTCGCTTGAAGGCGTGCCGTTCAAGCGAGTGAAACCCATGTTGTTGCTCTCGTACCTGGCGGTTGAGGGTGCGAAGGAGCGTTGGTTGCTAAGGGAATTGTTCTGGCGGGACGCGACGAACCCTCAGAACAGCTTAGCCACGGCCTTGGCATACCTACGGAAGGCCAGCCCGGGCCTGGTGGGGTCCGATGACGCCTCCGTGTGGTGCGAGGTCGAGTGTGACGCCAGGCAACTCATGGAAGCGCTTGAGCGTAGAGAAAACAACGAGGCCGTAGAGCTCTACAGTGGTGCCTTCCTTGCGGGGGTGGATCCGAGCGCTGGCGGGGTGGAACTCGAGGAGTGGATCTACGCAACGAGGGAGTTGTTGGGCTCTCGGGTACGGCAGGCTCTGCTTACCCTCGGGGAGGAGCACGCCGGTGTAGGGGAGTTCAGCTTGGGTGCTGAGCTGGCGCTGCGGGCGTACCTGCTACCAGGCGCCCAGGAACCTGAACCGGAGGATCTCGAGCGGTTATTCGTGCTGTTCCAGGCTGGGGAGCACTCGGGGGCTTCGGAAGTCCGCAAGGAAGCGATGGGTTATGACCTGGACTTGAGATTGTCTGTCGAAGAGGCCAGGGCGGCCCTTCAAAAAGACGCGGGCACCGCCACAGGAGCTCGGGATACCCTGCCGGTTCAAGCAACACGATTCGTAGGCAGAGAACGGGAGCTAGGAGAGGTCAGCGAGCTGCTCACTAACTCGGACTGCCGGCTACTCTCGTTGGTTGGTGGGGGTGGGTTGGGCAAGACCCGGCTGGCGCTCCAGGCGGCCCAGGAGCAACTCGAGGTGGGCAGTTTCGTTGATGGGGTGGTGTTCGTTCCTTTGGAGGCCGTCACCAGTGCAGCGTCCTTCCCGGCTGTGTTGGCTGGCGCCCTGGAGCTCACCCTGTCTGGTCAGGAGGACGCTTCAAGCGTCGTGAAACGCTTCCTCGCTGAGAAGCGGTTGCTGCTGGTGCTGGACAACTTCGAGCAGCTCCTCGAGGGAACACCGTTCGTTCGTGAGCTGATCGATCACTGTCCTGGGCTGAAGCTGCTCGTGACGTCGCGGGAGAGGCTGAACCTGGAGCACGAGTGGGTGTTCACCATCGAAGGCCTCACCTACCCACAGGAGACCACCCCGCTGGAACAAGCAGAGTCGTTCGATGCAGTGAGGCTGTTCCTGCAGCGCGCGAAGCGGGCGCAACATGGCTTCTCCTTGACCCCCAAAACCCTGCTGCCGGTGAACAGGATCTGCCAGTTGGTGGAGGGCATGCCCCTCGCTATAGAGCTGGCCTCGAGTTGGTTGCGGGCTCTGCCTACCGATGCGATCGTGAAAGAACTCGAGACCGGTATCGATCTGTTGGAATCCCCAACCCGGGATGTGAGTGAACGTCATCGGGGTGTGCGGGTGTTGTTCGATCACTCCTGGTCGCTGCTAAACGAACAGGAGCGGGAGGCTCTTCGTCGGTTGTCGGTGTTCCGTGGTGGCTTCACGCGGGCGGCCGCAAGTATGGTGGCTGGGGCGACCCTGCCGCTCCTAGCGAGGCTGGTGGACAAGTCACTCTTGCGCATGAGCCCCGAGGGCCGCTACAACCGGCTGAACCGCCCTGGGTTTGATGGAGGCTCCGTTCTCCCTCGAAAGGAGAGAATGGAGCATGACCCGTTACGACCAAGAAACCAAAGATCGAGTCATCCGCATGTTCATGGAGCGTCGAGAAGAAGCGCCGCACGAATCACGTTCAGCCTCTTATCGGCGCCTGCATGACCTAACCGGCATCCCGGTCGACACGATGCGCGGCTGGGTAGACAGAGCCCGCATCGACGCTGGTGACAAGCCAGGCCTGACAACCACAGAGCGTGAGGAGATCAAGGCCCTCAAGAAGGAAGTAGCCGAACTCAAACGAGCCAACGAGATCCTCAAGACAGCCAGCGCGTTTTTCGCGGCCGCGGAGCTCGACCGCCGACTCAAGTGATGGTCGCCTACATCAACGCGTATAAGAACCTGTTCGGGGTCGAGCCGATCTGCCGTGTCCTACGGGACCACAACGTGCCGATCGCCCCGAGCACGTACTACGCAGCCAAGAAGCGGCAAGCATCCGCTCGCCAGCAATCCGATGAGCGTCTCCTGGAGGTCATTCATCGGGTGCACCGCGAGAACTTTGGTGTGTACGGCGTCCGTAAGGTATGGCACGCCCTCCAGCACGAGAGTATCGACGTTGGGCGTGACCAGGTGGCGCGCCTGATGAGAGTCGCGGGCTTGAAGGGCATGACACGAAGAAGGAAGGTCCGCACGACCATCCCAACGCCTAGCGGCGTCAGCTCGCCGGATCTGGTGAGGCGAGACTGGTTCCAAGATGCGCCCGACATCGTTTGGGTGGCGGACTTCACGCACGTGCTCACTCGTGAAGGGTGGGTGTACGTGTCGTTCCTGCAGGACGGCTTCTCGAGGCGCATCCTGGGTTTCACGGTCAGTACCGGTAAGAGCAGCGAGCTGGTGATGAGGGCTCTGGAGCAGGCTGTGAGCGTCCGGCGTCGAACCGATCGGCGGTTCGTTGCTGACGGCGTGATTCATCATTCGGATGCCGGCAGTCAATATACGAGTCTGGCGTTCAGCCAGAAGTTGCTCGATCATGGCGTGAACGGTTCGATCGGTCGGGTGGGCACGGCGTATGACAATGCGTTGATGGAGAGCACGATCGGCTTGTTCAAGAGCGAGCTGATCCACGCCAGGTCGACGAGTTGGTGCTCGAGGCAGGAGGTGGAGACGGCGACGATGCGGTGGGTGAGGTGGTTCAACTGTCGGCGGTTGCACTCTTCGCTCGATTACGTCAGTCCCGTGGACTTCGAGATGGCGTACACTCAAGCGCAGGCCATGCCCAGGCTGGCCGCGTGAGAGCAGAGTCTCCACGAAACCCAGTACGGTTCACAGGGTCATCTGTTGAGTTGGACTGAGTTGTTGGCTGCTGAGGGGAATGTTGGCCTGGCGGTTGCGTTGTTGGCGCGTCTTGTCGGGGCACGGTATATGCCGGACGGGGTTCTTACCGAGGCGAAGAAGGCTCTTTCTGAGCTCGAAGGCTCAATGACTCCGGAGGGGTTCACTGCGGCTGTGGAGCGGGGTCGAGAGATGACTCTGGAGGATGTCAGGGACGTCCTTACAGCGTCGTTCCCGGGAAGCGGTTAGGTTTGAGGTAGTGGGTTGAGGTCCGGCTGCTGGGCACCCTTAATCCCTGGCGCTAGGGGCACCACGTTGTAGAATGACCTATACCGAGAAGGTATTCGCAGGATCTCTGTCAAGCGTCATGAGCACCTCAAACGTCCCGGTCGCTTTCATCGTGGGAGGCTCCCTCTAGCGCACACCATAGAATGCGACCGCAACCCGTCCTACCTGCGGCGCCGACCCAGCCGCCTGGGGCCGTGATCGGGCCAGATGCCGTCGGCGATCAGGTGCAGCCACTGGCTCAGGTAGTAGCCCGCCAGCGCCCCCAGCGCGAGTTCGCGCCAACCCGCCACCAGCGGTGTGCCGAGGCGCAAGGGATACCCCAGCAGAGTTGAGGCCCGGGTCACTAAAAAGGCCAGCGCCAGCACCAGCACCACCAGATAGAGAAGCCGCGTGAGGGGGCCGACGAACCAGCTGTGCGACCACCCGCGATGCTTGAACAGCGCCCCGTAGGGCACCCATATGAGTCCGAGCACGCCCCAGTTGTTCTTGGCCCGCACCCGCCGTTCGGCCAGGTCGAGATCGGGCGTCACCAGAAACGTGCCCACCAGGTAGGCCACCGCAAATGTGAGTCGGGTACGGGGTGGCGCCAACGCCTCCAGCTCGGCGTTGAGCCCCTGAGTGAGGCCGAAGGCGTAGGCCGCCGCCAAGCTGCCGAGGACCACCAGATTGATGGTCTCATGGGTGCGTCCGCTGGCCACGTGGGCATGATAGCCGCACCGCCGAAGCGCCGGCGTGGAGGATTCGTGGTCGGACCCCGGCGGCGACGGGGGTGGGTGCTTTCGATGGCACGGTGCTAAATTATTAAGGTATACTCACCTTTGGAGAGTTCCGGGAGGCCCACCACTCCTATGGCCCAGACCCACCTGCACGTCCGTGGCGCCAAGCATCACAATCTCAAGAATCTCGACGTCCGCATCCCCCGTGACACCCTGACGGTGATCACCGGGGTGTCGGGGAGCGGCAAGAGTTCGCTGGCCTTCGACACCATCTATGCCGAAGGGCAGCGGCGCTACGTCGAGAGCCTGTCGTCGTACGCGAGGCAGTTTCTGGGGCAGATGGAGAAACCGAAGGTCGACTACATCGGGGGCCTCTCCCCCGCCATCGCCATCGAGCAGAAGACGGTCAGCAAGAATCCCCGCTCGACGGTGGCGACCGTGACCGAGGTGATGGACTACCTGCGGGTCCTCTACGCCAACGTGGGGCTACCCCACTGTCCAAACTGCGGCCGCGAGGTGCGGGCCCAATCGGCCGAGCAGATCGCCCAGCAGCTGGCCGCGCTCGAGCCCGGCACCCGGATTCAACTGTTGGCGCCGGTGGTCCGGAACCGCAAAGGCACCCACGCCGACACGCTGGCCGCCGCCACGGCCGACGGCTACGCTCGGGCCCGGGTGAACGGCGCCGAGGTGCGGCTCGCCGACGGCGTCACGCTGGAGAAGAAGAAGAAGCACAACATCGAGATCGTGGTCGATCGCCTGGTGGTGCCCGACGAGGCAGATGACACCTTCCGGTCGCGCCTCACCGATTCGGTCGAGGTCACCCTGCGGGCCGCTGAAGGGCTCCTGATAGCCGACCTCGGCGAGCACGAATGGCTGCTCAGCGAACACCACGCCTGCCCCCACTGCAACCTCTCGTTCCCGGAGCTGTCCACCCCGATGTTCAGCTTCAACAGCCCCCTGGGGATGTGCGAGACCTGCCAGGGGCTCGGCACCGAGATGAACGTCGATCCCGAGCTGATCGTCGACGACCCCAAGCTGTCACTCAACGAGGGGGCGCTGCGCTATTACGGCGAAGTGCGCAAGAAGGAGGGCTGGACCGTCAGCTCCCTCGAGTCGATCGCCGCGCACTACGGCTTCAGCCTCGACACCCCCTGGAAGGATCTGCAGGAACGTGCCAGGAACGCGCTCCTGTACGGCTCCCGGGGAGAGAAAATCCGCTTCACCCACCGCACTGCCAAGGGCTACGTGCGGCGCCGAACCAGGCCGCTATACGGCATCGTGCACAACGTACGCCGCCGCTACCGCCAGACCAGCTCGGACGTCGCCCAACGCTGGTACGAGAGCTTCATGCGCGAGCTGCCCTGCCCCGACTGCGACGGCGCCCGGCTGCGCCCCGAGGCGCGGGCGGTGACGGTCGGCGACCTGACCTTGCCGGACCTGAGCGCCTTCTCGATCGGAGAGGCCTATAGCTGGATCGAAGCGTTGATCGCCGACAGCGACACCCGCACCCTGGAGATCGCCGGAGAAGTCCTCAAGGAGATCGGCGAACGCCTGCGCTTCATGCTCGACGTGGGGCTGCACTACCTCACCCTCGACCGCCGCGCCGGCTCCCTGTCGGGCGGCGAAGGGCAGCGCATCCGCCTGGCCAGCCAGATCGGATCGGGGCTGATGGGGGTGCTCTACATCTTGGATGAGCCCTCGATCGGCCTTCACGCCCGCGACAACCAGGCCCTCATCGACACCCTGCTGCGACTGCGCGACATGGGCAACACGGTGCTGGTCGTGGAGCACGATGAAGAGACCATGCGCGCCGCCGACTGGATCGTCGATCTCGGTCCCGGGGCGGGCGTCGAGGGTGGCGCACTGGTGGCGGAAGGTCCGGCCGACGCGCTGGCGGCCGACCCCGTGTCGCTCACCGGCAAGTTCCTCAACGGTCAACTTCAGATTCGGCCGCCTCACCCGGAGCGCAGAACCCCGCTAGGCTGGCTCGAATTGCAGGGCGCCGGCCTTCACAACCTCCAAGAGGTGACCGCCCGGATCCCGCTCGGCACCCTAACCTGCGTAACCGGGGTGTCGGGTTCGGGCAAATCGAGCCTGGTCACCGGCACCCTCTACCCCGCTCTGGCGCGAAGGTTGATGGGCAGCAAGGCCAGCCAGGGGCCCCTCGAGCGGCTGCTGGGGCTCGACCAGGTCGACAAGGTCATCCACATCACCCAGGATCCGATCGGCCGCACCCCGCGCTCCAATCCCGCTACCTACGCCGGCGTGTTCGACGAGATCCGCAAGGTGTTCGCCATGACGCCCGAAGCCAAGATGCGCGGCTACAAACCGGGCCGCTTCTCGTTCAACGTCAAGGGCGGCCGCTGCGAGGCTTGCGGGGGCCACGGCCAGAACCGCATCGAGATGCACTTCCTCGCCGACGTGTGGGTGTCGTGTCGGGAGTGTAACGGGCACCGCTACAACCGCGAGACGCTGGCCGTGAGGTACAAGGGCCGAAGCATCGCCGACGTGCTCGAGATGGACGTGCAGGAGGCGCTGCTGCTGTTCGAGAACCACCCCAAGATCCGGCGCGTCCTGACCACGCTGCACGACGTTGGGCTCGACTACATCAAGCTAGGGCAGAGCGCCACCACCTTCTCCGGCGGCGAAGCCCAGCGCATCAAGCTCGCCAAGGAGCTCTCCAAGCGCGACACCGGCCGCACCGTCTACATCCTCGACGAACCCACAACCGGGCTCCACTTTGCCGACGTGCAGCGCCTCCTCGAGGTGCTCCACCGGCTGGTGGACAGCGGCAACACGGTGGTCGTGATCGAGCACAATCTCGACGTGGTGAAGACCGCCGACTGGCTCATCGATCTGGGGCCGGAGGGGGGCGACGGCGGCGGAAAGATCGTGGCCGAGGGAAGCCCTGAAGCGGTAGCGCTGGACGGCGGCAGCCACACCGGACGCTTTCTGTCCAAGGTGCTGGGAACGGTAGCGGCGGAGGCGGCAGACTGAACCGGTACACTCGAACCGTGGTTTGGACGGATCGCGCTCGACGAGGCCGGCGATGAGCTGGCCGCCATGGGCAATTTCGGCCAGCGCGGGGTGAGCGTGAGCGACCGCTTCTAGGGACGCGCCGCCCCCACCGTATACTCGATCATGGCCCAAGCCGGGGACACCCTCACCAGCGCTCGGGGCGAGAGCATTACCTTTCGCGAGACCACCGCCGACAGCGGCGGCGACCGGCTGCTCCTGGAGGTGCTTTACCTCCCGTCGGACAGGCGCCCACCAGCCCACTACCACCCTCGTCAGGAGGAGCGCTTTGAGGTTCTCGAAGGCGAGATCGTGGTTAAGCGGGGCGATGAGGAACACACCTACGAGGCCGGCGATCTCTTCGAGGTAGCGGCCGGAACGGTTCACGCCATGTGGTCCGGCGAGGCTCCTGAAACGCGGCTGCGGTGGGAGATCGTGCCCGCCCTGAAAAGCGAGGCCTTCTTCGAAGCCATCTGGTCGCTACCCGAAGACCGCCGCCCTTCACCATTGACGCTGGCCTCCATCCTGACGCGCCACCGCCATGAGTTCCGCCTAGCCTCACCCCCCTACCCGCTCCAGCGGATCGTCTTCGGCACCATGGCGTTCTTCGGCCGGCTGCTGGGCCGAGGCTAGAGATAGTGCTGTCGTGAACCGAACCGACCGCCTGCTCGCCATCGTGCTGGAGCTGCAGGGGGGCGGGCGCCGCACCGCCGAAGCGCTCGCCCGGACCTTCGAGGTCTCGAAACGAACCATCTACCGCGACATCGCGGCCCTCAACGAGACGGGGGTCCCGGTCGTGTCTTCCCCGGGCCAGGGCTATTGGCTTATGGAGGGCTACTTCCTGCCGCCGGTCCAGTTCAGTAGCGATGAGGCCACCCTGCTGCTCCTGGGTGCCGAGGTGATGGCGCACAGTTTCGACACCGAATACCGCCGGGTGGCAGAGGCGGCCGGCCGAAAGATCGAGGGGGTGCTGTCGGCGACGCTACGAGCCGAGGTGGACTACCTTCGAGACAACATCCGCTTCTTGGAGCTCGACGACCCATCCCGGGGAGCGATCCGTGCGTCCTTGCAGCGGATGCGGCGGGCGGTGATGAGCAAGCAGACGGTGACCTTCCGCTACTACAAGCGGCACGACGGCAGCGAAAGCGTCCGCACGGTCGATCCCCACAACATGTTCCACATGAACGGGATCTGGCTGATGTCGGGCTTTTGCCATAGCCGCCGGGCCCTGCGCACCTTCCGACTGAACCGGATGGAGGCGCTGCAGCTCGTGGACCGGCGCTTCGAGCGCCGAGCACCGGTCCAGAGCCTGCCAGCCACCGAGGACCGCAACCTGGTGGTGGTGGTGCGCTTTACCCCGGAAGCCTCGCGCTGGTTACCGGAGACGCCGTCGTACTTCATGACCGACGAGACGCCCACTCCGGAGGGGCTGCTCGTCACCCTCAAGGCCCGCCGGGCCGAAGAGGTGCTGCCCTGGCTGCAAAGCTGGGGCGGGGCGGTGACGGTGCTCGAGCCGGCCAGCCTGCGGCAGAGGCTTTTCGAGGAAGCTGCCCAGCTGGCAGGGCGCTACCGCGAAGCGATGCTGACATAGGGGTGTCACCCTTAATAATTAAGGTAGTGGGGTGAGCTGACCGGCTCACCCGCTTGTATCGAGCCCTAGGAAAGGCTGGCAACCCATGGTCTCCATCGACGCAGCCCGCGACTTCGTCTACCGCCACGGCGACCTGTGGGAGCGGTCGCTGTTCGGCCACCTCATCGACGGCCGCCCCAACGAAGAGGTCCGCCGGGCCCTGGAGGCCTTCAAGAACCCCGACGGCGGCTTCGGCCACGGCCTCGAGCATGACCTCCGGAGCCCCGACTCAAATCCTGCCCAGCTCGAGCTGCTGCTCATCGTGAACCGCAGCCTCGGTCTCGAAGTCAAGCCGCTGCTAGGCGGCACCGTTGCCTGGCTGGAAAGCGTTCAGGAAGAGGACGGCAGCCTCGGTAACCCCACCACCCTCGACCGCCACCCCAGCGCCCCCTGGTGGACCGAATGGGGTGGCCAACGCGTGCCCGAAAGCATCGTCGGCAACCTGGCCCGCCTCGGCCTGGCCACCCCCAGACTGCTCGACCGTAGCCGCGCCTGGGTCGAGGCGAACGTCACGCTCGACGCTATCCGTGAGACCGAATGGCTGTTCATGCTCTACCGCCCGGTCGACTACTTCTATGGGCTTACCGACGACAACGACCTCGATGCCTACCGGGAGGTGACCGCCGAAACGCTGGTGGCGTTGGCCGCAGCCGCCCCGCCGGAACAGTACGGCACCCTGCTGGGTCTGCTCACCCACCCGGACCTGGTTCCGCATGTGCCCGAACAGCTGATCGACCGCGACCTCGACCACCTCGAGCGGGGTCAGCAGCCCGGCGGCAACTGGCAGGATCAGCATCAGCTGACGCAGTGGTACCCGCTCACCACGATCAGCAATCTCGTCTACCTGAAACGCTACGGCAGGCTCTAACTCCCCACCGATCCAGCGCCGGCAGCGGGCCTTGACAGGCCACTCGACGACCCATCTGAAACTGGCTGGTGAGGCCGTCGCATGACGCTGTCACGGCGACCTCGAAGCCGCGTGTGCTGGCCCCTCTCCGGGTGGGAAACCGCCCCTACCGAACCAAAAAGCAGCCCACTCGACCCCATCTGCGCTGGCAAAAATCCTCACATAACCTTTTCATCTGCGCCAATGTGGTCTACCATACAGATACCGGCAGTAGCTGTCGAAAGGAGGGGTCATGGATCCAGAACGACCCGAGAACGAGGGAGCCGCCCAGGAGTCTCAAGCCGACGAGACACCCACACCGCAGGAGGCGCCCCCGGCAGAAGCTTCGGCAGCTGCCCCAGTGGCAGTCACCGCCACGAGCGGCAAAGCCGACCTGGGCAAGCGCTTCATCGCCGTCATCATCGACGGCGCCATCGCTGCAGCCGTCGGCCTCATCCCAGTCGTTGGCGGCATCATCGGGATCGTCTACATCCTGACCCGCGACGGCTTCGAGTACGACTTCATGAAGTACCGCTCGATCGGCAAGCAGCTGATGAAGCTGCGCCCGGTCATCGTCGACGGGGGCCAGATGTCGATCATGACGTCGGTCCGCCGCAACTGGACGCTGGTGTTCGGCTCGCTGGCCCAGGTACTCATCTTCATCCCCATCATCGGCTGGCTGCTCATCCCCATCGTGGGCATCGTCGGCGCGATTCTGGGCATCGTCGAGATCGTGCTGGTCCTCACCAACGACGAAGGCCGCCGCTGGGGCGACCGCCTGGCCGGCACCAAGGTGATCGAGAGCCAAGCCTGAGCAGAAGCACCTCACAGGCGTGACGAGCCTCGAGCAGCTCCGCGCCTACTCCGGAGAAAAACCCGGCAGTCGCGAGGACTTCCCGTTCGACTTCGACACCCTGGTGTTCAAAGTCGGCGGGAAGTTGTCTGCCTGCATCAGCGTGGCCACGGGGCCGCTACGCGTCAACCTCACGTGCGAGCCAGAGCTGGCGGTGCTGCTCCGCAACCAGTATGAGGCCATCACCCCCGGCTAACAAAGGAGTTGAACCATGACCAGGATGAAGGTACTGGTAACCGGCATGAGCGGACTGATTGGCGGTCTGGTGAAAGAGCGGCTGGCAGGCACCTGTGAATTGAGCGCCGTCAACCGCAGCGATGTGGCCGGCGTGACCTGTCACCGAGCCGATATCGCGGACTTTCAGGCTATCAGGCCTGCCTTTACCGGGCAGGACACCGTCGTTCACCTGGCCGCCAAAGCGGGTGAGCAGTACACCTGGGAGGAGCTGCAGGCGGTAAACGTAGTGGGCACCTACAACGTCTTCGAGGCAGCGCGGGAAGCCGGGGTAAGGCGGGTGATCTATGCCAGCAGCGGGGCAACTGTCTCCGGCTGGGAAAAGGAAGACCCATACCGTACCGTCGCCGAGGGTCGCTACGACGATGCTCCCGCCTCCTGGCCCATGCTTACCCACCAGACTCCATCTCGACCCAGCGGCGTCTATGGTGCTAGCAAGGTTTGGGGTGAGGCGTTGGCCCGACACTACACCGACACGACCGACCTGTCCATCATCTGCCTGCGCATCGGCCACGTGACCAAAGAAGATCGCCCCCTCAGCGCTCGCGACTTTGCGGTCTGGTGCAGCCAGCGCGACATCGCCCGTATGGTCGAGTCCTGTGTGGCCGCACCCGCCGATCTGAAGTTCGATACCTTCTTCGTGGTTTCGGACAATAGGTGGGGCTACCGAGATCTGAGCCACGCCCACGAGGTTCTGGGCTTTGAGCCACAAGATAGGGCTGAAGACCATCGGTAAGGAGTGCAACAGCTCTTCCGAATGAACGGGCGGGTGACATACCTGCGTTACACGCAACGCGCTGGGTCGTGGATCCGGCCGCTGCACGTAAGGAGCGAATCGGCATGAAAGCCATTGCGCTCTGAGGCCAGAAGGCGCGATCCGCCTCCAGTGAAGGCATGGGGTGGGATCACAAAACGTCTTGAAATCGGGGCTGAAAACGCCTTGGGCTCAGCGAATCCTGGAAGCTCGAATCTGGGGGTTACAAAAGAGGTCTTTTGTGATACCCAGAATCTTACCTGGACTCGGGGTGGTAGCCAATACCTTCGCTGAGCTTCAAGGAGAGACGAGGCCAACAGCGTGGCCCCGTCCCCCCCAGGAAAACTGACCCCTGCGAAAACTCCATCCCGGCCTACGGCACCCTTGCCAGCATCAACACAGCCAAGCCGAGCGGGACCATCGGCGGAGCCCCTCCATCGACCGATCCGAAGAGATCAGGAACGGCTCAAAGAGCAACAACCAGCCTCGCTTACATCTCCCCTTCAGGTGGCGCCTCGTACTCCATACCAGGCCCCACCCCGTAGAACTCACCGTTGCACCCCAGCAGCGCCGTGGTCAGCGATTGACCAGGGTTGCGCCGCTCCTCGAACACGAAGATCATGTTGAAACGCCGCATCATCGCCGCGGAGTCCGCGCCCAGGGACACGCTGGTCAGACCGTCCCCCCGCGCGTTGGTGATGACCTCAGCGAGAAAGAAGAACTTGTCGTCATCCCCAGCGCCAGCCCCGGTCTCCACACCGCCCCAGAGACCCCAATCCAGCTCCAGGCCGACCAGCTCCGGGGGGCGATGTTCCACCAGGTACACGAAATAGCTCTCATGAGGATCGAGGTTGGTGAGGAGAACGTCGTACTCCGCGTTGATCAGGTCGTAGATGGCCACACCGGTTCCGTCAGTACCAACCTCGAAAGCATCCCAGAACTGGACCCACCCTTGAAGGACTCCTCGCTCTTGCTGTGCCGAGGCGGAGATGGTGGCCAGCGTAACGACAGTTGCCAAAGTGATCGCATACCTAAGCAATACCTTCATCCTTTACCTCCTTCGTGCCAAAATCCCTCAACTTTATCACAGGTTCGCCAACGACATTCCTGGTACCACCCCCTTCACGTGGCCGGGGTTGTGGGTGTTTGTAAGGGCTGGTTACGGCTCAACGCACGATGGGTCTGTTGCCGTCGTCAACTCAATCGCGGCTGCGCTATCGACGGTGTCGTTGGGGGATGTGTTGGGTTGGTTTGAGCATGCCGGAGTCACCAATCACTCATTCTGAGAACCGCTGTAAGCAATACCTTCATCCTTTACCTCCTTCGTGCCAAAATCCCTCAACTTTATCACAGGTTCGCCAACGACATTCCTGGTACCACCCCCTTCACGTGGCCGGGGTTGTGGGTGTTTGTAAGGGCTGGTTACGGCTCAACGCACGATGGGTCTGTTGCCGTCGTCAACTCAAAGCTGGGACACATGTACGTGACCTCCTGGACGGTCCAGTCTTCGCCCGCTGCCCCCCAGGCGAGATTGTAGAAACCATCGATGCTGGCGAGGAGGGGGTTGTCGAACCAAACCAAATCAAAGTTGTAGGGGTCATCGCCGATGAAGAACCTGAGCCCAACCGTCTCTAGGCCGTCGAACCCACCGATGCTGGTGAGGGAGGCGTTGCCGTCGATGTGGAAGCGTTCGACCGACGCAAGGCTGTCGAACCCACCGATGCTGGGGAGGGCGTCGTTCCTGGCGATCGCGAAGACCCTAACCGTCTCTAGGCTGTCGAACCCACCGATGCTGGTCAGGGAGGGGTTGTCTTCGATAATTAAGCCCGCCGGATCCTCCGGGTCGGCCTCGTGGCCAAGCGTCTTGAGGTTATTGAACCCCTCGATGCTGGCGAGGTCGTTGTTTTCAGAGATGATGAAGTCCCTTCCAACCGACGCAAGGCTGTTGAACCCACCGATGCTGGTCAGGGCGTTGGCGTTGGAGATTTCGAAGTTCCACCTCACCGTCTCTAGGCTGTCGAACCCACCGATGCTGGTCAGGGCGCCGAGGCTGGAGAGGGTGAACAACCCTCCAACCGTCTTGAGGTTATTGAACCCCTCGATGCTGGTGACGGCGCTGTTTCTGGTGATCTCGAAGGGGCATTGACCGAAACACTCGTCGTTCTGCCCAACCGACTCTAGGCTATTGAACCCACCGATGCTGGTAAGGGAGGGGTTGATCAGGATGCGGACGCTGCCCCCGATCGCCTTGAGGTCATCGAAGGGTGAGAAGTCCGGATCGAACCCGAGACGTTCAATATGCAGGTCGCCGGTGATCTCGGTAACGCCTGCGAGGGCGTCGATATCGGCCTGAGTGCTGGATTCGCCCAGGGTGACGTTGCCATCGGCACTGTGCTGATCGGCGGCAAGCGCCAAGCTGCCGGCAGCGGACAGTAGCAACAGAACTGCAACGAACAGGGCGAATTGGTGGCTTTTTTTCATCTCATGTCCTCCCAAACTTGAAAATCGACAGCAGGGCATGTAGGTCTTTGAATGCTTGCACCTGAATCTCCTAGAGGGTTGATCTACAACCCTCTAGCAGGGCCTTTTAGCTACTTCCCAAAAACTGTCGTGTACAGAGGTCCGCGGCTAGAACGGGTCGTGAATGGCTGCCTGGACGTTTACTCCATCCGCCTCGGCCGTGTTCATCTGCTCGAACAGCGTGGCGAGATCGGTGGGGCCGTGGGCCCGAACCACCAGGTGGACGGCCGCCCCGCGAGCGTCCTGCAGGGCCGGACCGAAGGCCGCGAAGCCCGGCGCTTCCCCCTCCTCGATGTAGGCGCTGAAGGTGGCGCTTCCACTCGCGTCGCTCATGTTGCCTGTCGCCCATACGAACGAGATTCTCGGCAGGGGGCGCGGATCCAGCACGCCGTCCGCGTTGAAGACGTCGTCGAGATCGCAGACCGGCACGGTCGGATCGCCGTCCGGAGCCGCGCTGCAGGCGCCCGGGTTGTTGAAGATGACCCACCAGACCGTGTAGGGGCTGTCCGGCACGAGGCCGCTCGTCTTCAGGATCATGCTGAGCGCGTCGTCCGTCCTGACGAGCTTCGACCAGCTGTCCACGATCATAGAATCGCCCGGCATGGTGTAGAGGGTGGCTTCCGTGCTGTAGGCCATGCCCTCCATCCCTTGTGCCTGGACCTGGCTGATCACTCCTACGACCAGCAGGATCGTCACGATCAGGCTTCCGTAGATCTTCGTTCTTTTCACGGCATTCCCTCCTTTGGCGCTGGTGGCGTATGTGGGTTCGAGCGCTGTTTCAAAGTCCTGTCTTGCACGCCCTTCCCTTCCTTCGTGAGACCGGCTGCCATCGTTGGCGTTCGGCACCGTTCTCTGCCATCACCCCCTCTCGTTGAACCGTACTGGGTTTCGTGGAGACTCTGTTCTCACGCGGCCAGCCTGGGCATGGCCTGCGCTTGAGTGTACGCCATCTCGAAGTCCACGGGACTGACGTAATCGAGCGAAGAGTGCAACCGCCGACAGTTGAACCACCTCACCCACCGCATCGTCGCCGTCTCCACCTCCTGCCTCGAGCACCAACTCGTCGACCTGGCGTGGATCAGCTCGCTCTTGAACAAGCCGATCGTGCTCTCCATCAACGCATTGTCATACGCCGTGCCCACCCGACCGATCGAACCGTTCACGCCATGATCGAGCAACTTCTGGCTGAACGCCAGACTCGTATATTGACTGCCGGCATCCGAATGATGAATCACGCCGTCAGCAACGAACCGCCGATCGGTTCGACGCCGGACGCTCACAGCCTGCTCCAGAGCCCTCATCACCAGCTCGCTGCTCTTACCGGTACTGACCGTGAAACCCAGGATGCGCCTCGAGAAGCCGTCCTGCAGGAACGACACGTACACCCACCCTTCACGAGTGAGCACGTGCGTGAAGTCCGCCACCCAAACGATGTCGGGCGCATCTTGGAACCAGTCTCGCCTCACCAGATCCGGCGAGCTGACGCCGCTAGGCGTTGGGATGGTCGTGCGGACCTTCCTTCTTCGTGTCATGCCCTTCAAGCCCGCGACTCTCATCAGGCGCGCCACCTGGTCACGCCCAACGTCGATACTCTCGTGCTGGAGGGCGTGCCATACCTTACGGACGCCGTACACACCAAAGTTCTCGCGGTGCACCCGATGAATGACCTCCAGGAGACGCTCATCGGATTGCTGGCGAGCGGATGCTTGCCGCTTCTTGGCTGCGTAGTACGTGCTCGGGGCGATCGGCACGTTGTGGTCCCGTAGGACACGGCAGATCGGCTCGACCCCGAACAGGTTCTTATACGCGTTGATGTAGGCGACCATCACTTGAGTCGGCGGTCGAGCTCCGCGGCCGCGAAAAACGCGCTGGCTGTCTTGAGGATCTCGTTGGCTCGTTTGAGTTCGGCTACTTCCTTCTTGAGGGCCTTGATCTCCTCACGCTCTGTGGTTGTCAGGCCTGGCTTGTCACCAGCGTCGATGCGGGCTCTGTCTACCCAGCCGCGCATCGTGTCGACCGGGATGCCGGTTAGGTCATGCAGGCGCCGATAAGAGGCTGAACGTGATTCGTGCGGCGCTTCTTCTCGACGCTCCATGAACATGCGGATGACTCGATCTTTGGTTTCTTGGTCGTAACGGGTCATGCTCCATTCTCTCCTTTCGAGGGAGAACGGAGCCTCCATCAAACCCAGGGCGGTTCACGCTGTAGACGTCTGGTCAAAGATTACGAGCGGGTTCCTGAGGTGCTGGTGGGGTTGCATTTCGTGGCGTTCAGCATGCTGTTGTTGAATCGGTTGGGACCGAACCTGGGACTGCCAATGAGTGCATAACACGCTCTAGGGGCGTCGCTATACCGAAATGGCCGTAGTACCAGCCTCTCGGTGTGCAGAGAAGGTTGCGGTGACTCGTTGGGGTCGGCCTGAGTGGGCATGCCTACATTGTGCAGCGAACCGCTGCCTCCTCGCCAGCCGCTTCGTCCCTCAGGGGCGGCCCCACCTCAAAATCGCGATGTTCAACCGGCTCCACGCAGGGGTACGATCCAGGTTGCAAACGACGTAGTTCGTTGCGGAAATCTGCACCCTCCACAAATAATTCCAGCCCATTGGTGGCGTCGTTACATATGTCCAATCCAGTGTTGTTTACCGATCAGTGCAAAGGTCAGTAATGCCTTCAGCTTACGCCTGGATCGGAAAATGGCAACCCCTTGCAACCTGTTGATATCACCGAATATCGCCGGCTGGGCCGTTCTCTTTCTTTCGGGTTCTTACGAACCCGAAAGAAAGTAAGAGAACCTCATCGGGCTGATCGCGAAGCGATCTCCGTGGCTGCCCCGTTCAAGCGCAGTATCCATTCTTAGACCGGCCGTCGGGGCCTCGCGGCTCGGGAGCGGGACATCCGTTGGGTTGTGCGGTCCGCTGGGGAACACTACCTGTCCGGCCCCATAAGGCAAAAAAATACGGCAACCCTCTCTGCCACCTTCTCGTCGCTCTGTCGGTACCCGTGCTGCCGGGTTACTCGGTCGAGCCTCCAATGGGGGGAGGGTTGCCGATCAAGGAGTGGTTTTGCTCGTCGATAGCACCACCCCCTTTCACGTCGGATCATACTGCGGGGCCGGGGCGCAGCAGGCCGGATCGAATGCCGGACCAGCTGTGTACTCGAGCGCCCCCGCGCGACATGAGTGGCCCAAAGAGACCGCTCACGGGCGCTGTGTCCCATGAGCGGTTGTTGTACTGTGCCGCGAAGCGTTACAGCAGGATGCGTTCTTTACTGGGCCTCTCAGCGGCCCGCTTTCAAGGACACGAGCTGCACCTAGACGGACCAGGTCCCCTGACGGTCAGCACCCACTCCAAGGCGGCTGGTACTTCTAGCACGGTCCCCGATCGCAGGAGCTGCACTCTGCAAGCCGTACGGGGTGATGCCCTGACGCGAGGTCGTAAGAATGGTCAGCGCAGCAAGAACAACGCGAGCCTGCCGTGAGGCAGAAGGGGCATCCCGCAAGTACACAATGAAGGCGTGAGGAAATGAATCGATCATTTCGGCATGTGAGCTTATGGTGAATACATTGAATAAGGAAGGTGGAGGCCGAGGGAAAGGGGCTAGGATTGAATAGAGGCGACTAGCCAACAGGTAGCAAGGGAGGAACGCGCATGCAAACGCCCAAGCTCCTCATTCCCCTAGACGGTTCCGAGTTCAGCCGTAAGATCCTACCTCATGTCCGCGACGTCTTTGCCCCGTTCAGCTACGACATCAACCTGCTTCAGGTAACCAAACCCCCACCAGGCATTGTCCGTGAGTCCCGCCAATTCACGATCTCCGGCGAAAACATCCGAGCTCCTTCCCAACTCGAGCAAGAGCAGTATATCTCGGCTTTCCTCACCGAAAAAATGCAGCCGGACGCGCACTATCTACAGCGAGCAGGATTCAACGTCTCACGAGCCGTTCGCTTCGGCAACCCAGCCAAAAAGATCCTCGAGTTCGTCACCTTAGAAGGCATAGCGATGGTGGCGATGGCCACCCACGGCCGCTCGGGGCTACCTCGGCTGCTGATGGGCAGCGTGGCGGAGACGCTCGTGCGGCGCCTGTCGGTACCCATCTTGCTGGTGCACCCCATCGAGGTGGCCGAAAGGGACAACCAAACCGTTACCACGCTAACAGCGGAGACATTGTAGGAGGCGTATTGACGAAGACTGCCGTACTGCTAGTGGATAAGGAGGGCATGCTCACGTCATTGCTGGAAAGCGCAACGTTCGTGATCTCCAAGCGGTACTGAACAGAGGCGACTAGCCAGCAGGTAGCGAAGGAGGAACGCACATGCAAGCGCCCAAGCTCCTCATTCCCCTCGACGGTTCCGAGTTCAGCCGCACGATCCTACCCTACATCCGCAACGTTTTTCGCCCTGGCAGTTTCGCGATCTGCTTGCTCCGGGTGACCAAACCCCCAACCGTACCTATGTCCGTACCACCACGACCCGTGATGGTCGGCAACGAGTACTTCGACACCCCCTCTGAACCGCCCTCTTACCAACCTGCTCATCCCGTTTACCCTGCCCAAGTCGAGGACAACCTTAGCACCAAACTCAAGAGTGAAATGCAGCAGGCCGCGCAATTCCTAGAAGAGGCCGGCTTCACCGTCTCACGAGAGGTCCGTTTTGGTGACCCCACCAAGGAGATCTTAAAGTTCGTCGAACAAGAGGGGGTGTCTCTCGTGGCGATGGCGACGCACGGCCGGACCGGCCTCGGTCGGCTGCTGATGGGTAGTATCGCCGAGACGGTGTTGCGGCGCCTGTCGCTGCCAGTGCTCCTGTTTCATCCCATCGAGGTCACCGAAAAAGACAGCCATGACCTTAACTGGAACGACGTTTATGACCAGTGGGAGGATTACAGCGACCAGGCGAAGCAGACCTGGGGCCGGCTGACGGATGCCGATCTCGAATGGATTGACGGTCGCCATGCCCGGCTGGTGAGTAAGCTTCAAGAAGCCTACGGCACCCACTCTTTCGAAAGCGCAGAGGAGGAGGCGGAGAGGTGGCGGCTTGACCTGTAAGCGCCGCCCAGCGCCCCTCAAGGAGGGTTTCTATGTACTCCCGAGTGCTGATCTCCACCGATGGCAGCCCCTGTAGCGAAAGGGCCGTACAGCGCGGCCTCGAACTAGCCAAGATCCTCAGTGCCAAGGTGACCTTCTTGTTTGTGCTGGATGACCCACAAAGCAGTACCTACGCCGTTCCCGACATGGCCGTCTACCTACCGCAGCTGTACGAGGACCTCAAGGCGGACGCCATCGAGGTGCTAGCGCGAGCCGAAATTGCAGCCGCCGATCTCGGCGTGCCGGCCGACTCTCGACTGGTCGAACACTCGAGCCCGGCGCGTGCCATCAATGAGGCCGAGTCCGGCTTCGATCTGGTGGTCCTGGGAACCCACGGTCGTCGCGGCTTCAACCGCTGGATGTTCGGCTCCGTGGCCGAGGGCGCGCTGCGGCGTTCAGGCATCCCTTACCTGGTGGTGCGCTCTGCTCCCCAAGAGGGAGAGGTCGAGGTGGGTGGGCCATGACCCACGGTAAGGCCCCTACCCTAATCCTAGGAGCGCAGCTGATGGTTTGTGAGGGTTCTTAAGGTCTTGTGGACGGCAGAGGAGGAGAACATGAGCGTGATCGCTTGCCCCATCTGTGAGGGTCTTATCGAGATCGAGGTTGGCGAGGGTGGCGTTGTCGAATGCCTGGACTGTGGTGAGCTGTGGGTCCTCGCCTCGGAAGCCCCGCCGGAGCTGGTGTACGCCCTGGACATGGAGGACGAACGCATCTTGGAAAACGAGGAGTGGCCCAGGGTCGTGCTCCTGAGTCGCACTTAGCAACCAAGGGGTTGCTGTCCAGAACAAAGTGTCCACCAAGGCACCGATCAAAAGGCGGGTCGGGAGCCCATTGAGTTCGACGCCGGAGACAGGAGGTTAGCACCTACGTTGCGCTGCCGGAACCATCCGAGCAACCCGCTTGAATAGGCGCTGCAGTGGCAGATTCACCCTCCCAGGGAGGAGTTTCGCCAATGGATGTCACGATCCGAGAGGTCAGCTATTTCTACGTTACGGTAGCGGACCGGCCCGAAAAGGCCTATGAAATGCTTTCCGACCTTGCCCTGGCCGAGATCAACCTATTGGCCTTCAGTGCCGTTCCCTACGGTCCCCATCACGCCCAGCTCACCATCTTTCCTGATAATGCCGACAACATGGTGCGGGCTGCGGAGGCTCTCGGCCTGCCGCTGATCGGGCCTCAGCATGCGCTCTTAGTCCAGGGGGACGATCAGCTCGGGGCGCTGGCCAGCATCCACGTCAAGCTAGAAAAGGAGGGGGTCGAAGTGTACGCCTCGAGCGGTGTGACCACCGGCCAGGGGCATTTCGGGTACGTGATCTACGTGAAGGAGGAACATCACGAGGTTGCGGCCTGGGCACTCGGACTCGAGGGGCAAGAGCGCTGAAGCTTTTCACCTCGGGGTTACCGGCAACGCTCCGGAGTACGCGACGACAGGCAACTATGACTCGGACGAGTTGAACTAGCAGTACCGGCACGAAACCTAGACATCAGCTGGTTCAAGAATGAGAGTTCATGCATTCCACATCGCCGTGATATCGAACGCGTTCGCGAACCTCGATTACACTTTGCCCGAGGCTTGAAGCACCCGATGAGGGAGTGTGGTTTCCCCGCGAATCACTAATTACGTCGTTTGCTAGTGATCCAGGCTTCGGCTGCACCTTCGGGGTACGGGTGGGGAAGGGGTTTCCCGAACCGCAATCGATATGGCACCTTGAAGGGGAGGTATTCGTTTTCATTCTCCACCGGAGGGAGAAACAGTGTGTGGTATCTTCGGGGTCTTTAACGCCCCTCAAGCATCCGAATTTACGGCGTTCGGGCTTCACTGGTTGCAACATCGGGCGCTTGATTACGCCGGGATGGTCACGACCTTCGAGCAGTGTGTGGTATCTTCGGGGTCTTTAACGCCCCTCAAGCATCCGAATTTACGGCGTTCGGGCTTCACTGGTTGCAACATCGGGCGCTTGATTACGCCGGGATGGTCACGAGCGATGGGGTGCATTTTTATCGGCATAGCGGCCCAGGTCTAAGTCGACAGGTGTTTACTCAAGGTGCCTTAGATCAGTTGCACGGCCGACATGCCTTAGGGCATATTCGCTACCCAACAGTTGATGATGACCCGCGCCGCGATAACACTCAGCCAATCATCGCCCACCCGTCGTGTGGTTCGATGGCGTTCGCTCATAATGGTAATTTGACGAATACTCAGGAGCTGCGCGCTAACGGATTATCAGGAACCCAGTTTGCTACTTCGATGGATACAGAGTGCATTGCCCAGCTTTGTGTCGCGGCTCAATCAGAAGACCCGATAGCGAGCTTGCAGAATGCCTTTACACAAATAAGGGGCAGCTACGCTCTGGGCATTCTCATGCATGATTGCCTGATTGCGGTGCGTGACCCTAGTGGTAATCGTCCACTTTCTCTGGGCCAAAATGGCGACAGTTACTTCATTTCGTCGGAGACACTCAGCCTCGACAGGGTCGAAGCGAAGTTTGTCCGAGACATTGAAGCAGGTGAAATTCTGGTTATTTCCGCAGCCGGTTTGTCTTCGCACCGAATTGATATACCGGCCGATACTCGACGAGCCCAGTGTCGGTTTGAAGCTGCCTACTATACTCTTCCCGGTAGTCGCGTGTTTGATGAGGAGGTCGCTGATTTCCGTATCCGTATGGGCATGAAGCTGGAGGAGCTGTTTCCAGTCCCGAGAGCCGACATCATAGTGCCAGTCCCAGATAGCTCCAACTTCATTGCCCTTGGTTTTTCCCGGAGCGGGCGGAGTGGTGACTACATGATGGCTCTTTTGCGGAGTCATTCGGTCGGCCGTACCTTTATCGCCGCCACGCAAGTCTTGCGTGACGCTGAGGTCAAGGCGAAATTCAGTGTTGTGCCCAATCAGATTGCTGGGAAAGTCGTGGTGCTGGTGGATGATTCTATTGTCCGCCTTACCACGCTTCCACCGATTGTCCGCATGTTGCAGCAAGCCGGAGCGAAGGGCGTTCACGTTCGGATCGGCTTGCCACCAATTACACATCCGTGTGAATACGGTATCAATACCCCGACATCCGAAGAACTGGCGGCGTCACATTCAACGGTGGATGAAATTCGTCAAAGGGTTGGTGCTGATTCCCTGGAGTTCATGACCACGGCCGGTTTGCATAGCCTGTCAGCAAATCCAGACGATTTCTGCTATGCATGCATGACAGGAGATTACCCCCTGCCAAGGTGAGACCGAGCAGTCGATATTCTCATTTTACGGCCATCGCGACGCCACCATGATCTTGATCATGAACCATGATCCCAGGCGAATGCCGCCCCGGGGCCGCCACGTCACACTCCAGGGAACGCGGCCGCTTCGATCACGCTGCCATCCGGTAGGACATAGCTGCAGGCGACCAGCATCAGAAGGAACGAAACGGCTATGGCCAGGCACGAACGGTGCTTCTTCAGGATGACCCCTTAGCGAAAGGCGCTCAGCAGGTTGTGACCTGAGATGATTCTACATTCAGAATGCTGGAGGGCGCGAAGCGCCGCAAACCTCGCCTTGTAGCGGCTCTTGGCCTTCGGGGATGAGTGATTCCCCAGGATGTAGTACAACGACCTGATCCATGCGGCTGGCGCTGAGCCGGCCCCTAATACCCTTTTGATGTTTGTGTATCATAGTTAGGGTATGAGACACAACTACCGAACCCTAATCAAGGAACCCACCAGCAGACTCCTCAACCACGAGAAGAAACGCCGCCACAACATCATCGGCAGCCGCATCCGCATGCTGAGGCTGTTAAAGCAAGGAGAAGCGAAAAGCGTGCGTGAAGCCAGCGAGCTCATAGGTTACAGCTGGCGACACGCTGAACCGTACTGGGTTTCGTGGAGACTCTGCTCTCACGCGGCCAGCCTGGGCATGGCCTGCGCTTGAGTGTACGCCATCTCGAAGTCCACGGGACTGACGTAATCGAGCGAAGAGTGCAACCGCCGACAGTTGAACCACCTCACCCACCGCATCGTCGCCGTCTCCACCTCCTGCCTCGAGCACCAACTCGTCGACCTGGCGTGGATCAGCTCGCTCTTGAACAAGCCGATCGTGCTCTCCATCAACGCATTGTCATACGCCGTGCCCACCCGACCGATCGAACCGTTCACGCCATGATCGAGCAACTTCTGGCTGAACGCCAGACTCGTATATTGACTGCCGGCATCCGAATGATGAATCACGCCGTCAGCAACGAACCGCCGATCGGTTCGACGCCGGACGCTCACAGCCTGCTCCAGAGCCCTCATCACCAGCTCGCTGCTCTTACCGGTACTGACCGTGAAACCCAGGATGCGCCTCGAGAAGCCGTCCTGCAGGAACGACACGTACACCCACCCTTCACGAGTGAGCACGTGCGTGAAGTCCGCCACCCAAACGATGTCGGGCGCATCTTGGAACCAGTCTCGCCTCACCAGATCCGGCGAGCTGACGCCGCTAGGCGTTGGGATGGTCGTGCGGACCTTCCTTCTTCGTGTCATGCCCTTCAAGCCCGCGACTCTCATCAGGCGCGCCACCTGGTCACGCCCAACGTCGATACTCTCGTGCTGGAGGGCGTGCCATACCTTACGGACGCCGTACACACCAAAGTTCTCGCGGTGCACCCGATGAATGACCTCCAGGAGACGCTCATCGGATTGCTGGCGAGCGGATGCTTGCCGCTTCTTGGCTGCGTAGTACGTGCTCGGGGCGATCGGCACGTTGTGGTCCCGTAGGACACGGCAGATCGGCTCGACCCCGAACAGGTTCTTATACGCGTTGATGTAGGCGACCATCACTTGAGTCGGCGGTCGAGCTCCGCGGCCGCGAAAAACGCGCTGGCTGTCTTGAGGATCTCGTTGGCTCGTTTGAGTTCGGCTACTTCCTTCTTGAGGGCCTTGATCTCCTCACGCTCTGTGGTTGTCAGGCCTGGCTTGTCACCAGCGTCGATGCGGGCTCTGTCTACCCAGCCGCGCATGGTGTCGACCGGGATGCCGGTTAGGTCATGCAGGCGCCGATAAGAGGCTGAACGTGATTCGTGCGGCGCTTCTTCTCGACGCTCCATGAACATGCGGATGACTCGATCTTTGGTTTCTTGGTCGTAACGGGTCATGCTCCATTCTCTCCTTTCGAGGGAGAACGGAGCCTCCATCAAACCCAGGGCGGTTCACTATCTCAAGGCGCGGTTTTTGCGTCTCTATCCAGCCTTGCTGGTCTTGATTCCCCTCACCATCTTCGTGCGCGGCCCTTTGGTAACCACTCTACCGCTCGGCAAGTACCTCGCTTCACCAGACACCTACAGCGGTTCTCAGAATGAGTGATTGGTGACTCCGGCATGCTCAAACCAACCCAACACATCCCCCAACGACACCGTCGATAGCGCAGCCGCGATCGCAGAGTCCAACGCTCCCCTCGTCCTCGCCCCCACAGCTTTCACGAACGCCTTTATCTTCGAAAAAGCCAACTCAATGGGGTTGAAGTCCGGATGTACCCAGGCAACAACACCAACTCGCACCCCCTCGCCTCGATCGCCTCCCGCACCTCCGGTTTGCGGTGCACCCCCAGCTGATCCATCACCACGATCTGCCCCGGCCTCAGCTTCGGAGCGATGACCTGCTCGATGTACGCTAAAAACGCCACGCCATCCACCGCTCCGGTCAACGTCATCGCGTCACCCACACCCTCATCGAGACTGATCGCTGCAACGAGGCTGGTGTTCTCCCCACGGTTCTTCGGCACCCTACCCACGGCACGTTGTCCACGTGGGGCGTAGGCGTAGGGCAGGGTCATGGCGACGTTGAAGCCGCTCTCATCGACGAACACCAACCGGTGCGGGTCAATACCTCTGATCCAAGCCAGGAACCTCCACCGGGCCTCTGGATTCTGTTCACTCGCGTAGATCGTCTTTTTTTCTCGTCGATCCCAATCTCTGTACCCAGCGGCACATGGTCGCTCTGCTGATGCGGACGCCGGTTCTCTCCAAGAAAAGGTCGCAGCGCTGGTCGTGGGTGAGGTCGTTGCTGATGAGGCTCTGCTCAACCCATGCCTGGTGCTCATGGAGGGCGCTGGGGCGGCCCGGGGAGGTTCTGGGGGTGAGATCTCCACTTTGGCGGTAGCGGCGGAGGTAGCGACTGACGGTGGCGGTTCCAACGTCGAACGTGTCTGCGGCTTCATGGAGGGTGTAACGCTTGTGTAGGACGGCGTTTACGATGCGTTCTCGGAGGTCGGTAGAGTGCGCCATGCCTCAGCATGAAGCACGATCACTCAATGCGCAACCCGCTGTATGGGTACTTGAGGGTTCTTTTCCTCTATAAGACAAGCTACTTCTTGCCCGGCGTCTTCGAGGCCAATGCATTCCCTTTTGCAGTTAATGGTGCCCTATGGACGCTGTTTTTCGAACTAATTTTCTACATGATGATTCTGGTACTAGGTGTAACCCGTTTGCTGCGCAGATGGGTAGTGCTAGCAATGTTCGTAGCCAATTTCGTGGTTCGCGCCGCTATTCTCGTGATCTACCCCCGGTTAGGGATAGAGCACCCGTTTCTGGATGGTGCCTTGAACTTCTACCAGCGCCTGGACATCTACCAAGGCACCCTGTTGTTGATGTTTTACTCTGCCGGCATGCTCCTCTACCTGTACCGTGACCGCATCCCCCTCAACAACCGAGGCGCGTTGCTCACGCTGCCCATCCTAGTTCTGTCACTGATCAGTGGGGTCGGCTTCAACTATTGGTTGGCTACCTTCGGTGCATACCTGCTATTTTATCTCGCTACCCGGCAAGTCAGATCGCTGTTACAGTTCGGAAAATACGGGGATTTCTCCTACGGAATGTACATCTTCGCCTTCCCAGTCCAGCAGACCCTGATCCACCTCTTCGGCGGAGAGATGGTACCGATGATCAACATGGCGATGGCCATCCCCATAACGCTGGTGTTCGCCGCCGCCTCATGGCATTTTATTGAGAAGCCAAGCCTCAGGCTTAAGAACCGTCCTCTTCTAAGGCTGTTTTGGCCGCGAGAATCGCCCACTCACATCGTCAAGTAGCGGCAGCGTGCAACACGATCAACCCCCTCAGTCCCACGAGTAAACCCTCACGGTGGGGGCAGTTTTTTAAGTGTCTACACCTCGCCTCGACCTCGAGCACGACTATCACCAAACCAGGTAAAGTGGCCCGCTTTCTTTCGTTCCGGACTACATCTGATTCGCAGAAATTTCGCAGCGATCGAGGCTAGGCCTAGAAGCGCTAAAGCCACAACCGCAAGCCCCGCTCGGTGAGCTGCTACCAAACAAACGCATGTGGGCCTTGTGAACAGAATCTCGGGTCCAGTCAGGCGAAGATCTTGCCGATCACCATCACTACCACCAGAATAAGCAGCGGTAGGGTGCTGAACCGCACAGTCGCCACCAGCCACTTCACGCGTTCAGGCTGTTGCGCACCGACTAGCAGCTCAATGCTGAAGCGGATGCTAAGGAACACCACGATCAGGAGAAGCTCGAGAAATTCGATCAGCGCGGTGGGAACGGCTACCACGATTTCTTGAGCAGTTTGCACCACCAAGTTCACGTTTTCACTTCAATCCCTCGAGGAAACGGCCCCACTCGGATGCCAGACAGGCACCGTCGACCCCACCCTGAAGGCACAGTAGCGGGTCGCCCAAAAGCCCAAAATAAACTACTAGGGCAAGCGTCTGCGCAAAGCTGAGACCGATGAGCGAACCGGTTACCTGTGCCACAACCCCCGATACCAAGGCCAGGAGCAGTGTAAAGAGAAGTGCTCCACTGAGTGGCGGCGTGGTAAAGAGCAGCATGAACAGCGCAGCAGTTACCGCAATGCCGACAGGCACACCAAGCGCCGACCCGGCAGCTCGTTGCAGCAGGCCGCGGAAGAAAACCTCTTGCGAAAGCGCCGCTAGAAGGAGAGCTAGGACCGCCAACCCGCCGCCACTGGCCAGCATGTCACTTGCCCCAACTGGAGGCTGAAGATATCGCAGGGCAAGGCCGCCCAGCACCAACCCCGACGCGGCGATGCCAAGCTGTATCAGCACTGCTAGAACCGGTTGCAGCACTGAGTGATAGAGCCAACTCGAAGATCCGGCCTGAGTGACCAACCGAATCCTTATTCCCAGACCAAGATCCCGAAGATTGAAACCTAGCGTATCAGCGACGGACAGCGTGGAGACCAGCAGCAGCAGGCTGATCACAATGAGCTGGAAGGACGTCCCAAGGTCGCGCCAAGTCGACAAGGAATCGACCAGTGCTGGGAACATAAAAAGGAACTACCGCCAATACGATAAGCAAATTGCTTACTGAGCGCTGCCCTCTGGTAAGCGCTGCCTGGCCAATCAGCAGCAAACTGAAGAGTAATACCACCGTTATCCCGACCGGCGAGGTTAACAGACTTCCGGATCGCGCCAGAACCGCCAGTACACCGATGTCAAGTGCCAGCATAGTGATAAAGCCGCGGACAGCGGGATCCATGCTTGGCCAAGCTGCAGGTGCAGCCGGAACAGCCACCTCGGTCGTAGCGACCTCCCGACGCGCCTCTGCAACCATCGAGATGGCGGCAGAGGCGGTGGGGACCGTTGCTGCGGTCACAATGCTCTGCAGTTGAGGCTCCGCTTTAGCATTGATCGAGGAGCGTTCTCGCACACCCTTTGGCGGAGGACGCCGCTCCGGCGCTGACGCTTCGGGCGGACCCTTCTGGGCTCTAGAAGCCTGGGGCGCAGGACTCTCAGTTGGAGGAGTGGGCCGGGTCCGCTTCCGCCGCGCAGGCGTGCTCTTAGCGACTTTACGGCTATTGGTGGCCGGTCCAGGTGGTTTGATCGCTTTATCGAGGGACCTGTCCGGCGACACCTGCGCCGCCGATTCGGCTGGCGTCCGAGTCCCGGTTTCGGTTTCCGACGGTGGCAGCTTGGCCTTCCTCCGATCAGGTTTCGGCTCCACATCCGCAGGTTTCGCCACCTCCGCTTGCGGCGGTGCAGATTTAGGTTCTGCCTCCGCCCTCCCTTGGGCCTTCTTAGCAGGTTCGGTCTCTACGGTCGGGCTTCTCTTTCGGGAACTGTCTGCCCGACTCGGCCGCGTAGCTGGCGCGGCTTTGGATTGCGGTACCGAGCCCTGTTTCAGCTCCTGGGGAATCTCGCCGTCAGCGCTGGCCGCGGCCGACGCTGCTTCCCTCTTTCCCTTCGTGGCAGCCGCCTTGGAAGTCTTCGGTTTGGAAGCCGAGCCTCGCGTCTTTGTATTCTTCCGTCGTGTTGTCGGCTTCTTAAGGGAAGCTCCTTTGGATGATGTGGCTGACTTCCTGGTCGCGGTCGCTTTGCCTCGAGCCACAGACCCCTTTGTGGTTGCGGTTGAGATCTTGGTGTCAGTGGCGGACGGACGTTTCGCCGCCCTCTTGGCCCGCTTCGCAGACGTCCTTGCCTTGCGGCCGGACCCATCCGCCTCGCCAGCATGGGCTCCTCCGGCCCCCTTATCCTCGTCGACCGCACTGGTAGCCTCCGAACGCGGCGAGGGTGGGGTCTGTTTCACCGCGGGTGGAGCCGGCCGGTCGACCGAAACTTTGGGAAGCGGCGCGTCGGTCCCTGCCTCTCTTGCCCGCGGCTTCGTCTTCGGAGGTGCCTTGACTGGCTTCTCGAGGCGCTCCTCCGCCTCTGTCGGAGCAACCGTTGTATCTTGCTGCGCATGCAGCTTGTCAGAGGCGGGATCGGCAGCGGTCTCGGTCGGAGATGGAGTAGGTGGCGAGGCCGAAACCTCTTTTACTCGGCTCTCGGACATGTCCGGTTCCGGTCTAGCTTCAGACTCGATGGTGATCTGTGGTTTGGAGTCTGGTCCGACCGCCGGTCCCGGCTTCTTGGTCTGCTCGCTGGTCGTTTCCAGTTGGGGTACCGAGTCTCTTACGGTCGGCGCTTTGGAAGCCTGCTCCGTCCCGGTTGGCAGAGCTTTTTCGGTGGTTGGTAGAGCCTCGAGCGCGGACGACCCACTGGCAGGTTCTGCGGGTTCGGTGTCAGCCTTCTCCGGGGTCGCTTCCACCTCCGACTCTGCCTGTGTAGGCGCACGATCAGACGGGGGCTGGGGGGCAAGCGAAGGTGAGGGCACCGGACTCTCGGTCTCGACGACGGGGGGGGCGTCTCGACCGTTATCGACAGGGCAACGATCGGCGGGGGTTGGAGTTCCGGATCCGAACGAGGCGCCTCCTGACCGTGCGCTCCAAGTTGGGCCTGCTCCTCGGAAAGCTCCGCTACCGGCCTCCCCAAGCCGGTGTCGACGTCATGGGGATGTCCTGGTCGTGGGGTGGGCGGCGTGATAGGTTTCGCAAGCCCGTCCTCCGAAACCAGGTTCACCACATCCTGGTCGGCTGTATCGTCCTGTACGGTTACTGGTGGTTCCACAATCTCCTCTCGGAGCTTCGCCGCAGGGGGTGGCTCCGGAGGCGTGTTGTTTAGGGTCGGCTCACCACCAATGGGGGGGTCGCGGAAGTGGGCGCGCATAAGGGCCGAGTCGAGGGTGAGTCGCAGGTCGAAATCAGGACTCCCTGGTCCTCCATCCGCCTCATCAAGCAGCCGGAGGCTCTCTACTACCACGCCCTCAGCAGAGAGGATGCTAGTGATCCGTTCTGAGGTGGCTCGCATCACAGGTTTGCTTAGGAGTCCCGGAGGTCGAGATAGCAGCTTGCGAAGCCGCTTCTCGTCCACCTTGAGGCGTTCCGAAAGCCGCCGCGCCAGGGCTTCGATCTGTTGGGGAGGAACCCGCACGATCAACCGCACAGCGTAGACCTTTCCCAGATCCTGAGGTGGGTCCTGATCCCAAGTCCCGGCATCAGGCCAATCTTGACTCACGCCTTCCGATCCACGATGGATGATGCTTGTTAGGCGAAGGTTGGTAGAGGTCTTGAACACATCGGGCCCGAGATCCGGCGTGATGCGAATCAATTCGACCTCAATCCCCTCATTCACGAAGTCGCGAAGGATCTGGCGCGCATCGACATGTTCGATCGCCTTGGTAATCAACCCCGGGGGACGAGCAATAAGGGCGCGGATCCGTTCGGGCTTGGTGCCGAGTTTAACGGCTAATCGTTGCGAAGCCCGGCGGCGGCGGCGAGATGGGACCGTCCGCAGTAACCGGACAGCGAATTTGGCATTGTCGTTCATGGCCTATCCTGATCGGCTGAAGCTACCACCATCAGCTCGAGATGGACCTGTCGGTAGACTTCGGGACGCCCCTGTCGAAAGAGTTCAAAGGTGAGGCGGTGCCGGCCCGGCCGCTCGGGCGCCCAGAGGGCGACATCTTTTTGCCAGCTCTCTGCACGAGCAATGCGGGGAACCTCGAGCGACGAAACGCTCTCCTCACCAACGTGGACGTCGAGGAGATAACTTTGCGCTCGGCGCTCCCGATTCTCCACCGCGATGGTCACGGAGAATGGCTCTCCAGGAGTCAAGAAATTGGGAAACGCCTCCATCTGCCCTTCTGCACCCAGAAGGTACATCGCGGTAAATTGTGGTCTGATCTGAAAAACGATCGCCAGCGTGATGACCATACCGACACTGAGGGCGGCGAACGTAAGTCCCCTTATAAAGCCGACGTCAGTATGGACGTTGAAGCGCTGCCCAGGCTTTAGGATTCGGCGCCGGGTGAAGGCTACCGCAGCTGCTCCCACGACTGAAACCGCCAAGGCTATGGTGAGGGTGTCAAGGCGTATCCCCCAAGGGGTGTTGGAAAGAATCAGTCCAACGAGTGGAATCAATGCGATGGAGAGGCCAAAGCTGATCGTCAGGCGCTCGACGCTGCTGATGTCGCCACGGTGTGGGAAAACTGCCGCCATACAGCGGTTCTCAGAATGAGTGATTGGTGACTCCGGCATGCTCAAACCAACCCAACACATCCCCCAACGACACCGTCGATAGCGCAGCCGCGATCGCAGAGTCCAACGCTCCCCTCGTCCTCGCCCCCACAGCTTTCACGAACGCCTTTATCTTCGAAAAAGCCAACTCAATGGGGTTGAAGTCCGGACTGTACCCAGGCAACAACACCAACTCGCACCCCCTCGCCTCGATCGCCTCCCGCACCTCCGGTTTGCGGTGCACCCCCAGCTGATCCATCACCACGATCTGCCCCGGCCTCAGCTTCGGAGCGATGACCTGCTCGATGTACGCTAAAAACGCCACGCCATCCACCGCTCCGGTCAACGTCATCGCGTCACCCACACCCTCATCGAGACTGATCGCTGCAACGAGGCTGGTGTTCTCCCCACGGTTCTTCGGCACCCTACCCACGGCACGTTGTCCACGTGGGGCGTAGGCGTAGGGCAGGGTCATGGCGACGTTGAAGCCGCTCTCATCGACGAACACCAACCGGTGCGGGTCAATACCTCTGATCCAAGCCAGGAACCTCCACCGGGCCTCTGGATTCTGTTCACTCGCGTAGATCGTCTTTTTTTCTCGTCGATCCCAATCTCTGTACCCAGCGGCACATGGTCGCTCTGCTGATGCGGACGCCGGTTCTCTCCAAGAAAAGGTCGCAGCGCTGGTCGTGGGTGAGGTCGTTGCTGATGAGGCTCTGCTCAACCCATGCCTGGTGCTCATGGAGGGCGCTGGGGCGGCCCGGGGAGGTTCTGGGGGTGAGATCTCCACTTTGGCGGTAGCGGCGGAGGTAGCGACTGACGGTGGCGGTTCCAACGTCGAACGTGTCTGCGGCTTCATGGAGGGTGTAACGCTTGTGTAGGACGGCGTTTACGATGCGTTCTCGGAGGTCGGTAGAGTGCGCCATGCCTCAGCATGAAGCACGATCACTCAATGCGCAACCCGCTGTAAAGGTATAACCGGGCACTAACAATAGCATCAGCAGCCCCAATACAATGCGAAAGGGAGATCCCAAGTCGGGATTCGCTAGGGCGATCAACAGCATCAGCAGGGCCAGGAAAGTAGCGACCAAGAGATCGAAGTGTCTGAGCGGAAGACGCATCCCTCTCAGTTTATTCTTATGAGGCCCCCCAGGATGTTTATTTGCCCTCTACCCGATTGTTGATCAAGGTACAAGGTAAGTATATGACCTACAGCGGTTCTCAGAATGAGTGATTGGTGACTCCGGCATGCTCAAACCAACCCAACACATCCCCCAACGACACCGTCGATAGCGCAGCCGCGATCGCAGAGTCCAACGCTCCCCTCGTCCTCGCCCCCACAGCTTTCACGAACGCCTTTATCTTCGAAAAAGCCAACTCAATGGGGTTGAAGTCCGGACTGTACCCAGGCAACAACACCAACTCGCACCCCCTCGCCTCGATCGCCTCCCGCACCTCCGGTTTGCGGTGCACCCCCAGCTGATCCATCACCACGATCTGCCCCGGCCTCAGCTTCGGAGCGATGACCTGCTCGATGTACGCTAAAAACGCCACGCCATCCACCGCTCCGGTCAACGTCATCGCGTCACCCACACCCTCATCGAGACTGATCGCTGCAACGAGGCTGGTGTTCTCCCCACGGTTCTTCGGCACCCTACCCACGGCACGTTGTCCACGTGGGGCGTAGGCGTAGGGCAGGGTCATGGCGACGTTGAAGCCGCTCTCATCGACGAACACCAACCGGTGCGGGTCAATACCTCTGTGAACCGTACTGGGTTTCGTGGAGACTCTGCTCTCACGCGGCCAGCCTGGGCATGGCCTGCGCTTGAGTGTACGCCATCTCGAAGTCCACGGGACTGACGTAATCGAGCGAAGAGTGCAACCGCCGACAGTTGAACCACCTCACCCACCGCATCGTCGCCGTCTCCACCTCCTGCCTCGAGCACCAACTCGTCGACCTGGCGTGGATCAGCTCGCTCTTGAACAAGCCGATCGTGCTCTCCATCAACGCATTGTCATACGCCGTGCCCACCCGACCGATCGAACCGTTCACGCCATGATCGAGCAACTTCTGGCTGAACGCCAGACTCGTATATTGACTGCCGGCATCCGAATGATGAATCACGCCGTCAGCAACGAACCGCCGATCGGTTCGACGCCGGACGCTCACAGCCTGCTCCAGAGCCCTCATCACCAGCTCGCTGCTCTTACCGGTACTGACCGTGAAACCCAGGATGCGCCTCGAGAAGCCGTCCTGCAGGAACGACACGTACACCCACCCTTCACGAGTGAGCACGTGCGTGAAGTCCGCCACCCAAACGATGTCGGGCGCATCTTGGAACCAGTCTCGCCTCACCAGATCCGGCGAGCTGACGCCGCTAGGCGTTGGGATGGTCGTGCGGACCTTCCTTCTTCGTGTCATGCCCTTCAAGCCCGCGACTCTCATCAGGCGCGCCACCTGGTCACGCCCAACGTCGATACTCTCGTGCTGGAGGGCGTGCCATACCTTACGGACGCCGTACACACCAAAGTTCTCGCGGTGCACCCGATGAATGACCTCCAGGAGACGCTCATCGGATTGCTGGCGAGCGGATGCTTGCCGCTTCTTGGCTGCGTAGTACGTGCTCGGGGCGATCGGCACGTTGTGGTCCCGTAGGACACGGCAGATCGGCTCGACCCCGAACAGGTTCTTATACGCGTTGATGTAGGCGACCATCACTTGAGTCGGCGGTCGAGCTCCGCGGCCGCGAAAAACGCGCTGGCTGTCTTGAGGATCTCGTTGGCTCGTTTGAGTTCGGCTACTTCCTTCTTGAGGGCCTTGATCTCCTCACGCTCTGTGGTTGTCAGGCCTGGCTTGTCACCAGCGTCGATGCGGGCTCTGTCTACCCAGCCGCGCATGGTGTCGACCGGGATGCCGGTTAGGTCATGCAGGCGCCGATAGGAGGCTGAACGTGATTCGTGCGGCGCTTCTTCTCGACGCTCCATGAACATGCGGATGACTCGATCTTTGGTTTCTTGGTCGTAACGGGTCATGCTCCATTCTCTCCTTTCGAGGGAGAACGGAGCCTCCATCAAACCCAGGGCGGTTCACACCGACATAAAGGTGAGAGACCATCGTGGGTGGTGCGGCGCCGGTATGAGTGGTCGTGGCTCTACACCGCGATTGAGCCCACGTCGGGGGAGGATTTCTGCTTGTACCTCAGTGCTTTGGATGGCGTGTGTTTCGAGGTGTTCTTGCAGCACCTGGGGGAGCGTTTCGCGGGTGAGGTGATCGTGCTGGTGTTGGATAACGCGCCGGCGCACCGCTGGAAGGACGCACGGGTCCCGGAGAACGTGGTGCTTGTCCGGTTGCCGGCTTACAGTCCTGAGTTGAATCCGGTGGAGCGGTTGTTCTTGGAGTTCCGGCGGGAGCTTGCTAACTCGTTGTTCGATTCGATCGATGCGATTCAGAGGGCTGCGACGCAACTGCTGGAACGGTACTGGCAGGATCGGGGAGCGCTGGTGCGGCTCACGGGTTTCTCGTGGTGGCTCGATGCCGTTCAAGAACTATGAAAATGACAAATCACTTCGGTATAAGAAGACATTGTATGTCCCTCCGCCCACTTAACCCGCCACCCAAGGCATCGAAGGCACATCCTCACGGCGTTTGGAAGCGACCACGACTAGCCTCTCCCGCATTGACCCTAACTAGCGATCATGAGGGACTCTTGGCACAGGCATGAGATAAATGTGAAATTCTGCACGGAGGAGTCGAGTTTAGCCAACGATGGTCTGATACACCGCCAAGGTGCGCCGGGCGGTCTCCGCCCAGGTGAACAACCGTGCCCGAGCGACGCCCCGGCGGCCTAGTTCTATCCGACGCTCCGGCGATCCATACAGATCGCCCATGGCACGATAGATCGCTTCGACATCGCATGGGTTGACCAGCAGACCGGCGTCGCCAACCGCCTCAGGGATCGACGAGGTCTCCGAAGCGATCACCGGGGTGCCATGCACCATGGCCTCGAGGGCCGGCAGACCGAACCCTTCGTAGAGGGAGACGTACACCAGCGCCACCGCTTCTCGGTAGAGCGCCTGCAGGGTAGGCTCTGCGACATAGCCGGTGAAGCGAAGCCGTTTGAGGCGCCCCGCCCGGCGCAACTCGCGCGCTCGCGCAAAGGTTTCGCCCGCCCACCAGGTGTCCGGACCGACGATCACCAGCTGCGCTTCAGGCCGGTCTTCCTCGAAACGGCTGAACGCCTCCAGCACCCGCTTAAGATTCTTGCGCGGGTTCAGCGCCCCGACATAGAGAAAGTAGGGCGCCTCCACACCGACCTCGGCCAGCAGGCGCTCCACCTCGTCATCTTCTAAAGCCAACGGGGGCGCTACCCCGTTGGGCGTCACGAACAGCCTATGATCGGGGATCTTCATATAGCGGCTCAGGTCGCGCGCCGAGGCGCGGCTGACTGTAACCACCGCATCGGCGGTGTACCGGGCCGCGGGAATCAGGGTCTTGAAGATCAGGCGCGTTGCCAGCGGCTGCACCTTCGGCATCAGTACCGGCACCAGATCGTGAACGGTGGTGATGCGGCGGTAACGTTTCTGGGGAAATAGGAACGGCGCGATCCCGCACGGGTCGTGGAGAATATCGAGTTTGAGATCGGTGGCGGCGCGATGCAGAACCCAGTTGCCGAGACTGGCAGCGGCCGGTACCCGCGCCAGCTGCGGCACTGGGTAGGTCTCGAACTCCTGGTACCAGGGCAGCGACGAATCGGGGTACGGATTGATCAGAATGATTTCGAGTTCGGGGGCAAGGGTGTGCAGGGCGCGAACGAGTTCAACGGTGTAGCGACCGATGCCGGTGAGCTGGTCGCGCATCCCGTAGGTGAAAAGACCGACGCGCATCTGCTGCCTATCCGATGGGCGCGAGCGAGGCAAATCGCACGTGCATAGCCTCGACGACCTCGAGAAGGTCAGCCCCTCCCACATCGACCCCAGGGAGCCCGAACCGTTCGGCCGCCAAAAGGTCTCTCTCCTTGTCGCCGATCAGGAAGCTCCTGTCACGGTCGAATTTCCAATCGCGCCACGCTTCGTCGAGCATGCCGGTCTGGGGTTTGCGGCAACCGCTATCGCGTCGATAGATGCCCTGCCCGTGCTCGAGATGATCGGGGCAGTAGTAGGTGGCGTCGAGGTGGGCACCGTGACGCCGAAGCTCGTCTGAGATCCACTGTGTAAACGCCAGGAACTCCGCTTCGCTGTAGTAGCCGCGCCCAATTCCGGCCTGGTTGGTCACCACGATCGCCAGATAGCCGTGGTCGTTGAGCCACTTCACGGCCTCGATCGCCCCTGGCCTCCACTCGAACGCCTCGGGGCTGTGCACATACCCTTTGTCACGATTGAGAACGCCATCGCGGTCGAGCAGCGCCGCCGGCATGTGACGCCAATCCGGAATGTCGAGCTGGGCTTTGGCGAGCACATCGGGGAGGCCGATATCGATAAAAAAGCCGCTGTAGGTGCGTCCCAGCAGCTTCCCTGTAGAAGCCAGCTGTGGAAGCCAGTCCAGCTCGATAGATGACCCCTCGGCGGCGGCAACGGCGCGCTGCGTCATGGCGTATACGCCGCCGTTGATCAGCCCTCTGCCCCCCTCGGTCGCCTTCTCGACGAAGGCCGTCACCCGGTCGCCGGCGACAGTTACGCTGCCATAGCGCCAGCTATCGGCAACCTCACGCAGCGCCAGTGCGACCTCGCCGTGCTCGAGGAGCTGCCCGAGATCGAGGTAGTTGAGATCGAACATGGTGTCTGCGTTGAGCACCAAAAAGCGCTCCTCGAGCTGCGGCAGGGCAAGTTTGAGGGCGCCGCCGGTACCCGCAGGTTCCGTTTCCAGGCAGTACTCGATATCGAGCCCGAAGCGCGAACCGTCGCCAAAATGCCCCTCCACCACCTCCGCAAGATAGCCCACTGAGAGCAGCACCTTGCCGATGCCGTGGCGCCGCAGGTTCCACAGCAACTGTTCCAGAAAGGGTCCGTCGCCGACCGGCATCATCGGCTTGGGCAGGCGATCGGTAAGGGCGCCCAGGCGCGTGCCGCGCCCGCCGGCGAGGATGACAGCCTGGTTCAGCACACGGCCTCCTCCGCGATCTGACAGACGATATGGCCCATCAAAATGTGTATCTCCTGGATACGTGGAGTACTCGTCGAGGGCGCTTTGAGGCACAGATCGCTCGCCTCGGCCAGCGCCCCGCCCGCCGCACCCGTTAGGGCGAGGGTGGTCAGCGAGGCCTGGCGGGCAACCTGGGCTGCCCGAAGCACGTTGGCACTGTTGCCGCTGGTCGAGAGTCCGATCAGCAGGTCGCCGGGTCGGCCGAAGGCCTCGACCTGACGGGCGAACACCTGATCGAAGCCGTAGTCGTTGCCGATGGCGGTCAGACCCGAGCTGTTGGTGTGCAGCGCCAGCGCCGGCAGGGGTCGGCGCTCTTTCAGAAAGCGGCCGGTGAATTCGGCCGCGAGGTGCTGGGCGTCGGCGGCCGAACCACCGTTGCCGCAGAAGAGAAGCTTGCCGCCGGCGAGCAGCGCCTCGCCGGCCATCTCTCCGGCCCGGGCGATGTCGGATCGGAGTGCCTCGAGTGCCCGAGCGACCTCGAGATGCTCCGCCAGCGATTGGGCGACGACGGTCTGGGCCATGTCGCCGATCGTGGTCATTCGGTCGTCCATGTCCGTACCCCTTGCTGCACAAAAGAGAGGTTGACTAGCTGGGCCTTGTGTCGGCGGAGCGCCTCTTGCACCGCAAAGCGGCGCTGCGGTTCGCACAGGAAGAACATGAAGCCTCCGCCTCCGGCGCCGCTGATCTTACCGCCCAGGGCCCCGGCGGCCTTGGCCGCGCGGTAGATCTCGTCGATGCGCGCGTTGGTGATGCCGTCGGCCATGCGCTTCTTGTTTTCCCAGGCTTCGTCGAGCAGCTGACCGACCTCGCGGAAGCGCCCCAGCAGCAGCGCCTGCTTCATCTCGAAGGCGAGCTGTTTGAGGTTATCCATGGCGGTCACGGCGTCGGCGCGCCCCTGGCGGAAGTTGCCGACCTGCTTCTCGATGATGTGCGATGAGAAGTGGGTGCCGCCGACGTAGGCGAACAGCAGCGAGTACTCGAGTTCGTTGGTGGTCGCTTCGGGGAGCCGCAGCGGATTGACCACACTGAGCCCGTCCTTGAACTCGATGAAATTGAAGCCGCCAAAGGTGGCGGCGTACTGATCCTGCTTGCCACCCTTGATGCCGACGTCGATCCGCTCGATCCGGTAGGCCAGCTCGGCCAGGTCGTAGTTGGACAGCGACAGCCGCTGGTGGTAAGCGATGGCTCCGATCATGGCGATGGTGATCGCCGACGACGAACCCAACCCCGAGCCGGGCGGCGCGTCGTTGTGCAGAAACAGTTCGAAGCCGGCATCGAGTCCACTACGGTTCCGAAAGTGGTCGATCACGGCCTTGGCCAGATCGAGCTGACCGTCGTACACGAAATCGTCCTCGATGCCATAACAGATGCTGGCGTCGTAGTCGAGGCTCCGCACCGTCAGCTGGTCGCCACCGGGAACCAGGGTGACGTAGGCGTAGCGGTTGATGGTGGCGTTGAGAACGGCGCCGCCACGCTCGTCGCAGTAGGGCGGGACATCGGTGCCACCGCCGGCGAAACTGATTCGCAGGGGCGCGCGGGTACGGATGATCACGGCTGTCTCGCGACGGCGAATGGAGCGCGGGATCGATCGGGCATGCTCTCCTCCTTGGCGACCATGGCGTCGAGCAATTCCCAGGTCTGCTCGGTGAGGGCCTGCCAGCTGAATCCTTGGGCGTGGGTGTAGCCCCGCCGCCGCAGCGTCTCTCGCAAGGCGCTGCTGTCGAGCAGCCGGCGCATGGCGGCGGCGATGTCGCTCGCATCGAGGGGGTCGACCAGCACGGCTGCCTCGCCGGCGATTTCGGGCATCGAGGAGCGGCTGGAGGTGATCACGGGTCCGCCGCTGGCCATCCCCTCCAGCACCGGCAGGCCGTAGCCCTCTTCGAGCGAGGGGAAGACGACGGCTACCGCGTTACCGTAAAGGCTGGCTAATTCCTCGTCGGGCACGAAGCCCACGTGCCGAAGCCGGCCTTCGAGGCCTCGGCGGGACGCTTCCTGCTCGAGCCAGGTCAACTGGGCGCTGCCCCAACCGCCGGCGAACAGGAGGTGGGCACCTTCGTCTGCGAGCCGGGCAAAGGCCTCGACGATGCGCACCTGATTCTTGTTGTTGTTGAACCCGCCCACATGTACGAAGTACGGGTAGTGATCCGCGTAGGGGCCGCGTCCATGGCTGGCGGGAAAGGCGTGGTGGTCGAGTCCCTGCGGAACGCTGATCAATCGTTCCGGATCGAGGCCGAGCAGTTCCACGGCGTCGTGGCGCACGCTATCGCTGCGCGTAATGAGCAGGTCGGCCCTGGCGAGTTTGCGAAAGTACCTGCCCCAGCGCCACTCGCTGAGGGCATCGGCGAACCGCGCCCGTACGCCGGTCACCGGTGGCTGCCCACCCTCGAGGCGGAGTTTGAGAGGCGCAAGGTCGTGGAGCAGAGCCACCGTTGCGCCGTAGGGATTGCCGACCAGGCCGTTGAAATCGGGGGCAAAAAAGACCCGCGGCCGCACCCTGCCGAGCGCCGCGCGCAACGCCCATTCGTTGTGCAGCCAATAGAGCTGCGCAGGCGTGTGTCGCCGCCACACCGCGACGGTGCGCTCGGGAGGGAGATCCGGGCGAGGACCTACCGTCGAAACAACGTAGCTGGGGCGTCGCTCGGAATCCGCTTCCGTGTGCCGGATGAAGTGTCGCACATAGGCCCCAACGCCACGATGGCGATGTTCGGACTGGAGCGGCGTGGCGTCGATCAGGACCGCCATACGTGCCCCTCAACAGCTCTCCCCTGCCGTACCCATGCCGATGCTGGAGGGCAAACGCTACATACAGTTGAGAGTAGATGGGCAGTCGTCATGGATCGTCTCTTGGTCGCTCCGTCTGCTGGTGCCGTCAACCCGGCTCGCAATCGTGGGTTCGACACACCGTCGGGACGACATCCAGGCTACTCCGGATCGGACTTGGGGCGAGGTTATCGATCACGGTCTGTTTCCAACCACCATTCCGAGGCTGGGTTGGAGGCGTCGGAGGCTTGTCCCCAACGGCTGTCATGACCTTTCCAAGGCACGGCTTGCATCCGCCCAAAAGCGACGGGTTGTCATCGGTCACAGCAGCCCACATAAAGACAGGTTAGCGTGGACATAACCGGGAGGAGATTCCGGGGAGGTTCGCACTGGGCCGAGCCCAACGCGGAGGAAGCAGCAACCTATGGATACAACGCCACCTACTACGCTTTCTCAAGAGCAAGCTCAGGTGATCACGCCGGTGGCAAAAGCCACTATCGTCGCGGTCATTCCAAGTTTCAACGAAGAGCGGTTCATCGCCAGCGTGGTGATCAAGGCGCGCCACTATGCCACCCACGTAATCGTGGTCGATGACGGCTCCGACGACCGGACGGCCGAGCTGGCAGGACTGGCTGGCGCACGTGTGGTCAGCCTGCCTCAGAACATGGGCAAGGCCGAAGCGCTCAACGCGGGCTTCCGCGCCGCGCGCGAACTCAATCCGGACGCGGTGGTGTGAACCGGTCTAAGAATGGAAAACCTTTCATTCCAGATGCCAAATCTGAGTCAATTACCATTCAAATCGGATACCAGTGGACTTCAAAAAGCTCAGAATCACCGCATTTTGACTCGACCTCAGGAACATCATGCATTCTTAGACCAGCTCGTGCCTCGACGGCGACGCCCAGCACGAACCAGCCGAGATCCCCGACCTGGTCGGACCCGTCCTCCGAGGCGAGGCCGATGTGGTTATCGGTTCCCGCTTTCTTGGGAAACGAAGCGACATCCCAGTCTGGCGCCAAGTCGGACAACATACCCTGACCGCGTTCACCAACCTGATGAGCGGCGTCAAGACAACCGACAGCCAGAGCGGCTTCCGTGCCTTCTCACCACGCGCGCTCAGCTCGCTACGCTTTCGCAGCAGCAACCTCTCGGTGGAGTCTGAGATGCAGTTCCTGGTCGAGGATGCCGATCTCACGGTGACGGAAGCACCGATCAGCGTCTCCTACCTCGACGGTCCCAAGCGCAATCCGGTGGTTCATGGCCTGCAGGTGATCGACGCGCTGCTCAGCCTGGTCGCGAGGCGGCGACCGCTGCTGTTCTTCTCGCTTCCCGGCATGCTGCTAGGCGGCCTGGGCATCGCCATCGGGGCACGCGTGTTCACGGTCGTGAACAACACCGGCGAGCTGCTCATCGGCAGCGCCATCCTCACCACCCTGCTGCTGATCGGTGGGCTGCTGCTGTCCGTTTCGGGCGTGATGCTCCACTCCGTTCAGCACCTGGTCAAACGGGTTCAGGAAGAGATCAAGGACGCCATCGCGCAACGCGAAGAGCTGTGACTCAGCCGCCGGCCCACGGCAATCGCTCCGAGGCCGGTGCTCCTGAGGTCAGCGTCGTGGTGGTCGCGTTTCAGAGCCTCGAGGATCTCGAGCGTTGCATTCCGACGGTACTGTCACAAGATATTTCTGTGGAAGTCATCGTGATCGACAATGGACCCGACGACGGCACCGAATCGTGGCTGCGCCGGGACCACCCCCAGGTCCGCTACCTGAGGGCGGCGAGCAACGGTGGCTACGCCGCGGGCAACAACCTCGGGGTCGGGCTGGCGAGAGCCGATCACACGCTGATTCTGAATCCCGATGTGGAGCTGCTCCCGGGGGCGCTGGCCACCCTGCTCGCCACCGCCCGTGCTCATCCCAACGCGTTCATCAACGCCCAGCTGAGACAGCCGGATGGGAGCCTCAACGCCTGCGGCAACGACATGCACTACACCGGCATCGTGAGCTGCCGCGCCCTGGGGGACTCCCCCGATCTACATCAGGACCTCGAGGACATACCGCTGCTTTCAGGTGCCGCCTTTCTGGTCCCCACGTCGCTCTACCACCACCTGGGTGGCTTCGACGAACTCTACTTCATGTACCACGAAGATACCGATCTGTCGCTGAGAGCCCGGCTACAGGGGCTGCGCCTGCTGTGCGACAACGGGGCGGTCGCAATTCATCGCTACCGGCTCGGCATGAACCCCGACAAGTTCTACCTCCTCGAGCGCAACCGCCTGCTCACCCTACTGAAGGTACTAGAGGGGCGTACCCTATGGCGTGCCGCACCCGCCTTGGTACTGACTGAGTTGGCGACCTGGAGCTTTGCCATGATGCGTGGCCCGAACTACCTGTTGGGACGCTGGCGCGTCTATCGCTGGCTGTGGTTGCATCGGTGGGAGTGGCGTGCAATCCGATCCGAACTACAGAGTCGTCGGATCGTTGAGGACCGCACCCTACTGCGCAATAGCCTAGCCGCACTGCCGTTCGATCAGCTGGTGTCGAGCCAAGATCTGGCCCGCTGGCTAGAACGCCTGACCCGCCCACTCTACGTCCTCTTCCGACCCTATCGACTAGGCACTGGGAAGGCCCCATGATTTTGGAGGAGCTCCCTAATTCTAGGCGAATCGGCCCAAACTTCTCAGAGGGCACCTCATTCGCCGAAGCAATGGTGAACCTCGTGAGTTAGCTACAGCCCTGCAGCTTCTACCACATTAAGATTAAGGATAATGGTAATGAAGAGTAACTTCCGAGAGCACTGATGCGACTGGAACATATCGTCACAAAAATACCCGGCCTACCACCGCCCGAAGGGGCACATCAGCTGGTCTGGTCCTACCTGCTCGATGCCGTCTGTGCCGACGCCTATCACGCCGGTGTGCAGCTGCTGAGGGTTGCGTTGCCATCCTCTTTAGCGAGCGAACTCGAGGCCCGCACTGTACTCGCGCCCCTTCCCACAACAACCGTTGGTGGGCAGCAGAAAACAGCATCTTTCGGGTTGGCAGCATCGCGGGACTCAGACCTGCGAAGCTACCGCCTCCGTTTCGGATTATTGGCCCCACCATCCCTGCGAGGGCGAGCATTCCCAGCCTCGTCACAGTCAGCCGACTTCGACCTCAGCAGTAGCCTCTTCGTCTACACCCTCCGAACCCGGCTGCTCGGCATTCCCATGCGCTTGTTCAACCTGCTGAGACAACCATTGGTGGCGGACCGAGCCCTCATTGGGCTCCGCCATGAGTTCACCAGCGAGAGGCCGACAACCTGTTACTACATCTTGGAGATATGGTCGCGCTCGAAAAGCTGACAGCCGCCCTGGCTCGCCAGCATGCCTGGTTCGACAGCATGAGGCAGCCTGGCGGCTATGGGGGTCCGGTGGTGCACTGGTGGCAGCACCGCCTGCGCTACGCCGGGCCGGGACTCGACTGGCGCTACGAGGGTCTGCTGATCGGCTACCGACGCCTGCTTGGCAACGGCAACGCGCTACGCTGGCGCGATCGCCTCGAGCACGCCGCCAACGACCTGCGGGCCGGGCAGCTACCCAGCGGCCACTTTCGCGCATCGCGATTCGAGGACAACCCGGGAACGTTGGGCACCCCCCATGAAGCGGCCGCCAGCCTCGGGCTGCTGATCGCCTGCGAGGCGCTGACCGATCCGGGGCTGGTCGAGGTCGCCCAGAGGAACCTCGATGCCCTGATCGGAGCCCTGGGGGATGGCCGCGGCTTCCAGGACGTGCCCGGCCAAGCGGGCCGGGTGCCCAACAAACTCGCCACCTTCGCCCAGGCGCTGATGCGGTTGGCCGTAACCATCGATGACAACCGTTACTTAGGCCAGGCCGAGGCGGCTCTGAAAGACGTGCTCAACCTTCAGGAAGGGTCGGGCCCCTGGCAGGGAGCCATCCACCAGTACGCCCCGGACGACGAACGCGGCGACGGGCGCTTCTTTCCGTACTACAACGCCCGCTGCGTCCCCCCGCTGATCGAGGCCGCCGGGCGCTTCGACGATGAACGCTACCTCGAAGCCGCCCGCAGCGTGATCGCCTTCCTGAAGCGCACCATGACCCCCGATGGGGCATGGCCCCAGATCGTCTACGCCCGCACCGGGGCCATGCGTTGGCCTCGCTGGGTAGCGGGGGCCGGGGATATTCTCCTCGCCTTCCTCGCCGCCGAAGAGCCCCTGCCGGAGCCGGCCCTGCAACGGCTGCTCGACGGCCAGCTCGCCAGCGGCGGCTTCGTCAGCGGCGCCGGCTTTGCGGCCCAGCGAAGCCAACGCCCCTCCGCCGGACCGCCGGACTTCCGCGACCTGCTGCCCGTCTCGGGCTGGAACGACAAGACCTTCCGACTGCTATGCGAACTGCTGCCCGCCGGGACCCCGCTTCCCGAGATCGAACCCGAGCCGGTCGAACGCGAGGTCAGTATCGGCGGCCACCACGGACGCTTCTTCGAGACCGGCGAGGCGTTTCGTCTCGAGGCGGGCGGCGCCGTGCACTACCACTGGTTCAAACAGCTGCCGTGGGCTTCGGTGGCTTCGCCGACGGTGGACATCCGCTAAAGAAGCGCCTGCGCCCAGACATTTCCTGCTGCTTACGATCGCGACGCCCTATACGAAGATGTCGGCCAGCTCGGAGAGATTGATAAAACGGTCGGCCAGATCGATCAGCGCCTGGCTGGTGGCCTCGTTGAAGGCCAGCACCTCGACCCGGCAGCCCCGCTGTTGGGCGAGCTCCAGCAGCGGCACGAAGTCGCCATCGCCAGAGGCCAGGGCGAGTACCTCGAGGTGATCCCAGGAACGCACCAGGTCGGCCGCGATCCCCATATCCCAATCCCCCTCGACCACCACCCGTCCCTGTTGATCGACGCGGTGCACCCGCACCGTGCGGCGGCGGACGCGAAAGCCGATCGCCGACAGCTTGGTGACGAAGCCGTAGGCGGTCGAATCGCCCTCGCGTTCTACCAGGTAGGCGGTGGCCTGCTGCAGGCGGCGGCCCCGCTCAGCCACGGCCGCCAGGCGCCGGTAGTCGACGTGGCTGTCGTAGTTGTCGCGGGCGGCGTAGTAGAGGTTCTGGGTATCGACGAACAGGCCCACCCGCTGCCCGGCCCACTCGCCGATGCCAAGCGACGTCGGCTCCTGCGATTGCCGCTCAGCGGCCACGGCGAACGGCCTGCGATTCGATGAAGAGGGCCATCAGAATGTTGTCCTCGTAGCCATCGTCGCCGCGAATGTGGCGCTGCTCGCGCCCCTCGACCTTAAATCCTTCGGATCCTCGTAGAGGGCCCGGGCGGCACTATTGCCCGAGCGCACGTTCAGACCGATCTTTTCGACACCGACACGCCGTGCCCAAGGGTAGGCCCTCACAAGCAGGGCTCGGCCCAGGCCCTGGCGCCGAAAGGCACTCGCAACCGCCACGGTGAGCACCGCAACGTGCCGCAGCCTCAGCGGCTGCAGCCGGTGTACCTCGAGCCAAGCGCACAGCTTGGCACCGCGGGCGGCAACGACCATCAACGACTCGTTGACATCGAGGCTACGCAGCTGGCGCGAAAGCGTCGCGGCGCTGAGCGGTCCATCGCCGACGAACCACCGTTCTTCACGGAAGATCGCTCGCTGAAGCTCCATCAACGCTTCTGCGTCGGCCGGTCTGGCCGCACGTAGGGCCGCTCTGACCCGGACTTGAACCATGGACCGAGTATAGCCGGAGCGGTGCTGGCGGGGTGGTGGTGATAGGGCCTATCGATATCGATCACAATTGGTCGCTTCGAAATCCCGTACACTCGGCGAGATTACACCGCTGAGGAGGCGAAGTTGTGCAAAAACTGGTAACGTCCGAATCTGTCACCGAGGGGCACCCTGACAAGCTGGCTGATTTCATCAGTGACAGCGTCCTGGATGCTTTTCTCGAGGCCGATCCAGAAGCTCGCGTGGCCGCCGAAACGCTGGTCAGCAGCGGCCTGACTCTGGTCGCCGGGGAGATCAGCGCCCGGGTCGGGCTCGATGTGCAAGCTGTGGTTCGCGACGCTATTCGTCAGGTGGGGTACGTCGATGCCCGCTTCGGCATCGACGCCGATCACAGCGCGGTACTGATCGCCATCAACGAACAGTCAGCCGACATCGCTCAAGGGGTCGACCGGGCCCAGGAAGCGGCAAGCGGCGACGCCTTCGACCTCATCGGAGCGGGCGATCAGGGGATCATGTTCGGCTACGCTACCGACGAAACCCCGGAGTCGATGCCGCTGCCGATCTCCCTGGCCCATAAACTCGTAGCGCGCCTCGCTCAGGTGCGCAAGGATGGCACCCTGCCGTACCTGCGGCCCGACGGCAAAGCCCAGGTCACGGTGGCCTACGAGGGCGCGGTCCCCGTCGGGATAACCGCCCTGGTGATCTCGGCTCAGCACAACCCCGAGGTCGAGCAGGAGCAGCTGCACCAAGACCTCCGCCGACATGTGGTTCGCGAGGTCATCCCCGATACCATGCTGCTCGAGGACACCCGCTACTTCATCAATCCCACAGGTCGCTTCGTCGTGGGCGGGCCGCAAGCCGATGCCGGCCTTACGGGACGAAAGATCATCGTCGATACCTACGGCGGCGCTGCACCCCACGGCGGGGGCGCCTTCAGCGGCAAGGATCCCACCAAGGTCGATCGCTCCGCCAGCTACTACGCCCGCTACATCGCCAAGAACGTGGTGGCCGCCGGGCTCGCCAGCCGCTGCCTGGTTCAGCTTGCCTACGCGATTGGCGTAGCGCAGCCGGTCGGCATGTACGTCGAGAGCTTTGGCACCTCGGGCCTGAGCGATAAGGCCCTGGGCGACCTGATCGGGCGTGTCTTCGATGCCCGCCCCGCCTCGATCATAGAGCAGCTCGACCTGCGGCGCCCCATCTACCGAACCACCAGCGTATACGGCCACTTTGGCCGCGACGCTTTCCCCTGGGAGAGGCTCGATCGGGTCGATGCACTCAGGTCGGCTCTGGCCCACACCTGAGCATCAGCTGGGGACTGAGACCGAGGGCAGCAGAGCGTCGCAGCATGTGATACAACAAGCGCATGGCGAGAACCCTGGTCGGCTATGGGCCGGAACCTACGACCCTGCGCCACGCCAGAAGCGCACTCCAGGCGCTGGCGGAGGCGTGGCCCGACGTCGCTATGGGCCATCATCTGGTGGGCGACGACGGCAGCGGGCAGGACCTGTTCAAGGTGCTCGGCGCGGGCCAGATTGGCGTCGCCGTCGTGCCGATCGAACAGCTGGTGGAACCGCCGCCAGCCGGTGTCGCTCTAGCGGCGGTTCCCGGGCGCCTCGAGGCCCGCAGCGCCCTTGTGACGACCGGCCCCACCGCCCTGACCGACCTCCGCGCGGGCGCTACGGTGGTCGTGGCTAACGAGCGCGACCGTCGCTTCCTGGCAGCGACCCATCCGTTCCTGACGGTCGAGCGTCTCGGGACCACACTCGGTGACGCCGTGGCGGATGTCCACCGCGGCGATCTCGAGGCGGTGATCGCGTCGGCAGCGAGCCTGGAGCTGCTCGAAGTGCACGGCTTCGCCACCCTGGAAGCCGCGAGCTTCACGCCGGCTCCGGGACAGGGCGCCCTGGGATTGTGGGTGCGCGAGGACGACGCCCTCGCCTACGACCTGGCGTTCACGCTTCAGCACCGGCCAAGTTTCGACCGGGTGCGGGCCGAACGCGCTTTTTCCGCGGCGCTGACAGGGCGCTTGAGTGGCGCTCTGGCAACGGTGACGAGCGACGGTGAACTGACGCTGTTTGGGGCCTTGGCAAGCGAACAGGGTACGGTGGTACAAGGCACCATCACAGGAGAGGCCGAGGAGGCCGAAGAGTTGGGACAGGAGTTGGGGCAGGACATGCTCGAGCAGCTTCCACAGCTGTAAAGCCTCATCGGACGTTCACCGACAGCTCACAAAAGCGGCCTTTTTCTCAGGTAAGAGGTCGATCGCCATACACTGGTCAACTCGTATACCTTGAGCCCCACATACCACCGCTATCATCGCCACAGCGAAGCGCACGAGCGCAAGTAGAACGGTTCCGGCGGACAGAGCGTCGGTATAGGGAGTAACCATGATGCGAAGCAGTTTGAAAAATCGATGGATCGGAGTGTCCCTGGTACTCTTAGCCCTGGCGCCCGCGGCATTGGCCCAGGCGCCAGGGGAGGCAGCGGCAGACTTCACGCTGGTCGACAAGAACGGGGCCATCATCCACCTCTCGGACTTCCTGGGAACCCCGGTGATTGTGAACTCCTGGGCCACCTGGTGTCCGTTCTGTATCGAGGAGATTCCGCTGTTCCAGGATGCCCACAACGGCGTCAACAGCGATGGTGAGCAGGTCGTCTTCCTGCTGGTCAATCTGGACGAGAACTTCGATGTAGCCACCGCCTACATCGACACCCAGGTGAGCACCACGCTGCGCACCGTCTACGACGCCACTGCCGAGATCAAGGCCGAGAACGACGGCGTCGAATTCGACACCACCCAGAACGTGCTGACCCGTCTGTACCGGGTGCGCGGCATGCCCACGACCTTCTTCATCAACGGCGACGGCATTATTGAATCCGTCAAGATCGGTCCGCTTAGCCAGGGCGAACTCGCCACCCACTTGGCCGGACTGGGAGTGGCGTGGCAACCGTGAGCGACGTATCCCGCAACGATTCGCAGGCCGACGGCGCTGCCGCGGTTGCCGCCGGCGGCTCGGTCCGCCTACGGCTGACGCTGCACACCTTGGCCTTCGTGCTGGGGTTGAGTGCCGTGTTCGTAGCATTGGGTTTCAGTGCCGGACTGGTCAGCGATGTGCTGTTCGACTTCGGCGATGTCATCCGCATCGTGGCCGGCGCCTTCCTGGTGATCATGGGGATCATCATGCTGCGGCTGATCCCGATCCCCTTCCTGCAGCGGGACATGCGCGTGCACATGCAGAACAAGCCGACCGGCTACGCCGGTTCGGCGCTGGTGGGCGTGGCCTTTGCGGCCGGCTGGACGCCCTGCATCGGCCCCATCCTGGCGGGCATCCTGGGCATCGCCGCCACCACCGGCGGAGCGGCTCAGGGCGGCCTCCTGCTCGGGGTCTACGCACTCGGCTTCGCGGTGCCATTCCTGCTCTTCGCTCAAATTCTGCCGGCCTGGAAGGCGCTGCGGCGCTACACCGGCATCATCGAGAAGGTCGGCGGGGTGATGCTGATCCTGGTGGGACTGCTGCTCCTGACCGGGGCCGTCAACGCCTTCGCCCCCTACCTGGCCAGCCTCGGCAGCCTCGAGGGCGCCGTCCTCGGTGGCGCCAGCACCCCGACACTGGGGGTGGCTTTCCTGGCCGGCGCGGTCTCCTTCCTCTCCCCGTGCGTGCTACCCATTCTGCCCTCGTTCCTGGCGTACCTCACCGGCATGAACGTCGATCAGCTGATGGAAAAAGCGGCTGCCTGAGGCGCCCGACCCACGCCACAACCGATACCAGCGAACCCCCGAGATAGACACCTCGGGGGTTCATGGTGGTTACTGTTGCTATGGGGTACTGTGTCAGGCTGCCCTGGGCAGGCTTTCCGTAACGCAGGCGCACACCTCGAGCCCGAAGTCGGGATCGATCGTCAGCGGCTCGAGGCAGTGGGCGCAGACTTCGATCTCCCCCTCGCCGGCACAGGCATCGCAGCGGATCAGCGTCTCTGCGGGGACGAAGCTCTCCAGACTGTCCACGAAGCGTCCGGGGCCCCCGTCGCTCACGAAGAAGCCGTCACCGTAGCACGACGGGCATGCTGTCCTCTGTACGCGTTGCATTTCGACCCTCCCTTCGCCGATACATGGTCGTTAGCAGGTGCGCCGCCAGGTAGCGGCGCCCATGCCGGGCAGCGAGGTCGCAGGCATCCCCCTGGTCGAAGGCAGGGAGTGGGGTGATCGACATCGCCCCGGCGCGCCGCGCTACCGCCTGCCAGCGGCGCTTGGCAAGGTCGCCCGCAGCGTCGCCATCGGCGTACAGATAGATCTCCTTGCCACTGAGGACCTCCGACGGGAGGCTCCCGCTGGCGCCGGCCGGGGCGATCACCCCGACGCGCACGCCTGCCTCCTGAAGTGCCAGGTAGGCGACCATACCGTTGAGCTCGCCCTCGACCACCAGCACCACCGGCCGGCGACCGACTTCGGGAGAGCACCAGGCGGGGCTACCATGCCCGGCGGTGGTGTAGAGGTAGCGCTGCCGCCCTCGAGGGGCGGCGAACCTGCGTTTGAGGGCGAGCAGGTCGCCCCGGGGGCCCGGGATCGGCAGCAGGGCGTCGTCGCCGACCGCGGCCAGGCCCAGGGTACGGGCATCCTCGAGATCGAGACCGCGACCCCACAGCGCCCTTGGCAGCGCTCGGGTCCGGGCAAGCTGTCGGCGGTAGCGGGCGTGGGCCGCGGGCGAAATAGGCTTGAAACTGCGATCGCGAACCCGCGCGCGCGCCGCCGGCCGCGCCGGCCGGAAGGGGGGCAGGCCGTGCGCAGCCACCGTAAGGCGCTCGATCGCTTCGGAGGTGGACAGGCCGTGAACCCGCTCGAGCCAGTCGAGGTGATCGCCGTAGGCGCCGCAGGCAAAGCACTTGAAGCCGTCCGGGTAGACGTGGCAGCTGGGCCGGGTGTCGTCGTGAAAGGGGCACAGAACCTTACCGCCTCTGTCGATGGCGTGGCTCTGCTCGACCAGCTGACGAAAGTCGAGTCGGGCCTTGAGCTCGCTGATGCTCACGAGATCCACCTTGGGGCGCCTTTCCGGCCGCCGGCGCGGTGGGGCTGGAAACAGCCGCTCCTGGCGAGCGCGTCGGTCTGCCTGCGGAAGGCCCTTGGCCGATGGGGGCGAAAGCAGCACCGCTACCACGTCCTACGAGGCCAGGTTTTCACGGGTGCGCTTGGCCGCGTTCCACACCTCGAGGGCCTCGGCCTCAGAGAGGTCGGTCAGGGCGCGCACCCGGCGCCCCAGGACGGTGGCGACAAAGCTGCGATGCTCGTCCTTGTCGACACCGAGCTTCTCGAGCTCGCGCTTCATGGCCTCGGCCCGTTCGGCGTTGAGGCTCGCGTCGGCGTCGACCGCGGCCTCGGCCAACATCGGGACGGCACTGGGCGGGGCGGCAGGGAGAAAGCGGGCAGGGAGCGCGGGCTGTTCCTGCAGGCGGCGCTTCTCCTCGTCGTAGTCGACCCACTGAATGGGGATCTCGTAGAGGTAGCGGCCGAGGCCGAATTTGCTGCAGGCGCGTTTGAAGGCCTGCGCTTCGGCGGCGGTGCCCTGGGCCACCCGGTCGCCGTCGTCGAATTCCCCGGTGGAGGCCCGCGTCACCTCGTGAATGGTCAGTTCACAGATAAGGCGGCTCTCGCCCCACGGCTTGAAGATCACCTGCCAGTCTCCGGGGCACACGCGGTTCATGCGGTCTTCGTAGAGCCTCGGGTCGACGAACGGCAGCGCCTGGGCACGCTTGCGGTCGCGGGAGGTCGCCCCGGCACGCCACTGGATGACATCTCCGGGGAAGGGTTCGGAAAGTTGGGCGAGCAGGTCGGGCCAATCGATCTGGGTGGTCATAGTTGCTCCTTCAGGCCGCACGTGGCAGCACCGGCGGGCGCTCGTCCGATCGGTAGCGGATGATCGTTACCGGCTTGTCTGAGACGGCGGCGCGTTCGACTTCCCGCACCTGCGCCCCCTCGAATTCGGAGACGGCTAGGCGCTTGCGCTCGACGAACACAAAGGCGCCGAGACCGTCGCGGCGGTAGCGATGTCGCAGCACCAGGCCGTAGTGGTCGAGCAGGAACACGAGTCCGTAAAAGCGCGGCACCGCCTCCTTGCGGACCAGGCCCAGGCACAGCGGCCCGAGGCTGGCCCCAACTTCGGAGGCAAGCTCCGCCGCCAGGGCGTCGACGTGCTGCCCGGCAGCGTCCATGTGGAACGTCTGGTCGAGAGATCGGAACAGGTTGGCGGGTCGGTTCATGCGCTGCTTCCCCCTTCGTTGGGGCGGGACGATGTTCCTGCCTCGCGGGAGCGGATGCGGCGGAACGTTGCGGTCTCGACGGACGGTTCGGGTGACGTTGCGGTCTCGAAAAAAGGTCTGCTGCATCCCTCCTTGGGGCCGCGCTCCAACGACGCGACAGTGGGGATTGTGCGCAAGCTCAGCTGTTTAAGAAGAGCTTAATACCTTAGCAAATAAGGTATGTCCAAGTATAGGCCTTTGGCGGACCTATGTCAAGCCTCAAGAAACATGTCTGGGACGGACCTGACCCCGTGAGTAGGGTCTTCTGTGAGAGCTCCTTTCAGGCCTGCCTGTTCGCCGACGAAGGGGGGCCGGAAGTGCGTGTCTTCCGGCCCGAAAAAACGAACATAGAGGGCGACCGGGTGCTCGGGGATAAAGCTTACGTGGGTTCAGACGTCATCACTCCAGCCAGGAAGAACATGCACGATCAAGGTATTTGGTGTTTGTGGATGAGTTGTCTTTCAGCACTCTGGTGAGGTCGTTAACGCTGAGGACCAGGGTGCTGAAGATCGTTCAACTTGATGCACTCGGGAGCCCTAAACGGGTAGCAAACGTAACATGATTGTCGCGCGTTACGAAGCCTCGACCGCCTTGCGCGCAGCCAGCAGGCGATCGGCGATCCCGTGCGGAACCGAATCGTAGTGATCGAACTTGATCGAGAAGGCGCCGCGGCCACCGGTCATCGAGCGCAGGTCGGGCGAATAGGTCTGCACCTCGCCCATGGGCACGTGGGCGCTCACCACCGAAACCGAGCCCTCAGCCTCCATGCCCAGAATCCGACCCCGACGGGTGTTGAGATCGCTGATGACGTCGCCGGTGTGGCGATCCGGCACCCGCACCTTGATCAGCGCGATCGGCTCGAGCAGGGTCGGCCGCGACTGCTTCATGGCGTCCCTGAAGGCGTGGGCGGCGGCGATCTGGAAGGCGATGTCCTTCGAATCGACCGGGTGATCCTTGCCATCGTAGACGGACGCTTTGACGTCGACCACCTGATAGCCTCCCAGCACCCCGGAACCGAGGGCGCCACGGATGCCCTTCTCGCACGAAGGCTGGAAGTTGGTGGGAATGGAACCGCCGACCACCTTCCACTCGAACTCGAAGTCACCGCCCCGCGGCAGCGGCTCGATGCGCATCGCCACTTCGGCGAACTGGCCCGCCCCTCCGGTCTGCTTCTTGTGGCGGTAGCGGGCGTCGCCCCGCCCCAGGATGGTCTCGCGATAGGCGATGGTGGGGGTGTGGGAATCGACCTCGGCACCGTAGCGGTCGCGCATGGTCTCGATGGCGCTTTCGAGGTGCACGTGTCCCATGCCCCAAAGCACCGTCTCGTTGGTCTCGGCATTGCGCTCGAGGTTGAGGGTGGCGTCGCCGTCGAGCAGTTTGTGGAGGGCGTTCCCCAGCTTGTCCTCGTCGGAACGCGTCTTGGGAACCAGCGCCAGCGCCATGACCGGCGAGGGGAAGCGGATTGGGGGTAGCTCGAAGTCGTTGTCGGGCCCGGTGAGGGTGTCGCCGGTCTTGATCTCCTCGGCCTTGGTGACGGCGCCGATCATGCCCGCCGAAAGCTCTTTCACCTCGACCAGATCTTTGCCCTTGGGGGTGTAGAGGTGCGCCGCCCGCAGATCCTCGTCCTGGGTACGGTCGTAAAGCGTAGCGCCGGCCTTGAGGCTCCCAGAGAGGATCCGCATCAGCGACACCTTACCCATGTAGGGATCGATCACGGTCTTGAACACCCGCGCGCTGAAGGGCTGGTCCAGGCCCAACTCGGGGGGGGTGCCCCGCTCGGTCGGCAGCGGTTTGTGGTCCTCGACGTGACGCACGCCACCGGTCATGAAGTCCAGAAGCTGGCCGATGCCGACGACTTCGATCGCCGAGGTGAGCAGCACCGGGGCGAGGTCGTTGTTGCGGACCGCCGCATAAAAGGACTTGCGCAGGTCTTCATCGTCGATCGAAGCGTCCTCGAGGTACTGCATCATCAGGTCGTCGTCGGTCTCGACGATGGCCTCGATGAGCCGCTCGCGGTACTCCTGAGCCACGCCCGCCACCTCCTCGGGGATGGCGCTCTCCTGCGACTGCCCGTCGGTCCACAGGTAGGCCTTCATGGTCAGCAGGTCGACGATTCCTCGAAAATCCTCGGCCTGGCCGATCGGGATCTGGATGGCGGCAATATTGCCCGTAAGGCTCTGCTCGATATCGTTCATGGTGCGGAAGAAGTCGGCGTTCTCACGATCCATCTTGTTGATCACCAGCATCGTCGACAGCTCGCGATCGGCGGAGCTGGTCCACACCCGCTCGGTACCCACCGACACCCCGGAGACGGCCGAAACCAGGATCAGCGCCGCGTCGACGGCGACCTGGGCGCCGCGAATCTCGCCCACGAAGTCGGCGTAGCCGGGCGTGTCGAGCACATTGAAATGGTGCCCCTTCCAGTCGAAAGGATGCACCGTGGTGTAGATCGAAATTTTCCGCCGCTTCTCTTCGGGCGTGTAGTCGGAAACGGTGTTTCCTTCCTCGACCCTGCCGAGCGACGCAATCGCCCCCGATCGTTGGAGGATGGCCTCGACCAGCGAGGTCTTGCCAGCTCCGGAGTGAGACAGGACAGCGACGTTGCGAATGTCTGACATGGCTCGTATTTCCTCTCCCTCGGGTCAGGGCACCGGCAGCGGGTGGGCCGGTGATCCGAGCGCAGCGATGGGGTGCGTTGTGACTAAAGAGTATAGCAGGCGCTCCCAGCGTGGGTTACGACATGCCCGCTCACGGTTGTTACACTCGCTAGCGTGACGGTCCAACCCCCGCTCCTCCCCGATTCCGAGGTCACCAACCCGAAGTTGGTGGTCGGCTGGATCGTGGCGTCGGACCTGCGCAACCCGGAACTTCTCGAGTCCTACGACCGAGCCCGGGGGATGCTCAAGGTGCAGCTAGAGCTACAGTTTCCGATGTTCGACTGGCAGATGCCACAGGTGGAACGGCGCAGCTTTGCGCCACGGGGCAGCCTCAGGCCGCTCGACCTGCTCGAGGTCGGCGCCGAAGAGAAGCTCCATCGGCGCTGGGACTATGCCCTAGTGGTGGTCACCAACGAGCTGCAGCCCCGCCGTCGAATCTCCACCCTGGGAGTGCCCTCCTCGGCGCTCGAGACGGCGGTCATGTCGAGCGCGCGGCTGGGCCACACCTCGCTGCTGCCGGGGCAGCTGGCCGCCCTGGCCCAGCACCTGCTCGGCCACCTGCTCACACTCGATACCCGCGACGAAGGTCCCATGCGCCCCCCGGAAGCGCACCTGCTGGAGCTGCAGCCCTTCCCCGAGGATCAGGCCAACGAGGTCATCGATCTCCTCTACGATGTCACCGACGCCCGGCTCGAGGAGAAACGGCCCACCTGGAACACCATCACCTTCTACGTGCACGCCTTCTTCGAGGACTGGTGGGGCATCCTCAAGAGCATCTGGGGGTACGGCCCCTGGCGCATCCCCCTCTATCTGGGACGCCTGACCGCAGCGGTGGCGGTGTCGCTGCTGTTGCTGCTGCTCACTGCCGAGTCGTGGCAGGCCGGCAGCCACGCCGGCTGGCTCACGCTTACGATCGGCACCTTCGGGGCCATCATCCTGGCCAGCACCTTCGTGTTCTTCGGCCAACGGCTCGACCAGGTCGGCCGCGGCCGCGGCTGGAGCGAGCAATTGGCCCGCAGCCGTATCGTCCTCTACGGCACCCTGCTGGCCGGCATGGTTTCGCTGTGGCTGGCCATGTTCGCGCTGATCCTGGTGGCCTCGTTCTTCCTGCCGATCGCGGTCACCGCTACCTGGGCCGGCTTCGACCCGAGCGAGCTGCCCCGGTTGAAGTACATCGTGTTCCTGGCGAATATCGGCATGGTAGCGGCGGCGTTGGGCGGGAATCTTGAAGAAGAGGATGCGATCAAGGCAGAGCTGTTTTTCGATGAAGAAGTATGAATAAGAAGGATGTTTGGGAGGGGCGGGTTGTTTGGGGAAAGTTCAAAAATAAGGAGTAGGAGGTTAGGTGCCCCTTCAGAAAGTAGGGGATTTGGGGCCCCTTCAGACACAAGGATTAGGAGATTTGGTGCCCCTTCAGACCCCCTACGGGGTTCTTACGTGGTCCCGTTGAGCCTTCCCTTACGGCAAGTCTCCCCGGGGCTCTCGGAGCCAACCAAGGTTGTCTCCTCCAGCAGAAGATTTTGGAATAACCGGGGTATGAAGGCGCTAACGGCGTCTTGCTTGTTCCTTTTAACCCTTCTTCTGGCGGAGGAGACTCATGCAATGAGGCTCCGTAGCCCCTGAAGAGACCACCGAAGGGGGGCTCTGAAGGGGCCCCAGATCTTCTACTTGTCTGAAGGGGCCCCAAACCTACTTATACTTTTCTGACGGGGCCCTAAATCCCCTTCCAATTCTCCTTCCAAATCCCCCAATCCTCCCCCTTATTCCCCTTCCACTTCCCTCGATCTTCCCATCCATACCCTAATTTTCTTACCCAGGCAACAACACCAACTTGTGTACACTCCCGCACTCTTTCTGTGACCTTCGAACAGTTCCAAGCGGTCGTTGAGGAGATGGTTGGGGAGATCCCGGACGAATTCATGCGTGGGCTTCAGGGCGTCCATGTGCTGGAGGATGCCTACCCCGAGGAGGACTACGACGACGTGTGGCGCCTCGGCGAGTACCTCGATCCCGGGCCGGAGGACTTCCTGGGAGCGGGCGAGGGGCTGGGGCGTCACGTGGCGCTCTACTACGGGTCGTTTCAGTTGGTAGCTGAGGGCGATCCGGAATTCGATTGGGAAGAGGAGATCTGGGAGACACTCACCCACGAACTCCGGCACCACGTCGAGTCGCTGGCCGGCGACATGGGCCTCATCCTCGAGGACGAACGGCTGACCGACGACTTCAAGCGGCGCGAATGACGCCCCTGTCCCACCCTTGCTAGACTGACGCCGTGGCCACCGAACGCGAGCTGAAATTCTCGACCCTTGGCAAACGCTGGCCTACCTTCGAGGAGCTGGAAGAGGTCCTGACAGCCGGCAACTACCAGCTTCGGCCCGAAGGGCTGCGGCAGCACCGCGACCGCTACTTCGACGATGCCACCGACAGCCTGAAGCGGGCCGGCGTGGCGCTGCGCCGGCGCACCGGTACTGGGGAGCGGTTGGCGACCCTGAAAACCCGGGGGCAGGTCGACGGCGCCAGCCACGTGCGCGACGAACTGGAACTTCCCTTGCTGGGCAGCGCCTGGCCGGAGCCGATCGTCGCCCGGCTCGACGGTCTCGCCGATCTGACGGTGCTGCGCAGCCACGTCACCATGGAGACCGAACGGGAGCGCTTCGTGGTCACCCACAACGGCCTGGATCTGGCGGTCCTGTCGTTCGACGACGTGCGCGCCAACCGGCCGGGGAGCGACCGTTGGGCACACTTCCGAGAGATCGAGATCGAAGCGATCGACGAAACGACCGGTGACGAGCTGACGAGCATCGCCGAGCTGCTTGCCGGTGCCACTCATCTGACCCCCAACAGCAGCACCAAACTCGAGCGCGCCGAAGCGCTGCTCGAACTCGGCTCCTGGAGCGGCTGAGTGGAGATCTCCCTGATCCTCATCCGCCACGCGCAAGCCGACGTGCGCGGCGCCGCCTACCCCGACGACAGCCGCCGGCCGCTGGTCGCCAAGGGACACCGGCAGGCGGCGACCCTGGCCGCCGCGTTTACATCCTTGCGTATCACGTTCGATCGTCTCTATTCGAGCCCCTTCCTGCGCGCTGCAGAGACCGCCGAGCCGCTCATCGCCCGCCTCAAACGCGGTCGCGCCATCGCCTACCTCGACACCCTGGCCGACGGAGACTACGGCAGCCTGCTGACCGACATCCGCGAACGGCTCGAACCGGGCGACACCACCGTCGCCTGCGTGGGCCACGAACCCTTCCTCAGCGACCTGACCTCGATCCTGCTCAGCGGAGATCGACTGAAGGTGGATACGGCGTTTCGGAAGAGTGCCGTGATGATGCTGATGGGATCTCTGTCGCCCGGTGCTATGGCGTTAGAAGGTTTCCTGCCGATGAACAAAATTAAAGGGTTAATGCAAACATAAGGACTTAGGAGGTTTGGGGTTTACCCCCTCCCCAGCCCTCCCCCTAGAAGGAGGAGGGAGCGAAAGGCAATCGTGAGTAACAACAAGGTACTACGACAACGATTCCACAACGTGTTCCTAGGATTGAGTACCATCAGTCCAGGGTACGTCTCCACGACGCTTACGGAGTAAAACTCCTCCAGCACCACAACTACGAAGCAACAAGCATGAAGGCATCGGGGGGCAGGGACGCCTGTTGTTCACCTTACAGCGGGTTTCACAATGATTGAGTCAGCAAGAGGCAACGTCGATTCTGGGAACAAGATCCTTCTGGACACACTTGCGTCTTGTTATGGTCTTTATGGCGTGATTCCTGGGGGTTGGTCAAGGATTATGCAACCCGCTGTAAGGGTCCTATTAACAACCTTGGTCCATTGGTTCCTTCACACCACGGTTATCCTGGGTACAGTTGTTGTTCTCGTTACTCAAGGCGTATTCACGCCCATCACTACCCACCCCTTGGTGTTCCCTATCGTAGCCAGGGTTGCTTTTAAGCTCCCTCCTCCTTCTAGAGCGTGTTATGCACTCATTGGCAGTCCCAGGTTCGGTCCCAACCGATTCAACAACAGCATGCTGAACGCCACGAAATGCAACCCCACCAGCACCTCAGGAACCCGCTCGTAATCTTTGACCAGACGTCTACAGTGAACCGCCCTGGGTTTGATGGAGGCTCCGTTCTCCCTCGAAAGGAGAGAATGGAGCATGACCCGTTACGACCAAGAAACCAAAGATCGAGTCATCCGCATGTTCATGGAGCGTCGAGAAGAAGCGCCGCACGAATCACGTTCAGCCTCTTATCGGCGCCTGCATGACCTAACCGGCATCCCGGTCGACACGATGCGCGGCTGGGTAGACAGAGCCCGCATCGACGCTGGTGACAAGCCAGGCCTGACAACCACAGAGCGTGAGGAGATCAAGGCCCTCAAGAAGGAAGTAGCCGAACTCAAACGAGCCAACGAGATCCTCAAGACAGCCAGCGCGTTTTTCGCGGCCGCGGAGCTCGACCGCCGACTCAAGTGATGGTCGCCTACATCAACGCGTATAAGAACCTGTTCGGGGTCGAGCCGATCTGCCGTGTCCTACGGGACCACAACGTGCCGATCGCCCCGAGCACGTACTACGCAGCCAAGAAGCGGCAAGCATCCGCTCGCCAGCAATCCGATGAGCGTCTCCTGGAGGTCATTCATCGGGTGCACCGCGAGAACTTTGGTGTGTACGGCGTCCGTAAGGTATGGCACGCCCTCCAGCACGAGAGTATCGACGTTGGGCGTGACCAGGTGGCGCGCCTGATGAGAGTCGCGGGCTTGAAGGGCATGACACGAAGAAGGAAGGTCCGCACGACCATCCCAACGCCTAGCGGCGTCAGCTCGCCGGATCTGGTGAGGCGAGACTGGTTCCAAGATGCGCCCGACATCGTTTGGGTGGCGGACTTCACGCACGTGCTCACTCGTGAAGGGTGGGTGTACGTGTCGTTCCTGCAGGACGGCTTCTCGAGGCGCATCCTGGGTTTCACGGTCAGTACCGGTAAGAGCAGCGAGCTGGTGATGAGGGCTCTGGAGCAGGCTGTGAGCGTCCGGCGTCGAACCGATCGGCGGTTCGTTGCTGACGGCGTGATTCATCATTCGGATGCCGGCAGTCAATATACGAGTCTGGCGTTCAGCCAGAAGTTGCTCGATCATGGCGTGAACGGTTCGATCGGTCGGGTGGGCACGGCGTATGACAATGCGTTGATGGAGAGCACGATCGGCTTGTTCAAGAGCGAGCTGATCCACGCCAGGTCGACGAGTTGGTGCTCGAGGCAGGAGGTGGAGACGGCGACGATGCGGTGGGTGAGGTGGTTCAACTGTCGGCGGTTGCACTCTTCGCTCGATTACGTCAGTCCCGTGGACTTCGAGATGGCGTACACTCAAGCGCAGGCCATGCCCAGGCTGGCCGCGTGAGAGCAGAGTCTCCACGAAACCCAGTACGGTTCAGCGAGCCATCCACGCAAACGACCGCTCCACCACCCAACGCCGTGGTAACAAAACGAATCCCCGCTTCGCCTCCTCATGTTTGACCACCAACAGGTCGATCCCATGCGCCGCAGCTGCAGCTTCCGCCTCCTCACCTGAGTACCCTTGATCCACCCACGCGACCTCCACACTCTCACCAGTGATGTCCTGCACGCGTTTCGTTAATTCCGCTACCTGTTTACGCTCATTCTCCGACGCTGGCGTAACAACAGCGGCAATCAAGTGCCCCAAGGTATCAACAGCGATATGGATCTTGCTGCCTTTCATGCGTTTGTACCCATCCCAACTCGAGCGATGCCCACTCTCCACGCTGGATTTGAGTACGCGAGCATCCAGGATCACGCCTGTCGGAGTCTTCTTCCTGGCTGCCCCATAGCGCATGATCTCTCGTAGGTCGTGGGTCATGCTTTCGAACACGCTGGCCTCGATCCAGCGTTTGGTTTGTTGGTACACGGTTGCCCATGGTGGGAAGTTCTCGGGTAAGAACCGCCAGGGGATGCCTGTCCTAACGACGTATTTGAGGGCGTCGTAGGCACGCCTGAGGTTGTGCTTGCGTTGGGGGGCTTGTTCGCTGATGAGCGTCAGGTACGGCACAACGAAGGCCCATTCCGCGTCAGTACTATCGCTTGGGTAACCCTTCTTGGTCATGGTGTAGCTTACGGCTCAAGTTCATAACACGCTCTAGGGGGAGGGCTGGGGTGGGGGTAACCCCCCACGCGGCTAGCGTGAAACTTCTAGTAGTGATACCTCAACCGAGTTGCCTAAAGAAGGCTTTACACACCCGAGACACGAACTGCTGGCCATTGGGGGGAGTGAAAGGGACCCCATACTTACTCCTACTAATCCTTACCCTCCAAATCCTTCTCACGCCTACCCTTTGACTGACAGTCTTTCTCGGATACCCTTGACCTATGGCTCTACCTCGACTCATTATCGTCGGTGCCAGCGGTGTGATCGGCCGCCACCTGATTGCGCTGGCTAGACCCGACTACGACATTACTGTGGTGACCCGGAGCATCGATGGGTCGGAAATGCCTGGGACCACGTTGATGACCTGGAACCCGCGGGCCGCCAAGGAGGGCGATGAGGCGACACTCGAAGCGTTGGCAGCCACCCTTGAGGGGGCGCAGGCGGTCGTGAACCTGGCGGGGGCGCCGGTCAGCCGGGGGCGGCTCGGTAGCCGCCACCGCCGCCTGGTACTCGATAGTCGCCTCGACAGCACTACCACCCTGAGCATAGCTTTGGGGCGCTGCAAACGGCCGCCGCGGGCCTGGTTCCAGACCTCGGGGAGCAACTACTACGGCGACCGGGGCGACGACGAACTGAGCGAGAGTGAGCCTGCCGGCGACGACTTCATGGCCGGGGTAACGGTGGCCTGGGAAAAGGCGGCGGCGCCGATCGCGCTGCACACCCGGCTGACGCTCGGTCGCACCGCCCTGGTGGTGGCCGCCGATGCCCCTGCCTGGCAGCTGTTTCTGCTGCCGATCCGCCTGTTCGTGGGGGGGCGGCTGGGTAGCGGTCGGCAGTTCCTTCCCTGGATCGAGGCCGACGACACAGCCCGGGCGATCCTGTTTCTGATCGAGACCGATACGGCCACGGGGCCCTACAACCTGGCGGCGCCCGAGCCGGTCCGGCAACGCGCGCTCACGCGGGCGGCCGCGCGCCGTCTACGGCGCCCCGCACTGCTGCCGCTCCCCGCCTTCCTGTTGAGGATCGTCCTCGGCGGTCTGGCCGACGCCCTGCTGCTGCCGAGCCAACGGGTGGTACCATCGAGACTGATGGTGGCCGGCTTCTCGTTCGTGTACCCCGAGATCGACGGCGCTCTCGATCGGGTGCTCGGGTCATGAGGCGGCCTCCGGCCGCATGCACGGCGCTACAGGCCCTCGTCGAGACCCCGACTCCATGACCGCAACCGTCCCCATCTCCCAGCTGATTTCACTCGAAGGGAGGCGGGCGCTCGTCACCGGCGCCGCCTCGGGTATCGGCCGCGCCATCGCCACGCGCCTCGGCGAGGCGGGGGCAGCCCTGATCCTGGTCGACAAGGACGCCGAGGCCCTCGCAGCCACCGCCGCAACCTTCGAGGGGGAGCCGCGCACCGAGGTCGTCGACCTGGCCGACAAGGGCGCTATCGATGCCGTGTGGGACACCTTGGCCCCCGAACCACCGGAGCTGCTGATCAACAACGCCGGCATCTACCCTTTCGAGAAGTTCACCGAGCTCGACGAAGCGGCCTACCGCAGGCTCATGGCCGTCAACCTGGACGCCACCGTGTGGATGTGCCAGCGTATGATCCGCGACCGCGGCAAGCGCGGCGGCGTCATCGTCAATCTCGCTTCGATCGAGGCGCTGGTGCCGTTCAAGTCCGATCTGGTGCACTACAGTGCCAGCAAGGCCGGCGTCATCGCCGTGACCCGGGCGCTGGCCAAAGAGCACGCCCGGCACGGCTTTCGCGTCAACGCAGTGGTGCCGGGCGGCATCAACACCCCCGGCACCCGGCGAGCGGCGAAGCAGGTCATGAAGCTGAAACTGGACCTGATCCAGGCCGGTATCGACTTCCAGCGGCGGCTGCCGCTGCGGCGGCTCGGCGCTCCCGACGAGGTCGCCCGGATGGTGCTGGTCCTTTGCAGCGAGCTGGCGAGCTACGTTCACGGCGCGATCATAGCGGTGGACGGCGGTTTCCTTTCGGCCTGATCCGTGCTACAAAGGTGGCGACGGCGCCACCCTTACCATCAGAGACTTCGGCGCCGTACGAATAGAGGAAAGCACCATGGGTGACCAACTCGAGGAACTCCGCGTCTCCAACGACGCCAAGAACCACCCCGAAGAGCTCCAGCACCGCATCGACGACGAAGGCTACCTCTTCTTTAAACAACTCCAGAACCCCAGCAAACTCCTCGAGCTACGCCGACAGATCCTGACCACCCTCCAGGACGGCGGCTGGCTCATCCACGGCACCGACCCCATGGACGGCATCACCGACGTCACCAAAGTGTGCACCGAAGGCGACCGCGAATACACCGACGTCTACCACCACGTCCAGAAGCTCGAGGCGTTCCACCGCTCCGCCCACTGGCCCGAGGTCACCCAGATGATCGACCGGATCATGGGCCGGCCCGCCATGCCTCAACCGCAGAAGATCGCCCGCATCTGGTTCCCCCAGTACACCGAGCACACCACCCCCACCCACCAGGACTTCGTGCACTTCCAAGGCACCTTCGAGGCCCTCACCCTATGGGCACCGATCGGCGACTGCCCCATCGAACTCGGCGGCCTCGCGGTCCTGCCCGGCTCCCACAAGGTCGGTGAGGTCCTCGATCATCACTTCTCGCTGGGTGCCGGCGGCCTCAACGTCGACGTCGAGGAAGAAGCCAAGCGGCACGAAGAGGTCGCCGGCAGCTGGCACACCACCAACTACGAGGTGGGCGACACCCTGATCTTCCCGGCTTTGACCATTCATAAGGCGCTGCCGAACGTGACTGAGGATCGGATGCGGGTATCGCTAGACAACCGCTACCATCCCATCGGCGAGACCATCGCCGAGCACATGCTGACCCCCCACCTGAACAACGACGGTGAGTTCACCTGGGAGGACGTCTATCCGGGCTGGGAGTCCGAGGACCTCAAGTACTACTGGCGCCAGCACGACAACCCGGTGGTACCCACCATCACCGAGTACGGTGAGAAGCGGTTCGCTGAATCTCTCGAGCTGGCTCGGTCGGGCGACACGCACGCGATTTTGAGTCTGCAACGCACCGTCAAGAACAACTTGGAAACCCCAAACGGCCTCGCGGCGAGAGGGGTACTCCGGGAGATCGGAGCCCTGAACTAGGGCGCCTCAGAACCCACGCTCTCTGCTCAGTCGAGATCGACCCACATCCTGATGAAGTGCTCGACGAGGAGCGGATCGTCCGCAGGGGTGGCGCGCCGCAAGGAGATCGCTTAGCTCATGGGAACGACGCCGCCAACGGACCATGGGCCAAGGGTGGCGGCCGCTCGGGCCGACTCGCAGTTCGATGACGGTACCCGATCGGCCGCCGCCAGCACGGCCTCCATCACCTCCAGCACGTGGAAAGCGAGTTCTCCACTCGCCCTCGGGGCGTCGCCGCGGGCGTGCGCCCGGATCAGTTCGGCCAGCCCCAGGCCGCGGGATTGCTCGCTATAGAACGCATCGTAAACGCCGTCCTACACAAGCGTTACACCCTCCATGAAGCCGCAGACACGTTCGACGTTGGAACCGCCACCGTCAGTCGCTACCTCCGCCGCTACCGCCAAAGTGGAGATCTCACCCCCAGAACCTCCCCGGGCCGCCCCAGCGCCCTCCATGAGCACCAGGCATGGGTTGAGCAGAGCCTCATCAGCAACGACCTCACCCACGACCAGCGCTGCGACCTTTTCTTGGAGAGAACCGGCGTCCGCATCAGCAGAGCGACCATGTGCCGCTGGGTACAGAGATTGGGATCGACGAGAAAAAAAGACGATCTACGCGAGTGAACAGAATCCAGAGGCCCGGTGGAGGTTCCTGGCTTGGATCAGAGGTATTGACCCGCACCGGTTGGTGTTCGTCGATGAGAGCGGCTTCAACGTCGCCATGACCCTGCCCTACGCCTACGCCCCACGTGGACAACGTGCCGTGGGTAGGGTGCCGAAGAACCGTGGGGAGAACACCAGCCTCGTTGCAGCGATCAGTCTCGATGAGGGTGTGGGTGACGCGATGACGTTGACCGGAGCGGTGGATGGCGTGGCGTTTTTAGCGTACATCGAGCAGGTCATCGCTCCGAAGCTGAGGCCGGGGCAGATCGTGGTGATGGATCAGCTGGGGGTGCACCGCAAACCGGAGGTGCGGGAGGCGATCGAGGCGAGGGGGTGCGAGTTGGTGTTGTTGCCTGGGTACAGTCCGGACTTCAACCCCATTGAGTTGGCTTTTTCGAAGATAAAGGCGTTCGTGAAAGCTGTGGGGGCGAGGACGAGGGGAGCGTTGGACTCTGCGATCGCGGCTGCGCTATCGACGGTGTCGTTGGGGGATGTGTTGGGTTGGTTTGAGCATGCCGGAGTCACCAATCACTCATTCTGAGAACCGCTGTAGCGGATGGGTTCATGGGAACGACGCCGCCAACGGACCATGGGCCAAGGGTGGCGGCCGCTCGGGCCGACTCGACAGTTCGATGACGGTACCCGCATCGGCCGCCGCCAGCACGGCCTCCATCACCTCCAGCACGTGGAAAGCGAGTTCTCCACTCGCCCTCGGGGCGTCGCCGCGGGCGTGCGCCCGGATCAGTTCGGCCAGCCCCAGGCCGCGGGATTGCTCGCTATAGGGGGTAGCCAGCTCGAGCGTCTGCCAGTCCTTGCTACCCTGGCGCCGAAGCCGCACCGGCCCGCCGAAGGTGTTGGGGTCGGGGGCGCTCAGGGTCGCTTCGGTGCCGTAGATCTCGATACGGGGCAGCCCGCTGGCCTGCACATCGAAGCTGGTGACCAGCGTGCTCAGCACGCCGCTGTGGTGCTCGAGGTTGGCGGCGACATGGGTCGGGGTCGTCACGGGGATGACCTCGCCGCTGGCGGCCACCCGCTCGAGCCGCCCCCTGGTGGCGAAGGCGCCGACCCGGCGCACCGGACCCAGCAGGTGAACGAGCGCCGTCAGGTAGTACGGTCCCATGTCGAAGAGCGGTCCGCCACCGGGCTGAAAATAGAAGGCCGGGTTGGGGTGCCAGCGTTCGTGACCGGGACCCATCGTGAATGCGGTCGCGGCGATGGGTCGGCCGATCAGGCCGTCATCGATGACCGCGCGGCAGCTCTGCAACCCCGCCCCGAGGAAGGTGTCGGGCGCACAGCCGAGCGGTAGATTTCGCGACCTGGCCAGCTGCAGCAACCTCTCGCCCCGATCCCTGCTGGTCGCCAGCGGCTTCTCGCTGTAGACTCCCTTGCCCGCCTCGAGCGCCGCCGAGCTGACCTCGGCGTGGGCCGCCGGCACGGTCAGGTTCAAAACCAGATCGATCTCGCCATCGTTCAACAGCGCCTCGACCGTGACGGCTTCGATTCCAAACTCCGCGGCTCTTTCCTCGGCTCGCGACCGCTCGAGGTCGGCGATCTTTCGGAAATCGAGTTCCGGAAACCGCTTGGCCGCCTGCAGGTAGGTGCCGCTGATGGTGCCCGCCCCGATGACACCGATAGCCGCCTTCGACCCGTTCATGGGGTGACCAGCGGCGACCACTCTCGGGTCATCATCTGGGTGCGCCCCAGGTACGTTGCCAGATTTTCATCACGTGACATGAACCCTCCCGACCGAGAGGCCGACAGGAGCGAAGAAGGTGCAGAGTTCCCTATCCTCGCTCACGCGCCCCTCGCTACAGTCTTAGAGCTTATCCTGAAACGGTGCAGCCTGAAGCTAGCCATCTCTGCTGCTAAGCGTCACGAATTCGCGTGAATCCGGTTATCGCGCTGCCGCGTCGGAACCGCCGGCGAGGGCCCGAACGAGGGTGTCCACGATGGCTTCGGGGGTCGCGTCTATCGACACCACCAACGCATCCTGGGGCGGCTCGAAGGTCTCGAACTGGCTGCGCAGCATCCCCGCCTTCATGTAGTGGCCTTCGCGGGCGTTCATCCGCCCGAAGATCAGGTCGAAGTCCCCCTCGAGGTGCACGAACCGGACCCGGTCGTCTTCGGCCTCGAGGATGGCGCGGTAGCTCCGTCTGAGGGCGGAGCAGGCCAGCACCGACGATTCGCCCCGCTCGAGGCGCCGGTGAATGAGGTCCCGGAGGCGCTCGAGCCACGGCTTCCGGTCGGCGTCGTCGAGCGGGCTTCCGGCCGCCATCTTTTCGACGTTGGCCTGCGGGTGGTAGTCGTCGCCGTCGAAGAAGGGCCGGCCGAGGCGCTCTGCCAGGAGCTGGCCGATCACCGTCTTACCCGAGCCGGAGACGCCCATCACGACGAGCGCAAGGAGCGGCTGTCGGCCTATCCCCACTGCGCCCCCTGCCGTTCCCCCCAGGCGGGCCGCTCGGCCGGGAATCCCGCACCGAACGGGACCCAGGACCCGCTCACGGTCGGCCCACCCGGTAGAGGATCTCGCCCGCCTTTGGCACCAGCAAGATCCCCTCGTCCTCGCGGTCGCGCCACGCCTCGGGGTCGATCGTGACGGGGTCGCGGTAGCCGAGGTTGAGGCGCTCGCAGGCCTCGGCGTCGAGCCTGGTAGCGAGTGTCACCCGGGCCCGCGGCAGCTCGACACCCTCCCGATAGCCGCCCGCACCGCGCACGTGGGTGCTGTGGGCGATGACGCCCAGCGGCACGTGCCGGAAGCGTTCCCACTGGGCCAGGAAGTAGTCGAGCACGTGGTAGCCGATCTCGTAGATGTACTCTCCGTGGGCCTTGCTCACCTCGGAAAGGTGCGGGGCGTAGATGATCAGCTCCCCCCCCTCGGCGAGGGCGGGCTCGAGCTTGTACATGGCCTTGCCGGCGGTCCACAACTCGTCGTACATCGGCGGCGCCCAGGAGAGGATGTGTTTGAAGGGGCGCTCGACCCAACGGATGTGCCGCTCGGCCGAGAGCGTGGCCGCGGCGGCCCAGGCCTCGTACGAATCGCCCACGAACACCCCGGCTAGCTCACCACCCTCCACCACTAGGCCGCAGAGGGTGACGGGGGTGGGGACCTGCTCGGCAGCGGCCTGGATCATGGCCCGCACCGGCGTATCGGCAAAGCCGATCGTGTCGACGACCCCGACCAGGGCGCCGAGCCAGTGGGTCTTGTTGATCATCTCGGGTCCGCTGATCCCGGGGAACAGGTATTTGGCTCCCCCCGAAAAGCCCGCCACCTCGTGGGGGAACACGGGGCCCAGGATGACGAGCCGGTCGACCTGAAGGGCCATCGTGTTGATGCGGATCTCGACGTCGCCCTCCAGGGTCGGATGCCAGTGGGCGCCGGCGAACGCCTCGACCCGCTCCTGAGCGAGGACGCCGATGGTGGTGAGGGCGCCGGGATCGTTCCAGGCGTGATTGAGAATGCCGACCTGGCCGTAACGACCGGCGCGCTCTGCCGGCTCGAGGCCGAAGAGTCGCAGGAGTTCGGGCTCGGCCAGCGGCGGGTGGGTCCCCAGGGCGACCATGAAGTCGAGTCGGGCGGCGTCGTGGAGGGTCTCGGCCAGCGCGCGAAACAGCTCCGGGAGCGGCAACGTGCGCGTGTGATCGGGCACCAGAACCAGGATCCGCTCCCCCGAGAAACGCCCCGCTAGGCCCTGGTGGAGGGTCTGACGTACCGTGTCGGCGTCGAGGAGTTGGCCCTTGGAGGCGACGGCGCTGGCGTCCATCAGACGCCGCCAAAGGCGGAGAAGCCGCCGTCGACGGGGACAACGATCCCGGTCACGAAGCGGCTCGCCTCGGAGGCCAGCCACACCGCGGTTCCGATCAGCTCGTCGGGCTCGCCGAAGCGTCCCAGCGGGGTCTGATCGACGATCTGCTGGCCGCGCTCGGTGAGGCTGCCGTCGTCGTTGAGCAGCAGAGCGCGGTTCTGCTGGCCCACGAAGAAGCCGGGCGCGATGGCGTTGACCCTGACGCCCTCCCCGTAGGTTTGGGCCATGTGTACCGCTAGCCAGCGGGTGAGGTTGTCCACCGCGGCCTTGGCGGCGCCGTAGCCCAACACCCTGGTGAGCGGCTTCTGGGCCGCCATCGAGGAGATGTTGATGATGCTCCCCTCTCCCTCCCGGGCCATGGCCTCGCCGAACGCCTGGATCGGCAGGAAGGTCCCGGTGAGGTTGAGGTCCACCACCCGGCGGAAGGCGTCCCCTGTGAGATCGAACAGGGTGAGGTCACCGAACACCGTGGCCTCGGGCAGGTTGCCGCCCGCGGCATTGACGAGGATATCGATGCGCCCCCAGGCCTCGAGGACGCGCTCGCGAGCCACCTCGAGTTGGCCGGAATCGGTGACGTCGGCGATCAGGGCTTCGGCCACGCCGCCGGCCGCCCGGATCGCCTCGACGGCCTGCTGCGCCGGGGCCGGGCGCCGACCGAGGACGGCGACCTTGGCCCCCGCGGCTGCTAGGCCGCGAGCCATCGCTCCCCCCAAGACGCCGCTGCCGCCCGTTACTACCGCGGCTCTGCCTTCTAGGCTGAACGAACCCATGAGGCCTCTCCCTCCTGTTGCGGGTGCAATCCCCGTTCCCTCATCGCTTATCCTTGCACGCTTTCCGTCAACAGCTCACCGAAGGCGATCTCTTCAGCCGCCAGGACCAAGGCGGTGGTGGGCAACCCCTCGATCCTGGCTCGGAGCCCCTGGTAGTAGGGCGCGTAGTCCTCCTCCGGGTCCGGTTGGCGCATGCCCATCAGGATCAGATCGGCGTCGGCCGACGAGGCCTGCAGCACCGCCTCGAAGGGGCGGCCTTCGGCGATCAGGACCTCGAGCGTCACCTCCATGCGGAAACCCTCTACCACCTTCCTGAAGTTGCGCTCGGCCCCTGCGGCTCCTTCCGGGTCCGGCACCACCATCTTGAGGCATACCTCGGCGCCCTTCCACGGAAGGCTGCTCTGTAGCAGGTAGGCCAGGGTGACCAGCAGGCCCCCGTTGTCGCGCAGGCCGCCCCACCAGACATCGATCCTCCGGCGCCGGCCGAAACCCCGCTCATGATCGTGATGGACGATCATCTGGTTGCGCCGCGATCGGTAGATGTGCGTGACGAGGGCCGTGAAGTCCTCCAGGTAGACGTTGCGCTCGCTGCCGCCGAGCATGACCGTGTTGGGCACCAGCGGGCCCAAGCCATAGGCTTCGACCAGAAGCTCCATGCCGCGGAAGGGGTTGGGCGCGCGCACCACCTTCAGCAGCGCCTGAACACCGCGCTGCGCCAAGTATTCGCGCAGGGTTCCCTCCATGGCAAGCTGGCGTTCGTGGGTGGCGCCTTCGTCGCTCAGGACCGTCGCCACGCTCAGCAGCGCCTTGTCGTGGGCGAGGGCGTTGGCGAGCTCGATCAGATACCAGCGGCGGGTGGGAGCGCCCGAGAACACCAGCATGTGGGGGCGCCAGTTCTTGACGTCGGCACGTTGGTCGAGCCGCAGGATTCCGGCTCGCGCCACCCGCATCCATACCCCCTGGCGCACGTCGCCCCAGGTCGACGCCAGCGCCCGCCGCACCAGCCAGCCGTAGACGGCTGCCACCACCACCACCGCGACCAGGGTGGCCCACAGGTTGATGAACACCATCACCGCGACGCAGCCGACCGCCCCCAACAGCGACAGGCTCCAGTGAACCTTGAAGGTGGGGCGGAACGACGGGCTGTTCAGGAAGCGTTCCAGGCCGGCCACCACGTTGAGCACCCCGTAGGTTGTGAGGAAGAACATGGTGAGCACCGGAGCGATGGCGTTGAGGTTGCCAAAGCCGACCGCTACCAACGCCACTGCCAGGGTGAGTAGCGTTCCGAGCCGCGGGGTATCGTCCTTGCCGCTCCCGTTGCCCAGCCACCGAAGTGCCCGGGGCAGCACCCCGTCGCGGGCCAGCGCCTGCAGCACTCGAGGCGCCCCCAGAACGCTGCCCACCGCGCTCGAAAGCGTCGCCCCCCACACCCCCAGAAGGATGGCATCCCCCCAGAACGCGATACGCCGCATGATCAGTGGGTCGGCGATCAGGTCGCCGGTGTCGGCCCGTAGAAACAGCAACACCGGCACGATCATGTAGATCACGAAACCGACCAGGATGGCCGCGAGGGTGCCCAGCGGGATCGCCCGCCGCGGCTCCCTGAGGTCGCCGGACAGGTTCACCCCGGCCATGATCCCAGTCACCGCCGGGAAGAACACCGCGAACACGACCCAGAAGCTGGCCGAGGGCAGGGCCGCTGCGGCCGTGGGGCCCGGAGCCACCGGATGCCCGAACAGGAACGACAGCAATGACAGTGCAATGGCGCCCATGATCACGTACTGGGCGCGGATGGCCGCCCGCACCGACAGCAGCGCCACGGCGGTGACCAGCACCGTCGTGACGAGGCCGACCGCTGTCTGGTTCAGGCTCGGAAAGACCCGTGCCAGGCTCTCCGCGAAGCCGATGGTGTAGAGCGCTAACGACAGCGCCTGGGCGACGTACAACGGCAGGCCTACCGCCCCGCCCGCTTCGATGCCAAGCGCCCGGCTGATCATGTAGTAGGCGCCGCCCGCCCGCACCCGCTGATCGGTGGCGATGGCCGAGATCGACAGGCCCGTGAGGAAGGTGATGGCGGTCGCCAGGGTCACGATGAGCAGCGTGCCCGACAACCCCACCTGCCCCACAACCCAACCGAAGCGCAGGTACATGATGACGCCCAGGATGGTGAGGATGGAGGGGGTGAACACGCCGCCGAAGGTGCCGAGGCCGGCTCCGCGCTCCGGCACCACTCCCTCTGGGGGGCGGTTCACCGGCACCGCCGATCTGGCGGGGACGTTGCAGGGGCTTCATCGTTTCACCCGGCACAGGATACCGCACCCTGTGGGGCGTTACTGGCCTGCCTCGAGGCCGCCGACGCTACCCTTCACCGAGGCTGCCCATAGGTTTTGTGACCGTCCGACCGAAGGGCCCGTGGCGACTCAGATGGGTAGCGCTTTTACGTCCACCTTCAGGTATCGACCCGGACCGCCAGCGACCCTTCCCGGCCGATGCGCCAGGCGGCGACCACGCTCAGCGCCACCAGCGCCAAGCTGACCAGGAAAGCGGCGGAGATGCCGCTCTGCTCGCTGGCTCCAGTCGCCAGCGCCAGGGCAAACAGCGCCCCGCCCACCCCGGTGCTGAGGGCGGCGGCGAGGTTGTCGGCCAGTTGCAGGGCGGCCGAAACCGCGCCCGCCCCCCCCTCGGGGGCAAGGGCGAAGGCCAGTACCGAATCCGACGCGTGCGCCAGGCCGATGCCCAGACCGGCCACCATCCAGCCCGCAATGCTCACCAGCAGCGGCGAGGCCGAGGCGTAGAGGGCCAGCAGCTGTACGGCCAGACCCACCATCAGCACGCTCGTGCCGACGAGGACGCGGCGCTGCCTGGGCACCCGTCCCTCGAGCCGATCCTGCAACCACGAGCCCGCCGTCCAGCTGACGGCGCCGGTAGCGATGGCAATGCCGGTGATGACCGGGGCGTAGCCGTGTACCGAGGTGAGCATCAGCGATAGAAAGACCTCGACTCCGACGAAGCCGGCGTAGAACAGGCCGCGGGCGGCAACCACTGCGGGGAGACCCCGCCGCAAGCGCAGGGTACCGCTCGGCAGCAGGCGGGGCAGGGCCGGCGCTCCCAGCCACACGCCGGCGAACACCAGCGCCAGGATCGGCAGCGGCCTCGCCAGGGTAAGACCGAACAGCAGCAGGCCGGTGCCGGCCACCAGCCGCAGGGCCAGCAGCAACCGGTCTTCGCCGGTGCGGCCGTTGCCACGGCTGAGGCGGCGAAAGGCGGGCAACGTGAGCAGGGCGACCAGCGCCAGCAGCGGCAACATTCCGAGGAACACCCAGCGCCAGCTCACCGCCTGGGCCAAGGCGCCCGCTGCTGAGGGGCCGATAAGGGCCGGCAGCACCCAGGCCGACGACATCAGCGCCATCATCCGAGGCCGCATCGAATCGGGGTAGGCGAGCGTCACCACCACATACATAGAGGTGGCCAGGGCCCCGCCACCGAGACCTTGAAGGATCCGACCTACGATCAGCAGCCACATCGAAGGGGCGAACCCGCTCAGCAACAGCCCCGCGCCGAACAGCACCAACCCTGCGCCAAAGGCCCGGCCGGGCCCGTGGCGATCGGCCTGCTGACCGCCCGCCACCGTGCCCAGGAGCGAGGCTAGCAGGAAGCCGCTGAACACCCACCCATAGAGCGACAACCCCCCCAGCGCCTCGGCGAAGCGCGGGGCGACCGTGACTACGGCTAGCCCCTCGAAGGCGACCAGGGTGACGGTCAGCAGGATGCCCAGGGTCAGGGCACGATGACGGCTGTCGAATACCTCTGAACGTGTGGAATCCACTTTCTCGCCTGACGCTATCACGTTGCCGTCACCCCCTTTCGAGGCGGCTCTACCAGGCACAGGGTAGTGCGCCGCCGGGCGACTGGAATCGGTACAAGGTCATACCCGATAATCGATCGCGCCCGGAGCGTGCTGCCCAGAAGATCCCAGCCGGTCTGAACAGGCCCACCCTCCGTGACAGGCAGGTACCGCGAGGTTGTGGGTCTTCAGGCTTCGGGTGTCGGAGGCGCCTCCCCCGTTGGCAGCTCGAGCGTAAACAGCGCCCCGCCTTGGGGGTGATTCTCGACATCGAGGCTGCCGCCATGGGCCTCGGCGATGGCGCGGGCGATGGCCAGCCCGAGCCCCGACGCGCCCTGACCCGGGCGCCGAGTCCGTGATGGATCGCCCCGGTAGAAGCGTTCGAAGGCGCGCTCCAGATCTTCCTCGGAGAGGCCCGGTCCTCGGTCGCGAACCGCCAGCTGTACGTTGCCGTCATGGGCGCCCCCCGCGATCTCGACGGCGCCGGGGGCGGCGTAGCGCAGGGCATTGTCGAGCAGATTGCCGAGCAGGCGCTGGAGCTGGTCGGGGTCGACGAACGCGGCTAGGGTGGGATCGACACCGCTCAGGTCAATGGCGACCCCCGCTTCGTGCGCCCGGGCCGCGTAACTCTCCTGCAACCGCTCCAGCAGGGTCAGCAGCGGCACCTCGCTGCGCTCGAGTGGCAGGCCTCCCCCCTCGGCCAACGACAGGGTGCGGAGATCGTCGACCAGGCGCGACAGCCGCATGACTTCGCCATGGAGGCGGTCCAGCGCCGCCTCGTCGGCGACCACCAGCCCATCCTGCATCGCTTCGATCTCGCTGCGCATGACCGACAGCGGCGTGCGCAGGTCGTGGGCGATATCCGCCACCAGGGCACGGCGCCAGGCCTCCTGGCGCTCGAGCCCGGCCACCAGGTTGTTGAACGCCTCCGTCAGGCCACGCAGCTCGTCGCGGGCGGTGGGCGGTTCGAGGCGGATGCCGCGCTCGCCCGCCTCGAGCCGGCGGGCGCCGTCGGTGAGCGCGATCAGCGGGCGGGTCAGCACCCGGGTGACCCCGACGGCGGCGCCCGAGGCGAGGAAAAACGACACCACCCCGGCCCAGAAGGCGGTGCGGGTGACGCGTCCGAAGGCCTCACGGGCAGCTGCGAAGCCGGGCTCCTCGCCCGGCTGATGGGAGGTGCCGACGGTTCCGTCGGTCTGGAAGAGGTCGCGCTGGGCGTCGAAGACCGCACCCAGGGTGAACCAGGTGGTCAGCGTCACCGCCGCCAGCGCCACAAACACGAACGCGAACGTCAGCCGCCGCCGCAGTCCCCACCGCCGCCGCCGATAGTACATGTGGCCGTGCGGGTATGGTCCCCACCGCTTGGGCGGGCCCCACCCGCCCCGCCGAGGACCGCCGGACCAGGGCATCAGGACTCCAGGCGGTAGCCGACACCCCGCACCGTTTCGATCCGCTCGCCACAGCTACCGAGCTTGCGACGCAGGTTCTTGACGTGGGCATCGACGGTCCGCTCGTCTGCGAACCGTTCGGGGTCGCCGACAACCGCCAGCAGCTCGGGACGGCTCTTTACCAGGCCGGGGTCGCGCGCGAGCGCCGCCAGCAGCTTCAGTTCGCTGACCGTCAGGTCGATCCGCCGGTCGCCGCAGCGCGCCAGGTAGCGGCCCAGATCGATCTCGATGGCGCCCACATGGAACACCTCTGGCGGGACCATCTTGCCCTCGGCCCGTCGCAGCACCGCCTTGATGCGGGCCACCACCTCCCGCGGGCTGTAGGGCTTGACGATGTAGTCGTCGGCACCCAGGCCCAGGCCCAGGAGCTTGTCGATCTCGTCGTCGCGGGCGGTCAGCATGATGATCGGGGTGGCGTCCTCGGAGCGGACCCTCCTGGCGACCTCGAAGCCGTCCAGCTCGGGCATCATCACGTCGAGCAGGATCAGGTCGGGCCGGGCTGCACGCCACAGCTCGAGGGCGCGGTGGCCATCGCCGGCCCGCTCGGTGCGAAACCCCTCGCGCCGGAGGTAGTCTTCGAGGATATCGACCAGCCGCGGCTCGTCTTCAGCGATGAGGATGGTTTGGGCCATGAGGGCTCCCGTAGGCTTGGGCAAGCATACACCGGCGCGGGTAGAGAGCCCACGCCGGCGAGAAAAGGGGGAGGGGAACGGTTATCCGTTCAGAGTCTTGCGGACCGCTTCGAACTCCTCGGGGCTGATTTCGCCCTTGGCGAAGCGCATCCGGGCCAAGGCCAGGGCACTATCCGTGCGGCGGTAGCCGTAGCCGCGATAGCCGCTGGAGTCGCTGGAGTCGCTGGGCCGGTCGGCCGCGAGCCCTTGCTTGATGGCCTCGTACTCTTCAGGGTCGATATCGCCCTGAGCCAGCCGTTCGCGGGCCGCGCTCATGGCCTCGTCGCTGTCGTGGCCGCCATGATGGTGCTTGTGCCAGCCCCAGGGGCCGCGTCCGCTCCAGCCCGAGCCACGGCCGCCGGCGTAGCGGAATCCGCGGAAGATCGCCTTGAAGGCCCAGAACAGGAAAACCAAGAAGAGGATGGTGCCGATGAAGTTGAGAAAGCCGAGTCCGAATCCGAATCCTGCGCCTACTACATGTGCGTATTCCATCTGGTGATGCTCCTTTCGGTGGGGCGCCTCGCGCCCTCGGTTGACCCCAGGGTAGGGCGCACGGCGTGAAGGGTGGGAGGAGGGAATGTGAACCGTTTGTGAACGACCGTGGTCCGTGCTCCGACCGGATCGCGGGCACCCATCCGGCACCTCCGAGCTGCCACAATAGGGAGCATGAAGGAGCGAGGAGGAGCCGTGAATCTGCCCGCTGCCATCCGCAGGCTTAGCGCCAGCGCAGCCACCCTAGAACGCCTCATGACGGCGCTGCCAGCCGACCAGGTCCGTTGGAAACCGGCGCCCGACCGCTGGTCTGTTCTCGAGGTCGCCTGCCACCTCCTCGATGAGGAGCGCGAAGACTTCCGGCAGCGGCTCGGCCTGCTGCTCGAGGAGCGGACGCAACCGTGGCCGGCCATCGACCCACAGGGCTGGCCGCAAAGTCGCGGCTATCTGGAGCGGGAACTCGAACCGGTGGTCGCCGACTTCCTGGCAGAGCGCCGCCGTTCGCTGGCCTGGCTGGGCACCCTCGGCGAGGTCGATTGGCAGGTGGCCTACCCGCACCCGCAGGCCGGGCCTTTGCGGGCCGGCGACCTGCTGGCCGCCTGGCAGGCGCACGATCTGCTGCACGTGCGGCAGCTCACCCGCCTGCACTACCGTTTTCTGGAACAGCAGGCCGAACCCTTTACGCTGCGCTACGCCGGAGATTGGTGAGGTGCAAGGGGCTTAATCGCCAATACGATGCCGGCCCAGGCGATAGCTGGTAAACACTGGGTTGACGGCCAGCAGCTGCTCACGCTGCAGCGCGGCTGACGCGCCGTTACCGAGCGCCCGATAGACGGTCGCGGCGGTGGCGTGGAGCTCGGCGTTTCGCCACGGCGTCGCCAGCAACCCGTCGATGACCTGCCCAGCATCGGCGACCCGGTCGGCCTTGAGGTAGGCCTGGGCCAGCAGCAGGGTGGCCTCGCCGCCCGGCCGCAGGGCTCGGTTGCGCTCGGCCAGGGCGATCACCAGGTCGGGGTCGTCGCTAAAGGCGAGAAAGTGACCGACGGCATGGCCCAGGGCAGCCTCGGGCAGCAGCTCGAGCTGCTGCAGGTAGCGCTGCCGGGCCCGCTCGGTCCAGCTGGCGGCGTCGTTGGTGCGGCCCTCGCTCAGCGCAATCCCCGCCAGGGCATCCATGAACTCGGGGTTGCCGGTCTCGTCGAGTACCGTCAGATAGATAGCTTTGGCCTCGTTGGTTCGGCCCTCGAGGGCGTGGATTTCCGCGATGTGCTCGCGCACCAGCCACCAGCCCGGCAGGGCTTCGTCGGCCGCGCGGTAGTGCTCGAGAGCCTCGGAGTAGCGGCCCCGGTCGAGATCCATCAGGCCCCGCTGCAGGTGCCAGAAAGCGTTGCTTTGCGGATCGAGATCGCCGGCGGTGCGGGCGGCCAGATCGAGCAGCCGCTCGGCCTCGTCGAAGGCGCCGGTCTGCCACCTCAGGTAAGACAGTCGGAACAGGTCGGTGGCGTTCCATTCGATCTCGAGGGCGCTCTGGTAGCCGGCCAGGGCCCGGTCGTAGTGACCTTGGTGGAAGGCGATGTCGGCGCGAAGCCCGGCGATTTCGCGGCGGCTGGTGGCTGATAGCAGCAGCCGCTGCTCCGCCACCTCGAGATCTGCGAGGGCGGCGTCGAAGCGGTGCAGCGTGTAGTTGAGACGGGCGCCGCTCAGGAAGGGGCCGCCGACCTCGGAGCTGTCGAAGGCGCGGGCCAGCAGCGCATCGGCTGCTGCGTAGTCTTCGAAGCTGCCGCTGAGGCGGGCGCGCTGCAGCGCTGCCCCCGCCGCCCATTCGAACGCCGTCCAGGCGTCCGGCATCGTCTCGGCGCGCTCGAGCAGGGCCCGGTAGCGAGCGTCGGCGCTGGCCAGGGCGTCGTGGTAGCGGATTGCCGGGTCGGGCGCGGCCGCCGGAGGAACTTGCCACGCCCGGCCGACCACGACGAGGGCGGCAGCAATCAGCGCCGCCACGGCAACGAGCAGCGCCGCTCTCCTGAAATTCAGGTACCGGGTCGTGATAGCCATGGCGTCCTTTCGGCGGTCGGGATCATCACTACTCTGATGATCCCGACCGCAGCGACCGTCAGGGGGTGTGCGGAGCGGCCAGGTAGGGGAACGCCCCCAGGAAGGGCACGTCGTTGGCGGCAGGGTTCAGCGGCAGGCCCGCCAGGGTGGTGGCGTCCTGGCCCGCTGCACCGAGGTCGAGCAGCACCAGGGCCAGCGTCACGTCGATCACCGGATCGGCCAGCGTGCGACCGTTGGGGAAACCGGCGGCGGCAGCGGAATCGATCGTCAGGGTATCGGGGATCACCAGCGGGGCGGCTTGCGCCACGCAGTCGGCCGGCGCGCAGGGCACCAGTCCGGCGCCGGTGAGGTCGTCGTCGAGGGCGGCGTGGAGCCCGGTCACGTTGGCGGTGATATCGCCGGCGAAGTCGCCGTTGGCGTCGTCGCTCGGATCGGCGGCATTGTAGGCGTCCTTGTTGCCGCTCGAGATCACGGCGGTGGCGATAGCGGGCATACCTATACGGTCGACCCGGGTATAGGCCGACAGCGGATCGGTGGCGAACAGGAAGACACTGATGAGGACGCCGCACGCCGAGAGCGCAAAGGCCAGCAGCGAGGCGATCACCGCGAAGTAGAGTCGGTTACGGTTCAGCACGTTATTTCCTCCCCGTGGTGGCCCACATATTGGCGGTGCCGGTGCCGTTGGTGGCCGCGTCGAGATCCATCTCGAGGACGATCGCGCTCACGTTCAGGCCGGCGACCGAGTCGCGGGTGTTGTCGAACATCAGAGTTCCGCTGGCGAGCGTGTCGTTGAAGCCCTCGAGGTCGAAGAAGAAAGGATCTTCACGCAGGCCGGCAAAGACGCTCAGATCGTTGCCAGCATCGATGACGGTCTCGACCGGACCGGAGACGCGGCCGGCGATACCTGGCAGGTTCCGGACCTGCACGCCCCACTGGCCCTGGTCGTTCTGGCCGAAGCGGGTCTGGACTCGGATGTCGGCGAGGTTGTCGCCGTCGTTGTCGATGTGGATGACGTACACGATGTCGTCGTCATAGGTGGCGGTCTGACCGGCCGTGGGGGCCTGCAGACCTGCATAGGTCAGCGCCGCGATGAGCTTGTCACCGTCGTGCCAGGCGTAGAGATCGGCGATGTCGGCGGCCGGATCGGCCTGGGTGCCGGGGGCCTCGGAATGATCGGCGGCCGACGCCAGGAACGGAACTGCTGCCAGCGCCAGCAGCGCCGCTGCAACGAAGAAGAGGGGGTGGATCTTTCGGGTCATGGTGACCTCCTTGGGGACTCGGTTGGCGGGGTGGAGGCGCCGCAGCTCCCCATCCGCGGCGGCCTCTCATGGGCGGGGTGAACAGGTCAGGGAGCGTGTGGGGCGGCCACGTACGGCTGCTCCAGCAGGAACGGCAGGTCGTTCGCAGGCGGGTTCAGGGGCAGACCGGCGAACAGGTCGGCGGGATGGACGCCCAGATCGAGCAGCACCACCGCCAGCGTCACGTCGATGACCGGATCGGCCAGGCGGCGGCCATTGGGAAACCCATTTGGCTGCGAGGTGTCGAGCCTAAGCACATCGGGCACCACCAGCGGGGCCGCCTGGGCCACGCAGTCGGCCGGCGCGCAGGGCGTCAGGCCCAAGCCGGTAAGGTCGTCGTCGAGGGCATCGTGAAGGCCGGTCACGTTGGCGACGATCTCAGCGACGAACGTTCCGGCAGCGTCGTCGCTGGGGTCGGCCTGGTTGTAGGCGTCCTTGCTGCTGATCACCGCTGTTCCGATGGCCGGCATGCCCATGCGATCGACCCGCAGGTAGTCCGCGGCGGGGTCGGTGCGGAAGGCGAAGGCGTTGCCGGCTCCTGCGGTGGTCAGGTCGACGCTGGGGGCGGTGCAGGCGGCCAGTATCAGCAGCGCTGCGGCGGCCGAGAGAAGCGATCTAAGGGTGCGGGTGCGCGTCATTCCAGCCTCCCGGTGGTGGCCCACACCGCGATGGTGTCCTGGCCGTTGGTGGCCGCGTCGAGTTCCATCTCGAGGACGATCGCCTTCACGTTCAGGCCGGCGAACGAGTCGCGGGCGCTGTCGAACAAGATGGTGCCGGTAGTGAGGGTCTCCACGAAACCGTCGAGGTCGAAGAAGAAGGGGTCATCGGCGGATCCGGCAAAGACCTCGAGACCACCGCCGGCGCCGAAGACTTCGTCGGCCGGTCCGAACACCCGGGGGCGCTTGGCGCCTGGCAGGCCCTCGACCAGGACCCCCCAGCGGCCGCCCGGGTTCTGCCCGAAGCGGGTGTGGACCTCGATGTCGGCGAGGTCGTCGCCATCGTTGTCGATGTGAACGGTATAGAGCACATCGGCATCGAAGTCGGTCTTGCCGGCGGTGGGGATGCCGGCCGAGGGGCCGCCGGCGAAGGTCAGGACCGTCACCAGTTTGCTGCCCTGATGCCAGACGAACAGGTCGGCGATATCGGCCTCGGGGTCGGCGATGGTGCCGGGGGCCTCCGAGTGGTCGGCGGCGGTCGCCAGCAGCGGCAGCGCCGCCAGCGCCAGCAGCGCGCCACCGAGGATGACGAGCGGGCGGATTCTTCGAGACATGGGAACCTCCTTATGGTTCAGCAGATGAGGCGGTGGGTCGGACCTGGTCGGCGGGTGCCCGAGCCCCTTGGCAGCGATCGACCTCCCGTTGGCGTGCCGACCTTCCTTTTGCCTATACACAGGGTGGGGGCACCTTGGATTTCTTGGACCGAGTAGCCGGGTATGATGGTCTCGAACATGAGGGCGCCGACATCCACAAAGCCGCCTCCCGGTGTACAGGGCAGGTAGACGATGCTTCTCGATGAGCAGCTGATCGCGCACATGGCCGCCAGAGACGAAGCGGCGCTGGTCGAGCTGCACCGTCGCTACGCGCCCTACCTCGCTGCCATGGCGCGGCGCATGCTGCGCGATCCGGACGAAATCCAGCAGGGCGTTCAGGACGCATTTGTGAAGGCCTGGGACAACGCCCACCGCTTCGATGCCGACAAGGCCAGCGCCAAGACGTGGCTGGTCACGCTGGCGCACCGGCTGTTCATCAATCGTCTGCGCGGGCGCCGGCTGACCACCGTGCCGCTCGAGCAGTGGGACGCCCCCAGCCAGCCGCCGGACCACGTCGAGCGCATCCATATGCGCGAGGCGGTAGCCACGCTCGAGCCCGACGAACGGAAACTGATCGAGCTGGCCTTCTACCAGGGGCACAGCCACCGCGAATTGGCAGAGGTGACCGGCACCCCGCTGGGAACCGTGAAGACCAGATTGCGGCGCGCTCTGGGCAAACTCCAGCAGCATCTGAAGGGGGGCGACGCATGAGCGACGACACCCTGATCGCCTACGCTTTGGGCCTTCTCGACGACCACGAGGCACGCGAGGTCGAGCGTCACCTCGAGAGCCACCCCCAGGATGCCGCCCGGGTGCGCGAACACCTCGAATCGCTGACGGCCGTGGTCCTCAGCGAAGCGCCGGAGCCGCTGCCCGACGGGGCCGAAGCGGCGCTGCTGGAGCGCATTCGCGAGCAGCCATCGGTCGACGAAGACCACGAAAAGGTGTCTGCGCCACCGCCGATCACGACCCTGCCACGACGCCCACGGGCGCGATCCTGGTTGGCGCTGGCCGCGACGCTAGCCCTGCTGGCGGTGGGCTTTGGGGCGCTGCGGCCGTTGGCCACCGACCTGTGGGTCGGGTGGCGGGTGAATCGCTACCAGGCGCGGGCGGGCGCTGTCACCGAGGTGCTGACCGACGCTGGCGGCGAGCGGCTCGGCCAACTGGTACGCCTCACCGACAACCGGCTGCTGGTGGCCATGGACGAACCGCCGCCACGCCGACAGGTCTACCAGGCCTGGGAGATTGCCGGCGACACGCTGAGCTCGCGTGGCACCTGGCAAGGTCGTCTGTTTGCCATCGACCCCCTGGCCGCGAACAGCACCTTCGGGGTCACCCTCGAGCCGCCCGGCGGCAGCGCTCAGCCCACCAGCACGCCCCTGCTGCTGTTTCCCCTATGAGGCCCCTTCAGGCTCAGGCGCCGCCGAGCCATTGAAGGTCCGGCTGGCCATGACGCTCACCCAGCCGTCGAAATCGACGAGCAGCAGCCTGGCACGGTAGCTCCGGCCGGCTGCCAGCGACGGCGGGGTCGCGGCGCCGAGCGCGTACGAGGCCGCCTGCACATTCGGGTAGCGCCATTCGACCTCACGGGTGTAGATGCCGACCACCGCCGCGCCGGTAGACGCGTCTTCGATTACCAGGAAGTAGATCATCGGCCGATAGCGCTCGGCGGCGGGCCAGGCAAACAGCGCCCCCCCATCGGGGAGCGTAGCGACCTCGAGAAGCTCGGGCGCCAGCTCGGTGTCGGCTTTGATGACGATCTGTGGAGACCGGGCATTGGACGCCGCTAGGGGACCGGGTCGGAGCCGGGGCGCCCGGACCCGGTAGCGCTCCCCCAGCTGCGCCTGTGGCAAGGCTGTCTGACGCACCAGACCGCCGCTGAAGTCCGCGATCGCCGGCGCGGCAACCGGTTGCCAGGCACGCCCTCGCCGCCGCACCAGAGCGTGCTCTCCACTCCCGATGGCGGGCGTGTAGATGACGCTCACCCGGCCGCTACCGTCCGCTCGGAGGCCGCACGCGATCACCTCGCGGCTGGCCACGAAGCGCACGATCGGGCGGGCTAAAAAACCGACCCGGCGCGTCATCCAGCGCAGATTCCAGACCATGAACCGGTAGTAGCTGCGGCGCAGGGCAGAGCCGAAAGTCATCATCATCGGCGACACCATACCGCACCTTGGTGGCCGTTCCTGAGTACCTTCGGACGTTCCCTTCTGTGTCTGTCAGGACCCGTTGGCGGCGTTCACGTAGCTCATGCAGTCGCCCTGGTTCTCGAAGGCGCTGCCGTCGGCGGACCGCAGGGTCTCCCAACCACCATCTTTGCAGGCGTCGGCGCTTAGCGGCACACCCTGAACACCGATCGACGGGGGGGCAACGCGTAGCACACAGGCGCTGAGCAGCAGTAGTGGGAGCAGCACCAGCAGGAATGTTCGTCTCATGGCAATCACCTCTGGAACGAGTATGGCTGGAACCGGCCGCAGGTGCCGTGAGCTATCCCCTACTGTGTCTGTGAGACGATGGCGAGCTCGAATGCATCGGTGTTGCCGCCGCTCGAGGTCACCACCCAAACGGCGAAGCTGCGGTCTCACGCTTCGCTAGGAAAGCTGAGTATGCTCTCTCTGCTTGGGCGGGCAGGGGACACTGCCGTAGCTGCAGTGGACGCAACAATCGCCCACTTCGGGAACGAGTTCGGCGTGGCACCGGGGGCAGCGGAAGCACACCTGGCAAGCGTTCTCGGGCATGCGTGCGCGGCTTCGGCCCGCACAGTGTGGGCAGGTGATGGTGCTGTCTAGGAAAATGGCCACCGCTCAGGCCGCCACCGCACTCGGTTCGGCCGCCGTCTGGGAGGCCGTGGCGGCTCGAAGCGGCGGCTTGAACCCCCGCAGCCGCAGGGCGTTGGAGATCACAAACAGGCTCGAGGCGCCCATGGCCGCAGCTGCCAGCACCGGGCTCAGAAGCAGGCCCAGAACCGGATACAGTACCCCGGCAGCCACCGGGATCAGCACCGCGTTATAGACAAAAGCCCAGAACAGGTTCTGGCGGATGTTGGCGATGGTAGCGCGCGACAGCGACAGGGCGTTGACCACCCCGCGCAGATCGCCCGACATGAGGATCACCTCGGCGGCCTCGATGGCGATGTCGGTGCCGCTGCCGACCGCAACGCCCACGTCTGCGGCGGCCAGCGCTGGAGCGTCGTTGATGCCGTCGCCGACGAAGGCAACCTTGCGACCCTGCGCCTGCAGTTCGCGTACGGCCTCGACCTTGCCGCCGGGCAGCACCTCGGCGAGGACCTCGTCGATGCCCAGGCGCGCGGCGACGGCGTTGGCGGTGCGGCGGTTGTCGCCGGTGACCATGGCGACGCGGAGGCCCAGCTCGTGCAGGGTGTCGAGCGCCGCCTGGGCCGACGCCTTGATCGGGTCCGCCACCCCCAGGACGGCGACCAGCGCGCCATTCACGGCGCCGTAGAGCGGTGTCTTGCCTTCGTCGGCGTAGCGACGAGCGGCGGTCTCGAAGGGCGTGGTGTCGATACCGAGGCGCGCCAGGTAGCGGTCGGCCCCAAGCTGCACGTGGCTGCCTTCGACGGTGGCCTCGATACCGAACCCGGGGAGCGCCTCAAAGCGGTCCACCGCTGCCAGCTCGAGCCCTTCGCTGTGGGCGGCGCGCACCAGCGCCTCGCCGATGGGGTGCTCCGAGGCCTGTTCGGCGGAGGCGATCAGGCGTAGCGTGTCGGCTCGCCCGGCGCCATCGGCCAGCAGCAGATCGGTGAGTTCCGGCCGCCCCTCGGTCAGGGTACCGGTCTTATCGAAGGCGACGACAGCGACATCCTGGAAGGCTTGCAGGGCGTCTCCCCGGCGAAACAGGACGCCCAACTCGGCCGCCTTACCCGTTCCCACCATGATCGAGGTCGGGGTGGCCAGGCCCATGGCGCAGGGACAGGCGATGATCAGCACCGCCACCATGTTGACCAGCGCCAGCGAGAGGGCCGGGGCGGGGCCGGCGAGCAGCCACACCGAGAAGGTGAGCAGCGCCAGCGCCATCACCACCGGCACGAACACGCGAACCACCGCGTCGGCCAGCGCCTGGATCGGGGGTTTGCTGCCCTGCGCCTCTTCGATCATCTTTACGATGTGCGCCAACACGGTGTCGGCGCCGACCTTCTCGGCTCGAAAGCGAAAGCTGCCGGTCCGATTGACGGTGCCGCCGACCACCTCGTCATCGATACGTTTGCGCACCGGTTCCGGCTCGCCACTGATCATCGACTCGTCGACGTACGACGTTCCCTCGAGCAGGCGGCCGTCCACGGGTACCTTCTCGCCGGGACGAACCAGCACCTCGTCGCCGGGGACGACCCGGTCGATGGGAATCTCCAGTTCGCCGCTCCCGCGCCGCACGCGGGCGGTCTTGGCCTGCAGGCCGAGGAGTTTGGTGATGGCTTCGCCGGTTCGGCCCTTGGCCCGCGCCTCGAGGTACTTGCCTACCAGAATCAGGGTGATGATGGCGGCGGACGCCTCGTAGTAGACGTGTACGGTCCCGGCCGGAAGGATGCCGGGGACGAAGGTCGCCACCAGCGAATAGCCGTAGGCGGCGCTCGAGCCGAGCATGACCAGGGCGTTCATGTCCGGGCTGCGGTGGCGCAGCGAAGCCCAGCCGGGGCGGTAGAAGCGCCGGCCGGGCCCGAACTGGACCACGGTGGCCAGCACGAACATGGCAAGCCACAGGGTCTGCTCGGGAACGCGTGCGAACAGCCATTCGCCGAGCGGCGGGACCAGCATCGGCAGCATCGAGATCAGCAACAGCGGTCCTGCGAAGAGGGCGGCAATGGTCACATCGCGCTGCAGTGCCCGAAGCGCGGCCTCGCGCCGCTGCCGTTCGGCCCCCTCACGGTCTGCCGCTGGCGCCTCGTCGGCCACGCCGTAACCGGCCTCGCGCACCGTCTGCTGGATTTCGGCAGGCCGCACCATCTCGGGCACGAAGGTCACGGTGGCCCGTTCGGTCGCCAGATTCACAGGGGCCGCCAGCACCCCTTCCACTCCGACCAGGGCACGCTCGACCCGCGCCGAACAGTTGGCGCAGGTCATGCCGGTCACGCCGAAAGCCAGCTCCTCGGTTTGGGGGGTGTAGCCGCTGCCGCGGATGGCCTCGAGCAGCGTCACAGCTGCCGTCGTTTCGGGGTCGTAGACGACGGTAGCCCGTTCGGTCGCCAGGTTCACACTGGCACGCTCCACACCGGCCTGTCTTCCGAGGCTCCGTTCGACCCGCGCCGAGCAGTTGGCGCAGGTCATACCCTCGACGCCCACGGTGAGTTCGCGACTGCGCTTTGCGCTGGTGGTCATGGTGCCTCCGCTGTGCTACCCCACCCGGGGTGGGGTGTAGGTCGAGGATATCAGGCTGAAGCACCTGCGTCAATCGGTCAAGCAACGGAATCGTGAGATAAAACCCCTTCCAGGATGGAATAACAGGGACCTTTTTGTACTCTCACATTGACAGCGGATGATCGTAAGGATAGAATGGGCTTACCCCACCCCCCTAGGGATTAACGGAGGAATCATGACCAAACTCACCATTACGGGGATGACCTGCGAGCACTGTCAGCACGCCGTCAAGGAGGCGCTCGAGTCGGTCGCCGGCAGCGACCAGGTACAGGTCGACCTCGAGGCCGGCAGCGCCGTCGTCGGCGGCTCTCCAGACCTCAGCGCCCTCATCGTGGCGGTCGAAGAGGAAGGCTACCAGGCGACCCCCGCCGACTGACATGAGCGACACGCACGTCAGCGACAGCGCCCCCCACGTTCTCGAAAACTGCCTCCACCTCGACCTCGACACACGCCAGGACGCCATCGGGCGCCTCAGAAGCGCCCGCGGCCACCTCGAAGGCATCTTGAGAATGCTGGACGACCCCCAGATCTACTGCGTCGACGCCCTCAAGCAGATCAAGGCTGTCCAGGGAGCCCTCTCCAAAGTGAGCGAGCTGATCCTGAAGAGCCACATCCGCGACCACGTCACCACCGCCGCCCAACGTGGCGACACCGAGGTGATCGTCGACGAGCTGATGGAAGCGTTGAAATACCGCTTCTAACGACCAAGCCCTTGCCAACTAATCCAAACTAGATCCTTGTTTGGGGATCTTGGACAAGGTGTAAACAATTAGGGATTCACGCCTCCGGCGTGGGGGGGTTACCCCCTCCCCAGCCCTCCCCCTACAAGGAGGAGGGAGCAACAAGCAACCCTGGCTACGATAGGAAACACCAAGGGGTGGGTAGTGATGGGCGTGAACACGTCTTGAGTAACGAGAACAACAACAGGGATAACCGAGGTGTGAAGGAACCAATGGACACCTGTTAATAAGACCCTTGGATCAAGGTTGTTAATAGGACCCAAAGTCAACAACAGGCGTCCGTGGCCCCCCTGGTGGTGATGCCTTTACGCTTGTTGCTTCGTAGTTGTGGTGCTGGAGGAGTTTTACTCCGTAAGCGTCGTGCAGACGTACCCAGGACTGATGGTACTCAATCCTAGGAACACGCTATCGAATCGTTGTCGCCCTACCTTGTTGTTACTCACGATTGCCTTTCGCCCCCTCCTCCTACCAGGGGGAGGGCTGGGGAGGGAGTAAACCCCTTACAGCGGTTCTCAGAATGAGTGATTGGTGACTCCGGCATGCTCAAACCAACCCAACACATCCCCCAACGACACCGTCGATAGCGCAGCCGCGATCGCAGAGTCCAACGCTCCCCTCGTCCTCGCCCCCACAGCTTTCACGAACGCCTTTATCTTCGAAAAAGCCAACTCAATGGGGTTGAAGTCCGGACTGTACCCAGGCAACAACACCAACTCGCACCTCGCCTCGATCGCCTCCCGCACCTCCGGTTTGCGGTGCACCCCCAGCTGGATCTGCCCCGGCCTCAGCTTCGGAGCGATGACCTGCTCGATGTACGCTAAAAACGCCACGCCATCCACCGCTCCGGTCAACGTCATCGCGTCACCCACACCCTCATCGAGACTGATCGCTGCAACGAGGCTGGTGTTCTCCCCACGGTTCTTCGGCACCCTACCCACGGCACGTTGTCCACGTGGGGCGTAGGCGTAGGGCAGGGTCATGGCGACGTTGAAGCCGCTCTCATCGACGAACACCAACCGGTGCGGGTCAATACCTCTGATCCAAGCCAGGAACCTCCACCGGGCCTCTGGATTCTGTTCACTCGCGTAGATCGTCTTTTTTTCTCGTCGATCCCAATCTCTGTACCCAGCGGCACATGGTCGCTCTGCTGATGCGGACGCCGGTTCTCTCCAAGAAAAGGTCGCAGCGCTGGTCGTGGGTGAGGTCCTGATGAGGCTCTGCTCAACCCATGCCTGGTGCTCATGGAGGGCGCTGGGGCGGCCCGGGGAGGTTCTGGGGGTGAGATCTCCACTTTGGCGGTAGCGGCGGAGGTAGCGACTGACGGTGGCGGTTCCAACGTCGAACGTGTCTGCGGCTTCATGGAGGGTGTAACGCTTGTGTAGGACGGCGTTTACGATGCGTTCTCGGAGGGGTGGCGCCATGAGCATGAAGACGATCACTCAAAACCCGCTGTAGGGGGAGGGCTGGGGAGGGAGTAATCGACTCGAACAAGATTCCTGAAGGAGGGTTCAATACCCGAGACACGAACCGCTGGTCTTTGAGGATCTGAAGGGATCCCAATCCTACTAGGTCTACTTATCCTTCTCTGAACGTTTCTCCAAACGCCACCTTGAACGCCTCCCACCGCTCCCATGTCTGCGCCTCGCCACGCTCCTCGGTCCACATGAAAAACGGTGTCAGGAACGAGCGGGCGAACTCCAGTTCCAGGTAGAAGATGTGGGCGCTGAGTCCCCCTTCCTCGAGGAAGTTCAGCTCGTGGAAGGCTTGCAGAGCGCCCTCCCGATCGTAGGGCACGCGACGAAACTCCGGTAGCCAGCTCTGCTCTTCCAAGGTCAGCAGCAGGTATTGCGCGTGGGGATCGCCGTTGAAGGGGGCACCGACCGCACCGCTGTTGAGGATCAGATGCCCGCCCCAGCGGCGTTCCATGGGGCGGTGGGTGTGGGACCCCACCAGCACGTCGGCCGGGTGCATCTGGACGATTTCGCTGATGATCTCGTCCGTGAGGAAGTGGCCATACCCCTCGCGGTAGTGGCGTGGGCTGCCGTGCGAGATCAGCACGCTGGGGGCACCGTCGAGCGCGATCCGGTGGGTTAAGGGCATCGCGGCCAGGGTATCGATCCAGCCTCCGCGCGCGAGCTGGCTAGCGCACCAGGCGGTCCCCTCCCAGAAGGGGTCGCCGAACCAGCTGTTGGGAAGGTCCGGGTCGTGCGCCACCCATTTGCGCATCAGATCGTCGTGGTTGCCGAGGGTGGCGGCGAGGCCGAGGCCTTGGAGGCGGGCCATCACCCCGAGATTGTTGGGGCCCCGATTCACCAGGTCGCCGTTGACCACCATCAGATCGACGTGCTGTCGCTCCACGTCGGCCAGCACCGCTTCGAGAGCGTGCAGGTTCCCATGGATGTCCGCGAGGATAGCGAGCCTCAAGGTAGCGTCAGTCTAGCAACCCGCTGCAGAAGCCAACCGTCTCGGGGCCCGGGCCAGCTACCTCGGTAGGTTATCGGTGGTTTATTATTCCACGCGCGAAAAGCTACGCAGCGCATACAATGACCACGATGAGCCAGTCTGCGAATGCCATCGCGTTGGTTCTCGCCAGCCTCTACAACCGACTCGCAACCATTACCGAGGCGCTCGAGGGGGCGGGCTGGCAGGTCCGTGCTTTCCAGAATCCTCGCGAAGCCTTAGAGGTGTTGCGTCAGGGGGGGATCGAGGCCGTGTTCTGTGACGAATACCTGCGTGGGGCGAGCCCGAGCGGGTTTCTTGCGTGGACCAGACGCCTCGCCCCGAAGATGCCCTTTTACCTCTTCACGATCGACGAACAGCCGCAGCGTATTACCGGTTCGCACCAGCCCGACTCGCTACTGTCGTTCCCACCCAGCCACAACACGGTCCCGCTGCCGGCCAAGCTGACCAGCCTCGGCGATGTCCGCATGAACGCCAAAGAGCTTCCCTTGGAGGGCAACACCGGGCTGGTCCCGCTGGCGGACCTCATCGAAATGATGGGCATCTCCAATCAGAGTTCTATCATCGCTATCGAAGCCGGGCGCCTCGGGCTGCTCTACCTCGACGAGGGTGCCCTGGTTCATGCCATCAGCCACCGCAGCCGGGCGCAGGGGGTGCGGGCGCTGGCCGAGATGCTTCGCCTCGGCACGGTCGAATTCGAGGTCCGGGACTTCGACACCCCGCTGCGCAAGACCATCCACCTGCCGACGGCCACGGCCATCACCGAGGCCACACGCCTCATCGATGAGAAGGCACGCGACCAGGATCTGGTCGAACTGGTGCGCTCCGGCTGCGAGAGTGCCGACACGGTGGTTATCGGCTACCCGTTGGCCCAGGCACCCAGCTTCGGCATGGGCGACACCGCTGAGGTGTTCGAGATCGCCAAAGGCCTGCTCGAGAAGAACCGCGCGCAGCTCCGCAAGATCACCCATCTGAGCATCGAGACCAAAAATCACAGCTACGCCCTGGCGCTCTTTGGCGAAGGCAACCTGGTCGCCGGGCGGGCCGCCCGAGGGAAGAGCCTGCTGCTGATGGCCGCCATCGTGAAGGCGGTGAAAGGGCAGACCGCCCAGTTCGCTTAGACGGCGAGCGCTGCCAGCAGCACTCCTAGGCCGCCAGGGCCGCCAGCAGCGCCGCGCGCATCACCGTCACCGGGGCCGGCTTGCCGAGCCACAGCTCGAGCGCTTCCACCCCCTGATACAACAGCATCGGGATGCCGTTCTGAGTAGCCAGTCCGGCGGCCGCTGCCTCCTGCAGCAGGCGTGTCTGGGGCGGGCGGTAGACGATATCGATGACGGTGCCCACTCGCGGCAGGAGGCCGGTGGGAAGTGGCGAGAGGTCGGCGCTGGCACCCCCCACCATGCCGACCGAGGTGGTATTGACGAGCAAGGTCGTCGTTTCGAGGGCGTGCCGCAGCGCATGCCGCTCCACGACCGAGACCGTCCCAGCCGAACCCAACCGCTCGGCCAGCGCCCGCGCCCGCGTCTGGGTGCGGTTGTGGAGCGCCAGCTCGGCGACCCCGGCTGCGAGCAGCGCATATGCCACCGCTCGGGCCGCCCCCCCGGCGCCCAGGATCAGGGCCCGCTGGCTGGAAGGTTCCAGGTTCAGGTCGGCCAGGCCCCTCAGGAAACCTCTGACGTCGGTGTTGTGGCCCTCCAGGCGCCCCCCTTGGCCCTGGACGACAGTGTTGACCGCGCCCAGAGCCTGAGCGGCCGGCGACAGCCAGTCGAGCAGGGGCGTGACCGCCACCTTGTGGGGAATGGTGACGTTGGCGCCGAGGACTTGGGGACGCCTGAGCGAAGCCACCGCGGCATCGAGGCCGTCCGGCGGCACCTCGAGCGCCCGGTAGCTGGCATCCGCGCCGAGGTGGGCGAACGCGGCGTTGTGCATCGCCGGACTGAGACTGTGGCTCGCCGGATAGGCCAGCAGGAAGGCTCGCCTCACACGCGTCCGGCGACCTGCCGCTGCTCGAGGGCCGCGGCGATCAGGCCGATGGCGGCGTCGATCGCTTCATCGTCGATCTGGTAGTGGGTCACCAGGCGCATGACGTTCGCGCTCATGGCGTTGCAGCGGAGACCGCGCTGCTCGAGGTCGGCTACGAAACCGTAGGCATCCTCGACCTCGATGTTGACCATGTTCGTCTGGGCCCGCTCGAGATCCACGATGATACCCGGCAAGGGTGCCAGTCCTTCGGCCAGCGCGAGCGCCCGCTGGTGATCGTCACCCAACCGCTCCACCATGGTGGTCACCGCCACCAGTCCGGCCGCCGCCAGGACGCCGGCCTGCCGCATGCCGCCGCCGAGGATCTTACGGTGCCGGTGGGCACGGCCGATGAACGCCTTCGAGCCCAGTAGGACGGTGCCGACCGGCGCCGCCAAGCCCTTGCTGAGACAGAGCGAGGCCGAATCGAAGGGGGCGCACACGGCGTCGATGCCCACCCCCTGTGCGACCGCCGCGTTGAAGGCGCGGGCGCCGTCGAGGTGCAGCGGCAGCCCTTCCTTGCGCGCCAGCTCCCCGATCTCCCGGCACCGCTCCAGGGGCACCACCGTGCCGCCGGCGATGTTGTGGCTGTTCTCGAGCACGATGACGCCCTTGGGGATGCCGCCATGCCGAGCGGCACGCCGGACGGCGGCCACCTCGGGCACGCCAAGGGGCGCCGGCACCAGCCGGGGAATCAGGCCCGCCACCGCCACCAGTCCACCCATCTCCCGGTCGTAGGTGTGGGCCCCTTCGGGCAGGATCGCCTCGAAACCGCGCTGGGCGTGGGTGGCGAGCGCCACCAGGTTGCTCATGGTGCCCGACGGCATCAGCAGGCCGGCCTCGAAACCGGCCATCTCCGCCAGCAGCTCCTGAAGCCGGTTGACGGTCGGATCCTCGCCGTAGACATCGTCCCCGACTTCGGCCTCGGCCATGGCACGGCGCATTGCGGGCGTTGGGGTGGTCACGGTGTCGGAACGCAGATCGATCATGAGACCCAGCGTACCCGACGGCGGCGGAGCGCCCCCGTGCAGGTTCAGTCCTCCAACAGTGCCAGCCAGGCGTCGTCCCACTCGAAACCCATTCCGACCCTGTCACGCAGGGCCTGAAGGTCCGGAGACATAGGCATGGGGCAGCTTACCGCGCCGCCTCGGCCCGCCGGACGAGCTAGCTCTTGGCGTCGCTCTCGAACCGCTCCCGGTAGCCGCACAGGTCGGCCAGCGACACGTTCCCACCACAGACCAGCAGCACGACGTGGTCGGCGGGGCCGAAACGCTCAGCCAATTGCTCGGCCGCGGCCAACGTGCTTCCGGCAGCCAGCTCCGTGCTCAGCTTGGCCCGCTCGAGAAACCAGCGGACCGCCCGGTAGGCCTCGGCGTCGGCGACGGTGAACACCTCCTCGACGTGGTCGCGCACCAGATCGAAGGCGAGCTGCGAGGTGAACGGCGCGCCCAGGGTGCCCGCCAGCGAGGTCGGCGTCATCTCCACCGGCTCTCCGGCTCGGAGCGAGCGGGCCATCACGTCGGCGCCCTCGGTTTCGACCCCCCACACCCGAATCTCGGGCTTGACCCCCTTGAGAGCGGCGATCACCCCGGCGATCAGGCCGCCGCCACCGATGCTGACAACCACATCGGTGGCTTCGGGGAGGTCCTCGAGGATCTCGAGGCCGGCGCTGCCATTGCCCGCCATCATCTCGGGATGGGCGAAGGGATGGATGTAGCTCCAGCCCTCCTCCTCGAAGCGGTGGGCCTGCTCGAAGGCGTCGGCGATGGAGGGGCTCAGGAACACCTCAGCACCGTAGTCGCGGGTCGCTGCGAGGTAGTTCGCGGGGGTGTCCTCAGCCATGCAGATCCGGGCCGGGATGCCCAGCACGCGGGCGGCGTAGGCGGCGCCCTGGGCAAAATTGCCGCCGCTCACCCCGACCACCCCCTGACGTCGCTGCCTCTCACTCAAGGAGAGGATCTGATTGACGGCGCCACGCGCTTTGAAGGAGCCGGTCTTCTGGAACAGCTCGAGTTTGAGATAGACGCTGGTGCCGAAGCGGACGCTCAAGCTGGCGTTGCGCTCGAGCCGGGTGCGGTGGATATGGGGAGCGATGCGGCTCTGGGCCGACCTCACCATGTCCAGCGTGAGCGCGGTCATCCCCCTTCGCCGGCGACGGTCGCCAGCACCTCCTGTGAACCTTCCGACTCAGACAAGCGGCCTCTCCCTCGGGGCCTCGAACCGCGCCTCGAACCGCGCCTCGAACCACGCCTCGAACCACGCCTCGAACGCGGCCAGCCCCCGCCGGTACATGGCGGTGCGGCGCTCCTTGCGGCTCACCCCACGCCGTTTGGGGATGGCGGGGACCAGACCCCAATTGGCGTTCATAGGCTGAAAATCTTCGGTCTCGGCGGTTGCCAGATAGCGGGTAAGGCCGCCCAGCATGCTCTCCTCGGGAGGCACCGCCGTGTCGAGCCCCAGGGCGCGATGGGCCGCGTTGGCGCCGGCCAGCCAGCCGGTGGCGCTCGACTCGAGGTAGCCCTCGGTGCCGGCCAGCACCCCGGCCACGAACAGCCGCGGCTGCTCCCGCAGGCTCAGATCGGCTTCGAGGAGCTTCGGGGCGTTCAGGTAGGTATTGCGGTGCATCACGCCGTAGCGGACGACCTCGGCTTTGGCGAGGCCGGGAATGAGCTGTATCAGCTCCTTCTGATCACCCCATTTGAGGCCCGTCTGGAACCCGACCAGGCTCCACATCTGACCGCGGACGTCCTCCTGGCGCAGCTGGGCCACCGCGAAAAAGCGCTCGCCGCTGACCGGGTGCTCGAGACCGACCGGCTTCATCGGCCCGAAGCGGGGGGTGTCGTAGCCGCGGCGCGCCAGCTCCTCGATGGGGACGCACCCCTCGAAGAACTCGAGCTTCTCCCAGTCGTGGGGCACGTGCTTGCGGGCCTGAGCCAGCGCCACTATGAAACGGTCGTACTGGTCTTTGCTGAAGGGCAGGTTCAGATAGTCGGCAGCCTGATCGTAGCGCCCCTTGCGGAAGGCGACGTCCATGTCGATCGATTCGGCTGCGATCACCGGGGAGGCGGCGTCGTAGAAGCCCAGGAATTCCGAGCCGATCGACCGCTGGACGGCCCCAGCCAGCGCTTCCGAGGTAAGCGGTCCCGAGGCGAGAACGGCAATCCCGGCGGGAAGCTCGGCAACCTCTTCGCGGTGCACGCTGATCAGCGGGTGGCTGCCCACCACTTCCGTCACGAGGTCGCCGAAGCGGTCGCGATCGACGGCCAGCGCCCCGCCCGCCGGTACCCTGGCAGCGTGCGCGCTGGTCATGATCAGACCTCCAGCGGCCAGCATCTCGGCCTGCAGCAGGCCTTTGGCGTTCGAAGTGCCTTCGCCGCCGAAGCTGTTCGAGCAGACCAGCTCGGCAAAACGGTCGGTATGGTGCGCCGGCGTCATCTTCTTGGGGCGCATCTCGAAGAGATCCACCGCAACCCCGAGACGCGCCGCGGCCAGGGCGGCGTCCGACCCGGCCATACCGGCGCCGATTACCGTGATTCGTGGCACTCCGCTCATGGTCCCGAGTCTAGCAAGCGCCCGCACCGAGCCATGACAGGTGTGATGCGGCCGGAGCGACTCGCATAGAGAACATCACCCCGTGTCGCCAGCACGGGGTGAGCAAGGGGGTCGGCCATGAAGGCCTGTCTTCACCATGCCCGGCGATAGCCTGAGAGGGTTGACCGGAGCATGAAGAAGGTGAAGGCCGACTCGGCTACACTGAGGCAGCCGGGAGGCCATATGGAGCAAGCGTTTCAAGATCGGATCCCCAACAACCACTGCTTCGGCTGCGGCCCGCTCAACCCGGACGGCCTCTACCTCAAGAGTCGCTGGAAGGATGACGAGGCCGTGTGCCTGTGGACCCCCAAACCCCACCACATGGCAGGACCGACCCATATCCTCAACGGCGGCATCATCGCCACGATTATGGACTGTCACACCATCTGCACCGCCATTGCCGACGCCTACCAGCGCGACGGCCGGGCCGTCGGTGAAGACCCCGAACTGTGGTACGCCACCGGCAAGCTCGAGGTGCGCTACCTGAAACCGACGCCGCTCGAAGGGCCGGTCACGCTGCGCGCTCGGGTCGCCGAGGCCGGGGCCCGAAAAACGGTGCTGACCTGCACCCTCTACGCCGACGACCAGGCCCGAGCCGAGGCCGAAGTGGTGGCGGTGCGGGTGCCCGAGGCGTGGCGCCACGGACGGGCGGCGTGAGCGTAGACGAGATCACCGCGCCTACCGAGGGCGGGTAAGCGGACGCTACGGGTTGGGGGCAGGGTCGCCGTGCTGACAGGGAGGGGGCAGAATAGCTCCAGGTCCGTTCGAAAGGGAGGATTTATCGACTATGGGTGAGGAGAAACGGGTGGTGAGTGTGTCACTTGGCTCGTCGACGCGCGACGCCCACATCGAAACGGAGATCCTGGGAACGCCGGTTGTCATCGAGCGCAAGGGGGTCGATGGCGACGTCGCCCGGGCGATTGCCATGATCGACGAGCTCGACGGCACCATCGATGCCTTCGGCCTCGGCGGGATCGACCTGTTCCTGCAACTGGGCGAACGCCGCTACTATTTCCGCGAGGCGCGGCAGCTGGCTCGACACGCCAAAACCACCCCCATCGTGTGCGGCGCGGGGCTCAAGAACACCCTCGAGCGGCGCGTGGTGGAGCAGCTCGACAGCACCCTCGGCTGGCGCGGCCGGCGGGTGCTGATGGTGTCGGCCGCCGACCGTTTCGGCATGTCCGAGGCGCTGGAGGCTGCCGGCGCCGAGATGGTCTACGGCGACCTGATGTTCAGCCTGGGGGTCCCCCTTACGCTACGTAGCCTGAAGAGCGCAGGCCGCCTGGCGCGCGTCATCGCGCCGCTGATCGTGCGGCTCCCCGTCGCCTGGATCTACCCCACCGGCGAGAGCCAGGAGGCAAGCAACAGCGGCCGCGCCGGCAGGCACTTCGCCTGGGCAGAGGTGATAGCCGGCGACTTCCACTTCATCCGGCGCTACGCCCCAGCCGATCTGAGCGGCAAGATCGTGCTCACCAACACCACCACCGCCAGCGACGTCGAGCTGCTTCGCGAGCGCGGTGTCGCCACCCTCATCACCACCACCCCGCGCTACGGCGGTCGCAGTCTGTCCACCAACCTGCTGGAGGCGGCCTTCGTCGCGGTGAGCGGCAAACACCCGCTGTCGCCCGAGGACTACCGGGAGCTGCTCGACACTAGTGGGCTGCAACCGGATGTCCAAACCCTGAACGGGCCGGCCTGAACGACTTGCCTGACCGAACGACGGTGCTCCTAGGGCGGGTGCTTGGGCTCAGTCTATATATTTCGCTCTGATGATCGAGGCCATCAGCTCTTGCTGGAGCGCATAGGAGGCGCTGTCCGCGGGGGGGTGGCGCTGCACATACACCCCTTCGCAATCGAGATCCCAAGCCAGCCGGTTGTCCTTCAGGGCGGTCTCGAGGATGACCAGCAGGCGTGACCGCAGGTCGAGGTCGTGCACCGGCACCACCGCTTCGATGCGGTCCTGGAGGTTGCGGCGCTTCCAGTCAGCGCTCCCCAGGAACACCTCGGGATCGCCACCGTTGCCGAAGCTGAAGATGCGGTCGTGTTCCAGGAAGCGGCCCAGAATGCTGGTCACTTTGATGTTGTCGCTGTAGCCGGGCAGCCCGGGGCGGAGCCGCGTGTGCCCGCGCACGATCAGGTCGATCGAAACCCCGGCCTGCGACGCCCGGTAGAGCGCCTGAATCACCGGGATGTCGTCGAGGCCGTTCATCTTGGCGATGATTCTGCCATTCCCGTTGCGCTGCTGATGCTCGATCTCTCGGTCGATCAGCTCGAGCACGCGGTTGCGCATGCGCCAGGGGGCCACCAGCAGCTGACGGTAGTGCTGGTTCGGGGCGTAGCCGGTGATGTGATGGAACAGGTTGACCAGATCCTGGCCGATCTCCGGGTTGCAGGTGAGGAGACCCAGGTCGGTGTAGAGCTGCGCCGTTTTGGCGTTGTAGTTGCCGGTGCCGATGTGACAGTAGGTGCGGATGCCATCCTCTTCCTGGCGCACCACCAGCACGATTTTGGTATGGATCTTGAGATTTACGAAGCCGTAGGAGACGTGAACCCCCGCGGCCTCGAGGCGTCCGCCCCACTCGATGTTGTTCTGTTCGTCGAAGCGGGCCTTGACCTCGACCAGGACAGCCACCTGTTTGCCCGCTTCGGCTGCGCGCATGAGCGCCTCCACGATCGGGCTCTCGTCGGAGGTCCGGTACAGCGTCTGCTTGATGGCCAGCACCTTGGGGTCGTCGGCCGCCTCATCGATGAAGCGCTGCACGCTGGTGGCGAACAGCTCGTAGGGGTGATGGACGAGCAGGTCGCCCTGGCGGATGAGGTCGAACAGATTGGCGTTGTCGCTGAGCCGGAAGTGCTCGGCAATACGCGGTACAGTAACGCCGTTCCACGGCTCGAAGGAGTGCTCGGGAAAGGCCAGGTCGGCGAAGAAGGCGGTGTCGGCGAGACCGAGCAGGCTGGGGCTCTCGAAGATGTTGTCCTCTTGAATCTCGAGGTGATTTGCCAGATAGCGCCGGACCCGGGCGGGCATGTCGTCCTCGACTTCGAGCCGCACCGCCTGGGCGAAGCGGCGCTCACGCAACTCCTCGCTGATCACCGCTATCAGATCCTCGGCCTCTTCCTCATCGAGGCGGATGTCGGCGTTGCGGGTGACGCGGAAGGCGTAGGCGCCGATAACCTCCAGCCCCGGGAAGAATTCGGCGATGTGTTCCTTCAGGATCTGCTCCAGGGGGACGTAGACCCCCGGGTCGAGTTCGAACCAGCGGCCGGTCGTGTTGGGAACCTTGAGCCGGACGAACAGATCCTCTTCGCTGCCGGGCGCACGCAGGGTGATGGCCAGCGACAGACTCAGGTTGCTGATGAACGGGAAGGGACGGCCCGAATCGACCGCCAACGGGGTCACGATGGGATAGATGTTGGAACGGAAGTGCTCGTGGAGCCGCAGCCGCTGATCGTCATCGAGCTCGTAACGATTCAGGATCCGAACGCCGACCTCGCGTTCCAGCAGGGGCTCGAGGGTATAGCGCCACAGCTGGCCGACACGCGCATACAGGGCACGGCTGGCGCCGGCGATAAGCCGCAGCTGCTCGCTGGCGTTGCGGCCATCGGGAGAGACCCAGGTGACGCCGGCTTCGACCTGGCGCCGCAATCCCCCGACCCGCTTCTGGAAGAACTCGTCGATGTTGGTAACGGCGATCGCCAGGTAACGAACGCGCTCCAGAATCGGCAGGCGCTCATCCATCGCCTGCCACAACACCCGCCAATTGAAATCGATGTCGCCCAACTCGCGATTGAAGTAGAGCGCAGGGTGGTCGAGGCCCGCGCCTTCGGGAACGGGTTGCGGTACGACCGCCTTTGCGATCTCCGAGGTGGATGTGGCTAGGGTGGCTTGCTCGTCTGTCATGGCGCCCTTACTAGCTTAGCGCGTTCGAAGCCACGGGGCACAAGTGGATGAACCACACCAGGTCCCGTCAAACACCTGACGGACGGGCCTTCTGCAGGTGTCCATAATCGTTCTGTACACTGGGCAAACCCAGCCGCCAAGGGTGTAATTTTCAGGAGGTAGCGCTTATGACGAGACCTGTTCTCCATCCCGGGATCTTCGTGATCGTGCTCATGTTGGCAGGTGCCGGCTTGGCTCAGGATTGGCAGCATCGCGAGCTGGAGCAGGGAACCAAACCTGCGCTGGCGCTAACGCTCGACGGCCAACCGATGATCATCTATATGCTCGAGCGCGCCCAGGGCTGGGTCAAGATCGCCCAGCTCGAGGGCGATAGCTGGCAGATCACGGTGGTCGACAGCGGCTACTTCTACGGTCCACCAGACATCGCTATCGGCGCCGACGGGGTGCCACACGCGACCTACCACGACCACCAGGACCTCAACGTCGACGTCAGCAAGGGCGACGCGGTGTACGTCACCCTGGTCGAAGGGGAGCTGGTGAGCCGCACCGCCCGCGACGCCGGCCACGACGGCTGGGACGGTCGCATCACGGTTGATGCCGATGGTCGGCCCCACATGAGCGCCATCGACCCCCGCGAGTTCGGGGGGGCCGGCATCGAATACTACGTGCTGCGCAACAACGGCTCCTGGGATGTCGAGGCGATCGGCAGCGGCCCGCAGACCTACAAGTACGCTACCTCGGTGGCGGTGACGCCCGACGGCAGCCCGTTGATCAGCTACCACGACAGCAGCGACAAGAGTCTAAAACTCGCCACTCGCGGAGCGGACGGCTGGCAGATCGAAACGGTCGACGACGCTGAGGACACCGGCCTGTTCTCGTACCTGACGGTCGACGATCAGGGCGGGGTACACATCAGCTATTTCGAGCGGCGCGACCGTAGCGCCGGGGTGGTGCGCTACGCCTACCGCTCGACCCCGGACGCCGACTGGCTGCTCACGACGGTGGATCAGCTCACCGCGGTCTTCACCGGCTTCACGGGGGCGCGCAACATCACCTCGCTGACGCTCGACAGCCAGGGTCGCCCCTGGATCGCCTTCTCCGATGAGTCCGTGATCCGGGTCGCGCACAAGGTTGCCGCAGGCTGGGAGATCGAGACGGTCCTCGAGAGCGACCCCGCCAGCGCCCCGTTGGGTCAGATCGTGTCGCTCAAGCTCGACGCCGATGACCGACCGCACCTGGCCTACACCTTCATCACCGACAAGAACGAGCTCGACGGGGTGGTGTGGTACGCCACCCGGCCCTGACGGGCCCTAGCCCTGCCTCAGGAACCTGCCCGCACATGCGGGCAGGTTCTCTTATCCGAACGATCCCGTGACCGTGCGGGGCGCTACTCGGTGGCGTCCATCCCGATGTGCAGATCGGCCGCCTCGCCGATCAGAAAGGCGCCGACGAAGACCATGATGATGCCGCTGACCAGGGTGATGAAAAAGCCCGCCCAGGTGTAGTCCAGGAACAGCATCGAGGCGGCTGAGAAACCCCCGAGAGCTATCGCCGCCACGCCAAGGAAGCCCTCTCCCTGGCGCCCGAAGAGCGCCAGCGCGGCAAGCGCGCCGGCGGCGGCCCCGGCGGCCAGACTGAAGCCGCCCGAGGCGGTTCCGGTGGCCAGCAGCGCGATTCCGGTAATGACCAGGAGCCCGGCGAGCATCCCGATGCCGGCGGTCGCCAGCAGGTACAGCTGCGAGCGGCTCGGTTCGTCGATACGGTGCGTTTTGTCCCTTTCCATCCTGCTCTCCTCCAGCTCGTGGCACTCGGCCGGCCGCCGCGCGGGGCGAGCGGCCGCAACGCCGTATTGTAGCCCGCGAGGTGCGTGGGGCGGTGGCCGACTCGGCCGCCGCCGTCACTCGACCCGAAACACCCGCGTTTCGGGTCTGAACGCAGCCCAGGCGAACCACAGGGTATTGTCGTGCACCACCGGCTCCAGGCGCGCTCCCTCGAGCTCCCCAGATACCGCGCGCCCGAACAGGTTCCAGCGCGAAGCCGTCTCCGCATCGACGAAGCCGCTACCCTCGGCGCGGAAGGTCAGAACCTGGCCGTTCAGCTCGCGGCGGAAGACACCCACCGCCCCCACGTCCCTGCTGGCGGCGATGTCGTTCAGATCGAGAGCGCTGCGCGTCCCCGGTTGCCAGAAGACCGCCACCGGCACCCCACCCGCAGCATCGTTGACCACCCCAGCGCGCTCCAGACTGTCGAAGGGGTAGGCCACCACCTCACCACCGACCTCTAAGGCAACCACCCGCAGCTTCGGCTCGAGCCGCCCATCGGTAGCCCCGTCGAACAGGAACGGGGGGCTGTCGATCCGGTCGTAGCCGACGTAGGGGTTGCGCCCGTAGTTGCGCTGGAAGCCCGTGCGTCGCGACAGCACCATGGCCTCGGGATGCTCGCTTGCGAACGCCTCGAAAGCCACGATCTGCGCAGGGTGGCGGAGCAGGCGGACGCCGGCCAGGGTACCCACCCCACCCTGCGAGAGCACCTGCGGCCACAGCGTGCTCGACTCCGAATCGAACATCACCAGGTTCGAATTGAAGAGCATGCCGGAGGTGCCGAAGGTGACCTCCACGGCCACCACCAGCCCCTCGGTGGCCTCCTCGCCGTGCTCCCGTCGATAGGCCTCGAGGAAGCCCGCATCGAGGGCGACCAGCGGGGCTTCCGGGTTTTTGGCCAGCACCGCCTCGCGCTGCGCCACGGTCAGGGGAATACGCCGGTCATAGGAGAAAGCGCTGTTGCACAGCGGGCAGAAGGTGACGGCCACCGGAATCCCGGCCACAGTGTCGTTGGCGATCTCGTGCCAGGTGAGGACCTGCAAGGGGTAGGCCTTGACGCCACCCCCAGCCTCGACCGCGATCACCGGCTCGCGCGGCTCGAGCCACTCGGAGGCCTCGGAGATGGTTACGAACTGCGGCTCCGGGCTGCTGTCGACGCTTCCGTTGAAGCTGCCGCTGAAGCCGAGCGCGGGAATACCCTGGGCCGGCGGGCCGCCGCTCTTGAGTGCCGCCGCAGGGATGATCGCCAAGCTGCTGTCGGTATCGAGACCACCCAAACCGCCGCCTCCCAGGAGTCCTCTGGCGGCGAAAAAAAGTACCACCACCAGCAAGATGAAGGGCCAGTACTTGCGCAGGGACGTCAGCATCTATACGCACGTTGACACGCACCCTCGTGGGGTTCGGTCAACTGCTTGGCAGGCTAGGGCCAGAAGCGTTCGTCGAGGAGCCGGAAGGAGGAACCAACAGTACGCCAGCTTCTCGACATCAGGCCGGTCGAGTTCGCGCTGGCGCGGTCCGAGGTTTCGGGTAGGGACGGCCTTTTCAGAAGACTGCCTGTCGTCCAGAATACCGGGTCAAGTGCTGAACGGAGGAACCCGATCCCGCTCCCCTACCATCGCGGTTGTGAGGTTACCGTTTTGTAGGAGGGATCGATGAGCCCAACCGACAGACCCCAACCGTTCGACGCCATCATCATCGGCTCTGGGCAGGCCGGCGGTCCGCTGTCACACCGGCTGGCCGACCGCGACTGGAAGGTCGCTCTAATCGAGCGCGAGCATCTCGGCGACTCCTGTGTGAACTACGGCTGCACCCCCACCAAGCGAATGCTGGCCAGCGCCCGGGTGGCCCACGCCGCCCGCGACGGAGCCCGCTACGACGTGCACGCTGCCGACATCAGGGTCGACATGGCGAAGATAGCGACTATCAGATCATGCTCCACAACCTCACTAGCGACGGCGACAAGATATCGACCCGGGATCGGCTCGTACCCTACGCCATGTTCACCGAACCGGAGCTGGGCAGGGTGGGGATCACCGAGCGCGAAGCGCGTCGACGTGGCCTCGATATTAAGGTCGGCAAACTCCCCATGAGTCACGTGGCCCGAGCCATCGAGATGCAGAAAACCGAAGGGCTCATGAAGATCGTGGTCGATGCCAAGACCGACCGCATTCTGGGGGCGACCATCCTCGGCGTCAGCGGCGGCGAGGTAGTGCAGACGCTGATGACGCTGATGATGGTGGACGCCCCCTGGACCGTCTTCTACCAGGCCATGACCATCCACCCAACCATCACCGAGGGCTTCTTTGGACTGATGAATTCGGTAAAATAGAGGCCCGAGAACGGGGTTTCCCGATGCTTCCACTCCGAACCCTTCTGCCCGTGTTGGGCCCGCTCGCAGGCTCTGGCGGCCTCGCCCAGTTCGGTTCCCGGCTGGCCCGTTCCATTCCCCAGGCGACCCTCGAGCGCGGGCTGGGCGTGCTGTTCGCGCTGATCGCCACCCTTACCCTGTTCGAGGCGTTCACGGGATAGCCTTCCGCTCGGACATGCGCCATACTGGGTTCGTGAGCGCCATAGACCGACTGCCGCCATGGCTGATGGCACTTATGCTGATGGCACTTATGCTGCTGGCAGGCATGGTCCGAGCGCAACACTACCTGACCCTCGAGATCGAGGGCGACGACGCCCTTAGCTACCTGCTGTGGCTTCCCGACGACTTCGACCAGAACGAGCGCTACCCGGTGCTGCTGGCGCTTCCACCGGGGCCCCAAACCCCCGACATGGTCGAGGCCGGGCTGGGCTACTGGCAGGCGGGACCGCCCCGCGGCTGGGTGGTGGTGAGCCCGGTGGCGCCGGGCGGGCGCCTCTTCTTCCAGGGCTCCGAGACGCACATCCCGGCGCTGCTCGACGAGGTCGGCAAGACGGTGCAAGCCGAGAGTGTCCACCTGGCCGGGATCAGCAACGGGGGCCTCAGCGCCTTTCGAATCGCCCGGCTCTATCCCGAGCGCTTTGCCTCGCTGTTGACGCTGCCGGGCTTCGCCGCCAGCGACGAAGACTTCACGGGTCTCACCGAACTGGTCGCTATGCCGATCAGGATGTTCGTGGGCGAGTTCGACAATCCGGGTTGGCTGGATCAGGCACGGCGGACCGAGGCGCGGCTGCGGGAGCTGGGCGGAGACGTCGAGCTGACGGTGGTGGCCGGCCAAGGACACGTGATTCAGACCCTGTCGGGCGATACCCTGTTCGACCTCCTGGAGGGACTGCCATGAAGGTTTCCGGAACGACCGCCCCGCCGCCGACAACGCTACGACCAGCGCCCGGAGCGGTCCGGGCCCTGGTGGCGATCCTGGCGTTGGCGGCCTTCGGTCTGGCGCTCGCCCAGTCTGCCACCACCGATCCCTTTTTCAGCGACCGCGGCTACTTCGTCGGCCACATCGGCGACGCCCCGATCCAGATGGACCTCCGCATCGACGGTGCACGCGTCTCCGGCTGGTACTTCTACGATCGGGTCGGCCGCTACATCGATCTGGACGGAACCCTCGAACACGGAACCCTGATGATCGAGGAGAGTGTCGAAGGGCAAGTCACGGGCGTGTTCGAAGGAGAGGTGCCGTTTTCGCCGCAGGGCAACACCGTCCTCGAGGGCACCTGGCGCAGCCCCAGCGACAGCACCCTGCCGTTCCGCCTGACCCGGGTGGCCGACTTCGCTTCGCTGGCCCTCGAGCAGGGTCCGATCGAAGCCCGTCGCTCCCTGCCCTTCTTCCTGGCGGGCGAGCTACAGGCCCTGAACGGCGTGCTCCACGAGCGGGCGCTACCCGATCTGATCGAATTCTTCGAGGCCGGTCGGAACCTCCAGCTAAACGATGAATTCTACTTCGGCTGGAGCCTCGACGAGAGCACCACGATCCGCTACCTGGACGAGAATCTCGTCAGCGCCCTGTCGAACATCTACACCTACACCGGCGGCGCCCATCCTAACACCTATTACCGGAGCTTCAACCTGTGGCGGGACGACGGCCCCTTCCGCGAGGTGACGCTGGCCGACCTCTTCGAGCCGTCGAGCGACTACCTGGAACGCCTCTCCGGAATGATCCTCGAACAGCTCCGCGAGTTCGGCGCCTCGGACGCGGTAGACGGCCGCGTCATGACGTTCGAGGAGGCCGATCTCTCAGTGTTCGAGATCTCGCCTGAAGGGCTCACCTTCGTCTTCGCCCCCTACCAGGTAGCCTCTTATGCCGAGGGGTCGTTCTTCGTGACGCTGGCGTATGAGACCATCGCCGACATGGTGGCGCTCGAGGGGCCGTTGGGTCGCTTCATGACCGTCGATTAAGGCCGCGCCGTTACCATCTTCATTGCGCTGTCAGGGCCTGACCGCTAAGGTAGTCAGACCATGGCGCTTCGTGTTCGCATCGTCTCATGCGCCGCGCTTCTCCTGACACTGTTGGGGGGGTGCGCAGTTCAGTTCGTGATAACGCTCGACCCCGACCAGCTCGACCTCGCGATCGACGAACAGGTGGCGATTCAGGCCATTGTCTCGGGCGCTTACGGTGACGTCGTGCTGCTGTGGCAGGCCAGCGGCGGCCAGGTTCTCGGCAGCGGCGATGCGGTCACCTATCAGGCTCCGAACGAGGCCGGCGACTACACAGTGACAGCCGTGTGGGCCGACGACCCGACCCGGAGCGCCAGTGCGGCGGTGGTGGTGCGTCCGATCGTCACCGTCACGCCCGAGCAGCTGGTGGTCGAGAGTGACGCCCAGGCAACGCTCACGGCCACGGTCCTGGGAAGCGGCAGCGGGGTGACCTGGCAGAGCTCTGCGGGACAGCTCGTCGCGAGCGGCAACAGCGCCACCTGGACGGCGCCGAGCGCGACCGGCAGCTTCACCGTCACCGCTACCAGCGTGGCCGACGCCACCGTCTCCGCCACGGCCACCCTGACGGTCGTGCCGGTCGGCACCGGGCCCGACCTGGCGCCGCTCGAGCCGCCCACCCTGGCACTGACGGCCGACGTGGGCGGCCAGACCAGTGCGGGCGTGACGCTGCGCAACCTGGGCGACGCCGACCTGACCTTCGCCATCGCCTCCTCCGAGACGTGGCTGGTGGTCGACCTGAGCGGCGGGACCCTATCAGGGTCCACCGCCACCACGGTGACCGTGACCGGGACCTGTGCCACAGTCGGCATCCTGAGCGGCGACCTCACGGTGACCAGCAACGACGCCGATGTGGGGACCCGAACACTCCTGGTCACGCTCACCTGCAACGCACGTCTTAGCCTCCCAAGCCCGAGTCTAGTATCCCTCGCAGCGGAGGTTCTTCAGACCGATGTAGACAGCTTCAGCTTCGACAACCTCGGGAGCGCGGCGGTGGGTTTTACCATCGCTGGCGCACCGGGCTGGCTAGGCGTCGCGCCCGCCAGCGGCACCCTGGCTGCGGGTGCAAGCCAGAGCGTGACCCTGTCTACTACCTGCGGCGCCAGTGCAAGCAACGACGAGGCCACCCTCACGATCAGTAGCGACGTGACCGGCGACAGCGCCCGGACCGTTGCGGTGTCGCGCAGCTGCAGCACCCCACCGCCGCCTCCGACGTCCGCGTACCACCTCGAGGTGCGCACCTGACCACCATGACCGCGTCGCAACAGGCGGCTTTCGACAACGCTGCGGCGCGCTGGTCGGAGATCATCGTCGGCGATCTGCCCGACACGCCGGTCTCCCTCACCAACGCCTGCGGATCCGGCGCCGACCTCGATGAGACCATCGACGACCTCGTGATCTTCGCCCGTGTCGAGGCGATCGACGGTTCCGGCGGAATCCTCGGGTCGGCAGGGCCCTGCTACTTTCGCAGCGGCGGGCTGACCCTGGTGGGCAGCATGCGCTTCGACAGCGCCGACGTCGCCAACCTCGAGGCCAGCGGTAGCTTCGAGGACGTGATCCTCCACGAGATGGGGCACGTGATCGGCGTCGGCACGCTGTGGGAATGGGGCAGTTTCGATCTGCTCGACTACAGCGGCGCGAGCTGCCAGGCGAGCAGTGACCCCAGCTTCAACGGCGCCGGAGCGGTGGGCGCGTACGCCGCCATCGGCGGCAGCGGCAACGTGCCGGTGGAGGACGGCGGGAGTTCGGGAACCAAGTGCGGCCACTGGGACGAAGAGACCTTCGACAACGAGTTGATGACCGGCTATCTCGATGGCGGCGGCGCCAACCCCATCAGCCGAATCACCGCGGCCTCGCTCGACGATCTCGGCTACCAGGTCGATGAAAACGCCGCCGACAGCTACGACCTGCCGGCCTGCAGCGGATCGTGCCTGCGGGCGGCGCCGGGTCCGGCGGTCCACGCGGAGCCGTTCCTGCCGCTGGGCGAAGTGGCGCCGGACGGCACCGTCACACCCTTTGGCACCCCTTAGCGAGAACCGTTCCTGAACGGTAGGCGTGGCCACACGTCGCCTATACTGGGCCCACCTTGCACGCGCTGAACCGTTGCGATAGGCTGCGCCGAAACACCTCTGACCAGGACGCAAGCCCACGCATCATAAGGAGTGAATGTGGCCACCGAAGCCCCCGAACGCACCCCGTTCAAGGCCGAGATCCAGCAGGTACTCGATATTCTCGTTCACTCGCTCTACACCGAGCGCGAGATCTTCCTGCGCGAGCTGCTGTCGAACGCCTCCGACGCGCTTCACCGCTTCAAGCTCGAGAGCCTGACCCACAAGCAGCTCATCTCGCCGGCCCTGGAGTTGGGCATCTGGCTCGAGCCCGACGCCGAGGCGGGGACCCTCACGGTACGCGACAGCGGCCTGGGCATGACCCAGGACGAGATGGTGCAGAACCTGGGCACCATCGCCCACTCGGGCGCCCGCCGTTTCCTCGAGGCGATGAAGGAGATCAACAAGGGCAAGGCCGGCAGCGGCACCGACGTCATCGGTCAGTTCGGGGTCGGCTTCTACAGCGCCTTCATGGTGGCCGATGAGGTTACGGTGCTGTCGCGCTCGTTCGAACCCGAAGAAGAGGGAGCCCGCTGGCACTCGGACGGCCAGGGCGACTACCAGGTGGAGGCGGCCGAGATCGGCGAGCGCGGCACCCAGATCGTGCTGAAGCTCAAAGAGGACGCCCGCGAGTTCCTCGAGCCCGCCCGCCTGCGAGAGGTCGTGCGGGCGCACTCGAACTACCTCGCCTTCCCCATCTACCTGCAGGCACCTACAGAGGAAGACGACGACCAGGCCGACAAGACCGCCAGCGAGTGGGAGCAGATCAACGAGCGCACCGCCCCCTGGCGCGAGCGGCCCGGCTCGCTCGCCGACGACAAGATCGAGGCCTTCTACCAGCAGCTCACCTTCGACAGCGGCGCACCCCTGCACACCATCCACCTGAGCGCCGAGGCGCCGATTCAGTTTCACGCGCTGCTGTTCATCCCCTCCAAGCGCGATCATCGGCTGTTCCAGAGTCAGGAGGACTGGGGCCTCAGACTCTATGCCCGCAAGGTGCTCATTCAAGAAGACAGCAAGGCGCTGCTGCCGCCCTATCTGCGTTTCATCGAGGGGGTGGTCGACTCGGAAGACCTGCCGCTCAACGTGTCGCGCGAGGCGGTGCAGGCCACGCCGGTATTGGCGCGCATCCAGTCTGCGCTGGTCGGCCGGGTGGCCAAGGAGCTGACCGCGCTGGCCGACGAGGGTGGCGAACGGTTCGAGACCTTGTGGCGCGAATTCGGCGTGTTTCTCAAGGAGGCGGTCGCGACCGACCCCGGCAACCGCGACAAGTTCATCGAGCTGCTCCGTTTCCCCTCGAGCCGGGGTGAAGAGGCGATGTCGCTGAGCCGCTACCTCGAGGGCATGAACGAAACCCAGGACGCCATCTACTACGCCCTGGGCGACGAGCTGGAGGTGCTGCGCCGCAGCGCCCATCTGGAGTCGTTCGAAGCGCGGGGCCTCGAGGTGCTGCTGCTCACCGATCCGGTCGACAGCTTTCTGGCGATGAGCCTCGCGGACTATCAGGACAAGCCCCTCAGGAACGTCGACGATCCTGAGCTGACCCTGCCCGAACCCGAGGAGGACGTCGAGGATCAGGAAGCCGCTGCCGCGCTAAGCGATGACGCCTTTTCTGCGCTGCTCGCCAAAGCTACAGCGGTGCTTGCCGACCGGGTCGAAGAGGTTCGGGAGAGCAAGCTGCTGGTGACGCGGCCGGCGCGATTGGTGAACGCGGGCGGCCTGCCCAGCAGCTTCGAGCGGGCACAGCGGATGATGGATCAGGGGTTCACGGTGTCGCGAAAGATCCTCGAACTCAACCGCTCGAGCGAGCTGGTGCGGGGCCTGGCTGCGCGGCTCGAAGCGGACGAGGGCGACGCCCTGGTGCCGCTGCTGCTCGAGCAACTACTCGAGACCGAGCTGCTGGTGGAGGGGCTCCTCCCCGACCCGGCGGCTATGGCGGAGCGGATTCGCGCGCTGATGATCGAAAGCCTGCAGATAAACCCCACCATCCAGGAGGCTGCGGAGCCCGAAGCCGACGACGACTGACGAGTAAAAGCTATCGAGGCGGTCCCACTGTCGAGACCGCCTCGAGCCCGTATCGCTTCGAAAGCGAGGCCGGCTACAGGGCGCGCTCCCGCTCGTCGTCAGCGCGCCACACCAGGTAGCTGTAATAGCCGATCAGCACCAGGCCCAGCAGCATGGCAGCGATGACCGCCAGCAGCGCCCAGCCCGTCCCCCAGACGAGACTGCTAGCCACCATGGCCACGCCCGTCAGGGCCAGCAGCCAGCCGCCGGCGCGTTGGCTCCAGTGCCAGCTCTTCTTGCTGGTCAGGGTCCACGGCAGCCGGATGCCGACGAAGGCGCTGGGCTGGGTCTTGGGCAGGATGTTGCCGGTGGCGATAAGAATGACACCGACGATCAGACCGGCCAGCCGGACTATGTTCACGACCAACCCGAGATAGCCGGCCACGATGCCGATATGGAGAGCCGCCAGACCCAGCAGGGTGACGGTCCGCACCACGTCGAGGACACGGGCGTTGCGCCCGGTGTTGCGGTCGAGGCGCGGCAGAAAGGTGAGCAGCAGGAAAAGGCCCAGCGCCACCAGGGGCATCACCCCGAGGGCCTCGAGCCGACTGCTGAAACGGTCGGGTTCGCCCGAAAGACCCCAGTGGACGGGGAGCGGTTCGGCTACCCGCGGCCAGGCGTAGGCGCTCACCAGGACCGTCACCGCGATGGCGCTCAGGGATAACCAGTGGCGTTTCAGAAAGTCAGTCACTGCCTTGTTCCTCCGTGTCGATGTCGCTCGTGTCGATGTCGCTCGGACCGTTGCCTAGGGTGCCGACCCGAAAGAAGCCCATCACCTCGCCGAGCGCTTCGTCGAAGACGCTGGCGTTGAGTCGGTAGATCACGCTGGTGCCCTGCTTTTCGGTGGCCACCAGGTCGGCGGCCTTGAGGACCGAGAAGTGGCCCGAGAGAGTGCTCTTGGCGATCGGGAAGAGTTCGGCCAGCTCGCCGGCGCTACGCTCGCCCTTGCGGAGCTCGCGCAGGATCTCCCGGCGGGTGGGATCGGCCAGGGCTTTGAAGATCTCGTTCAAGGCACCTCCAATCCCAGGATAAAGGAGATGATGGGGTCGATGAGACCGGCGGCAAGCGGCAGCGTCGGATCGAGGTAGGTTGCCTGGTTGGCCGCCAGCTCGAGCGGCGCCTCCTTGAGCACGTGGTTCATGCCCTCGACGATCACCAGCTGCGCCCCGGGCCGGGCCGCTGCCAACGCCTCCGCATCGGCCACGCCGACCTGGAGGTCGGTGCTGCCCTGCACGATCAGGGTCGGCGCCGCCAGCCGGGCGATCTCGGTGGCCGGGTGGTAGGCGAACCAGCTCACCATGTACGGCTGGACGCTGGCCCGGAAGAGCCCGGCCAGGCCGGGTACGGCGGCGACGTTGGCAGGCAGCTCGGCCACGGTGTCGCCGGCCCGCAAGGTCTCGATGACGCTCACGGTTTCTGCCAGCAGCGGTTCCGGCAGCTGCGCCGAGAGCTGGCGGGTCAGGATGTCGGCGGCGTTCTCGCCGGCTCCGGCCACAGAGATGTAGCCGTCGGCGCCGTGCCGCAGGGCAGCGAGCAGGGTGATGAGCGCCCCCTCGCTGTGGCCTATCGCCACCAGCCGATCGAAGCGCCCGTCGTCGGCCAGCAGCTCGAGCCAAGCTACGGCGTCGTCGACGTAGTGGTCGAAGCGCCCGTCGGCTTCGCCGCTGAGGGCTGGGGCGCTCTCCCCTACGCCGCGTTTGTCGATCCGCAGCGAGGCCACACCGAGCTCGCGGAGGCCTTCGGCGAGGCGTTTGAGACTGTCGTTGCTGCCTGCCAAGCCGGCGCTGTTGCCGTCGCGGTCGGTGGGTCCCGAGCCGGGGTGGATCAGCGCCACCGGGAACGGTCCGCTGTCGGCGGGCAGCTCGAGGGTGCCGTGGAGGCTGCCGCTGGCGGTCTCCAGGGTGATGGTTTCGCTACTGGCCTGCGCCAGGGCGAGGGGGAGCAGTAGGCTCAGTAACAGAAGTGGGAAGAGGGTCTTCATGATCGGTCCTTTCGGTGGGGCCTCGTTTGGGCGATGGGCCTGTTCGCTATTTCGTCGATTACCGAAATAATGCGGAAAAAGAGAGTTGGCGCTTATTTCGGTATTTCGCCAACTAACGAAAGAATACCAGTATAGACCACTGCCTGTCAAGATGTGCTAGCGGGAAAGCTGCCATTCGAACCCACTTTCAGAGATCTTGTCCGAGCTGTCGATACCCGGAGAGCACGCCAGTCGCGTGGGGGGTTACCCCCTCCCCAGCCCACCCCCTAACCAGGGGAGGGGAGCTATAAGCGAGGCGTGAGTAGTAAGGAGGTGCAGGGGTGGGTAGGGGTGGGTAGGGGTTTGATTGGATAGCGATTCACAAACGTGCTTTGTAAACTCCATGGCAACCTTCCGACACTTGGGGCCGTGCTTCGATATCTGCTCCGGCGGCTTCGTACTATGGTGTGGAATGAGTACGCCGCACAATCAGGAATCGACGTGACGTGAACGCCTCTGCAGACGGCGAACGGATCGCCGTTGTAGGGGCCGGCGTTATCGGCCTGACGAGCGGGATCCGGCTGCTCGAGGCCGGCTACGGGGTCGCCCTGTTCGCGCGTGAGCTGCCGCCCGGCACGACCTCCGATGTGGCGGCCGCCTTCTGGTACCCGGGCGGCGTCGGCTCGGAGCGGTCTACGGGGTGGTGTCGGGAGAGCCTGCGGGCGTTCCGGGAGCTGGCGAACGAGGGGGCAGCCGGCGCAATCCGCTTTGTCACATTGCATGAGCTGGCCGACGAACCGTTCGTCAATCTCGGGCTGGGGCTGGCCGGCGACGTGCGCCCGGTCGCGCGGGACGCCTTCCCCGCACCCTGGGGGTACGGCTATAGTCTGACGGTCGCCCGGATCGACGTACCCCGCTACATGCCGCTGCTGGTCGCACGCTTTCGGGACCTCGGCGGATCGATCGAGGTGGCGGATGTCCGCGACCTGGCGGGGCTGGCCGGGCGCTTCGCGATGGTGGTGAACTGTGCCGGGGTGGGGGCGAGGAAACTCGCCCGAGACAGCGCACTCCACCCTGTCCGCGGGCAGGTCGTCCGGATCCGGATGCCTGAGGGCCTGCCGCCCGACATCATCCACATCGACTCCGGAACCACGCTGACCTACATCGTCCCGCGCGAGGACGACTGCATCCTGGGCGGGTCGTCCCAGGTGGGCGACGACGACCTAAGGGTCGACGCCGAGTTGGCCGCGTCGATCCTGGAACGTGTGGCGGTCTTCCACCCGGCGCTCGAGCGGGTCGAGGTCCTCGGTCACGCGGTCGGCCTCCGCCCTGGGCGGCGCGAGGTGCGCCTCGAACCGGAGCCCGTGGCGGGGGGCCTCGTCGTCCACAACTACGGGCACGGCTCGATCGGGCACACGCTGGCATGGGGCTGTGCGGCCGAGGTGGTGGAGCTGGCGCGGACGCTCGGTGGCGCAGGTTCCTGAAGCGGGGCTATGGAGAGCCAGTAGCGGCTGGAATGCCAACCCGGACCCTCGAGCTGATCAGGCCCGCGTCGGTCCCGGAGGCGTAACGAATCAGACGTCTGTGGCGGCCGCAACGCTCCACCGTTACAGGTACGACCGCCCCCGGGACCGCACGGCGCCGAAGAGCCGAATCAACAGGCTCAGCAGTACCAGCCCTCCCCCGACCGCCAGCACCACCAGGTGGTTGCGGACCAGCAGATCGACGGAACTCCGAGGCATGTTCACGCCCACGTAGGTCACCAGGCCCTGCAGATAGGCGAAGATCCCTTCGGCACGGATGCTGACCGGCAGGGCCGCCTCCGACACGCCCTCGAGGGTACTCGACAGCCGTGTGAACAGCAGCGCACCGCCGGCCGCCGACAGCGCCATCGCCAAGCCTACATTGACCAAGCGCCCCCAACCGGAGCTGAAGCCGGCTACCGAAGCCACAAACACCAGCGCGGCGATGCCGAAGAGCCAGGTGTAGCGCAGATAGCGGCCGTGGGCGCGTTTCGAAAGGCCGCCGATAAGATCTCCCACCGAGCGCACCCGCTCGGCCTGCTGGGCCTCGGTAAGGACCGCCTCGAGCGAGGCGACCCCGCCCTCGAAGGCCCGCGCGGCCAGCGCCGTCAGCACCAGCTCGTTGGCCTCTTCGGGGGTGCGGCCCGCCAGCTGCTCGGCGCTGAGAATCCCCAACAGGCCTTCGGGGGGCGCGTCCTGCTCCTGCAGCAAGACCCGAGCCTGATCGAGACGGGAGGTAAAGGTCTCGAGGCGACCGCTCAGCAAGGCTCCGAACAGATCGTGCAGATCGGCGCGCGCCTGCTGATCGACCGACGCCGCCAGCCGCGCCTGCAGGTTCGAGTTGGTCACCACCGCCTGGGCGGCCGGCAATCCCTCGCTCAGCACGATGTCGGCCAGCAGCTCGATGACCCGCTCGCCGATTTCGCGATCCGACATCTGCGTCAGCTCGGCCGGCTCGGCAAACACGAACACGCCCACCACCGGCTGCACCAGCTCACCCGGCTTCTGGGCGGCCTGTGTGGGCCAGTCCGCGAGCCGGGAGCCGTCGTCGAGGCCCGATGGGAGCATCGCTTCGGCCATCCGTGAGCGCACCACCAGCGGCACCGTGGTGGCGAAGGCCTGCTCCAGCTGGACCGTGAGTTCGGCATTCGACCCCAACTCCCGAACCGAGCCGGTGCCGGCCTGGATCACTCGGTCGGCGAGGGCTCCTGCGATTCGGCTCACCGCCTCCTCGGCGCTGAACGTCGCGATCTCGCTAGCATCGGCAACCACCGACACGCCCGGCAGCAGTACCAGCGGCTCGCCCGGCTGATAGGCGACCCCCTGGCGCACCGCGACCGCGGCCTCAGCGGACCCCTCGGGCAGCAGCGTAAACTCGAGAACCTGGCGGATCAGCGCCTGCGACTGCCCACGAGAGGTGAGCTGCGAGAGACTGAAGAACAGCGTGGTGGCGGCGAGCGATAGGACCAGCAGGATGGCGCTCAACCACTTGAGGTCCCGAAACCAGGCGGGGTTACGGTCGCTGCGGTACATTCATGAATCCTCTCATCCCCTCTCCTGCCGGGGCCCGACACCGAGCCGGGCGATTCCAGGGGCGTTCGGTGAGGATACCCCAAAAAATCGCCCCGAACCCCCTCCACGATAGGATAACGCCATGGCGTCTCCGAAGGCCCCCAAAGCCGAGGCCATGTGCCTTATCCCACTTATGGGACCGTTCCACCTGCGCTTCCCACGCTACAACGCCATAACCGTCCTGGAGACGGTCGAGGCCTTCCAGCCCGACGCCCTGGCGAGTACCGCCCTGGCGCCGAACGCGCTCGACGAACCCCGCTGGCAGGACACCCTCGAGATCGCCCTGCCATTGGCGATCGTCCCCTGGGCCCGGCGCCGGATGCTGCCCCTGTCCGCTATCGCCGAACCCTCCCCCGATCCCGAGGCCGAGGCCGATTTCGACCGCTACCTGGCCCAGTACCCGCAGGGCCGCGAGCTGCAAGCGGAGCTAGCAGCGGCGCTCCGACCCGTAGAGGCCCTGCTCGAGGAGGCGCTCACCGCGGCGCGCATCGAGGCCGACCTCCTGCCCCAGCTGGAGGCCTACCACCACCTTCGCCGGGAGCGCTTCGGCGAAGGGCCCGGCACCGGCTGGCTCGCCGAGCGCTGCGAACGCATGGCCGATGCGCTCCTGACCCTCGACGCCGGCCGCATCGCTGTGCTCGCGCCGATCGACCACCTGCCCGGCCTGCGCCTGACCCTCGCCGACAGAGTCGCCCTCGAACCGCCCCCGGAGGTAGCCGAGAGCGAAGCGGCTCGGGTTCGAGGCCTGCTCGACTTCGCCATGCGCACCGAAGTTCCCGAACCGGGCAACGTCCTCACCAGACTACGCGAGGTGGCGGCGCCCGAAGCCCGCTATCACGAGGCCAACCTGCTCCTCGCCAACGGCCACCCCGCCGAGGCGCTCGAGCGCCTCGAGGCCGCCTCGCAGGGCGACTTCCAGGAGCCCTACTACCTGCCCGGCTACCTGCTAGCGCGGCTGGGCCAGCTGCGCGACCTGGCCGGCGACCGGGACGGGGCCATCCGCGCCTACCGCGGCGTCCGGGCGCTCGACTACGCCCCCGCCGACGCAATCGAGGCCGCCGGAGAGGGGCTACGAAAGCCGTTCGGAACCGGCAGCGACGTAGGTTGAGGAGCGGGCAATCAACGACTTTAGGTGAGGAACTCGAGTAGGTGCCTAAGGATCTCCCGCAACGAACGTCATCACCTCGCCCCACCAGGGCTCGTTCGGGCCGGCGGGCCAGTCGTTGTGCCCGGCGCCCTCGAATACCCACAGCCGCTTCGGCTCCGGGAGCGCCCGGTAGAGGCGCTGGGCGTGCCGCTGGGGAATGACCTCGTCCCGCCCTGCCATGACCACGGCGACGCGCCCCTCGAAGCTGCCCAGGTTCCCGATGTTGTCGTAGCGGTCGAGGATCAGCCAGCGGGCGGGCAGGTACCAGTACAGCGACTGAGCGAGATCGGGGAGGGTGTCCCATGGGGTCAGCAGGACCACGCCCGCGACCGGCGCCGTGGGGTCCGCCGCCACCGCCGCCGCGACCCCGGCCCCCAGCGACTCGCCCCACAGGTAGATGGGGCCGCCGAACTCCCGGTGGGCCTGCTCGACGGTCGCTCGGGCGTCGGCGAGCAAGCTTCGCTCGCTGGGCCGACCCGCGCGCCCCCCGTAGCCCGGGTACTCGGCGAGGATCACCCGGTAGCCGAGCGGCAGCAGTGCCTGCGGGTAGTGGTCGCGGCGCCAGGCCGCAGCGGCGTTGCCGTGGAAGAGCACCACCGTCCCCTTCACTCGGTCCGGCGGGGCGCCGACGAAGCCGCGGTAGGCGTCGCCGCTGGGCCAGAGGTCGAGGCCGAGCGCCTGGACCTCGCTCTCCGAGGGTTTCTGTGTTTCGGGGACGTAGAGCAGCCGCCGCTGGAAGAGGAACGCTGCCGCCACCAGCAGGGCGTATACCACCGCCAGGACGAAGAGGATACCCATGCCGATCCTGACTACCCGTTCGATCCCGATTCGACTCCTGTTCGGCGGTGGCCTTCCTGCTGCCTGGTGTAGGCCTCGGTTACGAGCAACCGACCGGCCACAGGAGCCCCGCTAGCGGTCACGGCCGCCGGACTCACGTTCCATCTCCCGTCGGATCCGCACCGTGGGGTCGCCCGGGTCGATGGCGACATCGGCCCAGCCGAGCTGCTGCCCCTCGGCGACGTCGCGCTTCAGCGCCACCCCATGGGCCAGCCCCAGCGGCAGGCCGCCCGTCGCCAGCGAGGTCGCCGCCGGCAGCTGCCTGCCCCAGACGCAGGCGCCACCCTCGCCGTCGAGGATCTCCCCGGCCCGCAGGTTCCGCTTGGCGGTCGCGACCACATCGGAGCGGAATCCGGTGGGCGCGCCGGTGGGTTCGCCCCGCAGCACCACCGAGGCGACCGAGATGCCCAGCTCGAGGCCGATCATGTGGGTCGGCCGGTACAGCGCGGCGTAGCCGAAACTGGCGTCGGGGAGCATGCGGTACTCCTCGAAGCAATGGCGCACGTAGTCGCTTTCGGCCGCGACGACCACGAAGGTGCCGACCATGAGGTCGTTCTCGACCGGGCTACCGTTCCGATGCAACGACGAGATCACTTCGGTGGTGCCGCCGTGGCTGATGGTGCCGCCGGCCTGCCTCGGCTTGAGGACGTCGGCCAGCTGGTAGCGCGAGCAGGGGGGGAAGGCGAGTCCCTCCGGTTGCGGCGTAAGTCCGGTCGCGTTGCACACCGCCGTCATCTCGATGGCGGACTTGCTGCCGTCGATGAAGCTGTTGAACATCTTGGGATTCATCCCGCCCCGCTCCGCGGTCTCCCGACCGAAGTGGAAGTGCTCCCAGACCGTCTCCGGGGTCGAGCGGTGGAACTCGGGCAGGTAGCGGGTGCCCTTGCCGGCGCAGACGACCTCGAAGCCGCAGGCGCGGGCCCAGTCCACCTGCTCGCAGATCAAGGCGGGCTGATCGCCCCAGGCCAGGCTGTAGATCAGGCCGGCCCGCTCCGCCCGGCTGGCCAGCAGCGGGCCGGCCAGGGCGTCGGCCTCGACGGTGACCATCACGATGTGTCGGCCCTGGTCGATGGCGACCAGGCAGTGGCGGACCCCCGCGGCGGGATTTCCGGTGGCCTCGATCACCACCTCGAGGCCAGGCGCCGCGACGAGCTGCTCGGCGTCGTCGGTGATGAGTGTCCCGCCGCTCGAGAGTGCGTCCGCGAAGGAGGCGGCGGCGAAGCGCTCATCGCTCCAGCCGACACGGCGCAGGGTCTCGCGGGCGCGCTCGACGTCGAGGTCGGCGACACCGAGGACGTGCAGGCCACGGGTGAGCCGGGCCTGCGCCAGGAACATGGCGCCAAACTTGCCCGCCCCGATCAGGCCCACCCGGACGGGATCGTCCCGCTCGGCCCGGGCGGCGAGCATCCTGTGCAGGTTCACGGTCGCTCCTGGGCCGCATCTGCATCGCCTTGGCTCATGTCGACGAAGGCCACTGAGTATGATCATATCGCTCCTGGTCTCATCGCGACCCAGATGGATTCTAGGGTTACGCTCTTGTAACTGTGGGGCATCGAGCGCCCCCAGACCGGTCGTAAGGAGTCGGCTCCATGCGCACCCTGCCACCCCCATCCCCCCTTCAAGCCGCCTTGCTGGCCGTTACCTTCATGCTTGGCCTGGCCGTGGGGCAGGAACCGGAGACGCTCGATCCCCTCGCGGCTCCCACCTTCGGCGCGGCCGTGCTCGACGGCGGGTTCGATCCCGACCCGTTCGAGATCGACCTCGTGAGCGGCGGCCCGCTGAACGCCGGCGAAGCCATAGGTGGGAGCTGCTCCGGCAACGTCGACGCCGCGCCCGACTTCCGGTTTGAGTGGTCCGGGGAGGGCCGCGACCTGCGCATCTTCTTTGTGACGGGCGGCGACACCACGCTGATCGTGAACGACCCTCAGGGCGGCTGGCACTGCAACGACGACTTCGATGACGCGAACCCGCTGATCGCGTTTCCCGCTTCCCTGGCCGGCCAGTACGCCATCTGGGTAGGGAGTTTCGACCCCAGCGAGCTGCTGTTCGGGCGGCTGTTCGTCACCGAGCAGCCGCTGAGCCCTCCGGCGTTCAGCGGCGACAGCGGCAGCCTCGACATCACCGCGGCGCCCAACTTCGGCAGCGTGACGCTCGCCGTCGGGTTCACGCCCGACCCCCACAGCGTCGAGATTCTCAGCGGCGGCGGGGTCGACGTGTTCGCCGATCTCGGCGACACCAGCTGCAGCGGCTTCGCCACCGCGGAGCCCGACCTCAGCCTCGAGTGGGGCGCCGGCGGCCGGCTGCTACGCATCCTGGTGGTCGGGGAGGGCGACACCACGCTGATCGTGAACGACCCCTTGGGCGGCTGGCACTGCAACGACGACTTCAGCGGCATCGACCCACTGATCGAATTCGTGAATCCGGAGACCGGTCGCTACCACATCTGGGTCGGCAGCTTCGTGAGCAGCAGCCTGATTCCGGCAGTTCTGTACCTCACCGAGCGCGAGATGGGTCCCAGCGACTTCTGAGGCGCGATCGCTCCTGGTGGGCAATATGGGCAATAATGGGCTCTATGGCAATCTTGAAAGCAACGATCGTGGCGTCACCGGCAGGGATCCTGTTGCGGCTGGCGGTCCTCCTCGGCGTCGCGGTCCTGGCGACGTGCCCGGCCCTGGCGCAGCAAGCAGCACCCGACCTGTTCGTCGACGTGAGCCAAGAGGCCGGCATCGGAATGCTTCACGAAGCGACCTGGGAGGAGTTCTCCGGTGAGGACTTCACCCGCGGCTATCTGGCCATGGGCCAGGCCTGGGGTGACTACGACAACGACTTGTTTGGAGGAAACTACAGCCTGGCAACGATCGTGGCGTCACCGGCAGGGATCCTGTTGCGGCTGGCGGTCCTCCTCGTGACGTGCCCGGCCCTGGCGCAGCAAGCAGCACCCGACCTGTGAGCCAAGAGGCCGGTCACGAAGCGACCTGGGAGGAGTTCTCCGGTGAGGACTTCATGGGCCAGGCCGGCTGGGTCGACCTCTACCTCACCGGGGGACTCAACCCCAGCACCCTCTACCGCAACAACCAGGACGGTACCTTCACCATCAGCGAGCACGCAACCGACGTGGCTCTGCCCGACGTGTGGACCGGCGGCGCCGTCTGGGCCGACTACGACAACGACGGCTTCAAAGACCTCTACGTCCTTGCAAACGGCGCCAACGTCCTACTCCACAACGAGGCCGGTCAGGGATTTCGTGACGTTACAGAGACTGCCGGCGTGGGTGACACCGGTAAGGGCACCACCGCAGCCTGGGGAGATTACGACAGCGATGGGCACCTCGACCTGTTTGTCGTCAACTGGGCCTGCATCCCAGAGTGCCCACGACCTGCCGACCCAGTCCTGGCCAGCGATCGGCTCTACCACAACAACCGGGACGGCACCTTCACCGACGTCTCCGCTCTTCTCGACGCGGTGAAACGCCAAGGCTCCGCCTTCGCCGCCAGCTTCGTCGACTTCGACAACGACGGCGACCCCGACATCTACGTGGTCAACGACAAGGCCGAGCAACCCATCGGGAACGTCCTGTGGCGCAACGACGGCCCCGGTTGTGATGGCTGGTGCTGGCATGACGCCTCGAGCGAGACGAGAAGCAAGATCGTCAAGCACGGCATGGGCCTGGCGGTGGGGGATTACGACAACGATCTGGACCTGGACTTCTACTTCTCCGACATGGTCGAGGCGATGGCCCTGCTCGAGAACCTCGGCGACCAGTTCCGCGACGCCTCCAAGACCGCCGGGGTCGGGGTGGGGCCGGGGAGCGTCGTCGGCTGGGGCACGGCCTTCTTCGATTTCAACAACGACGGCTGGCTCGACCTGTTCCTGGCCTCAACAGAACTCATTCGGAACTTCGATGACCAGGAGCAGGAGGGGATGCTGTTCCCCAGCGGGATGGAGGGGATGCTGTTCCCGTATCCCAACCCGCTGTTCCAGAATCGCGGCGACGGCACCTTCCTCGACGTGACCCCCACCAGTTGGCAGCAGAACCCCAAGCCGAGCATGGGCATCGCCTACGCGGACTACGACCGCGACGGCCTCGTCGACTTCGTGGTCGGCAACTTCGGGCAGGGCTACACCCTCTACCGCAACGCGGGCCTGGCAGGCGCGGACAACCACTGGCTCACCGTCCGGCTCGAGGGCCGCGCGCCCATCAACTTCGACGCGATTCACGCGCGGGTGTTCGTCACCACCAGCGATGGTCTGACGCGGATGCAGGAGGTGAAGAGCGGCTCTGCTTTGGGTGCCGGGAACGACACGGCGCTGCACTTCGGCCTGGGCGAATCGACGGTCGCCTCGGTGAGGGTTGTATGGCCTGATGGGACCGCTGTGGCGTTCGAGGAGGTTGCTGCCGATCGCATGTGGGTGTTGGTCTACGGCCAGACGGAAGCGGGCGAGTAGGGGCTGGGCCGCTCCGCTCGCTGTCGCTGCGCTCGATGTCGCCATGTGAGAAGCTTAGGACTATTCGAGCCGGCCCCATTGCCGCTCGCAAGGAGGGAAGGAACCGTGCCTGACTTCAGCATCGTCGACACCCACCTGCACATCTGGGACCCACAGAAGCTGAGCTACCCCTGGCTCGCCGATATCCCGCTTCTGAACCGCCCGTACCTGATCGAAGACTATCGGGAGGCGACGGCGAGCCTTTCGGTCGAGCGCATGATCTTCCTGCAGTGCGAGGCCGCCTTCGAGCAGTGCGTCGAAGAAGCCGCCTGGGTCGCCGAGGTCGCCCGCCAGGAGCCACGCATCCAGGGCATCGTCGCCTGGGCGCCCCTCGAGCTGGGCGCGGCTGCAACCGAAACCCTCGACCAGCTGGCCGACATCCCCGGACTCAAGGGCATCCGCCGCATCATCCAGTTCGAGCCCGACACCGAGTTCTGCCTCCAGCCCGACTTCATCGAGGGCGTCCGCCTGCTCGAGCGCTACCGGCTCTCGTTCGACATCTGCATCAAGGGCGACGAGCAGTTCGCCAACACCCTCGAACTGGTACGCCAGTGCCCCAACGTGTCCTTCATCCTCGACCACATCGGCAAGCCCGACATCGTAAACGGCCGCCTCGACCCCTGGCGCCAGCAGCTGCGCGACCTGGCCGCCTTCGACAACACCGTCTGCAAGGTCTCGGGGCTAGTAGGCGAGGCCGACATGGAGCACTGGACCCGCGAAGATCTCAAGCCCTACCTCGACACCGTCTTCAACACCTTCGGATTTGACAGGGTCGCCTTTGGAGGGGACTGGCCAGTGGTGCTTCAAGCAGCCCAATATCGTGAATGGGTGGCAGCGCTCGACTGGGCGCTCGAAGGGATTAGCGACGATGAAAAGAGGAAGGTTTACCGGGATAACGCGATAAGGTTCTACAAACTAGAAAAGTAAGGGAGTAGGTAGAGTAGTTCCCAGTAGGTTTGGGGCCCCTTCAGACACAAGGATAAGTAGGTTTGGTGCCCCTTCAGCCACCTTCGGTGTCTAAACTACCAGCACTTCGTGTCACGGGGTCCCGTTGAGCCTTCCCGAGAAACCAGCACTTCGTGTCTCGGCAAGTCTCCCCGGGGCTCTCGGAGCCTCACAACGTGAGTCTCCTCCAGCAGAAGATATGGAATAACCAGGGTGTGAAGACGCTAACGGTGTCTAGCTTGTTCCTTTTACAGCGGGTTGCGCATTGAGTGATCGTGCTTCATGCTGAGGCATGGCGCACTCTACCGACCTCCGAGAACGCATCGTAAACGCCGTCCTACACAAGCGTTACACCCTCCATGAAGCCGCAGACACGTTCGACGTTGGAACCGCCACCGTCAGTCGCTACCTCCGCCGCTACCGCCAAAGTGGAGATCTCACCCCCAGAACCTCCCCGGGCCGCCCCAGCGCCCTCCATGAGCACCAGGCATGGGTTGAGCAGAGCCTCATCAGCAACGACCTCACCCACGACCAGCGCTGCGACCTTTTCTTGGAGAGAACCGGCGTCCGCATCAGCAGAGCGACCATGTGCCGCTGGGTACAGAGATTGGGATCGACGAGAAAAAAAGACGATCTACGCGAGTGAACAGAATCCAGAGGCCCGGTGGAGGTTCCTGGCTTGGATCAGAGGTATTGACCCGCACCGGTTGGTGTTCGTCGATGAGAGCGGCTTCAACGTCGCCATGACCCTGCCCTACGCCTACGCCCCACGTGGACAACGTGCCGTGGGTAGGGTGCCGAAGAACCGTGGGGAGAACACCAGCCTCGTTGCAGCGATCAGTCTCGATGAGGGTGTGGGTGACGCGATGACGTTGACCGGAGCGGTGGATGGCGTGGCGTTTTTAGCGTACATCGAGCAGGTCATCGCTCCGAAGCTGAGGCCGGGGCAGATCGTGGTGATGGATCAGCTGGGGGTGCACCGCAAACCGGAGGTGCGGGAGGCGATCGAGGCGAGGGGGTGCGAGTTGGTGTTGTTGCCTGGGTACAGTCCGGACTTCAACCCCATTGAGTTGGCTTTTTCGAAGATAAAGGCGTTCGTGAAAGCTGTGGGGGCGAGGACGAGGGGAGCGTTGGACTCTGCGATCGCGGCTGCGCTATCGACGGTGTCGTTGGGGGATGTGTTGGGTTGGTTTGAGCATGCCGGAGTCACCAATCACTCATTCTGAGAACCGCTGTAAACCTTCTTATGGCGGAGGAGACTCACGTAGTGTGGCTCCGTAGCCCCTGAAGAGACCACCGAAGGGGGGCTCTGAAGGACCCCGTAAGAACCCGAAGCGAAGCGTAGGGGTCTGAAGGGGCAACTATTCTTCTCCCAACCCCTATTCTTCTCCCAACCCCTATTCCTCTACCCTCCCCTACCATCTCCTCTTATCGTGCGTTCTTTGCCTGGAGCTCCTCGAGTCGATCGACCAGCAGGCGCTTGGCAGTTTCGAGGTGCTCGGTGAGGACCGGAATCCCTTTGGTGGGTTCGCCCTTCTCGATGCAGCGGTAGATACGGCTGTGCTCGGTGCCGATGCGCTGGAAGTCTTGCGTGGCGCTGTTGGTCACGAAGAGCATGGCGTAGAAGAGGCCGGCGAACAGCTGCCAGGCCGTCAACAGGGGTCGGTTCCCGGGTAGGGCCACGATGATTTCGTGGAAGATGATGTCGAGCGCCGCCGCCTCCTGGTCGGGCCGCTCGGCCTCGCGGAAGGTCGTGACCGTCTCGTGCAACTCCAGAAGGCGTTCCGGGTCCGGGAGACCGTCGAGCTGTTCGAGCGCGGTGCTCTCGAGCTGGATTCTGAGATTGAACAGGTTTGCGGCGTCCTGGCGCCTGAGTCCTACCACCCTGGTGCGCCCGTTCCTGGGGGTTTCGACCAGGCCTTCCTGTTCGAGCAGGTGCAGGGCGTCGCGAACCGGCCCCCGACTCACGTCGTACAACTCGGCGAGCTTGCGTTCCGCCAGATGCCCGCCGACCAGCAGCTTGCCCGAGAGGATATCGAGACGCATGTTCTCGAGAATCCCCTGGCTGTACACGCTCCGCGAGATGGGCCCGTGCCTAGCCATCTTTACCCAACGACTGGTAGTCATTCGCCCGTCCTAGCCTCCCCCCTTTGAATGGAAGAGGGCGGCAGCGCTGGAACCCGCTTCGTCCACCCCAAGCTGCCCGCCCTCCCAACCAGCGTTGCTCGACAGTTGACCAATGCTCAAAACTACGGTAGCAAGCGCAGTGGAACTTGTCAAAAGCTCTCTGTGAGCAGGCTAAAAGACCCCCGCTGTCGCGCCGCCATCGACGGCGATCGCGGCCCCTTGAATATGCCGCGCCTGGGGTGAGCACAGAAAACAGGCCAGTGCGGCCACGTCCTCAGGCCGGCCCAGCCGGCGCACGCCGGCCCCCTCGATTCGGCTCGTTTGGATCTCGGCCACGGGGCGCTCGGCAAGCCTGGCCTGAACGGCGAAGATCTCCTGCAGGCGTCCCGTGACCGTTAGGCCGGGATGAATGACGTTGACGTTCACGTCGTGGCGCAAGCCGAGCTTGGCCAGGGCCTTGCTGAAGTTGGCCAGCGCGGCGTTGACGGCCCCACCGATCATGAAGTCCGGGTCCGGGGTCCTGGCATACCCGCCGATGATGTTGATCACCGTCCCCCGGCTCTCCGCCAGCAGCGGCCACAGCAGCCGCGAGAGGCGGACGGCCGCATAGAACTTCAGGGAAAACCCGTCCTCCCAGACGTCATCCTCCTGCTCCACAAAGAGACCGCCCTGGGTGGCCCCAGCGTTGTTGATCAGGATATCGACCCGCCCAAACCGCTCTTGCGCCACCGCGTGCACGGCCTGGCAGCCCTCGAGGGTCCGCAGGTCGCCGGGACATATCTCGATGGTGCGGCCCGTCTCCTGGCCGATCTGCTGCGCCACCGCCCCCAGATCCTCTTCGGTGCGCGCCGCCAGCAGACAGTCGCAACCCTCCTGGGCCAACCTGTAAGCAATACCCCGGCCAATGCCCCGGCTCCCACCGCTGATAACGGCAACCTTGTTGCTCAACGTTCCCGGCATAGCTGATCACCTCATAACGTCAAAACTATGGGTTGGTAGATTTGGGGAAGTCCAAATCTCCTTATCCTATTGCTTCAACTTGCCCTAACCCTACTCCTCCTTAGGTCTAAACCTAATTCCATCTTCTAAAGTGGGTTGCACGATGGTTGTTCCAATCTCCTTATCCATTGCTTCAACTTGCCCTAACCCTACTCCTCCTTAGGTCTAAACCTAATTCCATCTTCTAAAGTGGGTTGCACGATGGTTGTTCCAACCCACCACATACCCCCTCCCCCATGGGGGGTTACTCCCTCCCCAGCCCTCCCCCTGGTAGGAGGAGGGAGCAACAAGCAACCCTGGCTACGATAGGAAACACCATCGGGTGGGTAGTGATGGGCGTGAATACGTCTTGAGTAACGAGAACAACAGCTGGGATAACCGTGGTGTGAAGGAACCAATGGACCAAGGTTGTTAATAGGACCCTAAGGTCAACAGCAGGCGTCCCTGCCCCCCCATGCCTTCATGCTTGGTGCTTCGTAGTTGTGGTGCTGGAGGAGTTTACTCCGTAAGCATCGTGGAGACGTACCCTGGACTGATGGTACTCAATCCTAGGAACACGTTGTGGAATCGTTGTCGTAGTACCTTGTTGTTACTCACGATTGCCTTTTGCTCCCTCCTCCTACCAGGGGGAGGGCTGGGGAGGGAGTAACCCAGTTCTGGGGAGGGAGTAACCCAGTTCTGGGGAGAGGGTAACCCCCTATTGCTGACACCCATCAAGTATCAGGACATCCTTTCCGAAAACTTGCTTTAAGGAGACATTTTTTCCACCGCCCGCCCTAGCACCAGGACTTGCCGGCGTTGTTCGGGGTTGCGTCGGTGACGGGTCTGATCTCTAGTGAGGGGCAAGAAACCCCGGTCCGCATCGCATTTTTCGCACATTGCCGTGCCTGACGGTGGCTGCGTTTCCGCTTTTCTGAATACGACTCAACGATCTGGCGTTGGACGAGAGGGTGGCGAGTAAGAGCGATTTGACGATGCGTGGTGGACGGAGAAACCGAGAAATGCCGTACTGACCGGCACAAACTCGATTGTGGGTCCAAGATTTCCCTTGCTCATCGCCTTTCTCACGAGGCCGGATTGTCCTGAGCACTGGAAATTCGAGTCGCTTATGCAATATCATGATCTTCAAACCGAACTCCAGAGATTAACCGATAGCGCCGGTGTTTAAAGGAGTTTTAGCTTGACAGTTAACCGATTGATGGAAAGATTGGTAGTGGTATCTAGAATCGTGCCGCCATGTCGAAGGGCGGCTTGGAAGGCCCTGGGGTCGGATCTAGCTATGAGGTATTGTGGATAGTTCCTAATGGCCCAATTTCTCCTCCGCCGAGCGACCTTCGGGCTCATCACCCTGTTCCTGGCGTCGGTCGTCAACTTCGGCATCATCCAGCTCCCGCCCGGGGACTTCATCTCGGTACTCGAAGACCAGCAGCGCCAGGCCACCGGCAGCGCGGATCTCGCGTCGTTCGAGGCCATGCGGCAACGCTTCGGTCTGGGTGAACCGCTCTACGTTCAGTACTGGAGCTGGATCACCAGCTTCGTTCAGGGCGACCTAGGGGTCTCCTTCCGCTACAATATCGACGTCACCGAGCTGATCGGGGATCGGCTGCTGCTGTCGGTCATCCTGGCAGGAGCCTCACTGCTGTTCACCTGGGCTCTAGCCATCCCCATCGGGGTGTTCGTGGCCGTACGCAAGTACGGCGTCGCCGACAACGTCCTCACCCTCATCGGCTTCATCGGCCTCGCGTTGCCCAACTTCCTGCTCGCACTGTTCCTGATCTTCATCTCGCTATTCTGGTTCGACGCCACCTCGGTGGGGGGGCTCTTCTCGAGGGAGTTCAGAAACGCCTCCTGGAGTTTCGCCAAGATCTGGGATCTGATGAAGCACCTGTGGATCCCGGTGATCGTGGTGGGAACCGCAGGCACGGCAGCCCTGATTCGCATCATGCGCACCAACTTGATCGAAACCATGGGTGAGATGTTCGTCACCACGGCCAGGGCCAAGGGCCTGAACGAGCGGCTGGTGGTGTGGAAGCATGCCGTGCGGGTCGCTATCAACCCCCTGATCAGCATCTTGGGCCTGTCGCTGCCGATCCTCATCGGTGGTGAGATCATCGTCTCGATCGTGCTGGGCCTGCCCACCTTGGGACCGCTGTTCTTCGAGGCTCTTGAAGGTCAGGATATGTTCGTTGCTGGGGCCGTCCTGATGATGCTCACCTCCTTGATAATCATCGGGAGTTTCGTGGCCGACCTGCTCTTGGCATGGTCGGATCCGCGGATCAGGATCTCATGACCACCGCCACCGGCGAGCTCCTGACAGGGCCCGAACAGGAACAAGAGGGCCGCGGCGTCAGCGTCCGCGCCGTCCAGTGGCGCATCTTCCGCCAGAACCGCCTCGCCGTCGCCGGCCTAGTCGTGTTGTTCTTCTTCTTCCTGGCGCTGGTGTTCGGCGATTACATCGCCCCCTACCAACCCATGACCAGATCCAGCAACAACCTCGCGCCCCCCCACCGACCCCACTTCCGCGACGTCGATGGCGGCTTCCACTTCATCCCCATCTACTACCCTCTGGTGAGAGCCCGGGACCCAGCAACGTTCCGCATCATCTACACCGAAGACACCACCCAACCCCTCCCGTTGCGCTTCTTCGTGCGCGGTGATAGTTACAGGTTCTGGGGACTCTTCAAGACCGACCGGCACCTGTTCGGTTTCGAAGGTGAAGAGCTCGTCTTCATCCTGGGTAGTGACGAGCTGGGCCGAGACCTGTTCTCCAGGTTGGTCTGGGCCACCCGCATCTCGCTGACCATCGGAGTCCTAGGTGTCACCATCAGCCTCGTCCTCGGCGCCCTCCTCGGGGCGGTATCGGGTTTCTATGGGGGTTGGACGGACGTGCTGCTGCAACGCCTCATCGAGCTGCTCTTGTCCTTCCCGACGCTCCCGTTGTGGATGGCGTTCGGGGCGATCATCCCGATCCGCTGGGACCCGCTGCTGGTGTACTTCTTGATCACGTTGATCCTGTCGCTGGTAACCTGGACCGGGTTGGCGAGGCAGATCCGGGGCATGACGTTATCGTTGAAGGAGCGGGAGTTCGTGGTGGCCGCGAAGGCGTTGGGTGGTAGCGATTTGCGGATCATGGTCAGGCACATCTTGCCGAACACGGTCGGGCACATGATCGTCTCGGCGACCCTGGCGATCCCGTTCATGATCCTGGCGGAGACGACGCTCAGTTTCCTGAATTTGGGTATTCGCGAGCCCATGCTAAGCTATGGCACACTGTTGCAGCAGGCGCAGAGCTTGCAGGTGATGGCCCAGGCGCCCTGGATCATGATTCCCGCGATTGCGGTGGTCGCTGTGGTGCTTGCGTTCAACTTTGTCGGCGACGGCATCCGGGATGCCGTGGACCCCTACGAACGATGAGGTGTTGTCGGTATTGTCATCCAGTCCTTATGAGGTCGTAAACGATCCTCGAATGTTCGTGCGCAGCAACAGTTCCTGGAGGTGATGTCTATCGGCGAAAAACCTGGCACGAGGACCCTACGCCCGACCGCATCGGTCAACAATCGACCTAAACCATGGAACCACGACCTACCAAGCCTTCGGAGGTAAATTGGTGAAGAGTCTACTCGGACGGATATCCGTCGCCCTCGCCCTTGCAGTTGCGCTGCTGGCGAGTTCAGCGCTGGCCCAGGATTATCAGGAAGCCCCCATGCTCGCCGATCTGGTTGCAGCCGGCGATCTGCCGCCCGTCGCCGAGCGCCTGCCGGCGAACCCCAAGGTCGCCGCGATGGAGGCCATCGGAAGCTACGGCGGGACCCTCAACATCGTCAACAACGGCGACAACCTGAGCTGGATGTACCGCAAGCCGCAGATGCTCGACTACGAGGCCGGCTTCGGCGGCCCCATCGGCAACGGTGTGTACGAGAGCTGGGAGTGGAACGAAGAGGGTACTGCCGTCACCTTCAAGATCCGCGAAGGGATCCGCTGGTCGGATGGTGAGCCCTTCGACTCCAGCGACCTCCAGTGGTATTGGGATAACTGGCTGACCTACTCCCCGGATCCCGAGGAAGCCGGCCAGATCGCCACCTTCGGGGTGCGGGCCCGGTACTACGCGTACGACGGGGCACCGCCGACCTTCGAGGTGCTCGACGCCACCACGGTACGGTGGAGCTTCACCGGGCCCAACCCGGCGTTCATGCACCAGATGGTCTACGGCACTTCGGATCCGACGTTCTACCCGCCGCAGTGGATGGAGCCGGTCCACCCCGAGTTCCAGGGCTTCGCCGATGGAGATGCCGAGGCCCGGGTCGCCCAGTGGGCCGAGTTCTTCACCAACGCAGATTTCGGCGGCACGGCGCAGCATCAGCGCGAAGGCTACCCCACCATGGAGCCGTACGTGGTCGAATCCCGGACAGAGGGCGAAAGCACCACCTACGTCCGCAATCCGTACTACTGGCAGGTTGACGCCGAAGGGAATCAGCTGCCCTACATCGACCGCATCATCGTCACCAACGTCCCCGAGATGGACCTGCGGGTGGCGAAGCTCATCGCCGGCGAGGTCGACATCGCCAACGCCCCGTTCTGGAACAGCTGGCGGCTGCTCGACCTGCCGCTGCTGCTCGAGAACCAGGAGAACGGCAACTACCGGATCTTCTTTCAGCCCTCGGCCCGCGCCTGGGCACCGCAGCTCTACTTCAATCAGAACGGGCCCGCAAACAACCGGCTGCTGCTGCGGAGCCGGGACTTCCGGGTGGCGCTGTCGATCGCCATCAACCGCAATGAGATCAACGAGCTCCTCTACCAGGGCCTCGGCGAGATCTGGAACATCTCCTCCAGGGAAGGCTCGGTCGGCTACATCGATGAGGAAGGGTTCGGGCTCCTCCACACCCAGTACGATCCCGACACCGCCAACGCCGTCCTCGACGGCCTGGGCCTCACCGAGCGCAACGCTGATAACATCAGGCTCGGCCCCGACGGCAACCCCATCTCGCTGGTGTTCGCCATCGCAGATCCCGCCGAACCCTTCGAGACGGTCGAGCTGATCGCGGACTACTGGCGCGCACTCGGCCTCGAGATCCTGATCCGCGGCCCCATGACCTGGCCGGAGCCGAAAACCGACCGCGCGAGCTGGGACGTGTTCGCCCACTACACCGAGGCCGGCGGCTTCTACCTGACCCGCCTCGACAAGTGGCATCCCTACGAGCTGTTCAGCACCTGGGATTGGGGCGACTGGTGGCGCTCGGACGGCAGTGAAGGGATCGAGCCGCCCCCGACAGCCCAAGAGTGGCAACGCTACTACTTCGAAGAGGTGCTCACCGCGCCCAACGAGCAGGTGATGGACGAGAGAATGCAGAACCTGATGCGCTTGAGCGTCGAAAACATGTGGACCAATATGACGCTGTACCTGCCGAACGTGCAGTCCGTCAACGTGGACCTCAGGAACGTCCGCGAGGACTTCTCGCTCGAAGCGTCCAACCTCTGGGCCCGCCCGGAGACCTGGTGGTTTGACCGCTAGAAAGCTGCTAGGAATCCTGCTAGCCATTCGAATCGGTGTGGGGGATTGTCCCCCACACCGAACCCCCATCCCCTCGGCTGCCGCCCAGGTAGCGCGCCTGGCACAGCTGTCCGAGAACTATATTTTGTCTCCCGCATATCCCAATCGAATCCCGAAGCGACCGGCCCTGCCGCCGCAGCCGTTCGAGGCGGCGCTCCGATCCAGAGCCCGCCCCGCACCACCCTGAGAGGAAGCTATGAGAAGGCATGAACCCTCGATCGTCCCGCAGCGCCTGAACCCCGAGCTAACCCCCGAACTCGAACGCGAGGCCCGCTTCTTCCAGAAGTGGGGCTACCTCGTGGTCGACGACGCCATCACCCCCGAACAGGTCGAGATCCTCCGCGAGGCCCTCGACGAGACCTCCGCCAGAGGCACTCCGGGTCCAACCGGCACCATGACCCACGAGCTCCTCGAGGAGGATGATCGTTTTGCCTTCCTGCTCGACAACCCGCCCGTCCTCACCAGAATGAAAGCCATCCTCGGGAACGCCGTGCAGCTCCACAGCGCCACCGGCCGCGTCACCAAATCCGGCACCCCCGACCAGGACTGGCACCGCGACGGGCCCTGGCCCCAGGACCCCGACGGCACCCCCTTCGGCTCGGTCCCTGGGCAGATCAACTGCGGCTACTACCTCGACGAGCTGACCATGGACAACGGCGCGGTGGTGGTGGTTCCCGGCAGCCACCGGGCGATCTTCAAACCGCCGAAGAGCAGCCACGCGGAGTTCCCGGACGAACTCTACGTCCTGGCGAAGCCGGGCCAGGCGGTGATGTTCAGCGGGTTCACCTATCACCGGGGGGCGGCGAACACCTCGAATAGCAACCGCAGGGTGTGTCTGATGTGCTATCAGAACGCCTGGATGAAATCCCGCGAGAGCTTCGCGGGGCCCAGAGTGACGGCCCTGCGGGAGGACGGAACGCCGGAGCAGAAGCTGCTCTTGGGAGGGGTGCCACGCTGGTAAGGGAGACGACGCAGGTCGTCGCATAGGAGAGGAACCTCGAGGGAGCCCGAGGCGGCTCCGACGCACCCACTGGGAGGGGCGACATGAGAAGCGAAGAACGGCAACTCGAACGAACCGAGCACAACGGCCTCACCATGAGCCTGTCGATGCGGCCCGTGTGGAGCGCGGAGCTGATCCTCTACTTCGGCGACTGGGAAGTGGTCAGCGACGACGAGGGCAAGCGCAACTGGCTCGGCATGCTGGAGGGCCACAGCCACCGCTCCAACACCCAGTTCACCGCCTTCGAGTTCTCCTTCCGGGGGCCGGAGGTGCGCTGGCTCGGCAACCGGGGCCCCGACCACGGCCACGCCGAGGTCTACCTCGACGGCGCCTTCCAGGGCACCGTCGACAACTACGCCGCCACGCCCGAGGAAGACGTCGTCAAGTTCGAAAAGAACGACGTCACCGGCGACCGCATCCACACCCTCCGGGTGGTCGTCACAAAGGACCGCAACCCCGCCGCGACCGACTGCTACCAGGACGTCACCGCTCTCGAAGCGGTGTTCCCCGTCAGCTACCCGTCGGAGATCGGGCACATGATGCATAACGATCTGGCCCAGATGCGGACCGGCACCAAACCGTACCTCAAGCCCGATGAGTGGAAGCCCGTGCCCCACGGCGCCGACGCGCCCGAACGAGGCGTCACCCTGGGCCCGGGCGTGCTCAAGGACGTGTACGAGAAGAACATCGAGTACCTGAATCACAACTTCGCCAGCCCTACCTACGTCGATGGGGTGGGCTGGAGCGAGTGGCTGCCCGCCTCCATCGAAGGCCGCATGCTCTCCGGCGCCGGCAACACCCTGCGCTGGGGCGAGCGCGACGACATGCGCAAGATCGTCGACACCATCATCGACGACATCGAAAAGCGCATGCGCGACGACGGCTACTACAACTACTACCCCGAGGACGACTCCTACACCCTCAACTACGGGCGCAACAGCGAACGCAAGAACTACGACCGGGTGTTCTGGACCCGCGGCATGATCGCCGCCGGCACGATCGGCAACGACAAGGCCTACGGGCTGCTCAGGCGCATGTACGACTGGTTCAACGCCTCCCCGTACCTGCCCGACATTCTCTTCGGCGGCAACGCCACCAACGGCATGCCCGGCGGGCCGCTCACCTACCACTCGCCCGCCGGCGTCGATCAGGACCTGGTCACCACCCTGCGGTACTACGACCAGAACTACTGGATGAACGAGCTCGCCATCCGCCAGCCCCTCGCCATGAGCCACTACCCTGGTGAGCGGCCCCACTGCTACGACCTGCTGGGCTTCGAGATGATGGTCGACGAGTACCGCGCCACCGGCAGCCAGCAGCACCTCGACGGCATCTTGGGTGGCTGGGAGGTCTATCGGGACAACTACAAGCACATCGGCGGCGCCACCGCCATCATGGAGAGCAACCTGGTCTACCCGCCCAAGTCGTACTACTTCGAGGACAAGAACATGGGCGAGACCTGCGGCAGCGTCTTCTGGATCTACGTGAACAGCAAACTGCACCAGCTGTTCCCCACCGAGGAGCGCTTCACCGCCGAGATCGAGGAGGCGATCTACAACATCATCGCCGCCGCCCAGGACCACCGCGGCTACATCCGCTATCACAACGTCCCCCACAACCACAAGGTCGAGGCCCGCTGCATGGGCAACTGCTGCGAGGTGGCCACCACCGGGCTGATCGGGCGTTTGCCGGAGTACATCTACTCGGTTGCCGACGACGGCGTGTACGTGAACCTCTACGCTGCTAGCGAGATCGAGCTGGAGAACGGCGCGCGGCTGGCCATGACCGCCGACTTCCCCGCCGGCAACGACGTCTCCATCCGGGTCTCCGCGCCCGAACCGACCGCCATGAACCTGCGGATCCGGGTGCCCTCGTGGGCGACCGGGCCGATGGCGATCACCGTCAACGGCGAGGAGGTCGCGCGGGGCCAGCCCGGCAGCTACCACGCGCTCGAGCGCACCTGGCAGGGCGGCGACACCGTCGCCTTCACCCTGCCGATCGCCCTGCGGGCGGTGCAGTACCAGGGCCTCGACCAGCTCCCCGGCAACGTCGACCGCTATGCGCTGCTGCTCGGCCCCATCCTGCTGGCCCTGCAGGGCGAGCTGGGTGATGGCGAGCTGGGCGTGCCGCACCTGAAGGTGGCGCCGGAGGATCTGCCGGGGCTGCTCACGCCGGTGGCGGGCGATCCGCTGGAGTACGAGGTGGCGGGGTTCCCGAACCACCGCTACGTGCACTACTGGAAGATCGCGGACGAGACCTTCACCTGCTTCCCCGCCGTCCAGCCATAACCGGGCGGGGAGGCGAGGCATGAGCAGCGACCGGCTGGCGACGACCGTCCACAGCGAACAGCACCGGGCCTATCTGGCCGGCTTCCGGACCGTCCCCGGGCTCCTCTACTTCGGGGACTGGCGCGCCGTCAGGACCGGGGACGCCGAATACCACCGCTCGAACGTTCAGCATCACGCCTTCGAGTTCAACTTCCGCGGGCCCGCGGTCCGCTGGCTCGGCTCCACCGGGCCCGATCACGGCCTGGCCGACGTCTACCTCGACGAGGCCTTGCAGGGGACCGTCGACAACTACGCGCCCATGCCTCGGGAGAACGTCGTCAAGTTCGAGAAGAGCGGCATCGAGGGCGACCGCATCCACACCCTCCGGGTGGTCGTCAGGAAAGAGCGCAACCCCCGCGCCAGCGACTGCTACCAGGACGTCTCCGCCATGCAGGCCCAAGAACCGGTGAGCTACCAGGTGGAGATCGCGCGGGAGATGAACGCCGAGTACCAGCAGATCCAGAGCGGCACCAAGGCCTACCTCGCCCCCGGCGAGTGGTCGCCGGTTCCCAACGCCGCGGCGGCCCCCCGCACCGGGGTGACGCTCGGCCCCGGCCCCATGCGCGACGTTCTGATCGGCAATATCGAGTATCTCAATCACAGCTTCGCCAGCCCCACCTACTGCGACGGGGACGGCTGGGGGGTGTGGCTGCCCGGCTCGAACGAGGGCCGCTTGCTGGCGGGGGCGGGCAACACCCTGCGCTGGGGCGAGCGCGAGGACATGCGGAGGATCGTCGATACCATCGTCGACGACGTCGAAGCGCGCACGCGCGAGGACGGCTACTTCGGCTACTACGACGAAGAAGAGTCCTACGCGCTGAACTCCGGACGCGACAGCGAACGCAAGAACTACGACCGGGTGTTCTGGACCCGCGGCATGATCGCCGCCGGGGAGTCGGGCAACGAGAAAGCCTTTGGTCTCCTGCGGCGCATGTACGACTGGTTCAACGCCTCGCCCTATCTGCCCGATGTCCTCCAGGGGGGCAACGCGACCAATGGGCTGCCGGGCGGGCCGCTGGTCTATCACTCCCCTGCCGGCGTCGATCAGGACCTGGTCACGACCCTGCGCTACTACGACCAGGACTACTGGCTGCGGGCCCTGACCAGCCGGGAGCCGCTGGCGCTGAGCCACTACCCGGGCGAGCGGCCCCACTGCTACGCGCTGCTGGGCTTCGAGGCGTTCGTCGACGAGTACCGCGCCACCGGCGACAAGAAGTACCTCGACGCGATCCTCGGCGCCTGGGACATCTACACCGGCAGCTTCAAGCACGTCGGCGGCGTCACCACCATCTGCGAGCGGGCCGACGTCTACCCGCCCAAGTCGTACATCCTCACCACCCCTACGAATGGCGAGACCTGCGGCAGCATCTTCTGGATCGACATCAACAGCAAGCTGCTGCAGCTCTTCCCCAGCGAGGAACGCTTCGCCAACGAGGTCGAGGAGTCGCTCTACAACGGCGTCTTCGCCGCCCAGGACGACAACGGCTACATCATCTACAAGTACCTCAAGCTCGAGGGCGAAAAGCTCGCCGGCAGCTGCCGCAACACCTGCTGCGAGGTCTCCACTGCCGGCCTGATGGGCCGCCTCCCCGAGTTCATCTACTCCCTGGCCGGCGACGGCATCTACCTGAACCTGTTCTCCCCCTCGGAGATCGCCTGGGAGCACGCCGGCCAGCCCGTGCGACTGACCACCACCACCGAGTTCCCGTTCGACGACGACGTCTCGATCACGGTCTCGGCGCCCGCGGCCACCGCCCTCACCATCCGGATCCGCGTCCCGTCGTGGGCCACCGCGGAGGTGCCGATCCAGGTCAACGGGGCGCTGGCCGCCACCGGCGCCCCGGGGAGCTACCTGGCGCTCGAGCGCACCTGGGAGGACGGCGACACCATCGCCTTCACCCTCCCGGTCGGCTTTTCGACCACGAAATACACCGGATTCGATCAGATCGAGGGCAACCTCGACCGCCACGCCCTCCACTACGGGCCTTTGGTGATGGCCCTGACCGGCGCCCCGGACGGGCCCGAAGGCACCCCCCGCATCGGCGCCGATGTGGCGGACCTGATCGACCTGCTCGAACCCGTGGCAGGCCGGCCGCTGGCGTTCGACGTGAACGGGCATCCCGGCTACCGTTTCGTCCCCTACTGGCAGGTGGAGAGAGAGTCGTTCACCTGCTTCCCAATCGTTCAGGCCTGAGCGCCGCCAAATGGAAGGAAGCATGGTAGCAAGGTTCAGGAAACTAAGGCAGCAAGGAAACCCGTACCGGTCGGAGGAAGCCGCGTGAAAGCACTCACCTGGTTGGGCCCGAAACAGATGGAACTCCGCGACACCCCCAAGCCGAGCCCCGGACCCGGGGAGGTCCTGGTCGAGGTGGCGGCCGTCGGCATCTGCGGCTCCGAGCTCGAGGGCTACCTCGGCGAGAGCGCCATCCGCACGCCGCCCCAGATCTTCGGCCACGAGTTCGTGGGGACGGTGGTCGAGGTGGACGCCGATGCCGGCGAGCTGGCGCCCGGGACCCGGGTGGTGATCAACCCGCTGCTCACCTGCGGAACCTGCGAGCTGTGCCTGCGCGGCCAGAGCAACATCTGCCTCAACCGCGAGATCGTCGGTGCCCAGCGCCCCGGCGGCATGGCCGACTTCGTGGTCGTCCCCGCGACGAACGCCGTCCCGATTTCGGACGCCCTAAGCGACGTCGAGGCCTCGCTGGTCGAGCCGCTCGCCGTCTCCATTCGGGCGGTAGAGCTGGCCGACGCCGGCTACCTCGACCGGGCCGTCGTCATCGGCGCCGGCAACATCGGCCTGCTGGTGCTCCAAGTGCTGGCCACCGCCGGGGTCGGCGAGATCCTGACGGTCGACACCCACCCCGACCGCCGCGCCACCGCCGCCGGGCTCGGATCCAGCCATGTCGGCGACCCGCTGGCCGCCACGCCGGGGGAGCTGCTGGCGCCGCTGGGCGACTTCGGCGCCGACGTGGTGTTCGACTGCGTCGGCAAGGATGCCACCCGCAAGCTGGCCCAGGCCCTCACCCGGACGGGCGGCCGCATCGTGCTGGTGGGCCTTCACGACACCATGTCGGCGCTCGATTTCAACGCCGTGGTGCGCAACGAGGTGAGCATCACCGGCTCCTACACCTACAGCGACGCCAATTTCCGCACCGCCATCCGCGCTCTCGAGCGCGGCGTTGTCGACACCGGCGAGTGGACCGAGGTGCGCCCGCTGGCCGCCGGGGCGCAGAGTTTCGACGACCTGATCGACCACCCTACGGTGGTCTCGAAGTACGTCCTCACGCCATGACCGAGGTGCCGACCGCGGAACGGAAACCGCCATGAGATTCGACCGTTCGATCGTCCCGCAGCGCCTGAACCCCGAGCTAACCCCAGAACTCGAACGCGACGTCCGCTTCTTCCAGAAGTGGGGCTACCTCGTCGTCGAGGACGCCATCACCCCAGAACAGGTCGAGATCCTCCGCGAGGCCCTCGACGAAGCCTGTGCCAGAAGCACGTCGCAGGGTCCCCATGATTGGTTCAAAGGCGAACTCCTCGAGGAGGATGATCGTTTCGCCTTCCTGCTCGACAACCCGCCCGTACTCACCAGAATGAAAGCCATCCTCGGGAACGCCTTGCAGCTCCACAGCGCCACCGGTCGCGTCACCAAACCCGGCACCCCCGATCAGAACTGGCACCGCGACAGCCCGTGGCCCTTCGACCCGGACGGCACCCCCTTCGGCTCCATCTCGGGACACCTCAACTGCGGCTACTACCTCGATGCGTTGACCATGGACAACGGCGCGGTCGTAGTGGTTCCCGGCAGCCACCGGGTCACCTTCAAACCGCCGCAGGGTCACCCCGAGTTCCCGGACGAACTCTACGTCCTGGCGAAGCCGGGCCAGGCGGTGATGTTCAGCGGGTTCACCTATCACCGCGGGGCGGCGAACAGCTCGGACGAAAACCGGAGAGTGTGTCTGATGTGCTATCAGAACGCCTGGATGAATTCCCGCGAGAGCTTCGCGGGGCCCAGAGTGACGGCCCTTCGGGAGGACGGCACGCCCGACCAGAAGCTGCTGCTTGGAGGGGCATACAGCAGGTGATCGAAAGAAGCGGGGGACTCGACCGGGAGCCGGCGGAGGCTCCGATGTACCCACCGGAAGGGACGACATGAACGACGACCAGCTGACGGCGACCGCTCCCGACGAGCACCTGTGGGCTTATCCCCCCTGGAACTCTGGATACCGCTACCCGATCCGCCTGCCGTTGGACGACGCACCCCTCGCCTGCTGCACGACCGTGCAGCCGTGAAGCCCCGCCACGCCAGCCACAGGAGATACCATGAGCCCCACCATCCTCGACCCGTACGCCCCCAGCGAGCTGAGCCGCGCGCTGATCAGCGAGCTGCCCTTCGAGATCACCCTCGACGAGACAGCCATCGCTTTCGAACGGAGTGGCGCTGGCTTGTCGGGAAACCTCGGCGATCTCGCCGCGACCGTCGACCTCAGCGTTCACCCGGACCACGGAGCCCTCTCCTGGCAGCTAAGGCTCGAAAACCGCGGTAGCGGCACCCTGGGCTCCATCGGGGTCACGCCCTTCCGGCTGCTGCTCGAGGCGGATCCGGCGGAGGCGCTCCCCCGCGTGCGGCACATGAGCGGCAGCTGGCACTACGACGCCTGCTACCCGCCGCGCGCCTTCCGAGTGCAAGAGGAGGCGTTCATGACCCACGATCACAGCAAGCCGGTGGTGATCGGCGGGCGCAGCTCCGAGGTGCATGTCCCCATCGTCCACTTCGCCCTCGACACGGGCGGGGTGCTGGCCGGCTTCTTCGCCGGCTTCGAGTGGTCGGCGGGCTGGGAGGTCCGGGTCGGCTGGCTGGACGACTCGTTCAGCGGCGAGGCCCGCGGGCCCTTCCTGATCGAGGGCGACATGATCCTGGGCGACATCGAGCTCGGGCCGGGCGAGGCACTGGCGCTGCCGCGGGTCCACCTCGGCTTCTTCGCAGGCGAGAGCTGGAACGACCTCGAAAACGTCCAGCGCCGCTACTTCCAGAGCGAACTGGTGCCCGGCCCGACCCCGGACCGAACGGTGCTGCCGGTCTCCTACGACCACTGGTTCGGCATCTACCTCCACTTCGACCTAGACGACCTCAAGCGGCAGGCGACCAAGGCCGCCGAGCTGGGCTGCGAGTACTTCTGCCTCGACGGCTCCTGGTACCTCACCGAAGAGAGCTTCATCAACGGGCTCGGCAACTGGGACACCCCCCACCCGCGCAAGTTCCCGGGCGGCCGCGAGGGCGTCCGCGAACTCAGCGAGCACGTGCGCGGCCTGGGGATGCGCTTCGGCATCTGGCACCTGATCCAGGTGGCGATGCCCGGCACCGACGCGATGACGAAGCGCCCGGAGCTGTTCCGCGACTCGGAAGAGCGGCCGGCGCATCTGCACCGCCTCAAGCTCGAGGCCGAGGAAGGCGTCGACTACGCCTACACCACCCTGAAGCGGATGATCGACGAGTGGCAGGTGAGCTGGATGCGCTTCGAGAGCATCCCCGAGAACGGCCTGCGCTACAACCTGGGCTACAACCGCCTCATCGACCGCCTCACCGCCGAGCACCCGGAGCTGTACATCGAGATCTGTAACGGCGGCGGCATGCGCCTCGACATCGGCTCGATCGCCCGGACCCACGGCAACTGGCTCTCGGACCACACCACCGACCCCGACGTGTGCCGCTTCATGCAGACCGGCGCCCTCCGCTTCTGGCCCGTCGACTACCTCAACATGGCCGTCGTCGCCTTCCGCGGCCGCGGCGGCGAGACCGCCACCCCGCACCAGCTGCTGAGCCGGATGGTGGGGGTGCTGAGCTTCGACGGCGCCATCGCCGAGTGGGACGACGAGCAGACGGACATGGCGAAGCGGCTCGTCGACCTCTACAAGGAGATCCGCCACTACAAGCACCAGCCGGTCTTCTTTCCCCTCCCGCAACCTCAGCGCGTCGAGGACTGGGACGCGGTGGTCTTCGGCGACGGTCGTGGCGACAGGCAGCTCCTGTTCGCATTCAGGACGCTCGGCGAAGAGAGCGTACGGATGCAGGTTCCGGAGGCGCGGGGCACGTGGCGGCTGCTGGCCGCTTCCGACACGGCTGCTCTCGAAGAGGACGGTGCCGGGCTGACGATCTCGCTGCCCGCCCGCAGCGCTGCCCTATGGGTGCGTTAGCAAGTGAATCGAGAGAGGACAACAGTGGTTCAAGAGGTATCCATGGAATCTGTACTGAGAACCTGCGGCGTCAGCGAACAGACCATGACACAACAGCACCGAGACGACCTCGATGACCTGGGTTATACCGTGTTTCACGATGTGATCGACCCTGAATGGCTCGCGGAGATGCGGGCCACCTTCGAACGGCTGACCGCAGAGGAGGGCGACCGCGGCGGGATCGAAGCCGGCCCGCCCCCTGGGGCCAGTAAGATCCGACGGTTGGCGGATCTGGTCAACAAGGGGGCCGTCTTCGATCGCATCTATACCCACCCCGTCGTGTTGGCAAGCGCCGTTCATGTCATCCGGCGACCGTTCAAACTGGTTTCTCTAAACGGTCACGACCCCCAGCCCGGTCATGGACAACAGGGCCTCCATTCGGACTTTTCTGGACCGCGGGCCGATGGCCGATTTCACCAGACCAACGCGCTCTGGATGTTGGACGACCTCACGCCGGAGAACGGTCCTACCCGTGTCGTTCCGGAAAGTCACCGCTGGCCCACCTTTCCCAAAGATCAGCTGGATGACCTGCTGGCAACGCATCCTGAAGAGACCTACATCACAGGTCCCGCAGGGTCGGTAGCCTTCTTCAACGGTCAGATCTGGCACGGCGGCACGACCAACCGTAGCCAGCAGATGCGGCGCGTGTATCACTGTGCATTTACGGCGCGCGAGAACGAGCAGCAGACAGATCAGCGTGCCCACCTGCGCTCTGAAACGGTGGCACGGTTGACGCCAGAGGCGCGTTACATTCTGGATGTGTGAGGAATTTTGTCCTCGCCGTTAGTAGGTGGGGAGGGACCCCGGGACACGAAGTGCTGGTAGTTTAGACACCCGAAGGGAGGGCTCTGAAGGGGCACCAAAGCATCCACTCCTGACATTTCCACTTTCACCAAAACTACTTATCTTCTCCTTCTCTTAACGCCCCTCTGTCCGCCTCTTTCCACTCCTCCCAACGCTCCTCGTCCGGACGCATGAAGCCGCTGTTGGCGCGTGGTTGCAGGTGATCTTCCACCCCCAGCAGCCGCAACGAGCGGTGATCGTTGCGTCCCCTGGCCCAGGCGATGAGCTGTCGGCAGTTGGGCCCGCCCATGGTGTCGGTCTGCTTGAACCAGGTGGTGTTGTAGTAGACGGAGAAGAAGAAGCGCCGCTTGCCGGAGGTGTTGGGCGTTCCCGAGTGCAGCAGACCGTTGTGGGTGAACACCACGTCGCCGGCCTTGGGATGGACCACCACCTCGTCCGGGTGCGGGAGGTTTCGCTGATCGTCATCGATCGTCACCGGGTCGATGTGGGAGCCGGGAATCACCCGCAGCGGGCCGTACTCGTCGGTCAGGTCCTGCAGGTAGCAGATGTTGTTCCAGGCCATCGGGCGGTCGTATTGACCGGTAGGCATGTGCGCCCAGCGGTCGCGATGCCAGCCGGCGGCCTTGCCCTCAGCCTCTTCCTTGGGGACGCTGGGGAATGCCGCCAGGGTTAGGTTGTCGAGCTGCACGAAGGGTCCCACCACCCGCTCGGCGAAGTCGAGCAGCAGAGGGTTGGAGAGGACCGGCCACATCAGCGCCGGCGAGCGCTCGAGCATGTTGCCGAACCACCAGTTTCTGGCGCCGGGCGCGTAGATGCCCTGCGAGCTGGCCTCGAGGCGCAGGGCCTCCTCGCGCCAGGGCTGCATCTGAGCCTCGTCGTAGACGCTCTCGAAGATGGTGTACCCCTGCCGCTTGTACTCCTCGAGGCGGGCGTCGATGTGCTGTCCCATGAACCGTTCTCCCGGCGGCGGCCGAGTTTGCCAACGGGCGGGGCCGCCGCGGGCTCATTGTACCGAACTCCGAGGGCTCGAGGCGTGCCTGCTGGTGTTGAGGCTTTGCCCTCGCGCGCCGCTAGTCGACCCTGATCGCGCCGCTGGTCTCGGGATCGAACCACTCGGGCCAATAGGTGGCCTCACTGTAGGTGGCCCCGGTGAAGATCGCGTGCGAGATGTCGGCCAGCTTGAAGTTCGTCCCCTTCAGATTCGCCCCCGTGAAGTTCGCGAGCATCGAGGTCGTCAGGTGCAGGTCCGCCCCTTCCAGATCCGCTTCGGTGAAGTTTGCGCCGGTGAGGTCCCCGTAGGACAGGTCGATGGCCTTCAGGTTGGCGCCGGTGAGGTCGGCCCAGTTCAGGTAGGCGTCCATCATCGAGGCACCGCTCAGGTCCACCCCGCGCAGGTCGGCGCAGGCCCAGAAGACGTTGAGGTGGGGGCGCGTCCAATCCACGGTCTTGAGCTCCTCGCAGGGGCCCATGTCCATGTCGTCCGAGGACGACTCGTCCTGTGCCACGGCCGCGCCGAGGAGCAGAACCAGGCCCGTGAACAGAGTAAACAGCGTCGAGAGAAGGCGGGGGTAGCGGGGCTTCGGCATGGTTACCTCACATTCATGAAGGTCGAGTCAGGTACTTGAAAACGCCTTCTGGCGTTTTCCGAAACGATACTTGCTCGGGTCAGTGTCGGAATTATAGCGCACCGCTACCAGAACGGCAATCATTCGGCCAACAAGGCTAACTGAAACGAGCAGGTTGCGGCGGTTCTCGATTCGGTGCAGACAGGAGCAGGCCCAGCAGGAGTACACGCCCCTACTGGCCAGATCCGAGGGGCAGATCGTCTATTGCGGCTTCACTTGGAGCACCCCCCGAAAACGGTTAACGGTCAAGCAACTTGGTGGTAAGCTGGGGTTCGAACCGACACCGCTTTTACGGAGGAAGACGATGCAGCAGCTCGACGAACGGCTTGCCGACCACCCCAGGCTCGTATGAGTGCCCTGCAGAAGGGCTGGGCCGGCGACATTCCCGTCGCCTGGATCGAGCCCGAGCCGACCGAGGAGCGGACGCTGGTCATTTGGTTGCCGGGCTTCAGCGGCACCAAGGAGGGGGTGGAGCCCTATCTGGCAGACCTCGCCGAGGCGGGCTTTGTGGCGCTCGGCTTCGACCCCTATCAGCACGGCGAACGCATGATCGAGACGCTCGAGGAGCTGCGCACCCGCATTCACGGCAACATCCGCCGCTACTTCTGGCCCATCCTCGCCCAGACCGCCGAGGACGTGACCCAGGTGATCGACTGGGCCATCGCGCAGCTCGGCGTCGGCGAGCGGGTCGGCATGGGCGGCATCTCGGCCGGCGGCGACGCCTCGGTGGCGGCGGCCGTCGACCAGCGCATCGAGGCGGTGGCGGCGGGCATCGCCACCCCCGACTGGCTCCGGCCCGGCTCGTTCGAGCCGCCCGGCGAGCCCGACGCGGCCGCCCAGTCGGACTACCGGCGGCGCAATCCGCTCACCAACCTGGAGGCCTACCGGCACACCCCTGCGATCAGTTTCCAGAACGGCGCGCTCGACGACCAGGTACCACCCGACGGTTCGCTGCGCTTCGTCGAGGCCCTGCACCGAGAGATCTACGCCGACTGCCCCGAGCGGATCGAAGCGGTTCTGCACGAGGGTGTCGCCCACGCCTTCGAGGAGCCGCAGTGGCACAACAGCGTGGGGTGGTTCCGGAAGCACCTCGCTCAATGACGGAGCGGGCGCGGTCGGGCCACGAACGAGACGTGAGGATGAGACCATGAACGACCTGCGGGTGGTGGTCACCGACTGGACCTTCCCGAACCTGGATACCGAGCGGTCCGTCCTCGCGGACCTGGGCGTCGACTTCGAGGCCTATCAGGCCCTCGAGGAAAACGAACTCATCGAGGCGGTGGCCGGCGCCGACGCGCTGCTGGTGCAGTTCGCGCCCATCACCGCCAACGTGATGGCGGCGCTCGAGGGCTGCAGGGTGCTGGTGCGCTACGGCGTGGGGGTGGACAACGTCGACCTCGAGGCGGCCGCCCGCCACGGCGTCCCGGTGGCCTACGTGCCGGACTACTGCATGGAAGAGGTGGCCGACCACACCACCGCCCTGATGCTGGCGATGCTGCGGCGCCTGCCCGCTTACGACGGTAGCGTCCGCAGCCACCGATGGGACGCGGCCAGCGTGGGGGGAGCGATGACACCCCTCAGCGAGGCCACCGTGGGCCTGATCGGCCTCGGCCGCATCGGCTCGGAGGTGCGCGAGCGCCTGCGGCCGTTCGGCTGCCGGGTAGTGGTGCACGACCCGTTCCTCGTTGCCCATCAGGCAGAGGCGCTCGGCGTCGAGCTGGTGGCGCTCGAGTCGCTGCTGGCCGACGCCGACGCCATCAGCCTGCACGCCCCCCTCACCCCCGCCAGCCAGCACCTGCTGGGTGCCGACAGCCTAGCGCTGGTCAAACCGACGGCGGTGATCGTCAACACCTCCCGTGGGCCGCTGATCGACACCGAGGCGCTGGCCGCGGCGTTGCGCGACGGTCGGCTCGGGGGCGCCGCGCTCGACGTGTTCGAGGAGGAACCCCTCCCCGCTGACAGCCCGCTCCGGGATTGCCCCAATCTGCTGCTGACGCCCCACGCCGCCTGGTACTCGAGCCGCTCCATGGGCCGGCTCCAGCAGCTGGCGGCCGAGGAGGTCCGCCGGGCGCTCCTCGGGGAGCCGCTGCGCTGCCCGGTGAAGACCGGCTGAGGGGTTGCCCACGAACCGGCAGCAGCCTAAGTTCACAGGATTGAAGGAGGTCATGCCGACATGAACAGCCCGCAACGGTTTTCAGGTCGGGTCGCGGTGGTCACGGGCGCCGCGTCCGGCATCGGAGAGGCGACCGCTCGCGCCTTCGCGCTCGAGGGTGCAAGCTGCCTGATTGTCGATATTAACGAGGAGGCCGGCGAGGCCGTCGCCGCCAGCATCCGCGAGGGGGGCGGGGCGGCCGTATTCGTGCGCTGCGACGTCTCCAGCGCCGACGAGTGTCGACAGGCGATCGAACGGGCCGTCGCTTCCTTTAGAGCCGTCCACTACCTGGTGAACTGCGCCGTCAGCTTCGTCGCCAAGGGGCTCGACGTCACCCCGGAAGACTGGCAGCTCTGTCTGTCGGTGAACGTCCAGGGCGGCGCCAACATGGTGCAGGCGGCGGTGCCCGAGATGAAGCGCGCCGGGCTGGGGGCCATCGTGAACACAGCCAGCGTTTCGGGCTACATCGCGCAGCCGAACCGCTGGACCTACAACGCCACCAAGGGCGCCATCCTCACCATGACCAAATGCCAGGCCCTCGACCTCTCCAGCGACAACATCCGCGTCAACAGCGTGAGCCCGGGCTGGACCTGGACGCCCGAGGTCGCCAAGGCCGCGGAAGGCGACCGCGAGAAGTGGGAGCCGGTGTGGGGCCGCTTCCACATGCTCCGCAGGCTGGCCGACACCCACGAGGTGGCGAAGCCGATCCTGTTCCTGTGCAGCGACGACGCCTCATTCATCACCGCCACGGACCTGGCGGTCGACGGCGGCTATCTCGGCCTCGGCGGCGAGGGGCTCGGCGAGGCCAGCACCTTCGCAGGCAGCGAGTAAGGGCCCGACGGCACCGAGGGCGTTCGGCAGTGGTAGGCTCACGCCACCGTGGCCGCGCCATCCGTAGCGCTCTCTCGCAAAATCAAGCTGGGCTACGGCGTTGCCGATGTAGGCGCGTCGCTCTCCTACGGTGCGGTCAACACCTGGCTGCTCTACTTCCTGATCAACATCGCCGGCATGACGCCGCTGCTGGCGGGGCTGGTGTTCGTCGCAGGACGCCTCTTCGACGCCCTGCTCGATCCGGTCATGGGGGTCTACAGCGACCGCCGCAAGCAGCGCTGGGGGCGCAAGGTGTTCATCCGTTGGGGCGCCGTGCCGCTAGGAGCCAGCTTCGCCCTGATGTGGGCCATCGCCACGCTCGACCTCTCGCAGGGGGCCCTGTTCGGGCTGGCGCTGCTGCTGTTCATGACCTTCTCGCTGCTCTATACCGTGGTTCAGGTCCCCTACATGGCGCTCACCCCGGAGCTGGCGCCGGACTACGACGGACGCACCGCCCTGAGCAGCTACCGGGTCGGCTTCGGCACCTTCGCTTCGCTGCTGGCGGTGGCAGCCCCACCGGCGATCGTGCTGGCCGTGTCGCCCGGCCCCGAGCTGGCCTCGAGCAGCCCCGCGGGCTGGCTTGTTCTGGGGCTGGTGTTCGGGCTGCTCACAGTCCTCCCCTATCTGATCATGGTGGCCACGGTGCCCGAACCGGTGCGCCCGGAAGCCGCCCGGGACGGGGCCCCGCGAAGCGGTTTCCTGCAGGAGGCCCGCTCGGCGTTCGAGATTCGCGGTTTCCCAGCGGTGCTGCTGCTATTCGTCGCCGTCACCGTCGGGGTGATGATCGTCAGCTCGATGCTGCCCTTCTACCTCGAATCGGGCTTGCGGCTGCCGGCCGCGCAGCAGCCGCTGGTGCTGGGGCTGCTGTTTGGAACGGCCATCGTCGCCTTTCCGCTGTGGACCTGGGCGAGCGCCCGCATGGGCAAGCGGACGGTGCTGATGCTGGGCCTGCTGCTGCTGGCGGGCTTCACCCTGGCGCTGGTATGGGGCAGCCCCGACGGCGGCCTGAGCGGCTACCTGCTTACCTTCGTGATTCTCGTAGGCGCCAGCCTCTCGGCGGTGCTGCTGCTCCCCTGGGCCATGCTCCCCGACGTGGTCGAGTTCGACGAGCTTGCCGGCGGCCGCCGGCGGGAAGGGCTGATCTACGCCCTGTTTACCTTCGGGCAGAAGACGGCGGGCTCGGTCGGCGTGTTCGCCAATGCCATCGCCGCCAGCGTCTTCGGCTACCGTCAGGGTATGGCCGAGCAGGCGCCCACCACCGTGGCGGGCATCGAGCTCATGGTGGGCCCGGTCGCCGCTGCGGTGTTCGTGCTGGCGGCGGTGATCGCCTGGCGCTACCCCATCACCCGGAGCGCCCACCAGCGGGTTCGTGAGCTGCTTGCGGAGCGGCAGCCCACCGACACCCGCTGACCCACTGCCAGGCGGGCCACGTCGTCTGCCCCTCGGGCGCGATATACTCGACTAATTTCTATGCGCGAACTGCTCTACAACGCCGCCAAACACTTCAAGCGGGGCAAGATCCTGGCCGAGCGGGGGGACGTGCGCGCCGCCGTGCTGGCATTCGGCGACGCCCTTCTCGACCTCCACGCCGTTCGACCCCAACGCCAGCGCGACGTGCTGCTGGCACAGGTCTACCTGTCGCGCTAGCGGGGCAAGATCCTGGCCCACGTGCGCGCCGCCGTGCTGGCTCGCGACCCCAACGCCAGCGCGACGTGCCAGCGACATCGACCCCGAAGAGGCCGAGAGCGACCTGCGGATGGGCTACTCCTACGCCCGCACCACCCACGAACCGACGGTCCGGCAGCTTGCCGAAACGCTGTGGCGAGAGCACTACAACGCCGGCCAGGAGGTCGAGGTCGCGACGCTGGTGTCCGACGACTGAGACGAAAGCCTGGCGCTCACTCCGGTTACTGAAAAAATCCAGATGACGTTAGGCCGGTTGTTGTCTGGATTCATAGGACAGTCAACCACACTTTGAGGACCGGAAGAATGGAGCGGGTAAGGGTGCAGCTGGAGGAGGGGTGGTGGGGTCAGTAGTGGTGGTGCCCCTTCAGCCCCAGCTAGAAAATGTCATATATCCTAGTCATATTTACTAACAGGTTATCGGAAGGGATACCATGTACGACGCAGCCGAACACTTTAAGGCGACATATGATGCTCTCACGCCGGAATTCCGATTTCATGCGACAACTCAAGAAGAATTTACGCAATGGCAAACCGCATTCCGGCCCCGCCTGAGGCAAATCCTGGGGCTTGATAATCTCCAGGTGGATCTTGGAGATCATCGACCGACGGCAGAACACCGACATACCGAAGACAAAGGAGATTACACCAGAGAGGAGTGGCACCTGTGGGTCGAACCTACCGTGCCGCTGCCCTTTTACCTGCTGCGCTCCAAATCACTCTCCGGTAACGCGCCGCTCGTTCTGATCCCACACGGCCATAACCATCCCCATTTGTACGTCGGTATCGCAAACGACGACGTAGAAGCGGCGCAAATCAGAGAGGGAGAACGCGATATCGCTGTACAGGCGGCACGGGAAGGCTATATCGCCATTGCACCCACCACCCGAGCGTTCGGAGAAACACGGACGCCAAAAGCCAAAGAAGAGAATAAAACTAGTTCCTGCCGTGATCAACTAGTACACGGCCTGCTGGCGGGACGCACCCCCATAGGTGAACGGGTCTGGGATATGGGCTGTCTGATCGACTGGGCCTTGGTCCATCAGAATGTCGATCCGAACCGCATCGCCATCACCGGTAATTCCGGAGGAGGTACCATTTCCCTGTTCGCCGCTGCCTGCGACACTCGCATCGCGGTGGCCATGCCCGGTAGCTACTTCTGTACGTTTGAAGGCAGTATCGGCACAATCTCCCACTGTGAATGTAACTATGTGCCGGGCATCCTACGCCTGGGCGAGATGTATGATGTTGCCGGTTTGATCGCGCCCCGGCCGTTCACCGCCATCGCCGGCCGGGATGACCCCATATTCCCGCTCGAACATGTGCAACACGCCTATGACCGACTAAAACAGATCTATTCGATTGCCGGCGCAGAAGATCACTGTCGATTATTCATAGGCGATGGCGGCCACAGGTATTACAAGGATGGGGCATGGCCATTTTTGAAACGCTATTTCGCCATGGCAGAATCCCTTTAGGACCTACGCAACAGGACGTGGCATGACCCGTTATCGATACGACAGCACCGGCCTTCACCACCCTCGTTAGGGTGAGGGGCTGGGGTAGCATGAGACCCATGCACCCCCTGCTCGCCCACGCCCAGGCCGAAGAAGCCGCCTTTCTGGAAACCCTCGGGGCGCTCGTCAGCCGCGAATCCCCCACCCGCGACAAGGCCGCCGCCGACACGCTCGCGGGCTACCTCGAAGCGCTACTCGAGCGCGACGGCTGGCAGGTCGCCCGCGATCCCCGAAGCGAGGTCGGCGACCACCTGATCGCCCGCTGGGACGCCGCCGGCTCCGAGCGGACGCTGATCCTGGCGCACTACGACACCGTGTGGCCGCTCGGCACCCTTGGCACCATGCCGTTCGTGCGCGACGGCAACCGCGCCTACGGCCCCGGCGCCTGCGACATGAAGGCCGGCATCGCCCTGTCGATCCACGCCCTGCGGATCGTGGCGGCCCAGGGGCTCACCCCGCGCGGCCCCATCACCCTGCTGATCACCTCCGATGAGGAGATCGGCAGCCCCAACTCGCGGGAGCTGATCGAGTCTCTGGCGGCCGCGCACGACCGGGTCTTCGTGGTCGAACCGAGCCGCGACGACGGCGCCATCAAGATCGGTCGCAAAGGGGGCGGCGGCTTCTGGCTCGACTTCCATGGCCGCGGCGCCCACGCCGGCAACAACCCGGCCGACGGCGCCAGCGCCCTACGCGAACTGGCCCACTTCCTGTTCTTCGTCGAAGGCCTCGGTGACGACGAGGCTCAGACCACCGTCAACCTCACGGTGGCGCGCGGCGGCAGTGTCAGCAACGTCATCGCCGAGGAGGCCCACGCCCAGGTCGATATGCGCGTCCTGCAGCTCTCCGAAGCCGAGCGGGTCGAGGCGGCCATCCGCGGCTACAGCCCCAGCGACCCGCGCGTGTCGGTCGACATCAGGGGCGGCCTCAACCGCCCGCCACTCGAGCCGACCGACACCAACCGCACACTGTTCCAGGAGGCCCAGGCGAAGCTCGCCGACATGGGGCTCGCCCTCGAAGGGGCCATCGTCGGCGGCGGCTCCGACGGCAACTTCACCTCGGCCATGGGCGTCCCCACCCTCGACGGCCTCGGCTGCTCCGGGGAGGGCCCCCACGCCCGGCACGAGCACATCCGCATCGCCGAGACGCTAGAACGGCTGGCGCTGATGGTGGCGATGCTGACCGTTTAGCACCCCGAAACCCCTCATCGGATCCGTCTAAGACCGTGGTAGCGTGGGGCCCGTCATGAGCCTCCGCCTTCTCGTCGCCGCTGCCTGTGGGGTGCTGCTGTCGGCAGCGCTGCCGCCGGCCGGCCTGTGGCCCCTGGTGCTGGTGCTGGTCCCCTTCTTCGCCATGGTGGCTTCCAGCGAACGGCTGCGCGAGGCCTTCTGGCTCGGTTTTACCTTCGCTATCGCCTTTTTCGTCCTCTACGTGCTGTGGTTGCCGCGCAGCTTCGCGGTGCTGCTCACCCCTTTCTTCTGGGCCATTTTCCCGCTGATGCTGCTGGGGCTGGGCGTCGAATGGGGGGTAACCGCCTGGCTCGCCCGCCTCATCGGCGGCCGCGGCCGGGGCACCCTGTGGATTCTGCCGCTCTTGTGGGTGCTGGTCGAGTGGGCCCGGACGCTGGGCATCCTCGGGTTCCCTTGGGGCACCCTCGGCTACCTGTGGCTCGACACCCCGGTGGCGCAGCTGGCCGACACCCTCGGCGTCTACGGCCTCAGCCTCCTCGGCACCGTCTCGGCGGCGCTCATCGCCGCGCCGTTCGTGCCCGGCGGCCCGCGCGGGGGGGTCCGGCGCGCCCTCGGTCCGATCCTGGGACTGCTGCTGCTCGCGGCCGGCTGGGGCGTAGGGCTCGTCAAATTGCAGCAACCGCTGTTCGAGGCCGACCGCACCGCACTGCTGGTCCAGGGCGACGTCGACCCGCTGGCTCGGGCGACCGGAGCCCTCCAGGAGCTGTCGATCCACGCCCGCCTGAGCGAGAATGGCACCACCGACCTGAGCGACCCGCCCGAGCTGGTGGTGTGGCCGGAAGGGGTGGTCAGCGGCCTCCCCCTCGAGGGGTTCCCGGGCCAGCCCACCCGCGACCGCATCCAGCAAAGCTCTCCCGGCAGCGCGTTCATCTTCGGCAGCGGCATTATCGAAGGCAACCGCCGCTTCAACAGCGTCTTCAGCCTAGCCGACGCCCAGCTGGTCGACCGCTACGACAAACGCTTCCTGGTGCCGTTCGGCGAGCGCTTCCCGCTGATCGAAACGGCCGCCCCGATCTATCGCACCGCCTTCGGCCTGCTGGGGCTGCCGATGCTGATCAGCACCTTCCCAGGTGAAGACTTCGAACCGCTGCTGACGCCCGCCGGAAGGGTCGCCGCCTACGTCTGCTATGAGTCGGTGTTCCCCGAGGTGCAACGGGCGATGGTGGCCAACGGCGCCCAGCTGCTGGTAAATATCACCAACGACGCCTGGTTCGCCCGCGGCGACGGCGGCCGCCAGCACTTCGACATGGGCCGGCTGCGCGCCATCGAGACCCGCCGCTACCTCATCCGCGCCGGCAACGACGGCATCACCGCCGCCGTCGACCCCCGCGGCCGCGTCGCCTCCGAACTCGAACGTGGCGTGGCGGGGACGCTGCTGGTGAACTACGGCTTGTCGGAGAGGCTGACCCCGTACGTTCGCTATGGGAGCTGGTACATGGCGGTATTGGCGGCGATCACGCTGTTGCTGGGGCTCGGGGTGGCAGCGAGGAGACGATAGAGAAAATAAGGCGAGCCCGGCACTCCCCGAGCGCGGCCGGCTCAACTCACAGGTCGATGTAGATCCAGCCGGCGCGCTCCTCGGCCGGGTACAGCTTGAGCCGCTTCTTGATCGGCATCACCGGCTGTCCGGACTCCAGGAAGAACTCGAAGTGATGCCACGGGCAGATCAGCACCGGCCGGCTGCTGTCGTACTGCAGCGGCTCGCCGGGACGGGTGATGACCGTGAAGCCCTCGACCCTGCCGCGGCAGACCGGCGCGCCGGCGTGGGGACAGTAGTCGAGCACCGCCGTAACGCCCACACCGGTGCGGAAGACCCCGATGGTCTTCCCTCCCAGCGTCACCATGGCCGGCTCGTCGCCGTCTGCGGACAGATCGCTGCTGCGCACGGCGCGCTGCCAGCTCACGGTGCCGCGTCTGAGCCAGCGCCGTGACCGCCCGTTGCGACCGCTGTCGCCAGGGCGTTCAGCTTGGCGCCGAAAAGCTCGGCGGCGTTGTGCCAGTAGATTCGCTCGAGGGTCTCCTCGCCCAGCTGCTTTGGGAGGATGCCCGGTTCATCGGCGTCGTAGTGGGGGTAGTCGCTGGCGAACATCACGGTGTGGGCTGCGTCCACCATGTCGAAGATCTGCACCAGGTGCTCGGTCTTGCGCGGCTCCTCGATAGGCTGGGTGGTCAACCGCACATTGTCGTGCACGTAGTCGCTCGGCAGCCGCGTCAGGTACGGCGCCTGGTGGCGCAGCGCCAGGTACTCCTTGTCCATGCGCCACATCAGGTGCGGCAGCCAGGAGATACCGCCCTCCACAAGTATCACCTTCAGACCGGGGAACCGTTCGAAGACGCCCTCGAGCACCATGCTGACCAGGTCCGACATATAGAACTGCGGCAGAACGGTGTGCGACTGCAGGTAGTTCGTGGCCATTCCCGTCGGCATCGACGCCGTGCTGGCGATCACGGAGGTCGTGGACGGATGCAGGTGCAGCGGGAGCCCCTGCTTCTCTGCGGCTTCGAACAGCGGCCAATAGAACCGCTGACCGAGGGGGATACGGTGCGCGGTGGCGAAAACCCCCACCGCAACCACCCGCGGGTGGTCACCGAGCCGCTCCACCTCGGCCGCTGCCTGCTGAGGATCCTGCAGCGCCACGCAGATCGTCGTGAGCAGCCGTTCGTCCGCAGGCAGCCAGTAGGCGATCTGGGAGTCGTTCATGGCCCGCGACACGGCCGCCGCGTAGTCCGGGTCGGGGATGCCGGCCGTGGGGCGTGAGGTCTGGGACAGCACCACCTGGGCAATACCGCGCCGATCGAGATGGTCCTCGACCATCCAGCCGGGATCCCACCCCCCATGCCTGCCATCTGGCGCCTTCGCATCGGCCCGCGAGCCGCCATCCTCCCAGCGGATCCCCGGGTCGAGCTTGCGATACCCGAAGCGGGCCAGCTCGGAGCGGTAGGGCTCGTCGAGGTAGTCGAGGATCACCTCTAACGGGGTGGCATTGTGGACATCACAATCGAAGATCATATGCTTTCTCTGGACGATACCCTAAGGATAGGAATAAGGGGGAGATTTGGGGAATTACCCCCTCCCCAGCCCTCCCCCTAAAAGGAGGAGGGAGCTTAAAAGCAACCCTGGCTACGATAGGAAACACCAAGGGGTGGGTAGTGATGGGCGTGAATACGTCTTGAGTAACGAGAACAACAACAGGGATAACCGAGGTGTGAAGGAACCAATGGACACCTGTTAATAAGACCCTTGGATCAAGGTTGTTAATAGGACCCCAAAGTGAACAACAGCAGTCCGTGCCCCCCTGGTGGTCATGCCTTCATGCTTGTTGCTTCGTAGTTGTGGTGCTGGAGGAGTTTTACTCCGTAAGCGTCGTGCAGACGTACCCTGGACTGCTGGTACTCAATCCTAGGAACACGTTGTGGAATCGTTGTCGTAGTACCTTGTTGTTACTCACGATTGCCTTTTGCTCCCTCCTCCTACCAGGGGGAGGGCTGGGGAGGGGGTAAACCCCCAACGCCAAGGGCGTGAATCCCTAATTGTTAACACCTCAACCAAGTTCTCTGAACGAGTGTTTCGACACCCGTGACACAACCTGCTTGTCTCTAGACACCGAGTGTAGCTGCAGGGGCACCAAACCTACTAGGTCTACCTATCCTTAGTCTGCAGGGGATCCAAATAGCCTCCAAATACTCTCCAAATACTGAAAACCCCCCTTCATTCCCTTTTCCCTTTCGTAATATCCCCCTCCCCCTTTTCTTTTTCTTAGCGCTATAATCCCCCTTGCATGAATGTCGTCATCGTGGGCGCAGGAGAGATCGGTAGTCATATCGCGGATGCCTTGCATCGTTCGCACAGCGTGGTGGTGCTGGATCTCGACGAGACGCGGGAGCAGAGTGTCGAGCAGCTCGACGTGCAGTTCGTGCGCGGCAACGGGACCGATCCCGAGGATCTGCGGAGGGTGGAGGCGGGCAAGGCCGACGCCTTTATCGCCGTCACCAGCAACGACGATGTCAATGTGATCGCCTGCCTTGCGGCCAAGGGCCTAGGGGCCAAGGAGGCGATGGCCTTCGTCACCCGCAAACGCTACGTCGACGCCTTCTCCACCAAGGGCGCCATGGAGTCGCTGGGGCTGGTCATCGACCGGGTGCTGTGGCCACAGCGCACCCTGGCCAATCAGATCGTCGACATCGTGCGGGTGCCGCGAGCGCTCGACAGCGCGATCTTTGGTGGCGGCCGTATCAAGTTGCTGGAGTACCGGCTCGAGGAGGGCGACGATTTCCTCGGCAGACCGCTGGCGGAGGTGGCCCTGCCGCAGAGCGTGCTGGTGGCCGGCTCGATTCGCGGCGACACCTTCACAATCCCCTCGGGCGACACCGTGCTCTGCCCCGACGACAAGGTCGTATTCATGGGCACCAGCGAGAGCATGCGCAGCATCGAGAGTCGCTTCTCACCGGGCCAACGGGTCATGAACGTGGCGGTTGTGGGGGGCGGCAACGTCGGCTTCATGGTGGCCGAGCAGTTGCTTCAGACGCGCGCCAACCTCACCATCATCGAGCAGTCCCAGGAGCGCTGCGACCGGCTCGCCGAGTGGCTTCCCAAGGCGCTGATCCTCAAGGGTGACGGTACCGATCTGGAGCTGCTCGAGCAGGAACGCATCGAGGATGCCGACGTGGTGGTGGCGGTCACCGACGACGATGGCAAGAACCTGCTGACCTCGCTGCTGGCCAAGCAGTTGGGCATCCCCAAGGTCATCACCAGGGTGGGGCGCAGCCGCAACCGCCGCCTATTCGAGCGGGTCGGCATCGATTCGCCGCTGACCCCGCGAACGGCCGCGGTTACCGAAGTGCTCAACTGGCTCAAGCTCGACGACGTCGATCACCTCGCCACCATCGAAGATCGTGCCGAGGTCATGGAGGTCACCTATCCCTTCCAGTGCAAGATCGGCCGGGTGCAGGACCTGGGGGCCCCCGCCAACAGCCTGATCGGCGCGATCCTGCGCAAGAACAAGGTCATCATCCCCGATGGCGATACCACCATCCAGCACAACGACCACCTGTTCATCATCACCACCCCCGACAACGTCTCTGCGGTCGACGGCTGGCTGCGGCAAACCCGGGTGAGCGCCTAGCACAGCGAGTGACGTTTGGGCGAGAACCGTGGCCGTGATGGCCGCGGTAGAGTGGCTCCGTGCGCCGTCGTTTCGCCCCCTACATCATCGGCACCGGCCTGCTGGCCTTGGCTGCCGTAAGCGTCGTCTTCGTGATCTACGCGCTGATCCTCGGCGAGCCCGCCCTCGGCTTTGGCGTGACCGCGGTCGTCGCGGCGCTGATCGGACTTCCGCTGGCCCGCTTCGGCAACGCTCGGGCCGAACCCTCCCGCCGCGAGGGACTGTTTGGCGTACTGCTGCTGTGGCTGGCCATGCCGCTCGTGGGCGCCATCCCTTACGCCGTTTCTGGCGGCTTCTCGCTTCTGAACGCGATGTTCGAATCGATGAGCGGGTTTACCGCTACCGGGGCCACGGTGCTGACCGACTTCACCCAGCTCGGCGATAGCCTGCTCTTGTTTCGCGCCCTGACGCAATGGTTCGGCGGGGTGGGCATCATCGTGCTGTTCATCGCGGTGTTCCCACAGCTGGCCGTGGCCGGGCGGCAGCTGTTCTTCACCGAGGCCCCCGGCCCCACCGAAGATCGGCTCACGCCACGGCTGCGCAACACCGTCAACGCTGTGCTGCTGATCTATCTGGGGCTCACAGCGCTGTGCGGGCTCGCCTACCTGCTCGGCGGCATGGGCCCCTTCGATGCCATCGCCCACGCCTTCACCACGGTGGCCGCCGGCGGCTTCAGCCCCAACAGCCTCAGCTTCAGCGAATTCCAGAACCCTGCGCTCGATTGGATCGCCATCGCCTTCATGATCCTCGCCGGCACCAACTTCGCGCTTCAGTACCGCGCCATCACCGGCTGGCCACGGGACCTGCTGCGCGACAGTGAATTCCGTGCCTACCTGATCATCATCGGGCTGGCCGGCGGGGCGCTCACCCTGCTGCTGCTCGACAATCACACCTTTTGGGAGGCGCTGCGACACGGCTTCTTTCAGGTACTGTCGATCCTCACCACCACCGGCTATGCCTCGACCGACTACGCCCTCTGGGACGAGCGCCGGCAGATGGTGCTGCTGATTCTCATGTTCATCGGGGGGAGCGCAGGCAGCGCCGCCGGCGGCGTGAAGATCGTGCGCTGGCTGATCATCGGCAGGAACACCGCCCGCGAGGTGCAACGCGCGCTGCACCCCAGAGCGGTGATGCCGGTCCGGGTGGGGGGCCGGATCGTGCCTGACGAGGTGCTGCGCGCGGTGGCGGCCTTCCTCACCCTCTACGTCGGACTGTTCGCAGTCAGCGTCGTGGTGCTGGTCCTGTTCGGGGCCGACTTCGTCACCGCCTTCAGCGCCGCCATCGCCGCCGTCGGCAACATCGGGCCGGGGCTCGCCTCGGTCGGGCCGATGGCAAGCTACGCCGAGCTCCATCCGGTGAGTCGGGGGCTGCTCATCTTCGACATGTATGCCGGCCGGCTCGAGGTGGTGACGGTGTTCGTGGTGTTCGCCTCCGGGTGGTGGCGGCTGCCGCGTCGGAACCTCTTTGGGGTGCAGGGGCGGACGCGCTGAATCAGGTTCCCGGCGGGATCGTCGCCCCTTCGGTGTTCGAACGCCGTGTGTTCAGACTCAATCACCAATCCGATGATCCAGGCAGATCCTTGTGCTAGAGTTTTATCCCAGCCTCGCGAAGGACACTACCCGCACCTTTTTGGACATGCCGGGCGCTTTTCTGATACACGTTTTCCTTGCGCAGGGGCTAATTCGTGCGGTCGCAGCGGGCGCCGTCGGCATGATCATCTTCAACCAGGGCAACGCGCCCGACCGGATCGGTGTCTTTGCAGGCACCTTCGGTGGGCCCATCGGCATCGTCGCCGTGCCGGCGAGCTTCGACCTCGGAGTGGATCTGGCCGGCATCGGCGGGCTGGAGATGCTCATCGACACCGACCCCAACGACGGCGCCACCCTGCGCGTTCAGGCGCTGGCCGGGCTCGATTGGGATCGCGCCGAGGAATTCGTACCGTTGATCGGCAAGATCGACGTCGACGGAAACATCACCCGCTTCGACGACTAACGTCGCGGTCCGGGCGAAACGCCAGCGGAGGCGTGCGTTTGCACGCCTCCGCTCTTCTGCTGCACACCTTCAGCGATCTGCCGCTACTGTTTCGTGGGGCCGTCCCAAACGGCGACGTCCAGCAGCTGTTCGATCAGCTTCTCGAGCGCCCACACCGTCGCGGGGGCGCTGTTAGCATAGTTCTCGATGACCTTGGTGCGGTTCCCCCACTCCACCAGGGTAAAGCTGGAAGGATTGTCGAGGAAGGGGGTGAGGTAGGTGTCCTCGAAGGCGAAGAAGTCGATCGCCGCCACGTAGCGCAGCACCTGATTCAACGACCCCCGCTCGATGGTTCCGGTCCAGGCACCGAGCCGCTCGACATTGGCCTCGCCCACATAGCGGAAGCGCCCATCGTTCTCGATGATGAGGGTGTGCGCCGGGCAACCGGCAAAGCACAGGGAGCGCTCGAGGCCGATGCGGGCGATGTCGGGAACGGGGTCGTACACCGGTAGCGGTCCTTCCAGGACGGTGTTGTTTCCTTCAGGTGCCTCGGGTGCCGGCTCGGTAACGACCGGCTCGGCGAGCTGGCCGTGCAGGTCCGCCAGCTCGCCGGCGGAGGCGGTGAAGGCCAGCGTCAGCAGTAGGGCAAGCAGCAGTTTCATGGCTATCATGGTGCCACAGCGACATGAAACCAGCATTGGGACCGGTTGGCCAAACCTTCATGAGGGCCGCGGCCACCGTTTGAACGATGGCATCGCTACGCGGTATCCTGACACCACCTAGAGACACGCCGACGCCGCCACACGGCGCCGTCCGAGGCGACGAACGGGTGGGAGGATTTATGGCCGAGCATATTGAGTCGGTACTTCAGGAGGGGCGCAGATTTCACCCCTCAGAAGGCTTTAGGGCTGCCGCCAAACTCAGCAGTGTCGAACAGTATCAGCAGCTCTACGAGCAGTCGCTCGACGATCCTGATAGCTTCTGGGAAGGCGTTGCCAGTGAACTTCACTGGTTCGAGCGCTGGCGCGCGGTGCGCGAGTGGAATGAGCCGTTCGTGAAGTGGTTCGTCGGCGGCAAGACCAACCTTTCCTACAACGCCCTCGACCAGCAGATCGCCCGCGGGCTCGGCAACAAGGTGGCGTTCTTCTGGGAGGGCGAGCCGGGCGACAGCCGGGTACTGACCTACAACGACATGCTGCGCGAGGTCAGCAAGTTCGCCAACGTGCTGAAGAGCAAGGGGATCGGCAAAGGTGACGGCGTTGCCATCTACCTGCCGATGATCCCCGAAGCGGCGGTAGCGATGCTGGCCTGCGCCCGCATCGGCGCCACCCACTCGGTGGTTTTCGGCGGCTTCAGCGCCCAGGCCCTCGCCGAGCGCATCATCGACGGCGACGCCAAAGCGGTGATTACCGCCGACGGCGGCTTCCGCCGGGGCAAGGTGCTGCCGCTCAAGCCGGCGGTCGACGACGCGGTGGCCCAGTGCCCCGCCGTCGAGAGCGTGTTCGTGGTGCGGCGCACCGAGAACGACGTCGACATGGCGCCGGGGCGGGACTACTGGTACCACGAGCTGATGCGCGACGCCTCGCACGAATGCCCGGCCGAGGAGCTCGATGCCGAGCACCCCTCGTTCATCCTCTACACCTCCGGCTCGACCGGCAAGCCGAAGGGCGTGCTGCACACCACCGGCGGCTACCAGACCTACACCTACCTCACCAACAAGTACATCTTCGACTTAAGGCCCAACGACATCTTCTGGTGTACCGCCGACGTGGGCTGGATCACCGGCCACTCCTACATCGTCTACGGTCCGATGCTCAATGGCGCCTCCCAGATCATGTACGAAGGCGCCCCCACCCATCCGCATCCGGGCCGCTTCTGGGAGCTGGTCGAACGCTACCGCGCCACCATCTTCTACACCGCTCCGACCGCCATCCGGGCGTTCATGAAGCTCGGCGAGCAAGACGCCGAGCGGTACGACCTGTCGAGCCTGCGGCTGCTGGGAACGGTGGGTGAGCCGATCAACCCGGAGGCGTGGATGTGGTACCGGCGCGTCATCGGCGGCGACCGTTGCCCGATCGTCGATACCTGGTGGCAGACCGAGACCGGCGGCATCATGATCACCACCCTGCCCGGGGTGCACGCTGCCAAGCCGGGTGCGGCCGGGCTGCCGTTCTTTGGGGTCGAACCCGCCATCGTCGACAGCGAGGGCAACGAACGGGGGGCCAACGAGGGCGGCTTCCTGGTGATCAAACGCCCCTGGCCCAGCATGCTCCGCACCGTCTATGGGGACGATGAGCGCTACCGCAGCCAGTATTGGAGCGAGGTGCCGCACGCCTACTTCGCCGGCGACGGCGCCCGCCGCGATGAGGACGGCTACTTCTGGATCATGGGCCGGGTCGACGATGTGCTGAACGTCAGCGGGCACCGGCTGGGAACCATGGAGATCGAATCGGCGCTGGTGTCGCACGAGACGGTGGCCGAAGCGGCGGTGGTGGGCAGGCCCGACGAGATCAAGGGACAGGGCATCGTCGCTTTCGTGACCCTCGAGGGGGATCGTGTGGGCTCGGACGAACTCGTCGCCGACCTCCGCAATCACGTTGCCCACGAGATCGGAGCCATCGCCAAGCCCGACGACATCCGCTTCGCCGACGCGCTTCCCAAGACCCGTAGCGGAAAGATCATGCGGCGGATTCTCAGGGACGTGGCCGCCGGTCAGCTCCTGACCGGCGACGTAAGCACCCTCGAGGACCGGAGCGTGGTCGAAAAGCTGATGCAGGGGAGCTAACCGCCCTCGACGGCCGCTAGCGCCGCCTCGAGCAGATCGAGGCCGACGACCTTCACGCCAGCATCTTCTTCAGGTCGTCGAGCGAGATGTTGGCGCCGCACAGCACCACCGCCACCGTCTGTCCCACAAAGGCGTCACGCTGTCTCAGATAGGCCGCCAGCGGCACCGCTGCCGCCCCCTCTATGAGCATGTGGTGGGCACCGATGAAGGCCTGGGCCGCCGCAACAATCTCGGCCTCGGAGACCGTTTCGTAGTCGTCCACCAGGGCACGGCAGAGATCGAAGGTGATGGCGTCCTGCTCGATCCCGCCGGCGGTCCCGTCCGAGAGGGTGGGTTTCGATTCGAGCTCGAGGACGCGCCCGGACCGGACCGATTCGATCATCACCGCGGAGTTCTGGGGTGAGCAACCGATCACCCGTATCTCGGGCCGGATCGCCTTGAGGTGGGTGGCGATTCCCGAAATCAGCCCGCCTCCGCCGACCGCCACGAACACCGCGTCGACATCCGGCAGCTGGCGGGCCAGCTCGACCCCGACGGTGCCCTGACCCGCGACCACCTCGGGATCGTTGTAGGGCGACAGATAGCTGCGGCCGCTCTCTGAAGCGTAGCGCCTGGCGAAGATCTCGGTCTCGACCCCGTCGAATCCGTGGGTACGCACCTCGGCGCCGAGGGCCCGGATCGCCGCTACCTTGGTCGGCGAGGCGTTCTCGGGAACGAACACCTCCCCCCCGATACCGAGTCTGCTGAGACCGTAGGCTACGGCGGCGCCGTGGTTGCCGGTGGAGGCGGCTACCACCCCGGCGGCGCGCTCCCCATCGCTGAGGCGCAGCAGCTTGTTGAGGGCTCCCCGGACCTTGAAGGAGCCGGTGAGCTGGAGGTTCTCGCACTTGAAGAAGAGTCGGCCGCCGCCGAGACGATCGAACGCCGGCGAGGGCTCGAGCGGCGTCTCGCGAACCAGCGGGCGCAGCCGCTCATCGGCGACCACGATTTCGCCGGCGAGGGCCGTTGGCACAGGCTGCTCGGCCACAGGCGCCTTCAGCCCGGAACTCCGGACAGCTCCTCGATCAGGTCGTGCAGATGGTCGAGGGCCGGCACCAGCACCTCGTGGGGCAAGCCGAAACTGACCCGCAGGAAACGGTCCATGCCGAAGTGATCGCCGGGAACGATCAGGACGCTCTTCTCGCGGCGCAAGCGGTCTGTCAGTTCGCTGGAGTTGATCGCCAGTCGGTAGCGCAGGAACGCCACGGCCGAGGCCTGGGGCGGGGTCAGCTGAAAGGTGTCGCCGTGGCCGGCCAGCCAGCCCTCTAGAGCAGGAAACCCCTCGCGGAGGTAGCGGCGCGTGCGTTCGAGGATCGTGGGACGAATCTCGGGCGACAGTGCGAAGGCGGCGAGCTGGTTGGCGAGCATGGTGGCCGAGATGGCGAGGTATTCGTGGCGGGCCCACAGCCCGTCGATCACCTCAGGCGGCGCCACCGCCCAGCCGATGCGAAGGCCGGGCATGCCGTAGGCCTTGCTCATGCTGCCGGTGGCGATCACTCGAGGATAGCGGCCGTAGAAGGAGGGGCTCTCGACATCGGTGGTCCGTTCGGCGCCGCGATAGACCTCGTCGGCCAGGATCCAGGCGCCGACCCGCTCGGCGACGGCCACCACCCCGTCCATCTCCGCTTCGGTCAGGATCCGGCCGGTGGGGTTGTTGGGGTTGCAGATGGCGATCACCTTGGTGGCGGCGCTGACCTGGGCCGCCAGCTCATCGAGGTCGGGCGCCCAGCCGCGCTCCTCACGGAGCCTGAAGGTCTTGAGTGCCAGTCCGTGGTTCTTGGCGATGCCCCAGATCTGCATGTAGTTGGGGAGCATCACCACGATCTCGTCGCCGGGCGAGAGCAGGGTGCGAACGGCGAGGTAGTTGGCTTCGATGGCACCCACCGTCACCAGCACGTTTTCCGGGTCGGCGCCCTGGTAGAGCGCCGCAATGGCTCGCCTCAGTGCCGGAATGCCTTCGACATGGGGGTAGTTCAGATCGGTCGCCAGCAGCGCCTTGAGGGCTTCAGGATGCCCTGCCAACAGCTCTCCCAGCGGGATCGGGTGGACCCCGCTTTCGGACAGATTGTAGTCGACCGTCTGCTCGTACTTCGACATCATGCGTTCCATCACGAACGGCTGGAATTCGGACATGCCTGACTCCCTTCCGAAGGGCTACGGTGATCGGGCCTAGGCTTGGATCAGCTTAAACCATCGCGGGCGAGAGCCTCGGTCGCCCTCGGAAATCCAGCCCCTTACCCCGGTTACAGTTGACCTGAGGCCGCCTCTGCATAGAATGGTTGGGTGGACGACCCCCTACGTATCGGCTACGGCGAAGACATCCATCAGCTAGCGGCAGGACACCCGCTGACCATCGGCGGCTTTGCGATCCCGGATAGTGCGATCGGCACGGTGGCGCACAGCGATGGCGACACCCTGCTTCACGCGCTCTCCGACGGGCTGCTGTCGGCCTACGCTCTGGGCGACATCGGTCAGTACTTTCCCAGCAGCAACCCGAACTACAAGGATCTCGACAGTCAGGTGATCCTCCAGACCGTGCTCGAGCGCATCGCAGACCACGCCGGGCCGGTGCGCATCCACAATGTCGCGGGCGTGATCACCCTGGATCGGCCCCGGCTCGGTCCCCACCGAATCGAGATTCAGCGTACGCTAGCCGAACTCCTGAGACTCGAGCCGTCGCGCATTGGGCTGGTGTTCAAGACCAGCGAAGGGATGGCCGAACGCTACATCCAGGCCCGCGTCACCGTGCTTCTCAGAAGCGTTCCAAGCGCATGAAGCGCAGCGGCAGGATCTTCATACCTGCGGCCGGGCAGCCATCGTTCCGGAGGGTCCTGGTAATCTGCCGGCGGCTATGGACGATAGCGCTTTTGGCCCTCGCTGTTGCCATCATAGGGCTCGGCGGCGCGCAGTCCGACATTGCCACCAGGCTGCCCTCCATCGTCCTCCCCCCCGGGTTTTCGATCGAGGTCTATGCCCGGGTTCCGGAGGCGCGCTCATTGGCGGTGGGGCCGCTGCTCGACACGGTCTTCGTCGGCACCCGCAGATCAGCCGTCTACGCTGTGCTCGACCGCGATCAGGACCGCACCGTCGAGCAGGTGATCCCCTTCGCCACCGGGCTGGACACGCCCAACGGGGTGACCATTTCCGATGACGGCTGGCTCTACGTGGCCGAGAACAGCCGCATTCTCGGCTACCCGCTGGCGGAATTCGACCCCTTCAACCCGCAGGGTCCGGTAACGATCTACGGGGGGCTGCCTGCCTACACGCATCATGGCTGGCGCTACCTGGCGCTCGGTCCCGACGACCGGCTCTACGTAGCACTCGGCGCCCCCTGCAACATCTGCTTGTCCGACGACCCGATGGGCGCCATCGCCCGTCTCGACCGCGATGGCAGCAATTTCGACGTGTATGCCAGGGGCATCCGCAACGCCGTAGGTATGGACTGGCACCCCGAGACCGGGGATCTCTACTTCACCAACAACGGCGCCGATCGCATGGGCGACGACATCCCAGCCGACACCATCTTGCGGGCCGATGTCCCTGGGCTGTTCTTCGGATTTCCTTTTGTTGCCAGCAGCGGTGACGACACCCCCAGCCCCGAATTCGCCAATCAGGACCCACCACAAGCGATCATCCCGGCGGTGGCCAAGATTCAGGCCCACTCGGCGCCCTTGGGCATGCACTTCTACCGTGGCGCGATGTTCCCCGAGGCGTACCGGAACGTGGCCTTCGTGGCGGAGCACGGCTCCTGGAACCGAAGCGAACCGGTGGGGTACCGGGTCAGCATGTTCGCCTTCGACGACGATGGCGCGTTGCTGTCGCAGGGTGTGTTCGCCGCGGGCTGGTTGCAAGGTGGCAGCGCCTGGGGCCGGCCGGTGGATATAGAGGAGCTGTCCGACGGCTCGCTGCTGATCTCGGACGATTTTGCCGGCGTTCTCTACCGCATCAGCTACGATCCCTCGGGGCCGTAGTCTGGGCTAGCGGCCGTCAGCTCTCCTGATAGACGACGAACACCCGGTCGTCCTCGATTTCGGTCTGGTAGAGGCGGATCTTTTTCACCGCGGGCAGTGTGGGCCGTCCGGTCTCGAGGTCGAATTTGGCCCCGTGGCGCTCGCACTTGACCGCGCCCTCGAGCAGCTCCCCGCCATGCAGGATACCGTTGTCGTGGGTGCAGCGATCCTCAAGAGCATAGAAGATACCCCCCTGGTAGACCACCAGCACCTCGTGCCCATCGATCTCGACCGGGGTCATACTGTCGTCGGCGAAGTCGCCGACGGCACCGACATCGACCTTGCCGGTCGTCATCTACAGCTTCTCTTTCACGCCCGGGACGCCCAGCTTGGCCTGCACCACCCGCTCGACGTATTCGGCCACCTTCGGCAGCGTGACGCGGCTCATCACCTCGTAGAGGAAACCGGTAACCAGCACGTGCTCGGCCACCTCCGGGGCGAGGCCGCGGCTCATCAGATAGAAGCGCTGGTCTTCGGGCACCGGGCCGGTGGTGGAGCCGTGCGAGCAGCGCACGTCGTTGGTGGCGATCTCGAGCTGCGGGATCGATACCGCCTTGCTGTCGTCGTCGAGCAGCAGGTTGCGGTTGATCTGGAAGGCGTCGGTCTTGTGCGCCCCCTCGTCCACCATGATCAACCCCGAATAGACGGCGCTGCTGGCGTCGCGGAGCGCCCCCTTGAACAGCAGGTCACTGCGGGCGTGATCGGCGGCGTGGTGCTGCCGGGTGTACTGGTTGTAGTGCTGCCCCCGGTCGGCGAAGTAGAGGCCGAGCATCTCGCTCTCGGCGCCCGGGCCTTCCAGAAGACACTCGACTTCGGCTCTGGCGGCGTCGGCGCCGAGGCTCACGCTCAGGCTCTCGAGCCTGGCGTCGCGCCCCAGGCGGGCGCGCAGCCGGTCGATGTGGGCGACGTTGCGGCTCCAGTTCTGGAGGCTCACGTAGCGCAGTTTGGCGCCATCCTTGAGAACGATCTCGGTAGCGGCATTCGAGAACAGACGGCCCTCGAAGGGGCCGCTGGCATATTCGTCGAGGTAGGTCAGCTTGGCGTTGGTGTCGACCACAACCAGGGTGCGGCCCAACGCCAGCCCGCCGCGGTCGGCGGTGGTGAAGGCGCCCAGCGGCAGGGCAACCTCGACATTCTTGGGCACGTAGACGAAGGTGCCGTTCTCCCACAGCGCCGCGTTGAGCGCGGTGTACTTGCTGTGGCTGGCGTCCACCACGCTGTAGAGGTGCTCACGCACCAGCTCCTCATGGTCGCGCAGGGCGCTGCGAAGATCGGTGAAGATCACCCCAGACTCGCCGACATGGTCGTCGCGCTGCACCACCCGACCGCCCTTGTGGACCAGCACCCCCTCGGCGTCCGAGTCGGTGATGCGCATGCGCACCCGCTCCGAAACGGTCGTGTCGAGCGGGGTGGTGACGGGTTCGAGCCCGTCGAAGGCAAACCGCTTCAGGTCGGTGTAGCGCCAGGCCTCGTCGCGGTTGCTGGGGAAGGGCGTGGCCTGGTAGCGGTCCAGCGCCACACGCCGTTCCCGGGCCAGCCAGGACGGTTCCCGGTGGCGGGCGACCAGCGCCTCGACCGCAGCCTCGGAGATGGGGTGCGTTTCCGCCTCGGTCAGCGTCGCCAACTCAGCCGACGCTCCCTTCCATCTCGAGTTCTATGAGACGGTTCAGTTCGACGGCGTACTCGAGTGGCAGCTCCTTGGCGACCGGCTCGAGGAAGCCGCGCACGATCAGTGCCATGGCCTCGTCCCGGGCCAGACCGCGGCTCATCAGGTAGAAGATCTGCTCGTCGTTGAGCTTGCTGACGGTGGCTTCGTGGCCCACATGCGCGGTCTTCTCCTCGATCTGGATGTAGGGGTAGGTGTCGGTCCTGGCGGTCTCGTCGAGCAGCAGCGCGTCGCACTCGACGTTGGAACGCGCCCCGGTGGCGCCCTCGTAGATCTGCACCAGACCGCGGTAGCTCGACCGCCCGCCCCCTTTCGAGATCGACTTGGACACGATCGACGACGAGGTGTGGGGGGCCGCGTGGATCACCTTGGCGCCGGCATCCTGATGCTGGCCGTCGGTGGCGAAGGCGATCGACATCACCTCGCCGTGGGCGCGCTCGCCCACCAGATAACAGCTGGGGTATTTCATGGTGATCTTGGAGCCGAGGTTGCCGTCGAGCCAGCCCATGCTGGCGCCGGCGTGCACCACTGCCCGCTGGGTCACCAGATTGTAGACGTTGTGCGACCAGTTCTGAATGGTCGAGTAGCGCACGTCGGCGTTGTCCTGACAGATGATCTCGATCACCCCGGAGTGGAAGCTGTCGGAGTTGTAGGTGGGCGCCGTGCAACCCTCGATGTAGTGGAATTTCGAACCGGGCGCGCCGATGATGAGGGTGCGTTCGAACTGGCCGATGTTCTCCGCGTTCAGCAGGAAGTAGGCCTGCAGCGGCACGTCCACCTCTACCCCTTCGGGGACGTAGACGAACGATCCGCCCGACCATACGGCCGAGTTGACGGCCGCGAAGTAGTTGTCTTCGGGCGGTACCACCGTCGCAAAGTACTCGCGGAACAGCTCGGGATGCTCCTTGAGGCCGGTATCGCTATCGAGGAAGATGACGCCCTTGTTCTCCCACTCCTCTTTGAGGTTGTGGTAGACCATCTCCGACTCGTACTGCGCCCCCACCCCGGCCAACACCTTCTGTTCGGCCTCGGGGATGCCCAACCGGCGGTAGGTCTCGCGGACCTCCTCGGGAATGTCGTCCCACGAGTCGCTGGTGCCCTGCCGCTCCTGCGGGCGCACGTAGAAGTAGATGTTGTCGAAATCCAGGCCGCTCAGGTCGGGCCCCCACTTGGGCCGCCCCTTCTTCTCGGCGATCTCGAGCGCCCGCAGGCGAAACTTGAGCATCCATTCGGGCTCGCCCTTGTAGTAGCTGATCTGCTCGACGACCCGCTTGGTGAGGCCCTTCTCGCTCTTGAAGAAGTAGTTCTCGGGCAGCTGGAAGTCGTACTGTCTCTCGTGCTCCATTCCCTGGAGCTCGTCGGCGTCGGGGTGGCTTTGGGGGAGGTCCGCCATGGCAATTCCTTTCGGTTCGACTCAGGCACCGACCTGGTCGCGAACCCAGTCGTAGCCCTTCTGATCGAGGTCGACCGCCAGCTCCTTGGAGCCCTCGGTGATGACTTGGCCATCCACAATCACGTGAACCCGGTCGGGCACGATGTGGTTGAGAAGCCGCTGGTAGTGGGTGATCAAGAGGGCACCGAAGGCCGGTCCGCGGGCGGCGTTCACCCCTTGCGCCACGACTTTGAGGGCGTCGATATCGAGGCCCGAATCGGTCTCGTCGAGGATGGCGTAGCGCGGCTCGAGAACGAGCATCTGGAGGATCTCGCTGCGCTTCTTCTCACCGCCGGAAAAGCCCTCGTTGAGGTTGCGTTCGATGATCGACTCGTCCCAGTCGAGCGCCTGCACCGCGCGCTGGAGCCGCTTATAGAACTCCATGACGCCGATCTCGTCCCCTTCGTCACGGCGGGCATTGAGAGCCAGGCGGAGGAAGTTGGCTATCGACACGCCGGGAACCTCGACCGGATACTGGAATGCCAGATACAGCCCCGCGCGGGCGCGTTCGTCGGGCTCCAGCTCCAGAATACTGTCGCCGTCGACCAGAATGTCGCCCTCGGTCACCTCATAGCTGGGATCGCCGGCGATGATCTTGGCCAAGGTCGACTTTCCGGAGCCGTTCGGCCCCATCAGGGCGTGGACCTCGCCGGAGGGTACGCTCAGATCGACCCCTTTGAGGATCTCCTCGCCCTCCACGACGCGGGCGTGAAGGTTCTGTATTTCCAAGCGCATATCGCTCATAGAGGCTCCTAGCTGCTGTTGGCTGTTCGTGGCACGCCGCCGACCCCATATTTTAGGAGTCATTCCGATTTCTGTGATTATACCCGATCATGCTACTCGGAATTACAAACCAGGATTCAGGCCGCCGGCCTCGGCCCCTACCGTACACTCAGGACCGCTTGCGACGGAACAGTCCGAACAGGCCTCCACGCCGATTACTCTTGTCGTCGTCGGCGTCCTTGGCGGAACCCGAAACCCTGCCGGCACGCCCGGTCTGGAGCGTGCCCTCCTGGCTGGTGTCCTCGATTCCGGCCACGACCTGGAAATCGTGGATGAAGCGTTCTACGCTTCGGAAGCGCTTCTCGGGATCGCGCGACATCGCTCGCAATACGACCCGAGAAAGCCCTTTGGGCATGTCCTGGCGGTAGTTCCGGGGATCGCGAGGCAACCCCGTCAGGTGCGCCATCATCAACGAATTGTAACTGTCCCCAAGGAAGGGGCGAACGCCGGTAAGCACCTCGTAGGCGAGCACGCCGAGGCTGTAGACGTCGGTCGGGATCGTCGAGGTCTGGCCCTCGAAAATCTCTGGCGCCATATAGAAAGCGGTCCCCACACGCTCCTGGGTTTCCTCGGCCGAGAAGATGCCCGTCCCGTAATCGCCCATCTTTGCCACGCCCCCCTCCTTCAGAAAGACGTTGGCGGGTTTGACATCGCGGTGCAGGACCTGCCGGTCATGGGTGTACTCTAGGCCCTTGGCCACCTCGAGAATCAGCGTCAGAGAGCGCTCGAGAGGCATCCTTCCCTGCTCCAGGAGAAGCTGGTCGAGGGTCCCGCCAGCGCAGTACTCGAGCTCCAGATACGCCCGTGGACCGGTAGGGTACCCGGCAAAGCCCTGAACCACGTTCGGGTGTTTCAGGCCGAGCGTAATCTGCACTTCGTTCTCGAACATGCGCCGCAGCACCGGCCGGTGTTGCAGCTCCGTGCGGGGCAGCTTGAGGGCCACCTCTCCCCGGCTGGCATGGGTGGCCAGATAGACGTGGGACGTCTGACCCGAACCGAGCCTCTGAAGCGGCGTGTAGCCGTCGGGCACGAAGTCGGGAGGTGTGAAATCAGCCCGCATGTGTTCCTATCTTAGCCCCCATCTTAGCCCCCATCGCTCCACTAGGCCTCGAATCCCTCGCCCGGCACCAGCGCCAGGCACTCGGAATCGGTCTCGGCTTCCACCCGACGCTTGAAGGCCGCGGCGTCCTGCTTGATCACGTCGAAGGTGTTGTAGTGAATGGGCACCACGCGGCCGGGCTTCAGCAGCTTTACCGCCTCGAGGGCATCGTCCGGACCCATGGTGAAGTTGTCGCCGATGGGTAGCAGCGCCACATCGAGCCCATGCCGGCCGATGAGCTGCATGTCCGAAAACAGGGCGGTGTCGCCGGCATGGTACAGCCGCTTGCCTCCGGCCGCCACCACCACCCCCATCGGCATCCCCCCGTAGGTGCCGTCCGGAAAGGAGCTCGAGTGCCAGGCGGGGGTGAAGGTCAGGCGCCCGAACGGAAAATCGAAGCCGCCTCCAGGGTTCATGGGGTGTCCCTGAACCCCGAGGGCCCCGAAGTAGTTGGCGATCTCGAAACTCGATACCACGGTGGAACCCACCCGCTTGGCGATGGCCTCGGTGTCGCCGACATGATCACCATGCGCGTGGGTGAGGACGATATGCGAAGGCGATACCTCGGTCGGAGCGACTGGGGCGACGCCGCTACCGGAGAGGAACGGATCGATGAGAATCTCGTGCCCCCCGAGCGTCACACGCACCGCCGAATGTCCGAGGTAAGTGAGTTGCATGCCTCCTCCAAGCACCGTACCAAAGGCGTTCGCAGTTTACCATGATTCCACCCCCGCCCCCGCCTCGGTCGCGCATGTCACGGTCGCTACGGGACGCCTGAACGCCGCTGCCTGGCCTCGTGGAAGATGCGCTCCGAGAGACGCTCCGCCACCCCTTTGGCGGACACCGTCTGCTCTTGCCGCAGGGCCCTCTTGCGCTGCTGCCGACGCACCTGTCTGCTACGTCGTTTGCTTTTGTGCGCCACGGTCCACGCTACCGCGCCCGGCAGCGACCATCGTTCCACCGCCGCTGCTAGCATGCAGTCATGCACCAGCCACTCAGCGCCGACCGTATCCGCGTGGCAGCTGCCCAGTTCGTCGGCACCAACGTGGAGATGACGTTTCTGATAACGCCGGAACCGGGTGAAGCGGTTGCGGACCGGCTCCGAGAGCTGCTCGAAGCCAATCTCGGCCTCTACGCCCTTACCCCACTGGCACAGCGGGACGAACAGCTGCGTTTCTCGGTACTGGCTTCGCCGCTCGACCGCCTGTTCCACAAGATCGGGCCGCAGGTTACGCTGACGCTGATCAAACATCACGCCGAAGGGCTCAGCCTCAGCGATGCCAATCTGACGCGCGCCGTGGAGGAGCTAGAGCGCCGTGGCGAGCTGACGTCCGAGAGTGCCTTGACGCCCTGGGATGCAGGCAAAGTGCTGGCCTATCTCGAACGGCTCGCCGGCGGCGGACATGCCGTTCCAGAGAGTGTCACCGTCATGAATGAGAGCTGGCAACCCGGTCTTCCCTTTGCCGCCCTAGAACACTTTCCCGAACAGCTCGCAGCCTCTGGGGGACGCGTCGCCATGCGCCTGCCCGAAGCGCTGCTCGAGAGGCTCTCCTAGCGAAGGAACACGAGGGCGAAGGTGAATAACACCGCGCCTGCTATCGGCAGGCCTGCTGCCGCAACCGCCATCATCTCGCGGCGCGCCAGAAACAGCCCGATGCCTGCCGCCAGCGACACCACGGCCACCACCGGATAGATCAGGTACAGGGTTCGCCCCAGCCGGCCCAGGCCCATTTCGTTGATGGTGCCGCCGTTGCCGGTCAGCAGCAGCACGGCACCGATGGCCCAGAAGAAGAGGATGCCGAGCGCCCCGATCCCGGCAAAGATGACGCCGTACAGGGCCATGGTTCGTTCGGTGCTCATATCGCGATCGGCGGTCACAGCATTCACCTCGATCCAGCGGCGCCGTCTCGGTACCGCAGCGGTTGGCTGCCACGAGCTTACCAGATAGGCTTGCAACCGCTCCCAAACGGCGCACGACCTATACTGGTGGTATCACCGGAGCGTCGTGCCCAAGACCCTGCTCACCACCAAATTGCGGCCCCCTCGTGCCCGGGACCGTCGACTCATGCGGGAGCGGCTGCTCGAGGCGCTCGACGCCGGCATGCGCCGCACGCTCACCCTCGTCGCCGCCCCGGCCGGGTACGGCAAGACGACGCTTCTGGCCAGCTGGCTGGAGCGCGCCCCGCTGCCGGTGGCGTGGCTCACCCTCGATCGGGACGACAACGACCCCGGCAGATTCCTGCGCCACCTGGCCGCCGCCCTGCAAGAGATCGACGACACCCTGCAGGCGTTGGGGGACTTTGTCGGTGACGACGCTGGCGCCGCCCTCACCACCATCGTCAACGACGTCTCCGAAAACGTCGAGGACCTGGCCCTGGTCCTCGACGACTACCACCTGATCGAGGCATCCAAGGTGCACGAGGCGCTGCGCTTCCTGATCGAGCATGCCCCCGAACAACTCCACCTGATCATCGCCACCCGGAGCGAGCCCCCGCTACCGCTGGCCCGCCTGCGGGTGCGCGGAGAGCTGACAGAGTTGCGAACCGAGGCGCTGCGCTTCACGGCCGAAGAGGTGGGCGAGCTGACTGCCGGCATGCAGCTGGAGCTGAGCCGGGGCGACAGTAGCGAACTGGCGCAACGGACCGAGGGTTGGGCGGCCGGCCTGCAGCTGGCCGCACTGTCGCTTCAGGGGCGCGACGACGCCAGCAATTTCATCCCCTATTTCACCGGCACCGATCCGTATGTGCTCGCATACCTCACCGAGGAGGTGCTGCTCAAGCAGGACGACGAGATCCAGACCTTCCTGCTGCTCACCTCGGTCCTCGATCGCTTCTGCCCCGAGCTGGCCGACGTCGTGACCGAGCAGCGGGGCGGGCTCCAGACCATCGAGAAGCTCGAGCGCGCCGGCCTGTTCCTGAGCCCGCTCGACCGTCAGCGACGCTGGTTCCGCTACCATTCGCTGTTCCAGGAGCTGTTGCGCCATCGGCTCGAAGCGGCCCGGCCCGCTCTGGTGCCGACCCTACACGGCCGGGCGGCGCGCTGGTTTGCCGCCAACGACTACCCCGCCGACGCGCTGCGCCACGCGCTGCTGGCCGACGACAGTGCCGGCGCGGCCGAAGTGATCGCCGCCCACCCGGAGGCCGAACAGATCCGCCACCAGCTGAACGCCTTTCTGAAGCGCAACGACGACGGCGGGCCGCTGTCCGAGCTGGTGGCCGCGGCGGTAGCTGCCGGTATCTCGCTCGAGCAGCGCGGGCGCCTGTTCGACACCTTCGAACGGCCCGCGGCAGCCCGCCTCGAGGCCGGACCGACGGAGCGCTGGAGCGAACTGCTGTCGGCGCGCGAACAGCAGGTGCTGGTGCTGGTGTCGGCCGGCCTCTCCAACAAACAGATCGCCCAGCGCCTCGACATTTCGCTCAATACCGTCAAGACCCACACCAAAAACATCTATGCCAAATTGAATGTGAAGCGTAGAACCGAGGCGGTGGCGAGGGCCCGGGAGCTGGGGCTGGTCTAGCGGGGCAGCCCCCAGCCGTGCAGCACATCGAGAATCGCCGCTGGCACCGAGACCACCGCGTCGGCCCCATGATCGTCGCGCTGCTCGTCGACGTCGGTGGTGAGCCAGATCGTCCGCAGGCCCAGAGCCTTGGCGCCGGCCACATCTTTGTGGGCCAAGTCTCCCACCATCACCACCTCGTCCGGATCGAACCCCCAGCTGTCGAGCACCGCCTGAAAGATCCCGGCGCCCGGCTTGCGAATGCCGCACGAGACCGATGTCACCAGCGGCTCGAAAGCGTTGTGCAGGCCGAAGCGCGTCGCCACCGCCTCGATGAACTGGTGCGACCGGGTGTTGGATGCGACGCCTAGGCGCGCCCGGCCGCGAAGCGCCTCGATCACCACGATCATCCCCGGCAGTGGCGCCGCACCCGCCACTGCGGGGGCGTTGAAGACCTGTTCGAACAGGGCCAGCTCACCGTCGGCGGGCGCGTGACCGTCCGCCTCCACGACAGCCTCGAGGATCGAGGCCGTGGTGTTGATCTGACTGTAGTTCGGGCCCTCCTTGGGCGACGCCGCGAAGCGGGACTCGAGCTCCTGTGAGAACGGCTTGAAGCGCTCCTTCGGCAGGATCCCGAGCCCGCCGAGGTAGTGGCTGAGCGCCCAGGCGCCGGCCCCGATGAACCGGCGGTGCTGCAACCACATGATGGTCCCGCCGATGTCGAAGATCACGCCGCGTACGGTCACTAGGGGACAGTCTACCGGCTCACCCTTCGGCTCACCCTTTGGTAGGAAGACAAGTCACCCCTCGGGCGTCTACACTCGCACCATCACAGGGCGAACCGCGCCCGGTAAGGATTCAGACCATGAGCGAACGTGACAAGAACACCGAGACCGGCGACGGTCAGACCACCGCTACCGAGGAGTTCAAGGTATCCGGCGAGGCCGTCATCACCAAGGTCAAGGAGGTGGTGCGCGAGGGCAATGTCCGGCGGATCACCATCAAGAACGATGAGGGTCGGACCCTCATCGAAATCCCCCTGACCATCGGCGTGATCGGCACGGTGCTGCTACCGGTATGGGCCGCCATCGGGGCGATTGCCGCTCTGGCAGCCAACCTGACCATCGCGGTCGAGCGCCGCGAACCCGGCAACCAGGACGACACCACTCAGGACAAACAGGGCGACGACCAGGCCCTGCCGCAAGCCGACGCCTGAGGGCGTCGCGTACACCAAGGGGAGGACCCTCATGAGCGACCAGAACGAACGCACCCCGGAAACCGCCATCAAACGCATCTTCGATCGCATCGGCAACCTCATCCGGCAGGGCAACCGGCGCCGCCTCGTGCTGCGAAACCCGCAGGGCGGAACCATCTTCAGCCTGCCCCTCACCATCGCCCTGCTCATCGGTGTATTCCTGCTCTGGCGGGTACCGCTGCTGCTGGTGATCGCAGTGGTGGTAGCGCTGGTGCTGAAGGCGCAGTTCGTCTTCACCCGCGACCCCGACGTCGAGATCATCGATCCCAAAGACGGCTAGTCTCTGCACTACCTCAACAACTGCCGTGATGAAAACCCGGGCACATCCTATGACAGGGCGTGCCCGGGTTTCGTTGCGGCTACCAGGTCAGGCGCCCGCTGCTTGATCGTTATGAATAGCAGACTGGACACGCCGCACGAGTTCGCCGCTGTCGAAGGTGTCGCTCAGATCGACGTCCAGGTCTGCGGGAACGGCCAGCGGATTCGGGCCCTGCAAGATCTTGCCCCCTTCCTCGAGCCGGTGCAGCATCTGCCGGAGATTGGCCCTGGCGCGTTGCTCGCCAACCTCTGGCCACAAGAGCCCGGCCAGTCTGGCTCTTGGAGTCGGCCCCTCCACGACCAGATAGGCAAAGAGGCCGCCCTCTTTGCTGGAAAGTGACTTTCTGCCGTGCTCTGTAAATAGGGCAGGATTTCGAAGCAGTTCTAGGCGCATCAAACAAAAGGCTCCCTGTTGAGTGAGCTTTCATTATAGAGCCCGTACCTTTACCATAGTCATTCCCTCGCGTCCTTTGGTATACTTGTTTGTTTTGGTTCCGGCATCCTACCTAGAGCTCATCATGGTGCCGCTTCGCACTTGTCCGGCATGTCCACGGCCGATCCGGGCCGTGTGAAGGAGGCATCTTGCAGGACCTCGTCATACGCGGCGCCCGCGAGCACAACCTCAAGGACGTCGATCTCACGCTCCCCCGCAACACCTTCATCGTCTTTACCGGCGTGTCCGGAAGTGGCAAGTCCACCCTGGCCTTCGACACCATCTACGCCGAAGGCCAACGCCGTTACGTCGAAAGCCTGTCGGCCTATGCCCGGCAGTTCCTGGGGGTCATGGACAAACCCGATGTCGACGGTATCGACGGTCTCTCGCCGGCGATCTCCATCGATCAGCGGACCACCAGCCACAACCCTCGCTCGACGGTTGGCACCGTCACCGAGATCCACGACTACCTGCGGCTGCTGTTCGCTCGCGCCGGTGCGCCCCACTGCCCGGTGTGCGGCAAACCCATCGAGAAGCAGTCGGCCAGCGAAATCGTGGACCGTATGGTCGAGGACTATCGCGAGGCCAGGGCCATGCTGCTGGCGCCGATGGTGCGCAGCCGCAAAGGTGAATACAAGAAGCTCCTGGAAGACCTCAAGAAGGAGGGCTTCGCCCGCATCCGGCTCGACGGGGTGGTGCAGACCCTCGACGAGGCGCTGAAGGCGAACCTCGAGCGTTACGAAAAACACGACATCGACCTGGTCGTCGATCGGGTGCGACTGCTCGAGGACGACCGCGCCCGGCTCGCCGAATCGACCGAGCTGGCCCTGCTCAAGGGCGAGGGGCTGATGCGGCTGTTCCTGCCCGACGACGGCGTGGACGAGCTGTTCTCGGAGAGGTTCGCCTGCCCCGAGCACGGCACCTTTCTCGAAGAGCTCGAACCGCGGGTGTTCTCGTTCAACTCGCCCTACGGTGCCTGTAACAACTGCAGCGGCCTGGGCTACTTGCAACAGTTCGATCCCGCGCTGATCATCGCCGACGAGACCATCTCGATCGCCGAGGGGGCGATCCTGCCCTGGTCGGGCGGACGTGCCGACGGCAGCAAGGTGTTCTACTGGGATCGCCTGCGGGCACTCTCCGAACACCTCGGTTTCGACCTGTCGACACCCTGGGGCGACCTGCCCGAGAACGTCCGGGACACCATCCTTCGCGGCAGCGAGGAGCCCATCGACGTGGTCTACAAGCGCGGCGGTCGCGAGACCATGCGTTTCAAGGCCGAATTCGAAGGGGTGATCCCCAACCTGGAGCGCCGTCTCAAGGAGGCGTCGAGCGACTACGGGCGCGAAAAGCTCGAGGAGTTCATGTCGCTGGTGTCGTGCCCACACTGTCACGGCAGCCGCTACAAACCGGAGGTTCTGGCCGTCCTGATCGATGGTAAGAATATCGCTGACGTCTCGTCCCTGACAGTGTTGGAAGCCCACGAGCTGTTCTCGAAGTTGATCCTCCCGGGCGCGGCCGGGGCGGTAGCGAAGCCGATCCTGCGGGAGATCAGCAACCGGCTCGGCTTCCTCGAGGATGTCGGTCTCGACTACTTGAGCCTCGACCGCAGCGCCAACACCCTGTCGGGCGGCGAGGCCCAGCGGATTCGGCTGGCGACCCAGGTGGGTTCGGGGCTGACGGGCGTGCTCTATGTGCTCGACGAGCCGTCGATTGGGCTCCACCCGCGCGACAACGCCCGGCTGCTCAAGACGCTGCTGAACCTGCGCGACCTCGGCAACACCCTGATCGTAGTGGAGCACGACGAGGAGACGATGCGGGCCGCCGATTTCATCGTCGATCTGGGGCCGGGGGCGGGCATTCATGGGGGCGAGGTGGTGGTGGCGGCGACCCCCGAAGAGCTGACCAAGCACCGCACCTCGCTCACCGCCGCCTACCTGCGTGGCGACAAGAGCATCCCGGTTCCGGCGCTTCGACGCGCCGGCAACGGCAAACGCCTCAAGATCGTGGGCGCCCGCGAGCACAATCTCAAGGGCATCGATGTCGAGATTCCACTCGGCACCCTCACCTGCATCACCGGGGCCTCGGGGTCGGGCAAGTCGACCCTGGTCCACCGCATCCTGCACGCCAGCCTGGCCAAGCAGCTGTACCGAGCGAAGGCGATCCCAGGCAGCCACGACCGTATCCTCGGCAACGAGTTCGTCGACAAGGTCATCGAAATCGATCAGAGCCCCATCGGCCGCACCCCGCGCTCGAACCCCGCTACCTACACCGGCATCTTCACCGAAATCCGGGACCTGTTCGCTCGTGCCCCGGAGGCGCGCAAGCGCGGCTACAAGTCCGGCCGCTTCTCCTTCAACGTCAAGGGGGGCCGCTGCGAGGCCTGCAAGGGCGACGGGACCGTCAAGGTGGAGATGTACTTCCTGTCGGACATCTACGTACCCTGCGAGGTGTGCAAGGCCGCCCGCTACAACAAAGAGACGCTCGAGGTAAAGATCCGCAGACGCTCGATTTCGGACGTGCTCGACATGACGGTCGACGAGGGTTTTGACTTCTTCGAGAACATCCCCAACGTGGCCCGCAAACTTCGCCTCATGAAAGACGTGGGTCTCGGCTACCTCAAGGTCGGTCAGCCCAGCCCCACCCTGTCGGGCGGCGAAGCGCAGCGGGTCAAACTCGCCTCCGAGCTGGGCAAGCGGTCGACCGGTCGCACCCTCTATATCCTCGATGAACCCACCACCGGCCTTCACTTCGAGGACACCCGGAAGCTCCTCGACGTACTCCAGCGACTGGTCGACGGCGGCAACAGTCTGGTGGTCATCGAACACAACATGGACGTGGTCAAGACCGCCGATTGGATCATCGATCTCGGACCCGACGGCGGCGCCAGGGGCGGCTACATCGTGGCCGAAGGCACCCCAGAAGAGGTCGCCGCCCACGCCAGCTCGGCCACCGGGGCATTTCTGAGGCGCATCGATGAGATCCAGGCCCGCCTGGGTGAAGTTCTCGACGTCGCCTGATCGGAGCGGTACGATGCCTCAAGAGGCGCAGCGGGTGAAAATGCATAGCAGCAGCCGCAGGGGCGTGCCGTCGTGATTCGGACGGTACCCGTTCCCCAGATCATCGTCATCGGGGTGTTCCTGTTTCTGGCTGCCGTGGTGGTGGCGGTGGCGCCACTGCCACTGCTGCTCCGCAGCCTCGGGGTCTTGCTGTGCAGCTACCTGGCGTTCGCGATGGGCGGCATGCCGTTCGCCTACCTCACGGCGCTGCTGGCGCCACCGCTGGCACTGATCGCAGGCGATCCCGATTGGCTGGTGATGCTGCCTGTGATGCTGAGCGGGAACCTGCTGGCCATGCTGGGGCTCGAGTACGGCTGGCGCCTGCCGGCCCTGGTGGTATCGCCGCTGCTGATGTCGGTGCCGCTGATCTTTGTAAGGATCGCCTCTCGGCGCGATCTGTTCACCGTATCGTTGCCCTGGGACAGTGTCGCCGGTCTGTGGATCACGCTTCACATACTGGTGGCGGTGGCCGGCATTCTCGTAGCCATCGTCCTCGATCGGCGGCGCGCGCAGCAGAGCTAGCTCATGTCCGGCCTACGCTCGTTCATTCAAGCCACCGCTTGGCCCCTCGCCCGACGTCTCTACGACCGCTTCCAGAGTACCCGTATTCCTGTGCTGGCAGCCGCTCTGGCCTTCTACGCGGCCTTCTCGCTAGGGCCGCTGCTGCTGCTTTTCGGCGGCTGGCTGGGGGTGGTGTTGCAGGCCCAGCCCGACCTAGCCGTCCAGTACCGCACTGCGCTCGAAGACCTGGTGGCACAGGTCCTCCCCTTCGAGGAGAACAGCGGCGAGATGATCACCCAGAGCTTCGAAGCGATCGTGTCGCAGTTGAGCCAGGGGGCGCTGGCCCGCACCGTGCTATCGCTGCTGATCCTGCTGTGGGCCTCGACCGGCTTCTTCACCTCGCTTCAGCTCGCCCTCGAGGTGATCTTCCAGGTGCCCGAGAGCCGTAGCTTCTGGCGCAAGCGGCTGATCGCGGTGGTCCTGGTTCTGGTGGTGGCCCTGGTTATCGGCATCGAGGTGGTAGGTGGGGCGCTGGTGTCACCCCTGAACCGCATTTCGGAGGTGCTGGCGACGCAACTCGAGGGGCTCAATATCCCGCTGCCGCCGCTGCCCTTGCCCCTGGGAGTGGCGCTGTCGGGGCTGCTGCGCCTGGCGCTCGCGATCACCGCCTTCACCCTCTGTTTTCGGTTTCTGCCGAGGCGTGGCAGCGACTGGGTGGGCGCCTTGGCCGGCGGTGCCTTCAGCACCGCCGCCATCCTGGTAATGCGGCAAGGGCTGCTGATCACCTTCAACATCGATCGCTTCAATCTCGTCTATGGGGTGATCACCAGCCTGGTAATCCTGTTGCTGTGGCTCTACCTGGCGCTGCTGCTGTTTTTGGTGGGGGCACTGCTCGCCGCCGAACTCAGCGACACCCGGCGCAGCCTCGACGCCGCAGTTTCCAGCAGCTGAGCGGCGTTCACGGCGCTCCGGCGGTACAATGGCGGCCATGCGCCTGCTGCAGCGAGCGGTGCGGGGATTGTGGTTCTTCCACTTCGGACGCCTGACGTTTCTGGCATTCGTTCGGCTCTTCTACGGCCTGAAAATCGAGGGGCGGGAGAAGGTACCGCGCACGGGCGGGCTGGTGGTGGCCGCCAACCACACCAACGGCCTCGATCCGCCAGTGCTGGGCGTGTCAGTGCCCCGAGAGATCAACTTCATGGCCAAAAAGGAGCTTTTCGAAAACCGCTGGCTGGGGCTGCTCCTGTCCGGCCTGCGCGCCTACCCGGTGGACCGGGAGGCCAACGACATCGGCGCCATCAAGGAGTCGCTGCGGCGCATTCGTGGCGGCCGGGCGTTGGGGATCTTCGCTCAGGGGACCCGCAGTGACGGCGCGGCCGCGGCGCTCGACGGGGCCGCTTTTTTGGCTCAACGGGCCAGCGTGCCTCTGATTCCTGCCGCGATTTGGCGTGAGGGACGGCGTTTCCACGTTCGCTTCGGCGATCCTCTGGGTCCTGTGGGCCGCTCCCGCGACGAGATCCGAGCCCTGACAAACGAGCTGATGCACCGGGTGAACGGGCTCCTTCCCGGCTCCGAGCCCGCCGCTGAGATCGAGCCTGCCGAGAACCCACCGACGATAGGTAAGAGATAAACCCTACCTGTTGCCACCGAGCAGCGGCGTGAAAAATACGATAAACGCCGTGACAGACTTGCTTCGGCATTTCTTCCATGCTATGGTGCCGGTGAGCCATATTCCCATTCTGAGGAGGAGTTTCCATGGCCACAAGCCAGACCGTGAGCAAGGCCGACCTCGTTGATCTCGTGGCCGACGAGACTGGAATGAAGAAGAAGGACGTAAAGGATGTAATGGACACCATGCTGGACAAGATCAGTTCGCACCTGGATAACAACTACAAGGTGCAACTGACCGGCTTCGGCACCTTTGAGGTTCGCACTCGCAAAGCACGCACCGGCGTGAAGCCCGGCACTACGGACAAGATTCATATCCCGTCCAGTAAGTACCCTGCCTTCAAACCCGGCAAGGGCCTCAAGGAGCGCGTCAAGATTTAACCGCTTCCGACCGTTATGCACGTGAACGAGCGGCCTTCGGCCGCTCTTCTTTTGGCTGTCACCGGCGGCGATCCGTGCCCGCGTGGTCGCTACCGTCGGTCTTGAAACACGATCCTTATGGGTACGACCCATGTCACGGTGATCCTGGAGGGAACGCCGAGCGGCTCGGCGCTGCCGCCAAACCAGCCGTCGACCCTCCGCTCGAAGTTTTCAAAGAGCCGCTCGAAGCGCGCACCCATCCGCTCGAACGACGCCCCAACGCGCTCGAACGATTCCCCCACACGCTCGAACGACGCCCCGACAGACACGCTCGAAGGCGGTCTCGAGATTCTGGAGCCCACGCCCCGCCTCTTCGAAGCGCAGTTCGGCCTCGATGCTAAAGTGCTCCAGGCCCGCCTCGACCTGTCGTAATGGACGCCGGCCCGCCTTCCATCACGCTCCCCGTTTGACGCCAATCGGCACCACCCGTTAGGCTCGATCCGATGGCGCAATGGGATACCATCTACCGGCGCGTTCTCGGCCAGCAGGCGCTCGAACGCGCCGAACAGCTGGCCGGCACCACCTGGCTGGACCGGTTCCTGCCGCTGCTTGGCGACCCCGCTGGCGAGGCCCTCGATCTCGGCTGCGGACTCGGCGCCGACATGCTCCGGCTCGAGGAGCTGGGCTATGCCCCCAGCGGCCTCGACGCCTCCCCCATCGCAGTGAAGCATGTCCGAGAGCGCTGGAGCCTCCCCGCCGCCATCGGCGACCTGACGCAACCCCTCCCCTTCGACGATGAGCGCTTCCGCCTGGTACTGTCTCGCTGCGTGGTGCACCTGCTGCCACCGGCCAGCGCACGCCAGCTCTTTCAAGAGATCCGCCGGGTCCTGGAACCGGGCGGGCGTCTTCTATTCATCGTCAACAGCGAAAAGCATCGGCAACGGGGGCTCCAATACGACTACCGCGACGCCCGAGAGGTGGAACCGAACTACTGGGAGCTGTCGGCGGTGGGACGAAGCTACCTGTTCTACACCCCTGAACGAGCCCAGGAACTGCTGGGCAGGGGTTGGGAGATCGAGCATCTGGAAGAGGGAGAATTCTGGCAATGGGAGATCGAGAAGGTGGTGGTGAGTGGGCTAGCAAGAAGGGTCGGATAAGGGGAAGTGAAAGAAGTAGTAGGTTTGGTGCCCCTTCAGCCACCTTCGGTATCTAGAGATCAGCAGTTCGTGGCTTGGGTGTCTAAAGCCTTCTTTAGGCAATTTGGTTGAGGTATCGCTACTAGAAGTTTCACGCTAGCCGCGTGGGGAATTACCCCCTCCCCAGCCCTCCCCCTACCAGGGGGAGGGAGCAAAAGGCAATCGTGAGTAACAACAAGGTACTCGGATAACGATTCCATAACGTGTTCCTAGGATTGAGTACCAGCAGTCCAGGGTACGTCTGCACGACGCTTACGGAGTAAAACTCCTCCAGCACCACAACTACGAAGCAACAAGCATGAAGGCATGACCACCAGGGGGCAGGGCAGGGACGCCTGTTGTTGACTTTGGGTCCTATTAACAGGTGTCCATTGGTTCCTTCACACCTCGGTTATCCCTGTTGTTGTTCTCGTTACTCAAGACGTATTCACGCCCATCACTACCCACCCCATGGTGTTCCCTATCGTAGCCAGGGTTGCTTTTAAGCTCCCTCCTCCTTCTAGGGGGAGGGCTGGGGAGGGGGTCAATCCCCGGACCCCGATGCGTGGGTCGATGCCGTCCGGGCCAAGGGGTATCGGGCGGCGTTGGCCCCCGTCCGGCCGGGAACCGACGATGCGACGGTGAGGGCCTACCGACAGGCAGCCGAGGCGGCCGACATCGTGATCGCCGAAGTGGGCGCCTGGAGCAACCCCCTGAGCTCCGACCCGGCGGAGCGGGCGCAGGCGCTCGAGACCTGCAAGGCAGCCCTCACGCTGGCCGATTCCATCGGCGCCCGCTGCTGCGTGAACGTCACCGGCTCCCGAGGTGCACGGTGGGACGGGCCGGACCCGAAGAACCTGACCGGCGAGACGTTCGACATGATCGTGGCTAGCGTTCGCGAGATCGTCGACGCCGGGCAGCCCGAATCGGCCTATTACACGCTGGAGGCGATGCAGTGGATGTACCCCGACTCGCCCGACAGCTACCTGCGACTGCTGGGGGCCATCGACCGGGATCGGGTGGCGGTGCACCTGGACCCGGTGAATATGATCAACTCCGCGGAGCGCTACTTCCGGAACGCCGACCTCGTGCGAGAGTGCTTCGCGAAACTGGGGCGCTACACGGTAAGCTGCCACGCCAAGGACGTCCACCTCGACGATCGGTCCATCGTCCACCTCGATGAGGTCACGCCCGGCGACGGAGCCCTGGACTACGGTGTCTTTCTGGAGGAGCTCGACCGGCTCGACGCGGACACCCCGCTGATTCTGGAGCATCTACCCGACGAAGCCGAGTACGACCGGGCGGCCGCGTTTATTCGGAAGGTGCAACGAGAGGGTGGGCGCCAGGCGTGATGGGGCGGGTGACGAGGGGCACGCGATCCGTTCACAAGGTTTTCTCAAACCAGTGATGGGCGTACCGTTCGTCGTTGAAAGGTGCTACCTCACGATAGCCGGAAGACCGATACAACGCTTGCGCCTCGACCAGCGCTCTGTTGGTTTCGAGTCGCAGGCCAGGTAGCGCCTGCTGACGCGCAATCTCTTCGAGCCGGGCAAGAATACGCCTGCCGAGACCCAGCCCCCTCGTCGAGGCCGCCACCCACATTCGTTTGACCTCGCCATACCCGGCGCGGCACTTCAGTGCGCCACAACCATTGGCACGCCCATGCAGCTCTGCAACGAGGAAGTAGCCACTCGGCGGTACCAAGTCTTCTGGTGCGGCTGAAATACTTTCGTCAGGATCGAAACCATCATCGAAGCGTTCAGCCAGTTCGTGGTAATAGTGCGCAAGACACGCTTGTGCCATCCGGCTTTTGGGGTCATGTATCCCTATCGTGGTGGCACCCGCCCGAAGCAGCCTCTCAACGGTATCCATGCTTTCGATCAGAACGGCCCGCTGTCTGTCGGTCAACGGTTCCAGCATCGAAACGGCCGCTTCGTCGGAGAGGCGATCGAGCGCTGCAACCTCAGCGATCCCTTTGGACGTGAGGGTTACTGAGCGTACGCGCGCATCCTCCTCGGACCGACCCACGGCAACCAAACCATCCTTTTCAAGCGTTCTCAACAGGCGACTCGTGTAGCCGGAATCGAGTCCAAGTCGAGCACGGAGGTCTCGAACGTCGCTGGCTTGTGAACCGATCTCGAACAGTAGTCGAGACGCACCGATAGACCGGTCCCGCCCAAGAAAGCGATCGTCGAGTACCCCGATATGGTGGGTCAGCGTTCGATTGAACCGGCGAATGCGGGCAATCTGATCCATTTATCTGACTATAGTCAGATAAATGGAGGGGTGTCAATGCTGGAGATAGTTCCAACCCTTGTGTTCGCACCGTTGCCGGACCCTGAACCGTGTCACCAACGGTCCGTCGGGCGACACAAGCGAATCGTGCGCTTTGGAAATCTCGATCTTCCGTATGGGGCGGGAAAGGTGGACTAGGCTTGGGGGAGTGACCAGAACAGCTGCAGACCCCGCGGCAGGAGCAACAACTGTATCAGCGACCGGTCCCTTAGTACCCCCAACGATCTGGCGCAAAAGGTAAGCTGAGCTGTTCACAAACGATCCGCCAACGCTCCTGCATCTCCGGAAGATAAAGAAAAGGAACGTAGCCCAAATTGAAGTATGTCTTGATAGCAGCCAAGCGCCAATGCTCCGTATAGAGATGGATATTATCGTAGCCAGCTTCAATAAGCCTTGCGGTAACAGCAGCCGATACAGCCAGGCCCAAACGTTTACCCCTGTGAGCAGAATCAGAGGCTACCCAGCCTAATTCACCACCAAAAGGATGCTCATCGGTGTAACTATGTAAACCCATTGCTGTAGCTACAATTTGATCGCTCGCTTCATGGATAACCATGAACCAGCATCTCGGTAGGATTCGCACGATCCAGGGCGCCAATTTTTCATCATCCCAACCCGACCAACCAGATAGTTCCATAACTTCATAGAAACGTCGTTCATCACCTTGCAGATACGAGCGCAAACGATAACCATCGGGCAGCTTACTGACCGGTGGATTACCCAAGTATCGTTTGCGGTAAACCATTTGAAGCTGAGCATGTTTCTGGGTTTCACTCATGGCAGTCCTCGGTCGTGAGATGATCTCACAGCACGACCCTATCATCCAAACTCCAACGTTGTTGCTGAGCAAGGGCAATAACTGATTTCGCCGACAGAGTCCAGCCGAAGACGCAATATACCACCCGAAACACCCCTTATCTACCTAACTTTTTTTATCTCTTCTACCTCTTTATCAATTGAACATTGATAGGAGATAGTCCCCGGGGGGTACCATAATATTCAATGGTTTCTAAAATTTTGTTCCTGTTGATAAAATATGCTCGGACGCTACCTGGACAGTATAATTGTTCTGAAGTATTCCTATACTAGTTGTATTGGCTTGGGGTGGTAAAGAAATTGCAGAACTTTTCGGACCCGCTGCTGCGCTGGCGCGAAGAGGCCGGGTTGGGTGCCCCGGAACCGATGCCGATGATCGACGAGGAATGGCTCGCAGAAGAAGAACGAAAGCTGGGCAGCTAATCTCAGAGCAACCAGGAGCAGACGATGAGTAGACTGACCGACGCGCATCTCGAAGAGCTCGACCACGAGGGCTTCGTCGTTGTCCCAAATTTCATAACCGGCGACAAACTAAAAACCTTGCAGGCGGCGCAGCGACGAGCCCTGCCCACCTACGAGCAGATCAAGGACAACCCCCCACAGGACCAAGCCGGCCATAGCCTGCTGAAGTGTTTCCCGTACGAGGAGATCGAGCTCTACCGCGCCACCATGGACGACGAGGGCATCGCCTTCGCCCGCAAATGGCTCAAGACCGACGACATCCACGCGCGGGTGGGCTGCCTCATCGCCCGCTATCCCGGCCACACCCGCGGTGGTACCGGCTCCGACGATTCGAACCTGCACATCGACAACGGCAACAACTCTCTACTGCCCATAAGCGAAGACCTGCGCGAGTTCGGCCAGATCGGCTTCTGGATACACCTCGAGGATGTCGACGAGGACCAGGCACCGCTGCGGCTGATCCCCAAGCAGCACGGCCGCGACATGACGAAAAGCGTGCCCCTCGTGTGCAAGGGCGGCACCGTGTGCGTATTCACCAATTTTGCCTGGCACAGCGCCAGCGCCTATACCCGTAAGGACGGCCAGCGCTTCACCTGGGGTTACGGCTTCGGCCGCGCTGATCACTACTGGGAGGGCTTCAAGAGCTACACCCAACTCGGCTTGGGCAAGGGCGCGGCCGTATTCCAGGCGTTCATCGGTGGCTTGAGCGCCGCCCAGCGTCAGCTCTGGCGTTTTCCCCCGGCAGGGCATCCCTACTACACGGAACAGACCTTGGTGCTTTTGGAGGGACAGTATCCCGGGTGGGATTCGGACGAATACCGCCGGGCGATGCCATAGCCGCCTGCGCCTTTGGCGATCTTCAGCGCAACGCCGGACTGCTATTCCGACCAGATCGTCCGCATCGGGTAGTCGGGAGAGGAGTTTACGATGTCGCAGATTGAACTGCCGGTCCGATTCGCGAGGCAAGTCACGGGTCCGGACGACGCATCGCATGAACGGAATCTGGAATACGGAGAGCTGCGCTGGAATCTTCCCGTGCAGGAGACCGCGCTCGTCCTAGTCGATTGCTGGGTAGGTTTTCCGTTGGAAAGCCACCGAACCCGGGCCGAGACGATCTGCAGGACGAAGATCAAGCCGGTGCTCGAGACGTGCCGTGAGATCGGAGTCGCCGTCGTTCACGCTCCAGACCGTGCCACGGCGGAGAATTATCCGGCGTTCCGCTATAGGCCGGGGCCGTCTACTCCCTCTACCAAGCGAGATGAGAAACCGCCCAACCCAACCACCGCTAGCGTCGATTGGCCGGACAAACGCAAGTTCTACGTCCCCAACAAGGTATTGGCGGAGCCTAGGCTCAAGGATTGGCTGGATGAAAACAATCCTGATAGTTACAGAATCGACGCCTCCATCGAACCGGCCGGAGACGACGCGGTGGTCGCAACCGGCGACGAGCTCCAGGAGTTCTGCCGAGAGAAACGCATACGACATTTAGTCTATGCGGGCTTCGCTACCAACTTCTGCGTTCTCAACAAACATTACGGCGTGCGCCCGATGAGCAAACGGGGATACAACACCGTTTTGATCCGCGACGCGACAACCGCCGTGGAATCTAGCGAGACGGTACACGGGCTTTGGGCGACGCGTGCCGCCGTTTTCAGTTTTGAGGTCGACGTCGGAGTTACCGTAACGGCCGAAACGTTCCTCTACGCCTGCGGGAAGGTACCGGAGGCGGTTTAGCCACATCACCGGCGTCTTTTCACCCTGAGCCCCTCGCTGCGCGTAACGCCTCACGATCGGTCGCGGGGCGCGAAGTATAGCGATAGTGAGGATCTCGCTGTAGCTTGCTTGCTGTGCTGGTTGCTGGGGAGGATGTTGTGGTAGGGCTTGAGCCAGTCGTCGATATAGACGAAGACTGTGAGGAACAGGTCTTCTAGCTTTTTCTGGCAACGGGGATGGTGTGTCATGGCAAACCCACCTTCCCCCTCTTCTCTCGCTCACCAAGAGTATCGCGCATCCTACGGACCGCGTTCAGGACGGGTTGAACACCTTGTGAGGGGCAAGAAGTGCCGGTCAGTACGGCATTCTCCGGCATCGTGTCCAGCACGCACATCCTCTGATCCCACATGAATCTGACCTCGAAATCGCCTCCCATAGCCCGAGTATTCAAGCTGGTATGCGTTGCTGGGAAGGGTTGGAAACCCCTCCAGCACGAGAGGGAATCCGAGATTTGCCGTACTGACCGGCCTTCTTGGCTTGTCGGGAGTCCTTTGAGCTGTCCTGAACGCCATTCAGAAAACAGGCGACTCTCTTGGTCACATCAAGTAGCAGACGACGTAATAGGTTTCGATTCCCACCCCACTATGTGAAAAATAGTTTATACTATGTTTCACAAGAGGTGGGACGAATGTCCCGCACGGTTCGAGGAAAAAAGAAGGTGATTTCGCATGACCCGCCCCAAAGTCCTCATCATCGGTGCCGGCTTCGCCGGGCTAAACGCCGCCAAGGCGCTCAAGAACGCCCCCGTCGATGTGCTTATCGTCGACCAGCACAACTACCACACCTTCCAGCCGCTGCTCTACCAGGTGGCCACCGCCGGCCTCTCCATCGACGACATCGCGCATCAGGTGCGCGACATCTTCCGCCGGCAGCGGAACGTCCGCTTCCGCCAGGGGACCGTGGTCGGCGTGGACTGGGGCAACAGGGTGGTGCAACTTGGGAGCGATGACCAGCTCCCCTTCGACTTCCTCATCGTCGGTGCGGGCGCCGTCTATAACGACTTCGGCACCCCCGGCGTCGGCGAGCACGCCTTCTACCTCAAGAGCCTCTCGGAAGCCACCAACATCCGCAGCCACATCCTGCGCCAGTTCGAACGTGCCAGCGCCCATCCCGAGCTGATCGACGAAGGTATCCTGAACTTCGTCATCGTGGGCGGCGGGCCGACCGGGGTGGAGATGGCAGGCACCATGAGCGAGCTGTTCGAGCGAGTGCTGCCCCGCGACTACCCCGAACTCGATCTCACTCAGGCGCACATCATCCTGGTCGAGGCGGCCGCCGAACTGCTCACTCCGTTCAGCCCCAAGTCGCGCCGCTATGCCAAGAAGGTGCTGGCCCGGCGTGGCGTCGAGCTGCGCCTCGGAAGCTCCGTGGCCGAGGTGCGCGCCGATGCCGCGGTGCTCAAGGGCGGCAGCGCCATCCCCACCCGGACGGTGATCTGGGCGGCCGGCGTGCGCGGACATCCGCTGGTCGACGCCCTCGAGGCCCAGCTGACCCGCGGCTACCGCCTCGCCGTTGAAGACAACCTGGGACTGGCCGGCAAGCCCTTCGCCTTCGCCGCCGGCGATATCGCAGGCGCCAGCGACGCGCGCGGCCGGAGCTTCCCGCAGGTCGCCCAGGTGGCCATTCAGCAGGGCAAGCACGCCGCCCGGGAGGTGGTGCGTCAGCTCCGCAACGAGGCGCCCCGACGTTTTCACTACGCCGACAAGGGAATCATGGCCATCATCGGCCGTAACGCCGGCGTCGCCGAACTCACCCCCCGGCTGGGAGGCTTCAAACTCCGGGGCTTCCTCGGTTGGCTGGGCTGGCTATTCATCCACCTCATCTACCTGCCGGGACACCAGAACCGCGTCAACGCCTTCGCCAACTGGATCTACAACTACGTCACCTTCGACCGCCACGCCCGCCTGATCGCCGAGATGGCGCCGTCGCCTGCCGAGGTAACGGACCACGCCTCGAGACCGGTGGCGCCCGAGGCTGTGGCCGAAGAGGGCGCGACGCAGGTTCAGGAGGCGGCGGAAAACGAAGATCTGGCGACCGTAGCCTGACACCGACGGCGCCCGCGCCGACACCCAAGCCCAAGCTGGGCTCGCTGCCGCTATCGGCCGGTGCTATCGTGACCCCATGCCTGAGCTGACACACTACCTTCACAGCGCCATCCAAGCCGCCCTCGAGGCCGGCCGCATCCAGCAGACGCACGTGCACGGCGACCTCGAGATCGATACCAAGTCGAGCGCCAACGATCTGGTTACCCACGTCGATCGCCTCTGTGAGAGCCACATCCGCGACGCCTTGCTAGCGGCCTACCCAGAGCACGTGGTCCTCGGCGAGGAGCAGGGCCAGAGCGGCGAGGCCAGCCACCGCTGGATCGTCGACCCCATCGACGGAACCCTCAACTACGCGCATGGCTTCCCCTTCTACTGCGTCTCGATCGGCCTCGAGATCGACGGTGACCTGGTCCTTGGGGTGGTCTACGACCCGGTGCGCGACGAGCTTTTTAGCGCCGTTCGCGGCCGCGGTGCCTACCTGAACGGCCGGCCGCTGGCGGTCAGCAGCGAGACGAACCCCAGCAACGCCATGCTCGCCACCGGCTTCGCCTATTCCGGCGACACCATCGGCGAAAACCTCGACGCCTTCGCCCGCATGCTGTCCGCGGTGCGCACCGTCCGTCGGCCGGGAGCCGCCGCGCTCGACCTGTGCTACGTGGCAGCCGGTCGCCTCGACGGCTTCTGGGAGCTCAAACTCAACGCTTGGGACGTGGCCGCCGGGGTGGTCATCGTCCAGGAGGCGGGCGGCACTGTGACCGACGGCGGTGGCGCCCCCTACCGGCTCGGTGAGCGGGTGGTAGCCAGCAACGGCCACCTGCACGGCAAGCTGATCGCCCTCCTCGACCTCGAGCAGACCCTGGCATGAGCGAGGCCGCCAGCGATCGCCTGGTCCTCGACCTAGAGACCCGGCGCTCCTTCGCCGAAGTCGGCGGCGCCCACAACCGAGAGCAGCTCGGCGTCAGCCTGGTCGGGCTCTACCACTACCGTGACGACGCCTTCCGCAGCTACCGCCAGGAGGATTTCGGCAGGCTGGCGGAGGTCCTGAAGGCCGCCGACGACATCGTCGGCTTCAACCTGGTGGGCTTCGATCTGCCGGTGCTGGCCGCGGAAATCGGCGACTGGGTCCTGCAGCTGCCCAGCACCGATCTGATGCTCGAGGCCCAGAAGGCGCTGGGGCACCGGGTCAGCCTCGAGTCGATCGCCCAAGCCACCCTCGGCAGCGGCAAGCTCGGCAGCGGCCTCGACGCCCTGGAGTACTACCGGGCCAACGACTGGGACAAGCTCGCCCGCTACTGCCTGGAAGACGTCCGGCTCACCCGCGATCTCTACGAGTACGCCAAGCGCGAAGGGCACCTGCTGTACCAGCGCGGCAACCGCAGCGGCATGTTCCCCGTCAGCTTTGCCAGGAGCCGCTACCATCAGCTCTTCGAAGATGCCGCTCGGAACAGAGCGAGTGTGCGCATGACCTACGGCGCCAGAGAGCGGCAGGTCGACGTGCACCGCTTCGACGGCAGCTACATCCGCGGCTATTGCCACCTGCGTCGCGAAGTACTCACCTTTCGCCTCGACCGGGTCGAGGTCGCCGAGGCGGTCCCCTCGAGCACCCCCCTGTTCTGACCGGTTCGCCACCCGGATTGTTCTCATAAACCAGCCCTCTTCCTCATAAACGCGACCTCTTCCACACCAAAGGCCCCCCTGGCCGTGCTATTCTCTGCCCGAGGGAAACCTCGGACGCGATGAAACCCGGCCTTAATTTTGGGCGCTTTGGACGGGTGGAGCGAGTAGCGCAACCGGCCAATTCGTTTCCCTTTCCCATTACGCTAACGGCCGGGCATGCGCTCGGCTCGTTTGTTTGAGGGAGGAAAGATGAAGCGATTGTGGACCGTGGCTGCAGTATCGGCAACGCTGTTGGTGCTGGCAGCCTGCGCCAACTTTGTGATCATCCCACCGATCATCTCGGATGGGGTCGCCGCACATCCGACGGGTTTCGATCCCGCTCTTCTGATCCGCTACCACCGGATCAGCGAACACGAAACCGAGGAGGGCGAGATCGAACAGACGCCGCACTACAGCGGTATCGGCTATCACCCCCGCCAATCGGGCTATCTCGGTTATGACAACTGGGACGTGCTCGAGGTGCCCAGAGACTCGAGCGGCATCAACAACTGGCTTCACCTCTTCCTCAGCCGCGACGCGGTGCTGGTGGTCATCTGGGAAGAGTATGCCGGCTGGCTCTCCGGCTGGAGCCAGGAGGGCGAGATCGCCGGCCGCACCGTGTACCGGCGCAGCTTCGGCGCCGGCGAGGTGGTGCTCGGGTCGCCCGGAGAAGAAAACGACGCCTACACCGTGCTGATCGGCGAGTCCGACGGTCAGCCGTCTTCGCTGCCGCCACTGCCGGCCGGTATCGACGAGGCCGACCGCCCCACCACCAACGCCGCATGCCCGGGCTGGGTCCACAACCTCTACCTGGCCGCCGGTCCCGACGGACTCCTCTACGAAGGCTGGCACCCCCAGATCGACACCGTCTACTGGTGCTACTTCGAGCATGAGCACGGCAGCGATCCGAGCATGGCCAACTACGGGGCCGCCTTTCGCTACATCGCCGACAAGAACTACGGCCAGAACGAGCAGCACGAGGGCTTCAAAGGCTACGTGATCCTGAACGTCGAGGCCGAAACCGGCAAACGCTACCACTGGTACGTCAACATCCACAGCACCACCAGCGCCATCAGCCGTACCTGCGCCCGGCAACACACGGTGGTGATCGCCGTGGTCGACGCTCAGACCGGAGAGCTGGTGGCGGAGCTCGGCTACAAAGGCGACTACGGCACGGTCCGCAGCAACCAGGGAGACAACACCCTGATTCAACCCACCTTCTCGGCCACCTGCCCCGACCAGCAGAGCATCGACAACGAACTCGAAGGTACCGGCGACAGCTTCGTGAAACGGGTGCGGGTCGCCAACCAGGCCGGTGTCAGCAACGGCGGCTACGAAAACTGGCGCGGTGGCCTCAACACCACCGTCGGCCTCAGCTACAACGGCTCCTCGGGCCTCGCCCTCGACATTCGCAACCCCATGACGAGCTGCGACACCTTCACCTGCACCGGCGCCATCAGCACCGGCTCGAACGCGACCCGGCGCACCATCCGCTTCAGCCACATGCGCATCGACGCCAACACCGACACGGTGCAGATCTTCGACGCTCTAGACGGCACCGTGGACGGCGTGTTCTTCACCGACCCCTACGGCAAGCTGCCCCGCAACGAAGGCGATCCCGACGCGATTCGGCAGTACATCCAACCCGGCCTCGACATCAGCATCGACGGCGGCTTCGCCACCGAAGATGCCTGGCGGGCCCTCTACGTCCTGAACGCCCACCCCGAAGACCTCGAACTCGAAGGGTCACTCGGCAGCATCAACTAGCCACATCCGAGCACCACAGCAGACGAGCGCACGATTTTTCCGTGCGCTCGTTTCGTTGGCCTGAACGGCGTTGCTAGAAGGCGACGGCCACGGTTTTCTGCACCTGCGGCTGGCCGCTGGTGTTGCCGTTCTCATCAAGCCCTTGCCCGACAATCTCGAAGAAGGCATTGACGGTCTGCGGATTGGCATCGGCGCGCAAAATCAGGTCGACCATACCGTCGGCGTTCAGCACCATATCGGCGTTGTTGAGCTCACGCGGCCCGAAGACGGGATCGTCATACCAGATCGATAGTCCCCCAGTAGGGAAGTTGTTCATAACCTGCACCGAACCGGAGAACCCCTGGCCAAACACCACCTCGACAGTGAACCCCACCTCACCACCTGCAACCACCGTCAACGACGACGGCACCCCCAAGGCGAACGACCCTATGGGAGGCGGTGGCCCCCCACCAGGCCCCGGCTGCTCCTGCCACGCGCAGGCAGCCAGGAAGACGAAGAGAAGAAGAGAAGCCGATGTCATTACAATCCATCTGCGCATGTCGCTAGCTTAGAGACAATCGCAGGGCTAAGAAATGGCGTTTTTCATTGCCCCAGAGTGGGCCGTCGTGCCCGTCCTTCCAGCCGTCCCAATCCGACCGTCCTATGACTCGAAAGCCGCGGACACATCCATCACATAGACCTGGCGCGTCCCTTCGTGAATCGAGTCGAAGCAGACCTGGGTTTCATCTCGACTCCAGCGGGGGTGCATATCACAACGAACCTCGCCTCTATAGGGCGGCGGCGCCAGAAATTGCCCAAGCGCGACCAGCCGTTCTTCAGCCATGTTCCACAACATCAACGACTGCAGATCGTTCTCGTCTGGCCCGGTATCCGTCAGCATCCAGGTGCCATCTTTGGTAAAGCTGTTATGCCCGTTTCGGGTTAGGACATCGGGTCGCACCAGTTCGTAGGCGCCGGTGGCGTCGTCGATCCGATAGAAGTGCTCGCCCTCGTTCATCGTCACCCAGCCGACAATGGTGCGGGCTGTCTGCCAGTCGAAGTGCGAGGCGGACAGATCGGTCACCAGGCGCAGTTCGCCGCTATCCAGGCTGGCCGTCACCAAAATCGTATGCTTGATGCCGACCCCCGGCTCGTAGAGGCGAACGACGAAGGCGACGCGGGTGTCGTCTCGGTTGATGACCGTATGGTTGAACCACATTTTGTGTGTTTGCACGACCGGATAGTCGCTCAGAAAGGCGCGCGCATCCTCGTACGAGACCAACAGTTCAGCTTCGCCCGATTCTGTATCCATCAGGAATAGCCCGTCATCGGTCGGATGCTGCTGATCCGCGAAGGGATCGGGAAGTCCCGGATAGCCGACCACCGGCCGCACCGAATGGAGCCGAGCGTAGTTGAGGCTGACCGCTCTCCGTCCATCGCGGCTCAGCCCGCTTATGGGGCGGGGCAGAATCCGCCTCTTGCCGGTGTGAATGTCCAGCACGACAGCGACGTGTCGATCCCCTTGCCGATCGTTGTAGGTGATCAACCGATCCGGCGCCATAGGCAGCCAATGCAACATCGTGCCTTGCTGCAAATTCCAGGCCTGCGTTTCTGCCAGCGGTTCGAACGCGCCCGTGGCCAGCGCAACCAACCCGACCACGGCCGTATCCCCTGCGGCCGGTGGCCGCTCGTGGAAATCCGACTCCAGACAGAGGACATACTGCCCCGTTGCATCCCACGGACAGATGCCGTAGTAGCCAAAGAAGTGGTGCTTGGGACCCTGGGTGATCGGTCTGGCGATAAAGTTGTGTTCTGGTATTGCCATGTGAAGCTCCAGGTTTTGACCTTGGGATATCTCTGTCGAGATAGTTGAGAAACCAAATGTTGGTACGGCTACTTCTTGCGTCTCGAGGGGAACCAAATGTCCCCCTGACAACCCCTATCCCTCCTCTACCCTTCCCCGTCTCCAAACAGCTCCGTCGACATGTACCTGTCCGCACTATCCGCAGCCAGACACGCAACCACTTTGCCGGGACCCAATTCCCGGGCCACCTGAAGCGCGGCAAACACCGAGGCCCCAGAAGACATGCCCACCGAGATGCCTTCCTCGAGGGCCAGGCGCCGGGCCAGGGGAAAGGCATCTTCCTCGTGCACCATGATGGCGCCGTCGAGGAGATCGAGGTCGAGGTTGGCCGGCAGGAAGCCGGGCCCCATACCCTGAAACTTGTGCTGGCCCCGCTCGAAACCGTTGATGACGGCGCTCCTGGCGGGCTCGACCGCGATCACCTTCACCGCGGGGTTCTGCTGCTTAAGGTAGCGGCCGATGCCGCTGATCGAGCCGCCGGTGCCCGATGCCCATACGAAGGCGTCGAGTCGGCCCTGCAGCTGCCGCCACAGCTCGGGGCCGGTCACCCGCTGGTGGTAGCTCGGGTTGGCGGGATTCTCGAACTGGTTCGGCATCCAGCCACCCACCTCCTCGACCAACTCGAGGGCTCGAGGGATGGCGCCCTGCATGCGCAGCTCCCCGGGGGTGAACTCCAGCTCCGCGCCGTAGGCACGCAGCGTCTTGACCCGTTCGACGCTCATGCTGTCGGGCAGCACGATGATGCAGCGGTAGCCCCGCGTCACCGACAGGAACGCCAGGCCGATGCCGGTGTTGCCGCTGGTCGGTTCGACGATGAGCTGGCCGGAGCCGGGCGTAAGAATCCCCCGCTCCTCGGCATCGAGAATCATGCCGAGGGCGGTGCGGTCCTTGATCGAGCCGGCCGGATTGTGCCCCTCGAGCTTGACCCACACCTCAGCCATGTCGGGCTCAACCACACGGAAGAGCCTTACCAATGGGGTGTCGCCGATGAAGCTGTCGAGCATGCGCGGCGGTATGCCGCCGTCGGAACCGTCTGCCATGCTCCACAGTGTAGGGCGAAACCGGCGCCGGTGGGCGGTTTGCCGTGCGGTACCATACAGCCAGCAATGGATTCGACCCCGGAACAGTCGTTGTGGCACTTCTTTCGCGAAGTCCATCAGGCCGTGGCCAACGGCCGCCAGCGCGCCGCTTCGCCCCCCTACCGAAGCGGCGCCCACATCATCACCGCCCGGGCCGGCGATGTAGAGCTGACCATCAAGGACATCAGCGAAGAGGACGCCGTGCTGATCGCCGAGGAACTCCGCCACCTGGGCGTCCGCACCACCATCTACGGCTCGAAGATCTGCCCCAGCTGCGGCAAACGCGTCCCCGATCAGAGTTACTGCATCCGCTGCCGAGCCCGCCTCGACGCCAACCCCCTCCACCCGGAAGTGGAGTGACCGCTCCATCCAAAGGGGGAGGAAATAACGCGACCAAAACGCTACCCTCGAACCATGGCACAGCAACGACTCATGCGCGCCTCGAGCGACAAAATTATCGGCGGTGTGGCCAGCGGTCTAGGCCACTACTTCAACCTCGACCCGACCCTCATCCGCGTGATCTTCCTGATAGCCTTTCTCGGCTTCGGAACAGGGCTATTGGTCTACCTGATCCTGTGGCTCCTGATGCCAGAAACAGGTGAATTTTGAGGAGTAAAAGCAGGTGTAGGGGGTCTGAGAGGGGATCCATGGGAAGGATTAGTAGATTTGTTGCCCCTTCAGATCCCCTTCGGGAAATTAGGAGGAGATTTGGAGCCCCTCCGGCTCCCTCCGGTAGCCAAAAACCAGCACTTCGTGTCACGGGGTCCCGTTGAGCCTTCCCTTACGGCAAGTCTCCCCGGGGCTCTCGGAGCCTCACCCTGTGAGTCTCCTCCAGCAGATACTTTGGGATAACCGGGGTGTGAAGACGCTAACGGGTCTTGCTTGTTCTTTTAAACCTTCTTGTGGCGGAGGAGACTCACGTAGTGTGGCTCCGTAGCCCCTGAAGAGACCCACGAAGGGGGGCTCTGAAGGACCCCGGAAGAACCCGAAGCGAAGCTTACAGCGGGTTGCGCATTGAGTGATCGTGCTTCATGCTGAGGCATGGCGCACTCTACCGACCTCCGAGAACGCATCGTAAACGCCGTCCTACACAAGCGTTACACCCTCCATGAAGCCGCAGACACGTTCGACGTTGGAACCGCCACCGTCAGTCGCTACCTCCGCCGCTACCGCCAAAGTGGAGATCTCACCCCCAGAACCTCCCCGGGCCGCCCCAGCGCCCTCCATGAGCACCAGGCATGGGTTGAGCAGAGCCTCATCAGCAACGACCTCACCCACGACCAGCGCTGCGACCTTTTCTTGGAGAGAACCGGCGTCCGCATCAGCAGAGCGACCATGTGCCGCTGGGTACAGAGATTGGGATCGACGAGAAAAAAAGACGATCTACGCGAGTGAACAGAATCCAGAGGCCCGGTGGAGGTTCCTGGCTTGGATCAGAGGTATTGACCCGCACCGGTTGGTGTTCGTCGATGAGAGCGGCTTCAACGTCGCCATGACCCTGCCCTACGCCTACGCCCCACGTGGACAACGTGCCGTGGGTAGGGTGCCGAAGAACCGTGGGGAGAACACCAGCCTCGTTGCAGCGATCAGTCTCGATGAGGGTGTGGGTGACGCGATGACGTTGACCGGAGCGGTGGATGGCGTGGCGTTTTTAGCGTACATCGAGCAGGTCATCGCTCCGAAGCTGAGGCCGGGGCAGATCGTGGTGATGGATCAGCTGGGGGTGCACCGCAAACCGGAGGTGCGGGAGGCGATCGAGGCGAGGGGGTGCGAGTTGGTGTTGTTGCCTGGGTACAGTCCGGACTTCAACCCCATTGAGTTGGCTTTTTCGAAGATAAAGGCGTTCGTGAAAGCTGTGGGGGCGAGGACGAGGGGAGCGTTGGACTCTGCGATCGCGGCTGCGCTATCGACGGTGTCGTTGGGGGATGTGTTGGGTTGGTTTGAGCATGCCGGAGTCACCAATCACTCATTCTGAGAACCGCTGTAGGGGTCTGAAGGGGCCCCAAATCTCCTACTCCTACTTTTTGAACTTTCCCCAACTCTACTTATCCTTCCCCAATCCCTTAGCCTCATCTTCGCTAAGCCCTACCAATTCCCCACTAACCTCCCATAGCCTCCTCTGATCCTCTACATTTAGCGCATTGTCACTCGGCCTTACCGCCCTTTTGTCGATGAAGTATTCCCCGCTGACCCCCTCGACCTCGAGGGCGCTGGCCAGGAAGATGCTCGTTTCGGCGCCCTGTTCGGGGGATTTGGCGAAGAGGCGTTGCAACAGGCGGATGATCGTGCCGGTAGCGCCGCTGCCGCTGCCGAAGTCGGTGGCCACGAAGCCGGGGTGCAGCGCGTTGGCAGTGACGCCGCTGCCCTCGAGCCGGCGGGCGAGTTCGAAGGTGAACATCACGTTGGCGAGTTTGGATTGGGCGTACGCGCGCCAGCTTCCGTAGCGCTCGGACATGAGGTCGTCGAAGGCGATGCGGCCCGATCGTTCGGCCCCCGAGGAGACATTGACTACCCGCGAGGGCGCGCTGGCGAGCAGCTGCGAGGCCAGCAGGTGGGTGAGCAGGAAGTACGCGAGGTGGTTGAGGGCGAAGGTCCTTTCGAAGCCGTCCAGGGTTTCCTCACGGCGCCCCACGAACACCCCAGCGTTGTTGACCAGCACGTCGAGCCGGTCGAAGCGCTGCCGGAAGGTGGCAGCCAAGCCCCGCACCTCGGCCATTGCCGAGAGGTCGGCAGGCAGGAAGTGAACTGCGTCGTTGCCGGTGGCGGCGCGCAGCAGCGGTACGGTCCGTTCGCCCCGCTCCCCGGCCCGCGACACCACCACCACCGTGGCGCCCAGGCTGGCGAGCGAGCGGGCGATCTCGAAGCCGATGCCGGAGCTGGCTCCAGTCACCAGGGCAACTTCGCCGTCCATATCAAGAGGAGTCATACCCGCCATGTTAGGTGGTGATCGCCATCGCTACGGTAAAGCAGGTAGCGCCGTCAGATCAGGCCCAGCACCCCGCGGACGAGCTGATAGCCGCCAAAGAAGGGCAGTGTCAGCACCGTCAGCATCACTCTGCCAGATGGTGTCGGACGCTCAGGCGCTCGATCAGGTCGCGTTTCAACGCGATGCCCAGCCCGGGGCCATCGGGTACCCGCTGCACCCCCTCGACAGCGTCGAGCTGTGGCGAGACCACGTCTTCATCCCAGTAGCGGCTGGCCGACGAAGTGTCGCCAGGGAGGGTGTAGTTCTCGAGGGTCGAGAGGTGCAGGTTGTGGGCGCGTCCGACGCCCAGCTCGAGCATGCCACCGCACCACACAGGCGCCCCGAAGGCGAGCGCCACATCGTGCACGCGGCGTGCCTCGAGGTGCCCGCGCACGCGGCCCACCTTGACGTTGATGACGCGGCCAGCGCCGCTGGCCAGAGCCTTGCGGGCGTCGGCGGGAGAGTGGATCGATTCGTCGAGGCACAGCGGGGTGGCAAGCAGACGTTGAAGCTCGGCGTGATCGATCAGATCGTCGTAGGCCAGCGGCTGTTCGATATAGTCGAGTCCCAGTCTGTCGAGTTGCTGGAACACCCGCGCGTCGGTGAGGCTGTAGGCGCTGTTGGCGTCGACGGTGAGCGCCATCTCCGGAAGCGCCTCGCGGACGGCCGTCAGGGGCGCGATATCCCAGCCCGGTTTGATCTTGAATTTGAGGCGCTCGTAGCCCAGGGCGGCGTGGGCTTCGGCCGCCTCGACGGTCTCGGCCACGCTCTCTTGAATACCGATCGAGACGCCCACCGGGACGTCGCTGCGCACCCCGCCGAGGAGCTGCCACAGCGGCAAGCCCACAGACTTGGCCTGAAGGTCCCAGAAGGCCGTCTCGACGGCCGCCACCGCCATGTTGTTCCCGCGAACGTGCGCCAGCGCCGCCAGCAGCTGCGCCGGGGTAGCGAAGTCACGACCCACCACCATGGGCAGGATGTGGTCGGTCAGGGCCAGCCACCCGCCGCCGGTGGTCTCCGAGGCGTACCCCGGGAAGTAAGAGGCCGCCAGCTCGGAATAACCTTCCAGGCCCTCTCCGTGCATCACCAGCAGCACCTTGCGCATGTCTTGCTCGACACCGAAGCTGGTCTCGAAACGGAACCTCAGGCGGACGGAGAGCTCGTGGAGCTCGATGCGTTCGATGTTCACGGGGTCAGGCCTCCAGGTGGCCTGAGCATACCGCTAGCGCCCTCCAAAGCGGTCCGGATCGGCCGGCCGCGCGGCAGCGCTTAGAATTCGCTGGGGAAATCGAGCGGTTCGGCGGGCGGTGTGGCTTCCTCCTCCTGACGCTCCCGCTTCGACTTGGGACGCAGCGCCGGATCGACCGGCGAGCGCTCCAGGGGCGTTCCATCAGGGTGTTCCACGGTTGCAAAGACATCGTCCAGGACTGGGTTTTCGGCCGGCACCGGGGCAGCATCCTCGTTCGCCTGCCGCCGCCACGCCTCGAGCTGCCGTCGGTGGTCACGGGTGCTTGCGAGCGCCCGAACCGGCTCGATCCACTGCTCGAGCGGCGACACTTTGTAGCGGTGATTCCAGGGCTCCCATAGCAGCCTGGCCGTGACCCGGTGCGTCTTGTGGCGCGTTTCCGTGGTGTAGGTGTAGAGCTCTACCTCACCCTCGTCGCCATCGAGCCCATCGAACTCGGCGGTGATGTCGACCACGCCTTCAGGCACGACCAGCGCCGCCACCTCGGTGGTGAACGCGATCGGCGACCCTTCGGTGCGCACCGCCAGTTCGAGCAGTTGCAGCGGGTAGGCATTGAGATTGCTGACCGACAGCCGCAGCTCCATGACGTCGCCGCGCGACCGTGGCACGATCTCTCCTTGTGAGATGAGCACCTCGGGCGCTGGCCGAATGCCGCTGCCAGACCCCCTTCGAGGCCGCAAGAGCCACACCAGGGCCACGACCGCCAGTACCACCCCCGCCAGGGTCAATCCCAGGCCGAAGGGACCGAGGTCGGAAAACCAGGTCAGCAACGCCAGCCAGGTATCGCTGATGGCGGCGCCCATCATGTCCAGCACACGCCTCATGCTGCCCAGCTTAACGGCTCGACCGTGAGAAGCAAGCGTTTATGACACATGGCCGCCACCACGCTACAGTAGCAGCGTGAGCCGCCGGCAGCCCCCTGCGACGATAGTCCGAACGGGCGACGGCAGCCTCACGGTCTACAGCCCAGACTACCGGCAGACCTTTCATTCGGACCGTGGGGCCGTCGCCGAAGCGCGGCACGTGTTCCTCGAACGGAGCGGCGTCAGGGCCCGCCTCGAGGCGGGTCAGGCAACCACCGTGCTCGAGGTCGGATTCGGTTTGGGCTTGAACTTCTTCATCACCGCCGACCACGCCTGTGCCACCGGCACCCGACTCCACTACACCGCCCTGGAGCAGGTCCTTCCGGAACCGGCGTTGCTGGCCCGGCTCCGCTACCGCGACCACCTCCGCTACCCCGAGTTGGTGGCCTCGTTTCTGGCCTTTCGGCGTGGGCTATCGAGTGCAGGGACCGGCAACCACCGCTTCACCGCCGGGCCGGCCGAACTCGAACTCATCCTCGGTGACGCCAGCGGCCGGCCGCTGCCAGGCAGCTACCACGCCATCTATCTCGACGCCTTCAGCCCCGATGCCAACCCCGAGCTGTGGGCGCCCACGTTCCTGGCTACCCTTGCGGATGCACTCGAGCCGGCCGGGCGGCTGGTGAGCTATTCCGTGAAGGGGACGGTCCGCCGCCGCCTCGCCGCTCTGGGCCTCGAGGTCGCCAAGCAGCCCGGCCCAGCAGGTGGAAAACGGGAGATGCTGGTGGCCGTCCGAGGCGCGCGGTAGCTCGCGTCAGCCGAGCTCCTTGACGAACCGCAGCAACGCCCCGGCAGCGTCGGCGGCCTCGACCTCGCGGTAGCCGTGGCGGCGGGGGAAGCCCGCAACCGCCGCCGGCACCACCATCTCCATGCGGGCCGATCCGCGCACCCGTGCGGCCTCCTCGAGCGCCGCCAGCAGGGCCGATCCGTGCCCCTGGGTCCGGTGCGCCGGATGCACCTCCAGCAGGACGTCGCGGGCCTCGCCCGCAGCCCCGAGGTGGAAGGCCGCCAGCGCCACCACCGGCCCGCTGGCGATAGGTCGCCTGCCCGGGATGAGGTGGCGGGTGAGCTGACCGACCAGGCATTCGCCCCCGGCCGTAAGGTAGCTGGGCGCGATGGTGCGATCCTCGTCGCCGGAACCCCCGCCCCGGCGATCGTGTGCGCGGGCGACCTGAAGCAGGTGCCCCACGTCCCGGCGATCTGCGGGACGGTAGCGCCTGACGTTCAGGCCAAGAGGGAGCATCCTGAAGGGGCCGCTAGGCCCAAGGGACCAGCGACCGCCCCCAGGGAATGCCGAACACGATGAGCACCCCTGCCAGCACAAAGCCGATCGAGGCGCGCACGAACTTGGCACGATCGGTCGTGGCCCTACGTGCCAGCCCATTGCCGACCTCCGCCGCCACCACTGCCAGTAGCATGAAGGTGGTGTGCTCGACGGTGAAGAAGCGCAGGGTGTCGTTGCCCATGGCGGCGCCCATGTTGCTTAAGGCCCCGCGAATGAGGGGGCTGACCACGAACAGGATGATGCCGAGCACGAACTGAATGTTCAGCGCCCTGGTAAATAGCGTCCCCGCAAGGCGTTCGGTTCCGCCCCAAGCTGCCCGGGTAAGGAGGCCCCGAACCACGGTCACGATGGCGAACAGGCCACCCAGAACCACCACCCAGCGAAGCAGACTGTGAAGGCCCTTCAAGAACAGATACATGGTTGCCATTGTACCGAGCCGACCTCGCAAAGAGGGGGGGTCGCCCCCAAAGGGCCCTCCAACGTGCCTCTTTATACTGTGACGGTGCCTGATGCCACCCCACCCATCGTGGTGATCGGCGGCGGGATCGCCGGCCTCAGCCTCACCCACGCCCTGGCTCGAGCCGGCGCGGAGGTCGTCCTCCTCGAACGTGGCCGGCTGGGTCGGCAGGGGGCCTCGTCGCTGCCTGCGGCGCTGCTCAACCCGCATCGCGGGCGCAGCGGCCGGGCCCAGCCACTCGACCTGGCGGGGCTGGCGGCCTTCTGGCGTACGGCGGCCGAGCTCGAGGGGCAGGGGCTGTCCAGCGGCGCCACTCGCAGTGGGGTGCTCCGCATCGCCTCCAGCCCCAGGCAGGCGCGGCAGTGGGGCCGGCTGACCACCGAGGTAGGCACGGATGTGCGCTGGCTCGAAGCGGCCGAGATCGCTGCGCCCTATCACGCTCCCTATGGCGGCATGCTGGTCGCGGCGGGCGGCTGGGTCGTTCCCGAACTGTTCCTCAGCGCGCTGGCCCAGGCCGCGCAGCAGCGCGGCGCCGAGCTGCGCGAGGGGGTGCGGGCGTTGCAGATTTCGGGGCGCCAGGGAGCTCTAAAGATCGTTACCGACGTGGGAGCGGTGGCGGCGTCGCAGGCGGTGCTCTGCGTTGGCGCTGAGGCTACCCCCGCATTGCCGCTGCCGCCACTCGAGCGGGTAGCCGGCGAGATCGTCACCCTGAACGCCGCCAACCACCCTCCCCTGCCCCACCCCCTGGCGGGAGCGGTCTACGGCGTGCAAAGCGGCGAACGGGCATTCGTAGGCGGGAACCACCGTGACGCGGGCACCGCGGACGATAGCTCCAGCCTCCGGTTGCGGCGCTCCTTCGGGTGGTTCGTACCGGCTCTGGCGGCGGCCGAGGTGGTCGCCACCTGGAGCGGGGTTCGGGCCCGGGCCGACGGCAATGAACCGCGCATGGAGGCCCTCGGCGGCGGGGTCTGGTTCTTTGGCGCGCTGGCCGGCCGAGGCTTCCTGTGCGCGCCGCTGCTGGCCCGGCGCCTGGCACACGCCCTCACCAGCTCCTAGCGTCGCGGAGGCGTTCTATCCTTGCCGGCTCCGGCCGGTGTCCATCGACCTGGAGAGAGGAAAAGACACCCTACTTCAGCTGCTGCGGCCCTCGAGCCTTCGGCAGCGGAACACCGGCTGCTGAGGGTACTTTGGCAGCTCCGGGTGCCGGCACAGCAGAAACGCGCTTCCGCGAGCGCTGCGAACCGACTGGGCGTGGGCACAGCCTCCACACAGCCCGCCCCGGGCGGCACGGGCGAGGTCGTCGCGCTCGGGCTGGGTCAAGCGTCGGCAGCGGCGATGCCGAAGAGGCTATCGGCCAGCCGCTGGAGCATCTCCCTGGTGAATTGGCGTCGGCCTTCAGCCAGACCCTCGCCGCCCTCGGCGAGCTTCAGTTTGCGGTAGGTGTGCGATTCGAAGGGGTGCAGTACCACCTCTTTGAAGACCGCGTGGCGGGGGCTGGCGTTGAGCATCAGCACCGGCTTGCCCCGTTCGTCCGAGAGGCTGGCCGACATCACCGTGGTGGGCAGGTCGTAGGGGCGCTCCATCCGGTAGATATAGTCGGGGAAGTCGGCCTCCTTCTCGAAGGCGACCCCACGCTCCTGCGCATATGCCTGCATCCAGGCGAGCAGGATCGTCCAGGCCTCGTAAAACGCCCTGTCCTTTACGCTCAGATTCATGGCAGAAGTCTACCCCATTCGTGCAGGGTCGCCACGGGGGCAGCCCTGTTGCCAACGCCTCAGTAGGCGACCCGGAGCTCCTTGAGGTAGCGAAATACGTTCTTGGGTTGGTACTCGGGCCTTTCGGTTATGAGTTCGAGCTGCGGGAAGCGCCGTAATAGGGTGCCGATGGCGGCCGCCAGCTCGACGCGCGCCAGCGGCGCCCCGACGCAGAAGTGGAGCCCCAGACCGAAGGCGATGTGGGGGTTGGGGTGGCGGCCGATGTCGAAGTGCTCGGGCTGCACGAACACCTCGGGGTCGTGGTTTGCCGACCCGTAGTAGAGCGCCAGTCTGGTGCCCTTGGCCCACGACACCCCCTCGAACTCCATGTCCTCGAGCACATAGCGTTCGAAGAATTGCAGCGGCGTATCGAAGCGCATCATCTCCTCGACCGCACTACCGGTCAGCGCCGGGTCGGCCCGGAGCCGGGCGAGCTGCTCGCGGTGGGTGAGCAGCGCCAGCATGCCGTTGCCGATAACGTTGACCACCGCTTCGTGACCCGCGTTGAGAAACAGGATGGCGTTGGCCACCAGTTCTCCCTCGCTGAGGCGCTCGGGATCGGCGGCGTGAACCACGACCATGCGGCTGATCAGGTCGTCCTGGGGGTACGCCCGCTTGCTGGGAATCAACTCCTCGCGAAGGTAGTCCGCGAAAGCGGCTGCAGCAGACACCCCCGCCCGCTCCATGGCGGCGCTGCGCTCGGGTTCGAACATGCCGATGATGCCCTTCGACCAGGGCAGCAGCTGGTGGCGGTCTGCCTCGGGGACACCCAGCAGATCGGCGATGACGGTAACCGACAGCGGCTCGGCAAAGGCGGTGATCAGGTCGGCCTGGCGCCCGGGCAACGCCTCGAGGTGGTCGGCCAAGCGCTCGCACAGCCTCGCAATCTTCTCGCCCAGGGCCCGCACGTGCTTGGGGGTGAAGGCGGCGTGGACCACGGCCCGAATGCGGGGGTGATCGGGGGGTTCGATCTGCAGCATCGAGCCCTTCTGGATGGCGTCGAACGGCTCGAGCCCGGGCTCGGCCGGGGGCAACTCCTCAGGCGGGGTGAGGTGGTGGATGATCCGTCCCAGACGCTTGTCCCGGAGCAATCTGTCGATGTCATGGTAGCGCGTCAGTACCCACGTTCCCCAGTCCGGATAGAAGAAGATCGGCGCCTCGGACCGAAGTCGGGCGTAGCTGGGATAGGGGTTCTGGATGAAGTCGGGATCGGTCGGATCAAACGCCACCATGCCCCACTCTACCCGCTCGCGCCCCGGAGCCCTGGGTCGCGAACCGAGCACGGTTCAGCCGGCCGCGACCTGGGCTGGGGATCGCGTTATGATGTTCGGGCTGTGTCGGATCACCCCCTCCTCGCCCCCCTCAACGAAGACCAGCAGGCCGCAGTGCTGCACTACGACGGTCCCGCCCTGGTGATCGCCGGAGCGGGCTCCGGCAAGACCCGTACGGTGGTGCACCGGATCGCCTACCTGATGGAGGAGCGGGGCGTGCTGCCACAGCAGATCCTGGCCGTGACGTTCACCAATAAGGCGGCCGGGGAGCTCAAGGAACGGGTGACCACTCTGATCGGCGAGGAGGCCCGCGACCTGTGGGTCAGCACCTTCCACGCGGCCTGTATGCGGGTGCTGCGCAGCTATGGGGAGCGGATCGGCCTGCGCCCCGGCTTCGGCATCTACGACGACAACGACCAGCTCGATGTGCTCAAGGAGATCGTAGCCAACGTGCGTGGCCTCGACGACGCCAACCCGCGGGTGCTCAGGGCCTTGATCGATCGCATCAAGTGCAACCTGTGGAGCCCCGAGACGCTCGCCCAGGAGGGCGAAAAGCACTACGGAAGCATGGTCTCCGGGGTTCCCCTCGAGCTGCTCATCGAGGCATTCGAACGCTATCAGAGCCGGCTGCGGCGCGCCAACGCCGTCGACTTCAACGACATCCTCGGGCACACCGTACAGCTGTTCGACGACCATCCCGATGTGCTCGAGCGGATTCAGCAGCGCGCCGTGTTCACCCACGTCGACGAGTACCAGGACACCAACCACGCCCAATACCGGCTCACCCACCAGTTGGCCGACCACCACAACAACTTGATGGTCGTCGGTGATCCGGATCAATCGATCTACGCCTTCAGAGGTGCCGACCTGCGCAACATTCTCGACTTCCAGCGCGACTACGAGGGCGCCGAGGTCTACCGCCTCGAGCTGAACTACCGCTCGGTGGGCAGCATCCTCGAGGTGGCCAACGCCGTGATCCTGCACAACGTGGGGCGCCTCGAGAAGAGCTTGCGGCCGGTCAAGGAGGCCGGCGACAAGGTCAAGATCTACCGAGCCACCGACCACCGGGCCGAGTCCGATTTCGTGGCCCGCCAGGTCGAACGGTTGATGGCGGAGCAGGACCTGACCTTCGACGATTTCGCGGTGCTGTACCGCACCAACGCCCAGTCAAGGGTGCTCGAGGAGGCGCTGCGACGCGCCTCGATCAGCGCTCGGATCGTGGGTGGGGTGGGCTTCTACGACCGGCGCGAGGTCAAGGATCTGCTGAGCTACGCACGCGCCGCATTGAACCCCGACGACGACGTCTCCTGGCGGCGTATCCTCAACCGCCCCAAGCGCGGCATCGGCCGCACCAGCGACCAGAAGCTGGCGGCCTGGGCGGAGCGCCAGGGGGCGCGCTTCTCCGACGCCCTGGGCCAGGCCGATGCGGTCCTCAAAGGAACCCCGGCGGTCGCCCGCATCGTCGATTACATGGCGCTCATGCGCGACCTCAGCGAAGCGGCCGAGAGCCTGCCCGCCGCCCAGTTCCTGAAGCTGGCGATGGACGCGAGCGGCTACGTCCAGTCCCTCAAGGACGACGGCTCGTTCGAGGCCCAGGGGCGGCTCGAGAACCTCGACGAGCTGCTCAACGCGGTCATCGAATGGGAGGAGCTGGAGGGCGGCGCTATCGCCGAATTCCTCGACGAAGCCTCGCTGATGTCCAGCGTGGATGATCTGGCGGTCAAGGCCGTCAACCAGGAGCTTCCCGACGAGGCCGTCACCCTGATGACCCTGCACAACGCCAAGGGCCTGGAGTTCCCGGTGGTGCTCCTGGTAGGCATGGAAGAGAACCTGATGCCGCACCGCAGCTCGACGAGCAGCCTGCAGGAGATCGAGGAGGAGCGGCGCCTGCTCTACGTCGGCCTCACCAGGGCTCAGGAGGCGCTGTTTCTTATCCACTGCGAATCGCGCATGACCTTCGGTCGCACCGAACCGACCCGGCCGAGCCGCTTCCTCGACGACGTCCCCCGAACGATGCTGGTCGAGGTAGACGTGCTGGGCCGCGAACTGCACGACCCAAAAAGCTTGAGCAAATACGCCCGGACTTCGTGGCAACCGCCGGTAGTCAACGGAGGGACTTCCACAACCGGGGGTGAACAGGTCAGCTACCGCGGCGGGGAGAAGGTAGAGCATCCAAAGTTCGGCGTTGGAATGGTAGTAGGGGTATCTGGGGAGGGTATGAAAGCAGAGATTACGGTCGTCTTCGATAAGGCAGGGGCGAAGAGGTTGCTGGTGAAGTACGCGAACCTAAGGGTAATGTGAAGAGGGATAAGAAGGAGTAGGTTTGGGGCCCCTTCAGACCCCTGCGCTTCGCTTCGGGTTCTTCCGGGGTCCTTCAGAGCCCCCCTTCGGTGGTCTCTTCAGGGGCTACGGAGCCTCCAAGGAGTCTCCTCCGCCAGAAGAAGGTTTAAAAGGAACAAGCCAACCCATTAGCGCCTTCACACCCCGGTTACTCCAAAGTATCTGCTGGAGGAGACAACCCTTGGTTGTCTCCGAGAGCCCCGGGGAGACCGCGGAACGGAGTGTAGGGGGCTCAACGGGACCCCGAAAGACACCGAAGGTGGCTGAAGGGGCCCCAAATCCACTCCTACTTCCACTCCTACTTCCACTCCCATTTCCTCTCCTACTTCCTCTCCTACTTCCTCACCCACCCACCCCCTATTCACCTCTTCTTCCTCACGCTCCTCCCTTTTGTTATAGTGCTGCGTAGTCGACCTTGAGGAGGCCTGGAAAGGTGAACGCGAAAGCCATCGTGGTGACGTCCGGGAAAGGCGGGGTCGGCAAGACGACGACGACCGCCAACGTAGGCGCGGCGCTGGCCAGCCTGGGAGAAAAAGTTGCGGTAATCGATACCGATGTCGGGCTGCGCAATCTCGATGTGGTCATGGGTCTCGAGGGACGCGTGGTGTTCGATCTGATCGACGTGTTCGAGGGGCGCTGCAAGCTCAGGCAGGCGCTGATTCGCGACAAGCGGGTGGAGTCGCTGTTCCTGCTGGCGGCCTCACAGACCAAGGACAAGAGTTCCCTCTCCGAGGAGCGCATGCAGAAGACGGTGACCGCGCTGATCGAAGAGGAAGACTTCGATCGGGTGCTGATCGATAGCCCCGCCGGTATCGAATCCGGCTTTCAGACGGCGGCCAGCGCCGCCACCGGCTCGCTGGTGGTGGTGAACCCTGAAGTCTCGAGCGTGCGCGACGCAGACCGCATCATCGGTCTGCTGGAGGCGCGGGAGATCCACGAGGTGCGGCTGGTCGTCAACCGGCTCCGTCCCGAGATGGTCAAGCGGGGCGACATGCTCGAGGTGGATGACGTGCTCGAGATCCTCGGCGTGAAGCTGATCGGCATCGTTCCCGAGGACGAGAAGATCCTGGTATCGACCAACATCGGCAACCCTGCCAGCCTCGACGGCGACATCCGCGAGGGGGCCGGTGCGGCCTTCCGCAACATCGCACGGCGGCTGCGCGGCGAAGAGGTGGCCTACATCCAGCTCGAGCCGGCCGGCGGCTTCCTTTCGGGGCTGCGGCGCTTCTTCGGTGGCAGCTAATGTTTGGACTGTTCGGCCGTCGACGCAGCAAAGACAACCTCAAGGAGCGTCTCAAGCTGGTCCTCTCGTACGATAGGGCCAAACTGACGCCCGGCCGTATGGAGGAGCTGAAACGGGAGATGATGGGGGTCATCACCAAGTACTTCCCCGCGGAGGAGTCCGAGTACGACGTGCGTCTGGAACAGCAGGGCGACCGCATGGTATTCGTGGCCAATCTGCCGGTCCGTACCTGAAAGCGACTCGGCGCGCAAGGCCGCGGGGACGCCTCAGATGTGACGGTGCTGAAGGCCGGTAGCGGGTGCCCATGCTATCGTCGAAAGCGCTATGCCCTCCGCCATTGTCCTGGTGGCGGACCACGATCCGCTGCAACGTCAACTCATCGATCTCCTGCTGGCTGAAGACGGTTATCAGGTCGTCACCGTCGAGACCGGGCGGGAGGCTCTGGAATACCTGCGGAAGCACACACCCGATATTGCGATTCTCGATCTCAAGCTGTACGACATGAGCGGCGCAGATGTCTGTGAGAAGATGAAGGGCGTGACCCGCCTGAACCCGGTGCCGGTGATCCTCACCGCACCCCCACGGACCGGCGTCGACATCGACGCGCGCACCAAGTCGCTCGCCTACTTCGTGGGCGCCAACCTGGTGTTGCAGAAGCCGCTGGGCGACAAGAATCTGCGCCTGCGGGTGCGCGAACTCCTGGAACAGGGGGATGCGACCAGCCTCTCCGCCGCCGTTGAGGCTACCGAATCGACCTTGGTGATCGAAGAGGCGATCCGATCCATCGACGACGGCTCGGTTCCGGAGCCCCAGGCGCCTGCCGACAGCGACCCCCGAGACGAGGCTGCCGAATTCAGAGCAAAACCCCCATCGGCCGGGGGCAGCCTTGAAATGCCCGAAAAGGGGCTCAACAACGGCGACAACGGCAGTGTCGGTCGCGATAGTCGGCTTCCCCAGAAGACCCGGATCGAGCTGGACGAGCTACGCGCCAAGGTTGCCGAACAGGCCAGCACCATCGAGGATTTTGAGAAGCGCAACGCCTTGCTGCTCGAAGCGCTGGAAGAAGAAAAACGGAAGCTGCCCGATTCACGGGGGCTGTTCGGAAGGCGCCGCAGCAGCTGAGGTCCCAAACCGCTGTCGGTCTTGCATGTGGTGCCAGCCGGCTCAGGCCGGGCGGCCGCTCGCATCAGAACCCTGTTCCCTTTGCCAATGGCGGTACAGATGTGCAGTTTCTGGGGTGGTGAGGTGCTGTTCCGCCCAACCTTCGATGGCGTCGATGACTGCGCCCAGCGCCTGCCCGGAGGGGGTGAGCTCGTAGAAGCCCCACTCTGGCAGGCTCCCCTTCCGCAGCAGCTCGAGCGACTCGAGGCGGGCCAACCGCTGGGTAAGGGTGGTGGGGTTGCAGCCTCCAACCTCGCGGCTCAGGGCGTTGAAGCCCTTAGCGCCGGTCAGCAGACTGCGCACGATATGAAGCACCCACTTTTCCTGCAGGAATTCGATAGCCTGATAGCCGGCTCCGGCAGCGCAATCTCGAATCCTGGGGTCGGTCTCGGGCATCCCGCAGCAATTTAGCATGCGGCCTCTCCAGGATGCCGCATCTGCCCTACATGACGTCGCGGAAACGAGGACATCGGTCCCTGATATTTCCCTTGGATGAGGTGCTAGACTACCTACCATAGCGGCTATGGTCCGTACCGGCCCGCGCGCAACCTTTCGGCAGAGAGGGGCATCCATGAACATCTACAAGTTTATTGGCCGGAACATCGACATTACCGACTCCATGCGAACCTACACCGAACAGAAGCTCGACAAGCTCGACCACTTTTCCGATCAGATCGTCGATGCCCGCGTGGCGATGTCATACAACGAGCACGCCAAGAGCGAACCGGCCAAGGTCGAAGTGCACCTCAATATGCGCCACGGCATGGTGCGGGCGGAGGAGCGGGCCGTCGATACCTACGCTGCCACCGACCTTGTGCTCGATAAACTCGAGCGTCAGCTCAAACGGTACAAGGGGCGCTTCATCGCCCGGCGAAGTGTGGACCGTGTCGACAGCGAGGAGCCTCCGGCGGAGGACCAGTCGCCGGCCATCGTGCGTACCAAACGGCACGTACTGCGACCCATGACGCCGGAGGATGCAGCGTTGCAGATGGAGGCTCTGGGGCACAACTTCTTCATGTTTCGCAACGCCGAAACAGACGCTATCAGCGTGATCTATCAGCGGCACGACGGCGACTACGGCCTGATCGAACCGGCCTAACGGCTCCCAACCGGTCGGCGGATCGAAGGGCCGCGAGGTCAGCGTCGGGTCAGCTCCCATCGCCTTCCGCCGACGGCGCCGACCTGGGCGGCCGGGCGAAGAGGCGCACCGTGAGCAGGCCGAACAGGAACCCGCCGACGTGCGCCCACCAGGCCACCCCGGCCGCGTCGGGCTGGCGCACCATGATGCCGTTGGTGGCTTCGAGGAGCTGAATCAGAGCCCAAAAGCCGATGAACAGCCAGGCCGGTAGCCACAGCATGAAGAAGGCCGGCACGCGCGTTACCAGCCGGACCACCAGCCACGGAAGCAGCAGCGGTGGGATGAAGGTGAGCACCCGCTGGCGCGGAAAGAGCACCATGTAGGCGCCCAGCACCGCGCTGATGGCGCCCGAAGCGCCGATCATGGGAACGCCGGATCCCAGCGAGAAGAGGCCGTGGCTCACGGTCGCAGCGACGCCCCCGAGCAGGTAGAAGAGGGTGAAGCGACCGTGGCCCATGCGATCCTCGACATTGTCTCCGAAGACGTAGAGGAAAAACAGGTTGCCGAGAATGTGGATGATCCCGCCGTGCAGGAACATGCTGGTAAGTAGCGTCAGCGACTCCGGCAGTGGCGCGGCGGCGAACTCGCGGGGAATGAAACCGTACTGGGCGAAGAACGCGCCGAGACGCCGACCCTCCCCGAGCGTGAGCTGGTAGAGGAACACGGCGATGGTGATGGCCACCAGCAGCCACATCACCAGGGCAGGGCCGTGGCGTGGGTTGGCGTCCCGCAGCGGGAACACGGTGCGTTGCTAGCCTTTTCGGGCTACCGACTCGAGCGTCTGTCTGAGCTTGACCACGGTGTCGGCGGGCACCACCCCACGAAGCATGGCGCCGTGGTAGATGATGCTCCGGGGGCCCACCAGGGTCCCCGGCGATAGCACCGCGTTGCAGCCGACGAACACACCGTCGCCGATGGCCGCCCCGAATTTGCGGAGGCCGGTCGCCTCCCCGGCGACCGCGACGGCGTCGCCGTAGGCCTTGAAGTTGGCTAGCTTCACACCGGCACCGAGATTGGCACCTCGGCCGATCACGCTGTCGCCCAGATAGTTGAAGTGGGGCGCCTTGGCGTCCTCGAGCAGCAGCGACCGCTTCGCTTCGCTGGCATGGAGCACCTTCGAACCGGGCGCCATGACGACGTAGCCGCGCAGATAGGCGCCGTGCCCCACTTGGGCGCCGGCGCCGATCCAGCTCGGGCCCCGCACGTAGGCGTGCGGCCCGATCTCAGCGTCTTCTGCGAGAACGACGTTCCCCTCCACCACGGCGCTGGGGTGGATGCGGCCTCGGCGGCAGTCGCCCAACGCGTCGCAGAAGGCGTCGATGCGGGCCAGCACCTGCCAGGGCCGCTCCACCTCCAGCAACGGGCGCAGCTCGGCGGTCACGGCGTCGAGGTCGAACAGCTCGGCGGTGGTCATGACCCAAGTCTACCGTCCTATGGCGATGTTCCGAGATACAATGGCACCAACGCGTGTACGACATCATCTTCAATCCCACAGCCGGGCGGGGTCGCGCCGCCCGGGCCCTCGAGCGGGTTCGGCACTTCTTCGAAGCGCAAGCCCTTCCCTATCGGGTGTGGCCGACGGAAGCTCCGCAACACGCTACCAGCCTGGTGAACGCCCTGACGGGAGACGCCTCGGTGCTGGCCCTCGGTGGTGACGGTACGGTACACGAGGTGGCTGCCGGCTGCATCGGCACCGAGCGCACCATGGGGGTGGTGCCGGTCGGCTCCGGGGACGACTTCGCGTTCGCCCTGGGCCTCGATCGCCGCGACCTGGAGAGCGCCCTACGCACCGCCACCTCGGGGGGCGTACGGGTCATCGATACCGGCCTGGTCAACGGCGAGCCGTTCGTGAACGCCATCGGCACCGGTTTCGACGCCGAAGTGGCCGCCCGCGTGCGCACCGTGCCGCGCCTGTACAAGGGCCTGAGCGCCTACCTCTACGCCGTGATCGCCACCCTCAGGACCCTGAGTCTGGCCGAGGTGAGCGTCGTCGTCGACGATGAAGAGGTCTTTAGCGGCAGGTCGCTGCTGGTCTCCACCCAGAACGGTCCTCGCAACGGCGGGGGCTTCCTGTTCGCACCCGAAGCCCGGCTCGACGACGGCAGTTTCGAGGTGATGGTGGCGGGCGCGGTCGGGCGGCTGGGCACCCTGACGCTGGTCCCGCGTACCATCCGCGGCACCCACCTGAGCCACCCCAAGGTGTGGTCCTTTCGCGGGCGGCGGGTACGGGTGCGCTGGTCGTCGCCGAAACCGGCACACCTCGAGGGTGAGTTGATGGCGCCGACCCTGGAGTACCAGATCGAACACCGGCCGCGCTCATTGCGGGTGTTCGACCGTCTCGATAACCCCTGAGCAAAAAAAGGACCAGCCCCGCAGTTAGCGGGGCTAGTCGCATTCGCCTAAACGATGTTAGTGGATTACCAAGCAATCGTGTAGGAGATCGAGAAGGCCTGGGCCAGGCGGCCACCAAGGGAATCGCCGTTGGCGTAGACGCCGTAAGCGAGCTGAACGTCATACCAGTTGAGTTCAACTTCAAAGCCGGAGGTACTTTGGACAGCACCGCCATTTTCCTCATCACCGTCGGAGATGTCGGTGGCACCATCATCGGCGCCGAGGGAGTTGAATTCATCCTGAATGTTGGTGCCAGTCCAGGAGCCGTAGCGCACTGTGAGCGAGCTGTGCGGCATCAGGAACTCGTTGAGCGTGAGTCCCACGCTGTACTGCAGCTCGGTAGCGGTGTAATCGGTCGCACCGGTGTCGGCGTGCTCGGTGGTGCGGTAGTTGACCGCAGCTTCTAGGCTGGGCATCAGGAAGGTGTTCAGCGGGGCCGTTTCGAGGCCGGTGCCAACCGCAATGGTGGTGGTGTCGTCGGAGTCGGCATCGGTATCGGTCGTGCTCTCGTACTTGGCGTACGGGGTGAGCGTGACGATGGCGATGTTCAGCGCGTAGTCACCGTAGGCGAGGATGCGGGTCTTGTCGCGATCGACACCGCTCAACTCGTACTCGAAGTCGAGGAAGAGGTTCGGGATCAAGGCATTCATGCTGTCGCCGTCGTGCTCGAGGCCGACGAAGATGCTGGTATCGCGATCGTTGTTGCCGAGCTCGCCAGCGGTGAGATCGTTGCCAGCAGAGTAGCCGTCAACGGCACCGGTTTGGTCGGCAGCGCTCTGGTAGTGAGCGTCGAGCTTGAGGGCGAGCGGAAGACCGACCGAGGCGTTTACACCGTAGGCGAGACGCGTTTCGGTGGCGTCGGACTGCCCGGTGACCGTATCGAAGTAGGCATCGAGATCGATCAGCCCGAACAGGTCGAAGTAGGCCCCGGCATAGATGCCGGACTGGTCTTCGCTGTGGTTGCCCTCGTCATTGAGACCGAAGCTACTGGAGAACCAGCCATCGCTGGTGTTGGCGTAGCCGGCCCACAGCTTGTCGAGGATGGGGATGCCGATGGAGCCAGTGTCGATGGTCACGTCTGCGTAGAGCAGGGTGCCATTGCCGGTACCGTCGGTGCTGCTGGTGGCGTATTCAGCCATCAGCGAGATCGGGTCGAGGGTGGCCCACGCGTCGACGCCCCACACCGTCAGCACGCTGTTGTCGGCTGCGAGATCCAGGGCATCGTCAGCCAGTGAGGCCGACTGCGCAAAGGAGCCGCCGCCACCGATGTTGTCGATGAAGCTGGCGATGCCGCGAATGCCGCGGTAGTAGCCGCCACCCTCGTCGCTGACGTAGAAGGCCCACAGCTCGGGGCTGGCGAACGCCAGGAAGTCCGGCGTGCCGGCGTGGAGCGACCAGCCGTCCATATCCGAGATGTCGACGACGTTGTCGGTGAACGAGGCGACGGTTTCCTGGCCAAAGGCCAGTTCCAGCATGCCACCGATGCCGGCGAAGTCAGCCTGCACGATGTACGAGTCGAGACTCAGTACGTAGCTCATCGTCGATATGTCAGCGTCGACGCTGGTCAGATCGATCTCGTAGAAGTCGAAGGTGACGACCGCAGAGAAGTGGTTGAGCATGTTCGGGGAGCCGTAACCGTCAAAGACGAACGGATCTCGAAGGCTCACGCTCACCGAGACGTCGAACGTGCCGTCAGTCTGGTCGAATTCTTCGTTATCCTGGGCGACTTCGCCGACTTCGGCTTCGTCGTCGTCGTCGTCGTGGTTTACATTACCGCTGCTGAACACGCTGGGATCCATGGCACGTTTGCCATTGAGGCCGTAGGCACGGTCGAAGTCGAAGCCGTTGATGGCTCCGGGGTTAAGGCGGCCGACGAAGTACTCAAAGTCGATGGTGCCGGTGAGGCCGAACGGGTTGTCCTCGAGGGCCGTGACGCGGTCCGTGAGGTCGGTGATCGAGGCCGCTTGGGCAGCGTCGGACTCTTCGAGCGCGGAGACGCGGTCGCGGATGCCGACCTGGTCGCGGCGCAGCAGGATGACGAATTGGCGAATGTTGGCGATATCGCTGGCATTGCGAGCGATGGCCTCGTCGTCAACCTGGTTGATGATGGTGTCGCCACCGGCTTCGGGGCGAGCTTCGAGCGCCTCGATACGGCCGTTGAACAGATTCAGCACGCTGTTGATGGCGTTGATCTGATCGGCGTTCTCGGCGGCCTGGGACAGCGCCTGGCTGGCGGCATTGCCAGCGGCAGCGGCGGCGTCGGCGGCGCCAGCGGCGGCCGCGTTGGCTGCATCCGCATTGCGGTTGGCAGCGGCGGCGGCCGCAGCAGCGGCGTCGGCCTGGGCCGCGGCGGTATCGACGTTCACGCGCAGCGCAGCGAGCTGGTTCTGGATGTCACGGAGGACTTCAGGGTCCACTCCGGTATTCATCTCGCCCATCTTCATCTCGAGTTCCGCCATGGCGGATTCGAGATCGGCGATGCGGGCGCTGTTGCTGGCTACGTTGTCACCGAGACCGGAGACGATGCCGCCGAGGGCGGACACGTTGTCTGCGTTGGCAGCCACACCGGCCGCGTTGGCAGCCACACCGGCCGCGTTGGCAGCTACGTCGCTACCGAGGGCGGCTATGTCGCTACCGAGGGCGGCTACGTCATCGGAGACGCTGGCGATGGCGCTCTCGGACGCGGCAAGGCGAACGCCTTGGGCCGCGACGTCGGAGGCCAACTCTTGTAGGGCGTTACGCAGTGACGCAATATCAGCGTCGGTCATGGCCTGCGAAGCTTCGATGTTGGCTTGCAGAACATCGAGCAGCCGGCTGACGACCAGTGCGGACTGGTAACGGGTGAAGGCTTCGTTCCCACGGAAGGTTCCGTCGGGGAAGCCGATGACGATGCCTAGATCAGCGATGCGGGCGACCGCGTCTTCGGCCCAGTGGTTCTCCGGAATGTCGGGGAACGGCGTCTGGGCGAAGGCACCGCTCGCGAGCACAGCTGCTAGGAGCGCAATAAGCAATTTTTTCATGGATCGATTACCCCTTGAATCTTGAAGCTTAGAGTGATTCAGCGGGGCTTGGGCCTTTGAAGGTTCAGGGCATTGTTGGAGTTTCCGTGTTTCCTCCAGCTCCCCTTGCATTCGCCGGCGTCTCCCGCTGGGATCTGCAAGCTCCGAGGCCGGTTCAAGAGGATTCACCTCCTTTCGCTACGACCCCATTAAGCAGACACAAATCCACCAAAAAGTATCCCACAAAAACCGGTCTCCTGTCAATTGGAATGAACATATCATGAGAGCCAATTCTGCCCCAATCGAGCAGGCAGACGGCTGAAGTGAGGGATTTCACTCACAAACCTCCCATCTGGGTCGGCTTTATGAGAACAGTGCCGCGCTCCGGGCGACCTGTCCAGCGGTTAGAATGCCGCATGGCTCGCATCACCATTCCGGCCGCGGACGCGCTCCTCGACAAACCCCTACCGGTTCTGGACCACGGCTTCGTGCGGCTGATCGACTACCTTGGAGGCGACGCCCGCATCGTCCAGTCCGCCCGCGTCTCCTACGGCGAGGGCACCAAGACCGTGCGCGAAGATCGAGCGCTCATCGACTATCTGCTGCGCCACCGACACACCTCCCCCTTCGAACAGGTCATCTACACCTTCCACGTCAAGATGCCTATCTTCGTAGCCCGCCAGTGGATTCGCCACCGCACCGCCCGACTCAACGAGATCAGCGGCCGTTACAGCATCATGCGTGACGAGTTCTATGTGCCCAGGCCGCACGAGGTGCGGCTCCAATCCAAAAGCAATCGCCAGGGGGGAAGCGAAGAGGCGGTCCCGGAGGCGCTGCGCGAACGGGTGATCGAGCTCCTGCAGCGCGACCAGAGCCACGTCTACGGTTCCTACCAGGAGCTGCTCGATGACGACATTGCCCGCGAGTTGGCGCGGGTCAATCTGCCGCTCTCGCTCTACACCGAAATGTACTGGCAGATCGACCTCAACAACCTGTTCCACTTCCTCAGGTTGCGCCTCGACTGGCACGCCCAATACGAGATCCGCGCCTACGGCGACGCCATCGCCGAATGCGTCAAGGCGGTGGCACCGCTGGCCTACGAGGCCTTCGAAGAGCACATCCTCCACGGCCGCACGCTGTCGCGGCGTGAACTCGAGCTGATCAAGCGTGCACTCGACCTCGACACGCTGGCCGACGTGCTCGACGAAGCCGGTCTGCGCAAGTCGCGGCGGCGCGAGCTGCTCGCCAAGCTGGACCTCACCCTGCCCACCAAGGAGAAGGCCGAACCGGCCGACTAGGGTTGCGCTACCGCATCGTCGCCGTCGGCCGCCTGCGGCGCGGGTTCGCCGCCGATGGTTGCCGTCACTATCTGGAGCGCCTGATCCGGCTAGCACAGGTAGAGGTGGTCGAAGTCAAGGCGTTCAAGGGCAACCCCGAGCGGGTACGCACCGCCGAGAGCGAGGCGCTGCTGGCCGCTGCCGAAGGGTACCTGGTGACCCTCGACGAACGCGGTAAGGCCTGGCGTTCCCAGGAGCTGGCCCGCAACCTGACATCGTTGGAACTCGAAGGCATCAGCCGCTTGAGCCTGCTAATCGGCGGGGCCGAGGGGCTGGGCCAGGCCGCGCGCCAGCGCGCCGACGCGAGTTGGCGGCTGTCCGACCTCACGCTCCCCCACGAGCTGGCACGCCTGCTGCTGCTCGAGCAGCTCTACCGCGCCGAGACCATCCGCGCGGGGCACCCCTACCATCGCCAAGGTTGACACCACAGAGGCTCGAGCCCTCAGGGTGCCGCGAGAGCGGTCAACAGCGCATAGAGACTGAGCAGATCGCTCATCAGCAGCTCGAGGGTGACGAGTGGAACCTCCTCCTCGACCTCCACCGAGACCAGTGCGTGGCGCTCACCCAGCACCAGCGATACCCCCTCGGAACGCTCGGTAAGCGCTCGCATCAATACCTGCCGCAGCGGCGGCCTCAGCACCGATGCCGCGCCCTCGACATCCCGCGCGAACACCGTAACAGCGTTGTCGAAGTCGGGCTCGACCGACACCAGCTGGCTGCCGGTGCGGCTCGCCTCGATCGACTCCATCACCTTGTTGCGCTTGGCCTGGGCCCGCAACGGCAACGGCGCAAACGACGTCTCCGAACGGAGCAGACAGGCGCTCACCCGCTGACTCACCTCACCGGCCGGCCCACGCCGCGCCTTCAGATACTCGAACAGATAGAGCAGCGGCAGCCCAGGCTTCCTGAGCGCGTAGAGCGGCTCGAGCGCCACCGACTCGAGGTCGAGCCAGCGCCGCAGGCGCTCGGCCACATCGCTGGCATCCTCGGGCTCGAGCCGCCCGGCAAAGGCAAGCCAGGCTTCACGGCGCTCATCCTTAAGCCGCCGAGGGCGGAAGAACATAAAGGGGATTAAAGCATGAAAAAGGGGAATAGGGATAGTTGGAATAGGATTTTTGTTGCCCCTTCAGACAATTAGAAGATCTGGGGCCCCTTCAGACCCCTACGCTTCGCTTCGGGTTCTTACGGGGTCCTTCAGAGCCCCCCTACGTGGGTCTCTTCAGGGGCTACGAAGCCTCCCTACGTGAGTCTCCTCCGCCAGAAGAAGGTTAAAAGGAACAAGCACCACACCATTAGCGTCTTCACACCCCGGTTATTCCAAAGTATCTGCTGGAGGAGACTCATTGCATGAGTCTCCGAGAGCCCCGGGGAGACTTACCAAAGGGAAGGCTCAACGGGACCCCGTAAGAACCCCGAAGGGGGTCTGAAGGGGCACATAACCTCCTACGCCTAACCTCCTACTCCTTATGTTTGAACTTTCCCTAATCCTTTTTATCCTTACTTTTCTACATATTAAATCCGAACATCCTCATCTGCTTCTTCCCATCCTCCGTCATCTGCTCCGTCGTCCAGGGCGGCGACCATACGAACTCGACGGAGACCTGGTTGACCCCTTCGACCTTCATGGCGGCCAGCTCGGCGTCGGCCTGGATCATGTCCTGGACCGGGCAGCCGGGGCTGGTGAGGGTCATCTCGATGTCGACCTTGCCCTCATCGCCGACGGTGAGCAGGTAGATGAGGCCCAGGTCGACCACATTTACGGGTATCTCGGGGTCGCGCACCACCTTGAGCGCCTCGAGGACGTCCGCCTTCAGCTGTTCCTTATCAAGCACATCGCTCATACCCTACGGTAGCAGAGCCTTCCCTACAGCGGGGGGGCCACGCCTACAATGACCTCTTTACCGCCCTCTTTAGCAACCTATGACAACGACCTGATCGTCAACCACTGAGCTGGTTGTGTTGATCCTCTTAGTGAGGTTCGATCTCCTCGCCCTGCACCCGCCGCGTCAGGGTGTCTTCGGCTTCGGCGATGTCGGCTGCCAGCTCGTTGCGCACCAGCACCACGCGCTCCTTGACGTCCTCGAGGCGCTCCTTGGTGCGCGTCTCGACGGCCTCCAGGCGCTCGCCCAGAGCCGCTTCGAGGCGCATCAGGCCGCTGGCGAGCTGCTCGTCGAGGGCGTCGCAGCGGCTCAGGTAGGCCTGCTCGAGTTGCGCCACCTCTGCCAGGCGGCGCTGGTCCATTTTGGCCTGCAGCCCTTCGATCTGGCGCTCGAGCTGGGTGACGCGCAGCAGCTGCCCGGCGCGATCGAACAGCGCGGTGGCGAAGAAGATCAGGCTCAGGCCCACGGCTATCGCCAGCAGCATAAAGCCGAGCGGCAGCTGCACCGTCGCCACCAGCAGATTCACCGGCACGCTGGTCACCACCACCGACCAGTTCACCACCGAGAACAGCACCGCCAGCAGCACCACCAGGGTGAGCAGAATTCCGCGAAAACGCATGCCGGTCAGCCTACCAGTCGGCGTAGCGGTCGCGGTGAACGACGAACACGAGACAGAGCGCCAGCAGTGTCGAGATGAGGCTGGTGCCGCCGTAGGAGATAAGCGGCAGGGTGATGCCCGTGACCGGGGCCAGACCGAGCGTCACGCCGACGTTGACCAGCACCTGAAAGCCGATCAGCGACATCACCCCCACGATCATCAGTTGGTCGCGTTCGTAGGGGCACTCGGAGGCCATCGCCACCAGCCTCCAGAAGAGGAGGCCATAGAGCAGCAGCAACCCCAGGGCGGCGACGAAGCCGCCCTCTTCGGCCAGCACCGGGAAGATGAAATCGGTGTGCCGGTAAGGAATAAAACCGAGCTGCGACTGGGTGCCCTGCTTGTAACCCTTGCCGAGGAGGCCGCCCGACCCCACCGCGATGGCCGACTGGATCACCTGGTAGCCGCTCCCCTGGGGGTCGGCAGAGGGGTTCATGAACGACACCAGCCGGCTGCGCTGGTGCGGCTGCAGGTTGGGCCAGACCACCGTCGGCACCGCCACCAGGAACAGGGTTGCGAAGATGACCAGGTGCCGCCAGGGGATCCCGCGCACCAGCAACATGCCCCCACCGATAGCGGCCAGCACCAGGGCGCTGCCGAGATCGGGCTCGAGAAAGACCAGTCCGAAGGGCAGGACGATGAGCAGCAGCGGCGGCAGGTAGCCGAGCAGATTGCGGATAGGGCGCTCGTGCATGGCGACCGCCAGCGCCAGGATCAGGGCGATCTTGGCCAGTTCCGAGGGCTGAAAGCCGGGCAGCGGGCCGAGATCGAGCCACGACTTGGCGCCGTTGCGAACGGTCCCGAACAGCTGCGTGAGCACCAGCAGGAACATGGAGATGCCGTAGAGCGGCAACGCCAACCGCATCAGCCGGAGGCGGCCCAGCCACAGCAGTAGGGCGCAGCCGCCGACCGCCACCCCGAGGGCCACCGACTGCCGCCCCACGAATACGCCGGACGGCGCTGCGGTGCTCAGGGTGAGGAGTCCCAACCCGAGTAGCAGGGTCACCACGATCGGTATGCTGAGATCGGTTCGGACCACGCGGTATCTCCTTCGTATCGGCCTGCCCCACCAAAGCCTACCAGGCAAACCCTGAGCTGCGGATGAAGCGATGGCAACACGAGCCTAACCGGGAATCGCGCATGATCTCCATATGAAGCGCCTCATCTGGCCTCTGCTCGCCTGCCTCGGGATCGCCCTCACGGTCTCGGCCTGGGCCGATACCTTCCGCGCCACCGAGCTGCTCGAGAGCGCGATACAGTACCGCGCCACCGAGGGCCGCGGCGCCGTGTTGGGAACGGCCCCACTGTCCTCGGTCGAGCTCATCTTCGACGACAGCGATCTGCGCCGGGCCACCCTGATCCTCGAGGTCGATCCGACGGAATTCCGTTCGGGCAACATATTCCGCGACTCCGACATCCCCAACCGCGTGTTCGAGGTCGACCTTTTCCCGCGCATCCGCTTCGAGACGATTCGCATCGAGGCCGAGGTGTTCGATCTGCCCGATGGGGGTAGCCGGATGTTCACGGCCGTTGGGACCCTGACCATGCACGGGGTGGAGCGGGTGATCGGCGTCCCGGTCGAGGTGATGCGCGAGGGGGCAATGGTTACGGCAAGCGGGAGCTTCGAGGTGCTGCTCAGCGATTATGAGATGAAACGACCCAGATTTCTGTTTGTGGTGGTGGCGGATGCGATCGAGGTGGAATTTAGGGTGGTAGTGGGGATTGGCCGGGAGTGATGTAGGTTTGGGGCCCGTTCAGAGCCCGGGGAATTACCCCCTCCCCAGCCCTCCCCCTGGTAGGAGGAGGGAGCAAAAGGCAATCGTGAGTAACAACAAGGTACTACGACAACGATTCCACAACGTGTTCCTAGGATTGAGTACCAGCAGTCCAGGGTACGTCTGCACGACGCTTACGGAGTAAAACTCCTCCAGCACCACAACTACGAAGCAACAAGCATGAAGGCATGACCACCAGGGGGGCACGGACTGCTGTTGTTCACTTTGGGGTCCTATTAACAACCTTGATCCAAGGGTCTTATTAACAGGTGTCCATTGGTTCCTTCACACCTCGGTTATCCCTGTTGTTGTTCTCGTTACTCAAGACGTATTCACGCCCATCACTACCCACCCCTTGGTGTTTCCTATCGTAGCCAGGGTTGCTTTTAAGCTCCCTCCTCCTTTTAGGGGGAGGGCTGGGGAGGGAGTAAACCCCTTACAGCGGGTTGCGCATTGAGTGATCGTGCTTCATGCTGAGGCATGGCGCACTCTACCGACCTCCGAGAACGCATCGTAAACGCCGTCCTACACAAGCGTTACACCCTCCATGAAGCCGCAGACACGTTCGACGTTGGAACCGCCACCGTCAGTCGCTACCTCCGCCGCTACCGCCAAAGTGGAGATCTCACCCCCAGAACCTCCCCGGGCCGCCCCAGCGCCCTCCATGAGCACCAGGCATGGGTTGAGCAGAGCCTCATCAGCAACGACCTCACCCACGACCAGCGCTGCGACCTTTTCTTGGAGAGAACCGGCGTCCGCATCAGCAGAGCGACCATGTGCCGCTGGGTACAGAGATTGGGATCGACGAGAAAAAAAGACGATCTACGCGAGTGAACAGAATCCAGAGGCCCGGTGGAGGTTCCTGGCTTGGATCAGAGGTATTGACCCGCACCGGTTGGTGTTCGTCGATGAGAGCGGCTTCAACGTCGCCATGACCCTGCCCTACGCCTACGCCCCACGTGGACAACGTGCCGTGGGTAGGGTGCCGAAGAACCGTGGGGAGAACACCAGCCTCGTTGCAGCGATCAGTCTCGATGAGGGTGTGGGTGACGCGATGACGTTGACCGGAGCGGTGGATGGCGTGGCGTTTTTAGCGTACATCGAGCAGGTCATCGCTCCGAAGCTGAGGCCGGGGCAGATCGTGGTGATGGATCAGCTGGGGGTGCACCGCAAACCGGAGGTGCGGGAGGCGATCGAGGCGAGGGGGTGCGAGTTGGTGTTGTTGCCTGGGTACAGTCCGGACTTCAACCCCATTGAGTTGGCTTTTTCGAAGATAAAGGCGTTCGTGAAAGCTGTGGGGGCGAGGACGAGGGGAGCGTTGGACTCTGCGATCGCGGCTGCGCTATCGACGGTGTCGTTGGGGGATGTGTTGGGTTGGTTTGAGCATGCCGGAGTCACCAATCACTCATTCTGAGAACCGCTGTAGGGGGAGGGCTGGGGTGGGGGTAACCCCTGTTGGGGTGGGGGTAACCCCTGCTATCGTCTTCGCGGGATCGGGATGATGGGACGCCAGTTGCGCCATCGGCCGGGGCGGAGGCCGCTCCAGAGGAGCCATTCGGCGAGCAGGACCAGCAGTGCGCCGAGGAGGAGCCAGAGGCCGGCGCTACGGCGGCGTTCGACGGTGGGGACGGGTTCTGTCTGGACGAGAGCAGGGCTGGGGCCCGGGAGGCGCGATTCGGCGGCGCTCAGCAGGCTGGCACCGTAGCTGCGACCGTCGATGAGATAGATGCCGGGGACGAGGGCGCGGGTGACGGGCTGGCCGTCGAGGGTGGCGCCGTCGGGGAGGGGGTCGCCAAGCGGCAGGCGTTCGTCGCCCTGGAACGAGCGCAGAACATTGGTGATGAAGGTGGGGAAGGCGGGCCTCAGGACCATATCGGTCTGGCTGGGGTGGAAGGCGGCCCGAACCACCGTGTGCTGGGCCGTCTCGAGTCTTGTCAGCAGCGGGGTGAGGTCGCCGGCGCGTGCCAGCACCTGCCAGCCGTTCCCTTCGGGCAGGGTGGCGCTGACGCCGACCACCGTTTCGCGCAGGTCCACGAAGCGGAGCAGTGGATCGCTCCGGTCCCAATCGCGGACGGTGACGAAGCGGGCGTCGGGCCGGGAGTCGGCGAAGATCAGGTAGCGGCCGGGCTCGAGCCCCTCGGGGTCGACACCGGTCAGAATACGGATGTCGGCTGGTGCACTGGCGGCGGTGCCGGTGGTGCGGACCCGAACGCCGGGGTTGGCCGCCAGGGCCCGTTCGAGCGGTCCCGATGGGCGGTTGAGCACCACCAGCAGGTCCGGGCTGCCGGCGTAGGCGACGTTGTCGAGATCCAGCGCGTCCCACTCGGGAACCAGCAGGCGACCCTGGTAGATGCCGCCGCCGGCTTCGATCGGGAAGGTCGCGTTGGCTTGGCCGCCAGCCGGAATCAGGAGCGTACTCTGAGCTACCGTTCGCCCGTCCCGGCGCACCTCCACGGCCACTTCATGAGGCCGGTCGCTGTTCGACACCAGAGCCACGTAGGCCTGCTGAATGCCCACATCGAAGGTGGCGATGCCGAGGTTGACGCCGTTGCCCGCCAGCGGATGGTAGTTGATGTCGAAGCCGGCCGGAGGTGGCTGATCGCTGAACAGGTGCACCTCACCGGCGCCGGCGATGGAGGCTGCCAGCTCCAGGGCCCGCACGAGGTCGGCCTCGCGGTCGCTGGCCGTCACCGAGGCCAGGGCGCGGCGCACCTCACCCATGTCGCTGGTGGCCGCCTGCACCACGGTGGCGTCGAGACCGGCCCGAATCACCGCCACCCGGCCGCCACCGGCCAGCAACGCCTCGGCGGCCCGCACGGCCTTGCCGAGGCGCACGCCGTCGCCGTCGCGGGCCGCCATGCTGGCCGAGGCGTCGATCACCAGCACCCGATCGGGGGCACCCTGGAAGCTGAGGTTGGGCTGCGCCAGACCCAGGCCGGCGAGGGTCACCGCGGCGATCTGCAAGATCAGCAGCAGGGTCGCTGAGAAGCGCCGCCGCTGCTGAGCCAGTTCGTGGGCACGCTTCCACAGGAACAGCGCCGACACCTGCCGCCGCCGTTTGCGCGAGCGGATGAAGTGCAGCAGGATCACCAGCGGCACCCCCAGCAGGGACCATAGAAAGACCGGCGCCGCGAAGCTCAGCGACACGCGGCGGCCCGCCCTCTCGGCTGCACCATCCACTCGGACCCATGCATACTTGTAGACAGTCTATCGCACCCCCGACCGCTCCCAAGGTTCCCGAGGACAACATCCGCAGCCGGTCGTAGTGGCTACACTTAGGCCGAAGGGAGTCTCCCATGAAAACCCATCCGGAACCGCTTCCCATCGGCGCCACCGCACCCGACTTCGACCTCCCCGCCACCGACGGCCGGCGCTACCGCCTCGAAGACTTCGACGCCCCGGTGCTGGTGTTTGTCCAGGGGTGCAACCACTGCCCCTACGTTCACGCCTATCTGGACCGCCTCAACGAGCTGGCCCAAGGCTACGCCGGTCGCGGCGTGCAGTTCGTCATGACGAACTCCAACGATCCCGAACGCTACCCGGACGACAATTTCGAGTCGATGCAGACCTTCGCCACCGAACGAGGGTTGGCGTTCCCCTATCTGCACGACGCCGATCAGAGCGTGGCTCAGGCCTACCGCACCTTCCGTACCCCCGAGATCCTGGTCTTCGATGGCGAGCGGCAGCTGCGCTACCACGGCCGCGTCGACGACAACGTCAAGGAGCCCGAACAGGTCACCAGCCGCGAGCTCAAGGACGCCCTCGAAGCCCTCCTCGCAGGCGCTGACATCGCCGAAGCGGAGACCTACGCGGTCGGCTGTACGGTGAAGTGGAAGCCGGGCAACGAGCCGGTGATCGCCTAGCCTCTTGGCCAGCAGCAGCGACGTCGATCCGCACCAGGTCCTGGCGGCGCTAGGCATCGACGGTGTCGAGGCGGTCGAGCCGCTGAACGGGGGCGTGGACACCCTGATGTGGCGGGTGGAGGCGGGCGGGCGCTACGCGCTGCGCGTTTTCAGCTCCGAGCAGCAGGACGTCGCCACCAAGGAGGGGCAGCTGATGCCGCTTCTCGGCAGCCTCGGGTTCCCGGTGCCCGGCGTGCGGGCGGCGGGGCACTCGGGGCGCCGGCCGGCCCTGCTGATCGACTGGGTCGAAGGCGACACCTTCACCGCTGCGATGAAGCGGCGGCCTTGGCGGGCCGTCGCGCTGGGCGAATGCTTCGGCCGGGCACAGGCCCAACTGCACGCCCTGAAGATCCCACCGGAGCGGCTACCGACGGCGCTGCGTAACCCCAAACACAGCTGGATCGACTGGTCGCATCCCGACGAACGCGGCCTGCGAGCCGAACTCTACCGCCTCCGCTTCGAGCGCCAGGTGCTGATCCACCTCGACTACCACCCCATGAACGCCATTACCGATGGCGACAGCGTCAGCGCTGTCCTCGACTGGTCCAACGCCCGGGTGGGTGACCCCCGCGCGGATGTGGCCCGCACCGAATGCATCCTCGCGCTGACCCCCCGCAGCGGGGCGTCGGAAGCGGTGCTGGCCCGGCTGTTCATGCGCGGCTGGCGTCGCGGCTATCACGAGGTCCACGGGCCGCTCCAAGACATGCCGCCGTTTCGAGCCTGGGCAGGTGCGGCCATGCTCGCCGACCTGCTTCCCCACCGCAACACCCGCGGTTTTCCCGAGACCTTCTTCGCCGATGCCCGACGCTGGACCGAGCGCTGGAAGGAACGGGCGGGCGTCGCCTGAGGGCGCTGCCATGAGGCCATGAACGACGCCTACATCCGCCGGGCCGTCATCGAACACCTTCGGGGCGCCGATGCCCACGCATCGCTCGAGGCCGCCCTCGACGGGGCGGCACCAAGGCGACTCAGGCGCTACCCTCCGTGTGCCGCGACAGCCCCAACGCGTCGGTGAGATCGAGGCGGATCGGGGTCACCGAGACGTAGCCCTGACCTATCGCCCAGCGGTCGGTGCCCTCCTCGACCTCTTCGATGGGACGGACCGCCAGCCAGTAGTGGCGGCGACCCATGGGGTCTTCGCCGGGCACCACCCGGCCGTCGTAGTGACGGACCGACTGCCGGGTCCAGCGAAGCCCCGCTGGTTGCGCCGGGAGGTTGACGTTTAAGAGGTCGAGCCTCGGGTCGTCGCGCAGCAGGGTGATGACTTCGCGAATGTAGCGGTGAAACGGGGCGTAGTCCGGCTCGCTGTCTTCGCCCGGGGCGCTGAACGCGATCGCCGGAATGCCCAGGAACGCCGCCTGTTTGGCTGCCGCCACGGTCCCGGAGTGCCAGATGCTGTAGCCGATGTTGTGCCCCAGGTTGATGCCCGACAACATCAGATCGATCTTGCCCCACTTGTGCGCGCCGAGCGCCACGCAGTCCGCCGGCGTCCCGTTCACCCGAAAGGCCTCGAACCCCTCAACCTTGGCCGGGTAGTAGTGCAGGGGCCGCAGAATAGTGATGGCGTGGCTCATGGCCGACTGCTCCACATCCGGCGCCACCAACCGCACCCGCCCAAACTCCTGAGCAACTTCGGCCAGCGCCCGCAAGCCGGGGCTGTAGATGCCGTCATCGTTGCTGATAAGGATATTCATAGGAACCCAGTCTCGCTCAGGAGAAGGGGAATAACAATAGGCGGGAGATTTCGAGCCCCTTCAAACATAAGGATTAGAAGGTTAGGTGCCCCTTCAGGAAGTAGGAGGTTTGGGGCCCCTTCAGACCCCCTACGGGGTTCTTCCGGGGTCCCGTTGAGCCTTCCCTGCGGTAAGTCTCCCCGGGGCTTACGGAGCCAACCAAGGTTGTCTCCTCCAGCAGATACTTTGGAATAACCGAGGTGTGAAGGCGCTAACGGTGTCTTGCTTGTTCCTTTTAAACCTTCTTGTGGCGGAGGAGACACCAAAGGTGGCTCCGTAGCCCCTGAAGAGACCACCGAAGGGGGGCTCTGAAGGACCCCGGAAGAACCCGAAGCGAAGCGTAGGGGTCTGAAGGGGACCCAAATAATCTTCTTTCTGAAGTTTCCCCAAACCTACTCCTACTAATCCTCCTTCTTTTTTTCTAGACTTGAAATACCCCTACCTTTACAGCGGGTTGCGCATTGAGTGATCGTGCTTCATGCTGAGGCATGGCGCACTCTACCGACCTCCGAGAACGCATCGTAAACGCCGTCCTACACAAGCGTTACACCCTCCATGAAGCCGCAGACACGTTCGACGTTGGAACCGCCACCGTCAGTCGCTACCTCCGCCGCTACCGCCAAAGTGGAGATCTCACCCCCAGAACCTCCCCGGGCCGCCCCAGCGCCCTCCATGAGCACCAGGCATGGGTTGAGCAGAGCCTCATCAGCAACGACCTCACCCACGACCAGCGCTGCGACCTTTTCTTGGAGAGAACCGGCGTCCGCATCAGCAGAGCGACCATGTGCCGCTGGGTACAGAGATTGGGATCGACGAGAAAAAAAGACGATCTACGCGAGTGAACAGAATCCAGAGGCCCGGTGGAGGTTCCTGGCTTGGATCAGAGGTATTGACCCGCACCGGTTGGTGTTCGTCGATGAGAGCGGCTTCAACGTCGCCATGACCCTGCCCTACGCCTACGCCCCACGTACGTGCCGTGGGTAGGGTGCCGAAGAACCTGGGGAGAACACCAGCCTCGTTGCAGCGATCAGTCCGATGAGGGTGTGGGTGACGCGATGACGTTGACCGGAGCGGTGGATGGCGTGGCGTTTTTAGCGTACATCGAGCAGGTCATCGCTCCGAAGCTGAGGCCGGGGCAGAATGGATCAGCTGGGGGTGCACCGCAAACCGGAGGTGCGGGAGGCTCGAGGCGAGGGGGTGCGAGTTGGTGTTGTTGCCTGGGTACAGTCCGGACTTCAACCCCATTGAGTTGGCTTTTTTTTTCTAGACTTGAAATACCCCTACCTTTAGGTCATCCATGTCCGGATTCTGGGCGCACGCTTCGAGGGCTCGGATGAGTCTGTACCTCAACTCTCCTGGCAGGACGATCTCGTCGATCCATAGCCTCCCCGCGGCGTAGCGGATGTCGAGCGCTTCGTCGTAACCCTCTTTTATCTCCTGATATAGCTCCTGCAGCGCCTCGTCGTCCGGCTCGATCCCCTGGCGTTTGAGCTGGGCGGTCTGGAGGTCGAGGAGGGTTTTGGCGGCTTGCTGGCCGCCCATGACGCTGTAGCGGGCGCTGGGCAGGGCGAACAGGAAGCGGGGGGAGTAGGCCTTGCCGCTCATGGCGTAGTGGCCGGCACCGTAGGAGCCGCCCAGGATCACGCTGAGGCGCGGTACCACGCTGTTGGAGACGGCGTTCACCATCTTGGCGCCGCGGCGGATGATGCCCTGCTGTTCGCTCTCCTTGCCCACCATGAAGCCGCTGACGTCGTGAAGGAACAGGATCGGCATGGCGGCCTGGTTGCAGTTGAGGATGAAACGGGCCGCCTTGTCGGCCGCGTCGGCGTAGATGACCCCGCCGATCTCGAGCCGGCCCCGGCTCTCGATCACCAGCTTCTGGTTGGCGACGATGCCGATGGGATAGCCGCCGAGGCGGGCGCTGCCGCAGATGAGCGTCTGGCCGTAGTCGGCCTTGAACTCGTCGAATCTGGAGCCGTCGACCAGCCGGGTGATGACCTCGCGCATGTCGTAGGGCTGGCTGCCCCCTTCGGGCGGCAGCAGGCCCTCGAGATCGGTCTCCTGCTCGGCGGGTGCTTCGGGCTGGCGGCGATCTCGCGCCCAGGGCGCTGGATTGGCCGGAGCGTAGGTAGCCGCGAGGTTGCGAACGCGCTGCAGGGCGGATGCGTCATCGGGTTCGTGGTAGTCGACGGTGCCGGCAACCTGGGCATGCATGGCGGCGCCGCCTAGCTCTTCGCTCGAGATTTCCTGGCCGATGGCGGCCTTGACCAGCGCCGGGCCGGCCAGGTACAGCCCCGAACCCTCGGTCATGATGATGGTGTCGCACATGACGGGCAGATAGGCCCCACCGGCGACGCAGTTGCCCATGATGGCGGCGATCTGGGGAATGCCCCCGGCGCTCATGCGCGCGTTCAGGTAGAAGACCCTGCCGAAATCATCCTGATCGGGAAAGATCTCGTCCTGCATGGGCAGATACACGCCGGCGGAATCGACCAGGTAGATGGTCGGCAATCGGTTTTCAAAGGCGATGGTCTGGGCCCGGATCACCTTCTTGGCGGTGATTGGGAAGAACGCCCCCGCCTTGACGGTGGCGTCGTTGGCAACGATCATCCAGTCCCGCCCGGCGACGGGTCCTATCCCGGTTACCACGCCGCCGGCGGGGGCACCGCCGGCCTCCGGATAGAGCTCCCAACCGGCGAACCGCATCAGCTCGTCGAAGGGGGCGCCGTCGTCGAGCAGTAGTGCGATCCGCTCCCGGGCGCTGAGGCGGCCCTTGCCGTGCTGTCGTTCCAGAGCACGGGGGCCGCCGCCCTGGGCGATCGCCTCGCGATCGCGAGCGAGCGCCTCGGCCAGGGCGGCCCAAGCTTGTTGGTTGCGGTGGTAGGGAGCTGCGCGCCGATCGGCGAGTGTCAGCTCGCTGTCGAGCCGGTCGATGCTTTTTTGTTTTTGTCTCTTGCTGGGTTTGCGCTTCACCGGCCTCCTAGGTCAGCGGGCACAGGTGGCCAGCACCACCAGCAATCCCCCGCCCGCGTTCTCGAGGGTGTGGGCGGTCCCGGGGGCTATGGTGAGGATCTTGCCCTTGCCGAGCCGATTGCTCTCGTCATTCTGCCGCACCAGCACCTCGCCTTCGAGCACCTGATAGATACAGGTCCGACCGTGGCTGGCTTCGTCGTCACGCTGGCCGGCTTCGAAACAGAGCAGCGTCACGTCGAGATCGTCGGTCGAAACCAGGGCGTTCTTCTGTACGGTTTGGAGCGAGAACGTGCGCGCGTCGCTGATGGTTACGGTAGTCACCTTCGAGGCCTCCTCGGGCGGTCGCCCAGGTGCGGGCGACCGCCTAATTTTGCCTTACTCTACGACACTTTTGCGCCTTGTGGATAACCGATGAAAACTGTGGATAACGCCCTCTCTTGACAGGTTGCTGGGGAATCTGGTAGGGCGTACGATACCTCACAAATCCAAGAAAGTGTCGTCCCAGAGCGCCTTCTCCCCCACTCATTTGTTGTTCGTCGGCTCCCCAACGACTCTCATCGAGTTATCCACAGCTTTTGCCTAGCCTGTGGATAACTGTGGATAACGCCTGCACCACGCAAACCGTACCAGATCTGGTACCCGAACCGGCCCGAAGCACCACTCGCTCGAGGCTCACGGCGGTGCCGACGTGGCCGCGGCGGCACGCGCATTTTCGATGAAGCGCCGGACCTTATTGTGATCCTTGACGCCGGGCACCAGTTCGACCCCGGAAGAGACGTCCACCGCGTACGGGCGCATCGCCCAAACGCCGCCGTCTACGTTCTCGGGGGTGAGGCCGCCGGCCAGAATCAGCCTCGGAAAGCCCCGTAGGAAGGCCGCCTCCGACCAGTCGAACGTCCGGCCTTTGCCGGGATCGGCGCCGTCGACGAGGACCGCGTCGGCCGCGACCTCGGACAGTTTCTGAGGCGTCAGATCGAGTGAGAACGACAGCGCCCGGATCACCTTGACGTGGGCGTGCATGGCGGAGATGTAGGCCGGCTCTTCGCCACCGTGAAGCTGAACGGCGTCGAGCTTGAGAATCCGCGCCGCCTTGAGCACCTGGTCGAAAGGCGCGTCGACGAACACCCCGACCCGGGAGATGAACGGTCCCACCGACGAGACGATCTCGGTCGCGCGCTCGAGCGTGAGGTAACGATCGGAGCGCTCGGCGAAGATCAGGCCGATGGCGTCGGCGCCTGCCGCTTCGGCGGCGCGGGCATCGTCGGGCCGGGTGATGCCGCAGATCTTGACCCGCATGGGACAAGTATAGTCCAGTCCTATTATTAAAGTTCAGTCACCCTGCAAGGGACCGAACCGCTCCAAAAGCCACGTCTCCACGGCAACGCCATCGGCCAACTCGGCCAGCGGGCGCAGGCGGAGCAGCTGTGCGAAGGATCGGCCGATCTCGTTGGTAGCGAGGTCGGCCTGCGAATCGGCGCTCAACCCCTCGTCGCCCTCGAGGTCGTTGCCGACCACCTGGGCGGCCGCGGCTACCAGGAAGGGCGGATAGCGGTAGGCCGCAGCCGCGTTCAGGGCGAAGTGGCGGAAGCGCCCGGAGCCCACTTGCAGGTCGGCGCGAAAGCCGGTCAGTTCGTTGGGACCGTCGACGATGACCTCCCCCACCAGCAGCGGCAGCGACACCATCGCCAGCTCCTTCTCGCGGCGGAACTCGTCCGGCACGAACAGATCCACCAGGTCGTCCAGGAACAGCTGCTTGCCGTCGAGGCCGGCGAAGGGTGAGGCCGGATCACCACTGCGGGCAAGGGCATCGTCGGCCATCTGCTGCACCAGGCTGGCGAAGCGCTCGAGACCGCTCAGGGAAGCGTCGGCTTGGAGCGAGCGCCAGCGCTCCAGGTACCCCAACCGGGCCCAGCGATACAGGTCGCTCTCCTGGCTTTCCTGGGCCCGCACGGCCGGGACCGGCGCGCAAGCCGCCAGCGCCACTAGGAGCAGCGACACGGTCCTGAGGGAGTGGAAGCGGGGCTTCGGCATGTCCTCCCACAAAGCCTCGCACCGGCGTGAGGTTGGTGAGAGAACGGCGCCCCACCCGAGAACGCAGGTAGGGCGCCGAAGGCGGCAGGAGCGGGGCGCTAGAAGGCGTTGGGCACGTAGACGAAGCCGCCGCTGACGCCGTCGCCGTTGCAGGTGACGATCGCCGAGTTGTTGGCGTCGTCGAGGAAGGTGGCGTGGCCTGGGTTCTCGCAGCCGTTCGGCAGCGGGACGGTGGTCGGCGGCCCCAGGATGGTGTTGTCGGTGTCGAGCGTTAGCACGGTGTAGGTGTCGTCGTTGAAGCCGGCGCTGATGATGTGATTGCCCAGCACCCCGATGCCCACCGGGCCATCGCCCACATTGCCGGTATCCACGATGGTGGGCGCGCCGTTCCAGTCGACCACGGTGACGGTGTCGTCGCCAAAGTCGGCCACCCCGCAGACGTTGGCCGCGAAATCGCAGCGGATGCGCCGCGGGTCGCTGCCGAGCGCTCCGAGGTTGGTTACCGTCGAGACCGCCTGCGTCGCCACACCTACCGGCGCGTCGAGCGTCACGTGCAGCAGCGCGAAGGAATTGGGATCAATGTTTTTCTGACCTACCACCAGCAACGAGCCGACCAAGCGAACGGTACCGCGACCCCGGCGCCGCACCGGTGTTTCTTTACGTTGTTCACGACGTTCCTGTACGGTCACCTGATTCCTCCTTTTGAACGATTCCATGTCCGTGGCAACTCCTGCCAGCCAGGACCGTCAATCCGTAACCAGCTGCCGGGGTTCCGAGGTGCCCCTGGTCAGATCCTCCTGATAGCTGGCTCCCCAGTTCAGCACCTGGACATCGGCCAGCTTGCTGGCCATTGTCTCCAACGGCCAACTGTAGCGGCTCAGGAACAGGGAGTAATCCTCCCCGCTGGGCAGGCTGATGCCGAGCGGGCCCAGGTCGGGCACCACCACGTTGTTGCTGGAGAACGAGTTGCCGTCGGCGAACAGGTGGATGTTTACCAGGGAGGTGTTGGAGAGGGGGCGCAGCAGTACCTCCACAGTGTCGGTGCCGAAATTGCCGATGTCGAATTCGCTGCCCACGCCAAAACTGGAACCGTTGGTTATGCCACTAACGTCCGGCACGGTGGTGAACGCTGGGCTGACCGATACGCCGCTGGCGTCGAAGGCGAGATTGGTCCTGGTGGTGACGATCTCTTCCAGGGTGCTGTTGTTGAAGAAGTAATTACGTCGTTTGCTACTTGATCTGAGAGATGAAACGGGGGATGGTGGGTCTGCTATGAACCAAATCCATCCCCGATACCAGCATACGCTCGACGACCTGTTCCTGCAGGTGTTCGTACTCATCGATGACTTCTTACAACCCTTCGAACCACAGTTACCCAGTCAGGCACACCAGAAAGCCAGTATCAGCGAGATCTTAACCATCGCCATCGTCGGCGAGATCCTCGCTCAACCATTTGAGAGCGTGTGGTACTGGCTGGTCACACAGAACCACCAGGATTTGTTCCCAAGCTTGCCGCACCCCAGCCGCTATCACCGGATTCTTCGCAACTCCGAGCGGCTCATCGCTCAGCTGGCACTCAGCGTCACCGGGGAACAACAGGGGGTAAAGCTGATCGATAGTAAACCCTTGCCGGTCGCTAAGGGCAAGCGCGCTTCGTGGGCGAAACTCCCCGAGGCCGAGAAGGGATTCAGCACGATGGGGATGGTGTTTGGTTTCAAGCTGCATGCCCTGGTGAGTGAAGCGGGGTTGTTCCGGAGGTGGCTGTTTGCTCCTGCATCCTGCTCGGATGTTCGTGCTGGACGGGAACTCACGCAAGACTTAGAGGGCGACCGGGTGCTCGGGGATAAAGCTTACGTGGGTTCAGACGTCATCACTCCAGCCAGGAAGAACATGCACGATCAAGGTATTTGGTGTTTGTGGATGAGTCGCGCTAGGAAGCGTATTGAGACGTCTTTCAGCACTCTGGTGAGGTCGTTAACGCTTCATGCAGCTCAGGTAAAGACGTTCAGATCGCTGAGGACCAGGGTGAATCTGAAGATCGCTGCGTTCAACTTGATGCACTCGGGAGCCCTAAACGGGTAGCAAACGAGGTAATTCTCATTCCAGTAACCGAATGTCCAACCCGAGGGTGGCTGCTGACTCGGGTAGCTGAACGTGCCTGGGAGGGGAACGCCAATGCCGGAATCCGACTGGATCTGGATATTCACGCCGTTGGTCATCAGGGTGGTGCCGGCCCGAAGCCCGAACGACCGCCCCTGCAGGTCGAATCCCGGAACCGTGCCGCTGGTTCCGGAAAGGCTTCCCTGCACGTAGTCGGCCAGGTCGATATCCTCGTTGGCGGACCCGCCGTCGGTGAGTGTGGTGGTGGCGAGTCCACCTCTGAAGCTGAGGACTGTGCCCGGGTTGCTGAAGATATCCGGGTCGGTGGAAAATTCGTATTGTAGTGCGAATCCGTAGAGCAGGGCGTTTGCGGTGAGGCCGTCCTCGACCGACCACTTGGCGTCGATCGAATAGCTGGACGAGGCCAGCTGCTGGAACCCGGGGCGATCGTTGACGGTGGCACCGACCAGATGAGCGACAGGGCTGCTACTGAAATCGTTATTGAACTGACCGAAAACCTGACTCGAGTTGACGTTCGCGGGGTCGGTGTTCGAGTTCGGCATGACGAAGCCCGGGGTCAGCGCGGACAGGCCGAAGAACACCCGAACCTCGTTGGCGATGTCGTCGTAGACGGCAACGTCATACGGTAGATCGGCACTCATGAAGGTCACGGTACCGTCGGGCCCGACGGTCTTGACCGTACCACCAAGCTGGACCTGGGCCCCCTCTAGCGGGAAGCCGTTGTAGTCGCAGACCGTTACGGTCACGTCTCCGGTTGTTGGATTCACCGATATCGTAACGCAGGCCACCAGCACCAGCGCGAGGACGAGGACCGGCGCGAGCACCTTCAAGAATCTTCTCACCTGACACTCCCTTCCCAAGGAATCATCGACGTCGAATGGCCGGGCTTGCTGCTAAGCACAGGGCTTGTTTACAAGCATAATGCATAACTATGAAGGTCTGGTTTGGGCCCGGTCCAACAAAAACTCAGCAGGAAATGTCGATGCCCTCGAGGTGCTCGATGCGGTGGCGGTGGCGGGTCCCGGTCACCATCACCGCGTCGAAGCGTACCGGCAGGTCGTCGCTGCCGTAACGGCGTACCAGAAAGTGGAGCGCTGTCAGCCGCAGGCGGGCCCGCTTGCGGGCGTCGATGCTCTCGGCCGGGGTGCCAAAGCGCAGCTGTCGGCGCTGGCGCACTTCGACGAACACCACGGTGCTGCCAGCCTGTACGATCAGGTCGATCTCGCCACGGCGGGTGGTGTAGTTTTCACCGAGCAGGAGGTAACCTTTGGCAAGCAGATAGTGTCGGGCAACTGCCTCGGACCAGTGGCGCACGCCCCAGTGTGGCGGCTGTAAGAGTCACCAGCCTGGACTGCTGGGGCGGTGCCCAGCACGACACGGCACGGGTTGGGTAGAACGAGCGTTGAGCCGGCCTCAGCCGGGCACCACCTCGAGGCGCTCGGCGTCGGCCCAGAGGCCCTCGAGGTCGTAGAACTCGCGCGCCTCGGGGCTCATAAGGTGCACCACCACTTCGTAATAATCGATCAGGATCCAGCGGAGCGACGGTCCCTCCACGGCCCGCGGCTGGATGCCGGCGCCCTTGAGGCGTTCGCGCACGCTCTCCTCGAGCGCCTTGAGCTGCAGGGTCGACGCGCCGGTGGCCACCACGAAGTAGTCGAGCGCATCCGAGACGGTGGTCAGGTTTAGAACGGCGATGGCGACGGCGCGCTTGTCGTCGAGTGCGTCGACGATGAGCTGCACCTCGTGGGGAACGGTGGTCGTCTGGGGCAAGGTCTCTCCTCGTGCGACCTCAGGGGGTCGCTTCGGGGCGGAGGGCGAGGCCGGTGAGCGCCGGCTCGTGAACGGCGTCCTCACCGAGCACCACCTCGAGGTCGATGCCGGTGCGTTGGAACGCCGGCAGACGGTCGATCTGCTGTTTGCCGGCGTGAAGCAGGCTGGCGTAGTAGTCGGCGTCGGACCACGAATCCACGGTGGCCACCACCCGCGTCGGGCTGGGGTCGAACGACGCCTCGCGTACCAGCAGTCGCTCCTCGGGAATACCGAGGCCTATCAGCCGGTCGAGGTACCACTGCTCGAGCCCCTCCTGACCGCTGCGGTTGGTGATCAGCACGGTGGCTTCCGGGGTCTCGGCGAAGATGCGGGGGCTCCCCCCAAAGGTGGCGGCGAGGAAGGTGGACACCTGCTTGCGATCGACCTCGAGCACCTGTCCTACGCCCGGGACCTCGGTCTCGATGGTCGGCAGGGTGGTGGTCTCGGCGAGCCGCAGGTTGCCGACCCGGGGGATCAGCTGGCGCAGCAGCGTCGGGCTGGCGTTGGTCTCGACCTGCGAGAATAAGGTGTCGGCCAGCTCCGGCAGGCGGGTAACCGCGCGGATGTTCAACTGCTTGAGTCGCGACAGCAGCGCGAAGGCCAACCGTTTGACGTTGTCGAGCCGGTCGATGTCGCCGCGCACGGTGTCGCGGTAGCGGATGAATTTCGAGGCATCTTCACCGCTCAGCACCTGCGGCCCGGCGTCGAAGTGAATGTGCAGGTCGCCGGCATTGTCGTCGTAGTGCATCGGGTAGGGGATATTGACCTCGACCCCGTCCAAGGCGTTCACCATCTCTTGGAAGATCTCGATGTTGATAATGGCGTAGTAATCGACCGGCAGCCCCAGCAGCGCTTCGATTCTGCGCTTGAGGCCCTCGGGCCCCTCGAGGTAGTAGCTGAGGTTGATGCGCCGCCGCACGTCCGCCAGGTAGACGTCGCGGGGGATGGCGATCATGGTGATGTCGTCGCCGACGATGCTGACGTAGAGGATGGTATCGGTATTGATGCCGTCGATGTCGGTATAGCCCTGGTAGTCCCAGCCGACGATCTCGCCCTCCTCGTTGTAGATCGGATCGGAGATGTCCTCGGAGTAGAAGATATCCTTGCCGGCTATCACGAAGCTGGCGTGAAACTCGTTGCCTTCGATGCCCAGCAGCGCCCGCTGGGCGTCGGACAGGCTCGCCCGCTCCACATCGCGCGACAGCCAAAAGCCGGCCAGGCCGATCACCGCGATGGTCAGGCCGAGGAGCTGTAGCAGACGGGCGTTACGTAAGGTCGTAAATCTGTTCATACACCTCGAGCGTCTGCGGATGCACCGCTTTGCCCTGCGAGCGTAGGTACCCTACCTTCGAGTGGGCCGCTCGCCGGTAGGCACGGATGAGATTGTGCATGGCCAGGTCGCGGATATTGGCGTTCACCCCGCGGCCCGGTTCGGACACGTCGGCCACGTAGACTGCCATGCCGACGCGGTTGCTGGTAGGAACCCCGAACACGTGCCCCGAGATAGCCTCGAGCACCCGCTCATCGCGGACCCCCCACCGCTGGGCCAGGCGCCGTCCCGCGCGGCCGTGGACCGACATGGGGTGCTGGCGCTCGAGCTCGCTTTCGGGCGGAGCCAGTTCGAACAGCTGTTCGAACTGGAGGTCGCGGGCCACATCGTGCAGCACGGCGGCCAATCCGGTAGCGTGCAGCTCGCTGCGATCGAAGCCGTTGGCCCGGGCGATCGTCTCGGCCAGGTTCGCCACCCGCTCGATGTGCTCGAAGCGATCGGGGGTAACCATCGCCCTGGTTCGGGCGCAGTAGGGCGCGACGCCGGCGCGCCTGCAGGGAGAATTCGGCGGGGAAGACTTCGTTCATGGGCGGCTCAACAGAGCGAACGGGCAACGATGACGGCAACGCCAGTCGAGATGGAAAGAGGGGTCCGTTGCTCATGTATCACGTCACCGAGCGCGGCGCCAGAGACCAACGGCCACGCCGATATCAAGAAGGTTAGCACGTCCCCAGGTCTCATGTACGGGAAAAAACGCTCTCTCGTTCATGAAGAATCGCCCGCCTGGCTGCCGTCGTCATTGCCGTCGTCGAAGTATTCGAACACCGCGTCGCCGATAGCGACATCGTCGCCGGCCTCGGCACCGGCCCGCCTGAGCAGGCGGTCGACCCCGAGGGAGCGGAATTGATGCTGCAGGTAGGCGACCACATCCGGATTGCTGGCATCGAATCGCGCTACCACAGCCTCGAGTTCCCGCCCCCGCACCACCCAGCCCTGGCCGCTCATGTCGCGCTCGACACGAACCGGGTCGGCCCGCACGGTGCGAACCTCGGTCTGCTGGGGTTCGAGTCTGGGCCGGTGCGGCAGGAGCGCAAACAGGGTGTCGCGCAGCTCCCCAAGCCCGTCCCCCTCGAGCGCCGAAAGGGCCAGCACCGGCAGGCCGAAGGGGGTGAGTTCGGCCACCGCCTCAGCGACCTCGCCCGGCGAGGCCAGATCGCCCTTGTTGAGCGCTATCAGGGCGGGCCGCTCGAGCAGATCGGGGTCGTAAGCGTCGAGCTCCCGGCGCAGCGACTCCAGCGTCTGAGGTGGGTCGGCGGATATGTCGAGCACGAATACCAGCAGCCGGGTTCGCGAGATGTGCCGCAGAAACTCGAGGCCGAGGCCCTTGCCCTTGTGGGCATCCTCGATGATGCCAGGGATATCGGCCATGGTGATGCGCACAAGATCCTGCTCGATCACCCCCAGATTGGGGCTCAGGGTGGTAAAGGGGTAGGCGGCGATGATGGGTTTGGCATTCGATAGCGCCGCCAGCAGGCTCGACTTGCCGGCATTGGGATAGCCGACCAGCCCCACATCGGCAATGGTTCTGAGCTCGAGGCGTAGCCGCAGACCCTGGCCGCGCGACCCGTACTCGGCGAAGCGTGGCGTCTGGCGTCTGGCGTTGGCGAACGAGGCGTTGCCGCGTCCCCCCAAGCCGCCTTGCGCCACCTTTACCCGCTGCCCCACGGTCAGCAGGTCGGCAACCACCTCGCCGGTGTCCATGTCGGTGGCGACCGTACCGACCGGCACCCGCAACAGCAGATCCTTGCCGCTCGCGCCAGCCCGCTTGCGGCCTTCACCCTGCATGCCGGCACCGGCTTTGTAGGCCGTGCGGTCGAGCAGCCTGTCGAGCGAACTTACGTCGTCGATGGCCTTGAGGAACACGCTGCCGCCGCGGCCGCCGTGGCCGCCGTCGGGCCCGCCCTTGGGCAGGTACTTGAGCCGCAGGAACGAGACCGCGCCGTCCCCTCCCCTGCCCCCCTGAACGGTGATCTCCAACAGGTCTCGAAATGGCATGCGCTCACCCCATCAGGATGGTCCCGGCAAGAAAAAGGCGGCCGCTTGCGGCCGCGCACAACCCGGGAACGGAACGAGAGACGTCCGACTCAGTCGGCCGGCAGCGCCTCCGCGCTCTGCAAATCGACGCTGATGAAACGGCCCCGGCGTCCCTTGTCGGAAAAGCGCACCACGCCAGTGCGTAGCGCGAACAGGGTGAAATCCTTGCCCTGGCCGACGTTCATGCCCGGCTTGAAACGGGTGCCTCGCTGCCGCACAAGGATGTTGCCTGCCGCCACGACCTCGCCGTCGAAGCGCTTGACGCCGAGGCGTTTGGATTCGCTGTCGCGGCCGTTCTTGGAACTGCCGACACCTTTTTTATGTGCCATCGCCTATCTCCTTACGCTTCGCTGTTCTCGCCCGCGGCCTCAGGCGCTTCAGCGGGAACCTCGGCTTCGGCCTTCTCGGGCTTGGCCGCTTTCTTGGCTGCCCTCTTAGCCTTGGCCGCCTTGGCGGCGATCTCGGTGATGCGCACCTCGGTGTAATTCTGCCGGTGGCCGGCCTTGCGGCGGTAGTTGATCTTGGCCTTGAACTTGTAGATGTAGATCTTGTCGCCACGACCGTGGGCGAGCACCTCGGCCTTGACGCTGGCGCCGTCGACGAGCGGGGTTCCCACCTGGACGGTGTCGCCACCGAGCATCATGACCGGGAACTCGACCACCTCGCCGGGTTCGGCCGGCAGCGACTCGAGCCGCACCACGTCGCCCTCGTTGACGCGGTACTGCTTGCCGCCAGACTGAACGATTGCAAACATCTTTGAACCTCCGGGCTGCCACGGCAGCGTCCTGGTTTCGGCACAACGTAGCCCAAGCAGCAACGGCTCGGGCTCGAAATCGTTGAACGCTCACTGGAAGGCGCCGAAGGCGCCGCACCAGACCAGTGATTATAGCGAATCGGCCGGCACGAGGCAAGCGCCGGCGTGCCCAGCCTCTGCAGCCACCCGGGAAGACTATGGGAGCGAGGCCCGTCCGGGCGGCCTTTCTAGCTCCCCCAGCGGTAAAAGTAAGTTTTCTGTGGGTGCTGGTGCTCTACAGTAATGGCCGCACCGAGTCGGGGCGATTTCGACCCCTGCCCGGCGTAGGAAGCGACCGTCGGCATGAACACGACCAGCGACTCCCAAAGCCAGCAAACTGTCGGCGCCGTGGGCGCCGCGGTGGCGGTGCTGGCCTTCGGGCTGGCCGCCCTGGTTGAAGGTGCTTCTGGCCGACTCACCCCTTTCGACCGCAGCAGCTATGTGGCCATGATGGTGCTGATGGTGCCGTTCCTATTCGCCTTCGCCTGGCGCGGTCTCCCCTTTTCCTGGATCCAACGCCTGCGGGCCGGCGTCTATCTGCTCGCTGTCGGTTTCTTCGTCAGCAAGCTGGGCTACCTGCTCTACGCCCTGCCGGAAGGCTTCGACGTACTCAGCGAAGCCAACGAGTTCATCCCCTGGGTGCCCGCCCTGTTCGCCCTCGGCTTCCTCGCCCACTCGGCCCGCACCGGCTTTCGCTTGGGGGTAGCGCTTTCGGCCGGCCTCATCGGCACCAGCCTGCCATTCATCATCGGCGAAGTGGTTGGCGGCGTCGACCGCGCGGCGCTGCTCAACATGGTGGTCCAGAACCATCTGGCGCACACCGTGGTGCTGTTTCTGCTGTTCGCCTTTGCGCGCACCGCCCAGCTCTATACGGCGGCCCAGGAACGCGCTCGGGCCATGCACCAGCTGGCCCATACCGATCTCCTCACCGGCCTTCACAATCGCCGCCACCTCGAGAACAGGCTCCTCGACGAACTTCGCCGCTCGGGGCGCTATCTGCGGCCGCTGTCGGTGATCATGCTCGATATCGATCACTTCAAGGACATCAACGACCGCTACGGGCATCAGGTCGGTGACGAGGTGCTGCGCGAGGTCGGAAGGGTCCTCATGAGCGGCCTTCGGGGCCAGGATCTCGCTGCCCGCTGGGGGGGCGAGGAGTTCTGCCTGGTACTCCCCGAAACCGATCTGCAAACCGGCTTCACCTCGGCGGAGCGCATCCGCCAACGCCTCGAGCACAGCGAGCTTCTCAAGGACGAGCACATCACCGCCAGCATCGGGATTGCCGAGTACAACCTGGGCGAGTCGGTCGACACCCTGATCGAGCGCGCCGACCGGGCGCTCTACCAGGCCAAGCTGGCCGGTCGCAACCGCTCGCAGGTGGCGAGCCGTAGCCTGGACACCTTCCCCACAGCGCCGGTACAACCATCCTGATCTATCACACGCGGCTCTAGACCCTGACGGCGGGGCACGGTACCCTCCGGACGTGTTGAGCCTGATCATCATCGTGCTCCTGATCATAGCCAACGGTGTCTTTGCCATGTCGGAGATCGCTGTGGTGTCGGCCAACAAGGTGCGGCTGCGCTCTCAGGCAGAGGCCGGCAGCCAGCCGGCTGCGCGGGCCCTCGAACTCGCCGAGAATCCCACCCGTTTTCTCGCCACCGTTCAGGTCGGAATCACCCTGATCGGCGTCTTCGCCGGAGCCTACGGCGGCGCCACCCTGGCAGCACCCATCGCCGAGTGGCTCGCCGGTGTACCCTGGCTCGCCCCCTACAGCGGCGCGCTCGCCCTGGTGGGGGTGGTCGGCGGCCTCACCTACCTGTCGCTGGTTGTCGGCGAGCTGACCCCTAAGCGCATCGGCCTCAACAACCCCGAGGGTATCGCTATGGCCGTGGCCGGAACCATGCACGCCCTGTCGCGCGCCGCCACCCCGGTGGTGCGGTTCCTGGCGGGCTCCACTGAAGGGCTGCTGCGGCTGCTGCGCATCAAACCGCGGGGCGAACCCGTGATCAGCGAAGAGGAGATTTCCATCCTGGTCGAACAGGGCTTGCGAGCCGGGGTGATCGAGCCCGCCGAACAGGAGATCATCGAGAACGCCTTCTGGCTCGGCGAGCAGCGCGTGAACGCCATCATGACACCGCGGTTGGATGTCGCCTGGATCGATCTCGAGGGTGCCTCTGAAGCGCTCTCCAAAACCATGGCCGAGCGCCCTTTCAGCCGTTACCTGGTCGCCCAGGGAAGCATCGATGAGGTGGTCGGCGTGGTCCACACCCGCGATCTGCTGGTCCACCTGATGGCCACGGGCGAACTCGCTCTCGCGGACAGCACCCAGGCCGCTCTGCTGGTCCCCGAGACGCTGCCGATCTTCGATCTGCTCGAAGCCTTCCGCGAGGCCGGAAGCCACTTTGCAGCCGTTATCGACGAGTACGGCGGCGTCGAGGGGATCGTCACCATGAGCGATATCGTCGAGGAGCTGATCGGGGAGATTGCCGACCAGGAGCCGGCCGACGAACCGGCTGTGGTTGCCCGTAGTGACGGGAGCTTGCTGGCCGACGGCCTGCTCGACATTTCAGAGCTGGCCGAATCGCTGACGCTGCCGCCGGGCGTCGCGCTCGAGGCCCCTGGCTACCGCACGCTCGGCGGTTTCATGGCTACGCGTCTGGGCCGCGTTCCACAGATCGGCGACGTGCTCGACTTCGCCGGCTACCGCTTCGAGGTGGTCGACATGGACCGGAGGCGCGTGGCTCAGGTGATGATCGCGAGTATCCCGGCCGATACCACCACGGCAGAGAGCGACGCCTGACCCTCCGGGTCTCGACCCTTCTGGGACTATCCAAACCGGGCTGTTACACTGGCCCCATCGATCGGAACCCCGGCACCGCCTGCTAGCAGCGCTGTGCCAGCGCTACCGAGGAGCCACCATGACCGACGCCTTCAACCTTTCCGGCCGCACCGCCCTCGTGACCGGCGCCGGCCGGGGCATTGGCCGCGAGATCGCCCGCACCTTGGCAGGTGCCGGGGCCGACATCGTCGTCGCCGAGTTCGATCCGGCCAGCGGCGCCGACGCCGCCGAGGAGATGCGCTCCCTGGGCCGTTCCTCGCTGGCGCTGACGGTCGATGTGCGCGACCCCGACAGCGTCCGCGCGATGACCGCTCAGGCCTTCGACTTCGGCCGCGTGGACATCCTGGTGAACAACGCTGGCATCGCCACCCATACGCCCGCCGAGGACACCTCCGATACCGTGTGGCGCAACATCCTCGACGTCAATCTGAACGGGGTCTTCTGGTGCTGCCGTGAGATCGGTCGGCGCCTGCTCGAGGGGGGCGGCGGCTCGATCGTCAACATCGCCAGCATGTCCGGGCTGATCGTCAACGACCCCCAGCCGCAGGCGCACTACAACGTATCGAAGGCCGGTGTCATCATGCTCACCAAGTCGCTGGCCGCTGAGTGGGCGACCCGGGGGGTGCGGGTGAACGCGGTGTCTCCCGGCTACATCGGTACCGACATGACCAAGGAGGCCATGGAAAATCCGGTCTGGAAGGAGCGCTGGCTCAACATGACCCCCATGGGCCGCGTCGGCGAGCCCTGGGATATCGCCCACGCCGTGTGGTACCTGGCCTCGGACGCCGCCAAATTCGCCACCGGGACGAACCTGGTGGTCGACGGCGGCTACACCGCCTGGTGACGGGGAGGACTTCATGAGCGACGACACGTCAGCACCCGGCATCCACTCGAATGCAGGCTACTGGGATAGCGAAGTGCTCGAGCTCGCCAAGCGCTTCTACTACCGTCCGGAATTCCACCCTCTGCTGCTCGAGTATCTGGGCACCAACGGCGCCGCCCGCATCCTCGACGTCGGCTGCGGCACCGGCTACCTGGCCCGTCTGCTGGCCTCGTCGGTAGCCGGCGCCAGCGTCGTCGGAGTGGACGGCGACGAGAAGATGCTGACCCTGGCGGAGCAGATCCTGGAGCAGGAGGGTCTGAGCGACCGTATCGAGCTCGTCCGGAGCGACGCCTACCGGCTCCCCTTCGCAGACGGATCGTTCGACCTGACCACAAGCCACACCCTGCTGTGCATCGTGACCGACCCCGAGGCGGCGCTCCGCGAGCAGATACGGGTCACCCGCAAGGGGGGCGTAGTCTCGGCCGTGGTGTGCTTCTGCCACACCGACAACCTGCCCCACTACCACGGCCGCGCCCCGCTGCCCGGCAACCACCGCATCGATCTGCTGGCCTACCGGCTATGGCAGGTGTGGCGGCAGACGGTGCGCCCCCGGCTACTGGCGATCGATCACACCATCGTCAACCAGGATCTCGCCTGGCTGTTCCGCCATGTCGGCCTCGAAGACATTCAGGTGAACGGCTACCTGCGGATGGTCGCCCCCGGCGACGACCGCATCCCCATCGAGACCGGCGGGCCTTACGCGATAGCGATGCAGCGCAGCGAGCTGAAGCGCATAGAGCAGTGGCGCGCCGACCACAGTGAGGAGCTCGCCGACAACGGTTTCAGCGAAGCCGAGTTCGACGAGCTGCTGGCGCTCAAACGAGCCCGGCTCGAATACCTCGAGGAGGATCCAGCGCGCGTACGGGAGGTGATGGAGGTGATCACCGACCCGCTGATCATGGTGCGTGGCACCCGCCCGACTGAGGCCTAGCAGACCAGCACCGCCGGGACCTCGACGCGCGTCGTAGCGACGCTAGGAAGCGGGCATACCGCCATCGAAGGCGTAGCCGAAGTGGACCAGGTCGTCGCGATAGAGCCGAGCCACCACCCGCCGGCTCTCGTCGTCGTAGTACGCGGCATAGTCGCGGCCCCGGCGCGAGCGGTTCCGGTGGGGAAAGCGCTGGTTGGCCCCGATCTGCTCCGCGATCGTCCGCCAGTCCTCATCGATGTGCTCGAACCGAGCGACGAAATCGATGATGGAGCGGCCACCGTGAAAGAGTCCGTCCACCTGCGGGTCGAAGTGGGGGTCGAAATCGAACCCTTGGGCCGAGAGTACCTCCTTGCAGAACGGGGCGAACGCGAACTCGGCTGGGATGAGCCGAATGCCCTGCAAATAGGTGAAGGCCGACACCGCCCGGTCGAACGGGTTGCGAACGATGGTGAAGGTGAATACCCGTTCGAGGTAGTCCTCGTCGAGGGCCCTCGACCTCCGGTCCCAGCCAGCCTCATCGACCTTGCGGACGACTACCCGGTAGCGCAGCGCGGCGCGGGTAACGCTGACCTGACAGACCTTGTTGTTGGGAAAAAAGACGAAGCGATCCCGTCTGTCGAAGATGACCGGGTTTCGCCGCTGCAACACCGTCTCGAGTACATCCACGCAACGCTCCTCCACCCGACGGGGATCGTCAGACTCAAGGGTAGCATCGCAGGGCTACCGGGTCGCAGCGATGGGTGCGGGGTACTCCCTGTGAGGAAGAGGTTTTACGCTTGGGCGGTGTCCGTCACCAGTACGGCGTCGTCTGGGAGAGACTCCCGGAGTTCGCTCACGTAGTGGGTGACAGCGTGGCTGATGAGTCGCACGATGGCGTCGTCGTCCAGCCACACTGGGACCTCGACCGTGATCGAGCGATTCCGGGTGGTGTTCTCGCCTCGTTTGTGCGAATCGGAAGCCATGCTGCAGAGTAGTCGAAGGCCACTAACGTGTCTCTTACAGGGTCGGGAATCTGCGTCAGAGGAGTAGCAAACCCCGATCGGTGGCCGCTGCAATCATCACCGCGCCGTAGCGATGAACCCTATCGCAACTGCACCGCTCGGCGAGCCCAAAAAATTGTGCCGGGATGCAAGCCCGGCAGTGCGCAGAAAGTGAAGGTAGCGTCATCCTAGCCAGGGTTGGCTTTCGGATTTCTTACAGATCGGATAGAAACCGCATTGGGCCCGCTCCTACGCGTGTCGGGAGGCCGCTGCCACGACGCCGGAGGCGCTGAAGCGTGGTATGTATCGGTGGCAACCTCGGCGCCACCTCGGGCCAGACCCACCCCCCTCTGGAGGCACCCATGACGCAGCCACCATTCGATCAGCCTGGGCGGTTCTGGAAAGGCAACCTGCACACCCACTCCACCGCCTCGGATGGCGAGCATTCACCTGCCGAGGTGTGCCGGCGCTACCGCGACGCTGGCTACGACTTCCTGGCCCTGACCGACCACTTCCTCGCGCGCTACGGCTACCCTCTGCACGAGGTCGCACCCTACCGGAGCGCAGATTTCACGGTCCTGACGGGGGCTGAGCTGCACTCCGGTTCGACCGAACTGGGCCTGCTATGGCACATTCTGTCGGTCGGCCTGCCCCCCACCTTCGAACCTGGCCCGGACGACGAAACGGGGCCGCAGCTCGCCGCCAGGGCGCTCGAGGCCGGCGCCTTCGTGGCCGCTGCACATCCCCAATGGTACAGCCTCAGCGAGGCGGATATCCTGTCGCTCGGTCCGATCCACGCCATCGAGATCTTCAACGGCATCGCCGTCGACCACAACGATCGTGCCGACAGTTGGCACGTTACCGACGTGCTCTTCAGCCGCGGCCACCACTACAGCGCCTGCGCCACCGACGACTTCCACGGCCGGCCCACGCACCACGACTTCGGCCGTGGCTGGGTGCAGGTCAGGAGCGAATCGCTCGAGCCCGATGCCCTGCTCGCCGCCCTCAAGGCGGGGTCATACTATTCGAGCACCGGCCCCCAGCTCCACGACATCCAGCGCTCGGCCGACACCCTGTACGTTCGCTGCACGGCGGCCGACCGCATCTTCGTAACCGGCAAGGGCGCAAACGCCCGGCACCTGGCCGGTCATGGCCTGGTCGAGGCCGAGTTGGATCTGAAGGGGTTCGATAGCCCCTATTGCCGGGTCACCGTCCGCGATAGCAACGGGGGCAGGGCCTGGTCCAATCCCATCTGGCTGGACCGCAACGACTGACCCGCAACGCAGCAGGAACTACCATAGGTCGGCTCATCGCCAACGACCATCGCCGCAAGAGATCGCTAGAATCCCGGCGTCAAGGGCATGCCTCAAGGGTAGCTATATAGACTTGAGCAAGCCTGCGAAACTGGAGGGGACTCAGCTTGAATCAATCGATCGTCCACGTCGCCCTGGTCGTCCGAGACTACGACGAAGCTATCGCCTTCTTCACGGAGCGGCTCCACTTCACCCTGGTCGAAGATACCTACCAGCCCGAACAGGACAAGCGCTGGGTGGTGGTCGCTCCCCCCGGCTCGACGGGGACGACCCTGCTGCTGGCTCGAGCCGCCACGCCCGAACAGGAGGCGTACATCGGCAAACAGTCGGGCGGACGGGTGTTTCTTTTCCTCAACAGCAGCGACTTCTGGCGCGACTACCACGACATGGTCGCCAAAGGCATCACCTTCGTGCGGGAACCCAAGACCGAGAGCTACGGCACGGTCGCGGTCTTCGAGGATCTGTACGGCAACCTGTGGGACCTGCTCGAGCTGACGAAGACCCGTCCAAACCCCGAGGTTGGCGGATGAGGCTATGTCGGTATCCCAACGGCGACCGGGAGTGGGTTATCGTCAGAAAACACTTTCACGAGGAGAAGCGGGCTTGTTGGCGGAGCTAGTCCCTCGAGCAAAGGTAGGAGAGCCATGGCTAAAACCGTTGTCATCGTAGGCGCGCTGGATACCAAGGGGAGAGAATTCGCCTTCGTCAAGGAGCAGATCGAGTCGGCGAATGTGCACCCCCTCGTCGTCGATATAGGCGTCATGGGCGAACCGGGCTTCTCACCGGATATCGGGCGCCACGAGGTCGTGGCAGCGGCCGGGGGGGACCTGACCCGTCTGGCCTCCGGAGACCACAAGGACGAAGCCATGCAGATCATGGCGACCGGTCTGGCCGTGGTCGTGCGGCGCCTCTACGACGACGGCAAGCTGGACGGCATCATCGGCATGGGCGGGACGGGCGGCACCTCGGTGGCGACCACCGCGATGCGCACCCTGCCGGTCGGGGTACCGAAGCTCATGGTGTCGACCGTCGGCGGTGGCGACGTGAGCCCCTATGCGGGGAGCAAGGACATCACCTTCATGCCGTCGATCGTGGACGTCGCCGGCATCAACCGGATCAGCCGCACCATCTACGCCAACGCCGCCGGGGCAATCGCCGGCATGGTCAGCGCGGAGCGGCCCGAGTCCGGCGAGGAGCGGCCGCTGGTCACCGCTTCGATGTTCGGCAACACCACCACAGCAGTGGGCCACGCTCAGGGCATCGTCGAGGCCGCAGGATACGAGGTGCTGGTCTTCCACGCCACAGGGACGGGCGGGCGCACCATGGAGGACCTGATCGCCGACGGCTACATCGTGGGGAGCATGGACATCACCACAACCGAACTCGCGGACACCGTCTGCGGCGGCGTCTTCGACGCCGGGGCGGAGCGCTGCCTGGCGGCTTCAAGGGCCGGGATTCCCACCGTGATCGTGCCCGGCTGCGTCGATATGGCGAACTTCGGCGGCATCGAGACCGTGCCGGAGGCCTACCGGGGCCGCAACCTCTACCAGTGGAATCCAGACGTCACCCTGCTGAGAACCAGCGTCGAGGAGAACGTTCGCATCGGCGAGATGATCGCGGCGGCCGCGAACGAGGCCTCAGCCCCCGTTGCCATCGTCCTGCCGCTGGGGGGCGTCTCGATGCTCGACAGCGAGGGCGAGCGCTTCTGGGATCCGGAGGCCGACGGCGCCTGCTTCGACGCCATCAGGAACAACCTCAGGCCGGACATCCCGGTGATCGAACTGGACCACAACATCAACGATCCCGCCTTCTCCGGCAGCGTGGCGCAAACACTGCTGGACATGCTCGGCGCGTAGGCGACCAGCTCGGGAAGGGAGACACAGTCATGGCAATTCCCCGTCAGGAGATCCTGAAGCGGCTACACGCTCAAGGAGAGGCCGGCAAGCCCATCGTCGGCTGCGGAGCCGGGACCGGCATCTCGGCCAAGTTTGCAGAACGTGGCGGCGCCGACCTGATCATCATCTACAACTCTGGCCGCTACCGGATGGCCGGGCGCGGCTCCCTGGCCGGCATGATGCCGTATGGCGACGCCAACAGCATCGTGGTGGAGATGGCCTCCGAGGTCCTGCCGGTCGTCGAGGACGTCCCTGTCCTGGCCGGCGTGTGCGGAACGGACCCGTTCCGGCTGATGCCGGTGTTCCTGAAAAATCTCAAGGAGATCGGTTTCTCGGGCGTACAGAACTTCCCGACGGTCGGGTTGATCGATGGCGAGTTCCGCGCCAACCTCGAGGCGACCGGGATGGGCTACGACAAGGAGGTCGACATGATCGCCCTCGCCCACGAGCTCGACCTGTTCACCTCCCCCTATGTCTTCGACGAGGCCGAAGCCAAGGCGATGGCCGAGGCCGGGGCCGACCAGCTCGTGGCCCACGCGGGCCTGACGACCGCGGGCAGCATCGGCGCGGCCGTCGCCAAGACCCTCGACGAGGCTGTCGACCAGGTGCTGGCCATCGCCGAGGCGGGCCGCCGCGTCCGCAGCGACATCCTGGTGATCTGCCACGGGGGCCCCTTCGACGAGCCTGACAACGTAGGCGAAGCGCTGGCGAGACTGCCCGGGATCAACGGATTCTTTGGGGCGTCTTCGATCGAACGGCTGCCAACCGAGCGGGCGATCACGGGGCAGGTGGAGACGTTCAAGGGGCTGAAGCTGGCAGTGTGAGCCAGGTTGACTGGGATGAAGAGATAGGAGCCTTGATCCTCTCCCACCACCAACGGGGAGCCCGCAGACGTGGTGCTGGGGCAAGACACCTTCATCACCTGCGCAAGCAACGACGATGATCAGGATGGCATTTTCGACGCCAACCCGACATCACGAACCCTATCTTCTCCCTGGGGCGTGTTCGCGCTCGAGGACAACCTCATCGTGACCGATAGAGGCAACAACCGCTTTTTGATCTTCGAAAGCCAGTAACCACAAGCTGCAAGACACGGCTGGTTCCCTGCCGACGGTAACTCCGCTAGAATGAACCGGAAGGGAGGGACGTGCACGACGAGGTACCGAAACGCACCCCTAACCAACCAGGTATCCGATGGTCCCAGGAGGGGACAAGTGTTCGGCTCTGACGGCACCAGATGGGCCTACCTGATCGGTGCCGGCGGCTATGTCGTCCTTACCTTTTTCGTAAGCATGCTCCCGCTCTCCTGGGGCCTTTGGACGCCCTTGGCAGGCGTCTTCATGATCGTTTCGTCCACCGTCTGGCTAGCGGCGCCGCCGGGCTGGGGGACCAAGATCGCCCACGAGTTGGCAGCGTTGGGCCTAGGTCTGATCTTGACGTCGCTGACGATCTATCTGTTCCTGTTCTTTTCTCCCTTTGGCTGACGCCCGGGTCGATGTCTGACAGGGTCGATGCTGGTGGAGGATCAGGCACAGCTCGAGTGGGATACCTCATCAGAAGGGTGGAGCAGCACACGCACCAATCCTCATCAGCACCCTAAAAAGAACCTGCTGCTTCATCCCCGTAGCCATCGTAAAGTGAATGCGTGGACATCACCCGTTCCCTGAGCCTCTTCGCACTCGCAGGCCTCTGTGAGATCGGAGGCGGCTACCTCATATGGATATCCCTACGTGACGGCAAACCGGTCTGGATCGGCGTTCTCGGCGGCGTCGCCCTCGCCCTCTATGGGGTGATCGCCACCTTCCAGCCCGCCAATTTCGGCCGCGTGTACGCCGCCTATGGCGGCATCTTCATCGCCATGGCCCTCACCTGGGGCTGGCTCGTAGAGGACGTGCGGCCCGATCGTTTCGACCTGATCGGTGCTGGCCTGGCGCTGGCCGGCGTACTCGTCATCATGTACGCTCCGCGGGGGTAGGTGCCATGGGCAAACGCTCGACTCGCGTCACGTACCCTCGGCGTCACGGGAGAACCACGAAACTTCCTGTGAGCCTCCCTAGCTACAGAAACTTGCTCATGGCCTGGGCAGCCACGTTCGTCGCCACCCCAACGCCTTTGTGAAACCCCTGCTTCTTGAGAAAATCCAGCCATCCGCGCTCGCCTCTCACCTCTTCTAGCCAGCGCATACCGGCGAAGCTGATGGCGGTGATGAGGACGTCCGCCGTGTCAAAGTTACTGATTACCTTCCCACGAATCAAGCCCTCGTCCAGCATCCAATTCGCGTGAAAGCTGAGGGCCGTGCCAGCGACATCGTTTAACCCGAGTTGCTCGACTCCTAGGTCACGATCGAACCCGACCTCTTCAAGGGCGTTCATAGCAGACCCACCATCCCCCGTTTCATCTTATCAAGTAGCAAACGACGTAATTACCTTCCCACGAATCAAGCCCTCGTCCAGCATCCAATTCGCGTGAAAGTGAGGGCCGTGCCAGCGACATCGTTTAACCCGAGTTGCTCGACTCCTAGGTCACGATCGAACCCGACCTCTTCAAGGGCGAGAAGGATGTGGCGAACCAATGCTAGATCGATGTTCAAAGTCTTTTCCCCCGTCGGTGTCATGCGCGTGTGCCCCACTTCGCTCGGTGTTCGAACTTCGTGGAGCGCAGCTCGCACGATACGCACTGTTCTACCGTGAGGCGGTTACCGGCGGGTTACAGGCCTGTCAAAGTGGCCATTTTGACTCCCTGGCGGCCGGCGTGAACTTCCCTCCCAGAGGCCGGTGCGACTACCCCTTGCCTTCCGGCGATTCGACTCATGGTCATGGTCGTTTAGCGGGAATTTACCTGGTCATTTGATGCGGGGATTTGCGATCGCGGGCCGTCGGCTGCAAGGGGGCCGCATTGATATACTAGCTGGCTGCTGGACTCATCCTTGCAGGACTTTAGGCTCCTCTAGATAGGCTTCCGCCTGCTCTGGTGGCAGCGGTTCGGAGAACAGATACCCTTGGGCGTAGGCACAGCCAAGCGCTTTTAGGCAGCTTAGTTGTTCAGCTGTTTCCACACCCTCAGCGACCACCTGCATGCTGAGTTGTTCAGCCATCACGTTGATGGCACGCACCAGCTCATTACTTTCGCTGGTTCGCGTGAGGTTATCGATAAACGACCGATCGATCTTAAGCACGTTCGCGGGAAGAAACTGAAGCAAACTCAGGGACGAATACCCGGTACCGAAATCATCGATGTGCAACTGCACGCCTACAGCGGGTTGCGCATTGAGTGATCGTGCTTCATGCTGAGGCATGGCGCACTCTACCGACCTCCGAGAACGCATCGTAAACGCCGTCCTACACAAGCGTTACACCCTCCATGAAGCCGCAGACACGTTCGACGTTGGAACCGCCACCGTCAGTCGCTACCTCCGCCGCTACCGCCAAAGTGGAGATCTCACCCCCAGAACCTCCCCGGGCCGCCCCAGCGCCCTCCATGAGCACCAGGCATGGGTTGAGCAGAGCCTCATCAGCAACGACCTCACCCACGACCAGCGCTGCGACCTTTTCTTGGAGAGAACCGGCGTCCGCATCAGCAGAGCGACCATGTGCCGCTGGGTACAGAGATTGGGATCGACGAGAAAAAAAGACGATCTACGCGAGTGAACAGAATCCAGAGGCCCGGTGGAGGTTCCTGGCTTGGATCAGAGGTATTGACCCGCACCGGTTGGTGTTCGTCGATGAGAGCGGCTTCAACGTCGCCATGACCCTGCCCTACGCCTACGCCCCACGTGGACAACGTGCCGTGGGTAGGGTGCCGAAGAACCGTGGGGAGAACACCAGCCTCGTTGCAGCGATCAGTCTCGATGAGGGTGTGGGTGACGCGATGACGTTGACCGGAGCGGTGGATGGCGTGGCGTTTTTAGCGTACATCGAGCAGGTCATCGCTCCGAAGCTGAGGCCGGGGCAGATCGTGGTGATGGATCAGCTGGGGGTGCACCGCAAACCGGAGGTGCGGGAGGCGATCGAGGCGAGGGGGTGCGAGTTGGTGTTGTTGCCTGGGTACAGTCCGGACTTCAACCCCATTGAGTTGGCTTTTTCGAAGATAAAGGCGTTCGTGAAAGCTGTGGGGGCGAGGACGAGGGGAGCGTTGGACTCTGCGATCGCGGCTGCGCTATCGACGGTGTCGTTGGGGGATGTGTTGGGTTGGTTTGAGCATGCCGGAGTCACCAATCACTCATTCTGAGAACCGCTGTAAGGCACTAAGCTGCTCAATGCTGCTAGTCACCGAGTCGATGTGGCTCACGAGTACGCTCTCGGTAATCTCGAGTTTGAGGCGGCTGGGCTCAAACCCGGTTTCAGTGAGGATCGTCTCCACATCCTGGGCAAAATCGTCGCTCTCGAGAGTGCCGGCTGAAATGTTCACACTGATCGTCAGCGATGTTCCCAGCGGGAATTGCTTTTGCCAGATCCCAGCCTGACGACACGCCTGTAGCAGCACCCAGCGGTCCAGCTCGATAATGAGCCCAGTCTCTTCTGCGATGGGAATAAATTCCGCCGGGGAGATCATGCCTTGGGTAGGATGATGCCAACGCGTCAAGGCTTCAAAGCCCACCAGCTGACCCGTTTCGACAGAGACGATGGGTTGGTAATGAACCGTGAGAGCCTGCGCCTTCATCGCTTGGCGTAGTTCGTTTTCCAACGCCATCAGGTTCAAAGCCCTTTCACCCATCTTCTTGGTGAAGACCTGATAGCGGGCCTTGCCGAGGGCTTTGGCGCGATACATTGCGATATCAGCGTCACGCAACGCATCCTGAGGGTGATCGTAGCCATACTCACTCGAAACGATACCGATGCTCGCAGAGATATGGACTTCCTTCCCCTCGAGGTCGAATGGTCTCCTCAGGTCTCTTTGAACCCGCTCGGCCAATCGGGTTGCCGCCTCGATCGTTCCTACGTCCTCCATCAAGATCGTGAACTCATCACCGCCGAGCCGGGCAAGCGTATCGCCTGCGCGAACACAATTTTGCAGGCGCTCCGTAACAGCGACCAAAAGCGCATCACCCACGGGATGGCCGAGGCTGTCATTAACCAGCTTGAAGCGATCGATGTCTAAAAAGAGCACCGCAAAGCCACTGTCAGAGCTACGCTGGTAACGGTCGATCGCGTGCCTCAGTCGGTCATTAAAAAGCGTTCGATTGGCGATACCGGTAAGTGCATCGTGCAACGCCTTTTGTTGCAGGTCGATGTGGGTACGTTTCAATTCCTCGCTCGCTCGCTTGCGCTCGGAGATATCCGTTATCGCGCAAACCGTACCTGTTACCTTGCCATCGACATCGCAATGAGGCGTGGCATGAATCTCGGCCCAAAACACGCTCGAGTCTTTCCTTCTAAGCTGTGCCTCGAAGGGTTCCGATAGCGTGAATCTGTGGCTGCTCGATCTGTGGCTGCTCGATCGAGTAGAAGAGCTCGTGAACGGGTTGCACTAGGAGCTGGTGGAGGGGGTAACCTAGAAGCTCGGTCAGGCGCGAGTTGGCATAGGCTATCTGACCGTTGGTATCGGTAATCATGAGCCCTTCACTGAGAGCTTCGACCACGGTCCGAAAGCGAAGTTCTTGACGGTTGATGGTTCGCCAACCCCGCCGGACCACGAAAACAAGACTCATATAGAGAAGCACGAAGGCCACAATGACGGTGATCGTGGATGTCAACTGGAGTTTTTCTCCGGTTTCAATAATGTTCGCAATCGAGAAGCGGGAATCGGGACTCATGACGCCTTCATGCTCACTAGAGCCTGCAAGCCCCGCGACGGCGTCAGCGTGATCTGCGGGCGCCATGCTGGTTTCACCCATGCCACCAGGAGTCATGCTGGTTTCGGGCCCGGCGGCTTGCTGCATCATTATTTGGTTGTGCTCGGTCAGCAGCTTCAGTTGCGTCTCGATGCCATCACGAAGGGTAAAAAACAGGATCAGACCGAGAAGTAACATGATGACGAAGCTCACCAATGAGAACTCATTGAGGAGGTTGTGCTTTAGAATGTCCCGCATAGCCTGACACTTTAGTGTCTTGGCGCTAACAAGATTCTGACTCGCTCCGAGGACGCTGCGTCCGGGTAAGTTAAGTGAAATCCATCCAAAGAGTTAGCCACCCATTGCTTCGGAGATCCGATCGCTCGAGGCAGCCTGTAAGAACTTTGTGACGAGCCATGCGCTACGTTCGCGCAATGATCCTTGGGACGTGGCTGAGACTCCTATTAACGATCGTTTTGTGGGGCGGCTATGTTGGGGGTTTCGGCTTCATCTCGGAAGCGCTGGGATTGCATCACGCGGAAGTGACCATTTCATTGGTCATAGCCTCCGCGAGTCTTTGGGGAGCGTGGAGCGGCGCTGGTTTTGCATTGCTTGGCGGCGGGCTGGTTCAGCTTCCAGGTCATGGTCGGCTTTCAACTGACGGGCGTTTTGACGCTAACGTCTCTCATCGAGAACGGGAGCATCGGTCGCCTGGCAGTGTTTCTCGCGGTCGGCGGGAGCTTAAGCTCTATCTTGGGTGCCCGGAAGCTGCTTCAGCTCCACAAAAACAGCATCGATGGTCTGACCGGCGTACTCAACCACAAGGCACTCGAGCGCAGACTCGGCGACGAGCTCGGTCAAGCGGCACGGAACCAAAACATCGTGGCGGTCTTGTTCGTCAACGTGGACCGTTTCAAGTCGGTCAACGAGGTGCACGGTCACGAAGCGGGCGACACGCTACTCGAGAATGTCGCTAGGCGCCTCAGGGAGAATGTGCGCAGCAACGATCTGGTAGGCCGGGTCGGTGGTGACGAATTCATGGTGGTGTTGACGGGGTTACGCCAGCCCGACCCGGTGTCAAAGATCGCTGAGAAGCTGGTGGATGTCCTCAACCAACCGTTTTCGATCAACGGAAAGATCATCAAGGTAACGGCCAGCATCGGAATTGCCTTCTATCCCGAGGACGGGAGCACGGCGAAGGCTCTCACCAACAGCTCGAATAACGCCATGCTTGCCGTCAAAGACCGCAGCAGGAACAGCTTCGTTTTCTCTGACCAGGGGATGCGCGTAGAACATACCAGACGAATCATGCTAGAGCGGCTCCTACCGCAGGCACTCGCCGAAGACGAGCTCGAGCTTGCGTTCCAGCCTCAGATCGATCTGCAAGACAATTCCTTGATCGGGTTCGAGGCGCTACTTCGCTGGCGCAACAAGGAATTGGGCCAGGTTTCACCGGCGGAGTTCATACCAATTGCCGAAGATTCCGGTCTTATCGTTCCCATCGGGCAGTGGGTGCTACGCGAAGCCTGCCATCAAGCGATGGACTGGCAGCGGAAGGGTCTTCGCCCGGTGAAGATGGCGGTTAACGTGTCGTGGGTGCAATTCCAGCAACAAAACTTTCTCAATTCCGTCGGGTTGGCCTTGCGGGATAGCGGCCTCGATTCGAGACTGCTTGAGATCGAGATTACCGAAGGGGTGCTAATGAAGAACGGCGACATGGCGAAAGAGCTCTTGACAAGCTTGACCCGTCATGGCGTAGATATCGCACTCGATGACTTTGGTACCGGATACTCTTCGCTAGCCTACCTTCAGGATTTCCCAATAAAGAACCTCAAGATCGATCGATCGTTTGTCGCCGCCTTATCGATCTCCGCTGACGGCCGGTTGGATAGCTCGGTCCCGATCATCGAGGCGATCTGCGCCATGGCGTTCAAACTCGATAAGACAATCACTGTTGAAGGCATCGAAACCGAGCCGCAACGTCACTACTTGAAGGGAATAGGCTGCCACCACGCCCAAGGCTACCTGTTCTCGAAACCGCTAAATAGAACTCAAGCCGAGGAGCTCCAAAGGCGACTCATACTGAATGTCCCCAGCCCACCCACGAGGCAACGCGAAGTCGCCACCGCGTAAGTGAGCAAGCCACGCGAGATGCCGGTCGAGCATCGCGCTGAGATGCTGGGTCAGTACCATGAGCTGCTACGCGAGTTCTGGCGATCCGGAGACCACAACAATATTCTGAATTGCTTCGAGGGATCACCGGCACCGATCCCCACCAGGTTCAGAATAAAGAGGCGAGCCGTGAGGAAACACACCAACGCCCCCTACCCAGCCGATTTCAAATGCGCAACGTCTCACCGAACGTTGACTCGATCTCCGGAACATCTCGCATGCTTAGACCAGCTCCCGTTGTTCCTTCACTTTTCACCCTTTATCCATTCCGATCCTTGAGCTTCCAGCTCGTCTCGGATATTCGCTTCCAGTCGTCCAGGCACAGCGAGAGGATTGAATGCCGCAACCCCTCGATCCGCGACCAAGTTGTGCCCGGTGATGGCTGCTGACGCATCGGAAGCGAGAAAGAGCATGACCTCAGCCACCTGTTCCGGCTGGGCGGGACTGCCCAGGGGATAGACATATTTCTGCCTTCTGACCTCTGCCGGATTACCCTTGAGCATTTCGAGTTTTTTCTCGGTGAGCATTCGGGCGGGGGTAACCGTGTTGGCCCGAATCCCATAGGGGCCATAGGTGACAGCCAGACTCATGGTGAAATTGATCATGCCCGCCTTTGCCGGGCCGTACGATGAAATACTGGGACCTCCGAAAAGAGCACTGCCTGATGAGACGTTGATAATGCTCCCACCGCCCTGCTCGACCATGGAAGGAACCACCTCCTTACAGAACAGAAGGGGTGCCGTCAAATGGCAAAACAGCCCGTCTTCCCAGTCTTCCAGCGCGACATTCTCCAACAGCCCACCAGGATTATCGATGATGGCATTGTTTGCCATAACGTCGACTCTCCCATAGCGCTCCAGGGTGAATTCGACCAGGGCCGTAATGTCCTCTTTTTTCATGACATCACACGTTTTATACGCGATTTCGCCGCTGAGACCTTCTGCCTCTGCGAGTACCCTTTGGGCATTCTCCGGCGTTCTGCCCCGGTCGCAAATGACGACGGAAGCCCCCTCCTTGGCAAAGAGCAAGGCTGCCGCTTTGCCAAGTCCTAACGTTGCACCAGTTATGATGGCGACTTTACCTGCCAATCTCGTTCCCATCAGCATCTCCTTTGACATTCTGACTTCGGAAAAGCGGGCGTGTTGACACATTGGTCGCAACGTGAGATGATCTCTGCCCTAGTATCGGCAGCTCACCAGCCGCATCACTTCCTCGCCAGGAACACCAACACGCCGTGATCCGGGGTCGCTTCTGCCTCCGTAAAATCCCCCTGCGGGACGATGTCGCGAAAGCCGACCTGCTCCAGCATCATCTGCAATTCATGCCTGAAATACATGCAGGTGACCATCGTCTGGACGTCCTCCCCGACAGGTTCGTCATCGCGCAACACTTCGGGACGAATACCTGGGAGCAACCGATGCAGAAGAGGGTTTTGCTGTGGCGAATCGCATCGTGATCGTAGCACAGCGCACCTCTCTGAAGCCCGTAGGCTATCGGTCTGGTTAAGGACACCCGCCCGAATCTCGAGTGGGGGTGGAATAAGCTCACGTCACCACCTGGAAGTCGATGAGTGGCATACTTTGCTCAACGGTTAGGAGGTCGCAACGTGGAAGACCTCTACGCGAAAGTGCTCGAGCGGAAACGCGAGTCCAAGAACCTCGACTTCAAGGAGCAGTTCGACCTGGGTTCCCAGAGAGATTGGTGCGAGGTCGTGAAGGATGTCATCGCGATCAGCAACACTGGGGGCGGCGCGATCGTGTTTGGACTCAGGAATAATGGCGCCCCCGCGGGTACGGACATCTCGGCAATCCTGAATCTCGATCCCGCGGACCTTACCAACAAGATCTTTAAATATACGAACCAGCAGTTCTCCGACTTTGAAATCCGGGAAGAGACCAAAGATGGTCAGCACGTTGCCATCCTCCGCGTCGGCCCTTCCCCGGTACCCATCGTCTTTGAAAAGCCAGGCACCTACCCGGTGGCAGGCTCAAAGCAGGGTCGCGCCTTTTCGCAAGGAAGCGTCTACTTCAGGCACGGTGCCAAAAGTGAACCGGGAACAACGGCAGACCTGAGGGCAGCGATTGAACGTCGTCTGAAAGCTATCCGGAAGGACTGGCTTACCGGCATCCGAAAGGTCGTTACCGCGCCGGGCAAAAGTGAGGTCACATCGTCCCCACAAGAGGTAGTTCAGACGGGTGATCCTAGCGCAACACCGATTCGGCTCTCTGATGATCCGGACGCGCCGGTATACCGAATGGTCGGAATCGACGAGACCTACCCGTTCAGGCAGAAGGAGGTCATGAGCGAGTTCAGAAGACGGAATCCCGAGGTTGCGATCAACCAGTTCGACATTCTGGCAGTCCGCCGGGTTTACGGGATCGATGACGATGACCGGTATAGCCACCTCGGCAAGTTCGCTACGAGGCAGTATTCAGCAATCTTCGTGGACTGGCTCGAGGACAGCGTCGGCCGTAACTCCGGCTTCTTCGAGGAGGCGAAACAGAACTTCAAAGCCCAGACGACTGGGTCGAGATGAGCAGGGGTATCGAAATGGTGTGTTGCTGACGGATCTGAGTTCATCAGCAAGGCTCTTGATCGATGGGCGTACGTCTACGGTGTTTCGATGGACTTCTCTCGCCCTGGGAAGCCTACGGACAATGCTTTCATCGAGTCGTTCAACGGTTCGTTTCGGGACGAGTGCTTGAACACTCATCACGTCGTTTGCTACCTTGATTTGAGGGTAAGGAAGGGGGATGGTGGGTTTGCTATGACACCCCATCCCCGTTACCATCATACGCTAGAAGACCTGTTCCTCACAGTATTCGTCCATATCGATGATTGGCTTAAGCCCTACCAGTTCGTCCTGCCGAAGCAACCCGCACAGAAAGCAAGTTACAGCGAACTCTTCACCATCGCCATTGTCGGCGAGATCCTCGCCCAACCCTATGAGAGCACCTGGTACTGGATCGTGCAGCAGACCTTCAGGAGCTTATTCCCGGACCTGCCGCATTACACGCGGTACCACCGAATCCTGCGGAACGCCGAGAAACTCGTAGCCGAGCTAGCACTATCAGTCGTACCTAAGGACTCAACGCACCACGTGATCGACAGCAAACCATTGCCCGTCGCGAAGGGCAAACGCGCATCATGGGCGAAGTTCCCCGAGGCGGTGAAGGGGTTTAGCACGATGGGGATGGTGTTCGGCTTCAAACTGCACGCGCTCATCACACCCGCAGGATTGTTCAAACGTTGGGCTTACGTGCCGGCGAACACTTCAGATGTGGTGGTGGGCCGTGAACTGGTAGTGGGCATCGAAGATGAGGTGGTGCTGGGGGATAAAGCGTACATCGGTTCGGATGTGGTGACGCCGAAGCGGTCGAACATGGCAGGTTCGGGATTGTGGGAGGCGTGGATGACGCGAGCTCGGCTGCGGATCGAGTCGAGCTTCAGCAGTCTGGTGCGCTCAATGACACTTCACGTGGCCCAGGTGAAGACGTTTTTGTCGCTCAGGACGCGGGTGAACCTCAAGATCGCAGCGTTCAACCTGCTCCATTCAGGGGTGCTATGCAGGTAGCAAACGACGTAATTGGTTCCTGAGCCTTGGGGATGCCTGGGAGAAGGTCGAGGATTAGAGGTGGGACTACAACAACTTCAGGCCTCATCCGTCGCTGGGAGATGTGCCGCCCAGGACCTATTTTCAGCAGCTCCGGGGGGCCATTCAACTGGCGAATCCTAACCCTTAGCAAGAGTATCGCGCATCCTACGGACCGCGTTCAGGACGGGTTGAACACCTTGTGAGGGGCAAGAAGTGCCGGTCAGTACGGCATTCTCCGGCATCGTGTCCAGCACGCACTGAACCGCCCTGGGTTTGATGGAGGCTCCGTTCTCCCTCGAAAGGAGAGAATGGAGCATGACCCGTTACGACCAAGAAACCAAAGATCGAGTCATCCGCATGTTCATGGAGCGTCGAGAAGAAGCGCCGCACGAATCACGTTCAGCCTCTTATCGGCGCCTGCATGACCTAACCGGCATCCCGGTCGACACCATGCGCGGCTGGGTAGACAGAGCCCGCATCGACGCTGGTGACAAGCCAGGCCTGACAACCACAGAGCGTGAGGAGATCAAGGCCCTCAAGAAGGAAGTAGCCGAACTCAAACGAGCCAACGAGATCCTCAAGACAGCCAGCGCGTTTTTCGCGGCCGCGGAGCTCGACCGCCGACTCAAGTGATGGTCGCCTACATCAACGCGTATAAGAACCTGTTCGGGGTCGAGCCGATCTGCCGTGTCCTACGGGACCACAACGTGCCGATCGCCCCGAGCACGTACTACGCAGCCAAGAAGCGGCAAGCATCCGCTCGCCAGCAATCCGATGAGCGTCTCCTGGAGGTCATTCATCGGGTGCACCGCGAGAACTTTGGTGTGTACGGCGTCCGTAAGGTATGGCACGCCCTCCAGCACGAGAGTATCGACGTTGGGCGTGACCAGGTGGCGCGCCTGATGAGAGTCGCGGGCTTGAAGGGCATGACACGAAGAAGGAAGGTCCGCACGACCATCCCAACGCCTAGCGGCGTCAGCTCGCCGGATCTGGTGAGGCGAGACTGGTTCCAAGATGCGCCCGACATCGTTTGGGTGGCGGACTTCACGCACGTGCTCACTCGTGAAGGGTGGGTGTACGTGTCGTTCCTGCAGGACGGCTTCTCGAGGCGCATCCTGGGTTTCACGGTCAGTACCGGTAAGAGCAGCGAGCTGGTGATGAGGGCTCTGGAGCAGGCTGTGAGCGTCCGGCGTCGAACCGATCGGCGGTTCGTTGCTGACGGCGTGATTCATCATTCGGATGCCGGCAGTCAATATACGAGTCTGGCGTTCAGCCAGAAGTTGCTCGATCATGGCGTGAACGGTTCGATCGGTCGGGTGGGCACGGCGTATGACAATGCGTTGATGGAGAGCACGATCGGCTTGTTCAAGAGCGAGCTGATCCACGCCAGGTCGACGAGTTGGTGCTCGAGGCAGGAGGTGGAGACGGCGACGATGCGGTGGGTGAGGTGGTTCAACTGTCGGCGGTTGCACTCTTCGCTCGATTACGTCAGTCCCGTGGACTTCGAGATGGCGTACACTCAAGCGCAGGCCATGCCCAGGCTGGCCGCGTGAGAGCAGAGTCTCCACGAAACCCAGTACGGTTCACACATCCTCTGATCCCACATGAATCTGACCTCGAAATCGCCTCCCATAGCCCGAGTATTCAAGCTGGTATGCGTTGCTGGGAAGGGTTGGAAACCCCTCCAGCACGAGAGGGAATCCGAGATTTGCCGTACTGACCGGCCTTCTTGGCTTGTCGGGAGTCCTTTGAGCTGTCCTGAACGCCATTCAGAAAATGACCTGCCCCCCAATTTCTGGTCCACCTGTAGAGTTAGGATTTCACCTACACTCGAGAGACCAAGAAGGGGAATCCTGTGAAGAAAACGAAGTACACCGAGGAGCAGATCGCGTTCGCCCTACGGCAAGCTGAGAGCGGCACCACCATCACCGAGATCTGCCGCAAAATGGGCGTGTCCGAGACGTTCTATCGCTGGCGCAAGAAGTCGAGGGCCTCGGCGTGAACGAAGTCCGCAGGCTCAAGATGCTTGAAGAGGAGAACCGGAAGCTCAAGCAACTCGTTGCTGATCTTGCTTGGATAAGGTGATGCTGCAGGAGCTCTGAAGCCAGCCAAACATCGCGAGCTGGCACAGGATCTTCAGATCTCGTATGGGGTGAGCGAGCGTCGCGCCGGCAGGGTGTTTCGGGCGCACCGGTCTTCGCTGCGGTACACGAGGGTTTCGAGATGCTCCGGTCAGGAAGCGCATCGAGGAGATAGCTCTGGTGCGGGTTCGGTAACAGGAGAATCCACCCTCATGCGGCGTGAGGGGTGGGGCGTGAACCATAAGCGCGTGTATCGTCTTTATCGTCTGGCAGGCTGAACCTGAGAACGAAGAAGCCGAAACGACACCGGTCGGTAGCTCCACGGGAGAACCTACCGGACGTCAAATCTCCGAATGATCGCTGGGTGATGGTATGTGACCAGCTGTTCAACGGTCGGAGGTTGGTGATTCGTTCAGGGAGTGTTTAGCGAGCGGTCAGAGTTCCGTGGGGAACGATCGCCTGGTGGCTTGCATGGGCCCCCGAGCGGATTCAGACTACAGCCTCTGACTCCGGCATGCTCAAACCAACCCAACCATACGCCGATAGCCAGCCGCGATGGACAACGTGCCCCCAAACTGTACCCAGGCAACAAACCCCCTCGCCTCGATCGCCTCCCGCACCGTGCGGGAGCTGAATCTGCCCCGGCCTCACCAGACCTGCTCGTTGCTTAGCGATCCAGCTCGGTCAACGATGATCGGGTCGCTGCAACGAGGGGTGTTCTCCCCACGGCGATACCCACGGCACGTTGACCGTAGGCGAGCGGTCATGGATGGCCGCTCTCATGGCGTTCTTCCAAGCCAGGAACCTCCACATCGTTCAGCAGGTCATCGCTCCGATGCGGACGCCGGTTCTCTCCAAGAGCCGCAGCGCTGGTCGTGGGTGAGGTCGTTGCTGATGGATGGGGCGGCCCGGGGAGCTGGGGGTGCACTTTGGCCGTGCGGCGGAACGACGGACGGTGCGGTTCCAAGGCTGCGGCTTCGAGGGTGTAACGGCGAGAGGGGTGCCTCGAGCACGATCACTCAATGCGCAACCCGATCGGAGTTCATCAGCAAAGCTCTGTACATGTATCGCTGGGTGGGAAGCCTACGGATAATGCGTTCATCGGTCGTTCAACGGGTCATTCCGAGATGAGTGGTTCATTGGTTCTTGAGCCTTGCTGATGCCGAGGAGAAGGTTGAGAAATGGAGGTCTACAACAATTTCAGGCCTCATTCATCGCTGGGAGATGTACCGCCCAGGACCTATATCGTGCAGATCCGTGCTGCCTCAGGAATGGCGAATCCTAACCTTTGACCTGGACGACGGGGAGCACCTCAAAAACAGGCGACTCTCTTGCTTAGCCTGGACCAAAAACGGGGAGCACCTCAGCACGCGTGAGGGCCAAAGTAGAGTTTGCTTAGCAAGAGATGAGCACCTTCAAAGGGGGCCGTCACAGACGGGATTCGTTCTCGAGAAATCGAGTTTATGCCGGTCACCATCGCGTTTTCTCGCAATCACGTCCACCACGCTATTCCTTTGCGCCCACACGGAATAAGGCACCAATTGGCCTCGAGATCACCCGAATATGCAGGGGGGAATACAGGAAGCGGCAGGGGCTTTGGTCCCTCCAGGACAAGCGGATGCCTGAGATTTGCCTTCGTGACCGGTGTTTCTTGCTCCTCACATGACGATCAACCCGTCCTGGACGATGTCCGTAAAATGCGCGCAACTCCTGCTTAGCGTTAGTATTTTTTCCAATCGGTGTACTGGTCCTTTTACGGCTGGTCAGGTGAATGGGGCTGTGAACCTGCCCGCAGACCTCACCGGCCCAGGACAGGACGGTGCCTCGAAGGAGGAATCTCGACCTAGAGGCTGTTATGCACTTGTGACCAGCCCCAAACTCGGTCCTAGCCGCCCCAGCACCACCCTCTACTGGTTCGAACTCTGAGCGAGGACTGAGGGCGCCCGGCAACTGACAATCGCTGGAGCCTCATGGGTCAGCGCGTCGTTCGTGAGGGCCTCCACCATGAACAAGGCGAAATCCACGCGGCGCGTGATGTTGCTCGCCAGAATTGCGTCGTCAACGTGCCGGCTCCACACTGGCAGGCCCTCGCTCTCGCCCTCCTCGAGATCGCTTCCGCGCACCACCATCCACCGCGTGCTGCTGTCGAACACCCGCCGGCACGCTTCCACCTGATCGTTGATATCCACCACCCGGAAGAGTCGCCCGACCCAAGTCACGACCGCCACAGTTAGTTTGAACCTGCGCGAGTACACGTCTTGACCGTCGCGAGTGATGTGCCACCCGCACGAGAACACCAGGCGCGCGCCCGGAGGCGCGTAATCGAGCACCGCCTGGGCTGTGCCCGACGCGTAGTGCTGCATGCCCCAGGGGACTAGCACGGTGAGGACCCCGTCGCAGCTCGCGACGGCCTCCTTGATGACCTCCGGGTCGTTCGTCGCTCCCGGGATGATCGTCATGCGACCCTCGAACCTATCGAGCTTCTCGACGCTCTGCTCGCGGCACACACCGACCACCTCGTAGCTTCGATCGAGTGTGTGCTGCACCATGTACTGACCGAGCTTTCCAGAGGCGCCGACAATGCAGACCTTCATCGCATGCGTTCCTTTCTCATCGGCCGCGCATCTGGCGCCGCCACCGATACGGTCCCGGTGCAGGGGTCATGGTTGACTCTCAGGCTTCCAACCCTAGCAGGAAGTTCTTTCGGAAGGCAGCGCGTGATCGTGGGAACACCGATCGCAACACTTTGGTATTAACCGCTTGTGCTAGACCCTGGCAGTGGCGTACGCCGTCGACTCGCCAGCACCAGGACACCAACCACGAAGACCGCTCCGATCACGTGCATAGTCGCGCTGTCAGGAGCGAACTTCTACTGTCGTGAACGCGGGGAGTTCTCGAGGGTCGCCCTCGGAGGACTCGCAAGAGGCAGGCTAAAAGTGCTGGGGGTTGCAAAGCCCGCGAACAGGTTGATCGGCGGCCCGCTAGTGGATGAAGGTCTAAGCACAGTTGAAACGAACACCCTGGTCCAGCTCAAGGTGGTTATTGAGACGCACCTTCGGCATTTCATCGAGGTGGGCCAAGCCTTAACGACTATCAGGGATTCCCGCCACCAGAACACCGCGAAACTCGTGCTAGGGGTGATCCTCATTCCTGACCGGCCCAGGGGGCACCGCCTGCACGGGGGGACACAACCTACTCACGATCCCGCTCGGCCTTAGACTACACGAAAGGGAGGTGCCGCCATGCTCACTCATAAGCGCATGCTCGCCAGTACCCTCGCTGCGTCGGTGCTGCTGGTCGTCAGTGGCTGCGCGACCATGTTCACGCCGGGGATTCAGGCCGTTCCTGTGGCCTCCACACCGCAAGGCGCTGAGGTGTTCATCGATGGGGACTTCGTTGGTATCACCCCTATCATCGTCAGCGTGACGGCCAACGAGAATCACGAGGTGATCGTGAGACTCGGGGAGGACGAGATGGCCTGGACGCTGGAAAGGCAGATCGGGGTTTCTGGCGGACTGGGGCTCGCAGGTGACGTTCTCATCGCAGCACCTACAGTTGTTATTGGTGGGGGTATAGCTCTTATCGGAGGAACTCCATGCCACGGGGATAATCTTTTCTGTGGCGGCTTCCCCCAACTCCTGATTATCGGAATCGGAATCGCTGCCGCAGGTCTCGTCCCGATTATTGTGGACGTCACCACCAACGCGTACTACGAGCTGGTTCCTAAGGAGATTACCGCCGAGTTCGAGTGACGCGCGCAAGCGAGCTAAGCTTACGAGCGGAACGCGGCGACGCGACCATAAGCGCGGTCGTGACGGAACTCCTGCGAGGCTGGGTGGCCTCGCGGCGCTAAGCCGTTAGTTGCCGGCGGCAGTGTTGGGAGCCGGATTGGTCGCTGACGAGGAAGGGTTTCCCTAGAGGAGGAGGCCGTACATAACAATGTCAAGGCGCCGATCCCCCTTCACCACATCCCCCAGAAGCACCCCCTCCTTGACCAAGCCAAGCTTCTCCAGCACCCGGCCCGAAGCCGGGTTCTCGATCATATGGCGAGCCTTGATCTTCTCCAACGCGAAGCGCTCCGCTCCGAACTCCATGACCGCTCTCGCGGCTTCCGTGGCGTAGCCCCTGCCCCAGTAATCAAAGCCAACCCAGTACCCCAACTCCCCCGTCCTATGGCGAGCTGTGACCCTGAGGGTAGCATCGCCGATGACACCAACCTCCGGTAGGGTGATGGCGTAGGTCACACGCTTCCCGGCAAGGAAATCGCTGAGGTGAGTAGCGATCCAAGCTTCGGCAACGCCGTCCGGGTACGGGTGGGGGATGTTCAGCCCTGTCGCCTGCGACACCCACCCTGGCATCTCCAGCCAGGAGCTGAACCCCTACAGCGGGTTGCGCATTGAGTGATCGTGCTTCATGCTGAGGCATGGCGCACTCTACCGACCTCCGAGAACGCATCGTAAACGCCGTCCTACACAAGCGTTACACCCTCCATGAAGCCGCAGACACGTTCGACGTTGGAACCGCCACCGTCAGTCGCTACCTCCGCCGCTACCGCCAAAGTGGAGATCTCACCCCCAGAACCTCCCCGGGCCGCCCCAGCGCCCTCCATGAGCACCAGGCATGGGTTGAGCAGAGCCTCATCAGCAACGACCTCACCCACGACCAGCGCTGCGACCTTTTCTTGGAGAGAACCGGCGTCCGCATCAGCAGAGCGACCATGTGCCGCTGGGTACAGAGATTGGGATCGACGAGAAAAAAAGACGATCTACGCGAGTGAACAGAATCCAGAGGCCCGGTGGAGGTTCCTGGCTTGGATCAGAGGTATTGACCCGCACCGGTTGGTGTTCGTCGATGAGAGCGGCTTCAACGTCGCCATGACCCTGCCCTACGCCTACGCCCCACGTGGACAACGTGCCGTGGGTAGGGTGCCGAAGAACCGTGGGGAGAACACCAGCCTCGTTGCAGCGATCAGTCTCGATGAGGGTGTGGGTGACGCGATGACGTTGACCGGAGCGGTGGATGGCGTGGCGTTTTTAGCGTACATCGAGCAGGTCATCGCTCCGAAGCTGAGGCCGGGGCAGATCGTGGTGATGGATCAGCTGGGGGTGCACCGCAAACCGGAGGTGCGGGAGGCGATCGAGGCGAGGGGGTGCGAGTTGGTGTTGTTGCCTGGGTACAGTCCGGACTTCAACCCCATTGAGTTGGCTTTTTCGAAGATAAAGGCGTTCGTGAAAGCTGTGGGGGCGAGGACGAGGGGAGCGTTGGACTCTGCGATCGCGGCTGCGCTATCGACGGTGTCGTTGGGGGATGTGTTGGGTTGGTTTGAGCATGCCGGAGTCACCAATCACTCATTCTGAGAACCGCTGCCTTAAGACCGGCTGCCGCTACTGAGACATCCCCAGAAGCGACGACTATGCAGCTCCGATAACCACGCACTACTGGCTGAAGCGCTGGACGGAAGATGGTTTCATCACCAGGCTCTGGCAACAACTCCTCTCCCTCCTTGAGCAAGCAGGAGGGTTAGGCCTCCGCAGTGGCAGCCTCGATGGGAGTTTCGTCCCCGCGAAAAGGGGGGCGATCGGATAGCAAGGGTGGCTCGGGGGAACGGCTCGAACCTGATGGTAGCCAGCGAAGCATACGGCATCCCCGTCGGGTTCCACTTGGCCGCTGCCAATCAGCACGACTCGACCTTAGCTCTCGAAACCATGTCCACGGTGCGGGTGCCCCGGCCTGGTCGAGGCAGACCCAAGACCAGAATCCTTGAGCTCGCGATGGATAAGGGTTTCGATAGTCGGGAGTTGCGTCGTGCACTATCTCGGCGTGGAATTCGCGCCAGCATCCCCCTGATCAACCGGCGAGGGACACGAAGGCAAAGAGGCCCAAGACCAAAGCTCTACCCCGTGAGCAAGGAGCGCTACAAGGTAGAGCGGGTCAACGCTTGGCTGGACAACTACCGCGCGTTGGTAGTCAGGTACGAACGCAAGGCCGCTCATTACCTCAGCTACTGCGTGCTGGCCGCAATCCTGATGAGCCTCAAGCGCCTGCTCGCATAGCCCAGAATCCCCTTGCTACCATGCACCTATTGAGGGGGTGGAGGTCATGGCGGTTTCCCAGGCCTCTCAAGGTCAGACCATTCAGGTTGGTCGCTTATTCTTGAACTGGTTCTAGTTAAATCCAATTCCGTCCTAAATACGGGCACAACCCCCCATTCCGACCAAGTGTGGTACGAACCGTATGTCTTATGATTTAGAGACGGCAAATCCTAAGAAATGCCGTCCCTGTTTTGGTGGAGCCGAGGGGAGTCGAACCCCTGACCTCCTGAATGCCATTCAGGCGCGCTCCCAACTGCGCCACGGCCCCATGCCGGTCGCCTGCCAAACAGGCAAGGGAAAGTCTATCGGCTCCCTCACCCCAGTGTCAAGGAAATCCGTTGCGAATCTGCCACGGCAAATCGGGAACACCAGCGAATCGCACCCCGCTGCCAGCCGACCGCTGTGGTCTTTGCCTTCTGTCTGGGCGCTGTTTTCTGCTATAATACCTTAATAAATGAGGTGACTCTCCATGGCGACCGTAACGTGCATCGACGAAACCGGAATCGGGAACAAGACGAATGAATTCCACCTCGATCTCCACGACAGCCAGATCTCCCTCCGCGAACTCCTCAGGCGCCGCGTCTACGAAGAGGTGCAGGCCTACAACCTGTTTCAGCCCGAGCACTTCAAAGGATTGGTGCAGCCGACCGGGACCGAGCAGGAGCCGAACGGCTACCGGCTTCGGAAACGGCGGCAGCTGAACTGGCGGGCGCAGTTCGAGAGGGCCGTCGAGGCCTTCGAGCAGCGCGCCTTCATCGTGCTGGTGAACCAGACGCAGGTCGACGACCTCGAGGCGCCGATCGAGCTGCGGGCCGGGGCCGAAGTGACCTTCCTCAAGCTGGTGCCCCTCGTCGGCGGGTAGGGTCGTGGACAACCTGAAGAAGCTGTTCCTGCTGGCCGACGCGCCATCGAGGACCCGACCATCACCCTGCAGATCGGCCGTTGACGAGCGCGACAGAGCAACACCGCCCGCGGGGGGCGGTGGAACCTTTGTTGGGGTGCGTTCAGCTTTCGGCCTCGGTCGGCTCCTCGGCTGGGGTTTCGACTGGGGTTTCGACTGGAGCTTCCGCCGACGCCTCCGAGCCGTTCTGGCGCGCCTCGCGGGCGGCGCGGATGGCGGCGCGGTCGAGTTCCTGGCGGGCGGAGTCAGTGCGCAGGCGGGCCTTCTTGCCCCGCAGGCCGCGCAGGTAGTAGAGCTTGGAGCGGCGGGTGCGGCCGCGGCGAAGCACCGTGATGGTGTCGATCAGCGGCGAGTTAAGGGGGAACACGCGCTCGACGCCCTCGCCGAAGCTGACCTTGCGGACGGTGACGGTCGAGCGGGCGCCGCGGCCGTTCTTGCGAGCGATGACGACGCCCTCGAAGGCCTGGATGCGGCTGCGTTCGCCTTCGACCACCTTGTAATCGACGCGGACGGTGTCGCCGGTGTCGAACGCGGGGATGTCGTCGCGCACGGAGGGTTGTTCGATCGAGCGCAGGATGGCGCCTTTGTTGTACTTCATGAGTCTTCTCCCGACGGTCGAGTGTCGCGCTCGAGGGTCTTCCGGGGCATTGCGGGATGCCGATACGAGTCCGCCGCCGCCCGCGGTGCAGCCTTGCAATCTTAGCGTAGGGGTCCCCATAATGCAAGGCGGCCGGAACACGGCCCTTTTCGGAGAGGACGAACGATGCCCGACCCGTTCACGGTGCCCAGCTGGACGCCCACCTATCCCGATCCGGCGCAGATGCGCCGCGAGATCGACGCCATGTTGGAGGCCTATCTGGCTGCCCTCAGCGAGGTGCTGCCGACAGAGGCACTGCTGGGTGCCTACTTCAAGGGGTCGGGGTTCAAGCACTGGCACGGACCCCTCGACTACGTGCCCGAACTGAGCGACGTTGACATCCACCTATTGTTCGCGGAGCCGTTCCGGCAGGTGCTGACCGATCTCGACACCGCCATCCGGGTGCAGGGCGCGGCCGAAACGCACTTCCGGAAGGCGATACCGGACCCCCTGCACTGGCCCCGCCCGCAGCTGACGAATGCCAACGACCTGTGGAAGCAGGAGGGCTACGTAGCCACCCCGGCCGGGACCGTGTCGGTGTTGTTCGGGCCGCCCTACCCAGCCTTTCCTGACGATCCAGAATGGGTGTGCGCGGAGGATCGTCAGCGGCTCCTCGACAACACTGGGCTCGACATGGCTTCGGTCATCGTGGACCGGCCGGGGCCCTATATGACGGTGGCGCAGCAACGCTTTTCCTGGCGGGTCTCCCCCACCGCGGCCCGGGTGGCGAGCGTGCGTTCGGGCGAGCCCGAGCGGGCCTGGTCGAGCAACCGTAGCGAGCTGATGTCTTGGCTCGTAGAGCTGGGCGAGCGGGCGCTGGCCGAAGACATCACCGACTACTACCTGCAGGCCTGGCAGTTTTTCCTGTCGGGCTACCACGACGGGGACGCGGGCCGTTCGGCGCTGCTGACCGCCGCGCGGCTGCTGGAGCGGGGCGCCGCTATCGCTCGCTCGGCCTGAAGGGATTCAGCCTGCCCGCGCCGGGATGGCGTGCTCGCGAAGGCGGGCGTAGAGCGGCCGGCAGCGCTCGAGCAGGGGCTCCAAGCGGGCCGGGAACGGTTCCGTCTTGGCCCGGTAGGGCTCGAAGCCGCGGGAGCGGTGGACGTTGTGGTACCAGTGCTCGGCCCACACGCCGTCTTCGGGCCGGGGGCCCGGCGGCCAACTCAGCATGGTCGTTTCGAACGGCAGCGACAGACGCCGGCACAGCTCCGCCAGCACCCCCTCGGGATCGGTGAGCAGCTCGCGGGCGTCGAGCACCAGCGGCTCGCGCCCAAGGGCGAGTTCGACGTCGAGCAGCTCGAGCTGCTGTTCGAGACCGGTGTCGCGCAGCGTCGGTTCGGGAAGCTGCTGCGCCAGCGAGGGCAGCATCTCGGCGGGATCGCGGGTGAGCAGCACGTTGCGGAGCTCCTTCAGAAAGCCTCGCTCGAGACCCGCAAGGTGGTGGGCCATGTTCTTGAAGAGGCGCAGCGGCCGGCCACAGGGGCCCAGCAGCACCGCCCGCACCACCCGCTCGCCGTTCTGGTCCATGGCGGCCAGCACCCGCTCGCGGCCGGGGTGTTTGGCCCCCGACACCCGCAGGTAGTGGCCGTAGAGGGGCTCGTCGACCACCTCGCAGTCGCGGCGCTGCCGGAAGCTGTACATCAGCGCCGTCGAGACGTTGCGTGGGCCCGACCACAGCGACAGGCGCTGGCAGCTCAAGACCGGTCGCCGCCATCGTGGCCGATGAGCCCTTGGTAGAGGCTGGCAAGCCGCGATGACATAGGCCCGGGGACGCCGAGGCCGATACGGCGGCCGTCCACCTCGACGACCGGGGTGATGCCGCCGAAGGTGCCGGTCACGAAGGCTTCGTCAGCGCTATAGACGTTGGTGAGCGAGAAGTCGCGCTCGACGGCCACGATGCCGGCCTCGTGGCACAGCTCGAGGACCAACCGCCGGGTGATGCCGTTGAGGCAGTACATCCCGGTCGAGGTCCACAGCTGCTCGCCCCGCACGATAAAGAAGTTGGTGGCGTTGCAGGTCGCCACCGCCCCGTTGGGATCCAACATCAACGCCTCGTCGGCACCCGCCTTGAGGGCCTGGATCAGGGCGATCACCTCGTGGAGTTTGCTGTGGCAGTTGAGCTTCGGGTCGAGACTGTCGGGCGGGGGCCGACGAACGCTGGAGGTGAACAGCCGGATGCCACCCGCCGACACCGCCGGATCGGCCCTCTTGTGCTCCGCGATGATCACCACCGTGGGCGGACCCACCGTCAGGCGCGGATCCTGCGAGGGGGTCTTCTTGTCGCCCCGGGTCACCATCAGCCGCACGTGGGCGTCGCTGTGCATACCGTTCCTGGATACCGTCTGCTGGAGCGCGTCGGTTATCTCCATGCGCGTCAGGCCGATGTCGAGATCGATAGCCTGGGCCCCCTCGAAAAGCCGATCGAGATGAAGATCCAGAAAAGAGAAGCGCCCCTCATGCAGCCGCAGGCCCTCCCACACCCCATCACCGACCAGGTAACCGCTATTGAAGACCGAGACCTTGGCCTCGTCGCGAGGGAAGAAGTCGCCGTTGATATAGACCTCGATAGTGGCGTTGCGCGGGTCGGGGAGGGATTCATGGGTGCCTGGAGACATAGTAAAAGGAATGATAGTAGGTTTAGAGCCCTTGCAGATAAGGATAGGGGGATGGGGTTACCCCCTCCCCAGCCCTCCCCCTGGTAGGGGAAGGGAGCAAAAGGCACTCGTGAGTAACAACAAGGTACTACGACAACGATTCCACAACGTGTTCCTAGGATTGAGTACCATCAGTCCTGGGTACGTCTGCACGACGCTTACGGAGTAAAACTCCTCCAGCACCACAACTACGAAGCAACAAGCATGAAGGCATGACCACCAGGGGGGCAGGGACTCCTGCTATTCACTTTGGGTCCTATTAACAACGTTGGTCCATTGGTTCCTTCACAACACGGTTATCCCAGCTCTTGTTCTCGTTACTCAAGGCGTGTTCACGCCCATCACTACCCACCCGATGGTGTTTCCTATCGTAGTCAGGGTTGCTGTTTAGCTCCCTCCTCCTTCTAGGGGGAGGGCTGGGGAGGGGGTAATCCCCCACGCGGTTAGCGTGAAACTTCTAGTAGTGATACCTCAACCAAGTTGCCAAAAGAAGGCTTTACACACCCGAGACACGAACTGCCGGCCAGACGATCTTCATAGACCGCTCCTGACGAGCTGCTCGGTGATCTCGAGGGTCGTGGCGACGTCATCGCGGCTGTGGGCGAACGAGATGCTCCCCTGCTTGGTAGGGGTCGGAAAATGGAAGATCCCCTGTTCGATCAGTTTCGCGCGGTAGCGGCGGTCGCGCTCCATGTCGTTCGATCGGGCCAGGTCGAGCCAGTTCACCGGGGCGTGATCCATGAAGTACACCACGAAGGCGGAGCGTTGACGCGCGAGCGTGACCGGGTAGTCGGCCTGGGCGAAGATGGATCGGAGACCCTCCTCCATCACCTCGCCCAGCGCGTCGGTATGGCCATAGATCTCGTCGCCCCGGTCGCGCAGCTTCTTCAGGGTGGCGATGGCCGCGGCCGACGGTACCGGATGTCCGTTGTAGGTGCCGGCGACCATCACCCGTTCCGCCGGATCGGGGTGATCGACGTAGCGCATGATCTCCCCTTTGCCACCGATCACCCCGAGGGGGTAGCCGTTGGCGACCGCCTTGCCGAAGGTCGACAGGTCCGGCGTGACGCCACAGAGCGCCTGGTAGCCGCCGAGACCGTTGCGAAAGCCGGTCTTGACCTCGTCGAACACCAGCAGCGCACCGTGGGTGTCACAGAGTTGGCGGACCCCCTCGAGGTAGCCGGGGAGCGGCTTGACCACCCCGATGTTCTGGAGGACCGGTTCGAGCAGCACCGCTGCGATCTGCTCCGTCTTCAGGACCGCTTCGACCGCGTCGAGGTCGTTGTACTGGACGACGAAAACGTTCTTCTGAACCGACGCCGGGATGCCGCTGGTGAGCGGCTGAAGTGCCAAGCCCGCTCGGTCCCCACGCTCGCGCTGCGCGTCCACGGGGTCCATGAGATTGAAGGCGACGTCGTCCTCCCAACCGTTGTAGCCGCCCTGCATGAGGAGCACGCCGTCCCGTTTGGTCGCCCCGCGTGCCAGCCGGATGGCGTACGCCGTGGCCTCCGACCCGGTGTTGACGACCTGGACCTGATCGAGGCCCGGCACGCTCTGCACCAGCAGCTCGGCGAGCTCCCCCTCCCAGGGCGTCGTGCCGGCGCCAAACAGCGAGGTCTTGCCGCGAATCACCTCGATCACAGCGCCATCCACATCGGGATCGGCGTGGCCCAGAAAATAGGGGGCGAACGCTGCGTGATAGTCGATGAAGCGGCGCCCCTCGACGTCGTATAGATAGGCGCCCTCGGCCCGCTCGAACACCCGCATGGGGTCGAGCCGGCGATTCAGCGAGAAGAGGCCACCGGGGATATAGCGGCGGTTGCGTTCCAGAAACCGTTCGGGGGCAGACAGCTGGGTGGTGTCGCTCACGGAGCCTTCCTTTCAACTGCAAATAAGGATAGGTAGGGTTGGGGGAAGGTCAAAAAGTAGGAGTAGGAGATTTGGAGCCCCTTCAGACCCCTTCCCTTTGGTCAGGGTTCTTACGGGGTCCCTCAGAGCCCCCCTTCGGTGGTCTCTTCAGGGGCTACGGAGCCTCCAAGGAGTCTCCTCCGCCAGAAGAAGGTTTAAAAGAACAAGCAAGACACCGTTGGCGTCTTCACACCCCGGTCATTCCCATATCTTCTGCTGGAGGAGACAACCTTGGTTGGCTCCGAGAGCCCCGGGGAGACTTGCCGCAGGGAAGGCTCAACGGGACCCCGTAAGACACCGAAGGTGGCTGAAGGGGCTCCAAATCTCCTACTCCTACTTTTTGACCTTCCCCCAACCCTACCTATCCTTTCCTTCTCCCTTACATCATCCTCGATAAAATCTTCCCTGCCTGCTCTTCGCTTATCCCCAGGGCCCTATGGGCCATGGGGCCGTCCGCGAGGACCGGTTCCTGGTCGCCGAGGGTTTCGGAGTCCGGTACCTCGAAGAACAGGCCTGTGTAGATGGTGTCGTCCCAGACCATCGCCTTCTCGCAGGCCGCCTTCCAGTCGCTGGGGTCGTGGCCCTCGTCCTCGAGGGTCTTGACCCGCTGCCGGAAGAATGCGTAGTCGTTGTCGTGGTTGAAGGTGACGCAGGGGCTGAAGATGTCGATGTGGGAGAAGCCTCGGTGCAAGATGGCGCGCTTGATCAGCTCGACGAGGTGCTTGCCGTGGCCGCTGAAGCCCCGCGCTACGAAGGTCGCGCCGTTCATGATGGCGGCGGTGGTCGGATTGACGGGCCGTTCGACGCTGCCGTGGGGGGTACTCTTGGTCCGCATGCCCTCGCTGCTGGTCGGCGATAGCTGGCCCGTGGTGAGGCCGTAGATCTGGTTGTTCATCACCAGGTAGGTCAGGTCCACGTTGCGGCGGGCGGTGTGGGTGAAGTGGTTGCCGCCGATGCCGTAGCCGTCGCCGTCCCCGCCGGTGACGACCACCGTCAGCTCGTGGTTGGCCATTTTGGCACCGGTGGCGACCGCGAGGGATCGGCCGTGCAGGGTGTGCATCCCGAAGGCGTTGAAGTAGCCGGGGAAGTTCGACGAGCAGCCGATCCCGCTGACGACCAGGAGTTCGTGAGGGTGCAGGCCCAACTCGGCGCAGGCCTTCTGGAGGGAGTTGAGGACGCCGAAGTCGCCGCATCCCGCACACCAGTCGGGCTGGACCTTGCCCCTGAAATCCTTGGTCGCGAGCGAAGATACGTCGGTGGGTATCGTCATGGTGATTCCTCTCCGGATGCGCGCATCAGACGACGATCTCCTGGTAGGGCACGGTGAGATCCGTCTTGCCGGCGAGCTGCTCGAGCACCCCATTCACGATGTGGTGGGGCATGAACGGCTCGCCGTCGTACTTGCGGATGTGTCCGTCGGCCTTGAAGCCCGTCTCGCTGCGGAGGTAGCGGGCGAACTGGCCCGAGTAGTTGTTCTCGATGATGATGGTCTGTTTTGCCTGGTCGAGGATGGCGCTGACCGCGTCGGCGTGGAACGGCACGATCCACTTGATCGCCAGCTGATTGGCGGTGACGCCCTGGGCCGCGAGCTGCTCGATGGCCTCTCTGATGACCCCGTGGGTCGAGCCCCAGCCGATCAGGGTGACCTCCGAGTCCGAGGCTCCTGCGAGCTCCGGGGGGGCGACCTGCGCGGCCACGCCGGCAAACTTGCGGGCGCGCTTCTCGACCATCTTGCGGCGGATGTGGGGGTTGGTGAACTCGTCGCTGACCAGCACGCCGTCCTCGTCGTGCTCGTCGGAGGCGACCACGTGGGTGTAGCCCGCGAGCCCCGGTATGGCGCGGGGCGAAACGCCGCTGTCGGTGTTCTCGTAACGCTTGTAGCCGCTCCCCTCGCGGGTGCCGGGGTCGGCCAGCGCCCCGTTGCCCCCAGCGGCGCTCTCGGCGATCAGCGCGCCGCGGTCGATCTCCGGGCGGAACGCGATGGCGTCCGGATCGACACTGAAGGTCCCTTCGGAGATGAGCAGGTCCGAGATGAGGATCCCCGGGCACTGGGCCCGGTCGGCCAGGTTGAACAGCTCCGGGACGGTGTTGAAGGCGTCGAGCGCGTCCGTTGGGGCCACCACGAAGCGCTCGTAGTCGCCCTGGCTCGCCCCCAGCACCTGCCACAGGTCGCCCTGCTCGGTCTTGGTGGGCACCCCCGTCGAGGGGCCGGCGCGCATGACGTTGATGAAGACGGCAGGGACCTCCATGATGCCCGCCATGCCGAGCGTCTCGGTCATCAGCGAGAAGCCGCCGCCGGAGGTGGCGCACATGGCGCGGGTGCCGGCGTGCGCCGCCCCGACAACCATGTTGGCCACCGCGATTTCGCTCTCGGCCTGCCTGACCATGATGCCGAGCTCACGGGCGTTCGCGGCCATCCAGTGCAGCACCCCCGAGGAGGGGCTCATCGGATAGGCGCTGTAGAACTTGACCCCCGCGGCGGCGCCGCCCATCGCCAGGGCGTCGTTCCCGGTCCATACCGCCTGGGGTTTGGGGCCCGTAGGGACGTCGAACCCGAACGGCTCGAACTGGTCCTCCGCGAAGGCGAAGCCGGCCTTGGCCACGCCGACATTCTCGTCGACGACCTCCTGGCCCTTGCGCCCGAACTGCAGCACCAGGGCGTCCTCGAGCACCTGAAAGTCTAGCCCCAGGAGCGCGGCGGTGACGCCGAGAGCCAGCGTATTCTGCACCAGCTTGTTGCTGCTCTCGGTGAGCTCGGCGACCGGCATCGGACACAGGACCGTCCCCTCACCCACCCCGTCGGGGGTGATCGTGCCGCTGTTGTAGACGACGCGCGTGCCCGGCCCCATGTGCTCCAGGTGCCGGTTCATGGTGTCCTGGTTCAGGCACACCAGCAGGTCGAGGGCGTCCCCATGGCTGTCGAGCTCGCGATCCGCCACCCGGATCGTCAGGAAGATATGACCCCCGCGAATGATCGACTGGTAGGCATTGTAAGCGTAAAAGTGAAGCCCCCGACGGACGAAAATCCGAGCCAGGATGTTCCCCGGTGTGGCGATCCCCTGCCCGGCCGCCCCTCCGATGCTGAGGGCAAAATCGAATGTTTCGGTCATAGTGTCTCCCCTGACAAAAAACGTGGCGACCTTCAAGAAAAACGTAATCGTAAAGTTGTTGTCCCAAGTGTATCAGGTGGATGGCGTGTGACCGAAGGATGAAAGTGCAAACATTAAGGAGGTAGGGGATTTGGTGCCCCTTCAGACCCCCTACGGGAACTAGCAGGAGATTTGGAGCCCCTCCGGCTCCCTTCGGTAGCCTACTGGGTCCCGTTGAGCCTTCCCTGACGGTAAGTCTCCCCGGGGCTCTCGGAGCCTCACCCTGTGAGTCTCCTCCAGCAGAAGATTTTGGAATAACCAGGGTGTGAAGCCACTAACGGTGTCAGGCTTGTTCTTTTTAAACCTTCTTGTGGCGGAGGAGACTCACGTAGTGTGGCTCCGTAGCCCCTGAAGAGACCACCGAAGGGGGGCTCTGAAGGACCCCGGAAGAACCCTGACCAAAGGGAAGGGGTCTGCAGGGGCCATAAATCTACCTCTACTTATCCTACTTTTTGAACTTTCCCCAAACCTACAAACCTACTTATCTATCCTACTTATCTATATTTTTTTTAGTTCCCCCAAAGCCCTTTCGTCTAGGCCAATAGTGTCGGCTCCTCGGCTCTCTATTCGGCCGTACCCGTGAAAGATTCTGAAGCCGAGCAGGGCCAGCAGCTCCTCCGAGGCGTTCTCCAGAACCTCCGGGTCGAGACCTACAAAGAAGTTTTCCTGTTGCCGAAGTTGGGCGGCACAGAAGTAGTTCAGGATACCGAGTCGGTCGCTGGGCGCGACGCTTACCCCGGTGCTGTGCCAGATGCGGGCGTCGAATACCGCAGCCGTTCCGGCCGGGCCGGTCAGCGACACCACCTCGACGCCGGGGTTCTCGTTGGCGTGAGGCAGCCGGCCCCACAGGTGGCTGCCCGGCACCACCAACGTCGCCCCGTTCTCCTCGCTGTAGTCGGAGATCATCCAGGCGACGTTACAGGCCACCGCCGGGGCGATCAGCGGCGACCCCGGGATATCTTCTTCGTGGAAGTCGCGGTCGCGGAACTGCTGTTTGGTGAAAGAGCCGGGCCTGAGGTAGTCGCTGTTCCTTTCGACCGGTCCCGGGAACCACCACTGATCGACGTGCCAGCCGATCGTTCCTCCCGCCTTGACGATGTTGGCGGTCATCGAGGAGAGCAGGTACTGGTCGCCGAGGAGGTGCCCCACCAGCTCGCGGGCCCATGGGTGCACGGGGAGGTCCCGGAACACCTGTCCCTTGTTTGTCAGGAACCAGATCCGCTGATTGACACCCCGGCCGCTCGGGCCGGCGTCGAAGGTAGCGCGGCCGAGTTCCTGTTCGGCGTCCGCCTGTTCGACGAGCCGTTGCCGCAGCGCCTCGACCCGGTCCGCGTCGAGGGCGTTTTCGAGGAGGCAGTAGCCGAACTGATCGAGGTTGCGTCTGGCGAGGTTCAGGTCGGTTGTCGCCTGAGGCAGGGCCTTGCGATTGACTGCTTTCATGTTGGGTGACCTCCGAACGCTGTCGCTATTCTAGGATCCGCTGGTCGCTGAGGTCCTTACCGCCCACCGACCGGGTGACGCTCGCGCCCCGGTACTCCTTGATCTCGAGGTCGCCCAGAGCGTTCACGATGTTGTACTGGGTCGGCATGTCCTCCCAGCGGGCCCGGTGGAACGTCACCGTGCCCTCGCCCAGGTGCCGCTCCTCGATCACCGCATTGGAGTTCCCTGTGGGCGTCAGGCAGGCGTACTCGACGTCGGCGGTGCCCCAGGCGCCCGTCCTGGGCAGGTACTTGTAGTGGAGGAGGCCCGCGCCGGTGTCCGCCATTGCGGCAATCTCCTCGGGGGACTGCGCCCGCAGGCTGTGGGCCTCGAGGTCGAGGAAGGTGAAGCCGAGCCAGCTGGCGGTCGCGTGATGATGGCCTCTAAGGACCGTGGGTTCCGGCAGTTCGCAGTAGATCTTGGCGAGCCCCAGCTCCTCTCGTCCGGTGAGGATGGGGTCGGCGAGGTTCTCCCAGAGGACGGAGAGGAACCTGCCGCTGATAAGGTCCCGTTCGCCCCTGAAGGTCGCGGGAAAGGAGACGCCGAGGGTGTTGTAGCCGCGGCCGGCGAGCCACTCGATCTCGGTCATATAGGTGACCGCTACGGTTATGAGGGGTTCGCCGGCAAGTTCGAAACGCTCCGGCAAGAGCGCCTCGAGCTGCTCCGCGTTGGTGAGGAAGGTGACGGCGATACCGGTGGATTTTGGGTTGTCCTTGCAGGCGAAGGTCCGGCCGTCGGGCCCTTGCCGAGGCCCGGTGCGGGGCCCGAAGTGGGTGGGCATGCGGTACATCCTGTCGGCTTCGAAGCGATACGGCATGGGTCACTCCTAAAGGGAACTCGCCGGCGTTTGGGCCGAATGGGCTCGGATCGAGCAGCGGTCGTGCGCGGTATCGGGCCCCGGTTCCAACGACCCAGAGCATACCCCGCTCTGTTCTCTTATCCTCGATGTACTCCCGCCATTCCACGCCCTTGAGAGGGCCGCTGCCACGAGCGGGCTCCTCCCGAAGCGAGGCGCGCTACATGGAGATCCCCAGTAGCCCCCGGGTCAGCTGGAAATCGTCCTGGCCGCGACCGTTCAGCCTCGGAGTGCTGCGCCCGGCGAGGGTATCGAGGATGGCTCGGAGCAGCCGCGCTGCGTCCTCGTGGGGCCCTCCCGCCAGCAGCAGGTCGAGGTCCAGCGCATAGCGCTCATGCAGCGCTGCGTCCGCGGTGACCTGGAGGACGGGCACTAGCGGGTGGACCTGCTGGGGGCCGTCGGCAACGACGCCGAGGATCGCCTCGATGCCGGTGGCGCCCAGGCCCGTGGCGGTCTCCACCCAGTGTCTCGTGGGGGCCTCCATGACGTGAAATCCGGGGGTTTGGAAGGCCTGTCCGTAGGCTAGGGTCGGTGCGCTGGGCGTCTCGCCCAGGGTGCCTCCTAGGAAGTCCGGAGCGGCCAGCAGCTCGGCGTTCTCTGGAACCACCACCGCGCCCCCGGACAGCACCACGGCGCGGGCGAGCAGCGCCAGGGCGCGGGCGGCTTCGGGTGTGGGGGGCCCGGAGGTGAGCAGGCCGAGGGAGAGCGGTTCGGCAGCTGGCGGCGGGGCGGTGCTGGGGGGACCTTCCCGCTCGGCGAACCAGGCTTCGATCTTGTCCATGACCGTGTCGATACCGCCGTCGAGCTGGATGCTGGCCCAGCCGTAGCGGTCGGCGTCGAGCCCGCGCTCGGCGAGCCGGCTGCGCATGTAGTCGTTGTGGGTGACCTCGCAGCCGTGCTCGAGCAGCAGGGCGGGGCCCACCGACGGGTGGGTGAGGTAGCCGAGCAGGGTGCGGGAGTGAAGTAAGTGCACCCCCGCGACGCCGCACCCCTCGGTGTGTACGAGCGCGACGAAGCGGTCGGCCCCCCCGACCCGACCCGCCGGCTGCCCGTTCAGGCGGGCGGCGATCATGCGGGCGATCTGCCCGGCGCAGAGGCTGGTCGGCAGGATCAGACCGACGCGCTCGCGCGGGTCGGCGCGGGCTGCGCGGAGGTCTCGCAGCAGCCCTTCAGGCACGCTGGCGCCGGCGAGCGGCAGCGGTTCCCCACTGGCGGGCGTCGCGGCGAGCAGTTGGGGCAGCGCCCGCCCGTCCGTTTGGGGCCAGTCGCGCCACAGCTGGACCTGGGCGTGCCCGGCTCGCTCGCCCACGCTGCGGCGGCCCGAGGCCACCTCGAGGGCGAGCTCGAAGGTGCGCTCGCCCAGCTCGTCCATGGGGACGCCGTCGAGGTAGGCGCCCGCGTTGACGTCCATATCTGACGAGAGCAGCTCGAAGCGGCCGCTGGTGGTCACGATCTTGACGGTCGGGACGAACGGGAAGTTGGTGATCGAGCCGTTGCCGGTGACGAAGAAGATCAGGTTGCAGCCCGAGGCGACCTGACCGGCGACGCTCTCGAGGTCGTTGCCGGGACTGTCCATGAAGTAGTAGCCCGGCTCCCGCATGCGCTCGCCGTAGTCGATGACCGCGTCGAGGCGCAGGTCGGGATGTTTCTTCATGGCCGCCCCGATGGATTTCAGGACGATGTTGTAGAGGCCGCGGAGCTTGTTGCCGCCCGAGGGGTTGCCCTCGGCGGTGGCGCCGTGCCAGGCGGCCCGCTCCTTGAACCGCTCCACCGCCGCCAGGAAGGCCCGCGCGGTCGGCAGGTCGCGAACCCGCTGCAGCACATACGCTTCGGCGCCGATCAGTTCGTCGGTTTCCGCCAGGTTGGCCACGCCGCCATGGCGCACGATCTCCCGCGCAACCCAGGCCGCCAGCGGGTTCCCGGAGACGCCCGAAAAGGCGTCGGAGCCGCCGCACTGCAGGGCGAGCTTGAGGTGCGAGACAGGTACCGGCGTGGCGGGCGTGGCGTCCACCGCCTCGAGCCATCCCCGTACCGCGGCCTCGCCCCGCTCCAGGTTCTCCTCGAGAGCGCTGTTAAGCGTCAAGAAGTGGTGTGGCACCTCGTTCAGGGGGTAGCCGCGCTCCTCCATGAAGCGGCGTAGCTGCTCGCCGGTAACGACGTCGCCCCCACGGTCCACGATCAGCACGGCCCCGACGTTGGGGTGCACCGCGAAGCCGGCAAGGGTGCGCAGGAGCAGCTCCAGGTTGTTGGGCGTCCGCCGGTCGCCGCCCTCGGTATGGGCCACGGCGACGATCCCATCGACGTTATCGAAGGCGTCGGCGACACCCTCGAGGCGCGCCTCGAGGCGCCGGACGTAGCTCCCGGCGAGCGAGGTGACGGCCAGCAGCACGACGGTGTTGCGGGTCCCGACGCCCCGTGCCGAGGAGCGCCGATAGCCGAGGAAGGTGCGCTCTTCGCTCGTGCGCCAGATCGGCCCAGCCGCTACGAACGCAGCCTCGTCGAGCGCGTAGGGAACGATCTCGTCTCGGAAATTCGGCGTCTCGGGCAGCACCACGTCGAGGCGCCGGTCCGCGAGGGCCTCGAGCATGCCCGCGTTGGACAGGTACGCCCCGGCCTCGATGCCCCGGATCGCCCGCCCGAAAGGCAGCCCCCAGGAGAGCAGCACCTCCCCCTCGGGGATCGCCCGGATGGCGAAGCGGTGGCCCTCGAGGACGGTGCCGTCCAGGGTCAGCTCGCGGTCCTCGAAGGCGACCCGGTCGCCCGCCTCGAGCCGGCGCGTGGCGATGGCAACGTTGTCGCCGGGGGCGGGCAGCCGGCCGATCTCCGCAAACGGCCAGCGGCGGGGGGCCTCCAAAGGTGCCACTAGTGAACGCCCCCTTGACCATCGTCGCTGCGCGGGGTGCCGGCGCTCGAGCGCCTGTTCGGCAGCGCTTCCCGGGCGATGGTCTCGGTGGTGGGCAGGGAGGTCGACACGCCCGGTAGCTTAGCGCATCGGCCGCGCCACCGGTAGGGTGAAGCGACGGGGGGGCGACCGCAGCTGGCCTTACCCTCGCGGCAGCCGGAGCGACGTACCGTAGCGGGCATGGAGTTCGCACTGTCCGACCTCGACGCGCGTCAGCTGTACAAGCTCATGACCGGCACCGTCGTGCCTCGCCCTATCGGCTGGATCAGTTCGCTGGCGCCCGACGGGACCGCCAACCTGGCACCCTACTCATACTTCAACGCCGTCGGCGCCGACCCCCCTACGGTGATGTTCTCCGGAGGCCTGCGAGAGGGCCTCCTCAAGGACACCATTCGCAACGTCGAGGCGAGCGGCGAGTTTGTGGTGAATATCGTGACCGAGCCGCTGCTGGCGGCCATGAACCACAGCGCCATCGACACGCCCTCGGGCGTGAGCGAATTCGAGCTCGCGGGCCTCACCGCGGCACCCTCGCTCACCGTGGAGGCGCCCCGGGTGGCGGAGAGCCCCGCTCACTTCGAGTGCGTGGTGTCGACGGTGCTCGAGGTGGGCGCCAACCGCGTGGTCTTCGGCCGCATCACCCACCTGCACATCGCCGACCGGGTGCTGCTCCCCAATCACAAGATTGACATGGAGCGGCTGCGCCCGGTGGGCCGCCTGGCGGGCACCAGCTACACCCTACTCGGCACCCTGGTCGACGTGGTACGGCCCAGCTTCAACCCCGCCGGTGACAATCGGCTGCGCCGGGATCACGACTGAAACGGGCGCGCCGGCGATTGCGGCGCGCCCATAGCCCGGGAAGGGTAAGGAGATGTCAGTTCTTGTCGTCGAGCTCGGCGTCGACCTGCTCGCTGGTGGCGCCGCCGATCTGGTCGGCCATGCGGGTGTCGGCCACAAAGGGCTCGTCGTCCTCGCCGGCGGATTCAGGTTCGGCTTCGATCGCGGCGGCCTCGGCTGGGGCCGGTTCGACCTCGATCTCAACCTCGACGGCGTTCTCCTCGCCAGGGTCACCGGCCACCGGCGGCTGGGAGATATCGGCCTCGACCGACTTCGACGACTGCCGGCTGAGCAGCAGCGCGCCCACCCCGATCAGCCCCACCGGGAGCAGCCAGCCGCCGCCGAACGAGAAGGCCATGATAGCGACCACCACGGTGGCCAGGGCCGGGTAGATGGCCCAGCGTTTGCTGCCCTCGGGGAGCATGTAGAGGGCGCCGAAGGTGGCCGCCAGGCCGAGGAACAGGACCGGGCCGGCATCGAGCCTGGGGGCGACCGAGTCGATGCCCGCCACCACCGCTAGCGTCAGCAGCACGCCGCCGGGAATGAGCGCCCACCAGTTGCGCCGGTGCCGGTAGTAGACGAGCCCGAAGCCGATGCCCATCAGCCCCAGGAAGTAGCTGCCGGAGAGGGCCCCGTCGGCCAGTACCGCCGCCGCGAGTCCGAAGAAGGTAAAGCCGATGGGCAGGGCCCACAGGCGGTTGCTGCGGCCGGCGTAGGCCCGCAAAAATATGGCCCCGGCAGCGCCGAACAGGGCCACCCCGAAGAGGTTGTCGAAGCCGCCGAAGATGCCCAGGTTCGCCACCAGCGCCAGTCCGCCCAGCACGATGAGGATCAGGCCGATCAGGTAGCGTGGGTCGTTGCGCTTGAGGTTCACATTCATCCTCCTTACCGCCTGGCTGTAGGGCGCTCGGCGGTCGATGATGCGTTCATTCTAGCGCCGCGCTGGAGCCGGCTCCTCGGCTGTTCGGTAGATGTCTCCCTCCTCCTTTGGAAGGAGGAGCACGGGCCGGCCACGCGCTAGGGTGAACCTAGGGCCCCGCAGGTGTGATGGGGTCCATCCTGGCGCGTGTGGCGCGCCTAGAGACGGTGACATCATGAGCGACAACGACGCCCTCCAGCCCCCTGTCGAGCCGATCCGCGTGCTGCTGGTCGACGATCACAACGTGGTCCGCCAGGGCCTCAAGATGGTGCTCTCCCTGGAGGATGATTTCGAGGTCGTCGGCGAGGCAGCAAACGGCCGCGAGGCGATCGAGGAGGCCGAGCGGCTCGTGCCCCACGTGGTCCTGATGGATCTGCTGATGCCTGTCATGAACGGGGTCGAGGCGATCCGCTCGATCAAGCGGAGCCAGCCCGACATCGAGATTGTGGCCCTTACCAGCGTGCTCGAGGATCGCCTGGTGATCGACGCGGTGGAGGCCGGTGCGGCCGCCTATCTGCTCAAGGAGACCGGCCCCGAAACGCTGTTCGAGGCCATCCTCGCCGCTTCACGGGGTGAGGTAAGGCTCGATCCCAAGGCTCAGAAGCGGCTGGTCCGCGAGGTCCGTACCCCCGAGATGCGCGAGAGCCTCACGGCGCGCGAGACCGACACCCTGCGACTGGTGGCCCGAGGCATGACCAACAAGGAGATCGCCAGAGAGATGGGCGTCTCCGAGGTGACGGTCAAGACGCACGTCTCCAGCATCCTGTCGAAGCTCAACCTTCACAGCCGCACGCAGGCGGCCCTCTTTGCCCTCAAGGAGGGGTTGGTCGGGCTCGACTGAGGCCGGCCGCTGGTGGCCCGTGAAAGACATCCCGTTCCTGAATCGCATCAACACCCGGCTGACGCTGCTGATCCTGACGGTGGTGGCGGTGCTGGCACTGGCCACCGTGGTGTTGGTGGTGCGCGGCTTCAATTTTGCGCAGCAGGGGGTGGTGGCCCTGGCCCAGGGTGAGGTGGCCGACCCCGAAGCGCTGGCCAACCTGAGCGCCATCATCCGCTCGACGCTGATCAATCTGGTGGCCATCTTCCTGTTCACGCTGATGGGGGCGGCGGTGTTCAGCCGCACCCTGCTGACCGAGCCGATCGCCCAGCTGGTGCGCGGCACCCGCGAGCTGACCTCGGGCAACCTGGGGGTGACGCTGTCGGTCACATCGCGGAGCGAGCTGGGGCTGTTGGCGGAGAATTTCAACGCCATGTCGGTGGCCCTGGCCGAAGCGCGCGACCTGCTCGAGCAGCGGGTACAGGAGCGAACCAGCGACCTCCGGGCACTCCTAGAGCTGTCGAACAGCACCGCCCTGTCCCTCGAACTGCTGCCGCTGCTGGACAAGATCCTCGAGCGGCTCAAAGCGGCGCTGGGCCCGCGCTCAGCCATCGTGCTCGAGGCGATGCCCGACGGCTCATTGAACCGGCTCGCCACGCACGGGTCGCCCCTTCCCGAGGATCTCGCGCCCTCGTCGTATGCGATCGAAAGCCGCCGACCTCGGGTACTCAAGCGCGACAGCGGCCGGCTGGCGCTGCCGCTGGTGGTGCGCGAGCGGGTGATGGGGGTGCTGCTCCTCGAGCACGGCGACCCGACCTTCTTCGGACCCAGCCGGGTGCGGCTGGCGACGGCCTTCGCCAACCAGGTGGCGGTGGCCCTCGAGAACACCAGTCTCTACGAGCAGGCGCTCGAGAAGGCCGCCTACGACGAACGGCAGCACCTCGCCAGAGAGCTGCACGACTCGGTGTCGCAGGCCCTCTACGCGATCCTGCTGGGCACCCACACCGCCCAGCGCCAGGCTGACCGGGCGCCCGAAAAAGCCAAGGAGGCGCTGGCCTACGTGGAGTCGCTGGCGCAGGCGGGCATCGCCGAGATGCGGGCGCTCATCTTCGAGTTGCGGCCCGAGTCGCTGCAGGAAGAGGGGCTGGTGGGGGTGCTGCGCAAGCAGCTCGACGCCCTGGAGTCGCGGCATCAGCTCGAGACCAGTTTCCGAATGATGGACGAGCCCGAGCTCCCCTTTGGCAGCAAACAGGTGCTCTTCCGGGTAGCCCAGGAGTCGCTTCACAACATCGTCAAGCACGCCCGCGCCACACACGTGCACGTCGAACTGCTGCCAGCTGGCAACGACCTGCAGCTCGTCGTCCGTGACGATGGGGTCGGCTTCGACACCGCCACCGCCCAGGCGGCCCCGGGACACCTGGGGCTGACCTCGATGCGCGAGCGGATGGCGGCGGTGGCAGGGAGCCTCGCTATCGAGAGTCAGCCCGCAGGGGGCACCACCGTCACGGCGCGCCTGCCGTTGCCGGCCGAGGCGGCGTCATGAACGCCCGCCTGCGCACCATCGGCTTCGTCCTGGTGGCGGTCGGGGCGGTGGTGTTCCTCATCAACAGCGGTTTCCTCGGGGTCCTGCCGGCCTTCATCTGGGTGCTGCTCCTCTACGCCCTGGGGGCCAGCTTCTGGGTAAACAGCCGCGACGCCCTCAGGCCCTGGCAACGGCTCTTGGGCTTCGCCATCATCGGCATCGTGGCGACCTCCACCTCGGGCGATCTGGCGGGGGCGGCAGCCACCGGTTTCATCGGTATGGCCTTCGCGCTGGTCTACCTGCAGAATCCGATCCCGAGCCGCTGGTGGACGCTCATCCCCATGGGGGTGATGGGCAGCGTGACGCTGCTCATCCTGGGCGAGGCGCTGTTCCCACGCTGGGACGCCACGCCGCTTCTGTTCCTGGGCTTTGCCGTCACCTTCACGCTGCTCTATCTGATTCCCAAGAGCATGGGGGGGCGGCGCTGGGCGCTCTACCCGGCGATCTTCTGGATCGTGATGACCGTGGTCATCAACGACCCGAGCAGCAGCAGCCCGGCCTGGCTGCTGCCGCTGCTGCTGATCGGGGGCGGCGCGGGGATCCTGTGGTGGTGGCGGCGCGGCAACGGCTAGGCCGCCTCGAGCGCTAGCGCCGGACCTCTCCGCGGATGAGCATCGCCAGCTCCTTGGAGAGAACCTCTTCACGACCGTCGTAGCGAATGTGGACCAGACCACCGAAGGGCTCGCGCTTGACAACGCGCAGCTGGGCCCCCGGCTGCACCCCGAGCTCGGCCAGGTAGTGCAGGGCGTCGGCGGCCTGCGTCATCAGCCGCGAGACCTCGAAGGTCTGCCCTACCCCGACCTCGGCCAGCGGGGTGTTGGGGGTGTCCGGAAGCGTGCCGTCGGACCGGGGAATGGGATCGCCGTGCGGATCGTGACTGGGGTGGCCGAGCAGCTCCCCGAGCCGCTCGGTAAAACGCTCGCTGACGGCGTGCTCGAGCTTCTCCGCCTCTTCGTGGACTTCGTCCCAACTGTAGCCGAGGTGCTCGAGAAGAAAGGTTTCGATAAGCCGATGCCCGCGCAGCAGCAGCAGCACCCGGCGGGTCCCGCTCGCCGTCAGCTGCACCCCCCGGTAGCGCTCGTACTCGACAAAGCCGAGCACCTGAAGCTTGCCGAGCATGGCAGAGACCGACGGCGCGGAGACGCCGAGCTGCTCGGCGACAGCCGTGGTCGAAGCGGTCCCCTCACGAGCTATCAGCCAGATCGCTTTAAGGTAATTCTCGACCGAAGTCGAAAGGGAGACATCCTTAGAGTTTGGCATGTCTAAATATATTTATAGCTTAATCTACACATGGGAGTCAACAGGCTGGCGTAAGAACAGTATACGAGGGGTAGGGTTCACGGTGAGAGGTTAGGATGTTGTGAGCCAAAAAAGACGCGAGATTTGCGTTCTCAAGCCCTCGGAGCCGGCGGAACCCTACCTTCCGGAACTCGCCAACCGCGTCCCGGAACTCGCGCGCTCGCGTGCAGCTCGTACGGGCGGGTCGACGCTTGTCAATCGTAATCCGCATCCCAGTTGACCTCGATCGTTTTGTGCTCCTGAGAAGATTGCAGGATGGCCGCGGCGGTGGCCACATATCTGCGGCTCTGCTCGGGGGCGACGATGAGGGACTCTTCCCCCCGGATAGCGGCGAAGACGTTTTGGTAAAACGGCCGGCTCTGAAGATGGAATTCGGGCGGGTCCGGTAGCTTCTCTTTCTTCGCTTCCTCACCGTCCAGTCTCGTATGCAGCCAGTGGTCACGATTTTCGTCGATTGTGACCATGACGTCGCCTTTTTCAAAGCTCAGATGGAAGCGGGGCGAGTGGTTCAATCTGTTTCCCTTACTCAGCTCGACCTGGACGGTAGCCCCATCAGCAAACGTCAGCAAGCTATTGAAATAATCATCGCCGCGGATGATGGACTTGACAATGCCGGACACCTGAATCGGACCCGGGGTCATTAACGTCAGAACCTGGTCCAGCAGATGAGGCCCGAAAGACATAAAAGGGCCGCTACCGGTGAACTCTATTTTGGTGGCCCAGGCATGTCGCCACGGCCCGCTCAGAGACCGGGTTTGCATCACCAGGAGTTTCCCCATCTCCCCGCTCTCGAGAATGTGTTTCAGGGCCAGATAGTCGGGATCCCAGCGGCGATTTTGATGGGTTGTCGCCACCAACCGCTTTTCCCTGGCCGTTCGTACCATCCAGTCTGCCTCCGGCAGGCTAAAAGACCAAGGCTTTTCAACCACTACGTTCTTGCCGGCCTCAAGGGCGCGGACGCCCATCGGCCCGTGCAGATAGTTGGGCACGGCGGCCACGACCAAATCCAGGTCAGGGTGGTTGAGGAAGGCATCGACATCCGTATAGCCCTCACAGCCATATTCACTTTTGGCAAGGGTCAATCGTTCCTCTCTGGGATCGCAAACCGCAATCAGCTCGCAGTCCTCCATGCCTGTCAAACAGGGGGCGTGCAAAGCTTCTACGATCTTGCCAAATCCAATCGTTCCAACCCCGATAGCCATTGGTTTTCCTCCCTGGTGATAGCTTGCGTTTTCCCTCCACCGATCCCGGCATGAAAACATCCAGATTCAACCACCATGGAACTCCGTTGCTGCCCTAGCGCCTCGGGTTTTTCCATGGTTCCTGCAGGCGCAGAGACCTTATCGCTGGTACCACACCACCTCATACCCCCTAAACACGCCCCCCTCATACAGGAACCGTCCCGAAAACAGCCCTCGCCCCCTCGCTTCTCCCTCTTGGAGCCACGGCAAAAACACCCTGTCCCCTTCATGCAAATTCAGCTCGAGCAGCTTGTCGTTCGCTACCCAGGCCAGCTCCCCTTCGCCTGAACTCGTCACCTCTCCCTTGAAATCGCTGGAGGTAAAGACGAACACATACCAATCGTCGCTGCCGTCGAATAGGGGAAAGGTGAGAAAGCCACGCAGCTCTAGTCTCCCGACCTCCAGCCCTGACTCCTCGAGGGCCTCTCTCCGGGTGCACTGTTCGGGGGTCTCGCCCGGTTCAAACTTGCCGCCCAAGCCGTTCCACTTGCCGGCCTGGTAGCCGCGGGCCTTGCGGAGCATGAGCGTCTCGCCCGGGCGCTCGAGGTAGAGCAGGCTCGATAGGATCACGCGCGGGGTCAGCTCCGGATAAGGGTGAGGAGGGCGAGTTCGGGCGGGCAGTTGAAGCGCACGGGCACCCCGCCAACGCCGATGCCGCGGTTGGTGTAGAGCCAGGTGTCCGCCACCCGATAGAGGCCCAGATCGTAGCGGCGGCCCAGGTAGGGAAGCACCGGCGCGCCGACGCCGGGGACGCGAATCTGGCCGCCGTGGCTGTGACCGGAGAGCTGCAACACTACCCGCGGGTCGCGGGTGGGGCCGTCGATGAGGTCGGGCTCGTGGACCAGGGCGATGGCGGGCGCGTCGGTGGGTGCGGTGGCGAGCGCCCGAGCCAGATCCGGGTTGCCGCCCCAGCCGGAGTCGACGCCGGCCAGGTGGAGGGGCGCGCCATTCACCTCGAGGGTGATCCCCTCGTTGATCAGGACCGGCACGCCGACCGCGTCGAGGCTGCGGGCGATGTGGCCGGCGTCGGTCCAGATGTCGTGGTTGCCGAGGCTGGCGTAGACGCCGTGACGCGCGCGCAGCTGGGCCAGGATCGGCGCCAGCTCGGCGATAGCGGCGGCGCGGTCGGTGACGAAGTCACCGGTGAGCAGGACCAGGTCGGGCGCCAGCGCGTTGGCGGCCCGGGCCACCCGCTCGAGGTAAGCGGCACCGGTGTAGGGGTCGATGTGAAGGTCGCTCAGGTGGGCGATGCGGAGGCCGTCGAGGGCCTTGGGCAGACCGCTGATCGGCACCTCGATGCGCTCGGTCACGAAGCGGCGAATGGCCCCATAGCGGGCGTAGCTGCCGGAACCCAGCGCCGTGCCGACGGCTGCCAGCCCGAGCAGCCCCAGGAAGCGCCGCCGGCTCGGGTCAGGCGGCCTAGGCGAGCTCATCGAGCAGGTATTCGAGGCGGGTCTGGGCGTTGAAGAACATCACGATGCCTGGCCGGGTCCAGCGGTCGGGTCGGGGCAGCGTGTCGCGCCACACGAATTCGGTCGGCCACATGCCCTCACTCTAAGCCCTGCGACGATGAGGAGGCGTTGGGGATGTGGTGGCGGCCCTCCCGTCCTGTCGTCGGGGACAGCACCTGTGGGCGGCAAAATGTTCGACAATAGGGCAGCAAGCCAGAGTCCCGCCACCACGGCGAGAGGAGCTCCCATGCCGATCCCTCCAACCAGCGGCCTCCACCACATCACGGTGATGGCCGGCGAGCCGCAACAGAACCTCGACTTCTACTGCGGGGTGCTGGGCCAGCGGCTGGTCAAACGAACCGTCAACTTCGACGACCCCGCCACCTACCACTTCTACTACGGCGACGAGGCCGGCAACCCCGGCACCATTCTCACCTTCTTCCCATGGCCCGGCGCTGGCCCCGGCACCGTCGGCAGCGGCGAAACCACCGCCGTCGGCTACTGGCTCGTAGCCGGCAGCGTGGACTACTGGCTGGACCGTCTCGGTGAGCGCGGCCACGCCCCCGAGGTCGCCGAACGCCTAGGCGACACCGTGATCGCCTTCGCCGATCCCGACGGTCTCCCCCTCGAGCTTATTGCCGGCGCCGACGCGCCCCAGGTGCAACCGTGGGCCAACAGCCCCATCCCCGAGGCCCACCGCCTGCGAGGCTTCCACAGCGTCACCCTGAAGCTCGCGGAGCTGTCCGCCAGCGCCGAGCTGCTCACCGGTACCCTCGGCTACCGGCTGGTCGCCGGCGAGGGGGAGCGGCACCGCTTCCGGGCCGCCGGCGACCAGCCGGGGCCCTACCTGGACGCCCTGGTGGTGGGCGAGCAGCTCCCGGGCCGGCTCGGCGTGGGCAGCGTCCACCATGTCGCCTTCCGCGCCACCGACGACGACCATCAGGCCGCCTTCCGCGAGCGACTCGGCGCCGACGGCCGCCACGTCACCACCGTGCAGGAGCGGCAGTATTTCCGCTCCATCTACTTCCGCGAGCCCGGCGGGGTGCTCTTCGAAATCGCCACCGACGGCCCCGGCTTCGCCACCGACGAGGCCCTCGACGAGCTGGGACTGGGACTCACGCTGCCCCCCTGGCTCGAGACCCACCGGGACCACATCCAGGCCAGCCTGCCCCGGGTGGTAGTGCCCGAGTACGCCGGCCTGCTCGGCTCCGAGGCGCAGCTGTGAGCGCTCTGCATCAGGACCAGCCGCGGCTCCATGCCGGCGCCCCGCTGCAGGATGCCGACGCGGTGGTGGTCCTCCTCCACGGCCGCGGCGACAGCGCCCAAGGCATCCTCGGACTGGTGCCGCTACTGGCGAATGCCGGCGTCGCCTTCCTCGCACCCCAGGCGGCCAACCACAGCTGGTATCCGCAACGCTTCATCGCCCCCCTGACGATGAACGAACCATGGCTGACCTCCGCCCTCCAGGCGGTCGGCGACGCCGTCGCCGCGGCCCGTGCCGAGGGGTTCCACGACGACCAAATCGTACTCGGCGGCTTTTCGCAGGGCGCCTGCCTGGCGCTCGAGTACGCCGGCCGCCACGCCGGCAGGCTGGGCGGGGTGTTCGCACTCTCCGGCGGGCTTATCGGTCCCACCCTCGAACCCGAGCGCTACCACCACGGTCTGGCCGGAACCCCAGTGTTCCTCGGCTGTAGCGACCGCGACCTTCATATTCCCCTGGAGCGGGTTCACGCCTCCGCGGAGCTCATGGGAGAGCTGGGCGGCGAGGTGACCGAACACATCTATCCGAACCTGGGCCACACCGTCAACGCCGACGAGATCTCGCAGGTCCAGGCGATCCTGAACCGACTCACCGACACCTCGGCGGCCGACGAACAGGCCCACGACGGCGGCGGGAGACAGGCATGAAACGCATCCAGGTCCAAGGGGTCCACCACATGACCATCGCCGACGAGGACCTGGCCGACGCCATCGAACAGCTGACGCGGCGCTGACGGCGCCCGCGCCCGAAGGGAGACTCCCATGAACCACGGTCACATCCCGGGCATCGAGCGTCCCCTCTCCCGCCTGGTCCAGGGAACGGCTATGATCGGCGGCCACGATCCCGAGTGGGAGTTCGCGCTACTCGACGCCGCCTTCGAACACGGCATCACCACTTTCGACACGGGACACAACTACGGCAACGGCAAGAGCGAGCGGACGTTGGGCCGCTGGCTGTCTGCCCGCGGCCTCCACGACCAGGTGGTGGTGATCGGCAAGGGCGCCCACCACAGCCAGGACCGCCGGCGCGTCACCCCCTTCGACATCAGCGCCGACCTCCACGACTCGCTGGCCCGCCTCCAGACCGACACCATCGACCTCTACCTGCTCCACCGCGACGACCCCACGGTGCCGGTCGGACCCCTGGTGGAGGTACTCAACGAACACCTCGACGCTGGCCGCATCCGCGCCTTCGGCGGCTCCAACTGGAGCCATCAGCGTCTCGCCGAAGCCAACGCCCACGCCGCTGCCCACGGCCTCACCCCCTTCGTCGTCAGCAGCCCCAACTTCAGCCTCGCCGAGCAGCTCGAGCCCCCCTGGGAAAACTGCGTCAGCATCAGCGGGCCCTCAGGCGCCGAAGCCCGCGGCTGGTACCAGGAGCAGGGCATGGCCCTGGTCACCTGGTCGAGCCTCGCCGGAGGGTTCTTTTCAGGCCGCTTCCGAAGGGACAACCTGGACGGTTTCGAGGAGTACTACGACCGGTTATGCGTCACCTCGTACTGCAGCGAGGACAACTTCCAGCGCCTCGACCGAGCCAAAGAGCTGGGCAGGGAAAAGGGACTCTCGCTAATCCAGGTGGCGCTCGCTTACGTCCTCAACAAACCGCTGAACCTGTTCGCCCTCATCGGCCCACAAAATAGCGAAGAGATCGAAGCGAATGTCGCTGTTGTTGGCATGGATCTGACGGAAGGTGAGCTGGGGTGGCTAGAAGAGGGATAGTGGGGGATTAGAAGATTCGGGGGCATCCTGGTAGGGTGGTAGGTTTCCAAGAGAAGCGCGCGGCTGCACGCTATGATTCCCTCAATGTCTCTGTTCACATCCACTCGGGAGCGGCGCCTCTGGTTCTGGACGCTGGTCGTCGTGGCGTCGATCTACGCCACCCTCGGTGTGGCCGGCACACTGGCCGGGGTACTGCGTGAGAGCGGGCTGCTGGAGGCCTCTACCTTCCTCCTCGGCATGCTCCTGGTAGGGGCGGCCGTCCTCACGCAGCGGGTAAAGACGCGGCCGGGCTGGAGCGAGCTGGGGGTGTGGCTGGGCGTCGCTGCCACCTACCTGCTGGTGTTCGTCCGGATGGCGAGCCCGGTGGAGCGCAGCCACCTCATCGAGTACGGCGTGGTCGGCGTCGCGGTGGGGCGGCTCCGGCATGAAACGCATCGCCTCGGGGTGGCCGAAGGCGGCGTGTAGCTCGGTGGCGTCGTCTCTGGTGGTGGGCACCAGAAGCATGCGCTCGGTGGCGAGTTGAGGCATACCGGCCAAGCCTAACACCAACTACTTCGACTGGCTGTGGGTGAGCAGCTCCTGCAACCAAGATAATGTCAAGCGGCTCGACCCATTTTATGGTGATTTTGGGTATACCGAAATGGGTGCGGTGAAGACCCCATGAAAAACCCTTACAGCGGTTCTCAGAATGAGTGATTGGTGACTCCGGCATGCTCAAACCAACCCAACACATCCCCCAACGACACCGTCGATAGCGCAGCCGCGATCGCAGAGTCCAACGCTCCCCTCGTCCTCGCCCCCACAGCTTTCACGAACGCCTTTATCTTCGAAAAAGCCAACTCAATGGGGTTGAAGTCCGGACTGTACCCAGGCAACAACACCAACTCGCACCCCCTCGCCTCGATCGCCTCCCGCACCTCCGGTTTGCGGTGCACCCCCAGCTGATCCATCACCACGATCTGCCCCGGCCTCAGCTTCGGAGCGATGACCTGCTCGATGTACGCTAAAAACGCCACGCCATCCACCGCTCCGGTCAACGTCATCGCGTCACCCACACCCTCATCGAGACTGATCGCTGCAACGAGGCTGGTGTTCTCCCCACGGTTCTTCGGCACCCTACCCACGGCACGTTGTCCACGTGGGGCGTAGGCGTAGGGCAGGGTCATGGCGACGTTGAAGCCGCTCTCATCGACGAACACCAACCGGTGCGGGTCAATACCTCTGATCCAAGCCAGGAACCTCCACCGGGCCTCTGGATTCTGTTCACTCGCGTAGATCGTCTTTTTTTCTCGTCGATCCCAATCTCTGTACCCAGCGGCACATGGTCGCTCTGCTGATGCGGACGCCGGTTCTCTCCAAGAAAAGGTCGCAGCGCTGGTCGTGGGTGAGGTCGTTGCTGATGAGGCTCTGCTCAACCCATGCCTGGTGCTCATGGAGGGCGCTGGGGCGGCCCGGGGAGGTTCTGGGGGTGAGATCTCCACTTTGGCGGTAGCGGCGGAGGTAGCGACTGACGGTGGCGGTTCCAACGTCGAACGTGTCTGCGGCTTCATGGAGGGTGTAACGCTTGTGTAGGACGGCGTTTACGATGCGTTCTCGGAGGTCGGTAGAGTGCGCCATGCCTCAGCATGAAGCACGATCACTCAATGCGCAACCCGCTGTATAGGTACGCACTTTAACGGGTGGGTTTTGCCCTACCGGAAAGGAACTGGTTCTCGGTAGTATTGCCAGTCTATCCAGCAACCTGATGATACGGCTTCCTCTTTGATGATTCGGCTCACCGAGTCGTCGTTCCCTGCGCAGTCAATGCGGTTTGCTTCTATGCACAGCGAAGTTGCCCGAGGTCCACTTAACCCTCCATCCCGAAGACGTGCGGCCTGGCCATCAACCTGAAGGGGACCTGTTCTTCCATGAAGGTCGGGCGCGCATCTCCGGTAATGAGCCAAGTCTCGGACCGCAGTAGGCTGTCGAGGACCTCTTCCTGCCCGTCACTGCCCTAGAAGCGACCGCATAGCCGCACCCCGTTTCAAGCCTTGCGTCGCGAGCCTTTCAACCGCCTTGACCCGGTTTTCCCGGGTCAAGGCGAAAGTAGACCCTGGGGGTGCACTGCCGGGTCCTGCTTACGGCACCCTAGGCAGGTTGAACAGGGTGACGCCGAACGGGATCATGGGTGGAATCCCCTCCATGGCGGGATCGGTAGGGAACAGGATCGGTTCGTGGGTAAGCCCATCGTTGGTTTCGAGGAAGATGCCTTCCGCCAGGCCCGTCCTGAGTCCAGCGATGCCGACATTGCACACGATCCTCAAGGTCGCAGGGGTGCCTTCGCCCCCCTCGCCGAGGGGGAACAGAAGGATCTCCAGATCGAGGACGCCAGCGACGTTCACCCCGTAAGGGTTGGGATTGTCACCCTCGACCATTGACCAGTCGATCACCCGCACCGCCTGCCACTGGCCGCTTTCGAGCAAGGTTTTCGGCACTGCGGTGTCCTGATCAAAGAACTGGTAGGCGCCTCCCCCTTCAACCAATTCCGCGTTGAACCTGCCGGATCCCGTCATCGTCATGCGGTGATTCACGCCGTCCACGACGCCAGCGGAAGCCACGGTTACGAAGTAGAAGTTAACGGACCCATCGTACCCTTGCGCGACTGCGCTCTGGCTGGAGATTCCTATCAAGAACAACGTGATGATCAGACCCGCGATGGTGATCTTGCTCATGGGGTTCGCTCGAGCGAAGGGTTGGGACTTGTGGTATCTCAGGGTCATCTTTCATTCCTCCTAGTTGTTGGGGTTTGGATGTGGGCTTGTGTGGCCTTCAGGTTGATCGCGTGCCTGATCAACGCCGTCATCTTGAACCTCCTTCGGATCGAGTTGAGCGAGAGTCGCTGCTGGCTTTACCGGGTGTCATCACCTCCTTCGTCGTACGTTTGCGGTTGCATCTCGGCTTGCTCCCGCAGAAAGTCGAACAGCTGCTCGAGACTTTCGAACGTCTTGTTCCCCCCGCCCGTGAGGGACCGCGCTTCGGCTGTGAAGCCTTCGGGGCGTTGCCATAGCCGCACGATGAACGACTTCACCTGGTAGGGAGGGCTTTCGCTAGGGACAGGAGCCGGGCATGCCAACCTCATTTCCGGCTGCCCACTCGATCATGACGTCGGCATCGTCGCGCAGGAGAAAACCCTCCCCCATCAGCCTCTCTGTTTCCGCCACGAACTGCTCCATATAGCTGTCGTGATCCGCGAAGCGGACACCGCCGTCCGCAAGCGGCTCGCAGGCCAAGTCGAGAAACGTGCCTCTGAGACCCCTCCGATTAAGGTTCAGGTAATCGACAGCGATGAACTGACCCTGACCGAGTTCCAAATAAGGCACTCGGACGCCACCCACGGCGTTCAGGTTGGCATCGCGAGCGAGAGCGATCCCGGAATCATAGATGTCGTACGCGGGGTCGACCTCACCCTCCACAGCCTCAACAAGGGAGGTGCTGGGGGGCGGCTCGATCCCCTCGCTGACCCAGCGGTCACCCGCCAGCATTAAAGCCCGCAACACGGGTGTCCAATCGACCCCGGTGACGCCCCTCATGGGGTTTGGCCTGCTTGAGGCAAGCTGCGCCCCACCGGCCACCTCATACGACCGGTAGTGCGGCTGGGTCACGTCATCACGCAACAGCGTTCCCCACCGGACAACGTCCGCTTCGGGCAGCAACACCATGACCCGTCCTACGCTCGCTGGCATGGGGGATTCAGGATTCTCGGGCGGGCTCTTGACTTCGGAGTTCCAACCGTTGCTGACTAGCAGCGAGAGATCGAACAGGCCCTGCCCGAGCGGATCGAGCAGCAGGTCATCCAGGGGATCGGCGCTACTGGCGAAGCCGACACTGTAGAGGTACTCGATGTCACCAACCATGTCTGCTGCCTGCCCCGCTTTGAGGGCTTGCGTGAAGCTCACGATGAAGCCCAGGGCTCCGGCGGGCATCTCTGGAGCGCCAAGGAAGCCTTCGCAGGCGCGGTCATCTTTATGCATGCAGATGGCTGCGTGGCTGAAGCCGTGACCGAAGAGGAAGGCTTTGCTTAGGAACCGATCACGCATGATAGGACCGTAAACAACGACAGTTATATGATCGCCACTAACTGAAATGGGGTGGATGGGCTCGAACACCAGGCGGCCATTTCCCTGGCTCGGGTCGGCCGGGGCGACGATCTCGAACGGGGCGCTGAAGCTTTCGTCGCCCGCGGTGCCGGTGAGGCGCCCTTGGTACACGACGTATTCGATGTCGTTGTAGGTTCCGAAGGAGTCGGTGGCATCTATCACGAGCTGGGCCTGTTGCGCGAATGCGCTGAACCCGAGGGCAAGCAAGGTGAGAACGACTGTCTTGGGTTTTATTGGGAAGCGTCTCATGATCATTATCCTCCTTGGCTCCTGACTTGGTTGGGCTCGTTAGTTGGGTAACGTGACTTCGGGTCCGGCTGCTCGACATGGACGTCGTCCGAATCGACTCGTGCGAGTGGCTGCTAGGCTTACCGGGCCTATGGCGGCTAGGCTTACTCGCGCGAGTGGCTGCTGGGCTTACCGGGGTCATCACCCCCATCGTCGTCAGGCATCGGTTCCATCTCGGCCTGCTCCCGCAAGAAGTTGAACAGCTCCTCGAGACTCGTGAACGTCCGATTCTGCCCGCCAGTGACCGGCCGCGCTTCGGCTGTGAAGCCTTCGGGGCGTTGCCATAGCCGCACGATGAAGGACTTCACCTGATACCCGGGGTTCAAGGCATCTGAGGTGGGTGCTTTGTTCATTCGCTCTTGCCTGCTCTCCGCTATCTCTGCTCATGGTCTGGGTCAAGCATGCAGCGGGTGGCGTCCCAGGAGCGTTGCAGCACCGTTTCAATTCCGTCCTGGACCCACTCCGGCCCTTATACTGAGGGTGTGCAGCTTCGTACCCTGGGCGGCCTGAGGCTTGAGGGTGCTGTCTTTTCGCAGCCCAAACCGCTGCTGCTTCTCGCTTACCTCGCGCTGGAGGGGCCCCAGGAGAGATGGCACCTAGCGGAACTCTTGTGGCCCTCAAGCGTCCGTGCAATGGGGAACCTAAGGACCGTCCTGTCGCGGCTCAGGGGGGTCTCCTCGGGCATGGTTGAGGTGGACGGGGTACGGGTCTGGACCGCCGTAGATTGCGATGCTCAGGCGCTCCTCACCGCCCTGGAGAAAGACGAGTTGCAGAGCGGCCTGGAGCTGTATAGGGGGCCGTTCCTGGATGGGTTGTCCCTGAGGGTGTACGGGAGTGAGCTGGAGGAGTGGGTGTACCACACCCGGGAGTACCTGGCGGGCCGCGTCCGGGAAGCCCTGCTGAGCCTGGCTGAAATCCAAGCTTCCCACAGGGGCTTCCGGCAGGCGATCGAACAGGCGGAACGCGCCTACCTCCTGGCATGCGCTCCCGCGCCTGAACCGCAGGAACTCGAGCGGTTTCACACGCTCTTTGTGGCGGGCGGCAGCCACCATGCCAAGGAGGTCCGTGAGGAAGGCTTGGGCTTCGGGCTCTCGTTGGTGGTTTCTGTCGCTGAGGCCAAAGAGAGGCTGCGCTCGCCCCAGCAAGAAGACGAGCGAAACGGCCTGCGTAACCTGCCTGACCAGAGGACGTCTTTTGTTGGGCGAGCACTGGAGCTCTCCGAGGTCACGGAGCTTTTGGTACAGCCGGATTGCCGTCTGCTCTCGGTGGTGGGAGCGGGTGGGGTGGGGAAGACCCGGCTGGCCCTAAAGATCGCCCAGCAGCGCCTCGAGGCGGGAGGGTTCGCTGATGGGGTGGTGTTCGTGCCGCTGGAGGCCCACACCTCCGCAGCGACCATTCCTGCTGTGGTGGCCGACGCCCTGGGGCTGACCCTATCAGGCCAGGAGGACGCTTCGAGCGTGGTGCTGCGTTTCCTCGCCGAGAAGCGTCTGCTGCTGGTGCTGGACAACTTCGAGCAGCTCCTCGGGGGAACTGTGTTCGTTCGTGAGCTCACCAGGAACTGTCCCCGGTTGAAGCTGCTGGTCACCTCCCGGATGAAGCTGAACCTGGAGCAGGAGTGGATAGTAACCGTCGAGGGCATGACCTTCCCGGAGGAGAGCACAACGCTGGAGCGTGCGGCGTACTTCGATGCGGTGCAGCTGTTCTCGATGCGGGCAAGACGGGCGCAACCGGGCTTCTCCTTGACCGCCGAGACCCTGCCAGCTGTCGCCAGGATCTGCCAGCTGGTTCACGGCATGCCCCTAGCTATCGAGTTGGCGGCGAGCTGGCTGCGGGCGCTACCGGTGAGTGAGGTTGCCAAGGAGATGGAGGCGGGAACCGACCGGTTGGAGTCGCTTACGCAGGATGTTCCTGAGCGGCACCGTAGTGTACGGGCGGTGTTCGATCACTCCTGGTCGCTGCTGAGCCAGAGGGAGAAAGAGGTCCTTCGTCGCCTGTCGGTGTTCCGGGGTGGATTCAGGCGGGAGGCCGCCGCAGTCGTTTCCGGTGCGACGTTGCCTGTGCTGGCGAGGTTGGTGGATAAGTCGCTGCTCTACATGAGCCTCGAGGGCCGCTACGACCGCCACCCTCTTCTCGCCCAGTACACCCGGGAGAAGCTGGCGGAGCTCCCTGAGGAGAGAGCAGAGGCCGAGCAGAAGCACGGGTCGTACTACCTCGGGCTCGTGCGGGATCTCGAACCCGACCTGTGGACGCTCGAGCGTAAAGAGGCGCTCAGGGTGTTTCTGGGGGAGCTGGCGAACATCCGGGCATCCTGGGACTGGGCAGCCCAGAACCTCGAAGTCGACGAGATCGAAAAGACCACCCCAGCGATGTACGACTTCTTCACCATCCGCCTCAGCGAAGGCCTCGAGCACTTCGGCACCACCCTTGAGTTCTTCGGCAGCATCGCCAACCATCTCGACGAGAACAACCCCAGCCACGCTGCTGCCCTGGGAACCCTCCTCGTTCACCAGGTGTTTCACGCCTTCATGATGCACCAGGATAGAAACTTGGATAGAGATCTAGAACAGGAACGGTCGCTGGCCGAGCGGGGAGTATCACTGCTCGAGTCCGTGGGTGAGCCCCGGGCACTCGCCAAGGGTTACCACACCCTAGGGATTCAAGCGGGCTGGGCCCACTTTTCTGATGCCGAGGTGATGGGGTGGCACGAGCGGGCCCTTGCGGTGGCCAGGAAGCACCAGAGCACAAGCGACATCGGTCACCTGCTGTGGCTGGTGGGTTGGCAACTGATGATGTGAACCGCCCTGGGTTTGATGGAGGCTCCGTTCTCCCTCGAAAGGAGAGAATGGAGCATGACCCGTTACGACCAAGAAACCAAAGATCGAGTCATCCGCATGTTCATGGAGCGTCGAGAAGAAGCGCCGCACGAATCACGTTCAGCCTCTTATCGGCGCCTGCATGACCTAACCGGCATCCCGGTCGACACGATGCGCGGCTGGGTAGACAGAGCCCGCATCGACGCTGGTGACAAGCCAGGCCTGACAACCACAGAGCGTGAGGAGATCAAGGCCCTCAAGAAGGAAGTAGCCGAACTCAAACGAGCCAACGAGATCCTCAAGACAGCCAGCGCGTTTTTCGCGGCCGCGGAGCTCGACCGCCGACTCAAGTGATGGTCGCCTACATCAACGCGTATAAGAACCTGTTCGGGGTCGAGCCGATCTGCCGTGTCCTACGGGACCACAACGTGCCGATCGCCCCGAGCACGTACTACGCAGCCAAGAAGCGGCAAGCATCCGCTCGCCAGCAATCCGATGAGCGTCTCCTGGAGGTCATTCATCGGGTGCACCGCGAGAACTTTGGTGTGTACGGCGTCCGTAAGGTATGGCACGCCCTCCAGCACGAGAGTATCGACGTTGGGCGTGACCAGGTGGCGCGCCTGATGAGAGTCGCGGGCTTGAAGGGCATGACACGAAGAAGGAAGGTCCGCACGACCATCCCAACGCCTAGCGGCGTCAGCTCGCCGGATCTGGTGAGGCGAGACTGGTTCCAAGATGCGCCCGACATCGTTTGGGTGGCGGACTTCACGCACGTGCTCACTCGTGAAGGGTGGGTGTACGTGTCGTTCCTGCAGGACGGCTTCTCGAGGCGCATCCTGGGTTTCACGGTCAGTACCGGTAAGAGCAGCGAGCTGGTGATGAGGGCTCTGGAGCAGGCTGTGAGCGTCCGGCGTCGAACCGATCGGCGGTTCGTTGCTGACGGCGTGATTCATCATTCGGATGCCGGCAGTCAATATACGAGTCTGGCGTTCAGCCAGAAGTTGCTCGATCATGGCGTGAACGGTTCGATCGGTCGGGTGGGCACGGCGTATGACAATGCGTTGATGGAGAGCACGATCGGCTTGTTCAAGAGCGAGCTGATCCACGCCAGGTCGACGAGTTGGTGCTCGAGGCAGGAGGTGGAGACGGCGACGATGCGGTGGGTGAGGTGGTTCAACTGTCGGCGGTTGCACTCTTCGCTCGATTACGTCAGTCCCGTGGACTTCGAGATGGCGTACACTCAAGCGCAGGCCATGCCCAGGCTGGCCGCGTGAGAGCAGAGTCTCCACGAAACCCAGTACGGTTCACAAGGCCTTTTGCTCCCTTTGACACCCCTTTAACGCCACTTTGACACCCCCTTTCTACCCTTGCATCATCACCCGCTCCCCATTCAGGAGCGAACAGAAAGGACATCATGTTCCGCACCATTTCTCGCCTCACCACAATCTTCCTGCTGACGACCGTTCTGGCCGCCTGCACCCTCCCCTCGTTCCTCCCTCCGATCGAGTTCGACACGATGCTCCTCCCCGGCACCAGCGTGGTGACCGCCGAGGACGTCTACCTGGGCGCGACCGCGGGAGCCCTCGAGGGTCCCACCCTGTTCGGCATTGACGAGGTGTCGGAGCCGCTCGAGACCGGTCCTTTCCCGAACGCACGGCCGCTGGGTGAATTCGTACGCGTCGCGGCCGAGGGCGATTTCGAAACGCCTGCCACGGATCCGCTGCTGCTGGGCCTGCCGGTCCCGGCGGGCGTCGATACCGAGCGCCTGGCGCTGGCCGTGCTGGTCCCCGCCGAGACGGTCCATATCGATACTGGCGACGAGAGCGAGGGCGAGACCCTTCCGGAACCGCGAGACACCTGGGTGCTGGTCGACGGCCGTTTCGATCCCGACGGTCGCCGCCTGGTCACCACCCTGACGGATCTGCCTGAGGGCGGATTCACCGTGGTGCTGGTGGAGTCGGGTGCCTTCGGATCGCCGCCGCTCGAGTTGCGGGGTGCGAGCCTCGAGCGACAGCAGCAGGTCGCGCTCGGGTTCGAGGCGCGCTGCGTCGGCTTTTGGGAGCTGGGCCGTGCGAATGAGTGCACCAGCGCCGACAGGGCGTTCATGACGAGTGAGCTCGAGAACGTCTATCTGGATCTGGACGCGCTCGGCTTCCTAGAGCCGAAGTTACGCCTCGAGTTCGACATCTTCTCGCTGACCCCCCCAGCCGCAGTGGCGCTGACCTATGTGGCGGAATTGCGCCCTTACGTCACCACTGGCGAGAGTGGAACCTTGTGCCTGGTGAACGCGGCGGGCAGTGGCAACCACGGGCGCTACACCTCGAGTCTGAAGCGGGTGGCGGTGTGCTGGGGTGAGCCGGAATTGACCAACGACGGGGCCAACTACAACGGACCTCGCATCGACAATCTGCGGCACGAGTACTTCCACGCCATCCAGTACGCCTACTCGGATAGTGCCTCCGGCTGGTTCAAGGAGAGCACCGCCGTGATGGCGGAGGACTCTCTTGCCACCATGGTGCGCGACACCGGCCGTGCCGTGCGGGACGTGGACGTGCAGATGAACGCCAAACCGCAGTGGTATAGCCTTCAGGATTTCTGGATCTACCTGGGCATGCGCTTCGACCTCGGCCTCGCGGACGTGATCCCGTTCTTGGAAGCGGGCGGCAACGAGGCAGCGCTCGACGCTGTGTTCGCCAGCGACTACCCGGCTCTGGGCAGCCTCGCCGGGGCCTACTGGGCCTGGGTGAAGAACCAGGCCTTCGAGAAGACGTTCGCGTTGGGCGGCAGCGGCTTCGCGGTGATGTGCGATCTCGATGCCAACAACAATGGCGCCTACTACGCTCTGGAAAACACCGTCTCGCGGCCGGGCGGGGCGCCGGACGCGCTCACCTTCGACCACGCAGCGCCACTTAGCGACCGAATCATCATCCTGCCGCCGTTGACCTCGCGCGTCTACCAGCTGGTGTTCCCGGCGACCTCGAGCATCGGTATCGACCTCGACGTAACAGTGTCGGGCGGGAATGACGTTCGGACCAAGTTCTACGACCCGGCCGACGCCGGCACCGGCGCCTGTGCCACCGATCCCGATAGCACCTCGCTGCCGATGGTCTCGGCGATTCAGAGCGAGACCCGCTACCTGCTGGTCGCCAACACCGACGCCAGCAACGTCCGGACCGTGACGCTTACGGGCCGCTTCGCGGCCGTTCAGGGCCCCGGCATCACCATCGTCTCGCCGCTGCGGAACGCCTCCTTCGACGAGAACGACCTGATCACCTTCCACGCCCGCGTCAGCGGTGTCCAGTGGATAGACCCGCAGCGGGTCACGATCACCTGGTCGTACCAGCGGGGTGGTTTGACGACCGTTTTCGCCACCAGTGACAGCGCCGAGATCTTCACCCGAGGCCTCTGCGACGGCAACTACACCGTCACCGCCGAAGCGATCGACGTGTTCAGCGCAATAAGCGCCTCGACCACAACGACCTTCGTGGTGAACGACCTGGGCTCCAGCGGCAACCCGCCGGCCGCCTGCCGGCCGAGCATTACCATCCTCGAGCCGCGCCCGGGCCAGACCTTCGCGGATGGCCAGCTCATCAACCTGCGGGCCGCCATTACCGACGATCACCCCGAAATCGACGACCCCCTCTACCCGATCACGTGGCGCGACGGGGGGCCGAGCGGCCGCATCATCGGCACGGGGCTCGAGTCGAGCACCCGGCTGGGCGTGGGCGCCCACCAGATTTACGTCTCCTACGGCGTCGCCAACAGCACGATCGGCATCGCCGTCGAAGCCGGCAACCCCCCGATGGCCACCATCACCAACCCCGCCAGCGACCTCTTCATCCCCTGGACCGACGTGCCCGGCTGCGACAGCATCTTCACCCTGACGGGCACCGGATCCGATCCCGAGGACGGCGCCCTGACAGGCAATTCCCTGACCTGGCGCTACCGCCAGAACGGCAGCAATTCGTTCTTCCTGGGCAACGGCACCAGCATCGATCTCAACATCCGTTGCGGCAACACCTACGAGGTCACCCTCATCGCCGAGGACTCGGGCGGCCTCGAGGACAACGACACCGTGACCATCACGGTGGGAGCGCCACCGAGCTAGCACCCCGGCCAATCACGATGGGCGGCTCAGCCTGAAAGGGGCTGGGCTGCTCTTTGTGCAACTGTTGCGAGGGGTTTACCCCCTCCCCAGCCCTCCCCCTAGAAGGAGGAGGGAGCTATAAGCGGGCACTCGTGAGTAACAACAAGATAGTGCGACAACGATTCGATAGCGTGTTCCTAGGATTGAGTACAAGCAGTCCAGGGTACGTCTCCACGATGCTTACGGAGTAAACTCCTCCAGCACCACAACTACGAAGCAACAAGCATGAAGGCATCGGGGGCTGGGACGCCTACTATTCACCTTGGGGTCCTATTAACAGGTGTCCATTGGTTCCTTCACAACACGGTTATCCCAGCTCTTGTTCTCGTTACTCAAGACGTATTCACGCCCATCACTACCCACCCCTTGGTGTTTCCTATCGTAGCCAGGGTTGCTGTTTAGCTCCCTCCTCCTTCTAGGGGGAGGGCTGGGGAGGGGGTCATTCCCCTTGGGAGGGCTGGGGAGGGGGTAAACCCCCGTGAATCCCGAAACACTCCCGATAACTCAGGCAGCCCCAAACCAGCAATCAGGTAACCTGCACCCCCCGCGTATTCAGCACGATCGAGTACAGCGACGTACTGGCAGCGATAAACAGCCGATCCTTGTCCGGCCCGCCGAAGGTGCAGTTGGCGTTCTTCTCGGGCACCATGATCTTCCCGAGCTTCGTCCCATCCGGACCGAAGACCTGGATCGAATCGTGGCTGCTGGTGAAGATGTTCCCATGATGATCGATGCGAAAGCCGTCAGAGCCCCCTGGACTGACCTCGGCAAAGACACGCCCGTTGGCGAGCTCCTTACCATCGACGACATCGTAGGCAAAGATGTGATGCCAGCCATCGGGATCGTGCGAGAAGGCGGTGTCGCTTACGTAGAGAATGCTTTCGTCGAGGTTGAAGCAGAGGCCGTTGGGCTTGTCACGGTCGCCGGCGACGGCGGTCAGTTCGCCGCTCTCGGGGTCGAGGCGGAAGACGTAGCAGGCATCCTGCTCCTGATCGGCCTGATAGCCCTCGGTGTTGCTGAGGATGCCGTAGGGCGGGTCGGAAAACCAGATGGTGCCGTCGCTCTTAACGACCACATCGTTGGGGGAATTCAGCGGCTTCCCCTGGTAGCTGTCGGCGAGCGTGACCACGGTGCCGTCGTGCTCGGTGCGGCTGACGCGGCGGCGACCGTGCTCGCAGGTGATGAGCCGGCTCTGGCGGTCGAGGGTGTTGCCGTTCGAGTGGTTCGAAGGCTTCCGAAAGACGCTTTGGCCGTCGGCATCGGACCACCGCCACATGATGTCGTTGTGGGTATCGCTCCAGGCCACGAAGTCTCCGGCGGCAAAGTAGACGGGGCCCTCCGCCCAGGCGCTGCCGCCGCAGAGCCGCACCAGCGTGGAGTCGGGCCGAAGCAGCGCGTCGAAGCGCGGATCGAGGCTCTCGAAAATGGTCTCAGGCTGCATCAGAAACCTCCAGCTCCTTGTGGGCCCCGACCGTGGGCATGTCGCCGTTCACGCCGGGCCCGAAGTAGGGCAATAGTACCAACCTCGGGGCGAACCGTTGGGCCGGGGCGCGCTCCTGTTCATGTCGCGCTCTCCGGGCTCAGCGCAGGAATTCCAGAACGCCTTTGGCGAGCAGCTCCACCGCGGTGGGCAGGGCCGCCTCGTCGATGTCGAAGTGCGGGTGGTGGTGGGGTTTGTCGATGCCCTGCTTGGGGTCGCCGGCACCGAGGTGGAAGTAGCAGCCGGGAGCGGCCTCGAGCCAGGCGGCCATGTCGTCGCCGGACATGAGGGGGTCGCGTTCGATCACCCGGCCCTGGCCGAGCGCGGCCTCGAACAGCGGGCGGAGGCGTTCGGTGGCCGCCGGGTCGTTGATGACGGCGGTGGTGCCGTGCAGCCACTCGTGGCTGGCGGTGGCCCGGAAGGTGGCGGCGGTGCCGGCGGTGACTTCGAGGATGCGGTCGCGCAGGAGCAGCCGGGTGCCGTCGTTGAAGGTGCGCAGGGTGCCGAGCAGCTCGACGGACTCGGGGATGATGTTGGAGGCGGTGCCGCCGTGGACCGAGGTGATGCTGATCACCACCGGGTCGTGCGGGTAGCGCTCGCGCGACACCAGCGCCTGAAGGGCGGTGATGACGTGGGCGGCGACCAGCACCGGGTCGATGGTCTCGTCGGGCTTGGCGGCGTGGCCGCCGCGGCCGTGGATCACCAGGCGGAACATGTCGGTGCCGGCCATGTAAGGGCCCGCGCGCAGGGCAACGGTGCCGGTCGGCAGACCGCTGGTGAGGTGCAGGCCGATGCTGTGGTCGACATCGAGGCCATCGAGGGCGCCGTCGGCGAGCATGGCGTTGGCGCCGGCGCCGATCTCCTCGGCGGGCTGGAACACGAACAGCACCCGGCCGCTGAGGGTGTCGCGGCGCGCGGCGAGCAGCTTGGCGACGCTCAGCAGCACCGCGGTGTGGCCGTCGTGGCCGCAGGCGTGCATGGCCCCCGCGGTCTGTGAGCGGTAGGGGGTGTCGCGCTCCTCGTGGATTGGCAGGGCGTCCATGTCGGCCCGGGCCAGCACCGTGCGGCCGGCCTTGGCGCCGGCGAGGGTGGCGATCACCCCGGTCTTGCCGACCCCGGTACGGACCTGTAGGCCGAGCTGCTCGAGCTGAGACGCAACCACGCCGGCGGTGCGGGTCTCCTCGAAGGCGATCTCGGGATGCTGGTGGAGGTCGCGGCGCAGGGCGACGGTCTCCAGGTTGAGGGCTTGAGCTGCGGCGGCAACGCCGTCCGCTTGAGCGTCCACTTGACTTTCCACCTGGTATCACCTCGCTGCGGTCGTTTCCTTACAGTACCCGAGGTCGTGACCCTTTCGTGAACTCCCGAGATTTCTTGTTGAACTTTGAACTCTAGACTCCCTTTTAGAGACCACAAAGGAGGTTTCCCCATGAAACGAATCGCGCTTGCCCTTCTCGCTACAATGCTCGCCCTCGGTACCCTGGCCCAGGCCCAGAACGAAGCCATCGGCTTTACCGTCCGTATCGAGAACATCTCCACCGCCGAGACCCTGATCACCTCCGACGGGACCGTGGCGGTGCCACTGGCGCCCGGCGTGTGGGTACTGCATCAGGACAGCGCGCCGCTGTTCCTGGGTGGCGAGGCCGACCGCGGACAGGGCCTCGAGGGTATCGCCGAAGACGGCACCCCGGCGCAGCTGGCCGAGTACCTGGCCGGCAACATGATGGAGGGCGGTTTCGGCGTGTTCAACACCCCCGTTGGCGCCGACGGCCCCGGGCCGTTGCTGCCCGGCGGCGTCTACGAGTTCAACTTCGAAGCCAAGCCCGGCTATTTCCTCTCGTTCGCCACCATGTTCGTGCAGTCGAACGACCTCTTCTACGCTCCGGCCGAGGAGGGCATCGCGCTGTTCGATTCCATGGGCGAAGCCATCAGCGGTGATATCACCGACCTGGTGCTACTGTGGGACGGCGGTACCGAGGTCGATGAGGAGCCCGGCACCGGCGCCAATCAGGCACCCCGCCAGGCCGGCCCCGACGTCGGCGCCGACGAGAACGGCGTCGTGACCCTGGTCCTGGGCGACGAGCGGCCCAACACCGATGGCCCGGTCATCCGCGTGACCATCGTGCAGGACATGTAAACCAGATACCTCTTCTTCCTCTTCCGCGAGGCGAGCGGGGTGCCACGAGCACCCCGCTCGCCTCGCTCTTGGGTGAGGTCAGGGCAGGCGGTAGTAGCTGTCGCCGGCGCAGCTGCGGCACAGGGTCTGGCCGCCGCTGGAGACCTCGCGCTCGTTGATGATCTCCTCGCCGCAGCGGTCGCAGGCGGTCCGCACCCCGGCGCGGCTGACGAGCGTCTCGATGGAGGGGGTCAGCCGGACCTCCTGGATGGCGAGCAGCTCCCCATCGGGCATCGCCTGGTAGCCGTGAAGCATGGCGTAGTAGCGGCGGGTCTCGCCGGCCGGCGCATAGGCCAGGGCCGCCTCGCGAATGCCGGCGCGGGGCGCCACCCGCAGCGCCCGGCCGCTCGCCACCTCGACGAAGGTGGCGGCGATCTTGCCGTAGTCCATCACCCGCAGGGTGCGGCGGTGCACGCCCACCCCGGTGGTCACCTCGACGCCGCTGACGAAACAGCTGTCGGTCTCCACGATCACCAGCAGGCGCTTGTCTTTGCGAGGGATATCCATGCCGAGCGCGTCGGCGCCGGCGAGGCCCATGCGCACCCCCAGCACCTGCCGCGGGCACAGGTGGCGGTGGCGGGCGCTGGAGATCTCGAGAAACGGTTTCAGGCCGTCGTGGGTGGGCACCTCACCAGGGGCGACGGTCGGTTCGTTCGGGTGCATGAGGCAACTCCTCTCCGTCGTGCGAGGGTCATTCCATCAAAGCACCCGCAGGCGGCCGGGTCAAGCGCGCCGGAGGCGGTGTTGCTGTTGGGGATCGATCAGTTGGCCGCGAGCTGCTCGTCGACCGCCACGGCCGAGGACAGCAGCAGGCGCTGCAGCGGGATCTCGATGGTGATGTGAACGTCGCCGTCGAACTCCCAGGGCTCGAGCACGAAGTCCATCTGCACGTAGCGCTGCGCCTGAACCACCAGCTTGGCGACCGCTGCTTCGCCCGATTCGCCCTCGTACTCGGCGTGGATCACCTGACCCTCGTGGACGTACAGGAGCGCCTCGCTGAAGCCGAGGTAGAGCCCTAGCCGGCCAGATTTTCGGTTGTGGGCCAGCGACAGCAGCAGGTCGAACAGGGTGTCGGTGTCGACGCTGCCCTGCATCCGGAACTCCTTGGGGCTGCGGGCTTTGTCCTGCAGGCGTTGCCGGGCCTCGGTGAGGCTGCGCATGAAGGCGGTGACCAGCATCGGGTTGAATTCGGTGCCGGCCCGCCGCTTGACCTTGTTGAGCGCCTCTTCGATGGCGTAGGCCGCCCGGTAGGGACGGCGCCGGGTGAGGGTGTCGAAGAAGTCGACCAGCGCCACGATCTGCCCCGCCACGGGGATGTTGTCGCCTTTGAGGTGGTTGGGGTAGCCGCTGCCGTCGATGCGCTCGTGATGCGTCTTGGCGATCATCTTGGCCATGTCGAGCACTTCGGAGTCGCCGTAGGAGAGCATCTTGGAGCCGATATCGACGTGGCGCCTCATGTGGGCGAATTCGTCGCCGGTGAGGCGCCCCGGTTTGAGCAGGATGCGGTCGGGAATGCCGATGATGCCGACATCGTGGAGCGGCGCGGCCTGACGGATCAGGCTCACTTCGTCCTCGAGCATGCCGATCTTCTGGGCCAGCATGCCGGAGAGTTCACCTACCCGCCGGGCGTGGCCGCTCTCGTCGAGGCGGTTCTCGGCGGTGTGCACCAGCTGCTCGAGGGCCTGCAGGCGCGTGTTGGCCTCGGCGACCTCGTGGGGAACGGTCTCGACGTCCGCTGCGAGTACCTTGTGAATCCGGGAGGACATGGTGCCGGCACTGTAGAGCACGAGCTCTAACGGGATTCTGAAGGCCCCAGGGGCTACCAGATAGGAGAGCCGGCCCTAGGGCCGGCAGCTGGGGGAGGAAGACGTGGGCGATCGTTAGCCGATCGGCCCGGGGGAGATCGAAGGCCAGCATGGCAGCTAGCGGCTTTCGGAACTCTTAGTCACAGCCACGCTGTCAGGCCTCTCTGATCTGACGTGATGGCGCAGGCGAACGGCCGAGGATCAAACCCCGGCCGGTAGTCGTTCTTAAGTCTCAGCGGATGGCTTCGACGGTGATCGCGCCCACGCCACCGTCTTAAGTCTCAGCGGATGGCTTCGACGGTGATCGCGCCCACGCCACCGTCGACATCGAGTTCGATGCGCTCAGTGGCGGTTTCGAAGTCGGGCGACCGCTACCTGTCGCCCGCCCGGACGAAGTCGCCGCGGACGTTGACCACGCCGATACCGGTGTCGACCTGGATGGCGGCGGCCACCCCCTCGGGAATGCGAATCGTGGTGGCGCCCACGCCCAGGTTGAAGCGGCCGCTGTAGCCGCCGGTTTCGGGCAACGTCACCGAGACTTCACCGACGCCGCCGTCGATCCGCAGGCTGGTGAGGGTGAGGCCGCGCAGATCGAGCAGGTTGCGGCCGACACCGCTGTCCAGGGTCAGGTCGAGCGGCACCTGGTCGTTCAGCTCTAGCTCCCAGCGGCGCTGGGAACGGTTGAAGCCGCTGAAGGCCCGATCGTTTTCGCTGCGAAGCTCCACCACGGCGCTGCCGCCGCTGACCGACGCCTCTTCGACCAAGCGTTCGCCACGGCCGGTGCGGATCTCGCCGGAGATCACCGTGTCGGCGCCGGCTTCGCTGCCGATGATGAGTTCGGCGACGCCGGGGCTGAGCAGCACCTCGGCCCGGTCGGCGCCCGCCAGCGGGTGGCTGATGCTGTGTACATCGGCCGGCGAGGCCGGGCCGAGCGCCACCCCGGGCACCCGCAAGGTGCCATTCCAGGCCAGCGCCCCCAGCACCAGCACCGCCGCCACGACGAAGAGCCGCAGCCGGCCGCGGGTGATGAGATCGACGCCGATGGCGATGAGCAGCAGCGGCCACAGGGTCCACAGGTCGAGCACGGCGGCCCAGGAGACCACGCCCAGGTTGACAGTCAGCACCAGCACGCCGATGGCGATGAGCAGCAGCGGAAGTACGGGTATCGGATTTCTTCTCGGTCTCTCTTCTCGAGTCATGATCGTCTCCTTATGAGACGACTGTAGCGCTCTCCCCCGCGCCCATCCTCACCCGAAAGAAGTAGCTGCGGCTCCATCCAAGGGATCGGCTGAAACCCACGTGTAGCACGGCTACAAAGGCATAGACCGGCCACACGATGTGCGCCGGGCTGTCGTCCGGCCCGGCGAGCGACAGACGCCCGACCGGCTCACGGCGGCCCGCCAGCCACTGGCTGAGGAGCGTGGTCTAGCCGTAGCCGGCGGCGGTGGTGGTCGAGGCGCTCAGCCAAGGCCTCGCTGTCGCGTGTCACCCCCGGCGGCATAGGGCCGGGATCGGCGTGCTACCGTTAACATACCGACCAGTCGGTATGTTTGGAGGCGACCATGAACGACCTGACAGGCAACACCGCGGTGGTTACGGGCGCCAGCCGAGGCTTCGGCCGCGGCGTGGCCATGGCCTTGGCACAGAGCGGACTGAAGGTGGTCGCCCTAGCCCGGAGCGGCGAAGCCCTCGAAGACCTGTCCCGCGAAGCTCAGGCCCAGCAAGCCACGGGAACCGTGATTCCGGTTGCAGCCGACGTGGCCGAAGCCGACGTGGCCGAGCGGGTGCTCAGCGAGTACCGCCCACAGCTGCTGGTCCTGGTGGCAGGCGCCTCGCCCCACCTCGCGCCCCTGCCGAGCCAAAGCTGGGAGGGGTTCTCGCGCAACTGGCACGTCGACGTCAAGCAGAGCTTCCACTGGCTCCAGGCGGCGCTGGCCCTGCCGCTGGCGCCGGGCAGCACCGTGCTGGTGTTCTCGAGCGGCGCCGCCCTGCGCGGCTCGCCCATGAGCGGCGGCTACGCCGGCGCCAAGGCCACCCAGGCCTTCATCACCCAGTACGCGGCCGGGGAGGCCGACGCCCTGGGCCTCGAGCTGCGCTTTCATACCCTGTTCCCCACCCTCTCCCCCACCACCGATCTGGGCCGCGCCGGCACCAAGGCCTACGCCGAACGCGCCGGCATGAGCGAAGAGGCCTACCGCGAGAAGATGGGGCCGCCGCTCACCCCCGAGCTGGTGGGTGAGCGGGTGCTCGAGCTGGCTCGTAACGACGACCACGCCGGCACGGCACGGTTCATGCTGAGCGTCAGGGGGCTCGAGTCGCTGGATTGAAGGTTGCGATAGCCCATCCGGTGACGGGGTTCTTGGGTCGTGCCAGCAGGCTCGTTCGCCTCACGGAGCCGGCCGCTCCGGCGCCCACTCCTCGGGGATCCTGGCGGCCACCCGCCCTACCGTCAGGCCCTGCACCAGGATGGCGAATACCACCACCGCGTAGGTCATCACCAGGATCAGGTTGCGCTCGTCGCCCACGGCCAGCGATAGCGCCAGCGCCACCGAGATGCCGCCCCGCAGGCCCCCCCAGGTCAGCAGCCGCACCGTGAACCGCGGGAAGGTCCGTCGCAAGCGGAAGAGCGAGATGGTGGTGCCCACCCCGGTGAGGCGCGCCAGCAGCACGATCGGGATGGCCAACAGCGCCGCCCATATGCCCGGCCCTTCGAAGCGGACCACGAATATCTCGAGGCCGATCAGCATGAACAGCACCGCATTGAGGATCTCGTCGACCATCTCCCAGAAGGCGTCGAGGTACTCGCGGGTCTTATCGCTCATGGCGAAGGCGCGGCCCCGGTTGCCGACCAGCAGGCCCGCCACCACCATGGCGATGGGGCCGGAAGTGTGCAGCGCGCCGGCCAGGGTGTAGCCGCCCAGCACCCCCGCCAGGGTGATGAGCACCTCGACCGGGTAGTTGTCGATGCTGCGCAGCAGCAGAAACATGAGCAGGCCGAGCGCCAGCCCGAACAGCGCCCCGCCGACCGCCTCCTGGGCGAACAGCAGTGCCACGCCGCCGGCACCCTGGCCGTGGTCGCCGGCGCCGATCAATCCCAATATGACGGTGAACACCACCACCCCGACGCCGTCGTTGAACAGCGACTCGCCGGTTATCAGGGTCTCGATGTCCTTGCGCACGCCGAGCCGCTTGAGGATCCCCAGCACCGCGATGGGATCGGTCGGCGAGATCAGCGCCCCGAACAGCAGCGCGTACAGAAACGGCAGCTCGAGCCCGATCAGACCCAGCATGAAGAAGACCAGCACCGCCACCAGGAACGTCGACAGCACCACCCCGGCAGTGGCCAGGATCAGGATCGGCCACTTCTGTTCGTTGAGTCTGCCGAGGTCGACGTGCAGCGAGCCGGCAAACAGCAAAAAGCTGAGCATCCCCTCGAGCACGAGTGCATCGAAGTCGAGGCTCGTCAGGAAACCCTCCGTCTGGGTCACCAGTCCTGCGCTGCCGAACAGCAGCAGCGCCAGTGAGGCGACCAGCGCCACCAGCGTCACGCCGATCGAGGTGGGCAGCCGAATGAAGCGCTCGTTGAGGTAGGCAAAGAGGGCTGTCAGGGCGAGGATGACAGCGGCGGTCTGAAGGATGCTCACAAGGATAAGTTTACAGCTCAAAATGGTTGAGGAAAGGAGGGGTAGGTTTGGGTCCCCTTCAGACCCCTACGCTCCGCTTCGGGTTCTTCCGGGGTCCTTCAGAGCCCCCCAAAGACCAGCACTTCGTGTCTCGGTGGTCTCTTCAGGGGCTACGGAGCCACACTACGTGAGTCTCCTCCGCCACAAGAAGGTTTAAAAGGAACAAGCAAGACACCGTTAGCGCCTTCACACCTTGGTTATTCCATATCTTCTGCTGGAGGAGACAACCAAGGTTGTCTCCGAGAGCCCCGGGGAGACTTGCCGTCAGGGAAGGCTCAACGGGACCCCGTAAGACACCGAAGGTGGCTGAAGGGGCACCAAATCTCCTAATCCTTGTGTCTGAAGGGGCCCCAAACCTACTTATCCTTGTGTCTGAAGGGGCACCAAATCCCCTAATCCTTCTACTTATCCCTCTTCAATTTTCTGCGGTGCATCTTAATCTGCGCACAGTGCTCCCTCTTATGGCCGTAGAAGGCGTAGACCACGAAGTCGTCGAGGGCGTACTCGGGGCCGTACCAGGAGATGGTGCCGACCTGGCGGAAGTCGTCGGCGGGGATTCGGGCTGCGAGCTCCATGACCTGCTGGCAGGCGGCGCTGTACTCTGCCAGCACCTCGACGGGGCTATTGGCCCGGCGCTTTTCTACCTCGTCGTCGTTGAAGCGTGCGTCGCGGTAGCGTTCGAGCATGGGGGTGGAGGTTGCGTCGCCCAGGAAGGTGGCGAGTACCTCGGCCAGCACGAGTTCGGAGGAGGCCAGGTGGGCGACCACGTCCTTGATCGACCAGGCGGTGGTGGCGCCCACAACCTCCCAGGTGTCGACGGGCATTTCCGCGACCGCCGCGAGTACGGTTTGATGGCCGTAGTGCATGATGTCTTTGGCGTTCATTCGAATCCCCTTCCCTGAGCTCCGGCAGGGCGGCATAACATCGCAGTGGTGAGGTTGATGCCGTTGGCCAGGTCCACCCCCAGAATAATCGTTCAGGAAGCCAGGCTCAGCGGCGCGGCGGGGACAGCAGCGAATCGCGGAGGGTCATGAGCCACCGTTTGGGGACCGCTCCGGCGTGGTCCAGCCGTCATCAGGGGGCGCCGGGCGCGGCCTGGGGGAAGGCCGACTTACCCTGCGACCCGTACCGGGCCGACGAAGACCTCTTCGGGCAGGAAGCTCCGCGTCTCCACCGAGAAGGTGTGATCGAACGTCTCTGCCGTAACGACCGCCAGCGCGGTGAAATGGGTGCTCTCTCCGGCGACGCCGCAGCGGTTGCCGCCGCTGTGCCCCCGGAGCCATTCGGGTTCGATGACCCGCTGACCGTTCCAGATGCCGTCGGTCGCGTTCAGATGGCCGAAACGGGCCAGATCCGAGGCGCTGATCACCACCCAGCCCGGCCCGCTCCGCACCGGCTGGCCGGCGATCTCGTAGGGAGGGTCGAGGTAGGTGTAGCTGTCGGCCAGATCCGGGTAGAGATACGTCGCGTCCCTGATGGTGGCCCCGGACAGCCACTCCCAGCGCTCCGGCGGAATGCCCAGCGTGTCGAACAGGCGCTCCTGCAGTACGTCCTGGAGGTCACGACCGAACACCGCGGTGAGCGCCTGGCCGAGCCGCCAGAAGCCGGCGCTGCTGTAGTGCGCCTGGGTGCCCGGCTCCGCGTGAGAATAGAGGTCGTAGAAGGCGTCGCCGGTCCACTCGGCCCAGGGGACCACCCCGGGCACGATGTCTTCCTTCCGGAGGCCGGTCAGCTTCTGGGACCAGCGGATGCCCATCTCCATGGGAAAGCCCCCATACTGGGCCCGTTCACGCCGCCCCCCGAGCAGATGCCGCCAGGTGAGCGTCCGGTGGTGGCCTTCGGTGAGGAGCTTGTGCCGGTGCGAGAGCTGTCCCTCGCCGGTCCAGGACTCGTGGATCGGCCGGTCGGGATCGATCAGCCCGTCGGCCACCGCGAAACCGGCCAGCGCCCGGGTGAAGGCCTTGCCGACCGAGGCGGTCTGATGACGGTAGTGCCGATCGCCCCAGGTGTGAACCAGGTAGCCGCCGCGAGCGATCACTGCCCCGAACTTGCCGTTCGTGTGATCCTCACCGAGAAACGAGGCGCCACGGATGTCAAGGGAGTCTATGAAGGCCTGGAATCTGGCGGGGTCGAGCCCAGCTTCCTCAGGGGTTAGGGACTGCCAGTCAGCCTCAGGGTAGGTGACCCAATCAGGAACCGTGTTTGCCATTCTGGAGCTTACCTCCTGTCACCAAGAAAGCTACCATTTTCTATGTCCGAAAATGGCGAGCATACCCCCCCAAAACATCCTATTCTAGTCCCATGCATCTTGACCCTGACGTCTGTTACCGGGCTCTGATCAGTCGCGATGCTCGCTTCGACGGGCACTTCTTTACCGCCGTCCTCACCACCGGGGTGTACTGCCGGCCGGTGTGTCCCGCCCGCAAGCCGAAGCGGCGCAATGTGCGCTTTCTGCCCAGCGCCGCGGCCGCCGAACTGGCCGGCTTTCGGCCCTGCCTGCGGTGCCATCCCGAGAAGGCCCCCAGCAGCCCGGCGTGGCTGGGAGCATCCCATACGGTTACCAGGGCGCTCGAGCTGATCGATCAGGGGGCGCTCGATCGGGCCGGCGTCGAGGATCTGGCGTCTCAGGTTGAGATAACACCGAGGCACCTGCGGCGTCTGTTCGACGAGCATCTCGGCGCGCCGCCGGTGGCGGTGGCGCGCAGCCGGCGGGCGCACTTCGCCAAACAGCTGCTCGATGAGACCGAGCTGCCGATTATCGACGTGGCGTACGGTTCGGGCTATGCCAGCCTGCGGCGCTTCAACAGCGCCTTCAAGGAGGTGTTTGGGGCGGCGCCGTCGGAGTTGCGACGCGTGGGGGCGGCCCGGAAAAGAACCGGGAATGGCGGCAACCTGACGCTGAAGTTCGCTACCCGCCTGCCGTTCGATTGGGTGGGCATGCTGGCGTTTTTGCAGCGGCGCGCCATCCCGGGGGTGGAGTGGGTTGATTGCGGAAGCTACCGGCGGACCGTTCGCTTTGGCGACCGTCGGGGGCTGATCGAGGTTCGGCTCGACGACGCTGAGCAGAGTGCGCCGGCCAACGGCCGCCACCTCAGGCTGTCGGTCCCGGTCGAGTTGGCCCGGCATCTTATGGCGGTGGTCACGAGGGTGAAGCGCCTGTTCGACCTCAAGGCCGAACCGCGTGTCATCCGCGGGCAGCTGGCCGCTGACCCTCAACTCGCTCCCCTGCTGGCGGCCCACCCCGGGATTCGGGTGCCGGGCGCCTGGGATCCGTTCGAGGTGGCGGTGCGGGCGGTGCTCGGGCAGCAGGTGAGCGTGGCGGCGGCCACCACGCTGGCCGCACGCCTGGCGGAGCGGTACGGAACGCCTATGCCCGGGCCGGACGACCAACGCGCATCGTTGTTTCCTACGCCGGCTGCCCTCAGCGACCTGGAGGACGGACATGGCCTGACCCGGCGGCGCAGCGAGGCCATCCGCACGCTGGCCCGGGCGGTGCAGAGCGGGCAGCTCGAGCTCGAACGCCCGCAGGGTCTCGAAGCGCGTGTCGCACAGCTGTGTCGGCTGCCGGGCGTCGGCCCCTGGACGGCCCACTATCTGGCGTTGCGGCTCGGCGATCCCGACGCCTTCCCCGCCGGCGACCTGATCCTGCGGCGCGCCGCCGCTACCGACGGACAGGCGCTCAGCGAAGCCGCGTTGCGCCGCCGCGCCGAAGCCTGGCGGCCGTGGCGAGCCTACGGGGCCATGCTGCTGTGGCGCAGCCAGACCGAGGAGGTCTCAGCATGATCTACACCATCATCGACAGCCCTGTTGGGGGCATTCTGATCGCCGAAGGGGCAGACGGTGTGGCCCACATCGATTTCCAGGACGGCGACGACCCGCTTACGCCGGACCCGAATTGGGTACGGGTCGAACGGCTTCCGAGTGGGGCAGAGCGGCAGCTGGAGGCGTACTTTCGGGGCGAACGGCGGCACTTCGAGCTGCCGCTGGCGCCGCAGGGCACGCCCTTTCAGCAGCAGGTGTGGCACGCCCTGGAGGGCATTCCCTTCGGCAAGACGGTGAGCTATCTGGAGCTGGCCCAACGGCTGGGGAATCGCGATGCGGTGCGGGCCGTCGCGGCCGCCAACAGCAGGAATCCACTGCCGATCGTCATTCCCTGCCACCGGGTGATAGGGAGCGACGGTAGCCTCACGGGCTTTGCCGGTGGGATTCATCTCAAAGCGGAGCTGTTGGCTCTGGAAACGAGAGGTTCGAACCCGCTGGGTCTGTGAGCGTGCTCGGACCGGCTCTCAGGCGGGCAACGACAGCGGTAAGGTGGCACCATGGCCACCGCGACCTCGAGCTGCCGAGCTGCTGGCAGGTAGGGATGAGATGCCGACCGTTGCCGAAGTACTAGCCCGGACGCTGCAAGAGGCGGGGGTCGAGATCGTGTTCGGCCTTCCCGGCGGCGAGAACGTCGAGGTGTTGGACGCCCTGCAACGTGCCGGTATCCGTTTCGTGCTGGTCCGCAACGAGAATTCGGCGGTGTTCATGGCCGATACGGTGGGGCGCCTGAGCGGCAGGCCGGGGGTGTGCCTGACCACCCTCGGGCCGGGCGCAACCAACGCCTGCGCCGGTCTCGCGCACGCCTTTCTGGACCGCTCGCCGCTGCTGATGATCAGCGCCCAGACCGACGAGCGACTGCTGCCCGGACACACCCATCAGGTGCTCGACCTGCAAGCGCTGTTCGGGCCGATCACCAAGGCCACGCGGGCCATCTCCGCGGCCGACGTTGGGCAGACCGTCCGCGAGGCGCTGGCGCTCGCCACCGAGGGTCGGCCGGGTCCGGTGCACCTGAGCCTCAGCCGCTACACCGCAGGCCAGCTGGCCGGGCCCGAAGACGACGTGGCGCCACAGTATGCGGCAGCTCCCGACGTCGATGTCGGGGCGGCACAGGCGGTGCTGGCCCGGGCGCGGCGCCCCGCCATCGTGGTCGGGCTGGGCCTCGAGCCCGAGCGTCCCTACGGGGCCCTGCGGGCGTTTGCCGAAGCGGTCGGCGCGCCGCTAATCGCCACCCCCAAGGCCAAGGGCAGCCTCCCGGACGACCACCCGCTGGCCGCCGGAACGATCGGCCTGACCCGTTCCGACCCCGCCTACGAGCTGCTTGACGAGGCCGACTGCATCGTCGCGGTAGGCTTCGACGTGGTCGAGCTGGTGCGACCCTGGGACCACACCGCCCCGCTGATCTGGCTGGCCCCGTGGGCCAATGAAGACCCCACGCTGCCGGCGGTGGCCGCGTGCGTCGGCCCGCTGGCTCCACTGCTCGAGGGGCTGGCCAGGGCCGCGCCTGAGACCGAACGCGGTTGGGGCGCGGCGCGGGTGACAGCCTTCCGAGAGGCGCTGGCGCGGCGGCCATCACCGACCTCCGCTCGAGGCCGGATGGCGCCGCAGACGGTCCTGCGGGCGTTGCGGCGGGCGCTCCCGCGCGAAACTCTGGTGGCCACCGACGTCGGCTCCCACAAGATCGCCGCGGCGCTGACCTGGCCGGCCTTTGAACCGAACCGCTACCTGGTCTCCAACGGCCTGTCTGCTATGGGCTTCGGGCTACCGGCGGCCATGGCGGCAGCGCTGACGCTGAGGCAGACCACCGTCTGCCTGACCGGCGACGCCGGGCTGGGCATGGTCCTGGGCGAACTGGGGGTGTTGGCCGAACACGAGCTGCCGGTGGTGGTGGCGGTGATGAACGACGGCGCCATCGATCTGATCCGCAGCGCCCAGCTTCGGGCCGGGGCGCCGGCCTTTGGAACCGAGTTCGTCAACCCCGACTTCTCCCTGATCGCCGAGGCGTTCGGCCTCGACTACGCTCGGGTCGCCACCGAGGCCGCGTGCGAGGTCGCCGTGGCGGCCGCCGTGAGCGCCGCCCGACCCGTTCTGATCGACGCCTGGATCGATCCCCTGGGGTACGCCGCTGTCATCCCCCAAGGTTGAGGCGGCGGCCACTCAGATCAGGTCGGAAAACGCTTCCTGGGCAGCGTCGACCAGCACCTCGATCGCCTCGTCACCATGCGCGTAGGACAGGAAGGCGGCCTCGAACGGACTCGGCGGCCAGTACACCCCACGCGCCAGCAGGCCGTGGAACCAGCGACCGAACAGCGCCCCGTCTGCTGCTTGGGCGGTGGTCAGATCGGTTACCGGTCCGGCGCCGAAGAACACCGTCAGCATCGAACCGACCCGGTTGACGGTAGCGGTCACCCCGGCGACCCGCGCGGCCTCGAGCAGGCCCGCCTCGAGGGCGGCGCCGCGGCGCTCGAGAGTGAGGTAGAAATCCGGTAGTACCTTAATCGATTGCAGGGTGGCGAGTCCGGCGGCCATGGCGAGCGGGTTTCCCGACAGGGTGCCGGCCTGATAGACCCTGCCGAGGGGCGAGACCTGATCCATCAGCTCGGCGGCTCCGCCGTAAGCGCCAACGGGTAGGCCGCCGCCCACGATCTTGCCCCAGCAGACGAGATCGGCATCGATGGCGTAGCGCTCCACCGCGCCTCCCGGTGCCAGCCGGAAGCCGGTCATGACCTCGTCGACGACCAGCAGGGCGCCGTGGTCCCGCGTAAGGGCCCTGAGACCTTCGAGGAAGCCGTCGGCAGGGGCGACGACCCCCATGTTGCCGGCGACCGGCTCCAGAATCACGGCGGCGATGGCGTCGGGCCGGCGCTCGAACAGGGCGGCGACCGAGTCGAGGTCGTTGTAGCGGGCTACCAGGGTGTTGGCGGCGACACTCTCCGGCACGCCAGCACTCGACGGCACGCCGGTGGTGAGGGCGCCGGAACCGGCCGCGACCAGCAGGCCGTCGGCATGGCCGTGGTAGTTGCCCTCGAACTTGACGATGAGGTCGCGGCCCGTCGCCCCTCGAGCCAGTCTCAGGGCGCTCATGGTCGCCTCGGTGCCAGAGTTGACGAAGCGGACCCGCTGGCAGCTCGGGTAGCGCGCCAGCACCTGTTCGGCCAGCTCCAGCTCGAGCTCGGTCGGGGCCCCGAAACTGGTTCCCGAGGCGAGCGCGTCGGCCACGGCCTCGAGGACTGCGGGGTGGGCGTGCCCCAGGATCATCGGCCCCCACGAGCCGACCGTGTCGAGCAGCCGGTTGCCGTCTGCGTCCCACAGGTAACAGCCTTCGGCCCGGGCGATGAACCTGGGGGTTCCCCCCACGCTGCCAAACGCACGAACGGGCGAGTTGACGCCCCCCGGGATGAGCTCGAGGGCACGCGCGAAAAGGTCGGCGGAACGGCCGGTGGGCGTGGTCTCCATGCTGTCAGCTACCCTCCAAACGGTACAGTCGGTTCTTTGGCGAGGGGCTCACGGCGGTGCGCCGGTAGGGCACCACCGGGTTGAGAACGTTGCGGCACTGCGGGTTGACGCAGCCCGGGCAGCGCAGACCGTACTGCCGGCTACAGGCTTCACCGGAGGCCAGATGTTCGGCCACCACCTCGGCCAGAGCGTCCTGAAAGAGGGGCAGGTCGTTGAGCGCCGGCGCCCGCCGGAAGCTGGTGATGCCGACCTCGTGCGCCAGCTCGCCGTACTCGATGTCCAGCTCGTGGAGGGTCTCGATATGGTCCGAGGTAAAGGCGACGCCGACCACCAGCACCCGCGTTCTGCGCTTGGCTCCGAGGTGGCGGACGACCTGCTCGGTCGCGGGGCCGAGCCACGGCACCGGGCCCACATCCGACTGGTAGGCGAGAAGGTATTCGTGAGCGAACTCCAGCCGTTCCATCACCTCGTGGACGGTCGCCCCTACCTCCTGCGGGTAGGCGTCACCACGGTTGATGACGCTCACGGGTAGCGAGTGGGCGCTGAACAGGATCACCACGTCGTCGCGCTCGTCGTCGTCGAAGGAGGCGAGGCCCTGCCGAACCGTCTCGGTCATGGCCTCGATAAAGCGGGGGTGGGTGGGCCAGCGGTCGATCACGCTCCATTCGATCTCGTCGACACCGACCCTCCGTGCGGCGCGCCACAGCTCGTTCAGCGACGATCCAGTAGTAGAGCAGGAGAACTGCGGATACTGGGTGAAGGCCACGGCGCGCCGCACGCCATCGGCGCGCATCGACTCGAGCGCAGCCTCGCTCGAGGGATCGACATAGCGGAAGGCCACGTAGAAGCGGTGCGGAGCGGTCTCCGGCGAGAGACGGTCCAGGCGCTCGCACATCCCGCGACCTTGGGTTTCGGTCCAGTTCAGGATGGGCGAGCCACCGCCGATAGCGCGGTAGTTCTCCTGAACGCTGGCGGTGCGGCGACGGGCGATGAAGGGGCCCAGCCAGCGCTGGGCCGGCAGCTGGATGATCTCGCGGTCGGCGAACAGCCGCAGCAGGAACGGTTCGACTTGGCCCAGGTTCTTGGGGCCACCGAGATTCATCATCACGACGCCGGTGGGTGCCCTACGCATGCCTCGAACCGCCGCTCTGATTCTCGAACTCGCCGATCCAGTCACTCGGTTGAAAGAAGGTGAGGGCCTGCTCTTCGGGTCCACCCGGTTCGGGCTTCAGATCGAAGGTCCAGCCGGCGAGTGGGGGCATCGACATCAGGATCGCCTCCACATTCCCCTGGGTCTGCAGGCCGAACAGGGTGCCGCGATCGTAGATCAGGTTGAACTCGACGTAGCGCCCACGGCGGTGGAGTTGCCAGTGCCGCTCGCGGTCTCCGTAGGGGGTGTTCAGGTGCCGCTCGACCAGCGGCAGGTAGCTCGGCAGCAGAGTGGCGACACCATCTTCGGTGAACGCCAGGTCCGCCTCGAAATCGCCCTCCCCGGGGGGGCTCAGTTCATCGTAGAAAATGCCGCTCACGCCGCGCATCTCGTTGCGATGGCGGAGGGTGAAGTAGGCGTCGCAAGTCGTCTTGAAACGGCCGTAGTCGGACTGGGGGTGGCGATCGCACCAGGCCTTGAGGCTGCGGTGGAAGTGGCGCACATCCCGCTCGAAGGGGTAGCTGGGGGTGAGGTCGGCGCCGCCACCGAACCACCACAGCGCCGGGCCCTGACCTGCCTCGCCCACCTCGAAATAGCGAAGGTTGGCGTGAAATGCCGGCACGTACGGGTTGCGCGGGTGGGTCACCAGGCTGAGCCCCGTCGCGAAGAACGATTTGCCGTCGGCCGCGGGGTGCTGCCGGACCAGGCTGGGCGGTACCCGCTCGCCGTGGACCGCCGAGACGTTGACGCCGGCCCGCTCGAACACGCGGCCACCCTCGAGAATCCTGGCGCTGCCGCCGCCACCGCCGGGCCGCTGCCAGCTGTGATCTGCAAAATGGGCCTCGCCATCGACCGCCTCGAAGGCCCGAACCAGCTCCGCTTGGCTCCTGCGCATCAGCGTGGCGACGCGCCCGCGACGGTCCTCCGCCACGTCGCCGGTGCGTCCGGCGTTCGGTATCACAACACCTCCACCGTCGGTGCGGCGCGGCGGTCGAACGCGCGCACGGTATCGACCAGGACGGCGACGCTGTCGGGATCCGTGTGCCGGAATATGCCGTGCCCGAGATTGAAGATATGCGGTCCTCCGAGCCCGCTCCGCAGCACCGCTTCGACGGCCTTCACCAGGCTGTCGCGAGGCCCCAGGAGGGCAGCGGGATCGAGGTTGCCCTGCAACACCTTCCCCGAGAGCTGCGGCCTGACCTCATGCAGGGGCATGCGCCAGTCGACACTCACCGCTTCGCAGGGGAGCAGGCGGATTTCTCGGTAGAGGTGGGCGGCGTTTACAGCCAGATAGATACGGGGGACCTCGAGGTCGGTCAGCGCCTCGAACAGCCGGCGGTTGTAGGGGAGTCCGAACTCGGCGTAGACCGCTCGGCCGTGCAGACCCGCCCACGAATCGAACAGCTGGATCGCCTGAGCGCCGGCGTGAACCTGCATTCGCAGGTAGCGGATGCTCACCTCGGTCAGCCTGTCGAGCAGCGCGTGGGCGGCCGCCGGGAAGCGCCTCAGGAACCCCCGAAACTCGGCGAAGTCCTTGCTGCCGCCGCCCTGAATCAGGTAGCTGGCGAGCGTCAGCGGCGCGCCACCGAAGCCGATCAGCGGTACCGGGCAGTCCTCGCGGATAAGTTCGATGGTGGCGGCCACGAACGGTGCGATCTCACCCTGTTCGGGTAGCCGCAGGGCGGCCACATCTGCTTCGCTTCGCAGCGGCGAGGCGATATCCGGTCCCGGGGTGAAGGCGATCTCCACGCCCATCGCCGACAACGGGGTCATGATGTCGCTGAACAGGATAGCGGCGTCCAAGCCGAAGCGCCGAACCGGCTGCAGCGTCACCTCCCGGGCGAGCTCGGGGGTGCGGACCAGATCCCAGAAGTCATGCGCCTCTTTGAGCGCCCGGTACTCGGGCAGGTAGCGCCCGGCCTGGCGCATGATCCACACGGGCGCCCGCTCGGTGTCGGCGCCACAGGCAGCATCGAGAAACAGGCTCACGGCGCCGGTGTACGGACGCCGTAAGGACTAGATCTGAACACGGGCACTATCTCCGAACAGCGCTCCGGGTGACCATTCACGGTTCATCCTCCTCGGTTCCCTCCGGTGTAAAGCGGTAGCCCACGCCCCAGACGGTGTGGAAGTATCGTGGCCGCGAGGGATCTGGTTCGAACAGCCGGCGCAGCCGCAACACGAAATTGTCGACGGTCCGACTCGCGGGGAAGGCGTCGCTACCCCACACTTCATCGAGGATGTCGTCACGGCTCACAACATCACCCTGGCGCGAGGCCAGGAGCTTGAAAATGTCGAGTTCTCGCTCACCCAGCGACACCTCACGACCGCCGGCCAGCTGCGCGGTCCAGGCGCGGAAATCGACCGAGTGGCCACCGAAGACGAACTCCGAACGGGGTCTGCTGTCGGCCCCACCCCTCCGCAACAGGGCCTTGATCCGGAGAAGAAACTCCTGCAGGTGGAACGGTTTCCCCAGGTAGTCGTCGCCGCCCGCAGCGAAGCCCTCCACGCGGTCATTCACCTGACCTCGGGCACTCAGAAATAGCACCGGCGTGCGATCGCCCTCCTCGCGCCGTTGGCGACACAGGTCGATGCCATTCATCCCTGGAAGCATCACGTCGAGCACCACCAGATCGGGACGCGCCCGGCGCCAGGCACGGTATCCGGCTTCGCCATCGGCCGCCACTGTCACGACATACCCTTCGTGCTCGAGGTTGTCGCTCAGTACCTCGGCCAGCGTGGTCTCATCCTCGATAACGAGTACCGAGGGGCGGGTCACGCCGGCTCCCGGACGAACCCATCGCCCATGGGATCGGCCGGCGCCAGGCGCCGCGGCAGCACCACCGTGAAGCGAGCACCGCTACCGGAGGGGTTGGGACCTGCCCGGACCCAGCCGTTCATCGCTTCGGTGATCGAGCGAACCAGGTGCAGACCCAGGCCCACACCCGGCGCCTCCCGCGTCATCTCGTCGCCCGACCGGTAGAAGCGCTCGAAGATGCGCTCGGCCTCGGCTTCCGTGACGCCCACCCCCCGATCTTCGACGTGAACCCGAACCAGATCGTGGTCGCGCTCGAGGACCACCCGGACGGCCTTGTGGTCGCCAGAACTGTACTTCACGGCGTTGTCGAGGAGGTTGTTGAAAACCACGCTAAAGGCCGCTTCGTCGATGGAGACGGGCAGCGGTTCGGGGCTGTGTTCGATCGTGAGTTCGGCGCCGCGGGCCTCGAGGCCGGGGCGGGCAGCAGCCACGCAATCCTCCACCACCCGATTGAGGTCGACCTCTTCCAGAACGGGTAGCGGGCTCTCGGGATCGCGCACGGCCTGTTCGAGTCGGGCGCTGGCCAACACCTGCTCGCCGGTCCGCTCGAGGCGGTCGAGCTCCCCCTCCATGTGGGAGAGGTAGGTGTCGAGCTGGTCGTCGGGCAGGTTCCTCAGGCGCGCCGTCTGGACCAGCAGCCTGAGGGTCGCCAGCGGCGTTTTGAATTCGTGGGTTACCGCCGAAAGAAAGTTTTGCTGGCGCCGTTTGAGGTCCCGTTCGGCACGCAGGCTCCGGGCGATGAACACCAGCAGTAACAGCACCACCAGCGCGAAGAAGGGGCCTTCAAAGGCGAACATCCGCAGGTATCCGCGCTGCTGCTGCTGGAACGCCGAGCGCACCCCTTCGTCGACCACAAAGCGCTCGGATGCCTGGTCGAAGCGGAGGTGAGGGTAGCGCTCTACGAGGAGCAGTCGAAGCTCCGAATCGCCAGCCGACCCCTCGAGCGCCCGGGTGGCGGTGACGGCGTCACGGTCCCAACCGGCGAGGCGAACCCGGCTCACGTCACCGATGTAGCGCTGCTGGAAGAGCAGCCACCAGCTCACCTGCGCCAGCAGGAAAGCCACGATCACGGCAAAAGCGATCCGGGTCGCGGTCCGCGACGTGCCGCGGCCGAGACGGGGTCGTTCAGAACCGCGCCGCCTCACGTCAGCCACCCCCGCTCGAGCGCTTCCATGGCGTAGTAGCTGAAGATCAGGTCGGCGCCGGCTCGGCGTATCGACAGCAACGCTTCGCGCACCGCCTGCGGCTCGGCGAGGGCGCCAGCAGCGGCAGCGGCCTTGAGCATGGCGTACTCGCCCGAGACCTGGTAGGCCGCCAGCGGGAGCTCGGTTCTAGACCTCAGGCGGGCCAGAACGTCGAGGTAGGGCAGGGCCGGCTTGACCATAAGCAGGTCGGCCCCCTCGGCCTCGTCGAGGGCCGCTTCGAGCAGGCCCTCGCGGAGGTTGCGGGGATCCATCTGGTAGCTCTTGCGGTCGCGGGGGGCAGCCTCCACCGAACCTCCGGGCGCCGACCCGGCGGCATCTCGGAAGGGCCCGTAGAAGGCCGAAGCGTACTTGACCGCGTAGGAGAGAATACCCACCTCGCCAAAGCCGCCGCCATCGAGCGCCCGGCGAATGACGGCCACCCGGCCATCCATCATGTCCGACGGTGAGACCAGGTCGGCACCGGCCTCGGCGTGGGTCAGGGCCATGCGCGACAGGGGTGTCAGGCTGGCGTCGTTGTCCACCACAACGCCGCGCGTTGTGGTGGCGAGAAGCCCGCAATGGCCGTGATCGGTGTAGCCACAGAGGCACACGTCGGTGATAAGCACCAGGTCGTCGCCAAAGTGGCTGCGGGCGGCCCGTAGCGCTCGCGGCACCGGCCCTTCGGAGTCGTAGGCACCGACCGCGCCTGCCGACTTGTGTTCGGCGGCAACGACCCCGAACAGCAGCGCAGATCGCAGGCCCAATGCCAACGCCCGTTCGAGTTGCGGCAGCAGGCGATCGACGCTGAACCGTTCCACCCCAGGCAGGCTGGACACCGGCTGGGTCTCCCCCTGGCCTGACACCACGAAGAACGGCATCACCAGCCGCTGGGGTTCCAGGGCGGTCTCCGCCACCAGCTCCCTCAGGGCTGCCGTACGGCGCAGGCGTCGGGGCCGGCGCAGCATCTCGGGCGCCAGCGGATCGACCTTTACCGTCATGGGCGAACCCCCAGCGCATTCAGCCGCTCCACAATTGCAGTCCCACTCGGCGCCTCAACCTCCACCGGCACAAACCCCCGCATGCGAGCCTCGTGGCTGGTGCTGGGTCCGAGTGTCACCACGATAGCGCGCCTCCCTGCACGGTCGGGAAGGGCCTGCACGGCCGAAGGGCTGGCGAGTACGATCACGTCCACTTCAGGATCGGCCTCCCAGGCGAGCGGGACCGTCTCGTACACCACCAAGGGCCGTGTCGGCAGGCCGGCCGCCTCGAGCCGCTGTCGCAGTGTAGGGCGGGACAGGTTACCGCTGGGAAGGCCCACCGCTTCGGGTGCTTCGACCGAGGTTCCGATGTGTGCGAGGAAGCGGTCAGCCAACCCCTCGGCGGTCGCCGGCTCACCGACGATCGCGACCTTGCCGCCGGCGCGCTCGAGGTCCGAGGCGGTGCTGGGGCCGATGGCGCCAAGCCGTGGCCCGCCAAGTGGCAACCCGAGGGACCGCCACGCCTGGACGGCCGAGCGACTCGCGAACAGCAGCCAGGGAAGTTTGGAAAGGCGCTGCCCGCAGCGGCGAACAGCGTCGCTGAGCCGCGGGCTGGTTTCGATTAGGGGGGCGTGGACCACCGCGAAATCGAGGCGCTCGAGTTCCTGATGGAGCCCCTCCAACCGCCCTCGACTATGGGTCAGAGCCACCTTCACGACCGCTCATCCGGTACCGGGGCGGGATCGCCGCCTCCCAGGGCTTCGAATGCGAGCGTGGCCACCCTCTGGGGGGAAGGGTGCTCGACGATGACACCCACCCCCTCATACCAGGCGCACAGGGTAACCAGGCTGCGATTGACGGTGGCGTAGGCTCCCAGCGCGAGCTGGCAGCCACCCTGAAACATGGACATCAGGCGGCGCTCCGCCGCAACCGCCTTGTAGGCGATAGGATCGTGCAGCTCGGTGAGGAGCTGGGCGAGCGCCCTGTTGCGCTTCGGTGCCTCGAGAGCCAACGCTCCCTGCGCAGGTGCCGGCACGAACACCCGCGGGTGAAGGGCGATCACCTCGAGGTCACTGAGGTCGGGGTCGAGCCGCTCCAGCCCGGCCGCCGCCACCACGATAGCGTCGTACGCTCCGGCCCTGAGCCGATCGATGCGGGTTGGGACGTTGCCGCGGAGATCGGCGACGTCGAGATCTTCGCGGAGCCCCAGCAGCTGCTTGCGGCGACGGATAGAGCCGGTGCCGACCCGCGCACCCTGACGCAATGGGAGCCGCCTGTTGTCGGCAGCGAAGTGTTCGGGTCGAACCAGTAGGGTGTCACGAGCATCGGCACGATCGGACACCGCAACCACCTTGAGACCTGGGGTGGGTTCCGAGGGCAGGTCCTTGTAGGAGTGCACCGCCAGGTCTGCCTGCCCGTCAAGCAACGCCTCCTGCACGGCCTTGGTGAAGAAGCCTCGACCCTCCATGTGTCGAAAGGGACCACGGTCACGATCGCCCTGCGTCTCGACCACCACCAGCCTGACAGCGTGGCCCAGCGCCTCGAGGCGAACGCGAACCGTGTCGGCCTGGTGCAGCGCCAGGGCACTGCCGCGGGTCCCGATGCGGATAGGGGAGCGAGGGTTCATGGGGCCAATCCGGTTTCGGCCAGGAACACCCGGGCCGCCTCCGGGCCGTACGCGCGGGCCAAGGCCCGCAAACCCTTGACCGGCACATGTGCAACGCGCCTCGCCAAGCGTTCCCGATCTTCCTGGTTCAGCGTCTGGAGCCCCTCTGCCGCCATTTCGTCCATAGCGTTGGCAATGGTCTCTCCGATCCAATCCTGAAGCGCGCGGATCGATGGAGCGAGTTGGCGTTCGTTCCAGGCGGCCAGGGCCAGTTCGAGCTCCTCGAGCACGAAGCCCTCGGCGGTGGCAAGCTTCGGGCCGAGCAGCTTCCGTCGCCTCTGCCCGGCCTCCTCGAGAGCATCGATATCGAGCAGTCGGATTCCGAGCGTGCGGGCGGCCTGAGGGTCCACGTTGGGTGGAAGCCCCAGATCTACTGCCAGCTCCAGCCCGCTCAGGCGCGCGAGCAGGGAGCCACCGACAAGGTGACGAACCGGCGTTGCGCACACCAGAACCCGGACATCGCCGGGGTCGGCTAGGAAGTCGGTAAGCGAGCGCGCTTCGGCCCGGAGCGGCTCTGCGACCCGGCGGGCCCGTTCGAGGTCGCGATTGATCACCGTAAGGCGAACGCCTTCGAGTTCGGCCAGAACCTTGGCGGCCAATCCACCCATGTCGCCGGCCCCGACGACCACCGCACCGTCGCCGGGCGCGAGGATTGCCTCGAGGTCTGGGCGTGCCAGGCTGAATAGCGAGGTGTTCACCGGCGCCAGATCCACCTCGCGGCGGACCCGTTTGGCGATCCGCAGGGCGGTGTCGAACGCGAAGCTGAGGGAGCTGCTCGAGCTGCCTCGGGCCTGCGCCTCTCGGTAGGCCTCACGTAGCTGCTGCACGATCTGATCCTCGCCAGGATTGAGGGAGTCGAGCGAGGACGCCACCAAGGCGAGGTGTTCGAGCGCCGCTTCGCCCACATAGGCGTACGGCCTGGCCCCACCGGGCACCGTGAGTAGCCGCCGGGCGGCGTCCACATCGAGCCCTTCGGGGAGTTGCAGCACCACCTCCCAGCGGTTGCAGGTGGCGATCCGAACGAAGGTGTCGAAACCGCTGCGGGACAGGGCGTCTTCATCGAAATGTTGCTGCCACACCTCTACCGCGGCGGTACCGCCGCGGCGGAAGGAGACACCGATCAGCACGAGTCGATCCACAATGGATCATGGTATGAGGCGGCTGCGGCCAAATGTGTCATGAAAGTGTCACCAGTGCAGTGTTACCAGAGCGGTCTCAGCGGGCGTGCCGAACGCCGGCGCCGGACGCTGCCACCGAGACCGCGTTCTTACGCGGGTGCCGACCGACATGCCATGCTATGCAGGGACATGCCTTCGGTCGCCATCGTCGGAGCCGGCATTTCTGGACTCGCCACCGCCTTCTTTCTCCGGCAGCTCCGGCCCGACCTGAAACTCACGGTGCTGGAAAAGGGTGCCGAACCGGGGGGGGGGAAGGTCCGCTCCAGCCGAAGGGACGGTTTTACGTTCGATTGGGGTCCCAACGGCTTCCTCACGAACGCGCCCGAAACGCTGGCTCTGGCCGACGCGCTGGGCCTCTCCGACGCACTTCTGCCAGCGTCCCGGGCTGCCGGTCGGCGGTATCTTTTTCGCGACGGGGCGTTGAAACCGCTGCCTACCTCTCCCCTCGCCTTCCTCCGTTCGGACCTGGTCTCGCCGACCAGCAAGGTGCGGGCACTCCTCGAACCCCTGTTGGCGAGGCGTGAAGAGCGCGAGGAGAGCGTCTACCGCTTCCTCGAACGGCACTTCGGTGTCGGCGTGGCCCGCGCCTTTGCCGATCCGCTGGTCGTGGGCATCACCGCCGGGGACGCAAGCGAACTGAGCGTGGACGCGCTCTTTCCCCACTTCCGAGCCATCGAACGCGAACACGGGAGCCTGGTCAGGGGGCTGATCGCGGCCCAACGGCGCTCGCGCCGGGAGGGCGGACCTCGAACTCACCTAGCCAGCTTCCGGAACGGCGGAATCCAGCGTCTGATCGATGCCCTGACGAGCGAACTGGACGCCTCCCTGAGGTTAGGAGCTGGCGTCATTGCGCTCGAGCGAAGCGGTCCGAGCGGGTACCTCTTGCGCGTCGAGGGCGGCGGCGAGGTGCGGGCCGAACGGGTGGTGCTGGCCGTCCCCGCTTTTACCGCAGCCCGCCTGCTCGAGCCGCACCTTCCAGAAGCAGCGCGACAGCTGGCCGCCATCCCCTACACGAGCGTTCAGGTATTCGGGTTGGGGTTCGATCAGACGGAGCTGCCCCGACCGCTGGACGGCTTTGGCTTCCTGACGCCTCGCGGGCAGGGCGTGCGCAGCCGCGGGGTGTTGTGGAGTTCGTCGGTGTTCCCCGACCAGGCGCCCGAGGGGAAGGTGATGGTGCGGGTGATCGCCGGCGGGACCGCCGATCCCGACTTCACCGAACTCTCCACAGACGAGGCGCTTACGGAGGTGCGCCGCGACCTCGAGGTCACGATGGGAATCACGGCGGCACCCAGTCACCTCGAGATGGTTCGCTGGCGGCGCGGCATTCCTCAGTACCTGCTGGGACACCAGGAGCGGCTCCGGCAGCTCGAGGCGACGCTGACAAGCCTTCCGGGGGTCGTGCTCACCGGCAACGCTTATCGGGGCGTGGGGCTCAACGACTGCGTCCGCGACGCCGGCCGGGTGGCAACGGCTCTGTCGCAGCTATAGAGGACCCGAGCGCCGTGGAAGGTGGTCTCCAGCGGGGTGCGCTCGATCACCCGGTATTCGGCTATATCGCTCCCGGTGCCAGACGCTAGCGCCGGCCGCCCGTTACCGCAACGCGCAGGCCCCAGTCGTAGAGCTGAAAGCTCACGCTCGGCGCAGTCGCCTCGATCCAGGCCCGGGTCTCATCGTCGATCCAGGGGGTGAGGGCCCCCAGCACGGCCTGCCCCGAGGCGGACATGAAGTTGGGCATCCGGCTGGGGTGGACGAAGTCGCCGCCGAACCAGGAGAAGATAGGCGACAGCAAAACCTGGCCCGCGTCCCGGTCAGCGATCAGACCGCCGTGGGTCAGGAAGTGGCGCATCTGCCCGTCGAGACGCTCATCGATGGTGTCGCCCCGGTAGGGTTCCGGCAGTAGCGTCGGGCACGACAGCGAACAGCAGTTGAGGGCGCCGTGAATACAGGGGTCCTTGAAGCGGCGGACCTTGCCGTGCTCGATGTCGTTGAGTGACAGCCGCTCGCCGGCCACGCTCACGAACGGACGCCCGAAGGTGTTGGGAACGCGCAGCACGGTGGGCAGGCCGTGCTGCAGGGCCTCCAGGGCCATGCGCTGGGCGCCCGCATTGTAGAGATTTATCCAGTAGGCGAGCGCCTCCTGCTCGGCAAGGCTCTCGGGATCGATCTGCGAGCGCGACGCGACGTAGCCATCGAGCGCCTCCCCGCGGTCGCGCAAGGCTTCTACCCCATCCCCATGAATCGCCGTCAGGATCTCGCCGTAGGCGGCGTGGTCGACCCCGGTAGCGCCGCCGAAGCGGGGGCGGCGCAGCCGCAGCGACCACAGCATCAACATGGCTGACCGCAGCCGCTTGGGCTGGTCCGGCACCGACAGCTGGCTGGCTTCCGTAAGGGGGATAGGTTCGACCATCAGGTCAGTCTGGCAGGCCGCGCCCATGGGCGCCGTCAAATAGCCGGCACGGGCGTGTGTCATCTGTGGAATGGTGGGACAAACCAGCGAGTATCATGGCGATCATGGTGCCTCGCATCAGCCTGTCGGTCGGCGCTTGCGAGCGGCCAAGCGGCCGCCGTGGACCGGTCCAGGATGGGTCGTGATGGGGCCCTCGGAAGCGCCGATCCTCTACCTACTCGGCACCGGGGCGACCGTTTCCGATCCGCACCGGACCACCACCATGCTGGCCCTCGAGGGGCGCGATTCGGTGGTGGTGATCGACTGCGGCGGTGACGTGGTACAGCGCCTGGTGGCCTGTGACGTGGAGCCCAGCAAGATCGACGCCCTCATCGTCACCCACGAGCACCCCGATCACGTGTCGGGCTTTCCGCTGATGATGGAGCGGTTGTGGCTCTACGGCCGCCGCCGGCCGCTCGACGTCTACGGTATCGCTCCCGCCATCGAACAGGCCCGCCGGGTCCACGACGCCTTCGACACCTCGAGCTGGCCCGAGTACCCCGAGATCTGCTACCACCAGATGGCTCACGCGGCAAACGCTCCGGTGCTGGAGAGCGCCGAGTGGGGCATCACCGCCTCCCCCAGCAGGCACTCGGTGCCGTCGGTGGCGCTCCGTTTCGCCGACAAGCGCGGCGGTAGGGTGCTGGCCTACTCCTGCGACACCGAGTACGCCGAGTCGGTGGTCGCGTTGGCTCGTGGAGCCGATCTCCTGGTACACGAAGCCACCGGCAGCGGGCCGGGGCACGCGAGTGCCCTGGAGGCGGCCGGGGTCGCCAAGGAGGCTAGTGTCGGACGGATGCTGCTCGTGCACCTGCCGCCGGAGGCGTATCTCGACGAGACCGCCATGCGTGAAGCGTGTACCGTTTTCGGGAAGCTGGAAAAGGGTCGCGAGGGCGGCCGCTACCAACTCTGAAACGCTAGGGTTCCTTGCCGCGGGCGTTCTCCAGGAGTTCGAGAACTTCGGCGTCACCGGTCTGATCGAACGCGTCGTACCAGCGGCCCACAGCCATGAAGGGCACTGGTTGCAACGGGCACACCATGGCGTCCACCTGTGTTGCCAGGCGTTCGCAGACGTCGGTCGGAGCCACCGGCACGGCCACCAGGAGCCGCCTCGGCCGCTGTGCCCGGGCCACCGCCACGGCCGCCGCCATGGTGGCGCCGGTGGCGAGGCCGTCGTCGATGAGCACCACCTCCCGCCCTTCGAGGCGTGGCGGTGGGCGCTCGCCGCGGTAGCGGCGCTCACGCCGCTCGAGCTCGAGGCGCTCCCTGGCAACCACCCGAGCCAGCGCCCGCTCCGAGACCCTCAGATAGTCGATCAGCTCGTGGTTCAGCACTTCGATGCCGCCGGCCGCCAGCGCGCCGAGGGCCAGCTCCGGCTGACCGGGCGCCCCCAGCTTGCGGACCATCAGCACGTCGAGTTCAGCGCCGAGCGCGATCGCGACCTCGGCCGCCACCGGCACCCCGCCTCGGGGTAGCGCCAGCACCAATACGCCGTCACCGAGGGACGGCACATGCGCCACTAGGCGCCGACCAGCATCGCGGCGATCGCGGTAGCGCATAGTTCAGCATAGGGCACCACTCCGGTGCCGGCGCTTCCGTCGGGAGGCCCAAACACGATAGGGTTGGCCTCATGCGCCGCGACCGACCACCGTTACGACGCCTGTGGCGTTACGGCAGACGCTATCGGCCGCGGATCGTATGGGCCACCCTGTTCTCGTTTCTGAACAAGGTCTTCGACCTGGCCCCGCCCTTCCTGATCGGGGTCGCCGTGGATGTGGTGGTAGCCGGCGAGAGCTCGGCCCTGGCGCGGCTGGTGGGCGTCGAGAGCCCCATCGGCCAGCTGTGGGTGCTGGCCGCGGTGACGCTGTTCATGTGGGGCATGGAGTCGGCTACCGAATACGTGATGATGCTCTTGTGGCGCAACCTGGCGCAGCAGCTGCAGCACGATCTGCGCACCGAGACCTACCGGCACGTCCAGGGCCTCGAGCTCGCCTACTTCGAGAACACCACCACCGGCGGGCTCATGAGCGTTCTCAACGACGACATCAACCAGCTCGAGCGCTTCCTCGACGTGGGCGCCAACGATATCCTGCAGCTGGCTACCACCGTGCTGGTGCTGGGGGTCTTCTTCTTTGCGGTGGCGCCGTCGATCGCCTGGCTTGCCTTTCTGCCCTTCCCGATTATCGTCTGGGGGAGCCTCCGCTTCCAGGCGCTGATGGCCCCGCGCTACGCTGCGGTTCGGGAGCAGGTGGGGGTCCTCAACGCCCAGCTGGCCAACAACCTTCCCGGCATCGCCACCATCAAGAGCTTTACCGCCGAGGCTGCCGAGGCCGCCCGGGTGGCGACCGAGAGCGAGCGTTACCAGCACGTCAACCGGAGCGCCATCGCGCTGTCGAGCGCCTTCGTGCCGCTGATCCGGATCGCCATCGTGCTGGGCTTTACCGCCGCCATGGTGGCCGGGGGGCGGTTGGCGCTTCTGGGCGTCCTCAGCGTCGGCCTCTACAGCACCCTGGTGTACATGACCCAGCGGCTGCTGTGGCCGCTGACCAGCCTGGGGAAGACCCTGGACCTGTACCAGCGGGCCATGGCGTCGACCCGGCGCGTCCTCGACCTGCTCGACACCGAGTCCGGCATGGTCGACGGAAGCCGACCGCTGCCGACCGAGGCGGCCCGAGGCGAGCTGCGCCTCGAGGGCATGAGCTTCTCGTACGACGGCAACGTCCTCGCACTCGACGATCTCGACCTGGTCTTCCCCGCCGGCCGGACCACCGCCATCGTGGGGGCCACCGGCGCCGGCAAATCGACCGTCATCCGGCTGCTGCTGCGCCTCTACGACCCCACCGTCGGCCGCGTGACGCTGGGCGGCGTCGATCTGCGCGAGCTGCGGCTCGAAGCGCTACGGCGCGCCATCGGACTGGTGGACCAAGACACCTACCTGTTTCACGGCACCGTGCTCGACAACCTCCGCTACGGCGACCCCGACGCCTCCCTCGAAGAGGTGTGGCGCGCCGCAGACATCGCCGAAGCGAGCGCGTTCATCGCCCAGCTGCCCCAGGGGCTCGACACGGTGGTGGGCGAACGTGGCCAGAAGCTCTCGGGCGGCCAGCGGCAGCGCCTGTCGATCGCCCGGGCTGTCCTCAAGGACCCGCCCATCCTGGTGCTCGACGAGGCCACCAGCGCCGTCGACAACGAGACCGAGGCGGCCATCCAGCGCTCGCTGGCCCGGCTGTCGCTGGGACGCACCACCATCGTCATCGCGCACCGGCTGTCCACCATTCGCCACGCAGACCGCATCTACGTGCTCGATAGCGGCCGCGTCGCCGAGATGGGGAGCCATGTGGCGCTGCTCGAGCGCAGCGGGATCTACGCCAACCTGTGGCGGGTGCAGACGGGGGAACAACAGACGGCGGCGCTGGAGTCCTCGGGCTACCGCCGCGACCCCGCCGCGAACTGAGTTCTCCGTCAGGGGGTGGCTGCCGAACCCGTCGAGGTCTCTGCCCGGCCCAGCAGCAGCGCCAGCGCCACCCCGGTGACCATGCCGGGAAAGAACACCAGCCAGGCCAGACCGTTCAGCGGCCCCCTACCTGAGATCGCTCCCCGGCGACCACTCTTCCGGAATCGGCTCGGCGTCGCCGTCGTACACGATCCGGAGGGGCTCCAGCGAGGCGCGATCTGAACTTGGAGCCTCCGTCACTTCACCGGTGCCCCGTTCGAGCATCGCGACCGTGGCCTGACTCCGCTCGGGCAGATTGACGAAGTCGGGGTAGTACCACATCGTCAGCACCGTCCTGCGCTCGTCGCTCCGGTTCGCATGGGCGGCATGAAACAGGCTGGCGTAGCCCGCCACCACGTCGCCGGCACGGACGGGGACATCGATCTCGCCCTCAGCGCGCTGGAAGCCGATGGCGTCAGGGGTGGCGTAGGTCCTCAGCTCCTCGTTAGGCCTCTCCGGCGCCAGGTCGTGCAGCGGGTGGCGCTTGAGGTGCGTCCCGGGGATGACCCGCAGGCAGCCGTTCTCCGGGGTGGTATCGGTCAGGTAGATCATCAGGAAACTCTGGATGGGCTGCGGGGTGTAGCTGACGGGATCGTTCCAGAAGCGGCCGTCCTCGTGCCAGTACAGCGGCGGGCTGTGCGGCGGCTTGCTGATGATGCGACCGTGCCCGAACTTGGGCTTGTCGAAGCCGAGTTCCGCGAGGGCCTCGAGGATGTTGGGGTGGGCGACGAGTTCGGCCATAGCCTCGTAGCGGTAGGCCATGTTCCAATCGATCAGGACCATGCTGCCGGTCGTCTTCTGTCGCTCGAAGTGCGCCGCTTCCTGCTGGCTGAGCACCTCGTCGCTGACGTCGGTCAGTCTGGCGATGAGCTCGGGTTCGAGGAGGCCCTCGAAATGGAAAAAGCCGTCCTGCTCGAATCGTGCCTTACTCCCTGGGTTCACGGTAGGTCCCTCCTGGAATGCCTTACGTGCCCTCGCCACGCCATGGTGGCATCGGTATCTTGGGGTCCGTGAGCGTCATCATACCGTGTTCCGACCCAGGGTCAGCGAAGCCAGAGGGTGCCTCAGCTTCCTTGGCAACGTGTGCGGCGATGCTCTGCTCTCCGCCAAGCTGAGCGCGTTTCCCGCGGCGATCCAGTCCCTTAGTGCCATACTTGATGACATGGATGATATGGCTGCAGCACACTCTGAATTCTTGCCCACGATCACGGTTGCCGGTAAGGAGATCCCCACCGCCGCGCCCCCGCAGGGCTTCGTTCTCAGGGAAGAGCTGGGAATCCTGGCCCACGAGTCTACGGACGGGACCCTGGCGTACCGGGCGGAGGGCTCGCTCTTCGAGTGCAGAGCCACCAGGACGCCGGGGGGCGAGTACCTCCTGATGTTCCCCACGGACACTAGGGGGAGGGACCCCGCCTCGGTCCGGAACGCCCACTACGGGAGTAAGACCGAGAAGGTCAACGACCTGGTAGCGTTGCGGTCGTCGGATCGGGGCGTTACCTGGACCGGGCCGAGCGTCGCGTTCGATATCGATTACAACCAGCACGGGTTCATCCCGCTGATTCCCAGGGACTCCGCGCGGATCTACGCCTTCGGCACGCAGCCGCTATGGGGTCTGCGGACGACGGAACGCGGGCTGCAGGAGAACGCCCCCATCGGCTACCGCTACTCCGACGACGATGGGCACGCCTGGTCGGAGGTGCGCCTGATCCGGCCGCTGAACGACCCGGAGTACCGGGGAATGTCGGTGATGCGCATGTGCGAAACGGAGGCGGGCACCTGGTTGCTGGGAACCCATGAGGCCGACTGGTCGTACCGGCCGCTCATGACGCGCTGCTACCTCCTCCGTTCGGAAGACCGGGGCGAGAGCTGGGAGTTGCTGCCGGGGGCCCGGCACGGGGGATTTCACGTGCCCGGATTCAACCGCATGGACGAGCCGCGCCCCATCCATCTCGGGAACGACCACGTGCTGCTGATGGTCCGCACCGCGGAGGGGCACCTGTGGCAGAGCTGGAGCGAGGACGACGGCAGGACCTGGAGCGAGCCCGAACCCTCGAGCCTCATCCACCCCGACGCGCCCCCCATGGTCTTCCACCTCTCCGACGGCGAAACGCTGATCGCGTTCCATCACAACCGCCATCACGATCACGGATACAGCGGCCTGAGTGGCAATAAATCCGAGAGCATGAAGGACCGCTCCGAGATCTGGTTCTCCCTCTCGACGAACGGCGGGCACGCCTGGAGCGAACCCCGGTTCGCGTTCGTCAACGCGCTGCCCGCGACGCTCGAGTCTCCCTTTCGGAACTACCAGTGCTCGTACATGGACGCCTTCGCGGACGACGGGGTTCTCAACATCTTCGTGCCACACCGCTGGCAGCAGGTGTTGCACCTGAGGGTGCGGGAGCGCGACCTCGCAAGCATGCCCACGGCGGAGGAGTGGCGGCTACTGACGTAGGCGGAGAGGCGGAGGGGAGGCTTTCCTGTTGCACGAGGCCGCACTCGAAATCCGGCAGATCGCCTACGGGCAGCTGTTTCTCATCTCGCTTCCGGGCTCCCTTCCGGCGTTCAGCCGCCGCTCATGGCCGGCAAAAAGTGGATCTCGCTGTCCGCACCGACGGCCAAGGCCGCGCCCCGGCTGTGAACCAGCCCATCGACCGACATCGCGACCCCCGGATGCGGGCGGCCGTTCTGGAACAGGCGCGCCCGCAGGCCGGGGTAGCGGGCCTCGAGGTTGTCAAAGACCTCGCGGACCGTCTGCCCGGACGCTTCGACTATCTGCTCTCCGCCGGTCAGGGTCTGCACCAGCGGGGGGATCCACACCGTCGCCATGGCAACCTCCGTCGGCCTACGTCAGCTCTCGTCAGCGGCCCACAGGGCGTCGAGGATCTTGCCGGGTGCCATCGGCAGGCTCTGCAAGCGTACCCCGGTGGCCCGGTAGATGGCGTTGGCCACCGCCGCTGCCGGTGGCACGATCGGGACCTCGCCGACGCCCCGCACCCCGTAGGGATGTCCGGGGTTGGGCACCTCGACCAGCACGGTGTCGATCAGCGGCAGGTCGAGCGCGGTAGGCATCCGGTAGTCGAGGAGACTGCTGTTTAGCAGGTGGCCCTCATCGTCGTAGACGTACTCCTCGTTGAGCGCCCAGCCGATCCCCTGGGCCACGCCGCCGTGAAGCTGCCCCTCGACGTAGCTGGGGTGGATGGCCTTGCCGGCGTCCTGGACGGCGGTGTAGCGCAGGATCTCGACCTTGCCGGTCTCCGGATCGACCTCGACGTCGACCACGTGGGCTGCAAAGGCGGCGCCGAACCCCGTGGGGTGCACCGAGGCCGACGCCACCACCGGGCTGCCGGTCTCGTCGATTCGGTCGGCGACCTCTGTGAGGTCGATGCTGGCGCCGTTGCTCGAGAACACGCCGTCGCCGTAGCCGACGTTGTCGGCATCGGCCTCGAGCAGGATGGCGGCGCGCCCCTTCAGCTCCGCGATCAGCTTGCGGCCGACCTCGATGGCGGCCCAGCCGGTGCCGAAGGTGGTGCGACTGCCGCCCGTGTTGTCGTTGAAGCCGACCGAATCGGTGTCGACCACTTGGGGGCGAACCGACTCGTAGGGGATCTCCATGGCCTCGGCCAACTGCATGGCAATCGAGGCGCGCGAGCCGCCGATATCCGGCGAACCCTCGACCAGATTGACGCTGCCGTCGGGGTTGAGGCTTGCCGACACGCTCGACTTGCCACCCCAGTTGCCCCAGAAGCCGGCGGCCACCCCGCGACCGCGCTGCTTGCCGTCCAGGGGGGCCTCATAGTGAGGGTGACTGGCGGCGGCCGTTAGCGTCTCGATGAAGCCGATGCGGTCGTAGATCGGGCCGTCGGCACGGCGATCGCCCTCCGTGACGGCGTTGCGCAGGCGAAACTCGAGCGGATCGATGCCCAGTTTCTCGGCCAGCTCATCGACCACGCTCTCGGACGCGAAGGCAGCGTTGGTGCTGCCCGGCGCCCGGTAGGCCGACGCTTTGGGCTTGTTGCCGAGCACGTCGTAGCCGTCGATGCGCACATTGTCGAGGCGGTAGGGGGCGAAGATTCCGCTTGAGCCCGCGCCGATCGGCGACCCGGGGAAGGCGCCGGCGTCATAGGCCATGAAGGCCTCGGCAGCGGTGAGCTTGCCGTCGCGGGTGGCGCCCATCTTCACCCGGATATACGAGCCGGAGGTGGGTCCGGTCGCCTGCAGCACCTCGGTCCGGTTCATGGTCATCTTCACCGGCCGGTTGCCCGCCCGCTGCGACAGCATCACCGCTACCGGCTCGAGGTAGACGTCGAGCTTGCCCCCGAAGCCACCCCCGATCTCGGTAGGAATGACGGTGATGCGCGCGATCGGGATCTGCAGCATCGACGACAGCTGCCCGCGGATTCCGAAGGCGCCTTGGGTGCTGCACCAGACGGTGATGCGATCGTCGTCGTTGTAGAGCCCGGTGGCGCTTTGCGGTTCGATGTAGCCCTGGTGAACGGTGGAGGTATTGAATTCGCGCTCCACGATAACGTCGGCGGCGGCGAACCCCGCCTCGAGATCCCCCCGCTGGTGTTGGATGTGGCTGGCGACGTTGGTGCGCCCTTCCAGCTTTTCCCCCAGCTCGCGGGTGCGCAGCCCCTCGTGAAGGATGACGGCGTCATCCTTCATCGCCTCGAGGACGTCGAGAACCGGCGGCAGCACCTCATACTCGACCTTGATGCGCGCGACCGCCTCTTCGGCGAGGGTCTTGCTGGTCGCCGCCACAGCCGCGATGGCGTGCCCGTGGTAGAGCACCTTGTCGTGAGCCAGCACCTTCCAGCTGCTGTAGCGAAGGTTGACGATGCCCTCGCCCAGGTCGGCGTAGATGTCGTCGAGGTCGGGCAGGTCGGCGGCGGTCACCACGGCCTTGACGCCGGGCATGACCTCGGCCTCGCTGGTGTCGATCGAGACGATGCGGGCATGGGCGTGGGGGCTGCGCAGCATGGCGCCGTGCAGCGTGTTGGGCAGCTGTACGTCGGCCCCGTAGATCGCCTTGCCGGTGACCTTGTCGACGCCGTCGGGGCGCAGCGGGCGGGTGCCGATCACCTTGTAGGCCTGCCCGCTCGCCGTCTCTTTGGTCTTGTCTTTGACGGTCATGCTCTCTCCCTTTTGGTCTTGTCTTTGACGGTCATGCTCTCTCCCTTTCCTGCCTAGTCCGCGGCCTGCGGCGCGTCGGCGGTGTCGAGGACGGCGCGAATGATCTTGTCGTAGCCGGTGCAGCGGCACAGGTTGCCGGCCAGCCAGAAGCGGACCTCGTTCTCGCTTGGGTCGGGGTTCTCTTCGAGCAGCGCCAGCGACGAAACGATGAAGCCCGGGGTGCAGATGCCGCACTGGAGGGCGGCATGCTCGAGGAACTTCTGCTGCAGCGGGTGCAGGCCGTCAGCTGAGGCGACCCCTTCGATGGTGGTCACCGTACGGCCCTCGACCTCCGGCGCCAACACCAGGCAGGAATTCACCAGCACCCCGTCGAGCAGCACGTTGCAGGCGCCGCAGTTGCCGTTGCTGCAGCCCTCTTTGGTTCCGGTCAGGCCCAAGGTGTCGCGCAGCGTCTCGAGCAGGGTCTGGCGGGGCTCGCAGAGCACGGTCGTCTCTTCGTCGTTGATGGTGGTGTCGACCACGACACGGTCAGCCATGCTGAGGTCCTTTCGCGCCGCGGGCGCGTGCGATCGCGGTGGTGAGGGTGCGGCGGGTCAGCACCGCCGCCAGGTGCTTGCGCTGGCGGATGGTGCCGCGCATATCGTCGATGGGCCTAGCGGCATCCTGGGCGAGCCGCGCCGCCTCGTCTATGGCCTCGTCGGACACGGTCTTGCCGACCAGGGAGTCGCCCGCCTCGGCCACCAGCAGCGGGGTTGGTGCCACCGCGCCGAGCGAGACCCGAGCCTGTTCGATGGTCTCGCCATCGCTGCCGAGCACCACCGAGGCGCCGGCGCCGACGACGGCGATATCCATCTCGTTGCGGGGGATGAAGCGGAGGTAGTTGGCGCCGAAGCGGGCCGGCGGTGCCGGGACGGCGATGGAGACCAGAAACTCACCCGCCTCGAGCACGGTCTGGCCCGGAGCCGTGCAGAAGTCCTCCACCGGCACGGTCCGTTGGCCGCCGGGTCCGGCGATCAGGCAGCTGGCGTGGTGCACGATCATGGCCGGGATCGAGTCGGCCGCCGGGGAGGCGTTGCACAGGTTCCCCCCGAACGAGGCCCGCCCCTGGATCCCTTTGCCGCCGATCAGCTCGGCGCTGTCGATGAGGCCCGGGTAGGCGGCGGCCACCTCGGGATCGCCGTACATGCGGTAGCAGGGCACCGCCGCGCCGAGCTGAAGGCCCGAATCGGGGTGATAGTTCAGAGCGGTCAGCTCGGGGATGCGCTTGACGTCGACCACTAGCTCGGCCGTCCGGCGCCCCTCCTGAAGTTGGCTGATAAGATCGGTGCCGCCACCGAGCACGCGGGCTTCACCGCGGCGCTCGGCCAGGAGCTCTACCGCTTCGGCCACAGTGGTGGGCGCTTCGAAAGCGAACGATTGCATGGCTCATCCCTTCCTTGCATCGGAACATGGTACCGATCGCGGTTCACCTGTTCGAACGCACGAACAGGTTCCAGCGTATAGCATGGCCGGTCCGGCAACAAGGCCGCCGATACCTGGTTGCCATTCAGCGGGCAAGCGGCCGCCGTACCAGCTGCGCACCAACCCATCTACACGGGTGGCACCCGTCCTGAAGGATCGGGAGGTGCGTTACAATTCCGGGGTCGACACCTTTTCCGGGACGTTCGGTTGCGGAGACGGGATCTTTTCCCCGCACTATTGCGGAGCGAGAGTAAGGCGGACAACAGAGACGATGAGCACTACTTCAGCAGCATTGGCCTCGGGCGCGACGACCCTGGACTACGATCGGGACCGCCTGGAAGACCTGAACTTCATGACCTGCATGACCCTGGTCCTGCTGGGCAACTACGCCCAGACGGGCCACTTCGGGGGGCCGCTGGCCTACACCCCCTACAACGTGGCCCTGCACTTGGCTGGCCCCGAGCTCGGCGGCCTCCGCTACGACTACCGCCGCCCCAAACACCCCTTCAGCGACAAGTTCCTGCTGGCCGGTGGGCACAACATCCCCAGCGCGTACGCGCTGTGGATGATCATGGGCGAAGCGCTGGCGCGGCGCCACGCCGAGACGGGCGACACCCGCTACCACGTCGCCCCCAAGGTGACCATGCTGCCGATCGACGCGCTGGGCTTCCGCCGCGGCGCCGGCCCCCTCCAAACTCTGCTCCAGGATCACGACCTCGAGGATCACCCGCTCTTTGCGCAGGCCGGCCTGCGCGGCATCCGCTCCCTCGCCGGCCACTCGGAGACCACCGACCTCAACAACGACGTGAACGGTGGCCCCTCGGGCATCGGCGTGGCAACTTCCGCCGGCAAGGCCGCCTTCTGGGACATGGTCGGCGGACCGGCCGCGCTCAAGGTGATAGCCCTCGAGGGCGAGTTCGCCATGACCGAAGGGCACGCCCAGGAACTCAAGACCCAGGCGCTGGCGCTCAAGGTCGGCAAGCGGCTACGGCTGTTGCTGTCGTACAACAACGCCGGCATCGACGACAGCCTGATCGGCGGGGTGATCGACGCGTCGTTCGACCGCTACCGCATCGAGGACCAGTGGCGTTCGTACGGCTGGAACGTGTTCGGTCTCGAGGACGGGCACGATTTCGACCAGCTCATCGCGGTGCTGAAGAGCATGGAGGCGTGGGACCCTGGTGACCGGCGGCCGATGATCGTCATCGGCAATACCGTCAAGGGCTACTGGCCGAAGAGCGACCAGGGCACCATCCCCGGCTTCGGCGAGCAGCTGGTCGGCTATCCCAGCCACCCCTACGGCCTGAAGATGAATTCCGACTACTTCGTGAGCCTGGCCGAGACCTTCGAGCGACACTTCGGGGTCGCGTTCGAGGGCATCCGTGACGGTCCCGTGAGCGCCACCCGGGAACGCCTCATCCAGTTCAAGACCAACATCGATGTGGTGATGTCGCTGCTCGGGCAGGACGGCCTGGGCAGCTGGCTGGCCGAGCGCTTGGTCGCCATCGGCGACCAGATTCAGGACGACGAACCGCTAGGCATCGACAACGCCGTCGACCCCTTCCTCGACGAGCGTCTGCGGGTCGTCAACCTGCCGCTCGAGGCCCAGACGGTGTCGGCCGTGAACCGCTTCAGCGGCGAACGGAAGGATGTCGACATCGCGCTGTTCCACCAGCCCGGCGAAAACGCTGGCACCCGACGCGCGATCTCCGAGATCATCAAGTGGATGAACCACGTGACCGGGAACCGCTTTAAGACGCTGGCGGCGGACCTGTCGGGCTCGATCAACATCGAGGCCGGCGCCCTGTGGGGGCACTACAGTCCCGACACCAACCCGCTCGGCACCCGCCTCAAGGCGGCGATCCAGGAGGCCGGCAACGCCTCCACCGCAATCGGGCTCGTCAGTCAGAGTGCCTCACTCGACCCCGAGCGGTTCGCCGGCGTGTGGGCCCTGAGTGGAACCTACGGGGCGTTCACGCCGCTGATGTACCTGCCGGCCCGGGTGTGGAGCCAGCAGAGTCAGGACAGTCCCTTCCGGATGGGGGTTCTCAACATCCTGGCGGGCCATTCCGGCCCGGAAACGGCCGCGGACGCCCGCACCCACTTCGGCATCTTCGCGCCCCAGGTGTGGAAGCTGTTCCCCCGCGGCCAGGCGATCCACCTTAGCTTCTGGGACTACAACGACGTGGCGCCGGGCTACTTCGCTGCCGCCGAGATCGCGGCCCGCGACCCAAACGTGAACATCATCGTGATCGAGGTGGCCCGACCCGACTTCCCAGTGGCCGACCGCTCGACCTTCGCCGATACCGACATCAGGGCAGCGGCCAAGGGCATGTACCTGATCCGCGAATACGCCCCTGACCGGGCGCGCCACGGCACCGTGGTGGTGCAGGGTTCGAACTCGACTGTCAACCTGATGAAGGCCCTGCCGCGGCTCGAGACGGACGGAATCAACATCCGGGTGGTGGCGGCCGTGAGCGAAGAGCTATTCGACCGCCAGCCCGCCTCATACCGCGACCGGGTGCTGCCGCCGGAGGCGCGCTACGACCTGATGGTGGTCAGCACCGGCACCCGGCGGGTGTGGCCGCTGCGCGATGTCGGACCGCTTACTGACGAGTACTCGCTGACCTCGGATTGGAACGATCGCTGGCTGACGGGCGGCCTCGAGCCGGACGTCATCGCAGAAGCCCACCTCGACGCCGACACCATCTACGCCGGCATCAAGCGCTTCGCCGAGGAGCGCGACGCCCGTCTTGCCCGCCAGCGTGCGCTCATGTCCGCGCTCGGCTGAAAGGGGCCGGCCCCATGTCACAGCACCTCGCCAAGCGAATGCAGCGCCTCGGGACCGAGACCGCCTTCGCCGTATCGGCCGACGCCACCGCCTTCGGCGCTGAAGGCAACACCGTCTACCCCTTCCACCTGGGCGACATCGACCTCAACACGCCTGCCAACATCATCGAAGCGGCCCACCAGGCGATGCTCGACGGCAAGACCGGCTACGACCCGTCGGCGGGGATCATGCCGCTGCGCGAGGCGCTGGCGGCCAACATCGGCGCCGACCGCGGCGTGGCCTACGGGCCCGAGAACGTGGCGGTCCAGCCCGGCGGCAAACCGGTCATCGGCAAATTCCTCGAGATCGTCATGAACCCCGGCGAGGGGGTCCTCTACCCGAACCCCGGCTTCCCCATCTACGAGTCGCAGATCGAATTTCTGGGCGGCCGGCCGCTGCCCTACAGCTACGCGCCGGTCGAAGGCGGCTTCGAAATCGTGCGCGATCAGCTCGAGGCGCAGATCGACGGCACTACCCGGGCGATCGTCTACAACAACTACCACAACCCCATCGGCGCCGAATCGAGCGTCGAGGAGATGGCCTGGCTGGCAGAACTGGCCCTGAAACACGACCTCTGGGTCCTCTCCGACGAGGCCTACTTCAAGATCCTCTACCGCGGCAACGGCAAGAGCATCGTGTCGCTGCCCGGCATGCAGGAACGCACCGTGATCCTCTACACCTTCTCCAAGACCTACGCCATGACCGGCTGGCGCCTGGGCGCCGCGGTCGGGCCGGCGGAGGTCATCGAGCAGGTGGCGAAGCTCAATGTGAACATCGAGTCCTGCACCAACCACTTCATCCAGTACGCCGGGATCGAGGCACTCAGCGGCGACCAGAGCGGCGCCGAGGGGATTTTGCGCACCCTCCAGGACCGGCGCGACACGCTGTTGCAGGAGTTGAGGAAGATCGAGGGGGTGGAGGTGTTCAACCCCAACTCGACGTTCTACCTGTTCCCCGACATCACCGCCGCCTACGAGCGCATGGGGGCGGCGTCGCTCGAGGAATTCCGCATGAAGACCCTGCGGGCGACCGGGGTGTCGTTCTGTACCCGAGAGCATTTTGGGAGTCCGCTGCCCGGGGAAGATAGGAAGTTCGTTCGGTTCGCCTTCTCCGGCATCTCCAGCGAGAAGATCCGCGAGGGGCTGGCCCGCTTGCGGGCGTTCTGGAGCTGAGGCGCGCCGCGGCTCGCGCTTAGGGCCCGTAGCGAATCAGGTCGGCGACCCGTTCGCCGATCATCATTACGGTGGCGTTGGTGTTGGCGCGGGTAACGTTGGGCATGATCGAGGCGTCGACGACCCGTAGCCCGTCGAGGCCATGTACCCGACAGTGCTGATCCACCACCGCCAGCGGATCGGACGCCGGCCCCATCTTGCAGGTGCCCGACGAATGATGCTGGGTGCCGACGTTCGCCTTGATCCAGCGGTCGAGCGCCTCGTCCGTCGCGAGAACCGGGTCGTCCGGGACGATCCGCTCGTGGATCAGGCCTCGGCACTCCGGCCGCGAGACGAGTTCCATGCACAGCCGCACTGCGCCCCGCAGCCGCTCGAGATCCCAAGGGTCGCTCAGGTAGTGGTAGTCGATGCGCGGTTGCTGCTGGGAATCGCGCGACGCCAGCTCCAGCCGTCCCGCTCCGACCGCTCTCTGGAGCGCGATGTTGAAGCCCAGATAGCTCGCCTTCGGGTCGATCGCCACGGCGGGCGGGCGGTGCTCGCTGTGGTAGAGCATCGGGTTCATCTGCATGTCGTTGGGGAACCTCGAACCCGGCGTGGTATAGAGCATGCCCGCCTGCATCGGGATGATGCTCTCCTCGTTCTCAATGTCGTCGATGCGGTACATCAGCGCCACCGCGGGGTGATCGCGGAGGTTCTCGCCGACCCCGGGCAGGTCCTTCAGGGGGGCTATGCCGTGGCTGCGCAGCTGGTCCGGCGGACCTACCCCGGAGAGCATCAGCAGTTGCGGGGAATTGATGGCGCCGCCGCTGACGATGATCTCGTCCGCCTCGAAGGTGATCGTTGTGCCGTCGCTCGTCGCCTCGACCGCAACCGAACGATCGCCCTCGAACACCACCCGCTCGACGAACACCTCGCCGCGGATCGTCAGGTTCGGCCGCCGGCGGGCGGTCTCGAGGTAGGTCACGGCGGTGCTCAGGCGGACCCCATCGACGTTGTTGATGGGGCGCGGCCCCACGCCCAAGGCCGACGCCGGATGGTTGTGGTCGAGCGTCTCGGGAAAGCCGTGCGCCACCGCGGCATCCCAGAAGGCCCGAATGCTGGGCAGCATCTCCTCTTTGGGGACGCGCCGCACCGAGATCGGACCCTCGGAGCCGTGGTAGTCGCCGCCGAAATCGAGGTCGGTCTCCAGCTTCCGAAAGTAGGGGAGCACGTCGGCAAACGACCAGCCGGGGTTGCCCGCTTGGGCCCACTCGTCGAAATCCGCGGGCAGGCCTCGAATCAGGATCTGCCCATTGATCGCGCTCGACCCGCCCACCACCTTGCCCCGGGGGATCGGGATGGAACCGCGTTCGGGGGTGGCGATGGCCTGGTAGCTCCAGGTATGCGCGTTGGGGCCGTATACCGAGCGCCAGGGGTTGTTGCCGTAGCGGAGTTCATCGGGCATGGTGTCGAGGTCGGGGTAGTCCGGCCCCGCTTCGAGCAGCAGCACCGAGCGATCGGGATCTTCGCTGAGTCTCGCGGCGAGTACCGATCCCGCCGAGCCGGCACCGACGACGATGTGGTGGTAGCGCATCTTTGCTCCTCCCCTGCCACCGCGGTTCCTACAGCCCGCGGTGCGCCTCCAGGTTCCGCAACCCGAGAGCGGGCGGCGTGCCCCGCAACCGGGAGGTAATCCATCAACATATTGTGCATTATTTTCATACACCAGCAAGGAACTTATTGCGTTTTCTGAAGAAAAGGCGTATACCAAACATGTGGGGGCAGCACACGCTCCCCAGCCGGAGGGCGGCGGTATGTCGGGATTAAGCCAGAGTCAACTCGAGCACCTCGAATCCGAGGGGTACCTGAAGGTCGAGGGACTGCTCGATCCCATCAAAGATCTCGATCCCATCATCGAGGAGTACAAGGGAGTGCTCGACCGGCTGGCGCAAACCCTGTACGATCATGGAGAGATCTCCTCACGCTACCAAGAGCTGCCCTTCGGGGAGCGGATCACCACCATCTACGCCGAAACCGGCCAGATCCTCAACCAGTGGTTCGACTTTCATCTGCCGCAGCGCGATGTCCGACACGACACCCCCATGTGGGTCGGCCCGGCGGTGTTTCGAGCCCTGACCAACCCCACGCTACTCGACGTGGTGGAGTCCGTCATGGGCGGCGAGATCTACTCGAACCCGGTGCAGCACGTGCGCATCAAACCGCCGGAGCGACACATGGGCACGGATCGGTTCGGCAGGCCGGTGTACGGCGCTACCGTCTGGCATCAGGACAACGGTGTGGTTCAGGCGGAGGCCGACGACTCCACCATCCTCACGGTCTGGTTTCCGATCACCACCGCTCTGGTGGAGCACGGCTGTCTTCACGTGGTGCCGCGCAGCCACCGCGAGGGCCTGCTCACCCACTGCCCCATGGAGCAGGGTTCGAACGAGGTCCTGATCCCCGACGAGTTTTTCGCCGTCGAGCAGGCGCTGCCGCTGCCCTGCCAGCGGGGCGACGTGCTGTTCCTGAACAGCCGTACCTGCCACGGATCGCTGCGCAACGTCAGCGACGAGGTGCGTTTCAGTCTCGACCTGCGCTACAACCCCATCGGGCAACACACCGGCCGGGAGTGGTTCCCGGGCTTCGTGGCCCGCAGCCGCGAGAATCCGGAGCGTGAATTGCACGATCCAGAGGCGTGGGCGGGGTTGTGGTACGAGACCCGAAGGCGTATGGCGGAAACGAATCAAGATGTCTCCTTCAACCGCTGGGACCCGAATGCGGCGGGGTGTGCCTGACAAGGTACTCGGCTGACTGGCAGATCGGTCCCTCCGCCAGTCAGGGTATTTGGTCAGACTATAGTTGAGGTCGATCTACATATCACTCTTGGTGACGTGGCGTTGCTAATCGGGCCAAACGGTACACCATCTGAGGAGGGCATAGTGGGTGTCATGCGCGTGTCGGTCGACGTCGGCGGGACGTTTACGGATGTAATCGTCATGGACGAGGTGGGTGGGCTGCGCCTCGAGAAGGTCGAAACCACCCCGCACGAGCCGGAGCGTGGCGTGCTGGAGGGCTTCGATAAGGCTGAGGTCGCCCTGCCGGATATCGGTTTCTTCATCCACGGGACGACCCTGGGCATCAACGCCCTGCTGACGAGCGGCGGCGCGCGCGTGGCGATCATCACGACCCTCGGGTTCCGGGATGTGTATGAACTCGGCAGGACCGACCGGGAGCCCATGTACGACTTCAAGTACCGTAAACCGCCGTCGTTGGTGCCCCGTCATCGCGTCTTCGAGGTCGAAGAGCGGATGACCTTCCAGGGCGACGTCCACACGCCCTTCGACCGACTTCAGGCAGAGGACGTGGCGGCCAGCTTGCGGGCGTTGGGGGTCACCTCCGTCGCCGTCTGTTTCCTTCACAGCTACGCCAATCCGGAGCATGAACTGGCGATGGAGCGGATTCTGGGCGCCGTCTGCCCGGAGGTCTCGGTCACCCTGTCCCACCGGCTCTTGCGGGAGTACCGCGAGTACGAACGGACCAGTACCGCGGTGATCGATGCCTACATCAAACCGCTCACCCGCAGCTATCTCGACAAACTCGACGGCCAGCTCGGTGGGGCCGGCTTCGCGGGCCAGTTTCTGTTGACGCGGTCAGGTGGCGGCGCGATGACGCTCGAGTCGGCCAAGGAACACCCGGTCCATCTGGTTCTGTCGGGGCCAGCGGGCGGTGTGATCGGCGCGGCTCACCTGAGCGATCTGCTGGGCACCCCAAACCTCATCACCATCGATATGGGGGGGACGAGCCTCGATGTGTCCCTCATCGAAGGGGGCCGGGCCAGGGTCGAGCACAACCAGTCCTTCCGCACCCTGCCGATCTCTATTCCCTCTCTCGACATCCACACCATCGGCGCGGGCGGGGGGAGTATCGCCTGGATCGATGACGGGGGGCACCTGCAGGTCGGCCCCCAGAGCGCCGGCGCTGTGCCGGGCCCGGCTTGCTACGGCAAGGGTGGCACGGAAGCGACCTTTACCGACGCTGCGCTGGCCGTCGGGTACCTCGATCCGGACAACTTCCTGGGCGGTGAGATCGGGCTCGACAGCGCCGCAGCCGAGACGGCCATCGCCACCCTGGCAGCGTCCCTGAGGTTGTCCCCCGAGGAGACCGCCAGCGGGATCCTGCGCATCGGCGAGGCCAAGATCGCCGGCGCCGTCAGGGAGATCTCGATCGAGCGGGGCTATCACCCCAAGGACTTCGCGCTGCTGGCGTTTGGGGGGGCCGGCGCCCTGGTCGCCGCCGGGGTCGCGCGCGAGTTGGGCATTCCCAGGGTCATCGTGCCGCCGGGACCGGCCAACTTCTCAGCGTTCGGCATGCTGATGGTGGATGTGGTCCACGACTTCTCGCAGACCCACGTCACGGAGCTATCGACCGTCGATATCGCTGCCATGAACGCCATCTACGCTTCGCTCGTCGCCCGCGGACGCGACGCTCTGACGGCGGACGGCTTCGCAGAGGACCGGTGGCAGTTCCTCCCCTCGGCCCAGCTGCGCTACCAGGGCCAGGAACACGCCGTCACCCTGCCCCTGGCAGGCCACGAGCTGACCCGGAGCGGCATCGATACGATCCTCGAGGATTTCAGTGCCGCCCACGAGCGCCAGTACGGCCACAGCATGAAGGATCCCGTCGAGATCGTCACCCTGCGGCTGCGCGCCGTCGGCCTGCTGTCGCGGCCACACATCCCTGAACTGGCTGCCGCCGACCGCAGCAGCGACGGGGCGCGCAGTGGGCAGCGGGCGGTCTACCTGCCCGCGGCGGTAGCGGGCACGAACTACGCCGTTTTCGACCGCGCCCGGCTGCCCCGCGACCACCGCCTCAAAGGCCCGGCCATCATCGAAGAGCCGAGCTCCACGACCGTGCTCCACGCCGGCGACGCGGTGCGGGTCGGGACCTACGGCGAGCTCGTCATCGATATCGGCTCGACCGAGGAGGAGACGCCGTGAGAGAAAATGCCACCAACACGGTCGATCCGATCACCGTGGAGGTTATCCACCACCACCTGCTTTCGGCTGCGCGCGAGATGAACCGCAATCTCGTGCGAACCTCGTACAACACCATCGTGTACGAGGTTCACGATTTCGGGCTGGGTATCTACGACCGCAAGGCACGGATGCTGGCTGAAGCGCCCGGACTGGCCTCGTTCACCCGCGGAAACGACTACGGTCTACAGAAGCTCATCGAATTTCTGGGGTTGGACAACATCGATCCCGGCGACGTCATCCTCCTCAACTATCCCTACTGGAGTTCGGCCCACACCCTCGATGTGATGGCGACCTCCCCCATCTTCCACGGCGACCGGCTCATGGGCTTCACCGCCGTCAAGCTCCATTGGCTGGATCTGGGTCAGAAGGACGCGGGGTACGTGCTGGATTCGACCTCGATTTTCCAGGAAGGCGTCATCTTCCCGTGCTCCAAGATCTACCGCCGAGGCGTGCTCAATGAAGAGCTCGAGGATCTCATCCGCTTCAACAGCCGCATGCCGGAGCGGGTGCTGGGCGACATGAACGCCCAGATTTCGTCGTGTCGCACCGGCGAGCGCCGGGTGGTCGAGCTGATCGATCGCTTCGGCCCGGACACGTTCGATGGGGCCGTCGAGGAGATCCTCGATCACGGCGAGCGCATCGCCCGAACGCGGTTGGCGGCCCTGCCGAATGGAACCTGGTCGGCCGAGGACTACCTCGACGACGACGGCATCGACAAGGACGTCCTGGTCAAGATCCGGGCCACCGTCACGATCACGGACGAGGAGATGGTGGTGGACTTCAGCGGCTCGGCCGGCGCCACCCGGGGACCGATCAACCTCCCCATCGGTATGACGATGGGTATCGCCGCACTGGCGTTCAAGGGCGTCACCACGCCGGACACGCCGGCCAACGAGGGGAACTTCAGGCCGCTTCGGGTCGAAGCCCCACCGGGGTCCGTGATGCACGCCCTCCCGCCCTCGCCGACGTTTACCCTGTGGACCGGAATCCAGGCTGTCGAGGTGATCACCAAAGCTCTCGCGGCGGGCCTGCCGGAGGTGGTACCCGCCTGCTCCGGCGGCGACATCTTCAGTGTGATGGGGGTCGGCGTCCATCCGAGCAGCGGCAAGATCTGGCTCGAGGCCAGCAACGAAGGGGTCGGCTTCGGCGCCAACGCCGGTGGCGACGGCGAAAACGCGATCATGCACCTGACCGAGCCGGGCTGCCGCAACAACCCGATCGAGGTGCTCGAGACCAAGGCCCCGCTGCACATCGAAAACTACGCCCTGCGGCAGGATTCGGGAGGCCCGGGCGAGCACCGTGGCGGGGTCGGCGTGACGAGAACCTACCGGTTTCTGGCGCCAGCCGATGCGCTGACGCTGGTCAAGAAGACGAAGACCAAGCCCTGGGGAATGGCCGGGGGCAGCCAGGGGGCCAACGGTTATGTCGTCCTGAGGCCCGGCACCGACCGGGAGACCGTCACCGGTATGGTCTATGAAGCTATGGCTCCAGACGATGTGCTCGTCAATCACGCCGGCGGCGGCGGCGGCTGGGGCGATCCCTTCAGACGCGATCCGGAGAGCGTGCTGGCGGACGTCGTGAACGGCTACGTATCGCTGGCCAGCGCCCGCGAGGACTACGGCGTGGCGGTCGACGCCGACACCCTGACGCTGGACCTTGCCGCCACCGAGGCGCTGCGGGAAGGCGGCTGACGCCCCTGGCGGGGACCACGGATCGCGAGGCATGCGCAACCGTAGCCATTGAAGAGGTAGCTGGCGCGGTACCAGCGAGGCCCCTACACGCCCGGTTCCACCAGGAGGCCTATCGGCGGTAGGCTCGGACCATGACCCATGCCTTCCCGCAACGACGAGGACCGCCCGAGTTCGACACCAACGTCGGTGGCCGCCGCCAGCTCCCCGCCCGAGCCGGAGGACTTGAGCGATGGTAGCCGACAAGGTGGCCCTGGTGACGGGCGGGGGCGCCGGCATCGGCAAAGCGTGCGCGCTCAGGTTTGCGAGCGAGGGCATGCGCGTCCTGATCGGGGACATGGCGCCCGAGGACGGCCGGGAGGTGGCTGCCGCCATCGAGCAGGGAGGTGGCGAATGCCGCTTCCTCGAGGGTGATGTCTCGGACCCCGTGATTCCCTTGGCCTGGGCGCGGGAGGCGATCCTGAATTGGGGCCGTATCGACGTGCTGGTCGCCAACGCTGGGGTGCGGGCCTACGGCAGTGTCCTCGAGGCGACCGAGGAGGAGTGGGAGAGAATCCTGGGAGTCAACCTGCTGGGTGTGGCCCGCAGCTGCCAGGCGGCGCTTCCCGCCATGATCGAGCAGCGGAGCGGCGCGATCGTGGTGATCTCGTCGGTTCACGCGCTGGTCGGTCGAGACACGATGCCACTCTACGACGCCAGCAAAGCGGCGACAGTGTCGCTGGTGAAGAGCCTGGCCGTGGCTCACGCCCAAGATGGGATCCGCGTCAACGCCGTCTGCCCCGGCTTCACCGTGACCGACTTTCACACACGGCGTGCCGAGGTCGAGGGCCTTACCCCAGAGCCGGGGCGACCGTGGGGTGAGGGGTACGGCCTGCTGGGCCGGGCCGCCGAACCCAGGGAGATCGCCTCGGCCGTGGCCTTTCTCGCAGGTGACGAAGCCTCGATGATCACGGGGCAGGCGCTGATGGTCGATGGGGGCCGGTCGGTAACGGCCGGATAGGGTCCTGAAAAAACCAAAGGCCTGAAAAGGTCGCCTTGCTGGCCCCGTCAGAGTGAGGATGTAGCTGCTCAGTCAATCATGTGTTTCGATGTTCATCCCTCAAGAACACCAGTTCAGCGCTCGTTCCTGTCAACCTCTCCCGCCATTCGTTCCAGAACCCCACCGCGACCGTTAGTCGCTCGCTCCATGGGTCAAACAACGCCGCCCCCGCTACAGCGCCATCCCCCAAAGCGTCAAACAAGGCCGCCAGGTCATCGCGTTCGGCTGCCGCCGCTACCAGATTTTCGAGCATGAAGCGGCGCTCAGCGAAGCGCACCGGCAACTCGAGCCGGGCACCCAGGTCTGCCAGGTCGGAGCGGCCCAGGAACAGCCCCGAGCGGGCTGGGGTGAGGAGCCGCTGCAGCTCACGGCGGGCTTCCTGGCGGGGCTCCTGGTAGGTCTCGTCCGTCTCTTCGGGAAAGTGGAAAGGGGGCAGCGGGTCTGCGAGAAGCTCCTCGCCGTGTTCCAGAAGCAGCTCCCGCGTCAGTATCGCTACGGCGCTGAAGAAACCCCCATCAATCCGTTCCAGCGCGCCCAGGAAGACCGGCATCCAGGGGAGGAGGTGCTCGTTCAGGAGTACCTCCTGGCCGTGGCGGGCTCGGGCGGCCTCGAGAGGCTCGGTCGCGGCTTCCTCGCGTTCCGACAACGTTGCCATCGCTTCGAGCAGCGCCCCCACGTGATCTGGGGCCGCGAGGCCGGCATCGGATGATAGTCCCATTCCTAGTGCGCCCAGTACGTCTCCGACGAAGCTCGACCAGGGAGCCTGCAGCATGCCGCTCGGGTCGACGAACACCGAGGCGTACGGGTAGACGTTGAAGTCGAACAGCCAGCTGTAGCGCTGGGCCAACTCCGGCTCGGCGCGGTGGGCGGCCAGCTCGGGGAGTTCGGCGGCCAGCTCGAGCAGCTCGGCACCGGGCGGGGCCAGGTAGCAGCCCGCCAACAGCCGGTAGAGCGGGGCGTAGCCGGACATGGGTTCGCGCTCAGTCGCCGGCGACCGGTTCCTCCTCCGGCAGCCGGTAGGCGTCGCGGCTCGGCTTCAAGGGTCGCGGCAACCAGTAGGGGCGGCGGGTGCCGTCGGGGCTGTGGAGGCTGGCCGGGCGGGTCTTGTCGAGCCACGCCAGGAACGAGGCGTGGGCCTTGTCGGTATCGACTTCGATGTCGCCGTGGCGGTCGCCGGGGCGGGCCTTCTCGAGGCGCACCGCCTGGTGCCAGCAGTGCATGCCGGAGATGGGGTCGGGGTGGACCTCGAAGGTGATGTTCTGGTGCACGCCCACGTCGCTCCACCAGATGCGTTGGCTGTCGGGGTCCGACGATTCGAAGGGGGCGACGTCGCGGCGCCGGTCCTGCGACCATACCGAGCCCTGGCGCCCGAGGGCAACGACGTTGCTGAGGCTCCGGTTGCCGCCGTCGTCGTGGACGCGCCAGCGGCCGAAGTGGTGCGAGCAGGCCACGATGTCGGGGCGGATGCCCTCGGTGACCCAGGCCTTGACCACGAAGTGGCCGATGCGGGTGGCGACCCGCACCAGCTCGCCGGTGGTCACGCCCAGCTCGGCAGCCTTGCTGGTGTGGATCCATAGCGGGTTGGTATGGGCGATCTCGTCGAGCCACTTGCTGTTGGAGCTACGGGTGTGGATCTGCACCGGCAGCCGGAAGTTGGGCATCAGCGCCAGCTCGCCCTCGCGAAGGTTGCTGGGGTGGACGTGGCTCTTGATGTAGGTCGGCAGGGCGTACTCCGGCCAGCCCCAGTCGCGCAGCGTGGTCGAGTAGAACTCGAGCTTGCCCGAGGGGGTGGGCCAGCCGCGCAGCACCTGATCTCCGACCTCCACGCCGATCGGCAGGCGGCCCTCGGGGTCCGGATCGGCCGCGGGGCCGTAGCCGGCCGTGGCAGTGCGGCTGTAGACCAGGCCGTCAGCGACCCGGATGTCGTCGAGCTCTGACTCGGGCACCGCCTCGAGGTAGCGCGGCGAAGGATCGCCGGTGACCTCGAAGGCGCCGTAGCGTCGCATGTAGCCGAGTGGGCTGAGGTCCTCGGCGGCGGCGGCCTCGGGGAGCCCCGGCACGCTCTCGGCGAACAGGTGCCCGTAGTAGTCGTCGACCGTCATCTTGTCGCCGGGGCGTTCCGGCGGCTCGAAGTACTGGCGGATGCCCAGGCTGCCGTCGGGGTCGATGCGCCAGGAGAGTTCGATCCAGAACTCGTTCTCCTCCCACACCTCGCCCGGGTTGGCCTCGCGGGTGTCGGCGACCGGCTTACCCTGACTCTCGAGGTAGGCGCGCATCACCGGCTGCCGGAAGCCGAGCCACTGCGAGCGGCCCGTCTCCTGCGACATCAGGTCGTGCCGCTCGGGAGCGTGGCCCATCGGCAGCACGTAGTCGGCGAAGTAGGCCGACTCGTTCCAGGTGGGGGTCAGCGCCACGTGGCAGCCGATCCGCTCCTCGCTGGTGAGCGCCTCGAGCCAGGTGAAGCCATCGGGGTTGGTCCACACCGGGTTGTAGACCCTTGTAAAGTAGACCTCGAGCCGGCCTCGGCCCTGCTTGAGGAAGTGGGGCAGCAGGATGCTCATCTCGTAGAAGGCGAGCGGGTACTCGTCGCTGAAGTGCAGGTCCTGCCACCAGCCGGGGCCGGGGGCGGGCCGCGGCGGCGTGGGCACGAACTTGTTCCAGGCGGCCGGCCAGAAGCCGCCAGGAGTCCCCACCGAACCGGTCAGGGCGTGGAGCAGCATCAGGCAGCGCGCCACCTGCCACCCCCCTTCGTTGCCGGCAGCGGCTGCCCGCCAGTTGTAGGAGCTGAAGCGCTTACCGGCCCGCGCCACCTCGGCGGCAAGGCGCTCGATCCGGTCCTGACGCACGCCCGACTCGGCGGCCGCAAAGGCGAAGGTGTAGTCGCGGTAGAGCTCCCCTAGCACCCCTTCGAACGCCTCGAAGGTCGGCTCGAGGCTGGGGTGTTCGTCGTGCATGAAGCGCTCCCAGTTCCACCAGTCGCGCACGAACTCGCGGTCGTAGAGCCCCTCGGCGATCAGGTGGTTGGCCACCGCCAGCAGCACCGCCGCCTCGCTGCCGGGGTAGCTCGGCAGCCACAGGTCGGCGCCGGAGGCGGTATTCGACAGGCGCGGATCGAAGACCGCCACCCGGGCCCCCCGGGCCCGGGCCTCCACGATCCGCTGAGCGTGGGGGTTGAAGTAGTGCCCCGACTCCAGGTGGGCCGACACCAGCAGAATAAAGTCGGCCTCGGCGAACTCGGGCGAGGGCCGGTCCAGGCCCATCCAGAAGGTGTAGCCGGCGCGGGCGTTCGAGGAGCAGACGTTGGTGTGGCTGTTGTGTCCGTCGATGCCCCAGGCCTGCAGTACCCGGGTGGTGAAGCTGTCCTCACCGGAACGACCGACGTGATAGACCACCTGCTTGCCACCTGTCGCCGTCAGGTCGGCGCGAATGCGGCCGGCGATATCGTCCAGGGCGTCGTCCCAGCTCACCCGTTGCCATTTTCCTTCGCCCCGCTCGCCGACCCGCTTGAGCGGGTGCAGGATGCGGTCGGGATCGGTGAGCTGGTTCAGGGTTGCCGGCCCCTTGGCGCAGTTGCGGCCGCGCGAGCCGGGGTGCAGTGGGTTGCCCTCGAGCTTCTGGATGCGGCCCCGGTCCTTGTCGATGTAGGCGAGCAGTCCGCAGCCGGCCTCGCAGTTGAAGCAGATGGTGGGCACCAGCGCGTAGCGACGCTCGACCTGTTTGGGCCAGGCCTTGGCGTCCCACTCGCTCCAGTCGTCCCAGTGCTCAGTCGGTGGGTAGCTGTCGAGGCCGATCTCGCTCGGTCCCGGGAAGTGCGACGGGCGGCCGCTCGCAGCGGCGTGCTTCGGCTCGAGGTCGCTGATGACCCGCCGGGGTCGGCTGCGGAGCCGGTCCTTGAGCCGCTCCCCGAGGCGCTTGAGTCGATCGCTCATGACGGCCTCCTAGGCCAGCGGCACGGACTGGCCGGCCTGAACGTAGGCGTGTTCGAAGGCGAGCAGGCCCGCCAGGGCGGCGAGCGAGGCGACCACCAGGCCGGGCGCGGCGGGTAGCAGCACGATGGCGAGGACGGGCAGCGCCGCACCCAGCAGCAGGCCGGTCCAGAAGTAGCGGGCAAAGGCGCCGTGGGTCAGCTGGGCGGCGGCCAGCTTGGCGTGGGCGGTGACGTGGGGCAGCGCCACTTCGCCCCAGATGACGAGCAGGTGGACGCCGGCCGCGACGGCAACCGTCCACAGGGCCGCGCTGAGCAGCGACGCTGGGCCGGTGAAGGCCGCCACCAGCCCCAGGGCGGCGGCGCCGGCCAGCAGCGCCTGCAGGCCCATATGGAAGGGCAGCAGCGGGTTCTGCCACAGGTCGCGGGCCTTGCCCTGGGCGAACAGGAAGGCGGTGTAGACCGCCGTCATCAGCGCGGTGGGGAGCAGCGGCCACAACAGCACGCGCTGCAACTCGGTCCAGCCGAGCAGCGAGGCCAGCAGCCACAGCGCCAGCAGCGCACCGTAGGCGGCGATGATAAAGGCACCCCGGGTGAGCCACGAGCGCCACTGGGGCCTGGTGAAAATAAGATAGAAGCGTCCCGGATGCGTCAGATCCCAGATGAGCAGCGCCCCGGTGATCGCCAGGAACACCCCAGCGATGAGCGGCGCCACCCATTGGGCGATCCCGCTCGAGAGCGGCAGCCAGCCAAACAGCACCGCCAGGACGGCGAACAGCATGGCGCCGGCGCTGATTGACTTGGTCCAGGTGTAGAGGCTCACCCGGAAGTCCCAGGGCCGCTCGTGGTTCACGTCGTAGGTGAGCAGCGAGGCGGCGGCGTTGTTGCTCGAGAAGCCGGCCGGCATGCCGCTGCCGACCTGACCCTGGGCGAGGTCGCGCTGCTGCTCGCTCCACTGGTAGAGACCGCCCTCGGGGGCGCGCGCGGCGAGCGGGTCGAGGGTCGCCTGATCGACGCCCAGATAGTACATCTTGGGCCGGGTGTTCTTCTCGGGCCGCCGCACGTTGACGGCGCTGCTAGCGACCAGGCCCGCGACCTTGCTGGTGGGATCGTTGGCATCGCCGATCAGGATCGCCTCGGTCGGACAGACCGTGATGCAGGCCGGCTCGAGCCCCACGTCGAGCTTGTGGGCGCAGAGGTTGCACTTCTCGGCGCCCTGGTCGTCGGGGTTGATGAAGATAGCGTCGTAGGGGCAGGCGGCGATGCAGGCCTTGCAGCCGATGCAGATATCTTTATCGAAATCGACGATGCCGTCCTCGCGCTGGTACATGGCGGTGACCGGACAGGCACTCACGCAGGGCGGATCCTGGCACTGGTTGCAGCGGTTGATCTGGAAGTTCCGGCGGGTGTCGGGAAAGCGGCCGCTCTCGACCTGCTTGACGTAGGTGCGGGTAACGCCGACGGGCACCTCGTTCTCGCTCTTGCAGGCCACCGTGCAGGCGTGGCAGCCGATGCAGCGCGTCTGGTCCAGGATCTTGATCCACTGCGGGGGCGGGTTGAACTCGGGCTCGAGATCGATCAGCTGCATGGGGCTCCTGTCGGTACTCGTTGGCGTGGACGGCAGTGGGGGAGCCGGTTCAAGTGAACCGGCTCCCCGTCGATGGCTTGCTAGGCGGCGTAGGCCGCTAGCGGTTGACCCACACGTCTCTGAGGTAGCGAATGCCGATGGGGCGGGTGGTGTAGCCGAATACGTCGGCCTGCATGCCATTGGGGGTCGGCAGCTCGACGATCAGGGTGGCGAACTGCAGCTCGTTGACCAGCGACCGCAGCGACGATACCTCTTCGGTGAAGGCGGACTCGTCGGCGATCGCGGACGCTTCCACCATCCGGTCCCAGACATCGGGGTAGCCCTCGTCGATCGCCATGTAGCCGGCGTGCATGCGCCCCACGATGGTCCAGATCTCCTCATAGGCGCCCGGCAGGGTGAAGGTCGAGGAGTTCAGCGAGATGTAGGTGGAGTTCACCAGCTGGTCGATGAAGGTCGCTCGGTCCGGCGCGCTGAGCATCAGGTTGATGCCCGCGTCCTTCAGCGAGTCCTGCGCGATGAGCAGGGCCGACTCGTGCTGGGGGTCGTCGCCCGGCAGCCAGATGGTCTCGACGTCCACGCCGTCGGGGTAGCCGGCTTCTTCCAGCAGGCTCTTGGCCCGCTCGACGTCGCGGGCGCAGGGTGCGGCGTCATCCGCGGGCAGGCCGCCGGTGATGATGTCGCAGCGCACGGTGGCAGCGCCCAGGAAGGCGATGTCGGCCACCTTGTCGCGATCGATGGCGAGGCTGATGGCCTGGCGCACGCGCACGTCGTGCAGCGGCGAATCGGGGTCGGCCACCTGGTGGAACAGGAACAGCACCCGGCCGGTCGAGCGGCCGCCGGTGTCGATGGTGAGGTTGGGGTCGGCCTGGAGCTCTTCGATGTGGGCCCCACTGACCCCGAACAGGAAGTCGATCTGCCCGGTCTGTAGCTGGAGCGGCTTCAGCGCCGCCTCGGCGATCTCGACGAGCTCGAGCCCGTCGAGGTAGGGCAGGCCCGCTTCGAAGTAGCCGTCGAAGCGCTCGAGGACGATGGTCCCGTCTTCACCCCGGGACACGAACTGGAAGGGTCCCGAGCCGATAGGGTTTTCGCCGTGGTCGATGCTGTCGTCGTTGGGCATGATCAGGCCGGCGTTGTAGAGCTGGGGCAGCAGCAGCCGGTCGGCGCGCGACAGCGTCACGTCTACGGTGGAATCGTCGACGATCTCGACCCCGGCGATGCTGACGAGGGTGCTGGCGCTGTTGATCCCCAGTTCGGGGTTCCTGGCCCGGTCCAGCGAGTACTTCACGTCGGCCGAGGTAATGGCGGCGCCGTTGTGGAAGGTCATCCCCGGGCGGATGTGGAAGGTGATGGTGAGTCCGTCGGCGGAGATGTCCCACGACTCGGCGATGCGGCCCTCGAGGCTGCCGTCGGGGGCCAGGGTGACCAGCGGTTCGAACACGTTTTCTCTGAACAGCCGGTTGCCGTGACCGGCGCCCTTATAGGGGTCCAGCTCGGTGATCCGCTGCGGCGGCGACACCACCAGCGTCCCGCCTTGCTGCGGATCCTGGGCGGCGGCGAAGCCCAGGAAGGCTAGAACGACGGATCCGATGAGTCCAACGATGGCTAGTGAGCTTACTCTACGCTTGATTCCTTGCAACGTCATAAACGCCTCCTCAGGCAACGAGTTCCTACGGCACGGGGCAGGTAGGGTCGTAGCCGCGGTTTCACCGTCGGCAGTCCGGCTCGACCAGACCCCGAAACACATCATGCTTGGGGCACAGATGGGCCTCCCTTCCGCCGGTTGGGCTTGGCGTAAGCACGAGGGTCGAGAACATCCCTGACGGCATCCCCGAAGCGGTTCAGGGTCAGGGCGGTGACGAAGATGGCGAAGCCCGCGCTCATGGCGTACCAGGGGTTGAGCGACAGGAAGATCGCGCCCCGATTGATCATGTAGCCCCAGGTCGGGAACGGGGGTTGGATGCCGAACCCGAGGAAGCTGAGCTGCGATTCCGCCAGGATCGCGAGGCTGAAGAACAGCGAGAACCCCACCAGGGTCGAGGCGGCCACGTTGGGCAGCAGCACCCTGAAGATGATGTAGGTGTCGGAGGCGCCGAGGGCGCCGGCCGCCTCGACGAAGGTCTCCTCGCGAACGAACAGCACCTCGCCCCTGATGAGGCGGGCGAAGCGGGGGATGATGGGGATCGACAGCGCGATCGCGATGGTGATGATGTTCGAGGGGAAGATGCTGACCACCGCCAGCGCCAGAACCAGGGTGGGGAACGACAGCAGGGCGTCGATGATGCGCATGATCACGGCTTCCCGCACGTCGCGCAAAAGCCCGGCCAGAATCCCCAGGGGGACGCCCACCAGCAGCGCGATTATGCTGGTCAGGAAGGCCACCGTCAGCGACACGCGGCCGCCGTAGAGAATGCGGGTGAACAGGTCGCGGCCGACCTCGTCGGTGCCCAGCACGTGCTGCCGGCTGGGGGGCTGGAAGGCCTGGTCCGAGATCTCCAGCGGGCCGTACGGCGTCAGCAGCGGGGCCCCGATCACCATCACCAGGATCAGGATCAGGACCGAGCCGGTTACCACCGTGGGCCTGTGGCGCAAAGCGGCGTTCAAGGCCCTCATCTCTCGAGACCCCCATGGGGCACCAGGTTACTCATAGCTGACCCTCGGATCGAGCCATCCGTAGGAGAGATCGACCAGCAGGCTGATCACCACGAACAGGGTAGCGCTGAGCAGCACCGTCGCCTGGATGACCGGGTAGTCGCGCTCGCCGATGGCTCGGACCATCATCATGCCCAGCCCGGGAACGTTGAAGATGCGCTCGACGATGATCAGGCCACCCATCAGGGTGGCGAGGCTCATGCCCACCACGGTGACCATGGCGCTGAGGGCGTTTCGCAGGCCGTGCTTGAAGATCACGGTCCACTCCGACAGGCCCTTGCTGCGGGCGGTGCGCATGTAGTCGGTGACGAGAACCTCGAGGAAGCTCGAGCGCAGGAAGCGGACGTTCACCGCCACCAGCGAGATCATGGCGGTGAACACCGGAAGGATCGAGAACTGGACGAAGCGTCCAAAGTCTTCATCCGGCCCCACGTAGCCGCCGGCCGGCAACCAGCGGAGGCTGATCGAGAACAGCAGGATGAAGAGTACGCCCAGCCACTGGATGGGCAGCGCGATGCCGATGATGGAGATCGAGCGCACCACGTGATCGAACCAGGTGTCGCTGTTCAGGGCGCTGAACACCCCCAGGAAGATGCTGATGAAGAACGCCAGGAGCACCGCGCTGAGGGCGATCCGGAAGGTGATCGGAATGGCGAAACCGAGCATGGTGTTGACCGAGCGGCCGGTGATGGCCGAATTACCGAAGTCGAGCCGCACCGCGTCCCGCACCCACACCAGATACTGGGTCGGTACCGGTCTATCGAGTCCCATTTCCGCGCGGAGCACCTGATACGCTTCTTCCGTGAATTCGAGTCCCAGCCACACCATGGCCGGATCGCCGGGAATGAGGAGTCGGAACAGAACGAATATGAGGACCGAGACGATGGCGAGGACGACGAGGGCCTGGATGAACCGTCGGAAGCTATAGACAAGCATGGCGTTCTCAGACCACTATAGCAGTCGATCGATTCTCGTCTTTGATACCGCTGCCGTGGTGCTACACATCTGGGTCGAGGTTGGCGGGGTGCGGTCTCCAGCTGATCGCTGGATCCCGAACCGGGGGGCAAGGTGGCCGGCGGGATCGCCCCGCCGGCCAGAACACGAAACGACCGTCCTGCGGTCGCGAATGTCGTCTTAGAAGGTGACGTCCAGAATCTCCTCGGTATCGGTCGAGCCGAGGATCTGCTTGGCCCGCTCCTTGCCTGCCTCCGACAGCTGATATTGGGGGTGGAGCGCCGGCCCGAAGGGGCGGCCCATGATGTCCATCAGAGCGTGGTTCAGGGTGCCCTCGCCGAGCGAGTAGACCAGGCTCTCGTCGCCGGGGGTGATCCGCGCCTTGGTGGGGGCGGAGCCGTACAGCTCTTCGCGCTGGGCTTCGTGTACCGCCCACTTGGGCGCAGCAGCGACCTTGTTGGCGGCCGCGAATCCCTCCCAGTCGCCGGCGTTCCAGAGTTCGGCGAGTTTGACGATGATGGGCGGATCCCAGTTGGCGGTCGGGGCCATGAACATCCGGACATTGAAGGCGTTCTGGCGCATGGACGTCACCCAGCCGGCGTTGTCGACGATGACTACCTTCTCGTTGAACTGGGCCAACACCGAGGTGAACAGCTCGAGGGTCTTGGCGTGCCACTTGAGCCCCACGACGCTCTCGAGATCGGTGATCTTTTCGAGCAGCGGGATGCCGATCTGGTACCAGGGATGGTAGGAGCCGAAATCCCAGTGGGTGTGATAGAGGACGATGCCGATCTTGCTGGTGGCGTCGTCGACCATCTTGAAGAAGGTGTAGTTCTCTTCGTCGGTGGCGCCCTGGCTGTGGGGCGGAGACAGCTGGATGAAGTCGATGCCGGCATCTTCGGCGAACTTGATCTTCTCGAGGGCGCCGGGCAGGCCCCGGTCGAACACACCAGCCATGGTGGGGATCTTGCCTCGGCACTCCTCGGCGAGGATCGAGGTCATGGTGAAGTACTGCTGATCGGTCAGCAGGTACCCCTCACCGGAGCCGCCGGTCCCCATGATGAGCCCTTGGCCCTCGCGAAGGCCGTTGGAGAGGAGGAAGCGAATATGCTCGCGGTATTTTTCGTAGTCGACGGTCAAGCCGTCCGGATTGACCGGGGTGTAGGCTGCCATGTAGGCACCATGCAGTTGCTCGTTGGCATCGAATCTCATTCTTCAGCTCCTTCTATAGTCTGCGCTACCGTCGGGTGGTAGCGCGTGGCCTCAACCGGACGTCGGCTCATCCTGTGAACCGTTCGCCGTGGTGGTCTCGAGGTCGCTCTCAGGTGACGGGCTCTCCAGCAGACCTCCCCTCGTGCGGTCTCAAGCGTTGCTCGGGCAGGTGTGGCCCCCGATTTAATTCGATTCCTGAACAAACTAATCCAAGAAAAAAATTCGTTGCTCTCACGTTGGACTGAGACTAGCACGAATAGTCGTCCTGGACAACCGCGACACGGTGCCGACGGTGGGCCCGTTTACGGCTTGGCTCAGGCTAGGGACCGACCACCACCTCGCCACCCTTCATGACCATGGCGATCCTCGAACGGTCGTTCAGCACGCCGATGTCGCGCAGCGGATCGCCATCGACCACGATCAGGTCGGCGACCTTGCCCGGCTCGAGGGAGCCGAGCTCACCCTCCAGGCCCAGCGCCGCGGCCCCCGCCCGGGTAGCGAGCTCGATCGTCTCCATCTCGCTGAAGCCGGCGAGTTCGACCACCATCTCCAGCTCGGTGGCGTTGTGGCCGTGCGGCGTCAGCCCGCGGATGCCGCAGTCGGACCCCAGGGCCATCTTCACGCCGATGTCGCGCGCCTTGCGCAGGGTATTCGGATAGGCGTCCATGATCTCCAGCGACGATCGCGCCATGTAGTCGGGATAGCCATGCTCGACGGCGATATGGGCCTGCCGTTGGTACGGATACAGCGTCGAGACGAGGTAGACGCCCCGCTCAGCCATCAGCTCCAGGCCCTCCTCGTCGGCGAGACAGCCGTGTTCTATGGTGTCGACGCCGGCCCGGACGGCGTTCTTGATCCCCTCGGCACCGACCGCGTGGGCGGCGACCCGTTTGCCCAGGCGGTGCGCCTCCTGGCACACGGCGGCCATCTCCTCGACGGTGAACTCCGGGGCGCCCGAGGCGTCCCGGGTGCCGCCGGCCCGCGTCGCCATCACCTTGAGCACGTCGGCGCCGGCCTTGAGCTGGTGCCGCGCCGCCCGTCTGGCCTGATCGGGACCGTCGACCTCGACGATCCCGGAGACGGCCCCTTCGAAAAACCAGCCGTGGCCCCCGGTGATGGTCAGCCCCCCACCAGAGGCCAGCAGCCGGGGGCCGCGGAAGACGTCGGGTCGGCGCTCGATGGCCTCCCGCAACACGATGTCGCTGTAGTCCAACGCCAGACCCACGTCCCGAACCGTGGTGAAGCCCGCTGCCAAGGTCACCTGGGCGTGGTGCACCCCCGCGGCGAGATCCCTGAGCCCGCCGGAGGCCTGCAAAAAGCCCGCTTCGTGCTCGGTCACCCCGGCTTCAGAGTGCCACAGTGGGACCTCGGCGGCGGCGTTGCCCTTACAGATATGCACGTGGCAATCGATCAGCCCCGGCATCACCACCTTGCCGGCCAGTTCCAACACCTCGTCCGGGTCGCCCTCAGCCCCCTCGCGCTCGTTCCCGATGCGGGCGATCCTGCCGTCCTCGACCAGCAGATCCGTCACCTCCAGCAGATTGCCAAGCCCATCGATCAGGTTTCCGCCTCGCAGCAAGACACGCATGCTCTTCTCCCTACCGTTGCTATCGCCGACCCACCATCACGCCCACTGGGAATGTTGAAACCCGGCCCCGAGCCGGCCCGCCGGGGTCCGGCCGACCCCGTCACGACCCGGGTTCAGCCTCAGGGGGGCGAGATCCCGCTAGGGCCCTGAGAAGCTTCACCAACTGACCGTCCCGCCAGGCCGCCACCTCGGAGATGCTGCGGCTGTCCATGGCCCGCTGCAGGCCCTGCTCCAAGGCGTCGAGCGCTCCGGTCGGCAACTCGGTCCAGGTGTTCATGTCCTGCCACCAGTCGGAGAAGGCCGGACCGAGGTGCTCGACGAAATGCCTTACCCCGCCCTCGCCCCCACCCAGGTGGTAGATGAGCAGCGGACCCATCAGGGCGTAGCGGAGCCCCGGGCCGGCCCAGATCGCCCGGTCCACGTCCTCCACGCTGGCAACCCCCTGGTGCACCAGGTCGATCGCTTCGCGCCACAGGGCGGCCGTCAGCCGGTTCTCCAGGTAGCCGGGGACCTCCCGGTTGAGGCTGACCGGCACCTTGCCGAGTCGCTCGTAGAACGCCCTCATGGCGCCCAGCAGCTCGAGATCGGTGCGCGCTCCCGGGACCAGCTCGACCAGCGGCACCAGATAGACCGGGTGGATGGGGTGGGCGATCAGGGCGCGTTCCGGGTAACGCGCCATCGACGCCTGGATCTCCGTCATCAGCAGACCCGACGAGCTGCTGGCCAGGGGCACCTCCGGCGGCGTCAGCTCGTCGAGCAGGGCGAAGACGGCACCCTTGGCCTGGTAACTCTCGAACACGGCCTCCTGGACCAGCTCCACGCCCTCCACCGCGGCAGCTGTGCTCTCGAAGACCTGCAGCCGGTCCCGCGCTGCCGCGGCCCCACCGGCGGATAAAAACCCTTGCTCCTCCATGAAGCGAAGATTGGCGGCAACGTTGACCGCAGCCGCCTCCGCCACCTCGGGAAGCTCGTCGGCAAGGCGAACGGCCAGCCCCTTGGCGGTGTAGAAGGTTGCCCAGCCGGTCCCGATGGTGCCGGCCCCGATGACGGCCACGCGCTCGATGGCGTCGCGCCTCACGGCCGGCCAGTTCTGCCGGCCCGGAAGTCCGCCAGCGCCTCGAGGACCTGATCGATGTCCTCGCCGGTGTGGTCGGCGGAGATCTGGAAGCGGATCGACTCGTCCCCCTCGGGCACCACGGGGTATTTCAACCCGGTAGCCAGGATCCCCCGGGACCGCAGGTAGGCCGTCAGCTCCGCCGTCCTGGGCGTGTCGCGAACCATCAGCGGCACCACCGGATGGTCGCCGGCGAGGGTCTCGTAACCGAGTTCGAGCAGACCTCGCCTGAAGCGGTCAGTAACCTCGCGCAGGTGCGCCAGCAGTCCGCGGCCCACCTCGCTGTCGAGGATCTCGAGCGCCTTGCGCGCAGCCGCGGCCTCGCCGGGGGTGATGGGGTTGGAGTAGATGTACATCGCCGAGGTCTCTCGCAGATAGTCGATCAGCAGCTGGTCGCCGACCAGGTAGCCGCCGTTGACCCCGAGCGCCTTGCCCAGCGTCGCCACCAGCACATCGACCGGCTCGCTCCCGGTCTGCTCCTCGCTGCCGCGGCCCGTCGCCCCCAGCGCCCCGACGCCGTGGGAGTCGTCCACCACGACCACCACGTTCTCGGCGAAGTGGCGGTCGTAGCGCCTGGCCAGCGCCACGATGTCGGCCAGCGGGGCGTGCACCCCACGCATGCTGAAGATGCCGTCGGTCACGATCAGCGCCCGTCGGGCCCGGCCCGCCGCCTGCTGCAATTTCGCCTCCAGGTCGCCCAGGTCGAGGTGGCGGTAGACGTGCTTCTCCTGCGGGCGGGCAAGCCGGACGGCACTGATGATGCAGTTGTGGTTCAGCTCGTCGCTGATGAGGGCTGTCTCGGCATCCGTCAGGGGGACGATCACGCTCAGCACCGCGGCGTAGGCGGAGCTGAAGATCATGCCCGCCTCGCGGCCGTGGAAGGCGGCGAGCGCCCGCTCCAGCTCGACGTGGGGCTGGAAGCTGCCACCGATGAAGCGGACCGCCCCCGGGCCGGTCCCGAAGTCGCGAACCGCGGCCTCCTCGGCTGCGATCAGCTCCGCGCGCAGCGCCAGTCCCAGGTAGCCGTTCGAGTTCATCCTCAGGAACGGCGTGTCCCCCTCCCCGGCCAGCAGATAGCGTGGGCCGCGGCCGCCGCCAGCGGGCAGGACCCCGGTGGTGACGGACTCCGCCCCTTTCAGCGTGCCCCTGGTGGCGAGCTCGCTGAGGTGTCGGCTGAGAACGGCGTTGAGCCGGTCGATCGGCATGCCCCGCTCCTTCCCTTTTGCGCGTTGTCCGCACCGTACTGGCCAGTTCAGAAAAAGCCTTGGCACAAGCTTACACAAGTGCTTCCGAGTGCGACAAGCCTCGGCGTCGGATCAGCCCAGGTGCAGGTCGATGGAGTGGACCAGATTGTCGAAGATGGCCATGGCGGCGGCGCCCGCGGCGCTGCCCTCCTCGCCGAGGGTGGTGGTCACGATCCTGACGTCGCGCACGGCCGCTGCCTCGGCCCGAGCGCGGGCGGTCTTGCGCAGGGTATCGAGAAACAGCTCGCTGGCACCGCGCCCCAAGGTGCCGCCGAGCACCACCATGTCGGGCCCCAGCAGGTTGATGCAGGTGGCGACGCCGATCCCCAGCCAGCGCGCGGCCTCCTGAAGAGCCTCACCCGCGAGGGTATCGCCGGCGGCTGCCTCCTCCTGGATCAGATCGGCGGTGATCAACTCGAGGACGCCGTCCACCCGCGCGATCAGGGAGCTGGCCCGCCCCCCCTCGATCAGCTCCTGCACCCGGCGCACGATCGCGGCCCCGGAGGCGACGGTGTCGAGACAGCCGCGGCTGCCGCAGCGGCACGAACGACCGTTCGGGTCGACGTTCAGGTGCGCCATCGAGGGGGCATGCCCACTCCCCCAGTAAGGCTGGTCATCGATGATGATCGCGCCGCCGATGGTCCTGCCCACGCGCAGATAGATCATGTTGTCGGCCGCTCCGGCGGCGCCCAGCCAACGCTCGGCCAGCGCCGCTGCGCGGGTCAGATTGGTGAGCGCCGGCAGAAAGCCCGTCCGCTCCTCGAGGCGTTCGGCAAGGGGCAGGTGAGCGAGACCGAAATCGGGCGAGGAGAGCACCATGCCACGCTCCTGATCCACCAGCGCCGACATGGCGATGCCGACGGCGGCGCACACCTGGGGCTGCTGGGCGGCCAGGGTCCGTTCGATCCAGCCCCCCAGAGCCTCGATCATGGCTTCGGGCTCCGGGCGGGGAGGCTCGAGCCTCTCGCTGTGGAGGGGGCGGGCATAGAGATCGGTGACCACCCCGAAGATCCCGTCGGCGTGGACATCGATCCCCAGGGCGTAGCGGGCGCGGGAATTGTACTCCAGGATGATCGGCGGGCGACCGGAATTGCTTGAGGCGGCACCGGCTTCGCGCACGTACCCCCGCTGGATCATGTCTCGGGTGATGGTGGTGATGGTGGCGGGGCTCAGCCCCGTGTCGCGAGCGAGCTGGGCTCTGGTAGAGGAACCTTGCTCGCGCAGCAGGTGGAACACCCGGGCGTAATTGATGGTGGTTGTGTCGCTCTTCATAGACTCCAGTCTGACGTGGTCCTCAAACCGGGCGCGGAGTCGCCGGCACGTGGCCGGTCACAGACTCTCGGGACGGGCGGTGCCCTGGTGATGCCGGAACGCCGCCGCCCGCTCCCAATCGATCTGAACCCCGAAGCCGGGTCCTTCCGGCAGCAGCGCGTGGCCATCCTCCACGGCGAACGGCCGCTCGAGCAGGTGGTCGTCGAACACCGCGAACTCCGAGAATTCGCAGGGGCGGGTGAGCTGCTCGAGGGCGCACGCCATATGGACCTTCATCGCCGTCCCGATGCCGATCGGATCGTCGACGCCGAGGAGGTATTCGACCCCGGCCGCTTCGGCGATAGCGGCGATCTTCATGGCCCCCCGCAGGCCGCCCGATTTGTTCTGTTTGATGTTGATGATGTCCGCCGCCCCGGCCCGGATGACGCGCATGGCGTCCTGAGGCGTGAACACCGACTCGTCGACCATCACCGGCACGTCGGTGCGGCTGCGAATTCGCGCCAGCCCCTCGAGGTCCCATTTCGGTACCGGTTGCTCGATCAATTCGAGACCCACCCCGAGCCGCTCGGACTCCCGAAGGAAGCCGATCGCCTGATCCACCGTCCAGGCCTGGTTCACGTCGACCCGGAGAGTAACGCCCTCGCCGACCGCCCCCCGGATCGCGGCGAGACGCCCGGCGTCGTCCAGCGGATCGCGCCCGACCTTGGGTTTGAACGCCTTGAAGCCGTCGGCAACGAGCGCCAGCGCCCTGGCAGCGCTCCGCTCGGGATCCTCGATAGGCATCTCGATGACCGCCACCACCCGATCGCGAACCGCGCCGCCGAGGAGGTCCACCACCGGGCGGCCCAGGGCCCGGGCGACGAGATCGTGGAGCGCCAGATCGACGGCGCACAGGGCCGGCATGTTGCCCGCCACCGCGCGCCCCGCCCGGTCGAGGATCCGGTTCATTCGGAACGGGTCCTCGCCCACGATGTAGGGCCTCATGTACTGCTCGATGGCGGCCGTTACCGACTCGACCGACTGGCCGTTGAAGCGGGGCAGGGGCACCACCTCGCCCACCCCGATGAGCCCCTCGTCGGTCTCCAGCTCGAGCAGCACCACGTCGGCATCGGTGACCACCCTGAAGGAGACCTGGAACACCTCCTTGAGGGGCAGCTTCACCGAGGTTACGCGCAGGGCGGTGATGATCATGGTACGCCTGTATGTGTTAACAATATGGGGTCAGGATAGCACCGAGCCGGTGCGGGCCGGGAGGGTCGTAGCGGCGACCGGGCGCGCCTCGGAAAGGGGGCGGCATGGCAAGCAGGATCGGGCTACTGGTACCTGCCGCAAACATCATTGCGGAGGAGAACTTCCACCGCATGACCCCCGCTGCCATCACGGTCTGCACCACCCGCCTGGAGCACGCCAAGTGGCGAGCCAGCGACGCGATTGGCATCAGCGAGCAGGAGATCGTCGCAGGCCACGTCGACCTGTGGGACGACATGGAGGCGGCGGCCTCCGAGCTGGTCAAGACCGAACCCGACGTCCTGGCGTTCGCCTGCACCAGCGGGAGTTTCGTCAAAGGTGCTGCCTGGGAGCACACCTTGCGCGAACGGATCGGCCGCGCACTGGGCATTCCCATGGTGACCGCGGCCGGGGCAGCGGTGGCGTCGCTGGCAAGCCTGGGCGCCAGCAAGATCGTGGCGGTAACGGAGTACTCGAGCGCCATGAACGATCTTTTCAAGCGTTTCTTCGAAAGCAACGGCATCGAGGTACTGGACATCGTGGGGACGGAGGATCTCGAGCGGCTCGGCGCGGACTACAGCCTCGACGCCTGGACGGTGACCACGCCCGCCCCCGCCGAGGTGGCGTTCCAGATGGCCCTGGGTGTCCTCAAAGCCGAGGCGGACGCCATCTTCATCAGCGGGACGGGCTTCGGCGTCATCGAGGTCATCGAGCTGCTCGAAGCCAGGACCGGTAAGCCCGTCGCCACCAGCAACCAGGCGACCCTGTGGGCCTGCCTTCAGGCCCTGGGGTACCGGCAGCCCATCCCCCACTACGGCCGGCTGCTGCGCGCTGCGGCCTGAGCGCCAGGGCCGACGGAAGGACCTGCCGGGATGCCCTCACCGAAGCGAGAGCGGGTTCTCTGGAGCGTGCCGCTGCCACCGGCTATCGATCTGCCGCAGCTGCTCCCCCCAGACCGCTTCGAGATCCGCGCTATCACCCTCGAGGACGAAGCTGGACTGGCCCGACTGATCGAGGATGCGAGCTATGTGGTCAAGGCAGGGAAGCTGCGCATCACCCGGCCGATGCTCGAGCGGGCCACGGAGCTGAAACTCATCGTCAAGGCCAACATCTTCTGGCACGATATCGACCTCGCGGCCGCCGCCGAGGCCGGCGTTGCCGTGTGCAGCCTCGACATCGGCACCAGGCAGATTGCCGAGCACGTCCTGGCTTCGATGCTCGCCCTGTCGAGACGACTCTTTCAGGCCGACCGCGCCGTCCGCGAGGGCAGCTACCGTCGGCTCGGCCTGGCGCCGACCGCCGTCTCGCAGGAGCTGGTGGCCGACAATTGGGTAGGGCTGACGCCGCCTCGACCGCTAGCCGGCCGCCGTCTGGGGGTCATCGGCCTGGGCGAGATCGGCAGCCACGTCGCCAAGGTGTGCCGCGACTTCGGCATGGAGGTCGGCTACTTCGCTCCTACCCGGGATCCGCCCTTCGAGCGGGCAACCGGAATCCCCTATCACCCGCTCGACTCCCTGCTCGAGCAGGCGGATTTCGTCACCCTTCACGGTAGACTGCTGCCCGGGCGCTACCCCGTCATCGGGCGCCGCGAGCTGGCGCTGATGCGACCTTCGGCCTATCTCATCAACACCTCGCGGGGGCCCCTGGTGGACACCGCTGCCCTCATCGAGGCGCTCGACCGCGGCCACATCGAGGGCGCCGCCCTCGACGTCTTCGACGAGGAGCCGCTGGCCCACGACTCGCCCCTGATCGGGCTGGACAACGTCATCCTTACGCCCCACATCGCGGGCGGCAGGGATCCTGCGCTCGGCTCGAGCCGAGAGTGGGTGCGGGGCACCGAGAGGATCTGCGAGACCATCGTTGGCGTTTCGCAGGGGAGGGAGCCTCGCTACCTGATATCTGGAGGCGATTCCCGCTGAAACGAACGAGGGAGGCGATCTTGTTGCATTTCCAGCCGGGACAGGGCAATCGCTGATGGCCGCACTCGAGGTCCTGTGGAGCAACCGGCGCGGCGCCGAGGAGGCGACGGAGCTGCGGCACCTGTTCGCTCCAGACATCCACCTCAGCATCGAGCCCGACGAGGGCAAGCTGGCTCCTTATCTGCCATCGATCCAGGTTCTGGTCGACGGCAGTCCCAGCGACGAGGCCCTCGATAGTCCCAGGCTGGCCCACGTGATCGCGCCGATGGCGGGGATCTCTCCAGATCTCAGGGAGCAGCTGCTGGCCCGACCGCAGCTGAAGCTCTACAACTCCCACTACAGCGCCCCCTTCGTCGCTCAGCACGCCCTGGCCCTGGTGCTGGCCTGCGCCAGCAGGCTCCTGGAGGCCGACCCCCCTCTTCGCAAAGGGGACTGGCGCGCGCTGTATGACAACGACCTGATGTCGCTCCCGCTGGCCGGCAAGACCTGCCTGCTGCTGGGCTACGGCGCGATCGGACAGGGTTTCGCCGGTCTGGCGAAGGGCTTCGAGATGCGCTTCGTGGTCGTGAAGCGGACACCCTTGCAAGATCACAGCGTGGGCACCAGCTACCCGCCGGAAGCGCTCACCGAGGCCGTTGCCGCCGCCGACCTGATCGTCGTCAGCTTGCCGCACACCCCGGAAACGGACAAAATTCTGGACACGAAGGTGTTCGCAGCCATGAAGCCCCACGCGATCGTGGTGAACGTGGGCCGGGCCGAGGTGATCGATCAGTATGCGCTCTACGAGAGCCTGAAGCAGCGGCGGATTCTGGCAGCCGGCATCGACGTTTGGTGGCAGCACCCGCATGATCCCACTTCCCGGGCCAGCACCCTGCCGTCCAAGGCGCCACTGCACGAACTCCCGAACATCGTCGTGAGCCCGCACCGAGGCAATCGGATGACCGGCGCGGAGAGTGCCAGGATTGAGGATGTCGCGGCTACTCTGAAGGCTATCGTCTCGGGTGATGAGAGGAATAGGGTGGATGCGAAGCGGGGGTATTAGGGGTAGAAGAAGGATTGGAAGAAGGAGCAGTGGTTGCTAAGAAGATACAAGAGGTAGTAGTTCAAACGTAAGGATTTGTAGGTTACAGCGGGTTGCGCATTGAGTGATCGTGCTTCATGCTGAGGCATGGCGCACTCTACCGACCTCCGAGAACGCATCGTAAACGCCGTCCTACACAAGCGTTACACCCTCCATGAAGCCGCAGACACGTTCGACGTTGGAACCGCCACCGTCAGTCGCTACCTCCGCCGCTACCGCCAAAGTGGAGATCTCACCCCCAGAACCTCCCCGGGCCGCCCCAGCGCCCTCCATGACGGTCGTCTTCGCAGGCCAGGCATGGGTTGAGCAGAGCCTCATCAGCAACGACCTCACCCACGACCAGCGCTGCGACCTTTTCTTGGAGAGAACCGGCGTCCGCATCAGCAGAGCGACCATGTGCCGCTGGGTACAGAGATTGGGATCGACGGGAGAAAAAAAGACGATCTACGCGAGTGAACAGAATCCAGAGGCCCGGTGGAGGTTCCTGGCTTGGATCAGAGGTATTGACCCGCACCGGTTGGTGTTCGTCGATGAGAGCGGCTTCAACGTCGCCATGACCCTGCCCTACGCCTACGCCCCACGTGGACAACGTGCCGTGGGTAGGGTGCCGAAGAACCGTGGGGAGAACACCAGCCTCGTTGCAGCGATCAGTCTCGATGAGGGTGTGGGTGACGCGATGACGTTGACCGGAGCGGTGGATGGCGTGGCGTTTTTAGCGTACATCGAGCAGGTCATCGCTCCGAAGCTGAGGCCGGGGCAGATCGTGGTGATGGATCAGCTGGGGGTGCAGCGGTCGGGGCCGCTTAATTCCGCCCCGCGCCTACGCCGAGCGCTTCGATCCCGCGGCCATGCCCGGGCCGCACTTCCGGGAGGCGACCTGGCGCAGCAGGGCGAGGTGGGGACCCTGCCGGAGTCGATGGGCGGTGCTGCAGGCCCTGTACTACGCCTGGGTCGACGAGCACAGCCTCACGGACTTTCTGGGGGAACCCCATATGAGTTGCCGCTGGTGTTTCGTTCCGGCGCGAAGATACTGAACCTGTCGGCGACCTGGCCGGGATCGTGAAAGCTGCTACCGGGGGCGAGACCCCGACCGGAGGGGAGCGTTGGACTCCTGCGATCGCGGCTGCGCTATCGACGGTGTCGACGTTGGGGGATGTGTTGGGTTGGTTTGAGCATGCCGGAGTCACCAATCACTCATTCTGATCGGGTGGGAATGGGCCGTCTAACGAGAACAACAACAGGGTAATAGGACCCCCGTTAATAGGACCCCAAGTCAACAACAGGCGTCCCTGGCCCCCCTGGTGGTCATGCCTTCATGCTTGTTGCTTCGTAGTTGTGGTGCTGGAGGAGTTTTACTCCGTAAGCGTCGTGCAGACGTACCCAGGACTGATGGTACTCAATCCTAGGAACACGTTGTGGAATCGTTGTTGCCCTACCTTGTTGTTACTCACGATTGCCTTTTGCTCCCTTCCCCTACCAGGGGGAGGGCTGGGGAGGGGGTAACCCCCGAATTCGGGGGAGGGCTGGGGAGGGGGTAACCCTCAGCGAACGTTCCAGAAGGGGGTATCGCCCTCCGCCACCACCTGCTGACTGCCGTCCAGCGAGATCACCGTGATCTGGCTGCGGCCCTGTGCGTCGAGCAAGGGCATCACCAGCGCGTCGCTGTCGGGCGACCACAGGCGATGACTGAGCGCGAACTGGTCGAAGAAGGGCAGGAACTGGCGCAGGAACATGGGGCTGGGAATGACCACCGCCAGCTCCCGAATGTCGCCGCTGGCCACCTCGGCGACCTTGAGGCTGAAGCGACGCGCTGGCTGCAACGAGACCAGTTGACTATCCCCCAACGACGCCTGCTGGCCGCTGCTGTCGAACGGGGTCAGGTAGGCGATGAAGCGCCCATCGGGCGACCAGAAGAAGGCGAAGGCCACATCATCCACCAGCGGCTCGAGCCGTCCGGACTCGGCGTCCAGGATCTGGATCGGGCCGAACGAAAAGGGCGCCGCCTGAGGGGGCCGCATCAGCGCCAGCAGGTCTTCGGTGGGGCTGAACGCCAGGGCCGTCAGGCCCTGATGGCGCAACTCCCGTTCGACCGGTTCGCCGGCACCACCGGAGCGCGAACGAAGGATCACGCTGCGGGCCCCGCCGCTGCCGACGTTGGCGAAGGCGACGTAGCGGCCGCTGGCCGAGATCACCGGCGCCTGAAAGAAACCGGGCGTGTCGAGATTCTCGACCAGGGTGTCGTCGCCGGCTTCGGTGAAGCCGAGCCGCGAGCCCGATCCCGGCGGGCCGATATGCACCAGCATGCTATCGCTGTCGGCCGCCCAGGTCCAGTAGAAGGGGCTACCCGTCAGCAACACCCGATCGCTGCCCTCGGACAGTGAGACCAGGTGCAGGCCGATGACGTTGGTGGGGTGGTTGGCCAGAAAGCTCACCGTCTGGCTGTCGGGAGACCAGTAGAGATAGAAGGGTGGCTGGGGGAGGCTCCTGTACAGCTCGAGCGGCTCCTCGCCGGCCAGGGAGAACACCTCCACTGTGCCGATCCCCTGCTCCATGCCGATGGCGGCGATCTTGTCGCCGTCGGGCGACCAGGCCGGGAACTGAAACCGCCGCCCGACCTCCGTCAGCAGCTCGAGGCCGCTGCCGTCGGGGTGAACGGTGGCCAGCCGGCCGCTAGGGTCGATGAAGGCTATACGGCCCGCTGGGTCGAGCTGCAGGGGCTGAGCGAAGGCGACCGCGGCCAACGCCAGCAGCGCCGCCAACCATCTCAAAGGGAACATGGCGCAGTCTAGCAGCTAGCAATGAGAGGCACGTCTCACCATCGCTTCATCTCGGCAGTGGGGTTGCGGGCGGCTCTCCACACTCACTCTTCGCGCTTCAGGGCCCGCTCCGCGAATTCGCGCGCGAAGATCTTCATCTCGGCCATCAGGTCGCTGTCGCCGGTCGCGCTTCGATAGGTATCGGCCATGGTCAGGATGGTCTGAAAAAAGAAGTCGTTCATGTCCTGGACCGTCATCTCTTTGGTCCACAGGTCGATGCGCATGGTGTTGCGCTCGTGCGGGTCCCACAGCGCCAGAATCATCGCCTCAGCGTGCTGCTCGCCGGGCTCGGGGGCGTCGTCGGCCTCCCAGCGGATATCGGTGACGCCGTCGCTGTCATTGGTGATCGACAGGCGGATGTCGGAGGTCTGCTCGCTCATGGCGCATCTTACCGTTACGCCTTGGCGCATCCCGGTAGGCGCCGCGCCCGCGACGGCGCGAACAATTCGCTGTTGCCGGCGCCGGCCAGCCCCTAGACTGGCCACTACAACCATTACCCGCCGCCGGCCGGCGGCGGCTTCAAGGGGAGATCATGAGCGAACTCGATCTGGTACAGCTGGCCGAGAATCCTGACCCTCGGGCGCCCTGCCTGCTGCTTCTCGACACCTCTGCCTCGATGTCGGGCGGTAAGATCCGCGGCCTCAACGAGGGTCTGGCGCTGTTCAAACAGGACGTGATGAACGACGAGCTGGCCCGCCGCCGGGTGGAGCTGGCGCTGGTGACTTTCGGTGGCGGCGAGGCCCGCGTCGAGCAGGACTTTGTGACCGTGGAGCAGTGGATCCCGAGCGAGCTGCGCACCGGCGGCTCGACCCCCATGGGCAAGGCGCTCGAGAAGGGCCTAGAGCTTCTGGCCGAGCGCAAGGAGATCTACAAGCGGGCCGGCCTCCAGTACTACCGCCCGTGGCTGTTCCTGATCACCGACGGCCAGCCCACCGACGACTGGAAACAGGCGGCCGCGGCCATGCGTCAGGCCGACACCGACCACGGCCTGATCTTCTTTGCGGTGGGGGTCGAGGGGGCCAACATGAACCGGCTCGCCGAGATCGCTCCTGAGAACCGGCCGCCGCAGAGGCTCAAGGGGCTGATGTTCGCCGAGCTGTTCCTGTGGCTGTCGCAGAGCCAGCAGAAGGTGTCGCACTCGCGGGTGGGCGATCAGCTGGCGCTGCCCCCCATCGGCTGGGCCGACGTCGACACCTGATGACCGCCAAACCGGCCCCGAAGGCGCAGGCGGACTCGGAGGGTGCGGCGCCCCTGTGGCGGGTGACCGCTGCCTCGGCGACCGGCGCCTCGCACCTGCGCTCGGCGCGGGGCAACGACGACGCCTACCTGTGCGCTTCGAGTCCGTCGGGGACCCTGCTGCTGGCCGCTGCCGACGGCGCCGGCTCGGCGCGGCAGGCGGCGGCGGGCGCGAAGCTGGCGGTGCGGGTGGCGGTCGAAAGCCTGTGCCGGCTCGAGGTGGAGCCGGGGAGCTGGCCCTCACGGGTTGCCGTCGCCGTGAGCCGCGTCCGCCGCCAGCTGGACGCCCTGGCCACCCGCGAGCAGGGCGAGCTGCGCGACTACGCCTGCACCCTGCTGCTGCTGCTGGCGACCGACAGCCAGCTGCTGGGCTGCCAGATCGGCGACGGAGCCATCGTGGTCCGTCGCCACGGCCTCCTCGAGCGCGTCACCCGACCTCAGCATGGACGCTACGCCGGCGAGACCCTCTTCGCTACCGGAGCCGAGGCGCTACGAGGCGCCAGCCTGACCGAGGCGGCGCTCGAGGGGGTCGACGCGCTGGCCCTGTTCACCGACGGCCTCGAACCGGTGGCGTTAACAGGCGAGACGCCGTTCGCGCCCTTCTTCGAGCCGCTGTTCGGCTTCGCCGCAGATGCCGACCGCGGCGCCCTGGAGCGCGGCCGCGCCCTCGAGGGGTTTCTGACCAGCGAGCGGGTGCGTAGCCGCACCGACGACGACCTCACCCTGCTGCTGGCTACGCACAGATGAGCAGCAGGCCGGCCCCCGCCACGAAAACACCTCAGCTGCTGCTGGACGGCCGGCCGCTCGCCCTGGGAGCGGAACTCGGCCGTGGTGGCGAAGCGGTGATCTACGGGCTGGCCGACGGCACCCGGCGGGCGATCAAGCTCTACCACGATGCCGCTTCGGCACCGAGCGAGAAGCTGTTGGCGATGATCGCCCAGGCACCCGACGACCCGGGGCGGGCCGCAGGCCACGTGACCATCGCCTGGCCCGAAGCGCTGGTCGAGGATGCGGCCGGGCAGGTGGTCGGCTTCGCCATGCCCGGGCTCGATCTCGGCCGCACCCTACCGCTGCACCAGCTCTACCACCCGGGCAGCCGGCTCCGGCGGGCGCCCGGACTCGACTGGCGCTACCTGGTGCGCATCGCCCGCAACCTGTGCCGGGTGGTGGCCGCCGTGCACCGAGCGGGCTACGTGATCGGTGATCTGAACGAGAGCAACATCCTCGTCTCCGAGCGGGCGCTGGTGACGTTGGTCGATCTGGATTCGGTGCAGGTACGGGCCGGTAGCAAGCTCTACCGCTGCCCGGTCGGCAAGGCCGAATACACCCCGCCCGAACTGCAGGGCAGGAGCTTTCGAGCGGTGACCCGCCAACCCAGCCACGATCGCTACGGGCTGACGGTGCTGGTGTTTCTGCTGCTGATGGAGGGGATCCACCCCTTTGCCGGGGTCTATCGGGGCGAGGGAGAGCCGCCCGCGATCGAGGCGAACATGGCGGCCCGCCGCAGCCCCTACCTGGGCAGCGCGCTGCTGGCGCCAATGCCCACCGCGCCCCCATTCGAGCTGTTGCCGCGAGACCTCCGTGAGCTTCTTCGACGCGCGTTCAAGGGCCCCGCCCAGCGGCGGCCTGCGGCCGAGCTGTGGGAGCGTAGCCTGGCCCGGCTCGAGGCGTCGTTGGCAACCTGCGACATCTCCCCCAGCCACCTTCATGGCGCCCACCTCGGCAGCTGCCCCTGGTGCGATCGTCGCGATCGACTCGGCATCGACACCTACCCAGACAACCGACTGGCCGCCCCCACTCCGGGGCGTCGCCCACTCCCCGATCCCGGCCCGGCGCTGCCCAGCTTCCGCGGTTCGCTGGCGGCCATGATGCGCCAGCTGCCGCTCACCAGCCTGCTGCTGTTGGTGGCCGGCCTGGCTGCCGGCACGGTGGCGGCCAGCCAGCTGCGCGGGCTGGCGGCGCTCCGCGGCTGGGGCCCGGCGCCCACGCTGGCGCTGGTGGCCGGCGCGCTGCTGCTGCCCGCCGCTATCGCCATAGGTATCGTCTATTTCCGCACCCGCGCCTCGCCGGTGGTGTTCCGAACCCTGTCGTTAGGCGAACGGCTGGTTCAGGCCGCACTCGGCGCTACCCTGCTGGCGCTGGCCATCAGCCTCGCCATCGGGGCGCTGACCGGCCGCGGTTCGGTCCTGGGAGGGGACTGGTTGCTGCTACCCAGCCTGTGGGTGATCGCCTTTTTCGGGCTGTGGCGGTGGCGGCGCACGAGGCCCTGACAGCGGCACCCCACCACCCTGTGACAGGCGTGCGGTATGGTGAACCACCGTGAAAGAGAGCGCCGCATAAAAGGACTCATTCTGGCCGCAGGTCTGGGGACGCGGCTACGACCGATCACCAGCCTGCGCCCCAAGCCGACCATCAACGTCGCCAACCGTCCGCTGATCCACTACGCGGTCGACAATCTGGCTGAGGTCGGTATTCGCGATATCGGGGTGGTGGTCAGCTACGACACCATCACCATCCTCAAAGAGACCCTCGACGGCTACGGCGAGGGCGTGAACTTCAGCTACCTCATCCAGAATCCGCCCAAGGGCCTGGCACATGCGGTTCAGGTCTCGCGCGACTTCCTCGGCGACGACCCCTTCGTGATGTACCTCTCCGACAACCTCTTCGAGTACGGCGTCAGCAGCTTCGTGGAATCGTTCCACCCCGATCGTGGCGTCAACGCGGTGCTGGCGCTGGTCCCGGTCGAGGACCCCCGCGCCTTCGGGGTAGCCGAAATCGACGACGGTAAGGTCGTTCGGCTGGTGGAAAAGCCGGAGGAGCCGCAGAGCAACCTGGCGGTAGCCGGAGTATACGTCTTCGACCACACGATCCACGCGATGATCGAGACCCTCGAGCCCGGTGCCAAGGGCGAGTACCAGATCACCGACGCCATCCAGATGCTCATCGAGCAGGGGTATCACGTGTCCCCAGTGGAGGTGCGCGGCTGGTGGAAGGACACCGGCAAGGCCGAGGATATCCTCGATGCCAATCGCCTCGAGCTGCTCAAACTCAGGCGCGACATCCGCGGCGAACTCGACCGCGCCGAGGTGGTCGGTGACGTGATCGTCGAAGAGGGGGCGGTGGTCCGGCGCTCCACCATCCTCGGTCCGGCCCTGATCGGTGCCGGGTCGCTGATCGAACACGCCTTCATCGGCCCCTACACCACCATCGGCAACGGCGCGGTGATCCGCAACGCCGAAATCGAGTACGCGGTGGTCGGCACCGGCACCCACATCGAAGGGGTCAAGCCCCGCATCGAGGGAAGTCTCATCGGTGAGGACGTCCACATCGCCGGCCACACCGGCTGGCCCAGTACCCACCGGCTCATCCTCGGCGACAAGAGCCGGGTGATGCTCCACGAGTGACGCGGCTACCTTCCTTCAGGTTTTTGAGAGACCGCCGTCGGCCACCGGCTCGTTACCGGCGCGGCTGCTAGTGCCGCCCGGTACCACCGCGACCGTTCCAGTTATTTCCTGATCGTCTCCCTCAGACCGGTTGTGCGACGTAGAAACTGTGTGTCTTGAACGCTTTGTCCTGATGAGGGATGGTCGCCTGGTTTTCGGGGCTCGAGAACACCTCTTCGAGCGCCACCGGATTCGCAAGTCCGGCTCTGCGGAGTCGGTCCGCAGAAAGTGGTACGCAGGGCCCGCCCGCTCATGGTCGGTATTGCTGCCCTTGGTGCTGTGAGCGGTCCCGTAGTTGAAGAACACCGCCCCCCCGGCCGGCAGGACCACTATTCGAGTACTGTATTGGGTATGGGAATGAGTGACGAGGAAAAATTTCTGTTTGACCTGCAGGGTTTTATCGTCATCCCCGGTGTGCTTTCTCGTGACGAATGCGCGCATTACATCAACCTCGCGGACGCTGCCTGGCCGCGGCAGGAAAACGATGGACCGTTTCGCCGCTTCGGCGGCGTATCGCAGTGGGGCCAGCCGTTCGTTGATCTGTTCGATCATCCGGTGGTCCTGGAGTATCTGGTTGAACTCATCGGCCGACGCCTGCGTATCGACCACGACTACTGCATTTTCATGCGTGAGGGCGGCTTAAAAAACCCGCTGCATGGAGGTGCCGGCAGGGAGAGCGATCACTGGTATGACTACCGGGACGGCGTCATGCGCAACGGCCTCACCGTGGCGACGTACAACCTCTCCGACGCGCCCGCTGGTGCCGGTGGTTTTGCGTGTGTTCCGGGGAGCCACAAAACCAATTTCCTGCGCAATCTGCCACCGGACGTACGGGATTTCTCACGACCTGTCCCGTACGTGATCCAACCCCCGATGCAGGCCGGTGACGTGTTGATTTTCACCGAGGCCCTGATCCACGGTACGCAGTCCTGGACCGCCGATCACGAGCGGCGCACGCTGCTGTACAAGTATTCCCCGCCGCACTCCTCGTGGCGTATCGAGAACTACAACGTCGACGACTTCCCGGCGGCCACCGAACGCCAGAAAAAGCTGATGGCACCGCCATCGGTTCAGGCGCATCCGGTGGTGGTCGAAAAGGGTGAGGATTTCGAGCGGTAGCCAGGGCACCTGATGATCGTCCTGATCGATCTCAGACTAAAGGAGGGGTCACTCGCTCCCTGAACTATCACACGCTCCACCTCTTTCTTCACTACGTCTCCTTTGCTGCGCTCCAGCGCCGCATATGCACCCTCAGCTCACTAAGCCTCGCAAAGTACTCGTCCCGTATCTTCTTCAGTTTCTTCCAGCTTCGGACCTCCCTCTCCGGGTGGCTGGGGCTGCGCAGGATGAAGTCGGCTTCGGGGGGGTAACAGGCGATCTCGATTTCGGGTCCGTCGGGGTCGATGTCGGATGGGTGTTTGTCGATGTTGTGGGGCACGTCGGGGCTCTGGTAGCGCAGGTCGAGGCTCCAGCGCATGTGGTCGGAGTTGTTCAGGTACGAGGCGTGCGGGGTGAGGTTGGTCAGGAACAGCACGCCGCCCTTCGGCACCGGGATGGCGATCGGTTCCAGGTCCTCCGGCAGGTCGTCGTCGAGGACCACCAGGAATCCGCTCGGGCCGCCCGTGTGGTGCCTGAGGATGCCGCCCTTGTGGGCGTCCGGGATCACGTGGAGGCAGCCATTCTCGAGGGTGGCGTCGATCAGGGGGATCCAGCAGGTGACGATCAGTTGGTCGTCGCAGTGGCCCAGGAGGTAGCCGCTGTCCTGGTGCCACGGGACGGCGCCGCTCTGGAGGCCGGGGGCCTTGGGGCGGAGCCGGTAGACGCTCGACCCGATGATCTCGGGGCCGACGATCGATTCGACGGCGTCGAGCAGCCGCGGGTGCGTGATCAGGTTGTACGTGGCGGGGCCCACGAGCTCCCCGGCGCCCTGCCCCCCCTTGATGAGAGCGATGACCTCTCTCGCGGCGTCGAGATCGTGCTGGGCGATCTTCGCGAGCTGCCGGTCGAAGCCGGCGTCGGAGTACGCCTCGGGGAGCTTGCCCTCGGCGTGAAGCCGGCGCGCCACGTCGTCGACGATTTCGTGGAGCTCGCTACGCACGGCCTCGATGGTGGCCTCGTCGATCAGGTCGGGGACCAGCAGGTATCCGCAGTCCCGCAACTGCCGTACCTGACCGTCCGCCAATCCGCTGTTCGTGGTCATCGGTCGCGATCCCCTTCACGTAGCTGGGGCCCGTCGGCCCTCGTGGGTTCGAGGGTACGGGACCGGAGGCAGGGCCGTCAATGTCTCGCCGATCCCGGAGAAGCGAGCCCCTCGGGCCGGTGGGTTTTAACTCGGGTTTAGTAGGGTGCAGAGAATGGTGACCGCCCGACCCATCACCACCGGTCCAAGGTATCACTGGTTCAGCTACTACGATAAATTGCAGTTCGATCCGACCGGTCGCTATGTGCTGGGCATGGAGGTCGACTTCGAACACCGCTCTCCAACAGCCGCCGACACGATCAGCGTGGGCATGATCGATCTGGCCGACAACGACCGTTGGATCGAGCTAGGAGAGACCCGCGCCTGGGGTTGGCAGCAGGGCTGCATGCTCCAGTGGATTCCAGGTTCCTCCGACGAGATCATCTGGAACGATCGCGATGGCGACCACTTCATCTCTCACATTCTCAACGTCCACAGCGGTGAACGGCGCACCCTGAGCCACCCGGTCTACACGGTGGCCCCCGATGGGCGAACGGCCGTCGGCACCGACTTCCGGCGGATCGACCATATGCGACCCGGCTACGGTTATGCCGGTATCCCCGACCCCAACCACGACGTCCTGGCTCCGGCCGACAGCGGCCTGTACCACCTCGACCTGGTCACCGGGCAGGCCAGACAGCTGATCACCATCGAGGAGGTGGCCGCCATCCCGTTTCCGCACGGCGACCTCAGCGAGGCCAAGCATTACTTCAACCATCTTCTCTTCAACCCCGACGGCTCGCGCTTCATCTTTCTGCATCGCTGGCGCTTTGGTGACGGTGGCTTCAAGACGCGGATGATGACGGCGGCGCTGGACGGTTCCGACATTCGGGTCGTTCACGATCTGGGCCAGATGTCACACTTTATCTGGCGCGATCCCGAAACGATCCTGGCCTGGGCCTGGCAGCCGTCCCATCAGGGCGCCTTCTACCTTTACAAAGATGGCATAAGGCCCAACGACGGCGAGGTGATCGGCCACGGGGTGATGGCGCTCAACGGGCATTGCAGCTATCTCCCGGGCAACGCCTGGATCCTCAACGGGTTGTGTCCGATATGTTCTGTAAATAGCGAGGCTACCTAGCAACAAGTAGCCATCGCCCTCCAAGATGAGAAGAACCACCAACTCACGAGGAGGAAAGCGATGGCTAACCCCGACAATACGCCCACGCCCGACACGCTACAAGAGGCCCTACTCAATGACCCCGAGTTCCTACAACGAATCGTCCAGAACGCCCTACAGCACATCCTTGAAGCCGAAATCAGCCACCACCTCAACGCTGAGCCATACCAACGAACGCCCAGCAGGAAAGGCTACCGCAACGGCTACAAACCCAGACAACTCAAAACCAGAGTCGGCAGCCTCGAGCTACTCATCCCCCAAGACAGAGATGGCACCTTCAGGACAGAACTCTTCGAGAAGTACCAACGCAACGAGAAAGCCCTCGTGCTATCCCTGATGACGATGTACCTCGAAGGAATATCAACCCGGAAAGTCAGAGACGTTACCGAAGTCCTATGCGGAACAAGTTTCAGCAAGAGCACCGTCAGCAACCTCACGAGGCAGCTCGATGAGGACCTCCAAGCATGGAGATCTCGTCCGCTAGAAGTTGAGTACCCGTACCTGATGGTGGATGCTCGCTACGAACATGTCCGGGTCGACCATCAGGTGGTCAGCCTGGGCGGACGGCAAAGCCTCGGCGCTTCGCTGACGCTGATCGTGACGGGGGTCAGGGCTGACGGTTACCGCGAAATACTCGCTGTGGCGGTGTCGGATACGGAGAGTGAAGCTACCTACCAGGAGGTCTTCCGATCTCTCAAGACCCGGGGCCTTCGGGGTGTGCAGCTCGTAACGAGTGATGACCATGCAGGATTGAGAGCAGCGATCAGTAGGCACTTTCAGGGCGCGAGTTGGCAACGCTGCCAGGTTCATTTCGCTCGGAATCTGCTGGGTCGAGTAGCGAGGAAGCATCGTAAGCACCTAGCCGAGGACCTCAAGGGGATCTTCCGGGCGCCTACCTTGGAGTGGGCCAGGGAAGCAGTGGTGGAAGTGGTGGATGCCTGGCGTGGTAGTCATCGGGCCCTGGCTGAGCATTTGGAGGGGCATGTCGAGGAGTGCTTGGTGTGTTTCGCGTTCCCTGTTTCTCATCGTTTGAGGATCAGGACTACGAATTCGTTGGAGCGTCTGAATCAGGAGATCAAGCGTAGGACTCGGGTGGTGAGGATCTTTCCGAATCGGGAGTCTTGCTTGCGGTTGGTGACGGCGTTGTGTATGGAGACGAGTGAGGAGTGGCTCTCTGGGAAGCGGTATTTGGATATGAGCTGGTTAGTTGAGCCGGCGGAATTGGAGGAACTCATCATGAGGGTGGCTTGACTTGGCACCAGGGTTTGGAGGAAACTACAGAACAATCTGGACTTGACTTCCTCAACGATACCTATGCCCATCACACCAAAGGCCGCCTGCAGGAGCTCTATCTCTATGACGTCGCGCGCGGGCAGCGCAGCGAGCTGGGGGCCTTTCATTCTCCTGACGCCTACCATGAGGAATGGCGCTGTGATCTTCATCCCCGCTTCAGCCCCGATGGCACCAGGGTCGTCGTCGATTCAGCGCACGGCGGCGATGGGCGACAGATGTACCTGCTCGAGCTCGATACCCTTATCGGTTGATTACGACGCCCGGGACATGGGTCAACCTCGAGATAGCTGTGTTCAACCTGCTCCACCAAGGGGTACTATCGAGGTAGCTAATGACATGAATATGAAGGAGCAGCCGTGATGAATCCTGAACTCTCAGCCGAACAGCTTCAGCAGTTTCACGAACAGGGCTATCTGATCTTGCCCGGGCGCTTCGATGCCGACGAGGCGGCCCGCATGCGCGAAGAGGCCGATCACATTTTGACGATGATCATCAATTCATCTCTGGCGAACGGACGGAAGAGCGGGCGTCTCGACATCTGTAACGGTTCATCGGGCCAGCAGGTGATCCGCAAGATCCAACCGATCAACGATCTGTCCCTGTTTCTGGCTCGAATCTCGGCCGATGAACGACTGCTCGCGCCGATGCGCCAAATTATGGGTGACGAACCGATAGTGATGGAAGAGAAACTCAACTACAAAGAGCCGCTGCCGGAACCGGTGCCCGGGATCGAGGCCAAACAGATCACCGACCGGTTCCCCGTTCACAGCGACTGGGCCTACTACAAGGCCCAGAACTATCCGCAAACTATCCTCTCCTCCGCGATCTGCATGGATGATTGCCCGGCCGACTCCGGTCCAATCCGGGTGTGGCCAGGGACCCACCAAGCAGATCTGGAACACGAAGCCAGCGACAACGGCTGGCAGGTGTTGCCATCGCTGGTCGATCACGATGGAGGGATCGATGTTCTGGCCCCGGCCGGTTCGATGCTGTTGTTCCACACCTTGCTGATCCATAATTCCAAGCCAAACGTTTCCGGCAAACCGCGGCGCCTGATGATCTACAGCCACTTTCCCAAAGCCAGCAACATGGGTAACGATGTTCGCAACGGCCCGGCCCGTCTGCGTGAATCACCGTACGAGTGGGAATACCAACGGTTAAAGGAGGAGGGTGCCTACACCGATCGATTTCAGGCCCCTCAATTCTAAGGGGGGTTACCCCCTCCCCAGCCCTCCCCCTAGAAGGAGGAGGGAGCAAAAGCAACCCTGGCTACGATAGGAAACACCAAGGGGTGGGTAGTGATGGGCGTGAATACGTCTTGAGTAACGAGAACAACAACAGGGATAACCGTGGTGTGAAGGAACCAATGGACCAACGTTAATAGGACCCAAAGGTGATCAGTAGGCGTCCGTGGCCCCCCTGGTGGTCATGCCTTCACGCTTGTTTCTTCGTAGTTGTGGTGCTGGAGGAGTTTTACTCCGTAAGCGTCGTGCAGACGTACCCAGGACTGCTGGTACTCAATCCTAGGAACACGCTATCGAATCGTTGTCCCAGTACCTTGTTGTTACTCACGAGTGCCTTTTGCTCCCTTCCCCTGGTAGGGGGAGGGCTGGGGAGGGGGTAATGAACTGCCGTAAATCCCCTACCAATGTAGAGTCCACCACCCAGGGCCCTGATCGCGAAGCACGAACAGGACCCCGTGACACGCAGTGCTGGTTTTTAGACACCCGTGACGCGACGTGCTGGTTTTTGGGAAGCGTAGGGGTCTGGAGGGAATCCAAAACTACTTCTACTAATCCAAACCTTTTTCGACTTTCCCCAAAACACCCTGATCGTGCTAGATCTTGATCGGCGCGCACTCTGACCAGGACAATCCGGCCTCGTGAGAAAGGCGATGAGCAAGGGAAATCTTGGACCCACAATCGAGTTTGTGCCGGTCAGTACGGCATTTCTCGGTTTCTCCGTCCACCACGCATCGTCAAATCGCTCTTACTCGCCACCCTCTCGTCCAACGCCAGATCGTTGAGTCGTATTCAGAAAAGCGGAAACGCAGCCACCGTCAGGCACGGCAATGTGCGAAAAATGCGATGCGGACCGGGGTTTCTTGCCCCTCACTAGAGATCAGGCCCGTCACCGACGCAACCCCGAACAACGCCGGCAAGTCCTGCTGACGGAACCGGACAGAGGCTGTGAAGTGGGGCACAGAACCCGGGGGTGACAGATTTCTGGCAGTGGCTTTGGGGTCGGTCTGAGAGACTGAGGATCAGCGCAGCGCACCTGGCTGCTCGGAGGATGGATCGAAGCAAGTTTGGACCCTCAACAGGATTCGTGGGTGGCTCATCCTGAGAGGTCCGGCCCGCTGCGCTGCCTCGAGAGATTGTAACCCGCAACCGGAGGACTCCCCTCGCAAGGCGCACTATCCCGTTTCTATCGCTGTGCCGGCTAGGCACCGACCACCACTGGGGTTACCGCCTCGGCATCCTCCTCGCCGGTACGGATGCGGTAGACCTTTTCGACCGGTACCACGAACACCTTGCCGTCGCCGACGTTGCCGGTACGGGCGGACTGGAGCACGATGTCGACGACGCGCTCCACAAACGGTTCGGTGACAGCGATGTCGAGGCGGATCTTCTCGCTGAGCTCCATCTTGACGGTCAGGCCGCGGTAGGTTGCGACCTTCTCGGTCTCACCGCCGTGCCCCCGCACACCGGTCACGGTGATGCCTTGGATGTCGTTCTCGAACAGCGCCGAGAGCACATCGTTGAGTTTCTCCTTGCGAATGATCGCGATGACCAGCTTCATGCTCATACCTTGCCTCCGGCCGGCTGGCCGGCCACGCGGGCGGCCGTCTTCGAGGTCGACACGGGGATGAGCAGCGCCCCTTCGCCGTCGCTGTAGGCCTCTTCACCGTGCATGGCGCCGTCGAGACCCTGCGCCTCGTTGCTCTCGACGGCACGAAGTGGCGTAATCAGGTTGACCACCCAGGCGATGACCAGCGAACCCACGCCGCTGAATACGATGGCGATCGCCACCGCCGCCAGCTGGGTCAGGAATTGGCTGAAGCTGCCGTTGACACCGCCACCCCAGGCGGTGGAGACGAACACGCCGGTCAGCAGAGCGCCGGTGATACCTCCCAGACCGTGGGCTCCGAACACGTCGAGCGAGTCGTCGAGGCCGCTGCTGCCGCGCCATACCAGGAAGTAGTAGGAGGGGAAGGTGGCGATGACGCCGAGCAGGATCGCCGCCAGCGGCGACACCACGCCGGCGGCCGGGGTGATGGCGACCAGGCCCACCACGATGGCGGTGGCCAGACCCACGGCGGTGACCTTGCCGGTCCGAAGGAGGTCGAGGATGGCCCATACCACGATGGTCGCGGCGGGCGCCAGCAGGGTGTTTGTCAGCGCCAGCGAGGCGACGCCGTCGGCGGCGTAGGCGCTGCCGCCGTTGAAACCGAACCAGCCGAACCAGAGGATGCCGGCACCGAGCAGCGTAAATGGTACCTGATGGGGAAGCATGGCCTTGCTGCCGTAATCCTTGCGGCTGCCGAGGAGCAGGGCCAGCACCAGCGCGGCGACGCCGGCGTTGATGTGGACTACGGTCCCGCCGGCGAAGTCGATGACGCTGTTGCCCAGCAGGTTGTCGAAGAAGCCCCCGCCCCACACCCAGTGCGCCAGTGGGCCGTAGATGACGATGCTCCAGATGGCGATGAACAGCATGTAGGCGCCGAAGCGCATGCGCTCGACGATGGCGCCCGAGATGATCGCGGCCGTGATGATGGCGAAGGCGCCCTGGAAGGCGAAGTCGAGGATCAGCGGGACCCCGTCGCCCTCGAGACCGATGTTGTTGAGCAGGGCGTAGGTGAAGTCGCCGAAGAGGCTGTTGCCCTCGGCGTAGGCGAGGCTGTAGCCGATAAACGACCAGGTGAGACCCACCACCCCGAGCGCCACGAAGCTCATCATCATGGTGTTGAGGGCATTCTTGCGGCGCACCAGACCGCCGTAGAAGAAGGCCAAGCCGATCACCATGAAAAAGACCAGGCCGGTCGACATAAGAAGCCAGGCGGTGGCAGCCGGATCGATCGAAGAATCCTGCGCAAAGGCCGTCCCGGCGGCCAGCATGCCCACCAGGGCAAGGGTTCTCAGCATTCTTGCTACCTCCTAGGGTTCGTGCCCTTGGGCCCGCCGTGGCGGAAAAGGGCGATGAAAAAAGGTAGCATGTCCGAAGTAGGAGTGTCAATGATATTGTGGCAACAAGCATCTTTTTAACTTACGTTCTACGAGATATGGCTGAATATTCGTTCTCTTGACAGCAACAATTCGGCCAATAACCATTATTGGCATGACGGTGTACATTCCCAGTATCCGCTTCTACCTAGAGCGGATAAGGGGGGTAGCCTGCGCCCCGTAAACGGTCGCAAAAGAGCAGAAAAGAGCAAGTTGAGCGGGTTGAGCGGGTTGCAGCGTTTCAATTCCAGTTCCGGTAGTTTCGTAGAGGTCGGCAACAAAATCGAGGCCTCCACCATGGCCGTTTGGGCGGAAGCTCGGTTCATAGGATGCTCATCCTGATGCCGTAAAACTCATATGTGATGCCCTCGCTACCTGTACTTCATATCTGGGCTTCCCCTCTCCTCCCGATTCATTACAGCGGTTCTCAGAATGAGTGATTGGTGACTCCGGCATGCTCAAACCAACCCAACACATCCCCCAACGACACCGTCGATAGCGCAGCCGCGATCGCAGAGTCCAACGCTCCCCTCGTCCTCGCCCCCACAGCTTTCACGAACGCCTTTATCTTCGAAAAAGCCAACTCAATGGGGTTGAAGTCCGGACTGTACCCAGGCAACAACACCAACTCGCACCCCCTCGCCTCGATCGCCTCCCGCACCTCCGGTTTGCGGTGCACCCCCAGCTGATCCATCACCACGATCTGCCCCGGCCTCAGCTTCGGAGCGATGACCTGCTCGATGTACGCTAAAAACGCCACGCCATCCACCGCTCCGGTCAACGTCATCGCGTCACCCACACCCTCATCGAGACTGATCGCTGCAACGAGGCTGGTGTTCTCCCCACGGTTCTTCGGCACCCTACCCACGGCACGTTGTCCACGTGGGGCGTAGGCGTAGGGCAGGGTCATGGCGACGTTGAAGCCGCTCTCATCGACGAACACCAACCGGTGCGGGTCAATACCTCTGATCCAAGCCAGGAACCTCCACCGGGCCTCTGGATTCTGTTCACTCGCGTAGATCGTCTTTTTTTCTCGTCGATCCCAATCTCTGTACCCAGCGGCACATGGTCGCTCTGCTGATGCGGACGCCGGTTCTCTCCAAGAAAAGGTCGCAGCGCTGGTCGTGGGTGAGGTCGTTGCTGATGAGGCTCTGCTCAACCCATGCCTGGTGCTCATGGAGGGCGCTGGGGCGGCCCGGGGAGGTTCTGGGGGTGAGATCTCCACTTTGGCGGTAGCGGCGGAGGTAGCGACTGACGGTGGCGGTTCCAACGTCGAACGTGTCTGCGGCTTCATGGAGGGTGTAACGCTTGTGTAGGACGGCGTTTACGATGCGTTCTCGGAGGTCGGTAGAGTGCGCCATGCCTCAGCATGAAGCACGATCACTCAATGCGCAACCCGCTGTAAGGTCTAAAGCCGGGGAAGGGCGACCAAAGAAGCAGCTAAGGGGAACTCCCAGGACCGTGGCTCCACTCGCGAGGAGATGGACATGCTCGATACGACCTCAAAGCTTCTGCAGACACAACCCGAGCAGCTCCCGGAACCCACGCCGCTGCAGGCATCTATCGTGGGCCGCATGCTGGTTGCCATTCTCGTATTGCTTTTGAGCGCATGTGCGACATCCGAGACGAACAGCACCGACCCGATTTCTTGGCAAGGGGCGAACATCGGGGGTGCCCCCGGCAACCACGTCCCAACCCACGACGGTTTCACCATCACCTCCTCCGGCTACGACATCTGGTTCCAAAGTGACATCTTCCACTTCGTCCACACCGTTCTCGAAGGCGATGGTGAGATTACAGCCAGGGTTAGTAGCCTTCTGGCGACCCACGAGTGGGCCAAAGCAGGGCTGATGATCCGCGCTTCGCTCGATCCTGACGCGATCAACGCAGCGGCGCTACTGACAGCGGAGCACGGGGTCAGGCTTCAGCAGCGCAACCAGGCGAGCGGTCCAACCGTTGCCATAGAAGGGGGGGCCGGCGAGGTGGGGGTGTGGTTGAGACTGGCGCGTTCAGGCGACACCTTCACGGCCTCGAAATCAAACGACGGGGTGTTGTGGAGCGAGATTGGCAGCGTTCAGGTGATGATGCCGAATAGCGCCTACGTCGGGTTGGCGTTATCGAGCCCTGCCTTGGCGACGGAGGCGGACTTCTCCTCGCTGAGCCTCACGGATGAGGTGTCGGATCCAGGCGATCCCCCTCCGCCGCCGGAGCCGCCACCACCGCCGCCACCACCGCCGCCACCACCGCCGCCGGTACTCGAGTTCGAGCACCATTTCATCGCCAGCGATATTCCCGGAACTCCGAAATGGGGTTACGGAATGCCCGCGCTGGGTGACTTTGATGGCGACGGAGACCTCGACTTCGCGCTAGGCAGTCGTCAGAGTGGCCGGGCCTACTGGTACGAGTATCGTAGCGCTGCAGATTGGGTCCGCCACGATGTCGGCGACTATCCGTTCAGCACTCTCGGCGGCATCGCTCACGACGTCGATGGTGACGGCTGCGTCGACATCATAGGGGCCGGCATATGGTTCGAAAATCCCTGTAGTCCTCGCACCTCTCCCTTCACACAACACATCTATCATCCGGGCATCACCACCGGTCACGACATCGCCGTTGCCGATATCAACAACGACGGCAAGCTCGACGTGGTGGAGATGATCGAGCAGCACTTTTCCTGGTACAGCATCCCGGCAGATCCGACCGAGATCTGGCCTAGAACGACCGTTGGCACTGGCGTGCATGGCGGGTTCTCACCCGGTGGAATCGGAGATCTCGATGGCGATGGCGATAACGACATCGTACGCGTGAACGAATGGTACGAGAACCAGGACGACGGCGCCACCTGGGTGACGCACGACCTCCCCTGGGGTGGGAGCGGACCGTGGGGGCTCTCCGCTCGAAGCATCGTAGCCGACCTCGATGGTGACGGCGACCAGGACATCGTGCTGGCCGCTAGCGATCAGACCGATGCCGACCAGACGGAGTACAAGATCGGATGGCTCGAAAACGGCGGTGACGGGGCGTCATGGACACGACACGATCTGCCCACAACGCAGCACGTCGCGCCATTGGGATCGTTCCACTCTCTCCAGGTCGAGGATTTCGACGGTGATGGTGATCTCGACGTGTTCTCCGTTGAGCAGGAAGATATGCTCGACCGGCTGAGCGATCCGGCCGCGCAGAGCAAGGACATCGTCTGGGTGGTCTGGGAAAACCTCACCGGCGACGCGAGCAGCTGGCAAGAGGTGGTCATCCTGCGCGCCAAGCTCGGCGGGCACGATGTCGTCTCGGGCGACGTGGACGGCGACGGCGATATCGACCTCGTTTCGAAGGTGTGGCGACCCGAGGTGTACCGAGGCGACAACGACGGCAATCCCCATGTCGACTTCCTCGAGAACCGCCTCATCACGACAGGGGGAGCCGGATCACCACCCGAGGGGTTCGTCCCGCTGTTCGACGGCACGCTCAGCGGCTGGCACGTGACGGGCGCGCAGTGGACCGTAGAGGGCGGTGTAATCGTCGGTGAACAGGATACGCCTGGTAGCGGCGGGTTCCTGGTGACCGACGCCTCGTACGAGAATTTCGAGCTGCTGCTCGAGATCGACCCGGACTATGGGACTGACAGTGGCGTGATCATGCGTGCAGCCGAACCGGTAATAGGCTACCAGGTCACCAACGACTACCGAGACGGGGGCGATGTTGGCGGGATCTATGGTGAAGGCATCGGCGGGTGGCTCCAGCAGGCGCCGAACTATGCGGATTTCTGGAATGTGGGAGCTTGGAATCGACTCACGATCCGCATTACCGGCAACCCGCCGCGGATCACCAGCTGGCTCAACGACAACCAACTCGCCGACTTTCAGGACACCCAGCTGCGGATGGAGGACTCTGGCCGCATTGCCCTCCAGGTTCATGCTGGCACCGCGAATTGGGAATACGGGCTGAAAACCCGCTATCGGAATCTGTACATCCGAGAGTTGCCCTGACGCGACTCTCGACCATCCGACCGGAAGCAAAACGCTTCGGACAGTGGAGTGCAACCATCCCCATGTGCGGGTCGAACTGCCGGCCACGATCTATGCCAAATATCGGTGCAAGAAGGCATGAGCTAAGCACGTAGAAACAGCAAGCCGCTACGGCCGGGAAGGTCGTCGAGCAGCAGCCGTCCCGCCCGTACGGTCGCGTTGCCGTGGGCAACGGCGTCGTGATACTCCCCATCCAGATCCTCGTGTGAGGCGAGCTCGAGGGCGACCTCGCCCCGGGCCGGTCCCACATTGAGCACGGCCAAAAAGACGGCCTCGGCGTCGCGGCGGCTGAACACGAACAGGTCGTCGGCCGCGTAGAGGACCGACAGGCTACCCGTGCGCAGCGCAGCATGACCGCTCCGCACCTCGATGATCCGCCGAATGTAGGCCCGCAGATCCCGGTTCCAGGCCTCCTGCGACCAGGGCATGGCACGACGGCTGTCCGGGTCGTGGCCGCCCTCGAGCCCGATCTCGTCGCCATAGTAGATGCAGGGCGCTCCCGGGAAGATCAGCAGCAGCAAGAAGGCCATGCGCAGCGCTTCGTCGTCCCCCGCAAGCACGGTGCGGACCCTGGGGGTATCGTGTGACCCCAGCAGGTTGAACTGCACCTCGGTTACCGCCCTGTGATAGTGGCCCAGCTGTCGCTCGACCTCGGCTGCGAAGGCAGCCGCGTCGAGACGAGGGAGGCTATGAAAGCCGCTCTTGGCGACCTCGTCGTGATCGATGTCGCTGGCGACGAAACCGAGGATGGCGCGGGCCAAGGGGTAGTTCATGACCGCGTCGAACTGATCGCCCTGAAGCCAGCGGTCGGCGTCGTCCCAGAGCTCGCCGACCAGGTAGCACTCGGGGTTCACCGCCTTGCAGCGGCGCCTAAACTCGCGCCAGAACTCGTCGTTGTCGATCTCGCCGGGCACGTCGAGGCGCCAGCCGTCGATGCCCCACTCGAGCCAGTAGGTGCCCACCCGCCACAGGTACTCGCGCACTTCGGGGGTACCGGTGTTGAGCTTGGGCAGGGCGGGCAGGTTCCACCAGGCGTCGTAGCCCAGCTCGCCGCCGCCGTAAGCGTTGAGTGGGAAGTTTTTAATGTGGAACCAGTCCTGGTAGGCGCTGTCCCGACCGTTCTCGAGGACATCGGAAAATGGAAAGAAGCCCCGGCTGGCATGGTTGAACACCCCGTCGAGGATGAGGCGCATGCTACGTCCGTGCAGCGCTTCGATCAACGCCTCGAGCGCGGCGTCGCCGCCCAGCATGGGATCGACCCGAAAGTAGTCGTGGGTATGGTAGCGGTGGTTCGAGGCCGACTGGAACACCGGATTGAGATAGAGAGCGGTTACGCCCAGATCCTGCAGGTAATCGAGCCGCTCCACCACCGCCAGGAGGTCGCCACCCTTGTAGCCGTGGATGCTCGGCGGGGCCTGCCACGGCTCGAGATGGCCGGCTTTGGGCACCCGCTCGCTGTGGCCGAAGCGGTCGGGAAAGATCTGGTAGAACACAGCGTGGCGGACCCACTCGGGGGTATCGATGGTCGGCATGCCCGCCATTGTACGGAGCGCGGGGCGGCAGTGACGGTAAGAAGAACCGCGTGGGTTCCGCTCCGGTCTCGGGAGGGGCAGGAGCGGGTCCCTGGAGGCAGCTAAGGCGCCGCTGTCCAAGACATGGAATCAGCTAAGGCGCCGCTGTCCAAGACATGGAATCACCGCCTGGGGTCGCGTAGAATCGGAAGGCCTAAGGAGAACACCATGTCCCAGCACGACATCACCGCCGAGGTGAACGAGCCAAACCTGAACGACCTCAGAGAGTCGCTGGCCGAGATCGGCGATCTGCAGGCGGCCGCCGCCCTGCTCTCGTGGGATCAGCAGACCAAGATGCCGGCGGCCAGCGGCCAGGCTCGAGGTCGGCAGCTGGCCGTCCTAAGGCGGGTGATTCACGAGAAGCTGACCGCGCCCGCGCTGCAGCGGCTGGTCGATCGTCTCGAGCCGCTTGCGGACAGCCTGCCGCCGGAGAGCGCCGAGGCCGGCCTGATCCGGGTGGCTCGGCAGAAGCTCGAGTTCGCGACCCGCGTGCCGTCGTCGTTCGTGGCCAGGCAGGCGCAGCACCAGGCCGCCACCTTCCAGACCTGGGTCCGCGCCCGGGCCGACGACGACTTCGCGGCGGTGCGACCAGGCCTCGAAGAGACGGTCGCGCTGTCGCGCGAGTACGCAGGCTTCTTCCCCGAGCACGATCACCTCGCGGACCCGCTGATCGCCACCCAGGACACCGACCTCACCGCGGCCGAGACCCGGCGCATCTTTGCGGCGCTGAGGCCGGAACTGGTGCGCCTCGTGCGCCAGATCGGCGACCGGCCGGCCCCCGACGACGGCATGTTGAACAACGACTTCCCCCGCGAGCAGCAGGTGGCCTTCGCCACCCGCATGGGTCGGGCCTTCGGCTTCGATTTCGCCCGCGGGCGCTGGGACTGGACCCACCATCCGTTCGCCATCCGCATCGCTCCCGACGACGTTCGCATCACCACGCGGGGCCGCGACGACCGCCTTGGGGACGGGCTCTTCGCCACCCTGCACGAGATCGGGCACGGAATCTACAATCAGGGCGCGGGCGCTGCCGGGCCCATCCTCGACGGCGCCCTGGGCCGCCCTGGAGGATTTTCCAGCGCCGTGCACGAGAGTCAGTCTCGGCTGTGGGAGAACCTCGTCGGACGCAGCCTCGGCTTCTGGCACCACGCCTACCCACAGCTACAGCAGGCCTTCCCAGGACCGCTCGAGACCATCCCCATCGAGACCTTCTACCGGGCCATCAACCGCGTGAGCCCTTCGCTCATCCGGGTACAGGCCGATGAATTGACGTACAACCTGCACATCATCATCCGTTTCGAACTGGAACTCCAACTCCTGGAAGGAACCCTCGACGTCAAGGACCTACCCACAGCCTGGAACGAACGCTACCAAAACGACCTGGGCGTAGAGGTGCAGAACGATGGTGAGGGGGTACTGCAGGACGTGCACTGGTTCTCAGGCCCGGTCGGGGGGGCGTTCCAGGGGTACGCGCTGGGGAACGTGCTGAGCGCGCAGTTGTGGGCTGCTGCTGTGGGGGCGCATCCGGAGATTCCTGGGGAGATTCGTGAGGGACGGTTCGGGGTGTTGCTGGGCTGGTTGCAGCACAACATCTACCGCCACGGCGTCCGCTACACCGCCGCAGAGCTCATCGAACGGGCCACCGGCGACCCCATCGACGTGGCCCCACTGATCGACTATCTGGGGGGCAAGTACGGCGACCTCTACGGGCTCGCTCCCGGTGGTGCCGCGTGAGCGAGCGTTTCGAGGAGAGGCTCGACGCCTACGCCGAGGTGGCCGTGCGCATCGGCCTCAACCTGCAACCCGGGCAGAACCTGCTGCTGGAGACCGGCACCGAAGCGGCGCCGATGGCGCGGCTGGTGGCGAAACACGCCTACCGGGCCGGTGCCAAGTTCGTCGAGGTGCTGTGGGACGACCCCCACGTCACCCGGGCTCGCTACCAACATGCGCCCCGCGACAGCTTCGGGCTCTACCCCGCCTGGCGCGCCGAGGCCTTTCGCGTAGCCGCCGAACGGGGCGATGCCATCCTCCATCTGCGAAACCCCGCTCCCGACCTCCTCGACGATCAGGATCCGGAGCGAATCGGCGAAGCCGAGACGGCGAAACGCGCCTCGCTGAAGCCGTACGCTGAGGCGCAGGGGAGGCACCGCGTCAATTGGTGCATCGCCGCCTATCCGACCCAACGCTGGGCCGACAAGGTCTTCCCCGAAGAGCGAACTGAAGACCGCCTGAGCCTGTTGTGGGCTGCGGTCTTCGCCGGTGTCCGGGTCGATCAGCCGGATCCGGTGGTCTCCTGGCGACAGCACCTCGACCGCCTCGATGAGGTCCTCGAGCACCTCAACGCTCGCCGCTATGGGGCATTGCGCTACCGGGGTCCCGGCACCGAACTCGAGATCGGGCTGCCCGCGGCCCATACCTGGCTGAGCGCCCGCTTCACCCGCGAGCAGGGGGGCAGCTACATCGCCAACCTGCCGACCGAAGAGGTGTTCACCAGCCCCCACCAGGACAGGACCGAGGGCACTGTCAGCGCCTCGTTGCCGCTCAGCTACGCCGGAGGGCTGATCGAGAACTTCGGCCTGCGCTTCGCGGGGGGTCGGGTGGTCGACGCCTGGGCCGAGCGCGGTGAAGAGCTGCTGCGCGGCATCCTCGCCACCGATGAGGGTGCTGGCCGTCTGGGCGAGGTGGCCCTGGTTCCGGTCGACTCGCCCATCGCGCAGAGCGGCCGGCTCTTCTACAACACCCTGTACGACGAAAACGCAGCCTGTCACCTCGCCCTCGGGCGCGGCTTTTCCTTTACCTTACAAGGCTGGCAGACGATGAATGACGATGCCTTGGCAGCCGCCGGCATCAACCGGAGCCTCACCCACGTGGACTTTATGGTCGGCTCGGAGCAGCTCGACATCGACGGGGTCACTGCAGGTGGCGGCGAGGAGTCGGTCATGCGGTCCGGAAGCTGGGCGTTCTGAGGGCTCTCCTGCCCTTTCGAAGACGACTATCTGCCCCTAGCGGAGCCAAGCCGGGTGGCGCCTTACTCGGGCCTGAGCAGCGGAAACAGGATCACGTCGCGGATGCTGGGTACATCCGCCAGCAACATCGCCAGACGATCGATACCCAGGCCCAGCCCCCCGGTGGGCGGCATGCCGTACTCGAGCGCCGTCAGGAAGTCCTCGTCGGGCGGCGGGGCCTCCTCGTCGCCGGCCTCATGTAGCGCCTGCTGCAGCTCGAAGCGGCGCCGCTGATCGAGGGGGTCGTTCAGCTCCGAGAAGGCGTTGCCGAGCTCCATGCCGACCGCTACCGGCTCGAAGCGCTCGGTCACCCCGGGGCGCTCTCGGTGCCGCTTCGCCAGCGGGCTTATGGCCTGGGGGTGGTGCATCACGAACACCGGCCCCACCAGGTGCGGCTCCACGTAGATGTCGTAGAGCTTGTCGTATATGTAGTTGATCGGCTGCTCGGCGAGCGCCCCCTCGCCGTCGGCCGGGGGGTGACGCTCGGCCACCCAGGCGCGTAGCGCCGCCTCGTCGAGCGGGTCGACGCTCAGCCCGGCGCGTTCGACGAGCGCCTCGAGGTAGTCGACGCGCGGCCACGGCGGCGTAAAGTCGAGGCGCTGGCCCTGATACTCGAGCACGGTCGAGCCGGTCAGCTCCTGCACCAGCTGTGCGTACATGGTCTCGACCAGCTCCAGAATATCGATATAGTCGCGCCCGGCCCAGTAGAGCTCGAGCATGGTGTATTCGGGGTTGTGCTTGTGACTGATCCCCTCGTTTCGAAAGTTACGCCCGATCTCGTAGACCGCCTCGAAGCCGCCCACGATCAGCCGCTTGAGGTAGAGCTCCAGTGAGATGCGCAGGTGGAAGTCGTAATTCAGGGCGTTGTGATGGGTGTTGAACGGCCGCGCTTCGGCCCCGCCGGGGATGGCCTGTAGCACCGGGGTCTCCACCTCGAGGAAGCCGAGGGCGTCCAGGTAGCGGCGCATGAACGACACCGCCCGCGAGCGCAGCACGAAGGCGCGGCGGACCTCGGGGTTGACCATCAGGTCGAGGTAGCGCTGGCGGTAGCGCTGCTCCTTGTCGGTAAAGCCGCGGTGCTTGTCGGGAAGGGGCCGCAGCGACTTCACCAGCGGCCGGAAGTCGGTCGAGCGCACCGTCAGCTCACCGGTCTGGGTTGCATAGAGCGACCCGCTCACCTCGAGCCAGTCGCCGAGATCGATCTTCTTGAGGGCGTTGTAGCGCTCCAGCATGTCCTTCTGGAACGACACCTGGATGCGGCCGCTGGCGTCCTGCAGGGTGGCGAAGGTGAGCTTGCCGAGCATCCGCAAGAGCATCACCCGCCCCGCTACGGAGACGGTCTCCTGCGACAGCTCCCTGCCGGCCTCGGGTTCGGGGTGGGCCGCGTGCAGTTCGGCGGCGCTGTGGCTGGCGCGGTAGCGGTACGGGTAGGGCTCGAAGCCGCGTTCGACCAGCGCCGCGAGGTTGCGCAGGCGCTGCTCGCGCTGCTCCTGAAGGGACTTCTGGGACATGGAACGCAGTGTACGCCAACCGGGGAGCCAGGCTGTCTCCAAACCGATCTGCCACCAGGCAGCAGCGGTGCCCTCACCGGTCGGGGCTTTTCGATATAGTGGAAAGCCTCACCCCGACCTATCTCGACATGATGCGCGCAGCGACGCCCAGGGAGGACAGCTAGTGAAACTGGCAACCGACATCGGCGGCACCTTTACCGATCTGGTCTACCTCGACGACACCACCGGCAGCATCGGCACCAGCAAATCGTCGTCGACGCCACCGAACTTCGCCCAGGGGATCCTCGACACGATCACCAAGGCCGAGATCGATGCGCAGGCGGTCGAGCACTTCGTCCACGGCACCACCGTGGTCATCAACGCCCTCACCGAACGCAAGGGAGCCAGGACGGCGCTGATCACCACCAAGGGCTTCCGCGACGTCCTCGCCATCGGACGCGCCAACCGCCCGGACATCTACAACCTGCGCTTCAAGAAACAGGAGCCGTTCGTACCGCGCGAGCACCGCTTCGAAGTTGAGGAGCGGCTCGACTACCTCGGCGATGAGGTCACGCCCCTGAACGAGCGTGAGGTGCTCGAGGTGGCCGCTGAGATGGAGCGCGAGGGGATCGAAGCGGTGGGCATCTGCTTCCTGCACAGCTACGCCGACGGCGCTCACGAACGCCGCTGCGCAGAGCTGCTGCGCGAACGGCTCCCCAACGTGACGGTGTCGGTCTCGAGCGACATCACCCAGGAGTGGCGCGAGTACGAACGCAGCAACACCGTCGTGCTCAACGCCTTCGTGCAGCCGGTGGCGTCGCGCTATATCGGCAACCTCGAGGAGGCGCTGCGCGCCATGGGGGTAACGAGCGAACTCCACATCATGAAGTCCAACGGCGGCACCAGCACCTTCGAGCTCTCCAAGACCCAGCCGATCCACCTGGTCGAGTCGGGGCCGGTCGGCGGCGTGATCGGCGCCAGGGCCTTCGGCGAGGCGATCGGTGAAAAGAACCTGATCACCATGGACGTGGGCGGCACCACCGCCAAGACCTCGCTCATCGACGACGGGGTGGTCAAGTTCACCACCGAATACCGCATCGAGAAGGATGCCTACAAAGCCGGCTACCCGATCAAGATACCGGTGGTCGACATCGTCGAGATCGGCGCCGGCGGCGGCTCCATCGCCCACATCGACGAAGCGGACGCCCTGAAGATCGGACCCCACAGCGCGGGCGCCGTCCCCGGCCCCGCCTGCTACGGCCAGGGGGGCACAAATCCCACCGTCACCGACGCCAACCTGATCCTGAACCGCATCAACGACGCCTACTTCCTCGGTGGCGACATGAGCGTCGACGTGGCGCTGTCGCGGCGCGCTTTCGGACCGATCGCCGAACACTTCGGCGTCCCCGTCGAGGAGGCCGCGCTCGGGGTGGTCCGCCTGGCGGACGCCAACATGGTCAACGCCATCAAATTGGTGTCGGTGCGGCGCGGCTACGACCCCCGCGACTTCAGCCTGGTAGCCTTCGGCGGCGGCGGCCCGATGCATGCCGCCGCGCTGGCCAGAGAACTGCAGATCGCCAAGGTGATCATCCCGATCACCCCCGGAACCTTCAGCGCCCTCGGAATGCTGATGACCGAACCCATGCAGGACTTCATTCGCACCCGCATCCGCCCCAACACCCCCGACACGATCGCCGACGTGGCGGCCCTGTTCGACGAGATGCAGCTCGAGGCGCAGACCTTCCTGACCGGCGCCGGCTATCCGGCCGAGCGGATCGTGTTTCAGCGCTACCTCGACATGCGCTACCTGGGGCAGGAACACACCGTGCGCGTCCCCGTCGCCGACATCGACAGCGCCCAATTGGCCGACCGCTTCCACGAGCAGCACGAGCACAGCTACACCTTCCGACTCGACTCGCCGACCGAGTTCGTCAACGTTCACGTCACCGCAATCGTCACCCAGGACGCCGTCGACCTGTCGCGCTATGCGCCCGACCCGGGCGCCAGCCTCGAGGTCAAGGGGAGCCGCCAGGTCTACTTCGAGGGGGACTGGCTCGACACCACCATCTACGAGCGCGCCACCCTGCCGGCGCACGAACGCCTCGCCGGGCCCTGCATCGTCGAAGAGCCGGACGCCACCACGGTGGTGCCTCCCGGCATGAGCGCCTACTTGGACGAACTCGGCAACCTGATCCTCGAGACCGGAGGTGCCTCATGACCGCTACCCGCTTCCAGCTCGACCCCTTCACGGCCGAGGTGATCAAGGAAGGCCTCAAGGCCGTCGGTGAGGAGATGTTCATCGCCATGGCCCGCACCAGCATGAGCCCCATCATCTACGAGGTGCTCGACTACGCCACCGGCCTCACCGACGCCGACGCCAACTTGCTCACCCAGGGCAACGGGGTGGCAGGCTTCATCGGCGTGCTCACCTACTCGGTGACATCGGTGCTCGACAAGTTCGGCCGTGAGGGGCTTGCGCCGGGCGACATCGTCATGACCAACGATCCCTACAGTGGGGGCGGCACCCACCTGTCGGACGTGTGCCTGGTGATGCCGATCTTCCACCGCGGCGAGCTGGTCGCCTTCGCCGCCAACAAGGCGCACTGGACCGAGGTAGGGGGCATGGCGCCCGGAAGCTGGACCACCGATTCGACCGAGGTCTTCCAGGAGGGGTTGCAGTTCCCCTGCATCAAGGCCTTCGTGAACGACGAGCCGCTACCGCAGCTCGTCGATCTGATCCGCGCCAACGTCCGCACCCCCGACATGAGCATCGGCGACTTCTACGCCCAGGCCGCCTCGCTACGCCTGGCCGGCAAGCGCATCGGCGAGATGTGCGACAAGTACGGCTCAGAGGCGATCAAGGAGGCCATGGCCTGGCTGCTCGAGGACGGCGAGAAGCGCGCCCGCGCCGCGCTGGCCAAACTCCCCAAGGGGACCTTCATCGCCGAGGACGTGATCGACGACGACGGCATCAGCGACGAGCCCATCCCGGTCAAGGTATCGGTCACCATCACCGACGACGAGTTCATCGTCGACTTCTCGGAGATGCCGCCCCAGGTGGCGGGGCCGATCAACTCGAGTCGCACCGGCACCAATTCGGGGCTGCGCTGTGTCTGGACCGCCATCGCCAACCCCCAGGCGCCGGTCAACGAAGGGATCTTCGCCCCACTCAGGCTGGTGGTGCCCGACGGCACCATCATCACCGCCCAGCGTCCCGCCCCCACCTCGACCTACTGGGAGACGCTGCTGTACTCGCTCGACCTGGTCTGGAAGGCGCTGGCCCCGGTGGTGCCGGAACGGCTGTCGGCCGGACACTACAACACCGTCGGCGCTTCGATCACCACCACCCACCACGTCGACAGCGACATCTTCAAGATTCTGGTCGAGCCCAACATGGGGGGCTGGGGTGCCTGCTCCGATCGGGACGGCGAGAGCGGACTGTTCTGCAGCATGAACGGCGAGACCTTCAACCTGCCGGTCGAGGTGACCGAGCAGGCCTATGGGTTGCGGGTCGACGAGTACGCCTTCAATCCCGAGCCGGGCGGCGAAGGCAGGTTCCGCGGTGGCCGCGGGGTGGTCCGCAGCTACGAGATCCTCAGCGACCGCGGCGGCGCCGTCACCATCACCCTGGGGCGCCACAAGAACCCCTGCTGGGGGGTCGATGGCGGGCACAAGGGCGGTCGCAACTACACCCAGGTGGTCAAGGCCGACGGCCATGCTGGCGAGCCGACCGGCAAGACGGCGCGGCTGCCGCTCGCCAAAGGCGACGTGCTGCGCATCGTGTGCGGCGCCGGCGGCGGCTGGGGCGACCCGGCCGAGCGACCCCGCGAAAAGGTGCTGGCCGATCTGCGTGCCGGCCTGATATCGCCGCGGGCGGCCAAGGAAGTGTATGGCGTCGAGACCTGACCCCACTGCCACCGTGACCGCCTTCGACCCGTTCACCCTCGAGATCGTCAAGCAGCGCCTGAGGGTGATCGCCGAGGAGATGTTCATCGCTCAGGGGCGGAGCAGCATGAGCCCCATCATCTACGAGGTGCTCGACTACGCCTGCGCCATCACCGACGCGGGCGCCCGCCTCGTCGCCCAAGCGAACGGGGTGGCCGGCTTTCTGGGGGCGCTCACCTTCGCGGTCGACGACGTGCTCGCAAAGTTCGGTCTCGACGGGCTCGAGCCGGGCGACGTCGTCGCCACCAACATCCCCTATCAGGGGGGCGGCAGCCACCTGTCGGACGTGACCACGGTGATGCCGCTCTTCTTCGAAGGCGAGATCCGCGCCTTCGCCGTCAACAAGGCCCACTGGACCGAGATCGGCGGCAAGGACCCGGGCAGCATGACCAACGATTCGGTCGATATCTTCCAGGAGGGCGTCCAGCTGCCGTGCATCAAGCTGTTCGAGCGGGGCGAACCGGTGGCGGCGCTGATCGACATCCTGGAGGCCAACGTCCGCACCCCCGACAGCACCCTCGGCGACCTCTACGCCCAGGCGGCGGCGCTGCCCGATGCGCAGCGCCGCCTCGACGAGCTGTGCTGCGACGTCGGCGTGGCAGCGGTCGACCGGGCCATCAGCGACATCTTCGACGAGGGTGAGCGGCGGGCCCGGGCAGCGCTCGCCACCATCCCCAAAGGCACCTTCCGCGCCCGCGACGAGGTCGAAGACGACGGCATGGGCACCGGCCCCACCCCCGTCGAGGTCGAGATCACGATCACCGACGAGCGCTTCACCATCGACTTCAGCGGCACCGGGCCGCAGGCGCGCGGCAGCATCAACTGCACCCGAGTAGCGTTGATGGCCGGCATGCGGATCATGTTCATGGCGCTGGCCACCCCGCAGGTATCTGCCAACGACGGGGTCTTCCGCCTCCTCGAGGTGATCTGCCCGAGCGGCACCATCTTCACGGCCCAGCGGCCCGCCCCCACCTCGACCTACTGGGAGACGCGGCTGGTGGCGGGCGATGTGGTGTGGCAGGCGCTGGCCAAGGCGCTGCCCGACCGGCTCACCGCCGGGCAATACCTGTCGGTCTGCTCGCAGGTGATGCGCACCCGCCACCCCGAAAGCGGCGAGCTGGCGCTGCTGGTCGAACCGAACGCCGGCGGCTGGGGTGCCGGCAGCGACAAGGATGGCGAGAGCGGACTATTCTGCATGAGCAATGGCAAGACCTACGTGTTGTCGACCGAGGTAGCCGAAACCCGCTACGATGTGGAGGTCGAACGCTACGGCTTTGACGTCATCCCCGGGGGCGAAGGGCGCCACCGAGGCGGGCGTGGCCTCGAACGCAGCTACCGGATGCGCTCGGAGGGGAGCGTCACCGCCTCCTTTGGCCGCTCGGTCAAGGGGGCGTGGGCGGTGGCGGGCGGGCGCGCGGGCACGCCCAACTACGTCGAGGTGCGTTTCGCCGATGGACGCCCGCCGGTCAAGGCGGGCAAGGTGACCCGGGTGCCGCTCGAGCGTGGCGACCTGGTGCGGCTCGTCACCGGCACCGGCGGCGGCTGGGGCGATCCGCTCGAGCGGCCCCGGGAGCGGGTGCTCGCGGACCTGCGTGCGGGCCTGATCTCCAGCGCCGACGCCGAGAGGGTGTATGGCCAGAAAGATGTGTACGGCCAGAAAGGGGTGGAACCGTGATCGACTACAGCGCCAGGCGCAGACGGCTGCAGGCCGCAATGCAGAAGGCAGGCATCGGCCTGCTGGCAGTTGGGCCGGGGGAGCACATGACCTACCTGCTCGGCTTCCACACCCACCCCGACGAACGCCCCAGCCTGTTCCTGCTCACGGCGGAGCGCGAAGGCTTTTTGATGCCGGCGCTGAACGCCGAGGACTCGCGTCAGCGCACCGAGATGCCGTTCGAGGTCTGGGCCGACGACACCGGGCCGGACGCCGCGCTCGAGCGGCTGTCGCAGCAGCTCGACTTTGCCCAGGTGCAGCGCGTCGCCCTCGACGAAACCATGCGCACGGATTTCAGCCTGCTGCTGCTCGAGCAGCTGAACGGCGCCGCCACCGGCCTGGCGGGCGAGGTCCTCAGCCCGCTGCGGATGCGCAAGGAGCCGGCCGAGATCGACCTGATCCAGATGAACGCCGACATCGGCGACGCGGCCATGCGGGCCGCCTACGAAGCGGTGCGTCCCGGCGTGAGCGAGCAGAGTATCGCCCAGGCCGTCCACGGGGCCTTCGACGACGCCGAAGTAGACCAGGTCAACTTCGCCATCATCGGCTCCGGGCCCAACGGCGCCTTCCCCCATCACGCCACCGGCAAACGGGTGCTGCAAGAGGGCGACGCCGTGGTGATCGATATCGGCGCCCGCAAGGACCACTACAACAGCGACATCACCCGCATGGTCCATGTCGGCGAACCGAGCGCCGACTACCTCGAGGTCCACGCCGTCGTCGAGGCGGCGGTGGTAGCGGCGCTGGCAGTGGTGCGCCCCGGCGTCCGCGCCCGCGACATCGACGGGGCCGCCCGCGGGGTGATCGCGGCGGTGGGCTACGGCGAGTTCTTCGTGCACCGCACCGGCCACGGTCTCGGTCTCACCGGGCACGAACCCCCCTATATCACCGCCAGCAACGACTTCGAACTCGAAGAGGGCATGGTGTTCTCGATCGAACCAGGGATCTACCTGCCGGGTCGCTTCGGCGTCCGGCTCGAGGAGATCGTCACCGTCACCGACCGGGGCGTGCAGGTGTTCAACCGCCTGCCCCGCAACCTTCACGTCGCCCGCGCATGAGAAAGGAGCGAACCGGCATGGGGGTTCGTGGGCGGCGAACGCAGGAATACCAGCAGCAACCATTCGCCCGGCGACCTTATGATCGCCACCGAAAGGGGAAAGAATGAAACAGATGGTCCGCATCCTAGTCGTCGCGCTGATCGCGCTCTGGGTCGGCCTGGGCTTTGCTCAGGACAGAACCCTCATCATCGCGATCCCGAGCGACATGCAGAACCTCGATCCGACCTTGTCGGGTGGGGACGTCCTCACCCAAGAGGTGATGACCAACATCTACGCCTACCTGCTCGACTTCCAGCTCGAAGAGGGGCCAGACGGCCGCCTGACCGGCAACCCCGACGCCTTCGTCGGCGACGTCGCCGAGACGATCTCGATCTCGGACGACGGCAGCGTCGCCACCTTCAACATCCGCCCCGGCCTCACCTTCTCGAACGGCGACCCGCTCGACGCCAACGCCGTCAAGTTCACCTACGACCGTATCTTCGGCCAGGGTGGCATCACCGCCTTCCTGACCGGCATGGCGGCCGTGAACAGCGCCGAAGCGGTTCGCCTGGTCGACGACCTGACGATCGAGTTCGACATCGCCACGCCCAACACCCTGCTGTTCGGCAACATGGCGCAGTTCGGCCACTCGATCCTGAACCCGAACGTGGTGCAGCCGTTCATGACCGACGACGATCCCTGGGCGCACGAGTGGCTGGCGAACAACACCGCCGGCACCGAGAGCGGGCCGTACCTGCTCGAGCGTTGGGAGCGCGGCAACCAGATCGTGCTGGCCAAGAACCCGAACTACTGGAATGCCGACGCGGTGCAGAACGACCGTGTCATCCTGCAGATCATCCCCGACGCCTCCAGCCGCCTGGCGCAGCTTCAGGCCGGTGCGGTCGACATCGCCATCGAGATCCCGACGCGCGACATCGCCGGGCTCGAGAACGATCCCAACATCAAGGTCGAGCGCTACACCACCCGCGCGGTCGGCTACATCGGCATGAACAATACCGTGGCGCCGTTCGACAACGTGCAGGTGCGGCAGGCAATCTCCTACGCTATTCCCTACGACGTGATCATCAATAACGTGCAAAACGGCTTCGGCATCCAGCTCACCAGCCCCATCCCAAATGGGACGCCGTTCCACACCGACGAGTTCTTCGTCTACGAGCTGGATCTCGAAAAGGCTCGCGCGCTGCTGACCGAAGCGGGCTTCCCCGACGGCTTCGAAACCACCTTCACCGTCCCTAACGACAACGCCGAGGCCAAGGAGACGGCGGTCTGGGTGCAGAGCTCGCTGCGCGACATCGGCATCGACGTCACCATCGAGGAGCTGCCTGGCGCCGCCTTCACCGAGCGGATGCAGCAGCGCAGCCACGCCTTCTTCTACGCCAACCAGTGGATCTCGATCAACAACGACCCCTTCTATCACCTGTTCTGGCTGCTGCAGGCCGACTGCTGCGACTACACCCGCTACCAGAACGACCGGGTCTGGGAGCTGATCGACGAGTTCACGCTCAACACCGACGCCGTCGCCCGCGAGGCGGCCGCGATGGAGATCCAGGAGATCGTGCTCGAGGAGGCCCCCTGGGTGTTCCTGTTCCAGCCCGACTTCGTGCTCGCGATGCGCGCCGAGGTCGAAGGCTTCGCCTGGTACTCCGCCGATCGCTACGTTCGCTACCACACCATGTACCGCTCCGACTGGTAGACGCCTCTCCCCCGCAGGGGTGCCCTCGGGCGCCCCTGCCTGCCCTATCATCTGACGTGAAACCATGAACTATCTTCTCTATGTCGTGCGGCGACTGCTGCTGCTCATCCCGCTGCTGATCGGGGTGACCTTCGTGGTGTTCGTACTGACCCGGGTGGTCATCACCGGCAACCCGATCGACCAGATCGTGCCGCCGATGGCCAGCGCCGAGCTGCGCGAACAGCTCGCCGAGCGCTACGGTCTCAACGACCCCATCACCATCCAATATTTCAAGTACATGCGCAACCTGCTCCGCGGCGACCTCGGGGTGTCGTTCCGCTCCGGCCTGCCGGTGATGCAGGAGATCGTGCGCTTCTTTCCGGCCACCTTCGAACTGACCACCTACGCCATGCTGCTGGCGCTGCTCGTCGGCGTCCCGCTGGGGGTGATCTCGGCGGTATGGCGCGACACCTGGATCGACCACCTGTCGCGCTTCCTGTCGGTATCGGGCGTCTCGATGCCGGTGTTCTGGCTGTCGCTGCTGCTGATCTACTTCTTCTTTATCCAGCTGCAGATAGCCCCGCCGCCGCAAGGGCGGATCAACGCCCGCATCCTCGCCCCCGACACCATCACCGGCTGGCTCACCATCGACAGCCTGTTGAGCGGCAACTGGCGCGCCTTCCGCAGCAGCGTCGCGACCCTGGCTCTGCCGACCATCGCGCTGGCCTATGGTGCGATGGCGCCGCTGGCACGGATGGCGCGTAGCGGCATGGTCGAAGTGCTCGGCACCCAGTACATCCGTACCGCCCGCGCCCAGGGGCTGCGCTGGCGCACGGTGGTGTTCAAGTACGCCCTCAAGAACGCGCTGCTGCCGGTGGTAACCATGACGGCGGTGGTGTACGGCTTCCTGCTGGGCGGCTCGGTGCTGGTCGAGAACATCTTCGCCTGGCCGGGGCTCGGCCGCTACGCCTACAACGCCATCGCCAGCAGCGACTACACTGCCATTCAGGGCTTCGTGCTCTACGCCACCACCATGTTCGTACTGCTGTTCCTCATCACCGACTTTGCCTATAAGGCCCTCAACCCGAGGATCGAGCTGTGAGCGGGGCGCCAGAGCTGGCCGACCTGCCCTACACCCCGACCCGGCCGACCGTTGGGCAGCGCTTCGTGCGCACCATGCGCAAGAACCCCGCCACCGCCGTAGGCATGCTGGTGGTGTTCGCGCTCATTCTCATCGCCCTGCTCGCGCCCGTGCTGGCCCCCTTCGACCCCTACGGCACCGACCCGGCGGCGTCGCGCCAGCCGCCGTCGGGCACACATCTATTCGGCACCGGAGTCTTCGGCGACGATATCTTCTCGCGGGTATTGTACGGCGCCCGCCTCGACCTGATCATCGCCTTCGGTGCCGTCAGCATCGCCCTGATATCGGGCTGTCTGCTCGGCGCCGTCGCCGGCTACTGGGAGGGGGCGCTCGGGGAGACGATCATGCGCATCGTCGAGCTGCTCCAGGCCTTCCCCGCCTTCATCCTGGCGATGGCGATCGCCGGGGCGCTCGGACCCAGTTTCCGCAACCTGATCATCGCCATCGCCATCACCAACATCCCCATCTACGCCCACCTGATGCGGGTCAGCATTCTGGCCAACAAACAGAACGACTACGCCATGGCGGCGATCGCCCTGGGCAGCTCCCCCTGGCGGGTGCTACTTCGCCACCTGCTCCCCAACAGCCTGGGGCCGATCTTCATCCAGTCGACGCTGCAGCCGGGCTACGCCATCCTCACCGCCGCCGGGCTGAGCTTCATCGGCCTGGGGGTGCGCATCCCCGAGCCCGAGTGGGGTCTGATGGTGGCGATGGGCAGCGCCCGTATCGTCAGCGGCGAGTGGTGGATGTCGTTCTTCCCGGGACTGTTCATTATCTTGGCGGTCATGGGTTTCAACCTGATCGGCGACGGCCTTCAAGACATCTTCGACCCGCAGAGGGGATAGCCGTGATCAAGCTCACCGTGCTCTACAACCTGCCCCCAGGGGCCGATCACGAGGCATTTCTGGCGTGGCGCACCACCACCCATCAGCAGAGCAACGCCAGCATGCCGGGCGTGCTCAGGACCGACTTCTACGCCGCCCGCGAAACCATGATGGGAGCGCCCCGGTACCGTTACATCACCGAGGCCTATTTCGCCTCCATGGCCGACCTCGAGAACGCCTTTTTCAACGCCGAGGCGCAAGCGAAGCTGAAGCGCGACCTGGAGCGGATCGCCGACCCGGTGTTCCTCATCTCCGAAGAGGTCGCTAGCAGCGACAACACCGTCGAGGATGGAGATCGCGATGGAGCTGCTTGAGCAGCTCACCGCCATCCCGGGGGTCTCCGGGCGCGAGGAGCGGGTGCGGGCCTTCATCGAGGGCGAACTCTCCGGGACGGTGGACAGCCTCGAGACCGACCCGCTCGGCAACCTGATCGCCCTTCACGAGAGCGCCGAGCCGGACGCCAAGCGGGTGCTCATCGCGGCCCACATGGACCAGATCGGCTTCTACGTCAGCCACGTCGACGACCGGGGTTTCGTGCGGCTTCTCAAGCTGGGGCATCACGACCCGCGGGTGCTGGCAGGACAGCAGGTGACGGTGTGCAGCTCGCGCGGCGGCGACCTGGACGGCGTGATCGTGGCACACTTCGACCCCCCCCACATGACCACCCCCGAGGAGCGCAGCAGGGCGCCGGAACTGCACCAGCTGTTCGTCGATCTGGGCCTGCCCCCCGAGGCGGTTCAGGGGGCCGTGCGGGTGGGAGACCCGGTAGCGCTGCGACGGAACTTCATCGATCTGGGCGGGCGCGTCACCAGCGCAGCCCTCGACAACCGCGTCAGCTGCTGGCTGCTGATCGAACTTCTGCGCCGCCTCGAGCGGCCCAAGCATCACGTGGTCGGCGTGTTCACGGTGCAAGAAGAGGTGGGCTTGCGCGGCGCCGGGCCGGCAACGTTCGGGATCGAACCCGATCTCGGTGTCGCCCTCGACGTGACCGCCGCCATGGATGTGCCGGGGGTGCCGCCCGAACAGCAGGTCAGCCACCTGGGCGGCGGCGCCGCCCTCAAGATCGTCGACAACCGCTCGATCAGCGCCCGCTGGCTCATCGACGCCTTCGCCGACGTCGCCGAACGCGAGGGGATCCTGCACCAGCTCGAGGTGTTCATCTCGGGGGGGACCGACGCTGCCCCATTGCAACTGAGCCGCACCGGGGTGCCGACGCTGACCCTGTCGATCCCGCTACGCTACATCCACAGCGGCGCCGAGATGATCGACAAGGGCGATCTGAACGCCTGCCTGGCGCTGCTGACGGCGTTCCTGGAAGGGTGACGTAACCAGGGCGTCTCAGCATTACTATCGCGTTGAATCCCGCCCCCAGGCGCGGAGAGCGGAGGCACCATGACCCAGACCCGCACCGTCGGCATTCTGATCTTCGACGATGTCGAGGTGCTCGACTTTGCCGGCCCCTTCGAGGTGTTCGGCGTGGCCGGACACCCGCACGGCCAGCGCCCCTTCGAGGTGCGCCTGATCGCCCAGCACGATGTCGTCATCGCCCGCAACGGTTTCCAGGTGGTGCCCCGGCATCGCCTCGAGGACGCCCCCGAGTTCGATGTCCTGGTGGTGCCGGGCGGCGGCGGCCAGCACCCCGACGGAACACCGTTCGGAACCCGCCGGGAGATGCACAACGAGGACCTCCTCGCCTGGCTGCGGCGCGCCGCCGGCCGCGCCGAGGTGGTGCTGTCGGTGTGCACCGGGGCGCTGATCCTGGCCCGGGCCGGCCTCCTCGACGGCCTGGCGGCGACCACCCATCACCTCGCCTTCGACGAGCTGCGTGCGGTCGCCCCGAACAGCGATATCCGTGAGGGGGAGCGGGTGGTGGACAACGGCCACATCGTCCTCTCCGGCGGCATCGCCGCCGGCATCGACGCGGCTTTCCACGTGGTCGCGCGCCTCGTAGGGCGCGATACCGCCGTTGCCACCGCGGCCTATATGGAATACCCCTGGAACGGAGCGCTGCCGGGCGTTCGCGGCTGACCTGGAGGCCCTGCGATGAACGCGGCGAGGTCTACTCGATCGAGATCAGGGTGTACTCGATCTTCTTGTTGTTGATGACCATCTTGAAGGTCTCGCCCGGTTTGCGACCCATCACCGCGTTGCCGAGCGGCGACTCATCACTCACCTTGGGGATATCGCCCTCGAGCACGCCCGCCTCGACGGGCGACACCACCTGGATCTCGAAGGCCTCCTTGGAACCGGTGTCCTGGAGCGTGACCACCGCACCCAGATCGACCCGATCCATCTTGTGCTCCTCGATGATTTCGGCCCGGTTGAGCTGGTCCGCGAGGTTGTCGATCCGCCCCTCGATGCGCGCCTTCTCGCTCTTGGCGTCTTCGAGGCCGGAGTCGTCGTAGTCGTCAGACGAACCTGTGAGTTCTCGCAGGATCCGGGTGGCCTCCTCGAGGCGGTCGTACTCGTGCTGAAGCGTTGCCTGGAGACGGTCGTACCCTTCCTGGGTGACGCGAACCTGTCGTCTTGCCATGCTCGGGCCTCCTCCCGTGTGGTAGTCCGTTACGAAGCGACTTGCCCCCGTTCTGGAGGGCAAGCCAGCCAATCCTAGGCTTTGGCGGAAGTGTACCACGAGCGCAAATCGCCGCGACAGTTACGGGGCGACGAATGCTGCTTGATTACCCCCTCCCCAGCCCTCCCCCTAGAAGGAGGAGGGAGCTATACAGCGGGTTTCACAATGATTGAGTCAGCAAGAGGCAACGTCGATTCTGGGAACAAGATCCTTCTGGACACAATGGTCTTTATGGCGTGATTCCTGGGGGTTGGTCAAGGATTATGCAACCCGCTGTAAGCAACCCTGCCTACGATAGAGGACACCACCAGGTGGATAGTGGAGGGTGTGAACACGTCTTGAGTAACGAGAACAACAGCACGGATAACCGTGGTGTGAAGGAACCAATGGACCAAAGTTACTTACAGGTTGATCAGTAGGCGTCCCAGCCTCCCTACAGCGGTTCTCAGAATGAGTGATTGGTGACTCCGGCATGCTCAAACCAACCCAACACATCCCCCAACGACCGTCGATAGCGCCCGCTCGCAGAGTCCAACGCTCCCCTCGTCCTCGCCCCCCAGCTTTCACGAACGCCTTTATCTTCGAAAAAGCCTCAATGGGGTTGAAGTCCGGACTGTACCCAGGCAACAACACCAACTCGCACCCCCTCGCCTCGATCGCCTCCCGCACCTCCGGTTTGCGGTGCACCCCCAGCTGATCCATCACCACGATCTGCCCCGGCCTCAGCTTCGGAGCGATGACCTGCTCGATGTACGCTAAAAACGCCACGCCAACCGCTCCGGTCAACGTCATCGCGTCACCCACACCCTCATCGAGACTGATCGCTGACGAGGCTGGTGTTCTCCCCACGGTTCTTCGGCACCCTGGATCCACGTGGGGCGTAGGGTGTGAACGTTGAACGCTCTCATCGACGAACACCAACCGGTGCGGGTCAATACCTCTGATCCAAGCCAGGAACCTCCAATTCTGTTCACTCGCGTAGATCGTCTTTTTTTCTCGTCGATCCCAATCTCTGTACCCAGCGGCACATGGTCGCTCTGCTGAACCAAAGTTATGCGGACGCCGGTTCTCTCCAAGAAAAGGTCGCAGCGCTGGTCGTGGGTGAGGTCGTTGCTGATGAGGCTCTGCTCAACCCATGCCTGGTGCTCATGGAGGGCGCTGGGGCGGCCCGGGGAGGTTCTGGGGGTGAGATCTCCACTTTGGCGGTAGCGGCGGAGGTAGCGACTGACGGTGGCGGTTCCAACGTCGAACGTGTCTGCGGCTTCTTACTAGGACTCTAGGTGATCAGTAGGCGTCCCAGCCTCCCTAGTAGCCATGCCTTACGCTTGAATCCTCGCCACAGTTGTGGTGCTGGAGGAGTCGTTGACTCCGTAAGCCCCGTGGGTACGTACCCAGTACTGAACATGCTCAACCCTAAGAACACGCTATCGAATCGTTATCCGAGTACCTTGTTGTTACTCACGAGTGCTGTTAGCTCCCTCCTCCTTTTAGGGGGAGGGCTGGGGAGAGGGTAAACCCCCACGCGGCTAGCGTGAAACCGCCGACGACTCCGACGACAGATTCTTAACATTCGATCCGTTCTCAGCCACACATCACGCCCACGGCATACACTCGGAACAGGTGAAGCTCCTGAGTCCCCAACAGCTCCTGCTCGGCCTGATTCTGGGCCTGGTACTGGCGCTGCTGCTGCCGGCGCTGGGCGGCCGGCAGCGCCCACCCGGCTTCGCCGAAGTGCGGGTGAGCACCGTCGACCCCTACGAGAGCGAGGTGCTGGAACCCTACGGCCGCTTCCGCGACGCGGTGGCTGCCGGAGACACCGCTACCTTGGCCGAACTCGCGTCAGGGAGGGACTTCCTCGCCTATCGCGCAGCCCTGACGCTGGCCCGTGACCCGGCGCTGGCGCCGGCGGCACGGCTCGGCCACTACCAGCGGATGCTCGTGCTTCGCCTCGACGATCCGCTGGCCCGCAGCGAACGGCGATCGCTCCACCTCGAGATGGCTCGCGTCGCGGAAGCAGCCGGCGACGCGGCGGTAGCGGTCGCGAGCTACCGAGAGGCACTGCCCGAAGACGAGGCGGTCGAGGCGCTGAAGCGCCTGCAGACGAACCCGTATCGGCTCGCCAACAGCTTCCTGCAGGACCGCCTCAACCGCCTGGCGCTCGAGGCGCTGGGCGGCCTCACCGCGCCCTCGATCGAGGCGCCGGCCCACCGTGCACTGGGCGAGTACGGGCCGGCCCTCGACGCCTACGAGCGCTGGCTGCAGGAGCAACCCGGCAACCTCGACGCGCGCTTCGGCCAGGCCTGGTCGACCTATTACCTGGGCGATCTCGACGCCGCCGACAGCCTGTTCGCCGCCCTGCCCGGCAGCAACGCCCTCTACGGCCGAGCCATCATCGCCAACCGCCAGGGCAACCTCGATCGGGCGGTGACGCTGCTGACCCAGACCGGCGAGGCCCGGTGGCTGTGGCTGGCCACCGGACTGCTCGAAGCCAGGGACCGTTACCAGGAGGCGCTGCCGATCTACCTGCGGCTGGCCCGCGGCGGCTCCAGCTACGCCGACGACGCCGCCTACCGGGCCCTAGTGCTCGCCGGCAGGCTGGGCGAGGGGGTAGCCGCCGCCGAAGCCGAGGCGCTGGTGCCGGCCGGCTCTTTCTTCGGACTCAAACTCGGCAAGGGCGTGGTGGTGCCGGAGGGCTCTACCCTGGACGACGTCTCCCCCGCTGCGCTCGAATTGGCCCGGGCGCTGATCTTCGTCAACGATCCGGAGGCGGCCGTGGGCGAGCTGCTGTTCGCCTTGCGGCAGGCCGACACTGAGCCCGAAACGGTGGCCATCGGCGAGATGCTCCAGAGCCTCGGTGAGTTCCACCGGAGCCAGCGCGCCGCGCAGCGATTCGTCTCGGCCGGCAGCCGTGAAGCCCGCACCTGGCGGCTGGCCTACCCCGGCGCCTATCCCGAGCTGGTGGTGCGCGAAGCGACCGGCCAGGATCTCGAGCCGGAGCTGCTGTGGGCGATCATGCGCCAGGAATCGCTGTTCTTCCCAACCGCGGTATCGCACGCCAATGCCAAGGGTTTGATGCAGGTGATCCCCTCGACCTGGAATTGGCTGGCAGACCTGCAGAATGAGCCCCCCGGCGACCCCTTCGACCCGGCCGACAACATTCGCTACGGCGCCTACTACCTCGGCTTTCTGATGAACTACCTGGACGACGATCCCGAGCTGGTGGTCAGCTCCTACAACCGCGGCCAGGGTTATATCAAGCGCCTCTTTGAAGGCCCCGTGGTCGGCCAGGACAAGGACGAGCTGTACCGCGAAATCGACGCCTTCGAGACCCGCGAATATCTGCAGCGGGTGATGGTGAACTACGAGATCTACAAGGCGCTCTACCGGCAGGAAGACTAGGCCGGTCGCCAGACTACGTTGGTGTAGGCTGGCCAGGTGCCGCCCTTACAGCGGGTTGCGCATTGAGTGATCGTGCTTCATGCTGAGGCATGGCGCACTCTACCGACCTCCGAGAACGCATCGTAAACGCCGTCCTACACAAGCGTTACACCCTCCATGAAGCCGCAGACACGTTCGACGTTGGAACCGCCACCGTCAGTCGCTACCTCCGCCGCTACCGCCAAAGTGGAGATCTCACCCCCAGAACCTCCCCGGGCCGCCCCAGCGCCCTCCATGAGCACCAGGCATGGGTTGAGCAGAGCCTCATCAGCAACGACCTCACCCACGACCAGCGCTGCGACCTTTTCTTGGAGAGAACCGGCGTCCGCATCAGCAGAGCGACCATGTGCCGCTGGGTACAGAGATTGGGATCGACGAGAAAAAAAGACGATCTACGCGAGTGAACAGAATCCAGAGGCCCGGTGGAGGTTCCTGGCTTGGATCAGAGGTATTGACCCGCACCGGTTGGTGTTCGTCGATGAGAGCGGCTTCAACGTCGCCATGACCCTGCCCTACGCCTACGCCCCACGTGGACAACGTGCCGTGGTAGGGTGCCGAAGAACCGTGGGGAGAACACCAGCCTCGTTGCAGCGATCAGTCTCGATGAGGGTGTGGGTGACGCGATGACGTTGACCGGAGCGGTGGATGGCGTGGCGTTTTTAGCGTACATCGAGCAGGTCATCGCTCCGAAGCTGAGGCCGGGGCAGATCGTGGTGATGGATCAGCTGGGGGTGCACCGCAAACCGGAGGTGCGGGAGGCGATCGAGGCGAGGGGGTGCGAGTTGGTGTTGTTGCCTGGGTACAGTCCGGACTTCAACCCCATTGAGTTGGCTTTTTCGAAGATAAAGGCGTTCGTGAAAGCTGTGGGGGCGAGGACGAGGGGAGCGTTGGACTCTGCGATCGCGGCTGCGCTATCGACGGTGTCGTTGGGGGATGTGTTGGGTTGGTTTGAGCATGCCGGAGTCACCAATCACTCATTCTGAGAACCGCTGTAAGCAACCTGGCGGGCGCCTTCTTCCCGTTCCTGCTCGAACCGACCACGGTCGCCCATTTCGCCTGAAACCGACCCCAGAGGAGCACCGATGCCCGACTACACGCCCCGCAAGGAACACCGCTTCACCTTCGGCCTGTGGACCGTCGGCAACCCCGGCCGCGATCCCTTCGGCGCCCCCACCCGCACCATGCTCGCACCCGGCTACATCGTCGAGAAGCTGAGCCAGCTCGGCGCCTACGGGGTGAACCTGCACGACAACGACCTGGTCCCCATCGACGCCTCGGCCGCCGAACGCGACCGCATCGTGCGCGACTTCAAGCAGGCGCTCGACGACCACGGCATGGTGGTGCCGATGGCCACCACCAACCTCTTCTTCGACCCCGTCTTCAAGGACGGCGCCTTCACCAGTGCCGACGCTCGGGTGCGCGCCTACGCGCTGCAGAAGACCCTCGACGCCATCGACCTCGGGGTCGAGCTGGGGGCCCACACCTACGTCTTCTGGGGCGGCCGCGAGGGCGCCGAAGTGGACGCCGGCGACAACGGCCTCAGCGGCCTCCAGCACTTCCGCGAGGCGCTCAACTTCCTGTGCGCGTACACCCGCGATCAGGGCTTTGAGCTCCGCTTCGCACTCGAGCCCAAGCCGAACGAGCCGCGCGCCGACATCTACCTGCCCACGGTCGGCTCGATGCTCGGCTTTATCGCCACCCTCGACCACCCCGAGATGGTGGGGGTCAACCCCGAGTTCGCCCACGAGACCATGGCCGGCCTCTCGTTCGTGCACGCCGTGGCGCAGGCCATCGACGCCGGCAAGCTGTTCCACATCGACCTCAACGACCAGAAGATGGGCCGCTTCGATCAGGACCTGCGCTTCGGCGCCGAGAACCTCAAGGCGGCCTTCTTCGTGGTCCAACTGCTCGAGGAGAGCGGCTACAGCGGTCCCCGCCACTTCGACGCCCACGCCCTGCGGACCGAGGACGAGGCCGGCGTGTGGGCCTTCGCCGAGGGCTGTATGCGCACCTACCTGCTGCTCAAGGAGAGGGTCGAGCGCTTCGCCGCCGACGCCGAGATCCAGGCCGCCATCGCGAGCTACCAGGTTCACGACGCCGAGCTCGAGGCGCTCAGCGCCAGCTACAGCGCCGACCACGCCGCCCAGCTGCGGGCCCGCAGCTTCGACCGCGAGGCATTGGGCCGCCGCGGCCCCGGGCTCGAGCGGCTCGACCAGCTCACGGTCGAGCTGCTCCTGGGGGCGCGCTAGTGGCGACCGTAACGCTGGGGATCGACCTCGGCACCAGCGGCGTGCGGGTGCTGGCCGTAGACGAGGCGGGCCTGGTGGTGACCGAGGTGACCCGCAGCTACCCGCTGCTCACCCCCAGACCCGGCTGGACCGAACAGGACCCGGCCGACTGGCTGCGCGAGGCGCTGGCCGCCCTCGCCGAAGCCGCTGCCAGACTGGGCGAGCACGACATCGCCGCCCTGGGCCTGTCGGGTCAGATGCACGGCATGGTGCCGCTCGACGCCCAGGGCCAAGCGGTCCGCCCCGCCATCTTGTGGAACGACCAGCGCACCGGTGAGGCGGTCGCCGAGATCGAAGCCCGCGTTCCCCGCGAGAGCCTCATCGCCCGCACCGGCAACCCCGCCGTCACCGGCTTCCACCTGCCCAAGCTGGTATGGCTGCGCGCCGCCGAGCCCGAGGCCTTCGCCCGCACCCGCCACAGCCTGCTGCCCAAAGACTTCCTCGGCTACGCCCTGACCGGCGAGATGGTGGCCGAACCGAGCGACGCCTCGGGCAGCAACTGCTTCCACCTGGCCGACAAGCGCTGGGACGACGAGGTACTCGCCGCCGTCGGCATCGACCCGGCGCTGTTCCCCGAGGTCGTCGCCTCGCATCAGATCAGCGGCCACCTCACGGCCGAGGCCGCCCGCGCCAGCGGGCTCCCCGAGGGGCTGCCGGTCGTCGCCGGGGCCGGCGACAACGCCGCCGCCGCCACCGGCCTGGGGCTGTCGAGCCGCAGCCCCGAGCTGGGCAGCGTCAGCCTGGGAACCTCAGGGGTGATCTTTCTGCCCCTACCGGCCGCCACCCCCGACCCCGAGGGCCGCGTCCACCTGTTCTGCCACGCCGACGGCGGCTACCACCTGCTGGGGGTAACCCTGTCGGCGGCGGGCAGCTTCCAGTGGTACCGCGACACCCTGGCGCCCGATCAGGACTTCGACGACTTGACAGCGCTCGCCGCCGACAGCTCCCCAGGCGCCGCCGGCGTCACCTTCCGGCCCTACCTGGCGGGCGAGCGCACCCCCCACATGGACCCCGATCTGCGCGGCTCGTTCAGCGGCCTCAGCCTCGCCACCCACCGCGGCGACACCGTGCGGGCGGTGCTCGAGGGGGTCGCCTTCAGCCTCCGCGATGCCCTCGACGTGATGCGGCCGCTGGGCACCCCCGAGCAGCTGCTCGTCACCGGCGGCGGCAGCCGCTCTACGCTGTGGCTCGGCATCGTCGCCGACGTGCTGCAGCTCCCGCTGCTGAAGCCGAGCCAGAACCAGGGCGCCGCCTACGGCGCGGCGCTGCTGGCCCAGCAGGGGATCGGCATGGTCGAGGACGCCACCCAGGCGGCCGCCGCCGCCACCGAAGGCGGCGTCGCACCGGGCGCCTTCGAGCCCTACCGGGAGGCGCTCGATCGCTACCGGGCATGAACGTCACCCTGCGCCACCCGGGCGGCGCCAGGGCCGAGATCGTCCCCGCACACGGCGCTCTCCTGAACCGCTTCGAGGTAGCTCACGAGGGCGTAACCTACCGGCTGCTCGAGCCGAGCGAAACGCTGCCCGCCCCCTGGGGTGAACTGCGCGGGAGCCCCGTCATGTTCCCCTTCCCCGGGCGGGTGACGGCCGGCCGCTACCGGGCCCAGGGCCGCACCTTCGATCGGCTCCCCCCAAACGATCCCGACCTGGGCGTGAACCACATCCACGGGCTGGTGTCGCACCTCCCCTGGCGGCTCGAGGCCAGCAGCGACACGACCTGCACTTGCGCCATCGGCCACCACGACCTCCCCACCGAGGCCCGCGCGGGCTACCCCTTCCCCTTCCAGCTCGAACTCACCGTTACGCTGGCGGCCGACCGCCTGACCATCGGCGCCAGCCTCGACAACCCCGGCGACACCCCCCTCCCCTTCGGCTTCGGCCTCCACCCCTACTTCGCCCTGCCCTTCACCGAACAGGGGACCCGCGGGGGCTGCCTGCTCGAGCTGAACGCGCCGCAGCACTGGCCCCAGGAGGCCTTCGTGCCGACCGGGACTCGCGAGGCTCTGGAACCGTCCTTGGACCTGCGCACCCCGCGACGCGTGGCCGACATCCCCGGCGCGCCACCCAACTACGTCTACGACCTCGCAGAACGCGACCCCGAACGGCCTCTCTTTACCCTCACCGACCCCTTCGCGGGAGCCCGCCTCGAGGCGACCGGCAGCGAAGACATCAGCGCTGTGGTGTTATACGTGCCACCCGAAGCTAACTCGATCTGCGTAGAGCCGCAGAGCTGCATCCCCAACGCCGTGAACCTCCACCAGCAGCACCCGGGGACCGGCTGGCTCGAGCTGGAGCCAACGGGAAGGTGGCAGTGGCGGTCGGTACTTGCCTTCATAAAGGAATAAGGATCAAGGGAGGGTTGGGGGAACTTCAGAAAGCAGGAGCAGGTTTCGTGCCCCTTTAGGCTCTCAAAGACCAGGGGGCTGAAGGGGCCCCAAATCCTCTAATCCTACTTTTCGAACTTTCCCTACAGCGGTTCTCAGAATGAGTGATTGGTGACTCCGGCATGCTCAAACCAACCCAACACATCCCCCAACGACACCGTCGATAGCGCAGCCGCGATCGCAGAGTCCAACGCTCCCCTCGTCCTCGCCCCCACAGCTTTCACGAACGCCTTTATCTTCGAAAAAGCCAACTCAATGGGGTTGAAGTCCGGACTGTACCCAGGCAACAACACCAACTCGCACCCCCTCGCCTCGATCGCCTCCCGCACCTCCGGTTTGCGGTGCACCCCCAGCTGATCCATCACCACGATCTGCCCCGGCCTCAGCTTCGGAGCGATGACCTGCTCGATGTACGCTAAAAACGCCACGCCATCCACCGCTCCGGTCAACGTCATCGCGTCACCCACACCCTCATCGAGACTGATCGCTGCAACGAGGCTGGTGTTCTCCCCACGGTTCTTCGGCACCCTACCCACGGCACGTTGTCCACGTGGGGCGTAGGCGTAGGGCAGGGTCATGGCGACGTTGAAGCCGCTCTCATCGACGAACACCAACCGGTGCGGGTCAATACCTCTGATCCAAGCCAGGAACCTCCACCGGGCCTCTGGATTCTGTTCACTCGCGTAGATCGTCTTTTTTTCTCGTCGATCCCAATCTCTGTACCCAGCGGCACATGGTCGCTCTGCTGATGCGGACGCCGGTTCTCTCCAAGAAAAGGTCGCAGCGCTGGTCGTGGGTGAGGTCGTTGCTGATGAGGCTCTGCTCAACCCATGCCTGGTGCTCATGGAGGGCGCTGGGGCGGCCCGGGGAGGTTCTGGGGGTGAGATCTCCACTTTGGCGGTAGCGGCGGAGGTAGCGACTGACGGTGGCGGTTCCAACGTCGAACGTGTCTGCGGCTTCATGGAGGGTGTAACGCTTGTGTAGGACGGCGTTTACGATGCGTTCTCGGAGGTCGGTAGAGTGCGCCATGCCTCAGCATGAAGCACGATCACTCAATGCGCAACCCGCTGTAATCCACATAACCCTTCCTGCTCTACTCCTCCAAGATCAGATCGCCGACGACCGGTCCTCCCTGGAACCCCAGTTTTTGGTAGAGCCGCTCGGCGGGGACTCCGCAGGTCACCGCCAGCGTGACCCAGGCGTGGTGCGGCCGGAGCCGGTCCAGCGCCAGTCGGATCAGGTTGCTCGCCAGCCCCCGGCCCCGGTGCTCGGGCGCGGTGGCGACGAACTGGATGGTGGGCAGCCCCTTGTGCAGGTTCACCAGACACGCTGCCGCCAACTGTTCTGAGGCATCGCTGCGCACCACGGCCGAAGCCCGCCACTCGTTAGATCCGGGTCGGACTTTCGAGAAGAGCCCGCCACTTTTCTTTCGAGAAGAACTTTTCCCGATGTCGTAAACCCCTCGGGGTCACGGCGACCGTACTCGCCGGGGCTACCGGCGAAGGCGCGGTGCAGCAGCTGCGCAATTGCTGCTGCCCGCCCCTCCTCGAGCGCCTGCGGCCGGAGCGCCCCCCAGGCAGGTTCGAACGGCGCGGTTGGGCGGATCATCCAGCGGCGTGACGCATCGAGCTTGAAGCCCAAGGCGATGAACACCTGCAGGTGTTCATCGGTGATGCCCCGAGCCCAGACGGACTTTTCGGGCCGCGACCAGGATCGCAGCAGCGGCATCAGGGCCCGTAGCAGGCCGTCGCCGTCGCCGAAGGGCGGTACCAGGAAGAACTCGCCGATGTTGTTGGGCAGCATGACCACCCCGCCAACGAGGTGATCCTGGTAACGAATCCAGAAGGCGAAGGGGATCTCTCGGAGGTCGGCACCGCGCTCCTCGAGCCCCGGCGAGAAGTCCTCGTCGATGCCGCGGTAGATAGTCCAGTAGCGCACGAACTCGGCGGGGTCGGCCCGCTCGAGAAGGTAGTCCCCTTCGAGCGGGTAGTGGCGCGTCTCGAGGCTGTGCTCAATGGGGGTCCGATGTCCCTCTGGGGGATAAGGCCCTGGCAGCATGGTCGGACTATATCCCGCGGTGGACTGGGTTGGGACTGGTGGTGGCGCCGATCGAACCGGATCGGCTGGCCACCTTCATCGCCGCCTTCCCGACCCCGAGCGCCGGGCCTAGGCGGGCAGCTCGAGCATCGCTTTGGCGATGCGGCCGTAGACCCAGGCCACCCCGTTCATCAGGTGAAACGAGGCCACGCCCAGAATCGCCCCGAGCATGGCGATGGCGGCCGCCATGCCGAAGCTGTCGACCTCGAAGAGGCCGGGAATGCCCACTTGCCACCAGACCTGTTCATAGAAGAACGGGGTGGCGATCATTCCCAGGCTGGCGCTGAAGAGGCTCACCAGCAGGGTAAACGATACGATCCCGAGGATGAACTTGAGAAGCAGATAGACCAGCGCCAGCCAGGCATCGGGGCGGCTGATAAAGGCTCCGATCCGGCGCCACAAGCCGCCCGTAACCGGAGAGCCGTTGCGGGCGCCGCGGATCTCGACGCCCAGCAGCTGTCGGGCCAACAGCCGCTCGAAGCTGGCCAGCCCGATACTGGCTGCCAGCAACCCCAACAACAGCGGGATTCCCACCCACACGATCAGCAGGCCCACGCTCAGTGACAGGCCGGTGACCACGAACACGAAGTAGACGATACCGAGCGGGAAGGCCAGCAGCAGGTACAGCAGATTGAGATAGCTCTGCGGATCTGAGAAGGGGGCAAAGATAGGGTCTTTCTCAGATGCTGGCGCTCGCTCGGGCAGAACCGGGTTCGGTTGGGTCATGGCTGCCTCCTTGGCCAGAGGGTAGCAAAGGGGGGGAGCGGCATCTTCCAACTTTGGTATGGCCCGAAGGCGTCCTCGCTAACCCCGGCCGGACAACTGCCTCAGCGTTTCCTTGGCTGCCGCCAGCTCCAAGCCGTCGCCAGCGCCGCGAAGGCGTCGCGGGGATCGTCCGACAACGCCTCCTCGACCACGACGAGTTCGCCGAGCTGCAGCTCGAGGCGTCCGATGTAGGCCTCGAGAAGGGCGTGTGAAGCTGCGGCCATAGTATGCTCGGTTGGCATGGAGCCGAGCACACCGGCCAGAGGGGGCAGCAACCGCACGAACTAGCTACCCTCAGCGGTGCGACCGGCCTTTAGGCGTCTCGGGCGCCACACGACGAACAGGGAGAGACCCATGTCCACACCACCGCTCCGCCGCCTGACAGAACAGCAAGTCGACGCGTTTCGCCTAAACGGCCAAATCACCGTCGAGGACGCACTCTCACCCGACGAGGTCGACACGCTGGCCGCCCGCGCCGACCTGATCGCAGCCGGCGAGGCCAGCCACATTCCCGAGACCAGCATCCAGCTCGAGAAGGTCTTTCGCGACGGGGACCAGCAGGTGACCGATCAGGTGCTGAGCGTGCGCAAACTGTATAACCTGGCCGTCTACGACGAGGTGATGTGGAAGCACGCCACCCACCCCGCGGTGGTAGACGTGATCGCCGACCTGTTGGGAACCGACGACATCAAGCTCTACGGCGATCAGCTGTTCATGAAACCGCCGGCGTTGGGTGCGGCCCAGCCCTGGCACCAGGATTCGGCATCGTGGCGCGACATCTTCCCCATGGACCTGGTGTCGGCCTGGACCGCCATCGACCACGCCATGGTGGAGAACGGCTGCCTCAACTTCGCGCCCGGCACCCACCGTTGGGGCATGATGGAGAGCCAGCAGTTGGCCTGGTTCGTCGACGACCTAGGCAGCGAGGCGTGGCCGGTCGAGCCGGCGCCGCTCCGGCCGGGCAGCGTCAGCTTCCATCACAGCCTGGTGCTGCATCAGAGCAACGCCAATACCTCCGGGAAGCGCCGCCGGGGCTACGCCGTGCACTACATGCGGGCCAACTCGCACCAGGATGAAGCGGTCACCGGGGCGCCAAAGATGCCGCCCTTCAAGCAGGTTCGCGGGCGCTCGTTTCCCGACCGGGTCTGATTATTTCGTTCGGTACGACGGCAGCACGATTCCGGATTTCCTTGGCCTCAACTGGGTGAGTGAGAAACAGACATATATCCGGTCCGAATTTCGAAACCACTGCAAAAGGTTGTTCTCGCGATCTCTTTATCAACTGGAGGAGGTCACGAGCGGACTCCTGCGAGAACGCTGCAAGAAGCCTTACCTCAGGTGACGACCGGGAGCGGGACCCGACAAGACATGTGAAGGAAGGTTTAAGCCCCCCGGATCACGAGTCCCCGTTCATGATCTCGCTCAGCGCGGTGCCCTCGCGCTGCCAGAACTTGTAGAGGATCGACAGGTCGGTGCCGAGGTTGAAGTGCCGGATCCCCATGTCCAGATAGGCCCGGGCCTGGTCGGGGGATTCGATCTCGACACGCGGCGGCACGCCCATCTTGAGCGCCGTTTCCAGGACGTAGCGCCGTTTCTCGGCCTTCTTGATCTCGGCCCGATGGGCCGGCCCGACCTTGCCGACGCTCATCGAGTAGTCGGCGCCGCCGAACTGGATCATGTCGACGCCGTCGATCTCGAGGATCTCCTCGAGCTGGTCGACGGCCGACTTCTTCTCGATCATCATCACCACCACCACGTCGCGGATGGCCTGCATGTACGCTTCGCCGCCGCCGTAGCCCATGTAGCCGAAGCGGCGGGTAACCGCGCCGTAGGTGCCGCCGTCCTGGGGCGTGTCCGGACGGGAGAAGCGAACGCAGTCGCGCACGTCATCGGCCGTGCGGCAGTTGGCGAACAGCACGCTCTGGAAGCCCGAGCCGATCGCCCGCTGGGCCATGAAGCCGCGGGGTTCGCGATCCATCTTGATCATCGACGACATGTCGAACAGCTCGACCGTGCGGCAGAGGTTGTCGAAGTCGTGCAGGTCGAAGGGGGTGTACTCGGCGACGAACTCGACGTAGTCGTAGAGGCCGGTGTGGCCGATCGCTTCGATCACCGGAGGCCAGGTGCTGTGAATACGGGTGCCGATGATGGGGCGATCGGCGGTCAACAGCTCACGCAACTTGTTTGCTCGCATCGTTCTCCTAGGTTGGTGTCGAGATTGCCATAGCGACCTGTCGTCGAACAGCGGCTTCAGAAAAACTCCCGCCAAAAGGATCCGTCAGAACCCAAGACCGATCATGAACGCCTGTGCAGCCGGTCACGCTCCTTACAGGTGAAGTGGGAGTCTTTCCAGTCCCCGCTGCACCATACTCTTTTTCCACACGGGGGGGTCGTCCGGGACCAGCCCGAGATTGGGAAACCGCTCCAGTACGCGGGGTGTTGCGAGCGCAGCAGGTCGTAGGTCCGGTACGGGCTCTCCACGTACTCCGGTGACAGCAGCGTGGCGTCGATGTCCGTAGCCGGCATGCGCCCTCCTTGCGGGTCGTCTCCTGAGGGGAGAAACGAAAGCCCCTTCACGCAAGTCTATCCAATTGACCGTCACAGGCGCGCGGATAGCGATGGAAAGGGCGGGGTTGGGTCGGTAACCCCTAGTCGCTGAATGGGACGACCAGGTTGGTGACACTCCGGTACTCTCCCGATGCTATGGCGTCGCGAACGATGTGAGGCCTGAGGTCGACGTCGGTGAGCGTGTCGATGGGGAGCCAGTGCTGCGCCAGATGCACCTCTCGACTCCGAACCTCGACATGATCGATCGTCGCCTCGAAATAGTGCTCCAGACCGTGGATCAGTTGGCCTCGAAAGCGCCACCGGTTCTCGACCACAAAGAGGTAGCGAGCGCTCAGCACCTTGGCGGTAGTCTCCTCTTCAAACTCGAGCCGCAACCGCTCCACGAGCGTGTCACCGACCTCGTACATACCGCCGATGAAGGCGTAGCATGCGTCGGGATCGTCGGTCGGCTTCTGTACAAGGAGGTGCCCGTCGTTTACGTTTACGACGATGGCAGCGACCCGAACGCGCACGAAGTTCCGGCCGGCAACGGCCTGCAGGAGATCATCTTGTCGGGTCATGGCACGCCCGAACGCGGTTCCCAGTCGATGACCTGCTCGATGTACGCTCAGGTGCCACGCCAGAACGCGGTTTCACAATGATTGAGTCAGCAAGAGGCAACGTCGATTCTGGGAACAAGATCCTTCTGGACACACTTGCGTCTTGTTATGGTCTTTATGGCGTGATTCCTGGGGGTTGGTCAAGGATTATGCAACCCGCTGTAAGCCCTGCTAGCCGGCGGCGAGCAGCTGCGAAGGCCCGCGTCACCACCTCGAAGACGAAGGTGTCGCCGGGGTCGCGGTGCTCGAGCAGCAGCCCCATCTCACCAGGTCGCAGCCATCGTCCCTCGGTCACCTTCTCGCGCTCGAGTTGAGGGTTGGAGAGGTCGCCGGCGACCGTCACCAGCAGATCGACCTCGCGCTTTTCATGGCCGTTCGCCTCCCAGTCGAGGGTGTAGACCACCGGGCCCATCGTCTTGAGGGTCCAGCCGGTCTCTTCGAAAATCTCGCGCTCGAGGGCTTCCATGATGGTCTCCTCGGGCTCGAGGTGGCCGCCGACGAGATCCCAGCAGCCGGGGAAGAGCGCGCGCCGCTCGCTGCGGCGCTGCACGAAGATGCGGCCCGCGTCGTCCGCGATCAGCGCACCCACCACCAGCTCGCGGGCGTCGCGCCGGGCCGTGGCCTCGAAGGCGTCGAGCTCAGCGGGGCCGGGGACGTGACCGATCGCCAGCTCGGGCATGGGGTCCGCGGCCTCAGTCGAAAACCGGCGCTTCACGCAATTCGAAATGCCGCTGGCGATCCTCGCCCCGCACCAGGATGGCGGGCCAATCCATCTTGCGGCCGTCGACGCCGACCTCCTTGACCGAGGTCGGCGCGTAGCGGATGGTCAGGCCGCAGCGGCGACGTTGGGAACGGTTGGGCAAGCTGCCGTGGATGAGGGAGCCGTCGTGCAGCGACATGTGGCCGGCGCGGAGCACGATATCGACGGCGCGATCTTCGTCTTCCGGGGCGACCGCGAGCTCCTGGTTGACGCTCAGCAGGTTGCCCGCCCGCTCGGCCTTGCCGTGCTCGCCGATACCCCGGCGGTGACTGCCGGGAATGACGCGCATGCAGCCGTTCTCCTGATCGGCGTCGTCGACCGCGTACCAGGCGGTGATCGCCCGCGGCGGCTCCAGGCCCCAGAAGGTGACGTCCTGATGCCAGGCCACGAATTTCTCCCGGTGCGCTCCATGGCCGTACTTGCAGAAGAAGTGGGTCGACAGCAACAAAATGTCGGGCCCGATCAGCGAGGCCGCCCAGTCGAGAATGGTGGGATCGGTGGCCAGCTCCCAGATGAACTTCTCTTCAAATTGATAGCCAGACAGACCCATCTCGGCGGTCTCGCGCCCCACCCTGGCTTCCAGCGCGTCGAACTGCCGACGGTAGTGGGCGGCTCGGGCGGCGTCGGCGATGGGGATTTCCGAGAGGTACCCGTCGCGCTGATAGGCAGCTGTGCTTTCCGGTGTCGGAATCATGCGTGCACCTTCCCAGCCCAGTCCATGGGCGCCGGCGGTGAGAAGGTCGACGCCACCTCGTGCGGGCGCCCCTCGGCCAGCGACGCAGCGGTGGCGGTGAGCACATCGACCACGTGCGCCGCCTGGGCGCCGGTGGCGCGGTGGGGGCGATCCTCGCGCAACGCCGCCACCAGATCCTGGATGCCCACTGACCAGTCCATCGCCTCGGGCCCCGGACGGAGCAGCGGCCGCTCGCGATACGAGCCGGCGAACGGCGCCACCTCGACCGTGGCGCCGGGACTGTCCCAGCGGCTCAGGTAGAGCGAGGCCACGTCGCCGTGCGCTTCGACGGCGCTCCCCTGCTTGTTGTGGCCGCCGACGTAGAAGTTGGCGGTCAGCCGGATGGTGGGGCCGCCGTCGGTCGACAGCGAGGCCACCACGAAGTCAGGGCTGGCGACCTTGAAGGGGGTGCCGTCCTTGGTGACGCGGTCGGGATGGAGGGTGGTCCCGAAGGCTGACACCCCGGTGATCGGCCCGAACATGGTGGTCAGCAGGGTGAGCGGGTAGACGCCCACGTCGAACAGCGGGCCGACCTCGTAGAAGGGCGCGGGGTTGGGATGCCAGGACTCGATGCGCCCGTGGTTGACCTCGGCGTAGACCAGCCGTACGGTGCCCAGCTCGCCCTCGCGAATCAGCTTCCAGGCGGTCTGCTGCGCCTCGCCCATGAAGGTGAAGGGCGAGCAGCCGAGCCGCAGGCCGCGGGCCTCGGCAAGATCCACCAGGGCGTGTGCCTCGGCCGAGGCCATGGCCAGGGGTTTCTCGCTGTAGACGTGCTTGCCCGCCTCGAGACAGCGCCGGCTGACCTCGAAATGGGCGTGGTGGATGGTGAGGTTTACGATCAGCTCGAGCGCGGGGTCCGCCAGCATGGCTTCCAGGTCGGAATAGACCACCAATCCGTGGCGCTCGGCGAGCGCCTGCGCCGCTTCGGTATTGAGGTCGGTGACGCCCACCAGCTCGATACCGGCGGCCTTCATCATGTGGTCGGCGTAGGGGGTCGCGATGTTGCCGCAACCCACGATGCCGACACGGCACTCAGCCATGGCCTGGCCTCCTCTTCCTCGGCCCGAACCGGACCCTGCGTCGGCGTCCAGCGGGCCGATTTCCCCGTCTCTGCCCGAGCCGCATCATACCCTCGCAGCCCCGGCGCGGCGCTGGCAACCGGAGGTCGTACCCGGCCGTGCCGTATAGTGCCGAGGTGGCTTCGACCGGTACCCAGGTGACGAGAACGAGAGATCGCCCATGAGCCGACAGGCCACCCCATCCGAGACGGTACTCGGGATCCTCCGTGCCGCCCGTGTGGTCCCGGTGCTCCGCGGCGAAACGCCCGAGGAGGTGCTCGACACCGCCGGTATTCTCCAGACCGAGGGCTTCACCACCCTCGAGATCACCTTCACCGTTCCCGACGCGCCTCAGCTCATCCGCACACTGGCCGCTACCACCGGCGTCACGGTCGGCGCCGGCACCATCACCAGCGCCACCATGCTCGACGTGGCGCTCGAGGCGGGCGCCACCTTTTTCGTCAGCCCCGGTCTCGACGAGGTTCTACTGGCCGCGGCGACCGCGCTGGGGATACCGTACCTGCCCGGGACGCTCACCCCCAGCGATATCATGCGCGCCAGCGCCCGCGGCGCCAGCGTGCTCAAGCTGTTCCCCGGAAGCCTCGGCGGCCCCAACTACCTAAAGGCTATGCGCGACCCCTTTCCCGACCTGCACTTCGTGCCGACCGGTGGGGTGAACCTCACCAACCTCGACGCCTGGGTCGCCGCCGGGGCCGTCGCGGTGGGGATGGGTTCGAACCTCATCCGCGGCGACGCCGATTCCGTCCGCGAACGCGCCCGCGAGGTCCGAACGTTGGCCGACGCGCTCGAGTGGCAGGACTGAGCGCCAGCGGAAGCGCCCGAAAGCAGAACGACGTCGACGGTCAGGCGTGCGGCCCGCGCTCGCGAACGATCTTCAGGGCCAGCTCAGGATCGATCTGCACGATCATCTCCGGTTCGATCTTGACGTGGCCCGGCAGGTCGAAACCGGCCACCGCGCTGCGCGCATGCCAGCCCGACAGCGAGCTGTCCAGGCCGTCCTCCGCCCACTGAGAAAACGGCCCCCCGAACACGTCGTGAAATACCTTGGAATAGCCGTCCACCACGCGCGGAGATTGCGAGAACGAGCCGCCGCCGTGGGAGTTGACCATACCCAGGACCTTGACGCAGTACCAGATGTCGTTGAGCGTCCCGAACGGGTCCAGCCCCCAATGCAACGCCCGGAGATGGTTGCCGCCCGCCGCCTGTCCGGCCTCGAAACCACTCTCCACATCATCGGCGTCGTTGGTCACCGCCCCCAGACCGGCCCCGGTCCCCGAGGTAAACACCAGACCCGACGGCGTAAAGGTAAGGCTACAGATCCGCCGACCCCTGGGAGCCGAAATCGTATCCTCCTTGGCCCCCAGATCGATCCCCAAGGCGCGAATCCGATCATAGACATCGAAATCGCGCTGCCAATCGCTGTGCAACTCTGCCATAGTGAAACGCCTCCTAAGTGAAGATTAGATGTTCTGGGGTGAGATGAGTGGCTTGTAAAGACCGTCTCAGACAACCATTTGACAGGCCATACCGTATCACAAAGATAAGGGGGTTACCCCCACCCCAGCCCTCCCCTAAGGGGTTACCCCCTCCCCAGCCCTCCCCCTAGAAGGAGGAGGGAGCAAAAGCAACCCTGGCTACGATAGGAAACACCACGGGGTGGGTAGTGATGGGCGTGAATACGTCTTGAGTAACGAGAACAACAACAGGGATAACCGTGGTGTGAAGGAACCAATGGACCAAGGTTGTTAATAGGACCCTTAAGGTGAACAACAGGCGTCCCTGCCCTGCCCCCCTGGTGGTGATGCCTTCATGCTTGTTGCTTCGTAGTTGTGGTGCTGGAGGAGTTTTACTCCGTAAGCGTCGTGCAGACGTACCCAGGACTGATGGTACTCAATCCTAGGAACACGTTATGGAATCGTTGTCGCCCTACCTTGTTGTTACTCACGATTGCCTTTTGCTCCCTCCTCCTTTTAGGGGGAGGGCTGGGGAGGGAGTAATTCCCCGACTGCCGTGAATCCCTACTTATTGATAGCCCGAACAAGTTGCCTAAAGAAGAGTTTAGACGCCCGAGACACGAACTGCTGGTCCTTGAGGGCTGAAAGGGCCCCAAACCTACCTGCAATTGTCTGAAGGGGCCCCACATCCAAATACCTCCTTAATCCCTCCCCATTTCCTTAAGAAGCGCTATAGTGCACGAACCAACACCTGCTGGAATCAAACCGATCCAAGGAGGTCCGATGAGTGAACAGCGCAAGGATCTGATGGCCTATGTCGAGCACCATCCGGGCATTCAGACGGTGCGGGGTGGGGGCGCCGACAACCGCAGCTGGAACGGCATCCGCTACCGGACCGGGCTGTCGGGCAAGAACGTCGGTTCGACGGGGCTGTCGATGAACCTCGCCACGGTCCCGCCGGGCGCCATCGCCTACGCCCATATTCACGACGGTTTCGAGGTGATGCTGTTCATCCTCGAGGGCCGCGTTCGGCACGACTTCGGGCCCGATCTCAAGTACTCGCTGGAGAACCGGGCCGGCGACTTCATCTACATCGAACCGGGCGTCCCCCACGAGGTCTTCAACATCGGTGACGGTCCGCTGGTGGCGGTGGTGGCCCGCTCCGCCGCCGACGAGTGGGACCGGATCGTCGACTACCCGTCCCAGCACCGCCCGAGCGCCGCCGCGAGCCTCGAGAGGGCAGTGGCAACCGACCCGTAGCGAGCGCGGGGCGGTCCCCTCACTTGTGGTCGCACCCGAACTCGCGTCATACTGAAGCTCCATTCACCTTTGGAGGGCAACAATGCAAAAGTTTCCAAAATTCGTCCTGGTGCTGGCTGCCGTCGCGTTTCTCATCCCGATGGCAGCGGCTCAGACGATCAAAGTCGCCTTCATGGGCCCGCTCACCGGCGGGGCCGCCTTCATCGGCCAGGAGGCCCTCGGCTTCACCAGCGTGGTGATCGACGCCTTCAACGCCCGCACCGGGCTCAACGTCGAACTGGTCGAAGGCGACACCGAGATCAACCCCGATACCGGCCGCATCGTCGCCGAGCGGATCGCCGGTGACGACGACGTGCTCGTGGTGGTAGGCCCGATGGGCTCCCAGGTGTGCGAGTCGACGCAGCCGGTGTTCGAAGGCGCGGGCCTCGCCCACATCACCCCTTCGTGCACCAACACCGCGCTCACCGATCCCGGCACCGCCACCTTCTTCCGGCCCATCCCCACCGACTCCGACCAGAGCCAGACGGTCGCCGCCTACTGGCTCGATGTCCTGGGCGCCACCACCTTCTACCTGGTCGACGATCAGTCGAGCTACGCGGTCGGCCTCAACGACGAGGTAGAGAACCTGCTGCTCGACGCCGGCGTCATCACCTACACCCGGGTCTCGGTCACCCAGGACGAGCTCGACTTCTCCTCGATCGCCACCGCCGCCATCCAGTCGGGCGCCGAGGTGGTGTTCTTCCCCAACCAGATCACCGGACAGGCCGCCTCGCTTGCCATCGCCCTCGATCAGCAGGGCTTCGACGGCACCTACTTCCTGCCTGACGGCGGCTTCACGCTCGAGTGGGTCGACATCGCCGGCGAGGCCGCCGAAGGTGCCCTGGTGACCTTCTTCGCCCCCGACCCCAACCAGGTGGAGAGCATGGCGCCCTACAACGACGCCTACCGGGCCGAGTTCGCCGACGAGTTCGGCGCCTTCGGCGGCGCCTCGGCGCTGGCCACCTTCGTGGCGCTCGATGCGATCGAAAGCTGTCTCGGCAACCTCTCGCGCTCCTGCGTGGTCGCCGCCCTCGACAGCATCGACCTGATGACCACCCCGCTCGGCGTACCGGTCTCGTTCGGCGACGGCAACCAGGCCGCGGGAAGCTCCTTCTTCCTGTTCGAAGTCCGCGGCGGAACGTTCAACCTGATCGAGTAGCCGCACCACCCTAAACGGCTTCAGGGGCGGGTCTCGAGACCCGCCCCTGCCACCGGGTACAGCGCGTGCAAGAGTTCCTGTCACTGCTCCCCCAAACGCTCCTCAACGGCCTTACGCTGGGGAGCGTCTACGCCCTGATCGCGCTCGGCTACTCGATGGTGTACGGCATCCTCAAGCTGCTGAACTTCGCCCACGGCGACATCTACATGATCGGCGCCTACCTCGGCTACGGGGTGTTCATCATGCTGTACACCGAGGAGGGCGCGCTCATTCTTACGGGCCTGATCATCATCATCATGCTGGCAGTCGCCATGGTCGGGGCTGGCCTGGTCAGCGTGGCGGTGGAGCGCTTCGCCTACCGGCCGCTGCGCTACGCCCCCAGGATCGCGCCGCTGATCAGCGCGCTGGGGGTGTCGTTTATCTTGCAGAACCTGGTGCAGATCACCGTCAGCCCCAGGCCGCTGAGCTACGGCAGCGGCACCCTCATCGCCGCCGACGCCAATTTCCTGATCGGCGACCTGCGGGTCCACGCCTCGCGGCTGCTGGTGATCGGCCTCACCCTGGTGCTGATGCTGGCGCTCACCTATTTTGTTCGCCGTACCCGCCTGGGGCGCGCCATGCGGGCGGTCTCAACCGACCTCGACGCCGCCGAGATGATGGGCGTCAACGTCAACCAGGTGATCCTGGCGACGTTCTTCATCGGCGCCATGCTGGCGGGCGCGGCCGGGGTGCTGGTCGGCATCGTGTTCTTCAACATCCGCCATACCATGGGCTTCATCGCCGGCCTCAAGGGGTTCACCGCCGCGGTCTTGGGCGGCATCGGCAGCATCCCCGGGGCGGTGCTGGGCGGCGTCATCCTGGGCATGGCCGAGGCGTTCACCAGCGTGTATCTGTCCGCCACCTACAAAGATGCGGTCGCCTTCGTGATCCTGGTGCTGATCCTGCTGATCCGCCCCCGGGGCCTGATGGGCCGCCCGCTGGTGCAGAAGGTGTAGCGGTGGCGGACAGAGACCCGCGCCAGGAACCCGAAGAGACCCACATCGGCAGCGACGAGTGGGTCGCCCAGGTGGGGTCGCGTCGCCGGCAGCGCAGCGGTCCGCTGGGGCGCCTCGCCACCGGCTGGGAACAGATCCCGCTCGGCTGGCGCTACGCGCTGGTGCTGGCGCTGCTCATCGTGGCGCCCTTCGCCACCGGTTCGGGGGTCTTCCTCGACCTCATCGGCTCGTCCAACAACGCCTTCATCCTCACTATCGGGGCGCGCTTCCTGGTCTTCGCCCTGCTCGCCATCGGCCTCAACGTGGTGGTCGGCTACACCGGCCTCCTCGACCTCGGCTACACCGCCTTCTACGGCCTCGCCGGGTATCTCTACGCCTACAGCTCCTCGAATTTCATCACCACGGCCGGCGGGCTCGAAGGCGTCCACCTGCCCTCGCTGCTGGCGGTCCCGCTAATCATGCTGGCCACCGCCGGCGCCGGCTGGCTCATCGGCTCGGTGTCGCTGCGGCTGTCGGGCGACTACCTGGCCATCGTCACCCTGGGCTTCGGTCAGGTATTCGTGCAGATCGCCCTCACCGCCACCCGGGTGCCGGTCTTCTGGCGCGATCGCCCGGTCAACTTCACCCGCGGCCCCAACGGCATCAACCGGCTCGACGACATCTCGCTGTTCGGCTTCACCTTCGACCAGACCATCGACTACTACTACCTGCTGCTGGCGCTGCTGGTGCTGGTGTTCGTGGCCATCTACCGGCTCAACAGCTCGCGCATCGGCAGGGCCTGGCGGGCGATCCGCGACGACGAGCTGGCCGCCGAAGTGATGGGCATCCCCACCGGCCGCATGAAGCTGCTGGCCTTCGCCATCGGCGCCGCCATCGCCGCCCTGGCCGGCTCCGTCGACGCCGCCTGGCAGAGCAACGTGGTGCCGGTGCCACGCTACAGCGTACTGACGCTGATCAACCTCTACGCCATGATCGTGCTCGGCGGCATCGGCAGCCTCTCCGGCGTGGTGCTCGGCGCCTTCATCTTCACGGTGCTGCCCGAGGTGCTGCGCAGCATCACCCTTGCCAGCTTCTTCTTCTACGGCTTTGCCCTGGTGGGGCTGTGGGCGGTTCTCAAGGCGCGCCACTTCGCCCTGGTGGTGGGCGGCACCGTCGTCGGCGGCATCGTCCTGAAGCTGCTGGTGCGGTTGCTGCGGCCAAGCCTCGACAGCGGCACCCTCGACACCGGCGCCTGGCTCAACCGGCTCATTCAGAGCTGGCTGATCGTCCCCGAAAACGTCAAGCTGGCGGGCAACATCGTCACCATCGTGGCCATCGTGGTGCTGCTGGCGGCGGTGCTGCTGCGCCGGCGTCCGTGGCTGATGCACACCCTGCTGGGCGTCGGTCTCTACCTGTTTGCCTTCGCCTGGGAGACGCGGTTGGCGCTCGAGCCCTCGGCCACCCGCATCTTGATCATCGGCGTCACCCTGGTGGTACTGATGATCGCGCGGCCGCAGGGCCTGCTCGGCAAACCCGAGGTGCGGGTGACATGACGCTGCTAGAGCTTCAAGAGGTGAGCCTCAGCTTCGGCGGGCTGCAGGCGATCCACCAGCTGGATCTCACCGTCGCCAAGAACGAGATCGTCAGCATCATCGGCCCCAACGGCGCCGGCAAATCGACCGCCCTGAACCTCATCACCGGCATCTACCGCCCCGACCAGGGCGACATCCGCTACCGGGGTACCTCGCTGGTCGGCAAAGCGCCCCACGACATCACCGCCCTGGGTCTGGCCCGCACCTTTCAAAGCCTGCGCGTCTATCTCAACATGAGCGTGCTCGAGAATGTCATGAGCGCCGCCCACTGCCATACGCGGTCGGGTCTCCTCCCAACCGTCCTGCGGCTGCCCAGCTGGCGCCACGAGGAGGCGCAGATTCGCGCCCGGGCCGAGCAGAGCCTGGCCTTCTTCGGCACCCGCCTGCAGGGCTACCGCCACGACCAGCCAGCCTACAGCCTCTCGTACGCCAACCGCCGCCGGCTCGAGATCGCCCGCGCCATGACCACCGGCGCCAAACTGCTGCTGCTCGACGAGCCGGCGGCGGGCATGAACCCCAACGAGTCGGCCGAGATCACCGAGCTGATCGGCAAGCTGCGCGACGAAGGCGACTACACCATCCTGTTGATCGAGCACGACATGAACGTGGTCGGCTCCATATCCGACCGGGTGATCGTGCTCGACCACGGCGAGAAGATCGCCGAGGGATCGTTCGACCACATCACCGCCGACCCTCGGGTGATCGAGGCCTACCTGGGCCGCCGCCACCAGGAGCTGGGCTAGTGTCCGAGGCGGCCGCCCCCCTGCTGCGCTTCGAGGGGGTCAACACCCACTACGGGATCATCCACATCCTCCAGGACATGAACCTCGAGATCTACCCCGGCGAGCTGGTGTGCCTGCTGGGGGGGAACGCCTCGGGCAAGTCCACCACCCTCAAGACCACCCTCGGCATCGTGCGCCCCAGCAGCGGCGAGGTGTACTTTGACGGCGAGCCGGTCGGCCACCGGTCGACCAGCTACCGCATCCGCGGCGGCATGGCGGTGGTCCCCGAGAACCGACGCATCTTCGGCGACATGAGCGTGCGAGAGAACCTGCTCATGGGCGCCTACCTGCGCACCGATCGCGACGGCGTCGAGAGCGATATCGAGGAGATGCTGGAACGCTTCCCACGGTTGGCCGAACGGCTCCACCAGCAGGGCAGCACCCTCTCCGGCGGCGAGCAGCAGATGCTGGCCATGGCGCGGGCGCTGATGTCGCACCCCAAGCTGCTGCTGATGGACGAGCCGTCGATGGGGCTGGCGCCGCTGCTGGTAGAGCAGAACTTCGAGCTGATCAAAGAGGTCAACGCCAACGGAACGACCGTGTTCATGGTCGAGCAGAACGCCAACATGGCGCTCTCGATCGCCGACCGCGGCTACGTTCTGCAGACCGGCCGCATCGCGCTCGCCGACAGCGCCGAGAACCTCCGCCAGAACGAACAGCTGCGCAAAGCCTACCTGGGCCGGTAGGCCAGCGAGGAGTGAAAGACATGCTGCGAGACCACTTCCCCATCTTCGAGCGCAAGACCTACCTCGACAGCTGCTCGAAGGGCGCGCTCTCGCACGAGGTCCGGGCCGCCTACGGCGCCTACCTCGAGGACTGGGAGACCTCCGGCTCACCCTGGGAGCTGTGGGTGGAGAAGCTCGAACGCGCCCGCGACGCCTGCGCCCGCCTCTTGAACGTCGAAGCCCACGAGATCGCGGTGACCACCTCCGTCTCGGCGGCGCTCAGCAGTCTGGCCAGCGCCGTCGACTTCGGCGGCAAGCGTCGCAAGGTGGTGGTGAGCGATTTCGAGTTTCCCACCTCGGCCCAGGTGTGGCACGCTCAGGAGCCTCGGGGGGCCGAGGTCGTCCACGCGGCGGAGGCCGGCGGCATCATCCCCCTCGAGCGCTTCGAGCAACTCGTCGACGACCGGACGGCGCTGGTGGCTGTGACCCACGTCTGCTACCGCAACGGCGCCCGTCAGGACGTGGCCGCTATCGCCGAAGTGGCCCACGACCGGGGTGCGCTATTCCTGCTCGACGCCTACCAGGCGCTCGGCACCATGCCCATCGACCCCCGCGAGCTGGGCGTCGATATTCTTGTGGGCGGCGCCCTCAAGTACCTGCTCGGCTCCTCCGGCCTGGCGTTCATGTACCTGCGCGACGGGCTGATTCCCGAGCTGAGCCCCACCGTCACCGGCTGGTTCGCCCAAGAGGATATCTTCGCCCTCGACATCCACCGGCACACCCCCGCAGACAGCGCCCGCCGCTTCGAGAGCGGCACCCCCTCGGTGCCCAACCTCTACGCAGGCCTGGCCGGCCTCGAGCTGGTCCTCGGGGTCGGAACGGAGGCGATTCATGCGCACCTGACGACGCTCACGGGCACCCTGGTGGCCGGCGTCCGAGCCCGCGGCTGGCGGCTCGCCACCCCCAACAGCCACGGCGCCCTCATCGCAATCGCGTCGCGCGACGTCGATACCCTGGTCGCCCGCCTGGCAGAGCGCGACATCGTGGCCTCGAGCCGCGACGGCAACCTGCGCGTCTCGCCGCATCTGTACAACAGCCTCGACGATATCGAACGGCTGCTCGAGGCGCTGGGCGAACAGGAGGCCCTACTGGAGACCGACGCCTGAAGCGCGCTACACTGCCAGACCACCCCACGCCGACCCACGGAGGCCCATGACCGTCTCGTACGAAAACTCGAAGCTCGTCTTCGCAGGCATCAAGGCCGCCGGCATCAGCAGCGTGTCGGCGCTGCCGGAGACCTGGCTGCTCCACCTGCTGCAGCGGGCCGCCGACGATCCCGATATCGACCTCATCGAGGTCGCCAAGGAAGAAGAGGCCATCGGCATCGCCGCCGGCGCCTACTTCGCCGACGAGCCACACCTGCTGCTGATGCAGAACCATGGCTTCCTCGCCGCCATCAACGGCATCGTCTCGCTGGCCCAGCTCTACAGCATTCCGCTGTGCATGCTGATCGCCTTCCGCGGCCACTGGGGCGAACCCTACCCGTGGCACACCCGGGGCGGGGTCGTCACCGAGGAGGTGCTGCGGGCGCTGGGCATCCCCTTCGAATACGCGCGCGATCCGGCCACGATAAGCCAGCGGATCAGCGAAGCCTACACCCTCTCACGGAGCGCACTGGCGCCGGTCGCCCTGCTCCTCACCCGCGACCTGATGGAGGACTAAAGTGGAACGCGCCCGCTGCATCGAGATGCTCTACCCCCAGCTCGAGGACAGCCTGGTGGTCACCATCATGGGCGCCTGCGCGCAGGAGCTCTACAACCTCGGCCACCGCGACAACTTCTTCTACCTGCAGCACGCCATGGGGCTGGCCTCCTCGATCGGCCTGGGATTGGCTCGGTACCTGCCCGCGGAGCGCATCGTGGTGCTCGACGGCGACGGATCGGTGCTCATGAACCTGGGCGGTCTCGCCACCTTGGCGCGCTACCGGCCCCGGAACCTGATCCACATCGTGTTCGACAACGGCAGCCTGCTGTCGACCGGCGGCTTCGAGTCGCACACCACCGACGGCATCACCGACCTCGCGGCCGTCGCCCGCGGGGCCGGCATCGAGCAGGTGACAACCGCCACCACCCCGCTGCAGTTTGGCGAGGCCGTCCTGGCCGCCTTCGAACGCCACGACCTGAGCGTGATCGTCGCCAAGGTACGCGCCATCGGCCCCGACAGCTACGGCATGGATCTGGAACTGCCCGAGAACGCCTTCCGCTTCCGGCGTTTCATCCGCGACAAGAAGCAGGCCCGAAGCGCCGGCCCCACCGCGGCAGCGGCCGCCTCGAAGGGAGCACCATAATGTCCTCGCTCGCCTCACTGATCGACGATCTGGCCGCCGGCCGGGTCCGCGTCGTCGACCTCACCCAACCGCTGGATACCGACACCCCGGTCATCGCCCTGCCCGACATCTTCGCCGCCTCGCCCGGCCTCTCGGTCGAGGAGATCTCCCACTACGACGACGCCGGACCCGGCTGGTACTGGAACACCCTCACGCTGGGCGAACACACCGGCACCCACTTCGACGCCCCGGTCCACTGGGTCACCGGCAAGGACCTGCCAAACAACACCACCGAAACCATCCCGGCACGCAGCTTGGTGGCCCCCGCCAACGTCATCGACGTGAGCCGCGAGGCGGCCGCGGACGACGATTTCCTGCTCACCCCCAGCCATCTGCGCGCCTGGGAAGCCGAACACGGCCCGATCGACGCCGGCACCTGGGTGCTGCTCCGAAGCGACTGGTCGAAACGGCAGGGCGACGCCTTCCTCAATATCGGCGAGGACGGCCCGCACACCCCCGGCCCCTCCGTCGCCTGCGTCGAGGCGCTGGTGGCGCGCGACATCCTGGGCTTCGGGGTCGAAACGGTCGGCACCGACGCCGGCGCCGCGGGCGGCTTCGAACCCGCCTTCCCCGCCCACACCCTGTTCCACGGCACCGGCAAGTACGGCCTGGCGAGCCTCGCCAACCTCGACGCCCTGCCCCCCAAAGGCGCCCTGCTGATCGCCCCGCCACTGAAGATCGTAAACGGCTCGGGCAGCCCCGTGCGGGTGCTGGCGCTGGCACCGGCCTGAGCAGCCGGCACAACCCTCTCTAAACCGCTTGGACTAGTGGAGCGTGGCCCCTTACCTGGGGCAGTTGCGGTGCAGTTCGATGTTGAATCCATCGGGCCAGCGCGTGGTGTCGTCCGCCAGCGCCCCGCACAGGATGGCGTCGCCCTCGAGGCCCTGGGCGCCGATCAGGTTGGCGCCGGTCAGATCGGCATCTTGCAGGCTTGCGCCCTGCAGGTCGGCCCCGCGCAGATCGGCGTCGCGCAGAACGGAAGCGCTCAGGTCGGGCGCCTGCAAGCTGGAGCCGAGCAGATTTGCTCCCAGCAGATTGCTTGCCCTCAGGTCGGACGCACGCAGGTCGACGCAGCTCAGATCCGTCCCGAGGCGGGCTGGGGGGCTATCGGGGTTCAGCTTTGGCGGCCGGTCGCTCTCGGCGACCTCTTGCAGCCGGGCGCACGGGACGACGGCTTGCTGTGCCCGTCTGATGGCCGTGATCGTGAGCAGCACCTCGCCGTCCTTCGTCTTCGCCCGCCATGGGTGGGTAACGAAGGTCGGCTGCTCCAGAGAACCCCCCGATGGGAGTTCGAACCTGAGCTCTTCTTCTCCTTCGTAGTTCACCCAGAACACCTCGATGGGGGCGTCGTGGGTGTTGAGGAATTCGATATTCGTCCGCACCTCTCCCGCGACCGAGCGGTTGTCCTGTGCCCAGGCGAAGGGGAGAAGTATCAGAACAAGCAAGGGTAGGTGGCGGCGGCACATGGTGCGCTCCCTTCCAACAAGGATGTCGGGTTCTCATCGACGACCTCACTCAGCCTAAACCATCATGCCAGGAGGTTCGTTAGGGCCGAACCCCGTTGAGGAACGCCGCTACGCAACGCTCCGGACCCCCACCCAGCCGTCCTGCACTTCCACGGCTACACCGGCCGTATCGGCGACTGGAGCAGGGTACAAATTCCCTTAGGGACTGAAGCCCTGCCTCGTGCGGGGCTGACGACGTTATGGCAGACCCCTCACGGCCCTCCTGATCTTATCGAACACCGGCTCAGGTACCTTCCAAGATCTCTTTCACTACGGCATCCAGGTTCATGGTCTTACCCCGCTCAGTAGCGGCGGTTAGGACTTCCTCTGGTACTCGCTCCCGCACCTCATCGAAAGACCTCTGAACAACCAAGATTTGATTTGAACTAATAGCTGGGTGATGAAGCACCAAACTCAGCCACTCAAGTGCTCGCCTGACGTTCCCCTGACGGGCATGAAGTCTTGCGTGGGAGTGTATCCCCTGAAAGATAAAGCTGGAAATATTGCTCTCCCAGGCTACACGAAGGTGCTGGTGGAGATGCTGCCTGGCCTGAGAATAGTCCCCGTGCGCCATGGCTATCTCACCAGATGCGTTCAATATCCCTGTCATAGCCCACTTGTCCCCACGTTCTTCGGCTATCTCTCGACCCTCTAGCAAAAGCGCTTGGACTTGATGGTAGTTTCGATAAAGCTCGTACTTGATGCGGGCCAGACCAGCCAAGATAAATGGGAGCGGCCACTGAAGCCCGAGCTTCCTAGCGAGCTGCAAGCTCTCCACGAACAGCGGCTCAGCTTCACGGGGGTTTAATCTATGACCTAGAAGATAATATCCGAAGTTGACCAGGTGCGTGATTAAGTAGTCGAGGCTCCCCAGCTCTCGCATCTCCGCCAGCACCTCCCAGCCGTCGTCAAGGTGCTGAGGATTACTCGGATCCAGGTCCCGCAACGCGATTGTTGATGCCATTAAGAACCTGGCTGTTTGTCGGGGGATGTCATGCTTCCTGGCCAGCTCGAGTCCTTCTTCAGTTTCTTTTGGTCTCAACCAGGTTGCCCAAAGGTTGGTGGGCCCGTCCTACTACTAACAGGCCCCGCAGGATTCCCAAAACCTCTCCCAGGGGGCGCAATAACCCCAAACCACGCTGGGCCAGCCCGATCGCTTCTTCGAAACGCGTGAGGAAAAACAGGTACTCGCCTCGCTCGATAAGCACGTACCCCAAGGCGGCCTGCTGCTCTGGGTCGGCTTCATCGAGAACGGCAGCCGTCTCAGCGAACACCTCCGCGGCTTCTTGCGTGTGATTCTGATACAGCTCAGAAAGAGCAGTGGCGTACTGTCGAATCTCGCTGCTCCTCACGCCTTCAACCAGCCAACGCCAAGCGGTACGGATGTTGCCCAGCTCCTCCTCGAACACCGCGAGCGTTTCCTTGTGCCGGGGGGTCCCCAAGTCCTGGTGTCTCTCCTGGATCAGCTCGAGGAAGTAGCGGGCGTGCCGCTCCTGGAACTCGGTGTGCTCGCCTGGGTGTTGCGCTAGTTTCTCACTGGTGAACTGGTACAAGAGGGGGTGCCGGTCATACCTGCCACCCGGGGATGCACTCAACAACGACTTATCCACCAGACTCACCAGCACCGGTAGGGTGGCGCCCACCACCAGGCTGGCGGCTTCCTTCCGGAAACCACCTGTGAACACCGACAGGTTCCTCAAGACCTCCTGCTCACGGGGTGTCAGGAGGTTCCAGGAGTACTCAAACGCAGCTTCGATACTCCGGTGCCGTTCCGGGATGTTCCGGGTGGTGGTCTCAAGGAAAGCTAGGTTCCGCGCGATCTCTTCACGAATCTCCAAGACGGACATGACCTTAATCCACACGGCAGCCAGTTCAATCCCCAGGGGAGAACCACCAACCAACCGGCAGATCCCCACAACATGAGGGAGGGTTTCCTCGGTTTGGAAGAAGTCGAGGCGGGCTCTTTTCGCCCGCTCGAGGAACAGTTGCACCGCCTCGTAATGATGGGAGTCCTCAACGCTCACACGCTCACCTGGCAGGGGTAAGCCTTCCAGCGTTAAGACCCATTCCTCTTCTACGTTCAGGCGTTCCCTGGACGTGATGACGATCTTGAGGTTAGGGCAGCTGAACCGCCCTGGGTTTGATGGAGGCTCCGTTCTCCCTCGAAAGGAGAGAATGGAGCATGACCCGTTACGACCAAGAAACCAAAGATCGAGTCATCCGCATGTTCATGGAGCGTCGAGAAGAAGCGCCGCACGAATCACGTTCAGCCTCTTATCGGCGCCTGCATGACCTAACCGGCATCCCGGTCGACACCATGCGCGGCTGGGTAGACAGAGCCCGCATCGACGCTGGTGACAAGCCAGGCCTGACAACCACAGAGCGTGAGGAGATCAAGGCCCTCAAGAAGGAAGTAGCCGAACTCAAACGAGCCAACGAGATCCTCAAGACAGCCAGCGCGTTTTTCGCGGCCGCGGAGCTCGACCGCCGACTCAAGTGATGGTCGCCTACATCAACGCGTATAAGAACCTGTTCGGGGTCGAGCCGATCTGCCGTGTCCTACGGGACCACAACGTGCCGATCGCCCCGAGCACGTACTACGCAGCCAAGAAGCGGCAAGCATCCGCTCGCCAGCAATCCGATGAGCGTCTCCTGGAGGTCATTCATCGGGTGCACCGCGAGAACTTTGGTGTGTACGGCGTCCGTAAGGTATGGCACGCCCTCCAGCACGAGAGTATCGACGTTGGGCGTGACCAGGTGGCGCGCCTGATGAGAGTCGCGGGCTTGAAGGGCATGACACGAAGAAGGAAGGTCCGCACGACCATCCCAACGCCTAGCGGCGTCAGCTCGCCGGATCTGGTGAGGCGAGACTGGTTCCAAGATGCGCCCGACATCGTTTGGGTGGCGGACTTCACGCACGTGCTCACTCGTGAAGGGTGGGTGTACGTGTCGTTCCTGCAGGACGGCTTCTCGAGGCGCATCCTGGGTTTCACGGTCAGTACCGGTAAGAGCAGCGAGCTGGTGATGAGGGCTCTGGAGCAGGCTGTGAGCGTCCGGCGTCGAACCGATCGGCGGTTCGTTGCTGACGGCGTGATTCATCATTCGGATGCCGGCAGTCAATATACGAGTCTGGCGTTCAGCCAGAAGTTGCTCGATCATGGCGTGAACGGTTCGATCGGTCGGGTGGGCACGGCGTATGACAATGCGTTGATGGAGAGCACGATCGGCTTGTTCAAGAGCGAGCTGATCCACGCCAGGTCGACGAGTTGGTGCTCGAGGCAGGAGGTGGAGACGGCGACGATGCGGTGGGTGAGGTGGTTCAACTGTCGGCGGTTGCACTCTTCGCTCGATTACGTCAGTCCCGTGGACTTCGAGATGGCGTACACTCAAGCGCAGGCCATGCCCAGGCTGGCCGCGTGAGAGCAGAGTCTCCACGAAACCCAGGGCGGTTCAGTAACAGATATCTTCACCCTCGTATTCGTCCTTGTTGACGATTACCTCCAAGCCTCCACCAAACAACGACGCTTCCGCTTACCCAACAAAGCCAATCAGAAAGCGAGCTACAGCGAACTCTTAACCATCGTCCTGGTCGGCGAAATCCTCCAACAGAAGAACCAGGGCTTATGGTACTTAATGGTGCAAAGCGACTACCGAGAGTTATTCCCGGTCCTGCCTGAGCTCAGCCGGTTTTATCGTATCCAACGCAACTTCGAACGCATCTATGCCGATCTTGCTCTACTTCTTGCTGAGCATGACGGCGTGTACCTGATCGATTCGCAGCCGTTAGCGATCTGCAAAGGTATCCGCTACTCGCGTGAACGCATGATGACCGAGGCAACCTCAGGGCGTGGTGGTGCCAGCAGACGCTTCTACGGCTTTAAGCTGCACGCAGTGTGTAGTGGATCGGGTGCGATCTGTCGTTTCGGGATTGTGGCGGCCAATGAGTCGGATGTGATGGTGGGTAGATGCTTACTTGATGAGCGTTATGATGACCTGCATAGCATCATTGGTGATAAAGGGTATCTGGGGTTAGGGATCTATACGCCGGCGAAACGGAATGCGAAGCAAGCTGGGTTCTGGTGTGATTTCTTTGCTTCAGCACGCAAATGTGTTGAGTCGACGTTCTCTTCTTTGGTGCGGTGTCGGAACATCGCTTTGCAGCAATTGAATTCTTTCTGGAGTGTTCGCGCAAGTGTGTGCCGCAAGATCGCTGCCCACAATCTGAACCGTACTGGGTTTCGTGGAGACTCTGCTCTCACGCGGCCAGCCTGGGCATGGCCTGCGCTTGAGTGTACGCCATCTCGAAGTCCACGGGACTGACGTAATCGAGCGAAGAGTGCAACCGCCGACAGTTGAACCACCTCACCCACCGCATCGTCGCCGTCTCCACCTCCTGCCTCGAGCACCAACTCGTCGACCTGGCGTGGATCAGCTCGCTCTTGAACAAGCCGATCGTGCTCTCCATCAACGCATTGTCATACGCCGTGCCCACCCGACCGATCGAACCGTTCACGCCATGATCGAGCAACTTCTGGCTGAACGCCAGACTCGTATATTGACTGCCGGCATCCGAATGATGAATCACGCCGTCAGCAACGAACCGCCGATCGGTTCGACGCCGGACGCTCACAGCCTGCTCCAGAGCCCTCATCACCAGCTCGCTGCTCTTACCGGTACTGACCGTGAAACCCAGGATGCGCCTCGAGAAGCCGTCCTGCAGGAACGACACGTACACCCACCCTTCACGAGTGAGCACGTGCGTGAAGTCCGCCACCCAAACGATGTCGGGCGCATCTTGGAACCAGTCTCGCCTCACCAGATCCGGCGAGCTGACGCCGCTAGGCGTTGGGATGGTCGTGCGGACCTTCCTTCTTCGTGTCATGCCCTTCAAGCCCGCGACTCTCATCAGGCGCGCCACCTGGTCACGCCCAACGTCGATACTCTCGTGCTGGAGGGCGTGCCATACCTTACGGACGCCGTACACACCAAAGTTCTCGCGGTGCACCCGATGAATGACCTCCAGGAGACGCTCATCGGATTGCTGGCGAGCGGATGCTTGCCGCTTCTTGGCTGCGTAGTACGTGCTCGGGGCGATCGGCACGTTGTGGTCCCGTAGGACACGGCAGATCGGCTCGACCCCGAACAGGTTCTTATACGCGTTGATGTAGGCGACCATCACTTGAGTCGGCGGTCGAGCTCCGCGGCCGCGAAAAACGCGCTGGCTGTCTTGAGGATCTCGTTGGCTCGTTTGAGTTCGGCTACTTCCTTCTTGAGGGCCTTGATCTCCTCACGCTCTGTGGTTGTCAGGCCTGGCTTGTCACCAGCGTCGATGCGGGCTCTGTCTACCCAGCCGCGCATGGTGTCGACCGGGATGCCGGTTAGGTCATGCAGGCGCCGATAGGAGGCTGAACGTGATTCGTGCGGCGCTTCTTCTCGACGCTCCATGAACATGCGGATGACTCGATCTTTGGTTTCTTGGTCGTAACGGGTCATGCTCCATTCTCTCCTTTCGAGGGAGAACGGAGCCTCCATCAAACCCAGGGCGGTTCAATCTCCTTCTCTTCCTCTACCCCTAATCCACTAGCATCCGAGGGCGGTTCAATCTCCTTCTCTTCCTCTACCCCTAATCCACTAGTAAGTAAGGGGATCCTCTTTACCCTGTAAGTCGATTCCTAATGCTTCCGCGATGCTGCCAGGGATCAACTCGGGATTCGTGAGGGCATCTAAAGCAACGAAGAAGACACCGTCCTTGAAAGCACCGTCCTGCAGTTGTTCTCGAGCAACTTGCAGCGCCAAGCGGGATTTGCCTACCCCACCGGGACCATGCACGGTAAGGAGTCGGCATTCGGAGTTGCTGAGTAGCTTCGCGATCTCCAGGAGTTCCGGGTCACGACCCACGAATGAGGTGCTGCGGGTGGGGAGGTTGTGCTGTGCTGATGTCTCCTCAGTAGTCGCCTGCTCGGCCGGTTCCTGTTCCTCCAGGTGGGTGGTGAGCGGGATACCGAAACTCTCTGCTTCCCGTTTAACCTCTGCCGCTATTGGGCTGCCCCCAGCTTGCAGCAGCGTGTAGAGGCGTTGGAAATCCTCAGGATCAGGTTCAGGAGCGCCACGCAAAAGGTACGCCCGCTCAGCGGGTTGCGCTGCCTCCGTAGGCTGTCCTTGAGAGGCTTCTTGTTCGCCTACCTGGATGAGGGCAGTACGAACCCTATGGGCCAGGTACTCCCTGGTGGCATGCACCCATTCTTCTAACTCTTCACCCAGCGTCAGGTCCAAGCCTTCCAGAAAAGAGCCTTGATAAAGCGCCACCGCAGCTTCGGAATCCCCCGCATCCAGCAGGGTTAGTAGCTCCCTGGCGTCACAAGGAAGCTCTGAATAGGCGCGGCTGCGATCCGCTTCAACGCTGCCGGTAACAGCACGTTTCATCAGCCGTAAGGCGCTACCCAGGCTATCGCGGGGGTCCTTAGCGTCAGGCCAGAACAACTCCGCCAATACCCGCCGCGCTTGAGGACCCTCCAACGCCAGGTACGTCACCAGCAACAGGGGTAAGGGCTGCTGGAATTCACTGCCCTCCAGCGTCAAGCCCCCAAGCGTTGTAAGGCGCATACATCATTGTAGGCCACGGGCGCTTCTTTGTGGGGAAAATGCCGTCCTGGAGGGCATATCGGGTTCGTATCGGGCTGCTATCGGGATGGCTTTAGCAATCTGGGGTTAACTCCGGAAGCAAACCCGGAGAAATACGAGAAGGAGGTTGAAAAATGAACCAGATTCCACCCTCAGAACCCAACTGTATGGATGGAGGTGAACGTAGGAAATTGCCGGCAAGCGACGATCGTTGGTCCTCATGAAACGAAAGAAGGAATCCTGAATGAAAACACGTGCCATGAAACGGAAGCTCGCCCAGTGGATCGCCCCCCTCGCCTTAGCTTTCATCACGATAGGGATCCTGATGCCACTGCAGATTAGCTACGCTCAGGAGCTGGCCACCGCCATGGTCACCGTCGAACTCTCCAACTCCCCAGGACGCGCCATCGTCAACGCCAGGGGCAACCACTTCGTCGTCGACTCCCCCCCACCGTTGGGTGGCCCCAACGAAGCGATCAACCCCCTGGATGTGATCCTCGGTGCCTTTGGTACCTGCGGCATCTTCATCTTCGAAACCGTCTCCCAGGAGCTCGACATCCCCCTCGACTCGGTCTTCGTCACGGTGGAAGCGGACTTCGACCCACGCGGGGTGGGCGGAATGCAAGATGTCAATCCCCGCTTGCAAGCTTTCCGGGTCACTATCGACGTCGAGGGCCCCAGTCCGGAACAGGGCGAGATGTTGGCGGCAGCTTTCACACAGCGCTGCCCGATCTACACCACCCTCATTAGGGCGGCGGATATCGAACTCACCGTCCAGTGACACCCATCTAGTACGCACCTCCCGCACCAAATACGGCAACCAAAGGACGACACCCCCTCACACCGCTTCACGGTGAGGGGGTGTCCTGGAATCAACCACACGCCGTTCCCTTGTTCCTCGGCACTGCGCAGTCAGGCAGGTGAAACAAACCCCCTAACCAACCGCCTCCAAACCGTGGAACAGATCCCCGAGGAGGGGCACTCATGACCAGAAACCGACTTCTCATCCTAACCACGGTGGCCGCGCTTTTTTTGGCTCCTACTTACCGTGACATCGGAAGCCGCTAGAGGCACAAGAGACATCAGCTCAAACGCGCCTCAACGTATATGAGTTCTGGATTGAATATGCCGTGTACTTGTGCTAGTATGCAACACTCTCCGGTCTCGAGAGTTGGCCTTCCCCAGGCCAGAAAGGCAGGTGACAACATGTTGGGACGTATTGGTAGCATCGCCCCTCTGTTTGGACGCGCACAAGTGTCCATGCATGGTGCACCTGTGGGATTTCCCGGGCCGAGCGACTAGCCGTCGTATCCAGCCCTGAGATTCCCCGGTGCGCCGCCTGCACCGGGTTTTTTCTTTTCTTCAACGCCAATTAACAATCGAATCGGCTCCCGGTTACGTCCCGGTTACGCCCCGGTTACGTCCCGGTTATGCCTCGGTTATGCCCCCCGGTGCACCCTACAGTCACTCCCGCCGCCGGGCCCTCCCCGGCCCCAAGCGGCGCGAGCCCGACCGGAAGGTCCGAGTCTGATCGGGGTTTGATCGGACCCCATTTCGCAGACTTAGAGCGTCTCCAGTCGGGGACCCGGTGAACGACCCTTCACGGGCACCCGTTCACTCCATGCCCGGGACCAGCCCGGGCCGCCGGAAAGGCCAACCGGCGCAACGTGGGATCGACGCAGATCCCGCAACGACAGGGCGAGACGTGCGTCCGTCTGAGCCCCTTGTGCAGCTCATAGGGAGCGATGTCATGCGCAAGCGGCTTTTGATCGGTTTTTGTTCGGCAGTTCTGATTCTCGGTTTCGGTGCGGCTCTCAAGCTGACGGAAAGTTTCAGTGACGGACCGATACACATCGCCTGCACCAGCAGCGGTAGCAGCAGCTACTGTGGCGGTGGCGGCTAAGCAAGAGCGGCGATAGCCCGCTCGCGAATCTCTCGGAGAGACAGCGTGGCAGCCTCATCACAGGGCTGCCACGCTCCTTTTTGATCGGCAAGGAGACGCTTGATCCGGCGGTGTTCGTCCTTGGGGGCGTCGGCATGATCCTGCAGCAAGCACAAGAGCTCGCGGACTTTGGAACCCCTGCCGAGATCTCCACTGGCCTCAAGCACTTCGAACGTTTCCCGAATAATCGCGACGGTAATGGGTTTCTGCGTGCTGGACGCCTCTAGAGCTTTCGCAAGGGAACTGCGCGCTTCCGCTTGTTCGCTGCGGGCATCGTGCAAGCGACCCTGCACTAAGTAACTCATAGCCTCGAGTTGGGGGCTTTCCTGCATGACGACGAGTTCGAGCAGATCTGATAGCACCGTTTCAGCATGATCGAACTCCCCCAGATCCAGGTAGGCGCGAGCGGCCGTGGAAAGCAAAAGAGCGAGACGGAGTTCGTTTCCCACCTCCTGGGCAACCTCTATGGCCGCTTCTGCAAGATCGCGCGCTTCCGAAGCCCTCCCTTCCTCAAGCAACATCTCCGATAGAAGCTGCGTCGCCTGCACCTCGCCGTTCTTTCGACCCAGATTCTGGGAGGTGGTAAGCGCCTGTGTGAGGTGGTTCCGCGCGAGCTCGTAGTCGTCAAGGTTACCGGCGACGATGCCGAGATTGGCATGCGTCATCGCTGCATGGCCGCTCCCTTGGCCGGCGTACTCCAAGGCCTGTTCGAGTCGTCTCTGGGCTCCGATCGGATCGCCGGCAATATCGCTACAAATACCCAGAACGTTAAGTGCGATCCAACACCCGAGGTGGTCATTTTCGACCTCCAACGGGACCAACGCATCAGTTGCCAGACGCTCCGCCTCGGAGAGGTTGCCGACCCGCATCGCCAAGTGGGCCCGACTCGCCCGCCACCGCGCCACCATCTCCACATTCGACCCACCCAACCCCAGCTCCGCCTCCTCCAACAACTCCGCGCCCGCCTGAAACCGCGCCGTCACATCGAAGAACTGCTCCAAGGCGTGCCCTGCCTCTCGCAGCTCCTCGCCCCAACCCCGATCCACACCCCAATGCCAGGCGGTAGTCAGATTCTCGGTATCTGGCAACAACTTCCGCGCTGCGCCGTTGCGCACCTCCGGCACCTCCGAGACCATCTCCATGAGCCGTTCGAGGTAGTGCCGGCCTTGGCGGTCCAGGATCTCCACAAGCTCGTCGGTCTCCTCGATACGCTCGAAACCATAACGCCGGATCACCGGATGCAACCTATGGCGTTTCGCGAGGGCATCGAAGCGAATCAGCGAGCGGTTGCTCAGCCCGCGCAACTCCGCAACCCGGGCGCCCGCCACCGTTTCGGCCGCGGCGAAGGTAAAGCCGTCGCGGAACACCGACAGGCGCCGGAACAGGGTCCGCTCGGCGTTCGAGAGCAGCTCCCAGCTGCCGTCCAGCGCCGAGAGAAGGCTTCGCTGCCTTTGGGGCACGTCGCGCAGGTCGCTGGCGAACAGCTCTAGAGAGGCCGCGAGCTGCTCGGCGATGTCGGCGGGCGCCAGATCGCGGCTCCAGCCGGCGGCCAGGTGCAGCGCCAGCGGCAGACCCCCCGCGAGCCGAGCGATGCGGGCGACCTGCGGAAGGTCGGCCACGTCCGGCTCGCCGCCGCGCCGTCTGGCGGCAGCCAGGAACACTTGAACCGAGGCGTAGCTGCCCGGATCGTCCTCGCGCTCCGGCGGCACCTCCAGCTCGGCGAGCAGCGCCGCGCGCGGCGCCAGCTGCTCGAAGTTGTCGAGCAGCAGCAGCGTCTCGCGGTCGCCGATGGCGTTGGCCAGATCCTGCGGCTCGGCGGCCCCGCCCGACAGCACCAGGTTCAGCCCGGCGGCCATCTGTTCGATCAGGGCCGAATCGGTGGCCTCGGGAGGGACGCTGTTGAAGGGCACGAACGCCAACCTGCGCGGGAAATACCCTCGGCTGCGCGCCTGATGCGCCACCGCGCTTGCCAGTTCGGTCTTGCCGACCCCGGGCGGCCCAACCAGGTTGACGAGTTGCACCCCCGGCGTCCGGATCTTGTGAAGCACCCCTTCGACCTCGACCTCGCGGCCCAGAAAGATCTCGGCTGGCGCGGGCAGGGTGGCGAGCGAGGTGAGGCGCCCGCGCGCCTCCTGAGGGGTGGTGCAAAGGCGCAGCTCGCCCTCATCGGACAGGGAAAAATCGAGCGCCTCCTTACGGATCGAATCCGCGTTTCTGGCGTCCCCCCCGGCCAGCAACAGGGTGTGAATCCGACGGTAATCGTCCATCGTGGGATAGGTCACCGCCTCGTCCAGTCGGTACGCGCTCCAGGCCAGCTCGGCAGCCTCCCTGAAGCGCTCCTCATGGGCAATCCCTTCAGCCTGGCGCAGCATGGACTCCTGCACCAGGCCTCGCAGCTCCTCGCGCTGATTGATGATCCACTCCTCGAGTTCCCCATTGCCCGGTAGGCGAAGCTTTCGGCTGCGCTCGACGCCCTTGAGGAACGGCCCCTGGTAAATCTGTCCGACCCGGTCGTAATCCCCTTCGGCCAGCGCCGCGTAGAGGTCGCGCACGTCGGTAGCGACCTCGGTGCCGATCTCGCCTCGCCCCGGCAAAACGATCAGCTTCGGGTCCACCCCACGCAGGCTTCCCAGCGCCGTTTCCAGACTTCGCCTTAGGTTTTTCAGGCTTTTGTTCTGTCCGCCCCAGAACCGCTCGGTGACCTCATTGCGCACGGTGGTGCCACCGAGGGCAAGATACCCCAGGAGCAGAAGCGGCTTCTGCTCTGAGAAATCGCTGCCCTCGAGCTCAAGCCTGCCCAGGGTGACGAGTCGTAACACGTTCCACTACCACTATAGCGCTCACCATCTTGGGGCTTTCTTGGGGGTCGGGCCGGTACTCCTGTAGGCACATGGACGAGCACCGTAGACAGCGCCTGCTCGGTCAAGAAAGGAGGGGACGTGATGGATGTCCCACTCGTGTTCCACGAACGGCTTTTCGTCCTGCGGATCTGGATCGACGAGAGGGGGTCATGGCGGGCCAGCGTGAAGAATCTGCGCACCAGGGAACCGCGCTACTTCGGCACCGTCGACGGCCTGATCCAGTTCATAGCCGAGACCCCGCCCCAGCACTGAACACCCCACCTGAATGGAGATCGAGCGGTACCTTAACTGCTACTGGCGGATCAGGACGATCCGCCAGTATTCTCGTCAGCGCCGAAAAGGCGTCGGTATCCGCCGCTCGAGGGACGCTACGACGTGCGCTTCCAGCGGATGTGGCGCTACTTCCTGCTCTCCTCGGCCGGCTCGTTTCGGGCCCGCCGCAGTCAGCTGTGGCAGCTGGTGCTGTCGCCCGAGGGAGTTCCCGGAGGCTACAGCTCGAGCCGCTAAGGCGCTCCGGGCCGGCGCCTAGGCGCCCCGCTTGCAGACAAGCCACACCCGCCGTGGCATAACGGGTCTCATGATCAGCACTCCCGTCATCGAGCAGCAGCAGCGCCACACCTCCGTCCGCCGCTACACCGACGAGCCGGTCCCTCGCGAGGTGGTGCAGGCGGTGGTGGCGGCCGGCCAGCGCGCCGCCACCTCGTCGAACCTCCAGCTCTACAGCGCCGTGGCCGTCACCGAAAGCGCTGCCCGCCGTCACCTGGCCGAGCTGTGTGCCGACCAGGTCCAGATCCATCAGGCGCCGGTGTTCGTCGCTTGGTGCGCCGATCTGAGCCGCCTGGCGCGGGTTGCCGAGGCGCGCGGCTACGACTTCGAGAGCCGCTACGTCGAGAACTTTCTCGTCGCCGCCGTCGATACCGCGCTGCTGATGCAGAACGCCGCCCTGGCTGCCGAATCGCTCGGCTACGGCATCTGCTTCATCGGCGCCATCCGCAACCGGCCCGCCGAGGTGATCGCGGCGCTGGGTCTCCCCCGCTTCACGTTCCCCATCGCCGGGATGACGCTCGGTCGACCTGCGCAGGAGGCCGACGCCAAGCCCCGCCTGGCCGCCGACGCCATCCTTCATTGGGAGCGTTACGACACCGGCGGCGAACAGCAGCACCTGGAGCGCTACGACGAGGCCATGATCGCCACCGGCATTTACCAGGGCCGACAGGTGCCGGCCGCCGGTGCCGAGGGCGAGACGGAGGCCTACGGCTGGCAGGAGCACTCCGCACGCCGCACCTCGAGCACGCCCCGGACGGGGTTGCGGGCGGTGCTCGAGGAACAGGGTTTTGGGCTGAAGTGAGTCTCGGCTCTCGTTAGCGATCACCCCCACATATCTCAGTGCTGCGATGATCGAACGTGTCGTCGTCGCGTTCGTCGTGCCGACGAGCAGAACTTCTAGACTTCAAGCGCTTCGGAGTACCATTCGCTATGGCGTCCCTGATCCGCAACTTCCGCAGTTGGTGGCGATACCCGCGCAGGGCGAGCGAACCACAGGACCGCACGGTGAGCTTTCTGGAGCTCTTCTACGACCTCGTGTATGTGGTCTTGGTTGCTGAGTTGGCCCATGCACTGGCAGAGCATGTCGACTGGCAGGGAGTCGGAACCTTCGCCTTCCTGTTCGTGATCGTCTGGTGGTCGTGGTTCAACGGCTCTACCTACCACGACCTGCACGGCAACAACGACATCCGCACCAGGGTCTTCACCTTCCTGCAGATGGTGGCCGTGGCAGGGATGGCGTTCTACGCGCACAACGCGCTGTCGGGCGGGTCGGTCGGGTTTGCACTCTCGTACGCGGCCTTTCAGCTCGTTCTTACCTACCTGTGGTGGCGGACCGGGGTGCACGACCCCGAACATCGCATTCTGTCGAACCCTTACGCGTTCACCTTTTTGATCACCACCGTCCTGTTTCTGATCTCCGTGGTTGTCCCGACCCCCTTCCGGTTCTACCTGTGGGGCCTCACGGTGGTCTTCAGCCTGATCCAGCCCATCCGGCAATTCATGAGGACCGACGAGCGGGCACGATCCCAGATCAGGCGATTCCTCGAGGTGAGTCCGGCTCTGGTAGAGCGGTTCGGCCTGCTCACCATCGTGGTGCTGGCCGAAGTGATTGTGGGTGTGGTTCAGGGATTGGCGGATCGCAGTTACCTGGACGCCCCGGCAGGCTGGACCGCCGCGCTCGGCATGATCGTCGCGTTCTCCTTCTGGGGACTCTATTTCGATTTCGTCTCTCATCGCCCGCCTGTCGCCGAGAGGCTCCCGGTGTCCATCTGGCTCTATCTGCAGCTGTTTATCACCATGAGTATTGCCGCCACCGGAGCAGCGGTACTCAACGTTGTGGAACACGCGGGCGCGGAGCTCGAACCCAACGTGCGCTGGTTGCTGGTGGCTGCTATCGCCGTATTCCTGCTGAGCCTGGTGCCGATCATGCAGGTCATTCAGGTTTCGGCCGAACTCAAGAAGCTATACCGGGCAGCCGGACTCGTTACCCTCATCTCGGCTGTGGCGGTAGCCCTTCTGGGCCTGACCTCCCTCGCCGCGATCCCGCTGCTCGCCATCGTGATAGCACTCATGCTCATCCCGGTTGTCTACGGTCTCCTGGTGTGGATCGTGGTGTTCGGCGCCAGAGATATCGCGCCTCATTGAGGCCGGAGGAACAGACCGCGTTGCAGGCGACGAACACCCTGTTCCAGACCCTGGACCCCCAAGAACAGTTGGACGAAGGAGGCGACGCAACCACGACCCTTTCCATATGCGTGTGGGGTTTTCCCGTCAGCGGTGCCGGCGGTGTAGCGTAGGTAGGGATCCTCGATGCTGTTTCTGGAAGCGCTTCAACGCACCTGCCACCGCCAGCCCGACAAGGTCGCCCTCGAATGCCTCGAGGCGGGTGGCACCCTGCGCGTGCGCTACGGCCAGCTCGAGGCGACCGTGGGCAGGGCCGCGGCCTTCCTGAAATCGCGTGGCGTCGGCCCCGGCGACCGCGTGGCCCTGCAGCTTCCCAAGGGCCTCGCGTTCATCTACCTCCACCTCGCCGCCATGCGTCTCGGCGCCGTCAGCCTGCCGCTCAACCCGGGCTTCCCCACTGCGGAACTCGACTACTACCTGCGCGACTCCGAAGCCAAGCTCTACGTAGGGGACGCCGGCAGGCACGCCGACTTTGGGGCCGCTCTCGAAACGATCGACACCCTGGCGACTGCGATCTTCCTCGGCCCCGACGCCCCCCTCGAGACGCTGCTGCCGGACGCCCCCGTGGCCGCTCCCGCCCCCCCCCCCAGCGACCCCGACGCCACCACACTGATGATCTACACCAGCGGCACCACCGGCCGCCCCAAGGGCGCCGAGCTGACCCACGGCAACCTCACGGCCAACCTCGACGCCCTCCACCAGGCCTGGGAGTGGCAGCAGGACGACGTGCTGCTGCACGTACTGCCCATCTTCCACACCCACGGCCTGGTGGTGGCCCTGCACGGCGCCCTCCACGCCGGCGCCAGCGCCGTCCTCACCCCCGCCTTTGACGCCGGCACCACCCTCGAACTGCTGCTCACAAAACGCTTCAGCGTCCTCATGGCGGTGCCGACGATCCACGCGCGGCTGCTCGCTGAGGCTTCCGGCGAACGCTTCGACCTGAGCCACCTGCGGCTCATGACCTCAGGCTCGGCCCGGCTCCCCGACGACCTGTTCGAAACCTACCGAACCACCTTCAACCACACCCTGCTGGAGCGCTACGGCATGACCGAGACCGGCATGAATCTCTCCAACCCCTTCCGGGGCGAGCGCCGGGTCGGGTCGGTGGGGCTGCCGCTGCCCGGGGTCGAGGCGCGCATCGTCGATCCCGACAACGGTGTAACGCTGGCCGACGGCGCCGTCGGCGAAGTGCAGGTCCGCGGCCCACACGTCTTCAAGGGCTACTGGCGTCAACCCGAGAAGACCGCCCAGGCCTTCACGGCAGACGGCTGGCTCCGCACCGGCGACCTGGGCCTGCGCGAGCCCGACGGCTATATCACCCTCAAGGGACGCTCCAAGGACCTGATCATCAGCGGCGGTTTCAACATCTATCCGCCTGAGGTCGAGCGGGTACTCCTCGAGCATCCCGAGGTATCGGCTGCCGCGGTCATCGGCTGCCCCGACGCCGACTTGGGGGAGCGGGTGGTGGCGGTGGTGGTGCTGCAGGACGGCGCTGCCGCCACTCCCGAAGCCATCCTCGATCACTGCCGCGTGCGCCTGGCGGGCTACAAAGCCCCCAAGGAGGTCCGGGTGTCGGAAGGTCTGCCGCGCAACGCCATGGGCAAGGTGCAGAAGGCCACGCTGCGGGCAGAGCTGTGCCGAGCTGCGCCGTGACTGGGCTCGCTTACAGGATCGCGAGCGAATCCTAAGATGGCAGGTACCGTGGCACCATCAGATAACCCTGGCTTCTCGAGGTTCGACCTCGACGAGACGGCACAGTCGATCCCGGCGCGCTTCGCGAAGCAGGTGGCCCGCTTCGGATCGCACCCTGCCGTGTGCTACGTCGGAGATGAGCTGAGCTACCAAGAGCTGGCCGACCGCGCGGCCCACCTCGCCCGCGCCCTGCTGGCCGGACGGGGGGCCGATCCGGAGCCGGTGGTGCTGCTGTTCGACCAGGGGACCGGCTCCCTGGTGGCCACCCTCGCAGTCCTTATGACCGGGAAGTTCTACGTTCCGCTCGACCCGGCGCAGTCTCCCTCCGAGCTGGCGACGATCTTTACCGAGCTGGCGGCGCAGCTGATCCTTACCGACGATACGCACTATTCTTCGGCTCGGGGGGCTGCTGGGGCCGACACCAAAATCCTGAACCTGGACCGCATCCCCGACGCCGACACCAGCAGCCTTCTCCCGGAGATCGATCCGGACGCCCTCGCCTACGTGTTCTATACCACCGGTTCGACCGGGCGGCCCAAGGGCGTGGCCGACAGTCACCGGAACGTTCTGCACAACGTCATGCGCTACACCAACAGCCTGGAACTCGGTCCCGAGGACCGGCTCAGCCTGCTGCAGGTTCCAAGCTTCAGTGGGGCTGTGTCGAGCCAGTTCGCGGCGCTGCTCAACGGCGCCTGTGTGGTGCCAGTGAACGTCCGTGAGCAGACCCCGGCCCGGCTGGCCGGCTGGCTCGAGCGGGAGCGCATCACCGTCTACCACTCCGTACCGGCGCTGTTTCGCAGCATCGTGACGGCCACTGGGCGCCGCTACCCCGACCTTCGGATCGTGCGGCTCGAGGGCGACCGAGCCTCGCCCGGGGATCTTGCCCTGCACCGCTCGCGGCTGGAGCCGCACTGTCTGCTGGTCAACGGCCTGGGAACCACCGAAACCGGCCTCGTGAGCCAACATTTCGCCACCGGTCCGGAAAGGGCCAGCACCGTGCCGATAGGCCACCCCGTCGAAGGCATGGCGGTGCAGATTCTCGACGACCGGCAGCAACCCGTCCCAGCCGGCGAGGTCGGTGAGATCGCCGTCCGCAGCCGCTACCTGGCGCGCGGCTACTGGCGACGCCCGGACCTCACCCGGGAGCGCTTCAGGGACCTGCCCGATGAGACCGGTCGGCTCTACCTGACCGGAGACCTGGGGCGGTTGCGTGCCGACGGCGGGCTCGACCATCTGGGGCGCGTGGACGACCGGTTCGAGATCGCCGGCCGGGTGGTCGATCCGGCCATCGTCGAGGCCGCCCTTCTGGGGCACGAGGCGGTCGCTGAAGCGGTCGTCGTGCAAGACAACCAAGATGAGCAACGCCTGGTTGCCTACCTGGTCCCGGCAGGCTCGCCCCCGGCAGAAGCGGCCGAGCTGCCCCGATGGCTCGCACCGACGCTCCCGCACGAGCTGATCCCGGCCGCCTTTCACCTCGTGCCGGCGCTGCCGCTCAACGCCAACGGCAAGGTCGATCGCCGGCGCCTGGCCGACGGGGGCCTCGTCACCGTCGGCGGCGCCGACGCCGCGATGCCCACCACGCTGCTGCAACAGCAACTGGACCAGATCTGGCAGGAGCTGCTGCACCTCGACGCGATCGGTATCGACCACGACTTCTTCGACCTCGGCGGCACCTCGCTACTGGCGATGCACATGCTCGACCGGATCGAATCGCGCCTCCGATCCCGACTGTCCCCCTCGGTGCTGCTCGAAGGGGCGACCATCCGCGCTGTGGAGGGATTCCTGCTCGGCACCCACGGCTGGAACGAAGCGCTCGTGCCCCTCCAACCGCACGGCGATCGACCCCCGTTGTATTTTTTCCACGGCGACTACGTCGGGGGCGGCCTCTACAGCTTGGAGCTGGCCCGGCAGCTGGGGTCGGATCAGCCCCTCCTGCTGCTGCCACCGCTCGGCCTGGACGGCTCTCCTATCCCCAGCAGCTACCAGGAGATGGCAACCCGCCACCTCGAGACCCTGCGCGCGCATCGGCCCCACGGCCCCTACCACCTCGGCGGCCACTGCAACGGCGGCCTGGTGGCCCTCGAGGTCGCCCGCCTGCTACATCAGCAAGGGGAGCAGGTGGAGCGGTTGATCCTGGTCGCGGCCTCAGCCGCGAATCTGCGCTTTCGCCAGCTCCACGGGGCGATACGGGCTACTGGGCAGGTTGCCATGGGCCGTGGCGCCGGCGATGAGATTTTCCGGCAGTTGCGCGCCCTGGCTATCACGCTCGAACCCCTCTCGCCCCGGCAACGGGCGGCGTACCTGGCACGCCACGCCGCGCGAGTTCCCAGCGTCCTCCAGAGGGTATTCCGCCACTTGCCCAGCGAAGCCCGGCGGAAATCCGAACCTCCGGCCCGCACGACCTGGGCGGAGGGCCTCCGCGAGGCCTACCTGGACCTCGACCGCTTCTACTTCCCCGCGCCGTTGCCCGTGCCCCTCGAGCTGATGTGGCCGCACGAGGATCCGGAAACCGCCGCCGAAGCCCTCGCCTGGTGGCGATGGGTCAGTCCCGAGGTAGACCTCACGGTCATCCCCGGTACCCATATCAGCTGCCAGCTCCAACACATCGACGGCTTCGCCGCGGCCCTGCGTGCGAGCCTGGAGCGGTGATGGTGGCGGCGACCCGCTGGCTCCCAGCCGACCCGGCACCCTCAATGAACCAGGACGAAGTCCACGTGTGGCGGGTGCCGCTGACTCTGACCGAGCCGGAGGTCGAGCGGCTGACACACTGCCTCGACGAGGACGAACAAGAACGAGCTGCCCGCTTCCGACGAACGCGCGACGGACGCCGCTACAGAATTGCCCACGGCACCGTGCGAACCCTGCTCGGCGCCTACCTCCAGCGGGAGCCACAGCAGATCCATTTCATCCGCGGACCTGGCGGGAAACCGGAGCTGGCGGGCGCCGAAACCGGGCTGCGCTTCACCCTCAGTCACTCCCACGAGCTGGCCCTCATCGCCATCGCTCGGGACCGCGAGCTCGGCGTCGACATCGAACAGATCCGGCCCGATCTCGCCAACCTGAGGGTAGTCGAGCGGCTCTTTCCCGCCGAGGAGCTCGAGCGTCTGCGGGCCGCGCCGCCCAACCTGTGGCCGGAAATCTTCTTTGAAGGCTGGACCCGCTACGAGGCGGGGTTGAAGGCCAGAGGGGTCGGTATCGGCAACGCCCGCTCGACGTCTGCGGCCGACCACCGCTGGCGCTGCCTGGAGCTCGATCCCGGGCCGGGCTACAGGGCTGCGCTGGTGGTGGAGCTGCCGGCCGGCGCGGTTCGCTGCTGGGATTTCAGGTACGGGTTTTGGCACTAGCTGGCGCATTGCGCACTGAGCCACGACCCGCTTACGGTCTGGCAGCGCCCAAACGACAAAAGCTTGCGATCTGGTCGTCGGTCGGCGTGTAGGGGGTGGTGAGCGACTCTACGGCCAACGCCTCAGGACCTCTTTTGACATATCTTCAGGGGACATATGTGGTTCACTCAGGCGTCGGGGGAATGCTGTCCCCTTCGGGCCTGGCCAGGGGTAGCCAGTACCCCTCGGGATCGTGGCCCCTCGCCACGATAGCCGGCATGTGATCCTTCTCTATCCCGCGGACATCGACCGGGAAGTAGCGGAGCGTCAGTCCGCAGCGGCGGCGCTCCGATGGGTTCGGCATCGACCCGTGCAGCAGCATATCCGTATGCAGCGACAGCTGACCCGCCTTCAGCTCGATCGATACCGGCTCGCCGTAGCGCTCCGGATCGTGAACGTGCTGATTGAGGACCCCGTCCTCCTCGTCGGTGACCCACTCGAACGGGATCCTGCCGAGCTTGTGGGTGCCCGGGAAGACCTTCATGGCTCCGTTTTCGACGTCGACATCGTCGATGGCGATCCACACGGTAACCACCTTGCTGGGCGTGATCGGCCAGAACGAGGCGTCCTGGTGCCAGTACACCGCCTTCGCGTCGCCAGGTGTCTTGGAGAAGTAGTGGGTCATGGTGCAGACGATGTCGGGGCCGAGGATGTCCTCGACATAGTCCAGGATGCGGTCGTTGGTGGCGAGGTCAAAGACCCCCCGGCAGTGCGTATGCCAGCTACTAACGGCATAGCTGTCACGCCCGGCAGCCTCGGCCATCGCCAGCAACTTGTCGAAGTAAACGCGGTTGGCATCGATCTCGTCGGGCGTGAAGAGATCGATGGGAAAGATATAGCCCAGCTCGTTGTAGCTGCGGATCTGCCCCGGGGTCAGCTTGGCGGGGTTCGTCGTTTCGATGGGGAAGAACCTCAGGTCTCGCGCCATCTCCGGATGTGCTTCGTTCACTGCCATGGGGTTTCCTTCCTGATCACCGTTCGGCCCTGGGGGTCGTCCGAGCGTGGTATCCATCAGTTTACACACAACTGCTACACCTCAAATTCGTTACCCCTCAAAGAGGATGGCATGCCGGTGCGACGCGTCGTAACCAGAGTCGACAGCAATGGTAAAACTACCATCGGCCCCGCCTGGTCGAGCTACGACCTGCGCTTTTGGGTTGCGTAGCTCGCTGTATAATGCCAGTGAGATGCTGAGAGGCACAACACGAGCTGGATGGATCTCCTCGCTAGTCGCGATTCTTGCGGGCGGCACTATCGTCAGCCTGATCGAAACGACCGGCAGACGGGTGCCCTTCTGGCAGGTTGTCCTGATTCTCCTGGCAATCTACATAGTGATGCAGGGAATCCTGACAATCCTCAGGAGCAGGAAAGAGGATAAGGAAGAGAAGGATAAAAAGGATAAAGAAGAGAAGGATGAGGAAGAGAAGGATGAGGGTTAGTAGAGGTAGGTTTGGGGGAAGGTCAAAAGGTAGGAGTAGGAGATTTGGTGCCCCTTCAGACCCCCTACGGGAACTAGCAGGGGATTTGGAGCCCCTCCGGCTCCCTTCGGTAGCCTACGAGGTCCCGTTGAGCCTTCCCTTTGGTAAGTCTCCCCGGGGCTCTCGGAGCCAACCCTTGGTTGTCTCCTCCAGCAGAAGATTTTGGAATAACCGGGGCGTGAAGGCACTAACGGTGTCTTGCTTGTTCCATTTTTTCCTTTTTAACCTTCTTGTGGCGGAGGAGACTCTATGAGGCTCCGTAGCCCCTGAAGAGACTCACGAAGGGGGGCTCTGAAGGACCCCGGAAGAACCCTGACCGAAGGGAAGGGGTCTGAAGGGGACCCAAAGCTCCTACTTAGCGTAGGGGTCTGCAGGGGCACCATACCTACTACTTTCTGGAGGGGCCCCAAACCTACTTATCCTACTTTTTTAACTTTCCTGAGGACTATCGAACCAGGATCCCCCATCTGCCGTAGACAGGACAATCCGGCCTCGTGAGAAAGGCGATGAGCAAGGGAAATCTTGGACCCACAATCGAGTTTGTGCCGGTCAGTACGGCATTTCTCGGTTTCTCCGTCCACCACGCATCGTCAAATCGCTCTTACTCGCCACCCTCTCGTCCAACGCCAGATCGTTGAGTCGTATTCAGAAAAGCGGAAACGCAGCCACCGTCAGGCACGGCAATGTGCGAAAAATGCGATGCGGACCGGGGTTTCTTGCCCCTCACTAGAGATCAGACCCGTCACCGACGCAACCCCGAACAACGCCGGCAAGTCCTGGTAGAATCACTCGAGAGCCGAGCCGACCATGATACGGGTGAGCCGAACCGCAGAAATCGATCAGATCCACCGGATCATCAACGACGCCGCCGCTGTCTACCAGGGCGTCATCCCCGATGGGTCCTGGCACCAGCCCTATATGCCCCGCAGCGAGCTCGAAGCCGAGATCTTGGCCGGGGTGATCTTCTGGGTACTCGAGCGCGAGGGCCGACTTCTGGGGGTCATGGGCATTCAGGATCGGGACGACGTCACCCTGATCCGCCACGCCTATGTCGACCCCGACGCGCAGCAGGGCGGCGTCGGCACGGCGCTGCTCCGGCACCTCGAGGCGCTCGCCGACAAGCCCATTCTGATCGGCACCTGGGCGGCTGCCAGCTGGGCCATCGCCTTCTACCAAAAGCGGGGTTACCGGGTCGTGTCGGAGGCGGAGAAGACCCGCCTGCTGCGACGTTACTGGACCGTTCCGGAGAGCCAGATCGCCGCTTCGGTGGTGCTGGCGAAAGAGGAACGGCCGTGAAGCACGCCGCTGAAGCGGCCTGAGGGCCAAACCGCGCAGCCGGAGGTCGCAGCGTTCGCGGTACACTGTCGGGAGGGACAAACTCATGAAGCAGCTGTTGTGCACGACCCTGCTGGCGTTCCTGCTCGGCGCAACGACCGCGTTGGCCCAGGACGGCGATCCCCTTGACCATCCCTTGTTCGACCTCCTGGCGGCCGTGCCGGCTCCCGCCACCGACGAGGAGCTCGAGAGCCTGCGCTTCCTGGACTATCTCGACATGCGCGCCACTGAGCAGGCGCTGGGGGCGGTCACGCCGGAGAGCTGGGCGCTGTTCGAAGCGCTCGACGACGACCAACGGGCGCTCTGGTTCGCCGGCGCCCAGCGCTGGGCGCCAATTAGCACCGGCTATCTGAACGGGTTCACCTCGTTCGGCAAGGAGACGCGGGAGGCGGTCGGGTTCGACCCCTTCGAAGTAGACCGTCTCGCCGCTTTCGGGCAGCCCCCCGCCACCTCGCTGCTGCTCGAAGGCCGCTTCGATCCGGATGCCATCGCGGCGAGCTTTGAGGCGCGCGACTACGCCGCTGCCGATCTTCCGCAGTCGCTGCTGCTGCGCCGCGCCGACGGCGAGGACGACATGACGCTCGACCTGCGCAGCCGCAACCCCGCCAACCCCCTGGGCGGGCAGCTCGGACGCAAGGAGCCGCTGGCCGTCCTGAGCGACACGCTGCTGGCCAACGCGCCCATCTGGGAACAGACCGTAGCGCTGGCCGAGGCCTTCGAAAGCCGGCGGCCGTCGCTATTCGAAGACGACGACTACCGCGCCGCAGCGGAGGCGCTGGTGCTGTCGGAGGGGGCGCCAGAGCTGCTGATCCAGGCTCAGTTCCTGTCGCCTTCAGAGTTCGCCGGCGCCTTGGGCGAGCTGCTGACTACCAGCCTCGGGGATCGTTCGCCCGAAGAGGTGGAACAGCTCGCCGACGGGCAGCTGGTCGCGCCGCTCGAGCCGTACGCGCTGGCGGTGCTGGGCGACGGCCATGACGGCGACGAACAGGTGGCGCTGATGGCGCTGGTGTACCCGACGACTGAACAGGCGGAGGCCGCCCGACCGGTGCTCGAGGCGCGCTTGGCGATCTTCTCAGGCATCCTGCTCAACGACGGTGCGGGGCCGTTCCTGGACAGCGTGCGCGGTCGGCTGGAGGAAGCGGTGATCTACGACGCCGGAACTCGAGCCGTGCTCGTCGTCGGCGCGCGCTACCCGGCGATGGAGATTCCGGATGACGGCGGTCGACCCGCTGCCTCAGGGGCACTCTACCGGCAGTGGATACAGATGATCCTCCGGCGTACTTTCTTCCCGGCCTTCCATTAGCCGGGCTCGAGCCCGGGCTAGCGTGAACACTTCGAACACCTCGTCAGATAACGGCAAACCAGGACCAGGAGGGGCAGCGTGATCGACTATCACACCCATGTCGGCGAAGAGCGGCACTACGGCGAGGAGTTTCTGGCAGAGGGCGTCAAGATGCGCGGCGGGCCCGCCCTGAAGACCACCCTCGACGGGCACTACCGGGCGATGGCGGGGGTCTCCCACGCTATCGTGCTGGCCTTCCGCAGCCGCCACCTCGGCTTCGAGGTGCCCAACAGCTACGTCGCGGAGTACTGCCGCCGCGACCCCGAGAAGCTGATCGGCTTCGCCTGCGTCGATCCACACGACCGCGACGCCCTCGGGGAGCTCACAGCGTGCGTGCACGACCTGGGCCTCCGCGGCCTCAAGACCAGCCCCATCTACCAGGCCTACGACCCCATGGACGAGCGCATGCTGCCGCTCTACCGCTTCTGCGAGGACCACGGCGTACCGATCCTCACCCATCATGGGACCACCTTCCCGCGGCGGGCGCCGCTGAAGTGGGCGCACCCCGAGCAGGTCGAGCAGGTCGCCCTGGCCTTCCCCGAGCTGCGCATCATCATCGCCCATCTGGGCCACCCCTGGGAGGTCGAGACGATCAGCGTGATCCGCAAGCACGCCCACGTCTACAGCGACGTGTCGGCGCTGTTCTACCGCCCCTGGCAGCTCTACAATTCGCTGATGCTGTGCAAGGAGTACGGCGTCTGGGAGAAGCTCATCTTCGGCACCGACTACCCCGTCACCACGGTCGAGGAGTCGGTGGCCGGCCTCCGTAAGATGGCCGCCTACGCCGAGCAGATGCCCTTCCCCGGCTTCACGGCCGAGGACATCGAAGCGCTGCTCGAGAACGATGTGCTGGCCGAGCTGAACCTCGCCTGAGAGCAGCCCCTCAGTCCGGTTCCCGGCACCGGTGGGCAAGGAAGGCGTTGAAAATTTGGCCGTGTTGAACGCGTCGGATCGCCTCTGGGAACGTGGAAGTCGTCTCTTGAAACGACTTTCCCGACCTGCGGTACGGTATGATCTCACTTCAATACGCGCTCAGTTCAGACTTGGGCGCTCGCGGTACGTGCGGAAATTGTACTTGCGAAGCAACGTGCAATAGATTTAGATGAAACGGGGAGGTGCCCCTGGCTGCGTTGCGAAGCCCGGCTCGACCGAGCGGGATCGCACACGAGATGGCATGCGCCCAGACTTAGCCGGCACCAAACCCAGGCGAATGGAGACGATTGCAGATATGACCGATCACAGGGAGACCAGCAACTATTCGGGTTGGCAGCAGCTGGTCCGTAAGTACGCGCAGCCGGACCTCCGCAAGAGCCTGTGGCAGATGGCTAACTCCTTTGGCGGGCTGCTTTTGAGCCTCACCGCCATGTACTTCAGCCTGATGGTCGGCTACTGGCTCACGCTGCTCCTGGCGCCCGTGGCAGCGGGGTTTCTCGTTCGCGTCTTCATCATCCAGCACGATTGCGGCCACAACGCCTTCTTCAGGCAGCGCGGCCTCAACGATACGGTCGGCTTCCTGTGCAGCGTCTTCACCATGGTTCCCTACCGCTTCTGGCGCAAAACCCACGCCATTCACCACGCCACCAGCGCCGAACTCGAGACCCGCGGCATCGGTGACGTGTGGACCCTGACGGTGGATGAGTACCTGGAGGCGCGCTGGTGGACACGCGCAATCTACCGCGTGTTCCGCAACCCGGTTTTCCTGTTCTTCCTGGCACCCTCATTCAGCTTTCTGGTGGTGCAGCGCTTTCCTGTAAACGCGCAAAAGGGCTGGCCCAAGGACGAGCCGGCCTCGGTGTGGTGGACGAACCTGGCGATCGCCGCTTCGTTCGTGGGTCTCAGCCTCCTCATCGGCCCGCTCACGGTGCTGAGCATCACGCTGCCCTCGATCGCGCTCGCCGCCAGCATCGGCACCTGGCTCTTTTATGTCCAGCATCAGTTCGAGCGCACCTACTGGGAGCACACCCCGGAGTGGGATTACACCCTGGCGGCGATGCATGGCAGCTCCTACTACCGGCTGCCACGGGTGCTTCAGTGGTTCACCGGCAACATCGGCTTCCACCACATCCATCACCTGAGCCCGCGCATTCCCAACTACAACCTGCAGCGCTGCCACGACGAGAACCCGCTATTCCAGCGGGTGGTGAACCTCACCCTGCTCGGCAGTTTCAAGACAGCCGTCCTGACACTCTGGGACGAGAAAAAGCGTCGCTTGGTGACCTTCCGCGAGGCGCTCCAAGTGCGACGGGGAGCAGCGGTAGGATAAATAGTAGTAGGGTTGGGGCCCCTTCTGACCCTTACGTCTCCCAAAGACCAGCGCTTCGTGTCATGGGTACGTACGGGGCCACGGATTGCGAAGCATGAACGGCACCTTTGGTGCCTCGTCCCTCAGAAGAAGGGTTCAATCCTCTTTCAGGAATCTTGTCGGGGTATAGATGCGGGGGATTGACCCCCTCCCCAGCCCTCCCCCATGGGGGTTTACCCCCACCCCAGCCCTCCCCCTAGAAGGAGGAGGGAGCTTAAAAGCAACCCTGGCTACGATAGGGAACACCAAGGGGTGGGTAGTGATGGGCGTGAATACGTCTTGAGTAATGAGAACAACAACAGGGATAACCGTGTTGTGAAGGAACCAATGGACCAACGTTAATAGGACCCCAAGGTGAACAGCAGGCGTCCGTGGCCCCCCTGGTGGCCTTCATGCTTGTTGCTTCGTAGTTGGTGCTGGAGGAGTTTTACTCCGTAAGCGTCGCGCAGACGTACCCTGGACTGATGGTACTCAATCCTAGGAACACGCTTTCGGGCGAACGGGTTCGCGTTGAAACACGACACCCCGCAAAAAGCTATCGACTCGAGCGTCGTCTTCAAATTCCTGACGGACTGGGCGGACAAGCCCAAAACGGATGCAACCCGCGCCCTCATCCGCGATTTCCTGGAACACAGGAAACGATCCAACTACCCATAGTTCCAAAGAGTCGCTCCACAAGCCCCTGTCTGGGCTAGCTGGGGCGGAGGTTCTTTACGTTGGCCGCGAAGCGCATCGGTCCAAAACAGCTGGGCGAGACCTTCAGCCCGGTGGCTCCATACTCTCGATCCTTGTTTTCTAGACAGAGGGTAGCCTATCCTTGTTCGTGGACCAGGCCCCCCGATGAAGATCCGCGCACTCGAGGCATGCACGTCGTTCCAGACCTGCGATGTCCTCGACATGACCTACTTCGACCCTTTGGTGCGCCGGGCAGCCGCCCAGGGCATCAACACGCTGACGCTGTTCGTGATTGCGGACTCCTACTACCCAGAGACCAGCGATCAAAAAACCTGGGAGTACGAAGTGGGTCTAGACTGGCCGAGCGATGCATTTCCACACTATAGGAACGCTCACTGTCCCAATGCCGATCCCGAGCAGGAGTATCTGCCGGAGCTCATCGCCCTCTGCCACACCCTCGGCATTCGGGTCTATCTGCGGACGATCAACAACAAGCACAGGTTCCTATTCCCGGAGCACGAGAGTTGGCGAGCGGTCCGCCTCGTCGCGGACGGCGGCCAAGAACCCACCAGCGCGTGTTGCTGGGACGTTGCGGCGTTCATCGAGTACTACTACCGATTTCTCGGGGAACTTCTGCAACGCTACGCCACCGGCCCGAACTCGATCGACGGGCTCATTCTGGATCAGCAGAAATGCTTTGGCCCTTACGTGAACGCGGAGAGTCGCGTCAACTTCCAGGCCCAGACCGGCCATGAGATGGACCTCTCCAAGCCGCAAGAGATCCGCGACTACTGGTCGGCACAGAACGCCCAGCGGGTCCGCGAAACCGTCGACTTCTGCCGTTCCATCTCCCCCTCGCTCGAGCTTGGCGTAACTCTCGAGGCGCTCAAGTTAGACCACTTCAACAACGGCGAAAGCGGGCTCAAGTACGACCTCTTCAATCTGCGCACTACCGGAACCGATTTCATCCATCATCAGGCGTTCGACCACAGCGATGAGGAGCTTCGAGAGATGTGGGAGAAGCTGACCGCCGATGGGCCTCTGTGGGTGATGCTGGATCCGACCGCCGCGGACGCGGGCTGGGACAAGCCCTACTGGGGGTGGCAGCCACGGACGCCGGCATCGATTCGCGAGGAGGTGGCCAAGGTCCTCCGGGTGCGGAGTCTGCTCTCGATGCCGGATCGAGTGGTGGGTATCAGCGAGTTCCCGATTAGTCGGCTGCCACTGAGGCACCCGAACCTCGAGGCATCGCTCGCCGCGATCGGTGGGGCCTAGGCCTGGACGCTCAGGGGGCACGAGCGACAGGATCTTCGGTGCGTTCCTGCCACCGCCCGATGCGGCCCTGTAGGTCGGCAACCAGCGACGCGTCCTGCTCGCGCTTGCCGTAGAGGTTCGTCGTCTCTCCGGGGTCGCTGGAGAGGTCGTACAGCTCATGCCGGCCGCGGGGGCTATAGCTCAGCTTCCAGCCCTCGGCGGTGATGATGGTACGCACGGGATCGCGGATCGAGGCGTCCAGTTCGGCGTGTGAGACCGATTCTTGGAGTCGCGGTGGGATCGAGTGGCGGCCCCGCTCTTCACCCAAGATTCCCGTATTGTGGCCGTTCCACTCGATGAAGACGTCGCGGGCGCGGTCCTCTCCGGTTTCGAGGGCGGTGCGGAGGCTGGTCCCCTGCAGGTGCCCCGGGGAGGGCTGAGCCAGCAGATCGAGCAGCGTCGGCACCACGTCGATCTGACTGACGGGCGTCTCCACCCGTCGGCCCGACCGCTGCCCGGGCAGTCGTATCAGCAGGGGTACCCGCACCGCCTCCTCGAACATCACGCACTTGGCGACCAGCCGATGGCTCCCCATCATGTCACCGTGATCGGAGGTGAACACCACGATGGTGCTGTCGCTCAGGCCACAGGCCTCGAGGGTGTCAAGAATGGTTCCTACATGGGTATCCACCAGGCTGCACAGGCCCCAGTAGTTGGCGAGCAGGCGCTGCCACGCCTCGGGCGTCTCGAGCGTTAGTCCGCTCGTGCCCCACTCCCGGTAAGCTTCTGCGAACACCCGTGCCTTCAGCGGCTGGTCGGCGGCCGCGATGGCATCGAAGTTCGCCGGTAAGGGCATCGATGCCGGGTCGTACTGATCGTCCCGAGGTCCGAAGAACGGCGGGTGCGGTTCGAGAAAGTTGACGTAGAGCACGAACGGATCGTGCTGGTGCTCGCGAATGAAGCGCGACGCTTCTCGCGCCAGAAACGCCGGCTTGCCGTAAGGCTCCGGCAGGCGACAGGCCTCGTCCCGCCCGAAGCGCCGACCGTTCTCGGGTTCCAAGCCCTGCTCGATCAGGAACGCGTGGTAGCTCGAGGTCGCCTCCCGGTCGCGCCCCTCGCTGAACAGGCCGCTGTAGATATCCTCGACGCTGATCCACTCGTCGAAGCCGTGCTGGGCGAAGAGCTCATCCCCGAGATGCCACTTGCCGAAGTGACCCGTCGCGTAGCGCCCGGCAGGCAGCATCTCGGGCAGGCACAGCGAATCGCTCCCGAGCGCGGTGTTGTTTTCGGTGCAGCCATTCGTGTGCGGATAGAGCCCGGTCAGCAGCGTCGAGCGCGACGGCGTGCAGACCGGTTGGCTGGCGTAGGCCCGGGCGAACACCGTGCTCTGCTGGGCCAGCCGGTTCAGGTTCGGCATCTCGATCTGCTCGTTGCCGTACGCCGCGAGCGTGTTGAACGCTTGCTCGTCGGTATAGATGAACAGCAGGTTGGGGTGCGTCATCCGCGTCCTTCCACTCGCAAGCTATGGTTCAGCATAGTCGAAGGTCCATACCGGGACCGCGGGGAAGTGGTAGCTTCTGGGCATGTCCACGGAAACCGTTCGGGTAGGCGTCGTCGGCGCAGGCGCCAACACCCGCGAGAGGCACATCCCCGGACTTCAAGCCATCGAGGGGGTCGAGGTCGTCAGCGTCTGCAACCGCAGGCCGGACTCCTCGGAGCAAGCAGCAGCCCGTTTCGGCATCCCCAGGATCTACCGCCACTGGTGGGAGCTGGTCGCGGCGGATGACAGCGACGCGATCGTGATCGGCACCTGGCCGAACCTGCACGCCCGCATCACCATGGCGGCCCTCGCGGCGGGCAAGCACGTGCTGTGCGAGGCCCGGATGGCGCGTGACCTCTCGGAGGCAAGGGCGATGCTCGAGGCATCGCAGACCCGACCCCAGCTGGTCGCTCAGGTCGTTCCGTCGCCCTACACTCTGGGCGTCGACGCGACCGTGAAACGGCTCCTGGCAGAGGGGTTCCTGGGAGAGGTGCTGGCGATCGAGGTCAGCGAGAAGGGCGCCTTTCTCGACCCAGAGGCCCCTATTCACTGGCGGCAGGACGCCGATATCAGCGGCAAGAACATCATGGGCATGGGCATCTGGTACGAGGCCATCGTGCGCTGGGTGGGCGAGGCGACGAGGGTCGTTGGCAAGGGCCGCACCGCTGTCAGGATGCGCCGCGATCCGGAGACGGGGCGGTCGCGGGTCGTCGGGGTGCCCGACCACCTCGACGTCGTCGCCGAGATGGCCTGCGGCGCCCAGGCGCACTTCGGACTCTCGCGCCTATCGGGCTTGGCGCCGGGTCTCGAGATCTCCCTGTATGGGAGCGACGGGACCCTGCAGGTTCGTGACGGCAGGCTGTTCGGTGCCCGTCGGGGTGCCGATCGCCTCGAGGAGGTGCCTATCCCTCCGTCGGAAGTAGGCGGCTGGCGCGTCGAGGAGGAGTTCGTGGCCGCGATTCGCGGGGAGGAACCGATCCGCCTCACCACCTTCGAGGACGGCGTGAAGTACATGGCGTTTACCGAGGCGGTGCACAGAAGCGTGGCGGAACGGCGTGAGGTGGCGCTGGCTAGCCTGAGGTAGGCACCATCGTGCATCGCCCCTCGAGGAATGTCCAAAACCGTGACAAGTGACCCACTAGCGGCTCTCGAAGACCGGATAACAGGTGAACGCCTCGTCTCCCACCCCGAAATAGGGGACGAGGGTGTACCCCGGCATGTCGCTGACCTGGTACCGGAGCGACCCTTCAGCGGCCGCCAGCCACGCGTCAGGACGTTCGGGGGCGTGAGGCAGGCGGGTGTTCATCCCATCGTTGTAGTTCAGCTCGCCCACCAGCGCCAGCAGCACGGGGCCGATCTCGTAGCCGTAGCGCTCATGCCCCTCGACCTGTTCCGCGCCCTGGTACTTGTGAGCCCTGAGGGCCATCGGCAGTTCGAAGGCGATGGTGTCCCCGTCGCGCCAGGTCCTCTCCACGACGAGGTAGCTGCCCGGTTCGCCGGTGTGGGCGCTCTCTCCGTTGATTTCGATGGCGACCGGGGCGCTGACCCATGAGGGGATCCGGAGCCGCAGCGTGAAGGCCGTCGTGGCGGCCATGGCGAGCGTGAGCTTCACTTTCCCATCGAAGGGCATGTCCGTCTCGGTCACCAGGGTGACGTCGTTCCCCTGGTGCCTCCAGGTCATCTCGGAGGCGGCGTAGAGGTCGACGAAGAGACCGTCCGTAGCCAGCGAGTAGAGGAATTCAGGCAGCGCCCCGAACAGCCGGGTACCCTGTCCTTCGCAGCAGTGGACCTGGCCGTAAGCCTCCTGGACCTTGTGGCGGTCGAGTTTGGCGTGGTAGCGGATCCCGGCGCCTCCGACCTGATTGGCAACGGCGACGTTGTAGATGGACTTCTCGATCTCGGCGACGTAGCGCTCCTCGAGCGGGAAGAGGCGGTGCAGACGCTGGTTGAGATAGACCCAGAAGACCGAGCAGCACAGCTCGTTGTATTTGCGCTCGGGGCTCAGCCAGTAGCAGCCGGGGAACATCTCTTCGTTCTCGATCATCACGATGCCGCCGCCCAGATGCTGCCACTGGTCCTGATAGAGGGCGTAGGCGCCTTCCACGGCGTTGAGGTAGTAGGCCTTGCCGGTCGCCCGGTAGAGGTCGAGGTAGCCTTCGATGGCGGTCAGCTCGTAGCCGTGCGGATAATTGTTGTGGCCATGAACGATGCGTTCGTGCACGGCCCATTCGTAGCGCATGATGAACTGGCCGAGCCGCCAGTCCTCCTGGTAGTAGGCGACCGCAACCTCGAGATCCCTGGCGGTCCCAATCGGCGAGAAGTAGGCGTTGGTGCTGGCGATGATGCCCTGGAAGGCCAGCAGAAGATGGCGAATGATGGGCAGGTCGTCGCAGCGGTTGAACCACTCCTGCCAGCTCCTCAGCATCGGGTAGGCCCGGTCGTTGCCGATCAGGCCGGCAGCCAGCAGCCCGTAGGTGAGCCACGAGCGGACGTAGTGGGGGTACTCCCTGGTGCCGAATTCGCGCTTGGGCACCGCCATCAGGTAGCCGTCGGGCTCCCGGCAGCGGTCGATCCAGCTGACGATGGTATCGACCTTCTCGCGGAGCTCCTCGTCCTGCTGCCAGCGCAGAGAGTTGGCGGCCCCCATCAGGAACAGGCCGGCGGTCTGCCCTTTGATGTTGTCCTCGAAGTGGCCGCGGTAGGGCTCGCCCGGGGCGGGGAGCCCGGCCCGGGTGCGGAACCAGTAGAGGATGGAATCGACGGACAGGCTCTTGAGGTACTCGATGTTGTGCTCGAAGGCGTCCTTGAGGAGACCGTCGTGCAAGGTGACACCCCAAACGGGCGTGAACAGTTCGTCCTTCACGGCCTGCTTCTCACGAAGATCCATCACCTGCGACCTGCTCATGGTTCCACCTCCGATTTGTTCGATCCACCATCAGCGCTTCGTATCGAAATCTCCCGGGCTAAAACTCTTCTGGAGTGAGCGGTTCAGCCGTTCAGATACGGCTTGTTCACATGATAAATCAACGGGTTCTGCTCATCCCGATCCAGCACGTCCCCAACCTCGAGGCTGTTGAAATACCCATCCGACAGCACGTTCTGCTTCCCGTTGAAGGTACTCCCATCCGGCATGTATCCGCACGTCATCGCCCGGCGCCACCCGGGCGTCATGTTCGCCCCAGCCCCATGCGCCATCAGGCCGTTATGGAACGAGCACGACCCCGCCTTCATCGGCGCCGCCACCGCCTTCGTGGTAGCCCACTGTGGGTACACCCGGAACAGGTCTCCGATATTCTGCCCGATCCCGACGTTATTGAACGTCGCGCTCTTATGCGAACCCGGAATGAAATACAGACAACCGTTCTCCAGCGTGGCATCATCGAGCGCCACCCAGAGGCTGAGGGTGTCCCGGTTGGAGTACGACCAATAGGGGTTGTCGAGGTGCCAGCCGGTGGGGTTGCCCCAGGGACCTTTATTGAGCGCCTGGTCGTGCCAGATGCGTATGCCATCGACCCCGGCCAGGTCGCAGGCCAGTTTGCCGATGCGCGGGTCGAGCATGAGCTGGTGCATCTTGTGGTTGTCCATCCACAGGTTGATGCGCTGCACGAACACCCGGTCGTAGTAGTCGTCCTCCTTCCACAGGTGTTCCTCGTCACGGCCCACGAGCTTGGTCCGGCCCCGTGCTTCGACCGCTTCGTCGACGGCGTCGCGCCAGATCTCGAGCTCCTCGGGAGACAAAAAATCGTGGAGGACCATGAAGCCGTTCTCCCGATACGAGTCGATCTGCTCTTGGCTGAGATTCGTGTTTATCGCTGGCTTTCCTCCCGGCAGTACGCTCGTGGCGCTGTATGCAGCCAATTCAAAGAATACAATACCCCGATGAGCAGCCCGAATATCCACCTTCCCGAGGACCGTTTTTTCGGACCCGATGCCGGGCAGAAAGAGGTGGCCCAGCAGCTGTACGCCACCGTTGCGACGCTGCCGCTCGTCTGCCCGCACGGCCATGTGGATCCGCACCTCCTGGGCGATCCCGACTACTCACTGGGCACCCCCACCGACCTGTTTCTCATCCCCGACCACTACGTGTTCAGGATGCTCTACTCCCAGGGCGTCCCGCTGGAAAGCCTGAGCATTCCCCGCCGTGACGGCAGCCCGGTCGAAGCGGATCACCGCAGCAGCTGGCAGCTCTTTGCCGAGCACTTCTTCCTGTTCCGGGGCACCCCCACCGGCATCTGGATCCACCACGCGCTGAGCGACGTCTTCGGGGTCGAGCACAAGCTCGGCGGCGACACCGCTCAGGAGATCTACGATCAGATTGCCGACTGCCTGACCCGGCCGGAGTTTCGGCCGCGACGGCTGTTCGACCGTTTCAACATCGAGGTGCTGACCACCACCGACGCCGCCACCGACACCTTGGCCTCGCACCGGGCCATCCGCGAGTCCGACTGGTCGGCGACCGTGCTGCCCACCTTCCGTCCCGACGCGGTCATCGCCATCGGCGCCCCCGGCTGGCACGCTCACATCGGTCGCCTCAGCGACCTGAGCGACGGCGCGATCACGGACTACCCAAGCTTCATCGCGGCCCTGGAAGCGCGCCGCGCCTATTTCAAGGCGATGGGCGCCACCGCCACCGACCACGCCGTCCTCACGCCCTACACGGGCGAGCTGTCACCCCGCGAAGCGGAGGCTATCTTCCAGCGGGCCCTCGAGGGGCAGGCGGCGCCGGAAGACGCGGCGCGCTTTGGCGGCCATATGGTCATGGAGATGGCCCGCATGAGCGTCGAAGACGGGCTGGTCATGCAGCTGCACCCCGGCGCCTACCGCAACCACAACAGCCTGATCCACGAGCGCTTCGGGCCCGACACCGGCGCCGATATTCCCACCGCTACGGAGTACACCCGCAACCTCCATCCGCTGCTGAACAGGTACGGCAACGACAGCCGCCTCACCCTGATTCTGTTCACCCTGGATGAGACCAGCTATTCGCAGGAGCTGGCGCCCCTGGCGGGGCACTACCCTGCCCTGCGCCTGGGCCCGCCGTGGTGGTTCTTCGACAGCCCCAACGGCCTCGTGCGGTTCCTGGACCGGGTGGTGGAGACCGCCGGCATTCACAACACCGTGGGCTTCAACGACGACACCCGCGCCTTTCCCTCCATCCCAGCCCGACACGACCTGTGGCGCCGCGTGGCCGCCAACTGGGTGGCCGGGCTGGTGGTGACTGGCCAGCTCGACGAGGACGACGCCTCTGAAATGATCCTCGATCTGGCCTACCGGCTGCCTAGACGGGCCTACAAGTTCACGAAAACGGCCAACGAACCGGCGTGAGCGGCCGGCCCTGCCGCTATGGGACACCCCCAGCGAACCGTGAAAAGGAGTGGCCAACCGCGTGAGCGACGCTGATAGACCCTCTCCCCCACGACCGCTTAACCAGGACTTGCCGGCGTTGTTCGGGGTTGCGTCGGTGACGGGCCTGATCTCTAGTGAGGGGCAAGAAACCCCGGTCCGCATCGCATTTTTCGCACATTGCCGTGCCTGACGGTGGCTGCGTTTCCGCTTTTCTGAATACGACTCAACGATCTGGCGTTGGACGAGAGGGTGGCGAGTAAGAGCGATTTGACGATGCGTGGTGGACGGAGAAACCGAGAAATGCCGTACTGACCGGCACAAACTCGATTGTGGGTCCAAGATTTCCCTTGCTCATCGCCTTTCTCACGAGGCCGGATTGTCCTGTTAACCGAACAACGGCGGGCATCGACCGCGTCTATCCGGAGAGGGTGGTGCTGTTTGGCGGCGGCCACTTCCTGCGCGGTTTCGTCGCCTGGATGCTGGATCGGCTGAACGCCGAGACGGGCTTCGGCGGCAGCGCGGTCGTCGTCAAGGCCTCCCCCCATCGCGGCTCGTCTCCGGTCTACGACCAGCTGAACGAACAGGATGGGCTCTTTCACCTGACCCTGACCAGCGCTCAGGAGGGCAAAGCGGTCTCCAGCACCCAGCTCGTCACCAGCATCCACAGGGCCATCGATCCCTACCAGAGCTACCCTGATTTCGTGGCCCTTGCCGCACAGCCCGAGATCCGTTTCATCGTCTCCAACACCACCGAGGTGGGCATCGCCTACGACGCGCGCGACAAGCTGGACGACCACCCGCCCGGCGCCTTCCCGGCGAAGCTGACGGTCTTCCTGCACCAGCGGTTTCGGCACTTCGGCGGCGCGGCCGACCGGGGGTGCATCGTGCTGCCGTGCGAGCTGATCGAGCACAACGGCCGTTACCTGAAGCGCTGCGTGCTGCGGTACGCGGCGCAGTGGCGGCTGGGCGGGGCGTTCGCGGCCTGGCTCGAGCACAGCAACACCTTCTGCGACACCCTGGTCGACCGCATCGTGCCCGGCTTTCCCGTCGAGCGCGCCAGCGCCATTCGCGACCAGATCGGCTTCGACGATCGGCTCATGGTCGAAGGGGAGCAGTATCACAGCTGGGTCATCGAAGCGCCGCCCCAGGTGCAGGACGAACTGCCCACCGACCGGGCCGGGCTGCAGGTGACCTTCGTCGACGACCTGCGTCCCTACCGAGAGCTGAAAGTCCGCATCCTGAACGGCGCCCACACCTGCATGGTGCCGATCGGCTACCTCTATGGCCTGCGCACCGTGCGCGAGGTGGTCGAGGATGAGGCCCTCGGGGACTTCATCTCGAGACTGCTCTTCGACGAGGTGCTACCGACGCTCGACGTGCCCCCCCAGGCGCGGGAGCGAATGGCACACGACGTGCTCGCCCGCTTCCGAAATCCCTTTCTGAACAAGAGTATCGCGCATCCTACGGACCGCGTTCAGGACGGGTTGAACACCTTGTGAGGGGCAAGAAGTGCCGGTCAGTACGGCATTCTCCGGCATCGTGTCCAGCACGCACATCCTCTGATCCCACATGAATCTGACCTCGAAATCGCCTCCCATAGCCCGAGTATTCAAGCTGGTATGCGTTGCTGGGAAGGGTTGGAAACCCCTCCAGCACGAGAGGGAATCCGAGATTTGCCGTACTGACCGGCCTTCTTGGCTTGTCGGGAGTCCTTTGAGCTGTCCTGAACGCCATTCAGAAAACAGGCGACTCTCTTGTCTGAAACACGAGCTGACCACCATCTCCCTGAACTCGACCTCGAAGTTCGCGGTTCGCGTGGTGCCATCGCTGCTAGGGTACGCGGCGGAGTTTGGGCGACCGCCGGAACGGGTGGCGTTGGCGCTGGCCGCGTTGATTCGCTTCTACAAAGGGGAGTGGGAAGGGGAAAGGATTCCCTTGAACGATGAACCGGAGGTCCTTGGGTGGTGGCGGGAGTGCTGGTCGGAGAAGGGGTCTATACAGGAGTTGGTTGATGGAGTGTTGGGTGATCGGGGGGTTTGGGGGGAGGATCTAACGGAAGTGGCCGGGTTGGTGGCGATGGTGGGAAGGTATTTGGAGTTGATTGAGAGGGAGGGGGTAGGAGGGGCTTTGCTGGATGTCTGAAGAGAGGGTTTAGAAGAACAAGCAAGACCCTGATACAAGGCTCACAGTTGGTCCGCTCAGTTGACGTCGCCTAGGTAGATTGGCACCTGGGATCCGCTCTTCAGGGCCTGCCCCAGGGTCGCGGGCATCAGGCGTTCCGCTTCAAAGTCATCGAAGGCCAGCCAGCGCACACCTATCTGGTACGTGTCGGAGGCACTTCCGAGCCGGGGTACGTAGTCGTCGGGAACGTCGCAGGCGAACATGACCTCGAGGTTGTGAAAGTCGCCGTCTTCATCGCGATACATGTGGTTTTTGCCGATGTACTCGCGAACGAACAGCACCCGGCCGATCTCCACCTCGGTCCCTATCTCCTCGAGACACTCACGGCGCAGGCAGGCGTCGAGCGGCTCGCCATGAACTTGGGTGCCACCGGGGGTGATATGGGCGATCCCGTCCGGGTAGTGCAGGGTGATGGCCAGCAGCTGCCCCTCGCGGAGGATGACGGCTCTGGTAGAGATATTGATCACAGGCAGCATGGTCGTCTCCAAGGGCCGATCCGCACCGCTTCGGCATCGCTATCTGGGCGTTCTTTGAGGGGTCTCATCTTGCCAGCATAGACGGGTTGTGGGCTCGGCACCGCCGGTCTTGCTGCAGCTTGTCAGCGTGGCCACACCTGAAGGGAGTGGCTCTCCTTCCACCAAGGCCCTTATCCTGATACCTTAAGCGGATGGGAGCGACACGATGAAACGCACCGGCGTCATTGGACTCGGCGACATGGGCAGCGGCCTGGCGAAGAACCTGATCGAGGCCGGTTTCGAAACGACCGGCCTCGACCTGAGCGAGCGCCGCATGCAGGCGTTCAGCGAGATGGGCGGCCGGCCAGCAGCGACCCCCAGGGAGGTCGGCGCCAACGCCGACGCCGTGTTCGTCATGGTGATGAACGGCGACCAGGTGAACGAGGTGGTCTTCGGCGACGACGGCCTGGTACATGCCCTCGAGGCCGGCGCGGTCATCCTCCTCACCGCGACCATCAAGCCGGCGGAGGCGCGCGCGCTCGGGGAACGGCTCGCCGGCACCGGCATCGAGCTGATCGACTCGCCCGTCAGCGGCGGCTTCCCCAGCGCCCAGACGGGCACCCTGACGCTGCTGGCAGCCGGCAAGGACGCGGTGCTGGACGACTGCCGGCCGGTGATGGAAGCAGTCGCCAAGACCGTCCACCGGGTCGGCAGCAAGCCCGGCATGGGTCAGACGGTGAAGGCCTGCCTGCAGTCGCTGATCGGCTCGATCTTCAGCGCCACCTTCGAGGCGGCGGCGCTGGCCGCCAAGGCGGGCGTCGAGGGGCAGGTGCTCTTCGACGTGATCAGCAGCTCCGGCGCCGGCAGCGGCGTCGCCAACGTCGCCCTGGAGAACATCATCGACCGCAAGTTCGTCGGCACCGGCAGCCACATCGACACCATGCACAAGGACCTCACCATCGTGCTCGAGGTGGCCCGCGAGCTGGGCGTGCCGCTGTTCATGGCGGCGACCGCCATGCAGTGGTTCCAGGCCGGCAGGACCCGCTATCCGGAGGGCGACAACTGGTCCGTGGCGCGGGTGATCGAGGAGATCGTCGGCGCCGAGCTGCACCGCTGAAGCGCGTCGCCTCTTGGAGGGAAACGCCATGAAACTGGGAGTGATCACCGACGGCATCAGTCGCGACTTCGCGCACGCCCTCACCGTCATGGACGCGTTCGGCCTCGAGTACGCGGAGCTGCAGTTCCTCTGGGACAAAGAGGTCGGCAACCTCGACGAGGGAGAGCGCCGCAAGGCTCTGGAGCTGATCGCGCGGCACGAGAAGCGCGTCGCCTGCATCTCGGCCCACCTGTTCGGCGGCGTCCCCACGACGACGACCCGCGTCGGCGACGCGCTGCACACCCATCACCTGGACTGGCTCGGGCGCTGCATCGACATGGCCCACGAGTTCGGCAGCCCGCTGGTGCGCATCATGAGCGGCCGCAAGGAACCGATCCTGTGGGGCAGCCACGGGGCCGAACAGTGGAACGTCGCCAAGGGCGCCTGGGACGGCCTGCTGGCGCTCCTCGCCCCCGCCGTCGAGCTGGCCCGGGCCGAGGGCATCACGCTGGTGGTGGAGACCGGCAACGGCGGCATGGTCCACTCCGGCTACACCGGCCGCAGGCTGGTCGACGACCTCGACGCCAGAAACGTACTCAAGGTGATGTGGGACCCGGCCAACGCCTGCTGGGGGCACGAAACCGCCTACCCGGATGGCTACCGGGCGCTCCGGGACGGCTACCTCGGCCACCTGCACATCAAGGATGTCGTGGTCGACACCCCCAGGTCGCACCTCGAGGTGCGCGAGCTGGGCACGGGGCAGCTCGCCGATCAGTTCCCGTCCATCGCCGAAGGACTACGAAGCGACGGCTACGACGGCGTCATCTCGCTGGAAAGCGTGTACCACCCCGGCAACGGCGATTTCGAGGCGGGTTTCCGAGCCTCTATCGGGGCCTTTACGACCCTCTTTGGGTGACGGGCCTGGCGCTCTGTTTCGTCGGCCTGTCCGGCGGCCCAGGCTGCGAGTCGAACCCGTAGAGGCGCCGCTTCTCCGGCGTCGCCCGCGCGAGTACCTCCGGCTCGAGGTGCCGTACGAAGTCGAACATCGGCTTCAGGAACGAGCGGCAGCAGAAGCAGATCAGGGCGATGCGGGCCTTGTCGGTATGGTTCGCGCCCGCGGAGTGCCACACCATCCCGTTGAACAGCAGCACCGAACCCCTCGGCGCCTCGACCCGGATCTCGTTGGGGTGCGACTCGAGGCCCGGTTCGGGGCCTTCAGGGAACTTGTGGCTGCCTGGCACCAGCCGGGTGCCGCCGTTCTCGGGGGTGAAGTCCTCTAACAGCCACAGGGTGTTCGCCACCAGCGGGAACGGCACCACGCCGCCGACGCGGCCCGCGGCGTGGTCGCGGTGGTAGTCGCCGTCCTTGGCGCCGGGGGAGATGATGTTGGAGGTGAGGGTGCTGAGGGTGTAGTCGTCGCCGAGGAGGTACTCGAAGTAGGGGTCGACCTTCGGGTGGGCCAGCATACGCTCGAACATCTCGCCCTTGTTCACCAGCCAGCGCACCAGCTGGCCGCCGCCGTCGGTGTGGATGCGGGCGGAGCCGTCCTCGCGCTCGAGTTCGGCGAGTTCGAGCAGGCGCGCCTTGTAGGCGTCGATCTCGGGCTGCGTCAGGACGTCCGGGATGATGGTGTAGCCGAGCTCGTCGAGCTGCTGGCGGTGGGCGTCGGGGATTCCCACGTTCGCCCCTCCCTCTCTCGCGATCGTGCCCCTACCCTACTTCAATTCGAAGGTTCGGGTACTTCCGCACGGCCTTTGGCAAGGCCGTGGGGCCCACTCAGGCGTGGCCGCCAGTCATCACGATCGCTCGGAGCCGCCCAACACCTTGTCCCGAAGTATCGTCTGGTTCTCGTAGATCGAGCCGCCCCGCTCCGCCGCCGGCAACGGCACCAGCACCGGCACCTCGGCGAGGCGCGGCCGGTCGGTGGGCTCGCCGCGGACGATGGCGGCGTTGAACGCCTCCCAGTCGGGCAGCGCCACGAGCGGCCAAGCGTCCACGGCGCAGTACTGGAACAGCAGCAGGCGTCGCGGGCGGCTCGAGGTGTTCGGCGCCGAGGCGTGCAGGGTGCGGACGTGATGCAGGGTGATGCCGCCGGCCCCCACCTCGAGGGGGACCGCCCGGTCGGCGCCCTCGACCTCCTCGGTGACGGCGCCCACGAAATGGCCGTCCTGGTGGTGGGAGTAGATGGGCCCTCGGTGGGAGCCGGGGATCATCAGCATGCAGCCGTTCTCCTCGGTCATGTCGTCCATGGCCACCCCCACGGCCAGCACATCGTCGTTGCTGTGGGGGTAGAAGGCCCAGTCCTGGTGCCACTCGACGGCGCTGCCGTAGCCGGGCGATTTCATGTTGAGCTTGTTGCCGTTGGTGCGAATGCCGTGGCCGATGAGCTGCGCGACGATGTCGAGGACGCCGTCGTCGCGGAGCGCCCGGTCGTACACCGGGTGCTGGTCGATCGGCCCCTTGAGGCGGCGCAGGCGAGGCGCCTCAGGGGTGTGGCCGGGCTCGAGGTCGAAGACGTCGGTGTGGTCGGTGACGGCGCGGGAGCGCTCCACGAAGTCGTCGGTCACCCGGCGGAGTTCGGCTACGAGGTCGTCACTCAGGACGTTCTCGACGGCGATGTAGCCGTCGGCGTGGTAGCGGTCGATCTGCTCCTGAGTCAGCATGGTCGATACCTTCCCTTTCACACGAGCTTAGCCGATTCTACTGCCTCGCGCGGCCGCGGCCAACGCGCTGGACGTCGGCCCGCCCCGCTGCGGTAACAGTCAGCGCGGATGAAGCTGTACTTGAGCTGGTTCAAGAAATCTGATAAACGCCTAGCCCGTAGGCGAAACACCCCCTTCCTCTGCCTGTGACGTTGGGTCTCGACCGTTGCAAGGACCGAGTACGGGGTAAGCGCAACAGCAGAGCCTTTCCAGGATAGGATTCACCTGTACGCTGGCGGCACGACAACAGGAGGCGATCATGACGAGTCGAACGATTACCGTGAACCGGCGCTACCTCATCCTTCCGGTCGACTGGGGGCCGACGTCGGGGCAGGTGCAAATCCGGGGGGAGACGGGTACCGTTCGGGAGTTCGACATTCGACTCGGTGACGGGCTGGGCGACTACCAGGCGTTCGTCGATCTCGAGCCCTTCCTGGGGACGGAGCTGACCCTCGAGCACACGGGCTCGACCGGCGCCTCGCTCGATGGGATCCACCTCGCCGACGAGCCGCTGGACGCGTCCCTGCTCTACCGTGAGCGCCTGAGGTCCCAGTTCCACTTCTCGTCTCGGCGCGGCTGGAACAACGACCCGAACGGCCTGGTCTACTACGGCGGCACGTATCACATGTTCTACCAGCACAACCCGGTCGGCACCGACTGGGGAAACATGCACTGGGGGCACGCCGTCAGCAGCGACATGGTGCACTGGACCGAGCTCCCCATCACCCTCTATCCGGACGAGCTGGGCACCATGTACACCGGCTCCGCGGTGGTGGATTGGCACAACACCGCCGGCCTTCAGCAGGGTAGTGAGAAGGCGCTGGTGGCCATCTACACCGCGGCCGGCGGCCAGTCGCCGATGTCCGAAGGCAAACCCTTCAGCCAGTGCATCGCCTTCAGCACCGACGGCGGTCACAGCTGGACGAAATACGACGGCAACCCCGTGCTGGATCACATCGTCGGCCATAACCGCGACCCCAAGGTCGTGTGGCACCCCGAGACCGAGCGCTGGATCATGCCCCTGTACATGGAGAAGAACGACTACGCCCTGTTCGGCTCGCCCAACCTGATCGAGTGGGAGCACCTGAGCGACCTCAAACTGCCCGGCGTGACCGAATGCCCAGAGCTGATCCCGCTGGCCGTGGACGGCGACGAGGACGATCGCCGCTGGGTGTTCTGGGCAGCGAACACCACCTACGTGGTCGGATCCTTCGACGGCCGGACCTTCCAGCCCGAGCAGCCGACGCGCATGCTGCGGCCGGACGGTCGCGACTACGCTGCGCAGACCTGGAGCGATATCCCCGACGGCCGCGTGGTGCAGATCGGGTGGCTGCGCCAGGCGACGCCAGGGATGCCGTTCGGCCAGTTCATGTCGGTCCCCCGAACCCTCGGTCTGACCCGGCGGGACGACGGGATCGCCCTCACCGCCGCACCGATCCGGGAGCTCGAAACCCTGCGCGAAGAAGACTGGCGAGGCGAGGATATCGAGCTGACAACGCGCTCCGGCGTCGAAGCGGGGCTGGGGGGCGAGCTGCTCGACATCGAGGTCGACATCGACCTGGGCGAGGCCGACACCGCCGGCGTCGTGGTGCGCGGCGTCCCCATCTGGTACGACCGGCCGCTCGGTACCCTCTTCTGCGGCGCCTATGCGGCCCCCCTGTCGCACCCTGCAACCTCGCTACAACTCCGCATCCTGGTCGACCGCGCCTCGATCGAGATATTCACTGACGGTGGGGCGACCATGATGGCGGCCGGCATGGTGCTCCATCCCGAGGACCACGCGGTCCGGCTCTTCGCCAGCGGCGGCTCGGCGGTGGCCCGCAGCGTGCGGGTCTCGCGGCTGCGCTCGGCATGGCCCACGGCGACCTAACCTAGACCCCCGCCCCGCTACACAGTTCTCGTGGTGAGCGTCAGGGCTGGTAGATAGTGCGCATCTGCCAGGCGTCCAGGGTCCTCAACTCGGCGCTCCGCCCCTGCGACCGCAACGACACCCCGACGCTGTCCTCGCGACCGGGGTAGACCCTGACCGCGACGCACTGCTTCCCGTTCACGAACACCTCCACGACGCTCCGATCGATGAACACCCGGAGCCGCAGCGGCTCGCCCTCCTCGAGGTGGACAGGGGCCGTCTCCGGGGCCCGCGGCCGGGCGTCCGGCAGGGTCGATGCGTACGACGAATCGATGGTGATCAGGCTCTCGCGGCGCACCGTACGGTTCTTTTGCGGGGCCGACGACGCGTCGAGCGCGGTGGCGTTGGGGATCCGCCGCGACCGGATGTGAAAGCCCCGCTCCTTGAAGAACGCGATGCGGGTGGTCTCCTCCCCACCAGGCGAGCGGAGGACGTTCAGCTCGATCACGGGCGCGTCCTGCGGATCGATCTCGAGGGAGAGCTCCATGGCGTTTCCATGAATCCCTTCGAGCACGACCTCCTCGTTGGCCGGCAGGGTCATCGAACCCAGGCTCCGGTGATCGAAGCGCAGCGATTCGATGTCACCGGCGGGCTCGACGGCCACCTCGTTGCCTCCGGTCAGCGTCAGGCGCCGGGGCAGCGTCATGATCTGGTTCCAACCCTCGGTGGGCAAGCCGGGGTTCATGTTGAAGATCACCACGATGCCGCCCTCGCCGTCCGGCACCGCCGAGGGCGCGTGTACCCCCGAAGGGAGCGACGCCCCGAAGTTGAAGAGGCCGTGGGCGGTCACCACGAACTTGTCGCGGTCGGTGTCGTAGTCGCCAAGCAGGTACTGCCCGCCGCTGGTGTGGCTGAAGAACAGCAGCATGTGGCGGTCGCCGATCGGCCAGAAGTAGGGGCAGGCCCCGTCGTCGCCCACCAGGGTAAAGCGGTCGTCCTCGACGAACGGGTGCAGGTACTCCCAGCTCGCCAGATCCTCGGAGCGGAACAGGAAGTTCGCGCGAACGTCGCGGCCGCCCGGCCCGTGCGGCAGGGTCCCACCCGAGAGGGCGTAGTAGGCGCCGTCCTTCTTCCAGATGCAGGGGTCGAACACGGAGTAGGGGGCGTTCTCGAGGTCGTCCGGGTGGGGGATGACCGCCTGGCCGGTCACCTTCTCCCAGTTGAGCAGCAGCGGATCGCTCGACAGCGCCACCATGTTGCCGACCTTGGTGCCGTGGTACATCGCGATGACCCGATCTTCCTCGACCAGGGCCGAGCCGGAGAAGCAGGCACGTTCCGGGTTCGGATAGATCGCGTACGGGAGGTCCCGCCAGTGGATCAGGTCGCTGCTGACGGCGTGCCCCCAGTGCTGGCGCGGGTCCTCGGGGGGGTAGGCCTGGTAGAAGAGGTGCCAGCGGCCCTGCCAGAAGCAGAGTCCGTTGGGATCGTTGAGCAGGTTCTCGGGGTTGACGTAGTGGTATAGAGGCCGGTGCGGATCCCCGTCCATCTTCCGGCGCGCCTCGTTCATGCGTTGAAGCAGGGGGTTCTCCGCCAGCTGCACCTCCTGCTGCTCGAGGGTGTCGGCAAACGTATAGTGGGGAACGAGTGAGGTGTAGTCGGGATCAGTCTTCTGCGCCACGTCTTTCCTCCTAGCGAGGCTCGGCCACTCTGTGCCCCATGAAAGCAGCCCACCAATGTGCACACAATGCCCGAACGCAGTCAATTATAGATTGAACGCCATGCGGAGAGGCTGATGCGCTCCTACAACGGCTTGTTGGAGCCGTTGCTTTGGCCGCCGCGCGACATCGAGAAAGACTCGAGCGAACCGCTGCCTGTCCCCTACCTCACCGCGCCCCCCGAGGTCGTCGACATCGCCGTGGGCCGCCAGCTCTTCGTCGACGACTTCCTGATCCACGAGACCGACCTGAGCCGCAGCTACCACAGCGCCAGAATGCACGAGGGCGAACCGGTCGTCGATGCTGCCGGCTACGCCAGGGAGTCGGCACCGTCCGTAAGCCACTCGAGATTGAAGCGGGCCAGCGCGAGGCCCTCGTAGCTGGATCCTTCACCACGGTCGAAGAGGCAGCAGATGGTGAAATCCGCAGCGATACAGAGATCCGAGTACGCCGCATGGTCTTCGTGCAGGACCTTCCCGGCGCTCCACGTTCGACACTCGTCGTAGCTGATCCGCACGGTCATGCGCTCCCGGCGGCTGCTGCTGGCGGGATTGGAGAAGAGAACCCGGTTCTTGTCGTGCGTCTCGGCGTCGGTGAAACGGATCGCGCTCGCCTCACAGATCGGCTCCGGGAGCGCGTCGTCGTAGCCGGTCTCCGCAAAGGTGAGGCCGCCGTCGTAACTCCACGCGTAGGCCCGCCGGCGGCTACCGACGTAGTTCCGGCAGTTGAGGTACAGCGCACCCTCGGAGGTCTCGACGGCGACCGATTCGTTGGTGCCGGCCTGGGCGATACCACCGATATGCCAGCTCTCCCCGTGATCGTCGCTGTAGATAACGTGCGAATAGCCGGACGCCCCCAGCACCGCCACCGACGACTCCACATCGTGGTAGCCGGACGCTACGCCCTTGACATGGTCGCAAGAGACGACGAGCCGCCCGCTCTTCAGTTGAATGCCGTGGCAGGGTCCGGTGGCGTACCAGGTCCACGATGGGTCCTTGACGTCGTCGGTGATCTCTCTCGGTTCCTCCCAGGTCTCGCCGTCGTCCCTGCTCGAGGTGATCCAGACGGTACGCGGCGCCTTGCCCTCGATGATCATGTCTTCCGGGCCATCGGCGAAGTTCTTGCAGAAGAGCAGCCAGATGGTACCGGTGTCCCGATCCACGACCGGGGCTGCATTGCCATCGGTATCCGGGCCGGTGCGCACGACGACCCGCAAGGGCGCCCAGGTCTGCCCGTTGTCGAGGCTCTTCCTGAGCACCAGGTCGATGTCGCCGGAATCGCCGCCCATCACCTTCGGATCGCTGTTCCTGCCTTCGCAGATCGCCAGAATCGCGCCGCTGGTGGTGGTCACCAGCGTGGGCGTGGTGTATTGGCGATAGCCGTCCGTCCCGTTCTCAAACAGCAGTGTCTGTTCCAACATCTCGATACTCCTTAGAATCCTCTACCTCGAATCGCGGTGCCAATCGAGCCTACCAGACGCCTCAGCCCTCGAGGATGTTTGGCGGGCAGCGGCGATGGCAGGGTTGCTGCCCGGTACGACGTGACGGCAACCGTCGACCTCGTCGCAGCTCAGCTGGGCGCCGGCAGGCGCTCGCCACGACCGTAGTGGGCCACCGCGTCCAGATCCAGGGCGACGCCCAGGCCGGGCCCGTCCGGGATGGTGAGCATCCCGTCCGCGTCGAGGCGCCACCTGTCCTGCACGATGTCATCGATGTACGCCGAGCCCCTGAGGTACTCGACCCGGTCGGTGCCGGGCAGCGCCGAGGCCAGGTGCAGGTCGGCGGCCAGGCCGAGGGCCGTGTTCCAGCCGTGCGGGATCACGGCCACCTCGTTGTCGAGCGCAGCCCAGGCGATGCGCCGCTGCTCCGACAGCCCCCCGACCTTGGTCACGTCTGGCTGGACGATGTCGAACGCCCGGGCCTGCAGCCACGGCAGGAAGGCCTGGCGCCGCGTCAGCACCTCGCCCCCGGCGATGGGAACCGGCGCGCGCTCGCGGAGCAGCACGTAGTCGTCCAGCGCGTCGGGCCGCAGCGGCTCCTCGAACCAGCGGACGCCGTGCGCGGCGAGCATCTGCGCGGTCCGCAGCGCCCACTTGTAGCCGTGGGGCCAGAAGGCGTCGCTGGCGCCCGCATCGATCATCAGGTCGCGGTCGGGCCCGACGACCTCGCGGGCACGCCGCACGATCGCCTCGTCGAGCGCGGCGCCGCGCCGGCCGAAAGGCCCCCAGCCGAGCTTGAAGGCCCGGAATCCCTGCGCCACGAGCGCCTCGAGGTCCTCGGCGAGCGGCTCCGGCTCGCGCATCAGCAGCGACGCATAGGGGTGAACGCGCTCGCGGTAGCGGCCCCCCAGGAGCCGGCCGACGGGCTGCCCCGTCGCCTGCCCCAGCAGGTCCCAGAGCGCGATGTCGATGGCGCTGATCGCGTGCGTGAGGGTGCCGCCGCGCCCGAGCCAAAAGGTGTTCTGATGGAGCTTCTCGCTGACCCGCTCGGGCTCTACGGCGCTCTCGCCACGGTACAGCGGCTCGAGCACGCCCAACGCGGCCTTCACCAGATCGGCGTTGGTGAAGGCGCTGCCGTACCCGACCGGCCCCTCGTCGCTGACCACCGCGACCAGGGTGTGCACGCCGTCGTCGGTGGCAAGCTCGGCGTCCCAGCCGCCCTCGGGGGTCGCACCGTAGAGCCCGACGGCGTGGATCTCACGGATCTTCACGATTCTCCTCCGAACCCAAAATCGTAGCTAGGGGGCACGAGTCACTTTCCACCGAGGGTGTACGTCTTCACCCTCTGAAATCGCATATTTTCGACGTATCCTGCACGTACGTTGCCACGGCCGGTCCTAAGTTCTCCACGGGACCCATGCCAACCCCCTCGAAGCTCGACTTTGCTTCCTTTCGCTTGGCGCTGACAGCCAGCATAGCGTCTCTGGGGCTGAATCCTTTGGTGCCGGACAGGTCGACTTGGGTCGTTCTTGGGTCGTTCTTGGGTCAGGATTTCGCATCCTGACCCAAGCCGCAAGGTTCCGCGGCTAAATCGCAGGAAAGGAGAAAGACCATGAGCTGGAACGATCTACTGGAACACAGCCTCCAGTACGAAGACACCAGGCGCAGACTGATCAAGCACTACCAGCCCACCCCTCGCCCCCAGCGACTCTGGGCACCGACCAGGACCCGCCTCGCGCACCTTCTGCAAGCCGTAGCGAAAACGCTCGAGCCTGCGCCCGAAGCTTCCCGGCCTCCGGTCACTCGCCGTACCGAGTGACCGGGGCACCCCGGGGCCAGAAAGGGGTCCGGTTTGCCCTTACCCATGAGACGGGAGGGCTGCTCGGCCCCTTCTTCAACCCCAGAACGAAGCTGTAGAGAGATCTCCCTTGGTGGAGTATTCGTCGATGTTGTGGAACAATTAGGGATGGCAAACACCTACCAACAAGACGGCTACCAACTCGTCCCTCAAGCCATCCCGCAGGCGGACCTCCAACCCCTCTGAACCGCCCTGGGTTTGATGGAGGCTCCGTTCTCCCTCGAAAGGAGAGAATGGAGCATGACCCGTTACGACCAAGAAACCAAAGATCGAGTCATCCGCATGTTCATGGAGCGTCGAGAAGAAGCGCCGCACGAATCACGTTCAGCCTCTTATCGGCGCCTGCATGACCTAACCGGCATCCCGGTCGACACGATGCGCGGCTGGGTAGACAGAGCCCGCATCGACGCTGGTGACAAGCCAGGCCTGACAACCACAGAGCGTGAGGAGATCAAGGCCCTCAAGAAGGAAGTAGCCGAACTCAAACGAGCCAACGAGATCCTCAAGACAGCCAGCGCGTTTTTCGCGGCCGCGGAGCTCGACCGCCGACTCAAGTGATGGTCGCCTACATCAACGCGTATAAGAACCTGTTCGGGGTCGAGCCGATCTGCCGTGTCCTACGGGACCACAACGTGCCGATCGCCCCGAGCACGTACTACGCAGCCAAGAAGCGGCAAGCATCCGCTCGCCAGCAATCCGATGAGCGTCTCCTGGAGGTCATTCATCGGGTGCACCGCGAGAACTTTGGTGTGTACGGCGTCCGTAAGGTATGGCACGCCCTCCAGCACGAGAGTATCGACGTTGGGCGTGACCAGGTGGCGCGCCTGATGAGAGTCGCGGGCTTGAAGGGCATGACACGAAGAAGGAAGGTCCGCACGACCATCCCAACGCCTAGCGGCGTCAGCTCGCCGGATCTGGTGAGGCGAGACTGGTTCCAAGATGCGCCCGACATCGTTTGGGTGGCGGACTTCACGCACGTGCTCACTCGTGAAGGGTGGGTGTACGTGTCGTTCCTGCAGGACGGCTTCTCGAGGCGCATCCTGGGTTTCACGGTCAGTACCGGTAAGAGCAGCGAGCTGGTGATGAGGGCTCTGGAGCAGGCTGTGAGCGTCCGGCGTCGAACCGATCGGCGGTTCGTTGCTGACGGCGTGATTCATCATTCGGATGCCGGCAGTCAATATACGAGTCTGGCGTTCAGCCAGAAGTTGCTCGATCATGGCGTGAACGGTTCGATCGGTCGGGTGGGCACGGCGTATGACAATGCGTTGATGGAGAGCACGATCGGCTTGTTCAAGAGCGAGCTGATCCACGCCAGGTCGACGAGTTGGTGCTCGAGGCAGGAGGTGGAGACGGCGACGATGCGGTGGGTGAGGTGGTTCAACTGTCGGCGGTTGCACTCTTCGCTCGATTACGTCAGTCCCGTGGACTTCGAGATGGCGTACACTCAAGCGCAGGCCATGCCCAGGCTGGCCGCGTGAGAGCAGAGTCTCCACGAAACCCAGTACGGTTCAGCATGCCAACAACGAAATCCAGAGCAGAGGGTATAACGTCCCCGCATTCGACCCCGAGCTCCACGCCATCATCAACCACCCGGCCATCGTCGACGCCGTGGAGCCGTACCTCGGGCCCAACATGACGTTCATCGACTACCTGGTGCGCCCCAAGATGCCCGGCAGCGAACGGACCGCCTTTCCCCTGCATCAGGACAGCCAGTACTACGGCAAGGCCTCGCAGCACGCCCACACCGTGACGGTGTGGATTCCCTTGGTAGACGTCGACGAGGTCAACGGTTGCCTGTACGTGATCCCGGGCAGCAACCATTGGGAGTTGATCGACAGCGCTCGCGATGAGAACAGCAACATGCGTTCATTCGAGGATCCCGAAGCGCGCGGCACCCCCGTCCCAGTGCCGATGAAGGCTGGGGATATCCTGTTGTTTTCGAACATGACGTTTCATGGCAGCAAGGTGAACCAAAGCGACGCGGTGCGCTGGAGCACCGACATCCGCTACGTCCGGACGCGTGGGACCCCTGCGGCCTCAGAGGAGGAACAGGCGGGGGTGGAGTACATGTACGAGAAGATGTGGACCGTCAGTCGTCTCGCGACGATGGTAGTGCGGGGTGAGGGTCCTCGGCTGTCGTTCGAGCAGTGGAAAACGGCATCGGATTCCAAACGGTCCCGAGCGTAGGAATACAGTAGGGCCGTTGTATATCCAGGGAGTGTGCGCACCCTGCTGGACAAACATGGAGCGGTGCTACGTTTTCTTTTCTGGCCCAAAAGCACGCCTGTACCTGAGTGGATACTACTGATCGACCACCGACCCATCCACGTGCTGCCGCGTAACCACGGGCCGTGGTTTACAGCGGGTTGCGCATTGAGTGATCGTGCTTCATGCTGAGGCATGGCGCACTCTACCGACCTCCGAGAACGCATCGTAAACGCCGTCCTACACAAGCGTTACACCCTCCATGAAGCCGCAGACACGTTCGACGTTGGAACCGCCACCGTCAGTCGCTACCTCCGCCGCTACCGCCAAAGTGGAGATCTCACCCCCAGAACCTCCCCGGGCCGCCCCAGCGCCCTCCATGAGCACCAGGCATGGGTTGAGCAGAGCCTCATCAGCAACGACCTCACCCACGACCAGCGCTGCGACCTTTTCTTGGAGAGAACCGGCGTCCGCATCAGCAGAGCGACCATGTGCCGCTGGGTACAGAGATTGGGATCGACGAGAAAAAAAGACGATCTACGCGAGTGAACAGAATCCAGAGGCCCGGTGGAGGTTCCTGGCTTGGATCAGAGGTATTGACCCGCACCGGTTGGTGTTCGTCGATGAGAGCGGCTTCAACGTCGCCATGACCCTGCCCTACGCCTACGCCCCACGTGGACAACGTGCCGTGGGTAGGGTGCCGAAGAACCGTGGGGAGAACACCAGCCTCGTTGCAGCGATCAGTCTCGATGAGGGTGTGGGTGACGCGATGACGTTGACCGGAGCGGTGGATGGCGTGGCGTTTTTAGCGTACATCGAGCAGGTCATCGCTCCGAAGCTGAGGCCGGGGCAGATCGTGGTGATGGATCAGCTGGGGGTGCACCGCAAACCGGAGGTGCGGGAGGCGATCGAGGCGAGGGGGTGCGAGTTGGTGTTGTTGCCTGGGTACAGTCCGGACTTCAACCCCATTGAGTTGGCTTTTTCGAAGATAAAGGCGTTCGTGAAAGCTGTGGGGGCGAGGACGAGGGGAGCGTTGGACTCTGCGATCGCGGCTGCGCTATCGACGGTGTCGTTGGGGGATGTGTTGGGTTGGTTTGAGCATGCCGGAGTCACCAATCACTCATTCTGAGAACCGCTGTATAGGGCCATTTCTCTGCCGCATCCTCCGCCAGTTCTACGCCGATCCCAGGCGCATCGGGGATGATCAAGAAGCCATCTTCACACTTCAAGGGGTTCTTGACGATCTCGCTTTTGGGTGGGCGATCTTCGCCAATCGGGTACTCCTGTAGCGCAAAGTTCGGAATGCAGGCCGCCAGTTGAATACAGGCGGCCGTGCTGACCGGACTCAGCGGATTGTGAGGCACGATGTGCACGCCGTGCGCTTCGGCCACCGCGGCGATCTTCTTGGAATGGGTCAAGCCCCCAGCCATACAGACATCGACCCGGGCATATTGCACCGCCCCACGGCTCAGCAGCATCTCGAACTCCTGTATCGTGTGCAGCCGTTCGCCCGTGGCGATGGGAATATGAATATTCTGCGCTACCAGCTCCATCTGGTCGAAGTGATCGGGAAGGATCGGATCTTCGTAAAAGAAGGGGTGATAGGGTTCGATGCCTCGCGCCAACACGATGGCTTCTGCAGGGGTCAACCGCCGGTGAATCTCGATGCAGAGATCGACATCAGTGCCCACGGCTTCGCGGTATCGGGCCACCGTATCGATGGCGTCCTTCATCTTGTCGGCGTGGGTTTTGAAGTAGGGGAGCTTGCGATCGCTGTCTAAAAATGGCGTGAGATGCCCTAGCGCAGTAAAGCCCTGCGCCTTGGCCTCGATACAGCCTTGCACCAGCACTTCCGTGGTCGAGCCGCGAACGTGATAGTAGACCCTGGCTCTGTCGCGCGTCTTGCCGCCCAGCAACTGATAGCAGGGCACCCCAAAGTGCTTCCCCATAATGTCCCACAACGCGATGTCGATGGCGCTCAGCGCCCCCATGATCGCCGCCCCCCGGAAGTGACTATAGCGATAGAGGTACTGCCAGTGATGCTCGATGCGCAATGGATCCTGGCCGATCAGGTGACGTTTGAAAGTCTCCACCGCGCTGGCGGACGCCTCCAAAAAGCCCCAGGTGCCGGATTCCCCCAAGCCGATGATGCCGGCGTCCGTGTAGACCTGGACAAAGAGATAGCGGTCGATGAAGAGGGTTTGAATGTCGGTGATCTTCATGGTGATTTCCTTAGACGGTGCGTTAAATCTCGCTCATTCATGTTGAGATTCGCTTTCGGGTTCTTTCGCAGCATATTCGAGGTCGCGCAACGTAATCCCGTTTCCGTCGGGACTTCTCTTCAGGAACTCCCATCCCGCGGCATCGTCCTTCAAACAGGCGTTGAAGAACTGGAGAGCGTAGAGGCAGATCACGTCGAAAGTCTCCCGAACCACCTTCATATAGGTTTTCGTCGGATCCAGTCGTGCCGCGACTTCGCTCGCGATGACCCCTTGCGAAATCACGTCGTTATGGCCTACGCCCGAAACGCGCATGTAGTAGCGCTCGGCACGCACGAGTTTGTCATAGAACGAGAAGTTCGTCTCTGTCTCTATGGGTTCGTATTCCTCATTACGGATGGGTTCCCCATCCCGACCGTCCTTTCGAGCCACAATCAACATGGGAGCCGTCAGGTTCTGGACTCGGTCGTAGATGCGCGTTCGGAACGGGATGACCCAATCGCGCTCGTAGTCGCTCCCCGGGACGGTCGGGTACTCGATCGTCGAATCCAGGCCGACGACGCCGCGAACGACCGAGTGGTTCTCCGCCCGATAGGCGAATCCAGTCGAGGCTCCGTAGCTGTGTCCGACAATCCCGACACGGTCGATGTCGACGTGGGGCTGACCCTGCATGAAGTTGATGAGGCGATCGAGGTCTTTGATGCACCTCTCCAGATCCGAGTCGATGCCGAACGAGCGACCGTGCGCGGGTTGGTACGCGCTACCGACCACGACGTAGCCGTGACTCGCCAGGTACTCACACAGGATCTGGTTGTCCTCGACCGTTCCGTAGATCCCCGAATGGTAGAGGACGAGAGGGAACTCCCCCTCGGCGGGCTCGGCGTCGCGGAGTGCCGCTGTCGGGGTTGCCTTGATCTCGTCGTACGTTTCCAGCTCCGCTTCACCCAATGCGTAGGACGGGTTCTCGCTAAGCGGATCCCCGACCAGATAGATTGCAGCCTCCTTCTTGTGGAACCTGCCGAGTGCCTTCGAGAACGCTTCAAGCTCGGGAAAACCGGGGGGCATATCGAAATACTCGCCCAAGCGCATGGGATTTCCTTCAGCCGGAACGTGCCCTGGATACCAGATGTTCACCAGCAGGGGACGAGGCATCCGATTTGGAGCAGGTGTCTCGCCGTTCTGATTCTTCAGAAGGTACGACCGGGCATAGTCGTAGATGAAGGTGTTTCGGAAACCCACGGAATAAGGACCCGGTTGAAGTGTTCCCCAAAACGGATAGTTATTCACCTCCATACCGTGGCACTCTCCCATCCTGGTTGAATCGGCCTTCACCCTACGACATTCACCAGCCGGTTCGGAACGACGATGAACTTGCGGGGTTCGCGACCTGCCAGATGTCTCCGGACCCTCTCCGACTCCAGCACCAGACGCTCCAGATCTTCTCGGTCCATGTCCGGCTCGACCACCAACTCGTCGCGCCGCTTTCCGTTCACCTGAATGACGATGCGAATCGTCTCATCGCGGCAGAGATCCTCGTCCCAGGCGGGCCAATCGGCCTGGCACACGAGCCCCTCATTCCCCAGCCGACTCCAGAGTTCTTCGGCCAGGTGTGGGGCGTAGGGGGAGAGCACTCGAAGGAATGGGCTCAGCGTCTCGTGGGGAAGACGCTCGGCTTTCATGGCTTCGTTGACGAAGATCATCATCTGCGAGATGGCGGTGTTGAAGCGGAGGTTGGCGGTGTCTTCGGTGACCTTCTTGACGGTCTGATGGAGGGCCCTCCACAGCGTCGCCTCGCTTGGGCCCGGTCGATCGACGATGCGTGGGGAGAGGTCTCCGTCACCCTGGTCGACGACCAGCCGCCAGACACGATGGAGGAACCGCAAAACCCCCTCGACGCCGTCCATCTGCCAGAGCTTGACCTGCTCGAGAGGCCCCATGAAAAGTACGTGGAGGCGGGTGGTGTCGGCGCCGTATCGGTCGATCACGACATCGGGACTCACGACGTTCAGCTTCGACTTCCCCATCTTCTCGATCTGAACGCGCAGCGGCCGGCCGTCGCTCAAAACGTGCTTCCCATTCACCTCCGTGACATCTTCAGGGGGATGGTATTTCCCCGACGCGTCCCGATAGCTGTTGGCCAGGATCATGCCCTGGTTGAAGTGTCTCTTGAACGGCTCCTTCGTGCCGACCAGTCCGCAATCGTAGAGCACCTTGTGCCAGAACCGTGCGTACAGGAGGTGCAGAACGGCGTGCTCGACGCCTCCTATATAGAGATCGACGGGCATCCAGTAGGACTCGAGCTCCTTCGACCACGGCTCCTTTTCGTTCCAGGGATCGAGGAAGCGCAGGTAGTACCAGCAGGATCCGGCCCACTGGGGCATGGTGTTCGTCTCGCGGAGTCCCGCCCGCCCGTCGGGCAACGTCACCTGGAGCCAATCCTGCGAAGCTCGCGCCAACGGGGGATTCTCGTCCTCGGTGGGGCGATACTCGTCGACATGCGGAAGCTCGACCGGCAGCGCGTCATCGGCGACCGCCACCGACGACCCGTCCCCCAAGTTGACGATCGGGAAGGGTTCGCCCCAATAGCGCTGCCGCGAAAACAGCCAGTCGCGAAGTCGATAGCGAACGCGTCTCCTTCCGCGCCCGTGCTCCTCGAGCCAGTCGATCATCGTGGTGATTGCGGCCGGGACTTCGAGGCCGTCCAGAAACCGGGAGTTGACCAGAACGCCTGCGCCCGTCCAGGCCTCTTCCCCGATCGGGCGCTTGCCGCCGCTGACCACTTCGACAATCGGCAGCCCGAAGCGTCGAGCGAATTCGTGGTCGCGCTCATCGTGTCCCGGGACCGCCATGATCGCGCCCGTGCCGTACGACATCAGGACGTAGTCGGCGATCCAGATCGGTATCGTCTCCTCGGTCACGGGATGCAAGGCAGACGCTCCACTGAAAACCCCGGTCTTCTCCTTGGTCACATCGGTGCGCGTCGACTCGGACGTCTCCTTTGCCCTCTCGACGTACGAGTCGACGGCAGCTCGCTGCGCCTCGGTGGTGATCGTCTCGACCAGCGGATGTTCCGGCGCAAGCACACAGTAGGTCGCTCCTAGAAGTGTGTCCGGGCGGGTCGAAAAGACCGTGAAGGCGTCGTCGAAACAGTCGATTGCGAAGACGATGTCTGCGCCTTCGGACTTGCCGATCCAGTTGCGCTGCATCTGCAGAATGCCTTCCGGCCAGTCCAGATCGTCCAAGTCGTCCAGGAGCCTCTCGGCGTAGTCCGTGATCTTCAGCATCCACTGGGTCATGAGTCGCTGTTCGACAGGATCGCCGGTCTCGACGTACTTTCCGTCCTTGACCTCTTCGTTGGCCAGGACGGTTCCAAGTGCCGGGCACCAGTTCACGGCGACCTCGGCTCGATAGGCGAGCCCCTTTTCGAAGAGCTTGAGGAAGATCCACTGGGTCCAGCGGTAGTAGTCGGGGGAGGCGGTGCTGATCTCGCGGTCCCAGTCGTAGCTGAAACCGAGCCGTCTGATCTGGTGGCGAAAGGTGTCGATGTTGCGGCGGGTGATGTTGACCGGGTGGATGTTCTCGCGAACGGCAGCTCTCTCGGTCGGGAGTCCAAAGGCGTCCCACCCCATCGGATGCAGGACGTTGAACCCCTGCATCCGCTTCATCCGAGCCAGGACATCTGTAGCGGACATCTGTAGCGAATGTCCAACGTGCAGGCCCGCCCCCGAAGGATAAGGGAACATGTCGAGGACGTAGTACTTGGGCCTGTCGCCGAGCTCCTCGCGGGTCCGAGGCGTCGCAAACGTCCCCTGCTCCTCCCAGACCTGTTGCCATCTCGGTTCGATCTCCCGGGGGTCGTATTTCATGCCGACGCCGTGAGCTCGAACAGGACCCGGCAGGCGTCGCCACGGGTGAGGACCTCCGGCACCGTAGCCCCCATGAATCCACTGTCGGAGAGCAGAGCCCGGAATGCCGATCCGGAAATCGGCGGATCGTCGTCCTCGGCGATCGCCTGAACGGCGCGCAGCGTCGCCATCGGCTCCGCGTTACCGGTACCCATGCGTGCCGCGGCTGCTACCCAGACCTCGGCCGTCCGCAGCCCGAGCAGCGCCCGCGGGCGAGCGTCGTAGCTGGCGAAGAACCCCCGCGTGCCGAGGTACGCGACCCCGGCGACCCAGGGATCACGGTCGGCTACGTCGACGTCGTTGAAGAAGCTCACCATCACCCCGGACGCCGCCAGGGTGCGAACGAGCCGCGTCCGGTCCACCTCTGCCGGCTCGACGCCCGCTTGCTGGGCGAGAACGACGGCCCAGCCGGCCGCCTCGCCGATGTTCATCCAGGTCGGCTCGAGGCGGATGGTGTTCCAGCCCACGTGGCTCGAGGAGACGCAGTTGACCACCAGCAGATTGTCGAGCTCCTTGGGCAGCAGCGCCTCGTAGGGGACCATGCCGGGGAAGGTCTCCACGTTCATCATGATCTTGCCCTCCAGCGCACTGCCGTCGAAGGTCTCGTGGGAGGTGTTGTGCGAGTCGATGTACCACTCGGTGACGGCGATCGACGAGGCGTGGACCGGAGCCCGCTCGAGTCCCTCGACCAGGGTAGCGTCGTGCTCGGTGAAGACGACACGGCCCAGCATCCGCCGCGCCTCGCGGGCGTAGATCTCGTAGGGCAGGCCGCTGCTGTCGGCGAACTCGTCCGCCGCCAGGGCCCAGTCGCGCCAGAGTTCCCGGTACTCCGCCGAAACCGATTCGTCGTTGCGTAGAAAGTAGAGGTAGCTCAGCAGCAGCTGCCAGTGGGCCTCGATGATCTCCCGGCGCACGGCCCAGCTGCCGTCGGCGTAGGGGATCTGGTCGCCCAACAGCTGCGGCCGATTCAGCCGCGCCTTGCGGTTCGGCACGCCGCCGTCGTGGTACAGGGGCGATTTGGCGAACATCATGAGGTCGGGTTCGGCGGCGACCCGTTCGCGGTCGTAGCCGGCCGGCTTCTCGACGGGCCGCTGGTTGTCGGGATCGTCCGTGACGACGGTCCGCAGGTTGTAGCCCTGCACCAGCGCGTCGGCCTCCCCGGCACCGGGGGCATCCAGGATCTCGGAGTAGTGGGGGAAGGGCCGGAGCTTCAGCGCGCCCTTCAGCGCGCCCATGCGGGCCAGCTCCGGCGTCGGCTCCTCCACCCCGCGTTTGAATATCCGTCCGGCGTGGGACTCGCCGTACTCGTCGCGCCCCTCGCGGCCGGTGTGGTAGGCGCAGCCGGCCACTGCCATGAGGTCGCCCTCGTAGCTGCCGTCGGCAAAGGCGGCCGCCTCGACGGTGAACGAGCCCTCGCCACCGAGCCGCTCGAATTCCACCGCTGCGATGCGCCGGCCCTCGCTGTGCACGGCGACCGGGATGGCGCGCCGCTCCACGCGGATGCGCGCCTCGTCGGCGACGAGGCGTTCGACGATCTCGCGCGCGACCTTCGGCTCGAAGTTGCCGTTGGAGTACCCCCGCGGACCCGGCAACGCCGCCATGTACTCGGGGGAGCGGTGCCCGTAGGTCTCCTGGTAGTGGTCGAAGAACGCCTGCCGCCACTGGTCGTAGATGGGGGCGCGGCGGCCCTCCCATTGCGTGTCCCACACGCACAGGCCGGAGGTGAGCATGCCGCCGAGATGGGGCGTGTGGGTGACGACCACGACGCTGAGTCCCTCTCTAGCAGCGCGGATGGCGCAGGAGAGTCCTGCCGGGGACCCCGAGTACACGCACAGATCGGCAGCGATGGTCGTCATGCCTTCTCCCCTGCCGGTAGCTCCTCGCCCGGAAGGGCCGGGGTCGAAGCGGGCAGGTCGCCCCCGCCCGTGGCCTGCTCGAGCAGATGCGCCAACTGCAGCAGCGTCGCGTCGCGGTAGGGCTCCGCTATGAACTGAATTCCGATCGGCAGGCTCTCGTTCGTCCGCCCCGCCGGAGCCACCACGGATGGGAGTCCCGCATGGGAGGCGAGGCTGTTGGTCCTGCCGACCGGTCCCCCGATCCGACTCGGTCCGTCGAGGGAGTAGGGCAGCACCACAGCGTCCAGATCAAAGCGCCGGATCGTTTCGACCACCGCGTTTCTGAGCATGGCCTGCGATCTCAGCCGCGCGCGGTAGTGGTCGCTCTGCTCGGGTGGCGGCAGCGTCGACGCTATGCGGAATCTCGATTTGAGCTGCTCGAACCCTGCGGTCTCGATCAGGTCGAAAACGCTTGTGAAGGGCGCGTCGGGCCCCAGCCGTGCGAAGTACGCCTCGAGCGAGGGCAGTAGCTCATACAGGGTGGCGACGTTCGCCGGCGACTCGAGGCTCCCCAGCTCGTCCAGATCGATGCCCGTCAGGACGGGATCGACGACGATCGTTCCCTCGCGCCGAAGAAGCTGCAGCTGCGCATCGACGATCCGGCTCGCCTCGGCCCGTCCCGGCTCTTCGCGCCACATCTCCCTCAGCACGCCCACCCGAAACGCCCCCAGGCTGCGCCCGGAGAGCTGCGCCTCGTAACGTTCCCGCGGGAAAAACTCCAGCGACTCGTTGGTGGTCTGATCCTCCGGGTCCCAACCGATGAGGCAGGAGAGAGTGGCGGCCAGGTCGAACGCCGAGCGCGCCATGGCGCCGACCCGACCGAGCGTCGGCCACCCCGCCATGAGCCCGGCGCGGCTGATCAGGCCGCGCGACGGAATCATGCCGAACAGGCCGCTGTGGGCGGCGGGCATCAAGACCGAGCCGCTGGTATCGGTGCCGATGCCGAGTGGAGCGAAGTTCGCGGCCACCGCCGCCGCCGTCCCGCAACTCGATCCTCCCGAGGTGTACCCCAGATTGTGTGGGTTGCGGGTCTGGCCACCCAGGGTGCTGGCGCTCATGGGCGCGTTGCCGAACCAGTCGTTGGCGTTGACCTTCGCCAGCACGAGCGCCCCGGCCTCCTTTAGCTTTCTGGTGACCGCCGCATCGCGCGCTGGGTACGACCCCTTGAGCAGCGTGAACCCGCCCGTCGTCGGCATCCCCTTCACGTCGATGGTGTCCTTGAGCACGACCGGGACACCGTGCAGCAGGCTCCGGGCTCCGGACTGCCTGCGTTCCTCGTCGAGCTCTCGAGCCGCCGCCCGCCAGTCGGGATTCAGGGTGATGACGGCGTTGACGTTGGGCCCCTGCTGGTCGTAGGCTTCGATCCGATCGAGGTAGAGCTGCACCAACCGTTCCGAGGTGAGCGTCCCCTCCTCGAACGCTCGCTGGAACGCCGGGATCGTGGCTTGGGAGCGGACGGACCCGCCATCACCCATCTGACGACTCCAGGCCCCCGGGGGGAGTGGCGCCTCGGACCTCGAGGAACCCGTTGGGTCCACAGTGGGATGCCCTGTCATTTTCGGTCATATCGTCTCCTGTAACGACTGGCAGCTACGTCGCTCCCACCTCTTGTTGAACCGACTATACCGGCCTCCCAGGTCAGCAGCTATCGATCGCGGTGGTCTGCCGTAAGATAAGCGTCGGCGAGCAGACCCTCTCCCGCCGGCGCACGACGCACGCGAAACTCGGAAAGGAGCTCTCTTGTCCAGACAGAAGGACACCGCGAATCCGGAAACCGAAACGAGCCCCTCAAAAGGGAGTGGCCGCCCTGAGTTCCGCACCTCATCGCTGGCCGCCGCGCAGGCTATTCGCTCCCCAGAGGGCATCGTCGAAGCAGACATCTGCGTCTACGGCGGGACTTCGGGTGGCGTCGCGGCGGCGGTGCAGGCGGCGCGGATGGGGCGATCGGTGGTGCTGGTGGAGGCGGGCCGTCATCTGGGCGGCATGACCTCGGGCGGCCTCAGCGCCGTCGACATCGGCAACCCGAGGACGGTGGGCGGGATCGCCCGCGAGTACTTCACAGGGCTCGCCGGCCGCTACGGGCGCGCGTTGCCGTGGGACCGCGAGATCGAGGGCGTCCCAACGGGCGGTGCCTTCGCCGTCGAACCGCACGCAGCGGAAGAGCTGTTCGACACCCTCGTCGCCGAGGCCGACGTGCCGGTCTTTTTCGAGACGCCGCTCGCGGAGGTACGCAAGCGCGGCCCGCACATCCAGGAGGTCGTCGCACTGGACGGCACCCGGTTTCGCGCCGCCATGTTCATCGACGCGACCTACGAGGGCGACCTGATGGCCGGGGCGGGCGTCGGCCACACCCTCGTCAGGGAGGCCAACGCGCGCTACGGCGAGACCCTGAACGGGGTGATCTTCCAACCGAAATTCGAGCCGAAGGTCGAATGGGGCGTTGCCGGACCGAACGGCCGCCGCGCGGACGGCCGGGGCTTGTGGGACCGCGACCTCCCGCTCGACCCTTACCTCGTCGAGGGCGACCCCAGCTCGGGCCTGCTGCCGCTCATGCACCCGGATCCGGTCGGCCCACCAGGGTCGGAGGCTCCCGGCGTGCAGGCCTACTGCTACCGGCTCTGCCTGACGCGGGACGCCGAGAATGCGATCCCGCTCGAGCGCCCCGACGGCTACTACCCCCGGCACTACGAGCTGGTCGCGCGTTTCATTCGGAATTGCGTGGCGGCCGGCGACGACCTGGATCTGCGTACCTTCTCGAAATACGATCCCCTTCCGGGCGGCAAGTTCGACTTCAACACCGCGACCTTCGGCGGCAACCTGCCGGGAGCGAGCTGGGCCTGGTGCGAGGCCGACCCGCCGGGACGAGCCTCGATCGGGCGAGAGCACGAGGCCTACCACCGCGGCCTGCTGCACTTCCTGAGCACCGACGAGCGCGTGCCGGAGAAGGTCCGCCAGGAGATGCGTTCGTTCGGGTTGTGCCGTGACGAGTTCCCCGAGACCGGTGGCTGGCCGCACCAGATCTACGTGCGCGAAGGGCGGCGCATGGTCTCGGACCTGGTGCTGACCCAGCATCACTGTGAAGGTCGGGACCTGGCGCCGGGGTCGGTGGGGCTCGGCAGCTACGGCATGGACCTGCACGCGATCCGGCGGGTGGTTCACGACGGCATCGTCTGGCGCGAGGGCAAGGTGGGCGCGCGGGTGCCACACCCCTACCCGATCGGCTACGCGGCGATCACGCCCAGGGCGGCCGAGGCCGACAACCTGCTGGTGACGTTCGCGCTGTCGGCGACCCACGTCGCGCACGGCTCGACCCGGATGGAGCCGGTGTTCATGATCCTGAGCCAGAGCGCGGCAACCGCCGCGAGCCTTGCCATCGAGCAGGGTTCAGGTATTCAGGAGGTCGCGTACAGCCGGCTCGCTGAAAGGCTACGCGCAGATGGTCAGATCCTGGATCGGCCGCCCGATGCCTAGGATAAGGTGCACCGCGCCATCCACCTGCAGTGTGCCCTGGGCTCGGGAGTGAGCCCTGCAAGACGGCGGCACCCGGTTGTCCAGGTGCCGCTGTCTTTGCCGCACGGATCCAGGTAGGGCCCGTCGGTTACGGGCTGCTGAACACGAAGGCCGCCTGCGTGGCCCAGGTCTCCCCCGATCCCGGGTAATCCCCGTGCATCAAGCCGTCGTTGTGGTAGATCACGTGCGCCTCGAAGATTGCCTCCTCGAACAGGCAGCTGCCGACGACGTAGCGCTCATCCATGCTGGCCTCTGGCTGAGGCGGAACGCTGGTCGACAGGGAACCGGCCGGCTGCACCACCGAGATCGAGCTGGTGCCGTCCGCAGCGACGATGAGCTGGCTGTCGCCACCGGCGGCAGCACCGAAGGAGCCGAGGCCGACCAGAACGGGGGAGCCGTCCATGCCATGCTCCCTGACAATGAGCCACACGGTGTAGATGCCGTCGGGCAAAAGGCCTTTGAGGTTCAGGGTGAGGTGGGTGCCGGCGCCGCTGCAGTTGGCGACGGCGAGGCCCTGGACGCGGTCGAACTCACCGAGGGTGAGGTGGTGCCCGTCGGGCGCCAGGAAGGCGGGTTTGCTGCCGCGGCTGGCGTAGAGGGGGGTGTTGGGGTCGCTCATGGCGCTGATGGTGTTGCCTTCGGCGTCGGTGATCTGGTGGTAGCCGGTGCCCACGAAGGGGTTGAGGGTGAGGCCCGACTGGGCCAGGGCGAGGCTACCTGCGAGGGCGAGGCCCAGCAGGGCGAGGGTCAGGCGGGTCGCTGTGCGCTTCGGCATGGAGGGATTCCTCTCTCTACGTGATGGCTTGTGGTTTCCAGGTGCGTGGGGGTGGGAGTTACTCATCGGTATTACCTCCTCTGTTGAATGGTTTTCAGCGGCTCTCCAGCTTGTCTGCTTGTTCCTGCAGGAATGCGAACAACGCCTCGAGGCTCTTGAAGGTCCGGTTGCCCCCGCCGGTGAGGGATCGCGCTTCGGCTGTGAAGCCTTCGGGGCATTGCCACAGCCGCACGATGAACGACTTCACCTGGTACGCAGGGCTTCCGCCGGATGGGGTTCTCGGTCGGTTCATCGACGTCTCGAGTGTTGCCTGGGGGACAGGTTTCGCACTCTGCGGTTAAGGACAGGAGCCAACCTCAGAGCCGATCGCCCACTCGATCATCACGTCGGCATCGTCCCGCAGGAGAAAACCCTCCCCCATCAGCCTCTCTGTTTCCGCCACGAACTGCTCCATATAGCTGTCGTGATCCGCGAAGCGGACACCGCCGTCCGCAAGCGGCTCGCAGGCCAAGTCGAGAAACGTGCCTCTGAGACCCCTCCGATTAAGGTTCAGGTAATCGACAGCGATGAACTGACCCTGACCGAGTTCCAAATAAGGCACTCGGACGCCACCCACGGCGTTCAGGTTGGCATCGCGAGCGAGAGCGATCCCGGAATCATAGATGTCGTACGCGGGGTCGACCTCACCCTCCACAGCCTCAACAAGGGAGGTGCTGGGGGGCGGCTCGATCCCCTCGCTGACCCAGCGGTCACCCGCCAGCATTAAAGCCCGCAACACGGGTGTCCAATCGACCCCGGTGACGCCCCTCATGGGGTTTGGCCTGCTTGAGGCAAGCTGCGCCCCACCGGCCACCTCATACGACCGGTAGTGCGGCTGGGTCACGTCATCACGCAACAGCGTTCCCCACCGGACAACGTCCGCTTCGGGCAGCAACACCATGACCCGTCCTACGCTCGCTGGCATGGGGGATTCAGGATTCTCGGGCGGGCTCTTGACTTCGGAGTTCCAACCGTTGCTGACTAGCAGCGAGAGATCGAACAGGCCCTGCCCGAGCGGATCGAGCAGCAGGTCATCCAGGGGATCGGCGCTACTGGCGAAGCCGACACTGTAGAGGTACTCGATGTCACCAACCATGTCTGCTGCCTGCCCCGCTTTGAGGGCTTGCGTGAAGCTCACGATGAAGCCCAGGGCTCCGGCGGGCATCTCTGGAGCGCCAAGGAAGCCTTCGCAGGCGCGGTCATCTTTATGCATGCAGATGGCTGCGTGGCTGAAGCCGTGACCGAAGAGGAAGGCTTTGCTTAGGAACCGATCACGCATGATAGGACCGTAAACAACGACAGTTATATGATCGCCACTAACTGAAATGGGGTGGATGGGCTCGAACACCAGGCGGCCATTTCCCTGGCTCGGGTCGGCCGGGGCGACGATCTCGAACGGGGCGCTGAAGCTTTCGTCGCCCGCGGTGCCGGTGAGGCGCCCTTGGTACACGACGTATTCGATGTCGTTGTAGGTTCCGAAGGAGTCGGTGGCATCTATCACGAGCTGGGCCTGTTGCGCGAATGCGCTGAACCCGAAGATGGAGATGCAGCCGACGGCAAGCAAGAACAACAGTGCTGCCTTGGGTCTCGTTGGGAAGCGGCGTTTCATTACAATCATCCTCCTTGGCTCCTGACTTGGTTGGACTCGTTCGCTGGGTAACGTGGCTTCGGGTCTGGCTGCTCGTCTTGGACGTCGTCCGGATCGACTTGCGGGCGTGGCTGCTGGGCTTACAAGGCCTTATCACCCCCATCGTCGTCAGGCATCGGTTCCATCTCGACCTGCACCCGCAGGAAATCGAGCAGCTGCTCGAGACTCCTGAACGTCCGGTTCCCGCCGCCGGTGAGGGACCGCGCTTCGGCTGTGAAGCCTTCGGGGCGTTGCCACAGCCGCACGATGAACGACTTCACCTGGTACGCAGGGCTTCCGCCGGATGGGGTTCTCGGTCGGTTCATATACTCCAGCTCTCTCCAGGCGCTGCTCATCGTTAGTGGCGAGCATGCACCAGGAGGCATTTCCAACGTTATTCCGCCCTATTTCCAACGCGTTTCCACCCTGTCCGGGACCCACTTCGGCCCGTATACTGAGGTCATGCAGCTGCGCACCCTGGGCGGCCTGAAGCTCGAGGGTGCTGCCTTCTCACGGCCCAAGCCCCTGCTACTGCTCGCGTATCTCGCACTCGAGGGCCCCCAGGAGAGACGGCACCTGGCGGAACTCTTCTGGCCTGGTCCCGGCTACGCCCTGAGGAACCTGAGTACCGTTCTCACCAGGCTCAGGGAGGCCGACGCGGGCATCATTGAGGGGGATGGAGTGCGGATCCGGACAACCCTGGCCTGCGACGCCCAGTTGCTCCTCACGGCGCTGGAGAAACGCGAGCTGGAGAGCGGCCTCGAGGCGTATCGGGGGCCGTTCCTCGACGGGCTGACCCCCAAGGGGTTGAGCAGTGAGCTGGAGGAGTGGGTGCTTCAGACGCGGGAGTTCATCGCTGCCCGCGTCCGCGACGCCCTCCTGGATCTGGCCGAGAACGAGGCGTCCCTGGGGAGGGTCCAGCAGGCGGTCGAGCGAGCGGAACGCGCCCTGGTTCTAGCTGGCGCTCCCGCCCTGGAGCCGCAAGACCTCCAGAGGCTTCACACCCTGCTGCTGGCGGGTAGCAGTCTGCGTGCCGAAAAGGTCCGCCAGGAAGCGCTCGACTTCGATGTCGCCCTGGTGGCCTCACAGGCTGAGGCCCTCGAGCGGTTGCGCTTGGTCCACCAAGAAGATCAGCAGTCTAGCCTGCTCAACCTGCCCGGCAGGAACACGTCATTCGTAGGTCGGCAGCTGGAGCTCTCGGAAGTCACCAACCTGCTGGGGCACAACGAATGCCGGCTGCTCTCAGTGGTGGGCGTGGGTGGTGTAGGGAAGACCCGGCTTGCCCTCCAAGCAGCCCACCAGCAGCTCGAGAATGGGGGGGGTTTCGTCGATGGGGTGGTGTTCGTGCCGCTGGAGGCCCTCACGGACACAGCGTCCATCCCCGCTGTGGTGGCTGGCGCCCTGGGGCTGGACCTCTCGGGCGGGGAGGACGCCGGAAGCGTGGTGGTGCGGTTCCTCGCCGAGAAGCGGTTGCTGTTGGTGCTGGACAACTTCGAGCAGCTCCTCGAGGGAATATCGTTCGTTCGCGAGCTGATCGATCGGTGTCCCGGGCTGAAGTTACTGATCACCACCCGCGAGCGGTTGAACCTGGAAGCGGAGTGGGTGTTCGAGGTCGAAGGGCTCACCTATCCCGACGAGGCCAGCTCGGTAGAGCGAGCGGCGCACTTCGATGCGGTACAGCTTTTCCTGCAGCGGGCGAGGCAAGCCCACCACGGCTTCTCCCTGACCCAAGAAACATTGCCGGCGGTGATGAGGATCTGCCGGCTGGTGGAGGGCATGCCGCTGGCGATCGAGCTGGCCGCACGCTGGCTGAGGGCCCTACCAGTGGGTGATATCGCCGGGGAGCTCGGGGCGGGGTTTGATCTTTTGGAATCTCCTGGGCAGGACGTTCCCGAGCGTCACCGGAGCGTGCGGGTCGTGTTCGATCACTCGTGGGGGTTGCTCTCGGAGGGGGAGCGGGAGGTGCATCGTCGCCTGTCGGTGTTCCGAGGTGGCTTCCGGCGGGAGGCCGCGGCGGAGGTGGCTGGTGCAACCCTGCCGATGCTGGCGAGGCTGGTGGATGAGTCGCTCTTGCGGATGAGCTCGGAGGGCCGCTACGACCGCCATCCCCTCCTCACTCAGTACACGAGCGAGAAGCTAGCCGAGCAGAAACATGAGCAAGAAGAGGCCGAGCAGAAACACGGCACGTACTATCTGGGGCTGGTGCGGAAACTAGAACCCCACCTGTGGACTCTGAAGCGCAAGGAGGCGTTCAGGGTCTTCCTTGAAGAGCTTGCGAACATCCGGGCAGCGTGGGACTGGGCAGCCTCGAACCTCAAAGTACAGGAGATCGAGGAGACCACCCCAGCGATGTTCGACTTCTTCCAGTTCCGCCTCAGCGAGGGCCTAGAGTACTTCGGCACCACCAACGATTTCTTCGGCAGCATCGCCAAACACCTCGATGAGAACAACCCCAGCCACGCTGCTGCCCTAGGAACCCTCCTCATTCATCAGGTGTTTCACGCCTTCATCATGCATCGAGATCGAGATCGCGAACGAGAACGGTCGCTGGCCGAGCGGGGAGTCTCCCTGCTCGAGACGTTGGGTGAACCCCGGGCGCTGGCCAAGGGGTACCACGCGCTAGCGCCCATGGCCGACCTTTCCAGCGCCGAGGCGATGGCAGGGCACGAGCGGGCGCTTGCGGTGGCGAGGAAGCACCGCAGCACCAGCGACATCTATCACGTGCTGTGGTTGGTGGGTTTTCACCTATTGATGCGGATCACCGACCCTGCACAGTTCAAGCAGTTCGTTGATGACGCCCTCGAGGAGCTTCGGGCCCTGAACCCACCTGCCTGGCGTAGCGCAGTTCCTGGTGTTCTCCGGGCACACCTTGGAGCCCGAGCAGGGTCTCGGGGAGGCGAAGGCGCTGTTTCTGGAGGCGTATGGGCTGGCGGAGGAGCTGGAGCATCACGAGATCGTCATCAACGCCCTGTGGGCCCTCTCCGGCGTGTCGATCGAACTTGGTGAGGTCGATCAGGCGGCTGGGTACGCGCAGAATATGTACCGTCGGGTTGAGGAGACGGGACTGAGGTTTATGCTGTCTGACGCCCTATTGGCTCTCGCTGAAGTAGCTTTGGCGAGAGGTGATCTTGGGGGTGCTCGTGAGCTGTTGTCGCGCGCGATCGAGATAGAGCTAAAGCGGGGCAACCGAGTCCGGGTTCGCTCATCTCTGTCGGATTGGGCTGAGTTGTTGGTTGCTGAGGGGAATCTCGACTTGGCGGTGGCGTTGTTTGCGTCCATTGTGGGGGATCGGTTCGTGACGAACGAGAGTCATTCGAGCGCGGAGCGAGCGCTTGCTGAGCTTGAAGGATCTATGACTCCCGAAGAGTTCTCTGAGGCTGTCGAGCGGGGTCGAAAGATGACCCTGGAGGAAGTCAGAGACGAACTCGTAGCGTAATTCTAGGGAATAGATGCGGTTGGCGTTAGCGGGTGAGGTTCAACCGGTCGTGCGGTACCCTGACCGCATGAACCGAATCGTCATCAACGCCGACCTCGGCCAGCACACCATCAGCCGCCACCTGTACGGCCACTTCGCCGAGCACCTCGGCCGCTGCATCTACGGCGGCATCTGGGTCGGGGAGGACTCCCCGATCCCCAACACCCGGGGCATCCGCAACGACGTGGTCGAGGCCCTGCGGGCGCTGGGGATTCCCAACCTGCGCTGGCCCGGCGGCTGCTTCGCCGACGAGTACCACTGGATGGACGGCATCGGCCCCAAAGGGTCCCGCCCCACCATGGTCAACACCCACTGGGGCGGCGTCACCGAGAACAACCACTTCGGCAGCCACGAGTTCCTCGACCTCTGCGAGCAGCTGGGTTGCGAGCCCTACATCTGCGGCAACCTCGGCAGCGGCACCGTGCAGGAGATGCAGCAGTGGGTGGAGTACCTCACCTTCGACGGGCGCAGCCCCATGGCGGACCTGCGCCGCGAGAACGGCCGGGACGAGCCCTGGCGGGTGAAGTACTGGGGGGTGGGCAACGAGAACTGGGGCTGCGGCGGCAGCATGCGGCCCGAGTACTACGCCGACGAGTATCGCCGCTTCAAGACCTACCTGCGGAACTTCGGCAGCGAACCGCTCTACCGGGTGGCGTGCGGCGCGACCGCCAACGGCCGCGACGCCGCCAGGTGGACGGAGGTGCTGATGGAGCGCTGCCGGCAAGAGGACCGCTTCGCGATGGACGGCCTGGCGCTCCACTACTACACCTTCGGCAGCGAGCGCCGCTCGCCCGCAACCGGCTTCGGCGAGGCCGCCTGGTACGACATCCTCAGCAGCGCCCTGCAGATGGACGAGCACCTGCGCGAGCACCTGGCGATCATGGACCGGCACGACCCCGAAGGCCACGTCGACATGGTGGTAGACGAGTGGGGCAGCTGGTACGCCGTCGAGCCCGGCACCAACCCGGGCTTCCTGTACCAGCAGAACTCGCTCCGCGACGCACTCCTCGCGGCCCTCACCTTCGACATCTTCAACCGGCACTGCCACCGCATCGGCATGGCCAACATCGCCCAGACGATCAACGTGCTGCAGGCCATGATCCTCACCGAGGAGGGCGGCGACCGGATGGTGCTCACGCCGAGCTACCACGCCTTCGAGATGTACCGGGTGCACCACGACGCGACTCTGCTGCCGCTGCACCTCGAGAGCGCGACCCACGCCCTCGGGGACGTCTCGCTGCCGGCCGTGAGCGCCACCGCCTCCCGGGACGCCGAGGGCCGGGTCCACCTGACCTTGACGAACACCGATCCGGGGCGGGATCAGGAGGTGAGCTGTTCGCTGCGGGGCATGAGCGCGAGCGGCGTCGCGGGTCGCCTGCTGAGCGCCGACAGCCTCGACGCCCACAACACCTTCGACGATCCGGAGCGAGTGCGGCCCGTCGCTTTCGACGGGGCGAGCTTGCAGCAAGACACGCTGACCGTCCACCTGCCGGCGAGGTCGGTGGTGGCGCTCGCCCTCTCCTGAGATCACCCATGGATCTCTCCACGAGGGTGGTCGCTGCTGGCGTAGGCGTAGGTGACCCTGAGGGTCTGACCTTGGTGCCGGCAAGGAACGAGGGAAGGAAGCCCCTATGAGAGCAGCGGTGCAGACGAAACAAGGGCCGCCCGACGTTCTTGAGGGGAACGTGGTCATCACCCTGGATCGCGCTGCGGTCGGTCCAGGTGCGGAGGAGGTTCCGGCGCGCTGATCCGTGTTCGCTGATCCCGACAAGGATCCGGTGGTGGTCGCCTCTCGGGATACGGGTGGGAGCGTAGCGTCATTCGTAGCCAGCCTGCTCCCCCTCTACCTCATCCTTCGAATCCTTCGAACAACGATGGGAAGTGGCGCAGGGGATCCGCAGGCTCGCGAAAGAGGATTTCCTGACGCGGGGTCAGCGCGATATCCGGCGGGGGTTGAACCCGCTGCGAGGTCCAGGCCATATGGGACACGCAGTACTTGTACAGCAGAGATCGCCGGTCGTGCGGTCCCCGCCAGGCCGCCGTTCCATGGGTAAGGGCCTCGCTGAAGAGGATCGCCGAACCCGCCGGCGCATCCGGAATGACCACACAGGACGCCTTCTCGGGGTCCGCGTTGATCTCTTGCGGCATCTTGTAGTTGCTCTTGTGACTGCCGGGAATACAGGCGAAACCGCCGCTGTCCGGCCCGGTGTCGGCCAGGTTCCAGGTTACGACGATGAAGCCGTTGTAGATCTGGTTGTCGCGGAAGGGATAGTATTCTCCCTCCCGAGCGCCGGCGTGCGGGGCGGTGGCCCCATAATCGGCGTGCAGTTTCCCCCTCGGCATTCCCTCCTGCATGACCATCCCGTAGATCCGGTCCAGGCGAAAGCTTTCGCCCAACCGAAATCGCAGGATCGGCATGATCCGAGGATGATCGAGCAAGGCACAGAAAGGACTTCCCCAGCCGAGAAAACCCGATCCCTCCGGAGCATCCCCGAAACGTGTGGTCTGGCCCGGTGCAGGGATTTGTTGGTGGTCCAGTAGACGATTGAACGTCGCGACCTCTTCGGGACTCAACGCATTCTCGATGACGAGGTAGCCCTGCAAATCGAAGAGGTACTGCTGCATGTGAAGATCGTTCATCGGGTAACCCTCTCGTATGCTGAACCGTACTGGGTTTCGTGGAGACTCTGCTCTCACGCGGCCAGCCTGGGCATGGCCTGCGCTTGAGTGTACGCCATCTCGAAGTCCACGGGACTGACGTAATCGAGCGAAGAGTGCAACCGCCGACAGTTGAACCACCTCACCCACCGCATCGTCGCCGTCTCCACCTCCTGCCTCGAGCACCAACTCGTCGACCTGGCGTGGATCAGCTCGCTCTTGAACAAGCCGATCGTGCTCTCCATCAACGCATTGTCATACGCCGTGCCCACCCGACCGATCGAACCGTTCACGCCATGATCGAGCAACTTCTGGCTGAACGCCAGACTCGTATATTGACTGCCGGCATCCGAATGATGAATCACGCCGTCAGCAACGAACCGCCGATCGGTTCGACGCCGGACGCTCACAGCCTGCTCCAGAGCCCTCATCACCAGCTCGCTGCTCTTACCGGTACTGACCGTGAAACCCAGGATGCGCCTCGAGAAGCCGTCCTGCAGGAACGACACGTACACCCACCCTTCACGAGTGAGCACGTGCGTGAAGTCCGCCACCCAAACGATGTCGGGCGCATCTTGGAACCAGTCTCGCCTCACCAGATCCGGCGAGCTGACGCCGCTAGGCGTTGGGATGGTCGTGCGGACCTTCCTTCTTCGTGTCATGCCCTTCAAGCCCGCGACTCTCATCAGGCGCGCCACCTGGTCACGCCCAACGTCGATACTCTCGTGCTGGAGGGCGTGCCATACCTTACGGACGCCGTACACACCAAAGTTCTCGCGGTGCACCCGATGAATGACCTCCAGGAGACGCTCATCGGATTGCTGGCGAGCGGATGCTTGCCGCTTCTTGGCTGCGTAGTACGTGCTCGGGGCGATCGGCACGTTGTGGTCCCGTAGGACACGGCAGATCGGCTCGACCCCGAACAGGTTCTTATACGCGTTGATGTAGGCGACCATCACTTGAGTCGGCGGTCGAGCTCCGCGGCCGCGAAAAACGCGCTGGCTGTCTTGAGGATCTCGTTGGCTCGTTTGAGTTCGGCTACTTCCTTCTTGAGGGCCTTGATCTCCTCACGCTCTGTGGTTGTCAGGCCTGGCTTGTCACCAGCGTCGATGCGGGCTCTGTCTACCCAGCCGCGCATGGTGTCGACCGGGATGCCGGTTAGGTCATGCAGGCGCCGATAGGAGGCTGAACGTGATTCGTGCGGCGCTTCTTCTCGACGCTCCATGAACATGCGGATGACTCGATCTTTGGTTTCTTGGTCGTAACGGGTCATGCTCCATTCTCTCCTTTCGAGGGAGAACGGAGCCTCCATCAAACCCAGGGCGGTTCATGCCCCCGAGTTCCGCGCAGCCCCTCAGGGGAGGCTACAAGAATCTTGATGTGCGTTCACAGAACCCGACAATGCATTCACTTTACCCGGAAGGTCGGATCGAGCGAGGTCTTTGCCTCGTACCATTCGGTACGGCAACCCGATCGGTAGCCTGAACGTGAGGAGAACGCTTCCCGCCCGAGGTCGCCCCGCTAGCGGTCGCGCAGGTCGTCGCGAATCGGGATGCCCCGCGGTGCGACCGGGTCGGGCAGATTCATTTTGACCCAGGGCCAGGTGAACTGATCGGCGGTGCTTTCGATCCAGCCGTGCAGGCGAGCCCGCATCTCGGTGACGGTGTCGGCATGTTGCGGGTCGTGGATGAGATTGACCAGCTCGTGGGGGTCGTTCGTCAGATCGTAGAGCTCATCGAGACCGTTCGGTTCCCAGCAGTATTTCCACTCGTGCGTCCGCACCATCCGCTGGCTGTGGTAGCCCCAGACTTCGCCGTGAGCTTCCGCGTACACGGCGTCGGGCCACTGCGGAGGGGACTGCCCGGCCGCGAGCGGTGCGGCCGAGATGCCGTCGATCGGCGTCTCAAAGGCGGCGCCGGCCCAGTCCGCAAAGGTCGGTGCCAGGTCGAGCAGGCGCACGAATTCGTCTGAAACCCCCCGTTGGATCCAGCGGTCGGGGCCCGACATCAGCAGCGGCACGCGGTACACCTCGTCGTAGAGCGTGCCCGACTTTTCGAAGTGCTTGTGCGACCCCATGGCGTCCCCGTGATCGGTCGAGAACAGGACGATCGTGTTCGCGTTAAGGCCGCGCGCCTCGAGGCCCTGAACCAGGTCGCCGAAACAGGCGTCGAGGTAGGCGATGACGCCGTAGTATTTTGCCACCACCTGCGACCACCAATGCCAGTCCTTGCCCTCGAGGTTCCACTCGCGGTGTTTGCGCAGGTGGCTCTCGGGTTTGCCTTCGAACGTCTCGTCGAAGTTGGGCCAGGGCGGGATCTCGGCCGGGTCGATCAGCGAGGCGTACGGTTCGGGCGGCACGCAGGCGAAGTGCGGTTCCAACACGTCGATGCGCAGGAAGAACGGCACCCCTTGCGCGGCGCGTTCGTCGATGATCTCGAGGCCACGACGCACGCGCACGGCCAGCGTGAGCTCTTCCGGGGCGTGGGGCGAGGTGGCCGCGATGGGGTAGGGGCCGCCCGGGAAGTCAATGCTGATCTCGGAGCCCTCGACGCGCCCCCCTTTGCCGCCGTCGGACTCGTAGCGGTCGAAGCCGTACTCGGTCGGGTCTCGGTCCTGATGCACGTGCCACTTGCCGAGGTAGTCCAGCTGGTAGCCGGCCGCTTTCAGCACCGAGGAGAAGGTCGGGGTAGCGGGGTCGAGGCCGCGTGAGAGGGCCGGGCTGATATGGGTGTTGAGTATGACGCCGTGGTTGTGGGGGTACTGCCCGGTCATCAACGATGCGCGCGAGGGGGAACAGACCGGCGAGGTGGTGAAGGCGCTGTCGAAGCGCCGGCCGCTAGCGGCGAAGCGGTCCAGGTTGGGCGTGGGGCAGATGGTGTTGCCGTAGCAGCCGAGCGCGTCGGCGCGCAGCTGATCGGTCATGAAGAGCACGATATTGGGTTGGTCGGCCATGGCCCACATTGTACGCGAGCAGAGAGATTCGAAGACGATGAACGCCGGAGCATGCCACCGATGGACACGTGGCCTGTAGGCACACGAACTGAGGAGCCGCCACTAGACCCCCGCCTAATCCGCATTCTTGTGGTTGTAGAGGTACATGGTCAGCGGCGCGAATATCGCGATGAGGACAGCGCACGACACAAACACGTAGGCGATCTGCGTAGGTGTAACACTGCCCTGCATCGAACCGCGCACAGCCGTGACGATCAGGCTGACTGGATTGATGTTCACGAATTTCTGCAGGAAGCCGGGCAAGGTCGCCGGATCGACGAAGACGTTGCTGACAAAGGTAAGCGGGAAGATGGTAAAGGTACTCTGAACCGCCCTGGGTTTGATGGAGGCTCCGTTCTCCCTCGAAAGGAGAGAATGGAGCATGACCCGTTACGACCAAGAAACCAAAGATCGAGTCATCCGCATGTTCATGGAGCGTCGAGAAGAAGCGCCGCACGAATCACGTTCAGCCTCCTATCGGCGCCTGCATGACCTAACCGGCATCCCGGTCGACACCATGCGCGGCTGGGTAGACAGAGCCCGCATCGACGCTGGTGACAAGCCAGGCCTGACAACCACAGAGCGTGAGGAGATCAAGGCCCTCAAGAAGGAAGTAGCCGAACTCAAACGAGCCAACGAGATCCTCAAGACAGCCAGCGCGTTTTTCGCGGCCGCGGAGCTCGACCGCCGACTCAAGTGATGGTCGCCTACATCAACGCGTATAAGAACCTGTTCGGGGTCGAGCCGATCTGCCGTGTCCTACGGGACCACAACGTGCCGATCGCCCCGAGCACGTACTACGCAGCCAAGAAGCGGCAAGCATCCGCTCGCCAGCAATCCGATGAGCGTCTCCTGGAGGTCATTCATCGGGTGCACCGCGAGAACTTTGGTGTGTACGGCGTCCGTAAGGTATGGCACGCCCTCCAGCACGAGAGTATCGACGTTGGGCGTGACCAGGTGGCGCGCCTGATGAGAGTCGCGGGCTTGAAGGGCATGACACGAAGAAGGAAGGTCCGCACGACCATCCCAACGCCTAGCGGCGTCAGCTCGCCGGATCTGGTGAGGCGAGACTGGTTCCAAGATGCGCCCGACATCGTTTGGGTGGCGGACTTCACGCACGTGCTCACTCGTGAAGGGTGGGTGTACGTGTCGTTCCTGCAGGACGGCTTCTCGAGGCGCATCCTGGGTTTCACGGTCAGTACCGGTAAGAGCAGCGAGCTGGTGATGAGGGCTCTGGAGCAGGCTGTGAGCGTCCGGCGTCGAACCGATCGGCGGTTCGTTGCTGACGGCGTGATTCATCATTCGGATGCCGGCAGTCAATATACGAGTCTGGCGTTCAGCCAGAAGTTGCTCGATCATGGCGTGAACGGTTCGATCGGTCGGGTGGGCACGGCGTATGACAATGCGTTGATGGAGAGCACGATCGGCTTGTTCAAGAGCGAGCTGATCCACGCCAGGTCGACGAGTTGGTGCTCGAGGCAGGAGGTGGAGACGGCGACGATGCGGTGGGTGAGGTGGTTCAACTGTCGGCGGTTGCACTCTTCGCTCGATTACGTCAGTCCCGTGGACTTCGAGATGGCGTACACTCAAGCGCAGGCCATGCCCAGGCTGGCCGCGTGAGAGCAGAGTCTCCACGAAACCCAGTACGGTTCACAGGCATGAGGAAGCGCCGCGTCCCGCTGAAACACGATGAAGGCGCATTCACGTCCACTTGGTTCACTAAGCTTGGCCGTCCTGCTCTCGCCCTGCTCGCTACCTTCACCCTCTCGACCGGCCTGGCGCAAGGTGCCTACGTCGGGATCAGCGGCGGCACAAACTGCTGCTCCCCTCAGGTGATTATCGGTGCTCAGGTGGGCGGCAATCTCACCTCCCACTTCGCGGTGAGGGTCTTCGTGGACATCTTCATTGGCAATCCCAATGCGCCGGCCGTGGTCCGCATAGCAGGCGATGCGCTTTACACGGATGAGTTGGCTGCCAACACCACGGGCTACGTGGGCGGAGGGGCGGGAATCTTGATCTCCGGAGACGCGTTTCTCCCGCTCCTTCCTGATGTGCATCTGACTGGGGGCGTGGAGTACCGCGTCATCGAGGAACTCGGCGTGTACGCGGAAGTACAGCTGCTTCTCGTCATCCCCATTGTTAAGGTCGGAGTGAACTTCCACTTCTAACGGAAGGGCTTTTGCCTCATTTAGGAAGGAAGCAGCATGGCAATCGCTGCGATTGCCACCGGAGTTTTGGCCCTAGTACTCAGTCAACCGATTACTTCTGGGTTTCGAAGACGGTTTGATGACCAAGACGGCATTACCACCCGACTGCACTCATTCTCAAAATATCGGTTGACGATGTACTAGGTAGCGGCTTCAATGGCCGAGGCGGAGAACCAGGCGCTATTGGCCAGCACGACAACGATGGCGAGCAGGCCCAGGGCACGCCACTTTTGTCCCGGGTTGGGTTGGCTGGCCATGCCCTACACCTCCTACGCTGAGAAGCCTGGGTAGCTGGGTTGGGTTGGCACCAGCCCAGATCACTCCCCGACTTCGGGAAGCGGCTCGTTCGCAAGCCACCACGTCTCGTCCCCCAGGGAAACAAAGGCATCTTTATTGCGGCGCGTGATGAAATACCGGACAGACTGATTCCGGCCTCCTGATGGAACTCTAGGTGCTCTTGCAAGCCCCAAATTTAACGCCAGGTAGTCAAGGTAAGCAACGACGTTTGCCTCTTGAACCGGCCCCACCACAATCCCGCCCTTAGTCGAGGTCTCCTTAGCGCCCCTCAGCCTGCACCGTTGCACACAGACAACCCGATAGTGAATACTGAAGGAGCAAACGACTCCGGGTAGGGAGCGAACGCTGTGAATAAGAGACATACAACACCGCAATAGCACACGAGAGACCTTGGATCACCATGCCCCCGGTAACAGACGAAGAGAAATTCCTATTCGACATCCAGGGATTCCTGATCCTGCGGGGAGCGATCGAACCCCAACTCATCCAGGCCCTCGACCACGCCGTGGTAGAGAACAATGCGAAGGAGCACGACGAGAGTTGGGAGGAAGGGCTACCCGTCGGCAGGGCCAGACACTACACCAAAGACACCGACGTCGAGCACCAGATCCGCCTCAACGGGTTGCCGCGGCTCGACCCCGTCTTCGACCGGCTGATCGCCCACCCCTCGTACCTCCCCTACCTCGAGGAGTTCATGGGCGAACCCCAACTCGTCAACACCTGGGCCATCTCCAAGTACGAGGGTCGTGAAGCCAGACACTGGCACAACGGCCTGCCAACGCATGAGTACGCGGTGCGCGACGGGGTGATCTTCTCGCCGATGGTGAACGTCGTCACCATGCTCACGCCCAACCACCCTGGGGATGGTTGCTTCGCGGTGATTCCGGGGTCGCACAAGAAGAACTTCACGCTCGACTACGGCCGCTGGGGAGAGGCTGGGGTGGACACCCCGGGGGCGATCGAGGTCACCGGCGATCCGGGTGACGTGATGATCTTCACCGAAGCGCTGGTGCACACGGGGGCGGCGAAGACGACCTCTAGGCGGCGGACGACGCTGCAGTACAACCACGTTCACAGAAGCCGGGTCGGGGCGGCCATGTTGGATACCCGCAATTCACGGCACTACTGGATGCCGTCTTCGATCCGGCAGCGGTTCACGGCCGAACAGAAGGAAATGACGCGCTGGATGGACTACACCCTTCCGGACCGGTCGGTTCACAGGAGCGAGGAGGAGTAATGACAGCAGAGGGGACGATCCGCAGCTACCGGCCGCTGGCGGGCTTTCTGGATCGAAGGCTCTAGCGACCGGCCAACCGCAGGGAAATGGGCGCTCGATTGCTCGAACGCTCGGAGGGGTTGAACGTCAGCCTCTAAGTTCTCGGAAAGGCTCTAAGGCATCGATGAACATGCGACCAAACATCCTCTGGATCTGCACCGATCAGCAACGCTACGACACCATCGGTCAGCTCAATAATCCGCACATCAACACGCCGAACCTCGACCGGCTCTGTGGTGAAGGAGTCGCGTTCACCCGGGCATACTGCCAAAGCCCAATCTGCAGCCCATCTCGTGCAAGCTTCCTAACCGGCCTCTATCCCGGCTACGTGGGCGTGAACAGGAATGGGCTGGAAGCTTTCCCCGAGAAGCCGCATGTCGAGCTGATAACAAAGCGGCTGGCGGATGCCGGTTACGACTGTGGGCTGTCCGGCAAGCTCCACATCGCCTCGGCATGGACCACAGCAGAAAAACGCACGGACGACGGGTACCGGGCCTATCACTACGGTCACGCTCCGATGGCTGGAGTTGCTACCGGCAAGAACGCCTACGTGGAGTGGGTGCGGAGCCTCGGACGGTTCGACGAGGTGTTTGATACCTCCAACTACGATCCACGTGCAGACAGCGGCTGCAGGTATAAGGAGAACATCCCGGCCGAGTTACACCAAACCACCTGGTGCGCAGATCGGGCTATCGAGTTCATCGAAGAGCACGCGTCGGGAAAAACCCCGGCTGCCGCAGGCAATGGCGCGCCCTGGTTGTTCAGCGTCAATCCCTTCGATCCTCATCCCGCCTTCGATGCTCCCCTCGAGTACGAGAGTCGCTACGATCCGGACGAGATTCCCGCTCCGCTATTCAGGGAGAGCGATATCGCCAATCAGGAACGACTGTCCGCCGCCTTCTTCCAGGGGAAACCGGTCAAACCGGGAGAGAGGCAACGACGCAACAAAGCCAACTACTACGGCATGGTTGAGCTCATCGACGAGAACGTCGGCCGTCTCCTGGACACTCTGGAGCGAACCGGGCAGCGCCAGAACACGGTGGTGATCTTCAGCAGCGACCACGGCGAGATGCTCGGTGATCACGGACTGACCTTCAAAGGATGCCGCTTTTATGAAGGCGCCGTCAGGGTGCCGTTGATCATCTCGTGGCCGAAACGGTTGAGAGAAGGCGTGGTGTCTGAGGGCCTCACGGAGCTCACCGATCTTGCCCCGACGATTGCAGAGCTCGCCGGGCTGCCGCCGGTTCGGACCCATGGGAACTCTCTGGTACCCATACTCTCAGGGGAGGCGGACCCGAAACAGAACCATGGCTACGTCCGGTGCGAATACTACGACGCTTTGGACATGGAGGCGCCTGAGAGGGCTGAGCCCCACGTGGAAACCTGGGCCACCATGTACCGGGATGAGCGTTGGAAGCTCGTGACGTATCACGGCCTGGAATACGGCGAACTCTACGATCTGGACCACGATCCGGACGAGTTCGAGAACCTCTGGGAGAGCAACGCTGCCCATGAGGTGAAGCAGAAGCTCATGAGGGCAAGCTTTAATGTCTCGATTCGGGCAATCGATACGGGACCGGAGCTGATCGGCAGATATTAGCGGACGGAAACAGAGCGATGAACGCATTTGACACCGATCACCGTGACCCCTGGCAATCGAGCCGGTGCTGGACAGCACAAGGGGTCCATCTCACGATGTGGTGCGATCAGGGAGGGGCTGGACTGTCCTGTCGCAGGATCCAGAAGATTCGACCTGATCCGCTTTAGTCCGGAGGGTTGTGGTAAGGGGTCACCGGTCGGGGTGTTCGTTTCAGCTCTCTCCAGAAAGTGTCGTGTACCGTGGACAAGTGGACAGATGGTTTACCGTCTCTTCGTCCATTCCCAGAGGTGACCTATGCGTATCGGCATCATCGGACTGATTCATGAATCAAACACGTTTATCCATACGCCAACAACCATCGATATGTTCGAACAAAATGGCTTGTTAACCGGTCAGCAGATCTTAGATCGGTTTGAGGGTGGTTATCATGAAATCAGTGGATTTATACAAGGTCTCAATGAAGTAAACTTTGAAATCGTTCCCATTTTTTTTGCCTCTACCCTGCCCTCCGGCACCATTACCCGTGATACCTGTGAATCGTTGATGTCTACGATGTTCGAGGCGCTCGACCAAGCAGGGACGCTCAACGGTCTGCTGGTAGCGCCCCACGGCGCGAATGCCGGGGAGGGGCATGAGTATCGCGATCTGGATGGCTACTGGCTGGCCCGTCTGCGTAAAACAGTAGGGCCGGATACCCCGATCATCTGCACCATCGATCCACACGCGAACCTGTCGCCCCAGATGGTCGCCGCCTGTGATGCCACCGTCGCGTATCGCACCAATCCCCATCTCGATCAGAAAGAACGGGGATTCGAAGCCGCTCAATTGTTGATACGAACGCTGCGTGGCGACATCAAACCCACTCAAGCTGCTGCCTTTCCACCTGTCGCCATGGGCATCGAACGACAACTGACCTCTATGCCTCCGTGCCTACCTTTGTACGATTGGGCGAATGCGTGGCTTAAGCGCCATCAGGATGCGCTGTCGAACAGCGTCGTGCAGGGATTTCCTTATGCGGATGTGGAAGAGATGGGCACCGCCTTTATCGCCGTCACCAATAATGACCCGGATCTGGCCCAACAGATGGCGGATGATCTCGCCCGTTATTTTATCGATCATCGTGAAGCATTTGTGGGTGAGTTCATCACCATAGAGGATGCAGTAGATACAGCGCTGGATACAGAAGGCCCGGTCTGTCTGCTTGACATGGGTGACAATGCCGGCGGTGGTTCTGCGGCAGATGCTACCCTGATCGCCCATGAGCTGCACAAGCGTAATCAATGCCGTGCTTTTGTCTGTCTCTTCGATCCAGAGGCGGCCCAACAAGCCTGCGATGTTGGCGTTGGCAGCCGTATCGATCTGGTCATGGGTGGCAAGACCGATGACCTGCACGGACCGCCTTTAGAAGCCACCGTCACCGTTCGCAGTCTGCACGACGGCCATTTTACCGAATCGGAAGTACGGCATGGCGGTCAGACAGAGTTCAACATGGGGCCCACAGCCGTTGTTGAAACAGAAACTGGCCTGACCATCAGTCTGACAACCCTACGCATCGTGCCCGTCAGCCTGGGGGTTATGACAAGCTGTGATCTGGATCCAGCGAATTTTCATATCATCATCGCCAAAGGTGTTAATGCCCCTGTTCCAGCCTACGAGCCGGTCTGCACCACCATGATTCGTGTTGATACCCCGGGCGCTACAGCGGCGGATATGCGGCATTTTGACTATCGATATCGCAGGCGCCCCATGTACCCTTTTGAGGACATTTAAGAAGAGCCTCGAGCTGGCCCGGGAATCCGGCAGCAGCGTTGAGACGCCTTTGGATCGCTTAGCCGAAGCTGCCCTGATGTCCTGTGACCTGGACGAGGCCGAACGGTACGCTACCGAGATGCTCCAGGGATCGCGGGTTCACAGCCTTGGTGCCCAGCGCCCTGGCGCCGCTTGGGATGGTTGCGACCAGGCGTGGGAATATTCTTGAAGCGGACGGGCTCCTCGCTGAGGCCCTCGGGATTGCTAGAGGGATGGAGAACGCTGAATCGGCTCGATCGCCTGGATGGCTCGTGCTTCTGGAGACCTGATCGTTTGCCATAGATCCCATGCGAGTTGCCCGTTCAGCCAGAACTCGGGCGTCGTCCCAAACAAGCGGGCGAACCGTAGTGCCGTGTCGGGCGTTACCCCCCTCTTGCCGTGAACGATCTCGTTGACGCGTGGGTAGGAGATGCGGGCACGTTCGGCCAGTTCCTTCTGAGTCAAGCCGAGCGGCTTGAGGAATTCTTCGAACAGCATCTCTCCGGGATGCGTGGGTGGTCGGTTCCTGGGTAGCCTCATGACGGTCCCTTCATCGGTGGTAGTCGGTGATCTCGACATCCGAGCAGCATGAGGACGGAGGCCGGACGGAAAAAGTACAGCTATCTTACAGCTATGGCAGCCGGGACAAGAAGGAACCAAGCGGGACGAAATGAACCGGAGCGGGATGATTCGAAGTCAGGGACAGTACTGGAAGGGATGAACCGGGACCACCTGGCATCAGCTAGCACTCTTGCGGTCACCTCATAATCGCTCGGTCGCTGGTTCGAGTCCAGCAGGGCCCACCAAAGAAACACCGTCAGGGACGATCAATCCCGACATCTAGCCACCGGAGCGGGCAACGGCAGTACCGATCTCGGCAACGGCTTCTGGTCCGGTGAGAATGGCAACGCGATCTCTATGACCGAGCTGCTTCCCGAGCTGGCCTAGCAAAAGATAGATTTCAATTAGGGACATCCGTTAAGGGTTGCGAAAGGGGGAGTTAAGGGGTCTTCGTGCAGCCTTGAGTCACCTCACCAACCAACCGTGAGTGACAAAGGAGGCAATCGTGCCACGCTACCCCATCAACCGCAGACGCCCCGGAAGTCCGTGGACCATCGGCCTGGTCCTGGTCCTGTTCGCCCTCGCGGCGTGCAGTCCACTCCCTCCTCCCACGCTGCAGACACCGAGCGACGTTCAGGTGGCGAGCGGTGACGCTTCGTTGGTGGTTTCGTGGCAGTCGAACGCCCCTGGGCACAACCTGTACCTGGCCACCCAACCCGGGGTGACCAGCGAAAGCTATAAGACGCTCGCCGGCGGCCGGAAGATAGAACGCGTGACCTCGCCGTTTACCATCACCGGGCTCCAGAACGGCACCACCTACTACCTGGTGGTCACCGCCGTGGACGGGACTGGCGAATCCGGTGAATCGCTCGAGATCGCGGGCACGCCGGCAGCGGCAGCCGCCGTTCCGACGGCACCGGATAGCCCCCAGGCGGTCACCGGGGACGGCGAGTTCACGGTGCACTGGCCGGCAGTTCCGAACGCCGAACGCTACGCCCTGTACCTGGCTGAAGAGCCCGGCGTCAGCGGCGCGAATTCGGCGCAGCTCACGGGATTCAGGCTGTTCGACGACGTGAGCTCACCGTTTACGGTGACCGGCTTGGTGAACGGCACCACCTACTACCTTGCCTTGACCGCATCCAACACCCTCGGCGAGTCCGCGCCCTCGGCAGAAGCGACCGTAACGCCCAGAATCAGCAACGGCGTATTCGATCCGCAGGGGGACGTAACCCTCCGCGACGACACCTACCTGTTCGACGAGATCCGCATCCGTGGCGGGATCACGGTCCGACTCGCCAACGACGTCCTCATAGCCGTGACCGGTGACGCCAGCATCGACGGAAACGTCGTCGGGGATTGCCGCGGTCTCGAGCTGCGCGTCGGCGGCGCGCTCACCCTCGATGGAAACGTCGACACGACCTGCAGCGACCCGACCGCCGCCCCGGCCGACATGAAGCTGGTAGTCGACGGCGACCTCATCATCGGCACCGCGGGTTCCGCGAACGAAGCCATCGTCACCGACGGGTTCATCTCGATCGTGGACAGCATAAGCGAGCACGACCCCCTCGAGCCCTTGCTCGAATTCGACTCGCTGGGCACTATGCTCGCGGTGGCGTCTCTGACCTCACCGAATGCGTCCATCGAGACCCAGGCTGGCGGGGCCGGGGCCCTCAACCGGCCGATCCGCGCCCGCCGCGGGATCAACGTCCGCAGAAATGGAGACCTCAACGTCGGCCCCGTAGGTGGGCTGACCGCGGGCGACGGCGCGGACTCGATCCCCGCCGGCGGCCTCGACGTCGCCAACTGCGACCGGAACAACATGTTCGGCGGCAACGGCGGCTCGATCTACCTCGCCTCGAGGACCGGTGCGCTGGTGATCAACGGCGCCCTGACAGCAGGCGACGGCGGCGCGGGCGCGGACTGCTACGACACCGTGGACCGCCAGGCCGACGCCAGCGCCGTGGCGGGTCGCGGCGGACGCGGAGGCGGCGTGTACGTCGGCGGAGCCAGCATCCACTTTGTGGGTGCCGTGGTGATCAGCCGCGGGAACGGCGGTCCGGGCGGATTCGCGGAGGCGGAAGGTACCCAAGGGGCGAACAACTGCGACTCCGGCTTCGACGCTTCGGCGACGGGCGGCCGCGGCGGCAAGGCCGGCGGTATCGGCTACCTGTACTTCTCCCCGCCCCCCGACATCGTGGGCGCTCCAACCGAGGATGGCGGCGACGGCGGCGAAGGCGGCGAAGGGGTCGCTACTGGCGGCGACGCCAACCCCAACTGCGACGGCGACGGCGGAGCCGGCGGCCAGGCCAGCGCCAGCGGCGGCGACGGGGGAGACGGCGCCCGCCGGGCCATCTGGCCTATGGTCGGCGGCCACACCTCAGGCGACGGCGGCGACGCCCACGCATTCGGCGGCGACGGGGCCGACGGCTTCGACGACTGCTTCCTGTTCTTCCTCGGCGGCCACGGCGGCGCAGGGGCCGACGGCACCGCCACCGCAGGGCAACCCGGCCGGGCCGGTGCTGGCGGCGCGGGCCAGCTCGGTAAAGCCGTGGCCTTCGGCGGCATCGCCGGAGACGGCGGCGACGGCATACCTCCTGGAGACGGAGGCGCCAGAGGCGGGGCCATCGCCCTCGGCCGCAACCCGGTACAGACCCCCGGAATCGAGGGGATCGACGGCGACTTCTGCATCCTCCCCCTGGGCTTCTTCGCCGCCCTCGACCTGCCCGAAGGCGAGATCCTGGCGGGCTACTATCCGCTCGACGTGTACCCCGCGGGCAGCAACACGGCCACAGGAGACGTCGTGGGCATGGACGTGCGCAGCGACGGCGCGTACTACGAGGTTCTCGACGGGTACCTGATCGTCGATGAGACGGGCGGCCTCGAATTCACCTTCTCCGGCGTCGAATTTCCCGTGACGGCGTTCAGGGCGACCCTGAACCCCGAGTGCAGTGGCAGCGGCACCGTTCGCCTGCGCGGGCTCGTCGACAACGAGGTGGTCGTCGACCGCCCGTTCGAAGTCGGCCCCGAGGCCGTCCTCCTCCAGATCGAATACCTGCCCGGCTTCGACGACGTCTACCTCGAGGCGCAAGGCACGGAGATCTGCCTCGGTCACGAAGCCGTCGAGCTGGCCCTCGGAGAAGCGGAACAGCCGGACGTTGAAACGCTCCTCCTCGACCTCACCTCTCTCCCGGGTGGCACCATCAGCCCCGGAACGGACTTCGGAATAGCCGTTACCGATGCGAACATGGAGAGCCTCCCCGGTCAGCATGTGAACACCCACTTCCAGGACGCGTTCGGCGCGGAATACCAGGTCGAGGCGGGCCTGGTGTACCTGTCGACGGGAGGCCTCGAATTCGACCTTCGGACGCTGACCGGCACCCCGGCACGGTTCACCGTCATCGTCGATCCCGGACTGTGTGGAACCCCACCCGGCACCACCATCACCCTTCGGGCCCTGGTGGACAACTCGACGGTCGACGAGCACGAGATCACCATCGACGATTCGCTGGTCACCCTCGAGGTTCAATCACCCGAATGGATCGAGGACGTCTACCTCGAGACCCCCAACGGGCACTTCTGCCTCGCCTCAGGAGAGGTCTCCCTCACCGTATTGCAATAACCAACCCGCACGGCCCCACTTCACGGCCGGGGTTCCCCTTTCGGAACCTCGGCCCCTTCAGGTCGACCTCCCGTAAGGTTTCGGGGCTGCCGGGTTCGAGGGGCCACGGCTAGAATGAGGCGTGGCCCGTTTGCGCACCCTAGGCGGACTCTCCTTGGAAGGGTCGGATTTCCGACGCTCCAAGCCCCTCCAGCTCCTGACCTACCTGGCACTCGAGGGCCCACAGGAGAGACGCTACGTTGCCGAGCTCTTCTGGATGGGCAGCGCCAGGCCGCTCTCGGGACTGTCGGTGGCCCTTACGATGATTCGTAACGCCGCCCCGGAGGCCGTCGGGGCCGACGACAAGCGGGTGTGGACCGACCTTCCCTGCGACGCTCAGCTGTTCCTTGACGCCCTCGACGAGGGTGACTGGTCCGCGGCGCTCTCCCACTATGGCGGGCCGTTCCTGGCGGGCACGGACCCCCGGAACGCGAGCACAGAGTTAGAAGAGTGGCTCTACGCCACGCGCGAGCATCTCGGGAAACGCTCCCGGCAGACGCTGCTGGTCCGGGCCCGTGACCTGGCCCGCGATGGCGACCTGGCCGAGGCCGCGGCGCACGCGGAGCGGGCCTACCGCCTCCAGGGAGCGCCGGAGCTGGACCCGGATGAGATGGAGGAACTCTACACCGTTCTGGTGGCCGGCGCGAGCCCGCTCGCTGCCGCACTGAAGCGCGAGGCGGAGGAGTTCGGGCTCGCCCTGGACGCTTCGCCCGAACAGGCGAGGGAGAGCCTCGAGCCTCCCCCACAGGACTTCGGCGGCTCGGCCAGGTCCACCCTCCCCACCCCCGCTACGCCGCTCGTTGGCCGCGATCCGGAGCGCCTGGAGATCGCCCGAATGCTCGACCAGGACGATTGCAGGTTGGTAACGCTCACCGGCCTCGGAGGCGTCGGCAAGACCCGCCTGTCCATCCAGGTGGCCCTCGACCTCGAGCCGGCGGCAAGCTACGAGGACGGGATATTCGCTGTGTTCCTCGACGCCGTCAGGTCACCAGAGCAGATCGCCAGGAGCCTTGCGGAGCCGCTCGGTCTCCTCCTCCGATCGGAAGAGGATTTGATGAGGCAGGTGGCCGAGGCGATCGCCGATCGCCGCATCCTTATGGTGCTCGACAACTTCGAGCACCTCGTGGAAGCGGCAGCAGAGCTGTCGGATCTGTTAGCGGCCTGCCCGAACCTGAATCTGTTAGTGAGTTCGCGAGAACGCCTGAACATCGCCGAGGAGTGGGCCTTCCCGATCGAGGGCCTGACCTACCCCTCGCGCGACCCCGACAACGTAGGCGAGGTCCGCTACTACGACGCGGTCCAGCTGTTCCTACAGCGCGCGAGGCGCGTAAATCCCCGCTTCGAAGCCACCGATGAGGACCTGACGGCGATCGTAAGAATCTGCCGCCTCGTCGACGGCTCCCCCCTGGGGCTCGAACTCGCAGCGACCTGGGTTCGGCTGCTGGTCCCCGGTGAGATCGCGGCGGAGATCCAGGGGAACCTCGACTTTCTGAGCACCTCGATGCGAGACGCTCCCGAGCGCCACCACAGCCTCCGGGCAGTATTCGAGCAGTCGTGGGGCCTCCTCACCCAGAAGGAGCAGGCGGTCCTCAGAACGCTGTCGGTCTTTCGGGGCGGGTTCCGCCGCGAGTCCGCCTCACGGGTTACCGCAGCGACCCTGCCCATCCTCGCTTCGCTGGTCGACAAGTCCCTACTCCGGGTGAGCAGCTCGGGCCGCTACGACCGCCACGTCCTGCTCTACGGGTTCATGGAGGAGAAGCTCGCCGCGCACCCGGACGAGCTGGCCGAAGCCCGCTCGAGGCACGGCCACACCTTCGGCCACTTCGTTCAGGACCGGTATCAGGACTTCCTGGCTGGGAACCAGGGAACGGCGCTCGACGCCATCGAACAGGACCTCGAGAACATCCGCCTGGCATGGACCTGGGCCGTAGCAAACCGGGAGGCCACGCTCCTCCTGGCGATGTGCGACCCGATCCGCCAGTTCCACGACACCCGGGCCCGCTACGGGGAGGGGCGGGCCCTGTTCGCGGCGGCGGCGGCGGCGTTCGACGACAGCGAACCGCTCCTGCTGGGGTACGTCCTGGTCCTCGAAGCGTGGCTGGCCAGTTGGCTCGGGAACTACGACGACGCCCTCGTGCTCTCGGAGAGGGGCATGGCTCTCCTGCGACCGCTGGGCAAGGACGATCACCTCGCTCAGGGCCTGAACATCCTGGGCACCATCGGCCTGAGATCGGGCAACTACCACCGTGCCCGCCGGCACTTCCAGGAGACCCTCGAGCTGGTGAACGGAAGAAAGCGGATCAACGCGCTCAACAACCTCGCGATGGCGCTCGACGCCCTCGGCGATTACGGCGCCGCGATCGAGCACTACGAGGAGGCGCTCGAGTGGAACCGGAAGGCGAACAACGCCGCCCAGGTGGTCATCAACATCATCAACCTCAGCAACCCCCTCTCCGGTCTCTGCGCCTTCGAGCGATCCAAGGCGCTACTGCTCGAGGGGGTGGAGCTCGCCCGGCAGCACGACCTGCAACAGACCCTCCCCTACCTGCTGTCGAATCTGGGGTCCGTCCTCGAGCGTCTCGGGGACCTCCGGGAGGCGCAGGCGCGCTGCGAGGAGGCACTCACCCTCGGCAGGCGGAGCAGCGACCCGGTCACCACCATGTTCACGCTGAGCGTGCTGGGCCGGATCGCGATCGGGCTTGCCGACACCTCTAGAGCGAGCGCCTACCTCACCGAGGCGCTGGAAATCGCTGCTAGACAGCAGCCATCCGACATGACCTTCAAACCCATCGAGGAGGCAGCCAACCTCCTCGCCTCGACCGGCGAGCCCGAGGCCGCCGCGGCGTTCTTCCATCTGATCCACCGTCACCCCGTCAGCGATCAGTTATCGAGGGATATCTCCAGGGAGAGGCTCGAGGAATTGGCGCCGCACCTGAGCGCAGATGCAGCCGACCGGGCCGAGGGCAGGGGAGCGGAACTAGCGGAACTCCCGTTGGCGGAGAGCATCGCCTCACTGACGCGCTCCATCGAGATCTGCTCCTGAAGTTGTGTGTCAACTGTACCGATCTACTGTGCCATCACGATGCAGCTACTCGCCCGGCGGATCGTCCCAGCTCGGGATGGGCGTCTGCAGCCCGCCCTCGATCCACAGGAAGCGCCCGGTCACCGAGGCAGAGTCCGCGCCCATCAGCCCGAGCACCAGGTCGGCGGCCTTCTCGGGGTCGTCGCCGCCCGTCTCCTCCACCATGGCGGCCCACTCGCGGTAGCCGTCGCCCTCGGGGCCGAGGTCCCGAACCGTGTCGCGGATGTAGGCCCACATCTCGGTCTTCACCTCGCCCGGATGGATCACGTTGGCGGTCACGCCGCTGCCCTCGAGCTCGACGGCCAGCTGCCGGGTGAAGCGGTTGAGTGCGGCCTTGCTGGTCGCGTAGGCGCTGTTGAGCCGCCCCGGCTCGTGCAGCGAGGCGGCCGAAGTGACGTTCACGATCCGCCCCCAGCCCGCCTCGATCATGCCGCCCACGAAGGCGCGGCAGGTGAGGTAGTGGCTCACGGTGTTGACCATGAGGGTGTCGATCCAGGCTTGGGGATCGCTGTCCCGAACCAGGGCGATGGGCCCGAACACCCCCACCGCGTTCACCAGGATCGCCGGGCTGCCGAGCGCCTCGCGGGTTGCGGCCTCGAGCCCACCGACCGCGGCGGGATCGCTCAGGTCGGCGCGGTAGCTGGCCGCTGAGCCGCCCTCGTCCTCGATGGCCGCGACGGTCTCCGCCAGGCCCTGCTCGCTGCGGGCCGCGACCATCACGGCGGCGCCGTGCCGCGCCAGCCGAATTGCGACCCTCCGGCCCAGGCCGCGGCTCGCGCCGGTCACCACGGCGACGCTTCCGGCGAGATCGGGACCCTGTTCAGGATCAGGCATCGAAGGTGAAGATCCGGGGGATGAAGCGCGCGTCGGGCTTCTGTTCCGCATCGAGCTCGATCAGCGGATCCATGACCTTGGCCCACTCCTTGTGCGCCTCGGTGTCCCACAGGCGCGGGAAGGCGTCCTCGTCCTTCACCTCGGCGTACAGGTACAGAAACGGCTCGGCGACGAAGGTGCGGATCTTCCTGATCCCACTGGCCCGGAGCGCGGCGGCAAGCTCCGGCCAGTGCGTCGGGATCTGATCGTGGTGGCGCGTGTACTCCTCCAGCGCCCCCGGCTTCAACCTGAGCACCAAACCCTGCATGACCATAGTCTCTCTCCCAACTGCGGTTTCGCCCCCGTATTGTTTCACGTCTCGAGAGCGTGCGGTATGATGCCTCGCATCATGGAATCTCAAGGGGACATTACCTACCTGGCCGGTCGAACCGTGAGCGATGAACAGATCGAGGCCTGGGTGGAGACGTTCCACCGCGACGGCTTTTTGTTCCTCGAGAACGTCCTGCCGCCCGACCGGTGCGCGACCCTGCGCACCGACCTCGACCGGGCCCTACGGGAGAACAAGAACGGCCGCAACAGCATCGGCGAAAAGATCCGGCTGAGCCACCGGCTGTTCGAGACCAGCGAGATGAACCTGCGCCTCTTCGACCTCGAGCCGATCGTCAGCCTCGCCGAGGCCCTGGTCGCCCCCGACTGCCACGTGATCCACAACAACGCGTTCCAGAGCCCGCCCGGCGGCGGCATCATCCGCTGGCACCAGGACGACGCCCCGCACTACCTCGTCACCCACGGCGAAGCGCCGACCAACGTGCGCCTCCCGGTGCTGTTCTTCACCGCCAACTACTACCTCACGGACGTCACCGAGATCGAGAACGGCGGCACCGAGGTGATCCCCCGCTCCCACCTGTTCGGCACCTCCCCGCCGGAGGTGATGGAGGGCAGCGAGTGGGAGAGCCAGATCCACTACAACCTGGGCAAGGCCGGCAGCGTCGTGATGTTCAACAATCAAGTGTGGCATCGGGGAGGACCCAACCAGAGCGAGCGCACCCGCTACCTGACCCAGATCACCTACGGCCGCCGCGTGATCGGCCACAAGTACTACCCGTTCATGAACTACATGATGCCGGAGCACGTCTACAAGGACACCAACCCGCGCCTGAAACGCCTCCTCGGCTTCCTGCCCCATGGAGCCTACGGATAAGAGGGGAGTTGGGGAGTTGGTAGGTAGTAGGTAGGCCTTTGAGTAAATCGACCGGGTGTTCCGGCTGCTGGCGATCGAGCCCGACATCGTCGACCCTGCCTGGACCCCGTTCCCCACGGTCCCCTTCACCTGCGGGGGGGCGTCGTCGAACTCAGACTCACCGTCACCGATCCCGACGGCGACACCGGCTTCGACGCCATCGACGTCATCATCGGTTACCCCCCCTGCTGAGCGAACCCCCTCAACCCCTTGCTACCGAGGCCGCCTGAAAGGGTCAGGTGGCCTCGATATGCCTGTAACGAGACGTAATGAAACGAGATCAGACGAGGCAGCATGTAACGGTTGGCGGGCACCTCATGATCGCTCGGTCGCTGGTTCGAGTCCAGCAGGGCCCACCACAACATTCACGTCAGGGACGGAAAGACCAGATGTTATCGATGTTTGGCCTACCATACGAGAACGCCGAGGTAGAGCCCGACATCCTGCAAGATCTCAAGTCCAGGGTGCTACCGCACATGGATAGTGCCCCCAACTTAGGAAACTGGGCTGCCATACGAGCGTATGCTCCACAATCAGACCTCTTCCGGGAACTGAGCACCTGGGCGACACGTTGGAACCTCGAAAGCGAGGACGATTGGGTGCTTAGCCAGGCAGCCGAGGCAGCCATCTCCATAAAGGTTTCCTTTGATCAAGTCATCTGGTATTGGGTGTCACTGACTTTTTCCATCCAGGTAACGGCTTTGCTGTCGAGCTGTTCCTGTATAGCAATGTGCGTCATAGCCGTGGTTGGCGTAGCACCGTGCCAATGCTTTTCTCCGGGAGCGAACCAGACGACGTCGCCAGGTTGGATTTCTTCGATCGGGGCACCCTCGCGCTGAACCCAACCACGACCGGCGGTAACGATAAGCGTCTGCCCGAGTGGATGCGTGTGCCAGTTGGTACGAGCTCCCGGCTCGAAGGTGACGAAAGCGCCAAGTACGCGCGCAGGATCACTTCCCTGAAACCGTGCGTCAAGACGTACCGTGCCGGTGAAATAGTCCGCTGAACCTTTTTCCGATGGCTGTGTGCCATTTCTTTTGATGTCCATTACCTGAATTCCCTTCCTTGAAAGGTACTTGCTTTGAGTATAGCCATGCAAAAGCATTCTTTCTGCTCCATCAGGCAGGAGCTGGTTTTGGAATGGGAGTTCATGCATTCCTGCACCGGCTCACCAACCAACACCAACCAACACCAACCAACACCAATTCCAAAAGCAAGGGAGAAACGTCCTTCCAGGGGGGCTCTCGCTCCCATATCCGGGCTGTGTAGCTGCGGGTCCGACGCGTTGACCCCCCCCACGACCGTGAGCTAGACTACGGGTACAATTCTTGCGTCGACGACGGAATAGTTTTTTTGGCGCCTCGTCGCGCCTTTCAGACCGGGAGGGTCAGTCTAGTGAAGGTCGTGGGCACGCACACCATCGCCGCGCCGAGAGCGCGCGTCTGGGAACTTCTGAACGACCCCGAGGTACTGGCGCGGGCCACCCCAGGCGTCACCGAGATGACCGCCGAGGGTGACGGGCTCTACCGCGCCACCCTCGAGCTCGGTATCGGCCCCGTGCAGGGGCGTTTCGAGGGTCACCTCGAGGTGACCGAGAGAGTGGAGCCGGAGGCGATGACGCTTTCGGTCGATGGTCAGGGAGGGCCCGGCGGCGTGAGGGCCGTCGGACGACTGAAACTAGAGGAGGAGGGGGAGACCACGATCATCCACTACGAGGGAGAACCTCAGATCAGCGGCCGGCTGGCCTCGGTAGGAGCGCGGCTCCTCTCGGGGGTCGCGAAGAAGATGGCCGGCCAGTTCTTCACCCGCCTGGAGCAGGAAGTCTAGTTGTGCCAGGATCGACCTTCAACGCCAGGATCTCCTCGGCGCTGCTTCGCTTCACGCTTCCCTCACGCGTTCGCGTTTGTACAGCAGCGCCCGTGCGGCGCAAGATTGGATGTGATGGATGGATAGGCTACCGGTTTCCCTCACCGTCAACGACCAGAGCTACAGCCGGGAGGTCGAACCCAGGATGCTCCTCGTTCACCTGATTCGCGAGGGTCTAGGGCTCACGGGCACGCACGTCGGCTGCGACACCTCGAGCTGCGGCAGCTGCACCGTCATCGTCGACGGCCTCGCGGTCAAATCCTGCACCCTGCTGGCGGTGCAGGCAGACGGCTCAGCCATCACCACCGTCGAGGGGCTTGCCTCGAACGGCGATCTTCACCCCATTCAGGAGGGCTTCTGGGAGATGCACGGGCTCCAGTGCGGCTTCTGCACCCCCGGCTTCCTGATGGCGACCGTGCAGCTCCTGGAGCGCAATCCCGACCCCAGTGAAGAGGAGATCCGCCACGGACTCGAGGGCAACCTGTGCCGCTGCACCGGCTACGTGAACATCGTCAAGGCCGTCAAGGCGGCCGCCGCAGCAATGTCGGGCGGAACCTGATGGCCGGCTACGTCGGCAACCCCCTGAAGCGCGTTGAGGACCCGCGCCTGCTCACCGGCAGCGCCGAGTACATCGAGGACATCCAGCTCCCCGGCATGCTCCACGCCGCGATCCTCAGGAGCCCCTACGCGCATGCCAATATCCGGGCGATCGACGTATCGAAGGCCGAAACGCGGCCCGGGGTGGTAGCAATCTACACCGGCAAGGACTTCGAGCACGTCAACCCGCTCCCGTGCGCCTGGCAGGCCGGCGGGGTTGAAAACCACCCCAACACCCCCCGACTGCTGGCCATCGACAAGGTCACCCACGCCGGCCTGGGAGTGGTGGTGGTGGTGGCTGAGGACCGCTACCAGGCCGAAGATGCCCTGGCCTACATCGAGGTCGATTACGACCAGCTGCCGGTCGTGGTAAACGCCAAGAAAGCGACCGAAGCGGGCGCACCCCAACTCCACGAAAACGCCCCCAACAACATTGTCATGGATTGGTCGGCCGGCGATTCGGAGGCGACCGAGCGCGCCCTCAGCGAGTCCGAGGTGGTGGTCAGGGAGCACCTGATCAACCAGCGACTCATCCCCAACCCGATAGAAACACGCGGCGCGCTGGGGCAATTCGATACGGGCACCGACGAGTACACCGTGTGGATGACCTCCCAGGCCCCGCACGTGATGCGCCTGCTAATGACAGCCTTCGTGTTCGACATTCCCGAAACTAAGATGCGCTGCATCTCGCCGCAGGTCGGCGGCGGCTTCGGCGCCAAAATCTTCCTCTACCCCGAGTACCCGTTGGTAGCGGCTCTGGCCAAGCTGACCCGCCGTCCCGTCAAGTGGATCGAGAGCCGCCAGGAGAGCTACATCGCTACCACCCACGGCCGGGACCACCTCACCGACATCGAGGTGGGGGCCCGCCTCGACGGCACCATCACTGCACTCAAGGTGGAAACCTACGCGAACCTGGGCGGGGTGCTCTCCACCATTGCCCCAGGCATCCCCACCACGCTTTACGGCAGGATGTTGTCCGGACCCTACTCGTTCCCCCACATCTCCTGCCGCGTCCTTGGGGTCTACACCAACACCGCCATGGTCGACGCCTACCGCGGCGCCGGCCGCCCCGAAGCAACCTACGTGGTGGAGCGAGCGATGGACCTGGTGGCCGCCGAATTGGGACTCGATCCGGCCGAGGTCCGCCGCAAGAACTTCATTCAGCCTCGGGCGTTCCCCTACGAACCGGCCGACAACCTGCTCAACGGCCTGGCCTACGATAGCGGCGAGTACGAGACCGCCCTAAACCGGGCTCTGGAGATGGCCGGCTACAAGGACTTCCGGAGAGAGCAGGAAGAGGCCCGGCGCCAAGGTCGCTACCTAGGACTTGGCCTGTCCTCCTACGTGGAGATATGCGGGGTGGCACCGTCGAAGTGGATCGGCCTGCCCAAGGAGGGTTGGGGCGCCGGACTGTGGGAGAGCGCGAACGTCCGGGTTCACCTGACAGGCAAGACGGTGGTCACCACCGGCTCGCAGTCGCATGGCCAGGGCCACGAGACCACCATGGCTCAGGTGGTGGCTGACGAGCTAGGCATCCCGATAGAGGACGTCGTGGTCAAGCACAGCGACTCCCAGGGCACCCCCTTTGGCTACGGCACCTATGGCTCGCGCAGCGCGGCGGTCGGGACCGTAGCGGTCTTCAATAGCACCCAGCGCATCATGGAAAAAGCCACGAGGCTCGCCGCCCACATGCTCGAGGCTCGCGAGGAGGACCTCGAGTTCCGTGACGGAAAGTTCCAGGTCAAGGGCTCGCCGGATCAAGTCAAGACCATCCAGGAGGTCGCCGGCGCCGCGGCGCTGGCCTACGACCTGCCGGCAGGCATGGACCCGTTCCTCGACGACACTACCTACTACGACCCGCCCAACTGCACCTACCCCTTCGGAACCCACATCTGCGTGGTCGAGATAGATGGCGAAACCGGCCAGGTCGAGATCAAGCGCTACGTATCGGTGGACGATTGCGGGCCGCAGATCAATCCCCTGATCGTCGATGGTCAAGTGCACGGTGGAATCGCCCAGGGGATCGCCCAGGCTCTCTACGAGGCGGCCGTCTACGACGACAACGGCCAGTTGCTTTCGGGCTCGCTGACGGATTACGCGGTGCCCAAAGCGTGGCAGCTTCCCCACTTCGAAACCGATCACACCATCACTCCCTCACCGGTCAACCCCCTGGGCGTGAAAGGGATCGGCGAGGCCGGTACCATCGCCAGCGCCGCGGCGGTGGTGAACGCCGTGATCGACGCGCTCAAGCCCCTGGGAATCCGAAACCTCAACATGCCGCTCACCCCCCAGCGGGTGTGGAAGGCGATCCAAGACGCCCAGCCGGCGGCGGCCGCCGACTAAAGGAGGCGAGGTCCTTACATGTACCCAGATAACTTCAGCTATCACGCGCCTTCGACGCTGGACGAGGCCCTCGGCCTGCTGGCCCAGCACGGCAACGACGCCAAGCTGCTCGCCGGCGGGCATAGCCTGCTCCCGGCCATGAAGCTGCGGCTCTCGACCCCGGCCCATCTGATCGACATGAAGGGGTTGAGGGGCCAGCTGCAGTACATCCGCGAGGAGGGCGGCGCCGTCGCGGTGGGGGCACTGAGCACCCACCATCAGATCCACACCTCGGAGCTTCTCGCCTCGAAGGCCCCGCTCCTTGCCGAGACCGCTGGCCACATCGGCGACATGCAGGTGCGCAACATGGGCACCCTCGGCGGATCGCTCGCCCACGCCGACCCGGCCGGGGACTTCCCCGCCGCGGTCCTCGCGGCCGAGGCCGAGCTCGTTCTCCAGGGGCCCGGAGGCCGCCGCACGGTCGCGGCCGCCGCCTTCTTCCAGGGTTTCTTCGAAACCGCGACCGAGCCGGGTGAGATCCTGGTCGAGGTGCGGATTCCGGCCCAGGCGGGGGGCTCGAGCTACCAGAAGTTCTATCACCCCGCCTCCGGCTACGCCATCTGCGGCGTCGCCGTGGTGATCGAGGGCGCAAACGGAACCGTCAGCAAGTGCCGCGTGGGCGTCACCGGCGTCTCCGACGCGGGCTACCGAGCCACGGCGGTCGAGCAGGCGGTCGAGGGGCAGAGCTTCAGCGCCGAGCTGGCGGCCAGCGCCGCCGAGCACGCTGCGGACGGCACCGACCCCCTGGAAGACCCCTTCGCCGGCGCCGACTACCGCACCCACCTGGCCAAGGTCCACACCAGGCGCGCCCTGGCCGCAGCCTGGGACAACAACTGACGATCGCACCTCCGAGGCGCCCCTACCGGCGATTACCGGTAGGGGCGCCTCCTTGCCGTCGTCTCCGGCTGCACCGACCAATCGGAAACCCCTGGTAAACTCGGTGGCGATGCATTCCGACATCGACGCCATCCAGGCGTCCCTCTCCGAACAGAGCTATATTGCCGACCGGCCTATCGCCACGGCCTTGCAACTCGCCCGGGTGCTCGAGCGGCCCCTTCTGGTCGAGGGGCCGGCGGGGGTCGGCAAGACCGAGATCGCCAAGTCGATGGCGCAGGTCCTGGATACCGAGCTGATCCGGCTGCAGTGCTACGAGGGGCTCGACGCCTCCGCCGCCATTTACGAGTGGAACTATCAGCGGCAGCTCCTGCACATCCGCCTCACGGAGGAGAGCAACCGCACCCTAGAGGCGCGCGAGACCGAGATCTTCAGCCGCGACTTCCTGCTCGAGCGGCCCCTTCTGAAGGCGGTCCTGGCCGAGCGCACCGCGGTCCTCCTGATCGACGAGATCGACCGCACCGACGAGGCGTTCGAGGCCTTCCTGCTCGAGCTTCTGTCCGACTGGCAGGTGACCATCCCCGAGATGGGCACCCTCACGGCGGCCCACCCGCCCGTCACGGTGCTGACCAGCAACCGGACGCGCGAGCTCTCCGATGCGCTCCGGCGGCGCTGCCTCTACCTGTGGATCGACTACCCCTCGTTCGACAAGGAGCTGGAGATCCTGCGCGTACGGGTGCCCGCCGCCGGAGAGGCCCTGACCCGGCAGGTCACCGCCTTCGTGCAGCTCCTGCGGCGCCTGCCGCTCGAGAAGAGCCCGGGGGTCGCCGAGAGCCTGGACTGGATCTCCGCCCTGGTGGTGCTCGACGCCGACAGCCTTGGCGAGGAGGTAGTCGTCGCCTCGGCCGGGGTCATCCTCAAGCACATGGAGGACCAGAGCCGTTTCCGATCGAGGTGGCTGAAGGTGCTGCTCGAGGCGGTCTCCGGCCTCGAGGTTGGGAGCGAACAGGTGTGGCTCGAGCGGGCCTGGCAACAGGTGGCGAGCAAGCTCTGAAGCGCCCACGGTGTCGGTGATGGAACCCTACCCAAGCACGCTGGAGGCCAATCTGCTCGCCTTCGGGCGACTCCTGCGAGACCAGGGGATGCTGGTGAGCGCCTTTGAGGTCGGGCTCGGCGTCAAAGCACTGGCGGTCGTGGACCTGGCCGATCCCGATGCGGTGCACCTGGCCCTCCGGACGGTTTTCGCCAAGAGTCCGCTCGAACAGCGCCGCTTCGACCGACTGTTCGAACGGTTCTGGTCCGGCGAGCTCGCCTCCGGCGAGGAGAACCCGTTCGACGAGCTGCAGGCCCAGATTCCGAACCCGGCGCCGCAGGGCCTGAGCGTTTTCGACTGGTCCCAGGGCAGCGATACCGAGGAGCAGGTCGATACCATGGGCTACAGTCCGGCCGAGGTGGTTGCTGGCCAGGACTTCGCAGGGGTCGAGACCGGGCAGGTGGAGACCCTCAGACGGCTGGTGGCGGCCCTGGGGCGGAAGCTCGCCACCCGGATGTCGCGGAGGCACCGGATAAGCCAGCGGCGCGGCCAGCAGCTCGACTTCCGGCGAACCCTGCGGCACAGCCTCGCCCACGGGGGGGAACCTCTGGAACTGTTCCACCGCAAACGCCGGCGCGAGAAGACCCGGTTGGCATTCCTCTTCGACGTGTCCGGATCGATGATGATCTACAGCCAGTTCCTTCTCCAGCTCGCCTACGCCTTCGTCCGGCAGCGGGCCCTCGGGCGAACCGAGGTATTCGGCTTCGCTACAGATCTCTACAGGCTCACCGACGCGCTGCGCTTCCTGGGGGTCGAGGACGCCATCCGAACGGCCCGGATGTCCATGCCAGGCCGTAGCGGAGGCACCAAAATTGGGGCCAGCCTGACACGGTTTCTCGAGCGTTACGGTGGCGCCCTCGACCCCTCGACGGTGGTGATCATCGCCAGCGACGGCTGGGATACCGGCGACCTCGAGGTGCTCGAGACGGCCATGCGAACCCTCAAACGCCGGAGCGCCCGCGTGCTGTGGCTCAACCCTCTAGCCGGCAGCCCGGGATACCGACCCAGCGCGGCCGGCATGAAGACCGCGCTGCCATTCGTGGACGTGTTCGCACCGGCCCACAACCTGGAGAGCCTCAAGGCCCTCGAGGGGCACCTCGGCGGCGTCCGGTGATCGCCGCGCTGGTGCTGGCGGGTGGGGAGAGCCGGCGCATGGGGCGGCCCAAGCTCCTCTTGGAGCATGGATGACCCGGCACCACCTGACACCAGTCGGCACTCTTGCGGTCAGCTCATAGTCACTCGGTCGCTGGTTCGAGTCCAACAGGGCCCACCAAAGAAGGAGCGTGAGAGACTACAGCGGTTCTCAGAATGAGTGATTGGTGACTCCGGCATGCTCAAACCAACCCAACACATCCCCCAACGACACCGTCGATAGCGCAGCCGCGATCGCAGAGTCCAACGCTCCCCTCGTCCTCGCCCCCACAGCTTTCACGAACGCCTTTATCTTCGAAAAAGCCAACTCAATGGGGTTGAAGTCCGGACTGTACCCAGGCAACAACACCAACTCGCACCCCCTCGCCTCGATCGCCTCCCGCACCTCCGGTTTGCGGTGCACCCCCAGCTGATCCATCACCACGATCTGCCCCGGCCTCAGCTTCGGAGCGATGACCTGCTCGATGTACGCTAAAAACGCCACGCCATCCACCGCTCCGGTCAACGTCATCGCGTCACCCACACCCTCATCGAGACTGATCGCTGCAACGAGGCTGGTGTTCTCCCCACGGTTCTTCGGCACCCTACCCACGGCACGTTGTCCACGTGGGGCGTAGGCGTAGGGCAGGGTCATGGCGACGTTGAAGCCGCTCTCATCGACGAACACCAACCGGTGCGGGTCAATACCTCTGATCCAAGCCAGGAACCTCCACCGGGCCTCTGGATTCTGTTCACTCGCGTAGATCGTCTTTTTTTCTCGTCGATCCCAATCTCTGTACCCAGCGGCACATGGTCGCTCTGCTGATGCGGACGCCGGTTCTCTCCAAGAAAAGGTCGCAGCGCTGGTCGTGGGTGAGGTCGTTGCTGATGAGGCTCTGCTCAACCCATGCCTGGTGCTCATGGAGGGCGCTGGGGCGGCCCGGGGAGGTTCTGGGGGTGAGATCTCCACTTTGGCGGTAGCGGCGGAGGTAGCGACTGACGGTGGCGGTTCCAACGTCGAACGTGTCTGCGGCTTCATGGAGGGTGTAACGCTTGTGTAGGACGGCGTTTACGATGCGTTCTCGGAGGTCGGTAGAGTGCGCCATGCCTCAGCATGAAGCACGATCACTCAATGCGCAACCCGCTGTAACTTCATCGATTCATTGGTGTTGAATTCAGCGAAGCGTTTGATGGGTTCGATCTAAATCAGGCGACGTTCTTGCTTAGGGCGCACGTTCGAACAGCAGCGCGCCACCGTCGGCGAACAGGTCCAGCAAGAGCCGTCCCTCGTTGAAAGAGAAGATGCCGACGAGTTCGAGATCGCGAACGAGTCGGCGCGAGGGGGAGTCGGCGGTGCAGTCCGAAAGGTCAAGACCCCGGGTATTGATCGCCACGTTCGAGCCATCGACGGCGTAAGGCAGGACGGCTTCCAGGCAGTCGGTTACCAGCGTCAGCCGACCTTGATCCACGAACGCTAGCCGGAACTCCTCGGGGTTGGGAATGACGACTCTGCCAACGACCGGATCTTCGTACCGGATCCAATTCCAGGGTGCGCCGCCCAGACGATCGGGCACGAGGTGACGCTCGAACCGAATCGTGCCGTAGTGGCCGTCCATCCAATCCAGCCAGTAGTCAAGGATGAGATCGCCGTCCTGGAGTCCGAAGGTGTTCACGCCTTGCAGTTTGGCGAGGAACTCGTCCTCGTGGGCCATGACCAGCGGCTCGCACGTTCTTCTCGTAGTGTAGATGCTGTCGATTTCGAGGCGGGTCGCATTCTGACCCGTGTAGCCCGCGCGGTAATCGTTGCAGCCTGCCGATCCGGACACCGTGCCGTTGGCGAAGACGGCCAGCACGGGAAGCGCTGGGAGCGGAGGCCGGCCTGGACCTATCTCACGGAGCACCCAGGTGGAACCTTCGATGTCGGCTAAAGACAGCTCTTGCGCCTGTGCGGTCGTGCCCACCAGGATCAGCAGGACGATCAGTATCTTGATCACTGTGGGTTGCGCTGCAGTTTCCATCGGTTCCGTATTCGCTCCCTGAATCTACGATCTCCGGTGCCGCTACTCCTCCAGCGAATGATCGATGCCGAGCTTGATGCCCCGCTCGGGGTGTTCGTTCATCTCCAGGTAGGCGTCGGCCGCCCGAGATAGCGGGACGACGGGATGCATCAGGTCATCGGCGTCGAGGCGCCCGTCCACCATCAGAGCCAGCGACTCAGACTTGATTCGGGTGTAGTCCCAGCCGTGTTCCGGCTGCGGTTCGCTGTTGGACCGGCTCGAAACGATCTGTATCCGATTCCGATGCCACTCTCCGGCCAGGGCCAGCGCCTGAGTGGGCCCGTTGTAGTACGCGGTCGAAACCACGGTACCGCGGTATTTTGTCGAGCGCAGGGCGTCGTTCAGCGCCGCGTAGGACCCGCTGGTCTCCATGGTCACGTCCACGCCCACGCCTTGAGTCCTCTGCTTGATCACCAGGCCAGCGTCGTCCTGGGTCGGGTCGATGACCAGATCGGCGCCGTGGCGGGCGGCCGCGTCACGACGAATGTCGATGGGGTCTATGGCTGCTACCCAGCTGGCGCCGGCCAGGCGGGCAACCTGGACGGCCATCTGTCCAATCGCCCCGAGCCCGAACACCGCTACCCGGTCGCCCAGGCGCACGGGGGCGTCGCGGACCCCACCCACCGCAACATCGGTAGGGTTGGTGTACATCAAGGCTTGCGGCGAAGCGCCCTCAGGTGCAATCTGTAACCGCTGGGCTGGAACGGTGTGCGTCGCCCGTACCGGAACGTGTGCGAAGACCTGGTCCCCCACCTTGAAGCCGGTTACCTTCTCACCGAGGTCCATCACGACACCAAGGCACAGGTCGCCCAGGGCCATGGGGAACTGGCCCTGCTGCTCCTCGCCGCGGATGTGGAGTCTGAGCTGCGAGTCCCAGCGTGCGGTCGCGTCCGGCGTGTTCGCCTGGAACCCGCGAAACTCCGTCCCGTGCTTGATGGCGCTGTAGAGGCTGCGGAGCCGCACCTGGTCCGGCCCCGGAGGCGTCTCTTGGTAGGGCTGCATGATCGCATGTCCCGGCCGGTCGGCAATCAGCTCCAATGGCATAGTCTCACCTCACGATTTGTCGGCTGCGGGGTGGAAGAGCTCCCACCACAACGCCGATGAGTAGTGCTTGAACCTTTCGGGCTCGCCACACGCTCCTGCTGTTGGTACGCTCTGAATCTTAGTACAAACCGGTCCGTCGACACGAGAGAAAGCCGGAGCTCCTTTCGGGGGTACGATCGAAGTGGCGAACGACGCGATGCGTGATCTCAAGGATGAATCGAACCTGGGCGACCCTCGAGAGGTATGGCAGTCCAGGCCTCTTGTTGGCAGCTCGACCTGATCGAGGCCAACAGGGTGATGGTGTGGGGGAACCTCGAGAAACCCCAAAAACGTCGTCTGGGACGAGAAACTACTGTAGTGGGCGACAGGTTTCCGAGTGGGGCGCGCGGCGAAACGCTATCATTCGATTCAGGTGAAGCGGCCTCCACCCAGGCTTGGAGCCTAGATGTTACGGTTGGCATTTCCGCAGATAGGCTAGACTCTGCCGCGCCGTCCGTTCCGCGCCCGGCGTGAAGTCAAAGACCTCAACCGATACCCAGCGTTCGTAGTTGAGGTCGTGCAGCGTTTGCAGAATCGGCTGGAAATCCAGATCGCCCATGCCCGGTCCGCGCAGATTGGGATCGTTGACGTGGACGTGGTGGAAGAGGGGATGGACGCTGCGGATCTGGTCTGGAATGGGGCGGTCGTAGTGGCTCATCGCCTTGGTATCGACCATCATCCGCAGGTGGGGGTGGTCCACCTGGCGGACCAGTTCAGCCGCTTCGTCCACGTTGGTGATGAAGGTGGTTTCGTTGCTGCTAAGCGGCTCGACACAGAAGATGAGGCCCCGTTTTTGCGCACGGTCGCCGCACCGCTGCATGATCTCACAGGTCGATTGCCACGCCTCGGCCTGCGAACGGTCCACGGGGACATCGCGTTGTTGGGGCGAGCCGAAGATCAGGACTTCGCCGCCGACGTCGGCACAGCAGTCGATCAGGTCGAATAGGTATTGCGCGGTCCGCTCCCGCACGTCTGGGTCGGCATCGTTCACCTGAAAACCCTCCGTACGGGCCAGCAGCCAGTGCAGACCGACGACGCGCAACCCCGCCGCTTCGACTGTGCGGCGAATGCGCATACGATCGTCCGCGGAGAGATCGGTCACCCGTTCGCAGAGGGTGTAAGGCGCGATCTCCAGCCCTTCATAGCCCAACTCGGCTACGAAGGCCGCAGTTTCGGCCAGCGACCAGCCCTCGAAGAGTTCGTTGCAGATCGAATAGCGCATCATGGCAGGCGCTAATCCCGTGCCAGCAGCAGGCGCAGATAGGCTCCTTGTTCCTGCACTTTTTCCGCGTCATCCCCCGGCCCGAATTCTTCCAGCGAGATTGCGCCTCGATACCCCACGTGCTTGAGGTCCGCGATGATCTGCGGAATATTGGCCACGCCTTCCTTGAGGTCAGCGAAGGTCCACCGCCACGCCATGCTGCCATCGTCGTCGCGTTCCGTGGTCACCGGCATGCCGTTTCCGATATGACAGTGGGCCAGATACGGACCGAGCAGCTCGAGCCCCATGCGCGAATCTTCGAGTCCGACGCGGAGCATGTTCGGCACGTCGTAGATCGCGCCGATGTGCTCGGGGTCCAGGTCGCGGAGGAGTTCGAGGGTGCGCGACGCCGAGACCGCCACCGTGCCGACATGAATCTCGTAGACCACCTTGACGCCGTATTCGCGCGCCAGTTCGGTCAGCTTGGCAAAGCCCGCACGCGCCTCGGCAAATTGGGGCAGGTACGGTCTGTCACGATCTTGGCCGGGCGCGCCGATACGGATCAGGGGCGGATTTTCGGGGTCAATAGCCAGCGCCCCTGCGAAGAGCTTGATCACGACATCCGTCTTTTCGTAGGTGACGCTGGGGGCCAGCGCGGCGACGCGGACGCCACTGCGCTGCACCGCGGCCCGAATCTGTTCGGCTTTCGCGACCACGTTATCCGGGCTGACATCAGAGAGGTGGCGGCCCCAAAACGACGGCTCGGCGCTGGCATCGTCGGGGTTGTAGCGGCAGCGGAGTTCAACGGCGTCATAGCCGTATTCCGCGAGGCGATCAAAGGTCTCATCCAGCGTCCAACGAGGGAGCATGATGGAAGTGCAGCTAAGGTTCATCGAGCCATCCTTTCACGGCAACGTGGCCACATTGATTTCGTACTCGTAGACCCGCCCGGGCTCGACCGGCCTTGCCTTATCGATGCCCTCTCGGTAGCGGGCGCGGAGGATACAGCACGACCAAAAGCCGGATGCCATTGTTATTCAGCATTTCCCGGACAACATCCCTAGGATAGGGGCAATTCGGGCAGCCTAATTGGCGAAGGTATTGTTCCCTCAGCTACTCCCTCATCCAAATGTAATCACATTCCTCAGCGCTTCCCCGCTCTCCACGGCCTCGATGGCCTCATTGATCTCCTCGAGTGGGTAGCGGGCGGTGATCAGTTCGTCGAGCTTCAGCCCGCCCTGCAGGTACAGTTCCACGAGCTTCGGGACATCCACGCTCAGGCGGGTGGAGCCCATGAAGCTGCCCAGGATCCGCTTGGGACCGCCCATGGTGCTGAGGACGAACGTCGCGACGGGCAGCACCGTGGTCGCGTCGGTGGGGGGGATGCCGACGACGACCAGGGTCCCGTCGCGGCGCGTCAGGGAGAGGCCCTGCTCGAAGGCGGCGGCGCTCCCGACGGTCACGAAGGCGTAGTCGGCACCCCGGCCCGAGGTCAGGTCCCGGACGGCGTCGGCGACCGTGGTGGAGGCGGCGTTCAAGGTGTGGGTGGCGCCGAACCTGAGGGCCGCCGCGAGCTTGCTGTCGACCAGGTCGATGGCGATGATCGGGTGGGCGCCGGACCGGACCGCTCCCTGCACCGCGTTGAGCCCGACGCCGCCCACACCGATGACCACCACCGAGCTGTGGGGTGGGGTCCTCGCGGTGTTCACCACCGCCCCGAAGCCGGTGATCACGCCGCAGCCCAGCAGCGCTGCGCTGTCGAGGGGCACCTCCGTGGGGATGGGCACCAGCTGGGACTGGTCGACCACGATCTGCTCGGCGAACGCGGCCGTGTAGATGCCCTGATGGATCGGGTCTCCCGAGAGGGTCCTGAGCCGGTGTTCGGTCGCCAAAGCGTACTCGCCCTCGCAGAGGTGGGGGGACCCGCTGGTGCAGAAGTAGCAGCGGCCGCACGACCTCAGGAGCGACGCGACCACGCGGTCGCCGGGCCGGACCAGGGTGACGCCCTCGCCGACCTCCTCGACCACCCCGGCGGCCTCGTGGCCTGCCACGACCGGCGTGCTTCGCCCCCAGTCACCCTTGAGCAGGTGGATGTCGCTGTGGCAGATGGCGGTCGCTGCTATCCGGACCCTAACCTCGCCTCGTTGGGGGGCCTCGAGCTCGATCTCCTCGACGACCAGCGGTTGGCCAAACTCGTAGCAGACGGCAGCTTTCATGGCGACCTCCCTGTCGACATCAGCAAGTATCCGACGATACCCGATCGGGTGGGTCCGCTCCCGAGATCCCGCCTTACTTCACCGCCCCGGGGGTCAGCCCTCACAAGGCGCCCCCATCTTCGTACGAGGGCGACTCGAGGTTGGGAGCGCACCCGATGAGACCCTTCAAGCGAATACGCTAGCACCGGCGATCGTCCTCTTTACAACGCTTTCGCGACCGCTTGCACTGCTTGTCAGTGCTGCTGCAGGACAAGGTGGGCAAGGCGATTCAGACGAAGGAGGGGAGTGGACCGCTTGAGGGTACAATGTCTCGCAGAGTTCTCGTGAGCACAGCGTTTCGACCTGGAGCCCGCGCCCCGAATTCCGTAATCGGAAAGGATGTGCCGTGACCGCCTCACCGCGCTGGAGCCTACGCGTCGAGAGAAGCAGCCTGTTCGTCGACGACCTCGCCATCGATAGAGTGGTGCTGCAGCACAACGCCCGCCCGGGCCACATGCCCTACATCCATCCGCTCCGTATCGCGGACGGCCGGGCCTGCCTGACCGAGGACAGCCCCTGGCACCACCCGCACCAGCACGGCATCCAGCTCACCTTCGCCAGGGTGAATGGCTGCGACTTCTGGGTCCAAGCCGGGCAACGTCCCAACCACGAGGTTGGTCTGATCGAGCCCAGCACGCCGCGCATCGTGAGCACCGAACCGCCCGCCTGGACGATCGAGACCATCTGGAAGCACGCCGACGGAAGCCACCTCCTCGCCGGACGGCAGGACTGGTCGCTTTCGGAAGCTGGCGAGCTGCTGCTCCTCGATCTCGACTGGACGCTGCTCTCCCTCACCGACGTGAACATCGAGAAGCACGCGTATGGCGGCCTCTTCGTCCGGATGCCCTTCCGCATCTCGGTCGGCGCCATCGCCTTCAACTCGGCTGGCCAACGCGACGGCGACACCGAACAGCAGGTCGCCACCTGGGTCGACCTGCACATGCCGCTGGAGTACCCCTACCAGCGCCCGGACGGCAGCATCGACACTAGGGTCATCCACGGCGGCATCGCGGTACTCGATCATCCAGGTAATCCCGGTCATCCGGTGCGGTGGCGGGTAGATTATCAGCGCGGCATCAACCCCTCCCCGTGCAGCGTGGGCGATATCGATCTGCCCGCAGGGAGCGCACTAAGGCTCCGCTACCGCCTGGTTCTGCACAGCGACCCGCTCCCCGCCGAGCGTATCGATGAACTGTGGACCGCATACGCCCAGGAGGACGGCTGAACGCTTGATATAGGCCAGATTCGCGGGACGTTATCCATAACCCACCCGAGAACAGATCGATCGGGAGCCCTCCTGGAATGTTGGGGTATCGTGAGATAGGTGGTAACCTTTCTCCGCCAGTTCTGGGATATTCTCGCTGGCCGCAGGCTCCTGCTCGGCCTGTCGGTGGGCTCGGGGCTCCTGTTTGCAGCGGCAAACCTGATCCCACCGATCCTCATCCGGGAACTCATCAAATGGCTTACCGAGGGCGGCGGCGGTCGCCAGAATCTCATGTGGCTCACTGTCGGGCTCCTCGCCGTGTACCTGCTGCGCGGCCTCTCCCGCTACGGCTACGGACGCTTCTCCCACGTCGCCGCCTACCAGGTCATGCACGATCTCATGGTGCGCGTCTACCGCCACGTGCAATCGCTCCCCCACCGCTTCTTCACCGGCGAGCGCACCGGGAACCTCATCTCTCGCTCCGTCAACGACATCGAAGCGGTGGAGGACTTCGTCGCCCACGGCGTCCCCGAGACCATGCTGGCCGTCGTCATTCCCGCTGCGATGATCACCGTCCTCGTCCAGATCGACGCCCAGCTGACCATCATCACCCTGGCGCCGATCCCGGTCGTCGCGTTCCTGATCTACAGGTTTGCGTCGAACGTCAGGCGAAAGTGGCGGCAGGTGCGCTCGTCGCTCTCCGACCTGGTGGCGCAAGTACAGGACAACTTCTCCGGCATCTCGGTCATCAAGTCGTTCGTCCAAGAGGGCGAATCCGCACGCCGTGTGGAACACCGATCCGCCGCCTTCCGGGATGCCTCGATCACAGCGAACCAAATCTCCTTGATGCCCAGCGGGCTGATGGAGGCCGCCGGCGGGATCGGTATCGTCCTCGTCATCGGGGTGGGTGGGACCTCGGCCCTGGCAGGGGGAATCAGCGTCGCCGACCTGTTCCTGTTCATCGTCTACCTCGGCTACATCTATCAGCCGTTCCTGCAGCTGGCGTCGATGAGCGACCAGCTCTCGCGGGCGGCCGTGAGCACCGACCGGGTGTTCCAGCTGCTGGCGATCGAGCCCGACATCGTCGACGCTCCCGGCGCCCTGTCGCCGCCGGAGGAGACGATGTCCTGGACGCTGCGCTTCGACCACGTCACCTTCGCCTACTCCGACGCCGCCGATCCCGTCCTCCACGGGGTCGACTTCGAGATCCCCGAGTCCTCGGTGGTCGCGCTGGTGGGTCACACCGGGGCCGGAAAGACGACGGTCTCGCAGCTCCTTCCGCGCTACTACGACCCGCAGGCGGGCGCCGTTTATCTCGGCGGATTCGACCTCCGCGAGCTCCGCATCGAATACCTGCGCCGCCACATCGCATCGGTGCAGCAGGACGTGTTCCTGTTCCACGGGAGCGTGCGCGACAACATCCTGTTCGGACGGCCCGAGGCCAGCGACGACGAGCTGCACAGTGCGGCGCGCGCCGCCAACGCCGAGGAGTTCATCATCGACCTCCCGCAGGGCTACGACACCGCCATCGGCGAGCGCGGCGTCCGCCTTTCCGGCGGCCAGAAGCAACGCCTGTCGATCGCCCGCGCCCTGCTCAAGGACGCCCCGGTGCTGGTCCTCGACGAGGCCACCTCATCGGTGGACACCGAGACCGAGATGCTGATCCAACAGGCCCTGGAGCGGCTGATCCAGCACCGCACCACCCTCGTCATCGCCCACCGGCTATCCACGGTGCGCAATGCCGATAGCATCATCGTCCTCGAGCGCGGCCGCGTCGCCGAGATCGGCCGCCATCAGGAGCTGCTCGAAAGCGGTGGTGCCTACGGCCGAATGATCGCTGCCCAGGACCTGACCGCGGGGGGACTACTGCGCGGGAACATCGGCTAAGGCCCCAGGCTGCGTACCCCCTCAGCTGCAGAGGAAGAAACGCCTCCCTTGCCCGACCCCTCCTGACACCTCGACCTACCCGGAGTGGGACCTGTACGCCGACCGGATCGAGGCCGCTCGCGCTCGGCGAGAAGCACAAGGCCTTCTCGGATATCCTGGTAGGGTTCCGCTGGTCGAGTGAGCATGGACTGGAGAGGCAGGGCGTTTCTGGTGAACGATTGGGTCAAGCAGGTGTCCGGCTATCTGACCGGGCTGATGCCGGAGCGCCTGGCGGAGATGCAGGCGATGGAGGCATACGCCGAGGAGCACCGGTGAAGATAACCGCCATAGACGCCCGCCTGGTCGACGCGAACTTCCGCAACCTCATCCTCACCCAGATCCACACCGACGCCGGCATTACCGGCATCTCGGAAGTGGTCACCAAGCGCTTCGACGACGCCACCCTGAAAGCGATCGAAAACCTCACCACCAACATCGGCCTCATCGGCGCGGACCCGCGCCGGCCGGCGCTGCACTTCGAACGGATGTACCGCGACAACCAGTGGACCATCGGCAGCGTCGCGGTCACCGCCATCAGCGCCCTCGAGATGGCGATGTGGGACATCAAGGGCAAGGAGCTGGGCAAGCCGATCTTCGAGCTGTTCGGCGGCCCCACCCTCGATCGGATTCCCGTCTACTGCCACGTGCCGGGTGGCGGCAGCCCCGACGAGTACGCCGACAACATCGCCGCGGCGCTGGCCCGCGGCTACCGCGTGATCAAGACCACCCTGCCGGTCTACTACGGCCAGGTGGCGCGGGTGTCGGGCGATGGCCAGCGCTACGACCTCGGCGGCGCCGCCTACTCGGGCACCAAGGGCCGGGTCGACGGCAGCCACAATGAACACCAGTGGCTGGATCGCACCGTCCTCGGAGAGGTGATCGCCTATTTCGAGAAGGCCCGTGAGGTCCACGGCGACTCGGTGGAGATCTGGGTCGACTGCCACGCCCGCCTCAGCGGTGCCAGCGCCGCTCAGCTGCTGTACGGCCTACGCGGCTTGGTCGACCTGATCGAGGAACCGCTCCCGCCGGAGGACATTCGCGGCCTGAAGTCCCTCAAGGAAGCCAGCACCGCCTGCGGCGGGCCCAGGATCGCGGCCGGCGAACGCACCGCCACCATCTACGACCACCACATGCTCCGGATGGTCACCGAGCAGGCGGTGGACATCTTCCAGCCCGATCTGGGCAACAGCGGCGGCTTCCTCCAGTTCCGCGAACTCGCGGGCCTCGCGGCCGCCCACAACGTCGCCATAGCGCCGCACAATCCCAACGGACCGCTGTCGCTGGCGCAGGGCCTGCAGGCGATGGCCTTCATCCGCAACGGCCACATCTTCGAGACCGTCGGCGACGAGGCCGAGGAGGAGCTGGCGGCGGAGCTGCTGATCGGCGCCGAGGTCCTCAAGAGCGAAGGGGGTACCATCGTCCCCCCGACCGGGCCGGGGCTGGGGGTCGAGCTGAACCTCGAGGGGATCGAACGGCGACCGTTCAAGCGTTACTACCAGGCGACCCGCTAGGGTGCCGGACGCCGAGCGGATCAAATAGACTGTCAACTAGTTAACTAGTATAAGGTGGCCGAAGAGATACTTCGCAGTTGCCTTCTCACCGCGTAAAAAACCAGCTTACAGCGGCTTGACGTCCCCTATCACCGCGAATCAATCTAGGTCTGCAGGAGCCCCGTAAGGATCAGTGTGAAACCCGGGTTAGTGTGTCAAGCGTTTCCCAGCACGATTCGTCACTTTTCATTGTGTGGGGCCCCGCGGTTGTCGTTGTGCGGGGCCCCACGTTCCGCTTTGGTCTTCGCGGTTACTCCAAGATCACGTCGATGTTACTGGGCGTTCGGTCTCCAACCATTTCGCTGCGGTCTGGAGGAGGTGAGCGAGGCGGGTTCTGAGCGGTGCCCTGGAGTGCCTGGGGCGGGGTGTGGCCTGGTAGTGCTTGAGGTTCCTGCTTCGGGTTTCCTCGTACTGGAGGTTGTGTGAACCGTACTGGGTTTCGTGGAGACTCTGCTCTCACGCGGCCAGCCTGGGCATGGCCTGCGCTTGAGTGTACGCCATCTCGAAGTCCACGGGACTGACGTAATCGAGCGAAGAGTGCAACCGCCGACAGTTGAACCACCTCACCCACCGCATCGTCGCCGTCTCCACCTCCTGCCTCGAGCACCAACTCGTCGACCTGGCGTGGATCAGCTCGCTCTTGAACAAGCCGATCGTGCTCTCCATCAACGCATTGTCATACGCCGTGCCCACCCGACCGATCGAACCGTTCACGCCATGATCGAGCAACTTCTGGCTGAACGCCAGACTCGTATATTGACTGCCGGCATCCGAATGATGAATCACGCCGTCAGCAACGAACCGCCGATCGGTTCGACGCCGGACGCTCACAGCCTGCTCCAGAGCCCTCATCACCAGCTCGCTGCTCTTACCGGTACTGACCGTGAAACCCAGGATGCGCCTCGAGAAGCCGTCCTGCAGGAACGACACGTACACCCACCCTTCACGAGTGAGCACGTGCGTGAAGTCCGCCACCCAAACGATGTCGGGCGCATCTTGGAACCAGTCTCGCCTCACCAGATCCGGCGAGCTGACGCCGCTAGGCGTTGGGATGGTCGTGCGGACCTTCCTTCTTCGTGTCATGCCCTTCAAGCCCGCGACTCTCATCAGGCGCGCCACCTGGTCACGCCCAACGTCGATACTCTCGTGCTGGAGGGCGTGCCATACCTTACGGACGCCGTACACACCAAAGTTCTCGCGGTGCACCCGATGAATGACCTCCAGGAGACGCTCATCGGATTGCTGGCGAGCGGATGCTTGCCGCTTCTTGGCTGCGTAGTACGTGCTCGGGGCGATCGGCACGTTGTGGTCCCGTAGGACACGGCAGATCGGCTCGACCCCGAACAGGTTCTTATACGCGTTGATGTAGGCGACCATCACTTGAGTCGGCGGTCGAGCTCCGCGGCCGCGAAAAACGCGCTGGCTGTCTTGAGGATCTCGTTGGCTCGTTTGAGTTCGGCTACTTCCTTCTTGAGGGCCTTGATCTCCTCACGCTCTGTGGTTGTCAGGCCTGGCTTGTCACCAGCGTCGATGCGGGCTCTGTCTACCCAGCCGCGCATGGTGTCGACCGGGATGCCGGTTAGGTCATGCAGGCGCCGATAGGAGGCTGAACGTGATTCGTGCGGCGCTTCTTCTCGACGCTCCATGAACATGCGGATGACTCGATCTTTGGTTTCTTGGTCGTAACGGGTCATGCTCCATTCTCTCCTTTCGAGGGAGAACGGAGCCTCCATCAAACCCAGGGCGGTTCAGTGTTCGAGATTATCGTTCCAACTCATGATTGTTTCCTTTCTCTGAATTTAGGGCGGAGCTCTGGTGGCTTCGGGTTTGGGGCTTGTGGTTTTCTTGCATCCCGTTCTCCTTTCGTTCGCTGCTGGAGTCATGATGCATGGGTGGGGGGCACCGCTACGGCACCGCCGCATCACCGCCGCATCACCGCCGCATCACTGCCGCGTCACCGGCGTGTCAACAACCCGCGCAGCGCCTCCTCGGAGCCGCTCCAGGAGCGCTTATACTTAGGAATGCGGTTGCGCACATTGGGCGAGTTATCGCTAGAAGGAGATCCGCTATTCCACCTTCTGATCCGGGGCTTTCCGCCCCCCCGGGTTGAACCGCATCGACGCCTTCACGGACCTCGAGGACTTCAAGGACGAGCTGGACGTCTACCTGAAGGCCCTGCGTGAGACGCCGCCCGCGTTGGGGCACGAGCGCGTGCTCTACGCGGGGCTCCCCGAACATGAGACAGCACTCTCGACCTGGCCGACGCTCGATGGCGGTGCACACCCCCAAGGCAAGGCCGAAAGGAGATACGCGCATGAGCATCGAGGGAAAGGTCACACTTGTCACGGGCGGGTCCCACGGAATCGGCCGAGGGATCTCGTATGCACTCGCCCGCGAGGGAGCCCGCATCGTCGTCAACTACTCGAGGGACCAGGAGGCCGCCGACCAGACGGTGGCAAAGATCGAGGGGATGGGCGGGGAAGCGACGGCCGTGCGGGCGGACGTCGGCGAGATCGGGGAGTGCAAGGCGTTGATCGAGAAGGCCAACGAGGCCTTCGGACCGGTCGACATCCTGGTGAGCAACGCCGGCATGGGACAGAGGAACAAGATCGCCGATACTCCCGACGAGGAGTGGGAACGGGTGATCAACGTCAACCTTCGGGCGACGTTTGCCCTCGCGCGCGAGCTCCTGCCGGGCATGATCGAACGGAAATACGGCCGCATCGTGACCATGTCGTCGAGCATCGGCTACATGGGGATCGGGGGGTCTTCGTTCAGCACCTATGCGGCGTCCAAGGCCGGCCTCGTTGGGCTCACGAAGGGCATCGCGCACGAGGGCGCGCCGTACGTCACGGCCAACGCGATCGTGCCCTGCATAATCCGCAAGGAGACCGCGGAGGATCGCGGCGAGGCGTGGCCCCCGGAGCCGACGCAAGACGATACGTTCTATCTGGGGTGGCGCGTGCCGATGAACCGGTCGGGAAGGCCCGAAGACATTGCAGCGGCGGTCAAGTTCCTGGTGTCCGACGAATCCTGTTTCATCACCGGCCAGGCGATCCAGGTCAACGGCGGCATTCTGATGCCCTGAACGTGCGTTGATCGAATCCGACACCGGCGTCGACGCCATCGACGTCACCATCGGTTACCCCCCTGCTGAGCGAACCCCCTCAACCCCTAGTTACCGAGGCCGCCTGAAAGGGTCAGACGGCCTCTAACGATTGGCGGGCACCTCATTATCGCTCGGTCGCTGGTTCGAGTCCAACAGGACCCACCACATTTTTAGCGTCAGGGACATCGTCTCTGCGGTTTCGATAGATCTTGTTTGATGAACGCCATCAGGTTTGTGGTCCAGGAGTGGTCCAGAAAAACCACCGTCTTTGTGCTTGGACCGGGCAGGCCGCTGGATGGTCGAGCCTGGGCTATTCTTGAACTGGTTCTACGGACATGATTCTCCCCCGTGATTTCGGCGGAGAGAGTCGTGTCCATGGGCGAGGAGGTCAAGCCTGTGCGATTCGTGATCTATGGGGCCGGCGCTATAGGCGGAACCGTCGGAGCGCGCCTGCATCAATCGGGCTCCGAGGTGCTGCTGATCGCCCGGGGGGCTCACCTCGATTCGATCCGTTCCGGTGGCTTGCGCTTCGTTTCACCGACGCAGGATGTACGGCTAAAGATCCCGGCGGTGGGTCATCCTCGTGACGCGGACCTCACCTCCGAGGATGTGGTGCTTCTGTGCATGAAGAGCCAGCACACCGAGGAGGCGATTCGCGATCTCTACGCCGTCGCCGACGACTCGATATCGGTCATCTGCTGCCAGAACGGCGTGGCCAACGAGCGCAAAGCGCTGCGGCGCTTTGCCAACACCTACACGATGGTCGTGTACCTTCCCGGCGAGCATCTCGAGCCGGGCACAGTTGTGAACTATGCCGAAGACACCGCCGGCATGCTCGACGCAGGTCGCTATCCGAGCGGCGTCGACGCCTGCATCACGGAAGTGACCGCAGCGATCGATGCGTCGGGCTTCAGCTCGGTGCCCGATCCCAAGATCATGCGACTCAAATACGCGAAGCTCGTCGCCAACCTCAGCAACGCGGTGTACGCCGCGTGCGGCGAAGGCTCACCCGAGATCGCCCGCTTGCTGCGCGAAGAAGCCCTCGCCTGCTATGTGGTGGCCGGCATCGAATGCGCCACGGCGGATGACGTGCGCAAGCGCCGCGAGGACATCAAAGGCCAGGGGGTTCCCGGACAGGTCCGGCATGGCGGCTCGTCACTGCAGAGCGTGATGCGGGGCGCCGGGGATATCGAGGCGGACTATCTCAACGGCGAGATTGTGCAGCTAGGGCGTCTGCACGGCGTCGACACGCCCGCGAACGCGGTCGTTCAACGCCTCGGCAATCGGATGGCGCGCGAGCGTCTCACCGTCGGTGCGTTCACGATCGGCGATCTCGAAGCCATGATCAACGAGGAGAGGACGTGATGGGCATGGGCGTCGGCGTCGCGTCGCACATCGGCGGCCGTTAGCGTCAGGGACGAAAAAACTTACGATGACTACATGGAGAGTTCCGGGAGGAACTCACGCACCACCTCGTCCGGGGTCATCCCTCGACCCCGCTCAAAAGCCGCAGCGAACTCCTCGGGAGCCATCGAACGCTCAAGCTCAGCGAGGACCTGGGTATCCAGAAGACGTCTAGGCTCATGCTCCTCAATGTGCCCCACTAACCTTACGGCTTCTTCAGGGTTCCCCTCGGCCGCCAACAGCTCAGCCCAATACAACGTTGTCCTCCATCATGGCGCCGTTCTGATAAAGGCCCGTATTCTGCGGGTAGAGGCCATAGTGCATGCAGCAACGGGCCGGTCGAGGTTCGGCGTCCGGATGACGGGGTTGCCGAGGGCGTGGATCGTGTCGGCGCGCTGCATGTCGGTGAACAGGATCAGCAGGTTCGGCTTGTCCGACGCGCTCACGCCTCCCCCGCCCAGGGATCGGTCCAGACGCGCAGCCTCTCGACGTCGAGCGCCTCCTTGTAGTGGGTCAGTCCCGCCCGCTCCAGGTAGGTCTGGCTGTCCAGGAACTCGTCGCCGAGGTCGTCGAGCCGTTCCTGCAGCCGCCGCTCGAGGTCGGCCTGCAGCTTTGCATCCTCGGCGCGGCCGATCAGGTTGCGCTTCTGGTAGGGGTCGGCGACGTTGTCGTAGAGCAGCCAGGGGCCGTCGGTGTTGCGCACGTAGGTGTGGCGGACGGTGCGCAGGCCGCGGTAGGCGCGCATGCCGTTGCGGATCAGCTCGGTGAACTCGCACGGCATGTTCAGCAGCGCCGCCTCGTCGCCGGTGAGCGGCTCGTCACCGCGCAGGATCGGCGACCAGTCGCGACCCTCGACGGTGTCGGGAACCTCGAGGCCGCACAGGCCCAACAGGGTCGGCATGATGTCGGGCGTGTCGATCGGCACGGGGAGCTTGCGGGGTTCGCTGCCGTGGAGCTCCGGCCAACGGAGCAGAAACGGCACCCGGACGCTCTCCTCGAATGGGAACAGCTTGGTGTCGAGCCCCTGGCTCTGGCGCATGTCACCGTGATCTCCCGTCACCACGAAGATCGTGTTCTCCTCGATGCCAGCCTCGCGGACCGCGCCCAAGATGGTGGCCAGTGCGTCGTCGATGGCGGCGACGTGGGCGTAGTAGCCGCGCATCTCCTCGGTCGCCTTGTCGCGCAGGTGCTCGGGCACGTTGGGGTGCAGCTCGAGTTCGCGGTCGGCGTAGCGGGCGCCGTACTCGTCGGGGGCGGAGTGCAGAGGGAAGTGGGGCGGACCCCAGGAGAGCATCAGCAGGAAGGGGTTGTCGGAGTCGGCGTGACCTTTGACGTAGTCGGCCGCGTCGCGGCTCTGGGCGAAGGCGTCGTAGCCCTCCCACTTGCGTGGGGTGGGGTCGTCGTTGTGGAAGTACCACGAGTCGTTGTAGTCGTGGTTGCACTCGAAGCCCTTCCAGTAATCGAAGCGGAGCTGGTACTCGCGGGGGACGAAGACCTCGCGGCGCTCCCACCGGCCCTCGGGGCTGCCGTAGACGTGCCACTTGCCGACGTAGGCGGTGTCGTAGCCGCCGGCGTTGAAGGCGTCGGCGACGGAGGTGCAGGTGGGGTCGAGCTCGACATCGTTGATGATGATTCCGTGCGACAGCGGGTATTGGCCTGTCAAGAGGCTGCCGCGGTAGGGGCAGCAGACGGAGCAGCCGGAGACGGCCTCGGTGAGGTCGATGCTCTCATTGGAGAACGCGTCGAGGACGGGGGTTTCGCAGTTGGGGTCGCCGTTGTAGCCGGTGGCCTGGGCGCGCCATTCGTCGGCAAAGATAAAGATGACGTTGGGTTTTCTGGCGTTGTTCATGGGAAACAGTCAACCATAGTTCGAGGGCGTGGAAGACGGGGTGGGTGAGGGAGCGGGTGGGGAGCCTCACCGCCTGCTCCAGGGCCATGGCGCCGACCTCTACCTCTCGTCGCCCGGGGAAGCTCGGTCGATCCACCAGAGTTGCGGCCACAGGGCGCCCCCGGCGTTGCGCTGCGGGGGGCCCGGGGTGCTGCGGCCGTTGTCGACATAGTGGGTCAGGAGATTCGTGAGTTCCTCGACGATCTCCGGGCGCTCCGCCTCGAGGTTGCGGCGCTCGCCGACGTCGGCCCCCACGTCGTAGAGCTGGACAGGCGGGAAGCCGTCGCACTCCGGACCGGGGGCCGGGTAGCTGCGGCCGCCGGAGCCGGGGCACATCTCGAGCTTCCAGCGGCCCTTGCGGATGGCGAGCGAGCCGTCGACCGAGGAGTGGACCGTGGCCTCTCGGAGGGCGGCGTCCAGGGAGCCGCCCCGCCACAGCGGGAGGTTGCTGACGCTGTCCTCGCCCGCGTCGGCGGGGAGCTCCTCTCCGAGGATGTCGGCGAGGGTCGCCAGGAGGTCGGCCAGACAGACGGTCTCATCGGAGGAGGTGCCGGGGGCGATGCCGTTGGGCCAGCGGACCAGAAGCGGGATTCGGTGGCCGCCCTCGTAGATGTCGAACTTGTGGCCGCGGAAGTGGTAGCTCGGCTCGTGGCCGACGGCCGCCAGCTCGGCGAAGTCGGCCATGGGGGAGCAGCCGTTGTCGCTGGTGAAGATCAGGATGGTGTCTTCGGCGGCGCCGGCGTGCTCGAGGGCGGCCATGACCTGCCCCACGACGTCGTCGACCATGAGGCAGAAGTCGCCGTACTCGTTGGTGCCCGAGGCGCCACGGAACGGTTCGCTGGGGAGGATTGGGGTGTGGGGTGCGGGCAGGGGGAAGTAGAGGAAGAAGGGGTCGCTTGTGGCGGCCCGCTCCTCGATGTAGGCGACCGCCTTCTCGGTCAGCTTCGGCAAGACGTCGGCGTGGTCGAAGTCGGGGGCGATGGGACCCTCACGCCAGAACTCCCTGCCTTCGCGGCCCGGGTCGACGCGGTCCGGGAGGGCGGTGACGCGGTCATCCTCCACGTAGACGTAGGGTGCCATGTCGAGGGAGGCGCTGATGCCGAAGAAGGCGTCGAAGCCGACGGCGGTCGGGCCGCCCTCGATGGGCCTGGCGAAGTCGACGTCGTCGCCGGCGTAGTCCGGGGTGTCGCGGTCGGCGGGCGGGTCCGCGGCGCCCTCGCGCCGGCCCCAGCGCCAGCCGAGGTGCCACTTGCCGAAGCAGCCGCTGTGGTAGCCGTGGCTCGCGAGCAGGGCGGGAACCGTGAGGCGGTCCGGCTCGATGAGCGGCTCGGAGTATCCCCAACCGACCCCCTGCTTGAGGGTCGAGCGCCAGTTATAGCGCCCGGTCAGGATGCTGTAGCGGGATGGCGTGCAGACGGCGGAGGTCGCGTGTGCGTCCCGGAAGGCCATCCCCTCGACGGCCATCCGGTCGAGGTGGGTGGTGGTGATCTTCGAGCGCTCGTTGAGGCAGCTCAGGTCACCGTAGCCCATGTCGTCGGCCAGGATGTACACGATGTTGGGCCGGTCGCTGGCCACGTTCGCTCCGCCCGCTACCTAGTCGCTGAGGTCGATGGCGCCGCGGGCGACGGCGTCGAAGGTCCTGAGCTCCTCACAGGGCCCCATGTCCATATCGTCCTCGGCCGACTCCCCCTGGGCCATCGCCACGCCAAGCAGGAACACCGGGATCGCGAGCAGCGCTCCGAGGGTAGTAACACATCGAGAAGGGTGAAGCCTCGCCATCGGTACCTCCGTGTAGATCTTCGCGGGCGGCGCTGGCTGGCGCCGCGATGTTTCTCCAGATCCGTGAACGAAGCATAGCGCAACGCCCTCGCCGCCAACCTCACGGCCACCACAAGGCACACCTGGACGGAGGATGGGGCCTTCCGAGGCGATTGCGGTACCCTACGGGAAAGGAGCAGGAGCCCTATGAACAGCGTTTCGATCACCGACGTACGCGCCTTCGTGCTCGACCAGAAGGGGTCGGGGGGGGACTACCACGACCGCGAGGAGGGCCACTACCTGGTCGACACCCTCATCGCCACCCCGATGTCGGCCTACCCCGAGTACAAGCAGTCCCGCACCAGCTTCGGCATCAACGTCATGAACAGCATCGTGGTCGAGGTCGAGGCCTCCGACGGGACCGTCGGCATCAGCGCCGGGCAGGGCGGCGCGCCGGCCTGCTACATAATCGAGAAGCACTTCAAGCGCTTCCTGATCGGCCAGGATCCGCGCAGCCTCAACAAGATCTGGGACCAGATGTTCCGCGCCAGCCTCTTCTACGGCCGCAAGGGCATCCCGCTGTGGGCGCTGAGCGCCGTGGACCTGGCGCTGTGGGACCTGTTGGGGATCTTGCGGCAGGAGCCCATCTACCAGATGATCGGCGGCGCCACCCGCGACGAGATCGAGCTCTATTGCACGGGCATCCGGCCCGACGTCGCCAAGGAAGCGGGCTTCATCGGCGGAAAGATGCCGCTGTCGCACGGGCCGGTCGACCGCCGCGAGGGGCTGAAGGCCGATTTCGAGCGCTTCCGCGACATGCGCGAGCGGGTCGGACCCGACTTCCTGCTGATGGCGGACTGCTGGATGGCGCTCGACGTGCCCTATGCCGTCGAGGTGGCCTACGCCATGCGGGAGCTCGACCTCTACTGGCTCGAGGAGGTCCTGCCGCCCGACGACTTCGACGGGCACACCCTCCTCAAGCAGCGCGTCCCCTGGATGCGCTGGACCACCGGCGAGCACGAGTACACCCGCTACGGCTTCCGCAAGCTCATCGAGACCCGCTCCGTCGACATCTTGCAACCGGATGTGATGTGGTGCGGCGGCCTCACCGAGCTGCTACGCATCTCCGCGATGGCCGCGGCCTACGACATCCCCGTGGTGCCCCACGGCAGCGGCGCCTACAGCTACCACTTCGTCATAAGCCAGCCCCACTGCCCCTTCTGCGAGTACCTCAACACCAGCCCCGACTGCCTGACCTTCCCGCCCGTGTTCGGCGACATGTTCCTTGACGAGCAGACGCCCGATGGTGGTCGCATCCGCCTCGGCGACGCCCCCGGCTGGGGTCTGACACTGAACCGGGACAACCTGAACCTGGTTCGGGTCACCGGTTAGGCCACCCCGCAGGGTAAGGGATCGGTGCAGGAGGAAGCCCCTGTGAGTTTGAGCGCCGGCAGCATCCTACGCGCCGGCATCACCGCCTTCGAACTCCGCTTTCGCGCCATCGTCCTCCGCTGGGTACAGGTGACACGCCACGTCATGTCCTTCGCCGTGGTGCGTCACAGCCGGGAAGGTGACGTCACAGATGCCGGGCATGGCCTCGGGGCAGCGGGTGTGGAACGGGCAGCCGCTCGGCACCTGCAGCGCGCTGGGCGGCTCCCCCTCGATGACGGACCGCAGCCGATGGCGGTTGGCGGGGTCGGGCTCGGGCACGGCGGCGAGCAGACCGCGGGTGTAAGGGTGCTTGGGCGACTCGATGACGCGCCGCGCCGGACCGAGCTCGACGACGCGGCCGAGGTACATCACCACGATGCGGTCGGCGAAGTGCCGCGCGCTGGCGAGGTCGTGGGTGATGTTGAGAACGGTCAGGTCGCGCCCTTCCTGCAGCTCGCGCAACAGGTAGAGGATCTCGGCGCGGCTGCTGGCGTCGATCATCGACACCGGCTCGTCGGCCACCAGCAGCTGTGGCTCGAGCACCATGGCGCGGGCGATGCTCACGCGCTGCCGCTGACCGCCGGAGAGGGTGTGGGGGTAGAGCTCCACGAACTCGGAGGCGGGCCGCAGCTTGACCTGCTCGAGCGCTGCCAGGACCCGCTCCCGGCGGGCCTTGCGGGATGGCGGCCCGTGTACCACGAGCGGCTCTTCGACCAGGTCGAAGACGCGCATGTATGGGCTCAGGCTGGCGTAGGGGTCTTGGAACACCGCCTGCACCTGCCTCCGGAACCCGCGCAGCCCCGCTTCGGGCAGAGCTGTGACGTCCTGGCCGTCGAACACGACACGGCCCCGCAACGGCACCCCCAACCGCAGCAGCGCCCGCCCCAGCGTCGACTTGCCGCTGCCGCTCTCTCCTACTACAGCGACGCTCTCGCCACGGTCGAGGGTGAGGTCGACCTGCTCGAGTGCCTTTACCGGCGCGTTGCCGAACAGACCCCGCCGCACCCAGTAGTACAGGCTCACGCCCTCGAGTCGCACCAGGGGTGGTCCGGCGGGAGAGGCGGCGCTGACGGTGACGGGAACTGGCGCCCCCTCGGGGACGGACGGCGTGGGGGGCCGAGACACGCCGCGCGCAGGCGCGCCCATGGCCCCGGGAGGCGCTGCGCTGGAGGTGCCACGGTCGGCCCCCGCCGCGCCGTTCGCGGACTCCTCACTCGCAAGCCCCACCCCGTCCGGCAGCGGCTGGTACAGCCAGCAGCGGGCCCGCGGGCCCGCGCCCACCTCGACCAGAGCGGGCGCATGCTCGCGGCACGGCTCGAACGCCACGGGGCAGCGCGGTTGGAAGCGGCAGCCGGGCGACGGGGCTCGGGGGTCGGGCGGGGCGCCGGGCAGGAAGGTGGGGCGCGTGCCGCCGTGCAGGCGCGGGATGCTGGCGAGTAGCGCCCTGGTATAGGGATCGTTCGGGGCCGTGAGGACCTCGTCGGCGCCGCCGATCTCGCGCAGTTGCCCCGCGTAGAGAACCCCCAGGCCGTCGCACAGGTCGCTCGCGAGCGCCAGGTCGTGGGTGATGAAGAGCATCGACACACCGCGCTCGCGCCGCAGGCGCTTGAGCAGGTTCATGATCTGTGCTTGGATCGAGACGTCGAGCGCGCTGGTGGGCTCGTCGAGGATCAGCACGGCGGGTTCGAGGGCGAGCGCCATGGCGATCATGGCCCGTTGGCGCATTCCGCCAGAGAGCTCGTGGGGGTAACGCATGCCGGTGCGCGCGCCGAGGCCGACCTGCTCGAGCAGGTCGCCGGAGCGCCGGAGCGCCTCGCGGCGCCCCACCCCGTCGAGGTCGAGCCGCCAGCACTCAGCCAGTTGCTCCCCGACGCGCAGCACCGGGTTGAGTGCGTGCATGGCGCTCTGTGGCACCATCGCCAGGCGCCGCCAGCGCACCCCGACGCGGAAGCGCTCGTCGCTCATGGTGCCGAGGTCGAGCTCCCCGAGCTGCATGCGTCCGGCGACGCTCGCGCTCTTTGGCAGCAGGCGCATCAGCGCCCGCGCCAGGCTGCTCTTGCCGCTGCCCGACTCGCCGATCACCCCCAGCGCCTCACCGCCGAGCGCCAGCTCGAACGACACGCCGTCGACCGCCCGCACCGCGCCATGGCTGCTGCGGTAGGTCACGTGCAGGTCCTCGACGGTGAGCCGATCCATCATGGCTCCCGCAAGCGCGGGTTCACGACCGTCTCCATCCCCAGCGCCAGCAGCATGAAGGTGACGGCCGTGAGCACGATCAGGAGCCCCGGCGGCACGACCCACCACCAGTAGCCGAGAAACACCGCGCCGGTACGGAACCCTTGCTCGAGGATCTGGCCCCAGGTGGGCAGGCTGGGGTCGCCGAGCCCGAGGAACGACAGCCCCGCCTCAGCGAGGATCGCGCCGGGCACGAAGAAGATGAGCTGGGCGAACACGAAGGGGGCGGTGTGGGGGAACACGTGGTGGCGCAGGATGTGTGCCGTCGACGCTCCCAGCGTGCGCGCCGCGTCCACTTCGGGGCTGGCGCGCAGGGGCAGTACCATCGAGCGCACCAGGATGGCGAGCCCCGGCCAGCTGAACACGACCAGGATAGCCAGAATCAGCCACAGCTGCGACCCCAGGATGAACACCAGGAAGATCAGCAGCGGCAAGACGGGCACGTTGTTCATCACGTCGGCAACGCGCTGGATCACGAGGTCGGTGCGGCCACCGACGAAACCGCTCACCAACCCGAGGGTGGTGCCGATCACGGTGCTGAGCGTCGATGTCAGAACGCCGATCAGCAGCGCGATGGGCAGCCCGAAGAGCAGCCCCTCGGCGAGGTCGCGGCCGAGCGCGTCGGTGCCGAACAGGCCGAATACCGCCCCGCCAGCCACGCCCCTCACGCTCGACACCACGTCGCCGGGGTCCGCCACCGCGAAGCGCGCCTCGAGCGCGTAGCGGCCGGGCAGCAGCTCGAACGACCCGTCCGCGGCGGGCACGCCGAAGAGCCCCGCCAGCGGCCGGGTGCGCAGGGCCTCTCGCATGGCCTCGGCGTTCGCGGCCTCCGGATATGCGGAAGACAGGGCCCGGGCGATCGCCTCGGGTAGCCCCCGCTCCGCGCTGAGAAGCAGCCGGTGCGGTGTCTGGGCGTAGCGCACATACGGCCCGCTCTCAGCTGGCCGCGGTCCCGTCACCACCTCACGCGCCAGAGGTATTCGTACGCCGTCGGGACGCACGAGCTCCAATGCGTATTGCGGCGGCCGCGCAGCGTAGCGCACCTCGCCCAGGGTGAACGACAGGAAGGTCGGCGGCTCGTCGGCATCCTGGACGAAGGTGAGTTCAAAGACGCGCGTCTCGCCCGGGCCGGAGGTGGCGACCTCGCTCGGCTCGTGCGCCTCCACCACCTGGTGCACCGGCCGGCGCTCGCGCGACAGCAGGTTGGTCCAGGCTGGCGGCACGGCGGACGGGTTGTCGGACCACACGGCGGGGTTGCTCCACCGCGCGGGCCCGAAGTCGAGTGGGTAGGTGGCCACGACGTAGAGCGACAGGAGCGTCAGCGCTGCCAGCAGGCCCAGCCCCAGGCGCCCCGGCACCGAGGCGAGCAGTTGGCTAATGGCGGAGCGTCTGCGCATCCTCGTACCGCACACGCGGGTCGAGCAGAACGTACAGCACTTCGAGCACCATGCGGGCCACGACGTATAGCAACGTGAACATGAAGGTCAGCCCGATGATCAGCCCCTCGTCGGGCGTGCCCACGATGGCGTCGTAGTAGAGCCTTCCCATACCGCGCCAGTCGAACACCGTCTCCACCAGGATCGAGCCGCCGAGCGAGCCGGTGAGGCCGAGAATGAGGCCGGTGACGATCGGCGCCGCCGCCACCCGCAGCACGTGGCGCCGTTCGACCACGCGCCCCGGCAGCCCCTTGGCACGCGCCAGCGTCACGAATTCCTCCTGCGCCACATCGAGGGTGATGCTCCGCACTATGTAGACGTAGGGCCCGACGCTCACGAGTACCAGTGTAAACACCGGCAGGATGGCGTGCATGGCGAGGTCGAGGAAGCGCAGCAGGCCGCCCTCGGGCGGCGGCGTGCTGTACATCCCGCCCGCCGGCAGCAGCCCGAGCTGGAACGACAGCAGCAGGATCAGCAGAATCCCCGTCCACCAGGCGGGCAGGGCGTAGCTGATGGACGCCAAGTACGAGATCGCGCGGTCGGCGAAGCTGCCGACCCGGGTGGAGAGCCATACCCCCAGCGTCAGGCCGATGATGGCGGTGATGGCCATCGCCGTGGTGAGCAGCAGCACCGTGGGGGGGAGCCGCTCGAGCACGATGTCGGCGATGCGGTTGCTTCCGTCCGTGGCGCGCATGGTGCGCGCCACGCCGAGATCGAGGGTGAACACCCGCAGCACAGTACTCGGCAGGCGCTCGTACCAGGCGCGGTCGAGACCGTACGCCGACTCGAGCTCGGCGCGACGCGCTTCGACCGCCACCTCGAGCGCCTCGGGGTCGGTGATGGTCTGGGCCAGCGCCGGCCGCAGGGCCCGCAGCTCCTCGCCGATGACGGCGCCGAGCATGCGCTCGCTGAACCCGGTGGCGCCCAGACTCACCACCAAGAGCACGAGCACCACCAGCAGCACGGCGACCAGGCTGGCCGCGCGCACCAGCAGCGGGCGCAGCAGCGAAGGCGTCACACTACGGCAACACCTCGACGTCCACGCGCCGCTCGGAGATCAGCGCGAGTTCACTCGACGAGGCAGCCAGATAGAGGTGGTGGAGGCCCGGGAAGAGCCCCTCTGTGACCTCGGCCGGCAGCGTGACGCTGAACACGCCGCCCGCTTCGCGCGTCGCTTCCCCGCTCGTGATCAGCTCGGCGGTAGCGGCGTCGAGCAGCAGGTAGCGCAGCTCGAGCTCGCCAGGGGCTGCGACGTTCACGCGCAGCTCGCTCGCCTCGCCGGCGCGCAGCTCGCTGGTAGCGGGAGCCTCTATAGCGATCAGCTCGGCCTGCCCCAAGTAGTGCTCGCCCGGGTGGAAGGGGTAGGCCCCGTCGCGGAAGGCGATCAGCTCGGCGAACTGCGCCGGCGGGTCGTAGCGCGCCAGCCAGAAGGGGCCGTTGCCGATTACCAGGTGCTCGGTCCGGTCGAACCAGTCCAGCGCCGCCTGGTAGCGCTGCTGCGCCTCCGCGGGCGTCACGAGGGCGCGCCCACCGAAGTCGAATATGCCCTCCGGCACGCGCCCCTCACGCGTGAACTGGCGCAGCGTGCGCTCCACCAGTCGCGCGTCGCGGCTCATCACCAGGCTGAGCCAGGGGACGTTGAAGCGCGCTGCGGCGGTGTCGCTGTAGGCGGCGCGGCGCTGCGAGAAAACCAGGTCGTCCATCGCCGCTAGCACCTCCCACGGCGTGGAGAACGACGCGGGGCTGGCGTAGGCGGCGATGGAGCTCTCGTCGAAGTGCCAGAAGTCGACGTAGACCTCGAGGCGGTCGTCTTCCATGAGGCGGTAGCCGCGGAAGGTCTCGAGGTAGGGCCGCGAGGTGACCGCCAGCGCCACCTCCGTGCGTGCCTTGTCGGGGTCGTAGGCCATCTCGAAGGCCTGCGCGATGCTGTAGATGGCGTCGGCGAGGGTGATCTGCTGACCGTGATGCCAGTTCGCGCCCAGGTAGCGCGAATAGTCGAAGGTCACCTTGCTGCGCGCGCGGGCGTCCGGCTCCAGCGGCAGCCAGCGCTTCTCCGCCACGTCCCAGCGTAGCGCGTCGGCCGGTACCTCGAGCGTGCCGTCCGGACCCGCGGTCTCGACCTGGTACTCGGCGCGGAACGGCCCCGGAACGCCGGTGAACGGGTGGTTCCACAGCGGCGGGTCGGTGAGGTTGCGCCAGATGTCGACGCCGTAGACGTCGCCGAATCCCGCCACCGGGTTCCAGGTGGTGCGCTCGGTCCATACCCACAGGTGTCCCACGGTCAGGTCCTGGCGCCCCGGAACGTACGCCTCGCGCAGTGTCCAGGGCGTGCGCGGCCCGGCGACGACGTCGTTGGTTACGCCCTGCAGCTCCGCGCTGGTGGCGAAGTTGTTGGTGACGGTAACCAGCCACACCCGTACCGACTCCTCGAGGCCCAGACGGGTCATCTCGGTGTAGATGGCGTCGCGCTCCTCGCGGCTTGCGAACTCGCCGCGGAAGAGCCGCTGCCCCAATTCGTCGAGCCGGGGCATCTCGTACTGCCAGAAGCCGCTCTCCTGCCAGCCCGGCATGTTGCCCAACCAGGGGGCGGTCATGGCGTTGATCGTGCCGACGTCGTAGCGTTGCGGCGCGCCGCGGCTCCAGCCCTCGGTGTAAAGGTGCCACTCGAAGGCCGCGGGGTCGGTGGAGTACACCGTCAGCACCGCCGGGGCGAAGTTATTGTACGAGATCGTCACGTCGAAGCCGGCCTGTTCCAGCTCGGCGCGAATCAGGTCGCTGATCTCGCGCCGTTCGTCCTCGACGCGCGCGATGAAGCGCAGGCGAATGGGCTGGCCGCCGAAGTGCCAGCGGTCGTCGACGCGCTCGGCGCCGGCGGCGGCCATCGCCTGAGCGATGAGCTCTCGGCCGAACTCGGGGTCGTAGCGGATGCCGGAGCCGCGATCGATCTCGAAGACGGCGAGGTAGTCGTAGTCGAGCGGGCTGACGTGCGATACCATCGGCGTCGCCAGGCCACGGAAGAGATCCTGGGCTATGAACTCGCGGTCGACCAGGTACTGCATCGCGCGCCGCACCTCGGGCAACGAGAAGGGGTTGAGTCGCCCGTCCGGTGCCGGCGCCGGATTGAGGATGAGTGAGAGCGTCGTGGACGGCGCCTGGTAGAGCTGCACGGTGGGGTCGCCCTGCAGCTCGAGGGCGGCCTCGGTGCGCAACCCGAAGAAGTAGATGTCCATCTCCCCGGCGCGCAGCTCGAGCGGCGCGCGGTCGACGTGGAATGAACGGAAGAGCACGCGGTCGGCGGCGGGGCCGGGCAGCGTGTGCGGGGGCTCGTAGTCCTGGGCGAGGGCGGCGGGTGTCACCAGGACAAGGAACGCGGTGGCCGTGCGCAGGGCGCGGGCCTTGCCCAGCGCGAACGCCGCGACCCGGCCGGTCCCTGTATGCCTGCGAAGCCATCTGAGCATCGCGCTCACTCCTTTCGGTCCGGCCCACGCTGCCGGTTCGCCCCTGCCAATGTCCTCCGCAGGCTCAGCCCCGTCAGCGCCAGCAGTACACCCAGGAGTATCCATGTCGGCGGACCCCACAAGCCGGCGGAGCGCGCGCTGGGCGCGGTCGCACCGAGGCCGAGCGTCGACGGGCCCAATGCGGGTGGTCCACCCGACCCGGAGACGAGCACGGGTGCCCCTGGATCGGTGCTCGATTGCTGATGCAGGTCCTCGATCTGCTCACCCAGCTCGCGCACCAGGCGCTCGATGGAGCCAAAGCCGAACTCGGTGAAGAACGAAGAGCTGGCGACGTTGCCGCTGGCGTCGACCGCCCGCACCGTCTGCGCACCCTCGCCGGTTACCGGCATGAACAGCTGGCTGGTGAAACGCCCTTCATCGTTGGTGCGCGCGAAGGCGATGGTGGCGTCGCCGAGCAGCACGAAGATGTCCATCTGGGGTTGGAAGCCGAAGCCCTGGAGTGTGACCTCTTGCCCCCCCGGCCCGGCCGGCGGCGAGAGGAACACTTCGGGCGATGCGATGGCTCTCAGGCGCGCGAAGCCGATCTTCTGGTTGACGCCGCCGAACTCTCCGAGGCGGGCGTCGGCCCAGACCATGTACACCTCATCTCCGGCCGCGCTGATCGAGAAGTAGTCACCGATGAACAGGCCGTTGGGGAAGGCGCGGTTTGGGTTCGACCCGAAGTCGGTGACGCGCGTGTCGCCCACGCGGAAACCGAGGCGCTCGTCCTCGAAGCCCCAGGTCTCGCCGCCGTCCTCCGAGCGCGTGTAGTAGATGTGGTAGCGCGTCTGCGCCGGGTCATCGCGCATGTCGCCCCACATCACATGCACCACCCCGTCGGGGCCGACATCGACGGAGGGGAAGAACTGGAGCGCCGCGCCATCGTCGTCGTTGAGGCGCCGCGGTCGCGTCCAGCTCTCGCCGCGGTCGCGCGAGCCGACGACGAAGACGTCGCCGTCGTCGTTCAGCCGGTCCGAAGGTCGGGCGACGTAGACAACGTACAGCTCGCCGTCCGGACCGATCGCGAGCTGCGGGAAAGCGCTCGCCCAGTAGCGGAAGAAGGCGTTGCGTGGGCGGAAGCCGATCTCGTTGAAGGTCGTAGCAACCGAAGGCGGCTCGAAGCTGCGCCCCATGTCGCTCGAACACGATACCCAGATCTCCGCGACGCCCTTCATGCTGTCGTCGTCGGTGCTGTCGAGCCAGGCGGCGCAGACCGTGCCGTCGGGACCAACCACCGGCTGCGAGCCCTGCACCACGCGCTCGGTGCCGAACGCACCGGAACCGGGGCCGCCCTCGAGTTCGCCGTAGCCGCGCCGCACGGTGGGGCTGACCGCCACGGGCTCACTCCAGGTGATACCGCCGTCGTCGGACGTCACCAGCCGGATGGTCGTGCGTACCTCGCGCGGCAGGAGGGCAGGGAGCTCCCCGACATAGAACACGTCGTAGCTGGTCTCGAAGTCGGTGTAGGTGACGTACAGTACGTCGCGGCTCGGGTCCTCCGGGTGCGGGCCGCTCGCCAGCCAGGGCTTGTCGAGGAAGCCGACGTCGATGGTGCCGCGCAGGCGGCCGAACTGGTCGGGCTCGAGGTCGTCGGTGGTCACCCGGGAGCGCGCCGTCGAGACCGGCTGCGGCCAGGTAAAGCCGTCGTCGGCCGAGTTGGACACGGCGATGCTCGACACCAGCGAGAAGATCACGACCGGCCCGACCGCGAACTCCTCGACGCCGATCGAAATGCTGGCGAAGTGGACGGTCCCGTCGCGACTGAAGGCCAGCACGGGGTCGCCGCCGGAGATCCGGTCGTCCGGCAGGTACGGCACCTGGTTCGGCCCCTCCCACGTCTCGCCACCGTCGAAGCTGACGTAGGCGCTGTTGGAAGGGAAGTTGTAATCGATGGTGCCCAGCACCAGGTGCTCGGGGTCGAGGGGGTTGGCGGCCAGATGCGGCTCGGTCTGGATGGGGATCTGGCTGAAGTCGCGCGTGACCAGCACGTCGCGGCTGAACGCCGGGCCGGGGTCGCGGAACGGCACCAGCGCCGCCGCCCCCGGCGCCTGCATCGCGGCGCCGGGCTGAGCAATGCCTCCCTGGAGGCCGAGCCAGTCCATGCGTGTGAGCGGGTTGGTGCCGGGCCGCCGCTGCAGCCCGGGGTCGATGCCCTCGACCAGGAGCCACGCCCGCCCCGAAAGCATGTTCTTAATCGGTTCGAGCAGGTTGACGGCCTGCCCAGAGTCCGGCCGCTGGAGCGAGTTGGGGATCTCGATGGCGTGCTGGGCTGCGGCGGCGCCCAGCATCAGCGCCGCCGCCAGCGCCAGGAGCAGGACCGTCGCCGAATATCGGGTCCGGGCGCCGGCTTGCCTCGGCCAGCAGAAACGCCCGCCGGCCAACCACCACGAGTGCCCGACGTTCAGGCTTCGGAACCGCTCTATCGTTCTCACTCGACATCACCGCTTTCTTTGGTTTGCCCGTGGGGACGGGCTGCGCTTCGCACCGCGAGCCCAATGCGGTGTGCTTCGGTTCGCCCACAGGGGCAGGCTCTTTCGGTTGGGATCCGCCGACTCATTCGATCAAGACCAGCAGCGCCTCGAGCCGGTTGCTCACGCTCAGCAGCACCGCGTCGTGGTAGTTGGCGAAGGCCGCGGAGAAGCCGTGGGCGCCGGTCTCGGCGAGGGCGCGGGCGCGCGCCTCGGCGCTGGGATACTGGGTATAGCGCCAGTCCAGGTAGGCCTCGGTGGTCTCGCGCAAGCGCGTTGCTAGCGGTGCCAGCCGCGCGGGGTCAGCGACGAGCCCGAGGTCGCCCAGGCGCTCCAGGAACAGCTCGACTTCCCCGCGGGCCTCGGGCAGATCCTTGCGCAGCTCGATGAGCAGCAAGCGGCTGGCCTCCATCTGATCCGCCTGCTGCACCAGCGTGTCCACCAGCCGCTGGAGGTCGTCGCGCTCGCGGCGCCCGTCCTGTAGCTCGGCGAGCAGCTCGACGATGCGGCGCTGGAGCCGCTCGATCTGGGCGGCGGCTTCGGCGGAGTCGCCTTGGGGCGACGGCTCGGCCTGCGCCTGGGCGAGGATCGCCGGGAACGCGAACGTCCACAGGAGGTGCTGCGCAGCGCCGTTCATAGAAGGCAGCGCCGGTCCCTGCGCGAGCCCGGGGCCCGCGGTGAGCAGCTCGAAGGCCTTCAGCAGGTAGGGGTCATCCTGCTCGCGGAACTGGGCCCAGTCGGCCTCGATGAGCACGTCGGGCGTCACGCCCGCCCGCTCGAGGACGCTGCCGTCTGGCAGCCGCAACCCGATCACGGTCAACTGCAGGAGCGAGCCGCCCAAGAAGTCGAGGCTGCGCACCCCGTGCGTCACGCCGGACGTTGGCTGGCCCACCACCTGCGCGCGCCCGTGCGCCTGCAGTAGGGCGGCGAGTTGCTCGGCTTCGGCGACGGTGGCTTCGTCCACCAGCACCACCACGGGCACCTGATCGAAGCCCTGCTTGAGCGGGGCGGGCGGCAGCTCGATGGGGCTGTCGCCGGCGCGCGCGTAGAAGGCCCCGATCTCACCCTCGAGGAAGTACGACAGCAGCGGCAGAAGCACACCCGGCGCGCCTCCGCGGGTGCCGCGCACGTCGAGGATCACGCCCTCGAGCGGTGGCGGGGCGGTGAAGGTTTCCATCGCCTGCTCGATGGCGCGCAGCGTCTCCTCGCCCGCGAGACTCACCAGCCGGAGGTAGGCGTAGGCGCCACCCGGTCCGATGCGCCGCACTTCGGGTAGGATGCGCGCGGTGACGGTGCCGCGCTCGATCGCGACCTCGCGCGGATCCTCGCCCGGCGAGGCCACCAGCAGTCGCACGGTGGCATCGGCGGGGCCGCGGATGATCTCGACGCGCGGGCAGTCGTCGCCGTCGACCGCCAGGATGCGGTCGCGCGGCTTGAGGCCGGCCGTCTCGGCGGGGCTGTCCGGGAAGACCGCCACCACCCGCAGTGCCTCGCCGGGACGCTCCACCCAGCCGCGGTCGAGCAGCGCACCGATGCCGCCGTAGGCTGCCTCCTGGGCGGCGATCGCCTCCAGCACGAGCGGGTTGACGAAGGTCGTGAGGGGGTCGTTCAGCGTGCCGACCATGCGGTCGAGCAGGTCGTAATACTCCCAGGCGTTCACCGTCTCCAGCACGAGGGGGGCGTAGTCGTCGGTCACCGCCTCCCAGTCGATGCCGTTGTAGTCCTCGAAGAGGTAGAAGTCTCGCACCGCCTGCGTCACGGAGTTGAACAGACCGATGCGAGCGTCCTCGGGGATCGCCAGCGGCGTTTCGGGGCGTGGCACCTCGGGCGGGGTGGGCTCAGGGCAGAGCTCCTGCGCTGCGGCCACGCTGAAGGCCGCCGCACCCAGCGCCGTCGCGAGGAATACCGCCACGCGGACCATCGCGGGCACAGAACGAGCGGAAAGGGTGTCCGTCCACACAGTCGCCACCTCCTGCCTCGTCCCTACCCAGCCCCCATCGGGACCAGAACCCAGGGGCACAACGGCCAGGAGGACAAAGACCTATAGGCAAATCACTATTGCCTAGACTATATAACGACGCGGGCGGATAACGTCGTAAGAATAACCGACGACGATCGAACCATCGTCGCGTCTGTCGCAGCGACCTTCGAAGGTGGTTCGATCGTGTCGGTCCGAACCGCCGGCCGGCAAGATGCGCGAGCGATCACCCGTTACCCGGATAGCGACGGTAACGAGTGAGAGACTCGGTCGGGAGGGGTAGATGGAACAACTCGATGGCATCAACTGGCCGGACCACTATGCCCCGGCCAACTGTCCCATCCACGTGCGAAACGAATTGGGCATGGATGTTCCAGCCGACAGGGTATGGGCCTGGTTGATCCGCGCGCCGCTGTGGCCCAGCTGGTATCCGAACTCCGACAACGTCGAACTTGCCGGTGGTATCGACGACCGATCTTGCCGCGGGGCTGAGATTCTGCTGGAAGACCTTTGGGGTCACCATCGATTCTACCGTCGAGGAGTTCGTTCCGGGTGACCGCATCGCCTGGAGTGCTAAGACAGTGGGGATCGATGTGTATCATGCCTGGTTGATCCACGAGACGGCCGAAGGTTGCCACGTTGTGACAGAGGAGACGCAGCACGGCTGGCTGGCTCGGCTGTCCAACTTCCTGACGCCGAAACGCATGGTCCGATTCCACCAAATTTGGCTGGAGGGCCTGCACAGGCAAGCGCGCTCTGGACTGCCGCCGGACCCTTGATGAAACTCGGCCAGCTGCTTCTATAGCTCTCGGGTGAGAGGGCTGGTGCCTCGACCGTTCCGAAGACTTCGCCGACAAGATCCTCGAGGCATGCCGACGGGCCCTCCCTCGACCGAGGTGCCCAGGTCGGCCCAGGTCCGCTCCCTCGTTGCGGTCGGTCCTCCACAGTCCAGGCCTCGACGTCGACCCGCCCCTAGTCGTAGCCTCGGGGCATTAGGATGAATTAGGAGATCGACGGAAAAACCGATGTTTAGGGAGAGACCACCTTGAGAACGAATCGATGAACTCCCTATTCCGGATGGGTCCCTACCTGCGACCGTATCGCTGGTACCTGTTCTTCGGCTTCCTCACCGTCGTCCTGCCGGTGGCCCTGGAGCTGGTGGTGCCGCGCATGCTGCAGTTCATCATCGACGACGGCATCCGCGAGGGCAGCATGGCCGTGGTCTGGCGCGGGTCGCTGGTGATGCTGGGCGCGGCCGTGCTCATCGGGTCCATGACGATCGCCCAGGGGATCTGCCGGGCGCAGGTCTCGCAAGGGCTGGCCTTCGACCTGCGCAACGACCTCTTCCGAAAGATCGAGTCGCTGACCTTCGCCGACTTCGATCAGTTCCGCACCGGCGAGCTGATGACGCGGCTGTCGAGCGACGCCAGCACCATCCGCAACTTCTTCAGCAACGGTCTGGCGGTGATGATCCGCATGCTGCTCATGGTAATCGGCAGCGTCGTCATGATGGTCGTCACGGATGCGCAGCTGGCGCTGACGGTGGTGGCTGCGCTGGGGCTGGCGGCGCTCGTGATCTGGGCGCTGTTGTTGGTAACGCAGCCGATCTTCCACCAGGTGCAGCGGAGGCTGGGTGCGCTCTACACGGTGGTGCACGAGAACCTCGCGGGGGTTCAACTCGTCAAGGCGTACGTGCGCGAGCGGTTCGAGAACGACCGTTTCGAGGAGCGCAACCACGACTACCTGGTGCAAAACGTCCGCGTGGGCAGGCTGCTCGCCCTGGCGATACCGGTGCTGGCGCTGATCACCAACCTCACGCTGGTGGTGATCGTGTGGCGCGGCGGCCTGGACACCGTCGGCGGCCGGCTCACGGTCGGGGAGCTGATCGCCTTCGTCAACTACATGCTCATGGGCATGGCGCCGGTGCTGGGGCTGAGCAGAATGTTGACGATGGTGGCGCGGGCGAACGTCTCCGTCCAGCGGGTGTACGAAATCCTGGAAGCCGAGCCGCGCTTCTCCGTCGCCGAGGCGCCTCATGTGCCGGAGGACGGGAGGCGCGGCAAGATCGCGTTCAAGGACGTGACCTTCCGCTACGAGCGCCGTCCTGACGCGGAGGAGGCAGAGGGGGCGGAGGAGGAGGCGCAGCCCGGCGAGAATGGCTTCGTCGGCAGCGGCCACGAAGAGGTGCTGCGCGGGGTCAGTTTCGAGGTGGCGCCGGGGCAGCAGCTGGCGCTGATGGGCGCGACCGGCTCGGGCAAGACCACCCTCACGAGACTGATCCCGCGGTTCTACGACGCCACCGCGGGGAGCGTGCAGGTCGACGGGGTCGACGTCCGCGAGTGGGATCTCGAGGCGCTGCGCACGGGGATCGGGATGGTGATGCAGCAGCCGACCCTGTTCAAGGGGACGGTGCGCGAGAACATCGCCTTCGGCAGGTCCGAAGCACCGCTCGAGGAGGTGGTGGCGGCCGCCCGGTCCGCGCAGGCGCACGACTTCGTCAGCGCCATGCCCGAGGGATACGACAGCGTAGTGGAGTCCCGGGGCACCAACCTGTCGGGGGGGCAGAAGCAGCGGATCGCGATCGCCCGGGCGCTGCTGGTGTCGCCCCCCATTCTGATTCTGGACGACAGCACCAGCTCCGTCGACTTCGAGACCGAGGTGCGCCTCCAGGATGCCCTCGACGAGCTGATGGAGGGGCGCACCACCCTGATCGTCGCGCAGCGGATCAGCAGCGTGGTGACCGCCGACCAGATCCTGGTGCTCGACGAGGGCCGCATCGCCGCCCGCGGGACCCACGAGGAGCTGTTGGAACTGAGCCCGATCTACCGGGAGATCTACGACTCGCAGCTCGGCGCGGCCGGAGCGGGATCGTGACCCGGGGTTCCGGGCAGCCGCGACCCCGCCTCGAGATGGGCGGCGGGCCGGGCGGGCGTTCCGGCGAGGAGGCAACGGACGCCCGCTCGACCGTGGCCCGGCTCCTGCGCTACCTGGCGCCCTACCGCGCGAGCCTGGTGGCGGTGACGGCGCTGGTGGTGGCCACGACGCTGCTGAACCTGCTCGGCCCGATCCTGTTCGGTCGCGCGATCGACCGCTACCTACAGCGGGTTGCGCATTGAGTGATCGTGCTTCATGCTGAGGCATGGCGCACTCTACCGACCTCCGAGAACGCATCGTAAACGCCGTCCTACACAAGCGTTACACCCTCCATGAAGCCGCAGACACGTTCGACGTTGGAACCGCCACCGTCAGTCGCTACCTCCGCCGCTACCGCCAAAGTGGAGATCTCACCCCCAGAACCTCCCCGGGCCGCCCCAGCGCCCTCCATGAGCACCAGGCATGGGTTGAGCAGAGCCTCATCAGCAACGACCTCACCCACGACCAGCGCTGCGACCTTTTCTTGGAGAGAACCGGCGTCCGCATCAGCAGAGCGACCATGTGCCGCTGGGTACAGAGATTGGGATCGACGAGAAAAAAAGACGATCTACGCGAGTGAACAGAATCCAGAGGCCCGGTGGAGGTTCCTGGCTTGGATCAGAGGTATTGACCCGCACCGGTTGGTGTTCGTCGATGAGAGCGGCTTCAACGTCGCCATGACCCTGCCCTACGCCTACGCCCCACGTGGACAACGTGCCGTGGGTAGGGTGCCGAAGAACCGTGGGGAGAACACCAGCCTCGTTGCAGCGATCAGTCTCGATGAGGGTGTGGGTGACGCGATGACGTTGACCGGAGCGGTGGATGGCGTGGCGTTTTTAGCGTACATCGAGCAGGTCATCGCTCCGAAGCTGAGGCCGGGGCAGATCGTGGTGATGGATCAGCTGGGGGTGCACCGCAAACCGGAGGTGCGGGAGGCGATCGAGGCGAGGGGGTGCGAGTTGGTGTTGTTGCCTGGGTACAGTCCGGACTTCAACCCCATTGAGTTGGCTTTTTCGAAGATAAAGGCGTTCGTGAAAGCTGTGGGGGCGAGGACGAGGGGAGCGTTGGACTCTGCGATCGCGGCTGCGCTATCGACGGTGTCGTTGGGGGATGTGTTGGGTTGGTTTGAGCATGCCGGAGTCACCGTTGGGGGATGTGTTGGGTTGGTTGGTCACCAATCACTCATTCTGAGAACCGCTGTAATCCCCGCAGACCTCTCGGGGCTGGTGCGGCTGCTCCTGCTGATGCTCGGCGTGTACCTGGGAGCGGGCGTCACCTCCGTCATCCAGGGGGTGCTGATGGTCGGGCTGGGCCAGCAGCTCGTGGCGGACGTCCGCTCGCAGCTCTTTCGGCACCTCCAGGCCCTGTCGATGAACTACCACGACCGCCACAGCACCGGCGACCTGATGAGCCGCGTCACCAACGACACCGAGGCGATCAGCCGGACGCTGTCGAACGGGCTGATCGACTTCACCTCCAACATCCTGCTGTTCGGCGGCATCATGGTGGCGATGTTCGTCCTCAACTGGCAGCTGGCGCTCGGCACCGTGACGGTGCTGCCGATCATGCTGTGGCTCACCACCCGCATCACCAACATGACCCGGGCGGCATTCCGTGAGGTGCAGCGCCACCTCGGGCGGCTCAGCGAGGTAATGGAAGAAGACATCACCGGGGTCCGCACGGTGCAGGCGTTCGCGCGCGAGCGGGCGAGCCAGGAGAGGTTCCAGGCGGCGAGCTGGGACTACCGCCGGGTCGGCGTCCGGGCGGACGTCATCACCGCGGCGCTGGGCCCCATGTTCACCACCATGATGACCGCCAGCATCGCCGTCACGGCCCTGCTGGGCGGCTGGCTGGCCCTCCGGGGGCTCGTCGAGGTCGGCATCCTGGCGACCTTCGTGATCTACATCATGAAATTCTTCCAGCCGATGCGCTCCATAGCGATGCTCTACAACCAGCTGCAGGCCGCCCTGGCCGGCGCCGAACGCATCTTCGCCGTCATCGACTCCACGCCGACGGTGCGCGACGCGGCCGAAGCCAAGCCCCTGCCCGACATCCGCGGCGCGGTGGAGTTCCGCCGCGTCAGCTTCGCCTACGAACCCGAGAAGCCGGTGCTGGAGGACGTCACGCTGAACGTCCGGCCGGGCGAGATGATCGCCCTGGTGGGCCCAACGGGGGCCGGTAAGACCACCATCATCAGCCTCCTCAGCCGCTTCTACGACGTCACCGAGGGCCAGATCACGATCGACGGCTTTGATATCCGGGACGTAACCCAGGACTCCATCCGGCAGCAGCTCGGCATCGTCCTGCAGGACACCTACCTCTTCTCGGAGACGGTGCTCGACAACATCCGTTACGGCCGCCTCGACGCCACCGATGAGGAGGTCGTCGCCGCGGCCCAACTGGCCAACGCCGACCGCTTCATCCGCTTGCTGCCCGACGGCTACCGGACCCGCGTCTCCGAGCGGGGTCACAACTTCAGCCAGGGCCAGCGCCAGCTGCTCGCCATCGCCCGGGCCGTACTCGCCGACCCCCGCATATTGATCCTCGACGAGGCCACCAGCAGCGTCGACACCCGCACCGAGATGCAGCTGCAGGAGGCCCTGCTGCGGCTCATGGCGGGCCGCACCTCGTTCGTCATCGCCCACCGCCTGAGCACCATCCGCAAGGCCGATCAGGTCCTGATGGTGAGCGACCACCGCATCGTGGAACGTGGTACCCACGAGGAGCTGCTGGACCGGGGCGGACCGTACGCGGAGCTGTACGAGAGCCAGTACCGGCGCCACCCCAAACTGGCGACCTAGACCAACTGCACAAATTGTTTTGCAGCCAGGTCCTACCTTACATTGGATAGTGGCGTGATGACCAGGACTATCGGGAACGAGGATGGTGTGGTAGAAGATTGCATGGTAGAGCTCGATATCGGATCGGACGAGGTGGCGGCGGGGCAGCTGACCCCAGAGCATCGCCAGGCCGCCGTAACGGCCCTGGAGCAGGACGGGCTGGTGGTGCTCAACGGCGTCGTCGATACCGTCCATCTCGACCTCCTGGCGGCCAAGATGGACGAGGACATAGCCGCCATCTTGCGTTTGGAGACCATTCCCTACCAGTTCGTCGTGGGGCATACCCAGCACGATCCGCCGCCCTTCGAGCCCTACCTCTTCCGCGATGTCGTGTGCAACGACCTGGTGGTGGACGTCACCCGGGCGGTGCTGGGGGAGGGCGTGACCAACACCTTCTACTCGGGCAATACCAACCTGCCGGGCTCGGGGGAGCAGCCGGTGCATATCGATTGGGGGCAGCTGTGGCCCGGCCTGGAACGGGCCCACCCCGCGTGCCGGGTGGTGGTCAATATCTCGCCCATCGACGTGGGGCCGGAAAACGGCAGCACCGAAGTGTGGTTGGGCAGCCATCTGGATACGACCATGTGGGTGGGAACGCCCTCGCTGGTGGTGCCGTCGGAACGGGTGGAGGCCCGCCGCCGGGTGCAGCCGCCGGTGCAACCGCGCATCGAAAAGGGCGGGGTCCTCATTCGCGATATCCGCCTGTGGCACCGCGGCGTGCCCAACACCAGCCAGCGGGCCCGACCCATGATCGCCATGATCCACGGGTGCCGCTGGTTGGGGGGCGGGGCCCTTCCTTTCCCAGCCGGGGCCGAGGCCTACTTCGAGCACGAGCATCTCCAAACGCCGCTGCGAGTGGTCGCTGGGCCTATCGATTATCTGGGCCGCCACAAGCCGCACGACTTCCACGGGTAAGACACGTCGCCCCTGACCAGTACATCGGTTTCGAAGCCGCCGTGCACTCTTTGGCCCGTTGCTTCCGTCGCTGGTTCGAGTCCAGCAGGGCCCACCATTTAATTTGCGTCAGGGACGAAGATAATCGGCAACAGCTGGTGCTAACCAACATCATCCTGTAGGGAATTACAGCTATCAGTGGCCTGCGCTCCGGTGGTGTCCTAGCTGCTGGCCGGTAAAGAAGCCGAGGACGCTCGGTCGCGTCCTCGGCGCCGGAGTCACCACGGCGAGACCTGCTCCATATCCCACGCCTTCACGATCCTGGCCTCCGCTCGGCCGCCCCTGGCGAACAGCCTCACGCCGGTGCTGTCGCCGCGCGTCGGATAGATCCGGTTCGTGAGGCACTGGCGGCCGTTGACGAAGACCTCGAGGACCGAACGGTCGAGAAACACGCGTAGCCTCACGGCCTCACCGTCCCCGAGGGAGAAGGGGGCGACCTGCGACGCGGCTTCGAGGGGAACACCGTAATCCACGGCCGGGTCCAGCGTGGACCTGCCGAGGTCGACGCGAACGGTCTCCCGCTCGGGGTTCACCGTGATCTCCGTTCGTTCCTCGTCGTTCGGGGAGCTCCGAACTGCGACCCCGACTTCTCGGGCTTCGCTCACATCCAGCTCCAGGTAGAGTTCCATGCAGTCGCCCAAGATCGGCTCCAGCGTTACCTCGTCGTCGGCGGGCACCGCGACGCTGCTGAGGTCCCGACCATGGAGGCGCAGGGCCTCCAACTCGGGAACGGGTTCGATGCCCAGCGTACCGTCGTCACGCAAGGTCATCAGGCGTGGCAGGCTCATCACCGACGCCCACGAGCGGTCCGGCTTCCAGAAGGAGGTGGGCCGCGCCTCCCGGACCCAGCCGAAGAAGATGTTGCGCCCCCTGTCGTCGATCAGCGACTCGGGGCCGGAGAGCTGACCGCCGGGCCAGTTCATGCGCCCGTGCAGCTCGGGATGGAAGCGCTCGCCCTGGTAGCGACCGAGGTAGTAGTGGCACTGGCCATAGGGCCGGTGCCCATGAAGCAGGAGCATGTGTTTGTCGCCTAGCGGGTAGAAGTCGGGGCACGCGGCATCCTCGATCTCGTCGGTCCACTCCCGCTTCGACCGGTAGAACGGCCCCAGGTAGGTCCAGTCGGTGAGGTCGGTCGACCGGAACAGGCTGGTGCAGTCCCCCTCGTGGCCGGGCCGCCGGTTCTTGTTGCCGATGAGCGCGTAGTAGACGCCATCCTGGTACCATCCGCACGGGTCGAAAACCACGAACTCGTCGTCGTCCGTGTGCAGGGGGATGACCGGGTTGGCCGCCAGCGGCGTCCAGCGGATCAGGTCGTCGTCCTCCGCCACGGCGACGCAGGTGCCCAGCTTGTGCCCGTGGTAGATCAGCGTGGGTCGGGGGGCGTTCCTGATCACGCCACCGCTATAGACCCCCTTGGGCATCGATCCGTCCGTCGGTGGGAGGAGCGCGGGGGGGTGGTAGACCCAATGGAGGAGGTCACGGCTCGAGGCGTGATCCCAGAGGGCGACCCAATCCTCCTCGCCGGCGTGGTCGGGGTCCGGAACCGATGTGCGCGCCAGGTAGAAGAGGTGATAGCGGCCGTTCCAGTAGAGGGCGCCGTTGGCGTCGTTGAAGAGGCCCTCGGGCGGCAGGAAGTGGTAGCGGGGCCTGTGGGGGTCCTGCCACAGGAGCGTTCGCAGGTCGCGCGCGCCGCGGATCAACTGGGGGAGATCGGCTCGGTCTTCGCTCACAGCGACCACATCCAAACTAGGGGATCTCGCTCACCTGCTCGGGTCGAGCACCATGATAGAGGATCTCCTTTGTACCTTCTACTACTAGGTTGTGAGGGCTCTTCCCGCTGCCCGTGTTGGCGAACGCATAGACGGACTCCCAGAAGTGCTCCAGCACGTGAAAAGCTAGCGAAAGTACAGCTATCCCCTCCGGACCAAGAGGGCGCGTGCGGTACCTTCGTGCATCCAATCGACCGCGTTCCGCATACCATATAGATGGAAGGCAGTCGAAAAACTTTCGCACTAGCTGGCACCCGGCGGAAGGATAGCGGGGTTGGGTCTCCCAAGTTCGAAAAGCATCGTGCCTAGCAGATGCTCTCTTGGAGGTGGTTGTGAACTACAAAACAACGCTAAAGGCAGGCTTTCTTCTCGCTGTGATGCTGCTGCTCGGCTCGGTGGCAGCGCAGGCCGTCGCCCCTGCAGTCGACGTACGGTATGACACGACGCTGGGTCATTACCTGACGGGCGCGAACGGCATGACCCTGTACGTGTTTACCAACGACACCGAAGGGCAGAGCAGCTGCTACGAAGGGTGCGCTGCGGCCTGGCCACCGTTAACCGTCGAAGGCGACTCGGTCGCAGTCTCTCCGCTGGCGATCCCGGGGTCGTTCGGAATCATCGAACGTACCGACGGCACGATGCAGGCCAGCTACAACGGCAATCCGCTCTACTTCTGGCGCGACGACGAGGTGCCGGGTGACGCGACCGGACAGGGGCGAGGGGACGTCTGGTATGTCGCCAATCTGAACCCGATGGTGCAGGTGCTGCAAGACGACGAGCATGGCGACATTCTGGTAGGACCGTCGGGCATGACCCTGTACCTCTTTACCAACGACGAAGTCGACGTGACCAACTGCTACGGAGGTTGCGCCCGCGCCTGGCCGCCGCTGATGACCAGCTCGAGTATCGTGATGAGCGGTGCCGGGGTTACGGCCGAGTTCGAGCTCGCCACGATCGCTCGTGACGACGGTGGCATGCAGATCACCTACAACGGCAAGCCGCTGTACTACTTCATCAACGATCACGTTCCCGGAGATACCACCGGCCAAAACCGTGGCGAGGTGTGGTTTGTGATCTCTGTCTCACCGTGACCCTTCGAATCGTTTGACGGACGATCGAAGTAGCTGACTAAAGGTTGTAAGCAGGCCCGATCAAAGCGAAGGTCGAACGAGGGAAAAGATTTGCTACCCGCCCTCCGACTTTCCGGATCGGGCCTGTCGTCGGTTTAAGATTTGGATTGAGGTCGGACCCGAATGATCCGATCGGGAGAAGCTCGATCGAGAAGGGGGTACGGAACATGCTCGTGATCGACGGCCATCTCGACCTGTCGATGAACGCCCTGCAGGGCAACCGCGACCTGCGGCAGGCGGTCCCCACCATCCGGACGCAGGAGAAGGGGCTTCCCGGCAAGGGGAAGGCCCTCGGCACGGTGGCGTTCCCGGAGATGCGACGGGGCCGGGTGGCGCTCTCCATCGCGACCCTGATCGCGCGCTCGACGGGCCACCCCGCGCCCAACATCGACTACCTCTCCACCGCCCAGGCCTACGGCGTGGCCCAGGGCCAGCTCGCCTACTACCGCGCCCTCGAGCAGCAGGGCCACATCCGCATCGTCGCGGACCGCGCCGCGCTCGACGCGCACCTGGTCGAGTGGAGCACCTGGGAAGCCGGCGAGCGGCCCGATCCCGACGCCGCGCCCCCGCTCGGCCTCGTGCTCAGCATGGAGGGGGCCGACCCGATCCTGGAGCCCAAGCAACTCGAGGCGTGGCACGACGCGGGACTGCGCCTCCTCGGGCCGACGCACTACGGCCCCGGCCGCTACGCCGGCGGCACCGGCACCGAGCTGGGCCTCACCGAACTGGGGCGGCCGCTGCTGGCCGAGATGGAGCGCCTCGGCGTCCCGCTCGACCTCACCCACCTCTCCGACGAGGCATTCTGGGAATCGCTAAAGCACTACGGCGGCCCTGTGTTGGCGAGCCACAACAACTGCCGGGCGCTGGTCCCGCACCAGCGGCAGTTGAGCGACGAGCAGCTCACCGCCATCATCGAGCGGGGCGGGGTGATCGGCGCGGCCTTCGATGCCTGGATGCTCAAACCCGGCTGGCTCTGGCATGGAGGCCCGGCCCCCGACCCGGAGGTCACCCTCGAGACGGTCGTCGACCACATCGATCACATCTGCCAGCTGGCGGGCAGCGCCCACCACGCCGCCATCGGCACCGACCTGGACGGCGGCTTCAGCGTCGAGCAATCCCCCGCTGACCTCGATACCATCGCCGACCTGCAGAGGCTGCCGGACCTGCTCGCGGGGCGCGGCTACGGCCCCGGGGACGTGGCCGCCGTCATGCACGGCAACTGGATTCGGTTCCTGCAGGAGGCGTGGTGAGCCCTGCGATCGATGAGGGGCTCGGGATTCCTCAGCCCGAATCCTAGCTCGTAGCCTGGACCAATAAACCGGGTCAGGTTCAGCGTGTCCAACTCGTTTGGCCACCGCTCGCAACATCGCTCTGGGGAGTCTGGCGGACCTGCTATCATGGTCGACAGCCAGTCATTCTATGAAGCAGGAGACCGACAGGATGAGCCAGTTCGCAGAACAGGATCTCGATATTCACCTGCGCAAGCTCTTCGGCGAGGGCGCCCGCTGCGAAGGACCTCTCGCCGTCGGCGGAGCCGGTCGACGGTTCACCGGAATCGACCTGGGCCGGCGCTTGACACCGGAGCAGGTCACCTTCCTACTCGATGCGCTCGCCCACTTCGGCATCGTGAGCATCCCAGGTCAGGATCTCGAGACCTTCTCACTCGCGCATTTCGAGCGTTTCGCCAACCACTGGGGCGCACCTGTACCTCACCCCAACAACTTCCTCCGCGGGGGGAAATCGGCGCAGACCGACGGCCCCAGCGATGGCCGGATCGAGTGGCTCCCCTCCGAACGGCGCAGAGTGGCGGCCGTGAATGCGGCCTTTCCCGGAGAGCTGGAATGTCTTCCACACGAGTCCCCAACGGTGCTGATCGTCGCCAACTTCCGGGGCAATGCCCAAGGGAACTCGGACGGGGCCGAAGACGCGGTGGCTCCCATCGAGTTCGGTACGGGAGGATCGTGGCACACGGACATCGAATACGAGCCCCTGCCGATTTACGTGTCCATGTTCCTGGCGCACAAGTCGCCGGTATCTCGTGACGCGAAGGGCGGCACCTGGGTTGCGGATCCGACAGACAGCGGCGCGGACATCCACCCCTATCTGGAGGGTTCCAACCCGGAGCTCTATCGGCTCCGCACTAGGCTTCCCCTTAATGGGGAGACCGCCTTCGCGGATACCGCCGGCGCCTTCGCCGCACTCCCGCCGTCGGAGCAGGCAGCTCTGGAACGGGTACGGGTCAGACGGCGGCTGAACGAGGAAGACGAAGGCTGGCTCGCGCCGTTGGTCCGCACGAACCCGCGCTCCGGCATCAAGTCGCTGCACAGCCCAATTCGGGCTTCGCGTCCCCAGGTGCGTCCCGCGGTCGACGTCGACGGCATGACCCCGGAAGCGTCGCGCGAGTTTCTGGATCACCTCGAGATGCACGTGCTGCAGCCGCAGTTCAGGTACGACCATGCACACCTCCCCGGGGACGTGACGTTGTGGGACAACTACATGACGCTGCACAACTCCCCGCCCATCATGTCGAATATCACGTCGATCGACGACGCCCGGCTGCTCTACCGTTTGAGCTGTAAGGGCGAACCGGCGCTGACGCTACCCAGGGGCGACCCGCCGGAGTGGCTGGATGCGAACATCACGGGCAGTTACATGACGCCGCAGGAGATCTTGGACGTAGCGTGAGCGGGCAAGGGGATAAGGGCATAGTGGCCCCTTGAATAGAGTGAGACATCCTGTAGTCAGGATCTTCAACCCTGGTTCCAATAGCCGGACGCTACCAGAGAACGCACCGAGAGAGTAGACGGTGTTTCAAGGAGATATCCACATGGCAGAGCCCAAAATCACCAAACTAGAAACGGTCGTCTTCGAGCATGAGATCCACGACATGGGCACCGACTACAACGGATTCAACCAGATCTACGAAAAAGGCTCGGTCCTGAAGCAGCGCCCAGCCGTCTTCCGCATCCACACCAGCGAGGGCGTCACCGGCGAATACCTCAGCGGCCGCGTTGGCCAGATAGACGCCGTGGCCGGCTACCTGCTGGGCAAAAATCCCTTCGAGCGCGAGAAGATCTACAACGACCTCAAGCGCGGCCTGCGCCACACCGACCGCACCGCCATCAGCGCGGTCGATGTGGCCTTGTGGGACTTTGCCGGCAAGTGCTTCGACGCGCCCATCTACCAGCTTCTGGGTGGCTACAAGAAGACCGTGCCGGCCTATGCCAGCACCTACCATGGCGATGAAAACGGCGGCCTGGATTCCCCCGAGGCCTTCGCCGACTTTGCCGCCCAATGCCAAGACCTCGGCTATCCCGCCTTCAAGATCCATGGCTGGGGCAACGGCCCCATCCGCCGCGAAATGGCCACCGTCCTCGAGACACGCGGGCGCGTCGGTGAAGAGATGGACCTGATGATCGACCCGGCCTGCGAGTACGAAACCTGGGCCGATGCCCTCCGCGTCGGCCAAGCCTGTGACGAAGCGCGCTTCTTCTGGCTCGAGGACCCGTACAAGGACGGGGGTGTTTCCATCTTTGCCCACAGAAAACTTCGCGAACTACTCAAGACCCCCCTGCTGCAGACCGAGCACGTCTTTGGCCTCGAACAGCACGTGGACTTCATCGTCAACGGGGGTACCGACTTCGTGCGCACCGGCGTGTACGAAGACGGCGGCATCACCGGCGCCATGAAGGTAGCCCATGCGGCCGAGGGCTTCGGCCTCGATGTCGAGTTCCACGGCGGCGGCCTGGCCCACCGCCATTGCATCGCCGCCATCCGCAACACCAACTACTACGAGCTCGGTCTGCTCAATCCGAAAGTATCGGGCACCAAGCCGCCGGTGTACCCGCCCGAATTCACCGATGAGCTCGAGAACATCGACGCCAACGGCCACGTCTCTGTGCCACAGGGTCCCGGCCTCGGGGTGGAGATGGACTGGGAGTACATCGAGGCGCACGAGGTCGAGCGCATCGTGCGCGAATAGCAGTCTGTCAATATACCCACGTGCTCCCACCACGTCTCAGTGTTGTGTGAGGGATCAGACCGGCCCTTCGCGCTGGTACAGCTCGTAGGCCTGTTCGAAGTCGCCTAAGTGCAGCTGGCTGCTCTCCGCCGCGTCGATCACCTGGTCCACCTGCTCGGGGGTGTTGAGTCCCACGATCAGACTGCTGACGATGGGGTGGGCGAGGGCGAACTGGATCGCGAACGCCGTCCACGACCGCACGCCTTGGCCGAACACCGTACCCACCTGCTCCAGGCGCGCGTAGGCGGCGTCCCAGCTGTCCGCTCGCATGCGATCGTCCTCGGGCAACGCCGCTCGGTCCGCACGCCGATCGGTGAGCAGGCCGGCCATGAACGGCCGGATACAGAGCACACCGTGCCCCTGCTCCTGCAGCCCGGGAAAGAAATCCGCCATCTCCATCTCGATCACGTTGTAATACGCCACCAGACCGGTGAAGTCGCCGGTATCGAGGGCAGCGCGGGCAAACCCTGGGGTATAGGGAAACGTGGTGAGCGCGCCTACCAAGCCCTCGTCGCGCAGCTTCTGGAACGTCTCGAGGAGCGCGGGGTGGACCGTGGGAATGTCGGGAATGCGCCTCTCGTCGCTGTTGGGCTTGCTGCGCTGCAAGTGCTGGAGCACGGCGATGTGCTCGGTATGCAGATCGCGCAGCGCCTCTTCTACGCGCAGACGGAACTTGCCGGCGTCGAAGTGGCCACCGTCCTCGAAGTCGGGCACCGGCACCTTGATTACGTGGTGCAGATCAAAGCGGCGCGGATGTGTGGCCAGCACGTCCGAGACCGCCCAGCGGGTACCGTACTCATAGCTCGAGTGGATGAAGTTCACGCCTCGCTCCAGGGCACGCTCCAGCGCTCGCTTGCCGGTGCGGCTCACCGCATCGTCGCCGGGCTCCTTGGCCGAGAAGCGCATGGGACCAAAGCAGATCTCGGACACCTCGAGACCGGTGTTGCCAAAACTGCGGTTCTTCATGGTTTGCTATCCTTCCGTCCCTGCGATCAACCGTTTGCCCAGTGGGTGTCGGCGGTCGGGCAGGGGCAGGGTGACGCGGCCACCGCTGAAATGCGACTCGTAAACCGCGCTCACGCACTCCAGCGAGGTAATGGCGCGGGCATCGCCCAAGACCGGCGGGCGGTCGTCACCAATCGCGCTGACCATGTCGTGCACACTCCAGATGGAGTGCCGCCCCGGCCACGCCTTACCCTCGATCAGGGTCTCGTCCCGCGGCACCTCCACACGTTCCCATTCGGGCGTATGGGCGGCGAAGGAGACGTCGCTGGGGCAGTACCACAGCTCGTCGATGCCTGTCTCAGGATTCGGCTTGACCATCAGTTGGCCTTCATCGCCCAGCAGGTGCGGCCCGGCCAACCAGCTGGCCCGTTGCTCCCGCCGGTAGAGCTCGATCAGCCCGGACACCCCGTCGGGACCGCCCAGATGGATGAGCATCGTGTCCCCGGCGACCAGGCCGTTGTCGCGCGGGTCGGTTTTGCAGAGTTCATGACTGGTCATGATGTCGGCCACCCCGACGTCGTGGCCGCGGTAGGTCGCCTGGGCGTACAGCCACGCGATGCCCCCCATGAACAGATCCATCTCGTCGAAGTAGTGGACGCCCATCTCCATCAGCTCGAAGCCCGCCTCCCGACCCTTCCCGATCTCGCGAACCAGCCGCAGCGTGCCGATGTGCCCGGCTTCCACCAGCTGCTTGGCCACTCGAAACGCAGGGGTGAAGCGAAACTGATGGCTCACCGCGAGCTGCACTCCGGCCGCGGCGCAGCGCGCCACCATGCGATCGGCGCTCTCCAGATCTACCGCCAGAGGCTTCTCACTGAGAACGTTGATGCCCGCGTCGGCGGCGGCGACGGTGACGGCCTCGTGCAGCGGCGCGTGGGTACAGACGCTGACCAGGTCGAGGCGTTCGCGGTCGAACATCTCCAGAAAATCGGCGTAGCGCCCGGCTACCTCGTATTCGTCGGCCCGCTGATTCAGGCGCTCACTATCGGTGTCACAGACTGCGACCAGGCTGGCACCGCTGAGGTGGTCATAGGCGGCGGCGTGGCTGCGGCTGATTCCGCCGCAACCGACGATGGCGACGCGTAGTGGCATGTGCTTCCTCCTAGAGTACGATTGAACCACTGTAGCAAGCCCAGCCAACGGAGTGTACAGCCGCGCGGCAACAAAGGAGAGCCATCATGCGGAACGACGGGTACCGGGTCGCTGCCATCGGCAGGACCGGCGGCGGAAACTTCGGTCATCGCCTGCACTGCGCGTTTCAGGGTATCGATGGCGTCGAGGTGGTCGCGGTGGCCGACCCCGACGACGTCGGCCGCGCCCGCGCGCAAGCGGAAGCGGGTGCGTCGAGGAGCTACGCCGACTACCGAGAGATGCTGGCGCGCGAACCGCTGGACATCGTCGCCGTATGCCCCCGATGGCTAGACCAGCGGCTGGAGATGGTACTCGCCTGCATCGATGCCGGCTGCCACGTCTATTGCGAGAAGCCCTTCGCCATCAGTCTCGAGGATGGCGACCGGATGGTAGCTGCCGCCGAACGAGCCGGCCTGCGCATCGGTGTAGCTCACTTTCACGGCGCGTACATGCCTGGTGCGGCTGGGCTGCGGCAGCTGATCGACGGCGGCGAGATCGGCCAACTGCTGGAGCTTCGCGCCCACGGCAAGCACGACCACCGCGGCGGCGGCGAAGACATGATGGATCTGGGTACGCATCTGTTCAACCTGATGACCTACCTGGCCGGCGACGTCGCCTGGATGTCCGCCCACGTCACCGTCGCGGGCCGTGAGCTCGCGTCGATGGACATTCACGAGGCGACCGAGCCCCTCGGCCCAGTGGCGGGCGACCGGATCGACAGCTACTTCGCGTTCACCAGCGGCGTGGCGGGATTCTTCGACTCACGGCGCGACAGCGTCGGCGTGAACGAACGCTACGGACTGGAGATCGTCGGCAGCGAAGGAACCGTATCGCTCCGTGGTGGCAGCACCGGACAGGGCCTGATGATCTATCCATATCCGCTGTGGGCGCCGGCCAGGGGCGAGCAGGGTTGGCGGCCACTCACCCTCGACGATGCGCCTCCCGGCGACGCCGACGCGGTGGCTCTGGCCCACCGCATCGCTGTGCTCGACCTGATCGAGGCTATCGAAACAGGGCGCGAGCCGATATGCAGTGGCCGTGACGGCGTCGTTGCTCTCGAGATGGCTCTCGCCGCCTACGACTCCCAGATCACGGGCGCGCGGGTCCCGTTTCCGGTGCCGCACCGTACCCACCCGCTCGAGCGAATGCGGCAGCACGCTATCTAGTTCAACAAGGTTGCGAGTCTTGAAGCGATCTTCCATCTTCGCTACGGGAGCCTTCTGCCAGCCGCCCGTTGCACACGCCACCGGCGTGCCGCAGGTACAGGCGTGGCCACGAGCTATAGTGGCAATCAGAAAGCCCAATCGGAACATTCCTACACTGAGGAGACAAGGTCGTGCTCAAAGCTCTTTTCCCCACCCTCCTAATATCATTCGCGCTGCTGCTGGCAGCCTGCGGTCCGAATCAGGCGGTGCAGGATCTCGAAATTGAGAGGGCCGACCTGCTGGCCCAGATCGCCGGTCTCGAGAGCGATCTGGATAGCGCCGAAGGGCGCGTCGCGGAGCTCGAAGCCAACCTGGAGAGCGAGACGCGCCTGGTCGCCGAACGCCTGGCCGAGGTGGAGGCGCAGCTCGGCGCTCTCCAGAGCGACGCCAGCGCCCTGCGCGTGGCCCTGGCGCGCGCCCGTGGCGCCAACGCGGAGCTCGAACAGCAGCTCGGCGCAGCGCTGCCGCACAGCAACGAGCTCGAAGCCGAGCTGAGCGAACTCACGGAAGAGCATAATGCTCTGCTGGGCGAGCTAGAGCAGAGGGCGCGCGCCATCGACGGCCTGAGCGAGGAGCGCCTGACACTCGCTGCCGAACGCGACGTCGCCCAACAGCAGAGGCAGGAGGCGATCGATCTGGTCGTGGGCCTGGAGGTGCAGCTGGCAAGGCTGGAGGCTGAAGGAGCCCCGGGCCGACTCGCCGACACCCAGGCACAGCTCGCCGACACCAGCGCCGAGCTGAGCGCGCTCACGGAAGAGCATAACGTTCTGCTGGGCGAGCTAGAGCAGAGGGCGCGCGCCATCGACGGCCTGAGCGAGGAGCGCCTGACACTCGCTGCCGAACGCGACGTCGCCCAACAGCAGAGGCAGGAGGCGATCGATCTGGTCGTGGGCCTGGAGGTGCAGCTGGCAAGGCTGGAGGCTGAAGGAGCCCCGGGCCGACTCGCCGACACCCAGGCACAGCTCGCCGACACCAGCGCCGAGCTGAGCGCGCTCACGGAAGAGCATAACGTTCTGCTGGGCGAGCTAGAGCAGAGGGCGCGCGCCATCGACGGCCTGAGCGAGGAGCGCCTGACACTCGCTGCCGAACGCGACGTCGCCCAACAGCAGAGGCAGGAGGCGATCGATCTGGTCGTGGGCCTGGAGGTGCGGCTGGCGACGTTGGAGGCTGAAGAAGTGCCGGGCCGACTCGCCGACACGCAGGCGCAGCTCGCCGACACCCAAGCACAGCTCGAGGCGCTCAGGGCGGAAGCCGCAAACACGCAAGTCCAGCTCGCCACGGTAGCGGACCCGCTTGACGCGACCCAGACCGAACCCAGCGAAGTGCGGGCTGCACTGGTGAGGGCGGAGGCGGAGGCGGCAACGCTCGCCAGCTCGCTGGAGCAGACACTTGGTGAGCTCACCGCCGTGCAGGACGAACGCGACGCCATAGAGGCACGGTTGGCGACGCTCGAGGGCGAGAGGGATGCAACGCTCGCCGAGACCGCCGCAGTCGCGGCCTCGCTGGAGCAGGTGACCGCTGAGCGCGACACCCTGCTCGGGCAGCTCAACCAGCTGGAGAACCGCAACGAATCGCTCGCCGAGCGCCTCGAGCGCACCGCCGTGGAACTCGATGCCGCCCAGTCGCTCGCCGTCGATGTGTCGGCACGCTACGAGACGCTGCTCCAGGAGGCGGCGCAGCTCGACGTGGTGAGCGACGCCCGGCGCCAGCAGCTCGACGCCACCCGCACGGCGCTCGAGGTCGCCCAGAACGAGGTGGCGCGGCTTACCGGCGCCCGCGGCATCTACACCGTGCAGTCGGCCGACTCGCTGTCGTCGATCGCGCGCTTCTTCTACCGCAACGGCAACCGTTGGAGTGACATCGCCGAGGCGAACAGCTTCCTGATCGGCGACGACCCCGACCTGATCTACGCGGGCATGGTGCTGATCGTTCCGCAATAGCCGCCACCAGGCTACTGGATAGTCCTCCCCGTAGCGCTAGTCAATAACCCATAGCGCTAGTCAATAAAGTGACGGCCAATTACTGCACTTCGATCCCTATGTAAGTCGCATTGTTCCACTCGCGGTTTTCATTGATGACGTCGTTTTCGTCGATGATCACACCGATCCAGTACCGTTGACCGGAATTGAGATTAGATGGAATCGTGAGTCTCTTGGAGCTTACGTAGGTGTCGTTCCGTCCCAAGGACAGGGTCTTGCCAGCGATATTGGCCAAGTCGACGGCGGGAGCACCCGGATCTCGAAACTTGTGATGGGCGAGGCCGAACGAGGCAACGCCTACCCAGATGCTGATCCCAAGCCCGATCAGGGCCCAGCGTGCCCGACTTATACGTCTCGTGTGCCGCGGAAGATCCATTCCGATCCTCAGCTCAGCGCCCGCGCGGAGGCGAGGGCGATCGACGCCGGGCCAAATAACGAGGAGGGACCATCCGACGCGCTTCACGGCCGGCTACAGAATGGTCTCAGGAAGGGCGTCGCAGCTGATGCCACCCAGGCCGACGAAGTCGACGTTCAGGAAGCCCGTGATCAGCGTGAAGCCGAGGCCCGCGACGCTCCCGGCGAAGGCGCTGACTCCCAGGCCGATACCGATGCCGTACACGGTGTTCATGTAGACCTTCATCAGGCAGCAGAGCTGGGCGAGTCCGGACTCGTTCTCCAGGCATTTCTCGATGCCCGCCAGGGCGAAGGCGAGGGTGGCGGCCTTGTCGTAGACGTTGATGGCGTATTCGATGAAGTCCTGGCCGCGACCGTCGCTGGTCATGCCCAGCGTCTCGCCGCTCAGCGGGTCGACGCGCCACCAGCCGGTCAGGCCAGGCGTCGGCATCGCCTCCGGTACCAGGACGGCGAAGCCCGCTTCGAGGTCGCGCACCAGATTGGCCCTCGCCTCTGCACTGATATCGAGATCGTCGACCTCGGCGCTGGCACCGGGAGCGATCACCCGGATGGCGATGCCGGCCTCGTCGGCCTCGTCCAACAGGCGAGCGGTGTTCAACCCTTCTTCGCCAGCGACGAGATCACTCTCTATCAGGGTCTCCCAAACCCCGGCCCGGACGGCATCCAGGCCATCGTTGGCCAGGCCTTGGCCATCCGTGTCGAAGATCCTCTTGGCGTTGTTGACGATATCGATGCTGGAGAACTGTACGGCGTCGGCGGGGCCGCCACGGAAGCCGCTGCTGAAGACGAGCAGCGACGGCTCCGCCCGGTAACCGGGGCCGTCCCGCGAGGCGGTGGCGCCGTCGAAGAGGTTGTAGGCGACCAGGTGCTCCACGGGGGAGCTCGCGCGCAGTTCGGCGGCGTCGGGGAGGGCGGCCTCGACCTCGTAGGCCTGGGCCAGCATGAACTCGAGCAGCGGCCGGGTCTCCTGCAGGCGCTGAAGGGTGGTGTCGAGGATGAATCCGAGCGGGTAGTCGACGGCCGCGACCATGAAGCGCTGTTGGGCGATCAGCGCCAGGCCGTCGTTGGGTGCTTCGCTGGCGGGCGAGATCTCACCTGCCAGCCTGCGGTCCATCCCGATCCGGTCCATCACCGTGCGCCGGAACCGCGTCTCCTCGCCGCCGGGAGCGATGAGGGTGTAGTCGATCCACTGCGCCGACAGGGTCGTCTCCGGCTCGCCGCCCCCACCCAACCCGAACCCGCCGAAGGCGCCGCCTACGTCCTGGCCCAGTTCGGCCACGACGTCGCTCGGGGCCTTGAGGTTGCCGCTCAGGTCGAAGAACTGCCCACCCGGGGCCAGCTCGCCGTCGAGGATCGGCAGGAAGTTGGTGGTGGCCTCGAGCATGTCGGCGATGGTCTGATCGAGCTCTCCCGTGGCCCCGTCGGGAGCGTTGGAGTAGCTGAACAGGACGCCCACGAGATCCGCGACGGGGTGTTCCAGCGGAGCCATCACCGCCTGGCTGAGCAGACCGTCACCGGAGCGCTCGATCACGACCTCCATGCGGAGCCGGTGCTGAAGCGATTCCGGAACCCCGTCGCTGAAGTATTCTGCTGCCTCCAGGTCAGCGAGGTCGAGGTCGCCTGCAGCCGGGTGGGCGGCCTGCCATGCCTCCGTAGGGCCGAAGCGGTACTCGAGCCACAGGTAGTCGGCGGCCTCGGCCACGAGTTTCGCCTCGACCTGGTCGTCACCGAGGGCGATACCTGCCCCCCGCAGGCTCTCTACCAGCGCTCGGGCCGTGGCGTCGGCATCGGCGAAGCGATCGCTCGAGCTCACGTCGGTCGGCTGGGTCGCCTTCATAAGGAGGTCTACGAAGGCGTCGCTCTGGTAGTTGGTGAAGCTGGCAAGCTCGTCGATGATGCCCGCGATGACGTCCGCGTTGCCCACCGGGGCCGGGGCCGGCCCGGGCGTCAGCATCTGGCGCACCAGGGCCTGCGCCTGCGGCTCGGAGAGGGTCCCGCGGGCTAGGCGGGTCTCCGCCCCGAGATCGGCCAGCAAAGTGTCGAGCAGCACCGCCTGGTCGAGGGCGTTGCCTGCCCGACCCATCAGGGTGCCCTCGGCACCTCTCAGGAGGCCCGGATACTGTTCGAAGGCGATGCCGTCGCGCACGAATGCGATCACCGCCTCGGGCTCTGCAAAGGAGAGGTCGAGGCGGAGGGCGGAGAGGTCGAACTGGGTCCGGTCGATGGCGCCCTGGAGCCGTTCGATCAGGGTCATGTACCTGTCGAGCCGCGCCTCGGCCGCTTCAAGGGTGAGAGGGACCTGCTGGGCGAAGACGGCGAGGCCGACCCCGGGACTCATCAGGACCAGGCCTAGGCACAGGGCCGCGACGACCAGGCCACGGATGGATCGACGGAGGGCGATCGAGGCCCTGACCAACAGAAGCTTCCGGATGGGGACGAACGGTCTCATGGTTACCTCCAGGGCGGGGAGTGGGCGTGTTGTCCCATCTACCCCTCTCACGACGGATCTTGTAGCGTCTGTGACGCTTGCTCGGGGACGACGGGCACGAGCAGGGGGATGACCTCTAAAAGCCGATCCATCAGCCACGGCACAGCTGCTAGGGTGCGGTGACCGACAGCGAGACCCGCTGTCCTCCCCGGATGCGGACGTCCGTGACGACCTGGACCGGGTCGGCCAAAATGCGGACCGAGTACACGCCGGCAGGCAACTCGACCGGGTCGCCCCCGACGATGCCGGTGGTGACGACCGTGCCTGAGAGGTCGAGGACCTCGAACGGCGGCGGTGTGGCGATGGCCTGCTCGAGGGAGAGTTCGAGCTCGGCGGCGCTGTTGGCGTCGAAGTAGCTGCCGCCGCCGAGTTCGGCCCAGGCCTGGAAGCGGGCGCGGGCGGCGTCGCGATCGTCGGCATCGAAGTCGAAGCCGATGACGTTGAGTTCCACGTCGATGCCCTGCTCCTCGAGGGACCGAATGGCGGCTTCCACGTCGCCGTCGCAGGACTCCTCGCCGTCGGTGATGAGGATGACGGTCTTGGGGCCCGCGGCGGATCCTATGTCGTTGGCGACCTGGAGCAGCGAGTCGGCGATCGGGGTGAAGGCGAAGGGCTGCGGCTCGATGGCGGCGATGACGCTGCGTGTCGCTGCGCGGTCCAGAGGGGCGAGCGGGACCTCGAGGTCGGTGCGGCAGCTGCTCGCTTCGCGGTTGCCGAAGACCCGGAGGGCGAAGGGGACACCGTCGGGCAGGGTGTTGGCGACGAGGTCGTCGAGTACGTCTTTGGCGATCTCGTAGCGGAAGCGGCCCTCGAGGGTGTTGAACATGCTGCCGGAGGCATCGAGGATGACTTCGACGGCGCCGGTGGGGCTAACGGCCGAGGGTTCGCCGGAGGCATCTTCAGCGACCACCCGGAGCGAGCCGGTGGCAGCCTCGACCGTTTCGGTGGCCGCGTCGATGCGGTAGCCCTTGGGGCGCCTGAGTATGCAGGTGGCGCGGTTGAAGCCGACCTCGAGATCGCCGATGGTGCTGGCGAACTGGTAGACGCCGCTGTTGACGTCTGCCCAGTCCTGCATGAGGTCTTGGCTGTTGGCGGAGCCGGCGGTGCTGATCTCGAAGGTGAAGATGCGGGGCCGCACCTGCTCGAACAGGCCCCACAGTTCGGGTATGAGATCGAAGCCGCCAGTCTCGGCGTCGGTGACGAGCAGGATGGCGCGGGTGCCGTCGCGGTCGGCGAGACCGCGGGTGGAGCTGTGCAGGGCCAGCAGGGCGTTGCTGGAGCTGGGCTGGCGGTCGAAGTTGACGACGGCCGACATCACCCGGGCGGCGTCGCCGGACCAGCGGTTCAACAGGAAATGCGGCGGGTCGCCGAAGGGCAGCAGGTTGACCTCTTCGCGGCCCGCGCGAATGTCTCTGGCGAAACGGGTCATGGTCTGATCGGTGACCTGGTAAAAGCCGGCGGTGCTCCCGCTGGTGTCCCACGAAAATATGACCGAGCGTGGCGGCTCCTCGATCTTGAGGTAGTAGACGCCGGGCAGGACACTCGCGGTGAGGGCTTGCAGCTCGAGGGTGTCGGTGGTCAGCTCGAAGACCAGGGATTGTCCGGCCTCGTCCTGCAGGTCGAAGATGGTGTTGATGACGGGGTCGCCGCGAAGCTCGAGGCGCAGACGGTTCTGGCCTGCGGGGATCTCGATCCGGTACCAGTCGACGTCGGCTTCCACCAGCACCCGGCCGGCGGCGGGACTGCCGGGGAGGAGCGGCTGGGCACTTTCACGGGTGTCGTTCTGGTCGTCCTCGACGGCGACGGTGGAGACCGCGGGCGGATTCAGCCATTCGAAAACAGCGTCCCGGCTGCCGACGCCCCACTCGCCGAGGATGGAGCGGTAGTCGGCGCCGGGGGCCTGTTCGATCACGCGGAGTATCTGCGGGAATGTGTAGTAAGTGCGGGGCGGCAGGCCGGCCGCCTGGAAGCGGAGGTAGCGGGCCCACACGGGGGTCTCGAAGGTGAGCGGGGCGACTGCGCCGCCGCTGCGGTCGAGCTGCCAGCTCGCCAGTGGCAGCCAAGGTCCGCTGGGGGAGTCCATGCTGACGGAGACCTCGACGGCGTCGAACTGCAGGTCGTTCTCCCGCCGGACGCTGTCCAGCCACTGGAGCTCCTGGATCCGGGCGGCGCGGTTGTGGTGGAAGCCCAGCACCCAGGTCATGGCGGTAGTGCCGTCGGGGCCGGCGTCGTTGCGGATGAGCACACCCGGGTCGGTGTCCTCGCTGAGCATCACGTGGGCGCCGGCCAGGCTGCCGATGATCGGGTCGGTCCAGACGATGTGGCCGCCCAGGGTCGGGTCGGCGATGTTGAGAGGCCGGCCCAGTGGGTCGGCGTCGGGCGCCGCCAGCAGCGCGAACTCCCCTAGGCCCATTCTGGTCTGGCCGCTGTGGCTGCTCAGGAACTCGAGCCGGGCGAAGCGGGCCGTCACGGGCGCGGCGAAAGCGAAGGCCTGGTCCGTGCGCACGGCGCTCAGGCGGCCCTCCAGGGCGGGCTCGAAGCTCACGCCGTCGAGCGACACCGAGATCCGGAAGTCCCGGAGCTGCTCCTCGGGGGTGGTCCGGCCAAGGGGGTGGAGCACGGCGCCAACCAGGGTCACGGGCTCCGCACCGGCGAGTTCGACCTCGATGGCCTCGCCCGGACTGCGATTGGCTCCGGTAGCGGGCGAGACGCGGCCGTCGTTGATGTGGGCGTCGCGGCTCCGCTCGGACCTGACGGTGGCTCCCAAGGCCGCCCAGCCGACGTTGATGCCGCCCAGGAGGGGCTCGGGGGCGTACCAGAACTGGCGCGAGTCGGCCGGTGGCAGCTCGCAGATGGGGCTCAGCTCTAAGGTGGCGGTGGTGAGGCCCAGGTCGTTGCCGGCCCCCACCGTCAGGGCGATCGGTTGGTCGTCGTGCAGGTCCGGGCGGGCCGTGAGCAGCACCGGCACGGTCGTGCTGGCGCCCGCCGCGAGGAGCAGCTCGCCGTCTGGGAGGATCGGGATCACCCTGTGGTCGCTGCTGGCGGCCTCGAGCCGGACGGTCTCCTCGCTGGCGCCCGTGTTCGCGATGGTGGCGGTGAGCTCGAGCTGCTGGCCCTCGTGCCAGAAGGCGGCAAAGCCGGGGGCGGCCGTCTCGAGGGACAACGTGAGCGCCGGGGGGGCATCCGCGATGGTGGGTGAGACCTGGTCCAGGGCGGGGCCCGTGTGGAAGGTGAGGCGGTAGTCGCCACCGCCCCGGACCCGCATCGCCAGCGGCGTGTCGGCCGGGATCACGCCCGCGTAGGTCCCAGCGGTCCGATCGGAGGTGAGGAGCCGGGCGTTGGTTCCGTCGCCGGTATAGAAGATGATGTCGTTCACATCCCCTTCGGTCTCGATCAGGACGGCCGTCTCGGCTGGGAACAGCGGCAGAGTGAACCAGTCGGCATCGTTGCGCTGGCCGGCGTTGCCCGCGAAGCTGAGGGCCGGAGGCAGCGGCCGGGCCTGTGCCTGGCTGTCGTTGGGTTCCAGATCGACGGGGGTGGTGAGCGGGTCGAGCCGGGTCAGGCGCAGCTGGTAGTAGCCCTCGAAGGCGGCGCCTTCGGGACGCAGGCTGAGGAAGTGGTCGCCCGGAGCAGCAGAACGTCGTAGACGATGGCTTCACCGACGTTCGGGCTCCGGTTCACGGAGCCGCGTCCCAGGGTGAAGCGCAACCGGCCGTCGGCCGGCGGGGTCGCCTCGATGCGGACATAGACCGAGTTCGCCAGCGAGAAGCGGTAGGTATCGAAGTCGCGCAGCCGCGTCGCGAGGCCGATGCGGGGCTCGCCGAAGCGCAGCGGATCGGCGCGGGTCTCGTCGTCGTTGGGCTCGATCTCCACCCGCCCCTCGGGTCGGGGCCCGGGGATGAAGGCGGGGTCGTCTGCGGCGGCCGTCGCCGGCTCGGCCCCAGGTTCCGCCGGCCCCAGCGGAACCACCCGCAGGGCGTACTCGCCGTCCTCGCCATCGAGCTGAAGGTAGTGGAACCCGGGCAGGAGCAGCAGGTTGTCGAGCCGCGCTCGGGCCATCCCGCCGACGCTCAGCGTCTGCCGGGCGATGCCGCCGCCGTTCAGGTAGGTGAGGCTGGTGACGCCCTCACCTACCACCTGGATGCGCCACAGCTGGGCCTCGCCGGTAACCGCGAAGCGGTAGAAGTCGGTGTCACGCCCGTTGAGCCGGCCCCGCACCACGAAGGGGTCCCCGAGGTCGGTGGCGTATTCGAGCACGTCGTTTGGCTCCACCTCGAAGCCTGGCTCGGGTGGAGCTTGCAGCGTCAGGCTGATGGTGTAGGGCACGTCGCCCTGGCCCCGGTTGAGGTAGACAGCGTAGTCGCCCGCCGCGAGCGCCAGGTCTGCGAGCTCCACACCGGCGCCGATGCTGCAGTATATGGCCGTCTCGGCGGCGTCGAGCAGGCACAGTTGCGCCGAGGCGTCGGCGTCGAACCCGAGGGTGTAGAATCCTGCCTCTTCGTCGCCGAGATGGAACTGGTAGTAGTCCAATTCGTTCCCGGCCAGAGCGCCGGCGACCTCCACATCCGGCTCGAGCAGGTTCGCCTCGGTGAAGCGGTCGTTGGGTTCGATCTCCGTGCCGTCGGTGCGGGTGCCCAGGGGCACAGCCTCGAGGAGGTAGGGTGCGGTCCGCTCGCTCGCGGGACTGAGTACGAAGGTGTAGCTCCCTGCCAGCAGCTCGAGATCGAGCACCTCCAGGGCGCCGCCGCTCTCCGTGGACACGGTGAAGACTGCGTCGCCCTCGGGACCGAAGAGCTTGACCGTGAGTGGCTCGCCCGGCATGGCCTGGGCGCCGACGCGCCACGCCCGGCTGGCGTCCGCCTCGGTGACGTTCCAGCCGTGGAAGTCGGCACTGCCTGCAAGGTCGCCCACAACGCCGAATGCGCCCTCGAAGATATGCGCCTGCTCGGAGCTGTCGTTCGGCTCGCGCTCAGAGGTTCGCGGCAGCCGCTCGCCGGTCCGGACCGTCACGGCGTACCCCGCCTCGCCGCGGCCCGCCGCGATCCCGAAGAGGTACCTGCCGGGGGCGAGGACCAGCGGCTCGCTGACGCTCTGTTCGGCGCTGCTCAGACTCACGAGTTCCTGCGGAGCGTCCCGAGCGGCCGACGGCCGCATCAGGGTCACCGCGACCGGCACACCGGAGTCGGTCTCGAGTTCGACGAATACGAAGCGCCCGTCGAGCTGCCGCTCGGTGACCTCCCAGATGAAGAAGTCCTGGTCGGTCTCGGCGAGGTCGCCGACCAGGCAGCCTAGCCCGGCGAGTGTGGATCCGGTGGCCGGATTGTCGTTCGGCTCCCGTTCCTGGGTGCAACCCTGGGCCAGCGCCAGCGACGGCGCCATTCCCAGGAGCCCCAGGAGCAAGACGAAAGGAGCCAGTCGCCGGAGCGGACCGGGCTGGCTCGCGTTGCGGGTCGGTCTGTGCACCTTTAACATAGCAACCTCGAAACAGGGTAAGGGGAGACGTGGCAAGAGGGTCGACGGGTGAGGCGTAGCCGGCACTTCGCCGACGGATATCTCAGGCTTTCTCTATACTCATTACCATATACTCATTACCATTTTTCATAGGTGTTCGCTCGCTGCCGAGAACGCCCGGGCCGCCCGGCCCGACGGCGCTTCACAGTCCGAACCCTGCGCCTATCTCGCCAAGCTGCTACCCTTCGCGCCGCAGCGGCTCCAGCTCGGAAATCGTGACGTCAGAACCCTTCGCGCCGCAGCGGCTCCAGCTCGGAAATCGTGACGTCAGAAAGGTGCAGCTGTCCTGAATCACAGAGGATGCCGAACTGCCCCGACGAAGGCAGGTCCGACATATCCATCGAGAACACCCAGACATCGTCGATGTAGATCTCCACCTGGTGTGCCCTCGAGATGATTCTGATCTGGAGGTTTCCCGAATCGAGCGTGTCAAAGAGATAGTCATCGCGCAGGTATCTCGAGTAGGTCTTCGCATTGAAGCGGCGAACGCTCTGTTCGAGGTACCGAACCTCGACTATCGAGACGGCGTTCTGTCTGGAATCGATGTGAAGACCCGAGGCGACGACCGTGCTCCCAGGTCGGACGTGCCAGAGCAGCGCTGCACTATCTGCATGGGAAACGTCGGCGGTGCAGGTCAGCATGAAGTCTTCTATGGTTGTGTCGATCGGCTCGAACGCCGTCTCATCTGTGGGCGCCTGTACGGAGAAACCTCGATTCGCCATCGCTGCACCTGTTACGAGACCATCGAGGTCGGGCCAATACTCGAGCACGAGACCGCCGTCGGCGTCCTGGCTCACGAGCTTCGGGGTCGCCCACGAGGCTTTCCCTTGACCCCAGGTCTGGTGGTAGAGCAACATCTGCCCTTGATACATCACCGTTCGGCCTACGTAGTTGTCCATTCTGCCCCGGCCTGAGCCAAGAAGGAGAGGCGCCTGAGGCAATTCCCAGGCCTCTTTCCCCGCCTCTTTTCGGATGTACCAGGTGCCCATGGCGTCGGCTCTGCCCGAGGTAGCGTTCTTTCTGGAACTGCAGCTCGAGAAGAGCATGTACAGGGTGTCCCCCATCTCGAAATAGTCCGGCACCTCGAGATCCACAAAGCCGTTGTTGGTCCGACTGTAGCTCTCCTCAGTGACGTAGATCGGCTCGTGATAGGACCAGGTGAGATAGTCCTGTGAACGGATATGGGCGATCGCAGGTTTTCCGGTCGCTCCGTGGATCGCGTACAGGTAACCGTTCCAGACCCCGGTCTCCGCATCCAGGTATGCCGTAAGGTCTCGCCAGGCGTTGCCGGCGTCGTAGGGCGCTCCGGAGGGCATAATCGGATGGTCTCCTACCCGCTCCCAGGTCACGAGATCCTCGGAGCGGATCAGACCGATGGGTGTCCCTTTGCCAGAGCCGTAGCACAGATAGTACACGTCACCGACCTTGGCTACACTGCCGGTCATCTTCATTCCCGCTTCGTCCCAATCTCCGACGGCGGCCGTATTTTTGATCGGCGGCAGATGGTTCCAGTGGATCAGATCTTCCGAGACCGCCCTGCCTATGTCACCTCCTGAGAGGAAGAATAGGTGGAACGCGTCGCCGGCTTGGTAGATCCAGGTATCCCACATTCTCTCGGGAGAGATATAGACGATGCCCACGATGCACCTCCTTTCACGTCGATCCTAGGGATGGAGCCGCACGCTCCAACAGTTGCCGGTGATCCGCTGGCCCCATGCCTGAGCGCCCTGAATGAATTAGCTCGCTAATGATACCAGAGCAGTGCCCTGTTCTTGAAAAGAGGCTCACCAGGTGGGGGTTGGGGTACCTTAGTTGCAGCAAGGTGATGCGATTGACCTACAAAGAGAACTAAGGTGTTCCTCAATCCAACCGCCATGGGTGCAGAACGCCTCGACATCTCGGGTCCCGGTAAGCGTCTGTGCTTCTCGTTTGGGCGGTACGACCGGGCGGCCTCCTCTTGAGTACCACCCCCGCCCAGGTCGAGCGTGTCTATCTCCTGCTGACGTTGCTGACGACGCTGGCTGCATCGTTTATTTTTGGAGTCAACACGCTCTTCCTGCTCGATGCTGGACTGAGCAACACCGAGGCCTTTGCTGCCAACGCGTTCTTCTCCATCGGCATGGTCCTCTTCGAGGTGCCCACCGGCGTCGTTGCCGACACCCGGGGCCGGCGCTTTTCGTTCATGCTCGGAGCGGCCACGCTATTGGTATCCACCCTGTTGTACCTGGGCATGTGGGCGATCGGTGCGCCGTTCATCGGTTGGGCCGTGGTTTCGATCCTGCTCGGTCTCGGATTCACGTTCTTTAGCGGCGCGACGGAAGCGTGGCTGGTCGACGCGCTTAACGCAGCCGGCTTCACCGGCAACCTCGAGACCATTTTCGGACGCGGTCAGACCATCGCTGGCGTCGCCATGCTCGTCGGGTCCGTGACCGGCGGGGTCGTCGCTCAGCTAAGCAATCTCGGCGTGCCGTTCGTGCTTCGCGCGGTCATGCTCCTGGTCGCACTGCTAGCCGCCTTCTTCTTCATGCGCGACCAGGGATTCACGCCTAAAACGGGCATTTCGACCGTGACCGCCATCAGGGACGTGGTGCGTGGCTCGATCGACGGCGGGCTCCGAAACCGTCCCGTACGCTGGCTAATGCTGGCAGCACCCTTCACGGCCGGTGTAGGCTTCTACGCTTTCTACGCCATGCAACCGTACCTGCTCGAACTCTACGGCGACCCAAACGCCTACAGCATCGCCGGGATCGCAGCGGCCGTCATCGCAGGCGCTCAGATCGTCGGTGGCCTGTCCGTGCCGATAATCCGCAGGTTTTTTACCCGGCGAACGCACGTCTTGATACTCGCGGCGGTGCTAAGCAGCGTGATACTAGCCGGCATCGGTGTGGTCGGCTACTTCAAAGCCGATCTCGGTATCGCTGGCTTCTACCTGGCGATCGGGCTACTCGTGTTGTGGGCGCTCGTGTTCGCCATCGCTGGACCGTTGAGACAGGCTTTCCTCAACGGCGTGATTCCATCCGAGCAGAGAGCCACCGTGCTGTCATTCGATTCGCTCATGGGCTCGCTTGGCGGTAGTGCAGTACAGCCGGTCCTGGGCAGGGTAGCCGACGTGTCAGGTTACGCCGCCTCGTACCTGGTGGCGGCCGGCATCAACATTCTGGCCGTCCCGTTTGTGTTTCTTGCCAGACGCGAAAACGCGTCGTCCGATCCTATCGAACCATGACCCCGGAGATATACCCGCCTCTTCTGCCGCCAGGCCGAAACTTTGGGCCACTGATACGTTGTAGCGGGCCGGGTTTCAACGGTGCTGGCGCATCGGACTGGCCTGCTGCAGCGCTTGCAGCAGGGCCGTCAGGTCGGCGGCGTCGTTGTACACGTGCGGCGAGATCCTGACGGCGTCCCCGCGCACCGACACGGCGACGTTCCTGTCGGCAAGCGACCGGCGCAGCGAATGCGGGTCCAGTCCATCGGGGAGACGCAGGCCGAACAGGTGGTCCCCGCGCCAGGTATCGGCTTCAAGGCCGTAGCCGAGCGTGGGAGCCTCGGCTACCAGCTCCCTGGTCAGCACGCGGCAGTACGCCTGGATCGCTTCCGCCCCCCAGGCGAGCAGATGCTCGAGCGCCTGCTTGAGCATGGGCAGCAGCACGAAGCTGCTGCGCTCGCCGACGTCGTAGCGCAGCGCACCCGGTTGGTAGTCGTCCTGGTAGTCCACCAGGCGGCTGAAGTCCTCGCTGCCGAGGCGCCCGACCCAGCTCTCTTCCAGCGGGGTACCGCCGTCGAAGCGGGGGCCGTAGTAGGCCAGGCCGAGGCCGTAGGGACCGAGGAGCCACTTGTAGCCGGCGCAGACGAGGGCGTCGGGCCGGTAGCGCCCGATGTCGAAGGGCAGGGCGCCGACCGACTGGGTTCCGTCGACGATCAGAGCAGCGCCGACCTGGCGGGCGCGGCGCCCGATCTCGTCGAGGTCGAAGCGGGTGCCATCGGTCCAGTGAACGTGGCCCAGCGTGACCACTGCGGTCGCCTCGTCGATCGCCTCCAGGATGCGCTCGTTCCACCCCTCCCCGCGGCGCTGCCTCGTGGTCGGGGGCTCGACGAAGCGCAGATCGACGCCGCGCGCTTCGAAGCGCCGCCAGACGTAGACGTTGCTGGGGAACTGCTGATGCGTCAGCACGATGTTCTGACCGGCCTGCAGCTCGAGGTTGTTCGCCACCGCGGCGATGCCGTAGGAGACCGAGGGGATGATTGCGATCCGCTGCAGATCCTCGGCCCCGACCAGCCGGGCGAACAGCGTCCGCAGCTCGGTGCTGGCGTCGAAGAAGTGCTCGGTGTGGACCTCGGCTGGGTTGCGGAAGCGGCGGATGGCCGCTGTGCCGGCCACCTCGACCTCGCGCGAGTAGGGGGCCATGTAGGCGCAGTTGAGGTAGTGAAGGTCGTCGGGGAGCGAGAACAGCGGTTTCTGGCAGCTCAGCTTGCCGGATTGCGGCGCAGGCATGGTCGGACCCCCTGGGGTGACGATCATACCCTTCCCGCTCGAGGTGGCTGAAGGAGCTGACGGTAGACAGAAACAGTTCCCGGAGATTCTCTACACGAGCTGGTTCTGGGATGGGCAACCATTCAGCGTGCTAATAGGTGCGTACATTACGAATGAGCGTGTCGTCCCAACGGTGCGTGCGTAAATGCCGCAACGCCCCACGCAGCGCACTCGGCGAATCGAGGCACAACAAGGCCTCAATGGCGAATCCATTGACATAGCCGCAGGCGTCGCCCAACGCGCGAATCAACAGCACCTCCTCGATACCGGGTATCTGTGGCCCCATGCGCAGCAGCGCCATAGCAGCATTGACGCGCACCTGGTCTGCACCGCTCCAGTTGCGGCGCAGAGGCGCGTCCCAGTTCGGCCGCTCCTCTTGTAACAGAGCATCCACCTCCGACAGAGACGGGGCAGCGGCTGAACCCAATTGGCCCAACGCATCCAGCGCCGTGCGCACGACGCGGTGCGATTCGTCCTGCAGGGCGGAGCGCAACAGGTCCAAGGCATCCACCGCCGCCGCGCCCATCTCGCCGATGGCGAAGAGCGCGTTGATGCGCACCCACTCGTCGGGGTGCCGCGACGCGATCTCCAGCGCCGGTAGCGCCGTCGGGCCCATTGCCGCCAGCGCATACGCGCTGTCTTCCAGCACGAAAGCCCCTTCACTCCACTCGCCGGCTCGACTCGTCTGCACGTGCTCGGCGAGGGCCGGTACGGCAGCGGCCCCGATGGCTGCCAATGCGTATATGGCGTTCTGGCGCAGCGGTTCCGGGCCGGAGAAAGAAGCGATTAACGCGGGCACTGCTGGGGCCGCGGCGGAACCCAGCTCCGCCAATTCATTGCACGCATACAAGCGCGCCTCCAGATCGGCGTCGCCCTCCAGCACGGCCACCAGGCCTTGCACATCGACCGATTGCGCTGCGCGCTCAGGCGTAGCAAAGCCGTCGCCGCACAGTCTGTTCCATACCCACTTCCATACGGCTCGCTGGTCGTGCGGATTGAGCGGGTTCTGTGGAGGTTGCCACTGGCGGTTGCGACAGTTCCAACTCGGCTGCTTCGGTTCGGAAACGCGTGCAAAGGCAAACTTCACCATGTGGCGACAGTAGGCGCCCACATTGAGCGAGCCTGCGTGGGCCACATCGAAGTGCACCAGGACACAGGTGCCCGCGTCGCCGCTGACCTGGATGCCGCGCGCCCGATCCACATCGCTAAAGGAGCGATTGAACTGGGTGCCGGGTATCAGCTGGGTCGGCCCCAGCTCCGGCGGCGTATCCTGCGGGTAGTAGAGCAGCATGGCGTAGTTGGGAACGTGATGGCGGGGTCGCGAAAGTGGGCTATGCGAGTCCTGGTGCCAACCGATAGAGGTCGTCGAACCCTCACCTATCTTGGGACCCTCTGGGGTCTCTTCTCCGGGAAAATTGCTGTGGCAGAAACGTACCTGCTGCACGTAATCCGCACCGAGCACGCTCTGCAATGCGCCGCGCACTTCGGGCGCATCGAGCACCCGCTGCATTTCGGGCACCCGTGGCAGAATATTGTTGCCTGGGTTGTAGTCCTCGTCCAGCATCCACTGCAACTTGTCATAGATGGTGGAATGCACCGCGGCGGGCACGTCTGGCTGCAAGACCAGAAATCCGTCACAGATAAACTTTTGCACCTGGGCATCGCTGAGCAAGTGCAGCTCCTCTTGTTGCATTCGAGAATCTCCTTAGCTCGGGAATCGCGTCATTACTGGCGGGGTAGTCGAGCGGATTCAACGCCTCCTTATTACTGTAGACCACCCATCTCTTTAGATTGCCGCCTCAGTCAGAAGGGCCGAACAGGTCAGGGGGAAAGAAGAACTCTGTCATTTCCTGCACGACAGGTTTTGAACCGTACTGGGTTTCGTGGAGACTCTGCTCTCACGCGGCCAGCCTGGGCATGGCCTGCGCTTGAGTGTACGCCATCTCGAAGTCCACGGGACTGACGTAATCGAGCGAAGAGTGCAACCGCCGACAGTTGAACCACCTCACCCACCGCATCGTCGCCGTCTCCACCTCCTGCCTCGAGCACCAACTCGTCGACCTGGCGTGGATCAGCTCGCTCTTGAACAAGCCGATCGTGCTCTCCATCAACGCATTGTCATACGCCGTGCCCACCCGACCGATCGAACCGTTCACGCCATGATCGAGCAACTTCTGGCTGAACGCCAGACTCGTATATTGACTGCCGGCATCCGAATGATGAATCACGCCGTCAGCAACGAACCGCCGATCGGTTCGACGCCGGACGCTCACAGCCTGCTCCAGAGCCCTCATCACCAGCTCGCTGCTCTTACCGGTACTGACCGTGAAACCCAGGATGCGCCTCGAGAAGCCGTCCTGCAGGAACGACACGTACACCCACCCTTCACGAGTGAGCACGTGCGTGAAGTCCGCCACCCAAACGATGTCGGGCGCATCTTGGAACCAGTCTCGCCTCACCAGATCCGGCGAGCTGACGCCGCTAGGCGTTGGGATGGTCGTGCGGACCTTCCTTCTTCGTGTCATGCCCTTCAAGCCCGCGACTCTCATCAGGCGCGCCACCTGGTCACGCCCAACGTCGATACTCTCGTGCTGGAGGGCGTGCCATACCTTACGGACGCCGTACACACCAAAGTTCTCGCGGTGCACCCGATGAATGACCTCCAGGAGACGCTCATCGGATTGCTGGCGAGCGGATGCTTGCCGCTTCTTGGCTGCGTAGTACGTGCTCGGGGCGATCGGCACGTTGTGGTCCCGTAGGACACGGCAGATCGGCTCGACCCCGAACAGGTTCTTATACGCGTTGATGTAGGCGACCATCACTTGAGTCGGCGGTCGAGCTCCGCGGCCGCGAAAAACGCGCTGGCTGTCTTGAGGATCTCGTTGGCTCGTTTGAGTTCGGCTACTTCCTTCTTGAGGGCCTTGATCTCCTCACGCTCTGTGGTTGTCAGGCCTGGCTTGTCACCAGCGTCGATGCGGGCTCTGTCTACCCAGCCGCGCATCGTGTCGACCGGGATGCCGGTTAGGTCATGCAGGCGCCGATAGGAGGCTGAACGTGATTCGTGCGGCGCTTCTTCTCGACGCTCCATGAACATGCGGATGACTCGATCTTTGGTTTCTTGGTCGTAACGGGTCATGCTCCATTCTCTCCTTTCGAGGGAGAACGGAGCCTCCATCAAACCCAGGGCGGTTCATTTTGTGCCGCTGCTTTGTTCAATGAAATAGGGCCATAAAAGAGACATCGAATGACTGTAGCTGAGCGCAGCGAGACACCGCCGGGCAAACCGGTCGGGCCGAGAGGAGTCTGCAAAGAAGCTCGCAGGACAGGCGTCCATCGCTTCCCTATCTTGAGTGAAGGATCCAGACCTGTCCTGATAGCTAAAATTCCAGTGCCACAGGAATGCGATATCCCATTCCGGGGGGCAGGTCAGTCCTCTTCGGTATCGGGGCTTTCCAACTCAGTTAGCTCGATGACCTTGGCAATGGTGGAGGTTGCTAAGTCACTGGAAAGCCTTTGCACATCTTTTGTGCTGCTCTTCTGCATAAGCACCCTTATGGTAGACCACGGCGAACCGTTACAGAAGCTTGAACCCCGATTCAACGCCCGGGTTCATTTCATTAGCTCACCATCCCGAGGTTGACGCCAGCGCAAAGAGAGCAAAGTTACACCACCTCAAGCATGCCACCCCCTATCGTTAAGAGTTCGAAAGAATCAGGGAAGGGTGAGGGAATGCAGAGACTAATCATCGTCGCAATAGCCGGGATCATCGTTGGTTGGGTAGGCCCGATGCTCATCGGATGGAATATACGCTCAGGCGTCGCTCAAGAGCAGACCGAGGCCGCCCTAGTCGAGCTCAAGGTTGGGTGGTGCGTGGAGAGGGCGGTAGCTGCTAATCCGGAGGCAGCTAGCCTGGAGTTCAATGATCGTCGCGCCCTGGCCAGAGAACACGCGATCTTCCCTGACTCCACGACCATTGATAACGCGGTAGCAACTGCTTGCACAAGAGAACTTCAAAACCCGTAACCACGCCCCAGCGACCCCTGCTCTCGAGGTGGAGAGTGGGGTGAGGGAGTAGCACGATAGGCTGTTAGCGGCGGCCTACAGGCTGGGGACAGCCTGACGGTCATAAGTCAAGTCGCCTCTTGCCAGCAATCTTAATATTTTGGGAGCGGCTGATTCTATACACACACCAATTTAGGGGCATCGACGCCCGCCGCTGGTTGCTGATCTTGAGGTGTCGGGCGTCGACCCTGGAAGTGTAGCGCGCCCAGCAACACCCCACATACGAGATTTGCTGAAGGCCAAACAGCAGCGAGAAACCGGGTTCAACTCCCGCCAACGTCACGATCTCGAGAAACCAGGAGGTTGCCATCCCGGAAAGCCTGCGCCAAGGCCTTCGGCACCTCAGCTTCGGCCTCCACGACCTTAGCCCGCATCGCCTCCACCTGAGCAGCCATCTCCTGCTCTAACGCCAACGCCATCACCCGGCGCTCCTCAGCCTTCGCTTGAGCCACAAGCTTGTCCGCTTCAGCCTGATCCGTCTGCAAGATCGCCCCGATATTCCGGCCGACCGTCACATCAGCAATATCGATCGACAGGATATTGAAAGCGGTGCCGCTATCAAGGCCCGCAGCCAACACCGTCTGCGTTATGAACCCGGGATTCTCAAGCACCGCTTTATGACTATTCGAAGACCCGATCGACGACACGATCCCCTCACCAACCCGCGCGATGATGGTCTCCTCACCCGCGCCACCCACCAACCGCTCGAGACTAGCGCGAACCGTGACCTTGGCGATGCTGATCAGCTCGATGCCGTCCTTCGCGACCGCGGAGATGCTCGGCGTCTGAATGACTTGCGGGTTGACCGACACCTGGACCGCTTGTAAGACGTCACGGCCGGCCAGGTCGATGGCGGCTGCCTGGTCATAAGAGAGGTTGAGTCGCGCCTTATCAGCCGCGATCATGGCGTCCACCACCCGATCGACGTTACCGCCAGCGAGGTAGTGCGCCTCGAGCTGGTCCTGCTCCACGTCGACACCGGCCTTGTCGGCCTTGATCATGGGCAGGACGATGCTGCGGGGTAGTACCCGCCTTAAGCGCATCGCCACCATACTGATCAGGCTGATACGGACGCCGGCAGCCAAGGCTGAGATCCACAGGCCGACCGGAACGACATTCAACAATACCGTGAAGAAAAGGACCCCGGCACCGGCGATGATCAGTAACGTGACCACTCCGCCCCCTAGCACTGGACCTCACCTCGAATGAACCGATCGCTTTGCAAAAAGGATTTCATGGGTTTGCATTATATCGCTGTGGCAGCAGAAAACTGAAGCATTGGCTTTGTTAGGGCCATCAGGACACAGCAACTACGCCTGAGGACAACCTGAGACTTACGCAAAAGCTGTTTGCCATCTGTCAATCTGGCGAACAATTTCCAGCGCCCAAGCTACCGCCCACGAGGTTCCCGCAGCGTGTCGCCGAGCACTCGCCTCATCATCGAGCAGAGCAACCCACCCACCGATGGACCACAAGGGCTGACGAGCCAGCGCTAGTGGCAGTGCGGCCCGTTCTGCACCCGATAGGTGGTCAGCCAAGCCGCTTTCATAGGCATCAACGAGTCGCCCCAATCTCTTGAGTTGATCGTCGGAGACCGAATTCTCTGCGTACTTCAAGCTCGTGAAGTAAAGGGTCAGCGCCAAGTCATCGATGCGGGCACGCTCACCCATAAAATCGAAATCCAAGATGAGCACAACATCACTGCTTCGGAAGAGCACATTGTCATGCCAAAAGTCGCCATGGACGAGTTGCCTTGGAAGCACTGAGATGAGGTCGTGCTCAACCGTGGTGACGAGATGAGCGAGTTCTTCGGCGGTAGCTGCGAGATGTACCTCGTAGGGTGATGAAGCCCAGCCTCGAATACGTTGCGTACCACTTTGGGTGCACTCCAGGGCGATTTGGGATTCAAGGTGATTGGCAAAGACCGGGTACTTACCTTCCGGACTAGTCGCTATGCCCCGCAGAATGGTGTGGATGTGCCCTAACATCGGCAGTGCAGTCTCCAGACGCTCCCATGAGTCCATGCACACATCGTGATCGACATAGTGTTCAACTTCTACCAGTCGGTCATTGAACTCAATCCACGACTGCTCATCCTGGGTGAGTAAGATATCCGAGCAAGGCACTCCACCAGCGGCGAGTTGGCGTCGCACGTGCTGGATATCATCGAGCCGCGCTTTTGTGACGTATGGACGATATACCCGGACAACGTAGCGCCGACCCCCATCGCCTACTAGCACGTTGAGACTCGACGATCCGCCGAGATCAACCACGTCATCCACACTGCGAAACCCGTAAGCGTCGCAAACCGCTTGGATCAACTCTGACGACAGAGGGGCCCGCAGACCACGAAGTCCTCCTGCTGCGTCATCCTGGTTCATCGGTGGTTCCACATTTATCTGCTGGTTCCCCTCAGCAATCCATCCGCACCCTAACTACGTTCGAGCTGTGCTGGTACGCCGACGAGGGCTCAGCCGATCTCCAGAACCGGCTCCCCCAATACCTCCCAGCGGGGTGTGATACCCAGCCCGGGGGAGGTCGACGACGCTAGTCGGCCGTGATGTCTCTGTGGGGCACCTTCGGCGGTGCTTACGGTGACGTAGCTGTTGAAATCGGTAGCGGTGAACAGGAACTCCGGCGGGGTGCTGTGCGCCAGGTGGGCGATGGCGGCGGTGGTGACGTCGCCGCCCCAGCTGTCCTCGATGGTCATGCCGATGCCGAGCGACACGCACAGGTCGCGGGCCTGGCGGGCCCGGGTCAGGCCGCCGAACTTGCTGATCTTGATGTTCACCACGTCCGCCGCCCGGTCGGCGTGGGCCCGCAGCAGGACCGGGATGCCGTCGATGTTCTCGTCGAGGACGAAGGGGTGGCTGGTGCGGTTGCGGATCGACAGGCATTCCTCGTAGCTCAGGCAGGGCTGTTCGATGTAGACGTCGACGTCCGCTACCGCACGGACGACGCGGGCGGCCTCGTGCATCAGCCAGCCGGTGTTGGCGTCGGCGACGAGCTTGTCGCCCGGCTCCAGGACCGCCGCCACCGCCCGAATGCGCTCGATATCGACGTCGGGATCGCCGCCGACCTTCAGCTGGAAGCGTCGGTAGCCCTCGGCCCGGTAGCCGGCCACCTTGCCCGCCATCGCCTCCGGAGCCTCCTGCGAGATGGCCCGGTAGAGCACGAAGTCGTCGCCGTAGCGGCCACCGAGCAGCACCGACAGCGGTTGTCCCGTCACCTGGCCGAGGATGTCCCAGCAGGCCATGTCGAGGCCCGATTTGACGTATGGGTGCCCCTTGAGCGCCGCGTCCATCCTGCGGTTGAGCGCGTCGAGATGGGTGGGATCCAGGCCGATGAGGTGGGGCCCGAGTTCCGCAAGGCCGGCTCGGACCCCGCCGCCGTACGCTGGGAGGTAGAACGGCCCCAGCGGACAGACCTCGCCGTGCCCGACGGTCCCATCGTCGGTTTCGACCTGCACGATGGTGCTGTCGAAGACGGAGACCGACTTTCCGCCGGACCAGTTGTAGCTTCCTTCGTGCAAGGGAAGGTCGACTCGGTAGGCCGCGATGCGACGGATTTCCACGGTAAGTCCCCCTTGCAAAAACCTGCCGCCCCGGGGTGGGGCGGGAGAAACGCTGTCTCCTCGTGGTCCGGTATGATACCACCCTGACGTTCAATCCCGCTCTCCCGGTACCTATGCCCACGCAGTGGAGGAGCTATGACCCCGCCGATCACGATTCCGAAATCCGAATACCGTACCAGGCGTTCGCGAATCTTGGACGGTCTCCCCGAAGGTTCCGTGGCACTCATCCAGGGAGGCCCCAAGGAGGAGGCGCACGATCGCTTTCGCCAGCAGAACGACTTTCGCTACCTCTGTAGCGCCGACGTTCCCCACGCCTACCTGCTGCTGGACGGACGCACCTCCGAAAGCCTGCTGTTCCTTCCGCCACAGCCCGAGCGCAGGGTCAAGAGCGAAGGCCCTCACCTGAGTTCGACCGATCCTGTCAGAGCCCGCGAGGAGACGGGCGTCGACGCCGTCCACGGGCTCGACGAGCTCGCCGGCTTCCTCGAGCGGGTCTCCGAGATCCACACCCCGCTCCGGCCCGGGGAGGGTGCCGCGATGAGTTGGGACACCTTGCAGCGAGCTCAGCAGGAGCGGTTCTCGGATCCGTGGGACGGCCGACCCGATCGGATGCGCTGGTTCCTGAGGCTGATTGCGGAGCGGTGTCCGGCGGCCCGGATTCGGGACCTCGCCCCGACGATCGACGAGCTGCGGTTGCGGAAGAGCTCGCAGGAGATCGCGCTTCTCCGCCGGGCGGGGCGGCTGAGCGCCCTCGGGGTCGTCGAGGCCATGCGCTCCACACACCCGGGCGTCATGGAGTACCAGCTCGACGCCGTGATGCGCTACCTGTACCTGGCCCACGGGTCCCGGGATGTCGCCTACAGGGCCATCATCGCCGGTGGCGCGAACGCCTGGTACGGCCACTACCTCGCCAACGACGCCGAACTCCTCGACGGCGATCTCCTGCTGGTGGATTGCGCCCCGGACTACCACTACTACACCAGCGACATCGGGCGCATGTGGCCGGTCAACGGTCGCTATGACGACGTCCAGCGCGAGCTGTACGGTTTCATGGTCGAGTACCACAAGGTGTTCCTGTCGCTCCTCGGGCCCGGTACCGACGACGAGGCCGTTCGCCTTCGAGCCGCCGAGATCATGACGGAGGTCGTCGACGCGACGGCCTGGTCGAAGCCCATCTACGAGGCTGCGGCGCGCAGGGCCCTGGCGTTCCCCCATCACCTGTCCCACCCCGTCGGCATGGCGGTGCACGACGTCGGACACTACCGCGGCAAGACGCTCGAGCCGGGGATCGTTCTCACGGTGGATCCGCAGCTCATCATCCCCGAGGAGAGGCGCTACGTGCGGGTAGAGGACACCGTCGTCATCACCGAAGATGGGATCGAGAACTTTACCCACGCCGCGCCGCTCGAGCTCCACGACGTCGAGGCATTGATGCGCGAGGAGGGGCTGCTCGACAGGTACCCGGCGGACCTACTCGCCTGATCCGGGGTCGCGCCGGTGGACGAAGTCGGGGACGGCCTCGCCCGATCGCTGGATCATCGATACCAGCTCGCCGTGCAGGCCCCTCCTGAGGTCGAGGTGTGCGCCTGAGGAGAAGTGGTTGCGAAGCTGGAACGGGTCGGCGTCGTTGTCGAACAGCATGCAGAGGTCGTCGTCCCGGGCGGCCACGTAGGTGTGCCTTCGGGTTCGGATCGCCCGGTACGGGTGATCGCCGAATGTGAACCGCGTACCCAGCCACTGAATCAGGACCGAGGATCTGAGGTCCCCATCCTCCCCGAGCGAGGCGGAGTGGTCGACCCCATGCAGGTCGGGTGGAAGCGGAACGCCGCACAGCCCGGCTGTTGTCGGGTAGATGTCGAGCCCGCTCGTCAGCTGACGATGCTCCCCGCCGGAGGGCAGCCGGCCCGGTAATCGAAACAGGAGCGGGATGCGGATCGACTCCTCGTAGGGCATCTGCTTGTTGCGCAGGCCGTGGCTGCCGCCCATCTCGCCGTGGTCTGAGAAGAAGACGACCAGGGTCTGCTCGGCGAGGCCGGTCTCATCGAGCCAGTCGAGGAGTCTTCCGACGTTCTCGTCGAGATTCGCGATGAGCGAGTAGTACCCGCAAAGCTGCTCTCGCGCGGCGTCTTCCGAGGCCTCGGGGACGTTCCCACGCAGGGCGATGTCGTTCGGTTCGAACAGCTGTTCGAACCTCTCCGGAACGGGGTAGCGGGGGACGCGGGGATCCCCGCCAGAGGCCGGGTGGGGTGTCTCGTAGCCGAGCACGTGAAACCAGGGTTCCCCTTCGCCCCTGCCCGAGAGGTAGTCGAGGCTGAGGTCGGTAAGGGCGTCGGTCTGGTACCCCTCCAGGCGGTGCGGTTCGACCCGCTCTCCGTGGCTGTAGAAGGTCCGGTAGTAGTTGTTGGAGACGTTGAAGCCGAACCAGTCCTCGAAGCCGCCGCGAAGCCGGGGATGAACCCAGAAGTCCTCGCCGGCCCAGCCTGCGTCGGAGACCATGTGCGAGCCTCGCTCGGGCGCCAGGTGCCACTTCCCGACGTAGGAGGTACGGTAGCCGGCCCGCCGGAAGGCGTGGGCGATCGTATCGTTTCCCGGCGCGAGGAAGTCGCCGTGCAAGGGAACCCCGCAGTGGCTGGCGTGCCGACCGGTCATGAGCCCGGCACGAAACGGGGTGCAGACCGGGTACTGGCTGAACGCGGCGCTGCAGCGAACGCCCTCCTCGGCGAGGCGGTCGAGGTTCGGCGTGAGGACGTTCACCTCGCCGCTCGAGCCGAGGGCGTGGTACCGGAGCTGATCGGCGAAGATCCACAGGACGTTGGGGCGATCCGGCTGCTGACGGTCCGTCACAGCAAGCGGCCCCGGAGGACGGTCGTGAGGTAGGACCGGTGGGTGGCGGCTGGGCCGGACACAGGACTACCTCCAGTCCGAGGGCAGGAGGTCGGCGGCTACCTGCGGGAAGGCCGCCAGCGGGGCGGAAGCCGAGGCAAAAACCCCGCCAGAAGAGTTTCGGAGGGTGCCAGCACTGTATAAAAAATTGCTGATGATATAACGTTATGCTACCCCGCTCGGAGATGTCAACGGCGCAGCGGTTTGAAGGGCCGACCCTGATCGTTGCAGGGCACTCCGTCGAAGGGGATCGTGGATGCGGTCTGCCCGGCATGGTGGGCTCCGAGGTCCGGACAGAGGTTGGATGGCACGAGGGCACTCCGTCGAAGGGGATCGTGGATGCGGTCTGCCCGGCATGGTGGGCTCCGAGGTCCGGACAGAGGTTGGATGGCACGAGATTCGAAAAGGCCCATTCTCAAGGACGTCGCCAGGAAGGTCGGCCTGTCGGCGGGGAGGGCTCGCCTTCGAAACCCTGCTAGGAGTCATCGACCCCGCCCACGAAGCTGGGGACCGGCCTATGGAGTTGACCCACGAAATCGATCTGGATAGTACGCGCGAGCTGTCGGGCGCCGTCGTTCGAGCAGGCTGGAGGATGAATGGACTATCGCGCACTCGGTAATAGCGGGCTGCGGGTTTCGGCAATCAGCTTCGGGGCCTCGTCGCTCGGTGGGGTGTTCCGATCGGTCGATGAGACGGAAGCCATCGAGGCAGTGCATGTCGCCCTCGAGCTGGGCATCACCTACCTCGATGTGGCTCCTGCCTACGGCGGTGGGGGCAGGGCCGAGGCGGTTCTGGGAAGGGCGCTGAAGGGCGTTCCCAGGGAGAGCTATGTCCTCTCGACCAAGGTTGGCAAGGCTACCGATCCCGAGGAATACGGGCGCGATACCTTCGACTATTCCCGCGAAGGGATCCTCACATCGATCGAGGAGAGTCTTGGACGTTTGGGGGTCGACCACCTCGATATCGTGCACCTGCACGACTTCGACTATCAGGACCAGGTACATGCGGATCGGGCGCTGGGCGAAGGGGTGCAGACGCTGCTCGAGCTGAAGGCCGAGGGGCGCATTGCTGCCGTCGGTGCGGGGATCTACGCCATGGACCTGTGGAAACGGGCGTTGATCGAGGCCCCCTTGGACGTGATCCTCACCCACAATCACTACTCCCTGTCCGACATCCGGCTGCTGGAATTGCTGCCCCTGGCCGCCAGGAAGGGCGTCGGGGTGATCAACGCCTCGCCGTTCGCGAGCGGGCTACTGACCGGCCGCACGCCCCCGGCCTGGCACCCGGTCTCGCCGGAGGAGTTCGGCTTCTTCGAGCAGGCGGCCGCGTTCTGCCAGGAGCAGGGGACGTCGTTGCCGCGCCTCGCCATGCAGTTCTCCAGCCAGCACCCCGACATCCCTACCACCATGTTCAGCTCGGCGAGCCCGGAATCGGTCCGCCGTAACCTCCGCTGGGCCCAGGAGCCCTACGATCCGGCGCTGGTGGCTGACGTACAGCGCATTCTCGAGCCGATCATGAACCGGCAGTGGAGGTATTGACAGGCATCCGACGACGAGCCGAGGAAGCCACAGGAGACGACGCATATGGCATTGCAAATCGACGGGTACCAGCTACTTCCTGGGCGTGAACTGCGCCCGGTTCTACGGTCTTGACGGCGGTGCGCCGGCGGAAGGTTCAGGAGGGGAAACATGACGGGTTCGAGTTCCGGTGGGGTCCAGCGGGTCGGGATGGTCATCGGCCTTCGCGACGATAGCATCGAGGAATACAAGCGTCTGCATGCCGACGACCATCCCAGCGTCCGGGACCTGTTGCAGAGGTACAACATGCGCAACTTCTCGATCTTCTTGCACCGGCTCCCCGATGGGCGCCTCTACGAGTTCGCCTACTTCGAGTATGTCGGCGCCGATCTCGAGGCGGACATGGCGGCGCTGAACGCCGAACCGCGCAACCGGGAGTGGCTGGCCCTGTGCGACCCGATGCAGCGTCCGCTGCCCGGTGAGAGCTCGTGGGGCATGATGGAACCCATCTACTTCAACCCGTGAGCCGTTCGCGCGAAAGGGGAAGCTCATGAAAGCCTACTATCTCCATACCAAGGAGGATCTCCGACCTCACGATATCGTCAGGCCTGAACTGGGCCCCCACGAGGTGCTGGTGGAGGTCCAGCGGGTCGGCATCTGCGGTTCGGACCTCGAGTACTACCGCTACGGGTACTGCGGTTCGTTCCACCCGAGTGCCCCCTTCGTCCTCGGCCACGAGGTCATGGGGCGGGTCGCCGCCCTCGGCGAGGGAGCGACCCACCTGACGGTTGGGCAGCGCGTGGCCGTGAATCCCGCGCGGCCCTGTCGGAATTGCCGTTACTGCCGTGTGGGGCGCCCGAACCTCTGCACCGAGATGCGCTATCTGGGTACCGCCAGCGTAACCCCCCACATCGACGGCGGCCTCCGCGAATACTTCGCCTTTCCGGAGGCGAACTGCGCCCCCCTCTCCGACCGTATTTCCGATGCCGAGGCCGCCCTGCTCGAGCCCCTGTCGGTCGCGCTCCATGCGCTCCAGCGGGTCGGTAGCCTGATGGGGCAGAACGTCCTCGTGTCCGGCGGGGGCACCATCGGCCAGCTGGTCGCGCTGGTGGCCGGCCGCTTCGGCGCCGCGACCGTCGCGGTGAGCGAGCCGCAGCCCGCCCGGCGCCGGTGGGCGCTCGAGCTCGGCGCGGACGAGGCCATCGACCCTGTCCACGAGGCGCTCCCGGGCGACCGCTACGACGTCGTCATCGAGGCCTCCGGCGCCGGGCGGGCTCTCGCCCAGGCCATCGAGGCGGTCCGACCGGGAGGGACCATCGTTCAGATCGGCACCCTGCCTGCGAAGGTGGACCTTCCGGCCAACCTCATCATGTCCAAGGAGTTGCAGCTCCTCGGCACGTTTCGCTACACCACCGACTTCGACGACGCCCTGGCGCTCCTGGAAGGAGGCAGATTGGACGTGCACCGCATCGTCTCGCGCACGTTTGCCTTCGACGCGACTCCCGAGGCCTTCGCGGCCGCCGGGCCGCCCTCCGATGAGCTGAAGGTGCAGGTCGATCTGACCTAGTCCGAGGGACCTGGCGGGCCTTGAGCTCCCCGTTAACCCTCGACCCGCAGCACGGTCCCAGTGACCGGGGCGTTGTGCGGATCGGCGAAGGGGTAGCCGTCGGATTCCAGCCGCGGGTTCCGGCCTCGTATACATGCTTGGAGGGAGCGTTCACCGTCGAGCACAGACCGAACATCGTGATCGTGATGGCCGACGACATGGGCTACGGCGATCCGGGGTGCTACAACCCCGCGTCGATGATCCCGACACCCCACATCGATCGCCTGGCCGCGGAAGGCACCCTGTTTTCGGACACTCCCCGGGGGCGCTGTGCACGCCGACGCGCTATGGGCTGCTCACGGGCAGATACTGCTGGCGAACCCCGAAGGGGCACGCGCTGGTAATGCCCTACGAGCCTCCGATCATCGAGCCGGACCGCACCACCCTGGCGTCGATGCTGAAAGCCCGCGGCTACACCACCGCCTGCGTCGGCAAATGGCACCTCGGGCACCTGTATCCGGCCAAAGCGGGCGTTGCCGGGCCCTACACCAGCGACGAACAGGAGATCGATTTCGAGCGGCCGTTGGAGGGGGGGCCGACCCGTCTCGGTTTCGATACCTTTTTCGGTACCGCAGGCTGCTCGACCTCCGACGCCCCTACTGCTTCATCGACAACGACCGGACGGTGGGCGTCCCGAGCGTTCCGACTCCGGAAGCGCTGAACCGACTTCCCGGCTTCTACCCCGGACTGATGGTGCCCGACTGGAGCGAGGCAGACGTCGACGTCGCCCTCGCTCGCAAGGCCGCCGCGGTCGTTCGGGAGCTGGCGACGGGAACGCCCCGAGACCCCTTCTTCCTCTACGTCGCCCTCTCCGCTCCGCACAACCCCTGGGTGGTTCCCGACTTCCTTCGGGGCGTCAGCGGGGACGGGCCTCGGGGCGACATGTGCGCCTTGGCCGACTGGTGCCTCGGCCAGGTGGCTACCGCACTCGAGGAGCAGGGGTGCCTGGACGACACGCTGCTGACCTACACCAGCGACCACGGCCCGCAGTACCACACGGGCGAAGCGGGCCACCGGGCCACCGGCCCCTTCCGCGGGCGCAAGAACACCGCGTTCGAGGGGGGGCATCGGATCCCCTTCGTCGCTCGCTGGCCCGGACGGGTGGCCGCGGGCGCCCGCTCCGAGGAGACGATCTGCCTCACCGACCTGATGGCCACCCTCGCCGCCGTCACCGGTGAGCCCCTTCCGGACGGCGCTGGCGAGGACAGCCTCGACGTGCTGCCGGCCCTCCTCGGCACGCCCTTGCCGCCCCGGCCGGCCCTGATCACCGACACCGGGCCACGGAGCGATGGGCTCGGCGACTTCGCGATTCGCGCCGGCCGCTGGAAGCTGATCGTCACGGCCTCGCAGGAGGGGGAGGGTTCCCAACGGATGCTGTTCGACCTGAGCGCCGACCCGAGCGAAACGGTCGATCTCGTGGAGCGATTTCCCGACGTCGCCGCCGGCTTGGAACGCCTGCTGGCCAGGGTCAGAGAGAGAGGCCTGAGATCGCTCGAGGCCTGACGTGTCGCTACCTCGAAGAGTCCAGCCGTAGAGAGCGGAGAAGACGTCTATGAAGATCACCAGAATTACCTCCACCCCCGTAGGCCTGCCGGTCGCTCACGCCCCCTACCCCTCCGAAGGGGCGGGGACGAAGTTCCATTGGGGCGGTCGCCGCAGCAGGACGACGCCGAAGCGTCCTACCCCGGTCCTCGAATACGTGCTGGTGTGGGTCGAGACCGATGAGGGGGTGACCGGCATCGGTGAGGCGCCGGTCGACATCGGCTTCTTCGGCCACACCGTCGAAGAGGTCCGGGTCGCCATCGACGACTATCTCGGACCCCACCTCATCGGCAGGAGTCCCCTCGACCGCGAGCACCTCCTGGGGCTGATCGATTTCCGGGGAAACTCGTGCGCCAAGGCCGCTATCGATCTCGCACTCCACGACCTGATGGGGAAGGCGCTTAACGCTCCCGTCAGCACGCTCATCGGTGGGAGGCACGTCGACAGGATTCCGGTGGCCGTTGAGATCGCAGGGGGGCCGGCCGACGATATGGCGAAGGAGTGCGTCGCGTTCATGGACAGGGGCGTACGCGCCTTCAAGCCCAAGATCGGCGGCGATCCCCGAATGGATGCCGACCGCCTCATCGCCATTCGCGAGGCCGTGGGTCCGGCGGTGTCGATCCGGGCCGACGCCAACCAGGGCTACACGCCGAAGGAGGCGATCCAGCTGTGCCGCCTGGCGGAGAAGCACGATGTCGGTCTGGAGCTCCTCGAGCAGCCCGTTCCCGCCTGGGACCTCCAGGGTATGGCACTGGTCAGGCGCTCGGTGGAGACCCTCATCGAGGCCGACGAGGCCTGCTACTCGATCCACGATGCCATGCAGATCGTTCGCCACGAGGCGGCCGACGTGCTCAACATCAAGATCGCCAAGGCCGGCGGTCTCTACCAGGCCAAGAAGATCGCCGCGATCGCCGAGTCCGGGGGCCTGAAGTGCGTTCTCGGCACGGCCTTCGGGCTGGGCATCGAGATGGCCGCCAAACTGCACCTGGCGGCAGCCACCGTGACCGTGGGCGACGCCGTCGAATTCACCGAAATCAGCCTCCACGAAAACCTTCTCGCCCCCCCTCACGATGCCAGCCTCGCCCTCCCGCTCGAAGACGGCTGCCTGCCCGTTCCCGATGGCCCCGGCTTCGGGGTCGCCCTGGTGAACGAGAAGGTGAAGGCCTACACCCTCGAGTCGGCAGGGGCCCAGGTTTGAATACGGGAGGCATGCTTGTACGGAAGGGCAGTCGGATCGCGGATAGAGACGTACTGCCACCAGCTCCCGAGAGCGTATATTCAGCAGATCCGGTGGGCCCTTCGACCAGCTGATTCTGCACCTTAGCCTGGACCAAAAACGGGGAGCGGCTCATGTTTAGGCTCAGCTGTTGAAGTGTTCGGCCCACTGCAGGGGGGTATTGGTGGTGATCTGATCGGCTCCAGCTTCTAATGCTATCATCAGCTCCTGCTGGGAAGTGTCGGTGCCGTAGTCGAAGGTCCACACGTCCACCAGCGAACCAGGCAGGTAGTCGTGGACAAACCGGACGGGTTAAAGCCGTCAACTAGGGCCCTTAACACGAAGTCCTTGTGCAGATAAAACTCCCAGACGTTTGGTACCAGCGCCAAGAGCGTCTCAACCCTGTCCATAAGATAGTCTTTTGGGCTTAGCACTCGCTGGTAGCCTAGCGGGTGGTCGTCAAGGTAGCCGTAGGCGTTAGAGCGCAGGGGAAGGCGGACGGAGCCTTCGATAGGGACGCCGAGGTGATAGCTGAAGTCAACCCCCACCTCGAGCTCGGGGTCGAGGCGCCTCAGGGTACGGAGGTTCCAGTCGGCCAGGCAACCCACCACCACGCGGACGTCGGTGTTTTCCCTCAGGGGCTCTAGCACTGCCAGCAGCGTCTTGGCTTGCTCTTGACTCATGGGGTAAGTCTCTTTGAAATCGACCTGCACCTTGAGGAGGTAAGAAACTGCTTTCACCACCTCGATCACCTCACGTAGGAGTGCCGGTGGCTCGTCGGAGTCGCGAAGGCGCAGGGTTGCAAGCTGTTCGCGGGTGACGTTCTTTAAGGGACCCACGCCGTTGGTCTCACGCTCGAGCCTGTCGTCGTGCAACAGTGCAAAGCCATCGTCGGCGAGCAATCCGATGTCGAACTCGATGATGCGGGCCTGTCCTGCGATGACTTCCTTGAGTGCCGACAAGGAGTTGGGTGAGTGTCGTCCACGCCCAATATGAAACTGGTGGTATTTCAGCGCGATTTCCTTGGCTTGGTAGGTCAGAAACGATGGTAGTTGCTGCGCGTGGGTCATGATGATGGGTGTTTCGTTACGCCACAATGCCTGTCCCGTTACAGCTCTGCCGTATTGTTTCTGACATGTTGCACCTAGGTGGGAGCTGATAGGCACGCAGCGCACCCGCGCTGCACTACCTGTTTTTCTCACACGGTGCAGAATGCACCACGAAAGGCCTCCCCCCTTCGGGGACGGAGATCATCGCACCTCACGACCGAGGGTCGAGCGACCGCTTTAACGTACAATCGCCCCCAATTTATCGAGTGACCTCCAGCTGTTTGAACTCGGTCGAATCAGCCCTGAGGCGATGCGTTGAGGATTCTTTGCGCTTTACTCAAGTTGAGGAGTTTCCGCTTGGCGCTCTCGCGGTCGAGTTCAATCAAGCCACAATCGGGGGCCAGAATCAGCTGTTCGGGGGGGAGATAGGCGAGCGCTCTACGACCGTGCTCGACAAGCGCCCCAACCGTTTCGACCTCGTTTGAACCCACATCGATCACGCCGAGCATCACGGTCTTCTCACCGATCGCTGGGAGCACCGACACCTCGAGATCGCTCTGGGCACCTTCGATTGAGACGATGTCGAGGCTTGATTTGCTCAGCCAACTCAATACATCTGAATAATAGTGATGATCGGCCTTGTATTGAACCCCTTTCTCTTCAAGGGGTTTATCGGGATAGCCGCAGCAGATATGAACGATAAATGTCGCTTGGTCTTCCAAGCCAGCAAAACATTGTTCCAGAATCGTAAGCCCCCACTCCTTAGCTCCTTTGGGATCACGCAAGAGGACGGGGTCATCGAACTGGATGATCGTGCAGCCAGCATCGATAAGATGCTCAACCTCATGGTGGATGGCCTTGGCATAATCTTCCGCCATCCGTTTCCGGTCGCCCTGGTAAAAACCGTCGGCAACGGAATCGATCACCGTCGTTGGACCGGGTAGATTCACTTTGGGCAGCCCTTTGGCGTTTTGCTTTAGGAAACCGAACTCGGCAACCGTGATCGGTTCCCGGTAGGTGATTTGATCGACCACGGTCGGTAAGCTCCGCAAGTACTTTCCGTCACGAATGGTCGTCTCGGTCAGTTTGGTTAAATCGACTCCGCCCAGGTTGCGAAGAATATGCAAAACATAGTGCCCCCGGCGCTCTTCACCGTCGGAAACAATATCGGTGCCGGCCTCTTCTTGATCCTGTATTGCTTGTAGCGTCGCTCGCTCAAGTAGTTCTTGCCATCGCTTATGACCAAACTGTTTCTCCCGACCGTAAAACGAAAGCCCCATCTCGTCGAGGAGTCTTCGACCGGAGGCAGGAAAAAGGTAGTCTGGCTTTGGGTACGACCCAACGGCTGCCGAGAGAACGCTAGACTGAGCGAGTTTCACTGTACTGTCAAGTTTACACCGACCCAGCTGCCTGCGCCAGGATCATTGAAGTCATGATCCTGCAAACCCTATGAGAGGGTCCGCCACCAGTTCGTGCGTCTCTCACGATGTAAAATGCCCCTTCGCGCCACTATATATAGACGGTCGAGCAGCAGTCAGGAGTTTAAGGTACAATAGGCGTCCCAACAAGCTTGAGGAAGGAGATTCGGTATGAACCGTCCAAAGTTTGGACCCATCATCTTCATCGTGATCGCGCTAGGGCTTCTAGCTGGTGCGCTTGCCCAAGAGGTGGTTACCCTGAGGGCCTGGACCATCGGTCCTGACGATCCCTCGATTACGCGCATGACGAACCTTCAATTTGCGGTCGAGCAACTCAACGCCGCTCTCGAGGCTGAAGGGGCCGACGTTCGGGTAGAACTCGAAGCGAGCTTCGACAGCGTCGAGTGGGATCCCTACTTGCGCCGGGCACTGCTCGCTTTCGACAGTGGTGATGCGCCTGACATTATTCAGGCAGCTGCTTTCAACCTTATCCCCTGGCAGGCGGCCGGTTTCCTCGAGCCGCTGGATGACTTCATCGCCCAATACGAGCAGTTCAGTGACGTGGTGCCTTCACTGTGGGACGCGGTGACCTTCGACGGCCAGCGCTACGGCATCATTCAGGACACTGAAGCCCGCCCGCTTTACTTCAACAAGTCGCTTCTCGCGCAGCTGGGCTGGTCGGATGACGAGATCGCCAACCTCCCCGATCGCATAAGCAGCGGCGAGTTCACCTGGGACGATGTGCTGGCCACCGCCAGCGAAGCCCTGGAGGCGGGGGTCATCACTGCAGGGAACGGCTACTTCCACCGACCCAAGAACGGCCCCGACTTCACCCAGTGGTACCGTTCCTTCGGCAGCCAGGTGTTCGACGAGGAAACCGGCAAACTCGTATGGGATACCGAGGGCGCCCTGAGGTACTACTCGTGGCTAGCGGAAGCGGTCGAAGCCGGTGTGCTCGAGAGCGATCGTCTGGACAACAGCTGGAGCCGTTATCACGATACCATCATGGGTGGCGACACGGGTCAGGTACTGTTTTTCTCTGGTGGGACCTGGAACTGGGCTGAGTGGAGCGGCGAGAATTTTGGTAAAGGTGGCCAGGACTGGCTGTGGGACAACTTCGGCTTCGCGCCACACCCCAGCTGGGAGCGTGGCGGCAGCCCCATCACCCAGTCCAGTCCGCAAGCCTACGCCATCAATGAGGCTTCGTCAAACAAGGAACTCGCGGCACGCTTGCTTGCTTTCACCACGGTACCCGAGTTCGACGGGAAGCACGCTGTGGACTCCGGCCACCTCCCGATCTTGGGCGCCACCCCGAGCACGGTGAACGACCGCTTCATTGCCGAGGTGAGCTACCTGCTCGACTTCACCACGTTCGTACCGCCCAACCTGGGCCTGGCGACCTGGCAGGAGGGCCTTTTCCAAGGCGTTTCCGCCGTCGAGTCTGGCGACCTGTCTCCCGAAGAGGCAGTCCAGACCATCGGTCAGCTGCTCCAGAGCCAGCTCGGGGACGAGGTTGTCATCAAGTAACCGAGCCGAGATCAGAGCCGGTCGGGAAAGCCGACCGGCTCTCTCGTTCTGCTCCAAAACGGACCGCGCTCTTCCTTAACCGCGGCTCTTCACTCAGGAAGGAGGTCGCGTGAGGCGATTCGGCGCTCCGCTATTGTTTCTCCTGCCCGCTTCGGTCCTGATCCTGCTCTTTTTCATCATCCCGGTCTTCGTCACGATCGCCCTGTCCCTGACCGATCTATCGACCGCAACCATCCGCAATCCATCCTGGGTGGGTTTCGATAACTACCTGCGGCTGTTCTCGGATCCTTTCATCCCCAAAATCCTGGGTAACACCGCCCGTTACGTGATCCTAACGCTGACCTTCAACGTCGTCATGGGACTGGTGCTGGCCATCCTCACTTCGCTTATTCCAGAGCGTTGGGGGGACAACTTTCGCTCCCTATGGCTGCTGCCACGCATCCTTCCCCCAGTGGTCTACGTGTTCGTGTGGCAAGGCATCATGGCGCGGGCACCCTTCGGCATCATCAGCGAAATCACCGGCGTCAACCAGAGCTGGATCAACGCGGCGCCCTGGACCACCATTATTCTTGCCAATGGCTTCGTAGGCGCCTCATTCGGCATGCTGATCTTCACTTCAGCTATCCGCGCTATCCCCAGGGAACTCTTCTACTCCGCGGCGGTGGACGGCGCCGGCACCCTGCAGACCGTGCGGCGCGTGGTCCTCCCATTGCTCCGATGGCCAATCCTGTTCGTCACCGTTTATCAAACGCTGTCGTTGTTAACCTCATTCGACTACATCCTGCTACTCACCAACGGCGGGCCAGGACTATTCAAGACCACGGTGTGGTCGCTGCACGCTTACAAGCTGGCTCTGTCGAACTATTTCGGGCAGATCGAGTTCGGCCTCGCTGCTGCCCTGGCCACCTTCCTGGTCATCATCGGAGTGCTGGTATCCGTAGTTTACATGCGCATCTTCAATTTCAATGCCCTCGTGAGCCAGCCCAAGATTGAAGTCAACTGATGTTCGAGGGTACCTGATGCCTCTGCTGCCCCAGCGCTGGCGCCTCTTCGTGATCCTTCTCATCGTGATCGGCTTGCCCATCCTCACGGGGCTTGTGTGGCTCATCCTCACCTCGCTGTTCGACCGGGTGCACGGGCTCATTCCTCAGGGGCCCTTCGGCCCTGAGAACTGGCGTTTCCTGGTGGAGCCTTCCATCCAGGGCCGCCCCCCGGTCTGGGTTGCGCTGTTCAACTCCATTGTTTTCTCCGCTGCCGTGGCTGTTATCGAGGTACTGGTTTCGGCCATGGCTGCCTACGCCATCTCGCGAATGCAGTTTCCCTTCCGCCGTACCTACCTGGGCTTCGTGTTGATGCTTCACGCTTTCCCAGCAATCAGTCTGATCATCGCCATCTTTTACGTCCTCCGGATCCTGGGGCTCTTCGACACCCTGATGGGTGTGATCCTGGTTAAAGCATCCCTTGAACTGCCGCTGGGCATCTGGTTGATGAAGGGCTTCTTCGACAACCTCTCCTGGGAGATGGAGATGGGGGCGCTGGTCGATGGTGCCTCGCGTTGGACGGTGTTCTGGCGTATAGCGCTGCCGATGGTGCGGCCCGGCATCCTGGCGCTCGGCACCTTCGCGATGCTCTCGGCCTGGGGTGAGTTCATCCTGCCTTTTACCCTCATCGTTTCGGGCAAGAGCTGGACGATGGCCCTCTACCTGCAGAGTTTCATGGGTGAGGCCTTCACCGATTATGGCCTGATGGCAGGTGTTGGCCTATTTTATGTCTTGCCGGTGGTCCTCTTCTTCCTGTTGGGCCAGAAGTACCTGCTCAACATCTACTCGGGAGGCGTCAAGGGATGAGTGGTGTGACGGTACGTATTGAAGGGCTGGTCAAGCACTTCGGCCGGGTTGAGGCCCTCAAGATGCTCGATCTGGAACTCAAGCCGGGCGAGCTGGTGGCCTTCCTGGGCCCCTCAGGCTGCGGTAAGACCACCACCTTGCTGCTCATGGCAGGGATTTACAAGCCTACCGCCGGGGAGATCTACTTCGATGACAATCGCGTCGATCAGCTGCACCCGCGTGAGCGCGACATCGGCATGGTATTCCAGTCTTACGCACTCTATCCTCACCTGTCGCTATTCGAGAACATCGCGTTCCCACTGCGGCTGCAGCGGGTGGTGAAAAGCGAAGTCAAGCGAAAGGTCGAACAGACGGCTGAGCTGCTGGGGATCACCGAGCAGCTTCAACGCCGGCCGGGCATGGTGTCGGGAGGGCAGCAGCAACGCGCTGCGCTGGCCCGAGCGCTGGTCAAGGAGCCGCAACTGCTGCTACTCGATGAGCCGCTCTCCAATCTTGACGCCCTGATCCGCCTGTCGGCTCGAGCTGAAATCCGCAGGCTCCAGCAGGATCTCAGTATCACCAGTATCCTGGTTACCCACGATCAAGCGGAGGCGCTCGCCATGGCGGACCGAGTGGCCTGCTTCTCGGTTGGGGAAGTGCAACAATACGCCACTCCGGATGAACTCTACGAGCGTCCCGCCAACACCTTTGTCGCTGGCTTCGTCGGCTTCCCACCCATGAACCTGATCGAGGGCACCTTCAATGGTGGTTTCAAAGCCAAGGATCTCGGGGTCGCCGTTCCGGATGGTCATTCTGGCGGCAAGGGGCACCTGGGCATCCGACCGGAGGATGTCCGTTTCGATGGCGACATTCTTGGCAAAGTCCTCCTCATCGAATCGCTCGGCAGGGACGCACTCCTGACGCTCGACGTGGGCGGCAACATCCTCAAAGCTATGGCTGCCAAGGGCATGGAGTCCAGGCCTGGGGATGAGGTGAAGCTGTCTTTCCCCCAACAGTGGCTTCACCTGTTCGATGTGAATGGGGAGCGGCTAGACCGCTAACTGCAACCGTTGCAGCAGGTAGACTCCCACGGTCCTAGCGACGCCTTTAACAACTGGTGAGAGCAAGGCGGCTTACAGCGATTAGGTGCAGCGAGCTGACTTGTGGGCGCTATCGCGTGGTAAAGGCTGCTCTTGTGCCTTCCCGAACTCCGTCCGAACCCTCGGCCCGCTCCCTCTGGGAATGCCTTTCGATGTCGGCCGACAGGGCAGGATACGACCGGTCGGCCGGGTTGTCGGTAACGAAATTTGGGCCGTTCGAAGCCGGATTTTGGTATAATGCGTTCAAGCAGAACAGTCATCGATCGCTGTCTCCAGCGGATCTTTACGATTCCGGCCAGGCTCTTTTTTCGGCGCCTGTGCCGCCGCCTCGCGATATGCTGCCCGAAAGAACGAAGGGCGCTTCCGCCCAATCACCAGAGCAGCGAACGGAGAACGAGATGAGCCACCTTCCCCGACCTACCACCGACCTGGAGCTGGCCAGGACCCAACTGGACGAATTCGGCTACTGTCTCGCCGCCAACGCCCTCACGGCGGAACAGGTGGCCGCCATGCGCGTCCGTCGGACGAGCAGGCCGAGGCCGAGAAGCTGCAGGGGCTGGCGTTCGAAGACGGCGGCGCCCGCCAGCAGTGGGGCGACTTCCGCGACGAGAAGGGGAGCCTCAGGCCGGCGGCGTTCACCGAGGCCGAGGGCGGCGTCAACCAGCGTGTCTGGATGCTGATCAACAAGGGGCGCGCGTTTCACGAGGTGCTCTTCGTCGAGCCGGTCCGGGAGCTGATCGACCACGTGCTGGGCGACGACTATCTGCTGTCGAGCTTTGGCGCCAACATCGTCAAACCGGGCGGGGTTCCCATGGACCTGCACACCGACCAGTGGTGGATGCCGGAGCCGATCCCCAGTGAGGGCTCGCCGGTCCCGGTCGGCTCGATCACCCGCACCCGCGCCAACGGGCCGAACCGAGAGGATGCGCCCCTGATCGCCGCCGCGGCTGCGGTCAACGTCATGTGGCTGCTCAACGACTTCAGCGCCGAGAATGGCGCCACCAGGATGGTGCCTGGCAGCCACCGATTCGGCCGGCGACCCGACAAGGATCGGGACGGCGAGGTGGTGACGGTCGCGGCCGCAGCCCCCGCCGGCACGGCCGTGATCTTCGACGGCCGCACCTGGCACGGCACCGGTGCCAACGTCAGCGATGGCCCTCGCATCGGGCTTCTCACCACCTTCTGCGGCCCCCAGTTCCGAACCCAGGAGAACTTTACGGTCGGCACGTCGAAACAGGTGCTCGCTGAGGCCTCCCCCGAGCTGCTTTCCCTGCTCGGCTTCAAGATCTGGAACGCCTACGGCCGTATCGAGAGCCCCACGGCAGGATTCATCACCCCAGGTGAGACATCGCTGGGCGAGATGCAGGTAGAGGAGTAGGTTTCACAGGTTTGCGCTTTCCCTCTTCACCGTGGGAGTTGCGTTCGTGTGTCACTAGTCGGGCAGTGAAGGGAGTCTTCGGTTTGGGCGCTGAAACGTTCCGCTACCGGGTGCACAAGGATGGCGTGGTCCGCGTCTTCTGGGAAGGGCGCTGCGTGCTGACGCTGGGCGGCGCCCGCGGACATAGGCTCGCCGCCGAACTTGCCGAGGCGGGGCCCGTGGAGGTCCAGAATCTCCTGGCCCAGGTCACGGGCAACTTCAAGCGGGGGAACGAGCGGGCAGACCGGCGCCGCAGGCATGAGCGTTAGTCCAGGTATCGCACCCGCTGCCGCGCTCTCGGCCTGTCCACATTGAAGTCAGATAACGCAATCGCACGGTTCAGGAGTGATCTCTTTGGCTCGTCGTAAGGTCCCGGATCTCAGGGCTCGGGGGGACGCCGAGTTGCGCGCTTACCCAGGACGGGAGGGTGTCATAATAGCGCGGGATGCCACCGCGCTACCAGATCGAGCAGATCGCCCAGGGCCTCGAGGAGGCAGCCCCGGTGGCGGCCGCCGACCCCCGCCGACCCCGCTACCACCTGGCGCCCCCCGCCTGGTGGATGAACGACACCAACGGTGCCATCGAACACCGCGGCTGGTACCACCTGTTCTATCTGTACAGCCCCTTCCAGGACCTCCCTCACGACACCCCCCCGAGGTGGAACACCAAGGTCTGGGGGCACGCCCGGAGCCGCGACCTGGTGAGCTGGGAACACCGCCCGATCGCGCTGATCCCGCCCGATGCCGACATGCGCTGCATCTCGGGCTCGACCCTGATCCGCGGCGACGGCACCCCGGCGGTGTTCTACACCTACACCGCGATCGGGCCCGGGCCCAGCGACCAGTGCGTCGCCCTGGCCGACGGCGATCTGGACCGCTTCGACCCGGTGGCGGCCAATCCGGTGCTCCGTCACGACCGTCACGACGGGCCCCGGTTCGAACCCAATTGGCGCGACCCGTTCGTCTTCGGATTCGAGGGGCGTGTGTTCATGATTCTCGGCGCCATCCTCGACGGCGAGCCCGTCATCCCCATCTATGAGGCCGACGACGAGACCCTGCTGAGCTGGAGCTATCGCGGCATCTTCTTCCGGCTGCCGGACTCCGACATCGGTTTCTTCGAGTGCCCGAAGTTCTTCCGGCTCGAGGATCGCTGGGTCCTGGTGGTATCCCCGCTCGGGCCGGTGCGCTATTTCAGCGGGACCTTCGACCCCGAACGCCTCGTGTTCGAGCACCGGCGCGAGGGCCTCATCGACCACAGCCCCCGCTTCTACGCCGCCGAGAACCTGGAGCGCAGCGCGGGCCCACCCGTGCTCCTCGGCTGGATCCCCGGCTGGGACCTGGAGGACAACCTCGGTAAGGGCTGGAACGGCGTGGTCTCCCTCCCGCGGGAGCTGTCACTGTCGCCTGCGGGGGAGGTCCTGCAAACCCCGCTTCCGGAGCTCGACCGCCTTCGAGGGGAACACCACCGGCAACGCGATCTCCAGCTTGACGACGGCGAACGGTTCCTCTCCGGCTTCCAGGGCGATGCCTGCGAAATCCGGATGCGCTTTGAGAACCGCACCGCGACCGAGTTCGGCCTCCGCCTCCACCCCGTCGAGGGGGAGGCCTTCGAGCTGCGCTATGACGGCGCGGTGCTACGGCTCGGGGAGGTCGAGGTTCCGGTCCCCCCAGGTCCCGACGGCAGTCTCGAACTCCACCTGTTCCTGGACCGCTGCGTCCTCGAGGTCTTCGCCGGCGGCGGCCGGGCCTGCCTCACGCACCTGATCCGCTCGGCCGTGGGCGCCATTCGCATCAGCGCCTTCGCGGCGGGAGGCAGCTGCCGGGTTCGTGAACTCGATCTGTGGGAGCTGCACCCCGTCTAGCGCTCGCTTCCAGTTACCAGAAGTCCACCGCTCCCAGAAGGAGCTTCTGTTCGGGGGTGCCGTTCTCCCGCAGGGCTGTAACCTTCGGCCCATCGAACGGCTCACGGGATTTCATCCAGGCGGGTTGGTAGCACATCAGGCACACCCGCCGGTTCGTATCCGAGCTGTTGGCCGCTCCGCGGTGGTAGGTGTAGCCGTTGAACATGATGGCCTGCCCCGGCTTCGCCAGCACGTACAGCTCGTCGGGGAACTCGGGGTGCCCCTGGGGCGGTTTGAACACCACCTGTTGGCTGCCCGGAACCAAGACGACGGCGCCGTTATCCATGGTGAGCTCGTCGAGGTAGTACCCGCAGTTGATCTGGCCGGGCATCGCGCCGTACGGGGTGCCGTCAGGGTCGAAGGGCCAGGGGACGTCGCGGTGCCAGTTCTGTTCGGGGGTGCCCGGTTCAGTGACCCGTCCCGTGGCGCTGTGGAGCTGCACGGCGTTCCCGAGAATGGCCTTCATGCGGGTGAGGACGGGGGGGTTGTCGAGCAGGAAAGCGAAACGGTCGTCCTCCTCGAGGAGTTTGTGGGTGAAGGTGCCGTGTGAACCGGGAGCGGTCTTGCCGAGGGTCTCGTCGAGGGCTTTGCGTAACATCTCGACCTGTTCTGGGGTGATGGCGTCCTCGACGACGAGGTAGCCCCACTTCTGGAAGAATAGGACGTCTCGTTCGAGTTCGGGCGTGAGCTCGGGGTTCAGGCTCTGTGGGATGACCGATGGGTCGTTCCAGGCTGCTTTGCTCATGGCTTCATCCTACTGCGCGGGGTTGCGCAACACGTACGGTTCGTCGCCGAGTTCGGCCTGCAGGCGCCGCAGCTCGTCGCGGAGCCGTTCGCGCACCTCGGCGTGGCCGGGGTCGTCGTAGAGGTTGTGCAGCTCCTCGGGGTCGCGCTCGAGGTCGAACAGCTCCCAGGTCGGCACGGTCGGCCCGCCCACCGCCCCGGCGGCGTCCAGTGGGTCGCCGTAGTAGTGGATGAGCTTGTGCCGCTCGGTGCGGACGCCGTAGTGGGCGGGCACGTCGAAGTGCGCGCCGTGCATCCAATAGCGGTAGTACATCGAGGTCCGCCAGTCCGCGGGGGTCTCGCCCTCGAGGAGCGGCTCGAGCGAGCGCCCCTGCATCGCGGCCGGGACCTCGAGGCCGGCCAGCTCGAGCAGGGTCGGGGCGAAGTCGACGTTCAGCGCGATGGCGTCGGAGGTGGTGCCGGCCGGAACGCTTCGCGGGTGGCGGAGCAGGAAGGGGATACGGATCGACGGCTCGTACATGTAGCGCTTGTCGTAGAAGCCGTGCTCGCCCAGGAAGAAGCCGTGGTCCGAGGTGTACACCACCACCGTGTCGTCGGCGAGGCCGTGCTCATCGAGGTAGTCGAGCAGCCGCCCGACGTTCTCGTCGATGGCCGCCACGCAGCGCAGATAGGCCTTGATGAACGTCTGGAAGCACCACGCCTCGAGGGCCTCGCCCGTCAGGCCCTCGGGGGGCGCTTCGGGCAGGTGCCTCTTGGCGAGCATGCGGGCGACCCGCTGCGTCGAGCGGGCCGCCGCCGGTCTGCCCCGGTAGTCGTCGTGGAGCGTGGCGGGCTCCGGCACGACGGTGTCGGCGAGCAGCCCGGCATGGCGCGGGTGGAACGCGAACGGGTCGTGGGGCGCCTTGTGGCCGAGCCATAAAAGGAAGGGCCGGTCAGGATCGCGCCGCTCGAGCCAGTCGAGCGACAGGTCGGTGAGGATGTCGGTGACGTAGCCCCGGTGCGGTTCCCGACCCTGCGGGGTGAGCGTGTCCGGATCGACGTAGCTGCCCTGGACCGGCAGCACATTCCACGCGTCGAAGCCGACCGGGTCGCTCGCGCCGCCGTGCCCCAGGTGCCACTTGCCGAACATGGCCGTCTGGTAGCCGGCCTCCTGGAGGTCGCTGGCTAGGGTCCGCTGGCGGGTGTGGTCGATGGTGTCGTCGAGGGTCCTGATGCCACTGGTGTGGCTGTAGGTCCCGGTGAGCATGGTGGCGCGGGCGGGGGTGCAGATGGCGTTGGTGCAGAAGCAGCGGTCGAGCCGGGCGCCCTCGGCGGCGATGCGGTCGAGGTTCGGCGTCTCGACCGGGGTGGCCCCGTAGCAGCTCAGGGCCGCGGGGGCGTGGTCGTCGGCGGTGATGAACAGGACGTTGGGCCGCGTCATGCGCTCAGCTCCTTCGCGGCCTGAATCAGCGCCCGGATGTAGCCGAAGGTGAAGGCCTCGCCGGCGCGGGCGCCCCCCTCGCCCCCCGAGGTGTCGGGGACGTGATCGGGCACCACCATGCCCTGGTAGCCGACCTCCTCGAGGGCCCGCATGATGGCGACCATGTCCACGTAGCCCTCGTCGGGGAAGGTCTCGTGGAAGTCGGGCAGGTTGGCATCGATGTTGCGGTAGTGGACCTGGAAGATGTGGCCCTGGGAGCCGAACTCGCGGATGGCGGCGACGATGTCCTCGCCCTCGCCGTCGGGTCCGAACATCTCGGCAAAGCAGCCGACGCAGAACAGCAGCCCCGAGTAGGAGCTGTGGTCGGAGAGGTCCATGGCCCGGCGGAACGCCTCGGTGCTGCGGAAGATGCGGGCCACTCCCTGGTGGCTTACGGGTGGGTCGTTGGGGTGGAGCTGGAGCCTTACCCCAGCATCCTCGGCCACCGGCAGGACCTGGCCGATGAAGTGTTCGAAGGTGCGCCACATGTCCTCGTCTGAATAGGTTCGGCCGTAGGGGTTGGGCAGCGCCAGGGCGTCGTCGAGCCGGAACAGGCGCGTGGGGCAGCCGCGGGTGCTGCTGGTGCCGGTCTGATAGGCCCCGCCGGTGTGCCAGGCGTAGGTGGTGTGGGCGATGCCGGCCCGCCCCAGGTCGCGGATGAAGCGCTGGAACAGGGCGATGGTCTCGTCGCGGCCGTCCAGTCCCAGGGTTACTTCGGGGGCGGTGTAGGTGTCGGCGAGCATGACCTCGTGGAGCGCGAGCCCCGCGCCCTCGACGCGGTCCTTGATACGAAGCAGGTCGTCGAACGAGGAGTACTCGCGCAGGGTGCGCACCTCGAGGCTCTCGACCCCATCTGCTTGAGATAGGCGAGGTGTTCGTCGGTGAGCTGCTCCGGTGTCTGGTGACTCACGCCGAGTTTCATGATTCCGTCCTCCTTCTGGGTCTCACTAGTCTTCTGGGTCTCACTGTCTTCTGGGTCTCACTGTCTTCTGGGTCTCACTGTCTTCTGAGTCTCACTGTCTTCTGAGTCTCACTGTCTTCTGAGTCTCACTGTTTCCCTGGCCGGCTGGCTTGGGGGGGCTCGTCCCCCGGCGGGCCTTCGGTGGCTGCGATGGGGGCCGCGATGAGTCCGTAGCCCTCGGCGATCTGGTAGCCCCGCTCCGTGAAGTCGATGCGCACCAGCCCACGCCGGTTCCGGTAGCTGATGCCGCGTTCGTCGATCTGCTCGACCGTTTGCGGCTGCGACATGAGGGGTGTGCGGATATCTGTCAGGAAGCGGGCCTGCAGTTCGGCCGACAGATGGCGCAGGTGCATCCGGTAGATGGCGGTCCGGTGCAGGGCGACGTCGACCCAGCGGAGGTTGCGCCAGCGCAGGTACAGGTAGGGGACCCCGGCGGTGGTGCCTAAGACCAGCGCGTACCAGATGCTCTGCACCCCGAGGTCCAGGGGCAGGGCCAGCACGTAGGCCAGGGGGATCGCCACCAGCCAGCCGCCGATCAGGGTGGCCAGCAGCGACGGTTTGGTGTCGCCGGCTCCGCGCAGCGCCCCGTCGGCCACCATGCCGATCGCGAGGAGCGGCTGGGCCACGGCGTTGATGCGCAGGTAGGAGGTCCCGGCGCTGATCACGGTGGGGTGGGCGCTTGGGTCGAACAGGCGGATCAGCTCCGGGGCGAAGATCACCAGTGGCACGGCGATGGCCGACATGACCACCACCCCCAGGACGATGGCGACGTTGCCGCGCAACCTGGCGTCCTCGGTCTGCCACGCGCCGAGCGCCTGCCCGACCAGGCTGGTGGCGGCGATGTGGATGGCGTAGCCGGGCATGAACGACAGCGCCATCACCTGCATGCCGATCGCGAGGGCGGCAGCGCCGTAGGTGCCGGCCGCCGTGGCGGTGACGATGCGCATGACCATGAGCCGGTTCGATTGCTGCAGAACCGCCTGGGTGCCGGCCGGCAGGCCTATCGAGAGGATGTCCCAGTAGGTGCGCCAGTTCGGCAGGTAGCTGCCCGGCAGGATGGTGATGACGCTCTTTCCCGAATAGATGACGGCGAGGCTGACGATCATGCCGACGATCCGCGATAGCAGAGTCGCCATGGCCGCGCCCGTGACGCCGAAGGCAGGGAGCGGGCCGGGTCCGAAGATGAACAGGTAGTTGAGCACGATGTTCAGCGCGTTGACCCCGCCCGTGATGTACAGCGGCGTGACCGTGTCGCCCGCCCCCTGCATGATGCTGTTGGTCAGGAAGGTGCCGACCAGGAAGAAGGTGCCGAGGAACAGGAGCTTCAGGTAGCCCGTACCGAGCTCGACCGCCAGGGGGTCGCCGGCCCCATTGAGGAAGCGCAGCAGCGGTTCGGCGCTGAAGTACCCGATGGTGCTCAGGACCACGGAGACCAGCACCGCCAGCGACAAGGACTGCCGCGTCACGTCGCTGAGCCGCTGCGGGTCGTGGGCCCCCTTCGCCTGGGCGGCCAGCGCCATCGAGCCCGTGACGACCGCCAGGATGAACGTATTCACCAGCATTCGGATCGCGACGCTCATGCCCACGGCGGCGATCTCGATGGGGCCCAGCCGTCCGACCATGAACACGTCCACCACCTGCACCAGGGTCATGAGCAGGTTGGTGAAGATGATCGGCAGCGCCAGCCGCCACACCAGTTTGAAGGTCGGCAGATAACGCTGGACGAAGGTCGGCATGGTCACATTGGGAGGGTTTTCGAACCTCGGGGTCCGGAGTCAGAGGTCGAAGGCTCGAACGCGCTCGAGCCTTCGCGGTGAGGGGCGGTCTGGGTTCTTTCAGCCTATTACAGATACGGCCGACCCCTACAAGAATTGAACAGCTAAAAGGAGCAAACCGCCGCCAGGCCGCAAGTGTCATAATGTCCGGCATTGCTTGATCAGGCAGTTTACGGAGGGAAGATTTGATGAAGGTCGCCAGAGCCATCGCCGAGATCCTCAAGCGTGAAGGGGTCGAGTTCCTCGTCAGCTACCCGGTGAACCCGATCATCGAGGCCTGCGCCGAGATCGACATTCGCACCATCGTGGTGCGCCAGGAGCGGATCGGGCTGCATATGGCCGACGCCTACAGCCGCCTGAACTCCGGTAGGCGCATCGGCGTGTTCGCCATGCAGCACGGGCCGGGCGCCGAGAACGCCTTTGGCGGGGTCGCGCAGGCCTACGGCGAATCGGTCCCCATCCTGGTGTTGCCGGCGGGCTACCCTCGGCGCCTCGCCCAGGTCCAGCCGAACTTCAGCTCGGCGCTGAACTTCCGGCACGTGACCAAGTGGTCGGAGCAGGTCTCCGTGCCCGAGGCGGTGCCCGAGGTGATGCGCCGCGCCTTCTCGCAGCTCCGCAACGGCCGCCCCCGGCCGGTGCTGATCGAGGTCCCCGTCGACCTGTTCGCCGAGGAGGTCGACGAGCCGCTCGACTACGCACCGAGCTTCGCAGCCCGCTCCGGCCCCGACCCCGCCGCCGTCGCCGAGGTCGCGGAGGTCCTGGCGGCCGCCGAGCGCCCCGTCCTCTACGCCGGTCAGGGCGTGCACTACGCCCGGGCCTGGGCCGAGCTCAGAGAGCTGGCGGAGCTGCTCAATACCCCCGTCACCACCAGCCTCGGTGGCAAGAGCGCCTTTCCCGAGGACCACCCGCTGTTCCTGGGCGCGGGCAACCGCTCCATGCCCGAGGCGGTGCGCCGGTTCCTGGACGACGCCGACGTGATCTTCGGTGTCGGCTGCAGCTTCACGACCACCGGCTTCGGCGTCAAGATGCCCCGCGGCAAGACCGTGATCCACGCCACCCTCGACCCCAGCGACCTGAACAAGGACCTGCCCGCCCAGCACGCCCTCGTCGGCGACGCGCAGCTGGTGTTGCAGGCCCTGTTGGGGGAGCTGAAAGGTCGACCGCTGCCCCTTGCTGGGGAGCGCAGCAACGTGCCCCAGAAGATCGAGGCGGTCAACGGGCCGTGGATGGAAAAGTGGACGCCGCTGCTCACCTCTGACGAGACCCCCCTGTCGCCCTACCGGGTGATTCACGACCTGATCCACACCGTCGACGTCGACGAGGCCATCATCACGCACGACGCGGGCAGCCCCCGCGACCAGCTGGCGCCCTTCTGGCCCAGCCGCGTCCCGCTCAGCTACATCGGCTGGGGCAAGACCACCCAGCTCGGCTACGGCCTCGGGCTGGCGATGGGGGCGAAGCTGGCGCAGCCCGACAAACTCTGCATCAACGTGTGGGGCGACGCGGCCATCGGCTTCACCGGGATGGACTTCGAGACCGCCGTCCGGGAGCGCATCCCGATCCTGTCGATCCTGCTCAACAACTTCTCGATGGCGATCGAGCTGCCGATTATGAAGGCGGCCACCGAGAAGTACCGCAGCACCGATATCTCCGGCGACTACGCCGCCATGGCCCGGGCCTTCGGGGGCTACGGCGAGCGCGTCACCGACCCCAACGACATCGTGCCCGCCATACGGCGGGGCATCGAGAAGACGCGCGAGGGCACCCCGGCCCTGCTCGAGTTCATTACCGCCAAGGAGATCCGCTATTCCACCTTCTGATCCGGGGCTCGCCGACCGTCAGGCGCCGTGATCGGCCACCACCAGATCCCCGAGGAGGTCGCCGTCCGGATCCCGGTCGGCGTCATGCGCTCCCTGGTCGAGAGGTTGTTCCTGGCCCTCGGCCTCTCGGGAGAGGACGCTCGCGTCGGGGCTGACGTGCTCCTCTACGCCGACATCCGCGGCATCGACTCGCACGGGGTCAGCAACATGCTGCGCCACTACCTCACGTGGTTACGCGAGGGCTCGGCCAGTCCGAAGCCGAAGATCGAGGTGCTGCGCGAGGCACCGGCCACCGCCACGCTCGACAGCGACCGCGGCCTGGGACTGGTGGTCGGCAAGAGGGCGATGGACATGGCGATGGACAAGGCCGCCGCCACGGGTATCGGCTCGGTGGTGGTCACCAACGGGCGCCACTGCGGCGCCGCCGCCTACTACGCCCACATGGCCCTCGAGCGCGACATGATCGGCGTGGCGATGACCGTCGGCGGGACGGTCATGCTGCCGACCTTCGGCGCCAAGCCTATGGTCGGCAGCAACCCCATCGCCATGGCGGCCCCCACCCGCGTCGAACCGCCTTTCGTCTTCGACGGCGCCACCACCTCGGTGGCGGTGAACCGCATCAACATCAACCGCCGCCTCGGCACCGAGATCCCTCCCGGATGGGTCGCCCGCCCCGACGGAACCCCGGTGATGGAGGCGGGCCTCGTCCCCGACAAGTTCCTGATGCTGCCGCTGGGCGGCACCCGTGAGAACGGATCGCATAAGGGTTACGGCCTGGCCGTGATGGTCGACATCTTGAGCGGCCTCTTAGGCGGCTCCATGGCCGGCTTCCGGCGCGCCCACTACGACGTGTCCCACCACTTCCAGGCTTTCCGCATCGACGCCTTCACGGACCTCGAGGACTTCAAGGACGAGCTGGACGTCTACCTGAAGGCCCTGCGTGAGACGCCGCCCGCGTTGGGGCACGAGCGCGTGCTCTACGCGGGGCTCCCCGAACATGAGACGGAACTCGACCGGCGCGCTCGGGGCATCCCTTACCACCCCGAGGTTGTGGACTGGCTCCGCACAACGGCCGCCGACCTCGGCGTCGAGCACCCCTTAGGAGACTGAATCGTGGAACGACCGAAAGTCTGCATTCGTCTGGACCTGGACGACGATCTAGTAGAGCGGATTCGGGCCGAGTGCGAGGTGATCGACCTCGACATCCGCGCCCCCCGGGCGGAGCTTCTCGAGGTCATCGGCGACATCGACGGGATCCTGCTCACGCCATCGGTCGTGGCCGACGCCGAGTTCTTCGACGCAGGCCCCAGGCTGCGAGTCATCTCCACCGCAAGCGTCGGCTACGACCTGTTCGACGTCGACGAGGCCACCCGCCGCGGCGTGGTGGTGGGCCACACCCCGGGCGTCCTCACCAACACCGTCACCGACCTCACCATGTCGATGATCTTCGCGCTCGCTGTGAAGCTTATCCCGGCGGAGGCCTTCGTCCGCAGCGGCGGCTGGGCCAGGAGGGAACGCCCGCCGGGACTCGGTTTCGACGTGCGCGGCAAGACCCTCGGCGTGATCGGCTACGGCCGAATCGGCCAGGAGGTCACCCGCCGGATGCAGGGCCTCGGAATGCGCACCCTCTGGTACGACCTGTTCGATACCCCCCACCCCGACGCCCCAGCCAGCGAGCGTCGCGAGCTGAACGATCTCCTCGCGCGAAGCGACTTCGTGAGTCTCCACACCAACCTCGACGCCGGCTCCCGGCACCTGATCGGCGCCGAGGAGCTGAGCCGCATGAAGCCGACCGCCTACCTGGTCAACACCGCCCGCGGTGGCCTGGTCGATCAGCCCGCCCTCACCCGCGCCCTTCAGACGGGCACCATCGCCGGCGCCGCCCTCGACGTGCTCGAGGCCGAGCCCCCCGACGAGAGCGATCCGCTGGTGTCCCTTCCGAACGTCATCTGCTTCCCGCACATCGGCTCCGCAACGCATGAGACGCGCAGGGCGATGCGGGAGCTGGCCGTGGAGAACATGCTGACGGTGCTCAGGGGCGAGAGACCGCCTGCAGCGGTCAATCCGGAGGCGCTCGGTTGAACCCCCTTCGCTCTGCGCAGAGCGCGGCGAGAGGGAGCCCTAGCGGGGCATGCCGAAAGACATGCACGGTCAATGGAGGCGAGAAATGATGATCATTGCCGTCAAGGCCCACTTGGTGGAAGACGAGGTCAGACCGTTCACTGTTCTTGAGCAGCCGCCACCAGCGACCGTAAGGCTGGAACCGTGACCCGGCGCGAGCGCCCCAACATCGTCTTCATCCTGGCCGACGACATGGGCTACGGCGACGTGGGCTGCCTCAATCCGGAGTCCAGGATCCCGACCCCCCACATGGACCGCCTGGCCGCCGAGGGTGTGCGCTTCAGCGACGCGCACTCCCCGTCTGCGGTCTGCACCCCGTCGCGCTACGGGATCCTGACCGGACGCTACTGCTGGCGCTCCCCGCTCGAGCGGGGCGTACTCTACGGCTACGAGCCGCCGCTGATCGAGCCCGAGCGGCTGACGGTCGCCGGCATGCTGGGGCGGGTCGGATACCACAGCGCCTGCATTGGCAAATGGCATCTGGGGCTCGGCTACAGCGCCCGGGCGGGCGCAGAGATCGACTTCGCCAGGCCCCTGCCCTGGGAGGATGCCAGTCGCGCGTTCGAGGAGAAGATCGACTTCGGTGCGCCGCTGACGGGTGGGCCCACCGAGCTGGGCTTCGACACCTTCTACGGCACCTCCGGCTGCCCCACCTGCCAGCCCCCCTACGCCTTCATCGAGGACAACCGCTTCGAGACCATGCCGACCGTCTACCACGACACACCCGCCCTGTTCGGCCGCAGGGGCATGATGGCCCCCGGCTGGCAGCACAAGGACGCCGACCCTCACCTGACCCGCCGGGCGGTCGAGTACATCGAGAGCCGAGCGGGATCGAACGATCCCTTCTTCCTCTACCTGAGCTCCGACGCGCCCCACGAGCCGTGCGAGGACAGCGTCACGCCGGACTTCGCTCGAGGCAAGAGCCAGGCGGGCCCGAGGGGCGACCTGGTGTGGCTGTTCGACTGGATGGTGGGCGAGGTCATGAGCGCCCTCGAGCGCAGCGGGCAGGCGGACGACACCCTCGTCATCGTCACCAGCGACAACGGCGCCCTGCCCGGCGATCGCCTCCCTGGCGCCAGCGGCATGGCCGCCTACCGCACCTACGGGCACAGCTCGTGCGGCGACTGGCGCGGCTACAAGTCGCACATCTGGGAGGGGGGGCACCGCGAGCCGCTTCTCGCCCGCTGGCCGGGGCACATCGCGCCGGGTTCACAGAGCGACGAACTGGTCTGTCTGATCGACTTCATGGCCACCTGCGCCGCCATCACCGGCTTCGAGCTGCCGGACGCCGCCGCCGAAGACAGCGTCGACATCCTGCCGGCGCTGCTCGGTAAGACGTCGCGGCAACCCTTGCGGGAAGACCTCATTCACCACTCCGTTACCGGAGCGTTCTCGCTACGCCGAGGAGACTGGAAGTGCATCTTCGGCACCCGCGGTTCCGGCGGCTGGCCGCCTCCCGCCGATGGCCTCCCCGACCCCACCGGGCCGGGCCAGCTCTACGACCTCGCTGCCGATCCCGGGGAGCAGGTCGATCTCTGGGCCGAACGACAGGACATCGTGACCGAACTCGGGCAGCTGCTCGAGGGCTACCGTAGGGAGGGCCGGAGCGGTCCCGTGCGGGGTGAGGCTAGCTAGCGAGCTGGGCTTCTTCGTGGAGAACGGCGAGGCTACCTTCGAGAACGTCCGGCTCCGGCAGCTGCCGCGTTAGCCCGACGGGAGTCGTCGCTTCGATGGTGTACACCACCGTGTCGTCGGCGGTGATGAACAGGACCTTGGGACGCGTCACGGTCGCTGCCCTCGGCGGGCCTCGCGCAGGGCCTGGAGGTCGGCCCAGGGCATCACCGAGCAGCGTTCGGCCCATTCGCCGTAGAGCGCCGCTAACTCCGCGACCACCTTGGGGTGCTCCTGCGACAGGTCGTTCAGCTCGGTGCGGTCGCGCTCGATGTCGTACAGCTCCCAGCCGCCGGGGTACTTGGTAACGAGCTTCCAGCGGCCCCGGCGCACCGCGCGGTTGCCCTCGTGCTCCCAGTACAGGACCTCGCGGCCGAACGCGCCGCCTCCGAGCAGGGGGGCCATGCTGAAGCCCTCGGCAGGGGGGATATCGTGACCCTTGTGGATCGAGGGGTAGGCGGCCCCCGCGAGGTCGAGGCAGGTCGCCATGATGTCGGGCAGCTGGGCCGGCTCGTGGCGGAGCCCGCCCGGGTCGGGGATGCCCGCGGGCCAGTGGGCGATCAGCGGGGTGGCGATGCCGCCCTCGTGGACCCAGTGCTTGTACTCGCGAAAGGGGGTGTTGCTGACGTTGGCCCAGGGGACCCCGTAGCTCTGGTAGGTCTCCTCGCCGCCGGGCATGACCTCGGGGACGTTGCCGAACTGGACCGGGCGGCCGTCGCGGGTCTGGGTCTGGGCGTTCTCGCCTCGCAGCCGCGCCCAACCGCCGGCCGGGATCTCCTCTGCGCAGCCGCCGTTGTCGGCCAGGAACAAGATCGCGGTCCGCTCCCACTGGCCGGTCTCCTCGAGCGCCGCGAGGATCCGGCCGATGCCGCGGTCCATGCGCTCGATCTGGGCGGCGTACACCTCCATCCGGCGCGCCTGCCAGGCCTTGTGCTCGGCGTCCTCCCAGGCCGGCTGGCTCGCATCGCGGGGCGTCAGCCGCCAGTCCGGATGGATCAGGCCCGACGCGACCAGGCGCTCCAGGCGCTCCTCGCGAAGCGCGTCCCAGCCCGCGTCGAAGCGGCCTTGGTAGCGCTCGATGTCCTCGGGGTGGGCGTGGAGCGGCCAGTGGGGCGCCGTGTAGGCGACGTATTGGAAGAAGGGGGTGCTGGGGTGGGTGGCTGCGTGGCGCCGGAGCTGGCCGGCGGCCTCGTCGCTGATGGCGTCCGTGAGGAAGTACTCGCCCTCGGGCGTGTCGATGCGCTCGTTGTCGCGGGTCAGGGTCTTGGGGTGGTAGAAGCTGCAGGCGCCGGTGATGATGCCGTAGAAGGCGTCGAAGCCGCGCTGGCGAGGCCAGTTGTGCGTGGGGCCGTCCACGTGCCGGGTGACGTGCCACTTGCCGGACATGTAGGCCCGGTAGCCGGCATCGCCGAGGCACTCGGCGATGGTCACCGTGTCGGGGTTGAGGTCGCCGGTGTAGCCGTCGACCCCGTCGTCGTCCATCATGTGCCCGACGTCGGCCTGGTGCGGGTGGAGGCCGGTCAGCAGCGACGCTCTCGAGGGGCAGCAGCGGGCGGTGTTGTAGAACTGGCTGAAGCGCAGCCCGTTCGCCGCCAGCCGGTCCAGGTTCGGGGTGTCGATCTCGCCGCCGTAGCAGCCGAGGTCGGAGAAGCCCATGTCGTCGTTGAGGATCACGATGATGTTGGGCCTCCGGTCCGTGCCCGCCTTTTGCAAGGTGTCAGTTCGGGGATTCGTCGGCATGATCAGATCGTTACACAAATCGTGTCCGTGCCCACCGGTCCGGGGTTGGGCGTGGAGATCGCCCCTTCCTGATCGCCGGGTGAGACCCCTTTCAGGTAGAGTTGGGGAGTGCGGATGGACCCGGGAACGAACGCGAAGGGACCGCTATGACAAGACGACGGCACGGCTCCGATACGAGCAGGGCGACCAGGCATCCCTCGAGTGCCGACCTGGTGGGGCCGAGAGGCCAGCTGTGACCGTGTCCCCAAACCCGAGGATCCTGGTATTGCCGCGCCCCAACCTCCTCCGTCAGCTTCTGGGTGCCGATGGGGAGCGACGGCTGCGCGCTCTGGGCCGGGTCGTCATTGTCGAAGAGGACAGAAATCTTTCCTCAGCGGAATTGGCCGCCCAGATCGCCGGCTTCGACGTCGTCCTGACGGGTTGGGGGACGCCCGCCTTCACAGACGAAGTGCTGGCCTCCGCAACCGAGCTCAAGCTGATCGCCCACACCGCGGGGAGCATAAAGCACATGCTCCCCCCGCCGGTGTTTGAGCGCGGGATCGCAGTCACCCACGCTGCACCGGCGATCGCGGTGGCTGTGGCCGAGTGGACGCTGCTGCTGGTCATGACGATGCTCCAGAGGCCGCACCTGCACGACCGCAACCTCCGGGCCGGCGTGTGGGACAAGGGGGCGGCGCCGATGCGGCAGGAGCTGGCCGGCCAACGCGTCGGCCTGGTCGGGGCCAGCTACGCGGGTCGCAGCTCCGCCGCGCTCCTCCGCGCCGTCGGGGCCGAGGTATGGATCTACGACCCGTACCTGACCGAGGCCGATGCGGCAGACTTGGGTGTCAGCAAGGTGACGCTCGATCGCCTCTTATCGGCGTGCCCTATCGTCTCCCTGCACGCGCCCATAACGCCCGAGACGCATCACATGATCGGGGCGCGGGAGCTGGCGCAACTCGCCGACGGCACGCTGTTCGTCAACACCGCCCGCGCCTGGCTGGTGGACGAGACGGCGCTGCTGGCGGAGCTCCGGTCCGGCCGCATCGACGCCGCTCTAGACGTGTTCGACAACGAGCCGCTGCCGGTGGACAACCCCTTCCGAGAGCTGGAGAACGTCCTGCTCACGCCGCATATGGCCGGTCACTCGCTGCAGTCGCGGCGGCGCCAGGGCGGCCACATGATCGCGGAGGTCGAGCGCTTCCTGGCCGGCGAGCCCCTTCACTTCGAGGTGCGGCAGGAACACCTGGCGACCATGGCCTGAATCGTGAAGCCGTTCACGGCACGTTCTTTCCACGGATCGCTGCCAGCAGCCGGTACCACTCCTCGCGCGACAGCTCGACGCGGTCCGCCTCGCACGAGGCCTGCAGCCGGTCTACGCGGGAGGTCCCGATGATCGGCACGATCTCCGCCGGGTGGTGGAGCAGCCAGGCCAGCGCGATGGCGTCCTCGGGGCAGCCCTTCTGCGCGGCCAGCTCCGCCATCAGCTGCTTGCTGTCGTGCACGGAGGCGGGCGCGTCCGCAGCGGGGTTCCCGAGCCGGCCCCCGGCCACCGGCGACCAGGCCTGGATCTGGAGGCCGTGCAGGCGGCAGTAGTCCAATAGCCCGAATAGCGACTGCGCCTGGGGGGTGCCGCGGGTGTTGACCATGACGCCGTCCGAGATGAGCCCGTGGTGCAGGAGGCTCAGCTGGAGCTGGTTCGCCACCAGCGGCTCGTCCAGGGACTTCTGCAACAGCGCGATCTGGCCGACATTGTGGTTGCTCACCCCCAGGTAGCGGATCATGCCCTGGGCCTTCAGGTAGGCGACGGCCCGCGCCACCTCGTCGGGCTCGACCAGCGGGTCGGGCCGGTGGAACAGCAGGATGTCGAGCCGCTCGACCTCGAGCCGCCTGAGGCTCCCAGCTACAGCGCTGACGATGTGATCGTAGCTGAAGTCGTACTGGGTGGTCCCCCCATCCTCGGGCAGCAGGATGCCGCACTTGCTCTGCAGCACCATGCGCTCGCGGGCGTCGGGGATGGCCTCCCACACCGCCGAGAAGACCTCCTCGGACTTGCCGTAGCCGTTGCCGTTGCCGTAGTAGCCGTAGACGTCGGCGTGGTCGAAGAAGGTGATGCCCTGCTCGAGGGCGGCGTCGACGATCTCGATGCCCGTGCGGATCTCTTCGGTGGTGACCTGCTTCTGGTCCGAGGCGGCGAAGCGCACGCCTCCGTAGGCCAGCCGCGAGACCTCGAGGTCCGTGTGGGGGATTCGGGTGGTTTTCAGAGTGGGCATCTCTCATCTTACTGAGAACATTAGGTCTTGACCCCTCAAGACCTAATCTAGCTAGTATTCATGCCGCCTCCAGGCAGCCTATTGCAGGTCCGACCCGGCGATATTGTTCCACCCGGCCGCCTCGGTGTTTCCGTGGTAGACGGGGATCAGCGACTGCGTGGTGTCTCGCGTCTGCTCGGTCCAGGCGGCCCACTCGGGTGAATCCGACACGTGCGCGGCGACCAGTGCCTGGACATCGTCTGGCAGATCGGCATAGGCCGGCCAGTACCAGATCGTCAGCACCGTGCGCCGCTGATCGGAATCGTTGGCGTGGGCCGAATGAAGCAGGCGGGAGTCGCCGATGACGACGTCGCCGGCGCGCACCGGTACGTCGCGCTCGCCTTCCGCGTGTTGCAGCGCGGGGTGGCTCAGATCGTCGCCGCGCATGACCTCGTCGTTCTGGTGGGCCTTGCGTCCCAGGTCGTGCAGCTGGTGGCGCTTGCGGTGCGATCCGGGGATGACCCGCAGGCAGCCGTTGCTCGTGTCGGTATCGATCAGGTAGTACATCATGAAGTACTGCTGCGGCTGATCGGTGTAGCCGATCGGATGGTCCCACAGGATGCCGTCCTGATGCCAGTACAGCGGCGGCGCATAGGGCGGTTTGCTGATGACGAAACCGCTCCAGACCTTTGGGTCTTCGAACCCGAGACTCGAGAAGACCTCGAGCGCCCGCGGATCGGCGATGAGCTTGGCAAAGGCAGGGTGCGGGAACTTCCAGTAGGAGATGATGCAGCCTTGGGCGCGGTGGGTGTCGAAGTGCTCCTGATCCTCCTGGGCGATCGTCCACTCGCTCATCACATTGAGTTCGGCGACGGTCTGGGCGTCCAGCACGTTCTCGAACACGCAGAACCCATCGCGAATGAGCTGCTCCCGCTTGTCTTTCTCTCGGATCGGCATAGTTTGTACATCGTACTGCAAATAGCGAACTGCCTACCGAGTCGGTTCGGGAAGCGTCTGGAACCACAAGGAACTACGATTCTGGGAAATCGTGCCGCTGCCGACGAGGTGATCGTTCTGATTCGGCTCGGGTAGAATAGTCCGACATGCACAAGCCCCCTTCTCTTCACGAACTTGCCCAGCTGTGGCAGCAGCGCGACCTGGGCTCCCTCACGTCGCAGCGGTTGCAGGCCCTCAACGTCGGATCCGCAACGGATTGGGGAATGTCGACTCGGCGGTCAGATCCGAAGGTGCAGCCGATTTCGCTGGCCGGAGGCATTCCCGATGCCGCCACGTTGCCCAAGGGCGCCCTGGTGCAGGCCATGGCCCGAGCGCTGGGTTTCGATGCGACGGCGTCACTAGCTGCGCTGGTCGACGCTGCGAGCAGCACCGACGACGCACCGCTGTCCTACGGCGGCGCCTTCGGCTACGAGCCGCTGCGCGAGGAGATCGCCCGCTTCTTCGCCCGTGACCAGAACCCAGCCGTCGGTGCCGACCACTTCGTGCTCACCAACGGCGCTGCCGGGGCCATCGACCTGGTGTGCTCAGCGATGCTCGACCGCGGCGATGTGGTGGTCAGCGAAGTGCCGGCATTCTCGGGCTCGCTGCGCACCTTCAGCGGCCATCAGGCCCGCGTCGTAGGCGTGCCGATGGACCGGCACGGGATGCGGATGGATGTGCTGCAGGACACCCTGCGCCGCCTCGGTGCGGAGGGAACGCCCGCCAAACTGATCTACGTATCGCCGACGTTTCACAACCCCACGGGAATCACGATGCCGGTGGAGCGCAGGTTGCAGCTCATCGAGCTGGCAGCCCATCACGGTGCGGTGCTGCTCGAAGACACGGCTTACAACGAGCTGTACTTCGGCGCCGAGCCACTGCCCAACCTCAACGCCTTGGCACAAGGCCACTTCGTCATCACGGTGGGGACCTTCTCCAAGGTCATCGGTCCCGGCCTGCGGGTGGGCTGGCTGCAGGCGCGGCCCGAGCTGATACGCCTGCTCATGCCGGCACGCTTCGACATGGGCAACAGCCCGCTGCTGCACCGGACGTTGCACGAGCTGATGGTCTCCGGCGAGCTGGAGAGCCACGTGCAGCGAATGCGCGGGATCTACCGCACGAAGATGCAGCGGCTGGCGGCCGCGCTGCGGGAGGCCTGCGGCGAGATGGTGCAGTTTGCCGACCCGGCCGGGGGCTTTTTCCTGTGGTTGCGGCTGGCGCCGCCGTTCGAAGCGAAGACCGTTCAGGAGCGCTCCCTGGATGCCGGGGTGGTATTCCCCGTCGGCTCGGCGTTCTACTTGCGTGATGGACCGCCGGAGGACGGGCAGCACATTCGGCTGGCGTACTCACGGGCAGCTCTCGAGGAGCTACAGGTCGGAGCGGAACGGCTCGCGGCGAATCTGCAGCCGGTAGCCGAAGGCGGGTAGCCCGCACGGGGGATCAAACTGGCTTAGGCCGCTACGGCTTGGCGATTGGCAGTGCACCAGGAAGGAATCTCATCTAAAGCAAGTTTGAAAAAGGGTGTTCTGTGTTCGGGGGTGGTCAGGGGTATAGGATTCACGCTTCCAGCGTGGGGGGGTTACCCCCTCCCCAGCCCTCCCCCTGGTAGGAGGAGGGAGCTATAAGCAACCCTGAGTACGATAGAGGACACCACCTGTTCGGTAGTGGAGGGTGTGAACACGTCTTGAGTAAAGCCAGGAACCTCCACAATCTCTGTACCCAGCAATGCGGACGCCGGTTCTCTCCAAGAAAAGGTCGCAGCGCTGGTCGTGGGTGAGGTCGTTGCTGATGAGGCTCTGCTCAACCCATGCCTGGTGCTCATGGAGGGCGCTGGGGCGGCCCGGGGAGGTTCTGGGGGTGAGATCTCCACTTTGGCGGTAGCGGCGGAGGTAGCGACTGACGGTGGCGGTTCCAACGTCGAACGTGTCTGCGGCTTCATGGAGGGTGTAACGCTTGTGTAGGACGGCGTTTACGATGCGTTCTCGGAGGTCGGTAGAGTGCGCCATGCCTCAGCATGAAGCACGATCACTCAATGCGCAACCCGCTGTAAGCAACCCTGAGTACGATAGAGGACACCACCTGTTCGGTAGTGGAGGGTGTGAACACGTCTTGAGTAAAGACAACAAGAACACGGATAACCGTGGTGTGAAGGAACCAATGGACCAAAGTTACTAGGACCCCAACGTCAACAACACGAGTACACGCTTGATGAGTAGCCATGCCTTCTTGCATTTTTCTTCGCAGTTGTGGTGCTGGAGGAGTCGTTGACTCCGTAAGCTTCAAGGGTACGTACCCTGTACTGATCGTGCTCAACCTTAGGAACACGCTATCGAAATGGGTTGTGTCCGATATGTTCTGTAAATAGCGAGGCTACCTAGCAACAAGTAGCCATCGCCCTCCAAGATGAGAAGAACCACCAACTCACGAGGAGGAAAGCGATGGCTAACCCCGACAATACGCCCACGCCCGACACGCTACAAGAGGCCCTACTCAATGACCCCGAGTTCCTACAACGAATCGTCCAGAACGCCCTACAGCACATCCTTGAAGCCGAAATCAGCCACCACCTCAACGCTGAGCCATACCAACGAACGCCCAGCAGGAAAGGCTACCGCAACGGCTACAAACCCAGACAACTCAAAACCAGAGTCGGCAGCCTCGAGCTACTCATCCCCCAAGACAGAGATGGCACCTTCAGGACAGAACTCTTCGAGAAGTACCAACGCAACGAGAAAGCCCTCGTGCTATCCCTGATGACGATGTACCTCGAAGGAATATCAACCCGGAAAGTCAGAGACGTTACCGAAGTCCTATGCGGAACAAGTTTCAGCAAGAGCACCGTCAGCAACCTCACGAGGCAGCTCGATGAGGACCTCCAAGCATGGAGATCTCGTCCGCTAGAAGTTGAGTACCCGTACCTGATGGTGGATGCTCGCTACGAACATGTCCGGGTCGACCATCAGGTGGTCAGCCTGGGCGGACGGCAAAGCCTCGGCGCTTCGCTGACGCTGATCGTGACGGGGGTCAGGGCTGACGGTTACCGCGAAATACTCGCTGTGGCGGTGTCGGATACGGAGAGTGAAGCTACCTACCAGGAGGTCTTCCGATCTCTCAAGACCCGGGGCCTTCGGGGTGTGCAGCTCGTAACGAGTGATGACCATGCAGGATTGAGAGCAGCGATCAGTAGGCACTTTCAGGGCGCGAGTTGGCAACGCTGCCAGGTTCATTTCGCTCGGAATCTGCTGGGTCGAGTAGCGAGGAAGCATCGTAAGCACCTAGCCGAGGACCTCAAGGGGATCTTCCGGGCGCCTACCTTGGAGTGGGCCAGGGAAGCAGTGGTGGAAGTGGTGGATGCCTGGCGTGGTAGTCATCGGGCCCTGGCTGAGCATTTGGAGGGGCATGTCGAGGAGTGCTTGGTGTGTTTCGCGTTCCCTGTTTCTCATCGTTTGAGGATCAGGACTACGAATTCGTTGGAGCGTCTGAATCAGGAGATCAAGCGTAGGACTCGGGTGGTGAGGATCTTTCCGAATCGGGAGTCTTGCTTGCGGTTGGTGACGGCGTTGTGTATGGAGACGAGTGAGGAGTGGCTCTCTGGGAAGCGGTATTTGGATATGAGCTGGTTAGTTGAGCCGGCGGAATTGGAGGAACTCATCGGTGCTTGACTTGTTTGGAGGAAACTACAGAACAATCTGGACTTGACTTCGAAATGTTATCCGAGTACCTTGTTGTTACTCACGAGTGCTTATTGCTCCCTCCCCCTACCAGGGGGAGGGCTGGGGAGAGGGTAACTGCTTGGTAACTGAACCGCCCTGGGTTTGATGGAGGCTCCGTTCTCCCTCGAAAGGAGAGAATGGAGCATGACCCGTTACGACCAAGAAACCAAAGATCGAGTCATCCGCATGTTCATGGAGCGTCGAGAAGAAGCGCCGCACGAATCACGTTCAGCCTCTTATCGGCGCCTGCATGACCTAACCGGCATCCCGGTCGACACGATGCGCGGCTGGGTAGACAGAGCCCGCATCGACGCTGGTGACAAGCCAGGCCTGACAACCACAGAGCGTGAGGAGATCAAGGCCCTCAAGAAGGAAGTAGCCGAACTCAAACGAGCCAACGAGATCCTCAAGACAGCCAGCGCGTTTTTCGCGGCCGCGGAGCTCGACCGCCGACTCAAGTGATGGTCGCCTACATCAACGCGTATAAGAACCTGTTCGGGGTCGAGCCGATCTGCCGTGTCCTACGGGACCACAACGTGCCGATCGCCCCGAGCACGTACTACGCAGCCAAGAAGCGGCAAGCATCCGCTCGCCAGCAATCCGATGAGCGTCTCCTGGAGGTCATTCATCGGGTGCACCGCGAGAACTTTGGTGTGTACGGCGTCCGTAAGGTATGGCACGCCCTCCAGCACGAGAGTATCGACGTTGGGCGTGACCAGGTGGCGCGCCTGATGAGAGTCGCGGGCTTGAAGGGCATGACACGAAGAAGGAAGGTCCGCACGACCATCCCAACGCCTAGCGGCGTCAGCTCGCCGGATCTGGTGAGGCGAGACTGGTTCCAAGATGCGCCCGACATCGTTTGGGTGGCGGACTTCACGCACGTGCTCACTCGTGAAGGGTGGGTGTACGTGTCGTTCCTGCAGGACGGCTTCTCGAGGCGCATCCTGGGTTTCACGGTCAGTACCGGTAAGAGCAGCGAGCTGGTGATGAGGGCTCTGGAGCAGGCTGTGAGCGTCCGGCGTCGAACCGATCGGCGGTTCGTTGCTGACGGCGTGATTCATCATTCGGATGCCGGCAGTCAATATACGAGTCTGGCGTTCAGCCAGAAGTTGCTCGATCATGGCGTGAACGGTTCGATCGGTCGGGTGGGCACGGCGTATGACAATGCGTTGATGGAGAGCACGATCGGCTTGTTCAAGAGCGAGCTGATCCACGCCAGGTCGACGAGTTGGTGCTCGAGGCAGGAGGTGGAGACGGCGACGATGCGGTGGGTGAGGTGGTTCAACTGTCGGCGGTTGCACTCTTCGCTCGATTACGTCAGTCCCGTGGACTTCGAGATGGCGTACACTCAAGCGCAGGCCATGCCCAGGCTGGCCGCGTGAGAGCAGAGTCTCCACGAAACCCAGTACGGTTCAAACTGCTTGGAAACCCTATCCAACCCGCAATAAAACAGAATCACACATTTGAAGCGACAACCGACTGCGGCAGGAACGCCGATACTACCCAGTTTGGGCTGTCGACGACCTCGCTTATCTTCAGGTCCACACAGACGCTGGACAGAGCGTAGGCGTCTGCTTCGGACAGCTCGTGGATCGCCGACAGATGATCGATCATGGCGCGCACCGATTTGCGGGTGGCCTCCATGAGATCGTCGGCGATGCCGGTCGTCGCGTAGTACCCTTTCGGATCGCGCCCCGTATGCAGGGGACCTGGAACCATGAACTGTGGCTGTTCGATGTGAAGATCGCGGCGCAGACCGAATCGAAGGGCGATCTGCATGGGCGATTCGATAGCGGTCCCACACACCTCGCCGTCTCCCTGAGCGGCGTGCGTATCGCCAACCGAGAAGAGTGCCCCCTCCACCTGAACCGGCAGCAACAGGGTCGAGCCGGCCGTCAGATGACGAATGTCCATGTTGCCGCCGCAGCTACGGGGTGGCACGATGCTGTGGTCGCCCGTCTCGGCGGGCGCCACCCCGATGGTCCCGGGAAAGGGGGCCAGCGGAATCTGGAATCGGTCGTTGAACGTTGCGGTGGTCGCCCCCGGCTCGATATCCCAGATGTGGACATAGGGCTCGGTGAAATGCTCGGCCAACAGACCAAACCCGGGGATGATGGCTGTCCAGCCCCACTCTTTGAGTTCGAACTCGAGGATTTCGACCACGAGTACATCTCCAGGCTTCGCGCCATTGACGTAGATCGGTCCCGTTACAGGATTCACCTTGCTGAAATCCAGGCTGCCGACATCCTGGGCTGACGAGCGTGTATTGAGCTGTCCCCCTGAGGCGTCGAGCACCTCGAACGCCACGCTCTCCCCCGGTTCGACCTGCAAGACCGGCTCGAATGCGTTGTTCCAGCCGAAGTGACTATGCGCTTTGTGTACCGTGTGATTGCAGTTCATTCGAGCACCTTGATTCCCCTGCCCCTTCTGCACGCTCCAGCCCTTGCCGCCATGGTCTCAGCTAAAAGGCTGCACCGCAACATGATCGCAGCCGATGCGGCCCTCTTCGACCACCAGTGCGATGCCCCCATCTGTGAAGGTGCTGTCGGGATCGGTCGTGTCGATGACGGACTCCCCGTCGATCAGGGCGATCATCCTGTCCCCCTGAACCTTCATGGTGAGTTCGTAGGGTCTGCCCAACACCCAGCCGAGGTCGGCCTCGGCCAGGATCGTGTCGTGCCCATCGCGGGCGAGCACGAGGCGGACGCCTTCGGGGTCGCATAGCAAGGCGTAGTAGCGACGCAGGCCCTGTACCCGCACGCCGATCCCGCCCGCCCTGCACATGTGGGGCGTCATGCGGGCCGTCAGCTGATAGTCGGTCCAGTCGCGGGTGCCGTGCATCTGCAGCCCGCGACCCCGGTTCTGGATGAGCCGGTGGGGCTCCGGCCACGGATCGATCATGTCCGGATGGGTGGCGCTGTCGGTGCCGTTGACCCACGCCTTTTTCCACATGATCGGCCCGGCTCCCCTGGTCAGTCGGGAATAGCCGCGCTGGGCCGGGCGGCCCAGATCCACGGTCGGGGCGCCGTCCCAGCTGAGATGGTCGAGGTAGACGGTTCCGGTCTGCCCGCCCGCACCGGAGATCTCGACCCCGATCGAGGCGATCGGGTGGCCGTTGGTGTCGGGCACCTCCCACTCGAGTTCGGTGGACGCTCCGGCGGAGAGTTCGATGGCTTCGCCGGCGAGCTGGGCGAGCTGATCGGCGGCGTCGTAGTGCTGGATGTAGAGCCGGACCTCGGCGGCCTCCGCGTTGTCGCTAGCGGCCAGGATTCGCGCCCGGACCGTCTGACCTGAGTAGAGCGTGGGCGAGGCCAGCAGGGAGTAGCCGCGACCGTCGAAGTATTTTGCCACCTCCTTGGAGGGGGTGAAGGTCGGCGTGGAGATCCGGGCGGTGCGGCCAGTGGTCAGGCGCCGATAGTGCATCGCGAGCCCACGCGATCCGGGGTCGAGGACGACGTTCTCCAGCGTTGCCGTGCCCCGGGATTCGACGGTGTCCTCGAGCTGGAATCCCTGGACCGAGCCGGGCAGGGAGAAGTGGAAACGGGCACCGCCCTTGGGGCTGACCGCCTCCTCACCGGCCAGGTCTCGGCCGATGTTGACGATGCGATACGATTCCGAAACCGCGTCGGTGATGCCTCGCCCGCCATCGGCCGTCGGGAGGTAGAGCCGGTCCGCCACCGGGCCGCGCCAGTCGGGTCCCACATCCAAGCCCGCCAGGCCGTTCTTGATGCCGAGCAGGCAGCCCAGGTTCCCGGAATTGCAGTCGGTGTCCCAGCCGGAGGTGTTCACGATCCTGAGGGACTGCTGGAAATCGTCGTCGCCGTAGAGCAGCGACAGGACGATCAGGCCGTGATTGGGAACCATGTGGCAGTTGCCGCCGTAGATGTGATCGCCGTAGTGTTCGACGAGCGACTCCCGGGCTTTGCGCCAGTCGGGTTCGCGGGCGTGCCACGCACGAATATCGCGGATCATGGTGGCCACCAGGACAATCCGGCCTCGTGAGAAAGGCGATGAGCAAGGGAAATCTTGGACCCACAATCGAGTTTGTGCCGGTCAGTACGGCATTTCTCGGTTTCTCCGTCCACCACGCATCGTCAAATCGCTCTTACTCGCCACCCTCTCGTCCAACGCCAGATCGTTGAGTCGTATTCAGAAAAGCGGAAACGCAGCCACCGTCAGGCACGGCAATGTGCGAAAAATGCGATGCGGACCGGGGTTTCTTGCCCCTCACTAGAGATCAGACCCGTCACCGACGCAACCCCGAACAACGCCGGCAAGTCCTGGCCACGACAGAATCCTCAGGGATGAACGAGACCGCCGCATCGATCAGCCGGTCGATGTCGGACTCCACAAAGGCGAGCGACTCCATCGCCGCGATGACTTGCGCCCCGTAGATGGCCTCGCCGTCGTGACTCACGCTGGCCGCGCGACCCGCCAGGTCGACCGCGAATTCGGGGTCGCCGGGGGCGACCATCGCCCAGCCGTCGATGAAGATCTGGGACCCGATCTGCTCGGCGACCACCTTGCCGTTGAGCGCCATGGATCCGCTGGCGGGGGCCTCGACGCCGGACTTCAGACGCAGAAAGGCGGTGTGCTCGGTCGAATTCCCCATCCCACCCCACCACAGGATCGTCTTCTCTTCGATGATGTAGTTCAACCAGGTATTGCCGATCTGTGCAGCCGTTAGCTCCCGCGTGTTGCCGTTGTCGGGCAGCGCCCGCAGAAACGTGAAGGTGCCGGAGATATCGTCGTCCGTCACGATCAGGGGCACATCGAGTTTTTCGTGAACGTAGTAGTCGATCTCGCCGAGGTTCTCCATGATGGCCCCGTACGGCCACATCTCGAAGGGGCGACCCAGATACACGCCGATCAGTTTCCCCAGGACGCCCGCGTAGACCCGTTCGGCATAATCCTCTTGAATCGGCATGACATCAACTCCTTGCTACGGATTCTATCGCGCTATCCTCGAGGCACTATGCTCCCCCCCCTCCCACGTCCCCCGCCCTCCGGCGGACCCAGAGAGATCTTCAGGAATCTTTGACAACGGTACGGTGAATGCCTCTCACCGGGTCTCGTAGCGCAGTGGTTATTCGGTTTTCTCGGCCCACGTCGCCTTCATCTGTTTCATCTCGTCGTTCAGCGCGACCGCCGGGCCGGGGTGTCGGTTCTGTGGATCGTGGAGCCAGTTGCCCTGGTTGTCGCGCAGCACCGGCATCCGTTTGCCGACCGGGGGCGGCGTAGCGATGCCGGTCGGCGTATCGGCGTACCAGTATCCGACGGACGCCCAGTCGTTGGCCAGGTGGTTGCCGTGTCCATGTTCCATCGTGACCTTGATCTCTCTTTGGAAGCGAACCGGGTTCTCCAGATGGAGGACGTAGCTGGTCTGATAGCCACCCGTATGGTCTTCATGGATGGATGATCCGTTCCGCAGAAAGGCGTTGGGCTGCATGCCCCAGGCCTGATTCAGGTAGTCTTCGCTCCCCGTGCCGTGGAGGTCTGGCGGCCATTTGTAGCCGTCGACCCAGATCATGTCGTCCCCTTCACCCCACCAGGTGCCCTGAAAGTTCGCCACCGAAAGATTGCAGCCGATATAGTGCCCCCGCCCCACCGTTTCCAGAATCACGTAGTTGTCGCGCCAGGCCTGCTCTTCTCTGTTCACGATATCGGCCTCGGGGGTATTCACGCTGATTTCGTGCCCCCAGCCCCCGAAGGGATTGTTGCGCCGAAACTCGGCGTGGAAATAGCCCCGATCCGCGGGCATGTCGGCCACCGTTTCGTAGTCGACATAGAAGTACTGCCGGTGCTCCTCATCGCTCTCGTTGACGAGTTCGACCACCGCGCGTTCCCGAAACGGCATGGGCGCATAGGCGTTGAGAGCGCAGCCCTGGTTGAAGGCGTACGGGTGGTTGGTCGACGCCGTGAGAGCGCAGCCCTGGTTGAAGGCGTACGGGTGGTTGGTCGACGCCGTGAACAGGGTCGATTGAAAGGAGTTCACCAGACTGTTCCCGAGGCAGAAGAAATCGCCCAGCGGTACCAGCACACTCGGCTCGGACGCCCCATCCCAGGTGATTTTCAGCAGGCACTCGCGGTAGTGGTTCCGCTGGGTCAGCCACAGATGGGTAATGACGCCCGGCCCCTGGATATCGGCCAGAACCCGGGATTCGCCGGGCGGAATGCGCCAGGCATCGGCGTTTCTTCCGCTGGTGTCCCAGGATGAGGCGCGTCCCGTCTTGCCATCCGTAATCCGGGTCAGATTGTCGAGCATCAGGTCTCTCTCCTTCGTCATGGGATCGAACTACAAGATTATCTGTGTCGTTTCGGCCTAATCGGCACCGGTCCCAGCGCAAACGTACAGCTAGTATCGTATAGCGATGACCCATGCTGACCACGCGGCCAGATCGAAACGTAGCTGACCGTGTCTCTCAGGCTTGGCGAGCAACCGCACTGGGAATCTACCGTTTCATCTGGGATGGAGGCTACGCATTGGGCGCTATCGTTGCCGGGGCGGGCTTGGTAGCGCTCGCCCCCACGCTCATGGATTACAGTTTTGGTGATGCTGGGATTCGCGATCGTTGCTTGGTCGGAGTCTTAATGTGGTCGCTGGCGTGAGTCCAGCAGTTCCCACTTCATCTTCTCGCCCTCAGTTCCGGTAGTCCTCCCCGGGGTTCACGTAGACGTTCGACTCCCAGGCGTACTGCTTGTCGTGCAGATCCCGGTAGCGACCGCCCGAGGCGAGCAGTTGGGCGTGACTGCCCCGCTCGACGACCACCCCGTCCTCGAGGACCAGGATCTGATCCGCTTTGCGGATGGTGCTCAGGCGGTGGGCGATCACGAACACGGTGCGGCCCCGCTGCAGCCTTTCGAGCCCCTCCTGAATGAGGGCTTCGCTCTCGCTGTCGAGGCTCGAGGTGGCCTCGTCGAGGATCAGGATCTCGATCTTGGGGTTGGCCAGCAGGGCGCGGGCGATGGCGATCCGCTGCCGCTGCCCGCCGGAGAGCTTGATGCCCCGCTCGCCCACCACGGTCTCGTAGGTGTCGGGGAAGCCCTCGATGAAGACGTCGGCGTTGGCCAGCCGGCTCACGCCCATGACGTCTTCCATGGTGGCGTCGGGGCGGGCGAAGCGGATGTTGTCGGCGATGGTGCCGTCGAACAGGAAGTTCTCCTGTAGCACCACGCCCAGGTGCCGGCGGTAGTCGCCGAGCCGGACCTCGGTCAGGTCCCGCCCGTCGATGAGCACCTGGCCGGCGCTGGGCCGGCTGAAGGCCATGATCAGGCTCACCAGCGTGCTCTTGCCGGAGCCGCTCGAGCCCACCAGGGCGGTGGTGGTTCCGGCCGGGGCGTCGAGGGAGACCCCGTTGAGCACCGGCAGGTCCTCCTCGTACTCGAAGTGGACGTCGCGCAGCACCACCCGCCCGCGGACGTCGGAGAGGGGCTCGAGCGCGCCGTCGTGGGCGTCTTCCGCCTCGAGCTTCATGATGTCCCGGATGCGGTCGAGCCCGGCGAAGGCCTCGCTGATCTGGGTGCCGATGGCGGACATCTGGATGATCGGCTGGGCGAGCACGGTGACGAAGGCCACGTACATGATCAGATCGCCCAGGGTCATGGTGCCGGCCTGGATGGCGCGCCCCCCGAAGAAGATGAGCAGCACCCCGAGGGCGCCGACGATGACGGTGGCGACGGCGGTGATGGCGCTGGTGCCGGTGATGGAGCGCCTGATGTTCTGGAACAGCCGCAGGACCCCGGCACCGAAGTCCCGATGCTCACGGGCCTCCATGCGGTAGGCCTTCACCACCCGGATGCCGCCCAGGGTCTCGGCGAGGCGACCGGTCACCTCGGCGTTGATCTTGCCGCGCTCCCGAAATATAGGCCGCAGGGTGGCGAAGGCGTAGGCCATGGCGGCGCCGAACGCAAGCAGGAAGACCAAGATGGCGAGGGTGAGCTGCCAGTTCAGATAGAACAGCACGCCGACCGCCAGCAGCGCGGTCAGGGCGCCCCCCACGAGCTGGATGATGCCGGTACCGATCAGGTTACGGATCCCCTCGGCGTCGGTCATGATCCGCGAGATGAGCACCCCGCTCTGGGTGTTGTCGAAGAAGCTGGTCGGCAGCCGCGTGACCTTCTCCTGAACGCGTTTGCGCATCTCCATGATGGCCTCCTGGGCAGCCACACTCACCACCTGAGCCACCGCAAAAGAGATGCCCGCCTGGAGCAGCGTCGCCACCCCCACGGCGATCGCCAGGGGCCCAAGCAGCTCCCACTGCCCTTCAGTCAGCACATTATCGATCAGGAACTTCGTGCTCGTCGGCAGCACGAAACCGAGCAGACGCCCCACGATCATCAGCCCGAAGCCGATGGCCAGGCCGCGCCGGTACTGCCTGAACAGGCTCCGAGCCTCGGCCCAAACAGCAGAACGTGATGTCTTTTTCGGGGCCGTACTCATGGGAGGGTTCCCTTCATCAGGTTGCAAGAATACCAGAAGGATTAGTAGGCTTGGGGAAACTCCAGGAAGTAGGAGGTTTGGGTCCCCTTCAGACCCCTACGCTAACGCTTCGGTGTCTTCCGGGGTCCTTCAGAGCCCCCCTTCGGTGGTCTCTTCAGGGGCTACGGAGCCACACTACGTGAGTCTCCTCCGCCACAAGAAGGTTTAAAAGGAACAAGCAAGACACCGTTAGCGCCTTCACACCCCGGTTATTCCATATCTTCTGCTGGAGGAGACAACCTTGGTTGGCTCCGAGAGCCCCGGGGAGACTTGCCGTAGGGAAGGCTCAACGGGACCCCGTAAGACACCCGTAGGGGGTCTGAAGGGGATCCAACTCTACTCCTACCAATCCTTCTTGTCCTTCTTGTCCTTCTTATCCTAGTGTTAGCATTACCTTTCCCACTTTTCCCACTCTGGATGACGCTATCATCGCTTCCTCGAACCTTTCCAGGGGGTATGTTTCGCCGATCGGTGGTGGCACCACCCGCCCCTCGATCATGAGCTTCCACAGTTCGTCGATGAAGCGCTGTTTGACCTCGTCGCTGGCTTTGCGGAGCCAGATTTCCTGGATCGACCAGCCCTTGACGGTGTTGTCGTTCATGCACAGGTCGGCCACCACGTCGACCGGCACCGTCAGGTCCCCGGAGAGGACGCCGTAGAAGTAGATGAGGCCGTCGGGACCCAGAAGGTCGAGGCAGAGCCTTCCGGTCTGGCCCGACACCGCTTCGATGGCGAAGCGGATGGGGGTGGCTCCGAGCCGTTCGCGGACGTCGTTTCGGGTCGCCTCGGCCGACGCCTCCGAGCCGTCGTAGACGAAGACGGTGTCGATCCCGTAGCGGTCGCGGAGCTGCCTGGCGGTGGCCTCACGCCGTACCAGGTTGACGGTGGTGAAGCCGAAGACCTCACCGAGCTGGATCATCACCTGCCCGAGCACCGAACCCGCCGCCGTCTGCAGCAGGAAGTCCCCGGGCCCGAGGCCCATCTCCTTGACCATGACGAAGGGGGTGAGCACGTTCACGAACAGCTGCGCCGCCGCCTCATCCGGGACATCGTTTGGAACCGGCACCAGCGCCTCGGGCGGGCACACGGTGTAGTCGCGCCACACCCCCTGCCAGATCGCCCAGCTGCCGAAGATGTGGGTGCCGCTGACGTGGACGCGCTGGCCGGGTGCGAAACGGCTTTCCAGCTCGGCCCCGACCTTTTCGACCACTCCGAGGGCCTCGAGTCCGCCGACTGCGGGCAGCTCGACGCCGTTGACCAGGCCCCTGGCGCACAGGACGTCGCAGGGGTGAACCAGGGCGCAGCGGATCCTTACCAGCACCTCCCGGGCCCCGATGTTTTCAGGGACCGGGGCCTCAGACAGCTCGAACGCCGCCACCGGATCCTCGTCGTTGAACTGCTGGTAGATGACCTCTCGACCCGTGTCCATGGCAGGCTCCTTAGGTGCGCTAGATATCATCTCACATCTTGTGCTCGAGGACTTCTTGTGCTCGAGGACTTCCGGGTATTGAAGGGGAGACGGCTTGCCGGACCTCGATCGCGGTCGCCAGTTCCAGCACCCCATCGAGGTTCTCCTCGACCGATTTGCCACCGTAGATGCGCGCTGCCTGGCACTCGATCGCCTCGCGTACCAAATGGAAATGCCATCCGGACCACCTGACCGATGGAAAGCGATAGCATCTGGGGGGTAGCGGCCCTTTCGTCGTTACCGAGATGGAGGTCATGAAGCGGTGGACTCTCATAGAAAACCGACCGTTCTGCCGGCGCGGCACGAGCGGCTCACCGAAGGAGTAGACCATGTTGCCAACTGAGGTCAGAACGCACAGCCGGTTCCGGGGCATCTTCCCGGCGCTGGTGACGCCCTACACCACCAGCGGGGAGATCAACGAGGACTCCCTGCGGAAGATCGTGGCCCGCTGCCTGGACCAGGGGGTGCGCGGCTTCTACGTGGGTGGCAGCACCGGCGAAGCGTTCCTGCTGTCAGCGGAGGAGCGGCAGCGGATCCTCGAGGTCGTCGCCGACGAAAATGGTGGCCGGGGCACCCTGATCGCCCACGTGGGCGACATCAGTACCGACCGGAGCGTCGCGCTCGCCCGCCACGCCCGCGAGGTGGGCGTGGACGCCATCAGTGCGGTCCCGCCGTTCTACTACGGCTTCACCGTCGAGGAGGTGAGCGGCCACTACCTTACCCTGGCCGAAGCCGCCGACCTGCCCCTGATCCTCTACAACTTCCCCGCCAACTCCGGCTTCACCCTGACCCCGGAACTCATGGGCGAACTGCGCCGGGCCGACGATCGGATCATGGGCCTGAAGCACACCTCGATGAACCTCTACGACCTCGAGAGGGCCCTCCGGGTCGACGAGGCGTTCGTCGTGCTGGCGGGACACGATGAGGTCCTGCTGGGCGCCCTGGCGATGGGGGCCCATGGGGCGGTCGGCAGCACCTACAACGCCATCCCGGAGCTGTACGTGGCGCTGATGGCCGCCTTCGAACGGGGCGCGATGGCGGAAGCGGCGGCCCTCCAGCAGCGTGCGAACCGGTTCATCGGGCTCATGGCGCCCGGCACCGGCATTCCGCAGGTGAAGGCGGCGCTGGAGCTGCTGGGTATCGAATGCAACGGGTCGCGCAGACCGATCGCAGCGCTGACGCCCGAACAGCGGGCGTCGATCGCCGCGACCATGACGGAGATAGGATTGCTATGAGCGATCGATTCCTTCTGCTGGACGACCGCTTCGTCGCGGAGACGGAAAACCTGAAGCTCGAGCTCGGTCGGCCCAAGAAGAGTCCCCGGAACCCGCTGTTCAGCGAAGAGTTCTTCGCCGACCCGCCGAAGCGGTGGGAGGCCCGCTACGACAATCTCTACCCCAACGTGATCTACGACGCTGAGGCGGGCCTGTTCAAGCTCTGGTACAACGCCTTCATTCGCGATGCGGACACCCCCCTCGACGAGCGCCCCCACCGCCCCTACGACGTCGAAGAGGGACGCGTGGACGGCCTCCTGTATGCCGTCTCGCACGATGGTCTCTCGTGGACCAAACCCAACCTCGGCCTCGTCCCCTTCGAGGGCTCTACGGACAACAACATCGTCATCAGCTCCGATACCCGCGGCATCCACGGGGTCGGGGTACTCGAGGACCCCGCCGATCCCCTCCCCGCGCGCCGCTACAAGGCGTTCTTTCGCAGCATCCCGGGCCGCCGGATGGCGGTGGCGTTCTCCAGCGACGGCCTCCACTGGGGCGAGGCGGTGCTCTGGCCGGAACACAACGCGGTGGGGGACACCCACAACAACGCCATTTGGAGTCCGGATCTCGGCCGCTACGTGGGCATCACCCGCGGCTGGGTGGGCTCGGCCGACGAGCACGTCCGAATGGTGCTCCGGACCGAGAGCGAAGATTTCGTGCACTGGTCCGACCCTGTCAACGTCTTCCAGGGGAAGGACACCCACGACCAGATCTACTCGATGCCGGTGTTCCGGGTCGGCGGCAGCTACCTCGGCCTCCCGGCGATCTTCCACAAGGGCGACCAGGACGCCGCCGATTGGGACACCGTCGATACCGAGCTGGCCTGGAGCCCGGACACCGTCAGCTGGCACCGCCTGAACCCGGGAGAGCCGCTCATTCCCCGCGGCGAGGGGAGCTATCCCGACGGAGCCTACGACTGCGGCTGCATCTACGCGGCGGCAGCGCTGCTCGTCGGCGACACCCACTACCTCTACTACGGCGGCAGCAACGGACTGCACAACGGTTGGCGGGAGGGCTCGTTCGATCTCGCCACGCTCCCACGGGACCGCTTTGCCGGCTACGCGGCCGGGCGCGACCCGGGCCGCCTGACGACCGCGCCGCTCGCTTTGGGCGAGGGCGGCGTCGCGGTCAACGTCGCGATTTCGGAAGGGGGTTCGCTCAGGGCCGGCATCTTGGGCGAAGCCGGCCGCTTCCTCGAGGGCTTCGGCCTGGAAGCGTGCGACCCGATTACCGAAGGTGGCCTCGACGCCGCCGTCAGCTGGCAGGGGCGTCCGGGGGCGCTCGGTGGCCGCAGCGTGCAGCTGGTGTTCTCGTTCCAGGGCGCGACGCTCTTTGCGCTCGCGGGAAGGTAAAGGTAGATGTCGACGCAGCCAGCGATCCGATTCGGGGCGATCCCGAGCCCGGTGATCCTCTCGGGGAACGAGGAGATCGCCTTTCGGGACCCGTGTGGCCACTACCACGATGGTATCTTCCGGGTCTGGCATACCGAGATCCTCGGGAGGGCCGGCAGCGACTGGTTCTCGGTCACGGCCGTGACCGAAAGCCGGGACCTGATCACCTGGAGTGACCCCCGGGTTCTGACCCCCAGGGACCGGACGCTGAACTACTCGAGCCCCGGCAACGTGATCCGCCATGGCGGCCGGTGGGTGCTGTGCCTCCAGAGCTACCCGGCGTCACGCGGGCAGCCCGGCGACGAAACCGCCCGCCTGTTCATCATGGAGAGCAGCGACCTCGAGACGTGGTCCGAACCGGAGCTGATCCGGGTCAAGGGCCCCGGGGTCGCCCGCGAAGACATGGGCAGGATGATCGATCCGTACCTGATCGAAGACAAAGATGAGCCCGGCCGGTGGTGGTGTTTCTACAAGCAGAACGGTGCCAGCATGTCCTGGTCGAGGGACCTCGAGACGTGGACCTACGTGGGTCGCATCGATGCCGGCGAGAACGTGTGCCTGCTGGTGGAGGATAACCAGTACGTCCTGTTTCATTCGCCCGCCAACGGGGTCGGCATCAGACGCTCACCCGATCTGCGGACCTGGAGCGATCACGGCTTGCTGACGCTCGGGCAGCAGGGCTGGCCCTGGGCGCAAGGACGCCTGACCGCCGGGCAGGTGCTGGATCTGAGGCGGGAGCCCGCGGTGGGCAAGTATGTGATGTTCTTCCACGGCAGTACCGAGGCCGGATGCGAGCTACAGGAGATCCACGGACACGCGTCGCTGGGCCTGGCGTGGAGCGACGACCTCGAGCATTGGGAGTGGCCGGCGTGACGGAATGGGCGGTGCCCGCGGGGACGCTGCTGCCGCCCGACGACGAAGCGGTGATCGCGAACACGCACGCCGTCTTCGTGATAACCTCCGCCGGTATCACCGAGGTCGGGTCGGACGTGACGGCCGGGTAACAGCACCATCGAAGGAGCCTCATTGTGGACGCGTGGATCGCCGGGATTGTCGCACAGCTACCGTTGATCGTTCTCTTTGCGATCATCGCAGCGTCGCTCGCCGTCCTGGTTAAAGGCGCCGACATCCTGGCCGATGAGGCGGTATCGCTCTCGGTCCGTTGGGGCGTGCCCAAGATCCTGATCGGCGCGACGATCGTCAGCATCGCGACCACCTTGCCGGAGGCGGCGGTGAGCGTGTTGGCCGCCATTCAGGGGGCGCCCGGCCTGGCGCTGGGCAACGCCGTGGGCTCGATCATCGCCGACACCGGTCTCATCCTCGGGCTCGCCGCCATCGTGGGCAACATCCCGGTCGATCAGCGGCTGGTCAGTCGCCAGAGCTGGATCCAGCTGGGGAGCGCCGTGCTGCTGGTGCTGGTCTGCATCCCGTTCCTGTCGTTGAACCGGATCTGGTCTGACGGTGGGAATATGCCCCAGGTCGTCGGCATCGCCTTCCTGGTGCTGCTGGCGCTCTACCTGTGGCGCTCCCTCGCCTGGGCGAGAGACGCCCCGGCCGACGAGGTCGACGATTCCACCGTCACCATCGACGCGGACGTGCGGCCCGTGGTGGCTGTGCTCCTGCTGCTGGTGGGTGTCGTCATGGTGCTGGGAGGCTCGCAGGTGCTCATCCCCGTGGTGCAAGAGACGGCGCTTCGCCTGCGCATCCCCGACGCCATCATCGCGGCTACCCTGGTCGCCTTCGGCACCTCGCTCCCGGAGTTGGTGACGGCCATTACCGCGGTGCGCAAGGGGCACGGCGAGCTCGCCCTCGGCAACGTGCTGGGGGCCGATGTGCTGAACGTCCTGTTCGTCAGCGGCGCCGCGGCGGCCGTGACCCGGGGAGGGCTCGAGGTGCCGCCGCAGTTCTTCTACCTCTTCTTTCCCTCCATGCTGTTCGTGGTGCTCGTGCTCCGCATCGGGATCGGCCGCACAACGTCCACGCTCAGCCGGAGGTTTGGCGCCGTCCTGGTGGGCGCCTACCTCATCACTGTGGTGCTGGGGTACGTGGTTCCCGGCGGGTCCGTCGGGCCGGGGGCGCCCTAGAGGACGGGGCTGCCTGGAGACGCCCTGCACCAAAGATGAATGAAAGATCAACAACGTGCTTAGGCCGTCGCAAACGGATCGAGCAGCGCCACTCCCGTCCGCAGTACATCGCGGGTGTTGCGCGTCACCAGCGTCAGGTCGTGCACCTGCGCCGTCGCCGCCAGCAGACCATCGACGACCGGAAGCGGATCGGGTACGTTGAAGCGCCCCCACACCTCCGCGACCTCGGCCGTGACAGGCAGGATGCGCCCGTGGTAGTCCCGCCGCAGGGTCTCGAGCCAGGCGTCGTACACGTTGGCCTGTGTAGGATCGCGCCGCTGCAGCCGTTCGATGCCCTGCCGGATCTCGCCGAGGACGAGGGCGCTCAAAAACAGACCGTCCCCCGGCACCGCATCGAACCAGGCCTTCACAGTGGCATTCCCATCGGGTTTGCGGATTTCCGACAGGACGTTGGTATCGAGGAGAAAACTCACAGTTTGATCGTCGGGGCCGGTTCGGTCGAGCGCTCGATTTCCAGCCTGCTGAGGTCGGGACCCCTGATCAGGAAGGCCTTGAAGTCGCTGCCGCTACCGCTGAGCTTCCGATAGGTTTCGGCAGAGAGGACGACGGCCACCTCGTGGCCATGGCGGGTGACGATCTGGGGCCCTTCCTGTTCGGCCTGGCGGATGAGTTGGCTGAGTCGCTGTTTGGCGTCTTGAAGTTGCCAGGGCATATCGACCTCCGATCTGAACAATCTAGACTGTCTAGACTATTCTAACATCATCGGTCATAGAGCTTTGGTGTCTGCATGTTGGTACCCCGTCGGGGCTACTCCGTTCGGCTCGGCGAAAGGCCGTCCGCGACCTGGTAGGCCACCACCACCGGCGGGTTGGCGTAGGTCCCCTGGGCGCGGTCGGCGCGCTGCACGGTGAGATAGAGCAGGCCCGTGGCGGGATCGAAGGAGCCGCCACCCAACTGGCGTTGCGACGTCTGGAACGGGGTATCGAAGGTGCCATAGTCGTACGGGCGCACCTCGTGGGGCTGCAGCTCGCCCGTCATGACGGCCATCAGGTCGTTCAGGTCCCAGAGCCAGTAGAACTGGTAGTAATCGTCGTCGTCGGGCGCACAGTAGCCGCCGCACAGATTCCCGCTGTCCTGGGTGCATTTGTAGCAGACGCCGCTCACGTGACCCCCCGAATAGCCGAGCGTCAGGTAGCTGCGGGTGCCCGGCACGATCAGCCCGTAGGTCGCGCGCGACAGGTGTGTCCACAGGTCGTTGTCGCCGGAGCTGTTGCTGAGGTCGTCGTGGAGCGGATGTTGCAGGCTGAAGTCGAGCAGCGTGGTGGTGGCGACCGGATCCGGAACCGCCCCGGTGCCGACGATGGCCAGCGGATCGAAGACGAAGGCCGAGGGTCCGACGCTGGTGCGGCTGATGATGGGGATGCCGCTCGCCTGGCCGGTGATGTGGGTCCCCCCGAGCAGCGATTGCCAGGCGGGTGGAATGGGGGAGATCCAGCCGGAGGTGTGGCCGGCCCCGCCCTGAAAGCGGAAGAAACCGTCGACCTGGGCGTTGGCGAGGTCGGCGGCGTCGCGAACCGCCAGGGTGGTGTGGGTGTTGTCGCCGGGGGCGTCGTAGTACTCGTAGGCGTTGACCAGAAGTTCGGGGCCGCTGGGCCCCTCGAGGTAGGCGAGCCCACCGATGCGGTCGATGTTCTGGCTGTTCCCGCCGCCGGCGCGGTCCAGAACCGGCGCGAACGCCTGCAGCGGATCGCCGGCCATGGCGAGGTCGGCGAGGTCGGTGCTGGCGACGAGTGGGGGTACGGCAAACTCGGCGATCTCCTGATGGTGGCTGTGCCCGACGATCAGGATCGAGTGGCTCGCCGGGTTGTACACCAGCGGGCCCTCGGAGTAGTTGAGGGAGGATGTTCCAAAGGTCGCGGCTGGTAGACGAAATGCGCCCGCGTAGGCCAGCTCCCCGATCGCAAGCAGGGGCAGCGCCGTCGGGTCGCTAACCTGCTGCTGGGCGCACGCTGGAAGGAGCAGGAAAAGGGAAATGATCAGGGCCATTCCTGGCCTGAGTCTACGCCGGGTCATAGGGTTGGATACGGGCGAGTGCAGAGGGCGAACGATGTGAGGGGAGGAGTGCGCACCATAAATACGAGTCTAGTCTTGCGAAGGCAGGTGGGTCGATTAGGGACTCCACAAAGGAGGATAAGTAGTAGGTTTGGGGCCCCTTCAGAAAGTAGTAGGTTTGGAGCCCCTTCAGACCCCTACGCTTCGCTTCGGGTTCTTACGGGGTCCTTCAGAGCCCCCCTCCGGTGGTCTCTTCAGGGGCTACGGAGCCTCCAAGGAGTCTCCTCCGCCAAAAGAAGGTTTAAAAGGAACAAGCAACACACCGTTAGTGCCTTCACACCCTGGTTATTCCAAAATCTTCTGCTGGAGGAGACTCACGTAGTGAGGCTCCGAGAGCCCCGGGGAGCCTTCCCTTACGGTAAGTCTCCCCGGGACCCCGGAAGACACCGAAGGTGTCTGAAGGGGTACCAAATCTCCTAATCACGTCGTTTGCTACTTGATCTGAGAGATGAAACGGGGGATGGTGGGTCTGCTATGAACCAAATCCATCCCCGATACCAGCATACGCTCGACGACCTGTTCCTGCAGGTGTTCGTACTCATCGATGACTTCTTACAACCCTTCGAACCACAGTTACCCAGTCAGGCACACCAGAAAGCCAGTATCAGCGAGATCTTAACCATCGCCATCGTCGGCGAGATCCTCGCTCAACCATTTGAGAGCGTGTGGTACTGGCTGGTCACACAGAACCACCAGGATTTGTTCCCAAGCTTGCCGCACCCCAGCCGCTATCACCGGATTCTTCGCAACTCCGAGCGGCTCATCGCTCAGCTGGCACTCAGCGTCACCGGGGAACAACAGGGGGTAAAGCTGATCGATAGTAAACCCTTGCCGGTCGCTAAGGGCAAGCGCGCTTCGTGGGCGAAACTCCCCGAGGCCGAGAAGGGATTCAGCACGATGGGGATGGTGTTTGGTTTCAAGCTGCATGCCCTGGTGAGTGAAGCGGGGTTGTTCCGGAGGTGGCTGTTTGCTCCTGCATCCTGCTCGGATGTTCGTGCTGGACGGGAACTCACGCAAGACTTAGAGGGCGACCGGGTGCTCGGGGATAAAGCTTACGTGGGTTCAGACGTCATCACTCCAGCCAGGAAGAACATGCACGATCAAGGTATTTGGTGTTTGTGGATGAGTCGCGCTAGGAAGCGTATTGAGCGTCTTTCAGCACTCTGGTGAGGTCGTTAACGCTTCATGCAGCTCAGGTAAAGACGTTCAGATCGCTGAGACCAGGGTGAACGTCTTTCAGCACTCTGGTGAGGTCGTTAACGCTTCATGCAGCTCAGGTAAAGACGTTCAGATCGCTGAGGACCAGGGTGAATCTGAAGATCGCTGCGTTCAACTTGATGCACTCGGGAGCCCTAAACGGGTAGCAAACGAGGTAATCCTTATCTCCTAATCTTTGTGGCTGAAGGGGCATATACCCTACTTCTCCTTCTACTAATCCTTATTTTTGAACTTTCCCCAACTCTAACTCTACTGCCGGCGTTGCACCTTGGTCCTGGCGGCGTCGAGCTTGCCACTAGCCGGATCCAGTACCACACCGTACGCCTCGCGAGCCTGCTCGGGGCTGACCAGGCCGGTGGCGACGTCCGCAGCCACGCGGGTGGCAGGCCGCTCGAGCGGGTCACCGATTCCGCCCCCGCCGGCGGTCCATACCCGGCACAGACCGCCTGGGGGCAGGATGGTGGGGTTCTCGGGGGGGGGTTCGCCGTCGATCTCGACGCGGGTGGCGGCTCCGGGATGGCCGCCCAGCAGGCCGATGGGCGGGTGGCTGACGAAGTTGGGCCGGAAGGAGAGGATCAGTGGCGCGTCGTCCAGCGACCGCAGGGTCATCAGCTGGCCGACCCCGCCGCGCTCCCGGCCGGGGCCGCCCGAGTCGCGGCGGAACTCCCGAGTGCACCAGCACCGGGCATGGTGCTTTCTCTCGCCGCCGACCTCGGTGGCGATGCCATGGGTGTCAGTTTGGTGGGGAACACGGATGCAGGATGAGTATGGCCCAGGCCGGCCTCCCGAGCCCGGCCCGGCGTGAACAGGGGCGCCCATGCCACCTTTGGGTATCAGGGTCAGTTTGAAGAAGGTGCCGTCGTCATCCTCACCGCTGATGGTCAGGATGACGTTATGGCCCGAGGCGGCCTGGACGAGGTCGGGAACAGCCTCGGCGACGGCGGCGTTGAACAGGGTGCTGATGTGCAGCCCGGTGCGGGTCCGGGCGTAGACCGGGACCGGCGGGCGGGCGTTCAGAATGCTCCCTTCGGGCGCCCGCACCCTGACCGGGCTGAACTGCGGCCCGATGTTGGGCATGTCGGGGGTGAACAGGTACTGCACCGCGTAGATGGCGTCGGCCATGGTGGACGACAGCGGCACGTTGACGGCCTGCCGTGGCTGCTGCGGATCCGTCCCCGAAAAGTCGAGGATCAGCTCGTCGTCCTCGACCGTGGCGCTCAGCGCCAGGCGGATCGGCGGATAGCTGTCCGGGCTGTCGCCGGGGGGGCCGTCGATGGTCAAGGCGGCGCTGAACGCTTTCGCGGGTAGCGCTCCGATTCGCCGCCGGAGCGCTCCCTGCGCCCGCTCGCCGACCTCTTCGGCGACTGCTCCGAGATCGGGTGGTTGCGGCCCCTCGAGCATGGCCACCAGGCGCTGCGAAGCGACCTCGATGGCGGCTCGCATCGCGGCGATGTCGCCCTGCACCTCGTCCGGGATCCGAATGTTGGCGAGCAGGATGGTCTCGACGCCATGGTTCAGGCGCCCCCCCTGATAGAGCTTCAGTGGGGGCAGCGCCAGGCCCTCTTCATAGATGTCCCAGGCCCGGAAGTCCCCGAGGGTTCCACCGATGTCGGTGACGTGGAGGATGGTCCCCACAAAGGCGACGAGGGTGCTGCGGTGGAAGACCGGCGCGACCAGCACGATATCCGACTTGTGTCCGGCGCAGAGCCAGGGGTCGTTGGTGATGAGGACGTCGCCCGGCTCCAGGGACGCGGGCGGGAACTGCCGGGCCAAAAGTGCGATGGTGCGCGGCATGCTGGTCACGAACAGCGGCATGCATTCGGTCGGCAGCGCCAGGCAGCGGCCTGTGGGATCGGCGATCACCAGCGAGTAGTCCTTGGTGTCGCGCACCACGCTCGAGAAGGCCGTGCGCAGCAGCGCCCGATCGGCTTCATCGGCGATAGCCCGCAGCCTGGCGAACACGATCTCCAGTTCGTCCCGGTTGGCGCGCCCTGAACCCGCGGCAGCCCGCGGTCGCACCCGCATCACCAGGTCGCCGTCGGCCGTGCGTGAAACCGTTCCCGTCGGCCCGACCACGTAGGTGGTGTGGGCGGCCTCGATCACCACTGGACCGTGGCGCTCGTCACCGGGCTGAAGCTCGTCGAAGGCGATCGCCGGCGCGTCGATCCAGGCGTCTGTTTCGTCGAACCAGACCCGTCGCGTTCGTGCCGGGCGCGCCACGGCCCCCGCCGACGGTGGGGGCGGACGTTCAGATCCGGTGCGGGACCGTGCGCCGAAAGGCGGCAGGCGCGAATCTCGATGGCGCCCCGGTGGTGGACGCCGTAGCGGCGTCGGTAGGTCGTTTCGAAGGCGGTAGTGAGCGTGTCGGGGTCGAGCTCGAGCGTGGCTCCGAGGGGAACGGTGACGTCGTACCCCTGGCCCCGGTAGCGCATGTCGAGGGCGTAGTGGAGTTCGACCTCGGCCTCGGTCAGGCCGGCGGAGGCCAGGGTTGTCAGCGCCTCGCTGCGCAGCTCCGCAGCGCTCGCCGCCAGCCTCTCGCGGGGCAGCGCCCGCAGCGGGGCGATCACCGTCTGCACCAACGTTAGCCCGGCGGGTGCGGTGAGGAAACCGAAGGCGGCGAACACGCCCGCCCGGCGGCTCAGCCGCACCTCTTCGATCCCCAATGCCCGGGCCACGTCGTAGGCGTGGAGCGGCGCTGCGCCACCGAAGGCGAGGAGCTGGTAGTCGCGAGGGTCCTCGCCCAGCTCGGTGACGTGCAGCCTGATCGCCTGGGCCATCTTCTCGTTCGCCAGGCGACGCACCCTCTTGGCGGTCTCGTCCACCGAGAGTCGCAGCCTGCCGGCGAGCCCTTCGAGGGCCTGCCGGGCGAGCCCGTCGTCGAGTTCGAGGTCGCCGGCCAGAGGCGTCTGGGCGGCCAGATAGCCCAGCGCCAGGTTCGCATCGGTGACGGTCGGCTCGCTGCCGCCGAGGCCGTAGCAGGCCGGCCCCGGGTCGGCGCCGGCGCTCTGCGGCCCCACGGTGATGAAGCCCATCTCATCGACGTTCGCCAGGCTCCCGCCGCCCGCGCCGATCTCGAGCAGTTCGATGCTGGGAATCCGCACGGTGACGCCGCTCCCCGGTTTGTCGCGGTGGATTCTGCCCACTTCGAGTTCCGCGCTGCGCCCCGGCACTGCCTGCCGGACCAGGCACACCTTGGTGGTGGTCCCCCCCATGTCGAAAGCCACGACCCGCTCGAGACCGGCGGCCGCGGCGTCGTAGCCTGCAGCCAGCGCCCCCGCGGCCGGCCCCGACTCGAGCAGGCGGATGGGCGTGCGAAGGGTGGCCTCGATCGAGGCGAGCCCCCCATCGGACCACATCAGAAAAAAGTCGCCCCGGTGGCCGGCGTCGGCTAGCGCCCCCCGCAAGCTGCGCAGGTACCCTTCGACGATGGGCTGGACGTAGGCATTTGCTGCGGTGGTGGTCGCGCGCCCGAACTCGCCGATCTCGGGCGCCACCTCACTCGACAGACTCAGGTACAGCTCCAGACCGAGCGATTCCGCCACGGCCCGCACGGCCTGCTCGTGCTGGGGGCTCGCGTAGCTGTGCAGGAGGCACACCGCGACCGCCTCGACCCCTTCGGCCGCCAGCTCGCGTAGCACCATGGCTACCTCGTCCCGATCGAGCGCTGTAAAGGTGGTGCCGTCGGCAAGCAGCCGTTCCTCGAGCGTGCGCCGCCACGGCCTCGGCACCAGCGGAGCCGGCCGCCTGAGTTGCCGGTCGTAGGGGTCGTAGCGGTTCTCCTTGCCGGTCTCGAGGACGTCGCGGGCGCCCTGGCTCGTCACCAGGCCGGTGCGCGCCCCCCGCCGCTCGATGAGGGCGTTGACGGCCAGCGTGGTGCCGTGGACGATGGTCGCGTCGCGCAGCGCCGCGGGTGCGAAGCCCGACTCGGCGAGGAGCTGTGCCAGGCCTGCCAGGATGCTGCGTGACGGGTCGTGGGGGGTGGTCAGGACCTTGTGCTCGTGGAGCGTGTGCCCATCGGGGTCGTAGGCGATGAAGTCGGTAAAGGTGCCTCCGACATCGATGCCGATTCGCAGCGTCATGATCCCTCCCGCGCTCTGGCCTTATGCATGGCGACCGTGCGTCTCAGAGCTCCAGGTTAACAGGCCGTGACCAGGGGCTTCTTCTCGGCGATGGCCGGAGGGCGAGGGGCGCGCCGTCCTGTTCGGTTAGCCTGGTACGGTCGGATCGAAGGAGGCTCGAATGCCCACAGGAACCAACAACATCGTCATCGCCGGAGGCGGCTGCCACCATATCGCCGTCCAGGCGCGAGACTGGGAGGCTTCGCTCAAACTCTACCGCGACGTTCTCGGCATGACCCCCACGGTCGAGTTCGTGGGGGGTGGGCGGACCGTCGTGCTCCTCGACATGGGCGATGGAAGCCACATCGAACTGTTCGAGCCGACGAGAGACACCCCCGCCACAGGCAGCGACGCGGCGAACGATCCGGTGACCCACTTCGCCCTGACCACCACCGACGCCCGTGCCGCGACCGAGCACGTTCGGCGGGCGGGCTACGAGATCACCGTCGAGCCGCGAGACGTCAACCTGGGTGGCATGGACGTCACCGTCGCGTTCTTCAAGGGTCCGAGCGGCGAGTTGATCGAATTCTTCGAAGTCAAAGTCTAGTGGGGAAGTTGCCCTCGGTTGTGTCGGGATTGCCCCCCTCGAACAAGGCAGAGATCCACAACACCATCCGCTATCACGGCCCGGTGGTAGCGGAATACATGCCTGCGCAGGTCCATAGCGTCGACGGGGGTTGCGACGTGCTTAGCGAAGGCACTCTGGCCGAAGGGGTCGGGTTCACCTGCGTTGACGTACAAGCAGTGGTTCACCCGAGTCCCTAAATATGGTCCTCCGGCACGGGGATTCTGCCGCATGGTTCGGGGCGCCGCGCCCGTTACTGCTGCCGGCCACCCCATGACGAGCGGCCCTACTCTCATGAGCGGCGTGAAGGCGACCTGCCCGCCTTCACGCCCTTCGCTCGGCCAGGTCGGCGGTGGAGCTGCCGTTCGTAACGACGCTCCTACATCGATTGTGACTTGCTGCTGTACCGAGTTTCCGAGAGGGTCAGCAGTAGTTCTATAAACTCCTCAGAGACGCGCTTCGCCCTCAACGCCAGACGCCGCTGTCCGCACTCGTCCCGGGTGAGCTGGCTCGCCCAGGCGGTTGCCAGGGCGCAGGCCGTCAAGGGCGACCTGTTTCGGAGCGCCTCGTCGAGCAGCGGGACGATCCTGGACTCGAGCAGGTGGCGATCGAACAGCGATTGGGTCCAGCGGGGATTTCGCCTCGCGAAGGCCTTATAGGTAGCCCTCAACGCTCGGCGTGCAAGCCGTCGCTGCCTTCTGTCCACACTCCATCGCCGGATGGCTTCTTCGATCCGGGATCTGTCGAGGTTCTGTGTCATCGTCTGCACCTCCATCCGCCAACAGGTTAGGTGGGTGGGCGTCGTATGGGCATGACCCAGCTGTGAAGCGGTCGTGACATGGCCTTACCAGCGAATGGGAATGGGCTGGGAGCCGAGGCAGCTACCATCAGGCACACTCTTCGGTGCTCACCGACGGTGTGCCAAGTCCGATAGGACCCTCCGTTAAACCCTTCGTTAGCTGCGAAATGCTGGCCGCCGGATACAGCCTGAAACCCAGCTGGATAAACACGTTCCCGAGCCGCTCTCTGAGCCCGAGTTGCCCATTCGCCCGCTGGGTCCGCGACGCTTCGAGGGCAAGCCTGACCAGGCGAACGTGTTCGGCACGGTTGGTCAGCTCCAGGTGCCGGTAATCCGCCAGGCGCTTCCAGAGATGGTGTTGGTTCATGCTGCCCCTCTCGTTGGGTTGGGCGAAGCCCGAAGGTGAGTCGTAACCGCCTAAATGCTTATAATGGTTATTATATCACTATCTAAGGCCCTTTGATGGTTATAGGAAACATACTTTCTCACCACCGATCCCGCTATACTGGTGACGAAGATGACGAACCATCCCCATCCCCCTTCAGACAGCCAGGCCGCCCCCGGCGACCTCGAGCGCGTTCGCCAGCTGGTCAATACTCTCGATCTCGAAGCCGGCCAGGACGGGCTGGCGAGCCCAGAAGAGACGACCGATTGGCTGAAGGAGAATCGGCTGCTGACTGCCGCCGACAAGCCCCTGAGTCGAAGCGAATGGGAGCGCGTCGTAGGCGTCCGCGAGGCGCTTCGTTCCCTGCTCCGCGCCAACGGCGGGGCAGAACCTGAACCCCGCGCCCTAGAGCTGCTCGACGACGCCTCGAAACGGGGCCCATTGACCGTGCGGTTTGCCCACCACGACGGCATCGAGCTGGTGCCCAGCGGGAGCGGGCTCGGCGGCGCCCTGGCGCGGACTTTCGCGATTCTGCACACGGCGACGATCGACGGGAGCCTACCGCTGCTCAAGATCTGTGGCAACGATGCCTGCCAGTGGGCCTTCTTCGACCACTCAAAGAACCACTCAGGGGTGTGGTGCACGATGGCCACGTGCGGAAACCGGATGAAGGCAAGGGCTTACCGGGAGCGGAAAGGGAAGGTTTAGAAGGAACAAGCAAGACCCGTTGGTGCTATTGCACCAGAGCCAGGAGTTCGAGCGGCAATAGATGTGGTTCTGCCAGCCAGTCGCCGTTGAAAAGTGTGACTGCTGAAACGTCTGTCTTGGGATGGTGCAGGAGAGAGCTGGCGAAGCCCTGGGTGCTGCCGTTGTGACCGGTGTAGTGGCGGCCGTCAAAGTCGACAGTCAAGTCCAGATTGTTCTGTAGTTTCCTCCAAACAAGTCAAGCACCGATGAGTTCCTCCAATTCCGCCGGCTCAACTAACCAGCTCATATCCAAATACCGCTTCCCAGAGAGCCACTCCTCACTCGTCTCCATACACAACGCCGTCACCAACCGCAAGCAAGACTCCCGATTCGGAAAGATCCTCACCACCCGAGTCCTACGCTTGATCTCCTGATTCAGACGCTCCAACGAATTCGTAGTCCTGATCCTCAAACGATGAGAAACAGGGAACGCGAAACACACCAAGCACTCCTCGACATGCCCCTCCAAATGCTCAGCCAGGGCCCGATGACTACCACGCCAGGCATCCACCACTTCCACCACTGCTTCCCTGGCCCACTCCAAGGTAGGCGCCCGGAAGATCCCCTTGAGGTCCTCGGCTAGGTGCTTACGATGCTTCCTCGCTACTCGACCCAGCAGATTCCGAGCGAAATGAACCTGGCAGCGTTGCCAACTCGCGCCCTGAAAGTGCCTACTGATCGCTGCTCTCAATCCTGCATGGTCATCACTCGTTACGAGCTGCACACCCCGAAGGCCCCGGGTCTTGAGAGATCGGAAGACCTCCTGGTAGGTAGCTTCACTCTCCGTATCCGACACCGCCACAGCGAGTATTTCGCGGTAACCGTCAGCCCTGACCCCCGTCACGATCAGCGTCAGCGAAGCGCCGAGGCTTTGCCGTCCGCCCAGGCTGACCACCTGATGGTCGACCCGGACATGTTCGTAGCGAGCATCCACCATCAGGTACGGGTACTCAACTTCTAGCGGACGAGATCTCCATGCTTGGAGGTCCTCATCGAGCTGCCTCGTGAGGTTGCTGACGGTGCTCTTGCTGAAACTTGTTCCGCATAGGACTTCGGTAACGTCTCTGACTTTCCGGGTTGATATTCCTTCGAGGTACATCGTCATCAGGGATAGCACGAGGGCTTTCTCGTTGCGTTGGTACTTCTCGAAGAGTTCTGTCCTGAAGGTGCCATCTCTGTCTTGGGGGATGAGTAGCTCGAGGCTGCCGACTCTGGTTTTGAGTTGTCTGGGTTTGTAGCCGTTGCGGTAGCCTTTCCTGCTGGGCGTTCGTTGGTATGGCTCAGCGTTGAGGTGGTGGCTGATTTCGGCTTCATGAACCGCCCTGGGTTTGATGGAGGCTCCGTTCTCCCTCGAAAGGAGAGAATGGAGCATGACCCGTTACGACCAAGAAACCAAAGATCGAGTCATCCGCATGTTCATGGAGCGTCGAGAAGAAGCGCCGCACGAATCACGTTCAGCCTCTTATCGGCGCCTGCATGACCTAACCGGCATCCCGGTCGACACGATGCGCGGCTGGGTAGACAGAGCCCGCATCGACGCTGGTGACAAGCCAGGCCTGACAACCACAGAGCGTGAGGAGATCAAGGCCCTCAAGAAGGAAGTAGCCGAACTCAAACGAGCCAACGAGATCCTCAAGACAGCCAGCGCGTTTTTCGCGGCCGCGGAGCTCGACCGCCGACTCAAGTGATGGTCGCCTACATCAACGCGTATAAGAACCTGTTCGGGGTCGAGCCGATCTGCCGTGTCCTACGGGACCACAACGTGCCGATCGCCCCGAGCACGTACTACGCAGCCAAGAAGCGGCAAGCATCCGCTCGCCAGCAATCCGATGAGCGTCTCCTGGAGGTCATTCATCGGGTGCACCGCGAGAACTTTGGTGTGTACGGCGTCCGTAAGGTATGGCACGCCCTCCAGCACGAGAGTATCGACGTTGGGCGTGACCAGGTGGCGCGCCTGATGAGAGTCGCGGGCTTGAAGGGCATGACACGAAGAAGGAAGGTCCGCACGACCATCCCAACGCCTAGCGGCGTCAGCTCGCCGGATCTGGTGAGGCGAGACTGGTTCCAAGATGCGCCCGACATCGTTTGGGTGGCGGACTTCACGCACGTGCTCACTCGTGAAGGGTGGGTGTACGTGTCGTTCCTGCAGGACGGCTTCTCGAGGCGCATCCTGGGTTTCACGGTCAGTACCGGTAAGAGCAGCGAGCTGGTGATGAGGGCTCTGGAGCAGGCTGTGAGCGTCCGGCGTCGAACCGATCGGCGGTTCGTTGCTGACGGCGTGATTCATCATTCGGATGCCGGCAGTCAATATACGAGTCTGGCGTTCAGCCAGAAGTTGCTCGATCATGGCGTGAACGGTTCGATCGGTCGGGTGGGCACGGCGTATGACAATGCGTTGATGGAGAGCACGATCGGCTTGTTCAAGAGCGAGCTGATCCACGCCAGGTCGACGAGTTGGTGCTCGAGGCAGGAGGTGGAGACGGCGACGATGCGGTGGGTGAGGTGGTTCAACTGTCGGCGGTTGCACTCTTCGCTCGATTACGTCAGTCCCGTGGACTTCGAGATGGCGTACACTCAAGCGCAGGCCATGCCCAGGCTGGCCGCGTGAGAGCAGAGTCTCCACGAAACCCAGTACGGTTCAGAACAGAGTCTCCACGAAAACCAGTGCGGTTCAACCATGTGGGCGGATGGCCCCGAACCGTATTCCCCACACGCGTGGGGATGGACCGCGCGGAGTCTCCCCCGTGCCAATCCGGTACCCGTTTTCCCCACACGTGTGGGGATGGACCAGGTGCAGGCAAACATGCCGATCATTAAACGCAGTTGAGTCTTTCCAGCAAGGAAGGTTGCTCTTGCAGGGGCGTATCTGGCTAGCTATTCGCGATTCTCCTGCGGTAAACCTGCGGTATAACGAGCACCGAGACACCCTCTGACCTCCCGGCGTTTTTCACTACTTTATTGTCCCTGACGGGTTTTCTTGTGGTGGGCGGTACTGGATTTGAACCAGCGACCCCTCGCGTGTGAAGCGAGTGCTCTCCCGCTGAGCTAACCGCCCGAGCGACACGCAGTCTACCCAATCCCCCCACCCCCGCGCAACTGAACCGCCCTGGGTTTGATGGAGGCTCCGTTCTCCCTCGAAAGGAGAGAATGGAGCATGACCCGTTACGACCAAGAAACCAAAGATCGAGTCATCCGCATGTTCATGGAGCGTCGAGAAGAAGCGCCGCACGAATCACGTTCAGCCTCCTATCGGCGCCTGCATGACCTAACCGGCATCCCGGTCGACACCATGCGCGGCTGGGTAGACAGAGCCCGCATCGACGCTGGTGACAAGCCAGGCCTGACAACCACAGAGCGTGAGGAGATCAAGGCCCTCAAGAAGGAAGTAGCCGAACTCAAACGAGCCAACGAGATCCTCAAGACAGCCAGCGCGTTTTTCGCGGCCGCGGAGCTCGACCGCCGACTCAAGTGATGGTCGCCTACATCAACGCGTATAAGAACCTGTTCGGGGTCGAGCCGATCTGCCGTGTCCTACGGGACCACAACGTGCCGATCGCCCCGAGCACGTACTACGCAGCCAAGAAGCGGCAAGCATCCGCTCGCCAGCAATCCGATGAGCGTCTCCTGGAGGTCATTCATCGGGTGCACCGCGAGAACTTTGGTGTGTACGGCGTCCGTAAGGTATGGCACGCCCTCCAGCACGAGAGTATCGACGTTGGGCGTGACCAGGTGGCGCGCCTGATGAGAGTCGCGGGCTTGAAGGGCATGACACGAAGAAGGAAGGTCCGCACGACCATCCCAACGCCTAGCGGCGTCAGCTCGCCGGATCTGGTGAGGCGAGACTGGTTCCAAGATGCGCCCGACATCGTTTGGGTGGCGGACTTCACGCACGTGCTCACTCGTGAAGGGTGGGTGTACGTGTCGTTCCTGCAGGACGGCTTCTCGAGGCGCATCCTGGGTTTCACGGTCAGTACCGGTAAGAGCAGCGAGCTGGTGATGAGGGCTCTGGAGCAGGCTGTGAGCGTCCGGCGTCGAACCGATCGGCGGTTCGTTGCTGACGGCGTGATTCATCATTCGGATGCCGGCAGTCAATATACGAGTCTGGCGTTCAGCCAGAAGTTGCTCGATCATGGCGTGAACGGTTCGATCGGTCGGGTGGGCACGGCGTATGACAATGCGTTGATGGAGAGCACGATCGGCTTGTTCAAGAGCGAGCTGATCCACGCCAGGTCGACGAGTTGGTGCTCGAGGCAGGAGGTGGAGACGGCGACGATGCGGTGGGTGAGGTGGTTCAACTGTCGGCGGTTGCACTCTTCGCTCGATTACGTCAGTCCCGTGGACTTCGAGATGGCGTACACTCAAGCGCAGGCCATGCCCAGGCTGGCCGCGTGAGAGCAGAGTCTCCACGAAACCCAGTACGGTTCAGTGGTTCGGTTGGAGGCAGTGCGTGAGTTTGGGCCTGCCCGGCCCCCGATATCCCTGGCGCTAGGGGCCTCACATTGTAGAATGACCATACCGAGAAGGTATTGGTTGCCGGTATACCTTAAATCCATCCCTGACAATAAAAACAGAACCTGTCAATGGTCTTGTTCCATGAGTAGGTAACGTGAAGAACGTTTCCAAATACGCTCGGGTCACGACCGATGAGAACAGGCAAAACCCCGAGAGGCAAGATATCCAACTCCGAGAGTACGCCGAACGGAGAGGTTTCGACAAAAGGCATCCTGCCCAAAAAACCCGCAGCTGGTCATCCCTCAACAGGACAATCCGGCCTCGTGAGAAAGGCGATGAGCAAGGGAAATCTTGGACCCACAATCGAGTTTGTGCCGGTCAGTACGGCATTTCTCGGTTTCTCCGTCCACCACGCATCGTCAAATCGCTCTTACTCGCCACCCTCTCGTCCAACGCCAGATCGTTGAGTCGTATTCAGAAAAGCGGAAACGCAGCCACCGTCAGGCACGGCAATGTGCGAAAAATGCGATGCGGACCGGGGTTTCTTGCCCCTCACTAGAGATCAGACCCGTCACCGACGCAACCCCGAACAACGCCGGCAAGTCCTGCTCAAGCCGCTCGAGGCCCCACATCACCACGTCGATGCGGCGGGAGAAGTGCAGTAGCGGTGGTGGGCCCTCGAGGGCAAAACCGTACGGGTCGGCCAGCTCGTTGATCGTGATCTCGGCCTCGGCCCGCTGCAGTGGCCAGGGGCGGTGGTGGATGTGGGCCCGGAAGAGGTCGCCGCGCGGCGACCTGGCGTACAGGCAGTACCGTTCCGTGAGGGCGTGCTCGAGGCTGCCCGGCTCGGCCCGGTAAGGTTCGGAGGTGGGCCGGTAGCGCGCCTCGAAACGCAGCTCCAGCGGCGCCGCCAGCCGTTCGCTGCGGTGGTGGATTTCGGTGCCTGCGGCCGACAGCGCTAAGCGCGCCCGGAGGTAGGGCAGGTGGAAGAAGGTGCGCGCCACCCACACCGCCAGCGGGTTGCCGGCGTCGAGGCTCAGGAACCAGACGCCCGGCTTGCCGCCGTGGCTTACGTAGAGGCGCAGGTTGAGCTCGGGGAAGGCCGAGATCCACGGCAGGTCGGGCAACGGCCGGCGCATGACGCCCTCCATGCGGAAGGGCACCACCCCCACCCAGGACGTTCCCTCGAAGGTGTCGACGTCGAGTTCGGGCGGCACCAGCGGCCGCAGGGCGGCGGCGGGCAGCGGCCAGTGGGCGAAGAGCAGGTCGCACCAGCGCTGGCGCCAGCGCCAGGGGCCCGCCGGCAGCGGCCAGGGCCGGTGGTCGAGCGGCTCCGCGGCGAGGTCCATACCAGGGGCAGCTTAGCGCAGTCACAGACTGGGGCCTGCGAGGTTACCCAAAAAGCCCGATCAGACTGCGGCCGAGCAGCAGCTGTACCCCGGTGATGGTGAGCAGCGCATAGATCACGAGGTTGAAAATGCGCTCACTCAGCACCCGGTTCATCATCACCCCGAGGCGGATTCCGACGTAGACCAGCGGCAGCAGCACCACCACCGTGGGCACATTGCCGATCGCCAGCAGCCCCAGAAGGCCATAGGGAACGAGTTTCAGCGCGTTCACCAGGAAGAACAGCCAGGCGTTGGTGCCGACGAACACCCGCCGCGGCAGCCGCTGCGTCAGCAGATACACGGTGATGGGTGGCCCGCCCGCGTGGGCGATGGTGGAGGTGAAGCCGGCTACCGCGCCGAGCGCAACGCCCAGCAACCGAGGGGGCGGGCGCCGCTCGAGCGGCGACGCCAGTGCGCCCCGCAGCAGCTGGTAGAGCACGAACGCCAGCGCGATCAGGCCGATGCCGACCTTCAGGACCCGCTCCTGTTCGATGAAGCGCTCGAAGAACAGGCCGCCCAGCACGATGCCGACCGCCGCGCTGGGCAGCAGCAGCCACAGGTTGGAGCGGTCGAAGGTACCGCGGTAGTGACGCACCGCGAACACGTCCGCGACGAGCAGCAGCGGCAGCAGCAGCGCCGCAGCCTCGACCACCGGCAGCACCAGCGCCAGCAGCGGGGTGGCCGCCACGCCGATGCCGCTGCCGAAGCCCGCCTTGGCGACGCCGATCAGGAGAACCGCCAGCCCGGCAAACAGCCAGAACTCCAGCGGATGGCTGAGCAGGGCGGACACCGCCGAACTCTAACACCGCTCGGGTCCTATGGCGTCAGCAGCTGCCGGAGGTACCGTTTCAGGTGGGTCAACGCGCGCTCGACGGCGGCCCCGCCGAACTGTCTCGAGATCACCGGCGCACCCTCGATGGTCATCACGACGAACTCCATCACGCCCGTGGGCGACAGGTCGGCGTCGGGCCGGTAGCGGGCCCGGGCCACCTCGACCATGCGCTCGAGGAGCCGGGTCCACTGCCGGAAGTAGGCGCGCAGGCGCTTGCGGAACTCGGGATCTTCCTGCGACAGCTCCTGCGACAGGATGCTCATGAGGCGACCGTCGCCCGGCAGAAAGCCCGCCATAAAGTCGATGTGCCGCTCGAGCAGCGCCAGAGGCTCGACGTCGTCCTCGAGGAGCGCCTCCTGATCGGCCTGGACCGGCGTCCAGATAAAGGCCAGCAGCTCCTCGGCAAAGGCCTTCTTGCTGTCAAAAAGGTGGTAGAAGGCCCCCTTGCTGATACCGGCCTCGGCGCAGATGGCGTCGACGGTGGTCGCGGTGTACCCCTTGGCCAGGATCAGGCCCTTCCCCGCTCGAAGCAGGGCCTCTTTGGTGGGGGGGAGGGGTTGTGACGAAGCCATAGGACCAGCGGACGAAGGCCGGGGCTCTAAAGTATACCTTCTCGAACGAACCGCCTTCCCCAGCGCCGCGCCCGCTCTCCACTAGGCCCTCTTCGCCATCACGAACAGCTGGTACTTTCCCGTCACGTTCACCCGGAAGCGGTGCTGTTGCAGATACTTCCGATAGAAGGCGATGTCCTTGACCAGCAGCGACAGTTCGGGCTGGCGAACGTTCTTCGTGCGGGCGCCGTAGAGGAGCTCGCCGCCCCGATAACGGCTGTTGGGAAGCGCCAGCACCAGCGCGCCGCCGGGAGACACAGAGCGCTGCACCAGCGTCCGTAGCAGCGCCCGGTCGTCGAGGTCGGGGCTCTGCATGACGTTCAGGGCCAGGATCAGCTCGAAGCGTCCCAGCTCGAGCGCGTCGAGCGAGGCCAGGTCGGCCTCGATGAAGCGGTGGCGGGGTTCGGGCCAGCGAGCGCGCGCCAGCTCCAGGGCGCTGGCGGCGTGGTCGATGCCGACGAAGGTCAGGCCCGCGGCCAGGACGGGATCGAGCAGTCCGAAGGCGGCCAGCTCCTCGCCGGCGTTCACGCCCAGACTCAACACCCGGGCGCCCGGCGGCGGGGCGGCCCGCTCCAGCGCTTCGAGGTAGTCGAGCAGGAAGCGGGGGTCCTCGAGCTTGCGAAGCTGCTGGAACCCGCTCTCGGCCCCGTATTTGCTCTCGGCTTCGGCCGGCCCTGGTGGCCACGGCTGCGTTCCCGGCAGGCGTTCGAACGTCAGCAGCACGAAGCCCTCCCCCGCCGGCTGCGGCACGGCCAGCCGACACTCCAGCCGCTCGGCGAGGTCGCACCAGGCGACCAGCGGGCGGTGGATGAAGGGCGCGCCGTCGCCGTCGAGACGCCGGCCGGGAACACTGCCCCGCGACCGATCGGGGTGGGGCACCACCACCTCGGCGCACGGGGATCTGGCGAGCTGCGCCCGGATGGCGGTGAGGATCTCGTTCAGTGCGTGGTCGGAGAAGCGCGGGACGGCGCGTTCCATGGGGTAGGTATAGCACGGTGGCCAGGTCGGCCCCACCGGTAGCCACGGGTGTAGAACAGCTCCCGAAAAGCTGGTATGCATGACGGTATGAAGGAGACCTTATGAACATCGCCATCATCGGTACCGGTCGGGTCGGCAGCGCCCTCGGCGAGGGCTGGGCGGCCACCGGCCACAGGGTCGTTTACGGCAGTCGCACGCCCCACGCCGACCGGGTGCAGGCGCTGCTGGCAGTCTCTCCTGGAGCCAGCGCCGCCAGCCCCGCCGACGCCGTGAGTAGTGCCGAGGTGGTGCTGCTGGCCGTCCCCTTCACCGCCGCCGAAGGCACCGTCACAGCCCTCGAACTGGGCGGCAAGATCCTCATCGACGCCACCAACACCTTCGGCAAGACCCCCGACGCCCCCTCGGGCGCCGAAGACCTCGCCGTCCACGCCCCGGGCGCCCTGGTGGCCAAGGCCTTCAACGTCACCGGCGCAGACAACATGCGAGACCCGACATATGGCGGGGAAGCGCTTACTATGTTCGTCTGCGGCGAAGCGAGGGCGAGGGGGGTAGCAGGGGATTTGGCTCGGGATATCGGGTTTGAAGTGATCGAGGTGGACGGGCTGGAGAATGCGATCTGGCTCGAGAACGTTGCGAAGTTGTGGGTACATTTGTCGATGAAGTTTGGTAGGGATATAGCGATGAATCTAATAAGGAGATAGAGGGAGTAAAAGGAGATGGAGGATAAGGAGATTTGGATCCCCTTCAGACAAGTAGGAGAAGGTTTGGGTCCCCTTCAGACCCCTACGCTTCGCTCCGGGTTCTTACGGGGTCCTTCAGAGCCCCCCTCCGTGGGTCTCTTCAGGGGCTACGGAGCCTCATAGAGTCTCCTCCGCCACAAGAAGGGTTAAGCACCTCCAAGTTGAGTTTGGCCGAGAAGCTTGAGACGCGAGGCGAGTCGGGCCTGTGTAGGGCAGCGAAGCGCTTAGGAACGTGTCTTGCGATCTAATCGTGATCCAACGCGCAAACATAGCTTGGAAGTGCTTAAAAGGAACAAGCAAGACACCGTTAACGCCTTCACACCCCGGCTATTCCAAAGTATCTGCTGGAGGAGACAACCAAGGGTTGTCTCCGAGAGCCCCGGGGAGCCTTCCCTGACGGTAAGTCTCCCCGGGACCCCGTAAGTGACCGGAGCGGTGGATGGCGTGGCGTTTTTAGCGTACATCGAGCAGGTCATCGCTCCGAAGCTGAGGCCGGGGCAGATCGTGGTGATGGATCAGCTGGGGGTGCACCGCAAACCGGAGGTGCGGGAAGGGGTCTGAAGGGGCCCCAAACCTACTTCTACTAATCCTTATGCTTCGAATCTACCGACATGTACTTCGAATGCCCGCTGCTGCCGCGGCGCGGCAAGAACAGAACCTAGGGTTCCTCTTCTTCGGCCCTCGCACCTATCCTCAGGGTGCGAGGGCCACGATGCATATGTGTGGCACAAGAACCGATTAGAGTGGACACATGAGCGATACCATCGAAACCGACAAAAGCGACGCCGAATGGCGCGAGCAGCTCTCCCCCGAGGCGTTCCAGGTGCTGCGCCAGGAGGGGACCGAGCGGGCCGCCACCAGCCCCCTCAACGGCGAGAAGCGCACCGGCACCTACCTCTGCGCCGGCTGCGGCCAGCCGCTCTTTCAGAGCGATACCAAGTACGACTCCGGCACCGGCTGGCCCAGCTTCTATGCACCCATCCCCGGCGCCCTCGAGACCAAGACCGACTTCAAGATGTTCGTGCCCCGCAGCGAGTACCGCTGCTCCCGCTGCGGCGGCCATCAGGGGCATGTGTTCAACGACGGGCCGGATCCGACCGGGCAGCGGTACTGCAACAATGGGGTGGCCCTCAGCTTCGTGCCCGAAGAGGAGTAGCGACACCGCAGGAGCCTGGCCGAGACACCAAATAACGACGTGCAGCGCCTTCTCTACAGGCGTCGCACTCTCTTGTGGGTCGTCGGGTGGCTAGTCGACCGAATCGTAGTCGAGCACGTCCTTGCCGGCCTCGGCGGCCATGATATCGAGCGCGGCGGCGGCGCCGTGGCCAGCCGCGATGATGGCCTGCGAGCGGGTCGGTCGGGTGGCGCGGCCCACCACGTAAAGACGCTCCACGCCGGTGCGGCCGTCGCCGTCGGCGACGATGCCCCGGTCGTCTTTCTCGAGACCCAGGCTGAGCGCCAGCTCGGCCCCCTTGCCCTCGGCGATCACCAGGTAGTCGGCGCTGTACAGCTCGCCATCCTCGGCCGTCACGGTGAAGCCGCTCGCCGCCCGCTCGATGCCCGTGGCGGGGGTGTCCTGAACCGCACCGCCGAACGCGGCAACCTGGGCGCGGGCGACCTTCTGGAAGTCGCTGCCGGTGATCTCGGGGATGCCGAGGTAGTTGCGGAGCCTGGCGTAGTGCATAGGCGTCTTGTCCTGTGCCAGCACCGTAACCTCGAAGTCGTTCTTGGCGAGGAACAGGGCGGCGCTCAAGCCTGCGGGACCGTCACCGATGATTGTTACCTTGGCCATAGGGGACCCCTTTCACGTTCGTTCCAGCAAGCTTACCTGGAGGCGGCATGGACCTCATGTCGCACGAACGAGGCGCCAGGCAGGTGCGGGTGGGCACGCAACCCCGAGCCTACAATCGGGTCGTAGCGACACCACCTGTTAAAATTCTGACGTGGCTCTAGACATGAAAGCGCGTTGCGAACGGTGCGCCGCCGGCGGCCTTAGCCGACCCGGAGCACCATGACCCTCCTGCGCGCCACCATTCTGGCCATGGTGCTCGGCATCGCCGGCAGTGGCCTCACCTTCTGGTTCCTCGGTGAAAGCCTAGGCAACCTCACGCGGGTGCCGATCTGGTCTCTGTCGGTCGGCATCGGCCTGCTGCTGATCAATTACCTGTTTGGCGGCATCCGCATCTACATGCTGGCACGGATCCTGAAACGGCCGCTCGGGATGTGGCCATCGACGCGGGCCTACATCCTCGGCCTGTTCAGTTCGGCCGTGACGCCCGGCGGCAGCGGCCAGGCGCCGGCGGTGGTGCTGGCGCTGATCCGCGACGGCCTGTCGCCCGCCCACTCGATGTCGATAACGGTGTATGTGTGGGTGCTCGACCTGTTCTATCTGGCGTGGTCGGTACCGGCCGGGCTGCTTATTCTGAGCCGGACCACCAACCTCTTCGAGCCCCTCGTGGCCTGGTCGATCGCGGTGCTGGCGGGCCTCTTCTTCCTGCTCGGGTGGTTCCTGTTTGCCTACCGGCTGCTATGGCTCCGCCGCGTGCTGGGGCGCCTGTTCGGGCTGCGCTGGTTGCGCCGCTGGCGGCGGCCGCTGCTCCGCTTCCTGGCACGGGTAGCGGTCGCCACCCGAGCGATAGCGGGGGCCGGGCCAGGCATCCAGATCGCACTCCACACCCTGACCACCGGACTCTACACGGCGACCTACCTCATCTTCTACGTCTTTGTGGTTGCTCTGGGGGGCACCTCCCCACTCCTGCCCGCACTGGCCGCAGTGCAGCTTCCAATGGTGGTGTCGTTCGTCTTTCCTACCCCCGGGGGCGCCGGACTTCTCGAGCTGGCCGCCGCATCGCTGTTCACCGTGCAGACGCAGAGTTCCAGCGTCGGCACAACCCTATTTGCCTGGCGACTCGTCACCTTCTACTCACGATTCGTAATCGGTCCAGCCCTTGGCGGAACAGTTTTGGTGCGACGGAGGAAAGGGAAAGGGTAAGTAGGGTTGGGTCCCCTCCAGACCCCTACGCTTCCCAACGACCAGCACTTTGCGTTACAGGGTCCTGTTCGTGCTTCGTGATCGGAGACCCCAGGTGGTGGACTGGGGTTTACCCCCTCCCCAGCCCTCCCCCTACCAGGGGGAGGGAGCAAAAGGCAATCGTGAGTAACAACACCGTACTCGGATAACGATTCCACAACGTGTTCCTAGGATTGAGTACCATCAGTCCTGGGTACGTCTCCACGACGCTTACGGAGTAAAACTCCTCCAGCACCACAACTACGAAGCAACAAGCATGAAGGCATCACCACCAGGGGGCAGGGCAGGGACGCCTGTTGTTGACTTTGGGTCCTATTAACAACCTTGGTCCATTGGTTCCTTCACACCACGGTTATCCCAGCTCTTGTTCTCGTTACTCAAGACGTCACGCCCATTGAACCGCCCTGGGTTTGATGGAGGCTCCGTTCTCCCTCGAAAGGAGAGAATGGAGCATGACCCGTTACGACCAAGAAACCAAAGATCGAGTCATCCGCATGTTCATGGAGCGTCGAGAAGAAGCGCCGCACGAATCACGTTCAGCCTCTTATCGGCGCCTGCATGACCTAACCGGCATCCCGGTCGACACCATGCGCGGCTGGGTAGACAGAGCCCGCATCGACGCTGGTGACAAGCCAGGCCTGACAACCACAGAGCGTGAGGAGATCAAGGCCCTCAAGAAGGAAGTAGCCGAACTCAAACGAGCCAACGAGATCCTCAAGACAGCCAGCGCGTTTTTCGCGGCCGCGGAGCTCGACCGCCGACTCAAGTGATGGTCGCCTACATCAACGCGTATAAGAACCTGTTCGGGGTCGAGCCGATCTGCCGTGTCCTACGGGACCACAACGTGCCGATCGCCCCGAGCACGTACTACGCAGCCAAGAAGCGGCAAGCATCCGCTCGCCAGCAATCCGATGAGCGTCTCCTGGAGGTCATTCATCGGGTGCACCGCGAGAACTTTGGTGTGTACGGCGTCCGTAAGGTATGGCACGCCCTCCAGCACGAGAGTATCGACGTTGGGCGTGACCAGGTGGCGCGCCTGATGAGAGTCGCGGGCTTGAAGGGCATGACACGAAGAAGGAAGGTCCGCACGACCATCCCAACGCCTAGCGGCGTCAGCTCGCCGGATCTGGTGAGGCGAGACTGGTTCCAAGATGCGCCCGACATCGTTTGGGTGGCGGACTTCACGCACGTGCTCACTCGTGAAGGGTGGGTGTACGTGTCGTTCCTGCAGGACGGCTTCTCGAGGCGCATCCTGGGTTTCACGGTCAGTACCGGTAAGAGCAGCGAGCTGGTGATGAGGGCTCTGGAGCAGGCTGTGAGCGTCCGGCGTCGAACCGATCGGCGGTTCGTTGCTGACGGCGTGATTCATCATTCGGATGCCGGCAGTCAATATACGAGTCTGGCGTTCAGCCAGAAGTTGCTCGATCATGGCGTGAACGGTTCGATCGGTCGGGTGGGCACGGCGTATGACAATGCGTTGATGGAGAGCACGATCGGCTTGTTCAAGAGCGAGCTGATCCACGCCAGGTCGACGAGTTGGTGCTCGAGGCAGGAGGTGGAGACGGCGACGATGCGGTGGGTGAGGTGGTTCAACTGTCGGCGGTTGCACTCTTCGCTCGATTACGTCAGTCCCGTGGACTTCGAGATGGCGTACACTCAAGCGCAGGCCATGCCCAGGCTGGCCGCGTGAGAGCAGAGTCTCCACGAAACCCAGTACGGTTCACATCACTACCCACCCGATGGTGTTTCCTATCGTAGTCAGGGTTGCTGTTTAGCTCCCTCCTCCTTCTAGGGGGAGGGCTGGGGAGGGAGTAAACCCCCAACGACTGCCGTGTTTCCTCACTACTCGTACCTGAGCGAATCCACCGGATCCAGCCTCGCTGCCCGCTGTGCGGGGTAGAAGCCGAAGAACACCCCCACCACTGCCGAGAAGCCAAAGGCCAGCCCTACGCTGATCGGAGATACTGCTGGGGTGACGTTGAGCAGCGGTACCACCAGATATGCCAGCCCGATTCCGGTGCCGATTCCCAGCAGTCCTCCGCCGATGGAGAGCAGTACCGACTCGAGCAGGAACTGGGTGCGGATGTCTCCGGGCTTAGCGCCGAGCGCCTTGCGGACGCCGATCTCGCGGGTGCGTTCGGTGACCGACACCAGCATGATATTCATGATGCCGATGCCGCCGACCAGCAGGCTGATGCCCGCGATGGCGCCGAGGAACAGCGTCAGGGTGGTGGTGACGGAGTTGAGCGAGTCGAGCGTGTCGGCCTGGTTCTGCACCCTGAAGTCGTAGTCGTCGGGGCTAGGGGTGTCGTGCTGGGCCGCGAGCAAGAGGTTGAGGTCGGCCACCAGGCCGTTGAGATCGTCGGCGTCGGCGGCCGACACGTAGACTGCCTGCACGGTCGGCTCGCCGCTGGCGTTCTGGCGACCGAGCCGCTGCAGATAGGTCGACAGCGGGATGAACACGTTGCTGTTGGAGCTGCCGAAGCCGGCGCCCTTGTCGGGCAGCACCCCGACCACGGTGAAGGAGACGCCCTGGATGGTGATGCGCTGGCCTACCGGGTCCTCCGCGCCGTAGAGCTCGGTGGCCACCTCGAAGCCGATCACCGCCACCCGCTTGCGGGTGCGAAGGTCGTCGTGGGAGAAGAAGGTGCCGAGTTCGGTATCGCTGTTGCGGACCCAGGCGTAGTCGGGCCAGGTGCCGACCACGGTGGCGTTCATGTTGACGTTGCCGACCTTGAGCTGGGTGTTGGTCTGCAGGCTCGGGGCCACCCCGGCGATGCGGGGGTCGCCGAGCGCGGCGATGGTCTCGGCGTCGTCGAGGGTGACGGTCTGCTGGCCGCCGGTCCGGACCAGCCCGGGCGGCCCGCCGCCACCGGCGTTGTTGGAGATGGTGAGCAGATTGGTGCCCAGGCCGGTCAGGTTTTCGGTGATGTTGGCCGTCACGCCGCTGCCGAGCGAGGTCAGGGTAACCACCGCAGCCACCCCGATGATGATGCCGAGGGTGGTGAGGATGCTCCGCATGGCGTTGGCCTGCAGCGAGCGCAGGGCGATGGACAGGGTCTCGAGCGGGTTGAGCCCACCGCTGGGGACCTGCTCGGCGAACGAGGCGGCGCGCGGTTGGGGCGCCGCCTCGTGGAGCGCCTCGCCCCCGCGGCTGGCGCTCATGCCGCCAGCCCCTGAGGCGGGCCGTCGCTCTCGAGGAGCCCGTCGCGGAGCCGCAGGGCGCGTCTGGTGCGGCTGGCGACACTCGCTTCATGGGTGACGATCAACAGGGTCACCCCCTCGGCGTTGAGCTCCTGGAACAGCGTCAGGATCTCATCGCCGGTGGCGGTGTCGAGGTTGCCGGTCGGTTCGTCGGCCAGGATCAGTGACGGGTTCATGGCCAGCGCGCGAGCGATCGCCACCCGCTGCTTCTGGCCGCCTGATAGCTGCGTCGGGCGGCTGCGGGTCTTGTCGCTCAGCCCCACCTTGTCGAGCATGTCGAGAGCCCGGGCGCGGCGCACCCGGGGCGCGTAGCCGGCGTAGGTGAGCGGCACCTCGACGTTCTCCAGCACGCTCAGCCGTGGCAGCAGGTGGAAGGCCTGGAAGACGAAGCCGATGGTGCGGTTGCGCACCTCGGCGCGGCGCTTCTCGTTCAGGTCGGTGACGTCCTCGCCGCCCAGAAGATAGTGCCCATCGCTCTGCCGGTCGAGGATGCCGATGATGTTCATCAGGGTGGTCTTGCCCGAGCCGGAAGGCCCCATCAGGGCCACCATCTCGCCTTCATAGATGTCGAAGGAGACGCCCTTGAGCGCCCAGAAGGCGCTGTCGCCGGCACCGTAGGCCTTGGTGACCTGATCGAGCCGGAGGACCGGCGTCACTGCCCACGCCCCCCGAAGGGGAAGGGCCCGCGCTGCTGGTTGCCGGTCTGGGGCTGGCCGGCGGCCGGGGCCTCGTCGGGGACCAGCACCACGGCGCCGGGCGGGAGCTCGGCCTGGAGGATGGTGTTGAAGCCGACGGTGTCGATCGCCAGCGCCGGTGTCAGCTCGAAGGTGCCGTCGGGCTGCTCGACCTGGATGTAGCTGCGGCCGCGGACGCTCTGCACCGCCCGCGAGGGCACCGTCACGGTGCTGTCGACTTCGCGCACCACGATCTCGGCTTCGGCCGTCATGCCGGGCCGCAGCACCAGCTCGGGATTGTCGAGCGCGATGGTCACGTCGAAGATGGGGATGTTCTGCTGGATCCTGCCTACCGGCGAGATGGTGGTCACCTCGCCAACGAAGGTCTCGTCGGGCTGCGCGTCGAGCAGCACCTCGGCGCGCTGGCCGAGCTGCACCAGGCCGATCTCGGTCTCATCGATCTGCACCGCGAGCTCGAGGCTGCGATCGTCCATCACCGTGATCAGCGCGCCGGCGGTCGAGGCCCGCTCGCCCACTTCGGCGGCGACCGCCGTCACCACCCCATCGAAGGGGGCGACGATGGCGGTGGCGGCCAGATCCTCCTGGGCCCGCTCGAGATCGAGCTGTGCCTGTTCGATCGCCAGTTCGGCGTTGCGGCGTTCCTGCGTGTCGGCGGTGGCGCGCAGGCCCTGCGAGGTCTTCAGGGTCGCCAGGTTGGCGTCGGCGCCGGCGAGGTTTTCGGACGCTTTGTCGAAGGCGTCGCGGGCCGCCTGCAGGGCCTCCTCGCTCTCACTGCCGAGGTCGAACAGCCGTTGGCTCAGGGCCAGCGCCTCCCGCGTCCGGTCGGTGTCGCGCTGGGCAGCTTCGACGCTGCGCTCGGCGTTGGCGATCGACTCGTCGAGATTGCCGCTGCTGTCGGCCTGGTTGGCCTCGAGGCTGGCGAGCTGTGCTTCGGCCTTGGCCCGGGCCAGTTCCGCGTCACGGAGGGTGCGCTCGAAGGGGGTGGGGTCGAGTTGGGCGATCTCCTGGCCGGCGACCACCCGCTCGCCGACCGCGGCCACCGCCGCCACGATGCCGCTCACCTCGGGCACCAGCTGGCGCTGGGCCGCAGCCGCCAGGGTACCGGGCCCGGCCACCGTGGCCCGATAGACCCGGGGAGCGACGGATACCGTCTGGGGCCCAGCCGCCAGGTCGGTGTCGGCGCTCTGGCGCCGGCTGAGAAACCAGTAGCCGCCGCCCAGGACCAGCGCCAGTGCCACGACGCCGGCGATCAGCCAGCGGCGGCGTCTGGGTCTGGCGGGCTTTCTTGCTACCGTCATGCGAACCTCCGTTGGCATCAGTGTCGCCGCTGCACGTTAGCCGACGGTGTGCGCCGTGTGTAGATTCAGTGTAGTAAGCTTAAGAATAGGGATAAGGATTAAGGGGTGGTCTGGGAAAAAGGGGAGTTGTGGGTTTGGCGTTTCTTGAGATTCTTAAAGACCAGGAAGTGGGGTTATGGGTGTCTGAAGCCTTGTTCAGATGACTTGTTCGAGGTGTCGATAGGTGGGGATTCACGCCCTTGGCGTGGGGGGGTTACCCCCTCCCCAGCCCTCCCCCTAGAAGGAGGAGGGAGCTTAAAAGCAACCCTCGTGAATACGTTTTGAGTAACGAGAACAACAACACGGATAACCGTGGTGTGAAGGAACCAATGGACCAAGGTTGTTAAGCACCTCCATGAACCGTACTGGGTTTCGTGGAGACTCTGCTCTCACGCGGCCAGCCTGGGCATGGCCTGCGCTTGAGTGTACGCCATCTCGAAGTCCACGGGACTGACGTAATCGAGCGAAGAGTGCAACCGCCGACAGTTGAACCACCTCACCCACCGCATCGTCGCCGTCTCCACCTCCTGCCTCGAGCACCAACTCGTCGACCTGGCGTGGATCAGCTCGCTCTTGAACAAGCCGATCGTGCTCTCCATCAACGCATTGTCATACGCCGTGCCCACCCGACCGATCGAACCGTTCACGCCATGATCGAGCAACTTCTGGCTGAACGCCAGACTCGTATATTGACTGCCGGCATCCGAATGATGAATCACGCCGTCAGCAACGAACCGCCGATCGGTTCGACGCCGGACGCTCACAGCCTGCTCCAGAGCCCTCATCACCAGCTCGCTGCTCTTACCGGTACTGACCGTGAAACCCAGGATGCGCCTCGAGAAGCCGTCCTGCAGGAACGACACGTACACCCACCCTTCACGAGTGAGCACGTGCGTGAAGTCCGCCACCCAAACGATGTCGGGCGCATCTTGGAACCAGTCTCGCCTCACCAGATCCGGCGAGCTGACGCCGCTAGGCGTTGGGATGGTCGTGCGGACCTTCCTTCTTCGTGTCATGCCCTTCAAGCCCGCGACTCTCATCAGGCGCGCCACCTGGTCACGCCCAACGTCGATACTCTCGTGCTGGAGGGCGTGCCATACCTTACGGACGCCGTACACACCAAAGTTCTCGCGGTGCACCCGATGAATGACCTCCAGGAGACGCTCATCGGATTGCTGGCGAGCGGATGCTTGCCGCTTCTTGGCTGCGTAGTACGTGCTCGGGGCGATCGGCACGTTGTGGTCCCGTAGGACACGGCAGATCGGCTCGACCCCGAACAGGTTCTTATACGCGTTGATGTAGGCGACCATCACTTGAGTCGGCGGTCGAGCTCCGCGGCCGCGAAAAACGCGCTGGCTGTCTTGAGGATCTCGTTGGCTCGTTTGAGTTCGGCTACTTCCTTCTTGAGGGCCTTGATCTCCTCACGCTCTGTGGTTGTCAGGCCTGGCTTGTCACCAGCGTCGATGCGGGCTCTGTCTACCCAGCCGCGCATGGTGTCGACCGGGATGCCGGTTAGGTCATGCAGGCGCCGATAAGAGGCTGAACGTGATTCGTGCGGCGCTTCTTCTCGACGCTCCATGAACATGCGGATGACTCGATCTTTGGTTTCTTGGTCGTAACGGGTCATGCTCCATTCTCTCCTTTCGAGGGAGAACGGAGCCTCCATCAAACCCAGGGCGGTTCACCAAGCTATGTTTGCGTGTTGGATCACGATTAGATCGCAAGACACGTTCCCAAGCGCTTCGCTGCCCTACACAGGCCCGACTCGCCTCGCGTCTCAAGCTTCTGGCCAAACTCAACTTGGAGGAGCTTACAGCGGTTCTCAGAATGAGTGATTGGTGACTCCGGCATGCTCAAACCAACCCAACACATCCCCCAACGACACCGTCGATAGCGCAGCCGCGATCGCAGAGTCCAACGCTCCCCTCGTCCTCGCCCCCACAGCTTTCACGAACGCCTTTATCTTCGAAAAAGCCAACTCAATGGGGTTGAAGTCCGGACTGTACCCAGGCAACAACACCAACTCGCACCCCCTCGCCTCGATCGCCTCCCGCACCTCCGGTTTGCGGTGCACCCCCAGCTGATCCATCACCACGATCTGCCCCGGCCTCAGCTTCGGAGCGATGACCTGCTCGATGTACGCTAAAAACGCCACGCCATCCACCGCTCCGGTCAACGTCATCGCGTCACCCACACCCTCATCGAGACTGATCGCTGCAACGAGGCTGGTGTTCTCCCCACGGTTCTTCGGCACCCTACCCACGGCACGTTGTCCACGTGGGGCGTAGGCGTAGGGCAGGGTCATGGCGACGTTGAAGCCGCTCTCATCGACGAACACCAACCGGTGCGGGTCAATACCTCTGATCCAAGCCAGGAACCTCCACCGGGCCTCTGGATTCTGTTCACTCGCGTAGATCGTCTTTTTTTCTCGTCGATCCCAATCTCTGTACCCAGCGGCACATGGTCGCTCTGCTGATGCGGACGCCGGTTCTCTCCAAGAAAAGGTCGCAGCGCTGGTCGTGGGTGAGGTCGTTGCTGATGAGGCTCTGCTCAACCCATGCCTGGTGCTCATGGAGGGCGCTGGGGCGGCCCGGGGAGGTTCTGGGGGTGAGATCTCCACTTTGGCGGTAGCGGCGGAGGTAGCGACTGACGGTGGCGGTTCCAACGTCGAACGTGTCTGCGGCTTCATGGAGGGTGTAACGCTTGTGTAGGACGGCGTTTACGATGCGTTCTCGGAGGTCGGTAGAGTGCGCCATGCCTCAGCATGAAGCACGATCACTCAATGCGCAACCCGCTGTAATAGGACCCTAAGGTCAACAGCAGCAGTCCTTGCCCCCCTGGTAGTCATGCCTTCATGCTTGTTGCTTCGTAGTTGTGGTGCTGGAGGAGTTTACTCCGTAAGCGTCGTGCAGACGTACCCAGGACTGATGGTACTCAATCCTAGGAACACGCTATCGAATCGTTGTCCCAGTACCTTGTTGTTACTCACGATTGCCTTTCGCTCCCTCCCCCTACCAGGGGGAGGGCTGGGGAGGGGGTAACCCCCCCCTATCTCATCCTTCCCGAAATCCACACCTAATCCCTATTCTTCTTTTCTATCCTTTTCCCTAACTCCTCTGTATCGAACTGCCAAAACGTCTCTTGTTTGTACTCCCGAAACCCCATCTCCCTATTGATACTCAGCATCGGTCTGTTCGAGTCGGCGTTGCCGGTGCGAATCCAGGTGACGTCGGGGACGTCGCGCAGGGTGGACTCGAGGTTGGCGGCTTTGAGCCAGCGGCCAAGGCCCTTGCCGCGATGTTCTGGCACCACTCCGGTGCCGCCCTGGCCCAGGAGCAGAGGGTTGTGGGGCACCCAGAACAGTTCGGTGTAGCCGGCCATTTCACCGCTGTCTCGGTGGCGGGCCACCTGCGCCCACCAGCGGACGCCGCAGGCCTTGTTGGACGCTTCGTAGTGGCGTAGCTGTTCGGGGGTGAGGATGAAATCCTCGATGTCGAGGTTCTCGGTGGGGGCGGTGTTCATGACGTGCACCAGGTCGGTGTAGGCCTCGAGGTGTTCCTCGGGAACCACGGTGTTCCAGGACAGCAGCTCGTAGTCGGCGGCGCGCTCGCCGGCGCGCTGGATCCAATTGGCCATCAGCTCGTGATTCAGCTCGGCGAGCCGCAGGGCGTTGACGGTCTCGCGGATGCCGACGGTGCCGCCGAGGTGCTCGAGGACGGCGTCGGAGGCCGGTACGAAGCTGTCGCCATCGAGAAAAATGAGGCGCTTGCCTTCGGCCCGGGCGGTCTCTACGATGCGGCGCAGCAGGGCCGTGCCGATTCCCCGTCGGCGCAGTTCGGGTATCACCCCTACATAGCCGCCGAGGATATGCTGATTGTCCTCGCCGACCTCGTAGCCGGCCCGGGCGTAGGCGACGAGGTCGGCGCCGCGCTGGGCGATCCAGCGGAATGAGCGGTGGAATGGGGGGGCGGTGTCGATGCTGGTCTTGAAGGCTTCGAAGCTGCTGGGCGCGTCGTCGGGCCAGGCCTCGTGGTTGAGGCCGTTCACGAAGTCGTTGAGCCGGCGCAGCTCGGCCTCGGGGGCCGTCTTGGCGTCCATGGGAGTGATGGTGATGCCGTCCATGGCTCCAATGGTAGCAGCGCGCGGGTCGCCTGGATCCGCCCCGGGTAGAGGAAGCTACACCGAACCTACACACTCCCTCCATCGAATCTAAGCGTCGCACTGTCACACTTCGTGGCATGATTGGGCAATACTCCTTCTTTACCAAACCCCGGAGGCGATCGTGAGACGGCTGCTGCTTGCAGCGCTGGGGCTCGCCCTGCTGCCGCTGGGCTTGGCTCAGGCGCCGGCAGCCCTATCGCTGGACGAGGTACTCGAGCTGGCGCTGGCGAGCCCCCAGGTCCGGCTAGCCGAGGCCGGCGTGGCCCAGGCCCAGGCCCAGCTCGCGGTCGCCGGCAGCCTGGTGAGCGCCACCCTGGCCGCCGGCTACACCCAGACGATCGACTTCGAGGGCGACGGCGACAGCGGCTCGTTCGACCCCATCACCCTCAATGCCACCTTCAACGTGATCCCCTTCGGACCCTCGAACGACGCCGTGGTGCGGGCCGGTTGGGACCTTGAGCGCGCCCAGCTCACCCTCGAAGAGGCGCGCCGGGGGGCCGTCATCGAGGGCGTTCAGGGCTACCTCGGGGCGCTGCGAGCGGCGCAGGGTCTGATGCTGGCGGAGGCCGAAGTCGCCTTCGCCGAGCGCTCCCTCGAGGCGACCGTCTTGAGGGTGAAGGCCGGGACCGTCAACCAGAACCAGCAGCGCAGTGCAGAGGTGTCACTGGAGCAGGCTCGGCTCGACCGTTCCGATGCCCGGCGCAGCGAGCTCGACGCCCTGGCCTCGCTGGCCAACCTGCTCGGGGTCGCGGTTCCCCGCGTCGCCGGCGAGCCGGGCCCTGCCGGCACGGTTCCGCCCTACGAGATCGCTACTCGGCTGGCCGCCCGGGGTGATGTGATTCGGGCCCAACTCACGGTCGCTCAGGCCCAGCAGAGCCTCGACAGCGGCGTCCGCGACGTCCTTCCGAGCGGCTCGTTCGATTTCAGCTACTCCCTCGCCAACGACGCGCACAGGGCCAGCTTGGGCGCTTCGTTCGACACCCGCAGCTTCCAGCCGAGCGTGGCCCTCAGCTACGATCCGGACAGCGGCGGCGCCGCCCCGGGCCAGCAGCAGAACAGCCTCGCACTCGAGATTAGAGTGCAGGTTCCGCTCAATAGCGCCGTCACCGCAGCGCTGGACGCGGCCCGACTCAATCGCGACACCGCTGTGCAGCAGCTCGAGCGAACCCTGGCGCTGGCCGGTCTCGACATAGAAAACCGCGACCGCAGCCACCAGGCGGCGAGCGCTTCGGCCGTGTTGAGCGCCTCCCTGAGGGGGCAGCGGCGCCAGGATCTCGCCATCGCCCGCGAACGGCTCGAGCTTGGCCTGATCGGCCCGCTCGAGGTGGATCGAGCCGAACTGGATCTGCTCGACGCCGAACTGCGCGAGGACCGCGCCCGCGACAACGCCCTGCTGGCCCTGCTCCGCCTGCTCGATAGCCTTGCCCTCAATCCCCGGGAGGTTTTGTGATGCGTAGCCTAGTTCTCACCCTCGCCCTGGCCCTGGCGGCCTTCACCGCCGGCGCCCAGACCCCAGCCGACCAGACCCCAGCCGACCCCATGACGCTTGCCGACGCGGTGCGGCTCGGAGCCGAGATCGACAGCGCCGTCGTTAACGCCCGCGCCGACCTGAGCGCCGCCGAACGCGACCTCGACCGCAGCGAGGCCGACCCGCTTGCCCTGCGGGTGCCGGTGCTGCAGGCCCAGCAGGCCGTCAAGGCCGCCCAAGCCGGTCTCGTGACCGCCCTCATCGACAGCCGCCTAGCCGTCTCCCAGGCGTACTTCACGGCCCTCGGGGCCGACGACACGCTGGCGCTGGCGGAGCAGCAGCGCGACATCTCCAGCGTCACCCTCGAGGCCGAACAGGTCCGGCTGGGCGCGGGCGCCGCCACCCAGCTCGATGTCGATCGGGCCGGCAACAACCTTGATGACGCCGAGCGCGACGTCGCCAGCGCCGCCAACGATCGGGCCTTGGCCGACGCCGAGCTAAGCAGCCTCCTCGGCAGCGACGTCGCCGCCCTGACCCCCGCCTCCGACGCCCCCGCGCTGCCCGAGCTGGCCGCGGTGCTGGCGAACGCGCAGGCCCGCAACGCCCTGCTGGCGGCGACCGAGCGGGCGCTGGCGCTAGCCGAGGCACAGCTGGCGGCGGTCGACAACGCCTTCAGCGCCCGCGCCGACATCGAGAGCGCCCAGGACCGGTTGGGGAGCGCTCGGCTCAACGTCGAAGAGACCGCCCGCAGCCTCGAGCTGACCGTTCGCAGCAGCTACAATGCGGTGCTGTCCGCCGAAGGCCGCAGGGTCGGCGCCCGGGCCGATCTGGCGACCGCGCAGGAGGACCTCGAAGCGCAGCGCGCCCGGCTCGATGCCGGCAGCATCTCGCCGCTCTCCTACCGCCAGACCGAGCTCTCGGCGGCGAACACCGCCAGCAGCGCCGCCCGGGCGCTCAACGATCTGCTGCTCGCCCATCTGCGTCTCGAGCAGGCCGTGGTGGGCCGCTAAGGTGGGAGCCCCGGCCCGGAACATGCCTCGCTGGGGTGTGGCGCTCGTCCCGCTACTGATCGGACTCGCCGCCGCGCAACCCCAGTTCGACCCTGAGCGGCTGGCCGCGATGCAGCCCATCTTCGACCTGGCCGGCACCGTCAACCTGCTCGTGGAGATGCAGGCGGAGCCGGAGCTGGCCGTCGACGACACCCAGGCGAGCGAGCTGCTGACGCTGCTGTCCGACCTTCAGGTGGTGAGCGACCTCCCCGCCGAGGACGCCGGCGAGCGGCTGCGCGTGATCGAAGAGGAGATCATGACGCTGGAGCAGCTGTTGTGGCTCGACCGGCAGTTCCTGGAGCGCCAGGCTCGGGGCGAGGGGCAGCAGGGTTTCGGCGGCGGCAGACCCGGCGGCGGTCCCGGTGGGCCCCAGGGCGAAGGCGGTGGGCAACCGGGCGGCGGCAGAGGCGGGCTGTTCCAGCGCCTTGCCGCCGGCGAGAGCCCGAACCTGTTTCTGCAAACTCCGTTGTCGGAACGACTGGCGGCGCTGCTGGAACTCCTGCAACGCCCCTGACCCTCGAGCGACCGTGTATGCTCTAGGGCATGGCCAACGGCGCCCGAAGGGGAGGGGACCGCCGGTCACGTCTTGAATCTTGGCTTCGTCAGATCGACCCGGCGCTTCAAAGCTATGCTCGCCAACACCGCATGACCCTTACCGAGGGTACCGGTCAGCTGCGCGACCGTAGCCTCGACTGGCGCTATGGAAACCTCAAGCTGCGGCTCCACATCGTCCTCGACGACCCCACCCTGATCACCTTCACGGTGCGGGCCATGGCCTGGCAGACCAGGCCCGTCGAGCGGCCCTTCAATCGCGAGGTCCTGGCCTCGTCGGTCATGGGCATCATCCTGAAATCCAACCTCATCGCCTTCCTCGAGGACGGCCGCAAGCTGCTCGAGGGCTGGGCCGAAGAGGAGCTGGCCGGGCCGGACTCCTAAAAGCTACACGCGACCCACACACAAGCTACACGCACGCGACCTAGGCTGCGGTCGTGAATGCTAGCCTTACAGCGGTTCTCATAATGAGTGAAGTTGGATTCCGGCATGCTCAAACCACCCCATCCGAAAGCTCCACCGTCAACAACGCAACCGCAATCGCAGAGTCCAACGCTCCCCTGGTCCTCGCTCCCAGGCGCTTCACGACCCCCTTGATCTTCGAGAAAGCAAGCTCAATCGGATTCAGGTCAGGACTGTACCCAGGTAAGAACACCAACTCACACCCGCGAGCCTCAATGGCCTCCCGAACCTCCGGTTTCCGATGCACCCCCAACTGATCCATCACCACGATCTGTCCCGGCCTGAGCCTGGGAGCGAGGATCTGCCTGATGTACGCCAAGAACGCGTCACCATCCACCGCCCCAGTCAACGTCATCGCGTCACTCACGCCCTCATCGAGACTGATGGCTGCGACCAGGCTGGTGTTCTCCCCCCGGTTCTTCGGCACCCGACCCACAGCCCGCTGTCCCTTTGGGGCGTAGGCGTAGGCGAGAGTCATGGCGAGGTTGAAGCCGCTCTCATCAATGAACACCAACCGCCTCGGGTCGATCTGCTGGATCCAGGCTAAGAACCGCCACCGGGCTTCTGGATTCTGTTCACTGGCGTAGATCGTCTTTTTTTCTCGTCGATCCCATTCTCTGTACCCAGCGGCACATAGTGGCGCGGCTGATGCGGATGCCGGTCGTCTCGAACAGAAGGTCGCAGCGCTGATCGTGGGTGAGGTCATTGTTGATCAGGTGCTGCTCAACCCAGGACCGGTGCTCATTGAGGGCGCTGGGGCGGCCTGGGGAGGTTTGTGGGGTGACGTCACCTTGTTGGCGGTAGCGATGGAGGTAGCGCTCGACGCTGCTTTTGCTCACGTTGAACGTCTCTGAACCGTACTGGGTTTCGTGGAGACTCTGCTCTCACGCGGCCAGCCTGGGCATGGCCTGCGCTTGAGTGTACGCCATCTCGAAGTCCACGGGACTGACGTAATCGAGCGAAGAGTGCAACCGCCGACAGTTGAACCACCTCACCCACCGCATCGTCGCCGTCTCCACCTCCTGCCTCGAGCACCAACTCGTCGACCTGGCGTGGATCAGCTCGCTCTTGAACAAGCCGATCGTGCTCTCCATCAACGCATTGTCATACGCCGTGCCCACCCGACCGATCGAACCGTTCACGCCATGATCGAGCAACTTCTGGCTGAACGCCAGACTCGTATATTGACTGCCGGCATCCGAATGATGAATCACGCCGTCAGCAACGAACCGCCGATCGGTTCGACGCCGGACGCTCACAGCCTGCTCCAGAGCCCTCATCACCAGCTCGCTGCTCTTACCGGTACTGACCGTGAAACCCAGGATGCGCCTCGAGAAGCCGTCCTGCAGGAACGACACGTACACCCACCCTTCACGAGTGAGCACGTGCGTGAAGTCCGCCACCCAAACGATGTCGGGCGCATCTTGGAACCAGTCTCGCCTCACCAGATCCGGCGAGCTGACGCCGCTAGGCGTTGGGATGGTCGTGCGGACCTTCCTTCTTCGTGTCATGCCCTTCAAGCCCGCGACTCTCATCAGGCGCGCCACCTGGTCACGCCCAACGTCGATACTCTCGTGCTGGAGGGCGTGCCATACCTTACGGACGCCGTACACACCAAAGTTCTCGCGGTGCACCCGATGAATGACCTCCAGGAGACGCTCATCGGATTGCTGGCGAGCGGATGCTTGCCGCTTCTTGGCTGCGTAGTACGTGCTCGGGGCGATCGGCACGTTGTGGTCCCGTAGGACACGGCAGATCGGCTCGACCCCGAACAGGTTCTTATACGCGTTGATGTAGGCGACCATCACTTGAGTCGGCGGTCGAGCTCCGCGGCCGCGAAAAACGCGCTGGCTGTCTTGAGGATCTCGTTGGCTCGTTTGAGTTCGGCTACTTCCTTCTTGAGGGCCTTGATCTCCTCACGCTCTGTGGTTGTCAGGCCTGGCTTGTCACCAGCGTCGATGCGGGCTCTGTCTACCCAGCCGCGCATGGTGTCGACCGGGATGCCGGTTAGGTCATGCAGGCGCCGATAGGAGGCTGAACGTGATTCGTGCGGCGCTTCTTCTCGACGCTCCATGAACATGCGGATGACTCGATCTTTGGTTTCTTGGTCGTAACGGGTCATGCTCCATTCTCTCCTTTCGAGGGAGAACGGAGCCTCCATCAAACCCAGGGCGGTTCAGTCTGGAGGGTCAGGACATGCGTTTCAGCATGCAACAACGTCACTCATTCCGCAACCCGCTGTACCTGTAGTTTGTTGACAAGGGTCAAATCGAGCAGTAGAACGGACACCAGGAGGTCGAACGATGAGTCGACGCCTACCCGTACCTACCGCCCCCGGACCGCTAGAGAGCTACGCCAGCAGTTTCGATGACCTGTTCAACAAACGCAACCAACGCGACACCTTCCGGCGCTACCTCGAAGGCCTACTACTACCCAGCGAACGAAACAAAACCCTGACCGGGCTCGCCAACACCGAGCCGGTGGCAGGCGCAACCCACAAGGACGCGCAGAAACTGCAGTGGTTCTTATCCGAATCCACCTGGGACCCCGCCTTGGTGAACAACAAACGACTGGCGCTGCTCTCCGAGGACGAGCACAGCAAGCCCAACCCCGAGGGCGCCCTGGTGATCGATGAGACCGGCGATCGAAAGTGGGGCCGACACACCGCCCATGTCGGCCGCCAGTACCTCGGCAGTATCGGCAAGATCGATAACGGCGTGGTCAGCGTACACACGTTGTGGGCGAACGAGGAACGGTACTACCCGATCGAGGTTGAGCCCTACACGCCTGCACCCTGGTTCGCTCTTGGTAAGAACGACCCCGAGTTCCGCAGCAAACCGCAAATCGCGCTGGAACTCATCGAGAACGCCCATGCGCTCGGCATTCCCTTCCGCGCCGTAGTAGCCGACCGCTTCTACGGGGAGAACCACCCCTTCTGGACTACTTTGCAGAGCGAGGAGATCCCCTACGTGCTGGCCTTGAACCCATCGCACGCATGGTGGCACCAGATTGGCACCATCGGCTCTGCGGAGGGAGTAGCGGGAGCCGCCTCGTGGCGTGAGGATGATGCCGGCGTTTGGGAGAAGCTCACGCGGTGCTTTCGTGATGGTCACCAAGAGACCTGGTGGGCTCTCGAGGGGGTGGCGGGACCGTACGGCCCGGAGAGCGCGAAGCGGTTGATCATCGTGACTACTGATCCTGCTGCGCTTCCGGAGGAGAGCACGTTCTACTTACGAACGAACCTCCCTGCGCCCGGATCTAGCCGCGCTCAAGAGAGCGGCATGATTCCGGCTGATGTGGCGGAGATCGTGAGGCTCTACGGGCTTAGGGTGTGGGTGGAGCAGAGTTACAAGCAGGTCAAGGGGAGTCTGGGTTGGGCGCAGTACCAGGTGCGCAGCGACATGGCCATGAGGCGGCACTGGCAGCTGGTTTGTTGCGCGTTTTCGTTCTGCTGGTGGGCCTTACCAGGAGGAGGAGTGGCTGCTGAGCTTGACGGGGGTGGGCAACCCGTAAGTCTTGTGGAGGGCGATGTTGAGGAGCGAGCGGGGGGGAAAAAGAAAGAGCCAGAATCTGGTCGTGACTTGGCCACAGGCGTTGAGGCGGGTCAGAGCTTGGCTGGAACCTTACCTTTTGCTAAGGAGGTATTGGCAGGCGTGGTCGGTGAAGCCCCCGCCGCAGCGGTTGCAGCGGCTTCTTGATTGGCTTTTCGATGGCAGGCCGATCCACTGCTATGCCCGGTAACAACAAACTACAGGTAGAGGTATGGCGCTGGTATTGGTGGTCGAGGACGATCTCGACATCGCCGAAACCCTCGAGCTGTACCTGCGAAATGATCAGCATCAGACCGAGCGGGCGCGCGACGGCCACACCGCGCTTCAGCTCTTTCGGGCCGCCCAGCCCGATCTGGTGCTGCTCGACATCGGGCTGCCGCAGCTCGACGGCCTCGAGGTCCTCAAGGCCATTCGGGCCGAGTCGAACGTGCCCGTGATCATGCTCACCGCCCGCGCTGAGGATGTCGACGAGCTGCTCGGCCTCGAGCTTGGCGCCGACGACTACGTAGCGAAACCCTACAGCCCCCGCAAGCTCATGGCCCGGGTCAAGGCGGTGCTGCGGCGGGCCGCCACCGCCGAGCCCGACGCCCTCGTCCGGGTAGGGCGCGTGGAGGTCGACAGCTACCGGGTGCGAGCCCGCGTGGACGGGCGCGAACTGCACCTCACCCCGACCGAATTCAAGCTGCTGGCGCAGCTGGCGGCGGCCCCCGGCAAGGCCACCTCCCGGACCGAGCTGCTCGAGGCCGCCATGCCGGACTCCGACGCCCTCGAGCGGGCGGTCGACGTTCACCTCAAGAATGTGCGCCGCAAACTTGCCGAGGTCGGCGCCGCCGAGATGCTGGAGACGGTGCGCGGCATCGGCTACCGACTGCGGGAGGGGTGAGGCGTGAACCGGCTGGTGACCCGACTGGTGCTGGCCATGATGGCGGTCGCGGTCTTCGCACTGGCCGCCATCACCATCTCACAGGTGGTCATCGTCAGTCAGGAGTTCCGGCGCCTGCCGCCGGAACTGCGCGGCCGGATAGGGTTCCTGCGCGACGGGCGACCGCCGCAGGGCTTTCGCGACAACCCGCTGCCAGGGCCGGATGGGACCCCCTTGGCAGAGGATGAGATCGTCCGCGGCTTCAACCGCTTCCGCAACGCCCAGATTCGCGCCACGGTGGTGGGCCTCTCCACCGCCGGGGTCCTCTCCATCGCCCTGGCGGCGCTGCCGGCGCGCACCATAGGCCGGCCCCTCGAAGCGGTCTCGAGGGCCGCCGCCAAGGTCGCCGAGGGCGATCTCGCCGCCCGCGTCGAGGTCGGCAGCGGCGGCAGCGAAACCGCAGCGCTGGCACGAAACTTCAACCTCATGGCAACCTCGCTGGAGAGTTACGAGCAGCAGCGGCGCGCCATGATCGCCGATATCGCCCACGAACTGCGAACCCCACCCACCGCTATGCAGCTCAGACTCGAGGCGCTGCTCGACGGCCTCACCCCCTTCGATGTCACCGAGGCGGAGCGGCTCCAGCGGCAGACCGCGCTGCTTACCAGGCTGGTCGAAGACCTCCGCACGCTGTCGTTGGTCGATGCCGGGCGGCTGCAACTCACCCGCCGCGAAAGCGATCTGGCAAGTTTGGCCCAGATCGCCTTCGAGGCCTTCCGCAACCGCGCCGAAGCCGAACAGGTGTCGCTTGAGCTGAACGAACCCAGCGTGCCGATAACCGCCTCCGTCGATCCCGATCGGGTGGTGCAGGTGCTGTCGAACCTGCTCGACAACGCCCTCAGGGTGACGGCGCCGGGAGGCGTGGTCACGCTCGAGGTCGGCGGCGATGCCGAGCAAGCCCAACTGGTTGTGGCGGACGGCGGGCCCGGCATCGCTCCGGCCGATCTTCCCCACCTGTTCGAACGCTTCACCCAAGGCAAGGACAGCCACGGCAAGAGCGGCCTGGGGCTGGCGATCGTGCACACCCTGGTGACGCTCCACGGCGGCACGGTCAGCGCCGAAAACCGGCAGCAGGGCGCCGCCTTCACGGTTACCTTGCCGCGCGGGCTTCAGGCGACCGTCTGACGGTAGTACTGCCCTGGAGCAGGGCGCCCGGGCCGAGGCTCAGGCTTGCAGCTGCAGCATCTCCTCGAGCAAATTCCTTCTCTATCTCTAGTCGGTATTTGGTTCCCAGATCCTACTCTCCCGTGCCTCCAGAAAGCCCTGGTTGGTGGCTCTCAATTTCCAGATTTCGACTTTTCGAATCGTTGTCGGGGCACCGTAGGTGTACACGTGCAGGCCGTTGGCAGAGCGGTAGTTCATGGCTGCACCAACGAGTGCCTGGCGGTCGTTGGCGAATACTTCGACGAGGTATTTGTCGATGAAGATGCGCAGCTCCAGGTCTTCGCCGGCGGGAAGATCGGCAACAGCGAACGGGGCTTCGGTGGTGCCGAGGCGCAGGGTGCCCGTCTCCGGGCGGATCATGATGGGCAGTCCTTCGTGCGTGTCGTCGGCGAAGAGCTGAAGGCTGAACCGCTTGCGCCGGGCCTGCTCTCGGTCGATCGTGATGGCGATCTCGAAGGCGTCACCGTCGAGGTCGGTGATGCGTTCGGTTGCCGTGCCGCTATGGGACCTTTCGGGCGGGGTGACGGTGATGTCGGTGAGGGTGCGTGCGTCGTAGCGAAGTGACTCGAGTTCGCGCAGCGGGCGGATGCGCAGGCTGCCGTCTTCGGCCAGGCTCAGCTCACGTGGAAGGGACTGGATGGACCGTTTGTAGATCTCCTCGGTGAGGGTGGCGATCCAGGCCCACATCACCCGGCGGCCGTCCGGGGTGAGCAGGCTTTCGGGGGCGAAGAAGTCGCGGTAGACGGTGTCGTAGATCGACTGATCGGGCCGGCGCCAGTTCATGCGCCCGTGCCGTTCGGGCACGAACTGCTCGCGCTCGGCGTCCCAGTCGCCGAGGTAGTAGCGACAGCCGAGAGGGTGGCTGATGCACAGCAGCATCCACTTGTCGCCCAGGGGAAAGAAGTTGGGGCAAGAGATGTCTTCGCCGATGACCGCCTCGTCGGGTTCGTGGCTGAGGAAATCGCCGACGTAGGTCCAGTCGACGAGATCGTGTGACTTCATGAGCGGTTGCTGCCGGCCGCCGGAAATGGCGTAGTAGCTGTCGCCGATGAGGAAGCAGTCCGGATCCCAGTGCTGCATCGCCGACTCTCCCCCAGCGGCCGATTTCGGTTCGACCGGATACGGTTTTTCCCAGCCCGAGAGGCTGTTGTCTGTGGCGATGGCGATGTGGTTGCGGCCGGAGGCCTGGCCGTGATAGATGGCAGCGGGCCGGCCCTCCCTGGTGACGAAGCCGGTGCCGCTGAACATGCCATGACCGGTGAAGGAGGGCTGGAGCTTGGTCGTCTGCCAGGTCCAGTGCAGCATGTCCGGGCTCGTGACCTGAACGAACGAGTACGAGCGTTCGCCCTTCCACGGGTGTTGCAGGATGTAGTGCAGGTGGTAGCTGCCATCGAGGCAGAATGCCGCGTTGGGATCGCCGGGCACGCTGTCGCCGCCCGGGTGCATGAGGTGGTAGTTCAGCGCCCACGCGTCGGTTACGGGTCTGTCGTCGTAGTCCTGGCTCATGTGTTCCCCCTTCGGGTGGATTGTACAGCGCCGTTCCCGGCTTCAGCTCCACGGTGGGCCGGCCGTTCCGATCGACCCACACCCCGCACTGGCTGCCGCTCACACTAGGGTCGACAGGAAGTGCGTCCTGGACGCAAAAAGCGCGCCCTGTAAATCGGTTGTTGCTCTCTCATTGCGGATTCAACGGATCCAGAAAATAACTCCCGAAGTTGGCTACAACACAAGTTGGGTCTTTCTTGGGGGTACGTAACGCACTATTTCCGTAGCTGCGGAGGAAAGGAGGAACGCATGAACGAAAAAGCCAACCCCGAAACCTCTAGTCAAACCCTTCAGGATTCCATTCAAAGAAAGGATAAAACCTTGAAGACCATCTTCAGAACACTGCTCGCCGTCACCACCCTCTTCGCCCTGCTCACCACGGCGTTCGCCCAAAGCAACCAAGGCCCTTCCATCGACTTCATCCAGACCATCGCGGATACCTACTACAACGGGGATCTGTGTGCCGCCCTGGAAGACTACAACGGGGATCTGTGTGCCGCCCTGGAAGCCTTACGCCAAGGGACCGGTCAGCAGCTCGCCGACGTCAACTACGATTCGCTGACCATGAAAGAAATCGCTATCCTCAGCGGCGTCGACTGGCCCGAACCGGTCACCGTGACCGCTCAGCAGGTCGACGACTACCTGGCCTCCCAGCAGCTCGCCGACGTCAACTTCGGTTCGCTGAGCATGAAGGAGATCGCCATCCTCAGTGGCGTCGACTGGCCCGAACCGGCCATCCTGACCGCTCAGCTGGTCGACGACTACCTGGCCGCTCGGCAGTTCGACCAGGCGATCACGGGCCTGGTGTTGACCATCGCGGATACCTACTACGACGGCAACGTCGAGGAGGCCTTCTCGGCCCTCGAAGCAGCCTTCGTGTTCGACCGCACGCGCGAACGGGTCATCGCCGGGCTGAGCGGCCGGTGAGTGAATCAGCTACGCCTTCGGATGACTTCCCCTAGATAACCCTTCGCAGCTAATCGCAGCAAGACGCATCCCCCAAAGCAGGTTCTGGGGGATGCGTCAAGTATTCCCCCCCACGCGGTGCCGATCAGCGACCCGAAAGGATTTCGCTGAACATCTCCTCGAGGCTGGATTCCTTGCCGCGCTCCACGGCAGCCGTAAACTCCGCTGGAGGTAGCTGGTCGTGAAAGCCATCTAGCAACCGCTGAGCCTCAAACCTCGAAAACTGGTCCGCTGCAGGGTGATCGATGCTGAAACCCAACCACGCCAATGGCTCTGCGACCTGACCCTGCGCGACCCTCAACCCCGCCGCAGCCACCAGGACCCCCAGGCTAGTCACCATGGTTTCGATCCGGCTAGCGATCTGCAGGGCCTCGACGAGGAACACCTCCGCTTCACGGATATGCCCACGCCTGGTCGCAATCACCCCAAGCAGCATCAAGGCGTCGGACTCCACCAATATAAACCAGTTGTCCTTCGATATCTGAAGCAGCTCGGAAGCGTACCCCTCGGCCTCATCCAAGTCCCCGGACATCAGGGCAGCTCGGGTCAGGCGTTGTAGAGGCGTTACCTCAGCCGCGCTCCCGGATTCCCGGGCCAACTCGAGACTCTCCTTGAGCAGCGCCTTGCCCTCATCGAAGAGTCGGTGGTGGAACAGGAACTCCCCAAGCTTGGCCATCGCATGGGAAAGGTGATTGGGATCCCCCACCTCCCGCTGCTCACTGAGTATCTGTTCGCGCAGCTTCCTCGCGTCCTCGACGCTGCCGCCGGATGCTGGGTCCTCAAGAATGACTTCTTGATTGAGGAACCGCCCGATAAGGTGGGCACTCCCCACCCTCCTGGCGATGGGAAACCCTTCCTGAAGTAACGCCCGCCCCTGAGCCACATCGCCACCTGCCTCACCTCTAATGAGCGTGAGCCAGGACAACCCCCAGGCCACCCCCAGATCCTCATCCAGCGGCCGCAACAACCCCAACCCACGCTCCAGCAGGCTCCTGGCCTCCGCACGGTAATCCCCGAGCGCCCTATGGACAGCAGCCTGGCCGATCAGGATGTATCCCAACGCCGCCCGGTGCTCCGGGGAGCCCTCATCGAGACAACCCGCCGCAAGCGAGAACAGCGCCACCCCCTCCTGCTCACGACCATCGACCTCGAACAGTTTATGCAACGGAAACACCGCGTCCTTGACCTGCTCGAGGTTCAGATTATCGACCGCCCAGTCCCAGGCGGTCAGGATGTTGGGGAGTTCCGCGGCCAGCAGCTTGCGGGCTTCCTTGACCCTGCTGCTGCTCAACTCCGGGTAGTGCTCCCACAAGAACGAAAGGTAGTGCCGGCCGTGCTTCTCCCTGGTGAGTGCCTGCTCCTGAGGCTGCTCGGCGAGGCGCTCCCGAGCGTACTCCCGCACCAGCGGGTGCTGCTCGTACCTGCCCCCAGCGGTGAAGGTCAGGAACGACTTGTCCACCAGACTGCCGAGCGTGAACAGGCTCGCCCCGGCAACCACGCTGGCGGCGTCTCGCCTGAAGCCCCCTCGAAACTCGGAGAGGTTGCCCAGGACTTCCCTTTCGTTATCTGTTAGCAGCTTCCAGGAGCTGTCGAACACCGCGCGGATGCTCCGATGACGTTCGGGGACATCTCGGGTGGAGGCTTGGAGGACGTCGATGCCGGTGGTGATCTCGGTGGCGATCTCCTCTAAGGTGAGTGCTTTCAGCCAGCTTGCGGCCAGCTCGAGCGCCAGGGGCATGCCATCCACCAGCTCACAGATGCGTGTCACTGCAGGCGTCGTGCTTTCGGACAGGGTCACGTCGTGCCCCCCACTTCTAGCAGCCTGCAAGAACAACCGAACCGCGTCGGACTGCTCGACCGGCACCCCCGCAGGGGACGACAAGCCCGACAGGACGAACAGTTGCTCCGCTTGGAGATTCAAGCGCTCCCTCGAGGTTATCAGCAGCTTTACATTCTGGGTTCTCTCCCACAGGTCGTGGATGAGGTCGGTACCCGCCAGGAGGTGCGCGAGGTTGTCGAGCACCAGCAACAGATTCTTGTCCTCGAGATTGGAGAAGAGTTGCTCGGCTACATCCGTTTGTCCCCCGGCGCTCAGACCGAGAGCGTCGGCGATCGCGAACGGCATCGCTGTGCTCGATGTGACCGGCGCGAACGGCACGAAGAACACCCCGTCAGGAAAACGTCTCAGCTGTGAGGTGGCGACTTCGATCGCGAGGCGGGTCTTCCCGATGCCCCCGGGGCCGGTGATCGTCAGCAGCCGGCAGTCGGGGTCACGGAGCATCTCACCGATCTCGGTCTTCTCCGCTTCCCGACCCACGAACCGCGTGGCTTGAGCCGGCAGGTTATGCCGCGCCTTACGTGTGGTGGGAACTTTGTCCTCGTGTAGAGCTCCTCTGGCATCCTCGACAGAACGGCTCAACTCCAGGTCGAAGCCAGCGGCCTCTTTCCGAACCTCAGCAGCCTCGGGATGGTCCCCGGCTTTGAGAAGCACGAACAACCGTTCCAGCTCATCGGGCACGGATTCGGGGGCACCTGGCAACGAGTACGCCCGCTGCGCCAGCTCGGCACCCAGGCTGAACTCCCCGACCCCCGCGTGATCCTCACCGAGGTTCAGCAGCGCCTGCCGCACCCGAGTTCCCAGCGCCTCTCGGGTGCTGTAGATCCACTCCTCGATCTCGATGCCGGCAGCACTCGGGTCCACGCCCTCGAGGAACGGGCCACGATAGAGCTCCACCACCCGCTCGTTATCGCTGTCATCTGCCGCAGCCAGAAGTTGCGTGGCATCGCACTGAGTTTCACACCAGGCCCTGATCTCATCCGACCCCACCACCCCCGCATCGACGCCGCGGAGGCGGCCCAAGGCGGTCCCCAGGCTGTTACGGGAGTCCTTCGCATCCCGCCACAACAACTCCCTTAAGAAGCGGCGTTCCTTGGGCCCCTCGAGCGCCAGGTAGGCGAGTAGCAGCAGCGGTTTGGCCCGCTTGAAGGCGCTGTTCTCGAGCCGCAAATCCCCTAGGGTCAGTAACCGCATAACCCAAGTATAGACCGCTCCAGGACGCCATCGTGGAACCTTCTACCGCCGCGGTAAGGCTCCGGTACCGCTGCGGTAAGGGTCAGGTAAGGGCCAGGTACACCCCCCCGGTGCACCCTGGCGGTAGCTGCGAAGGAAAGGAGCACAGCATGAACCAAAAAGCCTATCCCCAAGTCCCCACTCAAAGCCCCATTCAGAGAAAGGAACCCCTCGTGAAAACCACCCTCGGAACCATCCTGATCGCCCTGACCCTCTTGGCCCTCTTCACAACCGCCAACGCGAACGGTGATCCCGATCCCCTCCGCAGCTTGGTGTACAACGTCGCCAGCAACTACTACGACGGTGACATCGACGCCGCTATGACGGCCCTCTCGATCCCGACCGACACCCTCGACAGCCTGGTCGCGAACGTCGCCGGCAACTACTACGACGGAGACATCGACGCCGCCTGGCTGGCCGTCACCGGCACGCAGCCGGAGGGCCCCACCGGGCCGACCGTGAGCGAGATCATGAGCCTGGTGCTGAGCGTCGCGAACAACTACTACGACGGCAACGTCGGGGCTGCCTACTCGGCTCTCTCCGCAGCCTTCGAAAGCGACGAAATGAGAAGTCGGATCGTCGCCGGGCTGAGCGGCCGGTGAGTGGATCGACCACACCTCTGGATGAATTCCCCTAGATAGCTTCGCAGCTAAGCAGTAGCACGGCGCATCCTCCAGATAGGGTTTTGAAACCCGAATCTGGAGGATGCGTCACCGCTGAGTGGCATCGCGCCGCCTGTACGGGGCTGACGACGGAAAATTAGCCGGCAACCGTTGTTCTCAAGCCTCGTTGCCGGTCACCTCGGTCAGGCTCCCCTCGGCCAGCTTCAGGAACCGCGACGCCACCCGCTCGCGCAGGTAGCGGTCGTGGCTGACCAGCAGGACCGTGCCGGGATAGGCGAGCAGCGCCTCCTCGAGTTACGGGGTACGACGAGCCAGCGCCGCTTCGGTCAGCCAGCGGCCTGCTCGAGCACGTAGTCCACCAGCTTCGGGAAGGGGTCGAAGCCGACCACGTTGGGGGCGTCGGCCACGAAGTTCGAGAGGGCGTTGATGTCGTAGTAGTAGCGTTCGCCGTCGCGTTCGCTGATCAGATATTCGACGCCGCCCACCTCGATGCCGGCGGCGCGGGTGAGGCGCAGCACGTCCTCGACGACCTCCGGTGGCGGGGTGACGGCCTTCACGGGGGGGTTGGGGTCGCCGGGCTTGCAGTAGTCCGCCGGGCACAGGTTGAAGCTCTCGGGCGACTCGAGTTTGAGCTGGATGGCGTAGAGGAATTCGCCTCCCAGAACCTCGACGCGCACGATGCTGGCCCCCTGGGGCGGGTGGTACTCCTGCACCAGGGCGGTGTGGTCGACGCCCAGGTCGAGCTTCCCGAGCAGTGCGGCCGTCTCGAGTTCGCCGGGGGTGTCGAACTTGCGGATACCGGCGCCGGAGCCGCCGATGTTGGGTTTGATGACCAGCGGGAAGGTCAGGCCTTGGGCGGCGCTCGGCGCCTGGCGGACGTGGTTGATGACGCGCGCCCTGGGGTAGGGCAGGCCTAGCTCGGCCAACAGGCCCAGCTGGTTGGCCTTGGAGAATTCAAAGCGGTAGGCCTTTAGCCCCCCGATGACCCTGGTGTCGATCGCGTCGAGGTAGGCCAGATAGTCCAGGGTGTAGGGGATGGCGTGGCCGTGCCCGCGGGTGAAGGCCGAGGGGCTCATGCGGTTGAGCACCAGGGAATAGGGGTTCTGGCGCTGGTCCGGGTCGAAGTGGTGGTTGTGGGCCAGCAGGCGCTCGAAGGGAACGCCGCGCCGCTCCAGCTCTTCGAACATCGGTTCGAACCAGCCGGGGTGCTCATAGAAGATGCCGATCGGTTTCATTGGACCTGGGCCTCCCGAGAACGTGGTTGGTGATAAGTCTTGTCAACTAGGGGCAATTCCTATGTCGCTGTGGCGACATGGCAGGCCGCTACGACCACCTTTCCGGTGCTGCCGCCTACACCGAACCCACACCGAGGCCAAACCCAACCGACACAGCTCGGGAACATACTGCGGTCAACGTGACTCATAAGGAGTGAAAGGACACCATTATGAAAGGCACCATGAAACGAAGGTTCCTCATCCCCCTCGCCCTCGGCACCCTGGCCCTCGGCACCGGGCTGGTGGCCGCCCAGGCCTTTGGTGGCCGCGGCGGCTTCGGCGACCGGCCCGGGCATTCCGCCCAGGCCCGCGGTCCGGTGACGATCGCCATCTACGCCCAAGCTCCCGACAGCGGAGCGGCGCCGTTCGAGACGCTCACCCTGGACCGGCCGCTGAGCCCCGGCGAGATCATCGCCAACTATCCCGAGGCCACCTTCGTGGTGATGAGCGGCGACAGCTTCTCGCGCACCATCGAGCTGGCCGCGCTCGCCGTCGAGGTGAGCATCTACGCCGAGGATCCCGCCGCTGGCGCCGAACCGCTCGTCACCGCCACCCTGCCGGAGCCGAGCGGCCTCCGCGACCTGATCGCCGAGACCGACGGGGCTGCCTTCGTGGTGGTGGTGGGCGACGATTTCAGCCGCACCATCGACCTGAGCCGGGCCGAGGCCGGACGCCAGCAGTTCCGTGACCGCCAGGGTCCAGGCCGACACGGTGACCGCCGAGGCCCGGGCGGTAACGACGGCCGCCGCGATTTCCGCAACCAGCGCGACGGCCCACGCGGGTTCGCCCCGCAGCAGGGCTTTGGAGCGTTCGGGTCGCTGGACGAAGGAGAGAGCATCACCGTGACCCTCTTCGAGGGCGATCCCGCCGTCGGCGGGAGTGTTCTGCAGACGCTCACCTTCACCGCCGGCGAGGACGACCGGGTCGGCTTCCTGACAGAGCTGCGCGAAGCGGCCGCAGGCGCTACCCACATGCAGCTGGGTGACGACGGCCGGGTCGTCGAACTCGGTCGGGGCTTCGGGCCTCGCGGGTTCCGCGGCAACTAGCTTCCCTTCCCAGAAGCAGGCAGGCCCCCGTTTCGGCGGGGGCTTTGCCGTGCGCCGGCCTCTCCCCCACCCTCCTGAACGGTGCCTGTAGGAGGACAAATGTCCGTCATTTACCCTTCACTGCTGGCGTATGATGCATCCTTGACGTGATGGCTGAACCTGCACTTTGGACTCGTCGGGGGCGTCCATGACCCCGACCCTGTCGCTGGCATTCGCCGCCGGGCTGCTCTCGTTCCTGTCGCCTTGCGTGCTGCCGCTGGTGCCCTCGTACCTGGCGTACGTCGGTGGCAGCGCTGACTCCAAGCGCCGGGTGCTGATCCGCAACAGCCTGATGTTCATCGCAGGCTTTTCGCTCATCTTCATCGCCCTGGGCGCCTCGGCCAGCGCCGTCGGGGCGCTGCTGCGCGACTACCGGCCGATCCTGATCACCATCGGCGGGGTGCTGGTCATCGGCTTCGGCCTGATGATGCTGGGCGTGCTGCGCCTCCCACTGCTCTACCGCGACACCCGGGCAAGGGTGACCGGCGACACCACGACCCCCTGGGGCGCGCTGCTGCTCGGCATGGCCTTCGCGGCCGGCTGGACACCCTGCATCGGGCCGGTGCTGGGCGCCATCCTGACCCTGGCCGGCGCCGGCGGCACCCTCGGTCAGGGGGTGGCGCTGCTGGCGGTATACGCCCTCGGGCTGGCCATCCCCTTTCTGATCGCGGCGCTGGCGCTCGAGCCGTTCGTGCGGGCCTCGGCGCGCTTTCGGCGCTACCTGCCCTGGGTCGAACGGGGGGCGGGGGCGCTGCTGCTGGTCGCGGGGCTGCTGATGGTGACCGGCACCTACACCGCCCTCAACAGCTACCTGATCCGCTTCACGCCGGAATGGCTGTTCTCGAGGCTATGAGCGAGGCCGCCATCGAGCTCAGTGGCCTGGGCCGCCGCTACGGTCGCCAGTATGTGCTGCGCGAGATCAACCTCGAGATGACGGCGGGTCGGCTGGCGCTGCTCGGCGGCAGCAACGGCGCCGGCAAGACCACGCTGCTGCGGGTGCTGGCCACACGCCTGCGGCCGAGCCGCGGCCGGGGCCGGGTATTCGGCTTCGATCTGGTCACCGGAGCCCACGAGGTGCGGCGGCGGGTCGCCTTCCTGAGCGTCTTCGGCGGCAGCTACCCGACCCTGACCGCCGCCGAGAACCTGATGCTGGCGGCCCGGCTCTACGGCCTGAGGGGTGCCGAGGTGACCGGCCTGCTGGCCACCGTCGGGCTCGAGGCGGTCGCCGACAAGCTGGTTCGTACCTTCTCGAGCGGCATGAAGAAGCGGCTGGCGCTGGCCCGGCTGATGCTCGCCGACGCCCCGCTGTGGCTGCTCGATGAGCCCTACGCCTCGCTCGACGAGGACGGCAAGGCGCTCATCGACCGGCTGCTGATTGAGGCCCGCGGCGCGGGCCGTACAGTGCTGCTGGCCTCCCACGAGACGGCGCGCTGCGCCCCGCTGGTGGACGCGCTGCTGACCCTCGAGGGGGGCGGACTGCGGGCCGTGCCACGGGAGGTTGAGCGTGTCTAGCCAGGGGCCGTTCGCCGACCTCGGTTTCGTCGCCGCCGTCGCCCGCAAGGATCTGCTGCAGGAGTTGCGCAGCCGGGCAGTAACGGTGGCGACGCTGTTCTTCTCGAGTATCACCCTGATGGTGCTGGCCTTCGCAGTGGGCCGCGAGAGCGCGCTGATGCAGCAGGCGGGGCCGGGCGCGCTGTGGGTGGCGCTGGCCTTCGCGGGCGTGATCTCGGCGGCCCAGAGCTATCAGAGCGACCTCGCCGAAGCGGCCTACGAGCAGCTGCTGATCTACCCGATACCGCGCGCCACCATCTACCTGGGAAAACTCATAGCCAACTGGCTGACCATGCTGGCGCTGGGGCTGGTGCTGCTGCCCATCGGCTCGGTGCTGTTCGCGCTGCCGCTGACCCCGGGGCTGCCGCTGCTGGTCGCCACGGTGGCGCTGGGGACGCTCGGATTTGCCCTGATCGCGACCTTCTACGCGGCGCTGACCGCCAACCTGCAGGCGCGCGAGTCGCTGCTGCCGGTGCTGATGTTTCCGGTGGTGGTGCCGATCCTCCTGGCCGCGGTCCGCTCGACGGACGCCGTTACCAGGTTGGGCAACGCGGCCCTGGCCGGCGACTGGCTACAATTGCTAGCAGGCTTCGACCTCGTCTACCTGGTGGTGTGTACCGCCATCTTCCACTTCGTGGTGGACGAGTAAAGTGGGAGTAAAGTGGGCATGTAAAACGATGAACATGAGGGGCGGTAGACGGCACGTACACTCGAGTTCGCAAACCAGCGAGGTAAGGGAGAGGTTATGAACACGCGCACGGCACGACGTCCACTCTGGTTGAGCGCGCTGGGGCTCGCCACGCTGATCCTGTTCGGCGTAGGCGCCATCCTGGCGCTGGCGGTGAGCCCGCCGGACATCAATCAGGGCGATCTGATTCGCATCATGTACGCCCACGTCTCCGTCGCCTGGGTCTGCTTCCTGGCCGTCGGCATGACCGCGCTATTCGGCGCTCTCTATCTGTGGCGCGGCCGGCCCATGGACGACGTGTGGTCGGTGGCCAGCGCCGAGGCGGCGCTCTTTTTCGGAGCGCTGACGATTATCGGCGGCATGACCTACAGCAAGCCGACCCTGGGCGTGTTCTGGGACTGGGACGCCAAGCTGACCCTGACGGCGCTGCTGGTGACCCTGCTGGTCGGCTTCTTCATCGTCCGTGGGCTCGTCGACGATCCCCAGCGGCGGGGTCGGGTGAGCGCCGTGATCGGCCTGGTTACGCTCGCCAGCTTGCCCTTCAACTACCTGGCGGCCGAGTGGTTCCGCACCCTCCACCCCGCCAAGAGCATCAACCTGGACGGCAGCGGCATCACCATGGAGGCGGCCTTCCTGGGCATTCTGCTGTTCAACGTCGCGGCGGCAGCGCTGGCCTTCGCCTACTTCCTGTTCGAACGGGTCCGCCTGGGCCGGCTCGAGGTGCAGGCCGAAGCGTCCGAGGACGATCCGCCGCCGACCGGAGAGGCCGTCCATGTTTGACTCCTGGAGTGCCTGGACCTGGGTGCTGATCGCCTGGTTTGAACTGCTGCTGGCCTACGGTGGCTACCTGCTCTACCTGCGCTGGCGCAATCGGCGCCGGCAGAACGAGGAGGGGTGAGGTGCGACGCCTGGTGTATGTGTTGGCCGGGGCGGGGGTGCTGGTCGTCGCCGCTCTGCTCATCAACCAGGCGCTGAACGCCTCGCTGGTCTACTTCGTCCTGCCCAACGAATACGCCCAGGAGCCGGATCGGTACCAGGGGCGGCGGCTGCGCCTCGGTGGGATCGTCGAGGCGGGCTCGATTCGCTTCGACGAAGACAACCTGGCGCTGACCTTCCTGGTGACCGACACCCTTCAGAGCTATCCGGTAAACCACGTGGGCGCCCCTCCCGAGCTGTTCAAGGAGAACGGTGGGGTGGTGATCGAGGGCAGCTTCGAGGACGGGGTGTTCGTCTCCGACACGCTGCTGGTCAAGCACTCGGAGGTCTATCAGGCGCCCACCGACGGTGAGGCGGTCGACGTCGAGGCGCTCAAGGAGTCGCTCGAGTGATCAGCCTGGGCCAGCTGGGCTCGGCCAGCTTGCTGCTGGCGCTGGCGCTCACGCTCTACGCGGCGCTGGCCGGCATCGTCGGGGCTCGCCGCCGCGACGCTCGGCTGCTGACCTCGGCGCGGCTGGCGGCGGTGGCGGTGTTTCTGGCGGTAACCGCTGCCATGGCGGTGATGGAGGCGGCGCTGCTGGCCGACGATTTCAGCGTCAGCTACGTGGCCGAGCACTCGCGCATCGCCTCGCCGCTGTGGGTCAAGGTGGTGACGCTGTGGGCGGCGCTCGAGGGATCGCTGCTGCTGTGGGCGTGGCTGCTGGCAGGCTACACCGCGCTGCTGGCCACCACCGCGCCGAACACCGCCCTGAGGCCGTGGGCGCTGGCGGTGATGCAGCTGGTGCTGGTCTTCTTCATCGGGGTGAGCGCGTTGGCGGCGAGCCCCTTCGAGGTGCTGGCGGCGGTGCCGCTGGACGGTCCCGGGCCCAACGCGCTGCTGCAGAACCACTGGATGATGGCGGTGCACCCGGTGCTGCTCTATCTCGGCTTTACCGGCCTGACGGTGCCGTTCGCCTTCGCCATGGCGGCGCTGATCACCAAGCGCCCCGGCAGCGACTGGATGAGCCAGACGCGGCGCTGGACCCTGACCGGCTGGGGTTTCCTCTCGGCCGGCATCGTGGCCGGCGGCTGGTGGAGTTACGAGGTGCTCGGCTGGGGCGGTTTCTGGGCCTGGGATCCCGTTGAGAACGTCAGCTTCCTGCCGTGGCTGACCGCCACCGCCTTCATCCACAGCGTGCAGGTGCAAGAGCGCAGGCGCATGCTCAAGGCGTGGAACGCCTTCCTGGTGACGCTCACCTTCGCGCTCTCGATCCTGGGCACCTTCCTGATCCGCTCGGGCATCCTCTCGTCGGTACACGCCTTCGGTGACGGTCCGGTAGGGCCGGTATTCCTGGGGTTCTTCCTGCTGGTGCTGGTAGTCGCCTTCGGCCTCATCGCGCTGCGCTGGGATCAGATCCGCGACCGCGCCGAGGTCGATTCGGTGGTGAGCCGCGAGGGGGGCTTTCTGGCGGGCAACGTGCTGTTCCTGGCGATGGCCTTCGCGGTGCTGCTGGGCACCATCTTCCCACTGCTTGTCGAGGCCGTCAGCGGCGCCAAGGTCACGGTGGGCGCGCCCTTCTTCGATCAGGTGACGGTGCCGCTATGGTTGGCCCTCTTCGCACTGATGGGTATCGGGCCGCTCCTCCCCTGGCGGCGGGCCGAAGCGCAGTCGGTGAACCGCAACCTGCGGTGGTTGGCCGCCGGAGCGGTCGTCGCCGCGGCGCTCGCCTTCGGCTTCGGCATGCGCCGCGTCTACCCGCTGGTGACGGTGGCGCTGGCCGGCTACAACCTGACCAGCCTGGCGCTGCTGATCGTGGGCGCGGTAGCGCCCAGGGCCCGCCTGACCCGGCGTAGCGGCGCCTCGGCGTTCGCCAGCTACGCCCTCGAAAACCGGCGCCGCTTCGGCAGCATGGTCGTCCATCTGGGCGTGATCGTCATCGCCGTGGGGGTGATGGCCGCCTCGGCCTATCGGATCGACGAACAGGTCCGCATCGATTACGGCTCGAGCGTGCCCTTCCGCGACATCGAGCTGCGGGCGGTGGCGCCGTTCGCGGAACAGACGCCGCGGCGGGCGAGTCTCGGCGCCGAGATCGAGGTGTGGCGGGCCGGGCGAAGGGTCACCACCCTGCGGCCCAGGGTCAACAACTTCGGCACGTCCCAAAATGTGGCCTCCCCCGACGTCCTCTACCGCCCCTTGAGCGACATCTACCTCAATATCGCCAGCTCCGTCGACCCGGAGCAGAATTTCGTGGTGCTGCGGGTGGTGCAGAGCCCGCTGGTGGCCTGGATCTGGATCGGCGGCGTCATCGTGGTGCTCGGAACCGGCTACGCGCTCAGCCCGAAACGGGGCCGGGCCGGCCGCGACCGCACGCCGGAAGGGGCGGCAGAAGCGTGATCCGTGTCGCCGTGGTGCTGGGGGTGTCGGCCCTGCTGGGCAGCCTGTTCCTGTTCGGCCTGCTGCGCGGGCGGCCGGATCGGGATATCCCCTCCAACCTGCTGGGCCGGGAGCTGCCGACCTTCACGATGCCGCTCTACGAGCGCTACCAGGCGGGCTATGGGCCCGAGTTCGCGATCGACGATCACAGCAGCAAACCTCAGGTGATCAACTTCTGGGCCTCCTGGTGCGTCCCCTGCTACACCGAGGCGCCCGAACTCGAGGAGGCCTGGCGCAACCACGGCGACCAGGTGCTGTTCGTGGGTATCCAGACCCAGGATCCCAGCCGGCGGGCCGAAGGGCGGGCCTTCCTCGAGCAGTTCGACCTCAGCTTTCCCAACGGCTTCGACGACGACAGCGCCATCGCCGTCAGCTTCGGCCTCTTCGGGGTTCCGGAGACCTTCTTCGTGCGGGCCGACGGCACCCTGGCCCACCGCCATACCGGGCCGGTGACGGCGGCGCTGCTCGAGGAGATGATCGCCGAGCTGCAGCCGTGATGGTGAGGCTCGCTGCCCCGGCGGTAGTGATCGCCCTGCTGATCGGCCTGCTGGCCGCTTTGGCGGCGGCTCAGGAGGGCGTTCCGCTGGAGCTCGAGACCCAGGTGTTCGAGATCGGTCGCAAGCTGCGCTGCCCCGCCTGCACCGCCGAGTCGGTGGCCGATTCCAACGCCCAGATCGCCATCCGCATGCGCCAGGAGATCCAGGAGCTGCTCGCCGAGGGCCGCACCGAAACCGAGATCATCGCCCACTTCCAGAACATCTACGGCGATTTCGTGCTGCTGGAACCGCCCAAACGCGGCCTGCTGCTGTGGGTGTGGCTGTTGCCGCTGGCGGTGGCGGCGTTGGGGGTGGGGCTGCTGGTCCTCTACCTGCGTCGCTGGACCAGGGCCGCCAGCGCTCCGATCGAGGCGAGCGAGGCCGAGCTGGCCAGGGTTCGCGAGGCGCTCTCCGACGAGCTGCCGCCCGGCGGAACGACCTGAGGTGACGGCCCTGGTCATCACCCTTTTTGCGGTGGCGCTGCTGGCCTATGTGGCGCTGCCGCTGCTGTTCCCGAAGCAGGCCGATCCGCTCCCGAGCCTGCGCGATCCAGAGCTGGAGGACCTCGAGGAGGAGCGCGACGCGCTCTTTCGCGCCATCCGCGAACTGAACGAGCGCACCGACCTGGACACCGAGCGCGGCAGCCAGCTTCGCGCCCGCTACGAAGCCAAAGCGGCCAAGGTACTGCAGGCCGTCGATGCACGCCAGACGGCCCTCGAAGGGCACAGCCCTGGGGCCGTATCGACCGGGCGCCGACGACCGCCCTACGCGACCCTGACGCTGCTCGGTATCGCCTTGGTGAGCGCTGTGGTGCTGGGTGGCTTCGTGCTTCCCAGGATCGGTGAGAATGCCACCGTCACCACCTTCTTCGAAGGGGATCTCGAGGCCGCTCGGGCGCTGCGTGACCTCCAGCGTGCGGCCGACCGGCTCCCCAATGCGGCGACCCTCGGCGCCCTGGCCGACGCCTACTGGCAGCTCGGCGACGCCGAACAGGCCGAGGCGATCTACCTGCGGCTGCTGGCCGAGGTCGCGCCGGTACCGGCCGTAGCCTACCAGCGCTTGGGACTCCTTCAGTTACAGGGCGATCTGAGCGAGGCGGAGCGCTACCTGACGCTGGCGCGAGACGCCGAGCCCAGCGATCTCGACACCCTGGCCACCCTCGGCGAGGTGCACTTTGCGCTCGGCGAGCTAGAGGCCGCCCGCGAGGCCTGGCAGGCCTACCTCGACCAGCCGGCCGGCCGCGACGAGCCTTTGGTTATCGCCCGCCTGGACCTGCTCGACGCCGTCGCACCCCTTACCGCAGCGGTGGCCGAGGAGCCGAGTGAGGACAACCTGCTGGCGCTGGCCGACACCTTCTGGCAGCGTGAGGAGCGCGAGCGCGCGGTGGAACTCTACTTCCGAGTGCTGACCACCCTCAACCCGCGCAGTGTGCGGAGCCTGAGCCGCGCCGGTGAGCTGCTGTTCCTGACGGGCCGCAGCGACGCGGCGGTTTCCCTGCTCGATCAGGCGCGGCTGGTGGCGGCCGAAGATGGCGCCCTGCTCGAGGCCGGCTCACTGCTGTTCCTCGGCAACGCCCTGTTCTCGCTCGATCGTTTCGGAGATGCGGTCGCGGTGTGGGAGGAATATCTTACGGTGGCCGAGGAGCCGGGACGCGTGCCCGACCTGATCGCCAGCGCCCGCGCCCGCCTGGAGCAGGCCGACGACGGAGCCAGCGATCCCTCGGTAGCGGGGCGTGAGCTCTTCGTCGCCCGCTGCGCGAGCTGCCACGGCGCAGCCGGCCAGGGCGGATCGGGACCGGTCCTGGCCGGCAACCGGCGGGCCGCCGACGCCGACAACGTCAGCAGCGCCATCCGCTTCGGCCGTGGGGCCATGCTCGGCTTTGCCGGCACCCTCAACGACGACGAGATCGCCCTCGTCACCGGCTACCTGGTGACCGAGTTGGCGCCGGCAGAGGCGCCCTGATCGTGACCGACAGCGACCAGACCGAGGTCGACGAGCAGCGCCGAGAGCTGATGCGCTGGGCCTGGCGGCTGCCGGTACTGCTGGCCCTGGGCGGGGCCGGGGCGGGCGGCATTATCGCCCTGCGGGTGCATTTTGGCAAAGGCCGGCCCGACCCGAATCCGTCCTTCGAATCCGGCCCGCCGGTGCGGGTGGCCGCGGTCTCGGAGCTGGCGACAGTCTGGGCCGCCATTCCCTTCAGCTACGAAAATGTCCCCTCAATACTGCTACGCCTCCCAGAAGCCATCCCGGGGGGGCTGACGCACGACGGGGCGCACTTCGCCGCCTTCAGCCGCATCTGCACCCATCAGCGCTGTCTGGTAGAGCTCAATACCAGCCCCGAGGCGATCGCGGTGGCTACCAACCACCGCACCGACCGGCCGGCCCTGATCTGCGGCTGCCACCTGAGTGTCTTCGAGCCCGATCGCGCGGGCCGGGCCGTGAGCGGCCCCGCGGTGGAGCCGCTGTCACGCCTGGCGCTCGAGCTGCGCGATGGGGCGCTGCACGCCGTGGGTCTGGAACAAACCTGAGCACCTGGGCGAGGTGCCGGTTGGGCGCCGAGCAGAGCGCCAGCCGTGGCAGGGGCCCTCCAACTGGCCAGGTCATGGCTTACGGTGAGAGTTCGGCGCCGTTCAGCCCGCAGGCTTGCCCTCGCCTGGATCGTTCTTGCTTCGGACTGCTCCAGGGCACGCGATAACGCCAGGATTTGATGCTGCACATTAGCGATCTCCTCAGCAGCAGCAGACCTCTCAGCGTCAAGCTCAGCTTTCAGAGTCACATTCTCAAGCTCGAGCCGGTTGATGGCTTGTTCCTGGTACTCGAGCATCGTTGGGGGGCAAGATTCCACTGGTTCCTACCTTTCCAGGGGTTCAAATCTCGACTTTGCGTTTAGGCGGCATAACAGAGCGTGCCCAGCATGCCATCGAACAGCCGCCTGGGTATTTTGATCACCTCCCCACCTCATCGGCATCACGTGGAATAATGGAGCAACACCAAAATCGTTAGGGGAGGATCTTCATGCAGCCAGCTCAAGCCCGCCTACGTTGGGGTCGTTTCCCGCTATTGAGCGCGCTCGTGCTGCTGATCCTGGCGGGCTGCGCCGTGCCCCCCGAGCCCCCAGTGCCCACAGGAAGCCTCCAGATCACCATCACCGGCCTCCCCACCAACCAAGAAGCGGACATCAGCGTGAACGGACCCGGGAATTACGGCACCATCTTGACGCAGGGAACCACCCTGTCGGGCCTCATGCCGGGCAGTTACAGTGTGCAGGCTGGAGTCATCACCGTCACAGCGGTGACGAGCGAGTTCGTGGCGACCATCACCCCGCCGAGCGCGACCGTGGTGGCGGACGAGACAGCTACCGTGATGGTGGATTACGCGCTCGCTGGTGGGACGCTGGCCGTAGCGATCAGCGGCCTTCCATCCGGGGTGGATGCCGACGTGACGGTGAACGGCCCCGATGCTTTCAGTCAGGACTTCTCGACATCGACAGTACTGCCGGATGTGGCGCCGGGCGAGTACAGCGCGGTAGCGAGTAGCGTCACGGATGGCAGCAACACCTACACTCCAACGGTCTTGGGTTCTCCAGCGGAAGTAAGTAGCAGTAGTGGCGCGGGGATCGAGGTGTCGTACACCCTCGACGTCGGGAGTCTAGAGGTGACGATATTGGGCCTGCCTGGCGGGGTGGATGCGGACGTGCTGGTGGCAGGCGCGAACGGCTTCTCGCAACTAGTTACGCAGAGCACGACCCTGCTGGATCTCACGCCTGGACTGTACTCCCTATCCGCTGAGACCGTACGGACGGACGACCCCATCGTCAGCGAGATCTACAACCCGGTCGCCCCCCTTGCAACGATCGAGGTGATAGAGTGGAATGACGGCAAGCACGAGCGCCACGTATGCTTTGCGTCCTGGGAGCGGCACCCTCTGGCTCGCCCAATCTACTGGCGCCAACAACGTGTTGGGTTTCGATGCTGAGCACTTAGCCACCTCGACGGCTTCCACTCCCGAGGTGACCCTCACGACCACCGCGACCCTTGAGGAGGGTGTGGTGGTCGATGGTGATGGGGATCTCTGGGTGATAGATCAGTTTGGGCAGGCGGTCGAGTACGACGCTTCGGATCTGGGTGCTGATGGCTCTCCGTCTGCGAAGGTGACGATCACGGGGTTACCAACGAACCCGTTGTGGGGTGCGTTCGACTCGTCGGGTAGCCTGTGGATCGCGAGCTTTAATGGGAATTCGGTGGTGGAGTTTCTTGCGGATCAGTTGTTGGTTGATGGTGCTCCAACGCCGAACGTGACGATCACTGGACTCGATTTTCCCTCGGGTGTTGCGTTTGATGCTGCTGGGAACCTGTGGGTTGCCAACGCTACCCCCCACACTGTTGTGATGTTCAGTCCGGCTCAGTTGGTCGTTGGGGGCGCGTTGGTGCCTGAGGTAACGATCAGCGCGAACGCCGGAAGTCTTGCCTCTCCGGTTGGGCTTGCGTTTGATGCCGCTGGGAACTTGTGGGTATCGAACGCAGGTAGTGACACAGTCGTGAAATTTACTCTGTCTCAGTTGGCGGTGTCGGGGAGTCCTGCTCCTGATGTGACGATCAGCGCGAACGCTGGAAGTCTGGAGTTTCCGAGGGGTTTGGCGTTCGATAATAGCGGTGATCTATGGGTGACAAACTTTGGTGGCTCTTTGGTGCAGTTTAGTGGTGTGGGGGGCTTGTCGGGTGCTGTGACTCCAGTTCCGACGACGAAGATTGCCGTGGCGGGGTTGAACATTCCGTTCCCGGCGTTTAGTCCTCCCCCATTGGGTTTGCCTATTCGTACGCCGTAGCAGGTGGGGATGAGTGGGAGTGGGTGAAGGTCCTCTACCCCACCGAGGTCTTGCTGTTGGTACCCGAGCAGGGTCTGTGGGCATACAGTGTCCACATTTCCTCCTAGAAACACGCGGCCTCCTCCAGCACGGCAATGCCGGCTGGGAAGCCATCGGCGAACGGCACACTGAACTCCCAATCCGTACTCCCATCAGACGGGTCGAGCCTCCGGACGAGGCCATCGAGGAAGTCCCCACCGACGTAGATGCCGCCCTCAGCTCCGATGGTGAAGTCTGTCGGCTCATCCTGGTAGTCCTTCACGCTTTCCCAGAGCACGCCCAGGCCAGCGTCGTCAGCGTCTAAGCAAGAGAGTCGCCTGTTTTCTGAATGGCGTTCAGGACAGCTCAAAGGACTCCCGACAAGCCAAGAAGGCCGGTCAGTACGGCAAATCTCGGATTCCCTCTCGTGCTGGAGGGGTTTCCAACCCTTCCCAGCAACGCATACCAGCTTGAATACTCGGGCTATGGGAGGCGATTTCGAGGTCAGATTCATGTGGGATCAGAGGATGTGCGTGCTGGACACGATGCCGGAGAATGCCGTACTGACCGGCACTTCTTGCCCCTCACAAGGTGTTCAACCCGTCCTGAACGCGGTCCGTAGGATGCGCGATACTCTTGCTAAGGCGAACACGGCCTGCTCATTCAGGCTTGGTCCCGTGGCAGCGGTGAAGTAGACCCTGTTCCCAGCTGGCGTGTCCCTGGCTCGGATCACCCTGGGGTTGATGGTGTTGACGACCTGCTGGTACGGCCAGCCGCTTGTGGTCACCTCCGTCGCGTCGCCCCGGTTGAGCTTGCGGACGTAGTCGATGTGACCACCGCCGACGCCGTTCTCGAGGGTGTACACATACCTATCAGCGGGTATGCGGGCACAGCGGACCCTCCCGCTGCGCCCTTGGTGACAGAGAGTAGCCTCGAAGGGCCGTTCAGATGCGTCTTTCGCTCAGGAAGGGCCCCCCAAAGGTCTCGTCACGAACCCCTAACGTCAGCGAAGGACCGAGGCTGCCGGCCCAACCCTGAAGCACCGCCGCGAGTCGCCGACGAAAGGTCCGACGGCCCGAACGCGCCAAGGCCGCACGCGACGCCTCCTAGCGCAGCTGTTCGACGCGCCCTTCGCTCATCCGCAGAAGAGCTCTGGCTGTAACATACAAGCCTCCCTAGACGTGGCCGGACCCCATAAAATATACCTTAATTATTAAGGTATTGCAAGGCCGCGCGCCTTCTGAAAAGGCCCCGGAAAGCGCCACTTTGAAGGGCCCACGACACCCAAAAAAGGACCGTCGGTGGGCACCGACGGTCGAGGCTCGTATGGGTCGCTCTCCAGCGTGTTATGGGACCGCGACCGACGCTCCTGAGAGGCTGTCCGCGGTGATGGAGATGGACCGATCTGGCGCCACCGTCATCAGGCAGTTCAGAACCAACCCGTTGCTCTCGACACTGTAGGGTCCGGCAACATAGTCGACATCGCAAACGGTAGCTCCGGGCACCAAATCGTTGCCGGCGTCCTCGGCCAAGAAAGCGTTGGCTACCTTGTAGATGTTGACCAGATACTGCTCGGCGGCTGTGGTTTGGGCCCGGCTTCTGGCACTGAACCAGATCACGATGGCGACGGAAGCGAGAATCCCGATGATAGCGATGACGATGAGGAGTTCTATAAGTGTGAACCCACTCGACGCGTTCCTTCTGCGCACCTTTCTCATACCGGATATTCTAGATGATTCCCCGAAATTTTGCTGGGCAAAGATCACACGTTTTGCGTATTTCCCGCAGAAAACCCAGCCCCACGGTGATTTCGGACCACACTACGTCATCGAGATCGACGCCGTCACCGACGCAAGAAGAAGGGGAAAGGGAGGGAAAGGGAAGGGGAAGGGGAGGGGGTGAAGGTACCTTCTAGACGAGTAGGGGTCTTGGAGCCCCTTCAGACACAGGGATTAGGAGATTTGGTGCCCCTTCAGACACCTTCGGTGTCTTCCGGGGTCCCGTTGAGCCTTCCCTAACGGCAAGTCTCCCCGGGGCTCTCGGAGCCTCATTGCATGAGTCTCCTCCAGCAGAAGATATGGAATAACCAGGGTGTGAAGACGCTAACGGTGTCTTGCTTGTTCCTTTAAAAACATCTTCTGGCGGAGGAGACTCCTTGGAGGCTCCGTAGCCCCTGAAGAGACCACCGAAGGGGGGCTCTGAAGGACCCCGTAAGAACCCTGACCGAAGGGAAGGGGTCTGAAGGGGACCTAAATCTCCTACTTTCTGAAGGGGCCCCAAACCTCTTCCCCCTCCTACTCCCTGTCCTCTTTCCCTTCCCTTAGGGCTATGATGAGCGGTCTGAGCTGGGTCGTCTTGAGCTTTAATGCGGCCCGGTTGACCACGAAATAGGTGGTCGAATGGAGGATCACGTCGACCTCTTCGAGACCGTTAGCGGCGAGCGTGCTGCCGGTCTGCACGATGTCGACCACGGCGTCGGCAAGACCGGTAAGGCAGGCCAGCTCTACGTTTCCCGTCAGTGTTACGACCTCGGCGCCGCTCTCCGCCCGCCTCAGGTAGTCGCCGGTCAGACGCGGATACTTGCTGGCGACCCGCCGAATCGGACCCCCCTCCCCACGCGGCCTGATGAGCGATAGGCGACAGGGCTGAAGGCCCAGATCGACCGCATCGTAGAGGCTGCTGCCAGCCTCGAGCAGCACCTCGCGGCCGACGATGCCGGCGTCGGCCACCCCCAACTCCACATAGGTGGGTACGTCGGCGTTACGCATCTCGATCACCACGACGCCGCCGGCATCGTAGCGGAGTGCCCGGTTCCGGGGCGGGGGCTCCAGGTCGAGACCCGCGCGACGCAGCGCCTGCAGGCCTTCCTCCATCAGCCGCCCTTTGGGCAGCGCCAGGACGAGCTTGTCAGCTCCCCGCATCGTCACCCTCCAAGGCGGCCAGCAGCACCTCTCTGCCGGGAGGATCCGCCGTCAGCGGTTCGAGCCGGTCGCTGAGCAGGTAGGGGATCCCCAGCGCCTGAGCCTCGAGGCGCGCCTGAGCCGGATCCTCGCTCAACGCCCGGACGACCCGAAAACCGGCGGCCCGCAGGCGGCGGGCGGCGGGATCGTTCAGACTCAACACCAGCAGCGGCAACGCCGTCTCATCGGGCGGCAGCGCCTCCACCAGCCGCTCCAGACCGATCGAGAAGCCCGCCGCGAACGGCAGCAGCGCCCCGTCGTAACGGCCACCGCCCAGCAGCGGCTGACCGTAGTCGAAGGTATAGGCCCGAAAGGTCACGCCGGTGTAGTAGCTGAGGCGCCGGGCTATCCCCAGATCGACCAGCAGTTCGCTGTCGTCCTCGAACTCGCCGAGCACCCCGGCCAGCCGCCTGAGTTCGCGCTCGACCTCGGGCCAGCGGGCGACCTCGGCGGCAGCAGCGAGCACCGAGACATCGCCATAGAGATCCGGTACCTCGAGCAGAGCGTCCCGGACGTCGGAATCGAGTTCAAGGGGCGCCAGGCGCCGGTCGAGTTCGGCGCGGTCCTTGCGGTCGATCGCCTCGGCCAGCAGCGGGCGTACCTCCTCGGGCACCCCACCGACCTCGAACAGGGCGCGCACGAAGCCGGGATTGCCGATCTCTACCCGCGGCGTCAGCCCGGCGGCCCGAACCGATTCGCGGGCCAGGTGGATCAGCTCGGCGTCGGCCCGGGCGTTGCTGACGCCGATCAGCTCGAGGCCGAGTTGGGTGAATTCGCGGGTGCGCGAGAGCTCCGGGTCGATCGCGTGCCACACGGTGCCGGCATAGCGCAGCCGCAGTGGAACACCCCCCTCGGCCGCGGACCCGGGGTAGTCGAGCCGCACCAGGCCGGCAAGCGCCGGGGTGAAGTCCGAACGCAGCGCCAGCACCCCACTGTCTCGATCCGAGAGTTTAAACGATTGGCTGGCCCTGGGATGATCGGCCTGGTAGCGCTCCAGCACGGGAACTTCCACGAGCTGATAGCCCCAGGCGTCGTACAGTTCAGCCAGCCGCTTGACGATGCCCTCCCTGGCAGCGGCGCGTTGCGGTAGCACATAACGGGTGCCGTCCGGCAGTCCTTCCTTCACCGACCCGGAACCTCGTTGCCCTTCAGGCTATCGATCATGATCGGCAGGGTACCGCGAGTGCCCCCTCGTCGCGGTTCGCGCGCCTACCCCCGGTAGGCACGCAGGGGGTTGGGCGGCTCCTCTTCGACTTTGGCTTCGGATATCGCTACCGCCGATGAGGGCTTGGCAGCGGCGAAGCTACCCACCAACGCCGAAACGCCGATCAGCAACTCCAGCAGCAATATCACCACGTTGAGCGGCGTCAGAACCCCGTCGATGGCCATACTGAGCGCACGGCCCACCGCAGCTGCCAGCCACAGCAGTCCCGGCAGCCGCAGCCAACTCCCGCGGCGGCCTGTCGGCACGGCCCACAGCATCACCGCCCCCATAGCCAGGAACAGCGCCCCATAGGTGGCGCGAATCTCGCTGAGACCCCGCGGTTCGACCACCTCGAGGCCCAGCAGACGCACCATCACCAACGGATTGATGAAGCTGAGCAGGCCCAGAGCCAGGGTCAGGCCCGCAGCCAGATACGCCAGTTGGGTACGTGCATTCATGCCCACATGGTAGCACCCGTCCCCGGTCCAAAAGGCGACGAATATCGCGTTTTGCCGGCCTCATTCGTGGTCGGCTGCGGCCACCAGCACCAGATTGTCGCGGTGGACCACCTCGTCGTAGTCCTTGAACCCGAGTGCCTCGCGAATCTCGCTCGTGTGCAAGCCCTTGATGCGACCCGTGGCTTCATGGCTGTAGTTGCACAGCCCCCGGGCCACCACGGTACCGGCATGCACCACCGCGACGGCGTCGCCGAACCCGAAGCTGCCGACTACCTCGGTGATACCGCTGGGCAGCAGACTGCGTCCGCGCGCCAGCGCCCGAGCTGCGCCGGCATCGACGTGGATCTCGCCGCGGCTGGGTTGCTGCGCGATCCATGCCTTCCGGGCGGGGGTGGGGGCGTTGGCGAGAAGGCGTGTGCCCCGCACCTCGCCCCGCGCCAGCGCCTCGAGCCCCTCGCCACCGCCGCCGATGATGAGGGTTTCGATGCCGGCCTCGGAGGCGATGCGGGCGGCGTTGAGTTTGGTCACCATGCCCCCGGTGCCCCGTCGGCTGCCGGCATCGCCCGCCAGGTGGGCAACGTCGGCCACGGTTTCGACCAGGGGAATCGGTTTCGCCTCGGGGTTCTGGTTGGGATCGGTGTCGTAGAGGCCGTCCACATCGGTGAGGATGATCAGGGCGTCGGCACCGATCAGGTAGGCCGTCCAGGCCGACAAGGTGTCGTTGTCGCCGAGCTTCAATTCGGCGGTGGCGACGCTGTCGTTCTCGTTCACCACCGGCACCGCGCCCAGATTGAGGCTCGCCTCGAGGGCGTTCTTGGCATTGACGTAGCGCTCGCGGTCCTGCATGTCGGAGGCGGTGAGCAGAAGCTGCGCTACCGGCAGCGGCGCCAGCGCCCGTGCCCAGTCGAGCATCAGCAACGCCTGCCCCACGGCCGCGGCCGCCTGCTTGTCGGGCAGCGTCAGCGGCAGCGACAGGGCGAGGCGCTCTCGGCCTGCTGCCCCGGCTCCGGACGACACCAGCACCGCCCGCCCCGCCATCGCTCGCTGCAGCACCTCCACACCTCTGGCGATGGCCCACATCTTGGGCGGGTGGATGCGGCCCGCTTCGTCGGTCAGGCTGCTGCTACCGACCTTGACCACCACCCGCCGCCAGCGGGCGAGATCAAACGCCGTCATGATCCCGTTGGAAATGCTCCTCAAAGCCTTCCGGCAGCGCCTGAGGCGCCACCAGCAGGCGTTCTCCCTCGGGTCGGGCACGTCCCTCGCGCTCCAGCCGCTTCAGAGCGGCCTGCACCTTCCCCTGGACCCGCCGCAACGGTGCGTCGTCCCAGGCTTCACGAGGGTTGTTAAGCGTCAGAAAGGCGCGGTGGAAGCTGGGCAGTACATCCAGCGGGATGGCCGCCTCGAGGGCGTACCAGTCCAGCCAATCGTCGGTATTCGCGTCGACCATGCCCCCATGCTATCGAACCGGAGCTGGTGCGTCAGCGAAGTCGCGTCCCCAGCGCCAGCCCCAACGCCACCGAGGCGTGCCGAGAAAAGACGCGGAAGGTTTCGAAATCGGCGTGGGAAAAGCGGCGTTCGGGGCCTCGGGTATCGACGTAGAGACAGCCGATCACCGCGTCCTGAAAGACGATCGGGGTGGCCATGGCGCTACGGAAGGCGGCCACGAACAGCTGGTCGTCTCCATCGTCACGAACCAGCTCGGGCGCCACCAGCCGGCTGTCGCGGACCAGCGCGGCCCGCACCGCCTGCTCGGCGATCGGCCGGGCAGACGCGGCATCCTCGAGAACCCGGGCGGCGATCACCTGGTAGCCTTGTGACCCCTCGTCGGCGAGGATTACCAGGCTGCGCTCGGCCTCCGAAAGCGCGAGCGTTGCCATCAGCACATTGTCGAGCACCAGGCTGTTGTCGTGCCGGCCGCCGGCCAAGCCGGCCGTGATGTGGCTGGCGGTCGACAGTGCGGCGATGCGGCGGGCGCGCAGTTCGAACTCGTACTCGAGTGCGTCCAAGGCGGGCAGCAGCCGTTCGGCCTCCGGACCGAGGCCCTTCAGGCGCTCACGTAGGGTGTTTAGAGACCGCATTCCAGCCAGTATAGAGCCACAGCCGCCAAGCCGTTGGGCATCGGGCACACCTCTAGCCCCCACGCCCGCTGCCTCGATTGCAGCGTGCTACACTCCTGGCTCAGGTCTGCAGCCAGCGGATACGCTGGAGACGCTCCTACAAGGGGCGTCAGGGCCAGCGAGGGAGGGGCAGCGCCATGCGCGTAGCCATTGTAGGGGCCACCGGAGCGGTCGGTCAGGAATTCCTCGAGCTGCTCGCCGAGCGGGACTTCCCCGTCACTACCCTGACGCTCTTCGCCTCGTCACGCTCGGCCGGAAAACAGGTTCCCTTCCGAGGCCGGCAGCACACTGTGGAGGCGCTCCCCCACGACGGCAACCTGAACGCCGATGTCGTTTTCTCCTCGGCGGGCGGCAGCATCTCCAGGGCCCACGCCTGGCGCTGGTCGGAACAGGGGGCGGTGGTCATCGACAACACCAGCGCCTGGCGCCTCGATGAGCGCTGCCCGCTGGTGATCCCCGAAATCAACGGCGAGGCCGCCCTCGCACATCGCGGGGTGATCGCCAACCCCAACTGCTCCACCATCGTGGCGCTGATGGCGCTCGCCCCGCTGCATCGGGCCTTCGGCCTGAAGCGCGCCACCATCGCCACCTACCAGGCGGTTTCGGGTTCGGGGGCGGCCGGAATCGACGAACTCGATCGGCAGGCGCGGGCCTTCCTCGACGGCGAGGCCGGCGCGCCGGACATGTTCCAGCACCCCATCGCCTTCAACCTTTTCAGCCACGATAGCGACATCGGCGACGACGGCTACAACCTCGAAGAGCGGAAGATGGTCCTGGAATCGCGCAAGATCCTGGTCGAGCCCGAGCTGCGCATCAGCGCCACCTGCATACGGGTGCCGGTCTTCCGTGCCCACAGCGAAGCCATCCACGCCGAGTTTGCCGACCCTGTCGACGCCGACCGGGCCCGCGAGCTGCTGGCCCAGGCGCCTGGGGTAACGGTGGTCGACGACCGCCACAGCAACACCTTCCCGATGCCGCTCAGCGCCAGCGGCGAGGACGACATCTTCGTCGGGCGCATCCGCTCCGACACCAGCCTTCCGGGCGCGCTGGCGCTGTTCGTCTGTGGCGATCAGATCCGCAAAGGTGCGGCCCTCAACGCCGTCCAGATCGGCGAGGAGCTGATCCGTCGCGGGGCCCTGACCGCCCTGGTCGAACGCTGAGCGTCTAGCTCCGAGCTTCACACCAAGCGTCGTGCCCCAGCCCTTCCGGAAGGGCTACTCGATTCGGCCCGTCAGCCGATACACCAGCAGCGCTCCCCACTCGCGCACCGCCAGGTCGACCTCGGTGAGCGCGGCGGCGAGGTCGGGCCGCGGCCGCAGCAGCGCCGCCCCACCAGCGGTCCGGTAGTCGACCGGATAGGGCGTCAGCGACCAGCCGAGCGTCTCGAACACCGCGAGAGCCCGCGGCATGTGGAGGGCGCTGGTGATCAACAGCCAGCGCTCTCCGGCCTTCGGCTCGAGGGTCTCGAGCGCCAGCAGCGCATCTTCGTAGGTGCTGCGGGCTCCGCCCAGGAAGACGATCTCACGGCTGGCGAAGGCTGCACCGAAAAAGAAGCTCTGAGCATCGGCGTCCGCCTGGAAGTCGTGCGGCACCTGATCCCCGAATATCCCGGTAAAGACCAGGCGGGCTTCGGGGTAGCGCCTCGCCAGCCCCGCGGCGGCCATCAGCCGTTCGGCAGCGGCGTTGGCAACGAGCTGATCGCGCGCCGATGCGACGCGCCAGTCGAGCGCCCCTCCCAGTACCAGCAGGCCGTCGACGTCGTCTGGCAGCGTCGTCGGCGCCGGCACCCGCGCCTCGAGCGGGGCCGCCAGCCACGATCCGACGGGGAGCAAGAGCAGCGCCAGCACGGCCAGCAGCACGAGGCCCAGCAGGCTGCGCGCCAACGCCAGCCAGCGCCGCCGCAGGCTCACGAATGCCAGCAGCAGCAGTGCCACGAGCACGCTGCTCGGTTGCAGCAGCCACCACAGTGCCTCGAGCACCTCAGACCCCCTTACCGATATTTGGATAGACTACGGCATCGTTTGGACGCACATAGTACCTGGCAAGGTACAGAGCGCTTGTCCCGAATGGCCGCCGGGAGCGAGGCCCCGGCCGCACCACCCCGGAGGAGGCCCATGTTAGCCATCATCATCGATTCGACCTGCGATCTGACCGAAGACGAGTTGGCCGCGCTCGATCTGTATCGGGTGCCGCTCTATATCCGCTTCAAGGAGCAGACCTACAAGGACTGGGTCGAGATCGGCCCCAAGGACATCCTCGAGGGGGTGAAGGCCGGTGCCGAGCTGCCTAAAACCAGCCAGCCCAGCCCCCAGGACTTCGAGGTCGCCTACCGCGACGTCGTGGCGGCGGGCGCCAGCGAGATCCTGTGCCTCACCGTCAGCGCCGAACTCTCGGGCACACTTCAGTCCGCCACCCTGGCCATCGACAGCGCCGGGGTGCCCGTTACCGTGTTCGACAGCCGGAGTTCGAGCCTGGGGCTGGGCGACCTCGGCAAGGAGGCGTCCAGACTTCGGGCCGAAGGGGCCGATCTGCAGACCATTCTGAAGGCCCTCGAGCATATCCGCGACACCAACCTGGTGCTGTTCACGGTCGGCGATCTCGAGTTCCTCCAGAAGGGGGGCCGGATCGGTGGGGCCAGCGCACTGCTGGGAAGCCTGCTCAACATCAAGCCTATCCTCGGCCTCGAAGACGGCAGCATCGTGCCGGTCGGCCGCGCCCGAGGCAGCAAACGGGCGCTTCGCGAGGTGGTCGAGCGGTTGCAGGCACACCACGCCAGCCACCCCGGTGAGTTGGTGGTGAGTTTCATCCACACCCTCGACATCGGCACCGTCGAAAAGCTCCAGGCAGCCATCGACGCGGCCGGCATCGCCTACGAGAACGGCGGCATCTACGACATCGGACCGGTCATCGCCACCCACTTGGGGCCGGGGTCCTACGGGCTGATCGCCCACACCAAACCCGGCAGTTGACGTCGTTCCAGACCAGACGATCACGCGGGAGCGCCCCCTTCAGGCGCTCCCGCATTCGTTATATCGGTTGTGTCTACTGGTCGTGCCGCGGTCTAGGGGCCGATCACGGCGGAAGCATTGCCAAGGGTCAGCGTAATCTCGCTACCGACCGGCAAATCAGGGGTACTGGTCGTCGTCACCGTGATCGTGGCAGTAACGGTGTTGGGCTCTGGGCCCCCGGTCAGGATCGGGTTTACCTGGTCGAGTAAGGCACTGGTTAAGGAGGCGCTGAACGATACGTCGGTCACGTCGTAGTTGCCGACGATCTGGGCCGGCGAGATCGCCGCCGCCGGACCGGCCAGCGTTAGGGTGGCGTCGCCCGATACCTCAAAGTTGTCGATGTTTTGCGGCGTTGTTGCCACCATCATCGCTCAAGTTGACCGACAGTGTAACGTCCGAGAGGGTGATGACTTCGGGCAGCGGCCCCGACGGCACCTCCACGGTCGCACTACCATCGAGTTCCTGTTCGATCGAGAAGGTCCCCGGTGTGATCCCTCCGGTATCGATATTGTTGAAGTTGACGGGATCGCTAGTGCCGGTGGCCACCGCCTGCGCGGTGATGCTTGGGGTGGTGCCAACCACACGCACACTGATCGGTTGTCCCTCGAGCCCGAGGGGGTCGTCGACGGTAACATTGAACAGACCGCAGGCGCCGAGCAGCACCACGGCGGTTCCGAGCAAGACACTTCCTCATATCCACTTGACCATCATTGCGATGCGTCACCAACCTTTCGATATCGAGAATCAAGAATTCGGATCGCTACCACGCACATCGGGTTCCACCGTATGAAGCGTTGGGCCATACCTCCCTTCGAAACACTATCGTGTCGTCTTCGGCGTTGCCCGAGCGTTCCCAAACCGCTGGGAGAGGTCGCTGCCGCGGTGGCTAGAATTCAAACATCCCCTCCCCGGCCTGCACCGTCACCACCAAGGCGCTGGCGGGGCCGAGCTCGGGGGTCGAGGTGGCTTCAAGGGTCACCACAGCCTGGACGAAATTGGCGTTGGAGCCGCCCGTCAGGATCGCCATGGCGGTGTCTAACTCGCTATCCAACAGCGTCAGTGGGAGGCTGCTCTCGGCCAGGATCGGCAGGCTGAACGTGTAGATGCAGGGGGCGCTGGTGCAGGTGAGGTCGAGCTTGTCGAGCCGGAGGCTGGTTCCGGTGACGAAGTCGACTTCGAGCCGCGTCTCCTCGGTGGCCTCATCGAAGCTCGAGGCGCCCTCCCAGAGCCTCAAGGTCAGTCCGATGTCGGTGAGCATCAGGATGTCGGGGTAGGTTCCGGCACCATCGACCACGACGGCGAACGCCTCGAACCCGCCGTCGATGGTCAGCTGCCGGGGGGACCGCGTCTCCTCGAAGAACTCGCGATTCACAAAGGGGATCGGCACCGCGCTGCCCGAGCCGGTCACGGCGGTCGCCAGCCCTGCAGGAGGCAGGTCGATCTTGATCTGAAGGCCGTCGAGCTGAAGGGGGTTAAGGGCTGTCTGGTCCGGCAGGCTCGGTAGCAGACCGCAGGCCACCAGCACGGCCGCCACCGCCATACCCGCCAGTGCGATTCGGAGTACCTTCACAGCTTCAACCTCTCCACCAACACCCTTCTTTTGCGCCACGCTACCACGCCCTCTAGGGCGTCCGAGATGGCAAACGCCATAGGCTGAATCGAGGTGGCCTGGATTGTTGCCGATGCGACCCCACCCCCCAGGCGCAGCCGCCGCTAAGGTGGCCCCCGGAGGTAACGCCATCGCACACCGCTTGCAGCCACCCATCCGTCCGAATCCGACCGGCCCCAGCCCCGCATCCCCCAGTAGAAACCGCCCTAGAACCGCCCGTCGACAGTTGTGGCCGGCAACCGTACTGGTCGCCCTGCTGACGGCCCTGCTCGCCGCCTGCTCAGGGCCCACGGTGCCGAGCGGGCACCCGCTCCAAGTGTGGGATCGAGCCGAGCTGGACGCCGTCCTAGACCTTCGTTCCCTGGGGCGGTTCACCATCGCCACCGACGGCACTGTCTTGCTCGGAGGCAAGATCCTCGATCCCGCCCTGGTCAGCACCCAGGCCTACGGGCGCCGCCTCAACCTACTGCAGCTCAGCCCCGACCTCCTCGAGGCGCTCCCCTCCGAACTCGCCAAGGCCTACATCCATGCCACGGCCGAAGACATCCGGGCCGGCCTCGAAGCGCACGCCGTCACCCTCAAAGAGCTTCGAGCTGCGCAGCAGGGCGGTGTGAGCCTCGAAGACTACGCCACCCTGGCATCGCTGTCGGCGCTACGAACCGGCGACACCACCCTGCTACAAGCCCTGAACCTTCCGGATCGAGACGAGGGCGTTCGATGAGCCGCCTCTACGTCCGCCGCCCGCTGGCAGCCCTGGTGGTGACGTTGACGCTATCGCTGGTCTTGGCGGGAGGGGGTAGCGGCGGTGGTGGCGGCGGTGGTGGCGGCGGTGGTGGCGGCGGTGGTGGCGGCGGTGGTGGCGGCCGCTCCAGCGACCACGCCAGCGGCGGCGGAAGTTTCTGGCGCATCGACGGCTACTCCGACGTCTGGACCGAGTTCGGAGACTGCATCCCCCTGGGCTTGCCGGACGACCTCTACGCCTCGATGGACATCATCGCCTACGGCACCACCGAGACGGACGTCAAAGTGGACTACATAGCCATCAACACCCGTGTCGGCTTCGACGGCCGCTGGCGCGACGAATCGGGAACCCGGGAGAAATACGGGCCGACCGATTTCATCACCTCGAGGGAGGTCGACTTCATCCTCGATTGTGACGAAATCTCCCCCTGGGGGGACGAGGTCAGCGGCGAAAGCTGGCACAAGGCCAGGCTCGGCAATGAAAGCGATCAATTCTATACCTGGACCTCCCTGGACGTTCCCTAGCTGTCGACCACGTCGGCGCAGCGAGAAAGGATCGGGTTCCACCATGCACCGGAACGTTCGCAGGATGTCGCTGTTTATCGGCGGGGCCGGGCTGCTGTGGCTTCTGGCCATCGCCCCGGGGCAGGCCGATACGGCTGCAGGCTCGACCTGTGAGCCGGCACAGCCCAACCGCACCACCGTTCACACCTTCACCCGCGTGGTCCCCACGGTGATGCCGGGCGGTCGCATGCGACTCGATGTCGACCTTACCCTCAGGGGCGCCCCCCAGCCGCTTTCGTTCAGACTGCTCTCCTTCGTGGGGTCGACCCAACTCGCCGACGACGACATCAGCCACACGCTCCACCTCGATTGCGGCGAGACCCGACATCTCCAGCTCGAGCTGGCCCCCGACCGCATAGGCACCCTGAACCTCTTCTTTCGGCAGCTCCCGACGATCCCTCCGGCGATCCGCAGCGGCGAGCCCCTCACGCAGGCCGAGCTGTGCTCCGACTGGCCAGAACCTTCACCCCCCTGGAGACCCGCGTGCTGGGCCCAACACAGCCGTTTGACGGCGGTACCGAGCAGGGGATCGACCATCGCTACCACCGCGCCGGGATCAGACAGGGATACCTCTTTCTGGACGATCCCGAGGGGCCGGTTTACCGGCACGTCACGAGCGCCTCGAGCGTCGATTTCGGGCTGTTCTTCAGCGAGGTCTCCGACGATCGGAGCGGCGTCTATACCCTCACCTGCATGGTGAACGACGAACAGATCCCAGCCTTCGCGGGACGGGTCGCCTGGTCGGGGCCCGTCGGTGAGGGCGAGGGGGTGGTGATTCGGGGTCGGGCCCCCCTTCGCGACGTCGGCTGGCATCACCTCAGCTGCGTGGTGCTCAACAGCCTGTTCGCCACCCCGGAGGAGGTTTCCGACTACCCTCATACGATCGCCAGCATGTTCGTCATGCGATCGGGCCCATCACGGCCTTGACCCGGCTATGGGCGCAGCTGCCGCCTGCGGCGCTGGCCCTACTGGCGGGCTCGCTGGTGTCGCTGAGTGCCCGCCCCGGGTCCTGGGGGTGGCTCGCCTTTGGCGCTCTGGTGCCCCTCATGGCCGCGCTCGATCGGGAGGCGAAGCCCAACCGAATGGCGCTGTGGACAGCCACGGTCGGGGCCAGCGTGACCGCACTCGGGGCCGCCGGGGTGTACCAGCTATCGCGACCTGCCTTCCTGTTGCTGGTTGCAGGCCATGCACTCCTGTTCGCGGTCCCGGGGGTCCTGATCGCCCTGGCTGTCAGGGGGACCGGCGTACCGGCGTCCATCGTTCTTCCCCTCGCGTGGACAGCGACGGAGACGGTGGCAACGTCGCAGCAGCTACTCGGGCAGCTGGCCAGCCCGGTGGCGCTGGGCTACCTGGCAGCCGGAACGCCCCTGATCCGGGGGGCCGGCTGGAGCGGCGTCATCGGACTCACCCTCCTGCTGCTATGCCTGAATCTGGCGATCCACCGAGGAATAGCGGGGCGCTGGGGTGTGGGGGCCGGGGTCGCCGGCGCAGTCGTGGCGACGCTGTTTGCACCCCTCGGGGTGACCCCGACCGGCACCCAATCGCTGGCGCTGGTCCAGGGCGCCAATAGCGACCGCGAGGTGCACGCGGCGGGTTTCGACGACAGGAGCCGTCGTGCCCTGTTGGCGCGCTATGCCCGACTGAGCCGTCAGGCGGCTCCGGACGACCTCGTCGTTTGGCCCGAGTCGAGTCTCCCCGGCATCGTCGCCACACCCGACGACGAGGTGCGGCTGAGCCCTTTCCTTCCGGCAGCGGTGGCGCTGGTTTCGGGGATCGCGTTCGATGGCCGGCACCACTACAATTCCCTGTTTCTCTGGCAGGGGGGGCGCCTCGAGCGGGTCTATGACAAACGGGCGCCCGTGCCCTGGTTCGAAGGCTGGCTTCACCCCGGTTCCAAACCGGGTGTGAGGCGCGTGAACGGCGAACCGTTCGGGCTACTCATCTGTTGGGAGAGCGCCTTTCCCGACTTTGCCCGTTCGGCCGTCCGGAACGGAGCGCGTGCGCTGCTGGTAGTGAGCAACGATACCGTCATTGCGGGGTCGGCGACCGCCCACTGGCACACGCAGGCCACCCGCGTCCGCGCTGCCGAAACGGGGCGCGCCGTGGCCCTCGCGTCGCAGTCGGGCCCCAGCATGCTTATCGCCGCCGATGGCCGGGTGCTGGCTTCGACCCGAGCCGGCGAGCGCACGGTGTTGCGGGGGGCGTTGCCGACCACGGCAGGGTCCACCCCGTTCACGCGGTACGGCAATTGGCTCGGATGGCTGTGTGTAACCTCGGTAGCTGGCCGGCTCCTGTGCGCCCGCTCGATGCGGGCCGGGGCGGCTGATCTTTGACCCAGCCTGCGGGCCGTCAGGTCCCGTCAGCGACTACCGTGAGGGCGATGCTTGCGAGCACCATCTCCGCAGCGGTATTGGGGGTCGACGCCTACGAAGTCCGGGCCGAGGTCGACATCTCGGGCGGTCTCCCCAACGTGATCGTGGTAGGCCTGCCCGACGCCGCTGTTCAGGAGTCGCGCGAGCGGGTACGAGCCGCGATCCGCAACGCTGGGCTCTCCTTTCCAAGCAGCCGTGTGATCGTCAATCTGGCCCCGGCCGACGTTCGCAAGGAGGGTCCCGCCTTCGACCTGCCGATCGCCCTGGCGCTGCTGGCAGCTCAGGGCGTGGTTCCTACGGCTGCCCTCGAGGACATAGTGATCTGCGGGGAGCTGGCCCTCGACGGCTCGGTACGTCCGGTACGAGGCGCCATCAACATCGGGCTGTTCGCGGCTCAAGCCGGCTACCAGCGGGTCATCGTTCCCCCCGCCAACGCCGGCGAAGTGGCCGTCGTCGATGGCGTCGAGGTGTTCGCCCCGGCGAATCTGATCGACGCCATCGCCTTTTTGTCTGGCAGACGCGCCCTGCCGCCCGCACGACCCGCGCCCCCGATGGTCACCCAGACCGCCCCCGACCTGCTCGATATCAAGGGCCAGGCGGCCGCCAAACGCGCCCTCGAGATCGCTGCAACCGGGCGCCACAACCTGCTGATGGCCGGTCCGCCGGGCGCCGGTAAAACCATGCTGGCGCGGCGTCTACCCGGCCTGCTGCCGCCGTTGAACCGGGCCGAAGCGGTCGAGGCAACCCGAATCCACTCCAGCGCCGGGACGCTGACCGGTCCCGGCCTGATCGGACTGCCACCCTTCCGGGCACCACACCACACCGTCTCCGACGCGGGGCTCGTCGGCGGCGGCACGGTTCCCAGAGCGGGCGAGGTCAGCCTGGCCCACCACGGCGTGCTGTTCATGGATGAATTCCCCGAGTTCAGCCGCCGCGCCCTCGAGGGGTTGCGGCAGCCGCTCGAGGACGGCCAGGTCACTATCAGCCGGGCGCGCGCCTCACTCACCTTCCCCGCCAACTTCCTGCTGGTGGCCGCACTGAATCCCTGCCCGTGCGGTCATTTCGGCGACCCCGGTAGAAGCTGCCGTTGCAGCCATCATCAGCGCCGACAGTATCTCTCACGGCTCAGCGGACCGCTCCTCGATCGGCTCGACCTGCGCATCGCGGTGCCCCGCCTGACGCCCGACGAGCTGCTCCACGCCCGGCCGAGCGAAAACAGCGAACGGGCGCGCCTACGGGTCGGAGCGGCACACTCCCTGGCGCTGGACCGGCAGGGCGTCGCCAACGGCCAACTCATCGGCCGGGTACTACGACAGCACGTGCGGCTCGAAGCCGACGCCGAGACCTTCGCTCACGAGGCTGCCAAGCGGCTCGCCCTGTCCGGGCGGGGTTTCGATCGCCTCCTTCGGGTGGCTCGCACGATCGCCGATCTGGCCGCCCAGCCGACGGTCCGATCGACCCATCTTGCCGAAGCGATCGGCTACCGGGAGGCACCCGGGCTGCAGGAGTCGCAGGTTTAGCGCCTGTGGCGGACCCGCCACGATGCTCGGCCCATTCGGAGGCGGGGCGACGCTGGCAAAGCAGCCGCTCAGCGACCCGATCGGCCGCTACTGCAGCCGGCAAATCGTATCCCGACAAGACCATCTTCGGGCCCTGCTCATCGCTACCAGGATCGGTGTGAGAGCGCGGCCATCCAGCCCCGAAACGGGGGGGATAAATGTCCCATCTGTCCGAAACGGGTGTGATACATTAATTGGCAGCAGCACCGTGCCCTGGGTACTCTTTGCCCACTGAGGCCCAACGCGTCTCCGGGAGGAAACTGTGCCGATAAGAAAGTGGCTACGCAGGGCAGTGCCCTTAGCTGGTCTGGGCCTGCTCCTCACGGCCTGCGATCTGTCCGGACCGCAGTCGATTTTCGAACCGGCCGGGCCGGTCGCGCAGGAACAGCTCGACCTCTTTATATTCACCTATTGGTTGAGTTGGGGCGTGCTGGTGCTGGTGGTTGGGGTGCTGATCTACGCCATGATCCGCTACCGCCGGGGAAAACGGGACGACATCCCCCCCCAGACACACGGCAACCTCCCTCTGGAGATCGCCTGGACGATCCTGCCGACGCTTATCGTGATCGCCGTCGCGGTGCCGACGGTGCGCACCACCTTCCGCACCGAGCAACAGGTGGTGCCCACCGAGGGCGACGTGGTCATCAACGTGGTCGGATACCAGTGGTGGTGGCGGTTCGAATACCCGGATCTGGGTTTCGTCACCGCCAACGAGATCCACATCCCGGTCGGCGCCCGCGTGATCTTCAACATGACCTCGGCCGATGTGCTGCACGCCCTGTGGCTGCCGAAGCTCGGTGGCAAGCGCGACGCCATCCCCAACCAGAACAACCAGATGTGGTTGCAAGCCGATGAACCGGGCCTCTATTTCGGGCAGTGCGCCGAGCTGTGTCTGGGGGCGCACGCCTACATGCGGGTGCGGGCCGTGGCAGAGACCCAGGAGGACTTCGACGCCTGGGTCGCGGGCTTCCAGAACCTCGAGCCGCAGGCGCTGCAGGCCGATCCACTCATCGAGCGCGGTCGCCAGCTGTTCGCCCAGAAGGGCTGCACCAACTGCCACACCATCGACAACTACGCGGACGGTTTTACCGTCGGCGATCCCGACTTCCCGAATCTCACCAACTTCGGGCTGCGCACCTCGCTGGCGGCTGGGGTGCTCGACAACACCCCCGAGAACCTGGCCCGGTGGCTGAGAGACCCCCAGGAGGTCAAACCCACCAACTACATGCCGACCCTGTGGGAGACCGACGACCCCAACCGTGACGAGGAGATCGAAGCGATCGTAGCCTACCTCCTCAGCCTGGGCACCGAGGACGCCGTGCAGGCGGAAGCGAGTTTCATGGGAGGCACAGATGGCAATTAGAGAACCCGTGGAGGCTCCCGGCGCCGATATCGGGATGCTGTCCCGGCCCAGGGTCCGTGGTGGCTGGCTCAGCTGGCTGACCACCGTCGACCACAAGCGGCTGGGAATCCTCTACATCGTCACCAGCTTCATCTTCATGGGTTTCGCCAGCATCGAGGCCTTCCTCATCCGCCTCCAGCTGGCCCGTCCCGAGCAGCAGCTGCTCAACCCCGACGTCTACAACCAGATGTTCACCATGCACGGGGTGACCATGGTGTTCCTGGCCATCATGCCGCTGGGAATCGGGTTCGGGAACTATTTCATGCCGCTGATGATCGGCGCCCGCGACCTGGCCTTCCCCAGGCTCAATGCCTTCGGGTACTGGCTCTACGCCTTCGGCGCGCTGTTCATCTACACCAGCTTCATCTTCGGCGACGCCCCCGACGTCGGCTGGTTCGCCTACAGCCCGCTGACCTCGCTCAGCAACAACCCCGGCACCGGCGTGGACTACTACATGATCGGCCTCTTCATAAGCGGTATAGGCACACTGGTAACCGGCATGAACCTGATCGTGACCATCTTCAACATGCGGGCGCCGGGGATGACGCTGATGCGAATGCCGGTGTTCGTATGGATGATCCTGATCACCTCATTCCTGATCGTGTTCGCCTTTCCGCCGCTCACCATCGCGCTGTTCCAGGTGATCATGGATCGCACGTTCGGGGCCCTCTTCTACGTTCCCGCGGCGGGTGCCCTGCCGATCTTGTGGCAGCATCTGTTCTGGATCTTCGGACACCCGGAGGTCTACATCATCATTCTGCCCGCCTTCGGGGTCATCTCCGAGGTCATCCCCACCTTCAGCCGCAAGCCGCTGTTCGGCTACCCGGTCGTGATCCTGTCGGGCATCTTCATCGGCTTCATGGGCTTTGCGGTCTGGGGCCACCATCTGTTCACCACCGGCATGGGGGCGATCGCCAACACTGCCTTTGCACTCACCAGCTTCGTTATCGGGGTGCCGACCGGGGTGAAGGTGTTCAACTGGCTGGGAACGTTGTGGGGTGGGCGCATCTGGTTCACCACCTCGATGCTCTACGCCATCGCCTTCCTGGTGACCTTTACGCTCGGCGGTATCACCGGGATCATGCTGGCCATGCCGCCGTTCGACGCCCAGGCGCAGGACAGCTACTTCGTGGTGGCCCACTTCCACTTCGTGATGGGCGGTGGTGCGCTGCTGAGCTTCCTGGCCGGCCTCTACTACTGGTTCCCCAAGCTGACCGGCAAGATGCTCCCGGAGGCGGTCGGCAAGGTTGCGTTCGCATTCACGGTGATCGGTTTCTACCTGGCCTTCTTCCCGCAGCACTTCTCGGGCCTGATGGGGCAACCGCGCCGCACCCAGACCTACGCTGAGGGTCTGGGCCTGGAGATCTGGAACATGCTCTCCACCATCGGCACCTTCGTCATGGCCGTCGGTTTCATGCTGATCCTGGCCAGCGTCATCTGGGCCTTCCGCAACGGCAAGAAGGCGGGCAACGATCCCTGGGACGGCCGCACACTCGAGTGGGCCACCACCAGCCCACCCGTCTACTACAACTTTCCCAAGCAGCCGGTCGTCAACGATCGCGACGCTTTCTGGGTGCAGAAGTATCCCGAGAGCGTTCACGGCGAGCGGGTGCCTGAGGAGGCCTCGAAACCGTACGACGAACATGGGATTCATATCCCGGCTGCGTCCTGGTACCCGTTCATCGGCGCTGTCGCCATCTTCCTGGGCAGTTACGCGGTTCTCTACAAGAGCTGGCTGCTGGCCCTGGTGCTGCTGGGGGTGCTGATCTTCGCCGTCTTCGGCTGGGCCTTCGAGGGAATTTCCGGCTACCACGTGGACCCCGACGAGGAGGCCGAAAGCGCCTCGACGGGAACGGGTTACTAAACCATGAGCAGCCACGCCCAGAACACCCACTCCGACGGTCACCTGACCCCGCAAGGCTATCGCAGCACCAGACTGCCCGACGCCAAGCTGATGATGTGGATCTTCCTGGCCTCTGACTGCATGTTCTTCGGCTCGCTGATCGGCACCTACCTGATCTACAAGAACCGCAGCCTCGAGGGTCCCTTTCCGGCAGACGTCCTCGATATCCCGGTCACCACCGTCAGCTCGTTCGTGCTGCTGATGTCGAGCTTTTTGATGGTGCTGGCGCTGCACTCCCTGAGAACCGACAACATCCCCCGCTTCCGGCTGTGGACGTTCGGCGTCGCCTTCTTCGGCTCGATCTTCCTGGGCTTCCAGGTGTTCGAGTTCTCCGCGTTCGTCTCCGAGGGGCTGACCATCCAGCAGAACCTGTTCGGGACGACCTTCTTTACCCTGACAGGCACCCACGGCATTCACGTGACCGTGGGGGTGCTATGGCTGCTCGCCTTCTTGATACGTTCGTTCGTGCACCCCACGAGCAGCAAGGACGCCGTCTACCTCGAGGTGGCGGGCCTCTACTGGCACTTCGTCGACATCATCTGGATCGTGATCTTTACGGTCCTCTACCTGATCGAATTCGTCTGATGGCGAGCCCCGAGCACCACGGCAGCGGCCCCGCCACCTACCTGCTGATCGCCGTCATCCTGGGGGTGGTCACCTTCATCGAGTTCGGCCTCATCCAGTTTCCTCAGGCCTGGCTTTCGTCGATCGCGGTGGGGATCACCCTGATCACCCTGTCGGTCGGCAAGTTCGTGCTGGTGGTGGCCTACTTCATGCACCTCAAGGACGACCAGAACACCTACAGCGGTTTCTTCTCGATCGGCATGGTGTTCGCCCTCGGGACCTTCGTCGTGCTGGCCATCCTGTTTACCGTGCCGAGCGTGGTCAACACCCTCAGGGAGAGCATCAAGGCCCAAACGGACGCGAGTGCCGGGCACGGCGAGGAGCTTCATGGCCTGCCCGAGGAGCTGCTCGCCAGCATCGAGAGCGGCGGCTACTCGCGGGAGACGAGCGTCATTCTCGACATTCCGAGACCCAAGGATCAGACGGTTGCGCTGACCCCACCGGCGGTCGACGCCAGCCCCGCCTTTGCGCTCCTCGAAACCCCACCGCTGTTCGCCTCGACCGGTCAGAGCGGCACCACCCCCATCGACGATGATGGGGGCGATCCGAGCGCTCAGGCGACGCCCGGCTTCGACGCCGAACGGGGCGCCGAGGTCTTCGGGGGCAGCTGTTCCGGCTGCCATCAGGCCGATGGTCAGGGCATTCCAGCGGCCTTCCCACCGCTCGCAGGCAACCTGCCCACCATCTTCAACGCTGGGGGCCGTAGCTACCTGATCAACGCCATGCTCTACGGCCTTCAAGGAGAGATTTCTGTGCTGGGCCAGAGCTACAACGGGGTGATGCCGGGCTGGTCTCAGCTCTCCGACGAGGACGTCGCCGCGGTGCTGAACCACGAACTCACCAGCTGGGACAACGCCGAGCTGCTCGAGGACTTCGTTCCGATCGAGGCCGCCGAAGTGGCAGACCGGCGTGACGCCGGCCTGTCTCCTAACGACATTCTGGGCCTGCGCGGCGCCCTGGATCTTCCCTAGGAATCTCGCCCCACCGGGAGTTCGCGTGGACGCGCCCCTCATTCTCGGCTGGCAACTGGACCCCGTCCTGCTCGGTGGGCTGCTGACCCTGGCCCTGGTCTACACCCTGGTGGTGGGACCGCTGCGATCCCGGCTGGCGCCCGACACACCCTTCCCTCGAGGCCGAGCCGTCTGGTTCTACTCCGGAATCGGACTCATGTTTCTGGTCGAGGGGTCGCCGCTGCACGACCTCGCCGAACGCTACCTGCTCTCCGCCCACATGGTGCAGCACCTGTCGGTGAGCTACCTGGTGGCGCCGATGCTCATCTGGGGCACCCCCGGCTGGGCGTTTCGGCCGCTGCTGCTGAACCGCGTCGTTCGGCCGCTGGCGCGGATACTGACCCGGCCCCTCATAGCCTTCTTCGGCTTCAGCCTGCTGTTCTCGCTGTGGCACCTACCGACCATCTACGACGGGGCGCTCCAGAACAGCAGCCTGCATCACTTCGAGCATCTCCTGTTCCTGGCGATCTCGCTGCTGCTATGGTGGCCTTTGATGAGCCCCCTGCCGGAGCTGCCGCGCCCGAGCTACCTGTTGCAGCTCGTCTACCTGTTTGCCCTGCCGATCGCCCAGCTGCCGGTATTCGGCGCGGTCACCTTTTCGGACCACCCGCTGTACGCGACCTACGCTGCGGCGGCGCCGGTGCTAGGCCTCACCGCCCTCGCCGACCAGATTCTCGGTGGCGTATTCATGAAGGCCATCGGCCTGTTCGTGTTCGGCATCCCCTTCGCTGTGATCTTCTTCCGCTGGTATCGGCTGGAGAACAGCGATCGGATGCGCCGAGCGCCGCAGGCCTGATGCGCGTCCAGCCGTGAGCGACGACAGCCACGATCAGCGCCGGCCCGTCAAGCTGTTGCAGGGCTATCTGTGGCACCCTGAGGAGCTGGACATCGACCTTGGCGACTACCTGCCCAGCACCCTCGAGCCCGACATCCACGTGTTGTGGGATCCACTGCCACACGCCCCCTTCACCTTCTTCGACGACGGCACCCTGGCGGCCAGCCAGCAGCTCTACCAGTTCACCGTCCTGGCCTTTACCGTCGGGGATGAGGACCCCGCCAGGCTGGTGCCCTGGCTCGCCGAAACCTTGCAGCAGGCGCTCGAGAGTACCCCGCAGGGGGTGGGCTGGCAGGTGATGGAGGACCTCCGAGAGATCGGCTGAGCGGCTCCGGGCAACCGGGCCGAGCGCAAGGGGAAATTTCATTCCCAGGCGGCAGCCGGACCCCTACCCTGCCCTTGTGAACCGGCCCTCTCTCTCCAACATCCTGAGCCACCTGCTGCTCGTTCCTCTGGCGGCCTGCGGCGCCGTCCTGGGCTTCCAACCCGCGCCGCCATGCCAGCAGCTCGAAGGCGTGCACTTCTACGTTGCCAGCGACGGTGACGATGGCGCAGACGGTTCTGAAGCCGCACCCTGGGCCACCATCGAGCACGCTCTGGGGCAGGTCCCCGACGGCTCGGTGGTGCTGGTCAAGGCGGGCCTTTACAACGGGCGGGTACGCGTCCGGGGGCGCTTCGACGCGGGTGTGACGGTCTGCTCGGAGCTGCCCTACCAGGCCCGCTTGCGCAGCGCCGGCGGCCAGGTCGTTACCGTCTACGGCTACGACGGCGAGGTCTACGGTCTCACCCTCGAGGGTTTCGATATCGCCCACGACGGTCCCGGCGGCGGCCCGCTGCTGGTGCACGTCGACGGCGCCGGCGACGGCAGCGTCCACGACATCGTGTTGCGGAACAACATCTTTCACGACAGCTTTGACAACGACCTGCTGAAGGTCAACAACGCCGCCCACCACGTTACCGTCGAGGGCAACCTGTTCTACAACCAGAGCGGGCACGATGAGCACATCGATATCAACAGCGTCACCGACGTCACCGTTCAGGACAATATCTTTCTCAACGACTTCGCTGCCAGCGGCCGAATCGTCGGCAACGACACCGGCAGCTTCATCGTGATCAAGGACAGCAACGCCGCCGATGACACGGTGCTCGGCAGCCGCAGGGTCACGGTGCGCCGCAATGTGTTCCTCAACTGGCAGGGCTCGACCGGCTCCTATTTCGTGTTGATCGGCGAAGATGGCCAACCCTTCTTCGAAGCGCAAGAGGTGTTGGTGGAGAACAACCTGATGCTGGGCAACGCCGACAATGTCATGCGCGCAGCCTTCGGCGTCAAAGGGGGCAGCGACGTCACCTTTCGCCACAACACGGTGAGCGGCGATCTGCCGTCGCTGGCCTTCGCCGTGCGCCTCAACCGCGAGGGCGCCAACCCGGCCAACGAAGCGATCCGGCTGCACCACAACATCTGGGCCGACCCGACCGGCACCATGGGGGCCGAGGAGCCCGGCCGGCCCAACGACTTTTCCGACACCCCGCCAGCCGAGACCAGCTCCTTCGAGCTGACGGGCAACCTCTACTGGAATGGTGGCGCACCCCTTCCCGAGGACGCCGGTGAGACGATCAACCCCTCGGACGACCCCAGCGCCACCATCGGCGACCCGCTGCTCGCGTCGCTCGCCGGCCTGGTGCCGCCCGTGTGGCTCAGCGGAGCAGCTCGCTTCGCCGACGGCTCTGCGACCATCCGCGAGGTCTTCGAGGCACTGGTGGCGGGCTACGGCACCCCGGCCCCGGGCAGCCCCGCCCTGGCGGCAGGGGATGCGGCGCTGGCCACAGACGAAGACATCCTGGGGCGCCCCCGGCCCGCCGCGGCCGACCTCGGCGCCGTCCAACGCTGATCGGGAAACAGTCCCTCGGAGTAGGCTGGAACCGAGGAGGATCTCTCATGTTGGCAATCGTTGCCGCCGTCGTACGCTTCGTTCGTGAGCTACGGGCAGCGCTCGGCGACCCCGGGTTTCGCGGGCTCGCCCTATTCGTGCTGGCGCTGCTTCTGGCAGGCGCGCTGTTCTACAGTCGGGCCGAGGGTTGGCGCTTCATCGACGCGCTCTACTTCAGCGTGGTGACCCTCACCACCGTCGGCTACGGCGACCTGGCGCCCCAGACCGACGCTGGCAAGGTGTTCACCGTGGTGTACCTGCTGCTCGGGCTCGGGGCGGTAGCGGCCTTCATTTCCGGTCTTGCGGAGCGGCAGCGCCGGCAGGCGTCGGACACCGGGCGAGGGGGCGAAGGCGGCCGCAGCTCGAGCGATCCGCACCATCCCTGAGGGGTAGGTATCCCCGACGACCAGGAGGTCGGGGGCGTCGAAGGTCGATTCTGCGAAAGGACCAGCGTGTTTGAACTAGGCATCATCAGCGACGAGATCAGCGGGGACTTCGCCCGCGCGTGCGCCCTCATCAAGGAGTGGGGTATGTCCCAGGTCGAACTCCGGACCATGTGGGACAAGAACATCCTGGAGCTTTCGGAGCACGAACTCGACAGCGTCGGCGAGAGCCTCGAACAACACGGGCTGACGGTCACCGCGATCGCGTCGCCGATCTTCAAGTCGCCACGCGGCGGGACGGTCCGGAGTGTGCAAGGCGACTTCCAGTTGAGCGGCTTCGAGAGCTTCGAGGGCCAGCTTGAACTGATCCGCCGGGCGGCCGCGGTGGCACAGCGCTTCGGCACCGAGCGGATCCGCATCTTCACCTTCTGGCGCGAGCCCTGGAGCGATGCGCTGGCCGAGGACGTCGCCCTGAAACTCGTCGAGGCAGCCACCCTGGCGCGCGACCTGGGTGTGGTCCTAGCCGTGGAGAACGAGCCAGTCTGCGTCGTGGGCACCGGCTGGGAGCTGGGTGCACTGTTTCGGGTCGTGGACCGGAACGCGGGGCCGGACGTGCGCGCGCACATCGGGATGCTGTGGGACCCTGGCAACGCCAGCCATGAAGATCAGGAGGTGCCCTATCCCGACGGGTACGACGCCCTCGAGACGAGCCGGTTGATCCACGTCCACCTCAAGGATTCCATCGTGGGGGCGGATGGGAACCGCCAGCTGGTGCCGCTTGGAGAGGGCACCATCGACTACGTCGCCCAGTTCCGGCGCCTCGAGGCCGACGGCTACCGAGGCCCGGTGGTGCTCGAACCCCACTACCACCCCGAGGGCATGAGCAAGGGGGGCGCAGCCCTCGCCTGCGTGAGAGCGGCGAGGAAGGTACTGGCAGTTGCCGATGCCAGCTAGCCCACTACCCACCAGCGTGGTCTGCAGGCACTAGCAGAGCTGTTCCTCGACGCCGAAGCGCCGCACAGCTCTGAGTGCTTCCGGGAAGTGCCGTTACGCCCACTCTGGCACTACAGGGAGACGAAGCCGCCCGTCCGCGCCGATTCGTAGATCGCGAGGATGATGGCCACCGCCTTGCGCGCCTCGGCCCCGGGAACGGCCGGCTCCCGGTCGTCCCGAATCGCGGCGATCATGTCGACGATCTGGCGCTGGTGGTTCTCGAAGCCGATGCCCATGGGATCTGCCGAACCGCTGCCGTGCTTCTGTTCGAGGCCTAGCATGCTGGCCTCTTCGCCATCGGCGGCGTCCTCGAGCCGCCAGGTCACGATCCTGCCCTCCTCGAGCACGATGGTGCCTCGGGTACCGTGCAGCTCGACCCGTGCCGGGTCGCCGGGCCAGCAGCTGGTCGAACCCTGGATCACACCCATGCCGCCGCCGCGAAAGGTGAGCAGGGCCGCAGCGCTGTCTTCGGTCTCCATCTCGTGGTTCAGGGTGTCGGTGCGCGCGACCAGGCGTTCGACCGGTCCGGCCAGCCATTGCAGCAGGTCGATGCTGTGGATCGACTGGTTCATCAGGGCGCCGCCGCCGTCGAGCGCCCAGGTGCCGCGCCAGCCGACGTCGTAGTACTCCTGCGAGCGATACCACTTGATGACGGCGTCGCCGTAGACAAGCCGGCCCAGCCGGCCCCCGTCGATGGCTTCCTTGGCCCTCTCGACGCCCAGCATGAACCGGCTCGGGAAGAAACAGGTGAGCTTGACATTGTAGCTCCTGGCCGCGTCGATGATCTGCTCGATACGGGGCAGGGTGATCTCGATCGGCTTCTCGATCATCAGGTGCTTACCGGCGCCGGCCGCGGCCAGCGCCGGTTCGGCGTGGGCCCCGCTGGGAGTGGCGACGGAGACGATGGCGACGTCGGGGTGGGACACCGCCTCGTCGATATCGGCCGTCCAGCGAGCGCCGCAGGTGTCGGCCAGGGCCCGACCGGTCGCCTCGGTGCGGTTGCAGATCACCACGACCCGGGCATCCGGAATCGACTCGATGGCCTCTACCTGTACCCCGGCGATGTTGCCGGCCCCGATGATGGCGAACCCTATGGACATCGTCCCTCCCCCAAAAACGCAACCGCTGCTGGCTTCAGGCGGTTACCCTGCCACCCAGATGGGATTGGTCCAGGCCCACCGGCCGTTCTCCTGGGCCACTCGGACATAGTACCAGTCGGTCTCCTGACGGTCCGAAAATGCGAGCTCGAGCGTCAGGCACCGTTCCCTCCGGACATCGGGCACTTCAGAGGTCGAAGGCGACCTCGATCCGCTCGAGCATCTGCTCCACGATGCCCCGCCCCGTCTCGGTCGTCAGCAGCTCGAGCGGCGAGCGGCCGCCTAGCTCCCCCTTGGACTCCGCCAGCCACCCGCGGGCCATGCCCGCCTCCCCGAATACCGCTACGGTCGATGTCCATAGCCGCTCGAGCCGGACGATCCGGTCGGACTCGGCCGGCGTAAAGCGGCCCTGCCGGCGGCGCCCGACGGTGCGGGCGCTGATCCCAAGCAGGACGTTCACCCGCCGCGCAGACTGGCCCAGGGCCGTCACCAGAGCGGTGTAGCGGTCGTAGGGAAACCCCCGCTCGACGCTGGCGAGGATGTCGAGGTCGGTGTCGCTGCGGTTCGTCATGGCGTCCTCCGGCGCTGTCCGAGGTTCTATTCTTGCGAATCGTCGCACGGAGATCGGCTGGAGCTAGACGAAGCTCACGCCGCTATAGGCCATCGCCCAGCTCGACCCTCGCCATAGAGTAGCGAGCCGCCAGTCTCTCCTACTCGAAAACAGCGGCAATAAGATCCGAGCGGTCGTGACCCAGCGACCAGACCCTTTTTCTGGAATTTTGTTGACGGCTCGAACAAGATTCCTGAAAGAAGGTTTACCTGTAGTTTGTTGTTACCGGGCATAGCAGTGGATCGGCCTGCCATCGAAAAGCCAATCAAGAAGCCGCTGCAACCGCTGCGGCGGGGGCTTCACCGACCACGCCTGCCAATACCTCCTTACAGCGGTTCTCATAATGAGTGAAGTTGGATTCCGGCATGCTCAAACCACCCCACCACATCCGAAAGCTCCACCGTCAACAACGCAACCGCAATCGCAGAGTCCAACGCTCCCCTGGTCCTCGCTCCCAGGCGCTTCACGACCCCCTTGATCTTCGAGAAAGCAAGCTCAATCGGATTCAGGTCAGGACTGTACCCAGGTAAGAACACCAACTCACACCCGCGAGCCTCAATGGCCTCCCGAACCTCCGGTTTCCGATGCACCCCCAACTGATCCATCACCACGATCTGTCCCGGCCTGAGCCTGGGAGCGAGGATCTGCCTGATGTACGCCAAGAACGCGTCACCATCCACCGCCCCAGTCAACGTCATCGCGTCACTCACGCCCTCATCGAGACTGATGGCTGCGACCAGGCTGGTGTTCTCCCCCCGGTTCTTCGGCACCCGACCCACAGCCCGCTGTCCCTTTGGGGCGTAGGCGTAGGCGAGAGTCATGGCGAGGTTGAAGCCGCTCTCATCAATGAACACCAACCGCCTCGGGTCGATCTGCTGGATCCAGGCTAAGAACCGCCACCGGGCTTCTGGATTCTGTTCACTGGCGTAGATCGTCTTTTTTTCTCGTCGATCCCATTCTCTGTACCCAGCGGCACATAGTGGCGCGGCTGATGCGGATGCCGGTCGTCTCGAACAGAAGGTCGCAGCGCTGATCGTGGGTGAGGTCATTGTTGATCAGGTGCTGCTCAACCCAGGACCGGTGCTCATTGAGGGCGCTGGGGCGGCCTGGGGAGGTTTGTGGGGTGACGTCACCTTGTTGGCGGTAGCGATGGAGGTAGCGCTCGACGCTGCTTTTGCTCACGTTGAACGTCTCAGCGGTCTTCTGGAGGGTCATTCCTTTGTTGAGGACGGTATCCACGATGCGTTCGCGGAGGTCGGTGGAGTAGGACATGCTTCAGCATGCAACAACGTCACTCATTCCGCAACCCGCTGTAGCAAAAGGTAAGGTTCCAGCCAAGCTCTGACCCGCCTCAACGCCTGTGGCCAAGTCACGACCAGATTCTGGCTCTTTCTTTTTCCCCCCCGCTCGCTCCTCAACATCGCCCTCCACAAGACTTACCACCCCCGTCAAGCTCAGCAGCCACTCCTCCTCCTGGTAAGGCCCACCAGCAGAACGAAAACGCGCAACAAACCAGCTGCCAGTGCCGCCTCATGGCCATGTCGCTGCGCACCTGGTACTGCGCCCAACCCAGACTCCCCTTGACCTGCTTGTAACTCTGCTCCACCCACACCCTAAGCCCGTAGAGCCTCACGATCTCCGCCACATCAGCCGGAATCATGCCGCTCTCTTGAGCGCGGCTAGATCCGGGCGCAGGGAGGTTCGTTCGTAAGTAGAACGTGCTCTCCTCCGGAAGCGCAGCAGGATCAGTAGTCACGATGATCAACCGCTTCGCGCTCTCCGGGCCGTACGGTCCCGCCACCCCCTCGAGAGCCCACCAGGTCTCTTGGTGACCATCACGAAAGCACCGCGTGAGCTTCTCCCAAACGCCGGCATCATCCTCACGCCACGAGGCGGCTCCCGCTACTCCCTCCGCAGAGCCGATGGTGCCAATCTGGTGCCACCATGCGTGCGATGGGTTCAAGGCCAGCACGTAGGGGATCTCCTCGCTCTGCAAAGTAGTCCAGAAGGGGTGGTTCTCCCCGTAGAAGCGGTCGGCTACTACGGCGCGGAAGGGAATGCCGAGCGCATGGGCGTTCTCGATGAGTTCCAGCGCGATTTGCGGTTTGCTGCGGAACTCGGGGTCGTTCTTACCAAGAGCGAACCAGGGTGCAGGCGTGTAGGGCTCAACCTCGATCGGGTAGTACCGTTCCTCGTTCGCCCACAACGTGTGTACGCTGACCACGCCGTTATCGATCTTGCCGATACTGCCGAGGTACTGGCGGCCGACATGGGCGGTGTGTCGGCCCCACTTTCGATCGCCGGTCTCATCGATCACCAGGGCGCCCTCGGGGTTGGGCTTGCTGTGCTCGTCCTCGGAGAGCAGCGCCAGTCGTTTGTTGTTCACCAAGGCGGGGTCCCAGGTGGATTCGGATAAGAACCACTGCAGTTTCTGCGCGTCCTTGTGGGTTGCGCCTGCCACCGGCTCGGTGTTGGCGAGCCCGGTCAGGGTTTTGTTTCGTTCGCTGGGTAGTAGTAGGCCTTCGAGGTAGCGCCGGAAGGTGTCGCGTTGGTTGCGTTTGTTGAACAGGTCATCGAAACTGCTGGCGTAGCTCTCTGAACCGCCCTGGGTTTGATGGAGGCTCCGTTCTCCCTCGAAAGGAGAGAATGGAGCATGACCCGTTACGACCAAGAAACCAAAGATCGAGTCATCCGCATGTTCATGGAGCGTCGAGAAGAAGCGCCGCACGAATCACGTTCAGCCTCTTATCGGCGCCTGCATGACCTAACCGGCATCCCGGTCGACACCATGCGCGGCTGGGTAGACAGAGCCCGCATCGACGCTGGTGACAAGCCAGGCCTGACAACCACAGAGCGTGAGGAGATCAAGGCCCTCAAGAAGGAAGTAGCCGAACTCAAACGAGCCAACGAGATCCTCAAGACAGCCAGCGCGTTTTTCGCGGCCGCGGAGCTCGACCGCCGACTCAAGTGATGGTCGCCTACATCAACGCGTATAAGAACCTGTTCGGGGTCGAGCCGATCTGCCGTGTCCTACGGGACCACAACGTGCCGATCGCCCCGAGCACGTACTACGCAGCCAAGAAGCGGCAAGCATCCGCTCGCCAGCAATCCGATGAGCGTCTCCTGGAGGTCATTCATCGGGTGCACCGCGAGAACTTTGGTGTGTACGGCGTCCGTAAGGTATGGCACGCCCTCCAGCACGAGAGTATCGACGTTGGGCGTGACCAGGTGGCGCGCCTGATGAGAGTCGCGGGCTTGAAGGGCATGACACGAAGAAGGAAGGTCCGCACGACCATCCCAACGCCTAGCGGCGTCAGCTCGCCGGATCTGGTGAGGCGAGACTGGTTCCAAGATGCGCCCGACATCGTTTGGGTGGCGGACTTCACGCACGTGCTCACTCGTGAAGGGTGGGTGTACGTGTCGTTCCTGCAGGACGGCTTCTCGAGGCGCATCCTGGGTTTCACGGTCAGTACCGGTAAGAGCAGCGAGCTGGTGATGAGGGCTCTGGAGCAGGCTGTGAGCGTCCGGCGTCGAACCGATCGGCGGTTCGTTGCTGACGGCGTGATTCATCATTCGGATGCCGGCAGTCAATATACGAGTCTGGCGTTCAGCCAGAAGTTGCTCGATCATGGCGTGAACGGTTCGATCGGTCGGGTGGGCACGGCGTATGACAATGCGTTGATGGAGAGCACGATCGGCTTGTTCAAGAGCGAGCTGATCCACGCCAGGTCGACGAGTTGGTGCTCGAGGCAGGAGGTGGAGACGGCGACGATGCGGTGGGTGAGGTGGTTCAACTGTCGGCGGTTGCACTCTTCGCTCGATTACGTCAGTCCCGTGGACTTCGAGATGGCGTACACTCAAGCGCAGGCCATGCCCAGGCTGGCCGCGTGAGAGCAGAGTCTCCACGAAACCCAGTACGGTTCACTCTTGTAGCGTGTCGGGCGTGGGCGTATTGTCGGGGTTAGCCATCGCTTTCCTCCTCGTGAGTTGGTGGTTCTTCTCATCTTGGAGGGCGATGGCTACTTGTTGCTAGGTAGCCTCGCTATTTACAGAACATATCGGACACAACCTTGAGCCCACGTCGGGGGAGGATTTCTGCTTGTACCTCAGTGCTTTGGATGGCGTGTGTTTCGAGGTGTTCTTGCAGCACCTGGGGGAGCGTTTCGCGGGTGAGGTGATCGTGCTGGTGTTGGATAACGCGCCGGCGCACCGCTGGAAGGACGCACGGGTCCCGGAGAACGTGGTGCTTGTCCGGTTGCCGGCTTACAGTCCTGAGTTGAATCCGGTGGAGCGGTTGTTCTTGGAGTTCCGGCGGGAGCTTGCTAACTCGTTGTTCGATTCGATCGATGCGATTCAGAGGGCTGCGACGCAACTGCTGGAACGGTACTGGCAGGATCGGGGAGCGCTGGTGCGGCTCACGGGTTTCTCGTGGTGGCTCGATGCCGTTCAAGAACTATGAAAATGACAAATCACTTCGGTATTAGCCTTTTATAAAGGAATATTCCCATGCTTCCTAAACGGCCTCTGCTCCTCTTTATTGTCGAGCATGCGCAGGTGCCTTATCAGATGACCCCTCGTCTTCTTCGGATCGATGATGTCGTCAATGTAGCCGCGGGCCGCGGCCTGGTAGGGGTTGTCGAAATTCTCTCGGTAGTCGCTGATCTTGGCCGCGCGGGTGGCATCGGGGTTGGATGAGGCCTCGATCTCGCGCCGGTGAATGATGTTGACCGCACCCTCGGCGCCCATCACGGCTACCGCCGACGTGGGCCAGGCCAGCACCACGTCGGCGCCCATATCGCGCGAGTTCATGGCCAGGTAGGCGCCGCCGTAGCTCTTGCGGGTGATCAGCGTGATCTTGGGGACGGTGGCCTCGGCGTAGGCGTAGAGCATCTTGGCGCCGTGGCGAATGATGCCGCTGTGCTCCTGCGACACGCCGGGCAGAAATCCGGTGACGTCGACGAAGGTCACGATCGGCACGTTGAAGGCGTCGCAGGTGCGGATGAAGCGGGCGGCCTTGTCGGAAGCGTCGATGTTGAGGGTGCCGGCGAGGTGGCGCGGGTTGTTGGCGACGATGCCGACAGCGCGCCCCCCCAGGTGGGCGAAGCCGACGATGATGTTGCGGGCGAACTCCGGGTGGATCTCGAGGAAGCGGTGGTCGTCCACCAGCGCGTGGATCACCTCGATCATGGGGTAGGGGCGGCGCTGATCGGGGTGGACGATGGAGAGCAGTTCGGGCACCTCGCGACTCTCGGGATCGTCGGAGGGCCGCAGGGGGGGACGCTCCCGAGCCGATTGTGGCAGGTAGGAGAGCAGCTGGCGGATGAGCGCCAGCACCCCGGCGTCGCTGTCGGCGCCGAGATGGGCCACGCCCGAGGTGCGGGTGTGGACCGAGGCGCCGCCGAGCTCCTCGAAGCTGACCTCTTCCTTGGTCACCGACTTGATGACTTCGGGTCCGGTGATGAACATGTAGGAGCTGCTGCGGGCCATGAGTACGAAATCGGTCATCGCCGGGCTGTAGACGGCCCCGCCGGCACAGGGCCCCAGGATGGCCGAGATCTGCGGCACCACCCCGGAGTAGATGGCGTTGCGGTAGAACACCTCGCCGTAACCCGACAGCGAGTCGACCCCTTCGTGAATGCGGGCGCCGGCCGAGTCGTTGAGGCCGATCACCGGGGCTCCGGTCTTGACCGCCAGGTCCATCACCTGGGCGATCTTCTGAGCGTGCATCTTTCCCAGCGACCCGCCCAGGACAGTGAAGTCCTGGCTGAACACGAACACGGTGCGTCCGGCGATGGTGCCGTAGCCGCCGACCACCCCTTCGCCCGGGGCCTCCACCTCGGCCATCATCTCGACGTCCAGGTGCTCCACGAAGACGCTCAACTCCACGAAGCTGTCCTTGTCGAGCAGGGTGTCGATGCGTTCGCGCGCGGTCATCTTGCCGCCCTGGTGTTGGCGCTCGATACGCGCTTCGCCACCGCCGCGCTCGATGCGTTTGCGCCGCTCCTCCATCTCGGCGGTGAGTTCATTCATCCACTCAACGGTGTCGTCGGTCACGTCGTCATGCCTCCTGCGGCCGCCGCTCGAGGGGGCCTCGAGGGGGCCCTCCCATGCGGGACTTCGTCACGATATCTCTTTAGAATACCGTGCCCGAAGAGCTGCCGGCAGCTATGGGCTTCGGGGAATCAGCAGCGTCTCGTGTGGGTAGACGTACCCCTGCTTGCGGGCCAGCTGCTCCCGGTAGCGGAGGTCCCCCGCGTGCGCGATCACAGCCTCCAGGCCGGCGATGTCGGCATCGAGCACCGCTACATCGCTCTCGAGCGTCTGGATCGAACGCCGCAACTGCTCGCCGCGGAACAGCTCCGCTCCTATCAGGAAGGCCGCGTGGAGGCTCCCCAGAACCGCCAGAAAAGTGAGAAGCCAGGCTGCTCCTCGAGTGCGGGAGGCGGCCTGGCCCCTGTTGTGATTGTTGGGCGATGCCTGGGGGGCGCCCCCCCTGGGACGCGTCCTGACTGTCACAAGGCGACCTCCTGAAGCGCCAGTGCCTCCCGAAGGAAGCGGGTGGCGTCCTCTGGTGGGGTGGGGTTGACGTAGAAGCCCGTACCCCAGTCGAACCCTGCGTGATCGGTCAGGCGCGGTAGAAGTTCGATGTGCCAATGATACCGCTCATCACCCGAGGAGGGAAGGGTGTGAATGACCATTGTTGTACGGGGGGTAGTCGAGCGCCGCGTTGAAGGCGCGCGTCACCGTCTGCAGCATCTCGGCGAGCAGCGGCAGGGTGTTGCTGGCCAGACCGGTAAAGCCGCTGTCGTGCTGACGCGGCAGGATCCAGGTTTCGAACGGGGTCTTGGAGGCGTACGGGGCGATCGCCACGAACCCCTGATTGTGAGTGATCACCCGCTCCCGGCGCCGCAACTCCTCGTCGATGACGGTGCAGAACAGGCACTCTCCGTGTACCTGGTAGTGCGCGTCGGCAGCCGCGACCTCCTCTTCGACCCAGCGGTTGGCAACCGGCACCGCCAACACCTGGGCATGGGGGTGATCGTAGAGGGCGCCGGCCGCACGCCCGACGTTTCGGGTGATCTGAACGTGACGGATGCCAGGCCGCTGGGCCACATAGGAGAGCCGTTCGCGGTACAGCTTGAGGACCTCAGTGAGGTGAGCCAGCGACATGCGGTCGAGCTGCATCTGGGCGTCGGGGTGCTCGACGATGATCTCCTGATGGCCGCTCGACGGGGCGCAGGAAAAGATCCCGTCGTCGGTCACGCCGAAGGTCCGGGGCTGAACCAGTGCCGCCGGATGCTCGATGACACGCATGCTCCAGTCGGGGCTACCGAGCGGCGAGGTGCTCGGCCGGACCGCCTGGATCTCCTGGCCCACGAACTGTTCGCCGCCGGGCGACAACTGCGATACGGGATCGCCGGGCAGGGCGCTGCCATATTCCGAGGCCTGCAGCCCGCGCTCGGGCGAAATGAGCACCCAGGCGGGTCCGAAGGGATCTTTGCGAAAGAGCGGCATGCGAAATGAGTCTAGCAAGACATGTACGAAATCGGCGTGACCAAATCCTCCCTTGTGGGGCGGCAATTCTTGTGAAGACCGACACTCCCGGACGGTGACGGCTCGGCTATGGTGACGGCCAGAGAATCTAGAGAGAGGCCGCCGGGACGCGGTCGGACTGGACCACATCGCTGATGGACGCACGACCCGCGCAGGCCACCATTCTCATCGTCGACGATGAAGAGGCCAACCTGTTGTTGCTGGAACGCATCCTGGGCAGCGGCGGGTACACCCGGGTCATCGCCGCCAGCGATCCGCGCGACGCGATCCGCCACTTCGAAGAGTCCGACGTCGATCTGGTCATCACCGACCTGCACATGCCTCACCTGAGCGGCCTCGAGCTGATCGATGCCCTTATCGAACGGACCGCCGCCGGCAGCTATCTGCCGATCGCCATGATCACGGCCGATGTGAGTCCCGAGGCCGAACAGGAGGCGCTCTCGAGGGGCGCCAAGGACTTCATCACCAAGCCGTTCAAGGCCAGCCAGATTCACATTCGCGTCCACAACCTGCTCCACACCCGCCAGCTTCACCTGGAACTCCAGCGCTACACCGAAAACCTCGAGGCGCTCGTTCAGGAACGGACCATCGAGCTCGAGGCGGCGCGCCTCGATATCCTCGAACGTCTCGCCCAGGCGGCCGAGTTCCGCGACCACACCACCGGCCGTCATACCCACCGGGTGGGTGTGCTGGCGGGGCTGCTGGCCGCAAAGGTGGGCTTTTCGGACAGCGAGGTCGAGCTGATCAAACAGGCTGCGCCGCTCCACGACGTCGGCAAGATCGGCATCCCCGATCACATTCTGCTGAAGCCGGGCAAGCTCACCAGCGACGAATTCGCCACCATGACGCAGCACGTCGGCGTCGGCGTCAAGCTGCTCTCGCGGGGCCAGTCGGACTTGATCCACCTGGCCGAGCTGATCGCCCTCACCCATCACGAACGCTGGGACGGCAGCGGCTACCCGCGGGGCCTGAAAGGCGACGCCATCCCCTTAGCCGGGCAGGTCGTGGCGGTGGCCGACGTGTTCGACACGCTCGTCAATGAGCGCCCCTACAAACCGGCTTGGCCCTATGACAATGCGGTCGCCGAGATGCAGCGCCAGGGCGGCCACTGGTTCTCACCCCGGTTGGTCGAAGCGCTGCTCGAGGTGCTCGGCGAGAATCCGGACCTGCTCGAGGAATTGAAGTCGGTGGGCGTCGCAGCTCTCTAGCAGGTAATTCTCTGGCACCTCATGTCGTCGCCGGCCGGGGCATACTGACCCCATGGCGCACCTGTTTACCCCGCTGACCCTCAAATCAGGCCTGCACCTTGCCCGCTGCGAACTGGGGCGGCAGGTAGGGCTCGTTGGCGGCGAACAGCTCGTCCACCAGCTCCCGAATCTCCGCCAGCGAGAGCACGGCGGCCGATAGCGGCGAGTAGGCCACCGCCTGGTAGATCAGGCGCCGGTCGCCGTTCAGCGTCGCCGCCACCGCCATCTCCTCGATCTGCGAGTAGATGTTGGTGAGGGGGGCGACCGAGGCGGGCAACGGTCCGACCGCCACCGCCTCGAGGCCCTTCGCCGAGGCCCACACCGGCACCTCCACGCAGGCCCCATCCGGCAGGTTGGAGATCAGGTTGCGGTTGGGGACGTTGCCGTTGAACTGGAACGGCTCCCCGCCCGACATCGCATGCATGATATAGGCGGCGTACTCGTGACCCCGCTCCAGGTCGATCGTTTCCTGCTCAAACCAGGCGTAGACCTGGTCGCGCCAATTCTTTTCGCGACGCCGGTAGCTCTTGAGGATGGCGGCGTGCTCACCGGGGTTCCAGCCGGTGCCGTGGGTGCAGTGCTTCTCGATCAGGTCGGGGCGCTTGCGGAACCACCAGCTGTACTCCGAGTTGTGGCCGCTGGACTCGGTAACGTAGTGATCCAGGGCGAGGAACATCTCGTTGCGGACCTGCTCGGCGTTATAGATCTCCTCGTTCTCGGTGACCGCCTGGTGGATCAGCGGGTAGGCGTCCTGGCCGTTCCAGCGGTAGTCGAGGTACCAGGCGGTGTGGTTGATGCCGGCGCAGGTGTAGGTGATCTCGTCGATCGGCGCGCCGATCCAGCCGGCCAGCATCTGCGCGGTGCCCTGGACGCTGTGGCACAGACCCGTGACCCGGATGTCGGTTTCACGGTCGATGGCGCGGCACAGCATCGCCATCGGGTTGGTGTAGTTGAGCATCAGGGCGTGTGGGCAGAGGCGCTCCATGTCGCGGGCGATGTCGAGCAGGGTCGGAATGGTGCGCAGCGCCCGGAAGATCCCGGCGACGCCGCGGGTGTCGCCCACGTTGATGTCGACCCCATAGCGCATGGGAATCTCGATGTCCTGCCCCCACACCTCGGTCGAGCCAACGAGGATGGTGACGATCACGAAGTCCGCCCCCTCGAGGGCCTCGGTCCGGTCACGGGTGGCGGTGACCGTGGCCGGGTAGCCGCCGACCTCGACGATGCGCTTCACGGCCCGCTCGGCAAAGTCGAGGCGTTCGGGGTCGATGTCCATTAGCGCGATGTCCGATCCCGCCAGGGTGGGAAAGGTGAGCAGATCGCGGACCAGTTTGCGGGTGAAGCCGATGCTGCCGGCTCCGATGAAGGCGATCTTGGGCATGGGGGTCTCCTCCGGAAGCCACCCTATCTTTTTTTCGTTGCGATGGGCGCCGCGCGGCGTGCCTGCGGCGACTCGTTTTTCAGCTCTCCCGCCGCTGCGGTTCGCGCGGCAGCGGCGGGTTGGGCTGCACGATCTGACGACGCTCTGGGGTGAGCCGTTCGAGCAGCTCCGGAGAGGCCTGGTAACCGCGCCGGAAGGTCCCCCACGAGGGACCGTAGCGGAACACGACGATACGGCGCTCGCCCGAGTTGATCCGCTCGGCCGACCCGTGGGACATCGTGTCCGTGAACAGCAGTGCGTCCCCCGGCTTCAGGTGCACCTCGATCGCGCCCTCGACGCCGTCCACCGAGGCGACTTCGCCCCCCATCCGGTGCCGCTTGTTCGCCGGGTGCTTGAAGTTCGACTTATGGCTCCCAGGAATCACCATGGTGGCGCCATCCCCGGGGCCGATGTCCGTCAGCGCGATCAGGATGTTCACCTGGCCGACCATGAAACGGCCGTTGTGGAAGCGAAACTGGTTGCGCTTGGAGCCGGCGTGCCCGCCCGAGTGCATCCCGATCGCCTCGCCCGGGCCCCGCAGGTTGGCGAAGCTCTCGTCGATGAACAGCGGGCCGTGATTGTAGTCGAAGGTGCCTTCGCCGCCCACGAAGTGCTTGACCTTCTCGATCCAGGCGGGGTGATCGATGAGCCGCTCGAACGGCTCGCCCCCCTCGTAGATCTGCTGCAGGTTGAAGCCGTCGTTGTCGTTGTAGTTGTGCCCGTGAACGTAGCCACGCCACTCGCCGGGCTCGAGCGGGAGAAGGGCGTCGATGGCGGCGTTGAGCGCCTCGACCTCGTCTCCCCCGAGGGCTTCCTCGAGGATCAGGTAGCCCCTGAGGTCGAAGAGGTAGATGTCCAGGTCCGTCGGTGTAGGCATGCACTCCTCCTTGGCTGTTCTCGCCCTAGCCGTCGAACAGCGGAGGCTGCTGCTCCGCCGCCGCCTCGATCGGCAACGCCCGGACCTCGCGGAACTCGAGGGCAAGTTCCTGGAGGCGCTCCAGAGCCGGCTTGCTGATGTCCGGGGCCGCCAGGATGCCGCGCACCCCCTCGCCGACCAGCTCCCGGACCCGCTCGACGTAGCGCATCAGCTGGTGGACCGCCTCCTGGGTCGCCTTGCCACGCTTGAGCTCGACCACCACCAGGCGCCCGTCGCGGTCGCGGGCGTAGAGGTCGATCCCCCCGACCTCGGTCGGCAGCTCGACGTCGAGGAGGGTCAGGCCCTTCTCGATGAGCTGCGGGGCGCTGGCCCGCGCCCGCTGCATTTCGGCCTCGGAGCCCATCAGCACGAAGCCGCCGACCTCACGCAAGGTCAGCGCCAGCGCCAGGGCCGGCTCGAGAAACACGATCCGCACCACTTCGGCGGGGTTGAAGCGTTCGCTCACCAGCACCGCCCGGCCGTCCTCGAGATCGAGCTGCACGTGGTCGCTTACGGGCTGCCAGTTGATCGGCTTGATGCCCGTGGCGCCCTGCACCTGAAGGCTGCCGTCGTGCTTGACAAGCACCAGGAAGTCGCCGGCGTCGGCGACGCTGGCGGCCCGGCCGTGATAATAGACCTCGCACTCGCCAGCCACCTGCACTAAGGTGTCACCAGCGCGGAGGTACTCCTTCAGAAATGCCAGTAAGGCCTCGGGCGAGGGGGTCTCGAGCAGGCCGCGGAGCACGGGCGATTCTACCACCGGCAGTGGCAAGGCTGGGCCGCCGCTCAGGCGTGCCAGCGGGCGTCGAGCCACTTGACGTCGCTGCGGCTGCTCTCGACCGTTTTGGTGATGAAGTGGACGCCCCGAGCGCCGTCGGCGAGCGTCGGGTAGTCGGCCTCGAGCGGGTCGGGCTCGCGGCCCTCCTGGCGGGCCCGAATGGCGGCCGCGGCGCCCAGATAGACGTTGGCGAACGCCTCCAGGAAGGCCTCCGGGTGCCCGGCTGGGGTCCGGGTGGCGCGCTGCGCCGCCTCGCACAGGTAGTCGCCGCCGCGGGTCATCACCTGCATGGGTCCCGCCAGCGACTTGTGGGTCAGGTAGGTCGGGTCCTCCTGGTGCCAGGTGAGCGAGCCCTCGCTGCCGTAGATGCGGATGCGCAGGTCGTTCTCCTCGCCGACCTCGATCTGCGAGGCGATCAGCACCCCTCTGGCGCCCGAGGTGTAGCGGATCAGCAGGTTGCCGTCGTCGTCGAGCTGGCGGCCCGACACGAAGGTGGTGAGGTCGGCGCAGATGGCGTCGATCTCGAGCCCGGTGATGGTGGCGGCCAGATTCTCGGCGTGCGAACCGATATCGCCGATGGCCCCGGCAACCCCGCTGCGGGCCGGGTCGGTGCGCCAGTTGGCCTGCTTCAGACCCGTCTCTTCGAGGCGGGTGGCGAGCCAGCCCTGGTTGTATTCGACGATCACCTTGCGCAGCTCGCCGAGCTGACCCTCGCGGACCATGTGACGGGCCTGTTTGACCATCGGATAGCCGGTGTAGTTGTAGGTCACCGCGAACACCACACCGCTCTGCCGCGCGGTGGCGACCAGATCGTCGGCCTGTTCGACGGTGTGGACCAGAGGCTTGTCGCAGACCACATTGATGCCCGCCTCGGCGAAGGCCCTGGCGACCGGGTAGTGGACGTCGTTGGGCGTCACGATCGAGACGAAGTCGATGCGCTCGCCCGCGGGCCGAGCCAGCTCGCCGGCGAGCATCGCCTGCCAGCTGCCGTAGTTGCGGTCGTCGGCCAGTCCCAGGTCCTGGCCCGAGGCCCTGGCTTTCTCCGGTGTCGACGAGAGCGCCCCGGCGACGAAGTCGATCTGGCCGTCGAGCGCCGCAGCGTGGCGGTGGACGGCGCCGATGAAGGCGTCGCGGCCGCCGCCGACCATGCCCATCCTGAGTTGTTTGGCTGCCACTAGGATTCCTCGAAGGCTGCGTCGAAGGCGATGTCCGACGGCTCGAAGTCGAGGTTCCTGACGAACGCGGCCGACTCGGTGGCGCCGTGGACGCGGTCCATGCGACTGTCCTCCCACTCGATGCTCAGGGGGCCCTGATAGCCAACGTCGTTGAGGGCGACGATGACCTCCTCGAAATCGATGTCCCCGCGACCTACCGAGCGAAAGTCCCAGTAGCGGCGGGCATCGCCAAAGGAGGTGTGGCCGCCGAAGACGCCGGCACTCCCATCGCCGCGACCCCACCACACGTCCTTCATATGCGCGTGGTAGATGCGGTCGCCAAAGGTGCGGATGAAGCCGGCGTAGTCCACACCCTGATAGCCGAGGTGGGAGGGATCGTAGTTGAAGCCGAAGCGTGGATGGTGCCGAACCGCCTCCAATGCCCGTTCTGAAGAGGCGATGTCGAAGGCGATTTCGGTAGGGTGCACCTCGAGGCCGAAGTTCACATCCTGCTCGTCGAACGCTTCCATGATCGGGGTCCAGCGGGCGCCGAAGTCCGCAAAGCCGGCGTCCCAGTAGTCCTGCGAGGTGGGCGGGAAGGCGTACAGCGAATGCCAGATCGAGGAGCCGGTGAAGCCGTTGACGACGCCAACACCGAGCTTTGCCGCGGCCCGGGCCGTGTCGATCATCTCCTGGGCAGCACGCTGCCGTACCCCCTCGGGATCCCCATCGCCCCACACGTGGTCGGGCAAAATGCCTTGGTGGCGTTCGTCGATGCGGTCGCACACCGCCTGACCTGCGAGGTGGTTGCTGATGGCGAAGCATTGGAGGTCGTTGGCCTTCAGGATCCCCCACACTGTGTCGGTATAGCTGTCGTCCTCGAGGGCCTTACGGACGTCGAAATGGTCTCCCCAGCAGGCCAGCTCGAGCCCGTCATAGCCCATCTTCCTGGCGAGCGGGGCAAGCTCTTCCAGGGGCAGATCGGCCCACTGTCCGGTAAAGAGTGTCACGGGTCTTGCCACGATTCGTTCCCCTTTCTCATCAACGACTGACGACTACGATGTAGGCAACGGTTCCTCGCTGGTACCTTTCTACCCCCTGCCGCCGCCCAGCTCGATGCGAACGGCCGGGTCCTGTCGCAGCACCTGCTCGGCCCCGGCGGGGCTGTACACCACCACGAACTTCAACGGCTCGTCGCCGACGTTGGTGGTGGCGTGGAAGACGCCCAGAGGAACCCAGATGCAATCGCCCGCCGTCACCGCTACCGGTGGGCGATCGTCCAGCATCTGCTCGCCGCTGCCGGCGAGCACATAGATGACCTCGTCGGCGGTCGGGTGGTTGTGGCGGACGTGCCCCTGACCCACCTCGAGCTCCACGTAGCCGAAGCTGAACGAGGTGGCGCCGGTTACCCGCTCCTCGCTGAGCATGTGGATGCGACCCCAGTCGAAGCCGAGCTGATCGACATCCTCGTTCCGGGTGATGATGCAACTGCCGATCGTCTTCACGGTGTGCCTCCATTTTCAGCCCCTCGAGGCTCGTACAGACAGCCCCTTCCGACAATAAGAGAATCCAGGCTGTATACGAAATACGAATCACGTCGTTTGCTACTTGATCTGAGAGATGAAACGGGGGATGGTAGGTCTGCTATGAACCAAATCCATCCCCGATACCAGCATACGCTCGACGACCTGTTCCTGCAGGTGTTCGTACTCATCGATGACTTCTTACAACCCTTCGAACCACAGTTACCCAGTCAGGCACACCAGAAAGCCAGTATCAGCGAGATCTTAACCATCGCCATCGTCGGCGAGATCCTCGCTCAACCATTTGAGAGCGTGTGGTACTGGCTGGTCACACAGAACCACCAGGATTTGTTCCCAAGCTTGCCGCACCCCAGCCGCTATCACCGGATTCTTCGCAACTCCGAGCGGCTCATCGCTCAGCTGGCACTCAGCGTCACCGGGGAACAACAGGGGGTAAAGCTGATCGATAGTAAACCCTTGCCGGTCGCTAAGGGCAAGCGCGCTTCGTGGGCGAAACTCCCCGAGGCCGAGAAGGGATTCAGCACGATGGGGATGGTGTTTGGTTTCAAGCTGCATGCCCTGGTGAGTGAAGCGGGGTTGTTCCGGAGGTGGCTGTTTGCTCCTGCATCCTGCTCGGATGTTCGTGCTGGACGGGAACTCACGCAAGACTTAGAGGGCGACCGGGTGCTCGGGGATAAAGCTTACGTGGGTTCAGACGTCATCACTCCAGCCAGGAAGAACATGCACGATCAAGGTATTTGGTGTTTGTGGATGAGTCGCGCTAGGAAGCGTATTGAGACGTCTTTCAGCACTCTGGTGAGGTCGTTAACGCTTCATGCAGCTCAGGTAAAGACGTTCAGATCGCTGAGGACCAGGGTGAATCTGAAGATCGCTGCGTTCAACTTGATGCACTCGGGAGCCCTAAACGGGTAGCAAACGAGGTAATAACATGGAATGATAAGAGGCGTGCCCGAACAGGCTTCTGGGCCACACCGTGGTGCACTTGAAGACCAGGGTCCATCACATGGCGAACATCGACACCCACACCGACTCGGAACGGTTGACGGCCTGTAGCCAGGAACACCGCCAGGTCGTGGACGCCGTCAAGGCCAAAGATGGGCTCCAGGCCAAAGCCGCAATGGAGGATCACATCGCCAAACTCACCAGCAGTCTTCTCAGACGCATCAGCTACCAATGACGCCCATCAAGCTACCGAACCGAGAGGGATTATGAACCCAGGCATCCAACCGGCGATGCTCCGCAGCGAACTCGAAGAGGTCGTCGGCAGCAGCCACATCTCGACGCGCGAGAGCGACCGCCTCGTCTACTCGACCGACTGGTTCTGGCTCCCCCAGATGTGGCTCGACCGCGGCGAGCAGCTCAGGAAACCCGACTACATCGTTCACCCCGGATCCAGCGCCGAGGTCGCCGAAATCCTCAAGATCGCCAACAAATTCCGAGTACCGGTCGTCCCCTGGGGGGGAGGCTCCGGAAGTCAGGGCGGCGCCCTGCCCATCTTCGGCGGCATCCTGCTCGACACCAAGCGCCTCAACCGCATCATCGAGATCGACGAACGATCGCTGACGGTTACGGCCCAGGCCGGCATCAACGGCTCCCAGCTCGAATGGGCGCTCAACGAACGAGGCCTGACCCTGCCGCACTACCCGGCCTCGGCCAACTGCGCCACCCTCGGCGGCTACCTGGCGCCGCGTGGCTCCGGAACCGTCAGCACCAAGTACGGCAAAGCGGAAGACCTGGTGCTGTCGATGGAGGTGGTGCTTCCAAACGGCGAGATCGTGCGGACACCACAGGTCCCGCAGCACGCCGCAGGCCCCGACTTCTTCCACCTGTTCCTCGGCTCCGAAGGGACCCTCGGCGTTATCACCGAAGCGACCATGCAGGTCGATTACCTTCCCGACACCCGACTCTTCCGGGCGCTGCTGTTCGACGATCTGAGTAGTGCCATCGAGGCCGGCCGGCAGATCATGACCCGCCGCCTCGACCCCACCGTCATCCGCCTCTACGACCCCAAGAGCACCGCCTCCCGGGTCAAGACCATTCTGGGACGCGAATACGTGGGCGCCTACATGGTGCTGGGCTTCGACGGCGACCCCGACATCGCCACCTTGCAGGAGCAGAAGGCGATGGAGATCTGCCGCGAGTTGGGAGCGCAGGATCTGGGTCGGGAGCCGGGTGAAGCCTGGTGGGAGCACCGCTACGACTTCTACTACCCGCCCAAGAACCTGAAGCTCCCGTGGATGTACGGCACCACCGAGACGGTCGGCACCTACCAGCAGATCGAGGCGCTCTACCACGCCGAGAAAGAGGCCGTGGAGGGAACGTATGCCGAGTGGGATATAGACTTTATCGGCCACTTCTCGCACTGGTTCCACTGGGGGACCATGCTCTACAGCCGCTTCATCATCAAGAACCCCCCCGAGGATGCCAACGAGGCGGTCCTGCTCCACAATCGGGTCTGGAACACGGCCATGACCGCCGTCCTCGACAATGGCGGCATGGTCAACGAGCACCATGGCGTCGGCTTGAAGCTGGCGCGGTTCATGCGCCGGCAGTACGGCTCGGCCTGGCCCATGCTCGAGTCCATCAAGAACACGCTCGACCCGAACGGCATCATGAACCCGGGTAAGGTCGGCTTCGGAGGGGTGCGGTGAACCCCAAGGCGCTCGCCACCTTGGAGAACTGCCGCTACTGCCTGATGTGCCGGCACGCGGACCCGCTCGGCCACGTCACCTACCTCGAGACGCTGACGCCCCGGGGCATCGCCCTCACGGCGGTGTCGGAGCAGCGCGGCGTGATCGACTGGAACGAGGAGCTGGTCGGCGTGATCTTCAGCGAGGCCGACGCCGGCATCGCCCGCGCCCACTGCGTGACCGATCAACCGTTCTCCGAAGCGGTGGCGCTGGTGCGGGCCGATCTCGTGACGGCCGAGCTGGCGCCCGCAGCGGTCTACGAACTGAACGACACCCTCCAGCGCCACCACTCCCCGTTCGGCCAGGATGCCGTCACCCCCGCCGGCAGCCAGGGCCCGAGCGCGCTCTTCGTCGGCGATGAAGCCCACTACCTGTGGCCCGAGGCTATCGGCGCAGCCGTGACCCTGCTGGCCGCCCTGGGTGAGACGCCGATCGCCGTCGGCCGCGGTCGCAGCAACGGCTTCCTGGCAGCCTCGCTAGGGCTGCTCGACACCGCCCGGCAGCAGGCCCAGGCCCTGCTCGACGAGCTGCGGTCGGTGGCTGCCGAGCGCGTCTTCGTGCTCGGACCCGGCGACCACTTCAGCTTCCTGGGCCTCTTCGAAGAGAGGCTCGGGATCGCGTGGCCGGCCGAGATCGAGGTGGTGGATCTGATCTCGCTACTCGCCGAGCGGCAGCAAGAGGGTGCCCTGGCTTTCGACCCCCTCGACGACGAGCTCGCCTGGGCCTACGTCGACCCCACCCACGCGGTGCGGGTTCCGCAGCGTCACCAGGCTCCACGGGCCCTGCTGGCGAGCGTCATGCCGGCGGCGTCGAGGGAGCTTTTCTGGCGCCGCGAGCGCGCCCACCCGGTCGGCAGCACCGGGCTCCAGTTCACGCATCCTGAGCTGGCGGCGACGCTCACCCGAGCCCGCCTCGAGGATGCCCGCAAGCAGGGAGCCGAGCTGCTCATCTGCGAGGATCCCGGAAGCCTGGCGCAGCTCCAGCGCCACGCCGACGCCTACGACCTGCGGGTTCAGGGGCTGTACGAACTTCTCGCCGCCCAACTGAGGTCGTAGATGGGCTTGGTGGACTGTCTTTCGTCGGTTTCACGACACCCTAGGAGGTAGAGATGCATCTGTCCATGCACAACTGGATGAGGGCCGAGCCGATCGAGGTAACCATCCGCCGGCTGGCCAAATACGGGTATAAGAGCATCGAGATCGGTGCCGAGCCCGACAAGTACGACACCGCCGAGGTGCGGCGGCTGCTCGCCGACAACGGCCTGCGCTGCTGGGGCGCGATCAGCCTCATGTTCACCGGGCTCGACCTCCTTCAGGCCGATGAAGGTGGGCGGGCGAAGACCGTCCAGTACCTCAAGGACTCCGTCACTATGGTCAAGGAGCTCGACGGTGAGATCATGAGCATCGTGCCCTCCGAAGTCGGCAAGGTCAGCGCCCAGTCCGACGAGGAGACCGAGTGGAACTGGGCCGTCGGGGGGCTGCGCGAGGTCTACCAGCACGCCCAGCGCGAAGGGGTCCGCGTCGCCCTCGAGCCGCTCAACCGCTTCGAGACGAACTTCCTCAACCGTCACGACCAGGCGCTGCTGCTGGCCGAAGCGGTAGGGCCCGAGTGCGGGGTGTGTCTGGACGCCTTCCACATGAACATGGAGGAGGCCGACTTCCGGCAGGCGCTGCTCAACACCGGCGACCGGCTGCTCGACTACCACGTGGCCGACAACAACCGCATGGCCTGCGGGCAGGGCGCACTCAACTGGCGCGACATCGTGGGCACGCTCAAGGAGATCGGCTACGACGGCGCCATCACCGTCGAGTTCGTGGCCCCGCTCGACCGCACCCCCGCCAACCCCTACACCAACGCCACCGCAGCGGCCGAGCAGGAGCTGACCGCCGAGCAGCTCAAGTTCATCGAAGACCACGGCAGCGGCGTGCTCTCCGAGGAATTCTACAGCTGGCTGGTCGAAGAGACGGCCAAGACCCTGCTCCCGCTGATCCGATGAGCCGGATCGTGGCGCCGCCCCGCTCCACGTCGGCGCGCGTACCGCCATGAAGACCATCGTGCTGATAGGCACGCTCGACACCAAGGGTCCCGAGATCGGCTACCTGCGCGACCGGCTGCAGGCCCTCGGCAACGCTACCCTGGTCATCGATTCCGGCATTCTGGGGGAGCCCCTGGAGATCACCCCGGACATCGATCACGCCGCCGTGGCAATCCAAGGAGGCACCACCATCGAAGCGCTGCAACAGGCGGGCAGCCGTGGCAGGGCGGTCGACCACATGCGCGAAGCGCTCAAGACGCTGATTCGCGCTCTCTACCGGGACGGCCGCCTCGACGCCGCCGTCAGTATGGGCGGCGCCGAGGGGGTGGTGATGGGCGCGGCGGCCATGATGGAGCTGCCGGTTGGGGTGCCCACGGTGCTGGTGTCGCCCATCGCCTCGGGCCACCACTATTTCGATCCGCTGGTAGGGACCAAGGACATGATGGTGGTCCACTCGGTGGTCGACATCCTGGGGCTCAACCCGATCGCCTGCACCATCTTCGACAACGTCGCCGCCGCCCTGACAGGCATGCTCGAGCACGGCCATGGGCTGCCCCCGGTGGCGGCCAGCGATCGCTTCGTGGCCATGACCATGCTGGGCAACACCACCCATTCGGTAATGGCCGCCAAGGAGCGTCTCGCGGAGGCCGGCTTCGAGTCGGTGATCTTCCACTCCAACGGCATCGGCGGACCAGCCATGGAGGAGCTGGCGGCCGAAGATCAATTCGTCGGCGTCATCGACTTCACCACCAACGAGGTCTACGATCCCCTGGTGGGCGGGATTCACGATGGCGGCCCCAAGCGCCTCGAGCGAATCGGCGCTCAGGGCCTGCCCCAGGTGGTGGTGCCCGGCTGCATCGATTTCAGCGTGTGGAACGCGGGCACGGTCCCCGCCGAGCTTCAGGATCGACCGGTCTACGATCACAATCCCGAGTACGTTCTGGTGCGGGCCAGCCATCAGGAGATGGTCGAACTGGGCCATATCTTCGCCCGCAAGCTCAACCCCTCGATCGGCCCCGTGGCGCTGGCCGTGCCCACCGCCGGACTGTCGATTCCCAACGTGCCCGGCGGCCCCTTTTGGGACCCCGAGGCCGATGCCGCCTTTGTCGCTACCTTGCGTAGCGAGATCCGCCCCGACATTCCCGTCCACACCTTCGATCGCCACGTCAACGACGCCGCCTTCGGGCGCGAGGTGGCAGACCTGTTTGTAACGATGATGGAGGAGACGCCGTGATATCCAGCAGCAGCGATCAGCTCAAAGCCAAGGGGCTCGCCCACCTGACCGAGGGGGACGAAGCCTTCCGCGAACAGTTCCTCTCGTGGGACCTCGGGAACCTCACCATCACCGACATCGCGGCCTATCTGGAGCACAAGGACCTGATCCTGGTGCCCGTTGCGAGCCTCGAGCAGCACGGCCCCCACCTCCCGCTCTACACCGACACCATCACCGCGGTCGAGATATCGAGACGGGTATCCGAGCACATCGGGGTGCTGCATACGCCACCGATCTGGATGGGCTACTCGCCGCAGCACATGCACGAGCCGGGCACGGGGCGCGGCACCATCACGGTGCGCAGCTCCACCCTGCTGGCGGTCATGCACGACGTGGTGCGCAGCCTGATCCACCACGGCTTCAACCGCATCCTGTTCATCAACGGGCACGGCTCGAACATCAAGGTCGTCGATCCGGTGCTGCGCAAACTGCGCTACGAGACCGGGGCGCTGATCGGCTTCGTGAAGCCCTACATGGAGCGCTACACCGGCATCCTCGCCGGCCTCATGGAGAACCCCCCGGAGGAGACGCCCGGCTGGCACGCCAGCGAACTCGAGACCGCACAGGATCTCGCCTGGAACGAGGATATCGTGCGCATGGACCGGGCCGCCTTCACCCGCGCCCACATCCCCGATTTCCTGCCCGGCACCTTCGCCAAGAAGGACGGCATGCCCGACGTCGAGTTCGAGGGATACACCTACTTCAACTTCCCCATGGACCACCACGAGTTCATCGCCAGCGGGGTGATCGGCAACCCGCTGCGCGCCACCAAGGAGAAGGGCGAAGAGTCCTTCCGGCGGCTCGGCGAACACGTCGCCCGCGGGGTCCTCGAGCTGATGAAGGTGCCCGTCGAGGTGCACAACCGGGAGTTCGTCGACCGCGTCCTGTAGGCCCGCCGGGGCGGCAGCACGAGCCCGAGGTGTGGAACCGGGTCGGCACGCTGCTCGAGGACGCTGCAGCCGCCGGCTGACGACAACCCCCGACGCCGCCTACGCTAGACTGCCTGTCATGTCCATTCTCGGTGCCCACGTCTCCGTCGCCGGCGGCGCCCACAAGGCCTTCGGCCGCGGCCGCGATATCGGCTGCGAGGCCATTCAGATCTTCGTCAAGAACGCCAACCAGTGGCGCGCCAAGCCGCTCGACGAGGCCAAAATCAGCGCCTTCCGCGACGCCCACCAGGCCGACCCCGTGCCGGTGGTGGCCCACGGCTCCTACCTGATCAACCTGTGCAGCACCAACCCCGAGACGCTGGAACGGTCGCTGGTGGCGCTGGCCGACGAACTCGAGCGCTGTACCCTGCTGGGCGTGCCGGGCCTGGTACTCCACCCCGGGGCTCACCTGGGGGCCGGCGAAGAGGAGGGTCTGGCAGGGATCGCCCGCGCGCTCGACCGGGTCTTCGCGGCGCATCCGGAGCTCACCGCCAAGGTGCTGCTCGAGAACACCGCCGGCCAGGGAACGGTGCTGGGCAGCCGCTTTGAGCAGCTCGCGAGCATCATCGAAGCGGTCGACGAACCGGCTCGGCTGGGCCTCTGTTTCGACAGCTGCCACGCCTTCGCGGCCGGCTACGACCTGCGCGACGACGACGGCTACGAGGCCACGCTCGACGCCTTCGACGAGATCCTCGGCCTGGGGCGCCTCGAAGCGATCCACCTCAACGACTCGAAGTTCGCCTGCGGCCAGCATAAGGACCGCCACGCCACCATCGGCGCAGGCGAGATCGGCGACGCCTTCTTCGCCCACCTCATCCACGACCCGCGCCTGCAGCACACCCCGATGATCCTCGAAACACCGCTGGGCGACGATGATCTCGGCCACCAACGCGACCTCGAGAGGCTTCGCCAGCTGTAGGTGGCCTGGTAAGGTATCCGGCAGATCGCCGTAAAGGAGTTTCCCATGGAGGACGTAGCCGCCCACCCCCTCATCGATGCCCACCTCACAGTGCTGAGGCGGAATATCGGCGTCATCAACCAGAACCTCGAAGGCCTCAGTCAGGAGCAGACGCTGATCCCCTTTACCGCAGGCGGGAGCCACTTCAACTGGCTGCTCAGCCACCTCATCAGCACCCGCGACAGCATCCTCACGGCGCTCGGCTCCGAACCGCAGTGGAGCGAGGAGACGCGCGCCTCCTTCGGCGTCGGCAGCACCGCCCCGGACGCCGACAATGCCCTGCCGCTCGAGCGCCTGCGGGCCGACCTCGAGGAGTCCCAGCGGCACCTCGAGCACGTCCTGCCCACCGTTACCGAAGCGCACCTCGCCGCCCCCTCGGGAAGGTCCACGGTCGGCCAGCGGCTCGAATTCCTGGTGTGGCACGAGAGTTACCACATCGGTCAGACCTCGATCTACCGCCGCCTGGCAGGCCTCGAGCGCGCCCTCCCCTGATGGCCCTCGACCTGGTCGGCGCGGGCTTCGGCCGCACGGGCACCCGCTCCATCAAGGCCGCGCTCGAGCAGCTCGGCCTCGGGCCCTGCTACCACATGTTTGAGGTATATGAGAACCCCAGCCACGTGGCCGTGTGGCAGCGCGCCGCCGACGGCGAAGCGGTCGACTGGGATGCCCTTTTCGACGGCTACCGGTCCGCGGTGGACTGGCCCACCTGCACCTTCTGGAAACCGCTGGCAGAGCGCTACCCCAGCGCCAAGGTGCTGCTGAGCGTGCGCGACCCCGAGCGCTGGTACGACAGCGTGATGACCACCATCCACCGCTCGAGCACCACCCCCAGCAACGACCGAGCCCGCGAGATCTTCAGACGCATGGTCGCCAGCGTCGCCTGGGAAGGGATCTTTAACGGTCGCATGGACGAAAAGGCGTACGTACTGGACGTACTCGAAAAACACATAGCCGAGGTCAAGAGGCGGGTACCGCCAGAGCGGTTGCTGGTCTACGACGTCAAAGAGGGTTGGGAACCGCTGTGCGCATTCCTAGGCATAGAGGTACCCGACGGGCCGTTTCCGAGGCTAAACGATAAGGAGACGTTCCTGCAAAGGATGAAAGAGAGGGGAAACGAGAGTGGGTCGTGACCGAGGACCATGAGCGAGAACAAGAGAAGCGCTCCGCTTGTCACTATCAATTTGCTAATCTTGGCTCCGTTTTCGGCCTCGCCGTCAACCGTTCATATTCGATCTCAGACGAACGTTGCACGCCGTGCAGCTCAGCCCACTCTCGAAGCGCGCTCGGGTCTACATCTGTACTCGGCGTTTTGTCGGCGCCGATGAGCTGCCGGGCGATAGGGTCGGTCACCTTCTCGGTCAGCCAATCCGGCTGCACGTCGTAGTCGAGCGGAGTTATCCAGGCATAGGAATACCCCATCATCAGGCATTTTCTGGGGACAGTCGTTCGATTGAGCCCAATTCGGTGGAAGGTCCGACTCTCGAAGAGGTAGGCATCCCCGGCGCGAAGCTGGAGTTCGGTGGCCCCGTCCGGGTCGTTCTGCCCCTCGGGGATCTCGAGCCGCTCGGTAAGGTTATTGCTTCGGGGCAAGATTACGGTGTTCCCGCTCAGCGGAACCGTGGTGTCGGATAGCTGGTAGACGATTTTGATCAGCACCCGCGGGTAACGGTGGGGCCCCAGATCGAACGGGCTATGCATGAAATCACGGTGCCAATGTGTCGACGGCTCGGCTTCGGGGGGGTCCGGGTAGATATAGATAATGTGAGACTTGGCGAGTCGAAGGTTGAAGCTCAGCAGTTGGACTACCAGCGGCACCGTTTTTTCCCAAGCCAGTAGAGATAAGAAGACATCGTCCTCAGGTATGACATCGACCAAGCTAGCCCGGCCGCGACCCGGCTCTTTGTATCTTCGCTCCACGACCTCGTCACAGGCCGCTGTGACGCGCTCCAACATATCGGCGTCCAATGCGTTGCGAACCGTCAGGTACCCGTTCTGGTCAAAGAATTTCCTCTGCTCCTCGTCGAGCTTGGTGAATTTCATGTATCCTCCCTCGAACCGTCCATAATCGCACTCGTAGAATACCTTGATCCTATGGTAGCGAATAAGCTCGTCGATCTAGAGGGAGTGTGCAAACCGGGCGCTCCCCACGTCGAGCGCTCTCCTCACCTCCGTCTAGGTTTCACGTGACAGCAGAGCCAACGGCCTCTATACTGCTTGCGACTATGAAAGCGGCGTTGACCTTTGGTCCCGGCGATATCCGAGTGGAATCGATGCCCGATCCAGTGCCGGGTGCCGGAGAGGTTCTGGTGAACGTGGGCGGATGCGGCATCTGTGGTGGCGACTACAGCGGCCACAAGCCGGGAGTCAAAGGCCCAACGACTATCCAGGAGCCGGCTATCGCGGGGCACGAGGTGGCGGGCACAGTTGTCGCTTGTGGGAAAGAGGTTACCGGATTGCCGATCGGAAGCAGGGTGGCGGTGAGCCCGAATCGTCCGTGTGGGCGTTGCCTGCCCTGTCATAAAGGGATGCCGCATCTGTGCCAGGATCGGAAACCCCGGGCGCTACATCAGGGCGGGGGCTTTGCCGACTACACCGCTGTATTTTCGGAGCAGTGTTACCCCCTCCCGGACAGCACCAGCCTGATCGAAGCTGCCGTAGCAGAACCTCTCGCCTGCTGTCTACATTCGACGGGTCGACTACACGTCCAGCAGGGAGACAGCGTGGTCATACTCGGCGGCGGCTTGAATGCCCAACTCTTCGTCCAGTTGACCCGCTTGAAGGGGGCCCGCCAGGTGGTCCTGATCGACAGCCTCGGTGAGCGGCTGAAAATGGCGTCGGCTCTCGGTGCGGACGACGTTATCGACTCGTCCACCACATCTTTCGAGGAGATAAGTCGTCTTTTCCCCGAAGGAGTAGACATCGTGATCAATACCCGGGGGTCGATGGAGTTCACTCAACACGCTTTTGATCTCTGTGGGGTGGGGGCGCGGATCCTCTGCTACGGGGTCGCCGGCGCGGGACATACCGTTCCGATTGAACCTCACGTCATCTGGCGCAAGGAAATTCAGCTTATCGGGGGGCGGTCGTTCAACAATACCTTCGGTCCGGCGGTGGACCTCATCGCTTCGGGACGCATTCGGGTCGATCCCTTGGTCACCCGAACCGTGAATCTGGAGCGCTACGCCGAGATCATCACCTCGGCATCGGGTGACCATATCAAGACGGTGGTGGTTCCGGAACAGGTGGCGGCGGAAGAGAAGCGCCAATACGCCTTTGAGCTTTCGTGATTTCCCAGGACACGGGCGACCACTAATACCGTGTTCATAAGTGTTGTCCAGGTTTCCTTGGCGCATCCGATTTGAGCAGTTGCGACGACTTCGGAAGCTTTCCGTGTCAGGTTCTGAATGGCAACTGCTGGAGCCTGGGCATGATGTTCTTATACCGAAGTGATTTGTCATTTTCATAGTTCTTGAACGGCATCGAGCCACCACGAGAAACCCGTGAGCCGCACCAGCGCTCCCCGATCCTGCCAGTACCGTTCCAGCAGTTGCGTCGCAGCCCTCTGAATCGCATCGATCGAATCGAACAACGAGTTAGCAAGCTCCCGCCGGAACTCCAAGAACAACCGCTCCACCGGATTCAACTCAGGACTGAACCGCCCTGGGTTTGATGGAGGCTCCGTTCTCCCCCGAAAGGAGAGAATGGAGTATGACCCGTTACGACCAAGAAACAAAAGACCGAGTCATCCGCATGTTCAAAGAGCGACGCGAGGAAGCGCCGAATGAGTCCCGGTCAGCGTCCTACCGCCGCATGCATGACTTGACAGGCATCCCGGTAGACACCATGCGCGGCTGGGTGGACAGGGCCCGCATCGACGCTGGTGACAAGCCAGGCCTGACGACCACCGAACGCGAAGAGATCAAAGCCCTCCGGAAAGAACTCGCGGAACTCAAGCGGGCGAATGAGATCCTGAAGACAGCTAGCGCGTTTTTCGCGGCCGCGGAGCTCGACCGCCGACTCAAGTGATCACCGCATTCATCGATACGTACAAGAACCATTTCGGGGTCGAGCCGATCTGCCGCGTCCTCAAGAACCACGACCTGCCGATCGCCCCCAGTACGTACTACGCAGCTAAGAACCGACCACGCTCAGCCCGACAGCAGTCCGACGAGCGTCTCCTGGAGATCATCTTGCGAGTGCACCGCGAGAACTTTGGTGTGTACGGCGTCCGTAAGGTGTGGCACGCCCTGCAGCAAGAAGGTCTCGCCGTTGGGCGGGACCAGGTGGCACGCCTGATGCGGCGCGCCGGCCTGAAGGGCCAAACTCGTCAGAAGAAGATCCGTACGACCTTCCAGACCCCAGGAGCGATCCGGTCGCCGGATCTGGTGAGGCGCGACTGGTTCCAAGACGCGCCCGACCGGGTTTGGGTCGCGGACTTCACGCACGTGCTCACCCGAGAAGGATGGGGGTACGTCTCGTTCGTGCAGGATGGCTTCTCGAGGCACATCCTGGGTTTCACGGTGAGCAGCAGCAAGGGTGCCGAGCTCGTCATGAGGGCGCTGGGGCAGGCCGTGAATGTGCGGCGTCGAACCGATCCGAGGTTCGTTGCTGACGGTGTGATCCACCATAGCGACGCGGGCAGTCAGTACACGAGCTTGGCGTTCAGCCAGAAGCTCGTCGATCACGGTGTGAATGGCAGTATCGGTCGGGTGGGCACGGCGTACGATAACGCGTTGATGGAGAGCACGATCGGTTTGTTCAAGAGCGAGCTGATCTATGCTAGGCAGGCCGGCTGGGTGACTCGGCAGGAGGTGGAGACGGCCACGATGCGGTGGGTGACGTGGTTCAATCGTCGGCGGTTGCACTCGGCTCTTGATTACGTCAGCCCGCTGGACTTCGAGATGGCATACACTCAACGACAGGTCTTGCTGAGGCAGGCCGCGTGAGAACAGAGTCTCCACGAAAACCAGTGCGGTTCATGTTCCATTGTTTGTCGGTGAGGTTCATGGGGTTGTTCTACAATGTGTTGGTCACCTCCCAATGTTATTGAGATAGCTTCTAGCTCTACTTTGTCAGTTTTGAGATGGCCTGATTAGCCATCTCCAAATCCCCATGCTAAGACAACCCAATGCGCAACCAATGGGAAACAGACCTCCACAAGTTCATAACGCCCTACCTCAAAGCCCTCACCAACAACATCCAACGCCGCTGGGCCCCCCTCTACCTCCGCGGTCTCCTCAGCCGCAGCCGCCGCAAAAGCATCTACCCCCTAGCTGGGACCATCGCTATTGGCCGCTTTCAGAACCTCCATCACTTCGTCAACGTCGCCAGCTGGAACACTCACCCCCTCGAGACGTTGCTGGCGCAGCAAGCTCAGGAGTTAGTTGGTGGGAAAGGCTCAATCCTGATCATTGATGACATGACCCTGCTCAACGGGCGTCATTCGGTAGGTCTGTTATGCCGGTACGGCTCACCGCCTGGGTTGGGGTTCGGGTTCAGGGTAGCGCTGGCTCCGGGCGCTTGGTGGCGGGCCGTCATTCGGTAGGTGGCCAGCAGTACTCAGGTGGGAAACGAGCATCCAAGACAGCTGAAGCTTGCCAGGAGAGAGGCTCCCCATCGCGCTCCGCTTGTTCCTACCAGAAGAATGGAGTAGCAACCAAGAGCGATGCGCCGCTGCCGGTGTTCCTGTTGACCGGCGCGACCACCACCACACCAAAGGCCTGATCGCACTAGCTGAAATCGATCGTGTCCGACAGGCTGGCATCGAAACTGACGTAGTGGTGGCAGACGCTGGCTACGGCACCAGCGCGCCGTTCCGGCAAGCCCTGAGTGAGCGGGGACTGCTATGGGCAGTGGGGGTACCGAAACACCAGAATGTCTACCCGCCCAATGTGGATACAACGTGGCCCCCGTCGGGGCGGAGAGGACGCCCGCGGAAGCACCCAATCGTGACAATGGAGCGGTTCACGATCGAGGAGTACCTGGCCGCGTCATCTCGATCGTGGCGGAGCGTGACCTGGCGGCGTGGCACCAAAGGCAAGCTGAAAGCTGAGTTCGTGGCGGTAAGAGTGAAGGTTGCGGATGGGGAGCAGGTGAGTATGGGACGGCACCTTCCGGGTTCGGAGGCCTGGTTGGTGGGGGAGCAACGCGCTGATGGGAAGAAGAAGTACTACCTGTCGAATCTCCCTGCGGAGACGAAACTCGTTGATCTTGCTCGGGTGATCAAGGCCAGGTGGGCCTGTGAGCAGGGGCATGAGCAACTCAATCAGGAGGTGGGACTGTCGCATTTCGAGGGCAGGAGCTGGCTTGGGTTGCATCATCATGCGCTGCTAGCGATGCTGGCGTTCTGTTTCTTGCAGTTCTCTCGTTTACGAAGGGCTTTCTACCGGTCAAGGCATGGACCGCCGCCAAGCCCGAGCTTGCCGGAGGTCAGGAGGGCGTTGCTTGAACACCTTCATGAGGTTCGCTGTCGCTGCCCCTGTTGTGGCGTCCTGGTCAGCGTTCCTGCAACAGTGACAAAGTAGAGCTAGTAACTTTGGTCCATTGGTTCCTTCACACCACGGTTATCCGTGTTCTTGTTGTCTTTACTCAAGACGAGTTCACACCCTCCACTACCCACCTGGTGGTGTCCTCTATCGTACTCAGGGTTGCTTACAGCGGGTTGCGCATTGAGTGATCGTGCTTCATGCTGAGGCATGGCGCACTCTACCGACCTCCGAGAACGCATCGTAAACGCCGTCCTACACAAGCGTTACACCCTCCATGAAGCCGCAGACACGTTCGACGTTGGAACCGCCACCGTCAGTCGCTACCTCCGCCGCTACCGCCAAAGTGGAGATCTCACCCCCAGAACCTCCCCGGGCCGCCCCAGCGCCCTCCATGAGCACCAGGCATGGGTTGAGCAGAGCCTCATCAGCAACGACCTCACCCACGACCAGCGCTGCGACCTTTTCTTGGAGAGAACCGGCGTCCGCATCAGCAGAGCGACCATGTGCCGCTGGGTACAGAGATTGGGATCGACGAGAAAAAAAGACGATCTACGCGAGTGAACAGAATCCAGAGGCCCGGTGGAGGTTCCTGGCTTGGATCAGAGGTATTGACCCGCACCGGTTGGTGTTCGTCGATGAGAGCGGCTTCAACGTCGCCATGACCCTGCCCTACGCCTACGCCCCACGTGGACAACGTGCCGTGGGTAGGGTGCCGAAGAACCGTGGGGAGAACACCAGCCTCGTTGCAGCGATCAGTCTCGATGAGGGTGTGGGTGACGCGATGACGTTGACCGGAGCGGTGGATGGCGTGGCGTTTTTAGCGTACATCGAGCAGGTCATCGCTCCGAAGCTGAGGCCGGGGCAGATCGTGGTGATGGATCAGCTGGGGGTGCACCGCAAACCGGAGGTGCGGGAGGCGATCGAGGCGAGGGGGTGCGAGTTGGTGTTGTTGCCTGGGTACAGTCCGGACTTCAACCCCATTGAGTTGGCTTTTTCGAAGATAAAGGCGTTCGTGAAAGCTGTGGGGGCGAGGACGAGGGGAGCGTTGGACTCTGCGATCGCGGCTGCGCTATCGACGGTGTCGTTGGGGGATGTGTTGGGTTGGTTTGAGCATGCCGGAGTCACCAATCACTCATTCTGAGAACCGCTGTATAGCTCCCTCCTCCTACCAGGGGGAGGGCTGGGGAGGGGGTAATCCCCCCCTTACCTTTTGTTCTCTTTGAACCAGTCACAATCCCCCTTCAACAAACACTGTTCACACCTCGGTGTTCCCCATACGCATAGTCTCTGCCCGTGCCGTAGTGCGTTTACATGGAAGTTATAGAGGATGCGATCGTCGGCTGGGAATAGGACGAGCAGCTCCTTGTGGGCTTTCTCTGCCGTCATCTTTTTGATCAGGCCGAGGCGCTGACTCACCCGGTGGACGTGGGTATCGACCGGCAGCAGCGGTTTGCCAAAGCAGAAGAGCAGCACCAACGAGGCGGTCTTGATGCCCACGCCGGGGAAGCTGATGAGCCAGGCAAGGCCTTCCTCGGGGGGGAGGTCGGCGAGGAAATCGATGCTGGCTTCGCCGCGCTCGTCGATGATCCGGGTCAGGGTCTTCTGAATGTTGGGGGCCTTGCTGCCGGGGAAGCGGGCCGGCGAGATAGCGTCGATGAGGGCCGCCAACGGGGCGTCGCGCGTCTGCCGCCACGTTGGGAAGCGCTCCCTCATACGGGTGTAGGCCCGGGCCTCGTCGGCCTCGGTGGTGCGGTGCGAGAGCATGGTCGAAACCAGCTCGTGCATGGGCTCGCGGCGGGGGGTGCGCGGGCGCTCGCCGTAGGCCTCGATGAGGCGCTGGTGGGCCTCGAGGGCTCGCTGGCGCAGGGAACCGTCGAACGGGGTGTCGTCGAATAGGGTCATGTGGCTATCGTCAGCTCCCCGTCACCAGGTGCACGTCGTCGACGGCGTCGGCTGCCCGAAGGAATATCGAGCGGGCGGCGAAGATCAGGCCGGCCAGGAAGAAGCCGAACGCCTGGATTCGGAACAGCGTCGCCAGCAGATCGTCCTGGCGGAACAGGTCGAGGATAAGCAGCAGGTTCCACCAGTCGTGGCTGTCGCGGTCGAAGGTGATCAGCGGCAGCAGCCGCTCGCGAGCGTCGCCGACATAGAGAGCGGCGTCGGCGAGACTGAACGATACCCAGAAGAGTAGCAGTGCGGCCGAGAAGGGCTGGCGGGTGAGGGCGAAGTAGGCGACGAAGGCCAGCGGCAGCGCCACCTGCCAGAAGGTACCGCCCAGCAGGCTGCTGAACTCCCCGAAGGGGGTAATGAAGTGGCCGGCTTCATGGATGACCAGCACCACGCCGTGCATCCATGAGGGCAGGATGGCCGACGGATCGACCAGGAAGCGCGCAACCCACACCGCCACTACCAGGGTGACGATCGCCTTCCACCAGACGAAGCGGCCCAGGGTCATGCCGGGAGCCTACGATGGGGCGTAACGAGACCGCCGTAACATTGGTTGCACTGGTCGCCGGCGTGAGCGCCACGCTGGCGCTGTTCTTCGGCAACTTCAGCCTCGCCTACCTGGTCCAGGCGTTCTCGGGCGAGCGGGTGCCGGTCGGCAGCATGCTGCTGGTGATGCTGGTGGCCGCGCTGAGCCTGGCGGCTTGCGGCTGGGCCGGGCGGTATTGGTGGCGGGCCACGCGGCAGACCGGTCGGTCTGCTGACAGCGCCGCCCCCGACCTACCGACACCGACGCCACTGCTGAGCCGGGCCGACAGCCAGGCCTTTCAGCGGCAGCTGCTCGACGCCTCGAGAACGCGCCTGCTGGAGTTGGCCGCGGCGAAGGATCCCTTTACCTTCGAACAGGGCCGGGTCGCAACGGGGCTCGAGCAGATCGAACTGGAGTACCTGCTCGACGACCTGATTCAGAGTCGGCAGCTCCGCTCGGAGACGCGCGGTTCGGGCTTCGTCTATACTTCTCCGCGAGGACGCTGAGCGCTAGTCCCCCGCTCGGTGGTCGGCCCTCCAGGGTTGGCCTACTCGGTCAGTTCCATCCCACCCACGTCGGCGTATTTACCCTGGTAGTAGAGCAGTGGGACGCCGCCATCGCGGTATGCGAGGCGCTCGACCCGCCCGACGAAGATGGTGTGATCGCCGCCTTGGTAGGCGTCCTCGATGCGGCACAGCAGGTGGGCCAGCGCCCCCTCGATCACGGGGAAGTCGTGGAACGTCCCCAGCGGATCCTCGATCCCGGGGGTGGGGCGCCCGGCGAAGTGGTTGGAGAGATGTTCCTGCTCGTGGTTCAGGATCGACACCGCGTAGTGCTCGCTCTCGAGCAGGGTCTGGTGGGCGTTGGCGCGCTTGTCGATAGCGATGGCCACCAGCGGTGGGTCGAGCGACAGCGACATGAAGGCGTTGACGGTGATGCCGTGGCTGACGTCGCCCTGGCGCATGGTCACCACCGTGATGCCGGTAGCGAAGCGTCCCAGCGTGTTGCGGAATTCGCGCGGGTCGATCATGAGTTCCTTTAAAGCGGTCGGCGGAAACACGGTGCCGCTGCGATTGTTCGAGTGTAGGGGGAAGATCAGTGTGGGTCAAGGGGAGGGATAAGGAGGGTTGGGGGAAGTTAAAAAATAAGGATAAGGAGGGTTGGGGCCCCTTCAGAAAAGTGGGAGGAGGGTTGGGGCCCCTTCAGAAAGTAGGAGTTTTGGGTCCCCTGCAGACCCCCTACGGGTGTCTAAACTACCAGCACTTCGTGTCACGGGGTCCCGTTGAGCCTTCCCGAGAAACCAGCACTTCGTGTCTCGGCAAGTCTCCCCGGGGCTCTCGGAGCCTCACAACGTGAGTCTCCTCCAGCAGAAGATATGGAATAACCAGGGTGTGAAGACGCTAACGGTGTCTTGCTTGTTCCTTTAAAAACATCTTCTGGCGGAGGAGACTCCTTGGAGGCTCCGTAGCCCCTGAAGAGACCACCGAAGGGGGGCTCTGAAGGACCCCGTAAGAACCCTGACCAAAGGGAAGGGGTCTGAAGGGGCCCCAAACCTACCTCTCCTACTTCCTGGAGTTTCCCCAAACCTCCTACTTCTATTTTTTATCCTCCTCAATCCCCTCCGGGTATCCTTATCAAAACCTTACCCTTCATCATTCAGAAAGGATCCCCCTGAACCTCATGAAACCCACCAGCTCAATCTTATTCCTACTACTCTTATTCGGTTTTGCTTTGGCTATCGCCCCCGGCCTTCCCGAAGCTCTCGATAACTACTATTCCTGGACTCGGCTCAACGCCGACAAAGTGCTCGACAATCCGAGTGGGGCGCACCCGCAGCCCAAGGACGTCTACGTCAACCTCGACACCGACACCCTGCTCGAAGACGGAAACAACTTTGCATTGCCCTTCCCCGATGGGACGCTGGTGATCAAGGAGCGCAACGACGCCGAGCAGTTGCTGGTGGACCGCATCTACCTGATGGAGAAGCGGGATGGGGTGTGGCACTACAGCTTCTTCGACCGGCAGCCCGACGGCAGCTTCTCGGGGCGGGAGATGGGCAGCGAGAACTTCTGTTCCAACTGCCACCAGGGCGCGGCCGATACCGACTTCGTGTTTACCCGCTATCAGCTGCGCGGTGGGCGAGAATGAGTCCGGCCGACGACGGCACCCTGGTCTGGTACAAGGCGCTCGAGCCGGACGAGCTTACCGAGGGACGCGTCAAGCCGGTCACCTGCGCCCACCTCACCGTGTGCATGACCCATCACCAGGGGCGCTTCACCGCCCTCGACAACCGCTGCCCGCACCAGGGGGGACCGTTGGGGGAGGGCTCGATCGAGAAGGGCTGGCTGCGCTGCCCATGGCACGGCTGGGACTACCACCCCCACACCGGCGATTCGCCCGGCGGGCACGACGACGGCGTCGCGGTCTACCCCACCGAGATCCGCGAGGACGGCGTCTATGTCGGGCTCGAACCCGAGGCGCCCCACGAGCGAAACGTCTCCGACGTGATGATCGACACCATGGTGGCCTGGGGGGTGCGCTGGTGCTTCGGCATGGTGGGGCACTCCAACCTGCACGTGGCCGACGCCCTGCGCCGCGCCGCGGCGCGGGGCGACCTGGGCTACATCGGCATCCGCCACGAGGGGGCGGCGTCCTTTGCGGCCTCGGCCTACGGCAAGCTCACCAGCCGGCCCGCCTCGGTCCTGGCCATCGCCGGTCCGGGGGCGACGAACCTGCTCACCGGCCTCTGGGACGCCAACGTCGACCGCTCACCGGTCATCGCCCTCACCGGCCAGGTGGCCACCCAGGTACTCGGCACCGGCAACTTCCAGGAGGTCGACCTCAAGGCCGCCTTCGGCAAGGTTGCCCAGTGGTCGGCCACGGTGCTGTCCAACTCGCAGCACCCGGAGCTGATGAATCTGGCGCTCAAGAGCGCGCTGACCAACCGTGGGGTCTCGCAGCTCATCTTCCCCGACGAGGTGGCGGGGCAGGGCAGCGAGGCCGAAACGGGCAGCCCCAAAGGGCGGCTGGCGGACGCCCACATACCACCCGCACCGGCCGCGCTGGAGGCGGCCAGCGAGCTGCTCGAGGCCTCGAACCGACCGGTGATCGTGGTCGGGCACGGCGCCCGCTTCGACATGCCCGACATCGTGCGGCTGGCCGAGGCGATGAACACCCCGGTGCTGACCACCTTCAAAGCCAAGGGGCAGATCCCCGACCGGCACCCGCTGGCCGGCGGGGTGCTGGGCCGCTCGGGCACCCCCATAGCCTCCTGGTTCATGAACGAGGCCGACCTGCTGCTGGTGCTGGGGGCGTCGTTCTCGAACCACACCGGCATCGACAGCAAGAAGCGCATCATCCAGGTCGACTTCGACCGCATGGCGCTGGCCAAGTTCCACGCCATCGACGTGCCCGTCTGGGGGGAATTGACGCCTACTGTGCAGGCGCTTTCGGAGCGCGTAACAGCCATGTCCTTCACCGATCAGCGGGCCGAGCTGGCCGAACGGTGGGCCATCTGGCGGGCCGAGAAGGTGCGCCGCCAGGGTGAGACTCGGGGCCGGGGGGTGAACTCGGCAGCGGTCTTCGAGGCCATGAACCGGCACCTGCCCGACGACGCAATCATCACCGTGGATGTGGGCAACAACACCTACTCGTTCGGACGCTACTTCGAGAGCGGCCGCCAGGCGGTGCTGATGTCGGGCTACCTGGGCTCGATCGGCTTCGCCTACCCCGCCGCCCTCGGGGCCTGGGTGGCGACCCAGGAGGATGACCCCCGCTTCGCCGGCCGCAAGGTGGTGGCCGTCTCCGGCGACGGCGGCTTCGGGCAATACCTGGCCGAGGTCACCACCGCCGTCAAGTACGGTATGAACATCACCCACGTGCTGCTCAACAACTTCGAGCTGGGCAAGATCAGCAAGGAGCAGCGCTCCGGCCACTGGGAGGTGTGGCAGACCTCGCTGCACAACCCCAACTTCGCCGCCTACGCCGAACTGTGTGGCGCCAGGGGCATCCGCGTCACCGACGCCGACCAGCTCGATGACGCCCTGGCCGAAGCGCTCGCCCACCCGGGGCCGAGCACCGTCGAAATCCTCACCGATCCGGAACTGGTATAGCGGAGGATCAAGCACCGATGAGCACCCCAAACTGGCAGCTGCTGTCCCCGCCGAACGCGGAGCTGTTCGCAGCCCGCGTCCAGCTCCACCACGCCCTGCAACCGGCCGCCTCGGTAGGGCACACCTTCGTGCCCGCCATCAGCGACCAGAGCCATAGCAACTTCGAGTGGATCGACGAACTGGGGGAGCTGGTCGGCAAGGTCACCGCTGACGGCTACCGGGCCGGCCTCCGCTTCCACGACCTGACCCTACTGCTGCTCACCGCGGAAGTTCGTGGTGGCCTGGCGGAACCGAAATCGCGTCGGCGCCTGACCGCTTCCTGCGCTCGGTATGCTGAACGGGCAACAGCACCAACAGGAGGTTGGACATGGCCATGACCAAAGTCGATGTCGAGGGGCTCGCCAAGCTGCCCGCTTTTTGCCACGCAGTCGTGGCGGGGGACTTTATTTTTGTCTCGGGCACGCTCGGAGCCGCGGGGGCGGCGCTCGAGCTGGTACCGGGCGGCACCGGGCCTCAGACGCAGCAGACGCTCCGCAACATCGCCACCATCCTCGAGAGCTGCGGGGCCTCCTTCGCCGATGTGGTCAAGGTCAACGTGTTCCTGGCCGACATGGCCACCTTCCAGGAGATGAACGCCGCCTACCTCGACTTCGTGGGGGACGACCCACCAGCCCGTATCACCGTCGGGCGGGCGGGGCTGGCGCTGGACGCCGCAATCGAGATCGACGCCGTCGCCTACCGGCCGCAGTCGGCCCCATGACGACGACAGCCTCGAGCAGGCGCTGGCGCAGTTCTGAAGCGCCGTTCGGCGAGCAGCGACTGTCCGCGCGGGCCGAGTGGTAGTCTGAAGGCTCCATGGAGCGCGTCTTCTACACCATCCTGATCTATGTTCACGAAGGCGAAGAGGCTACCTTTCGCGCCTACGAGGATCGTGCCATGCCCTATCTGGGGCGTCACGGCGGCCGTGTCGAACTGATGATGACGCCGGAGCGCACCTCGGCCGGGCTCGAGCTGCCGCATGAGATGCACGTGCTGTCATTTGCCAACGAGCGCGGCTGGGTCAATTATCGCGGCGATCCCCAGGTGATGGCGCTAGCCCCGTTGCGGGACAAGTCGGTGAGCAAAGCCATCTTTCTCAAGGGCACCCGCCTCCCCCTGCCCGAACGGTATTAGCACAGCGTGCTACACAGCGACACTCTCTGGTTCTCGTGGGCCAGTAACCGACCCGATACGCGCATCGAAACCGCCCTCCAGACTTAAGAATCCCGTGACAGCGAAGCAAGTAGCCTTCAACGGTGAACGTCCGGACGATCTTGCTGTACCTTCTGGGCGTCGTCCTCTTCTTAGCGATACTCTACAGTGCGGCGTCCTTGGTCCTGCTGAACGGCTTTAAGTCGGTCGAAAGCGAAGAGATGCTCGACAATCTTCGAAGGGTCGAGGAGGCGATCGCTGCCGACCTCGACACGCTGGCCATCATTGCCAGCGACTGGGCCTACTGGGACGACGCCTACGCATTCGCGGGCGGCGAGGACGATTCGTTCATAGACGTCAACCTCGGCGCCGAAACGCTCACCACCCTGAACTTGGACTTCATGGTCTTCGTGTCGCCCGAACACGACCTCATCCACGCCGATGCGGCCGACTTGATCGCAGAGGAGTCGATACCGCTCGATGAGACCCTGGCCGCCTACCTGGCCTCCGCAGGGCCGATTTTCGATCATAGCGACCTCGAGGATGCCATCGCCGGCACGATCGTGCTGGCACAGCCCATCCTCGTCGCCTCGGCGCCGATCGTTACCAGCGATGGCGAAGGCCCATCCCGCGGCACGCTGGTGGTGGGGCGCTTCCTTAGCGAGGACCTCCTCGCCGGGCTCGCCCAGCAGACCCGAATAGACCTCGAACTGCTCCCCCCACAGCCACCTAATGCTGAGGGCCGTGAACTCGTGCGGCTCGACGAGCAAACCATCGCTGGGACCGTCGAAGTCGCCGGGCTCGGGGGCACTCCCGGATTCGCGCTGCGCGTTTCGGGACCGCGCCGCATCTTCAACCAGGCGCGGCTCAGCCAGGCCTATCTGGCCATAGCGCTTATCGCCATCGGCCTCTTCTTCGGCGTGGTAATCGTGTCGCTGCTCAGGCGGGTGCTGCTCTCGCAGGCGGCGCTGCGCGCCAGCGAGGAGCGCTACGCGCGGACGGCAGAAGGCGCCAACGACGGCCTCTGGGACTGGGATTTGCAGGCCAACCGGGTCTACACCTCCGAGCGTTTCAAGGAGATGCTGGGGCAGGATGTGCTGGAGCCCACCAACGCCGACTGGCTCGAGCTGATCCATCCTGACGACCGCGACCGCTTCCGGCGCGACCTGGTCCACCACCTGAGGGGCAGAAGCCAACTCTTCGAAAGCGAACAGCGGGTGCGTCACGGCGACGGTACCTACCTGTGGATGCTCTGCCGCGGACGCGCCTTACGGGACGATACGGGGCGCCCGGTGCGGATGGCAGGCTCGCTGACCGACATGACCCAGCGCGGCATCTTTGACGCCTTGACCGGGCTTCCCAATCGGCTCCTGCTCAACGACCGGCTCGAACAGGCGCTGGCGATCAACGGCCGCAATCCCAAACGGCGCGACGCGGTGCTGTTCCTCGACCTCGACCGCTTCAAGATCATCAACGACAGCTTGGGACACAGCAGCGGTGACCAGCTCCTCCTCGAACTGGCTGCCCGGCTCCAGGCCTGCGTACGCAGCAACGACACCCTCGCCCGAATCGGAGGCGACGAGTTCGTAATCGTGCTGCACGATATCGACACCCAGGACGAGGTGCTGGCCGTGGTCGAGCGGGTCGGTGGCAGCCTCATGAAACCGTTCTTGATCTCCGATCAGGAGATCTACACCGGCGCCAGCATCGGCGTGCTGCTCGGAATTCGCGGCTACTTGGGCATCGACGAGATTCTGCGCGACGCAGACATCGCCATGTACCGGGCCAAAGAGGATAATCAGCCCTACGCCATCTTCGACCGCTCGATGTTCGAACAGGCAGCCCTGCGCCAGCAGCGCGAATCCGACATGCGACAGGCGCTCGAGACCGGCGAGTTCCGTCTGGTCTACCAACCGATCGTCGATCTCGCAAGCGGCCTTCCGGTCAGCTTCGAGGCGCTGCTGCGCTGGCAGCGGCCCGACGGCACCATGATCTCACCCTCGGACTTCATTCCGCTGGCTGAGGAGACCAGCCTGATCATGCCGCTCGGACGCTGGGTTCTGCACCAGGCCTGCCGCCAGATCGCCGCCTCCGGCGATCGTGCCGTCAACATCAACGTGTCGACCAAGCAGCTCTACCACGGTGAGGTGGTGCAGTCGGTCCGTTCGGCACTCCAGGAATCGGGGCTGGCGCCGGAACAGCTGCATATCGAAATCACCGAGAGCGCCCTGACCGACGATACGCCACGTGCGGCAGAGGTTCTGGCCGAACTCAAGGCGCTTGGGGTTCGGGTGGTGCTCGACGACTTTGGGACCGGCTACTCCTCGCTCTCCTACCTGCACGAGTTCCCGATCGACGTGCTCAAGATCGACCGGGCGTTCGTGGCGCGCATGGTGCACGACCTGCGGAGCCGCGAGATCGTCCGGGGCATCATCCGGCTGGCCCAAGGCCTCGGTCTCGACGTCATTCCCGAGGGCATCGAAACCGAGGAGCAGCGCCGGCTGCTGGAAGCCATGGGCTGCCGCACGGGCCAGGGCTACCACTTCGCCCGGCCACGGCCGCTCGAGACGTTCGAGCTACAGGTTGCGGCTGCTTCGGTCTCCGATCAGGCCGGCAACGAACCCATCTGAGCCGCTTAGGCGTCTTTAGCGACGACGCCGAAAGACGACAAACTCGAACCGCGGATGGTCCTCGCGCCGCTCGACCTCCCACGCCTGCTCCTCGAATTCGGGAAAGAAGGTGTCGCCCACGAAGGTACCTTTGATGGTGGACAGATACATGGCGTCCGCCAGCGGCAACGTCTGTCGGTAGATGCTGGCGCCACCGGCGCTGAAGATCTCGGTACCGTAGCACTCGGCCTTGCGCACGGCCTCGTCGATGCCGGCCGCCACCTCGGCACCCGGCACGCTGGCCGCCGAGCGGCTGACCACAACGGCGTGGCTGTCGCCGAGATCCTTGCCGAAGATGTCGAAGGAGCGGCGGCCCATGATGACCGTCTGCCCACGCACGAAGTTCAGAAACTGAGCGTACTCCTCGGGGACCGACCAGGGCATCCCTTCGCCCGCACCGATCACCCGCTCGCGGGTCATGGCGGAGATGATGATCATGGCAACCTCCCTGTCCCTTCCATCCTAGCCATCCCGTAGCGGCCCGTGTCGGCGGTAGGCGGTAGGCTACGGGTTGCTCGAAGAGCCGGGCGCTATTGCCCTGCGAGGTCCTCGGAGATGACGATGCGGGTGTCGGGTTTGAAGGCTGCCCAGGCGAACCACAAGGTGTTATCGTGCACCACAGCCTGCAACACCTCCCCCTGCAACGCCCCAGCGACCGCCTGACCCGAGAGGTTCCAGCTCGAACCGGTCTGATCGTCGATGAACGCCTCACCATTCCAGCTGAACGTGAGCTCCTGACCGTCGACGGTGCGCTCGAACGCCCCTACAGCGCCCACGTCGGCGCTGGTGGCGATGTTCCTGCCGTCGAGGGCGCTGGCGGTGCCTTGTTGCCAGAAGATGGCGACCGGGAGGTCGGCGACGGTGTCGTTGATGACGTGGACTTCAGACAGCACCTCAAACGGGTAGGCGGCACTCTCACCGAGCCGCTCGACGCTTACCACGCGCGCCTTGGGCGGCAGCCGGCCGTCGCTGATGCCGTTGAACAGGAATGGGGGGGTGTCGGCGCGGTCGTAGCCGACGTAGGGGTTCGCACCATAGTTGCGCGAGAAGCCGGTGTCACGCGACAGCACCAGGGCCTCGGGGAAGACCTCGCGGAACGCCTCGTAGCTGATCACCTGGGCGGGGTAGCGCAGGAGCGCGGTGCCGGTCAGGGTGCCGACGTTGCCCTGACCTAGGATCTGCGACCAGAGCGTGCTCGAGGCGGTGTCGAACATCAGCAGGTTGGAGTTGATCAGGGTTCCCGACACCCCAAAGGTGACCACGGTGGCAGCGGTGATGCCGCTGCTGTCGGCAGCACCCTCCTGGTCGGTGTAGGCCGCCAGGAAGTCGGCGTCGAGCAACTCCTCGGCGGACGCGACGACGGCGGCGGGATTGAGCTGCTGCAAGCGCGCCAAGGCCTCGGCACCGAGCGGAACCCGGCGGTCGAAGGCCAGCGAGCTGTTGCACAGCGGACAGAAGGTCACCGCCACCGGCACGCCGCCAACGGTGTCGTTGACGATCTCGTGCCAGGTGAGGACCTGCAGCGGGTAGGCGCGGGACTCGCCGTTCACGGTGAAGGCGATCACCGGCTCGGCGCCGTCGAGCCATTCGCCGGCCTCCTGTTGAGAGACGAACGACGGACTCGGACTGGGCCCCGCAGCCCCGTTCCAGTCGCCGCCGAAACCGAGCGCCGGAATGCCCTGGGGGGGCGGGCCCCCGGAGAGGATCTGATCGACCGGGATGTTGGCGAGCTCGGTGTCCACACCGATGCGCGAAAGCGGTAGCGAGGCGGCCTGGGCGAGGGTCAGACCGGACAGGAGCGCAATCAGAATCACAGTGAGTCGTCTCATACGAATGCACCTTAAACGACCGCCGAGCGGGGGCTGGTCAAGCTATTGACGCAGGTCAAAAACGTGACCGTCAGCCCGCAGCACCGCCGGGTCATAATAGGCGGCAGCCGTCTTCCCCAAGGAACGACTCTGGAGGTCCATGCATGCCCACCACCACACCGCCCGAGCCCACCAAAGCGAAGGTCGCCATCTGGAGCGAGCTGGCCGACCGCCGACCCGCCTACGCGCTCGTGGCCGGCGTCGACCTGGTGGTGATTCGCTACGACGACCGGGTGTCGGTACTCTACGGCCGCTGCCTCCACCGAGGTGCCCTGCTGGCCGACGGCCACGTCGAAGGGCACAACCTCATCTGCGGCCTGCACGACTGGGACTACCGGCTCGACACCGGCGTCAGCGAATACCACAACGAAGAGGCGTTGCAGCGCTTCGACGCCTGGGTCGACCCGGTCGACGACGCTGTCTATGTCGATGAGAACGAGGTTGCAGGGTGGGTCGACAATCACCCACAGCCGTACGACCGCGAGAGCTATCTGGGGCTCTACGCCGACGTTCACGGCGCTCCGGAAGAGCCGTTCAACAGACATATCCGGACGCTGGCCAAGGGCAGGGTAGGGCATCACGGCCCAGTGTCGGCCATGGGGGTTCCGCTCACCGAACTGCCGCGCTGGGATGGGCTGCAGCTCCTCACTGCCCAGCTGGCGCGCAAGCCGCTCCTCGACGACACCGCGGTCGGGAGCGAACTCGTCATCGGCCCCAACGCCCGCAAGCCGCTGCGCCTCGACATCCCCATCTTCGTGAGCGACATGAGTTTCGGGGCGCTCTCGCAGGAGGCCAAGATCGCCCTGGCTATGGGGGCGGACCTGGCCGGCACCGGCATCTGTTCGGGCGAGGGCGGCATGCTGCCCGAAGAGCAGGCCGCCAACAGCCGCTACTTCTATGAGCTGGCTTCGGGCCGCTTCGGCTGGAGCCTCGACAAGGTCGCCAAGGTTCAGGCCTTTCATTTCAAGGGGGGGCAGGGGGCCAAGACCGGCACCGGCGGTCACCTGCCGGGCAGCAAGGTGACCGCGAAGATCGCTGCGGTTCGAGACCTCGAGCCGGGCGAGGCCGCCATCAGCCCATCGCGATTCCCCGATCTCGAAACCCCCGAGGACTTTCGCCGCGTCGCCGACGAGGTGCGCGAGGTCAGCGGCGGCATCCCCATCGGCTTCAAGCTCTCCGCCCAGCACATCGAAGCCGATCTCGACTTTGCCCTCGAGGTGGGGATCGACTACCTCATCCTCGACGGTCGCGGCGGCGGCACCGGGGCGGCGCCGGCGCTGTTCAAGGACAACATATCGGTCCCCACCATCCCGGCGCTGGCCCGCGCCCGGCGGCATCTCGACGCCAAGCGCGCCGATGGGGTCACCCTGATCATCACCGGTGGCCTGCGCACCGAGGCCGACTTCGTCAAGGCGCTGGCGCTCGGCGCCGACGGGGTCGCGGTGGCCAACGCCGCCATCCAGGCCATCGGCTGCTTGGGAATGCGCGCCTGCCACACCAACAACTGTCCGGTTGGGATCGCCACCCAGCGCGACCACCTGCGCGCCCGCTTGATCGTCGAGCGGTCCGCGCAGCAGCTCCACAGCTACCTCAGCGCCACCGTCGACCTGATGAAGGTGCTGGCCCGGGCCTGTGGACACGACCACCTGAACGGCTTCTCGGCGAGCGATCTGACCACCTGGGACCGCGAGCTAGCACTGTTGACCGGGGTCCCCTACGCCGGGGTAACCCCGCTCGACTAGCTACCGGCCGTCAGCCCAGCAGCAGCTCGAGCAGCGGATCGGGGTCGGTCAGGTCGTCCACCACCACCTTGGCGCCGGCGTCCCGGAGCGACGCGGCCGACCAGCGGCCGGTCGCCACCGCGAACGCCAGGCAACCGTTGGCGTGGGCGCAGTCGATATCGCGCGGGGTGTCGCCGATGACGATCACCCGCTCGGGAGGCACCTCAAAGCCGTGCCGCTCGCGGTAGCGCCTGCGGGCCACTGGGACCAGACCGGGCCGCGAGGTCGCCTCGTCGCCAAACGCGGCCACCGGAAACCAGTCGGGATCCAGGGCGGCGGAGCGCAGCTTGCGGGAGGCGGCAGCGGCGTAGTTGCCGGTCAGCAGGCCCAGGGTGATGGCCTGCCGGACGCGCAGCAGCTCGAGAAGGCCGAGGACCCCGGGCAGCACCCGGCTGGGCTGGGTAGCCAGCTCCTCGTCGAGGTGCCGCAGGTAGCGGTCGCGAAGGCGGTGGTGATCGCTGTCCCGAATGTCGAGGTGGTCGTTCGCCTGTCGCACCTCAGCAAAGATGAGCGGGTCGATCTTGCCGGAGGTGTCGATGCCGTCGAAGGTGAAGGCCGGGCCAAAGAGCGCCTTACCGGCCGCCAGCATGGCCCGCTGCCCGGCCCCTTGGGGTGCGAGCAGGGTGCCGTCGATGTCGAACAGCAGCAGGACCTCAGCGCCGCCTCCACTCACCGCCACCCCTCCAGGCCGGCAGCCACCATCCGTTTGAGCAACGGGTGGGGCCGGTAGCGGTCCTCACCCAGTTCGTCGTGCAGCCCCTCGAGCGCACTCAGCAACGCCTTGAGGCCGAGCCGTTCGCTCCACTCGAGGGGCCCGAAGGGGTAGTGGGTGCCGAGCTTCATGGCGCGGTCGATCGCTTCGGGAGGCGCCAGCTCTTCAGCTACGGCGCTGACCGCCTCGTTGATGAGCATGGCGACGATCCGGAAGCCAACCCCCCCCCCCCCCCCCCCCCCCCCCCCCCCCCCCCCCCCCCCCCCCCCCCCGGTTGGTCGGGCAGGGTCACGGTGGCGATCCCATTCCCTTCGAAAAAGGTGCGCGCCGGCTCGAGGGCGTCGTCGAGCCCCGAGAGCGGCAGATAGAGCTCGACCAGGGTGTCCTCCTCGATCGGTGGAACCAGCGAGAAGCCGGCCACCCCGCGCCGGTAGCCTCGCGTCACCGCGCTGGCCGAATGACCCCACAGCAGCGTCACCACCGGCAGCTCCTCGGCCAGCCGGGCGTGGAGCTTCTCCTGGGGATTGATCCGGGCATCGAGGACCAGATCGGCGTCGAGCGGCCGTTCTACGGTCGGGAACCGCGCCCGCAACTCGTCCGCCAGCGGGGTGCCGCCGATGATCAGCGTGGCGGGCGGCTCGCCGGTGGCTTTGGGTTTCACCGGCGACACATCGTGGCTCTGGGTGTAGTCGTAGAAGCCTTGGCCACTCTTGCGACCTAGCCGGCCGGCGTCGACCATGGCCTGCTGGAGCGGGTGGGGGCGGTAGCGCGGTTCGTGGAAAAAGGCCTCGTAGACGCTCTTGGTAGCCGCCAGGTTGATGTCGAGACCGATGAGGTCGATCAGTTCGAAGGGGCCCATGCGAAAGCCGAGTCCGCGCATGATGGCGTCGATGGTCTCCACCTCGACCCCTTCAGCGGCCAGCCGCAGCGCCTCGCCGTAGAAGGGACGGGCCACCCGGTTGACCACGAACCCGGGGCGGTCCTTGGCCACCACCGGGGTCTTGCCCAGGCCATCCACCAGCGCCAGCGCCCGGTCCACCACTCCGGGCCGGGTCTCGAGGCCGGGGATCACCTCGACCAGCTTCATCAGCGGCGCCGGATTGAAGAAATGGAGCCCGATCACGTCGCCCGGCCTCGAGGTGGCCGCCGCGATGCGCGTCACCGACAGGGTCGAGGTGTTGGTGGCCAGCAGCGCCTTGGGCGTAGCCCGGTCGAGCGCTGCAAAGAGATCCTGCTTTAGCTCGAGCCGCTCCGGGGCCGCTTCGATCACCCAGTCCGCCTCGGCCAGCGGCTCGAGGGTCTGGCGGTAGTGAAGCCGCCGCTCGACGAGTTCGACCGAGGTCTCCAGCCGGCCCTTGTCAGCGAGCATCACGAAGATGTCGTGCAGCGCCCGGCGGGCGGATTCGAGAGCGCTGGGGTTGGGATCGTAGAGCTGCACTTCGAGCCCGCGCTGGGCGGCAAGCTGGGCGATGCCCCGACCCATGGTGCCGGCGCCCACGACGGCGAGGATGTGCACGTGGCAACCTCCGTTCGGTGTCGAGTATAGCGAGATTCGGGCGCCGGCAGCGGTGTACCTCTGCGTTCGACTACCCGGCTACCACCGCAGCGCCCGCCCTTCATGAAGCTCAAGATTCTCGCCCTTTCAACTGGCATACTGGCCGGTGAGATGACGATCGGGCGAACGGTTCGACTCCCGCTGCGGTGGCTGGCCGCCTTGCTGCTGGCAACGTCCCTGGCCTCGGCCCACGAAGGCTTCGTGACCCGGCTCGAGGACGAACCGGTCGGAGGCTACACCGTGACGGTCCTCGACGATATCCACGGCGGCAGCGGCACGGTGCTGCTGTTCCTCGAGGTGGCCGGCGCAGCGGCGCCCGAGGGAACCGAGGTCTCGGTTCGGCTGCGGCCATTCGGCGGTGAGCCGTTCGGGCTCGAAGCGGCCGAGTATCGCGGCGCAGTGTCCTACCTCGAACGGCAGCGCGCCATGTTCTTCGCCTTCCCGACCCTATTCGAACAGGCCGACAGCTACCTGATGGAGGTGCTGGTGACGGGTCCCGGCGGCGAGATCGCGTTCGAAGTCGAGGTGACCCCGGCACCCCTCGCCGAACTCTGATGGGACGGTAGTCGACGCGGCCCTCGCCAGCCTACTGCCAGCAACACCAGATCGCGCCGGGCAATCTCGCCCGGCGCGAGTCTTTCACGCTCTTCACAGGGGGTCGTTCATGCCTGCCGGGACGCCGGCTACCGATCGAGCCACACCTCCTTACCCTCGCGCTGGCTCCGGTAGATACCGTCGAGGATCGTCAGCACCTGCAGCGACTGCTCGGCGGGCACCGGCGAGGGCCGACCCTCCGCGATGGCGCGGGCGAATTCGAAGCACTCGTAGGCGTGGGCCTCCATCGTGTCCTCGGTCATCTTCAGGGTGCGGTTGTGGAGCTCCTGGGTCTGGTAGTTGGAGTTCAGGAACTGCGCCGAAGGCCAGTGGCAGCCGCCGTCATCGCCGTAGAGCCACACCTGCATGTCCTCGGAGGTGGTGTCGTGATGCAACAGCCAGCTCACCTCGAGCATCAGCGTCGCCCCGTTCTCGAAGCGCACGAAGGCACTGGCGAACTCCTCCACGTCGATATCGTTGGGCATGGCGCCCGCACGCATGGTGCTGAACACGCCCTCCTTGTGTGCGAGGATGGTGCGGGTCACGCCCGACACGGCGACCGGCCTGGGGTTGCCCATCAACCACAGCGTGAGATCCAGGACGTGCACCCCGATGTCGATGCCGGCCCCGCCGCCACTGTGCTTCCGGTAGATGAAGGTCGGCGTCGGGATGTAAGCGTTGCGGCGCAGCATCCAACCGCGGGCGTGGTACACCTCGCCGAGGGTACCGGTATCGACCTCCCGCTTCATCGCCTGCGACACTCCCTTGAAGCGAAAGTGCTGCGCGGTCATGAGCTCCTTGCCCGACGCGTCCCGGGCCGCGATCATCTTCCTGATCTCTTCGGGCGTGGGGGCGAGCGGCTTCTCGCAGATCACATGCTTGCCGGCCTCGAGCGCGGCGATGGCGAGCGGGGCGTGGTACATGTTCGGGGTGCAGACATCGATGATGTCGATGTCCGGATCGGCGAACAGGTCCTCGGGCCGGGTGGTCACTCTGGCGACGCCGTGCCGGCTCGCCCACGTCTCGAGCGCAGCTTCGCTGATGTCGGAACCGGCGACGACCTCGGCGTGTTCGGAGGCTTCCCAGCCGGGCATGTGAGCTTTGTTTATGCCACCGACACCGATGACGCCAACTTTGAGAGTTTCGCTCATGACCCCTCCACAAAACGGGCGGCGCGCGAGGGTGCCGAGCGAGCGGCGGCTGGACCTCAGGCGACGGTCCCAGACAGAATCCATCGAATGTACCAGATCGCAGCCTCGGGTGCCGCTCGGGGCGGTCGAACGAGATCGCGAGCGCCGACCACGCCAGCTTGCACAGATCTGAAGGGCTAGCGGCGGCCACCACCAGCTTGTCGGCGTCATCGTCGAAGCGGTGGATCAGCATCACGCAGAATCTTTGCCACCGTGTGCCTGGTGTGGTTTGTAAGCAGGCTATAAGGAGAAAATTGAAACGCCCCGAGGGGACGTAGTAGACGGTGTTAGGAGCGTTTCAAAAACCAAGATAGCCGATGACCGCTTACGGGAATCTGACGGTTTCCTTACAGCGTCCTTACAAAAAAAGGGAGGGGGCATTAGGGGAATTGGAGGAATTGGTTTTCTTAATGAAATCAGAAGAAAGTCTAGTGCCCCTTCAGGAAGTAGGAGTAGGTTTGGGGCCCCTTCAGACACAAGGATTGGTGGATTTGGTGCCCCTTCAGACCCCCTACGGGTGTCTTACGGGGTCCCGTTGAGCCTTCCCTCACGGTAAGTCTCCCCGGGGCTCTCGGAGCCTCCAAGGAGTCTCCTCCAGCAGAAGATATGGGAATAACCGAGGCGTGAAGGCGCTGATGGCACAATCGCCTTTCAAAATAGATATTCTGGCGGAGGAGACTCTTGGAGGCTCCGTAGCCCCTGAAGAGACCACCACAGGGGGGCTCTGAAGGACCCCGGAAGAACCCTGACCGAAGGGAAGGGGTCTGAAGGGGCCATAAATCTACCTCTACTTGTCTGAAGGGGCTCCAGATCCCCTACTTCCTGAAGTTTCCCCAAACCTACTCCTTCTCCTTATGACCCCTCCTCCCCCAATCTCCCTTCTCCCCCTGCTATCCCTTCAACGTGAGCTGTACGACCTCCCTCGGGGTTTTGGGCGCTTTTGGAGCTATCTCGAGACGATGACCGGTGGCGGTGACGACATGGTGCTGCCGCTCGCGGCCATGAATCCGATGGGTAAGGCGCACGTGGCGGAGTTGCTCGATGTGCTGATCGACCTCGACGCCGAAGGGGCGGCGGCGGAAGCGGTGGCGGAGGGGTGTGAGCGGCTGCATCCTGTAGGGGCTTCATTGCAGGTCGGTCTGGTGGTTGCCGACGACGCCCAGGGGGGTTGGACCGATCGGAATCTGTTCGAGGCCAAGCACCGCTTCGAGGGGCTGGGGGAGGCGCGTCGGGGGTGGGTCACGGTACTGTGCTGGACCGGTGAAGCGCCAGACCTGGCGGTCATCCGGCGGCGAACCCTGGCGGCGATCTACCGGACCTTGTTCCTGCTCCGGTTCGGCCCGCCTAAGAGCCTGGCACAGATGATGCGGCAGGAGGGCCTCGCAGCAGCTTTCGCAGGCGCCAAACCGACCCTAGCCGAGGGTGTGCTGGAGCGGGCTCGGACGACACTCGTTGGGCTCCGTGAACGCCGCGACTTTCCCATCACCTTCACGGCACTCTACGGCGATACGGTGGCGGACTCGGTCGGCCTGCCGCCGCTCGGTCTGCCGCCACGGGCAGGCCTCGAGGTGGCGCTGGCCGAGGTGTTGCAGGAGGGGGTGACGCCCGAAGCGGTGCTGGCCGCAGAGTAGGCACCGCTCGAGCGAACGTTCTACCATGAAGCGGTGATCCGAACCCTCGAAGACCGCCTCACCAGCGAGCTGCTGGCTGCCGCCGCAGACCGCTTCGACCTCGATTCCAGCGGGCTCGAGCTCCTGGAAGGCTACGAGAACATCATCTACGCCGACGAGCAGCACATCCTGCGCATCAGCCACGACAGCCTCCGCCAGCGCCAGCGGGTTCTGGGAGAGTTGCGCTTCATCGCACACCTGGCCGCCGGGGACGCCTCGGTCGCGGCCGCCCTCCACTCGCGCCAAGGTGAGCTGATCGAAGGCGTTGCCGACGGCCAGGGCGGGCACTTCCTGATCACCTGCTACCGTCGGGCCCCAGGCCACCCCGTCACCCACGAGGACGCCGGGCCCGAGCTGTTCGAGAGCATGGGCCGGCTCATGGCCGAGCTGCACACCCTGGGCGAAGGCTACCGGCCCGAGAACGACGGGCGCGAAGCCTGGTACGAGAACGAGCATGTGACCACGAGGCGCGCCAACATCCCCGCCGAGGAGGTCGCCATCCTCGAGCGCATCGAGGCCCTCTACGAAACGCTTCGGGGCCTGCCGCAGGACCCCGCCACCTTCGGGCTGATCCACGCCGACATCCACAGCGACAACCTGCTGTGGGACGGCTCGCGGCTCACCCTGATCGACTTCGACGACTGTATGTACGCCCCCTTCGGCATGGATCTTGGAACCGCCCTGTACTACGCCAACCGCTTCGTTGCCGACGGTCACGAGGCGCCGGCTGAGCACAGACGCGCGGTGGCGCGCAAGCTCTTGATGGGGCTGCTCCGCGGCTACCGGCAGGTGCGGCCGCCCGACGCGGTGACTAGCCGGCATCTCAAGGATTTCCTGATCTGGCGTCAGATGGATCTGTATCTGTGGGTCAACCAGCTTCGGGTCAGCAGCGGTCTCGACAGCTGGGAGCAAGAGATTTTGGTGACACTGCGCGAGCGCATCGATCAGGGGGTGCCGACCGTAGAGCTGGATGACGCGGCGATCTCCGAGGCGCTGGCAGCAGACCTGTAGGCCGAATGGGTGGCAGGCGACCCGCTCGTGTCGGCAACCCTCTCTTGGATTTGGCCCCTCTCATACAATGGGCCCATGAACATCATCGAACGAGACGCGCTCAAGGCCCGCATCGACCGCGGCGACGACTTCAAGCTGGTGATGGTGTTGAGTGCCTGGGCCTTCGAGGCCAAGCACATTCCCGGTTCGATCAACATCTCCTCGCCGGATCAGGGACAGGATATGCTCGATCCGGACGACGATATCGTCGTCTACTGCACCAGCGATAGCTGCATCGCGAGCCGCTACGCCTATCGGCTGTTGACCCATGCGGGCTACCGGAAGGTCCAACGCTATTCAGGAGGCCTCGAGGACTGGGAGGCGGCCGGCCTACCGCTCGAGGGGACGATGGTCGATACCTCCTGAGGCTCTAACACCAGCGGTGGGGAGGTGCCTCAGGGTGGTTGCCGGGTTCAGCAAGGTCGCGGGCGACCTGCGCGAAAGGGGCGGTAACGGTCAGGGTCTCGGTGGTCTGGGTGTTCATGGGGTCTTCTGTGGTGCCTGCCTAGTGTCAATTAGATTGACACTAGGCGAATTCTAGCCTATTCGACGCCATGTGTCAATCTAGGTTACACTTTGGCTATGACAACCCCGGAATCGCGTCAGGCACCCCTCGGACAGCTGTTGCTCCAGGCTTTCCAATGGTTCGACCGCGGCCTCCTGGCAGCGCTCGACGCACGCGGCTTCGGCGCGCAGACGCCCGCCCAGTCGCTCGTCTTGGCCCACCTTGATATGGCTGGCACCCGTAGCGCCGAACTGGCCCGGCGGATCGGCGTCAGCCGCCAGGCGGTCCACAAGACGGTCGGCGAGCTCGAAGCGCGGGGCTACGTCACCCTCGAACCCGACCCGGACAACCGCAGTGCCAAGCTGGTAACCCTCAGTGCGCGGGGCGAACAGACCATGGCGGCCGCGCTAGAGGCCTTCGCCGAACTCGAGGCGGAGCTGGCGCGGCGGCTCGGAACGGTGCGGGTTCGGGCGCTCAGATCGACACTCGAGGACGACTGGGGGCCGGCCTCGTCGGGCTGACAACGCTCCGATCAACCCCCATGCTGCCCCAACCGGTCACGAGACACCCACCCTCTCCCGATAAGCTGGCGATTCAGAGTGGGTTCGAGACAACAGACTCGAACGCTGTCCAGGAAGGCCGACGGCCGGGTCAAGGTGATAGGACGTAGCCCGCATGGGGGGCTTGGTCAGCGTCGCGAGTCAGGGGATTGCCCTGGGGCAGCGCTAGACCTCGTCAACGTCGGGTACCGGCAGGTCGGCATGGTCTGCCACCGGCCCGCCCGAGCGAACCACCGGCGGCGCGGGCGCATCGTTGACCAGCAAACGGAACACGTCGGGCCGGGCGTAGTGCCCGACCGTATCGAGGTCGTACTTGCCACGCACGCCCTCATCGAGGTCCAGATCGGCGACCAGAATGGTCTCACCGTCCCTGGCGGGGCCGGCCAGGATGGTGCCGAATGGGTCGACGATGCAGCTGCCGCCGCTGCACACCACCTCGTCGGGATTGTCGCCGGCCGGGCGTAGCGCTTCCGGGTAGTCGCGCGCCCTTACGAACTGGTTGCAGGACAGCACAAAGCAGCGGCCTTCCACTGCGATATGCCGCATCGAGGCAATCCAGCTGTCGCGCATGTCCGCGGTAGGAGCGCAGTAGAGCTCCACGCCCTGGTGGTACATGGCTGCCCGCAGAAGTGGCATGTAGTTCTCCCAGCATATGACCGCGCCGAGGCGGCCCAGCGGGGTGTCTAGCACCGTCAAGGTAGAACCGTCGCCAAAGCCCCACACCAGTCGTTCCGAACCGGTCGGCATCAGCTTGCGATGCTTGCCCAGGTAGCTGCCCTGGTCACTGAAGAACAGCACCGTGCAGTACAGGGTGCCGCCGTCGCGTTCGACCACGCCGATCACCAGGTGAACCCCATTCTCGCGGGCAGCCTCGGCCAGCGCTGCCACAGCCGGTCCAGGCACGTCCACCGAGCTGGCCCAGTAGCGGCGGAACGCTTCGCGCCCCTCGCGGCTGCGGGAGCCGACCACGGCACCGAAATCGAGGCCACGCGGGTAGGCCGAGACGAAGGCCTCAGGGAACACCACCAGCTCGGCACCTTCCGCAGCTGCCTCACGGGTGAGGTTGCTGACCCTGTCCAGGGTGGCCTCCCGGTTGAACAGCACCGGGGCGGCCTGGACCACGGCGGCGCGCACGGTGGGCCGGGCGTCCTGCAATGTCGACTGCGTCATGAGGACCTCCGTGGGCCGATGGTATCACCGCTGAGACCGGACGGCCTGGCGGGTTCCGGGTGCTCTAGATAGTTCCTGGCCGCGCTGGTGATGGTCCCGATGGCGCGAGATCACGCTAGCCTCGGGCCAGCCCATGATGCCGGCGGAGACGGAGGCCTGGTTCGCCGGCCTACCCGCATCGCCCGGAGCGTGACTACTGCCAAAGGGTAATGTCGACTCATGTACCCCCAAACCACGGAATGACCTGTGGCCAACTGGGACATGCGGAGTTCCATCAGCGGCACGCACAGGTCACTCCGGAAATCGTGCGGTCAGGCCCAAGACTGGACCGAAAACGGGGGAGGAACCCCCTGGATTTGAGAACAAGATTTTGGTCCAGTCTTGAATATGGGACATCCTGAGGACGATCAAGCAGCCGCCATGCTTGAACTGGTTCTAGGCTCGAGGCAGGCCGTTCTCACACCCTCTCATCGCCGCTTCGTTACCCTCGATCGGATAGGCTCGAAGCGTCACCAGGGAGGATTCCATGCGCCGCCTTACGCCATTCGCAATTCCACTTCTGATGATGCTGGCCGCGTGCGCTCCACGCGTCAGCGCCCCACCCCCTGAACCCGTCACCTCGCTCTGTCCGCAGATCGAATCGGTCGAGACCCGGCAGCCGGCGCTGGTGTCGATGTTCGTCAAGGTCGAGACCTGTGACGGCGACCCGGTCACCGCCCTGAGCATCGCCAATTTCACCATCTTCGAGGACGGCAACCCCATCTCGCAATCCGAGAGCCGGCCCGACATCTTCCCCGTCGAGCGCGAGTTCCGGACCGCCACCGTGCTCCTCCTGGACCTCTCCGGCAGCGTGGTGCGCACCGGCTCGCTGCCCGAACTCAAGGCGGCTGCCGAGCGCTTCGTCGAGACGGTGCTGTCGTCGCGCAGCGACATCCCCAACAACGTGGCCGTCTACTGGTTCGATGGCTCGCCCGGGGTCGACGAACAGGTCGGCTTCACCACCGACCGTGCCGAGCTGCTGGCCGGCATCGGGGCGCTCAGCGAGGCGACGCCGCAGGACGAATCGACCAACCTCAACGGCGCCGTGATAGGCGGCCTCGAGGTCCTCTCCGAAGAGCAGCAGCGCCTGCGCGAGGTCGGCGTGCCCTTCACCCTCGCCTCGCTGGTGATCTTCACGGATGGCACCGACCAGGCCAGCCGGGTGACCGACGCCGACGCCCTCGAGGCGGTCGCCAACGCCGAAGCCGGGGTGCTGGTCCAGACGGTCGGGCTCGGCGGCGAGATCAACGAGGCGGTGCTGGCGGAGTTCGGCCGCGACGGCTTCGAATTCGCCCGCAACGCCAACGAGATCGCCGCCGCCTTCGAGCGCGCCGGCAGCCGCATCCGCCGTGAGGCCAACAGCTTCTACCTGGTCCGCTACTGCTCGCCACGCCGCGCCGGCGACCACCTGCTGCGCGTCGAACTGGCGCTCGATCAGGCCGCAACCGTCTTCGAGGAGCCGTTTACGGCCGATCTCTTCGGCCCGGGCTGCGATCCCGCCGACGCCTCCGGCGAGCTGCTCAGCCGCGAGCTCGATCCCGCCGGCGCCACCCCGGTGTCGGTCACCGCGGAGCCCGCCCGCCGTTTCACCTTCGTCTGCCTCGAGAACCTGAGCGCGCGGCATGTCGCCTACCTGCACCGCTGGGCCGATACCCCCCAGTGGCGCCGCGACACTCTGCCGCCCGAGGGCGTGGCGCTGCTGCTGTGGGGTCTGGCCTCGGCCGCGCCGCCGCCGCAGCTGGAGCTGCGCCTCAACGTCGCCGGCGGCGAGCGCATCGTCTACCTGAGCACCAGTCTCGAGCAGCAGCTGGCCGCCAGTCCCAGCTGCGACGGCGTACCGCGCTACACCCTGGTGGAGGGGCCCAGCGGCGATCTCGAACTGACCGCCGGCGCAGCTGAGGCGCTACCCCGCCACCAGCTCCGCTTCGATCTGGTCGAGCGCCCGACCCAGCCCATCCTCGGCCGCCACGCGCTCCCCCAGCGCGGCCGCCCGCTTGCCGATCGCCTCGTCCTCGAGCAGCCGGGCCAGCCAGCGGACGGCCCGATCGCCGCGGTAGCGCCGGCTGCGCAGGGCCAGACCAACCCCGAGCCTGCGGACGTGGGCGGCGTTGTCGAACTGATCCTGGGCGAAGGGCACCACCAGCATCGGCTTGCCCGCCCGCAGGGCCCGAGCGGTGGTGCCGATGCCGCCCTGGTGGACGATCGCGGCGGCCCGCGGGAACAGCGCCGAATAGGGTGCGTACTCGACGGCTAACACCCCCTCGGGCAGATCTTCGGGGAGCCGCCCGAGTCCGCCGCGACCCACCACCAGAACCGCCCGATGGCCGAGCCGCTGGGCCGCGGCAAGGCTCTGCCGGTAGAAGTCGCCCGCAACCTCCACGGCCGCCGAGCCGAGGGTGAACACCAGCGGCGGGGCGCCCGCCCCCAGAAAGTGCTCGAGCTCAGCCGACAGGCCTTCGTCAGGCTCGGCACCGTCGTGGTAGAGAAAGCCGGCGATACGGGTTTCGGGCGGCCAGTCGGACTGCGGCGCCGCGATCTGCGGTGAGAACAGCGCCAGCACCCCGCGCGGCGAGAAGATCCCTTCGAAGATCGGGTTGGCGGCCGGCGCCATACCCAGCTCGTTTCGCAGCTGGCGGTAGGGTGCGGCCCAGGAACGCGCCAGCAGGCGCCCCACCAGTATCGCCACACGGTTGAGGCCGTGCAGCGGTTCGACCCCCAGGAGTTCAGGGATCAGCAGCGGCGGATCGTGCCGTGAGAAGAAGCTGATCGGGGCCAGCGCGGTCGACAGCCAGGGGATGCCGCTGGTCGCGGCCACCAGGATGGCGGCGTAGCCGATGGGGCTGCTGATGAGCATGCCCTTGCCCTCACAGATCGCTGCCAGGTCCTCAAACCCCTCCCTCAATCCGGGAAAGTAGAGCTGGTTCATGACGAACTCGGTGCCGCTGCGCGGATTCATCACGCGCTTCAGCAGCGCCGGATCGCCAGGGTCGAACTCGGGCCGGACGGGGTGGAATTCGAAACCGAGCCGCTCCACCCGCTGGCGGTAGGAGCTGCTAGTGGCGACCGTCACCCGGTGCCCGCGATCCGTCAGCCCCAGCCCCAGCGCCAGGTAGGGGTGCAGGTCGCCGAGCGATCCGAAGGTGTGCAGGACAATATGTGCCGGCGCAGGACCCTGTTGCGGTCGAACCTGCACCACGGGGCTGCTGGTCCCCCCGCGCAGAGGCGTCCTCACAGGAGCCTCCGCACTCCGGTCAGCGAGCGCTGCAGCAGCTCGCCGAAGGCGTTGTCGGAGAAGGTGTCCACGGCCACCCGCAGGTGGTGGGCGCTGGCGTGCAGCAGGCGGTCGTCACCTAGTGCGATGGCGACGTGACCGGGGAAGAACAGCAGGTCGCCGGGCAGCAGCTCGTCCACGGCGATCTCCCGGCCCGCACCCGCCTGCTGGTCGCTGTCGCGCGGTAACTGCAGCCCGAAGGCGCCGAAGACGGTCTGAGTCAGCCCGGAGCAGTCGAGCCCCCAGGCCGTGACCCCACCCCAGCGATAGGGCGCCTCCAGGAAACGGAGTGCGAAGCGCGTGAGGTTCGGCCTATCGGGCTGGGTAGATGCCTGCTCGAGCGGCGCCAGCACAGCCGCCTTCACGAACGCGGTCTCGTCGTTGCCGAAGCGCACCTGGCACCACTGGTCCACCTGCTCCTCGACCGCCAAGGCTGCGCCGAAACTCAACTCGAAGACCGGTCTCGCACGTACCGAAGGCCCGGCGTAGGCGTGGCCGCGCAGGCGCCCGAAGCGATGGTTCGGCTCCGGCAGTTGCTCGGCCAATGCCGAGCTAGGCAGCCAGCCCAAGTAGCCGTCGCGAGCCAGAGCGACTCGCTGGTACTCACCGCTGGTTTCGAAGGCCTCGACCGCTTCGCCGTAGATGGCTTCGGTCACCGTTTCGGCGCCCGCCGTCGGCGTGGCGCGCAGTCTCACGCGGCCGCGCCGAACCTGCCGCGCGGCCGGCTCGGGGTAGTGCACCCGCACCGTCAGGCCGTGCTCGGCCGCAAAGGGGGCCAGGTCGTCAGCGAACGCGGCCGCAGCCACGCCGGTCAGGGCCTCGCCCTCGACCGCCAGCTCCCAAAGGGTGATGCGCGGGTCGGGCGCCAGACGTTCGCGCAGCGACTCCAGCGCTTCGCTTGCCTCCACGAGACCCAGCCTAGCACCACGGACGGCGGCAGGAGACCAGGAAGGCGGGGGCGGAAGATCTCGATCACGGCGTAACCATCGGCCTGTCAGGAGCCGGTAGTAGAACGCCAGCGGCTAGCCGTCGGCAGCGGGTTCGGATCAGATCACACCGGCGGCCTCGAGGTAGCGCGCCACCCATTCCTCGAACAGTGTCATCACCCGCTGGGTGGTAGCGCCCACGCCGCCGTCGCCGACCGCCTGGTCGTCGATGGCGGTGATCGGCAGGGCCCCTTTGGTGGTGCCGGTGATGAACACCTCGCGAGCGGCGCGCAGCTCCACCATGGTCACGTCACGCTCCTCGACCGGCACCTCCCCGGCGAGGGCGCGCAGCAGGTTGGTGCGGGTCACGCCCTTGAGGATCCCCTCGCCGGGGGTGGCAAGCGCCCCGCCCTCCCCTACCACGAACACGTTCGAGCGGGTGGTCTCGAGCACCAGGCCGTCGTCATGGTAGAGCGCGTCCACGGCGCCCTCGCGGCGAATCCGCCCCGCCTGACTCACCGCCATCAGGTAGTTGGTGGTCTTCGCTTCGGGCAGGTCACGGCGGTAACGGTGGGTGATCAGCTTGGCCCCACTGCGGTACAGCTCAGGGGAGAGCCAACGTATAGGGCCCACATAGATCGCCAGGGTCGGGTCGGCCGGCGTGAAACCGTCGGCTGCGACGCCACCGGTGAGGTACAGCTGCACGCCGGCATCGCCGAGCTCGTTGCGCTCGATGAGCTGCCTCAGGTGGACCTTCAGCCCCTCCCGCGACAGCGGCAAGGTCAGCTCGAGCAGCCGGCAGGAGCGTTCGAAGCGGTCCAGGTGATCCTCGAGGAACAAAGGCCTGCCGGCCACCACCCGCAGGTAGTCAAAGGCGGCGTAGCCGCGCCGAAAACCGATGTCGCCGAGATAGAGGTGCGCATCTTCATCGGCAACGATGTCGCCGTTGATGCTGTGGTAACGCATGCAACTAGCCTAGCGTTTGGGGGAAGCCGCGTCGAGGGGATAGGAGATTTGGGGATAGGAGATTTGGTGCCCCTTCAGAGCCCTACGCTTCGCTACGGTGTCTAAACTACCAGCACTTCGTGTCACGGGGTCCTTCAGAGCCCCCCAAAGACCAGCACTTCGTGTCTCGGTGGTCTCTTCAGGGGCTACGGATTGCGAAGCACGAACGGCACCTTTGGTGTCTCCTCCGCCAGAAGAAGGTTTAAAGGAACTAGCACGACCCATTTAAGCACATCCAATCTGAGTTTGAAGCGACGGTTCCGGTCACAGCGAATGGAGCGAGACGGGTAAAGGACGGTGGAGCCTCGAGTCCGCATCTCTATGCTCGCCAACCCGTGACATGGTGGCGACACGCCCCACCTGCTATCTTGGGTTCGGAATCATTTAGGATCCGGATGTTCGGACAAGACCTTCGGGTCCTGAGTGTGGAGGTGTCTGATGACAACTGAAGGGCCTTCTTTCAACACCATGCTCCCCCACGTCCACAACCACATCGATCAGGAGTTGCGCCAGGTCGCCCGAACCGACACCGTGTTCGTCGTCGTTGCCGCGTTCTTCAACCTCATCGTTCTCGCTATCAACTGGGACGTCGCCAAAACCACCAGCTCCCTGCTGGATGAGGGGGACGCGGTTCTCGCCAACGAACTGATTTTCGCAATCTTGTTGGTCAGCACCGTAGTGATTTCTGTGATGTCGCTACGAGCGCTTTCGTCCAGCAAAAAGACGCGTCAAACATTGATGAACGGCCTCATTCAGATGTATGAAGACGAAGGCGTCGGGAAGTACTATCAGGCCTCGCTGGTTCAGAACTACGCCACCCGTTACACCGTGTTCTCCGTGATCATCGGTATTCTCGGTGGCCTGGCAGTGATCATTCCACTCATTCAGTTGACGCTTTAGCACCGCCGACGCAGACCGCTCACGCTCGCGTACCGAGCATCATTAATCTCCAACTTCGGGCGCCCACGGCCCCCTTCTGCACACATAAGTTTGGGGGTGCTTAGTGCCTTCACACCCCGGTTATTCCATATCTTCTGCTGGAGGAGACCCGAAGGGGCTCCGAGAGCCCCGGGGAGACTTACCGCGACACGAAGTGCTGGTTTCTTGGGAAGGCTCAACGGGACCCCGTGACACGAAGTGCTGGTTTTTGGCTACCGAAGGGAGCCGGAGGGGCTCCAAATCCCCTTCTATAGCGGGTTGCATAATGGTTGTCCCAAACCACCATATACCCTCGGTTTACCCCCTCCCCAGCCCTCCCCCTACCAGGGGAAGGGAGCAAAAGGCAATCGTGAGTAACAACAAGGTACTAAGACAACGATTCCACAACGTGCTCCTAGGATTGAGTACAAGCAGTCCAGGGTACGTCCCCGCGATGCTTACGGAGTGAACTCCTCCAGCACCACAACTACGAAGAAACAAGCATGAAGGCATGACCACCAGGGAGGCACGGACTGCTGCTGTTCACTTTGGGGTCCTATTAACAACCTTGGTCCATTGGTTCCTTCACACCACGGTTATTCCAGCTCTTGTTCTCATTACTCAAGGCGTATTCACGCCCATCACTACCCACCCGATAGCGTTTCCTATCGTAGCCAGGGTTGCTGTTTGCTCCCTCCTCCTTGTAGGGGGAGGGCTGGGGTGGGGGTAAACCCCGAATTCGGGGGAGGGCTGGGGAGGGGGTAAACCCCACGCGGCTAGCGTGTTTCCTCTGTTCCTGACGACCACCGAAGACAGGACATCCTTTTTGAAACTTGCTTTACTTAGGTTTGAAGTTTCTCCAACCCTATTCCTCTTCCTATTCCTCCATCTTATGGGCGGCTTCGGCGCCGTAGTCCATGCCGTACACCTCTTTGAGCTGTTCGATCTTGGCGAGGGTGGTCTTGCTGAATGGGCCTCGGTTTTCGAAGGCGTGCACGACGACACCTTCGAGCAGGTCGCCGAGGGTCATGTCGAGGTATTCGGCGAGCCCTTTGAGGACCTTGAGCATGCGCGTCTCGATGCGCACCCCGGTCTGGCTGCGCTCGACCTTGAGGGACGGGTGGTCGGCCATGAGCTCTCCCTTCATAAAATATGGTACCAAGTTACCTAGGTAACAATCAAGAGGGGGGTCGCTCGGGTTCGATCCGGGGCCGCCGGCTATCCCTCGCTCACGGTCGTCTCGAGGTGCACACCGCGCGCCTCGAGACCGGCCAGGATGGCGTCGAAACATGCCTGATCGCGACCCATGAACTCGGGGGGCACACCCCCTTGCGGGTGAAGCGGCCGGCCAGCAGCTGCCGCGCGGCCATGGTGCAGGTGTAGCCGGTGGTGCGGGCCATCGAGGTGGTTTTGGTGGCGGCGTCGTAGCGGTCGAGCAGGTCGAAGCGGTAGCTGCGCACGGCGCCGCCGCGCAGCCCCCCGATCTCGACCCGCATCACCGTCAGGTCGGCTTCGCCCTCGGCGAGACGCCACTGGGCGAACAGCAGATGCGACGTCAGCTCGCGCGGCGAGACCCTGGCACCGCCTAGCTCGAGCGGTTGCTGGTCGAAGAAGCCGCTCTCGCGAAAGACGCGCATCAGCTCGGCGTGGCCTGGGTAGCGCAGCGTCTTCTCAATCATGTCGGGCGCGTCCAGGGTTGTCAGCAGACTGCGCAGGCCGTCGGTAGTGAAGGCCTCGAGGGTGCCGACACCGGGAAGGTCGAGCTGCTCGAGGCCGCTCAGCGCCGGGCGTACCAGCTCGCGGCCGCCCTCGCGCAGGCGCGCCGGCCGGGTGTACTCCTCGATCACGTCGCCCGGCGAAAAGACCGCCCCGTACTCGTAGGGCCAACGCCGCTCGCGCGGCAGCCCCCCCACGTAGCAGCGGTAGCGCGTCAGGCTATCGAGCTCGGCGGCGGCGCGCCCCGCCAGCAGGTTGCAGAGCCCCGGCGCCACCCCGCAGTCGACCACCGCGGTGACGCCCTTTTCGCGGGCCAACGCGTCGAGTGCGAAGGCGTCCTCGGGGAAGAAGGAGGTGTCGACCACGTCCCTGCCCGCCCCGATCACCCGGCGCAAGACCTCGAAACCCATGAACCCGGGCACGGCGCAGATCGCCAGCTCGGCCGCGGCGACGGCCGCCTCGAGGCCATCCGGCGCCCGCAGGTCGGCGAGCTGGGCTTTCACGTGTGGGCTGTCGGGGAGTCGGGTCAAGGCCTCGGGGCTGGCGTCGAGCACGGTGACGTGCAAGGTCGGCTCGGCCGCCAGGTCGGCGACGATGGTGCGGCCGATCAGGCCCGCGCCGAGGACGACGACGTTCGTTGCCATGGAGCCTCCCAGCTAGGTGTGACGACCGACCCAGTCTACCGTGCAGAGGAGAACCCCCGAACCCTGACACCGCACCGATCATACGTCCGTGGCGCCGCCGGCGATCCCGTACACTCGTGCATGGATCTCGATCGCGACCAGCTTCAGCAAGACATCCACGCTCTCTACGCCCGCGAGCACGACGCTCTCGGCGACGCCGGGACGACCAGCCACCTCGAGCGCGGCCGCCACCTGGCCGACGATCACGACCTCGCCTCGGTGCTGGCCGCCGGGGGGGTGCTGGTGTTCCCTCACGCCGGCGTCGGGGACTGCGGCTACCAGATCGCCGCCTGCGTCCACGCGGCGCTCGACAGCGCCCTGGCGACGGGCCGCACGGTGCTGGTGCTGAGCGTGCTCCACGCCTTCAGCGCCGACATGGAGCAGGCCCGGCGCGACGTGGCGGCCGGCGGCGACCCGGCCGACTCACCCTATTGGGGCATTCAGGGGCCGGGGCTCGAGGGGCGGAGCGAGTGGCGCGGCGACCACGCCCTCATCAGCTGGCGCCACTTCTGGAACGCCGAGGTGACCCGGCGCGGGCTCGCGCGCCCGCCGGAGATGATCGAGCGCTATCCCTACCTGGCCGGCGGCCGGCCCGAGGCGCTCCCAGGCATGGCAGAGCTGCGGGCGCTCGCCGAGGAGGCCGTCGTGGTCTCCACCGCCGACGCCTTCCATCACGGCATCGGCTACGGCGATCCGCCCGAGGCGGCCTTCGATCACGACGCCGCCGGGCTCACCAACGCCAGACGCATGCTCGAGGCGGGCATCCGCATCCTCGAAGCGGGTGACCACTGGGGCTACAACCAGCACTGCGTCGAGGCCAAGAGCGACGCCCGCGACGCCGGGCAGGTGTTCCGCTACCTCCGGGGACCCCTTCGGGGCGAGGTGGTGGACCTCACCTACAGCGACGCCGGTGCCCTCTACGCGGCCCCCGAGCCGACCTGGGTAGCGGGGGCGCTGTTCGTGTGGCGCAAAGCCTGAAGGCGGGCGTCGGGTCAGGGTCTCTGAACCGGACTCATGTCGGCTGCGGTACGCCGCCGAAGAGCCCACTCGACCCTACTGTCAGCCTGCAAGGTGCGGAGCGACACCCGACCACGTCGCTAGGCGCGACTTCGATACCTAGAGATTATTACCTCGTTTGCTACCCGTTTAGGGCTCCCGAGTGCATCAAGTTGAACGCAGCGATCTTCAGATTCACCCTGGTCCTCAGCGATCTGAACGTCTTTACCTGAGCTGCATGAAGCGTTAACGACCTCACCAGAGTGCTGAAAGACGTCTCAATACGCTTCCTAGCGCGACTCATCCACAAACACCAAATACCTTGATCGTGCATGTTCTTCCTGGCTGGAGTGATGACGTCTGAACCCACGTAAGCTTTATCCCCGAGCACCCGGTCGCCCTCTAAGTCTTGCGTGAGTTCCCGTCCAGCACGAACATCCGAGCAGGATGCAGGAGCAAACAGCCACCTCCGGAACAACCCCGCTTCACTCACCAGGGCATGCAGCTTGAAACCAAACACCATCCCCATCGTGCTGAATCCCTTCTCGGCCTCGGGGAGTTTCGCCCACGAAGCGCGCTTGCCCTTAGCGACCGGCAAGGGTTTACTATCGATCAGCTTTACCCCCTGTTGTTCCCCGGTGACGCTGAGTGCCAGCTGAGCGATGAGCCGCTCGGAGTTGCGAAGAATCCGGTGATAGCGGCTGGGGTGCGGCAAGCTTGGGAACAAATCCTGGTGGTTCTGTGTGACCAGCCAGTACCACACGCTCTCAAATGGTTGAGCGAGGATCTCGCCGACGATGGCGATGGTTAAGATCTCGCTGATACTGGCTTTCTGGTGTGCCTGACTGGGTAACTGTGGTTCGAAGGGTTGTAAGAAGTCATCGATGAGTACGAACACCTGCAGGAACAGGTCGTCGAGCGTATGCTGGTATCGGGGATGGATTTGGTTCATAGCAGACCTACCATCCCCCGTTTCATCTCTCAGATCAAGTAGCAAACGACGTTATTCAGTTCATCCCGCAATACATCCGATATCCCCATCGACTCCGCCTCGAACGCCTGATCGACGTGATTTGGGTGACGGGCGCCAGCCAGAACCGACGTAATGCCGGGCTGGCCTGTTACCCAAGCCAACGCCAGGTGAACCATCGATGCGCCCATTTCGGCCGACTTCGCCCGCAGGGCTTCCATGACGCGCCAACTTTCGGCGTGAAAATAGACGTCTTGATGCGCGGGCTTGATGTCGAAGCGGGTGCCGTGGGGAATGCCGCCGTCTCGACCGTATTTACCCGTCAGGAACCCGGCTCCAAGCGGGCTGTAGGAGATGACCCCGACCGCTTGATCGGCGCATAGCGGCAGCATCTCTCTTTCGATGTCACGAGTGACCAGACTGTACGGGGGCTGTACCGACTCCATGCGCGTCCAGCCGTTCACATCGGCCTGCCAGAGGGCTTTGCACAGCTGCCAGGCATCGTAATTGCTGCAGCCGATGTGGCGCACTTTGCCCTCTTCGACCAAGGTATTCAAGGCCTCGAGCGTCTCTGCTAGCGGAACGTCACCATCCCAATCATGTACTTGGAAGAGGTCTATCGTTTCGGTCTGCAACCGGCGCAGACTAGCTTCTGCAGAGGCGATGACGCGCTTGCGCGTGAGGTTGGTCCTCACCTTGGTAGCCAGGACGATCTCATCGCGGGTTCCGCGATCTGCCAGCCACCTTCCCACGACGGTTTCGGAGCCGCCGCTGTTGTAGTCCTCAGCCGTATCGAACAGCGTGATGCCCCGTTCAAACGCACGATCCATCACCGTAAATGACGCTGCTTCGTCGATTTCGCGACTGAAGGTGCCGCAACCGAGGCCGATCGAGCTGACTTGGAGGTCGGTTTTCCCGAGTTGACGGTATTCCATGGTGAGACCTCTGCGATCATAGCAAGTGGGCGGATCAGCGACCGCCTGCAGACGTGACGCAGCTGCTGCCCAGACCGCGTACCTGACACGCGTACTTAGGATGAGTACATAAGCTTTATAGATAAGAAGGCCGCGCGAACCCGCGGCCTTCTTATCCTTTGTGTGACACGCAACTCGTCATCGCCCACTCCAACTGTCTTTATCGTTTGATCGGATAGCTAAGAAGGCCGCGCGAACCCGCGGCCTTCTTATCCTTTGTGTGACACGCAACTCGTCATCGCCCACTCCAACTGTCTTTATCGTTTGATCGGATAGCTGCACAAAGTCCTGCCCCAATACAACGCACCCCGACACCAAGAACGCCGACCCCGACAACACCGATAACAACAACGAACGCCAATGCGATCTCTGCAGTTCCGCCTTCAGGTGCGACCTCCACCCCACCTTTTGGGCCATCTCGGTGCTAAAATGAGGGATCATCTTCGTGTGCTGCGTCCGTTCGCGATAGGCCCTTCGCAAAGGACGCGAGCCAGGTCTGCGAAAGGGTTGGTTAAAGATGGAGCATCTTTCTAAGGCGGAACGCATCCCGCTAGTCGAAGAGGGCGAGGCCGTCGGCGACGTCGCCCGCATCTACGACGACATCATGCAGTTTATGCAGATCCCCTTCGTCCCCAACAGTCACAAAGCGATCGGAGCCTCACCAGCGGCCTCGCAGATCCACTGGATGTTCCTGCGTACCTTCTACGAGCAGACCACCCTCCCCCAGGCGCTGACGACCATGATCCTGTACACCATCGCTGCCAAGAGCAACTGTCTGTATTGCAGTTCCAACCACGAGGTGTCTTGCCGAACCATGGGGATCGATGAGGAGACGCTCACCGCTCTGGTGGAAGACCTCGAGAGCGTGTCGCCGCAACGGATCGGAGCGATCATCGAGTTCGCCCTCAAGGTCGCCAAGCATTCGCAAACCGTCACTGAGGAAGACTACGAAACCCTGCGCCAGCTCGGCGTCGACGATGGCGAGATCGTCGAGATCGTCCAGGTGGCCGCCGCAGGAGTCTACTTCGACATCATGATGGACGCTCTGAAGGTCGATGTCGAGGGCGAGACGTACAGCGCTCTGGCCGACCTGCGAGGGACCTGATGGACCGTTCAGTCGAACGGGATAGGTATGAGCGACACCAGCACTAGCGGCCAAGCGAGCGATCCGCGGCAGATCCAGTCGGCGCGCTACCGGCTGCTCTCCGAGGTGGTGCTGCTCATCGCCCGCACCCCCGACCTGGAGCAGCTGCTGGTACGCATGATCAACAAGCTGAAGTGGGTGCTCGACTTCGAGCGCTGCACCCTAGCCCTGAACGATGACGACGGGAGCTACCGGCTGCGCACACTGTTCGAAACGCGACGCGAGGTGCCAAAGGTTGAGCGGGAGCGCATCCCGCACAGCGAAGGCTTCGCCGGCCTGGTCATGAGCAGCCGTATGGTGAAGGTCATCAGCGACTTTGAAGCGGCCCGGCAGGAGGTCGCCACCCCGGCCGATCCCGCCCTATGGGACGGTTCCTTGAACGCGGTCCTGTCGATCCCGCTCGATGCCTACGGGCGGGTTTTGGGCGCCCTCACCTTCGCCACCAGGAAGGACACCGGTTTCAGCCGCGAGGATATCGAGGTGGCCACCTCGCTCTCGACCCATCTCGCGCTCGCCATCGATCGCTGGCAGCAGACCCAGAAACTGGAGCACGCCAACCGGGAGCTCGGGCGCCTGGCGACCTTCCCGGAGCTGAATCCCGGCCCCATCATCGAGGTCGACCTCGAGGGCGCCATCCACTACATCAATCGGGCCGGTGAGGCGCTCTTTCCCGACTGTCGCCTGGTAGGTCTCGAGCACCCACTGCTGAGCGAACTCGCCGCCGTCAAGGGGGAGCTCGACCGCCAGGACGGCGGCGAGCACGTGCGCGAAATCCAGATCGACGACATCTGGTACGAGCAGGTGCTGCACCTGGTGCCGGACAGCGAACGCATCCGCTTCTACGTGCTGAACATCACCGAACGCAAACAGGCGGAGCAGGCGATCCATCAGCAGAACGAATACCTGGCCGCCCTTCACGACACCGCACTCGGCGTCATCAGCCGTCTGCAGCTGAACGAGTTGCTACACGCCCTGATCAGCCGGGCAGGACAGCTTCTGGGGACGCCGCACGGCTATATCTTCCTGCTCGACTCGGAGGCAGAGGAGCTCGAGCAGCGGGTCGGGGTCGGCCTCTTCGCCGACACCGTGGGGGCGAGACTGAAGCCGGGCGAAGGTCTGTCTGGGCAGGTGTGGCTGAGCGGCAAGGCGCAGGAGATCAGCGACTACGAGAGCTGGGAGCACCGCGCGGCCGAGTTCGACAAGGGCCTGTTCCAGGCGGTGATGGCCGTCCCGCTCACCTCGGGCGAGCAGGTGGTGGGAACCATCGGCATGGCTTCTGGCGCCGCGTCCGAGCGCACCTTCAGCCGCGCCGAACTCGAGCTGTTGGGCCGCTTCGCGGAGCTCGCTTCGCTGGCCCTCGACAACGCCCGGCTGTTCGAGGCGGCCCAGGAGGCGCAGGCCGCGGCGGTGGCCGCCAACGAGGCAAAGAGCGCCTTCCTGGCGACCATGAGCCACGAGATTCGCACCCCCATGAACGCCATCATCGGCATGACCAGCCTGCTGCTGGACACCACCCTGGACCCCGAACAGCGCGAATTCACCGAGACCGTTCGCAACAGCTCCGAGTCGCTGCTGACGATCATCAACGACATCCTGGATTTCTCCAAGATCGAGGCCGACCGGCTCGATCTCGAGCACCAGCCGTTCGACCTGCGCGAGTGCATCGAGGGCGCCCTCGACCTGCTGGCGTCGAAGGCGGGCGAAAAGGGGCTGGATCTGGCCTACCTGATCGCTCCGGGAACGCCGGAGGCGATCGTCGGAGACGTGACCCGCTTGCGCCAGATCCTCGCCAACCTGCTCAGCAACGCCGTCAAGTTCACTGAACAGGGCGAGGTAGTGATGTCGGTGGCGGTCGACGAGGACACCCCGGCGACCGACGAGGACGCCGTTCACACGCTGCACTTCGAGGTCCGTGATACCGGGGTCGGCATCCCTCCCGATCGCATGGATCGGCTGTTCCGCTCGTTCAGCCAGGTCGACGCCTCGACCACGCGCCGCTACGGCGGCACCGGCCTGGGACTGGCCATCAGCCGCAGGCTCAGCGAGATGATGGGCGGCACCATGTGGGTCGAGAGCGACGGGGTGCCGGGCCAGGGATCGACCTTTCACGTCACCATCCGGGCCCAGGCGGGACCCGAACCGACCCGCGCCTTCCAGGCAACCAGCCCCCCGCAGCTGCTGGGCAAGCAGCTGCTGATCGTCGACGACAACGCCACCAACCGCCGCATCCTGACCCTGCAGGCGGAGTCGTGGGGCATGCCCTTCCGAGCGACGGGCAAGCCGAGCGAGGCGCTGGCCTGGATTCGCGATGGCGATCCCTTCGACCTCGCCATCCTCGACATGCAGATGCCGGAGATGAACGGCCTCGACCTGGCAGCCGAAATCCGGCAGACGCGCGACGCCCACAGCCTGCCGCTGGTGATGCTCACCTCAGATGGGCAGGCGCGAGGTCGACGTCGCTGTCGCCGACCTCGCGGCCTTCCTCAACAAACCGATCAAACCGTCACTCCTGTTCGACACCCTGGTCGGCATCCTCACCCCCGCCACGCCGCCGGTCGCCACGGCGCAACCCGCCGCCAAGACCTCGGATTTCGACCCCGAGATGGGCACCAGGCTGCCGCTGCACCTGCTGCTGGCCGAGGACAACGCCACCAACCAGAAACTGGCCCTGCGGCTGCTGGCCCGGATGGGCTATCGGGCCGACCTGGCCGCCAACGGCCTCGAGGCCCTCGAGGCCCTCGAGCGGCAGCGCTACGATGTGGTGCTGATGGACATGCAGATGCCGGAGATGGACGGCCTCGAAGCGACCCGCCAGATCATCGCCCGCTGGCAGCCCCAGGAGCGCCCCTACATCGTGGCCATGACCGCCAACGCCATGGAGGGCGACCGCGAGATGTGCCTGGCGGCCGGCATGAACGACTACGTCAGCAAGCCCGTCCGGGTGCAATCGCTGGTCGAGGCGCTCGAGCGCGGGGCGGCCCACAACAACATCGGCATCCAGGACCCGGCGACGCCAGAGGGTGCGGCCGACCCGGCCACCGCGCTCCTCGACCCCAAGGCGCTGGACAACCTGCGCGAGGTGGTCGGCGGCGACCCCGAGTTCCTGGCCGAACTCGTCGACACCTTCCTCGACGACGTCCCCTCGCTGCTCGCCGACCTCAGGCAGGGGCTCGCCGCCGGTGACGCCGCCGAGGTTCGCCGCCACGCCCACAGCCTCAAGTCGAACGGCGCGGAGTTCGGCGCCACCGAGCTGTCGCAGCGCTGTGGGCAGCTCGAAGTGATGGCCAAGGAGGGTCGGCTGGTGGGCGCGGCGTCGTTGCTGACGCAGATCGAGGGCCTGTACCAGGAGGTCGAAACGGCGCTGAGGGCGCTCGCTCAGCAGTGAAGGGTCGAACGACATGAGCGACGAGACCGGCCACATCCTGGTGGCCGACGACAACCGCCTGAACCGCCTCAAGCTGTCGCGGAGCCTGGAGCAGCAGGGGCACACCGTGACCCTGGCCGAGGACGGCAAGCAGGCGCTCGACCTGCTACGCGAGCACCCCTTCGACGTGCTGCTGCTCGACATCATGATGCCGGTGATGGACGGCTACGAGGTCCTGTCGCAACTCAAGAGCAGCGCCGAGCTGCGCCACATCCCGGTGATCGTCATCTCGGCGCTGGACGAGCTCGACAGCGCCGTCCACTGCATCGAAATGGGCGCCGAGGACTATCTGGCCAAGCCGTTCAACCCCGTGTTTCTCAAGGCCCGGCTCGGCGCCAGCCTGCGCCGCAAGAAGCTCCGCGATCTCGAACAGGCCTACCTGCAGCAGGAGGTGATGCTGCGGCAGAGCGAGAAGCTGGCGACCCTGGGCAGATTGAGCGCCGGTATGGCCCACGAAATCAACAACCCGGCCGCCGCCGCGCTGCGCGGGATCGAGCAGGTGGGGAGCGCTTTCGACGGCCACCTCGAGGCGCACCTGGCGCTGGCGACCTCCCTACCGACCGCTCCGCAAGTCGAGGCGCAGCGGCAGCTGGTGCAGACGATTCGCGCCGGCGAAGAGCGCAGCGACGCGCTGGACCCGCTCAGCCGCGGAGACCGCGAGGCCGAGCTGGAGGATTGGCTCGGCGATCGGAAGGTGAACGAAGCCTGGGAGCTCACCCCCGCCCTGGTGACGATGGGCTTCGACACCGAGAGGTTGACCGCGCTCGAGACCACCCTCGGCCGCAGCCAGCTCGCGGCCGCCCTGGCCTGGCTCGTCAGCGGCTTCACCATCGCTGACGTTCTCGCCGAGGTCCACCAGGCGACCGAGCGCATCTCGGAGATCGTCGGGGCGCTCAAAGCCTACAGCTACCTCGATCAGGCGCCGGTTCAGAGCGTCGACGTTCGCGAAGGCCTGGACAACACCCTGACGATGCTCGGCAGCCGACTCGGCAGCGACATCTCGGTCGAGCGCCGCTACCCCGAAGAGCTGCCGCGGATCGAGGCGTTCGGCAGCGAACTGAATCAGGTGTGGACCAACCTGATCGACAACGCCCTGACGGCCATGGGGGGCGGGGAACGCTCACCCTCACCGTCGACTGCCGGCCACCATGGCTGGTGGTCGAGGTCGGCGACAGCGGGCCGGGCATTCCCGAGGCCGATCAGCCGCGGATCTTCGATCCCTTCTTCACCACCAAGGCGCCGGGCGATGGGACCGGCATGGGGCTCAACATCAGCCACAACATCGTGGTGCAGAAGCACCACGGCGAGATCTCGGTCAGTTCCGAGCCCGGTGACACCCGCCTGTGCGTGAAGCTCCCGCTCGAGGCCAACCTGGGTGACGCCAACGGCGAGGCGGCGCTCGAGTGAGGATAGGTCGGCCCTTTCTGGCCGTAGTTGTTACCTGAGTTCCGGCAGGAGTTCCCTCACGACCTCCTCGAGGGTTCTCTATGGCCCTCACCCTCCCTCAGATCCAAGCTGTGGAAGGGTACAAAGCGCACCCATGGTTTAGGCTGGAACGAACCTTTTTGTGGAGGTCGTCCCTTGAATTGGACTGCGCACTTCGCCCAACGCTCCGGCATGGTCAAAAGCTCGGCCATCCGCGAGATCCTCAAGCTGACCCAGGGCTCCGACGTGATCTCGTTCGCGGGCGGCCTGCCGGCACCCTCGCTGTTCCCCATCGAGCGGCTCCGCACCGCCTCCGACCGGGTACTCGCCGAGGCCGGTGCCAAGGCCTTGCAGTACAGCACCACCCAGGGCAGCTTCGCCCTGCGCAGCTGGATCGCCGAGCGGCATGGGGCCACCCCCGAACAGGTGCAGATCCTCTCGGGCTCACAGCAGGCGCTCGACCTGATCGCCAAAGCGCTGCTCGATCCGGGCGATACCGTGGTGGTGGGGGCGCCGACCTACATGGGCGCCCTGCGCGCCTTCGACCCCTACCAGGTGCGCTACCGCACCGTCCCCCTCGACGACGACGGGTTCGACATGGACGCCCTCGAGGAGGCCCTTGCCGAGGGGCCCAAGCTGCTCTACGTGATCCCGAACTTCGACAACCCCAGCGGGGTGCGGCTCAGCCTGCCCCAGCGCGAGCGCCTGGTCGAACTCTGCGCCCGCTACGGGGTGCCCATCTTCGAAGACGACCCCTACGGCGAGCTGCGCTTCGCCGGCGAGCCCCTGCCCAGCCTCCACCGGCTGGCGCCCGACCGGGTCGTCTACTCGAGCACCTTCTCGAAGATCCTGGCGCCGGGGCTGCGGCTCGGCTGGATGATCGCCCAGCCGGAGCTGCTCGACCTGATCAACCGCCTCAAGCAGGCCAGCGACCTGCACACCTCCACCCTCATCCAGCAGCTCACCCTCGAGGTGGTGCAGGGCGACTTCATGAGCGGCCAGATCGAGCGGGTACGCGCCTACTACCGCCGCCAGCGCGACGCCATGCTGGCCGCTCTCGAGGCCTCGTTCCCCACGGGCGCACGCTGGACCCGGCCGGTGGGCGGCATGTTCGTGTGGGTAACCCTGCCCCAGGGCGTCGACAGCACCGAACTGCTACCGGCGGCGGTGTCGCGCCAGGTTGCCTACGTTCCCGGCGGGCCCTTCTTCGCCAACGGCGGCGGCGAGAATACCCTGCGGCTCAGCTACTCGGTCGCCAGCCTCGAGCAGATCGACAAGGGCATAGCCAGGCTCGGCGAGGTGCTACAGGAGAGCCTGGCGGCGATGGCGGGCTGACACGGATGCTGACCCTGCCGGGGCTGACGCTTACCACCCTGCTGCTCGCAACCGGTTTGGCCGCAGCTCAGGAGTGGCCGATGTTCCGCTTCGACCCTGGCCACAGCGCCGCCACGAACGCCGCAGCGGCCATCGACAACCCGCAGCTGCTGTGGCGCTTCGCTAGCGGCGGGGTGGTCGAATCCTCACCGGCGGTGGTGGACGGTGTCCTCTACCAAGGCACCTTCGACGGGGCGCTGCACGCCCTCGACGCCGACACCGGTGAAGAGCGCTGGCGGTTCGCGGTGGGCGGCCTGCTGCGGTCCTCGCCGGCGGTCGCCGCCGGGCTGGTCTATTTCGGCGCCGACGACAACCGCTTCTACGCCGTCGATGCGGCCAGCGGCGAAGAGCGCTGGCGCTTCTCCCTGGGTCCCGGCGGGGAACAGTCCTCACCGGCGGTCGCGGACGGCGTGGTCTTCTTCGGCGCCTTCGATCGGCACGTCTACGCCCTCGACGCCAACACCGGCGAAGAGCGCTGGCGGTTTGCTACCGGGGCGGGCATCCTGTCGTCGCCGGCTGTCGCAGGGTCGCTGGTGTTCATCGGCTCGATCGACGGGTCGGTCTACGCGCTCGACGTCGCGGACGGCAGCCTCCGCTGGCGTTTCCAGACGGAGGCCCCGGTGTTCTCGTCGCCGGCGGTAGCAGGCGGCACCCTGTTCATCGGTTCGGACGACGGCTTCCTGTACGCTCTCGACGCCGACAGCGGGGAGCTTCGCTGGCGCTTCGAGGCCGGCCGTGAGATCTTCTCGTCGCCCTCCGTGGCGGACGGCACCGTCTTTGTTGGCGCCCACACCGGCTTCGTCTATGCCCTCGACGCCGACACCGGAGCGCTGACCTGGCAGACGCAGATCGGTGGTCCGGTGTTCTCGTCGCCGGCTCTGCTCACCGACCAGCTGCTGATCGGCTCGAGCGACGGGCACCTCTACGCCCTCGCCCGCGAAGACGGGGCGGTGCAGTGGCGGGCCCAGGTGGGAGAGCCGGTGTGGACCTCGCCGGCGGTGGTGGGCTCGAGGGTCTACTTCGGCAGTCACGACGGCGCCATCTACGCCCTTCAGGAAACCCCGTAGCGCCGCAAGCTCGTCGTCGAGGACCTTCTGCTGCCTGTGCATCCTCTGGCCGCGCGCCGTCCCAAACAGGAAAAGATGGGGCGCTCGGGGGCGCGTGGAGGCCATTTCACTCCGGCCGTGTACGGTCCCGAGCTTTCAGCTTCCTCGCAGCTGTGCGTATAATTCACCACAATGCTCTGTCAACTTTGCCAGCGCCAGGGCCCCTGCGCAGATGGTGGGCCGGCATGACCGTCCCGTCGGCCAGCCCTCCCACCGTGCTGGAAGTGCAGGACATCAAGACCCGCTTCCACACCCAGGACGGTATCGTTCACGCCGTCAACGGGGTGAGCTTCAACCTCAGGTCCGGCGAGCTGCTGGGGGTGGTGGGCGAGAGCGGTTCGGGCAAGAGCGTCACCATGATGTCGCTGCTCAAGCTGCTGCCAACCCCGCCGGCCGAGATCTCTTCGGGGAGTGCCTACTTCGACGGGATGGATCTGATCGGACTTGGGCCCGATCAGATCCGCGATATACGCGGCAAGAGAATCGGCTTCATCTTCCAGGATCCGATGACCTCGCTCAACCCGGTTCTGTCGGTCGGGTTTCAGCTCACCGAGCACCTGCGCAAGCACATGGGCATGAACCGCCGCGAGTCCCGGGCGAGGGCCGCCGAGCTGCTCACCCTGGTGGGCATACCCGAGGCCGGGGCGCGGCTCAACGACTACCCGCACCAGTTCTCGGGCGGCATGCGCCAGCGGGTGATGATCGCCATCGCACTGGCCTGCGACCCAGAGGTGCTGATCGCCGACGAGCCCACCACCGCGCTCGACGTCACCATCCAGGCGCAGATCCTAGAGCTGGTCAAACGCCTGCGCCGGGAGCTGGGCATGTCGATCATCTGGATCACCCACGATCTCGGGGTGGTGGCGGGCATGGCGGACCGGGTGATGGTCATGTACGGCGGCTACATCGTCGAGCGCGCCGACGTCAAGAAGGTCTACGGCAGCCCGCGGCACCCCTATACCGAGGGCCTGCTCAACTCGCTGCCCCGCGTCGACGTCGAGGGGGACGAGCGCCTCGTGAACATCGAGGGACAGCCACCGATGCTCATGGGCGAGCCGTCCTCCTGCCCCTTCGCCCCCCGCTGCCCCCACGCCTTCGAGCGCTGCCTCGAGGAGAACCCGCCGCTGACGCAGATAGCCGACGGCCACGAGGTCGCCTGCTGGTACGACCTGGAACGAGGAGCCCCCCGTGACGACGTCTAGCGCCTCCGAACCCAAGGTGCTGCTCAGGGTCGAGAACCTGAAGAAGCACTTCCCCATCATGCAGGGCATCTTCCGGCGGCAGGTGGGGGCGGTGAAGGCGGTCGACGGGATCTCCTTCGACGTATACGAGCGCGAGACGCTGGGGCTGGTCGGCGAATCCGGCTGCGGCAAATCCACCACCGGCCGAGTGGTGCTTCAGCTCTATCCCGCCACCGAAGGCAACATCCTGTTCAAGAATCAGGACCTCGTAGCGCTCAAGGGGGAGCGCTTGCGGAAGCTGCGCCCCCACATGCAGATGATCTTCCAGGACCCGATGGCCAGCCTCAACCCCCGCATGACGGTCGGCAGCATCGTCAGCGAACCGCTCGAAGAGCACAACGTCGGCACCAACAGGGAGCGCAAGATCCGCGTCGAGGAGCTGCTCGAGCTGGTCGGCCTCAACCCGATATTCGCCAACCGCTACCCGCACGAGTTCTCAGGCGGGCAGCGCCAGCGCATCGGCATCGCCCGGGCGCTGGCGCTCAATCCCGAGTTCATCGTCTGCGACGAACCGATCGCCGCGCTCGACGTCTCCATCCAGGCCCAGGTCGTGAACCTGCTCGAGGACCTGCAGAACGAGCTGGGGCTCACCTACCTGTTCATCTCCCACGACCTGTCGATGATCCGCCACATCGCCGACCGGGTGGCGGTGATGTACCTGGGCAAGATCATGGAGCTGGCAGACAGCAAAGACCTCTATGGCGAACCGCTCCACCCCTACACGCAGGCGCTGCTGTCGGCCGTGCCCATCCACGACCCGGTCCTCGAGGAGAAGCGCGAGCGCATCATCCTCGAGGGCGATGTGCCCAGCCCGGCCAACCCGCCGTCGGGGTGCCGCTTCCGCACCCGCTGCCCCATCGCGGTCGAGCACTGCGCCGTCGAGGTGCCCCTGTGGCGTGAGCTGCGGCCCAACCACTGGGTAGCCTGCCATCTGGCCGAGTAGCAGCGGGATCGTTGTACCTTCATGAACCGGGAACCCGGGGCCCAAAGAAACTTAGTTTTCTCGTGTGGAAGGGCCCTTATAGCTATCAATCAGCTGCTATCCGCCCTCTCGTCACCGTTTTCATAGGCGCCTGGAACGGCCCTATGTAGAAATAGATAGCCCAATGTGTGATAAAAGATACAGATATCATTACCGCTGCTTAGGAGGTGAATCAGGCCCATCCCAGTCCTGTCTGCATGTCTTTCGTTCCGTCAGGAGTGCCCACATCTATATAAGGAGATGACTTTGAAACAACTCAAACGAACGCTTGCCCTGCTTCTGGGCGCCACCCTGCTATCCGTCGGCTTCGCCCAGCGCGGCAGTGACGGAGAGCTGAACATCCTCTACTGGCAGGCCGTATCGATCCTCAATCCCTACCTTTCGGGTGGAACCAAGGACCTCGAAGCCGCCTCGCTGGTGGTCGAGCCGCTGGCCCGCTACGACGAGAACGGCACCATGGTGGCGTATCTGGCCGCCGAGATCCCCACCGTCGAGAACGGTGGCGTCTCTGAAGACCTCACCAGCATCACCTGGACCCTTATAGAGGGCATCGTCTGGTCGGACGGTACCCCGCTGACCGCCAATGACGTGGTGTTCTCCGGCAACTACTGTCTCGATCCTGACGCCGGCTGCAACGCGCTGTCGTTCTTCAACGACGTCGAGAGCCTCGAGGCCATCGACGACCTCACCGTGCGCATCAACTTCTCGGTGCCCAAGCCCTTCCCCTACGGGCCCTTCGTCGGCACCGAGTCGCCCGTCATCCAGGCCGCCCAGTTCGCCGACTGCATGGGCGTGAACGCGCCGGCCTGCACCGCGCAGAACTTCGGCCCCATCGGCACCGGTCCCTTCGTGGTCACCGACTTCCGCGCCAACGACGTGGTCACCTTCGCGGCCAATGATCTCTACCGCGACCCCGACAAGCCTGCCTTCGCCACCGTGGTCTTCAAGGGCGGCGGCGACGCCGTTTCGGCCGCCCGCGCGGTTCTCGAGACCGGCGAGGTCGACTACGCCTGGAACCTGCAGGTCGAACCCGAGATCCTCGCTCAGCTGGCCCAAGGCGGCCAGGGCGTGGTGATCAGCTCGTTCGGCACCTCGGTCGAGCGGCTGATGGTGAACCTCACCAACGATGACCCCGGCCTCGGCGACGACCGCGGCGAGTACATGGATGGCAACAACCCGCACCCGTTCCTGGGCGATCCCGCCGTGCGCCGTGCGCTGTCGCTGGCCATCGACCGTGACATCCTGGTCGAAATCGGCTACGGCGCCGCCGGTCAGGCCACCTGCAACGTGCTGCCGGCCCCCGCCATCTACGCCTCGACCGCCAACGACGAGTGCCTCACGCAGGACGTCGAGCTGGCCACCCAGCTCCTCGACGACGCCGGCTGGGTCGTCGGCTCCGACGGCATCCGCGCCAAGGACGGCGTGCGCCTGTCGATCCTCTACCAGACCTCCACCAACTCGGTCCGCCAGGGCACTCAGGCGCTGGTCAAGGACATGTGGGGCCAGATCGGTGTCGAGACCGAGCTGCGCAACATCGACGCGGCCGTGTTCTTCGGCGGCGACCCCGCCAGCCCCGATACCTACGGCAAGTTCTTCGCCGACATCGAGATGTACACCAACAACTTCAGCGGCACCGACCCCGAAGCCTACATGGGCAACTGGAGCTGCAACGAGATCTCCGGCGCCTCCAACCAGTGGCTCGGCAACAACATCCCGCGCTTCTGCGACCCTGCCTACGACGCGCTGGTCGCCCAGATGAGCCAGACCGCCTCGATCGAAGCGCGCGCCGAACTCGCCATGCAGATGAACGACCTCCTCATGCAGAACTACGTGATGATCCCGCTCATCCACCGCGGCGACGTCTCGGCCCGCGCCAGCACCCTCCAGGGCGTCCGCATGAACTCGTGGGACAGCGAGATGTGGAACATCGCCGACTGGACTCGCGGCAACTAACCCACCGCCTCTAGCGGGGTGCGGCCTTCGGGCCGCGCCCCACCCCCCTCTCTCATGGGCAGATATATCGTTCGTCGTCTTTTGATCGCGATTCCCACGCTGATCGCCATCAGCTTCGTGGTGTTCGCTATTCTGGATCTGGCCCCCAACGATCCCACCGGACAGCTGCCGCTCACCATCCCCCCGGAGGTGCGGCAGCAGATCCGCGAGTCGCTGGGGCTGGGCCAGCCGATGGGCGTCCGCTACCTCAAGTGGATGCAGCAGTTCTTCATCAACGAACCCCTGAACCTATTTGAACAGGTCTTCAACGTCACCATCGGCGACTCCGAGGGTCGGCCTCGGATCCTCTCGTGGGCGACCCGAAGTCCGGTGGTGGACCTGATCCAGCAGCGACTGCCCCAGACCCTGTGGGTGGTCGGCCTGGCCTACCTGATCGGCATTCTCATCGCCGTGCCCATCGGCATCGTCTCAGCCTACCGGCAGTATTCACTGTTCGATCAGGTGGGTACCTTTGTCTCCATGATCGGTTTCTCGGTGCCGACCTTCTTCACCGGGGTGCTGGCCATCATCATCTTCAGCAGCTGGCTGGGGTGGTTCCCATCGATCTACAACACCACCCACCAGGTTACCGACCTGGCCAGTTTGTGGGTGCAGGTCAAGCAGATGATCATGCCGGTGATGACCCTGGCCTTCTTCAACGCCGCCCAGCTGTCGCGCTTCATGCGCGCCTCGATGCTCGACAATCTCAACCTCGACTACGTCCGCACCGCCCGCTCCAAAGGGATGCGCGAGCGTTTCGTGCTGCTCATCCACGTGCTCCGCAACAGCATGATCCCGGTGGTCACGCTGATCGCGCTGGGCATTCCTACCATCTTCGGCGGCGCCATCATCACCGAACAGATCTTCCGGGTCAACGGGCTGGGGCAGCTCCTGATCATCGCCATCCAGGGAGCCGACATTCCCCTGGTGCAGACCCTGACCTTCATCTTTGCGGTCCTGATCGTGCTGTTCAACATCGTCGCCGACGTCGCCTACGGCGTCCTCGACCCGAGGATCCGCTACGGATGACCCGCGACTCGAGAGGCACCCCATGAGCTTGGCCCCGGCTGCCGATCAACTCCAGGAGCAGGAACACCAGCACCGCTCGCTGTGGGGCGATGTGTGGCAGCAGTTCCGCCACCACACCGGCGCCCTGATCGGCATGGCCGTGCTGCTGGTAATCGTGGTGGCCGTCGTCGCCGGCCCCCTCATCCACACCGTCGACCCCCAGGCGCTCGACCTCCAAGCCCGCAACTCGGGACCGACCCTGACCCACCCGCTCGGCACCGACAACCTGGGCCGCGACATGCTGGCGCAGATGTTCGCCGGCGGCCGCATCTCGCTGGGGGTCGGGGTGGTGGCGATGCTGATTTCGCTCGTCCTGGGTACCGTCGTCGGCATCCTGGCCGGCTTCTTCGAGCGTGTCGACGGTATTTTGATGCGCACTACCGATCTGTTCCTGGCGCTGCCGGTGCTGCCCCTGCTGCTGGTCATCATCCTGCTGTTCCGCGACACCCTGCGCACCGCCTTCGGCCCGGAGTTCGGCATCTTCCTGCTGATCGTGTTCGTCATCGGCGTCACCAGCTGGATGCAGACCGCCCGCATCGTGCGCGGCGACGTGCTGGCCCTCAAAGAGCAGGAGTTCGTCACCGCCGCCCGCTCGATCGGCACCAAACGGGGCAAGATCATCCTGCGCCACATCTTCCCCAACGTGCTGTCACCGATCATGGTGTCGGCCACCCTCGGCATCGCCAACGCCATCATCACCGAGTCGGCGCTGTCGTTCCTGGGTCTCGGCTTCCCGCCCGACTTCCCCACCTGGGGCCGCCTGCTATTCGACGGCGTCGGTTTCATCGAAATCAACCCAGCTAGAGTGATCTGGCCCGGAATCGCCATCTCATTCACGGTGCTGTCGATCAACTACATCGGGGATGGACTTAGGGATGCGCTCGATCCGAGGCTGCGGGGGAGATAAGGAGAATAGGGAGTATCAGGATGTAAAGGGGTAGGAGGGTTGGGGAAACGTCAGGAAGTAGGAGATTTGGGGCCCCTTCAGACAAGTAGGAGATTTGGGGCCCCTTCAGACCCCTACGCTCCGCTTCGGGTTCTTACGGGGTCCTTCAGAGCCCCCTTACGGTGGTCTCTTCAGGGGCTACGGAGCCTCCAAGGAGTCTCCTCCGCCAGAAGAAGGTTTAAAAGGAACAAGCAAGACCCGTTCGTGCCTTCACACCCCGGTTATTCCAAAGTATCTGCTGGAGGAGACTCCTTTGGAGGCTCCGAGAGCCCCGGGGAGACTTGCCTTACGGCAAGTCTCCCCGGGACCCCGTAAGACACCCGAAGGGGGTCTGAAGGGGACCCAAACCCTCTTCTACTTTCTGAAGTTTCCCCAAACCTACTTATCCTTCTTCCCATTCACCCCCTCCCTCCTCTCCCTTTCATCATTTCCCCGACCTCACTCCGTACGCTGTCCTCCCCCTCCATGAGCCACGCCGCAATCCGCTCCTGCTCCGCTTCAGTCTTGTTCTGACTGAGCTTGAACTTCCCCTCGAGCCGCTCGACCTTCATCCGGAAGGTGACGATGCCCTTCATCATGCCGTCTCGATACTTTTTCGGCAGGGTGTCGAAGCGCTCGCGGTAGGACGGCTCGACGGTGTGGATCAGTGTCTCCATGACCGACTCGATGGCCTGCTGTTCCGCAACGATCTCCAGAGTGCCGTGGGCGACTACCAGGGCGTAGTTCCAGGTTGGGACGCCTACCTCCGAGTCGTAGAGGCTGGGGCTGATGTAGGCGTGGGGGCCCTGGAACAGCACCTGGGCGCTGTGGTCGCCGAAGTCGTGCCACTGGGGGTTGGCGCGGGCCAGGTGGGCGTAGAGGGTGATCTGGTCGGCCTCGTGCTCGATTATGAAGGGTAGCTGGGTGAGCTGTGGCGCCCCCTCGCGCACGGTGATCAATGTGGCGAAGTGGTGGCGCCGCATCAGCGCTACCAGGGTGTCGAGATCGGTCTCTTCGTTGAATCGGGGGATATACACGGGGTCACCTCGAAAGCGCAGGACCTACGTCGCTCATGGTAGGCCATAGGCGTGGCCAGGGGTAGGTCCAGCGCGTCCCGGTGCGTGGCGACAACGACCGGAGCGACGTCGAGGGGTTGCTCGAGGCGTTCCGGTCGCTGCTTTGCAGGCAAGCTCTACGGCACGTTTACCAGCGTGAACTCGTATGCCCCGGTACCGTCGTCTTGGTCCGACCCCACCAACACCGTGTAGATCCCACCATCCACCAGTGTGAAGGTGCCCGGATCCATGAACAGCGGTTCGTCGAAGATCTCCGTTCCGTCGGGCGCGGTCGCTCCAGTTCACCTGCTGAACGGTCATGTCGAAGTTGTCCGTCGAGAAGTCCACCTGCTGACCGGCTGTCGCGGTGAAGGTGAACAGGTCGATCTCACCCGGCGGGCCGATGTTTCCGGGGACGGTGTCGCCGATGGTGACAGCGGTCGGCGGGTCGGGCGTCAGGACGCTGAACTCCCACTCCCCGAGCGACACCTCGATGGTGCTGGAGCTGTTGCCGCGCTCGATCTCGACGATGTACTCGCCGGTCTCGGTAACCATGAACGGGTTGCTCACCGCCAGCGAGTCCAACCCCGAAACGACCCCGCCCGACCCTGGGAAGAACAGGTCGTCGCGCTCGTAGAAGGGCTCGGGGCCGGGCCCACGCAGGTTCAGCTTGGCGTTGAACTGCGAGCCTGGGGGGAGTGAGAGCGAGAACTTGAGGATGTCGCCGGCCTGGGCATCGAAGCTGAAGAAGTGCCGGTCGCCGTAGATCGTCTGTTCGCCCTCGACCGTTTTCGGCGAGATGCTGATGTCGATGGGCGTGGGCTGTTCGATCTCGGAGAGGCCGACGGAATAGGTCCCGGAACCGCTGCCACCGCCGAAGTCGCTGACCACTGACAGGGTGTAGATGCCGGGGTCCGGCAATGCCACCACGCTCGACTCGGTGTAGAACCTGCCATTGCCGATAGAGAACAGAGGATTGGCCGACGTGGGGCTGAAGAGGTTGACATCGTAGTTGCTGACGAAGTCGGGTTCGCCTTGGGCGCCGACGGTAATGAGCTGTCCGGCGGTGCCCACAAACACATAGAGGTCGGTTTCATCGAGCGCGAGGTCGGCGGAAACGTTGCTGTCGAGGGGGAAGGTGGGGATGGCGTTGTCGTCGCTGTTGAAGTCGAAGAACATGTAGACCGACTCGCCGAGAGGGGGCCCGACCCCTTCGAAGCTACGCACCTCACCGCTGCCGGTGTCAAAGGCGAGGGCGGTGAAGTCTTCGCCGTCGGGCATGATGGGGATGAAGAAGTAGCCGCCGGCATCCGTCACGCCCTTGAACGGGAGGGGCGTACCGCCGACGAAGACAGTGACGATGATGGGATCGGGCGCCTCTTGCTGGCTTGTGAAGAAGGTGCCAGCAGGAAAGACGCCGCTCGGAGCGTTGCCGCAGCCGGGCCCTCCCGACGGTGGCGCCGAGCCCATGCCGGTCAGGCGTTTGAGCGATTCGATCACCTCTGTGTGGATGGGCTCGCAGCCGGGCCGCTCGTCCTCGTGGAACTCATACCACTTAAGCAGCGCGCTGCCGGCCTCGAGACCGAGCGCGACATAGCACACTTGTGGGAGAAGTGTGCACACCCCCGCTCCCCCAAATTTTCCGAATTTTCCATAAAGTTCGAGTATGACTCCCGTGGATCCGAAAAAGATGGTTATCTTCTTGATGTTCTTCTTCTGAGCGGGCGATAACTCCTGGCTGCTGAAACCGGAGCCGCTGGCGAAGAAGTCTGGCGAGTTCTGAATCTGCACCCAATCCCGTCCAGGATCGCCTCCAACTCAGGAACCGAGTTCGCCTCAAGATAGCTGAACACGATCATCAGGTCCATCCTCACGCCAACGAACTGCTGAACCGCCATGGACTTAATATCGGCACTGCCCAGAGCATCGGTCGGGAGTCCCTGAATGAACGCGATGCTGTCCTGCATGAACCCGTCGATGATCCCCTCTGTCGATCCCGCCAGCTCGACGGCGAGTAGCGTCGACGCCGCGACCGGCTCGATCGTGGCGTTGAGACTCACGGCGCTGCCGGTGCTGACGTTCGATAGTTCCACGGTGGCAGGCCCGGCCGGTAGAACGGGCACGATGAAGGCCAGCACCTGTGAGCTGCCATCGGCAGACGCGCTGGCCAGGGCCGTTCCCTCTACGATCGTGCCGTTCGCCGTCCAGACCACCCGGTTGCTCCGCAGCGACACCGTATTGAAGCCCGTGGCCTCGATCTCAACAAAGTCCCCCGGGCCCCCCGTAAAGCTTTGCTGCTGTGTCCCGAGTGACGTCGTGCCAGCCTGACTGGTGACGGTGATCGCTCCGAGCTGGAGCTGGGGTACCGGGTCCGAGATCACGTCATCCCCTGCCATGCTGGCGGTATTCACCACCACCAGCTCACCGATGCCGTCCCCATCGAGATCAGGAGCGATCATGTAGTTCACGATCGCCTCACCAGGCTGCACGAACGAAGCGAAGTCGGCTGATGACACCATCACCGGCTCCTCGATGACGGTGTCACTATCGATCTCTTGGGCTCCTAGGAACGTCACGCCGAGCGCCGCGTAGTCGATCCCGGTAGCAGCCTTCACATCAGCTTGATCCTGCTCCGTGAAGGTAACGTTTGCTCCTACGGCGTCACCAGAACGAATCACCAGCGTGCTGCCAGTAGCCGTGCCCAGCACGGCTCCATCCGAACCCACGGAAGGGTCATTCGAGGGTGGGTTCGGCACGTTCTCCACCGTGATCGATTGGGTTCTGGTCCGACCGTTCATGCCCGTCACCACAGCCTCGAGTACCAGCGGGCCGGCAGCGTAATCGCTTGCTGCGATCGCTACTCTGAAGCCATCTGCTGGGGTGGTGTCGGTACCCACACTCACGCCGTCCACTTCGAAGTCGACCTTCTGGACGTCTGAGGGGTCGAGCGGTTGCGCTGAGAAGAAGAAGGTGCCGGCGGTAAAGCTGTCCTCGAGTGGGCTGTTGATCAGGAACTGCGGTCCCTGCCCCGCGGGTGGGGGCGTGACCGGCGCGGTGCAGGCGACGATGGTGATTAGGACGGTGGTAACGACGGCTATCGCTACGCGCAGGACTCTACTACCCAATCCGAGGTTCATGCGTTCCCCTTCCGAACGAGACCAGCACTACTGCTGGCTCTTGCCCAAGTGAACCGTTACGACTGCCGCCGCGGAATAGAGACCAAACAGCGATCCTTTCGCCCTCCATCTCTACTGTGATCCGGCTCCGGTCTAGAACGCACCTAGCTCCGTCGGATCTACCTACCTGGGGAGCCAAGTATGCGCTCTGGCCACCCGTTCTCGCTCGTTTCGACCAATTTGGGCCTGGGCGAGCAGCGCTGCCGGCAGCCCCAACACCGGCTCCCGGCTCTGCCCATCCAGGTCGCATTGCGGGTTCCAGACCGATAGCGACACATCGTCCCCGAAAACCGCTGGGTACCATGGCCCTATGACCACCAAGGCCCCCTCCAACAACCTGCTCGACGATGCCCAGGGCCCTCCAGGAACGGCTGCGCTCCTGGCGCCGCACCATCCACCGCCACCCCGAACTCTCCTACACCGAGGAGCGCACGGCGAAGCTGGTGCAGACGGCGCTGGCCGACCTCGGTATCCGCTTCGAAGGCGGCGTCGCCAAGACCGGCGTGGTGGGCCACATCCAGGGCGACCCCGCCGGCCCCACGGTGGGGCTTCGGGCCGACATGGACGCGCTCCCCATCCTCGAGGAGAACGGCTCCGAATTCGACTCGGAACGGCCCGGCGTCATGCACGCCTGCGGTCACGACGCCCACACCGCGATGCTGTTGGGGACCGCCACCCTGCTCAAGGCCAGGGCCGACAGCGGCCAGCTCGCCGGCAACATCCGGCTCCTCTTTCAGCCGAGCGAGGAGAGCTGGGACGACGAAGGCAAGTCGGGCGGCCGCCGCATGGTCGAGGAGGGGGCGCTCGAGGGGCTCGACGCCGTCTTCGGGCTCCACGTCGACAGCGAGATCGAAGTGGGCTCGGCCGGCACCCGCTCAGGCAAGCTGCTGGCGGCGGTGGACGCCTTCGAACTGACGGTCCACGCCGAGGGCGCGCACGCCACCGAGCCACACAAGAGCGCCGACCCCATCGCCCTGGCGGGCCTGCTGGTGAACGCCATCCATCAGGTCGTGAGCCGCCAACTCGACCCCGTGGAGCACGGGGTGCTAACCATCGGCACCATCAACGCCGGCACCGCCACCAACATCATCCCCGACCGCCTCACCATGACCGGCACCATGCGAAGCATGACCCCCGAGACGCGCCAGCGGCTGCGCACCGAGCTGCGCCGGGCCTGCAGCCTGGTCGAAACCTTCGGCGCCAGCTTCGAGCTGCTCATCGAGGAGGGCTACCCCGTCACCGTCAACGACCCCGCCGCCACCGAGGTCGCCTTCGAAACGATGCGAGATCTGCTGGGCCCCAGCAACGCCCTCGAGTCACCGCTAATCATGGGCAGCGAAGATTTCAGCTACATGGCTGAAGAGGCGCCCGGCTGTTTCGTGATGGTGGGGGTGAGGGATCCGAGCTGGGAGAGGGAGTATCCCGTTCATACCCCAACGTTCAGGCTTCACGAAGGGGTGTTGCCGTTGGGATCATCGCTGCTGGCGGGAGCGGCGATGAGGTGGCTGGAGCGATAGCACGAGGCGTGCCCGACCGATCCAACGTCACTCTCTGGACCGAAGATGGCGGATCATCGCCTGCCTCACGATCGCCGAATACGAGGGGTAGGCGAAGATCGTGTGGGCAAAGTCCTGCGCCCGCAGGTCGTTCTGGATTGCGAGGGTAATCAGCTGAATCCACTCGCCGCTGCGCTCACCGATCGCATCAGCACCCAGAATCCGATCTTCGCCATCCAGAACGACCTTGATGAACCCGGTGGTGTTCCTGTCCGTAACGAACCGGTCCACGGAAGCGGCATCGACACGAGACACCTGGACCTCGTCACCGAGCTTTTCGCGAGCCTGGGCTTCGCTCAACCCCACGTGCGAGATCTCCGGCTCGATAAAGATCGACCACGGCACGAGGCTCAGATCGTTTTTTCGGTGGTTTCCCTGCAGGATGTTGTCGACGCAGACGACGGCCTGGAAATCTGCGACATGGGTGAACTTCAGCCTCGAGGTGACATCGCCACAAGCGTAGATATTCGGCGCTGTGGTCTGAAGATACGCGTTGGTCTGAATGCCGCCCACAGGGTCGAACGCCACCCCCGCACTGTCGAGTCCTAGTTCGGAAACGTTGGGCTGGCGACCGAGAGCGGCGAAAATCCTGCCCGCAGTGAACTCCACCGATCGTCCCTGTTGGTCGAGAGATATCGTGATCGCCCCCGGTCCGGTCTGCTCGCAGGCGACGATCTCGGAGTCCGTGATGATCTGGACGCCCTCTTTTTGGAGCAGGGTTGTCGCCAGACCGGCGACCTCTTCATCGACCGCCTTCAGGATGCGGGCATTACGATCGATGACCGTAACCTCACAGCCCAGCCGAGCCAAACCCTGCCCCAGTTCCGCGGCGATCACGCCTCCGCCGAGAAACACGATCGCTGGGGGTTGCTCCCGAATACTCCAAAAAGTTTCGTTGGTTAGGAAATCGAGTGAATTGTGCCCGACGATGTCGACCATTCGTGGTTTTGAGCCGGTGCAGACCACGAAGTGTTCCGCCGTGATTCGCTCACCCCCGATCTCCACCGTACGGCTGTCGATGAATCTTGCCCCGGACGGATGCACGATTGTATCGAGACCCATCTCCCGAAACACTTCGGGCCGTTCGTGTTCGTAAATTTCCTGAATGATGGCGTCGACATGCTGCATCACGCTGCCGAAGTGAAAGCTGGAAACCGGGCGCATCTCGGAAAGGCCCAGCGAGGCGAGGTCCTGAGCTGCGTGGAAGGTGTGGGCGGCATGCAAAAACGCTTTGCTCGGTACGCATCCCGTATGGGTGCAATCGCCACCTATCTTGTCCTTCTCCAGCATCGCAACATTCGCCCCACGGCGGTGTGCATGCAACGCTGCCGATAGCCCCCCTGATCCAGCACCAATGACGACGACATCGTAATGCTTGGACATAGCTACCTCCTGAACAAGTGAGCTTAACTCGAAGCCGCGCTGGCACCGGCTTCGAGAAAGCGTTTTGCCCTCCCGGGACACCGGTCGGCACGGGGTATGCTGGCGACCTACGAGGTGAGACTGTGAGCGACTGGCAAACCTATCTCGACGACAACCAGGACCGCTTCCTCGAGGAGCTTTCTGAATTTCTGCGGATCCCCAGTATCTCCAGCCTGCCGGAGCATGCGGGCGACGTCGTGCGGGCGGGCGAGTGGGTGGCGGCGCGCCTGCAGCGGCTCGGCATCGACAACGTCGAGATCTTTCCAACCGCTGGGCATCCGGTCGTCTACGGCGATCACCTGCACGCGCCGGGTAGGCCTACGGTGCTGATCTACGGGCACTTCGACGTGCAGCCGGTCGACCCGCTCGAACTGTGGACGCGCCCCCCCTTCGAGCCCTATGTCGAGGACGGCCGACTCTATGCCCGCGGCTCGACCGACGACAAGGGCAATATGCTGGTGCCGCTGCTGGCGATCGAGGCGCTGCTCGAGACCGAGGGGGCGCTGCCTGTCAACCTCAAGTTCCTGTTCGAAGGCCAGGAGGAGATCGGCAGTCCCCAGCTGGGGGACTTTCTTACCTCCCACCGGGAGCTGCTCGGCTGCGACCTGGTGCTGAGCGCCGACGGCATGCAGTACGACGTCGATCAGCCCGCCATCTGGCTGGGGCTCAAGGGCCTCTCGTCTATGCAGATCGACGTGGTGGGGGCCGACCAGGACCTCCACTCCGGGGCCTACGGCGGCATGGTGCAAAACCCCATTCACGCGCTTACCGCGATCCTGGCGAGCATGCGTGATGAAGACGGCCGGATCCTGGTCGAGGGATTCTACGACGCGGTGGTGGCGCTGAGCGACGCCGAGCGCGAGCAGATCGCGGCGGTGCCCTTCGACGAGGCCGATGAAGCTGCCAAGATCGGCATCGCCACGTTCGTGGCCGAGGACGGCTACACCCCGCGGGAGCACAATTGGGCCCGACCCACCCTCGAGATCAACGGTATCTGGGGTGGGTTCCAGGGGGAGGGCACCAAGACGGTTCTGCCGAACGAGGCCCATGCCAAGATCACCTGCCGGCTGGTGGCGAACCAGGATCCGGACCAGATCTACCAGGCGATCCGACGCCACGTCGAGCGGCAGGCCCCCCCCGGGGTGACCGTTACCATGCGGCAGATGCCGGGCAGCGCCAAGGCCTATCTGATGCCCTGGGACCACCCCGGCAACCAGATCGCCAAGGGGGTGCTGATGGAGATCTTCGGCACGGAACCCTACTACGTCCGCACCGGCGGCAGCATCCCCTTCTGCGCGCTGATGCTGGACGAGCTACAGGCCTACACCGTCAATTTCGCCTTCGGCCTCGAGGATGAGAACCTCCACGCTCCCAACGAGTTCTACCGGCTGGTCAATTTCGAGCGCGGCCAGCGCGCCTATGTGCGCCTGTTGCAGGCGTTGGCCACGGCCGAACTCTAGCCCCGGTGGCGCCTACAGCTCGTTGGCGCAGCGCAGCCTGGCGCGCAGCGCGTCCTCGTCAAGCGGCTCGCTGCAGCGCACCTCGAAGGTGAACGATTCGCCCGGCAGCAGCGTCACCAGCTGCTCGCTCACCTCGGCGTCGGGGTCGAGCGCGTCGGCGTAGAGGACCAGGTCGCGCAGCAGCGTCCGGGCCGTTACCGTGAAGTGGCTGCGGCCGTTCTGGCGGCGGAGCGCCGAGTCGTAGCTGGGGTCCGGGTAGTCGAGCCCCTTGTCGCGCTCGAAGAACCACAGCGCTTCGCTGTCGTCGGCGCGGGCCCGGATCAGCTCGCGGCGGCCGTCGTCTGCCTGGCTCACCCAGGTGGGCACGGGGTGTTCGAGTACCCCGCGGGCGGCGATCTCGAAGCCGAGCGTCACCGAGCCCACCACGCCGCCGTCAAAGGCCCAGCGCTCGATGGTGAGCCGCTGGCGCCAGGGTTCGTCGCTGTCGTTTATAGCGACCAGGGCCAACCCCTCAGGCCGGGGCTGGAAGGTCAGCAAGCGGTCGGCGTAGACCCGGCGGGTGGCGTACCAGAGCGGCTTGCGGCGGCCGTAGCCGTCGATAGCCGACCAGGAGGTGACCGGCCAACAGTCGTTCAACTGCCAGTAGAGGGTCCCCATGCAGAGGGGCTGGAGCGCCCGGAAGTGGGCGACGCCGAAGGTGATCGCCCGTGCCTGGTTGAGCTGGGTGGCGTAGAGCCAGGCCTCGAAGTCGCTGGGCACCCGGAAGTGCTCGGCGAGCCGGGTGTGGAGCTTGTCGTTTCCGCCCTGCGCCTTCTGATGGTGCAGCATGGTGGGCGACGAAGGCGTCAACGGATCGTCGCTTATTGCCTCACGAAGGGTGGCGTAGGTGGGCGGCGCCTGATGCCCGAACTCGGCGGCAAAGCGGGGTGCGTGTTGCTGGTAGCTGGTGTAGTCCTGTTCGTTCCAGGCGTCCCACAGGTGCATGGTGCCGTAACGGTCGTCGTTGGGGTGGAGGTCGTGGCGTCCCGAGTAGGGACTGCCCGGCCAGTAGGGCCTGGTGGGGTCGCGTTCGGCGACGATCTTGGGCAGCAGCTCGAGGTAGTAGCCGCGCCCCCAGCTGCGGTCGCCCAGCTCCTCACGCCAGTCCCAGTCGGCGTGACCCCACAGGTTCTCGTTGTTGCCGTTCCACAGCACCAGACTGGGGTGGCCGCTGAGGCGGTCGACCTGGTGCCGCGCCTCGGCCTCCACCTCGCTGTGAAGCGGCTCCTCCTCGGGATAGGCAGCGCAGGCGAAGAGAAAGTCCTGCCACACCAGCACCCCCAACTCGTCGCAGGTCTGGTAGAAGGGCTCCTGCTCGTAGATGCCGCCCCCCACACCCGCAGCATGTTCATGTTGGCGTCGCACGCCTGCTTGATGCGCCGGCGGTAACGCTCCTCATCGACCCGGGTCGGGAAGCAGTCGTCCGGAATCCAGTTGGCGCCCCGAACGAAGATCTCCTTATCGTTGATTCTGAAGGCGAAGCGCGAGCCGGTGGCGTCGGTGGTGGTGTCGAGTTCGACCCGGCGAAAGCCGATGCGGCTTTCGCGCCGCGCCAGCGTCCGGTCGTCGCCGTCGCTGAGCAGCACCTCCAGATCGTAGAGCGGCTGCTCGCCGTGGCCCCGCGGCCACCACAGCAGCGGGCTGTCGACCTCGAAGCGCAGCACCGCCTCACGCTGTCCCGGTTCCAAGGTAAGGCTGGCGCCCTCGACGCCGAGCTCGATCCGATCCGGGCGTGGCAGGCTGGCCTCGAGCCGCACGCCCTCGCCGGCGTTCGGCGCCCAGTCCAACTCTACCTGGAGGGAGATCTGGGCCCAATTCAGCCCCGTGGCCAAGGTGCTGAGGGGGCGCAACGAGGCGATCCGGGCACCGCTCCAGGCCTCCAGGTAGATGGGCTGCCAGATGCCCGCGGTGACGAGCGTCGGACCCCAATCCCAACCGAAGTTGCAGGCCATCTTGCGCACGAAGTTGAAGGGCAGGGGGTAGGCGTTGGGCCGCTCGCCCAGGGTGTCGCGGAGCGCCTCGGCGTACTGCAGGCTCGAGTGGAAGGTGATGACGAGGTCGTTGTGGGAGCGCAGGCGCCCACCGAGGTCGAAGCGGTGGGGCCGGTGCATGTTGGCCGCCTCGCCGAGCGGCTCCCCGTTCAGCTCGAGACTGGCGACGGTGTCGAGCCCTTCGCAAACCAGCTCGACGCGCTCGTGGGCCAGAAGCTCGGGACCTGCCTCGAAGCTGCACTGGTAGCGCCAGGCGCATACCCCGAGCCACTGCAGCTCTGCTTCGTTGCGATCGAGGTAGGGGTCGGGGATCAGGCCGACCTCGAGCAGGTCGGTGTGCACACACCCCGGCACGGTGGCCGGCACCGACAGGTCGTGAAGCTCCGGAGGGATCGGGCCGCTGCCAGGAACGGCGCTCAGGGTCCAGCCTTCGGCAAGGTGGTGCCTCATAGAGCCATGGTGTCACGGGGCCATGGCACCTTGCCGTTAATTGCGTCCCGGTGTTACGCCGCCTCGGCTTCACGGTTTGATGATGGAGTGATGCCGGTACCCGGAGGCCCGTGGTGGCACCACGGGCCTCCGGGTACCATGACGCCATGAGCCCCACCGACCTTCCCGCCTGGCGCGCCCTCGAGGTCCACGCCGACGCGACCCGCGAACGGCACCTCCGCGACCTGTTCGCCGCCGACCCCGACCGCTTCGCCCGTTTCTCGCTGACCCTGGGTGACCTGCTGTTCGACTACTCCAAGAACCGCATCGATGCCGAGACCGTGAGGCTGCTGCTGGAGCTGGCCCGCCAGGCCGGCCTCGAGGCGCGGCGCGACGCCATGTTTGCCGGCGAGAAGATCAACACCACCGAACGGCGGGCGGTGCTGCACGTGGCCCTCAGGAACCGCTCCGAACGGCCCCTGCTGATCGACGGCGACGACGTGATGCCCGAGGTGAGGCGGGTGCTCGCCAGAATGCGGGCCTTCAGCGAGGCGGTGCGCTCGGGCAGCTGGCTGGGCTACAGCGGCAAGCCCATGACCGACGTCGTCAACATCGGTATCGGCGGCTCGGACCTGGGTCCGAAGATGGTCACCACCGCCCTTACGCCCTACGCCGACGGGCCGCGCACCCACTTCGTGTCGAACGTCGATGGCTCCGACATGGCCGAGACGCTGACAGGGCTCGACCCCGCCACCACCCTGTTCCTGGTGGCCTCCAAGACCTTCACCACCCAGGAGACCATGACCAACGCCCACAGCGCGCGCGCCTGGTTCCTGCGGAGCGCCGAGGACGAGGCCGCCGTGGCGAAGCACTTCGTGGCGCTGTCGACCAACCGCGCCGAGGTGGTGGCCTTCGGCATCGACCCCGAGAACATGTTCACCTTCTGGGACTGGGTGGGCGGCCGCTACTCGCTGTGGTCGGCGATCGGCCTGTCGATCGCCCTGGCCGTCGGCATGGACCGCTTCGAGGCGCTGCTGGCGGGCGCCCACGCCGTCGACGAGCACTTCCGCAGCGAGCCCCTGGAGCGCAACATTCCCGTCATCATGGGGCTATTGGGGATCTGGTACAACAACTTCCTCGGCGCCCAGAGCCACGTCATCCTGCCCTACGATCACTACCTCGAGCACTTCGCCAGCTACTTCCAGCAGGGCGATATGGAGTCGAACGGCAAGCGCACCACCTCGGGCGGCGAGCCGGTCGCCACCACCACCGGCCCGGTCATCTGGGGGCAGCCCGGCACCAACGGCCAGCACGCCTTCTACCAGCTCATCCACCAGGGCACCAAGCTCATCCCCGCCGACTTCCTGGCCGCCGCCGTTAGCCACAACCCCATCGGCGATCACCACCCCAAACTGCTCGCCAACTTCTTCGCCCAGACCGAAGCGTTGATGCTGGGCCGCACCCCCGAAGAGACCCGCGCGGAGCTGGTTGCGGAGGGGGTGACGGGTGAACAACTGGACCTGCTTACCGCCGCCAAGACCTTCGAAGGGAACAGGCCGACGAACGCGTTCCTCTACCGGCAACTCGATCCGTCCACGCTGGGCACACTGATCGCGCTGTACGAGCACAAGATCTTTGTGCAAGGGGTGATCTGGGGAATCAATTCGTTCGATCAGATGGGGGTGGAGTTGGGGAAACAATTAGCACAGGCAGTGTTGCCGGAGTTGGAGGGAGATGAAGAGGTTCAAGGTCATGACGAATCTACCAACGGTCTGATAAATTACTACAAGAGCCTCAGGTAAGTAAGTGAGGAGACGCATGGACGACCGTCAGTTCGGCAAACGAGACGAACGAGGCAACTGGAAGCCCGACAAACCCCTCGAAAACGCTCCCGTCTTCGTGTTCCCTCCCCAACCCCTGAAGTTCCTCAAGTGGCTCCCCAACTACTTCGTGCCGTGGAATCTCCTCTTCATGGCTCTCGCCGCCGTCTTCTGGTTCTTCTTTACGCCCGACAAGGAGACCATGAAGACGCTCTCCGTCGGCTGGATCGCCTTCCTCCTGGTCCGCAACGCTGCCGTCGTCCTGCTGATCCACGGCGCGCTCGAACTCCGCCTCTACATCCAGCGCGCTCAGGGCAAACAGTTCAAATACAACCCCAAATGGCCCAGCGAGAATCCCAGCGGCGCGTTCATGTTCAAAAACCAGAACATCGACAGCGTCATCCGCACCTTCACCTCCGGCGTGCCCATGTGGACCGCCTACGAGGTGCTCATCCTGTGGTTCTACGCCAATGGCTGGGGGCCCTGGACCACGTTTATGGACAACCCCGTATGGCTCATCGCGTTCGGCCTGCTCATGCCGATCTATCACGAGGTTCATTTCTATTTGGGCCACCGGCTGCTGCACGTACCGGCGCTCTACCGCCGGTTCCACCGGGCTCATCACCTGTCCGTGAACCCGAGCCCCTGGTCGAGCCTGTCGATGCATCCGGTGGAGCACCTGCTGTACTTCTCGGATTCGCTTATTCACCTGATCTTACCGTCGCACCCACTGCTGCTGCTGTACAACCTGCAGATCACCGGAACCGGGGCGGTCGTCGGCCACGTCGGGTTCGAGAAGATCGTGACGGGGGACGAGCGGGCGATGGATACGCGCGCCTACGCGCACTACCTGCACCACAAGTACTTCGAGGTGAACTACGCCGACGGCACCGTCAACATCGATCGTTGGGCGGGCACCTTTCACGATGGCAGCGAGAAAGCGGACGAGTTGATGACCGCCCGGAGGGCCAGGAGGCGAGCCCGGAGGGCTGCGCCGAAGCCCTGACAGCGGTTCCTGGCGATATTTGTGCCACCAGGCTGCGCTTCGGCTATATTTCCTTATGGATAAATTCAAGATAGCCGATCCTAACTTTCCGCTGATTCAGCTACCGGGAGATTTTGATGCCCGGCGCATTACCAGGTTTGGCGCCCTTAGGCAGGGTGAAGAGGTCGAAATCATCAATGTGATGGGTCCGGGGTGTATTCGGCATCTTTGGTTCACGTTCTCGATCAGTAAAGACGTGGAACTGGAGATCCATTGCGATGGAGAGAGCAGTCCGCAGATCAAAATGAAGTTGAATCATTTCTTTGGCGTGCTTCTTGGACAGACGCCCTACCGAATTGAGTCTGCCCCGATCAAGCTGCTGCCGAAGAGCGGATTTAACTGTTACCTGCCGATTCCGTTCAGTTCATCGTGCAGAGTCGTACTTAGCAATCCCGGAGAGAGTGACACGAGCTTCTGGGCGATGGCGGACTGGCATCGTTATGACCAGGACGACGCGATTACTCCCTATCGCCTTCATGCTGGCTATCGCGTCGAATCACCCGCCCCGCCACAGAGTTCGTATCTCGTGGGCGATGTCAGCGGACGCGGCTTTATCGCCGGGCTCTTCAAGGGCATTCGCAAACAGGACCAGAGCGATCTCATCTATCACACGGGCGGCGATCTATGGATGATCGATGGCGAGGTGAATCCCCATGTCATGCGGGGTATCGGGATCGAAGACAGCTTTGGCCAATCTTTTGGGTTTTTTGAGGATAACAGCCAGTGGACCGGCTGTCCGTACGAACAGAGTTGGGGAGGAGGCACGGCAACAGAAGGTGTGGTCTACCGCTTCTTCGGTATCGATACCGTACCTTTCAAATCATCCCTCATCATGAGATTTGGTGCCCTCGGCAACCATACCGAAAGCGTTTTATATACCTATCTCGATCGGGAGGCTTTGGGGATCGAAGTGGAGAGCCCAAAGTCGTGGACGTTAAGCGGACCCTTTGATTGCGATTCGATCGAGGATTTTGAACGGGAAGAATTCTCCGAAGGACCGCGTGGCGACTGGCCCGAGAACCGTGAATGGTGCGAGCGCAGTTTCCCCCCCATCGATCTCGAATCCGAGCATACGTGGCTAGACTTTACCCGCTACTTCAGATGCACGGCTCAAAGCAAAAAGGGAATGCAGCTACAACACGTCTCCGCTTACGCCCACACGACGATCGCTTCAGAGTCGCAGTGCAAAGAGATACTTCGCCTGGGCTTTGACGACTGGCTGAAGCTATGGGTCAATGGAAAAGCCGTGACAACGATGCGCCATGATGATGGATTCGCTATTCAGGAAGTGCCCGTAACCCTCGAAAAAGGCAACAACGAAATCATGATCAAGTTGAGCAATTTCGACAATATCGAGTGGCGCTGCTGGGCTTTCAGTCTGGTATTGGTACGTTAAAGGGTGGTGAGGTGCAGTGGCAGGCCGCTGGCGGTGCGACCTCCGGTTTGGCCGGCGAGGAGGCGTAGGGCAGGGTCATGGCGCCCATCGACGAACACCAACCGGTGCGCAGGCCGGCGTTGCCGGGGTAGCGACCGCTCAGCAATGCCGCTCTGGAGGGCGGGCACACGGCGAGTTATCCTCCTTCCTCCCCCTTTTCTCCTCCTAAAGTCTTACCCTCCTCCCCCTACCTTCTACCGAGGCACCTCCCCTTCCCCTCCCCATACCCTAGTCCCATGACGACGATCGAACCCCGCACCCGTACCCCCTGGTACCTCACCCCCTTCACCCTCCTGTGGCGCCTGATGGCCCTGATCCTGTCGCTCACCAGTCGCCTCGTCGGCCTGGTGCTGGGTCTGGTCCTGATCGGACTGGGTGTCCTCTTCAGCATCACCATCATCGGCGCCGCCATCGGGACACCGATGGCGCTCCTGGGCGGGCTGCTGCTCGCCCGAAGCGTGTTCTGACGCCGGCTCCCTGAAGCCGTCACTAGCAGCAAGACCACTCCCGATTGCCCACGGCACGAGGAGGGGTCTTGCTGTGACCCTTTTCTGGTCTAACATGGAGGGCATGATCACGCTGCTGGCCATCTTCGTGTTGCTGTGGCTGGGGCTCGGCAGTTGCGCCTTTCTCTGAACCTCAGTAGGCTGCAACCATGATCCTGCTCACGTACAGCTCCCCCGAAGGCCTCGAACTCGGCGTCAAGACCGATGCCGGCATTCTCGACGTGCGGGCGGCCGCCACCGCGCTCGCTGCCACCGACGTGCCCAGCTCACCGGACGCCTTCTACCGGCTCGGTTACGATGCGCTCGCCCCGCTGGCGGCGCTGGTCGAGCGCGCCCTGGGGCAGCCACAGGCGAGCTGGTTCCACGACGAGGGCGGCTTAAAACTGGGGCCCTGCGTGCCCAACCCGGGCAAGCTTATGTGCATCGGCCTCAACTACCGACGCCACGCCGCCGAGACGGGCATGGAACCGCCGAGCAAGCCGGTGCTGTTCTCGAAGTTCAACAACGCCGTGGCGGCTCCCGGCGAGGCGGTGCCGCTGCCGGCCAATGCTCGCGAGTACGACTACGAGGCCGAGCTGGTAGCGGTGATCGGCCGCCGCTGCCGTCACGTCCCCGAAGCGGAGGCTCTCGAGCACGTGCTGGGCTACTGCAACGGCAACGACGTCAGCGCCCGCGAGCTGCAGTTCCTCAGCGGCCAGTGGCTGCTGGGCAAGACCCTCGACAAGTTCCAACCTCTGGGTCCGTACCTGGTCACCGCCGACGAGGTGGGCGACCCGCAGGCGCTGCAGCTGCGCTGCTGGGTCGACGGCGATCTGCGCCAGGATTCGAACACCGCCGACATGATCTTCGGGGTGGCCGAAATCATCAGCTACCTGAGCAGCTACTTCACGCTCGAGCCCGGCGATATCATCTCGACCGGCACCCCCGAAGGGGTGGTCCAGGGTCGCCCGCAGAAGGACTGGCTCGAGCCCGGGAACGTGGTGACGGTCGAGGTCGAGGGGTTGGGGCGGCTCACCAACACCATGGCGGCGGAGAGCTGAGGGGTGATCTAGAGCGCTCTGCCGGCGCGAACAGGGGCGGTCGAATTCCGCTTCACCAGTCGGGTCTCGAGGAGGATCGTCCTGCTGCCGGCGGCGGGATCCCGAATTCGGTCGAGCAACACCTGGACCGCTTTCGTTCCCATAGCAAAGATCGGCTGGGCGATGGTAGTAAGCCGCGGGATCACGTGGGAGGCGAGTGGAATATCGTCGTAGCCGATCACCGACAGGTCGGCGGGTACGTCAAGGTCGCGTTCCGCCGCGGCGTGCAGCACCCCGACCGCGACCTGGTCGCCGATAGCGAACACGGCGGTCACCTCTGGGTGGTCGCGCAGCAGGATCCTTTCGAAGGGGTGCTGTTCTCTCGTGACAATGGAGAATTTGTTGACATCTTCATTCGACAATCGTTAAACTCGCTGTGAACATCAAGTAACTGCGCGACGTTTTTTGTTGGCGATATCCTGAGTGTCGACATGGGGTCGGTATTCGGGTATCGAGTGCTCACTCCTTACAAGGGGGAACCATGCGTACATTTGGCCGTCTAACAACCCTCACCGTACTTCTTGCCGCACTGTCGATGGCCTCTACGGTGCTAGGCCAGTCTGTCTCCATCGTGACGTGTTGGGGTGGGGATGAAGGCATTGGTTTTGAAGCGCTGAACGCAGAATTCACGGCAGCAACGGGTATTGAAGTCGAACTTACCGATGACCGCGATTGTCACCTCATTACGCAAACGATGGCTGCCGCCGGTAACCCCCCTGATCTGTCAGCAATGCCACGTCCCGGCGTAATGGCTCTGTTGGCACGCGAAGGTCTGATCTTACCGTTGACGAGCGGAGATGATCCGATTCTTCCCGAAGGCCTTTTGGAGGCAAATTACAGTCAAGCGATCATCGATCTTGGGTCGGTTGACGGTGAGTTCTATGGCGTCATCAGTGCCATCAGTGCAAAGAGTACCGCCTGGTATCAGACCGAATTGTTCGAAGAGCTCGACGTGGAAGCGCCTGAAACTTGGGACGAGTTTATCGAGTTTCTGGGCATTCTTGAGGAAGAGGGCGTAGCGCCCTTAGCGCTCGGTGCTATAGATGGTTGGACGCTCACTGACATCTTCGAAAACCTCTACCTGAATATCGCTGGCCCAGAGATGTACAACCAGTTGTTCGTTACCCATGAGGTCGAGTGGACCGACCCAACGGTGATCGATGCATTGGAGCATTTCGCCGAAATGGTATCTCCAGGCGACACGCGGTTGGCGGGTGGCGCTGACGGAGCGCTTGCCACAGGTTTCATCGAAGCAATGGATTCGGTGTTGGCGGGTGACGCCGGGCTGTTCCCCTTGGCCAGCTTCATGCGGAGTTTCGGCGAGGCGAATTTTCCCGATATGACTTGCGGCGAGGATTTCTCGTTCTTCCAGTTCCCAGGAATCAACCCTGAATACGCAAATTCAGTCGTTCTTGGGGGCAATTTCTGGATCATGCATAACGATAGACCCGAGGTACGCGAGTGGATTCGTTGGATATCCGGTGCAGAAGCCCAACAGTCGTGGGCGACCCAGGAAACGGGTGCCATGATGTCGGGTAACTTCAATGTTCCAGCCGACGCATACACGGCGCCATGCGATGGGGTGGCAGCAGCAATGGTCGCCAACGCCGCCTTTGTTGCCTTTGACGGCTCGGACCTGGCGCCGGGCTCGATCGGCGGTGACGCGATGTTCACCGGTCTGCAGGATCTCATAGCCAATCCGGATGCTGTCGAAGACGTCGCAAACTTCATCGAGGGCGTTGCCGATACGGCATACTGATTCAAGCGAAACTCTAGCTATTACAGCGGGTTTCACAATGATTGAGTCAGCAAGAGGCAACGTCGATTCTGGGAACAAGATCCTTCTGGACACACTTGCGTCTTGTTATGGTCTTTATGGCGTGATTCCTGGGGGTTGGTCAAGGATTATGCAACCCGCTGTAGGGCAGCCCGAACGTGGCTGCCCTATATTCCTTTGTCTGTTGTACCCATCCAGACGGCAGCGTATGGACCCGGACGAAAGGCATGAAAACGATCAACTTCAAAACATGGGTTCCTTGGGTATTCGCAGGACCAGCCCTGTTCCTGATGGCGTTGTTCTTTGTATACCCAACGATCGTCACGATCATTTTGAGTTTCACCCGTGGCACGATCACGACACCGGCAAAAGAATTCGTAGGGTTCGACAACTTCGTGCAGCTACTCACCAAAGATCGTTTCTTTCTGCAACTAGAGGGGGGGGCGCCTAGCGGGGCGCTTATCAACACGGGGGTGTGGCTCATCTTGTTTCCAGCGGCCACCCTATTGATTGGACTCCTGGTCGCCGTCTTGGCCGATAAGGTTCGTTATGAAACGGTGATCAAGTCCATCGTATTCATGCCGATGGCCATTTCGGCGACCGCAGCGGCGGTGATCTTTCGCCTGGTATACAACCAGGATCCAAACCTCGGCTCCATCAACGGCTTTCTCCAGGCGATCATCCCCGACTTCGAGCCGATCGCATGGTTGGGGCGCACCGACGTGGCCAATCTGGCCGTGATTTTTGCAGGCGTTTGGATTTGGACCGGCCTATCGGTCGTCGTTCTTTCCGCAGCGTATAAGGCGCTTCCCACCGACATTTTGGACGCCGCGAAGATCGATGGCGCGAATTCGTGGCAGCTTTTCTGGCGAGTCTCGGTGCCGATGCTCACTCGACCGATAACCTTTGTGGCTGTCACGATGATCATCAACGCCCTGAAGATGATCGACCTTATTTTGGTGATGACGCAGGGTGCGCCACGTGGCGCGACACGCATCATCGGTTTTACGGTCTTCTGGGAGATCTTTAACAACAGCCGGTCCGGGTACGGCAGTGCGGTCGCCGTCATTCTATTCCTGCTGGTCGCACCATTCATCTTCATTCAGTTGCGACAGGTTCGCAGAGACTTATGAGGTAGCGATGGAATCACCAACGCAACCACCGAGGGCGAGGAAGGTGCGGACGCGGAGCCTGCCGGAAACGCTGGTCGCCTTGACGAGACGCGGTCCGCTACACATCGCATTGATACTCATCGGCATCATCTGGCTGGTGCCCTCGTTAGGCCTGACCGTTACCTCGTTCCGTTCTCGCGCTGACATCTCTCAATTGGGCTGGTGGACGGTCTTCAGAGGTGATCGATTGGTTTCCGGTGAGGACGTGCAGATTACGGTCGTCGAGCAAGGCGAAAGTAGCGAGAATACGGTGGTCGTTGGGAACACCTTGACCGTTTCTGCCCAGGATAGCGAACTCCTGACCGAGGCCATCGGAGGTGTGCCCGCTCCTGGGGTTCGTGAATTCCGCATACAGCAGATCACCGGAGACCTGCTGGTCGATGAACTCGACCAACCGATCACGCTAGACGGTGTAGGCACGGTCGTCGTTCACGAGGATGGCTCGTTCGATTTCGTCCCCCATCGAGACTTTACCGGCGCCTTCATCATGGATGTGGAAACCACGCAAACGCCTTTCTCTGCGGAATTCCAACTCCAGGGCTTCGAGTTCATTCAGGGTGAACTCGTCATCGAGGCGATCGGAGAGCCCAAGCGCGTCCCGCGTGCCGGTGAGATAACTGTGAATGCCGACGGCAGCTACGCATTCGAGCCTCGGTCGAGTTTCCACGGCACGTTCGAGACCACGATCGATGCCAGCGCCGTTGAGAATCCACCCTTTACGATCGAGTACGAACTGAAGCGTGCAGGCGCCGCGCTCATCACCTCTGAGGTGGGTACGACGACGGATCTGCCGCTCGCCGGATCGCTGGTCGTCGATGTGGACGGCAGCTACGAATTCGTTGCAGCATCGGATTTCAGCGGGAAGATCGACGTCGAAGTTGGAGTCCAGAACGCGCTGCTGACACTCGACAATTACTCAAACGTCTTTAATCGGCCTGAGTTGCCGGACCCCGGATTCCTCATCTTCTTCCGAAACAGTTTCATCATTACCATTCCCAGTACGATATTTCCTATCGCCCTAGCGGCGCTGGCAGCCTTCGCTTTCGCGTGGTTGAAACTGCCTTTCCGTAACGTGTTTTATCTCATGACGATCGCGATGTTGATCGTCCCGTTACAAACAACATGGGTTCCCATCTTGCGTTTGTTGAATCAAGTGGATCTGATAGGTACCTGGCCGGGTATCTGGATTTCGCACACGGCTTACGGAACGCCGTTCGCAATATTCCTGCTCTATAACTTTTTCAAGGACTTGCCCGGCGAACTCTTTGAGGCTGCAAGGGTTGACGGCGCATCCGACTTTGGCATCTTCTTCCGCATTGTGGTACCGCTTTCGCTACCCGCGATGGCTTCTCTGGCCATTTTTCAGTTCGTTTGGGTGTGGAACGATCTGATGAACGCCCTGATCTTCCTAGCTGACCCAGCGAAATTCCCGCTAACGGTCGGTGTCCGTCAGCTCGTAGGGCAATACGCGAACGAATGGGACATTCTTGCTTCTGGCGCGTTCATTACCATGCTCGTGCCATTGATCGTATTTTTTGGTCTGCAACGCTACTTCGTGCGAGGTGTGACGGCAGGGGCCGTGAAGGGCTAAGGGCAAGATGCGAAGAAAGGTAGCTTTCGGTGCCGTTAAGCGCGAGCCGTCGTTCACCCCTGTGGATCGAAGGCCAGATGGGTCGGCACGTTTGCGGTTCTTGTTCCCTGTCATTGCGCTGATCTCAACGACCCTGGGAATGGCGCAGGGTGTCGTGATCCACGTGCCCGACGACTACGGCACCATCGGTGAAGCGCTGGTCGCGGCGCCGGATCACGCCATCGTCGAAATCGCCGGGGGAGAGTACCCAGAATCGGTGGTCGTCGAGCGCCCGGTGACATTGCGTAGCGAAAACCATGAAGAGGTGACGTTGGCCGCTACGGATGACACCCCGGTGATTCAGGTCGTCGACACCGAAGCGGTCACGATCGAGGGCTTGACCATCGTCGGGGGCAGGTACGGGATCTTCGTTACCCGCGCTCAGGATGTCACGATCCGGAACAACGTTGTCTCCGACAGTCGTTTGACGGGCATCAAAGTGCGGCTAGGCGCGGCGGACATTGTGAACAACACCGTCATCGATGCGCGATCGCCGTACGGCCTGGGAATCCATGTCACCAACACCATGGCCTGGCCGGAGTCGCGGGTGATGGGAAACACCGTCTCCGGCCATGCCGGCAGCGGCATCCTCACCAACATGACGGGGATGATCACCATCCACGGAAATCTCGTTGCTGATAACGGTCGGCGGGGGATCGCGATAACGGAAATGTCCCATGCGCGGGTGTCGGACAACGTCGTCGAGCGAAATGTCGAGACCGGGATCCAGGTCGTGGACTACTCGGTCGCCGTCGTCTGCAACAACACGGTGGTGGACACGCTCATGCCCGATCCGTCGAGCAGCCCGCGCTACGGCAACGGCATCACCATCGATTTCTATTCCGAGGTTGTGCTGGCACACAACCTGGTGCGGAACAGTCCCCAATACGGTATCGGTGTGCTGTTCGGCTCGCTGGTCGAGCTGTACCGCAACGATCTGATAGGCAACGTCGCGCTACCCGTGCACGTCGACGGCGCCCAGGCCTTTGAACTGGATGAACATCCCCTCGCCGCCCACGGATGTGGAGCGCTTCCTACGGAGAGCCCATAGGGGAAATTTCCGGTCGGGTGGCGCCGGTCACCGGTCTGCCATGATGGTCGAAAGGCGCTCCAAATCTGGCCACCAAGGGGAGCTAAAGGTTAAGCTGATGACCCTGTTGACCTACCATCTCCCCGAAGGCCTCCAGCTCGGAGCCCGCGACCCCAACCTCGGTAAGACTCTCTCCATCTCCAGGGTCGAGATCGAGGGGCGGGGACGGCACCCCAACCCCATAGTTGCAAAGGGGGAATCATAATGCCCGACACCTTTCTGGTAACCGGCGCCCTCGGCTGCCTCGGCGCCTGGACGCTGCGCCACCTCATCGATCGAGGGGAGGTCGCGGTGGCCTTCGACCTGAGCGACGACCGCCACCGCCTCGACCTGCTGATGAGCGAGCCGGAACAGGCCCAGATCCGCTTCGTGCAGGGGGACCTTACCGACCTCGAGGCGCTCCTGGGCACCCTCGAGCGCGAAGGGGTCACCCGCATCGTTCACCTGGCGGCGCTGCAGGTCCCCTTCTGCCGGGCCGACCCTGTCCTCGGCGCCCGGGTGAACGTGGTCGGCACCGTCAACGTGTTCGAAGCGGCGCGCGGGCTGGGCCTCGAGCACCTCGCCTACGCCTCATCGGCGGCCGTCTACGGCCCGCCCGAGCGCTACTCTCCAAACGCCGGCGGGCTGGTCGCGGACGACGCGCCGCTCGACCCGGGCACCCTCTACGGGGTCTACAAGCAGGCGAACGAGGGAACCGCCAGGATCTACTGGCAGGACCACGGCATCAGCAGCACCACCCTGCGGCCGTACACCGTCTACGGCGTGGGCCGCGATCAGGGAATCACCAGCGAGCCGACGGTGGCGCTGCTGGCGGTGGCGGCGGGCCAGCCCCACCGCATCTCGTTCGGCGGGGCCATGCAGTTCCACTTCGCTTCGGACGTAGCGCGGCAGTTCATCGAGGCGGCCGAGACGCCCGGCGGGGGCGCCCTCGGCTTCAACCTCGGGACCCAGCCGGCCTCGCTGGCCGAGTTCGTGGCCCACGTCAAGCAGGTACAGCCCGACGCCGCCATCGAGCACGGCGATACCCCCCTCCCCTTCCCCGACGGGCTCGACAGCGGCGACTACGCCAAGTATTCCAAGGTCTCGGTGACCCCCCTGGTCGACGGTATCGGCCAGACCATCGACCATTTCGAACGCGCGCTCGAGGCGGGCCACATCCGGTTTGAGCCACCCGCTGGCTGAAGGGTTTGCCATCGACATCGAACGCCCGGCCGAGCTGCTCGCCTACCTGCGAACCAGCGGCCACATCGGCCCCAACGAGCGGCCCGAGCTGCGCACCCTGGCGGGGGGCGTGTCGAACCGCACGGTGCTGGTGCGGCGGCCGTCGGGCGAGAGCTGGGCGCTGAAGCAGGCGCTGACCAAGCTACGGGTGGCGACCGACTGGTTCAGCGACCCGGTGCGCATCCACCGCGAGGCGGCCGGAATTCGCTGGCTGCAAAAGCTCGCCCCCGCCGGCAGCGTGCCGGCACTGGTGTTCGAAGACCACGACCACCACCTGCTGGCGATGGCGGCGGTGCCCGAACCGCACCACAACTGGAAGTCTTTGCTGCTCGCCGGAGAGGTCGATATGGGGCTGATCGAGCGCTTCGGCGCGCTGCTCGGCACCATCCATGGCGCCGCCTCCGGGATGCTCGAGCAGCTCGAGGGGGCGTTCGGCGACCGCAGCTTCTTCGAAACGCTGCGCCTGGAGCCGTACTATCTCTACAGCGCCCACCAGGTACCGGGGGCGGCCCCCTTCCTGGAGGCGCTGGTGGCAGACACCCGGCGCCAGCGTCTGACGCTGGTGCACGGCGACTTCAGCCCCAAGAACATCCTTATTCAAGAGGGAGGGATGGTCCTGCTCGATCACGAGGTGATCCACCTGGGCGATCCCGCCTTCGACCTCGGTTTCGCCCTCACCCACCTGCTCTCCAAAGCCCACTATCTGCCGGCCCGCCGCCAGGCATTCCTCGAGGGGGCGCTGCGGATGTGGCGCAGCTACCTGGGGGCGCTGGCCGATCCTCCCTGGCGCGCCGATCTCGAGGAGCGAGCGGTGCGCCACACCCTGGCCTGCCTGCTGGCCCGGGTTCGCGGCCGCTCCCCGCTCGAGTACCTTAGCGACAACGAGCGCGCGGCCCAGCAGGAGGCCGTGATGTCCCTGCTCACCACCCCACCTCCGACCCTCGCCGCGCTCGCCGACCGCTTCGCGTCGGCGCTGGCCTGATGCCGACTCCGAGCGACCTCAGCGGCCTCGAGATCCTCGACAGTCGCGGCCGGCCCACGGTGCTGGCGCGCTGCACGCTGGAGAGCGGCCTGGTGGCCACCGCCTCGGTCCCTTCCGGAGCCTCCACCGGCAAGGCCGAGGCGTTCGAGCTGCGCGACGGCAACCCGGCACGGCATCGCGGGCTGGGGTGCCTCAAGGCCGCAGCTAACATCGATGGCACCTTGCGCCGGCACCTGGTCGGCCGCGCATTCGCCGGGCAGGCGGAGCTCGATACCGCCATGATCGAGCTGGACGGGACCACCAACAAGGAACGACTGGGCGCCAACGCCCTGCTGGCGGTTTCGATCGCCTTCGCCCGCGCCTGTGCCCTCGAGCGGAGGGTACCGCTGTACCGGCATCTGGGTGACCTCGTCGGTGCCGACCCGACGAGCCTGCGGCTGCCGCGCCCGACCATCAACCTCTTCAGCGGCGGCAAGCATGCCGGCGGCCAGGTGCCGCTCCAGGACGTGCTGCTGGTGCCCCGCTCGGCGCAGTCGATGCACGAGGCGCTTGCGGTGACGGCCGACATCTATCACGCAGCCACTGACATCGTCCGCGAGCGCTACGGACGCCGGCCGCTGGTGGCCGACGAGGGCGGGCTGGCGCCCCCATTCGCCTCGATCGAGGCGATGTTCGAAGACGCCCTCGAAGCCATCGAACGGGCCGGCTACCGACCCGGCGACGACGTGATGCTCGCCATCGACGTCGCCTCGAGCCACTTCTACCAGGAGGGTTCCTACCACCTCCCCGACGGGGTGCTGGCGGGACCGGCGATGGTCGCGCGGCTGCTCGGCTGGCTCGACAGCTACCCCATCATCAGCATCGAGGACGGCCTGGCCGAGGAGGACTGGCGACACTGGTCGCTGTTCCGCTCCCAGGTCGGCGCGCAGGCACGGGTGCTGGGCGACGACCTGCTGTGTACCCAGCCAACGCGCATCGCCCGGGCGATCGACGAACGCGCCGCCGACGCGCTGCTGCTCAAGGTCAACCAGATCGGCACCCTGACGGAGGCCGCGACCGCCCTCGAGCTGGCCCGTTCGGCCGGCTGGAGTGTCACCGTGAGCGCCCGCAGCGGCGAGACCGAGGACGACTGGCTCGCCGATCTGGCCGTGGGTTGGGGCGGCGACTTCATCAAGATCGGCTCGATCACCCGCTCGGAGCGGCTGGCGAAGTACAACCGGCTGCTGCTGATCGAACACGACACCGGCGCAGCTCTAGTCGATCTCGAGGTAGCCCCGACGAAAGGGTAGCCATGCCCTTACCCGACGCAGGTGCTACGTTGACGTGACCGATGGCGGTTGCTACCGTTACAGCACTGCCCGGAAGGGTAACGGCAAATCAAAAGCAGGAGGCACCTTGACACGCATCAACCTGGCATACATCGGGGGCGGCAGTACCCGCGCGCCCGGAACCATGGCCTCGTTCATCACTCAGGGAGAGAACTTCGGGGGCTCGGACTTGGTTCATCAAGGGCATCACCGTTACCGGCATGGGCGGGCGCTAGTGGCCGAACGATGATTCGTTTCCTGATCCTGGCGGCCATCGGCACCCTCCTGTTCACCCTGTTCCGCTCGTTTCTACGCTACCTGCGTGAGGCGGCCCAACAGGGGCGCGCGGTCCAGCAGCAGGATGCTGCGGAGACCAAATCGATCGACTGGTACCGCGCCAACGGCTACGTCGAATGGGTGCGGCACGAGGTCGGCTACACCGTCTACACCCCAGCGGGCAATCGCGAGGGCGAGATCGTGGTCGAGCAGCAGCGCGACTACAGTCCCTGGTTCATCGCCGGCAGCGACGAGGAGCGGCAGTGGCATCAGCGCGAGAGCGCCAAGCCTACCGAAGAGGGCGCCGAATGGAGCGACCGTTGGATCCGCGGTCGTGGCATCCGTGGCCAGCAGAACAAGTGGCTGCCGCCGGGCGAAAAGGCGTCCTGACGGAGGAGGCGCCTAGGCGCGCTTCGGGGCATCCGCCGCTGGAGCGGCTGCTCATCCTGCGTCGGGAGACCCCTCGAGCGGCGGCTTCACGAACGGCGTCGCCACCAGCAGCAGCAGCGGAAGCAGCGCCGAGACTAGCAGCACCGGCCGGTAGCTGCCGAACAGGTCGAGCCCAATAGCAAATAGGAAGGGACCCAAAGCCGCACCGGCAATCCCGATGGTCTGCACCGTGCCCCTGATCGATCCCAGATGGCGACGGCCGAAATGCTTGGCGTAGACGCTGGCGCCGATCGCCATAGTGATCCCCTGCATCAGGCCGATTGAGGCACCGTAGAGAAGCACCTCGCGGGTGCTGTCGGCGCGGCCCGCCAGCAGCAGCACCAGCACCATGAGCGACAGGCCGACGCCGAGCATCAGACGGTACGAAAGGCGGTCCAGGAGAATGCCCGCAACCAGATTGGTGGCGGCCGCCACCAGCCCCAGCACGCCGAAGGCGGCGGTGGCGGCGGCGCGACCCACACCGTTCTGGCCCAGGATGTCGTAGTTGTGGAAGATCAGCGCGGTGCCCAGCATGGCCAACGTGAAGCTGGTCAGGGTGTAGAGCCAGAAGGTGCCGGTGCGGCGCGCTTCGTCCAGCGTAAAGTTGGTCTCGAGCGGTGGCGCGGCCCTGCCCACCCGGCCGCCGTCCGGCAGCAGCCCATAGGTTTCGGGCCAACTCCGGAACAGCAACGCCCCGATCGGCAGCATCACCACCAGCACCAGCAGGCCCAGCAGCGGGTAGGTCCAGCGCCAGCCGAAGGCAGCGATGAGGTTGTCGATGATGGGCGGGAAGATCGCGAACGAGAGTGCGAACGACATGCCCGAGATCCCCACCGCCAGGCCGCGCCGACGCACAAACCACAGGTTGATGGCGTGCAGACTCACCAGCGACAGCGAGCCCTGGCCCAGGCTCCGAATCAGCATGAACCCCAGAAACAGCGTGAAGGCGCCGCCGATCAACCCCATGAAGCCGCATGCCAGCGCAAACAGGATAGAGATGGTGATCACGCCAACCCGAGGCCCGTAGGCATCGATGAAGCGCCCCACAAAAGGGAGCGCCACCGACCCAGCCAGGGTGGCGAAGGTGTACATCAGCGACACCGTAGTCCGCGACAGCTCCAGGTCGGCGATGATGCCATCGAGAAAGACCGAAACCCCGATCGTCTGGCCGGGGGTGGTCATGAACAGGCCGAAACTGCCCGCGAGGAGCACTAGCCAGCCGTAGAAGAAAGGCGTACGGGAGATGAGTTTCGAACGATGGGCAGACTTCGGACCCGGAGATGACACAAGGGGAACAATAACCTTATGTAGAAGGATAAGTAGGGGATTTGGGAGAAGTAAGAAAATGATGTGCCGTACTGACTTGCCTGCTCGGTTTGTCGGGAGTCCTTTGAGCCGTCCTGCCGCAGTTCAGAAAAGGCGTTACTCTTGATGAGTGCTTGAACGTCCACGGGTTCTTGGACCTCGGGGACGCCCAGGAGAAGCGGAGAAATGGAGGTGGGACTACAATCATTTCAGGCCCCATTCGTCGCTGGAAGATGTACCGCCCAGCGCGTTCATCGAGCAGTTTCGAGGGGCCTTCAGATCGGCGAATCCTAACCTTTGACCTGGACCAAAAACGGGGAGCAGCTCGGTCTGTTGTCATTTTGTCAATAGAGGACACACAGTTCAAAGGAGACGCAGTATGACAGAGATTGAACAGTGGGACCGTTTTGAACTCGAGCTTCAAGGCCCGAGTCACGGCAATCCCTTTGTTGAGGTGGAGCTTAGCGCCGAATTTAGCTGCGACGGTGAGGTGCTAAAGGTACAGGGCTTTTATGACGGCGATGGCAGCTACCAGATTCGCTGTATGCCGACCCACCTAGGCACCTGGAGCTACGCGACGACAAGCAATGCCGAGGACCTGGATGGACAGACGGGTAGCTTTATCTGCATTGCACCTTCAAAAGCTAATCATGGTCCGGTATGTGTGCGCAACACCTTTCACTTTGCCTATGCTGACGGCACGCCTTACTATCCCTTTGGCACTACCTGCTACGCCTGGACGCATCAATCGCACGAGATGGAAGAACGGACGCTCTCTACCTTAGGGGAGGCGTCTTTTAACAAAATACGCATGTGCGTATTTCCCAAACACTATCCTTTTAACCACAATGAGCCTGTCTACTATCCCTTCGAGCGCAACGCCGAAGGCAAGAGTGATTTTGCGCGCTTCAACCCGACGTTTTTCCATCACTTTGAAAAGCGCTTGGATGATTTGCTCGAGCTTTCAATCGAAGCTGACATCATCATCTGGCACCCCTATGACCGCTGGGGTTACCCGACTATGAATGAAGAGAGCGACTACCGCTACCTGCGTTACTTAATGGCGCGAATTGGCTCATTCAGACACGTCTGGTGGTCGCTGGCAAATGAGTATGACTTTATGCTCGAGTTTAAACCGATAGAGCGCTGGGACAACTTCTTGAAGATCTTGGCAAGTGAAGATCCCTATAACCATCTGCGCTCCATTCACAACGGCGACGTCACCATGAACTACGACCACAGCAAGCCCGAAGTGACGCATGTCTGCATTCAGAATCTGCGCTCCATTCACAACGGCGACGTCACCATGAACTACGACCACAGCAAGCCCGAAGTGACGCATGTCTGCATTCAGAATTTCGCCGTTCGCAATGTGGTTGAGTGGCGCAATCAGTACCAGAAACCGATTGTCAATGATGAGCTCGAGTACGAAGGCAACGCGCCCTACCCCTGGGGGGCGATCAGCGCCGAAGAACAGGTACATCGTTTCTGGATCATGGTTGCGAATGGTGGCTATGCAGGACACGGAGAAACCTATTTCGACGAAAGCGATGAGCTCTGGTGGGGAAAAGGCGGGGTGCTGCGCGGCGAAAGTTGGAAGCGCTTTGGCTTTTTGCGCCAAATTATCGAGGATGCCCCTCCTGGGGGTCTCAGTCCGCAACTCGGAGCCGAAAACAGCCTCTTTCCTGGTAGGAACGGACGCCATTTTCGTCACAAATATGCAGGGGGCTTAAACGGGGACTATCACCTGATTTACCTAGGGGATTACAGGCACAAAATTATGTTATTGCCGTTACAAGACAATGACTATCAGATCGACATTATCGACACCTGGGAGATGACTATAACTCCTACGAAAGCCTTCAAACTGGACGGTTCAGAAACCTACCTTTATGACGATAGAGGCGATGAAAGAGGCTATGCCCTTAAACTTCCGGGCAAACCACGTTTAGCCCTACGCTTCAGAAAGTAAAAGGTAGAGACCCCCATCGGGGAGCTCTGATTACGAAGCACGAACAGGACCCGGGGACACGAAGTGCTGGTAGTTTAGAACCCGAGACACGACGTGCTGGTCTTTGGAAAGCGTAGGTGTCTGAAGGGGACCCAATCCTTCTACTCCTACTTTTTGAAGTTTCCCAAAGCCCTTATCCTCTATATCACATGCTCAGACGCCTTCACGCCCTTCGTGAACGTCCCAAAGCCGAAAAACGTCGGTTCGTACCTCCCCACAATGTCGACGTTGCTCTTTGTGGGGATCTCGTCCTCGAGCTCCAGGCCCCAGTAACAGGCGTTCACGAGCGTACGCCGCACGCCCTCGCTCGTCAGGTCGACCGACGCGCCGATGGTCGAGCAGATGGTACGCATCGATGCTTCAGATCCCTCGCGCGCAATTTCTCGTGTCCACACGATCGGCATCATCGGATCGTTCTTCCCACCCGCGACCGGTGGGGAGTCGGGTTCCATGCCCGAGAGTACCTGACCCCAGAGCAGCACCGTCGCGTCGTCGGGCAACGCGCGCGCAGCGTACACGTCGGTGGGGCCGAAGACGTCCTTCACGCCGCGCAGGATGGCGTGGTCGGCGGCCTCATCGTTGACGACCCCGCGCGTCGCCTGGCTGCCGTGGTCGCCGTGGTGAGCGACCCAGGTCTCGCCCAGGATCTGCTTGCCGAATCCGCCGGGCCACGCGGCGCTTTGCTGGCCGTACTTCGCGTACGGGCTCTCCTCGTCGCGGCGGTAGTCGAAGGCGTGGGTCGAGGTGCGGATGCCGAGGATCGGCTTGCCGGCCTCCAGGTGGTCGACGATGTGCTTCATGTCGTCATCCGGCAGCTCGCGGAAGCGCAGGAAGAGGACCAGCATATCGGCATCGGCGATCGCCTTGAGCCCGGGGATGTGCGTCTGCTCGCTCGGATCGATCGTGCCGTCCTCTCGGTCGGTCGAGAACAGCACCGTGCAGCGGAACCCGTGGTGCGTCGCGAGCACCTTGCCGAGCATCGGCAGCGCCTCCTCCGACCGGTACTCCTCATCGCCGGCGACCAGCACGATGTGCTTGCCCTTTCCGGGTCCGTCCCTACCTTGGTAGACGACCCAGGGGTCCTCGTTCGCGTTTCCGGTCAGCGCAGAAGCGGGGGTGATTGGCCCACGGCTCTTGCTCATCGGCGTGTCGGCTCAGCCGACTTTGGGTTTGGCCTGGCGGCTGATCCGATAGATATCGGGCCGGATGGCGGAGACGCCCGACTCGGGCTCGCGTGACAGGCTTTCGAGGGCTTGCCAGGCGGCGTCTTCAGGCAATCTCAGGATGCGGGCCACGTCCTCGAGGCGCACGATGGCGGGGGTGTCGGGCGAGGCCAAGTGGGCCTTGAGCCTGTCCAGCGCCTCCTCGGGGCTCGGGGGGGGCCGGAGCTGGGCTCGAGCTCGACAGGTCCCTGAACGAGCAGGGCGTCGTCGTCAGAACCTGGCCCGGCGGCTTCGCCTGGTGAGGCGAGGTCTTTCTGCCGCGACGGCGGTGGCCCTGCCGGCGGGGCGCGACGCACCTCGCGAACCAGCCAACCGCCCTCTTCCGCCGGAGCGGCCGGGGCTGGGGCCTCGGGCTCTTCCTGGACGCTGACGACGATCGGCGCATCGGTCTCGACGATGGGTGGCTCATCGAGCTTGGTCCGCTTTTTCGGTGGGCGCTTCCTGGCGTGCAGTTCGCCCCCCTCATCGCGGAGGATCAAGATGAGTTTGTCGTTCGGCTGGAGGCTGTAGGTGTCGATGAACGCCTCGAGGCCAGACAGGCTCCTCGGCGGCGTGAAGGTCAGGGTGTGGTTGCGGTCTTTGGCTGCGTCGCGCAGAACGACCGGCCCGGGGTCGAAAATCTCAAGCATGCTACCCGGTACCGATACCGTGCCGCTGCGGATGCATTGGCGGGTCAGGTCGATCTCAAACCGCTGCCCAGACCCCGATGTGTCTCGGTCGGGGTGGCCTGTGTTTTCCATCGCCGCAGCATACCTTGAAGCGGCGCAAAAAAGGAAGAGGCTTTTCGGCCTCCAGGTCCAAGATATGGACCTTTCCGCACCGAGAGGCTATGTATCCTGTACCCGAGCAGCTTTGAAGGGTCGGGCCGGCCACCGTTCGACGCATGGCCGGCCAGGTGGTTTTCAGCTCCAGAGAGGGTGCTGGCAGCTAGGGCACGCGCCAGTATCTGGCGCCCCCGCCCTCCCGGTCCATGAAGCCGTTGTCGATCATGCTGCGGCGGAGCGTGGCGGTGTCGGTATGGAATTTCGAGAGGATCATATTCACCTCTTTTTCGCTGTAGTCGACGCCCACGTCGAAGGCCTCGAGGGCGTGCCGCACCAGCACAAGATACTTCTTCTGCTGAACCGGAAAGGCCTTGAACCGGCCGTGCTCATCGGTGAAGGCGCGCAGCACCTTGCGGTCGTAGGCGTCGAGGTCGGCGTCCTGCGCAAGTTTCGGCAGCTGATCGTCGCCGAGGATGCTCTGCGCCTTCTCGTGGAGCACCTCGCTGCGGAGCGAATAGATGCTGTAGTAGCTCTCGGCGCGGGCCTCGACCAGGCCGGCCTCGGAGAGCTTGCGCAGGTGGTGCGACACCGTCGAGCTATCGAGGTCGAGGGCCGCAGCCAGCTGCTCAACGGATTGTGAGCGCTGCGCCAGGATGCCGACGATCTTGAGACGATTGGCATCTGCCAGCGCTTTGAAGAACTGAAGCAGGATTTCGGTCTGGGTCGCTTCGGTCATAGCGCCCTCCTTTCCATCAAATTGATATTCTTGCAATTAAATTGATGTATGTCAACATGATTTGAACCAATGCCCCTACAGAGCGAAGCACGCACGTGCGTGAGATAGGATCGGTCCATGGACTTTCATCTCGGCCACACCATCGCGGTGCTGCAGCGCACCCCGGCCGCGCTCGACGCGCTGCTTCGCGGCCTTCCCGACCCGTGGCTGCACGGCGACGAAGGGCCAGACACCTGGAGCCCCTACGTGGTGGTCGGGCACCTCATCCACCAGGATGAGACCAACTGGCTGCCCCGAGCCCAGACCCTGCTCGAGCACGGCGAAGCGACGGTATTCGCCGACATCGACCGCTTCGCCCAGCTCGAGCGCTTTCCGAATCGACCCATCGGGGAGCTGCTCGACCTCTTCGCTCGGGTTCGAGGGGACTGCCTCGACCGCCTCGAGACCCTGAAGCTGACGCCCGAAGACCTCGCGCGCAGCGGCACCCATCCCAGCTTCGGCCGGGTCACGCTGGCACAACTGCTCGCCACCTGGACCGCCCACGACCTCAGCCACCTCGGCCAGATCGTTCGGGTCATAGCGAACCAGTACGCCGAGGCGGTAGGCCCCTGGCGGGACTACCTGCGGATTCTCAACAGCTGATCTCGAACGCCTTAGGCGACGAGCCCAACAACCTCACCGCCAACCGCTCCAGCGACCAGATTTGCGCCGAACAACCCTCTCAGGACAGTAGCCTCCCGATGCGACCGAGTTCACGCTTCTGAAAGGTATTCCGGCGTTCCTCACCGCACTTGCCCACCCGCCTCGCGCTCCTCGAGATACCCCAGCTGCTCGAGGTAGCGCCGCAGTGCCTCGCTATCGCGGAAGTACCTGGAGTCGCCCCCATGGAGTGGCATCACCTCGGCGCGAAAGCCACCGGGGTGATGCCACACCCGTACGATGACGGTGGTCGGTCCTCGGTCCACGGGGTGCTCTCAAAGGGAGGCGGGCCGGGCGTGTGCCCGGCCCGTGGCCCCACTTGCAGAAACGATTGCGACGCCCTAGGCGCCCTGCTCGACGGGAACGCCCACCATGTTGCCCCACTCCGTCCACGAGCCGTCGTAGTTCCGGACATTCGGGTAGCCCAGGAGGTACTTCAGCACGAACCAGCTGTGGCTCGAGCGCTCCGCGATGCGGCAGTAGGCGATAACGTCCTTGTCGGCAGTGACGCCGACCCCACCATAGAGCGCCGTCAGCTCATCTGCGGATTTGAAGGTACCGTCTTCGTTCGCGGCCTTGCCCCAAGGGATGTTGTTCGCTCCGGGGACGTGCCCGCCTCGCTGGGCGCCCTCCTGGGGCAGGTGGTCGGGAGCCAGCATCTCGCCGGAGAATTCGGCCGGGCTGCGCACGTCCACCAGCGCACCCTCGCCGGTCTGAACCTTGATGATGTGCTGTAGCACCTCGTGATTGAAGGCCCGAATCGAGGCGTCGCGGTAGGGGACGGTGTAGCTCCCAGGCGCCACCGCCGGTACCTCGGTGGTCAGCGGTCTCTCTTCGGCCACCCACTTCTGGCGGCCGCCGTTCATCAGCCGCACGTCGTTGTGACCGTTGTACTTGAAGAACCACAGTGCGTAAGCCGCCCACCAGTTCGACATGTCGCCGTAGAGGACGACGGTGGTGTCGTTGCTGATCCCTTTTTCGTTCATCAGGCTCGCGAAACCCGCTTCGGTGACGAAATCGCGGATGTCGCGCCGCTGGAGTTCGGTGTGCCAGTCGATCTTCAGGGCGCCGGGGACGTGTCCCTGCTCGTAGAGCAGCACGTCCTCATCGACTTCGACGATCTGGACGTTGCTGTCAGCGTGATGTTCCAGGACCCACTGCGTGGTTACCAGGACTTCAGGATGCGCGTAATCCATAGCTGTTCTCCTTCACTCTGTCGTGGCCCTTATCGGGCCCCTCGATGGTATCTCCAATATGTCGCTCTGTATGCAGCGTGGCTCGGCGAACGGTCTTCCGGCCTCCACGGCCGCTCCCGACGGTACCCCCTTTCACTGATGTCAGCCTATAGGCGGTCGCGTTGCCGCCGCGTTGCCTGTCGGCCCGTGGCCGTTGCCCCAGTGCCTACCAGCCTTGGATCCGCGACGCCGGCGGCTCGAGCAATGTAGCGATCACCTCGTCCAGGACGGCTGCACCAGCTTTCACCGCACTCCGGTCGGGCGGTGGCGAGTGATCGCTGAGCGCCTCTAGGGAACTGGCACAGCCTCGAAATCGGTGAGCATTAAGCCCACCTCATCGTCGATCGCGTACCGCAGATAATCCACCGATGCCGTGTAGGGGTAGCCCCACACGGCATCGTAATCCGCCTCGACGGCGGCGGCCTGCTGAGCGACGGCGTCGTCCACGAAAGCAAAGAGGTCCTCGACGGTTCCGTAGCGATCTGCTTCGACGGTATCCATCGTCTCGGTGTCGATCACGGTCGTAACGATCCCATCCACCACCGTGATCCGCACACGCTGGTAGGGGCAGAAGCAGATCCATTGGAAGGTATAGCTGTAGCTCGCGATGGCCGCCTGCTGCCAGCGCCGCTCGGCAGCCTCGAGGTCGGCCACGACCCGGATCAGGTGGAAGGGCACGCAGGCCGCCAGTACCGACAGGGGCAGCGCCGAGAGTAGAGCCCACAACCCACGGCTGGACCGGGGTCCTAACGGAACGCCCGCCCGGCTACTCGAGCGGCGAATGCTTTCTCGTTTCGACGCACCCACGCCTAAGGCTAGCACTGCTGTACGAGAACGCCCGGCCCGTTCGGCGGCGCCATGGTTGATGATAGGGGTAGGAGATCGCCATGCAGCCAACCGTCAGGAGGTCCTCGATGTCCGACCGCCAACCCATCCTCTACGATCGCATCGGCGGCGAGGACGCCGTCGCCGGGCTGATCGTCGACTTCTACAATCGGGTGCTCTCCGACCCGGAGCTGGCTCCCTTCTTCGAGAACACCGACAAGGACAAGCTGGTCCACATGCAGCGCGAGTTCTTCAGCGCCGCTCTCGGCGGTCCCGTCGGCTTCGGCGGCAACCCTTTGAGCCACGCCCACCACGGCCGCGGTATCACCCGCAAGCACTTCGCCCTTTTCGTCGATCATCTGTTCGAGTCGCTGCGCGGCTTCCAGCTCAGCGAACGCGAGGTCTCCGAAACCATCTCGCGCATCAACACCTACGTCGACGAGGTGGTGGCCGGGGAGGCGGGGGTCGACGGCTGAAAGCGGCTTCGGACCTGACGGTAGACTAAAGGGACAATGGCCTCGCCAGTCCGCCGTCCCCGCAACCAGAGACTGCGCGCCATGGTGCGCAGCAGCCTCTTCGGCGAGTGCCCAAACTGCGTGTCCGGTGGCCTCCCTTCAGCCGAGTCGCTCGGGCCGAAGCTGGCGGCTTGAGCCTAGACCTCGTCGCCGAAGCAGGTTCCCACATCCCGAGCCGCCTTGATCCAGGGGTGGTCGACCGGTACCGTTTTGCGCTTGCCGACGACCTGCTCGAGGGGCACCGCTTCGGCACCTTCGCCGCGGGCCGCTACCATCACCCCGGAGACGCCCTGGTGGATGAACCCGGCCGCCGCCGTACCCAGGCGCGTCGCCAGCAGCCGGTCGGCCGCGGAAGGGGTGCCGCCGCGCTGCACATGACCCAGAATGGTCACCCGCGATTCGAGGTTGGTGAGCCGCTCGAGCTCGGCCGCGACGGTGAGGGTGGTGGACTTGAGGCGCGCTTCGACCTCAGCCAGCCTCTTCTTGGCTGCATCCTTGGCCTTGCCGCTGCCGACCTTTTCCAACTGCTCTTCGGCCTTCCTTAGCTCCCTGACGAGACCCGACGACATCGCCCCCTCGGAGACCGCCACGATGCTGAAGCGGCTGCCGGCGCGGCTGCGGCGGCGGATCGCCTCGGCCACCACCTCGACGTCGTAGGGGATCTCCGGGATCAGGATCACGTCGGCGCCGCCTGCCAGGCCCGCGCCCAGCGCCAGCCAGCCGGCGTTGTGACCCATGACCTCCACCACGATGATGCGATGGTGGCTGTGGGCGGTAGAGTGTAGCCTGTCGATCGCTTCGGTGGCGATGCCGAGCGCCGTGTCGAAGCCGAACGTGACGTCGGTCATGGCCACGTCATTGTCGATGGTCTTGGGCAGGGTGACGATGTTGAGACCCTTCTCATGCAACCGGAAGGCGTTCTTCTGAGTGCCGCCTCCACCCAGACAGACCAGAGCGTCGAGGTGGTGCTCGTGGTAGGTCTCCACCAGCACATCGGTCACGTCGACCCGGCGATCGCCCACCTGCATGCGGTGCGGTTTGTCGCGGCTGGTGCCCAGGATGGTGCCGCCCTGGGTGAGAATCCCGGACAGCTCCGCCAGGGTGAGCCGGGTGGTGCGATCGTGCAGCATGCCCTGAAAACCGTCGCGAAAGCCTATGATCTGCATGCCATAGCTGCCGATGGCGGCCTTGCCGACCCCGCGGATGGCCGCGTTGAGGCCCGGGCTGTCACCGCCGGCGGTGAGAATACCGAGGTATTGGGTCATGACAAGACCCATCGTACCCACTTATTCGCACTGAGATGATGGAGCTAAGCTCGAGGAGGGCTCTTCCAACGACTCTCCCTTGCGAACCCAGCCCTCCGCTTCACTCCGGCGTCACGTACGCCGCCGTGATCCCCCCATCCACCACGAACTCGGTCCCGGTGACGAACGACGACTCGTCCGATGCCAGGTAGAGCGCCGCCTGAGCCATCTCCCGAGCCTCACCGAAGCGGCCCATGGGAACGTGCACCAGCCGCCGCTGCCTCTTCGACTCGGTGTCGAGGAACTTCATCAGCAGTTCGGTGCGCAGAGGCCCTGGGCAGAGCGCGTTGACGCGGATGTTCTCGCGCGCGTGGACCACCGCCAGCTCGCGGGTCAGGGCCAGCACCGCACCCTTGCTGGCCGTGTAGGCCAACTGCGGGGTGGCGGCCCCCAGCAGCGCTACGAACGAGGCGGTGTTGATGATCGAACCGCCGCCGGCACGGCGTAAGGCCGGTAGTCCATACTTGCAGCCCAGGAACACCCCCTTGGCGTTCACGGCCATGGTCAGATCCCAGACCGCCTCGTCGGTATCTTCGGCGTGGCCGTCGCGGGCGTCCATGATGCCGGCGTTGTTGAACAGCACCTCGAGATGGCCGAAGTGGGTTTCGGTCTCGGCGATCATCCGCTCGTCGTCGGCGGCCACGGACACGTCGGCACGGACGAACAGCGCGTTGCCGCCCGCCGATTCGATCTCGGCAACCGTTTCGCGGGCACCGGCTTCGTTCACGTCCACCACCGCTACCGCCGCCCCCTCGCTGGCGAACAGCAGCGCGCTGTGGCGACCGATGCCGCTGCCGGCGCCGGTGATGAGGGCTACCTTATCTGCCAGTCTCAAACGCGACCTCCGTCAGATCTGCTCGAAGTAGCGCCGCCGCTCCCAGTCGGTTACGGCGCGGTCGAAGGCGTCCTGTTCCGTCTCGAAGTAGTGGCTGTAGTGCTCCACCACCAGCTCGCCCAGCGCGCCCCGTACGGCGGCGCTCTCCCGAAAGCGCGCGGTCGCCTCCCGAAGGGTCCACGATAACGGCGGCAGCTCGGTGGCGGCGTAGGCGTCCCCCTCGAAAACGGGCGGCGGCTCGGTTTGCTCCTCGATCCCGGTCAGGCCCGAGGCGAGCGCGGCGGCGAAGGCCAGGTAGGGATTGACGTCGGCGCCGGGAATGCGGCACTCGATGCGGAGATTGGCGCCCGACCCCACCACCCGGAAGCCGGCGGTACGGTTGTCGACGCTCCAGGCGAGGCGCGTCGGCGCCCAGGAGCCGTCCTCGAAACGCTTGTAGCTGTTTACCGTCGGGGCGTAGAAGGGCATGAATTCGGGCACCCGGGCCAGCCAACCGCCCAGAAACCAGCGAAACAGCTCGCTCGGCCCGTCGGCGCCGGCAAAGACGTTGGCGCCGTCCTGCCACAGGCTCAGGTGCAGGTGGCAGCTCGAGCCGGCCCCACCGGCAAAGGGTTTGGCCATAAAGGTCAGGCTGCGGCCCTGGCGGTCGGCCAGCTCCTTGAGGCACTGCTTGAACAGCACGTGCCGGTCGGCCATGGTCAGCGCCTCGGCGTAGCGCACGTTCACTTCGTGCTGCCCCACTCCCCACTCGCCCTTGGAGTTTTCCACCGGAATGCCCGACGCCTTCAGGTGGCGGCGGGCCGCTCGGGTGAAGTCCTCGGTGCGGGTCCCCTGGAGGATGTGGTAGTCCTCCAAGTACCAGCCGGCCGCCCTCAGGTCCGCGAAGCCGCTCTCGGCGGCCTGCCGGTAGCCGCTGTCGAACAGGTAGTACTCCAGCTCCGAGGCGGCCATCACCCGGAAGCCCAGCCCGGCGGCTCGTTCGAGTTGCTTCTTGAGGATCGCCCGCGGCGACTCGGCCACCGAAGTGTGGTCGTTGTGCTCGAGGTCGCACAGCACCATCGCGGTCCCTTCGAGCCAGTCGGCGACCCGCAGGGTGGTGAGGTCTGGTACCAGGTGCACGTCGCCGTAGCCGAGCTCCCAGTTGGCGAGGGCGTAGCCCGGAATCGGCTCCATCTCCATGTCGGTAGTCAGCAGATAGTCGCAGGCGTAGGTGCCGCTGGTAGCGGTCTCCTCGAGGAAGAACTCGGCGTCGAAGCGCTTGCCCAGAAGGCGGCCGTAATGGTCGGCGAAGGCGACCACCACGGTATCGATCTCATCGTCGTAGACGCGCGCGGCCAGCGTCTCGAGATCAAGCATGCCGGCCGGTGAGGTCACGGCTCGCTCTCTCGTTCGGGCCGCAGCTCGGGAAGCTGAAAGGTGTTGCCCTGCGAGCGTTCGATCGCCGCCACCATACGCAGCGTGAGCAGCTCCGGGTTGTCTCGCAGCAGCCGGGTGGCGTTGGCGAGGTTCCTCAGGGCGGCGGTTTCGGCGCGGCTGCGCTCGAGGGCTGCTTCACCCTCCTTGCGGGCCTTGAGGACCTCGTGAAAAGCTCTCTTCAGGTCGTTGGCAAGCATGAAGTCCCGCACCGCCACCTCGTTGAGCGCGAGGCCGAGGCCCTCGGCGGCGGCTGTCAGTCGCGCCGTCAGCGCCTCGTTCAGCTCGCCCCGGACCGCCAGCAGATCGTCGATGTCGCGGCTGGAGATCTCGTCGCGCAGCGCCAGCTGGACCCGTGCATACAGCTCCGCGCGGTAGTCCTGAACGGTCTGCGTGGCCAGGGCGGCGTCGGCTATCTCGAACAGCACCAGGGCGCTGACCTTAACGCCGATATTGTCCTGACTGGCCATCTCCTGGCCGCCGACGACGAGTGTGACCCGGCGGCGGTCGACCAGCACCAGCTCCTCGCGGAAAGGGATGAGCCAGTAGGCGCCGGCCTCGAGCTGCCCGATCAGGCGGCCTGCGCGGTAGCGCAGACCCCACTGGTACTCTCGCACCACCCGCCTGCTGCGAACCAGCAGCACCAGTAGCACGATCGCGAGCACGATTGCAGCAACGACAACGAAACCCCACATGCGAACGCCACGCTCCTTCGATTTGGCTCGCCCCTGGAGGGCGCAGGCGGCGGCGGAGGTGTGAACCTGCAGGGCCGGTCGTCCGCTGGTGCCCTCCAGAAGCGGGCGCTGGGAATCGAACCCAGGTAAGCGCCGGAGCGCTTGCCATGTGGCAGCGCAATGGGCGAATACCGGTTCCGGATGAAAGCCGACTGCGCGCGTCTGCCAGCTCGATGATAGCGCGCCGTACGGCGGCCGTGCTCGGGACGGCGAGGCTTCGGCGCCTACCGGACGCAGCTGCTCACCCTGCCGCCGAGCAGCTACCATCACAAACTTCGCTAAGGGCAGATCGTATGACGGTCGACCTGTTACGATGCCTTCGCACTGATCACGCAATTCCACGGCCCGGGACGGGCCCGGGAAGGAGGCGACCGTGGCACCGTATGACGTCATCGTGATCGGCATGGGCGGGATGGGCAGCGCCGCCGTCCATCAGCTCGCCAAGAGTGGCCAGCGGGTACTGGGCCTCGAGCGCTTCGACATCCCCCACGAGCGGGGCTCCTCGCACGGGGTGAACCGGATCATCCGACTGGCCTACTACGAGGATCCGGCCTACGTGCCGTTTATGAAACGCGGCTACCAGCTGTGGCGTGAACTCGAGCAGGAGGTCGGCGAGCAGCTCCTCTACATCACCGGCTCGATCGATGCGGGACCGGAGCAGAGCGAGGTCTTCCAGGGCTCCTACCGGTCGTGCCTCGAGCACGGGCTGCCACACACGGTGCTCGATCATGCCGAGCTGCGCGAACGCTTCCCCGGTTACCACCTGCCGGCGGGCCACTATGCCCTGTTCCAGGAGGAGGGGGGCTTTCTGCTCTCCGAACGCTGCATCGTCCGGCAGGTGACGGCGGCCCAAGCGCGCGGCGCCGAGGTGAGGGCGCGTGAGAAGGTGCTCGACTGGCAGGCCGGACCCGACGGGGTCACGGTCCGCACCGACCGGGCCCGCTATCAGGCCGGAGCGCTGGTGATCACCGCCGGCGCCTGGTCCTCGACGCTGGTCCCCGGTCTGGACGAACGGGCGATCCCCGAGCGGCAGGTGCTCGGCTGGTTCCAGCCGACCCGGCCCGAACACTTCACCCCGGAGAGCTTCCCGGTGTTCAACCTGCTGGTCGACGAGGGGCGCTACTACGGCTTTCCGGTGTTCGCCACGCCCGGTTTCAAGATCGGCCGCTACCACCACCTCGAGGAGCAGGTCGATCCCGACGGCATGAGCCGCGCCGTCCACCGACGCGACGAAGAGATCCTGCGCGCCTGCGTGTCCCGCTACTTCCCCGACGCCGACGGCCCGACCATGGCGCTCAAAACCTGTATGTTTACCAACAGCCCCGACGAGCACTTCGTCATCGGCCACCACCCTAGCCACCCCCAGGTCAGCTTCGCTGCCGGCTTCTCGGGCCACGGCTTCAAGTTCTGCAGCGCGGTCGGCGAAGTACTCGCCGAGCTGGCGACGCAAGGCAGCAGCGAACACGCGCTCGAGCTGTTCGCGCCGGAGCGCTACCTGACGGCGCAAGGATAGGGAAACGGAGGTCAGCATGCACGTAGTGATGCCGGAGACACTCGAACCATTTGTGCGAGAGATCTTTGATGTTGCCGGAGCCACCGCAGCGGGGGCGGCCCTGGTGGCCAGGTCGCTGGTAGCCAGCAACCTGGCCGGCCACGACTCGCACGGTGTCATCAGGGTCAAGGAGTATCTCGACACCGCAGCCGCGGGCAACCTCGATCTGACGGCCGAACCGGAGCTGGTGCAGGTCACGCCTGCCGTCGCCAAAGTCGACGGTCACGACGGGTTCGGTCAGGTCACCGCCGATTTTGCCGTCCGGCACGGCGTCGCAATGGTCGAAGAGGTGGGCCTGGCCATGATCGGGCTGCTCCGCTGCATGCATGCCGGCAGGATGGGCGAATGGGTCGAGCTAGCCGCCAACAACGGGGTCATCTGCCTCGCCTTCACCAACGGCTCCGGCCCCGGGGGAGGGGTGGTCCCGTACGGCTCCGCGGAGCGTTTCTTCGGCACCAATCCGATCGCGGTCGGCATCCCCGTCGCCGGCGGGGCCCCCATCGTAATAGATCTGGCCACCAGCGTGGTGGCCGAAGGCAAGGTGCGGGTGGCGCGCAACAAGGGCGAGACCCTGGCCGAGGGTCTGATCCAGGACCGGCACGGCCAGCCGACCACCGACCCAAACGACCTCTACCAGGGCGGCGCGTTGCTGACCTTAGGCGGTCACAAGGGCTCGGCGCTGTCGCTGCTCGTCGAGCTGCTCGGCGGCGCGCTCACCGGGCAAGGGGTCCCCGGCCTGCCGTCGTATGAGCGCTTCCACAACGGCATCCTGTTTCTGTTCCTGTCGGTCGACGCCTTCCGACCCGGACAGGACTTCCTCGCCGATGCGGCCGAGGTCGCCAACCGCCTGCGGTCGCTCAGGCCCGCGCCCGGCTTCAGCTCGGTTGCGGTTCCGGGCGATCCCGAGCGCCTCCAGGCCGAACGCCGGAGGCGCGAGGGCATCCCCATCGATCCCACCACCTGGACCCAGCTCGAAGCCGTCGCTTCCGGGCTGGGTGTGGAGGTACCGACGTCTGGACGGAGACACTCGTGAGGAACCTGGTAGTTGGCACGATGCTCCTGCTCGCGGCGACCTTTGCAGCCGCCCAGGAAGTGGTGGCTGGCGATATCGAGATCGTCAGCGATGGCCGCGCCTACGCCTCTTATATGGCGGCACCGGCCGCCCCCGGCCCCCACCCGGCGGTGGTGCTGATCCACTCGTTTAACGGTCTCGAGCCGGGCTACCGCGACATGACCGACCGCTTTGCGGCCGAGGGGTTTGTGGTGCTGGCGGTCGGCTGGCAGACCTTCGAGCGGCAACCGAGCGACGCCTTAGTGGCACAGCTGGTCCGCGACAGCCTGTCCTTTCTGGAGGCGCGCGACGATGTCGATCCGGCGCGCCTGGGGCTCACCGGCTTCTGCGCCGGCGGCCGCTACACCATGTTGCTGTTGCCTCAGATCGAGGCGCTCGCCGCTGGGGTCGCCTGGTACGGCTTCCCCTACGCGGGTCAGACCGAACCCGCCACCCTGATCGACCAGCTCGAGGCGCCGATGCTGATGATCCACGGCACCGCCGACCGGCCCAGCCCCATCGCCGAAATCTACCGCTACGCCGAGGCGCTCGACGCGGCCGGAGCCCCCTTCGAGCTGAAGGTGTACCAGGGCGAGCCGCACGGCTTCATGCTGTCGGGCGGACAGCTCCGGCTTGACGAGGTCGCCCAGAACGCCTTCGAGGAGATGGTGGATTACTTTCGACGCAAGCTGTAAGGGGTCGGCTCATCACGGCGCCCACGCCCTGCCTTAGGATGGGTCATGGAACGCGACAACGCTGATACCGCCGCCCGCCGAACGGTGAGCGATCGGTCGCCTGCGGCGGCGCGTGGCCTGAGCCTACAGTGAAGAAATCGGGCGAACATCCTGCTAAGGTCCGATACCTTGGGGTTCCCAGGGAGGTTGATCCCCATGGACAGTGGTCAGTTATCCGAAATTGATGTCAAAGTCCAAGCCAAGCTCATTGCCGGTGACGACAAAGACATCGTCGGCTCCTTCGAAGTCGATGCCGAAGGCGCCGCCGTGATCCAGCGGCAGATCCGCTCCCGCGGCGAGGTCGAGTACAGCGGCCCAACCTGGTGCGAAGGTGTTCGCTACGAGGTGGTGGTGCCGGTGATGATCAGCAGAATGATGAAGGACAAGGAGTCTGAGACGCCTCGGTACACAGGATTGTTTGTGAGTACGGGGGATCTTGTTGAGATGAGCGAAGAAGAAGGGGGATAGAAGGTCTTCCGGGGGTATTTAGAGGATTTACAGCGGGTTGCATAATCCTTGACCAACCCTCAGGAATCACGCCAAATGGACCATCGGGAGACGCAAGTGGGTTCTGAAGGAACCTGTTCCCGGAATGATATTGCGCATTGCTGACTCAATCATTGTGCAACCCGCTGTAACTGTAGTTTGTTGACAAGGGTCAAATCGAGCAGTAGAACGGACAACAGGAGGTCGAACGATGAGTCGACGCCTACCCGTACCTACCGCCCCCGGACCGCTAGAGGGCTACGCCAGCAGTTTCGATGACCTGTTCAACAAACGCAACCAACGCGACACCTTCCGGCGCTACCTCGAAGGCCTACTACTACCCAGCGAACGAAACAAAACCCTGACCGGGCTCGCCAACACCGAGCCGGTGGCAGGCGCAACCCACAAGGACGCGCAGAAACTGCAGTGGTTCTTATCCGAATCCACCTGGGACCCCGCCTTGGTGAACAACAAACGACTGGCGCTGCTCTCCGAGGACGAGCACAGCAAGCCCAACCCCGAGGGCGCCCTGGTGATCGATGAGACCGGCGATCGAAAGTGGGGCCGACACACCGCCCATGTCGGCCGCCAGTACCTCGGCAGTATCGGCAAGATCGATAACGGCGTGGTCAGCGTACACACGTTGTGGGCGAACGAGGAACGGTACTACCCGATCGAGGTTGAGCCCTACACGCCTGCACCCTGGTTCGCTCTTGGTAAGAACGACCCCGAGTTCCGCAGCAAACCGCAAATCGCGCTGGAACTCATCGAGAACGCCCATGCGCTCGGCATTCCCTTCCGCGCCGTAGTAGCCGACCGCTTCTACGGGGAGAACCACCCCTTCTGGACTACTTTGCAGAGCGAGGAGATCCCCTACGTGCTGGCCTTGAACCCATCGCACGCATGGTGGCACCAGATTGGCACCATCGGCTCTGCGGAGGGAGTAGCGGGAGCCGCCTCGTGGCGTGAGGATGATGCCGGCGTTTGGGAGAAGCTCACGCGGTGCTTTCGTGATGGTCACCAAGAGACCTGGTGGGCTCTCGAGGGGGTGGCGGGACCGTACGGCCCGGAGAGCGCGAAGCGGTTGATCATCGTGACTACTGATCCTGCTGCGCTTCCGGAGGAGAGCACGTTCTACTTACGAACGAACCTCCCTGCGCCCGGATCTAGCCGCGCTCAAGAGAGCGGCATGATTCCGGCTGATGTGGCGGAGATCGTGAGGCTCTACGGGCTTAGGGTGTGGGTGGAGCAGAGTTACAAGCAGGTCAAGGGGAGTCTGGGTTGGGCGCAGTACCAGGTGCGCAGCGACATGGCCATGAGGCGGCACTGGCAGCTGGTTTGTTGCGCGTTTTCGTTCTGCTGGTGGGCCTTACCAGGAGGAGGAGTGGCTGCTGAGCTTGACGGGGGTGGGCAACCCGTAAGTCTTGTGGAGGGCGATGTTGAGGAGCGAGCGGGGGGGAAAAAGAAAGAGCCAGAATCTGGTCGTGACTTGGCCACAGGCGTTGAGGCGGGTCAGAGCTTGGCTGGAACCTTACCTTTTGCTAAGGAGGTATTGGCAGGCGTGGTCGGTGAAGCCCCCGCCGCAGCGGTTGCAGCGGCTTCTTGATTGGCTTTTCGATGGCAGGCCGATCCACTGCTATGCCCGGTAACAACAAACTACAGGTAAAGCAATTTCAAAAAGGATGTCCTGTGCTCGCTGGTCGGCAGGAATAGAGGACTCATGCCAGTCCCGTTGGGGGGTTACCCCCTCCCCAGCCCTCCCCCTAGAAGGAGGAGGGAGCTTAAAAGCAACCCTGGCTACGATAGGGAACACCAAGTGGTGGGTAGTGACGGGCGTGAACACGGGTTGAGTAACGAGAACAAGAGCTGGGATAACCGAGGTGTGAAGGAACCAATGGACACCTGTTAATAGGGCCCTACAGCGGTTCTCAGAATGAGTGATTGGTGACTCCGGCATGCTCAAACCAACCCAACACATCCCCCAACGACACCGTCGATAGCGCAGCCGCGATCGCAGAGTCCAACGCTCCCCTCGTCCTCGCCCCCACAGCTTTCACGAACGCCTTTATCTTCGAAAAAGCCAACTCAATGGGGTTGAAGTCCGGACTGTACCCAGGCAACAACACCAACTCGCACCCCCTCGCCTCGATCGCCTCCCGCACCTCCGGTTTGCGGTGCACCCCCAGCTGATCCATCACCACGATCTGCCCCGGCCTCAGCTTCGGAGCGATGACCTGCTCGATGTACGCTAAAAACGCCACGCCATCCACCGCTCCGGTCAACGTCATCGCGTCACCCACACCCTCATCGAGACTGATCGCTGCAACGAGGCTGGTGTTCTCCCCACGGTTCTTCGGCACCCTACCCACGGCACGTTGTCCACGTGGGGCGTAGGCGTAGGGCAGGGTCATGGCGACGTTGAAGCCGCTCTCATCGACGAACACCAACCGGTGCGGGTCAATACCTCTGATCCAAGCCAGGAACCTCCACCGGGCCTCTGGATTCTGTTCACTCGCGTAGATCGTCTTTTTTTCTCGTCGATCCCAATCTCTGTACCCAGCGGCACATGGTCGCTCTGCTGATGCGGACGCCGGTTCTCTCCAAGAAAAGGTCGCAGCGCTGGTCGTGGGTGAGGTCGTTGCTGATGAGGCTCTGCTCAACCCATGCCTGGTGCTCATGGAGGGCGCTGGGGCGGCCCGGGGAGGTTCTGGGGGTGAGATCTCCACTTTGGCGGTAGCGGCGGAGGTAGCGACTGACGGTGGCGGTTCCAACGTCGAACGTGTCTGCGGCTTCATGGAGGGTGTAACGCTTGTGTAGGACGGCGTTTACGATGCGTTCTCGGAGGTCGGTAGAGTGCGCCATGCCTCAGCATGAAGCACGATCACTCAATGCGCAACCCGCTGTAAGGTGATCAGTAGGCGTCCCAGCCCCCCATGCTTTCACGCTTGTTTCTTTGGAGTTGTGGTGCTGGAGGAGTTTACTCCGTAAGCGTCGCGTAGAGGTACCGTGGACTGATGGTACTCAATCCTAGGAGCACGTTGTGGAATCGTTATCCGAGTACCTTGTTGTTACTCACGATTGCCTTTTGCTCCCTCCTCCTACCAGGGGGAGGGTTGGGGAGGGGGTAATCCAATTAGGGGGAGGGTATGTGGTGGTTTGGGACAACCATTATGCAACCCGCTATAGGCCCCCTTCAGCCACCTTCGGTGTCTACCGGGGTCCCGTTGAGCCTTCCCAAGAAACCAGCACTTCGTGTCCCGGTAAGTCTCCCCGGGGCTCTCGGAGCCTTCAAAGGAGTCTCCTCCAGCAGAAACAGGTAAAAAAACAACGAAACGACCGCGTACATTCATCCCCAGTCCCAGGGTTCAAAGACGAGTTCAACCATGTGCCCGTCCGGATCGTAGATGTATGTCTGGGTTGCGCCATCGCCGCGTGCGCGCGGACCTTCTATTATTGGAATGCCGTGTTTTTCCAAGGTCTCCAACATATCTTCGACGCCGCTTACGCTGAAACAGAAATGGCGCGCAAAGGTGATGTCGCGGTCGGGGCGTGGCGTGTTCTCGGCATCGCCGGCGGCGGCGGTGGCTTCGGACCTGTGAATCGTGTGGACCTCGTAGCCGCCATCGATCCGGAACCACTGCCCTTTGAATTCGAAGTTCGTGGGGCGGTGAACCTGCTCCATGCCGAGTACATCCGCATAGAAATGCCGTGACGCTTCGAGGTCGTTGACCACGATACTTACATGATGGAGTCTGCCCATGGTGATCATGGTGGTCAGCCACCTTCCTTGAGGTTCTGACGACACCGGGTTCCGATAATTGGTTCGTCACCTTTCATGGCTGCATCCGGCTCCATTGTGGAGCCCTCGTGCGCTAACGACCACCTTATCAGGACACGATCCCACCAGGCTTCCACCCCCGCTCAGCTCCTCGGAGGGCTCGCGTGCCGGTGCAAGGCTCGGACCTCCAGCGAGAGGAAGTTCATTGACCCCTAAGCGGAGATCGTCTAGCCTTAGATCAACATTCCAGCGGCAAGGGATGAACGCCGCTTCAGCACGTCATGCCTCCGATTTACGCCGTAGCTGTCCGAGGGTCAGGTAGAAGGAAACCGGAAGCTTATGGAAGCAACCACCCCAAATCGGACCGCAACCCGCACACGCCCTGTTCAGTTCGTCACACGTATGGCAGCTGCCGTCGCCGTATGCCTGCTGGCCGGCGCGGTGATGGCGATTCCACCGCCCGGGGCTGTGGGGGGCCTCTATCTGCAAGCCACGGGACGCTACCTGTGCACCGCCACGGTGGTGTCGGGCCTCGAGCTCGACCTGGACCACGAGCTGGTTGTGCTCACGGCGGCGCACTGCGTGGCGGGGGCCCTCGAGCCGACTCCAGACGGCAGCAGCTGGTCGAGTAGGCTCGGCTTCCTGCTCAGCCTCGACAACGACACCTTCTACGAGATCGTTCCCTATCGGGTGGGATACCCGTTGATGGGCTACGATCTGGCGATCATGACCTTCAGGGAGACCGCTCCGGTTGTCGCACCGCTGCACATGGGTTCCTGGGAGGCGATCGATTTCGGCACCGAGGTGCGGAATTTCGCCAATCCCTTGGGCATGGGCCTGCAGTACTTCAGCGGCATGGTGACGATGTTGCGGCTCGAGCCCAGCGCCCAGGTGCGCGAGAGCCAGACGCAGTGGCGTCACAACGCGGTGGCGTCGCTTCAGGTCGGTCCCGGCTCGAGCGGCAGCCTGATCCTAAATGAGAGCTTCGAGTACATCGGGGTGCTGAGCAGCGTGATCGACCCGAGCTTCGGCAGCCCCTTCACCGTGTTCGTGCCGCAGTGGAAGTTCGCTGAGTTCCTGACCGACGACCGCGCCGGGCGCGACGTACAGGACACTTTGGCGTGGCCGGGCAGCGTCGCGGTGCTGGCCCAGGGGCCGACGCCAGAAGCACGTCAGGTTCTGGCGGAGTAGGGCGTTCGCACGTCGCTGCTAGGGTGGCGGGGTCGTGGGCTCCTAGCGACCACGGTGTCGCCCACAGAAGCGCCTCCGGACCCGCTTAGGGACCGCTTCTCTATCGCGTCTCCAGTTGTGTTTTGGGTCCTAATCGGGTATGATCGTGCAGTTCCGAAAAAACGCATGCAGCTTTTTCGTAACCCGAGCCTGTGCTCGGAAATCACAATGCCTCACCCCGGTTTGGCAGTAAGGAAATTGGTAGAATATGGCAACAGGAAAAGTGAAATGGTTTAACGGCGACAAAGGCTTTGGCTTCATCGAACAGTCGGATGGTGGCCCGGATGTGTTCGTCCACTACTCCGCGATTCAGGGTGAAGGCTTCCGCAACCTCAACGAGAGCGACGAGGTTGAATTCGAGGTAACCCGGGGCCAAAAGGGCCTGCAGGCCTCGAACGTGGTGGTCACCACCGCTGCACCCAGCGTCGACCGTTCATCGCGCTACTGAGTTTCATTTCGAACCTCAAAGCTGCCCGGCTTCAGCCGGGCGCTTTTTTGTGGTCTGCTGGTCGGTGACCTCAGAATTACTAAATAACTAGAAATATGGTTGACTTTGCTGGGGTGGGCCTGCTATCCTCGCTGCCATGAACCGATCCGACGCCTCCTCCGCCCTGGCCGCCCTCGGCAACGAGGTGCGGCTGGATGCCTACCGCCTGCTGGTCCGAGCCGGCCCCTCGGGACTCGCCATCGGCGATCTCCAGAAGCGGCTCGGCGGCATCCCACGCTCGACCCTGGCCCACCACCTCCACAAGCTGCTCGAGGCCGACCTGGTGCAGCAGCACAAGGCGGGCGCCAGCGTCATCAGCCAGGCCAACTACCAACGCATGGACGCGCTGGTGCACTACCTCACCGCCGAGTGCTGCGCCGATGAGCGGCCGGCCATCCAGGAGCTGGCGCACGCATGAGACCGATGCACTTCGGCCTGTTCATGCAGCCGGTCCACCACCCCCGAGAGAACCCCACCCTCGCCCTCGAACGCGACCTCGAGCTGATCGAGTGGCTCGACACCCTCGGCTACGACACGGTGTGGATCGGCGAGCACCACTCCACCGGCTGGGAGACGATCGCCTCACCCGACATCTTCATCGCCACCGCTGCTGCCCGTACCCGCACCATCAAACTCGGCAGCGGGGTGGTGCCGCTGTCGCTCCACCACCCCCTGCTGGTGGCCGAAAACTACGTGCTGCTCGACCATCTGACCCGCGGCCGGGTAGTGCTCGGCATGGGCTCCGGTGGCGGCCTGCCCAGCGACCCCTACGTGTTCGGCCTCGACCGCAGCCAGCAGCAACCCCGCTTCCTGGAGGCCTTCGATGTCATCATGGCGCTGCTCACCAGCACCGAGCCGATCAGCCTCAAACGCGACTGGTTCGAGCTGCGTGAAGCCGTCCTGCAGCTGCGTCCCTACAGCTACCCGCAGCTGCCCATCGCACTGGTGACAGGCCGCAACCGCGAAACCCTGACCCGCATCGGCCGCCACGGCGCCCACTGGCTCGCCGGTCTTAAGCTCGACACCTTCGAAGAGGCCTGGGAGGTGATCGAAAACGCCGCCAACGAAGCTGGCCGCACCGCCGACCGCCAGCAGGTGTCGCTGCCGATCAACCTCCACCTCGCCGACAGCCGCGAGCAGGCCTTCGAGAACATCCGCGAAGGCGCCACCAGCGAACGCTTCGACTTCTCCACGGCCGTCACCGGCTCGCCGCTGCCGCCGGTGCCACGTGAGGGCTGGGTCGAGCACCTGGCGACACGCCCCACCGACATTATCGGCACCCCCGAGGACGCCATCGCCAAGATCCGCGCCATCCGCGAGGCCACCGGGGTCGGTGGCCTCCTCATCACCGCCAAGGAGTGGGCCTCGCGCGACGCCGTCCGCAAGAGCTACGAACTCTTCGCCCGCTACGTCATGCCCGAATTCCAGGGATCATTGGAGGGTCTGCGCGCCGCCGAAGCGGTCGCCAAGCGCCACGCCCAAACCCCTGCATGAGGCGCTACTACGGCTGGCGGGTGGCCTGGACCCTGGCCATCACCCAGACCGTCGGCTACGGGGTGCTGTTCTACGCCTTTGGGGTGTTCATCGAACCGATGGAGGCCGAACTCGGCTGGACCCGCGCCCAGACCTCCGGCGCCTTCTCGCTGGCGCTGCTGCTATCGGGCCTGGTGGCCCTGCCGGTCGGGCGGCTGGTCGATCGGCGCGGGGCCCGTGGCCTCATGACCGCCGGCGCCGTCGCCGGGGCGCTGCTGGTGTTGCTGTGGTCGTACAGCACCAGCCTCGTCGGCCTCTATCTCGTTCAGGCCGGCATCGGGCTGGTCATGGCCGGGGTGCTGTACGAGGTCGCCTTCACCGTGGTGGCCGTCTGGTTCCGTCGTCATCGCGGCCGCGCAATGCTGCTCCTCACCATGGTGGCCGGCCTGGCCAGCACCATCTTCATCCCGCTCACCACCCTCCTGGTGGAGACGCTCGGCTGGCGCGAAGCGCTACGGGTGCTGGCGCTGCTGCTCGCCGCCGTGACGATCCCCCTCCACGCCCTGGTACTACGCCGCCACCCCCGCAGTCTGGGGCTCGAACCCGACGGCGCCGCGGCCAGCGGCCCCGAGTCGCCTCCCCCCGAAGCCAGCGTCCCCGCCGGCGAAGCGCTCCGCCACGCCACCTTCTGGTGGCTCTCCAGCGCCTTTGCACTCGACCGCATCGTGACCATCGCCATCGCCGCCCACAGCGTGCCGCTGCTCCTCGAGCGCGGCTACTCCCCCGCCCTCGTCGCCGCCGCCGCCGGCTCCATCGGCCTCATGCAGGTCGCCGGGCGGCTGCTGTTCATCCCCGGCACCACGCGCATCCCCCTGACGACCCTCACCATCATCACCTTTGGCCTGCACGCCCTCGCCATCGTGGTGCTACTGCTCGTGACAAGCACCGTAGGCATCTGGCTCTTCGCCGCCCTCTTCGGAATCGCCAACGGCGCCGGCACCCTCGCCCGCGCCGCCCTCATCGCCGACAACTACGGCCCCGCCCACTACGGCAGCATCAACGGCAGCATGGCCACCCTCATCGCCCTGGTCCAGTCGGTGGCGCCGCTGGGCGCGGGTGTGCTTCACGACGTCAGCGGAAGCTACGATCCGGTGCTGTGGGTGCTGATCGGCATCTCGCTGCTGGCGGCGCTGTCGGTGACCCAGCTGCGGCGCACAGCTGGGGTTCGACAGTAAGGCCGACTCTCCCACTGTCGGCGCGGGAGCAGTCTCAGGCCCGCACCACCCGCTCCTCGAGCAGGTAGCGTTGCAGCCAAGCCTCGTCCGGCTGGAGCCCGAGGCCGGGCAACTGGGGTACCGCTAGCGCCCCCTCCGACACCGTCAGCAGCTCCCCGCCCAGCTCTTGCCGGAACGGGTTCGGGTTCGAATCGAGCTCCATCACCACACCGCCCTGAAGCGCCGCGAACAGGTGCAGCGAGGCGACCAGCCCCACGGCGCCCCCAAGGTAATGGGGTGCGAAAGGAACGCCTCGCTCGCGGGCGAAACGGCACAGCGCCCGCGCCTCGCTGAGCCCGCCGATCTTGCACACGTCCGGCTGGACGATGTCGACGGGCTCCAACTCCAGGAAGGCTTCGGCGCTGGCCACATCGGTCAGGTTCTCGCCGGCCGCCACCTGAAAGGGAAGCTCCCGGCGCAGCGCCGCCAGCTCGAGCCAGCGATCGGCGAGCAGGGGCTCCTCGAGCCAGTAGACGCCGTGCCGTTCGAGCAGCCCCACCATGCCGCGGGCCGTGTCGAGATCCCAGGCCTGATTGGCGTCCACCATCAGCCTCGCCTCGGGGCCGATCCGCTCGCGCAGGCGCTCGAGGTTGCGCCCGTCGCGGTCGCGGCCGAAGCCCACCTTCAGCTTGAAGGCGTCGACGCCGCGCGCCTGCATGGCCGCCGCCAGCGGAGCCGGATCCTGAGGCCCCAAGGCGCTGGCGTAGACCGGGATTCGCTCGAGTGCGGCGTCGCCCAGGAGCCGGTGGATGGGCTCCCCGCGGGCCTGCCCCAGGATGTCCCAGAGGGCGATGTCGAGCGCGCTGATGGCCTGGGCGATGGGGCCCGGCGCCCCCCACTGCCGCGACAGCGTAGCGGTGGCGACCCGCAGCTTCCGATGCAGGCGTTCCGGCTCGAGGGGGTCCTCGCCCAGCAGCAGCGGCGCCAGGCCGTCGCTGATGGTGCGGATGCGTTCAAAGGGTGCCCAGGACGGGAAGTTGCCGAAGCTTTCACCCCAGCCCGAGAGACCCTCGTCGGTGCGAACATTCACCAGGATGGCGTGACGCGCGGTCATCGCCCCAAACGAGGTGCGCACCGGCTCGGCCAGCTGGTCTGCCAGGGTGAGGGTACGAACGGCGACGATACGCATAGGGGTCGGGGCGTTGGCTTACGCCGCTGCCGGCATCATGTTCAGATCGGCCCCGTAGTGGCTGATCCGCCGGACCACCATCGCCGTCACGACCAGCAGCGCCGCGAGCAGCCCGAGCAGGATCAGTAGCTCGGGCGCCACCTCGGCCCAGCCGCCCCCCTCGCTGATCTCGACGACCGGGGCCACCAGGTAGTAGGTGGGAAAGAGCCGGCCGATCCACTGCGGCAGCGTCGGGAACAGGTAGAAGATGGCGGGCGCGTACAGGAACAGGCCGATGCCCTTTATGGTGGCTAACAGGGTGTTGACGTCCTTGACCAAGGCACCCAGGAGAATGCCGAAGGTGGCGGCCATGATCGACCCGAGCGCAAGCACCACCAGAAGCAGCAGCGGCCGCGACCCAAAGGCCTGGTTGAGGGCCAGGATCATCACCCCGGTGGCGGTCGCCAGCAGCGCCCCCGTCAGGCCCTTGGCAATCAGCACCTCGCCGAGCGTGGTCGGGGTGATGGTGAGGGCCCGCAGAGTCCCCTTCTGCTTCTCGGTCACCAGCGACGAGGCGGGCACCATGACGCCGCCGATGAGGATGGTGATCAGCACGATAAAAGGCAGCAGCCGGTCCCGCCAAGGAACCACGGTGCCGTCGCCGAGGACGGTGGTCACCACCTCGAGCGGCGAGGTCTGGCCCGCCACCTGGCGCAGCAGCTGAACCAAGGTGGTGCCCAGCAGGGCACGGTTCTGGAGCAGGCTCTGACCCCACAGATAGGCCGTTACCTCGGTCGCTTCGCCGGCCGCCAGGCTGGCGTCGAAGCCCTCGGGCAGGATCAGACCGAGGTCGACCGCGCCCGCCTCGACGGCACGAAGCAGGGCGTCGGCGTCGGGGTATGCGCGCAGCCGCAGCGAATCCAGCTCGCCGGCAAGCGCCGCGATCTGGGACCGACCGGCGTCGGCGATACCGAGTTTGGGCTTGCCGGATAAGAGGGTGCCGAACAGCAGGTTGACCACCAAGGTGAGGACGATGGGCACCACCAGTGCGAAGATGAAGAAGAAGCTCCAGGCACCGCTGATGATCTCCTGGCGCAGCAGCGTGCCGATACGAACAGGGTTCATGCAAACCTCCGTCTCAGGACCGCCCCGCCGAGCCAGAGGAAGGCCGCCGAGAAGGCCAGCAGCGCCAGCAGATTGACGCCCACATCACCCCAGCCGGCGCCGAAGTTCGCGACCCGGTGGACGGTGTCGACCAGGTAGTGCGAGGGGATGGCTCGGACCCAGCCGCTGACCACGCCGGGCAGCAAGATGCCGATCGAGGGGATGATCAGCACCAGCAGCGCCAGCACACCCCAGCTCATCACCGAGAGCAGGTCCTTGCCAACGGAGGCCATCAGGAAGCCGACCCCCGTCACCAGCATGGCCCCGAGCAGCAGCGCCACCAGCACCAGCAGCGGCTGGCGGGCGAGGCCGCCGGTGACGGCCATCAGTAACACCACCTGCACGAACGCCAGGGTCACGCCGGTAAGGCCCTTGCCGACGAACAGCTCGCGCATGCTCATGGGGGTCACCAGCAGCGCCTGCAGGGTGCCCTCCTCGACCTCGGTGCTGATCAGGCTGGCCAGTCCCATCGTCTCCATCATCAGAATGAACACCGCCAGCATCGGCAGCAGCCGCTGGCGGGGCGGGATCTGCTGCCCGGCGAGGTCGGGGCCGAGCACCTGCTCGTCGATCTCGACCGCCAGTGGTCGGCCGCTCAGCAGGAAGCCGAGCTCGCCCAGCACGGTGGTGTAGAGGTCGCGGAAGTCCTCGGGCAGGGCGGTGGCGAAGAGCACCTCGATGCGCCCCTGCTGGCCGGCCACCAGCCTGGCCACGGTGCCGGCCTCGAGCACCAGCCCGACCGGCTGATCGCCGCCCAAAATCGTGGCTTCGAGCGCTTCGCGGCTGGGAGCGGCGACGAAGTTGACGCCGTCACCGGCGAGCCGGTCGAGGATGCCGACGGGCAGGTTGGGGGCGTAGATGCCGATCTCGACGGTCTCGTTGACCGAGGCGGGCATCACGAAGAACATCACCGTGTAGCCGACCAGCGCCAGGACCGTTATCAGCGCGAAGAAGCGGTTCTTGAAGTAGAGCGAGATGTCCTTGGCCACCAGCGTGCCGATCACGCCCCAGTTCATGCCAGCCCCCGTCCGGTGATGCGGATGAAGATGTCCTCGAGGGTCGCCTCCTCGCTGTGCAGGGTAACGACCTGCTCGTCGCGAAAGAGCGCCTGCAGCGCCTCGGCCGTCTCGGGCAGGTCGAGGACGATCTCGCGGCTCTCGAGGTCGCCGTTGGAGGCCACGGTCTCGGCCCGCAGCAGCCGTTTGCCGTAGGCCTGCTTGAGGGCGTGAGGGGTGTCGAGCGCCACGATGCTGCCGGCATCGAGGAAGGCGACCCGGTCGGAGAGCAGATCGGCTTCGTGCATGTCGTGGGTGGTGAGGAACACGGTTGCGCCACGCTGACGCTCCTCGTCGATGATGCCGCGGATGGCCGCCGCCGAGGCCGGGTCGAGCCCCTCGGTGGGCTCGTCGAGAAACAGGATCCGGGGGCGGTTCACCAATGCCCGGGCGACCATCAGGCGCTGCTTCATGCCCTTGCTATAGCCTTCCACGCGATCCCTGCCGCGGCCGCTGAGGCCGACCCGTTCGAGGAGCGGCTGGGGTTCGAAATCGCGAACCCCGAAGAGGCGGGCGAACAGCTTCAGGTTCGCCTCGGCGCTCATCTGCTCGTAGAGGTTGGTGTCCTCGAAGGAGACCCCGATCTGCGCCTGGACCCGGTTGGGCTCGCGGACCACATCGAGGCCGAGCAGGGTGGCGCGGCCCTCCTTGGGCCTGAGCTGCCCGGTCAGCATCTTGATGGTGGTCGATTTGCCGGCGCCATTGGGACCTAGGAAGCCGAGGATCTCCCCTTCGGCGACCTCGAAATCGATGTGGTCCACGGCCGTGAGGTCCGCGTAGCGGTAGGTCAGGTTTTCTGCTCGGATTGCCTCTTCGGGCACGGCTCACCCCTTTCGGTCGTGCCTTCCAGTGTGCGCCAGGGACGGTATCCGACGGAGGGGGAACGTCCGACAGGGGTTGCCCGTCGAAAGCCCTCGTTGCCCCGATGGTACTAGCCTACTCCCTAGCCAACGCCCACTAGGCAGCCTGGGGACCGCAATTACAGGCCTCCGCTTCACCCCTCTTGTAAGACTCCTGTCAGCGGAGAAGGTGTACCCTTCCATCCTGAAACCGCTGTGCAAGCAGCTTCCGGTTCCAATCTGGCTAGTAAGGGAGCCCGTCATGCTGTCACACCTTCACTCCATCTCTGAGCCTTCCCAGGCAAAACGTCGCTGGCTGCTGACCCTGATCACCCTCCTGCTCATGCTTGTGAGCGCAGGGTGCGGCCTGTTTGAATCGAATACCGAGCAACCCTTGAGCGCCGGTCACCCCGATCCGGCGTTCGTCCTGACGGTCCCGCTGGAACCGCTGGACACACCGACCGACATCGAGGAGCGTTTTGGCGGCCGCCTGGTGGTCTGGGAGCGGGGCCACTATGCGCTGCTGGCGCTGGCTGCCGACTCCGCGGTGGGCGGCATCGTCGAAGCGAACCTCGACGCGTTCCTGACGGGCGCTGAGGCGGCCTGGATGAACGGCTCGTCGAGCGTCTGGGCCGGCGGCTCATCGAGCGTCTGGGCCGGCGGCTCGTCGAGTGTCTGGGCCGGCGGCTCGTCGAGTGTCTGGGCCGGCGGCGTGTATACCTGGATGCCGGAGAACACCGGCACCTGGCAGCAGATCGGGCTCCAGGAGATGCACCAGCTGGCGCCGAACCTGGGATACGGCATCACCGTGGCGGTAATCGACACCGGCGTCGACCTCAACCACCCGGCGCTGCGCGAAGCCCTCGCCCCGGCCGACCTGTGGTGGGACTTCTACGGCGGCGACGCCATCCCGCGAGAACAGGGGCGCATCGGCAATGTGGGCTACGGTCACGGCACCAACGTGGCCGGGATCATCCGGCAGATCGCTCCTCGGGCCACCATCCTTCCGCTGCGTGTGCTCGGCCCGGATGGGGCCGGCAACCTGCACGATGTGGCCGCCGCGATCGACTGGGCGGTCGAAAAGGGCGCCCACGTCATCAACCTGAGCCTGGGCAGCGACAGCTACTCCGAGGCGGTGGACGCCGCCATCCGCTTCGCAACCAGCAAAGGTGTCCTGGTCGTCGCTTCGAGCGGCAACACGGAGGATACGAACGTCACCTATCCAGCCTCATCGGCTGCCGACGAAGCCGAGGGCTGGCAGCGCCTGAGCGTGACCAGCGTCGGTCCTGACGATGTGAAGTCGGATTTCGCCACGTTCGGTCCATCGGTGGAGCTGGCCGCCCCCGGTGAGCAGGTCTACGGCCCCGCTCCCGAAGAGCAGATGGCCAACTGGAGCGGCACCTCCATGTCCGCGCCGATGGCGTCCGCTGCCCTGGCGCTGGCGCTGGCCGAGACGCTGATCGTCCCCGCCTCCGACCTAGCCTACAAAGTCATGGTCTACTCGGCCGACATCTACACAAACAGTCTCAACGATCCCTACACCGACCTGATCGGCGCCGGCCGCCTCGACCTGTTCCGATTCCTGAACGGGGTGCTGGATCAGGCCGCCCGCTGACAGGAGCTTGGACGTGGCTGCTGCGAGCGACCGCTTGGTAGCTGAGGTAGGGACGGTCATGGACCCGCTGACCACCGCCAGAGAAGCACTCAATGTCGATCCTCGGCTAGCGGCGGCGCTGGCCCGTGAGGCGCTAGCACGGGTGCACGACCCCGCCGAGATCGGCCGGGCCCTGCTGCTGATCGGGATCGGCGAGTATCGGCAGGGCAACTTGGCCGCAGCGGTAGCCAAACTCGATGACGCTGCCGGTCGCTTTGCCTCACTCGATGACGACGCTGCTCAGCTCGAGTGTCTGCTGGTCCTGGGGCGCGCGCATCGAGACCTGGGCGATTTTGCCTCGGCCTCGGACGCGATCGAACAGGCCCTGGTCTCGGCCAACAGGTCGGGAGACCATCGGCTCGAAGCCGACGCCCTCAATCTGAAGGCGGGTGTCCTCGACGCTCAAGGCGAACCCGGCCACGCGGTCGAATGCCTCAAGCGGGCACTCGACATCGCGCGCGACTTCGATCTGCCGGAGCAGCAAGCCAACATCCTCACCAACATCGGCACGCTGAGCACCACCCTGGGCGACTACCCCCGCGCCCTGGAGAGCCTCAAAGAGGGCTACGAACTGCTCCAGGCCGGCGCGTCGAAAACTCGGAGCAGAGCGACCAATCTGCTCAGCCTGGGCCGTCTGTACCTGGAGATGGGCGACCCCACCGAGGCTCAGGCGCTCTTCAGAGAGGCCCGGCGGGTCGGCCTCGAAGCGAGCGACCCGATGGTGGAGGCAGCCGCCGTCAACAACCTCGCCAACGCCCACCGACGTTTCGAGGAGTGGAAACAGGCACGGGATCTCTTCGAGGAGGCGCTGCACCTGGCACGACGCTCGGGCCTGAAGCAGTTCGAGATCGACAACCTCGATGGCCTGGGGCAGGTCTACGCCGCACTCGGCGAGCACCCTCGGGCCGCCGAACTGCATGCAGACAGCTTGCGGTCCGCCCGTGAGATCGGAGACCGCGAGGCGGAGATCGACGCGCTGCTGAACCTGGGTCGGGACTACCTCGCCATGGACCGGGCGGACCGCGCCCTCGAGGTCCTGACGGAGGGGCTGACGCTGGCGCAGCAGCTCGAACGGCAGCGTTCCGTGTTCGAAGCCCACGAACTCCTCGCGGCGGCCAACGAGCAGGTAGGAGCGTTCCGGCAGGCCCTGAGCCACTACCAGCAGTTCCACCGGGCGCGTGAGGTGGTGTTCAATGAGGAGAACGAGCAGAAGACGCGTCGATTGTCGGTACAGTTCGATCTCGAGCGTGCCCGCTTCGAGGCCGAGGAGTATCGCTTGCGTACCGAGATGGCGCAGGAGGCCAAGGAAGAGGCCGAAGCGATGGTCCGCTCGCGGACCCGTGAGCTCGAGGAGTCGCAACAGGAGGTAGTCGACCGGCTGGCGGTGGCGGCCGAGTACCGGGACGACAGCACCGGTGAGCACACCCGCCGGGTCGGTCGCAACGCGGCCGCCATCGCCTATGTACTGGGCTGGCCCGAGGACGAGCTGCAGCTCCTCTATTCCGCCGCCCGACTGCACGATGTCGGCAAGATCGGCATTCGCGACGCCATCCTGCTCAAGCCCGGCAAGCTGGTCGCCGAAGAGTTCGAACGGATGCGGATCCACACCACCATCGGCGCCCGCATTCTCTCCGCCGGCCAGTCGCGGCTGCTGCGGATGGCCGAAGAGATCGCGCTGGCCCATCACGAGCGCTGGGACGGCAGAGGGTACCCGTTTGGGCTGGCGGGCGACAGCATCCCCCTATCGGCACGCATCGTCGCCGTCGCCGATGTTCTCGACGCGCTGACGCACGAGCGGCCCTACAAGCGCGCCTGGCCCATCGCCGACGCGATGGCGGAGATCCAGCGCCAGCGTGGACACCAGTTCGACCCCCGCGTGGTCGACGCCTGCCGGGCGATCTTCGGCGAGCGCCCCAAGCTCTCCCCGCTCGAGGCGCCTATGGACTGGCAGGCCACCGCCGCCGAGCTTGCGGGGCTTGCCGTCGAGGCGATGCCCGAGCCCGAAGCCGAACGGGCAGAAGCCGGTCTGAGAACGAGGTTCGAGCACCTCCTGGCCGAGAGAACGCAGGAGATGGAGGCCGCCAAGCGCGAAGCGCAGATCGCTTCCAGACGCATGCAGGAGTTGGCCTACACCGATCCACTGACCGAACTCGGGAACCGCCGCGCGTTCAAGATGGACTTCGAAGTCGAGATCGCCCGCACCGCTCAGATGGACGAATCGCTGAGCGTGCTAACCGTGATCATCGATGGCCTCAAAGGGGTCAACGACTCCGACGGGCACGAACAGGGCGACAGCTCCTGCGCACCTTCGCTCGTGCAGCCAGGAGTCAGCTGAGCGACGTGGGGCGCGTGTATCGCGTGGGCGGAGACGCCTTCCTGGCAATCCTGACCCGGGTGGGACCGGAGGACTTCCCTCGGGTCAGCGACGCTGTCGAGACGGTGATGCAGGTGGTACGTGAGGCCGGGTTCGTGCTCGCCCGCGCCCGCGCGGGGCTGGCCGCCTTTCCAGCTGAAGCGGCGTCCCCCAGCGATCTGGTGGAGCTGAGCAATCGGCGGGTGCCCCGCGATGAGCTTCCGAGCCACGACGCCCTTGACCCCGTAAACTAGCACCGGCCCGGCTGCTGAGCCAAAAGCGACATATATCGAGTTTTATTCCCTACGCCACATCCAGCCCTTTACAGCGGGTTGCGGAATGAGTGACGTTGTTGCATGCTGAAGCATGTCCTACTCCACCGACCTCCGCGAACGCATCGTGGATACCGTCCTCAACAAAGGAATGACCCTCCAGAAGACCGCTGAGACGTTCAACGTGAGCAAAAGCAGCGTCGAGCGCTACCTCCATCGCTACCGCCAACAAGGTGACGTCACCCCACAAACCTCCCCAGGCCGCCCCAGCGCCCTCAATGAGCACCGGTCCTGGGTTGAGCAGCACCTGATCAACAATGACCTCACCCACGATCAGCGCTGCGACCTTCTGTTCGAGACGACCGGCATCCGCATCAGCCGCGCCACTATGTGCCGCTGGGTACAGAGAATGGGATCGACGAGAAAAAAAGACGATCTACGCCAGTGAACAGAATCCAGAAGCCCGGTGGCGGTTCTTAGCCTGGATCCAGCAGATCGACCCGAGGCGGTTGGTGTTCATTGATGAGAGCGGCTTCAACCTCGCCATGACTCTCGCCTACGCCTACGCCCCAAAGGGACAGCGGGCTGTGGGTCGGGTGCCGAAGAACCGGGGGGAGAACACCAGCCTGGTCGCAGCCATCAGTCTCGATGAGGGCGTGAGTGACGCGATGACGTTGACTGGGGCGGTGGATGGTGACGCGTTCTTGGCGTACATCAGGCAGATCCTCGCTCCCAGGCTCAGGCCGGGACAGATCGTGGTGATGGATCAGTTGGGGGTGCATCGGAAACCGGAGGTTCGGGAGGCCATTGAGGCTCGCGGGTGTGAGTTGGTGTTCTTACCTGGGTACAGTCCTGACCTGAATCCGATTGAGCTTGCTTTCTCGAAGATCAAGGGGGTCGTGAAGCGCCTGGGAGCGAGGACCAGGGGAGCGTTGGACTCTGCGATTGCGGTTGCGTTGTTGACGGTGGAGCTTTCGGATGTGAGAATCCAACTTCACTCATTATGAGAACCGCTGTAGCTGTAGTTTGTTGTTACCGGGCATAGCAGTGGATCGGCCTGCCATCGAAAAGCCAATCAAGAAGCCGCTGCAACCGCTGCGGCGGGGGCTTCACCGACCACGCCTGCCAATACCTCCTTAGCAAAAGGTAAGGTTCCAGCCAAGCTCTGACCCGCCTCAACGCCTGTGGCCAAGTCACGACCAGATTCTGGCTCTTTCTTTTTCCCCCCCGCTCGCTCCTCAACATCGCCCTCCACAAGACTTACGGGTTGCCCACCCCCGTCAAGCTCAGCAGCCACTCCTCCTCCTGGTAAGGCCCACCAGCAGAACGAAAACGCGCAACAAACCAGCTGCCAGTGCCGCCTCATGGCCATGTCGCTGCGCACCTGGTACTGCGCCCAACCCAGACTCCCCTTGACCTGCTTGTAACTCTGCTCCACCCACACCCTAAGCCCGTAGAGCCTCACGATCTCCGCCACATCAGCCGGAATCATGCCGCTCTCTTGAGCGCGGCTAGATCCGGGCGCAGGGAGGTTCGTTCGTAAGTAGAACGTGCTCTCCTCCGGAAGCGCAGCAGGATCAGTAGTCACGATGATCAACCGCTTCGCGCTCTCCGGGCCGTACGGTCCCGCCACCCCCTCGAGAGCCCACCAGGTCTCTTGGTGACCATCACGAAAGCACCGCGTGAGCTTCTCCCAAACGCCGGCATCATCCTCACGCCACGAGGCGGCTCCCGCTACTCCCTCCGCAGAGCCGATGGTGCCAATCTGGTGCCACCATGCGTGCGATGGGTTCAAGGCCAGCACGTAGGGGATCTCCTCGCTCTGCAAAGTAGTCCAGAAGGGGTGGTTCTCCCCGTAGAAGCGGTCGGCTACTACGGCGCGGAAGGGAATGCCGAGCGCATGGGCGTTCTCGATGAGTTCCAGCGCGATTTGCGGTTTGCTGCGGAACTCGGGGTCGTTCTTACCAAGAGCGAACCAGGGTGCAGGCGTGTAGGGCTCAACCTCGATCGGGTAGTACCGTTCCTCGTTCGCCCACAACGTGTGTACGCTGACCACGCCGTTATCGATCTTGCCGATACTGCCGAGGTACTGGCGGCCGACATGGGCGGTGTGTCGGCCCCACTTTCGATCGCCGGTCTCATCGATCACCAGGGCGCCCTCGGGGTTGGGCTTGCTGTGCTCGTCCTCGGAGAGCAGCGCCAGTCGTTTGTTGTTCACCAAGGCGGGGTCCCAGGTGGATTCGGATAAGAACCACTGCAGTTTCTGCGCGTCCTTGTGGGTTGCGCCTGCCACCGGCTCGGTGTTGGCGAGCCCGGTCAGGGTTTTGTTTCGTTCGCTGGGTAGTAGTAGGCCTTCGAGGTAGCGCCGGAAGGTGTCGCGTTGGTTGCGTTTGTTGAACAGGTCATCGAAACTGCTGGCGTAGCTCTCTAGCGGTCCGGGGGCGGTAGGTACGGGTAGGCGTCGACTCATCGTTCGACCTCCTGGTGTCCGTTCTACTGCTCGATTTGACCCTTGTCAACAAACTACAGGTAAGGCGCGAATGGCGGGGATTCCAACCCCTGTTTATGGTTTGGGAAAGGTTCATCATATCAGCTAATCCCAATTTGTTGTTGCTAACAATTTCTGACCTGCTGTCCAAAATCTGTCGATGTCAAATTTTCTCATTGCCGTTGGTGTTCCCCCCGATAACACCAAAGTTGACTTTAACGCCAAAATGTTGTTGCTAGAGAAGACCGTCGTGTTGGTGGGCCCTACTGGACTCGAACCAGCGACCGAGCGTAATCTCCCGTCACGCTTCTGATTTCTACCGCGCGTCGGGCCGCATCAATGCACGCACGTCAGCGCCGGTCGGGTTCTGGAAGGCGCGCAGGTCGAACAGCGGTAGCACGGCCAGCACGTGATCGAAGATGTCGGCCTGGATCGCTTCGTAGTTGGCCCACACCTGATCTGCGCTGAAGATGTAGAGCTCAATCGGCAGGCCGCGCTCGGTCACGGGGAGCTGGCGGACCAAGCTGGTCATGTCCTGGCGGATCTGCGGGTGGTTCTTCAGGTAGGCCACGAGGTAGGCGCGGAAGGTCCCGATATTGGTGAGGTGGCGACCGTTGACCAGCAGTGTCGTGTCCACCTTGGCCTCACGGTTGTGCAACTCGACCTCCACACGTTTGCGTTCGATGTACTCGGTAATGAACTGAATCCGCTGGAAACGCTCGAGCATCTCGGCGTCGCAGAAAGCGATGCTGGTCACGTCGATGGGGACAGCGCGCTTGATTCGGCGGCCGCCGGATTCGCTCATGCCGCGCCAGTTGCGGAACGACTCCGAGACCAGCGAATAGGTCGGAATCGTGCTAATCGTCTTGTCCCAATTCTGGATCTTGACGGTGGTCAGGGAGACGTCGATCACGTCCCCGTCGGCGTGATGCTTGGGAAGCTCGATCCAGTCGCCGACGCGCACCATCTGGTTCGACATCAGCTGGATTCCAGCCACCAGGCCGAGTATGGGGTCCCGAAAGATCAGCAACAGGACCGCGGTGAACGCCCCCATCCCGCCGAAGAACACCAGGGGGGATTGCCCCAGCAGAATGGCCAGCACCGAGATGCTCACACTGAAATAGACAACGATCTTGAGCACCTGAACGATCGGCTTGATCTGGATCTTGGCCGACACGGGGAAGGTGCTATAGATGGTCGAAACGGCGTTCAGCAGCGCGTCGGTGACCGTCACCCCCACCAATGCCATGTAGACGAAGGACATGGTTTGGGTTCCGGAGGCGGCTTGGGGGAAGTCTCGGAAGACCAGTGGGGCGGTGGTGTACAGGATCGCCGCCGGAACCAGGTGCGAGAGTCGGGAAAAGACCTTGTTGTCGATCAGGGCATCGTCCCAAGTGGTCCTGGAACGTCTGGCCGCGGCCCCTAGCACCCGCAGCAGGACCCGCCGTGTGAGCACGAAGGCCACGAAACTCAGCAGCAGGACGGCGGCTACCGCGGCCACGGCGGCAACGATGGAGGCTTCTGATTCGCCTAGGCCCCGTTGAGCCAACCAGGACTTGAAAGTCTCCAAAACACCCTCTCCCTGACCGTAGTGTGCGTCAGTCTAGCACCGCACAGAAGCCGGGCAGAGGGCTTAGGATGGGGTAGTCCCCTGATCGAAGAAAATCCTTACCAGGGGTTTGACCCACTTGAGCTGAATCCCGTCCAGCACAGCCCTCCTTCAAGCCGCCAGCGCAGTTGTGCCGGTCAGAACGGCATTTCTCCACCTCCCAGCCACCACCTCCTGCGCCCTCCGCCACGTCAGGCACGGACTTCGCAACCTCTCACGCCGCACCTCATGAAACGCCTCCAGCACCAGATCCGCATGCTTCAGGTGCGCAGCGAACCGCCGGCACAAACACTTCCCCAGGCCAAAAGCCTGCTTATACAACCGGTGACTCGACTCCAACTTCCAACGCAACCCCCAAATCTCCAGCACCCCCTGCACGCCCTCGCGGACGCTCGAAACCAAAGCCAGACACTCCCACCCGCAGCCTTTGCCTTTCCAGATCAACACCAGACTCACCCGACCAACCTCCTCGAGGACAACCCGGACGCGTTTCGCGTAGAAGCCGAAACGAGGGTAGTACCGAGCTCTGCCCGGAGGGAACCGAACTGCCAGCTCCTTGACCTTCACTCGCTCCTTTCGGTGAACCACCCACAAGTCGGTGCGGCACCTACCCACAAAAGGGATCCCCATGAACCGCAAGGAGCGGAGCGCAAGGCGGGTGCTGAACTGCGCGTCGAACACCACCGCCCGTGGTCTGTAACCAGCCTCGAGAGTGTCCCCAACGATGTTAAGGAGTGCTTCGCTAGCCATCAATCTGGGGTACGTCTCGGTGGCCATCACCTCGGTCATGAACGGTGCGAGCTGAAGCGGGTAGGCGTCCTGGCCTGGATACACGAGGGCGCTACTGAGGTACGAATGCCCCCAGATGATGCCGTTGTCGGTGCTGCTGTAGATCCTTCCTACTCCCTCGATGCTGCTGCCTTCGTGAGGGACGGGGTGGAGGTCCACGGCGAGGATTCCGCCTGGCGGGGCGCGTTTGAGACGCACCGGCAATGAACTGCGGTGAGGATGCGGGTCTTGAGCGAGGAGGACGCTGCTGTGGCGGATGCTGAACGGCAGCAGCTTCTTGTGTTTCATTTCCGAGAGGGTCTTGTGTTGGAGGTCGAGCAGGCCCGTTACGTAGGCGCTCTCGACCCGGCTTATGCTGGGCCTTGCAGGACTCTTCACACCCTGCAGAGTGCGTTCTGACCGGCCTCATTGCAAGGTCGGGATGAACGCATTCTTTCCTGGACAGGGATTCTCGGAACGCGTCAAAGCCTTGCTTACGCTAAGGCGTACTGTCCCGTTTACAATGCTTGACCCCATTTATCAGGAGAATCCGGCCGCACAAGAAACCCGATGAGCAAGGGAATTCCTGGACCTGCAATCGAGTTAATGCCGGTCAGTTCAGCACTTCTCGTTGCACCGTCCACCACGCATCGACGAATCGTGCTTGTCTAGAACCCCATCCTTCAAGGCCGAATCGTTGAGCCGTATTCAAAGCAGCAGAAATGCGGGTACCGTCAGATACAGCAATCCGCGAAAAAGGCGATACGGACCGGGGTTCCTTGCCCCTCACCAGGGTCAGAATCCGTCACCGACGCAAGCCGAAAAACCCCGTGAAGTCCTGTTCGCTGTAATCCGCACAAAATCAGTACTACACATGCAAACTGTATGTCGATTTTTCTTGTCCCTGACGCAATTTCTTTGGTGGGCCCTGCTGGACTCGAACCAGCGACCGAGCGATTATCCCTCGATTCCAGATCGCTCCACTACGACCACAGCAGGCAGGTCGGCTCAGAGGGAAAAATCGGTATCCAACACCGGTTGAGTACGACCAGTATGGTTCGATCGGCAGAGTTGACACACTGGTGACACACAATCGGATCGATGGCGAAAGTCCCTGGGAGCGTGATTACGCCCCCAATGATCGATCGCAAGAGTGGACCATCGGGCTCCTCCAGAGCGTGATCCCTGAACTGGCCCACCGGCTGCGCCTTCCATACCCGCTGCCGCTTTGAACTATTGTGATTGAGTACTGGCACAACGCCGGCAGGGGTCATCCATCATGCAGGCCGCACCAACACCTCTGCCGACGAAGGGGAGGAAGCAAATGCACATCGTCGTCATCGGAGGAACCGGCCACATCGGCACCTACCTGGTGCCGCGCCTGGTCGCTCTTGGCGCCGAGGTCACCTCGGTCAGCCGCAGCAAGCGCGAACCCTACCAGCCGCATGGCGCCTGGCGCCGGGTCGAGCGTGTCGCCATCGATCGCGCCGAGGCCGAGGCGTCCGGCGACTTCGGCAGCGAGATCGCTGCACTCAAACCTGACGTGGTGATCGACCTAATCTGCTTCACCCCCGCCAGCGCCATGCAACTGGTCGAGGCGCTGGCGGGGCGCGTGCAACAGCTGCTGCACTGCGGCACCATCTGGGTGCACGGCCCCGGCGTCGAGGTGCCCACCACGGAGGAAGCACCGCGTCGCCCCTTCGGCCGGTATGGCATCGACAAGGCCGCCATCGAGAGCTACCTGCTGACCGCCGCCCGGCGCGACGGCGTCCCGACCACGGTGCTCCACCCTGGCCACATCGTGGGGCCCGGGTGGGAACCCCTAAACCCGGCCGGACACTTCGATCCCGAGGTATTCGGTCGGCTGGCTCGCGGCGAACAGCTGACCCTGCCCAACTTCGGGCTTGAGACGGTGCATCACGTGCACGCCGACGACGTGGCCCAGGCGTTCGAACGGGCGCTGGCGCGGCGCAGCGCCGCCATTGGTGAGAGCTTCCACGTGGTGTCGCCGGCGGCCCTTACCCTGCGCGGCTACGCCGAGCGCATGGCGGCCTGGTTCGGTCGCGAGGCCGAGCTGGCCTTCCTGCCCTGGGACGCGTGGAAGCAGACGATCAGTGAGGAGCTGGCGCAGGCCACCTGGGACCACATCGCCCACAGCCCCAATTGCAGCATCGACAAAGCTCGGGCGCTGCTCGGTTACCGGCCACGCTACAGCTCGCTGCAGGCGGTGCAGGAGGCAGTGCGCTGGCTGATCGACAGCGGCAAGCTGACCCTGTGAACAGCCCAAAGCTGCGCCTACCTGGTGAGCAGGCTCGAGGGGGACGGGCTACTCGAGGAAGTGACGGGGCAAAAGCGGAACCGGGTTTTCGTTGCCGGAGAGGTTCTCGGGATACTCGAGCAACATGGAGGTCCGGATTGAAGGAAGGCCCCCACCCCAAGAAGAACGAGTTTACGATGCTAGATGCCGATGCGTCTTAGCTAATCGCGTCTCTCACGCTAATTCTTTGGTGGGCCCTGCTGGACTCGAACCAGCGACCGAGCGATTATGAGGTGCCCGCAAGAGTGCCGACTGCTCCCCGTTGGTGCCTCGTCGTCCCCTGTAGTACCGTCCCCGACGGCCAATCATCCCGCCTCGGTCCCCTTCGTACCGCTTCGTCCCATCTCGTCCCGGCTGGCATAGCTGTAAGATAGCTGTACTCTGCCAAGGTCAAACGGCAACGCGATGCTCACACGCTGAGCGTGGTGGTGCTATTGTTTTGCACCTCCAAACGCCCGACTGGAATTTGAACGCCCTCAGCGCAGGGGGATGCCAAGAAGTGGACAAAGACGGCTTGAAAATAAGTCCCGTAGGGTCGTAGTTGTCAACGAACAGGTCGGGGGTGACGAGGCTCCAATCAGAGTGTCAGTAGGAGATCGTTTACGACATCTTCCAGGCTCAGTTCCTTGCCGCGCTCCACGGCGGCCGCCAGCTCCTCAGGCGACACCTGGTCCTTCACACCATCAAAGGCCACTTGAGCTATAGCCCGAAAAAGCGGCGTTGTCCCTGGATGGTGAATCACGAAACTCAACCATTCAGCCGCAACTACCACCTCACCCTCCACGATCCTAAGGTCCGCCAGGTGAACCAGGACCGCATGGGGAAGAGTCACGATCCTGTTCTCCCTAGCGATCCTCACGGCCTCTGTCTCGAAGGCCTTCGTCCCGAAGTCCCGCGATACCTGGGCTAGCTCTAAAGCGTACGCCTCAGCCTCATCGAAGTCACCAGAAATCAGGGCAACTGAACTCAGGATCACTACAGCGGTTCTCAGAATGAGTGATTGGTGACTCCGGCATGCTCAAACCAACCCAACACATCCCCCAACGACACCGTCGATAGCGCAGCCGCGATCGCAGAGTCCAACGCTCCCCTCGTCCTCGCCCCCACAGCTTTCACGAACGCCTTTATCTTCGAAAAAGCCAACTCAATGGGGTTGAAGTCCGGACTGTACCCAGGCAACAACACCAACTCGCACCCCCTCGCCTCGATCGCCTCCCGCACCTCCGGTTTGCGGTGCACCCCCAGCTGATCCATCACCACGATCTGCCCCGGCCTCAGCTTCGGAGCGATGACCTGCTCGATGTACGCTAAAAACGCCACGCCATCCACCGCTCCGGTCAACGTCATCGCGTCACCCACACCCTCATCGAGACTGATCGCTGCAACGAGGCTGGTGTTCTCCCCACGGTTCTTCGGCACCCTACCCACGGCACGTTGTCCACGTGGGGCGTAGGCGTAGGGCAGGGTCATGGCGACGTTGAAGCCGCTCTCATCGACGAACACCAACCGGTGCGGGTCAATACCTCTGATCCAAGCCAGGAACCTCCACCGGGCCTCTGGATTCTGTTCACTCGCGTAGATCGTCTTTTTTTCTCGTCGATCCCAATCTCTGTACCCAGCGGCACATGGTCGCTCTGCTGATGCGGACGCCGGTTCTCTCCAAGAAAAGGTCGCAGCGCTGGTCGTGGGTGAGGTCGTTGCTGATGAGGCTCTGCTCAACCCATGCCTGGTGCTCATGGAGGGCGCTGGGGCGGCCCGGGGAGGTTCTGGGGGTGAGCGGCTAGCGGCGGAGGTAGCGACATGGCGGTTCCAACGGAGGAGGGTGTAACGCTTGTGTAGGACGGCGTTTACGATGCGTTCTCGGAGGTCGGTAGAGTGCGCCATGCCTCAGCATGAAGCACGATCACTCAATGCGCAACCCGCTGTAATGCATGTTCCAGGAAGTTGGTGAACTGGTACTCCCGGGCCAGCTCAGCGCACTCGCTGAGCATTGCCTTGCCCTCATCGAAGAACTGGTGGCGTTGCAGGAACCTCCCAAACCAGACCATGCAGTAGGTCAGGTGATAAGGCTCCCCCACCTCCCGCAGTTCCCTCAGGGTCTGTTCATTCAGCTTCCTGGCTTCCTCGACGCTCCGTCTAAACGCCTCGTCCTCCTCCAACATGAGTCGTTGATTTAGGTAGCGCCCGAGGAGGTGGGCACTCCCCGTTCTTCTAGCGATTGGAAACCCTTCCCGGTGATACTCACGGGCTCGAGCCTCATCGGCGACAAAATTTCTGAAGATCGCGAGCCAGGACAGCGCCAGGGCCACTCCCAGATCCTCACCCAGGGGCCGCAACAACTCCAACCCCCGCGCCAACAACGGCTCGGCCCGGTCAGCAGAATCCCCCAGATCGATATGGACAGCGCCCTGCCCGATCAGCACGTACCCCAACGCCCCATGGTGCTCGGGGTTCCCCTCATCAAGCCGATCAGCAGCCCGCGAGAACAACTCGACAGCTTCCTCATCACGCCTCTCCACCTCAAGCAGTTTGTGCAACGGGAACGCCGAAGCTTTGATCTGCTCGACCTTCAGGTTGTCGATCGCCCAGCCCCAGGCGGCAAGGACGTTCGGGAGTTCCGCATCGAACAGCTCGCGGGCCTCCTTGTACCTGCTGCTACTCAACTCCAGGTGGTTCTCTTGCAGGAGGGTGAGGTAGTGAAGCCCGTGCCTCTCCTCGATCGCGGACCTCTCCTCTGGGTGTTCTGCGAGCCGCTCGTGAGCGTACTCCAACACCAGAGGGTGCTGCTCATACCTCCCCGCAGGGCTCAGCGTCAGAAACGACTTAAACCCCAAGCCCGCGAGGATCCGCAGGGTAGCCTCAGAAACCGCCTTGGCCGCTTCCAGGCTGAAACCCCCAAGGAACACCGACAAGTGCCGCAACACCCCACGCTCAACCTCAGACACCCTGTTCTGCGACGTGAGCGTACTCCAACACCAGAGGGTGCTGCTCATACCTCCCCGCAGGGCTCAGCGTCAGAAACGACTTAAACCCCAAGCCCGCGAGGATCCGCAGGGTAGCCTCAGAAACCGCCTTGGCCGCTTCCAGGCTGAAACCCCCAAGGAACACCGACAAGTGCCGCAACACCCCACGCTCAACCTCAGACAACAGCTCCCAAGAGTGATCAAATACCGCCCGGATGCTCGAATGCCGCTCAGGTAAATCCCGCGTCGAGCTTTCCAGCACGTCCAGGCCCTTCTCGAGTTGCTCAGCGATGCCGCCAGGTGGGAGCACTTGAAGCCAGCTGGCGGCCAGTTCAATCGCTAGTGGCATGCCGCCCACCAGCTGGCAGATGCGAACCACGGCAGCCGTGCTGCTCTCGGAGGGAACCACCTCGCGACCCCGATCCCTGGCTGTTTGCAGGAACAACGTCACCGCATCCGACTGCTCAACCGGCACCTCCGCAGGGGCCGATAGTCCCGAGAGGACGAACACCTTTTCAGCGTGCAAGTTCAACTGCTCCCTCGAGGTCACAAGCAGCTTCACGCTTCCTGTTTTCTCCCACAGGTCGTGGATGAGGTCAGTCCCGCCGAGGAGGTGCTCGAGGTTATCGAGCACCAGCAGCGCCTGTCGGTTCTTGAGGTAAGCGAGGAGCTGCTCAATTGCATCAATCTGACCTGCCGATGTATCAGTCTGACCTGCCGAGCTGATGCCGAGAGCATCAGCGATCACGAACGGCATCGAGGTGGGAGACATAACCGGGGCGAACGGCACGAAGAACACCCCATCAGAGAACGCCTCGAGCTGTGAGGTGGCCACCTCGATCGCCAAGCGGGTCTTCCCGATGCCCCCCGGGCCCATGATCGTAAGTAAGCGGCAGGAGGGATCGAGCAGCAAATCACCAATCCTGGTCTTCTCCGCTTCCCGACCCACGAACTGTGTCGGTTGAACCGGCAGGTTATGCCGTACCGCTGCTGTGGTGGTCCCCCTGCCCTCGTGGAGAGCCGACCTGGCATCCTCAACGGACAAGCTCAAGTCCAGGTCATAGCCAGCCGCTTCCTTCTGAACCTCCGAAGCCTCAGGATGCTCCCCAGCCTGAAGCAGCACGAACAACCGCTCCAGCTCTAAGGGTTCGGGTTCCGGAGCGCCAGATAACAGGTACCCCCGCTCCGCCAGCTCCGCACCCAAGGTGAACTCCCCAACCCCAGCATGATCCTCCCCGAGATCAAGCAGCGCCTGCCGCACCCGGCCACCCAACGCTTCCCGCGTAGCGTAGAACCACTCTTCCAGCTCAGTGCTGGTGTCTTGCGGGCGTACCCCCTCCAGGAACGTGCCCTCGTAGAGCGCGACGCACGCCTCCGCGTCCCCCCTCTTATGCACCTCGAGTAGTTCCACCGCGTCACACGGCAGGCTGGTCCATACCTGCACGTCGTTTTTCTCCACCGCACCTGCAGCGCCCTTACCGAGTCGGGTCAGGGTGGTGCCCAGGTTGTTCAAAGGATCATCCGAGTCAAACCAGAACAGCTCCGCTAGGCGCCGCCGCTCCTGAGGGCCCTGCACAGCCAGGTACGTCAGTAGCAGCAGGGATTTTGCTTGGCTGAAGGTGCTGCCTTCGAGTTCCAGCTTGCCGAGGGTGCGCAACCGCATACCTGGATTATAGGGCCGCCACGATCAGCTGGGACCTGGGGTGTCTGTACCGGCCTGTACCGCCTTGTACCTGCTTGTACCCGCTGGTACCGGGAATGTACGGGGGCGGCTGCCATCTTGGGCTCAACGAACGAACACGAAAGGGGAACACCATGAACGAATCCACGCTCTTAGACCAAAGCCTCCAGTACGAGCCGACCATCCGCCACCAGCTCAAGCACCCCAGGCCCGAAACCCACACCGATCGCCGACCGGTGAACGCCGTGAGAACCCGTCTCGCCAGCATTTTCCAAGCAGCAAGCAGAATGTTGGAGCCTGAGCGTAGCGACAGTGCCGACCCGATTAAAGGCTGAGCGCGAGAACGCAAGCAGAAGGTGGGGCCCCGCATGGTGAACGCGGGGCCCCACGCCATGGTGTTCACTGCGACTAGGGCTTCGAATGGGGCGCTTCGGGGTGGGATAGCTGTAAATGGCTGTTGATCAGAAGCCCGTAAATACCTATAGAATCTCTGTTTTTACATCCCTGACGGGTTTTCTTTGGTGGGCCCTGCTGGACTCGAACCAGCGACCGAGCGATTATGAGATGACCGCGGACGTGCCAGCTGCTCCCGGCTTGTCCTGGTTCATCCCTTTCAGTACTGTCTCTGACTTCGAATCATCCCGCTTCGGTTCAGTTCGTTCCGGCTGGTTCCATCTGGTCCCGGCTGGCATAGCTGTAAGATAGCTGTACTCTAACCATCATTGTTTAAAGCGTTACTGTTGCGGCCGGCTCAGTGTTTGACGACCTAATCCTCGAGTCACATAATGGAGCCTTGCCACGTTTCGAACCACCTTGTTCAGGTTCTATTCGATGTGAGGCGGCACATAATTGTGTGGTGAGGACAGCAGCATCAGGCCGTTGCTCTGCGGGTAGCGGCCGGTCAGCATCGCGGCGCGGCTGGCGCTGCACACCGGGCTGGCGGCATAGTAGCGGGTGAAGCGGATGCCGTCGGCCGCTAGCGAGTCAATCGCGGGGGAGTGCACCGTGTCGACGCCGTAGCAGCCGAAGTGCCGACCGGAGTCGTGGGTGGTGATGATCAGCACGTTCGGTTTCTTAGCAGAGTCCATGGTGCGTTCCGCCCGGTCTTGCACGTCATATTCCGTATGATGTAATTTGCTTGCGGCGAGCAGGCGCTGTCAACCGACCACTCAACCCCTAGAGATGCCGGATTAGAGGGACGCCATGCCCGGAGCAGAGACCCAGCCACCACCAGCTTCCACATCACTAAAGTGACCCCCACCATCAAGCAGCCAGCCGCGACCAAGCCAGAACCAAACCTAAGGCTGGCGAACCTGAACCCCTCCATTCCGAATGGGTGCCGCCAGTGACCACCTACCGGACCGCCATCGTCGGCTGCGGAGGCATCAGCCGGCAACACCTCCACGGCTACCACCACCACCCCCAGACCCAGCTCGTCGCCATAGCCGAGATCGACCAGCAGCGCCTCGAAGACGTCGGCCAGGCCAACGGCATCGACAAGCTCTACACCGACTACCGCAAACTCCTCGAGCGTGAACGCCCGACTTCGTCAGCATCTGCACCAGCGCCCCGCCCCACCGCGACATCACCGTCGCCTGCGCCGAAGCGGGCGCCCACGTGCTGTGCGAGAAACCAATGGCCACCGACCTCACCGAAGCCGACGACATGATCGAGGCCTGCGACAAGGCCGGGGTGAGGCTGGCCATCAACCACCAGCAGCGCTGCAGCCCCCAATTCAGGAAGGTCAGGGAACTCATCGAGCAGGGCCGCATCGGGGAGCTCAGGGCCATCCACGACCGGGGCAAGAACCGCCAGGGCGGCTACGAGATGATGGAGATCGGCACCCACCTGTTCGACGCCATGCAGTTCTTCGCCGGCGGCGTCCGCTCCGTCTATGGGCACCTCACCACCGGCGGGCACGACACCCGCCCCGAGGACATCACGCCTAGCACCGAACTGGGTGCCCGCTACCGCGATATCGGGCCGGTGGCCGGCGACAATGTCGTGGCGCACTTCGCCTTCGAGAACGGCGTCGAAGGGCTGGCCGAGTTCTACCGCAGTCCCGGCAGGCTCCCCGGGAGCGGGCCCCGGCTGCTGCAGGGCACCGACGGCATCCTCGCGATTAAGCCGGGCGGTGAGATGCACCTCAGCGTGCTCTACTACCCCGCCCCAGTCTACGACCCGACCTCGACCGAGGCGTGGCAGGAGGTCTCCCTCAGCGAGGAGGAGCTGACCCTGCACGGCGAGGCGTGGCCCGCGATCCAGGTCATCCGCTCCATCGACGAGATGGTGCACTGCCTCGAGGAGGACCGCGAGCACGTCTCCGACGGTCGCGCCGGCCGCGCCGCGCTCGAGATGATCCAGGCGGTCTACCGCTCGCACTTCACCGGCAAGCGCATCACCCTGCCGCTCGCTGACCGCCGCAACGCGCTCCTGACGGCCCAAGAGACCCGAGCCTGAAACCCTAGTTCCAGGGAGGAACCCATGCGACGCGGCCAAACGAAACGGGCGACAATACCGACACTCGTGCACGTCGGGGTGCGCGCCAGTAACCTGGAGGCGTCCCTCGGCTTCTGGCGTGACGCCCTCAGCCTCGAGGTCTGCGCCACCAGAGACGGCGCCTACGACCTGACCGATGGCCATCACAACGTCCGGGTGTTCCAGCACCGCGGCCCCGATCGCCCCCCCCACGTCGGCGGGCTGCTGGCCTACCTCCACATCGGGGTGCGCGTTCCGGACCTGACCGCGGCCGCCCGGCGCTGCGAGGCGCTCGGGTTCCGGATCTTCTCCGATGGCGTCGCAGGCCAACCCTTCGACCCCGCCTCCCCACCCACGAAATCGTTCAAGGTCGAAGATCCCGACGGCATCGTGGTCGACGTCACCGCCAACGACGAGCAGTGGCCTGGCATCCGGTTGTGACGCCCGCAACCCCTCTCCGGCTCGCCATCGTGGGCACCGAGCACGCCCACAGCCGACCCTTCCAGGAGATCCTGACCCAGCTGAGCAGCGCCCGCATCACCGCCTTCCTCGACGACGGCGGTACCATCATCTCCGCGCTCCAGGACCGGCCCCGCTACGACGATCTCGAGGCGCTGCTCGAAAGGGAGCCGTTCGACGCGGCCATCGTGACGCTGCTCCCGGACCGGGTACCCGACGTGCTGGTGCGCCTGGCTGAGGCCGGCAAGCACATGCTCTGTGACAAGCCGGTGTGCCGCAACGCTGCAGAGATGCAGCGGGTGGTCGAGGCGGTCGAGCGGCACGGCGTGCGCTTATACCGATAAGGTATATCGCGGGGAATGGCTCGCCCGCATCATCAGGAACCCGCCTGAAGGTGGGCCAACCCACACCTACAGGAACACCAACCCCAAGGCATTCGATATCGATGTTCCTGGTTCTTCTCCAGCCATCTTTGAACGCCTCGACATAGAACGCCTCGACATAGAACGCCTCGACATAGAGCGTGTCTACATCTCCTGGGTCGCAACCCTCCAAATTTTCCCCCCTGACCCAGGTAAGGACGTTGTTCTCGAACGTCCAGGTTCCCGTCACGATCGGGTTCGTTTCGGGCCCCTCCAGGGTAGTAGCCTCCCGACCGGTGCCGTCAGGCGAGAACTCCACTATTTTGGAAACTCCGAACTCAGGTTACACTAGCGCACCGCAGGAGAAGATCCGATGAATCAGACCATCGCCTACGATCACGGCCTCGCCAAATTCAAACCGTTGTCGACCATCGTCTGCTACGACGACTTCGATCGAGGGCTGTGCGGCTGGCTGGACCTCAAACCGAACTTCCGCCACGAGGATTTCGAGCCGACGCCGAACACCGTAGACAAGACCCGCTGGGGACCGACCATGCTGAGCACCGCCACGTTCGCGTTTCCCGGCACCCACGGTTCGATGGACGGTATCTATTCGCTGAAGGTCTCCACCCGGGCCGCGGCCAGCCGCTATGAGGAGAAGCCGGCGCCGGGAAGCCAGGGCTGCGCCATCAAGCGGGTCTCGACATTCCAGCCCAGGGGCCTGATGCAGTTCGAGGCCTGGTATACCTACAAGCCCGAGCAGGACCGGCCCGGGCATAGCGAACAAGACATCCGCGCTTTCGGCATGATGATCGATCTGCAGGACGGCGAGCACCGCTACATGCCGGCGCTGCGCTATCTCAATTCGGTCAACGGCGAGCTCAAGCAGCGCTGGCAGTACGCCCATGCCGCCGATGTGACCGACGCCGAGTGGGGCCACGGCGAAGCGGTGTGGAACAAGCGTGGGATTGATCCGCAGTGGTTCGGCAGGCGCCATCCCGACGGTCGCACCGACGGGTTTCAGGAGGTGCTCGGCGGGGAGCAGCAGCTCTGTTACAACGAGAGCGACGACAAGATCAATTGGCGTTACCTGCGCTTTCTGTTCGACGCCGAGAAGCGGGAATACGTCGAGTTCCAGTCTGGCGAACAGACTTTCGATCTGCGCGGCAACAGCCCGACGCTGGTGGAGCGTTACGCCAATATCGACGGGCTGCTCAATCCGGTCCTGTGGGTGGAGGCGGACACCGATCGCCGAGTGTTTCTCTACGTGGATTCGGTCGTGATCTCGGTCGAATAGGGCGGCCTGGGGAAGAGGAGTGGGTGATGAGACAGTTTCAGACCTCGGTGCTGGAGCGACGCGAAGAGATAGACGGGCCGTTCACCAGCCAGCCCTTCGAAGCCGCCTGGGCGAGCGAAGCGATCTATTTCATCGCGATCGAGGCCATCGAAGGTCGCGGAGCCCGCCTGGATGCCCACGCACAGATTTCGGCTGACGGCATCCGCTGGATGGACGAAGGGTCGGCGCTCGCTGATATCGACCGCGAGGGCAACCGTTTCCTACGCGTGCGGCATTTCGGCGGCTGGCTGCGCCTCAGGCTCTCAGTTCGCGGGCAAGGCGCGCGCTTCAAGGTCACCGTCCACCTGGTCTTGAAGGAGTGACGCGGATCTCGCGGCCCTCATCGAGCATCTAGACCTTGCTCCCGCGCACATCCTCGGCAACTCGTTCGGAGCTTCGATCGTGCTGCGGCTGGCCACCGAGCGGCCTGAGCTGTTCCGCAGCTTGAGCGTGGTCCGCTAACGGCGCGAAGGCCGGTCTTTCTCTGAAGAAACAGGTTCTTGCTGAGCTTGAGAGTTCGATGGCTCCCGAGGCGTTCGCTGCGGCTTTTGAGCGGGGTCGAGGTATGACCTGGGACGATGTCGTGAGGGAATTCCTGCCGGAACTCTGAAAGGCGTAATTGGACCACAGCGCCACAACGGCCAAAGAGGAACCCCGCCCAGGCTCGCGTCTGTGACGGGGTTTTCTTGGTGCCGAAGGGGGGAATCGCCCCCAGGAACGACAGCTCATCGCCGATGCCTGCCAAAAGGCCGGTGTGCATGTACTCGGTGGGGACACCAATGAAGGGCCAGAGCTGACAGTAACGGTGGCCGCAATCGGTGTGGTTCCGATCGAGCAGGCTGTCACGCGCCTCGGGATGCGAACTGGTGACCTGATGTTCCTGTCGGGATCGGTGGGATCCGGTGCCGCGTTGGCAGCTGCCAGGCTCTTCAATCTACAATCTACGCTGTTCGACGAAGAAAATTACCGCCCGCCAACCCGTCTGGCCGAAGGGAAACTCCTACGAGGTATTGCCAGTGCCTGCATGGACACAAGCGATGGGCTGCTCGCGACCCTCGATCAACTGATGCGGCTGAACGGCGTAAAGGTGCGAATCACCCAGCCCCTCGAGCACCTCCTCCACCCCAGGGCGGAGGAGGTACGCCGTGCCGTTGACCTCCCGGCTTTCCCGTTCATCGCAGGGCACCACGGCGAGTTCGAGCTGGTGTTTACCATTCCCCCGTCACGGCGAGCACAGCTTCGCCAAGCGGCCGAGGGAATCGGCTGGGCCCCGCTCGAGATCGGTCGCGTCGAGGAGGGGACGGGGCTCTTCCTGGGCGGGAAGCCGGTGGACGGTGCCCGAGTCCGAAACCTCCTGAGCGACGTCGGAGGGAATCTCCAGGCGTACCTCGAGGGACTCCTCGCGCTTGCACCTCATCGAGATGTCGATCAGAACAGTTAGGCTAGAGCTGGAATCCCTTTAGAACACGTCGGATCGCGGCGGTTGGCACACAGTACGCACAGGAATTTTGATCATCGAGCCTTATTGGAGGTCGGGAAGAAATCCCCTCCCTGACAGTAAAACTGTGGTGGGCCCTGCTGGACTCGAACCAGCGACCGAGCGATTATGAGATGACCGCGAAGGTACCAGCTGGTGTCAGGTGGTGCCGGATCATCCCCTTTAGTACCGCTCCTGACAACCATTCATCCCGCGTCGGTCTAGCTCGTACCGCCTGGTTCCCTCTTGTCCCTGCTGGCATAGCCGTAAGATAGCTGCATGGTGTGTGTTCCCGTTGCCAACCCACCATATCTTTGATTCTCGCAGCTATTGACTCCGGTTCATGGAGTAGAAGAGGGTGCGTCCGGTATGAGGATGGACCCTTCGGCCGCACCCAGAAACACAAAGTCATCCTGAGGGTACACGAACTCCAAGAAGAGTCCGAAAGCTTCTGTATTTGGCCTCTCACCAAGGAATTCAATTAGTGCCTCAGCGTCAGAGACTCCGAGGACAACCCGGTTGTTTCCGGCTCCCCGCGTTCGCAGTATCTCGAGTCGGTCGGCTAGTTCGTGAACGGTCATGTCAACCTCCTGAGTGGCGTGCGCGTGATCATTCGGCGCCTACTCCGGAGCAATCTACAAAACCCGAAATCCAGGAAACAATAGCGCTGCTTTCATCCTGGATTAGCGCTGACCGCATTTATGGCCTTCGCAGTACAGACTGTGCCTAGGCCAGGTCAGAGCTCGGCACCTCCGCGGGGGGTCCCGTCACGGTCGGGGTAAAGGTGTTGGTACCATCGCTGACGCTATTCGCCGCAGCCATGTAGACGCCCGGTTCGAGGTCTGTGAGCACCTCGGAACTGGTTACGGCCTGACTGAAACTGCTGGGCCCAGTTACGGTCACTTCGGCGTCCACGGCTGTCGGCAGGCCGGTCACCGAGACGGCGAGGGTGCCGCCGGCAGGGGCGTAGTCGACGTCGACGTTGACGGTCTGGTCGGGAATCACCGTCACGGTTGGCGGGGTGATGGTGGGGATGAAGTCGATCGTGACTACGGTGGTGCTGATGGTGGTAGCGTTGACGGGTTAGGTGCCCGGGACAAGGCTCTCCATGGTGGTGGTCTCGCCAGCGCGTGCGGCCCGGCGAAACCGAGACAAGGCACGCTTTCGAGTTCACCCCCATCACGCTGGTGGTGATCGACACCATGCCGAGTACCGCATATTGAGAATTTCCCGCTAGCCCCCCATGGGACCTGATCCAAGAGCATTTTCCGGCATGGCCTGGATCACCTAAGATTCGTCCTGAACCACCTTCACGTCAAGTATCCTGAGTTCAGAAGCTGCCTGGAAAATCATGGTCATGTGGCGTGATCCCGAAACTCACTGGCACGCCCTCAAACGGGTTGCGCTAGCTGAGATGGCACGCTTCGAAGGAGGATACCGATGTCTCTGCGAGCGATCGTGATGGGAGCTGGGTTCGCGGGTGAGGGACACACCGTTGGCTTGCGTGAGGCCGGGGTCGAGGTTGTCGCCATGTGGGGCCGCACCCCGGAACCGGCGTACGCGATGGCGAAGAAACTCGGCGTCGAGGAGGTCCGGTTCGACTGGCGCGAAGCCATCGAGGAGTTCCGTCCCGACATCGTGTCGATCGCCACGCCGGCGCCACCACACCGCGACATGGCCATCGCGGCCGCGGAGCGCGGGTGTCACGTCGTCTGCGACAAGCCTCTGGGCCTCACCGCCGAGGAGGCGCGGGCCATGCTCATCGCGGCCGAGCGGGCCGGGGTGAAGCACGCCTACGCCGCCACCCACCGCTACGCGCCGGTCTACGCCCACGCCCGGGAGCTCCTCTCAGGGGGGCTGATCGGGCGGCTGCGCGAGATCGAGTACGTCCTGCACTTCAACCGCTCGCCGCTCATGCCGCACCACTGGTCGCATCGACTGAGCCAGGGCGGCGGTGCTCTGTTCGGCCTGTTCACCCACCTCCTGGGTCAGGTACGGCGAGCGACGGGCGCCCGGGTGGTAGCGGCGACCGGCGAGGCCAGAACCCTGGTCGAGCGGGCACCCGTCGGGCCCGAGGTTCACGACGCGCGCGACCGCACCCCCACCGACCGGGAGCAGGCGGAGGCTGGCGAGTGGGGGGTGGTGGATGCCGATCAGGCGTTCACGGTGCTGCTGGAGCTGCGGATGCCCGACGGTCACGAGGCCAGCGCCCTGTTCCAGGTGTCGACCATGGCTCCCAGTCCGATCCCGAACCATCTCGCCTGCTACGGCACCAACGGCGCCATCTACATGCCTGGCGGGTCGTTCCTGCCCACCCTAGTCGAGCACTTCAGCCCGGAGCGGGGGACCTGGGAGCAGATTCCCATACCGCAGCGGCTCGAGGATGCGTTGCCGCCCGACGACGACCGCCTCCATCGCCTCTGGAATCAGCTGTTTCGCGAGTTCGTGGCGGACGTTCAGGGGGAGGGGTTCGCCGGCTACCTCACGTTTCGTGATGGCTGGTCGGATAACGAGATCATCGATGTGGTGCGCTCCAGAAAGGGCTGGACGACCTTGCCACAGAGTCCATAAGATTCTTCAACCTGAACCGCTTCAGGCTGGGTGATTGTGGCAAGGGGTTGCCTAGTTGGAATGCCCTTGCAGTCCTCACCAGAAAATGTCGTGTACAGAGCCCCAGTTCAAGACATGATTGAGTCTTCACTAGGATGCGCTTTGCGTCAGGGACTGATTTCCCGCTGTTTTGGAAACTCCGAACTCAGGTTGCTTAGTCCGTACGGTGTTCACACTGAGCGCTTCTTTACGCTCGAGCGTCCACAGGTCCGGTTCTAGTTCCCGCACCGACCCGAGGTAGTACGACCCGTGTTTCTGTTCGCTCTCTCCTCGCTCGTCCGGGTTCTCCGCTAGCTTCTCGCGGGTGTACTGGGCGAGCAGCGGGTGCCGGTCGTAGCGGCCGTCGGGGCTCATGCTCAACAACGACTTGTCCACTAGCCTCGCCAGCATCGGCAACGTCGCACCAGCCACCACGCTCGCGGCTTCCCGCCTGAACCTCCCGCGGAACACCGCCAGGCGCCTACAGCGGGTTGCGCATTGAGTGATCGTGCTTCATGCTGAGGCATGGCGCACTCTACCGACCTCCGAGAACGCATCGTAAACGCCGTCCTACACAAGCGTTACACCCTCCATGAAGCCGCAGACACGTTCGACGTTGGAACCGCCACCGTCAGTCGCTACCTCCGCCGCTACCGCCAAAGTGGAGATCTCACCCCCAGAACCTCCCCGGGCCGCCCCAGCGCCCTCCATGAGCACCAGGCATGGGTTGAGCAGAGCCTCATCAGCAACGACCTCACCCACGACCAGCGCTGCGACCTTTTCTTGGAGAGAACCGGCGTCCGCATCAGCAGAGCGACCATGTGCCGCTGGGTACAGAGATTGGGATCGACGAGAAAAAAAGACGATCTACGCGAGTGAACAGAATCCAGAGGCCCGGTGGAGGTTCCTGGCTTGGATCAGAGGTATTGACCCGCACCGGTTGGTGTTCGTCGATGAGAGCGGCTTCAACGTCGCCATGACCCTGCCCTACGCCTACGCCCCACGTGGACAACGTGCCGTGGGTAGGGTGCCGAAGAACCGTGGGGAGAACACCAGCCTCGTTGCAGCGATCAGTCTCGATGAGGGTGTGGGTGACGCGATGACGTTGACCGGAGCGGTGGATGGCGTGGCGTTTTTAGCGTACATCGAGCAGGTCATCGCTCCGAAGCTGAGGCCGGGGCAGATCGTGGTGATGGATCAGCTGGGGGTGCACCGCAAACCGGAGGTGCGGGAGGCGATCGAGGCGAGGGGGTGCGAGTTGGTGTTGTTGCCTGGGTACAGTCCGGACTTCAACCCCATTGAGTTGGCTTTTTCGAAGATAAAGGCGTTCGTGAAAGCTGTGGGGGCGAGGACGAGGGGAGCGTTGGACTCTGCGATCGCGGCTGCGCTATCGACGGTGTCGTTGGGGGATGTGTTGGGTTGGTTTGAGCATGCCGGAGTCACCAATCACTCATTCTGAGAACCGCTGTAAGCACCTCGCGCTCTCCCTCCGAGAGCAGGGACCAGGAGTGATCGAACACCACCCGCACGCTCCGGTGCCGCGCAGACACACCCCGCACCATTGCCCCGGAATGATGCCGTGACTCCGAGACCGTCGGGGCGACGCCGTATGCGAACTCCCCTTGCAAACCGCTCCGGTCGCTTCGGTCAGAGGCGGTAGACGTTCGCGGCCGTGCCGTAGAACAGGGCCTGCTTCTCATCGTCGGAGAAGTCCGCCACTATCTTCTTGAAGGCGTTCCACAGTACCGGGTAGGAGACCGACAGCTTGTCGACGGGGAAGTTGCTCTCGAACATGCAGCGGTTCACGCCGAAGCAGTCGATGGTGTGGAGGTAGTAGCGCGCGTGGGCGGCGACGAGGTCGTCCGAGGTCGGGGGCCTGGCTGCCTCGTGCCAGCCGAAGCCGCTGTCCGGCATCGCCAGGCCGCCGAGTTTGGCGTAGACGTTGGGGCTCTCCGCCAGCGCGGCGATGTCCCGCTGCCAGCTCTCGTAGACTTCGTCGCGTCGACCCCGGAAGGATGCGCCGTGCCCCAGGGGACCGCCGACGTGGTCGAGGATGACGGTGGTGTCGGGGGCGGACCTGGCGAGGTCCAGGAAATCGCGGAGCTGGGTGTGGTAGTGCCAGCTCTCGTAGGTCAGGCCGTTCCGGCCGAGGGTCCGTACCCCCGCCCGGAACGCCTCGCGGGCGAACAGGTCGGGCGGGTAACGCCCGGGATAGTGAGCCTCGTCGGGGTACGGGTGGTGGGCGCCGGCGTGGCGGATGCCGCGGAACAGGCCGTCGCCGGCCTCCTCGTGCGCGTCGAGCACCTCGCCTAAGGTGTCGCCCTGGGTCAGGTCGGCGAAGCCGACGATGCCGGCGATGACGGCCCGGCCCGGCCCGGCGGCGGTCCGGGCCGCGACCCCCGCCACGAATTCGGTCTCGCCGACGGGTTTCAAGCGGTCGGGACCGTGCTCGCGGTAGCCGGTGCGGCACTGGACGAACACGGTCTTCTGGACGTCGTGCCCGGAGCCCGTGTCCGCCCACAGGTGCTCCAGCAGGTAGGGCGCCCCCCGGGTCAAATGGCTCGCCGGCCACAGGTGGTGGTGGGGATCGACGATCGACCGTTCGGGTTCTACGATCTCCTCGGTGACCTGGGCGAACCAGGCCTCGGTGCCGGGGGTCGGTGCCATCGTGACGGTTCTCCTTACCGTTTGGGGTCCCTGGGCGGATACTCGAGGGCGCGCGCCAGCCCCGCGGCGTCGAGGTCCGACCAGAGCGCGTCGGGGATCGGGGCGTGGAACAGCTCGAGGTTCGCCTCGATCTCTTCGAGCGAGGTGCTGCCGGGGATGATCGACGCCACCGCCGGGTGACGCAACGGGTACTGCAGGGCCGCCGCTCGGATGTCGACCCGGTGCGCGTCGCAGATGCGTCGGATCGCCTGGACGCGCGCCCAGATTTCGTCGTCCACCGGCCCGTAGTCGTAGGTCGCCCGTTCGCGCATCGCGGTTGCCAGCAGGCCGGAGTTGTAGGGGCCGCCGACGATGATGGAGACGTCGCGCTCTTCGCAGCGGGGCAGCAGCCCGTCGAGCGGTTCCTGTTCGAGCAGGGTGAACCGACCCGCCAGCAGGAAACAGTCGACGTCGAAGAGATCCAGGGCCTGGTCGCAGACCCCCGCATCGTTCACGCCCAGCCCGAACGCTTGAATCACGCCTTCGCTGCGGAGGTCGTTCAGGGCCGGCAGGACGCCCCTGGCGGCGGCCTCGAAGACGCCCGGCTGCGCGTCGCCGTGGGTCCAGGTATCGACGTCGTGGCACAGCACGATGTCGGCGCGATCCAGACCCAGCCGCAGCAGGCTCTCCTCGAGCGACCGCCGGGCCGCGGGGTAGCTGTAGTCGTAGCGCGGGACCAACGGCGCCGAGGCGGGGGGCGGGCCGTCGCCCTCGGCCGCTTCCGGCGGGACCAGCAGCCGGCCGACCTTGGTGGAGAGGACGAATTCGTCCCGCGGTCGCTGCGTCAAGGCGGCGCCGATCCGCCGTTCGCTGACCCCGTGGCCGTACAGCGGCGCGGTGTCGAAATAGCGGATCCCGCCCCGGTAGGCCCGCTCGACGACGGCGGCCACCGACGCGTCGTTCAGGGCTCCCGAGCCGATGGCCCCCCCCCCGAGTCCCAGGGCGGTGACCTCGATGTCGGTCGTTCCGATGCGACGTCGTTCCAGTGCCATGATCGTTCTCCCTCGCCGTGATACCACAGGGCCGTTCCGTCCGTAAGCGCTTCAGGATGGCTTCAATACCCAAGTCTGTGCAATGGGATAGCTGTAGCAGGTCGTTTAGCAGAAGCCCCCTAATCCGCGAAGAATCAAGGGTCAACGCACCCGTAGCACGCCGATATTTATCGTCCCTGACGCATATTCTTTGGTGGGCCCTGCTGGACTCGAACCAGCGACCAACGCTCGCTTCGGCACCCTCAGGGAAGAAGGGGGGGAGATCCGCTCGACTTCTCTCGGTGACGTGAGCTGGGCACAGGTGAAGGGCTGGGAACCGTTGGAAACGTCAGAGCGGCAAGGAAGCTACGAAGTATCTGTCAAATCGTGACTCGTACAAGGTGGATTACGGGGTGAGTCGGAGGTAGTCCGTACCACTTGAAATGAGCAAAGCAGGGATTTCTCACCCCACGACAGGGCCTTAGCACAAGATCAACCCTGTGGAGATGCCCAATCGTACCCTTCCCACTCATCTTCCAGGATGGACATGTTCACCGAGTCCGTGTATTCACCATCGATCCAGACAGCCTTCCTAGGTCGACCTTCCTCAACGAAACCGACGGCGCGGAAGGCGCGAATCCCTCTCTCGTTCTTGGCATTCGTCGTTAACTGGATCCGGCGTAAACCAAGATAGCGAAACCCAAAGTCCACCAACAGACTGACGGCATCGCGGCCATAGCCACGCCCCCAGTACTCCCGGTCACCAATCTGGATTCCGAGTTCAGCATTGCCATAGGTGTTGTCCATATTCCCCAGTTCACAATCCCCGATGAACTTCCCGTCAGCTTCCATCACGAAACTGATTACCTCGTTTGCTACCCGTTTAGGGCTCCCGAGTGCATCAAGTTGAACGCAGCGATCTTCAGATTCACCCTGGTCCTCAGCGATCTGAACGTCTTTACCTGAGCTGCATGAAGCGTTAACGACCTCACCAGAGTGCTGAAAGACGTCTCAATACGCTTCCTAGCGCGACTCATCCACAAACACCAAATACCTTGATCGTGCATGTTCTTCCTGGCTGGAGTGATGACGTCTGAACCCACGTAAGCTTTATCCCCGAGCACCCGGTCGCCCTCTAAGTCTTGCGTGAGTTCCCGTCCAGCACGAACATCCGAGCAGGATGCAGGAGCAAACAGCCACCTCCGGAACAACCCCGCTTCACTCACCAGGGCATGCAGCTTGAAACCAAACACCATCCCCATCGTGCTGAATCCCTTCTCGGCCTCGGGGAGTTTCGCCCACGAAGCGCGCTTGCCCTTAGCGACCGGCAAGGGTTTACTATCGATCAGCTTTACCCCCTGTTGTTCCCCGGTGACGCTGAGTGCCAGCTGAGCGATGAGCCGCTCGGAGTTGCGAAGAATCCGGTGATAGCGGCTGGGGTGCGGCAAGCTTGGGAACAAATCCTGGTGGTTCTGTGTGACCAGCCAGTACCACACGCTCTCAAATGGTTGAGCGAGGATCTCGCCGACGATGGCGATGGTTAAGATCTCGCTGATACTGGCTTTCTGGTGTGCCTGACTGGGTAACTGTGGTTCGAAGGGTTGTAAGAAGTCATCGATGAGTACGAACACCTGCAGGAACAGGTCGTCGAGCGTATGCTGGTATCGGGGATGGATTTGGTTCATAGCAGACCTACCATCCCCCGTTTCATCTCTCAGATCAAGTAGCAAACGACGTAATTAGATCATTCCGGGGTTTGGTACGACTTTCATAGAATTTTTGGGTTGACTCCAGCGGAGAGACCCATGGAAGGCTCGCGTCAAGCAAATGGAGCTCTAGATCCTGTTTGAACTCGTGGAGTCTGGCTATGTCCTCCTGCCTCCACGGACGCAACAACACTTTCTTGCCTTTTAGCATAAGAAGCCTCCACTACCGATTGAACCCCTGTTTTTGTGTCCCTGACGGGAAAATTGTGGTGGGCCCTGCTGGACTCGAACCAGCGACCGAGCGATTATGAGGTGCCCGCGGACGTGCCAGCTGATCCCGGGTGGTGTCGAGTCGTCCCGGATGGTGCCGTCCCTGACTGCGAATCATCCCGCTTCGGCTCGACTCGTGCCACCTGGTTTCATCTCGTCTCAGATGGCATAGCTGTAAGATAGCTGTACTCGAGTCGAACTTCACCATGGCTACACCTGCAACCTCTATAAGTCAACGAACCGGTCAGCGGGTGTGGCCTCTTCTCAGAGTTCCGGTAGGAGATCGTTGATGACATCCTCCAGGGTCAGTTCCTTGCCGCGCTCCACGGCAGCCGAGAACTCCTCAGCAGGCACCTGGTTCCTCACGTCATCGAGCAACCGCTGGGCCTCAGCCCGCCCAAAATTGTCCGCTGCCGGGTGGTCAATGATGAAACTTAACCACTCTAGTCGCAGCGACATGACCCTGCGCGATCCTCAATCCCGCCACAGACACCAGGACCCCCAGGGTGCTTAGCTGGTTCTCCATCCCTCTAGCGATCCCGAGGGCCTCAACCAGGAGCCCTTCCGCTTCAAGAATATTCCCACGCCTGGTCGCAACCATCCCAAGCAGCGCCAGGGCCCTTGGCTCCAAGGCTATAAACCAGTAGTCCCTCGATACCTGAAGCATCTCAGAAGCGTACCCCTCGGCCTCATCCAAGTCCCCGGACATCAGGGCGGCTTCGGTTAAGCGGTCCAAAGGCGTTACCTCAGCCCCGCTCCCGGATTCCCGGGCCAACTCGAGACTCTCCTTGAGCAGCGCCTTGCCCTCATCGAAGGACCGGTGTTGGAACAGGAAGTCCCCAAGATTGGCCATCGCAAAGCTCAGATGATAGGGGTCCCCCACCTCCCGCTGCTCACTGAGTATCCGTTCGCGCAGCTTCCTCGCGTCCTCGACGCTGCCTCCCAATGCAGGATCCTCGAGGATGACTTTTTGATTGAGGAACCGCCCGATAAGGTGGGCACTCCCCACCCTCCTGGCGATGGGAAACCCTTCCTGAAGTAACGCCCGCCCCTGAGCCACATCGCCACCTCCCACACCTCTAACGAGCGAGAGCCAGGACAACCCCCAGGCCACCCCCAGATCCTCACCCAGCGGCCGCAACAACCCCAACCCACGCTCCAGCAAACTCCCGGCCTCCGCAGCGTAATCCCCGAGCGCCCTATTGACAGCACCCTGGCCGATCAAGACGTACCCCAACGCCGCATGGTGCTCGGGGTTCGACTCGTCAAGTGAACCGCCCTGGGTTTGATGGAGGCTCCGTTCTCCCTCGAAAGGAGAGAATGGAGCATGACCCGTTACGACCAAGAAACCAAAGATCGAGTCATCCGCATGTTCATGGAGCGTCGAGAAGAAGCGCCGCACGAATCACGTTCAGCCTCCTATCGGCGCCTGCATGACCTAACCGGCATCCCGGTCGACACCATGCGCGGCTGGGTAGACAGAGCCCGCATCGACGCTGGTGACAAGCCAGGCCTGACAACCACAGAGCGTGAGGAGATCAAGGCCCTCAAGAAGGAAGTAGCCGAACTCAAACGAGCCAACGAGATCCTCAAGACAGCCAGCGCGTTTTTCGCGGCCGCGGAGCTCGACCGCCGACTCAAGTGATGGTCGCCTACATCAACGCGTATAAGAACCTGTTCGGGGTCGAGCCGATCTGCCGTGTCCTACGGGACCACAACGTGCCGATCGCCCCGAGCACGTACTACGCAGCCAAGAAGCGGCAAGCATCCGCTCGCCAGCAATCCGATGAGCGTCTCCTGGAGGTCATTCATCGGGTGCACCGCGAGAACTTTGGTGTGTACGGCGTCCGTAAGGTATGGCACGCCCTCCAGCACGAGAGTATCGACGTTGGGCGTGACCAGGTGGCGCGCCTGATGAGAGTCGCGGGCTTGAAGGGCATGACACGAAGAAGGAAGGTCCGCACGACCATCCCAACGCCTAGCGGCGTCAGCTCGCCGGATCTGGTGAGGCGAGACTGGTTCCAAGATGCGCCCGACATCGTTTGGGTGGCGGACTTCACGCACGTGCTCACTCGTGAAGGGTGGGTGTACGTGTCGTTCCTGCAGGACGGCTTCTCGAGGCGCATCCTGGGTTTCACGGTCAGTACCGGTAAGAGCAGCGAGCTGGTGATGAGGGCTCTGGAGCAGGCTGTGAGCGTCCGGCGTCGAACCGATCGGCGGTTCGTTGCTGACGGCGTGATTCATCATTCGGATGCCGGCAGTCAATATACGAGTCTGGCGTTCAGCCAGAAGTTGCTCGATCATGGCGTGAACGGTTCGATCGGTCGGGTGGGCACGGCGTATGACAATGCGTTGATGGAGAGCACGATCGGCTTGTTCAAGAGCGAGCTGATCCACGCCAGGTCGACGAGTTGGTGCTCGAGGCAGGAGGTGGAGACGGCGACGATGCGGTGGGTGAGGTGGTTCAACTGTCGGCGGTTGCACTCTTCGCTCGATTACGTCAGTCCCGTGGACTTCGAGATGGCGTACACTCAAGCGCAGGCCATGCCCAGGCTGGCCGCGTGAGAGCAGAGTCTCCACGAAACCCAGTACGGTTCAAAGACGACCGGCAGCCTGTGTGAACAGCTCGACACCTTCCTGTTCACGCTTCTCAACCTCAAACAGTTTGTGGAGGGGAAAGGCTGCATTCCTAATCTGAACGAGTGCCAGGTTGTCGATCGCCCAATCCCAGGCAGCCAGGATGTTAGGGAGTTCCGGAGCTAAAATTGTGCGGGCCTGCTTGTACTTGCTGCTGCTCAACTCCGGGTAGTGCTCTCTCAAGAAAGAGAGGTAGTAAAGCCCGTAACTCTCCACGGCGTCCGCTCGATCCCCAGGCTGTTCCGCCAGGCGCTCCCGGGCGTATTCCAGCACCAGCGGGTGCTGCTCGTACCTGCCCGCCGGGGTGAGCGTTAGAAACGATTTAGAGCCCAAGCTTGCGAGGATCGGCAGGGTAACCTCAGCAACCTCGCTCGCCGCTTCAAGGCTGAAGCCCCCGTGGAACACCGACAAGCACCGCAGCACCCCACGCTCGACCTCTGACAAAAGATCCCACGAGTGATCAAACACCGCCCGGATGCTCGAATGCCGCTCAGGTAAATCCCGATTCGACGCCTCGAGCACATCTAGGCCCTTCTCAAGCTGCTCAACGATGCCCTGTGGGAAGAGGATTCGAAGCCAGCTGGCGGCCATCTCGATTGCCAACGGCAAGCCCTCCACGAGCTGACAGATCCTCGTCACCGCCGGCAGCGCCTCAGGGGTCAAGGAGAAGCGTTGTTGAGCCCGTTTCGCCCGCTGCACGAACAGCTGCACTGCAGAGTAGTATCCTGCTCGCTCCAAGGTGGTCCCTCCGGCCTTGGGAACCGCTAGACCTTCAACGCCGAACACCCACTCCGACTCCAAGTTCAACCGCTCTCGCGAGGTGACGAGGAGTTTGAGGTGCGGGCAGTTCCTCATGAGATCAACGAGCAGCGGAGTGCCTTCCAGGAGGTGCTCGAAGTTATCCAGCACCAACAGCGTGCGCTTCTCAGAGAGGAAACGAACCACCTGGATCCCAGCGTCAACCTGACCTGACAACACCAGGCCCAACGCATCAGCCAGGGCATTAGAAATCGACCCTGCGGAGGTAAGGGCCTCCAGCGGGACGAAAAACACACCGTCGTTGAACAGTTCCAACCCCAGGAGACCTCGCACGACCTCTTGCGCCAGCCGGGTCTTGCCGACACCGCCCACGCCCGTCATGGTGAGCAGCCTGCACTCGTGTTGCGCGAGGAGTTGCGTAACCTCGGGGAGCTCAGCCTCTCGACCTACGAACGGGGTCCCATGAACAGGCAGAAATGAAATATCGCGCTGCTTTCCGTGACCCAACTGCCTCCTCGCCTCAGAGGTAGAAACCTCCAGCGGCAAGCCAAGGCCCAACGCTTCCTTTTGAACCTCCCCAGCGCGCAAGCTGCCGCCCGCCACCATCAGCACGTGCAGCCGCTCGAGGTCCTCAGGTTCAACCGGGGGGCACTCGCCAGGAGGTAGGCATCATCCGCCCGTTTCGCCGCCCCCTGGAAATCACCGTCAGCAGCCTCGGTCTCGCCGAGGATCATCAGGGCTTCTCGCATGTGCCCCGCCAGCCGCTCTCGCGTCTGGTACACCCACTCCTCCAGTTCACTCCCCCAGTTCGGGGTCTCCCCAACCATGAAGGGCCCCTCGTACAGCTCGAAAGCCTGCAGGTACTTCCCATTCTCGAGCAAAGCCAGCAGACCCGTGGCGTCGCAATCTATGGTTGTCCATGCCCTAGCGTCATCCGCATCAATCACGCTATCGCCGGCCTTCCTGAGGCGCGTCAGCACTGTCGCCAGGTTCCGCAATCCTTGAGCACTACCGGGCCAGAACAGCTCCGCCAGGTGCCTCCGCTCCTGAGGGCCCTCCACAGCCAGGTAGGCCAGCAGTAGCAGGGACTTGCCCCGCCGGAAGTCACTGCCCTCGAGGCTCAGTCCACCCAGGGTCCTGAGGTTCATTCGTCCAGTATAGGAGCCCCGGAAGGATCGGGTCGAGGGGCGTTGTGGTTGCGTGGAAAGTGTTGCGGAAGTGTTCCGGAGGCGCTTCTGAAACGCCCACCGGAACATGCTGAGCGTGCGTCTCAAGGAGGGGTCATGCCGAGCAGGGACAAGAGAGTAGGAACCGATGAAGAGAGGAGACACGCCAGCAGGTGGATATCAGGTGAAATCCTTCATCGTGCGACTGTCGCACCATCCGGAAGGATTCAGCGCCGAGGTGCGACCCCTCACGGGAGGGAGGAACCAGACCTTCAACAGCCTCGAACAGTTGTTCGCGTACCTCCAAGACCAAGCCCGCCAGGATCGAAGCAGCTAACTCAAGCCCCGTTCTCATCGACACCGCACGGGGTGCCCACGAATGAGGGGAGTCCCCCGCTATCCCTCCCCCGGGGTGCAGAAAGAGGAAGATAATGAAAGCTATCGTTTCAAAGCTCGCGACCATGATGCTCCTGGGACTCCTGCTGGGCCAGGTTGGCGCCCAGGGGATCCCCGATTGGTTCCCCATCACCTTCACCGCGGACCTCACCGCCGACCGGGCGCAGATCCGGGGCGAGATCGCAACCGCAAGCTTCATCGCCATCCTCACAGGCAACCGGCTGGTCGTTACCGGCAACCTTCGGGACGTGGGCGTCCTCACCAGGGGCGTAGGCATCTTCCAGGCACCCCCGGGTGAAACCGGGCCCCAGGTGGAGCTCGACGCCCTCACGGGAAGCCACGTGGTAAACGGTTTCATGGTCCCCGTCGTGGGAACAGAGGACATGCTCAGCGCCGTGTTCGAGCTGACGGATGAACAGGTGATGGAGCTCAAGGCCGGGCTCTGGTACGTACAGGTGTTTCCCCAGAGATCGCCGGTAGGAACGCTCAAGGGGCATCTCACCTCGCAGGTGGACTACTCCCAGATCGAGCCCGACCCTACCACTCAGGACATGACCGCTGAGGACATGGTGGGCATCTGGATGCATCCAGGTAATAGGGCCCCCTTCGGGGTATGGGAATCCCGACAAGGATCTGTCAATCCGGAGGCGATGGTGGATGACGCCTACCAGATTTTCCCGGACGGCGGCATATGGAGGTACGTGGACACCCTTTCGAAAACCAATGATGATCCCGAGACCAGGATCTATGTCGGCGGCCCCTGGGAGTTCCGGGATAACATCGCGACCTTAACCAGCGTGGCAGACCTGGCGTTCGAAGTCGCCTGTTCCGGGGATTTGGTCTTCTACGAAGAGCTGCACGAGGATGGCAGCCGCAGCAGTCTGTTACTGCAGGCGCCGGAAGGCTGCTATCGGGATGACGCCGGTACCTGGTTCCACTGGGGGCAAAAAGTCAACCCTTGAGACGTTCACAAGCCTGAAGAAACTGTTTTCCTACCTCGATGCCGAAGCCTTCGAGAAGTTGGATTCCAGAGACGAAGAGAGGTGAAATCGCTTGCCATGCCGATCAGACGAACACGAGTACCCAGAATTCATGCAATCGCAAGGACCCCAAGGAAAGAGAGGAGCCCCGCCATGCCAACCAACGCAGCGAGCCGCCTGACCCTCACCCTGCTCGCCCTCACCCTCACCAGCAGCATCGCCCTCGCCCAGCCAGCTTTTACTCTCAGCCCCTTCGTGATGCCCGAGTACGCCTACATCATGGATGCCGACGGCAACAAACTCGACGCCATGAGCGACCCCACCACCCCCATCTACAGCAACCGAGGAGACCAACCCCCACTCCTTGCGCCCGACGGTCACCACCTCACCCTCGGGGAGTTCGACCGGCCCCAAGGCCTCGCCGTCATCAGCTGCACCGACGCCGGTACCCACCTGACGTTGAATATGAGCGGCCTCATTCCCAACGGGCTGTACACCTTGTGGAACATCATCTTCAAGGATCCCGGTTTCGACGGGACCATGGGCAACGCCATCGGCTTGGGATCGTTCGGAGCGAACGACGGGAGCGACAATAGCTTCACCGCGTCACCCTCGGGAGCAGGCTCGATCTCGGTGATGGTGCCGGCCGGGCCGCTGTCGACCGTGGTTCCGCCGAGGCCCGACGTGAGCCTGGACGAGACCTACGTGGTAACGGCGTGCCTGCTCGACGAGCACCAGTTCCACGTTGACCTGAACTACCACGGTGACGGCGAGATGTACGGTACCTATCCGGGTCCGGCTGGAACCTGGGCGATCCAGGCCGCTATCGGCTTCCCAGAGTAAACTCCGGCCATTGGAGGCAGAAGATCAACCTACGCAGCGCCGGCACCCGAAGTGGTGGTGCCGGCGCACCGCATTCGGATTTCCAACAAGAAGGGTTACAAATGGGTTACAAGAAGCCCAGAACCACCTAACTTTGACTCGATCTCTGGACCATCTTGCATTCTTAAGAACCAAGTATGTCAAGAGCAGGGCCCAAGAACCCCGACCTCGCCAGCCAAAAAGAACAGACCCCGTGGTGGGGCCTGCGTGACGGCACAAAGGAACGATCAATCTCAGATAGGTTCATCCGGCGGCATCGCCAGTTCCTCAATCGGTTCTTCTGGGAGTTCATCTGTCCAGGACTTGCCGGCGTTGTTCGGGGTTGCGTCGGTGACGGGTCTGATCTCTAGTGAGGGGCAAGAAACCCCGGTCCGCATCGCATTTTTCGCACATTGCCGTGCCTGACGGTGGCTGCGTTTCCGCTTTTCTGAATACGACTCAACGATCTGGCGTTGGACGAGAGGGTGGCGAGTAAGAGCGATTTGACGATGCGTGGTGGACGGAGAAACCGAGAAATGCCGTACTGACCGGCACAAACTCGATTGTGGGTCCAAGATTTCCCTTGCTCATCGCCTTTCTCACGAGGCCGGATTGTCCTGCTGTCGGAAACGGTGGGAACATGTAAATCCGGCCTGGTGCGTTCGGGATCAGCGCCCTCCCCGACGGACGTGCTGTTTATTCGGGTTCGTCAAGAGCCATATAGGACGCACTTACAGTATCGAAAATTCTCAGACCGGCTTACGTATAGTTTGAGGTGCTCAGCAGCCCTCCTTAGCAAGGCCCTAGTCCACGGCGCCCAGGAACTCTTGCAGCAGGACTGGCACCGCGTGGGCATAGTCCTGCCAGAGGGATGCCTCCAGATTCGTGTGATGCCAGATCAGCGCCCCGCTCAACGGGGAGAGCCGTTGGGCCAGGTCGAAGGTCGTCAGCAGGTCCACGCGCGAGGCGTAGCGCGTCCACGGTTCCAGGTAGGCGTCTCGCAGCCGCAAGAATTCCGGGGCGCCCTCCTCGATCTGCAGGGTGTGCTCGAGGCTCACGGACACGCCGCGCAGCGAGAAGAACGGGTGCGACGCGGAGCCGTCAGCCCAGTCGAAGAAGGTGTAGCGGCCGTCGTGGACGAAGATGTTGCCGTCGTGCAGGTCGCCGTGATGAATCGACTCGGGAACCGGTGAAGCGGCAAGCTGGGCGCACAGGTCGGCCAGCCTGGGCTCGAGCTCGCGGAGCCGCCGGTACTCGGCGGAGCCGATCCCGTCGGGCAGGTCGAGGCGCAAGGCCGGGGTGTCGTCCAGCAACCTCCGATAGCACTCCGGCAGGAGTGCTAGCCGCCGGTCGGGGACGCCGAGCTGCAGCAGCTCGGTAAGGCGACCGGCCAACTCGATCTGAATCTCGGCGTAGCGCGGCAGCAGAGTCTCCCAGTGCCGAAGGTCACGGTCGGCAGCGAGGACCTCGCGAAGCCTCGCGCCCCCATCGGCCATCAGCATCCAGCCGCGCTCCGGGTCGGTCGCGAGCACCGTCGGCAGATCCTCGGGCCGCCACCGCGATAGCGCCTCGGTAACCGCCGGCTCGTGCGCCAGGGCGGGGGTGTTGGCCTTGAAGTAGATCGCTCCCGCCGTGGTTGGCACCCGGAGCACTGTGGACCAGGGTTTCACGTGCGTCTGCTCGATCGGTCCCGTCACCGTGAGGTCGCGTTGTGCCAGGACAGCCTGAATCCAGGTTCGGGTGCGCCTGCGCCAGCCTGGGAGCGTCCATGGCTGTTTCGGTGCGTCGTTCGGCGGCATCACGGGTCCTAACGGAGAACCTGAGGAGCTTCTCCAATTACGTTATACGCTACCTTATCTCGGCAAATGCCTGCTCCCCTATTGAAGGCGCGATAGCTGTAATTGGCCGTTAATCGGAAGCTTGCCACTACCAGCGGGGCTTCCGTTTTTTCGTCCCTGACGCAATTTCTTTGGTGGGCCCTGCTGGACTCGAACCAGCGACCGAGCGATTATGAGGTGACCGCGAACATGCCGGGTGGTGCCGGCTGGTCCCGAGTCATCCCCGGTGGTACCGTCCCTGACGCCCAATCATCCCGGGTCGAGTCGGTTCGTGCCGCTTGGTTCCAGTTCGTCCCGGATGGCATAGCTGTACGATAGCTGTACTATCGCTGTGCTTTTCACATCCTGAGGTACACTTGGAAGGCCGGTCTACGGCTACCTGTTCTTCGCTGTCGCCGCCGTCATCTACCTCCCGCTGAAGTCCCTCATGACCAAGCGTGCAGTGTCCGGTCCCGACGTGGGCTGGCGCATTCCCGCTGTCGCGGGGGGGCTGTGCTTTTTCGCCTACTGGCTCGTCCTATGTGCCTACCAGATGACCGCCCGCGCTAGCTACGTCGTGGCTTTTCGCCAGTTCAGCATAGTCATCGGCGTGATGGCGGCCCTCGTGTTCTTGAACGAGCCCGGAAAGATCGTGCGCTTCGTCGGCGCCATTGTCATCACCGCCGGCCTTGTTGTGTTGAAACTCTTTGGCGGTTAGCGGAATTGACTAGTGCCGAGTCGGATGCCGTACCATGATGGTCGACACGATGTCCAACATCTCGGTACCCCCTCCCGTTTTCGATTGGCTGGCCGGCGACTTGCACAACCACTGCGAGTCGCACGAGCTGGTGAATGAGCATTTCACCGGCCTCGATGAACGACTGGACTTCGTCGCGCTCACCAATCACGCCAACAAGGCGATGTTCGTCGAACAGGTGGACATGGTGGCCCAGGCTCGAACGATGGTGGCCATGCCCGTCCTCTTCGGGTTGGAATGGAACGCCGCCGCCGGGATTCACGCCTGCGTGATTTTTCCCCCGTGTCTAGAGGAGGCGGAACTGGCCATGGAGTTTATAGAAACTTACGACCGCAGCCGCCATGCCGACTACAGCGACGTGGAAGCCGCGATCCGGTGGCTTCGAGAGTTGCCCGAGGCGCTGCGCCCCGTCGTCTTTTTCAACCACCCGCATCCCGGCCATTGGTCAGCCGAGGTCGTCGACCGATACCTGGCGGCCGATCCGGCGGGCGACGTCGTCGCCGGTATCGAGACGGTCGCCGGGCACCAATGCGGCTGCCCAACGGATCCGCACGAGTTCCCGGGCTGCCGGCCGAATGGCTTGGCCGACCAGGCGTATGTCGCCGATCGCCCATTCACACTCTTCGCCAATTCCGACTTTCACGTGCACAAGCAGCAGAAGTTCTATGACTATCCGCTTGGCGTCTGGAGCCGATCGCTCATCGGCGTGCCGTCCGGCGATCGCTCTGCGGCGGCGGTGTTTGCCGGCATTCGCGCCGGTCGGTCGTGGGCCATGCTCGGCGATTGGCTGACGCCGCGGGAAATGTCCGTTGGCAAAGTTGCCCAAGGCGGTGTGTGGGACAGTTCTACCGGGGTCGGGGACCTGCGCCTTCGGCTGGCATTGCGAGAGCCCGTGACCGAAGTCGCCGTGATTGGGCGGCTGGACGCGGACACCTCGCCTGCCGTCCTGCACGATTTCGGCGGCTTCGGAGCCGGGGAACTCGATCTGACTTGGCCGATTCCTGCCGAGGCTTGCGGCTACGTGCGCTTGCGAATCACCGCCGCGGGGGAATTGCGGCCGCCGGTTCCCGCCGGCTTCCCCGGAGAGACCATCCCCGGACTGACCATGGGGCACAGTTCGGCGGTCTTCATCTCGAATGGGCGGGAACCATGATGCAATGGCACCAGTTGCATGCGCTGTCGCATAGCGGATTTCTGCGCCGAGACGGCGCGGGGACGGGCTGCGACCTGCTACTCGACATGGGCACCGCTGACGGCGACTTGGACTCGGCGTTGCGGCGGCATGGCAGCGCCACCGCGCGTATCGGCCATCTCTTCGTAACCCATTTCGACGGAGACCATTACCACGCCGACGTGGCAGCCGCCATGGCCCGGGACGGGACCATCGTGTACCTCGCGCGGAAGGAGTGGGAGCATGGGGGTGGGTCGGCTGCCAACGAATCGCACCGGCAGCTCGCAGATACCGGCAACCTCAGGCTGCTCGACTCGGCGGGCGCCATGACGCTCGCCGGCATGGCGGTGGCCTGGGCCACCTTTCGTCATCGCCCCAATTGCGGCAACCTCGCCTATCGCGTCGCCGACCATCTCTTCTCGGGCGACACGGCGGTCACCACGTTGCTGGACAGCCAGTCGCCGGAGGCCCGGACCTTGCTTCGGCTGGACGGCGATCCGCCGAGGGTGTTGTGCATCAACACCGCCCAGCGCTCGCGGGACGACATCCTCGACATCTCGGACGAGCTCGGCCCCGCGCGGACGCAGAATTACCTGGAGAACCACGGTATCGCCCAAGACTTGATCGATGCGGTCGGCGACCCGGAACTGCGGGAGCTCTTCGCGGGCTTGAAGACCATCGTGCCGCATCATCTGCGGCGCCCGCCATTGGACGAGACCGCCGAGTGGATTCGCAGTCGGCTGTTGACGGCGCGCGATGAGCAGGGCTTCACGTTCTCGGTCGAGTATCCGGGCTGGCGGCCGGCACTAGAATAGGCGCCGGCTCACCCGGAGGGTTCGCTCTACCAATCGGCAGTGGAGCGGCTAGGGTAGTAGCAGGGGTCACGTCTTTACTTTGCGCATTGTATACAAAGATGAAGCGATGAAGTTCGACGACGAGTTCACCCAGAAGCTCGAACGCATCAACACCACCCCGGACGTCATGGAACAGCGCGAAAGGGCCTTGGCTCTCGCCAACATCCAGCCGGGCGCGCGTGCGCTCGATGTCGGCCCCGGGTCGGGCATCACCACCTACGCGCTGGGCGAGCTTGTCGGCGAGACCGGAAGCGTCATCGGCATCGACAACAGCGAGAGTGTGTTGGCCATCGCCAGGCGTCGTTGCTCTGGCCAGGATTGGGTGTCGTTCGAACTGGCCGACGCCACCGCCATGCTGTTCGACGACGCGTCGTTCGACGTTGCCTTCGCGACCCAGACCTACGAATACGTTCAGGACGTCGAGGCCGCCTTGGCGGACCTCTACCGGGTGCTTCGTCCCGGCGCTCGAGCGGTCATCCTCAATTCGGATTGGGATTCGTGCGTGTGGCGTACGAGCGATCGGGAGCGGATGCACCGCGTGATCGACCTGTGGAACACCCACTGCCCCCACCCGTTCCTGCCGCGCACCCTAAAACAGGATCTGGAGCGAGCGGGATTCGATGTGGTCGAGCGGGCCGTCCACACGATCTTCAATCCCGATTACGCCCCCAACACCTACAGCTACGGCGTGATCGACTTCATTCACTCGTACGTGAAGGGTGTCGACGGCGTGTCCCACGAGGAGATCGATGCTTGGGCGGAGGAGTTGCACCGGTTGGGGGAGAAGGGCGATTACTTCTTCAGTCTCGACCGCTACATTTTCGTGGCGGAGAAGCCCTTGTGAGCTGAGCTGATCGTTTTCGCACAGCGGTTGCCTTGGAGGAGGTTTTGCCCCCTATCGCGAGCCCCCTATCGGACGTTACAGCGGGTTGCATAATCCTTGACCAACCCTCAGGAATCACGCCAAATGGACCATCGGGAGACGCAAGTGGGTTCTGAAGGAACCTGTTCCCGGAATGATATTGCGCATTGCTGACTCAATCATTGTGCAACCCGCTGTAAGGGTAGATTCATCTTCCAAGATCGCGCAGGCTCTACCGAGTACCACTATTAATTGAATGCTACTCATTCTAGGGGTAGCCTTCCAACGACGATGGCATCATCTATATCCGTCGACGCAAGCCCTGGCTGGGGCGTTGAGAAGGCCGTAGAGGGGTCTCCAAGACATCCGGAGCTAGGGGGGTGGTCTCCAAGATAGAGGGGTCTCCAAGACATCCGGAGCATGCGCGCAGGTCGTTTTTCTTCCTGAGCGTGCCTCGAGCTACCGCCCCGCCCGCTACCCCTATCAATGCCCTAAGCTGGGTCATGGAGGGCGGAGGGAGACGCCGGTATTCAAACAAATGAAAGAGCGCAGCCCAAAACCAGACTCAAGGAGGAGTCATGTCTGAGAGCCTATCCTGAAACCACCAAGCTAGGTTTTGGTGCAGCCTGAAACTCTTTTGCCAGCCAACCGCCGAACGAAGCGATTACCTCGAGAACCAGCCCCCGATAATGAAACGGCGATAGGATCAAGTTCTTCAGACTGCGACAGCAATGCGGCTGAACCCGGCGTGAGCGATGTTGAAGCTCACGAATGCACGCTGACGCATTCGGTTGATCTGCTGGATGTGGGTGTCTCTGGGGCTTCCGTAGATCTCGATGCTGGTCGTAGCCTCCTGGAACTCGGAGGCGCGAGCGATCTGCTCGCCCGCGACCTGCATACGGAACGCCAGGGACTCCTCGTCGGGATGGACCTCGATGACGGTCATCTCGGTGCCGTCGTCGGAGAAACATATCTCCAAGTGGATGATGCGCGGGTGGTTCGCCTCGAGAAACTGCACGAACTCTCGGGTCGTCTTCTTGGCGACCTCGAGCTTGCCCTCTTTGATCGCGTGTTTTCCGATGTAGATGAGTGGTCCGGCCATGATGTTTCCTTCCCTGGGGGCACTGTCAAAGAGTTTTCCAACAACCACCGGTTACGCAGTGTAAACCCACCATAGCCATTTATGTCTTTTTCTTTTTGGCCTGGTAATGCAGAGGAGGCGGCAGTCACAGCCTCCAGTACTCTTAGACCCTATCCGGAAACCGCCAGGTTGAACAGAATATGGGCACAGGCGAATTGAACGAACGCCAGCCAGTTTGAGGCTTTCTTTGCCCACCGGGTACGAATACTGCGCCGCTTCACCAGCCACGATAGGGTACGCTCCACCACCCACCGTCTTGCCGGGTACGTGCATTCGCCAAGCCCAGGCTGTTTGGGTTCGGGTTCCTGATTCTTGCTGCCTCTGGGGTTGTGCTTGATGTGCGGCGTGATCCCCTTCAGCGCCAGGAACTCCCTGAAATCAGCAGCGTCGTACGCCATATCAGCGCACAGGTGCTGCTCCTTTTCGGGGCGCTCCACTACGATCGAGATGATGACGCTCACCGCTGCGGTCTTATCGTGCCGGTTGGCGCCGGTGATGAACACCGCCAGGGGAGCACCTCGCTTATCGACCAGCAGGTGGATCTTGCTACCCTGCTTACCCCGGTCGGTGGGGTTCCTGCCGGTGTCCTCGCCCCCGAAGGGCGCGGGGCAGGCTTTGCTATCGATGGCTTGCCATTTCCATTTGACGTTGCGCCGTTTGGCGTAGTACTTCACCAGCTGTCGCATGATCTTCTCGAACACGCCCAGTCCTTGCCAGGTCTGGAATCTCTCGTGTAGAACGCTTGAGCTCGCGCCGAACCAGTCGCGGTGCACGGCTTTCCATTGGCAGCCGGTCCACAGGATGTACCAGATACCGTTGATGACGGCTCGGTCAGGGATTCTGGGGCGACCACCTCGTTTGTGCTTTTTGTGCTTGGGCAGGACTTTCATGATCTTGCGCCATAGGGGCCTGGGGACTTGGAAGTAGTCGATTCTAGGACTTGGGTATGCTTGGTTCAAATCGCATCCTCCAGGAGTTAGGTAACCCCAGGGAAGGTGATGCATGCGAGTTAGCGACTTCAAAACCCTATTCGCCTACAATTACTGGGCCCGAGACAAGATCCTCACGGCAGCCAGCCAGATCCCTCCCAGTCAACTAACGACACCGGCGAACCTCAGTCACGAAACCATCCTCGGCGTACTCAAACACATAATCGAAACCGAATGCGGCTATCGTTGGGGCCTTCAACAGTCCTCGTCGCAGGAGGTCGTGCCCTGCAAGAAGGCGTTCGAGATGATCGAGGAATTCGAGGACCTACCTGCGATCTGGCGAGAAGAACAAGCGAACATGCTTGCCTACCTCGATAGACTTGAAGATCGAGACCTCGACGCGGAGTTCTCGTTCCCAAACCACGACGCCCAGCGCGAGGTTGAAGGCGATCCCACTCGCGTGTGGCACCATTTGTTGCAGGTCGTGAATCTATAGTGTCCATCACCGCTCGGAGGTGACGGTGAGACTGCGGGAGTTGGGGAACAGCCCGGGTAATCTCGATTTCATCGTCTTCCTGTGGAATCAACCGGCTACTTGAGACAGGACGGCAAGGGGCTATGGCGCTCGATCCTCTTGAGGTTCTCGGATAGGCACTTACAGCGGGTTGCACAATGATTGAGTCAGCAATGCGCAATATCATTCCGGGAACAGGTTCCTTCAGAACCCACTTGCGTCTCCCGATGGTCCATTTGGCGTGATTCCTGAGGGTTGGTCAAGGATTATGCAACCCGCTGTAAACAACAATCCGTTCAATCTCATCGAGTCTGGTCACCGGCTCAGGCTACCCGGGTGGTCAAGAGGTAGCTATTCTTGGACTGGTTCTAGCCTCGTATCTGGAGTGAGAACAGCGGTTATCGGAAGTTCCGCGAACTGGGCATTATCGGAAATTCCTGCAATAGAACCTCTTCGCGTTGCCTCCGTATGGGGTGGTGGCGTCGGTGATCAACATCACCACCTCTGCCCCAGCGCGATGCCCAAGTAGCCTTCAAGGAGGATGAAACTGAGCAGCGTCCACCTGTGGAAAGAGCTTCTTCTGCCCAACCAAGTCACCAAAGACCTCTCCTCCACCAAGGCCGCTGCACCCGTGCCAGATCCCGCTTTTCCCTCCGCTCGAACTCCATCTGCAGGTACGTGATGCGCCACCGCAAGTCCGCATCTCCTCGGTGAATGGCTGCATCGGGCCCGCCCGGCGCCACGTCAGGCCCCGGACTCCAACCGCATGGCGATCTCCCGAATCCCGTCGTCATCACACAGGTTCATACTGACCTCCCACAGCTTCTGTCGCTGGGCGGCGTCCAGGACATCGGAGGAGGGCTCGTCCACGTCCTCGAAGACCCCGTTCTTCCACGTGAGCAGTCGCCCGGACCGCGCCAGGGTCTGTTCACGTCCATCGACGAACAGGGGCACCATCATCTGTCCACTCGCGTCGATGGAGATGAACCGACCGAACCACTTCATCACGGTGGCCATGATCCGCATCGGGGTCGGGATGATGGCGAGCTGGTTGGACCACACGGTCTTGGGCACTTGGAAGCCGAAGAACGACAAGTCGGGTCCGCCCTCCTGGCGGTGCAGGTCGTGAAGGTGACGGATGAGCATGCGCTTGGCGACCATCCCCTGGACGACGGCAGTTTCGTAGCCCCACTTGCGGGTCATCTGGAGGTCGTCCCAGTCGAGGGAGGTCCCGAACTCGGTCGCGTTGAAGACGACGCGCCCCCCGTGGTCAGAGGCCTCGAGGAGATCGAGAAGGCCGAGGATCAGTATGAAGTGGGACAGGTAGTTGACCTGGAAGTGCTCGAGCAGGCCGTCTTCGGTCTCGACACGCTCCGGTCGGTAGCCGAGGCCCGCGTTGACGAAGAGGGCATCCAGGCTGGAGTGTCGGTCGTGGAGCTCGGCGATGGCCGCCCGGACGTCGCGGAGCCTGGTCAGATCGCAGGGCACGAAGGACACACGGTCGGTGGCCCCCATCGCCGACAGCTCGGCCAGGGTCGCGTCGCCATTGTCCTGGGAGCGCCCTAGGATGATCAGCTCGACGTCGGGCCGCGCCGCGAGCGCGCGCGCCGCCCCCTTGCCCATACCGTTGGTTCCCCCGGTGATCAGGACACGCATCGTGGATCCTCCATCATGTGAAGAGCCGTACCTCGTTGCGGATCGGCTGAAGTTCCGGTCGCAATACCGAACTTGGCCATAGGCTTCACCCCAGCCTAATCCAGAGCGCACTACCCGACAGCCTTGAGCGATAAAGGAACCGGTCAATGTTGGTATCACTGTTGCCATTGCTGGCATAGCTGTAATTTCTTTTCTTGCAGGCACTTTTGATAACCGGAGCAGGCTTAGTTTTTTCGTCTCTGACGGGTTTTCTTTGGTGGGCCCTGCTGGACTCGAACCAGCGACCAAGCGATTATGAGTCGCCTGCTCTAACCACTGAGCTAAGGGCCCACACCAATCCCGCTACCGAGGACAATCCAACCGCTACCATCCTCACCCCACAACCCCCAGAGATTCTAGCGCACCCCACCCCTCCCCATCTCCCCTACCTCACCCCTCCGGCAACCGCTTCCGCAACACCCGGATCTGCCCCCGATGGCTGATCTCCTCTTCGATCACATGAAACCAGCGCCAGTAATTGTTCGTATCCCGCCCCCGCTGGTCGTGGACTTCGAAGAGCCAGGCATCGTCTTTCCGGGTCAGCTCCGCGAGCGTCTTCTCCCGCACGCTCGAGAGCCGGTCGAGGTAGACGCCGAGCTCGTGCCCACGGAAGGTCTCCCAGCTCTCCTCGTTGATGCCGAGGGCGAGCTGGTGGCGACGTTCGGCGTCCCCTTCGAGGGTCCAGCCGAAGCTCCGGAGCGAGAAGAGCTCCTCGACGGCGGCGATGTGCTCGAGGATCATGCCGATGCTGTTGGCGCGGGCGTCGAGGCGGTGGTCGAGGTCGGCGGCGCTGAGGCCTGCGATGTCGTTGAGGGTGGCGGCGCGGGTGTAGTCGAGCATGCTGACGAGATGGCCGATGGTGGGCGCGTAGCCGGGGGTGGGATGAACGAGCAGGTGGGTGTCCATGGCCCCACGGTACCAGGGGACGCCGGGGGCTTGGCTACGCCCACGCCCCTACACTCGGTTTATAATCATCGAATCGCCATTTGGTGGGCGGGGTGTTCCCTGTCTGCTGTGGCCGACGAATCTTGCTGCTGAGGTGAATCGATGGCTCATAAACCTATCCGCCTGACCCCCAAGGGACTGGAAAACATGAAGGAGGAGCTGCGCTTCCTCAAAGAGGAGAAGCGGCAGGAGCTGTCGGACTACATGGGCGCCGCCATCGCCGACGGCGATCTTAGCGAGAGCGCGGCCTACGACGAGGCGCGGCTGCTGCAGAGCGCCAACGAGGCGCGCATCGCGGATCTCGAGGTGGTGGTGGAGCGCGCGGTGGTGGTCGAGGCCGAGGCGGGCGAAGATGCCGAGGCGCGGCTGGGCGCCAGCATCGACCTGAAGGCCGGCGACGGCGAAGAGGTCACCTTCCACCTGGTGGGAACCCTCGAGGCGGACATCCTCGAGAACAAGGTGTCGGATGAGAGTCCGCTGGGGCAGAACCTGGTCGGTCGCCGGGCGGGCGACGAGGTGAAGATCGGCATGGGCGCCCGCTCGACCGTCTACCAGGTGGTGGCGGTCCGTTTCGAGTAGCGGTGGATGAACGCCCGTTAAAGAATTGGTCACCCTTCTCAGTTGGGGTAGTTGTTAGATTGGGAGCGTGTTTCGACTCGCTCTGATCGCGCTGGTGCTGGTGGTGGGGCTGCTGCTGGTGCTGGCGCTGACGCCTGAGCGCAGGCGTACGGTGCCAGACAGCACCATCACCCTGGCGGGGGCCGAGGTGATCCTCTACCCCGAGGCAGACCCGGAGGCGGTGTGGACCTTCGAGGCGCCGGCGGTAGGCTACGAGCCGGGTCTGCGCGAGACCACCCTGTTCGATATCGAGAATGGCGCCCGCACCGAGAACGGGGTGGTCGATTTCACCGTCAGCTCCGACGAGATCGTGATCGACCGCAACGACAACCTGCGCGGCGACAGCATCACCGTCTTCTTAGTGGAGAGCGAGGACTGTCTGCTGATGGTGTCCGAGGGGAACGAGTCGGTGCTGATCGACCAGCGCGAGGGCCGCTTCAAGGTGCCGATCATGCGCATCACCGGGCCGACCTGGGGCGACAACAGCGTCTACCCGAGGGTCCGCGCCTCGTTCGACTTGCAGGAGTTCGAGGCGGGCGGCGTGGGCACCACCGTGATCACCGAGCTGCTGACCGACCGTGACGATTCGAGGAGTACGCTATGCGAAAACCCCTGATCCTGCTGCTGGTCCTGACCCTGCTCGGCGCGCTGGCGCAAGACGGCGAGGGCGGCCGCCGCATCATCCGCATCGAGACCGAGGACGGCACCGTGAGCGGCAACATCCGCTTCGGGCCGATCCGCTATCAGCACCCCGATCCCGAGGGGGTGTTGGCGACCGTGTCGAACCTGACGATCTTCTCCCAGAACGCGGTGCTGCTGGTTCCGGAAGCGCTGGGCGAGCTGCTGCTGTCGGAGGCGCAGGGGCAGCGCGAGGCGAGTTTCGAGGGGGGCGTTCGGGTTGCGCGGGGGCGGCTGGGGGCGACCGGCCCGGCGCTGACCTACAGCGAAGCGACCGGCCTGGGGGTGCTGAGCGGCGGCGCCGACATCCGCGTCGAGGCGAGCGAGGAGGGTGAGGATCCGACCCTGATCACCGCCGCCGAGGTCGAGTTCGACGTCGATACCGACCGCAGCGTGAGCCGCGGCGACGTCGAGCTGCAGAGCGGCAACCAGACGGCGCTCGCCGACGAGCTGACCTTTGCCGAGGAGCAGGATCTGGGCCAGCTAGTGAACGCCGTAGGCGGGGGTCAGCCGAGCATCACCCGGCTCGATGAGGATGGCGACGAGCTGCTCATCAGCGCCGACGAAATCCGGGTGCTGACCGAACAGAAGCGGCTCTACGCCGTCGGCAACGTGACCGTGGTGGACGGCTCCATCACCAGCTTCGGCGAGGTGGTGTTCTTCGACGACGCGCTCGACATCGCCGAGGTGATCGGCAACCCGGCCCGGTCGCTCGACGAAGAGAACGGCGTGGAGCTCGAGGCGGCCCGCATCCGCCAGGACATCGAATTCGACTTCGTGGAGCCGATCGACGCCTCGGAGCCGAGCGACTTCAGCGCCGACGACTTCCAGTTCGCGGTAGACGAAGAGCCCGCGGGCGACGCGCCGCCGGCGGCCGAGGGTACGCCCTGAGGAGCCTCGCGCTGGCGCTCCTGGTGGGGGTGGGGCTGGCGCTGGGCCAGAACCTGCCGACGCTGACCCTGACGCGCGACACCAGCGTTATCGTGATCACCAACGGCACCCCCCGGACGGAGGGGGGGCGGACCGTTCTGAATATGGCCGGCTGCGTCGAGGAGGCCCGCAGCAACGTCTTCTGGGGGCCGGCGGGCGAGCTGGTCTCGACCCGCATCGACGAGGACACGCTGCTGCTGTCGACGCTGGTGGTGGTGGTTCGGCCCGACGGTGACGGGCAGGATCAGGAGACGCTGGAGGCGCGAGACGCAACGGCGGTGACGTTCGCCGACCGGCCCCCCTGCCTCGAGGAGGTGGACGAGGCAGAGCCGGCCCGGGTGGCGCTGCAGCAGGGCCGCACCGCCCTCCAGGGGAGCCGCTTCTTTCTCGACCAGGGGGCCAACATCGCCACCATGGACGGGCCCATCACCTGGACGCGGGAGGCCGAGGGCGAGGCGCCCGCCCTCTCGGGCGACGCCGACCGACTCGAGTACGATCTCGACAGCGACCGGACCACCCTCATCGGTGGGGTGCAGGTGGTCTCCGAGGGTCGGGTCAGCGAGGCCGACCGACTCGTGCTCGACGAGGCCGCCGGGGTGGCGATCCTCACCGGCGAACCGGCCCGCAGCACCGAGAACGGCAACGTGCTCGAGGGCGAGACGCTGATCTACTACCTGGACAGCAACGACGTGGTGGTCGAGGGCAACATCCGGGGGACGCTGGAGTTCGAGTAGTCGCTAGGTTTTCTAATCTTTGGGCAGCGTCACCACCAGCAGCCCGTCGCTGAGGTGGGCGGTGCCGGCGTCGAAGTCGACCTCGCCGGGGAGCTCGAAGGTGCGCTGGAAGTGGCCGCTGGGCCGTTCGCTGCTGAGCACCTCGGCCTCTCCAGACAGGGTTTCGCGCAGGCCGGCGAGGGTCAGCTCGATCCCTTGGAGGGCGATCTCGAGATTCTCCTGAGGCACCCCGGGCACCTCGATCACCAGCTGATAGGCGTGGCCGAGATCGAACAGGTCCGCCCGGGGAGCGGTGACCTCGTCACCCTGCAGGCCGACCAGGATGTCGTCGACGCTGTCGCGGATGGCGAGCAGCTCCCGAATGTCGCTCGCAGTTCCGTACTTCTCCAGATCCATGGACAGATTTTAGCACCCTCAATTCAGGCCTCTGTTACCGTGAACACGTGCCTGAACCGACCATTCCCATGCTGGGCGCGCCCACCGCCACGGGCAAGACCCAGGTGGCGCTGGCGCTGGCCGCAGAGCTCGGGCTGGAGATCGTTTCGGCCGACGCCATGCAGGTCTACCGTGGCATGGACGTGGGCACCGCCAAGCCCTCCCCGGCCGACCGCGCCCGCGTCCCCCACCACCTGATCGACGTGGTCACCCCGGACCAGCCCTTCAGCGTGGCGGCCTTCGTGACCCGAGCCGAAACGGCCATCGCCGAGGTGCTGGCCCGCGGCAAGCTGCCCTGGGTGGTGGGCGGCAGCGGCTACTACCTGCGCTCGCTCGCCGCCGGCCTGCCCACCCTGCCCGCGGCCGACCCGGAGCTGCAGGCTCCCCTCTGGGCCCGGCTCGAGCGCGAGGGCCTCGAGTCGCTGGTCGGCGAGCTCGACGCCGCCAGCTCCGAGGACGCCGCGCGCGCCCAGCGCAATCCTCGGCGGGTGATCCGGGCGCTGGAGGTGCTGCAGCGCAGCGGCCGGCCCCCCAGTACCTTCCCCAGAACTGCGCCGGCTCATCGCTACGCCAAGCTGGTGCTGCTGCCCGAACTGGCGGCCCTCCGCCCCCGCATCGAAGCCCGGGTGGAGGCGATGTTCGTCGCCGAGGGGTTGGTCGCAGAGGTGCAGGGGTTGCTGGGGCGCTACCCCGAGCAGCTCACCGCCACCCAGGCGATCGGCTACAAGGAGATCGTGGCGTACCTGCAGGGCCATAGCACCCTGGAGGAGGCCAAAGTGATGGTGAAGCGAGCGACGATCCGCTATGCTCGGAGGCAGGGGACGTGGTTCAGGAAAGAACCGGGGGCGGCGAGGGTGGCTGGTCTGGCGCCGGAGGTCGAGGGCGAGTTGCGGTTGTGGCTGCAGCGGGCGATCGACCCTTGAAACAATCCTCGATTACGTTTGATCCCTAAACTAAGGAGAAACCTGAATGGACTGGGTGAAGGATTTCTACACCAGGCAGTACGCCATGATGAATAGCCCCTACTGGTGGCAGCAGATGTCGCCGAGCGACCCGCCGGAGTACGCCCGGCGCACGGCCGCCGCCATCGAACGGTTCGCCGGCCCCGGCACCAAGCGGGTGCTCGAACTCGGCTGCGGCGGCGGTGTCGTTGCCGGCACCATCGCGTTTCTGGGGCACACCGTGACGGCGGTAGAGATCATCGACGCTGCCATCGAGAACGTCAGGCGCATCGCCGCTGAAGTCCCCAACGGCGAGCTGACCGCCGTCCAGGGCGACTTCTACGAGCTCGAGTTCCCCGAGAAGTTTGACGTGGTGTGCTACTTCGACGGCTTCGGGGTGGGCTCGGACGCCGACCAGCGGCGCTTGCTGAAGCGCACCGCGGGGTGGCTCGAGCCCAACGGGTGCGCCGTGATCGATATCTATTCCCCTTGGGGAGTGGCCGCAGCCAATGGTGAAACGTCCCAAGAGGAAACCATGTATGGTGTCGAGTTCGACGCGGACGGCAGCCGCCAGCTCGCCTCGCAATGGCCCGTCGGGGCGGACCAGTCCGAGGCGATCACGCAGTACCTCCGTTGCTATTCGCCGGCCGATCTCCGGCTGCTGCTTGAAGGCACCGGGCTGGTGCTGGAAACATACGAAGCCTATGGCGACGAGGGGCCCTGTCCCCTGATTGAGTCGTGGTTCTACCGGAGCAAGCTGGTGCCGGCGCCCGGGGCCTGAACGGGCCGGAGACGAAAGGGAGGCCTCAGCCGAACATCCGGCGGTTGCTGGTCTCGATGTGGTTCATGAATTCGGCCTGGGTATTCGGCTGGTTCCGGAAGGCGCCGAGCAGGGCACTGGTCCGCATGTGGACATTGTCTTTCTTGGCGCCCCGCATCATCACGCACATGTGCATACCGTCGACCACCACGCCGACCCCTTTGGGCTCGATGAGTTCGTCGAGCAGTTCGGCGATCTGGTTGGTCATCCGCTCCTGGACCTGCATGCGCCGGGCGAAGGCGTCGACCACGCGGGGGATCTTCGACAGGCCGACTACTTTCTTGTCGGGCAGGTAGGCCACGTGGGCTCGGCCGATGATGGGCAGCAGGTGGTGTTCGCACATGCTGTAGAACTCGATGTCGGTCACCACCACCATCTGGTCGTACTCGACGTCGAAGAGGGCGTTGTTGAGGAGCTTCACCGGATCGACGGTGTAGCCGACCAGCAGCTCGTCGTACATGCGGGCGACGCGGTCGGGGGTGTTCCTGAGGCCGTCGCGGGTGGGGTCCTCGCCGACGCTGTTGAGGATGTTCATGACGGCGTTGGCCACCTCGATCTTGCACGAGGATTTAAGGACCGGCCCGTCCTTGAAGTTGGCTGCCATCTCGTCGCTGATACGGTTCATAGGACCTCCTTGAAGTGGGGATTGACCCCCTCCCCAGCCCTCCCCCGAATTCGGGGCTTACCCCCACCCCAGCCCTCCCCCTACAAGGGGAAGGGAGCAAAAGGCACTCGTGAGTAACAACAAGGTACTCGGATAACGATTCCATAACGTGTTCCTAGGATTGAGTACCATCAGTCCAGGGTACCTCTACGCGACGCTTACGGAGTAAACTCCTCCAGCACCACAACTACGAAGCACCAAGCATGAAGGCATGGGGGGGCAGGGACGCCTGCTGTTGACCTTGGGTCCTATTAACAACCTTGGTCCATTGGTTCCTTCACACCACGGTTATCCCAACGCTGTTGTTCTCGTTACTCAAGACGCTATTCACGCCTTGGTGAACAACCATCACTACCCACCCGGCTTGGTGTTTCCTAGCGCGAAGCGGTTGATCATCGTCCTGATCCTGCTGCGCTTGGTTCTACTTACGAACGAACCTCCCTGCGCCCGGATCTAGCCGCGCTCAAGAGACCATGATTCCGGGATGTATCCTCTACGGGCGTAGCCAGGTTTCCTATCGTAGTTGCTTTTACAGCGGTTCTCATAATGAGTGAAGTTGGATTCCGGCATGCTCAAACCACCCCACCACATCCGAAAGCTCCACCGTCAACAACGCAACCGCAATCGCAGAGTCCAACGCTCCCCTGGTCCTCGCTCCCAGGCGCTTCACGACCCCCTTGATCTTCGAGAAAGCAAGCTCAATCGGATTCAGGTCAGGACTGTACCCAGGTAAGAACACCAACTCACACCCGCGAGCCTCAATGGCCTCCCGAACCTCCGGTTTCCGATGCACCCCCAACTGATCCATCACCACGATCTGTCCCGGCCTGAGCCTGGGAGCGAGGATCTGCCTGATGTACGCCAAGAACGCGTCACCATCCACCGCCCCAGTCAACGTCATCGCGTCACTCACGCCCTCATCGAGACTGATGGCTGCGACCAGGCTGGTGTTCTCCCCCCGGTTCTTCGGCACCCGACCCACAGCCCGCTGTCCCTTTCGTAGGCGTCCAGACGATGGTCTGGCGACCAGGCTGGTGTTCTCCCCCCGGTTCTTCGGCACCCGACCCACAGCCCGCTGTCCCTTTGGGGCGTAGGCGTAGGCGAGAGTCATGGCGAGGTTGAAGCCGCTCTCATCAATGAACACCAACCGCCTCGGGTCGATCTGCTGGATCCAGGCTAAGAACCGCCACCGGGCTTCTGGATTCTGTTCACTGGCGTAGATCGTCTTTTTTTCTCGTCGATCCCATTCTCTGTACCCAGCGGCACATAGTGGCGCGGCTGATGCGGATGCCGGTCGTCTCGAACAGAAGGTCGCAGCGCTGATCGTGGGTGAGGTCATTGTTGATCAGGTGCTGCTCAACCCAGGACCGGTGCTCATTGAGGGCGCTGGGGCGGCCTGGGGAGGTTTGTGGGGTGACGTCACCTTGTTGGCGGTAGCGATGGAGGTAGCGCTCGACGCTGCTTTTGCTCACGTTGAACGTCTCAGCGGTCTTCTGGAGGGTCATTCCTTTGTTGAGGACGGTATCCACGATGCGTTCGCGGAGGTCGGTGGAGTAGGACATGCTTCAGCATGCAACAACGTCACTCATTCCGCAACCCGCTGTAAGCTCCCTCCTCCTTCTAGGGGGAGGGCTGGGGTGGGGGTCAATTCCCTGGGGAGGGCTGGGGAGGGGGTCAATCCCCCGCATCTATACCCCGACAAGATTCCTGAAAGAGGATTGAACCCTTCTTCTGAGGGACGAGGCACCAAAGGTGCCGTTCATGCTTCGCAATCCGTGGGCCCGTACGTACCCATGACACGAAGTGCTGGTCTTTGGGAGGCGTAAGGGTCTGAAGGGGCCCGATTCCACCTAGACCTAACCTCCTACTTACCCTTCCCCCTCAATCCCTCGATAAACAAACGCCCCTGGAAACCCCTCCTCTACCTCTTTCTTCTTCCCACTCCACTCCTCAATGTCGAACCTGTACACCGCTGTCCTGTTGAGTTCCCCAGCCGTTATAGGCCGGTCGTCGCGCCCCGGACGTAGGTGAGGTGCATATTTATCGAGCAGTTGTTGCAGGGCGCGCTCGGCCTTCTCGGGATCGTCTACGACGGAGACAGATCCAAACACCGTCACCCCTGCGTACTCGACACTGAACTCGAGCGCCTCATCCGCAGGCAGCAACCTCTCTATCTCGCTGACGCTGAAGCAGGCCCGTACCCCCTCCCCTTCCTTCGCTGTCTACGTTGCTGCGGGTGCGTCCCAGGCGGGCGGTGTGAAGGAAGATGGCGCGTTCGGCTTCGTCGTAGACGAACAGATTGGTGTTGATGAAGGGCTGGCCGTCGTGGACGGTGGCGAGAGAGCCATGGGCAGCGTGGTGCAAGAAGGCCCTTATCCAGCTTTCGTCGTCGACGGCACGGTCGCGGCGGCGGACGGCGGTGGCGGGTTCGTCGGCGGGGTCTGTGGGCATGGCTACTCGGCCTCGCCGCCTTCGGGGCCGTAGAAGAGTACCCACACCACCAGGTCGCTGCTGAAGTCGACGAAGCGGTGCTCGAGGCCCGCGGAGGCGAACAGAAAGGCGCCGGGTCCGAAGGGGGTGCGCTGGTCGCCGTGCACGAAGGTGCCCGAGCCGGCCGCCACCAGGTAGACCTCGTCGCGGCTGTGGGGGGTCTGCGGGTCGACGCTGCGGGGGGCGTAGATCTCGACCTCGAGGGTCCCGTGGCGGAACAGGGTGGCGAAGCGTTGGCCCCCTTCGGCAGGGAGGGCGGCGAGGGCGTCTTCGAGAGAGATGGTGCGGGTGGGCATGCTCTACGCTAGCGCAGCGGGTGGCGCCTGGAAAGGGCTGGGCATACCGTGGGGCCCGGCGTCAGTCGGGGAACAGCGTGGCCACGATGCGCTCGGTGTGGGCGTCGATCTGGGCCTGGTCGAGGATGTTGCCGCCCACGTAGAGGCTGCTCACCGCGGTGAGGCCGAAGGGGATCCCGCAGGTGCTGATCAGGAACAGGAAGTAGGAGTCGCAGTTGAACTGTTTGAGCGCACCCGTCTCTTGCGCCCGATTGAACAGTTCGTCGTAGAACGAGTCGAAGTTCGAGATGCGCTGGTGAAAGTAGTCGATTCGCTCGCTGGGATGGGCGCCCTCGTGCATCAGCAGGCGCATCATCTCGGGGTGACGGGCCGAGACGGCGGCGAAGGTGCGCACGTTGCGCTTGAGCACCGCCACCGGGTCCTCGAGGTGCGCACCCTCCTGGACCAAGTGGTGAATCTCGGCGTAGCTCGCCTCGTAGACCCCGACCGAATAGTCGACCACTGCGCGGAAAATCGCCTCCTTGTTGCCGAAGTGATGGCGGATGAGCCCGTGGGTCACCCCGGCGCGCTGGGCGATGTCGCGCAGGCTGGCGCCTTCGAAACCGTGGTCGGCAAAGGCCGCCAGCGCCGCTTCGACGATCGCCAGTTTGGTCCGCTCGGCGACCTCGGCCGACTGGCGACCCTGCGCCGACGGCGCGTCCGGAGTGGTGGGGTTGTCGGCAGCGATCTCGGTCATGGTGCTGGCTTCAGTATACGGGCTTGACATTTGCTATCCATATGTATAACATACATTTACTATCCGGGCGGATAGCAAGGGGGGCGCACGAGCCCCGGAGCTACCGCCGACGAAAAGGAGTCACCATGGCCCTCGGAACCCTCACCCCAGCCCAGCGCACCAGCCGTCCTGAAACCCGCAGCTCCGGACCTCCGGTCACCACGCTCGCCTTCGACTGGATCTACACCGGTCTGCTACTGCTCCTCTCGGCCGGCATCTACCTTGACGGCTGGTCGCACAGCGCCTTCGGCCCCGACCAGTCCGTGTTCAGCGACTACCACCTGCTGTTCTATAGCAGCCTAACGGTGATCGGGCTGTGGCTGGTCGGCTTCGTCGCGCGCACCGTTCTGCAGGGGCGCCGGGGGCTCGATGCCGTCCCGGCCGGCTACGCCCTGTCGCCGCTCGGGGTGGTGGTGTTCGGCGTCGGCGGCGTGCTCGACCTCGGCGGCCACGCGCTGTTCGGCTTCGAAGTCGAGATGGAGGCGCTGCTGAGCCCCACCCACATCATGCTGTTCATCGGCTGGGCGCTGATCGCGCTGGGTCCGGCCCGCGCCGCCCTGCTGCGGCTGCGCCGCGCCCAGGGTGAGGGAACCATGGCCAGCCTGCTGCCCATGCTCCTCTCCTGGACCCTGTTCGCCAACGTCCTCGCCTTCGCCGGCATGGTCTTCCTGCCGACCGTCAGCAACGCCTGGATGTTGGCCGAGTGGCGCACCGACGTCGAGTTCTTCGGCCGCCAGATGGGCGTGCTGGGGGTGCTGGTCGAGTCGGCGCTGCTGGTCGGCGTCAGCCTGTGGCTGGTGCGCAACTTCCGGCTGCCCGCAGGGAGCTTCACCCTCTTCTTCACGCTGTTCGCCCTGCTCACCTCGATTATCGAACTCAACCTGGCGTTCGTGCCCGTGTTCGTGGTGGCCGGCGTGCTGACCGATATCCTCTACGCCCTGACCAGGCCGGCCGCGGACCGGCCCCTATGGAGCCAGCTGTTCGGCACCCTGATCCCGATCGTGTTGTGGGGGAGCTTCTATGCCTACGCCTTCGCGACCAACCTTTACGGGGGCGTGTGGGTCACCGGCTACATCTGGACGGGCAGCCTGGTGGAGGCCGGCCTGGTCGGCCTGCTGGTGTCGCTGCTGGCCGTTCCCGGGCGCCACCAGAGCGCCTGAGCGGCCGCCGATGAAGCGCCTTCGTGTCGGAGCTATCGTCACCCTGCTGATGCAGCTTGCGGTGGGGCTGGCCCACCCGGGACTCGAACCGTTGCTGCGGGGAGAAGCCCTCGGCCCCTACACCGTCACCGCGCTCGGAGAGGCACACCGCGGCGAGTCGGCCGACCGCCTCATACTGGTCTTCGAACTCTCCGAGGGCCGAGCCCCGGCAGCCGCGGGCACCCGCCTGACGGTGACGGTGCACGATCGCGGGCACCCGATCTACCAGGGCGAGGCGACCCCGACCGGCAGCGACAGCCGCGACGGCCGCACCCTCTACCGGCGCTACGCCCTCGAGGTCCCCATCGGCGGGAGCGGACGCTACGCCATCACCCTGACGGCGCGCGGGAAGGCCGGAAGCGGCGATATCCTCTTCGGCATCCACGCCACCTCACCCGCCGCCGAGCGGGGCCCGCCCCTCGGCGAATGGCTGCCAAGCCTGCTGCTGATCGCCCTCGGCGTCGTGGCGCTGCTGTACATCTTCCCGCCGCAGCGACCACGAATTCGCCACAAGGAGTTGAACGCATGAAACGCCTCATCCAGACCCTGTTTGCCCTCGCCCTCCTCGCCCTCGCCGGGGCCCAGACGCAGGGGCCCCTCCCGGGGCTCTTCGGCCAGCTCTCCGGCACCGAAGAACGGCTGCTGTACAGGAAGCCCGCCGGCCCCTACACCGTCACCATCGACGGTGAGCGGCTATTGGGGCGCGCCTACTTCGACCTCGATGTGCGCTACCAGAACCGCCCCATCGCCGAGGGCAGCGTGGTCACCGTCGACCTGGTGCCACCGGCCACGGCCGGCAGCGCCTCGCAAAGCTACCGCGCCGTGCGCAGCGGCGACCGCTACCGGATCGACCCGCTGATCCTCGAGGCCAGCAGCGACTGGGGCGACGACAGCTGGCTGGTGCGCCTGCGCGTCGCCGGGGCCCAGGGGGTCGGCGAGACCACCTTCGGGATGCAGGTCTACGGCCCCAAATTCGAAGCGCCCGCCCCGTTCAGCGTGCTCAGCGTGGCACTGCCGGTGGTCCTGGTGCTGGCGTTCCTCGGCGTCTTCGCGCTGCGCGGCACGCGCCTGACGGCCGCGAGCTGAGCTTCAGGACGCCGCGCGGCGCAGGGCGGCGGCGTCCCGCAGGCCGGCCTCGAGGCGCTCGAGGGTGGCGGGGGCGCTCTGTCGCATGGGCGCCATCATGGCATGGCCGCGGGTTGTGCCTACGGCGTTACGCTTCGGCTGTCTCCTTGTCGGTGTCGTCCTTGTCGGTAGTTTCCCTCTTGCGGCGGCCGAACAGTCCCTTGATGCGCCCGGCGAGCGTCTCGTGCTCGAGGATCTCCTCGCCGACCTCGTCGGCGTAGGCCTCGAGCAGCTCGCGGGCCTTGGGGCTGAGGCGCCGAGGCGTCTCGACCCGGACCGTCACCACCTGGTCGCCGGAGCCGAGCTGGCGCAGGCGCGGCATGCCCTTGCCGCGCAGGCGCACCTCGCTGCCCGGCTGGGTGCCGGCTGGCAGCTCGATCACCTCGGGGCCGTCGAGGGTGGGGACCTCGAAGGAGCTGCCCAGCGCGGCCTGGGCCACGCCGATCTCGAGGTCGTAGTGGAGGTCGTCGCCATCGCGCTGGAGGTGCTCGTGGGGTTCGAGGTCGATGTAGACGTAGAGGTCGCCGGGGGGGCCGCCCTCGAGGCCGGCGTTGCCCTGCTGCGAGATGCGCAGCCGGTAGCCGGCGTCGATCCCCTTGGGCAGGTTCACGTCCACCGAGCTCTGCTCACGGGTGCGGCCCTGACCCCGGCACTGGCTGCAGGGGTCGGTGACGATCTCGCCGGCGCCGGCGCACTGGGGGCAGGTCCGGGTGGTGACCACGGTGCCGAACAGCGACTGCGCCTGGGCGCGCACCTGGCCGATGCCGGCGCAGGTGAGGCAGGTGCTGCGCTCGGTGCCGGGCTCGGCGCGCGAGCCGCTGCAGCGGTCGCACACCCCCTGCCGCTCGACGGCGACCGGTACCGTCTCGCCGGCCCGGGCCTGGTCCAGGGTGACGCGGATCTCGACCTCCAGATCTTCGCCCGGCCGGCCCCGTTGGCGCGGCTGGCCGGCCCCGGAGAAGCCGCTGCCGAACACCGAGGCGAAGATGTCGAAGATGTCGCCCGAGAACTGAGGGCCCACCTCGGCGGTGCCGAAGCGGTCGTAGCGAGTGCGCTTGTCGCCGTCGGAGAGGACAGCGTAGGCCTCGTTGATCTCCTTGAATCTGTCTTCGGCCGCAGTGTCGCCCGGGTTGCGGTCGGGGTGGTACTGGAGGGCGAGTTTGCGGTAGGCGGCCTTGATCATCTGGTCGTCGGCGTCGCGCGACACGCCGAGAGTGTCATAGTAGTCGGCCATCAAGGGGCCAGTATAAACGAGCGCGGTCGGCAAGGGTGTAGGAAGAGACTCAAGTCTGTTGAGTGCCAGATCTGAAGGCCGGGCTGCTCCTCATGCGGCGCGGTTTCCGTCGGTTGGGCACCCCCCGCCCCCGAATGCAGCCTTCGTCTTGAACTGGCCGCCCCTCAGCATTGATAAGATTGTTCATCTGCCAGCAAATCAGGTCGTCCGCTACCGTGAGGTAGCGCTTTCGCCGCTGCCCGGCGACCTGCTCTGAGGAGGCAGAATGTTCCGACGCAAGAAGAAGACGATCCGCTGCCCGGCGACCTGCTCTGAGGAGGCAGAATGTTCCGACGCAAGAAGAAGACGATCCGCTGCCCGGCGGGCGAGAGGACCCAGGTGCTGTTCCACTTCGGCCGCGGCTACCGCCAGGAGATCGACCTGCGCCTCGAGGCCGACGATGGCGCTGAGATCGCCGGCGAGTACCGCGAGATCCGGCACTTCTGGATCTTTCCCGAGGGACCGAGAACCGGCCCCCTCGAGCCCGAGATGACCTTCACCCGCCACTGGATCAACGGCATCTACCGGCTCTCGTTCCACCCCGAGACGGACTGCGTGGTGACGATCCTCTAACGCTGGCAGCGGCCACGTTTCGAGGCTCTCGAGGGTAAGGTGGGAACCATCTTCACATGCCCGAGAGGAGCAAGGCGATGAGCGATCCGAATCCTGAATTCCTTTACAGTGGCGCCCGAGCCATGGTGGCGCTGCACGAACGCCAGCTACGCTCGTTCCTGGAGACCTGGCGGCGGGCCCGCGCTGCCGAGGTGACGCTGCCCGAGACCGACAATCCGAACTACGTTTCGATCCAGACGGTGCTGCGGCACGCGCTGGTGGCAGCGTACGGCTATCTGGACTGGATGTGCGAAAAGCTCGAGCTGCCCGATCCCGGCCTCGAGCCGCCGCCCGAGGTCGACGATGTCGAGGCGCAGGCCGACGCCTACCTCGAGCACCTCATCGAGCGCTGGCGGACGCCCCTGACAGGGGTCGAACGGGGCCGCTTCTTCAAACCGATCTACCGCTCGCGCTGGGGCGTCGACTACTGCGTCGACGCGATGCTCGAGCACGCCGTGATGCACCCGATCCGGCACCAGTTCCAGCTCGAAAACCTGCTCCGCGAGCAGGGCTCTTAGCGGACGCCAAGAGAGAACCAACCTGCCCGGAGGAGGGTGCATGCCACCGAACGACGCCGACAGCGACAAGCCGACGCGGGGCGGCGCCGACGCGAACTTCGGGGGCGTGGTCGGGCGCACCTTCCGCGACTCGACGCCCTGGTGGCCGCCGCTGGAGAACGACGCCGCTGGCAAGCCGAACGTGGTGGTGGTGGTGCTCGACGACGTCGGCTTCGGCAGCCTCGGCTGCTACGGCGCCGAGATCGACACCCGGCATACCGACCGGCTGGCCGAGCGCGGGCTGCGCTACAACAACTTCAACGTCACCCCGCTGTGCTCCTCGACCCGGGCGGCGCTGCTGACGGGCCGCAACCACCACAGCGTCGGCATGGCCTACCTGGCCAACGTCGACACCGGCTACCCGGGCTACCGCGGGCGCGTCGCCAAGGAGGCGGGCACCCTCGCCGAGACCCTCCGCGACGGGGGCTACGCCACCCTGTGCGTCGGCAAGTGGCACCTCGCGCCGCTCGAGCAGACGACCGCAGCCGGCCCCTACGACCAGTGGCCGCTGGGGCGCGGCTTCAACCGCTACTACGGCTTCTTAGACGCGCTGGCCGACCAGTTCTACCCCGATCTGGTGGCCGACAACCACCGGGTCGATCCGCCGGCCACCCCGGGGGAGGGCTACCACCTGTCGGAGGACCTGGTCGACAACGCTATCGGCTTCGTGCGCGACCACGTCTCGATCGCACCCGAGCAGCCTTATTTTCTGTACCTGGCCTTCGGCGCCGCCCACTGCCCCCACCAGGCGCCCGACGCCTACCTCGAAAAATACCGGGGCCGCTACGACCGGGGCTGGGACGAAGTCCGCGCCGAGCGCTTCGAGCGTCAGAAGGCGCTCGGGGTGATCCCCGACGACGCCTGCCTGCCCCCCTCGAACCCGGGGGTGGAGGCCTGGGACGACCTCGACCCGGAGCAGCAGCGGCTCTACGCCCGCATGCAAGAAGCCTACGCCGCCTTCATCGACCACACCGACGACCAGATCGGCCGCCTGCTGGACTATTTGGAGGCCCTCGGCCAGCTCGACGACACCGTCGTGGTGCTGCTCTCCGACAACGGCGCCAGCCAGGAGGGCGGCCCGCACGGCGGCTGCGACATCGTCACCTATGAGGAGGACGAGTCTGCTCGGTGGCGTTCAACCTCGAGCGCTTCGACACCATCGGCGGCCCCGACTCGCAGGTGAACCTCCCCTGGGGCTGGGCCCAGGCGGCCAACACCCCGCTCCGTTACTACAAGCAGAACACCTACGCCGGCGGGGTGCGAACGCCCTTCGTGGTCTCCTGGCCGAACGGCATGGAGAGGCAGGGCGGCGTTCGGGGGCAGTTCCACCACGCCATCGACGTGGTCCCCACCTTGCTCGATGTGGTTGGGGTGGCGGCCCGGGACGAGATCGGCGGGGTGAAGCAGATGCCCTACCACGGGATCAGCATGCGTTACAGCTTTGACGACGAAACCGCGCCCTCGACCCGGAGCGCGCAGTACTTCGAGATGATCGGCCACCGGGCCATCTGGCAGGACGGCTGGAAGGCGCTGACGCTCCACAAAAAGGGTGGGCCCTTCGACGACGACCCCTGGCAGCTCTACCACCTGGCCGAGGACTTCTCCGAGTGCGAGGACCTGGCCGAGCAGGAGCCCGAGCGGCTCCAGGCGCTGGTGGAGTTGTGGTGGCGCGAGGCCGAACGCTACGACGTGTTCCCGCTCGACGACCGCTACCTGTCGATCCGGGCCTCGACCTATCAGGTCCCCGGCTCGCCCCGCAGCCGCCGTAACTTCCGCTACCTGCCGGGCATGACCCGGGTCCCGGCCAGCGCCACCCCGCTGGTGTTCGACCGCTCCTACCGCATCGAAGCCCAGGTGGGGGCGCTGTCGGGCAATGAAGCGGGGGTCCTGGTCGCCGTCGGCGACGTCAGCGGCGGCTACGCGCTGTACCTTCAAAACGGCCGCCTGGTCCACGAGTACCACTACCTGGGCCGGCGCCAGCGGCTCGAGGCGCCGGTGCCCGCCGGCAGCCGCGCGCTGGCCTTCGAATTCGAGCGCGAAGGTCCCTACCACGGCACGGCGTGCCTGCAGGTCGATGGGGCGACCGTAGCCGAGGCCGCCATGAGCGACATGGCCCGCAACATGATCTCCTGGGGCGGGCTCTCGATCGGCGTCGACGCGCTCTCGCCGGTGAGCTTCGCCTACCCGCGGGGGGCGCCCTTCAGCGGCCGGCTCGAGAGCGTGGTGTTCGAACTAAACGGCGGCGCCGAGCCGCACGCGCAGGAGGTGCTGGACTAGCGGCGCGGGTTACAGGACACATCGTTTGCCGTGGTACCGTTCGCTCACGTTCGTCTACGCGGCCGATCCGGAGGCGAACATCCTCGAGATCCAGTCCTGGGACTGAGCGCTTCTCCGCTGCCTCAACCGATGTCGAACACCATTGCCGTGACCGAGCGCGGCTCCAGGGTGGTCGCAAAGGTGTTCCCATCCCTCCAAGTCGCTCACCCGCATCCTTGACGGTCGGGGGTCCGGGGAGCGTATCGCATTGGCTCTTGATGCGTTTCTCGCCCGCAAGGCGTGAACTGGCTCCGCGAGGCGTTCTGGTTTGTCCGTATCATGCTCCTCAGGATAGAACGCCGTCCTTCTTGAACCGCCTCGAGTCCGGAGCATACACGGCCTCGAATCCACCCACTGGGGCGGCTCAGCTCACGTCCAGTCCGATATCGAACGTGGCAGCGTACCCCTCGGCCGTCCCGCCCACGTCCAGGACGAGCTGCTCCCCGCCCATTGCGAAGATGAAGTCATTCGCGTTGCGCGTTCCCCGCTCCCCATCCCTGAGATAGGGCGCCTTCTGGAAGACCACGTCGCTCAGCTCGTCGAGGAAGTACAGCTGCGACGTGAACTCGTAGCTCTTGCCGTTCGTCAGGGTCGCGCGGATCTTGACGTGGATGTGCACCGCCCGTCCCGGGTACCAACCGGGATAGATGGTGGTGAAGCTCGCCTCTCCATTCTCGTCGGTGACCTGATACCCGCGCAGCCAGATCTGCCCGACGTGGTCGAAACCCTGGCGGGTGTCCTCGAACGCCGAGTACTCGCCGGCAGCGTCGCAGTGCCAGATGTCCACGGTCGCCCCTTCCAGGGGAGTGCAGCGATCGGCAATCTGGAACACCCGAAGCGTCAGCATGAAGGGGGTGCCTTCTCTCCGTTCCCCCGTCGTGGGTTCCAGGCGAACGTCGGAACGCTCGAGCCGCGCGTCGGTGAAGAACGGACCTTCGAACTGCTGGGGCCGCACCACGCAGGAGGGGGCCTCCGTGGTGGCACCAGGGGCCTCGTGGCCGAAGGATCGGCCCAACAGGATTGTCGCTCCGACGGCGCCGAGGAGGGTTAGCGCCTCTCTTCTGCTCAGGATTCGGCCTACGGGCAGGTCGTCATGATCCATGTTCGTATCCCCCCTCTGCTCAATCACGATCGCTCCACCACTCTAGCGCAATGGTTCCCTCAATTACAGCAGCTCCCGAAACCCCTCCGGCAGCAAGCCGGCGTCCTTGATGATCTGGCAGAAGCCGTCCGCCTAAATTTAGATCGAGTCTTGCCCTTCGCCTCGTCGATGAACGATGCCAGGCGCTCGTGGCCAAACGCTCCCGACCTCCAACAGTGCTTCAGGTTGATTTCGCTCCCCGTTCGACGGTCGTGCGGTGAGATCATCCCGTACCCCCCACCGTAGACCTGGCGGCCAAAATGCTCGAGAAACCCCCCGAAAATCATGGGGTTGTACCTCGAGACCCTAGCGTCTGTATCCACCGTCACCGTCGCCTGGACGTTCATCTTGTCGCCCTCCCTCTTCATACCTAACCATTGTTGCCGATATCATCGACGCCATCGGCCTGATCGACACCATCGACAACACGATCCTGTCCAGGGATAGAAAGCGTGTCCTGGAGTTTGTTTCTCCGGCTTGTCGGAAAACCTGTCAGCTGTCATGATGGACTACCGGAGCGTGGGACAATGGGTTTGGGGCCGCCTTGTTCAGAAGGGCTCCCGGCGGAACCGTGTAGCGGAAGGAGATTGCATGCGTACCCTGGTCTTGTATGGCGACAACGGCCACCCGGCCTCCCTCACCCAGGACGGGCTGGTGGGGCTGGCCGACGGCGGTTATGAGTTCGAGTGGGTTGAAGATCCTGGCGAGTGGTCTGCCGAGCGGATGGACGACTACCCCCTCATCGTCTTCTCCAAAGCTAACGAACGCGCCCAGGGCAACTCGGAACGCTGGGCTACGGAGGAGACCGGCAAGGCTTTCGTTGACTACGTCCGTAACGGCCGCAGCGTCCTGTTCCTCCACTCGGGCACGGCCTTCTACGACGACTCCCCGTCGCTGTGCAACCTGATGGGCGGCATCTTCGCCGAGCATCCAGCCCCCTGCCCGGTCACGGTCGAGCCGCGCACCGGGCACCCGATGGTCGCGGGCAGCGGCGCCTTCACGCTCCCCGACGAGCACTACCATATGACGATGTTCGATCCCGACGTCGACCTCTTCCTCGAGACCTCGTCGGAGCACGGAACCCAGCCGGCCGGCTGGACCCGGACGGAGGGCGCGGGCCGCGTCTGCGTCCTGACCCCCGGCCACTTCCCCGACGTCTGGAGCCACCCCTCCTATCAGGCCTTGCTTCGCAACGCCCTGGCCTGGTGCGCGGCCGGAGCTGAAGACGGGAACGCGTGACCCCAACCCCCCACACCCCTCCCCCGCCGCCGCCTCGGCAAGACCGAGCTCGACATCCCCGTCGTGCTCTGTGGCTTCCAGGTCCGGCGACTGCCGACCGGTCCGCCCCGCTACCCGTCTAGCGGAACGAGGACGCCTTTCTGAACTGCTTGACCAGCAGGTAGTAGGCGACCGCCCGGTACTTCCAGCGCGTCGACTTTCCGTACTGTTCCATGACGGCATCGATGCCGGCGTCGAGCTTCGGCGTGTCCTTCAGACCGAGTTTCTTGATCAGGAAGCTCTTGCGCACCCTGGCCAGCTCGGCCTTGTCGCTCGACGACACCGTGGCCGCATCGCGCCGGTAGATCGACGGGCCACAGGCGATGGTGACGGCGGTCAGCAGTTCCATGTCCGGTTTGACCCCGACCTTGTCCCGCAGGTCCCCGGCGTACTTCTGAATCAGATCGTCTCGTTTGCCCATGGCTCTTCGCTCCTTAGGTGCAGCTGGATTGTCAGACGATGATTGTTGGACAATCGTCAGGGAAAGCATATCGTTCTGGTTGCCCTCGCGCAACGAAGCGCCCGCCGGGGCTGGGTCAGGAGGTGAAGCGCTCGAACGGGATCGGCTGCCGGCCCTGCTGTACACGCCAGGCGTTCAGCAGGCCCCGTACGGTGCAGGTCAGCGTCAGGCCGTCGCGGGCCAGCGCCCGCAGGTAGCCCAGGCCGTCGTCGGTCTGCCCGGTCGCCAGGACCGCCTGCTCCGAAGTCTCGAATGCCGGCACCCACGGCGGGAAACCGTAGCAGACCCCGGCAGCGAGATACGGGTAGCCGTCGCTGAGGCCGCGACCGGGCGCCGTGTTCGGTTCCAGCTCGAGCGCGTCGGCGTAGCGCAAGGTGTCTCCGACAGACAGCCGCAGGCGCGACGACAGCCGGCTGAAGGTGAACGCTTCGCCATGCCCGACGCGGCCCATCGCCCAGGGTTCGACGGTGGCGAAGCGGGCGTCGGGGTCCAGCACCACCTCGATGCGCTGCTCGAAGGCGCTGCCGGCGTAGGGGATGGTGAGGCTCGGGTAGTACTCGAGCTCGGCCCCGTCTTGAACTGTAAATGAGATGTTCTGGCTGGCGAACTGCCCGGCTGCTGCCTGGTGAAGTTTCGTGGCTGCCTGGTTCACCAGCACCACCTTGGCACCGGTCTCGACGGCGATCTCGAGCCGGTAGCGGTCGCCGGCCAGGACGCCGGGACCGACGTTCAGGATCTGCAGCAGCACGCGGCCCGAGTCCAGCTCGAAGGGCCGCACGATCTTGAGCGGCGCCGCGGCTTCCTGCTCGCGCAGGTAGGTCGTGCCGGCCCGAGCGGCGAAGCGGAGGCGCAACCGGCCTGCGGTCGGCGGGGTTTGGGGGGCGACGGTTACGGCGCGACCTCCTCGAACAGGACCTGGTAGCGGATCCAGTCGATGACGCGGTCGACACCGGTTCCGGTCTTGAGGTTGGTGAAGGTCTGGGGCATGTCGCCGCGGAGCTTGCGGGCGTCTCGCTCCATCACGCCCAGGTCGGCGCCCACATGGGGGGCGAGGTCGATCTTGTTGATCACCAGCAGGTCGCTGCGGGTCACCCCGGGGCCGCCCTTGCGCGGCACCTTGTCGCCGCCGGAGACATCCACCACGTAGATGCTGACATCGACCAGCTCGGGGCTGAAGGAGGCCGCCAGGTTGTCGCCGCCCGACTCGAGAAAGAGGATATCGAGGTCGGGGAAGGCGTGGCTGAACTCGGCGACGGCCTCCTGGTTGATCGAGGTGTCTTCGCGGATGGCGGTGTGGGGGCAGCCGCCCGTCTGCACGCCGCGGATGCGCTCAGGCGGCAGGGCGCCGGAGTGGACCAGGAATTCGGCGTCCTCGTAGGTGTAGATGTCGTTGGTGATGACCGCCATGTCGTAGCGGCCTCTCAGCCGCTTGCAGAGGGCGTCCAGCAGCGCGGTCTTGCCCGAGCCTACCGGGCCGCCGATACCGATCTTGACGGGTTGTCTGGTCACCACAAACCTCCTCAGGACTGGAACAGCCGCGTGTGCAGATACGCCTGCTGGTGGGCGCGCAGGTCGGCTGCGGGGTCGTGCAGAACCCGCTCGACGGCCTCGGCGAGCTTCGGTTGGAGCGCGATCAGCAGCTCCTGGGCCCGTTCGGGGCTCAGCGGCAGACAGCGTGTGGCGGCCATCAGGGCCGACAGCAGGGTGCCGTGTCCGAAGGCCAGCAGCGCCGCCGGCTGCGCGATCCCCAGGCGCCTGGTGAGGGCCCCGAACGCCACGGCCTGGTGCGGCCGCTCGAGGACGAGATCCGCGGCGGCTTCGGGGAACAGTCTGGCGGCGAGGGTGAGTAGCCGCTTCCCCAGCCGCAGGCTCGTCTGCCGCAGGCCAGGGACGACCTTCCAGGCCTGCACCTCGGCGCCCAGCCGCTCGAGGGTCGCGACGTCGTCCGCCTGCCAGGCCAACGCCACGGCCGCGAGATCGAGCCGGCCCCAGCCGCAGTCGAGCTGGCTCGTCAGCAGCTCGAGCAGGCCGTCCGGGTCGAGGCCCTGCTGGGCGTAGCTCTCGAGGCCGTTGGAGTGGGCGAAGGCGCCGATGGGGAATTGCGAGTCGGAGAGCTGCAGCAGCCGCAGCAGGGTGAGGTTGTCCATGGCGCTCAGTGCCGGTGCTCGCCGGCGGGTCGGCCGCCGAAGGGGCGCTGTTCGCGCCGCACGGGTACCTCGGCCTGTCGCAGGCGCCGCTCGAGCGGGGCGTCCCAGAGGGCGAGAATCCGGTCGTGTTCGCGGACGATATCGCGGTGCAGGTTGCCGATAAGGTGGCCGACGAAGGCCGCTTCGGCCAGGCTGCGCGGTTCGATGACCAGCACCTCCTCGGGGGCGGCGTGGACCACGTACGCCGTGCGCCCCTCGAGGTGCAGCGGCTGGCCGACGGGCAGCACCGTGCCGGTCGGCAACTCGAGGATCAGCTCGCGCCCGTCGGTGGTGGTGAGGCGGCGGCGCACGCGCTGGCGCTCGAATGAGGTCATGGGCACCTCGATCACCTCGAGCGGCTCCGGGCCGTTGGGCAGCGGCGGCGGGAGCTGCTGGATCCGGATGGGGGCAGGGGTCATACGGGCGCCGTTCAGAACAGGAAGTAGCGCTGGGCGAGCGGCACTTCGGTGGCGGCCTCGCTGGAAATCGGCTCGCCGTCGATGGCGACGCGGTAGCTGTCGGGATCGACCTCGACCTCGGGCAGGGCGTCGTTGTGGACCATGTCGGCCTTGCTCAGCGCGCGGGTGTTCTCGACCGCCAAGGCCTGCCGGGTGAGCCGCTCGGGGAGCGTCCCCAGCTCGAGCGAGGCCTGCGACACGAAGTGGAAGCAGAGGCCGGAGGGGGCGTGCCCCAGGGCGCCGAACATGGGGCGGTAGCGGACCGGTTCGGGGGTGGGGATCGAGGCGTTGGCATCGCCCATCAGCGAGGCCACCACGAAGCCGCCCTTGAGGATCAGGTCGGGCTTGACCCCGAAGAAGGCCGGATGCCACAAGACCAGGTCGGCCAGCTTGCCCACCTCGATGGAGCCGACGTGGCGGCCCAGCCCGTGGGCGATAGCAGGGTTGATGGTGTACTTGGCGAGGTAGCGCTTGATGCGTTCGTTGTCGTTTCGGGCCGAGTCCTGAGGCAGCGGGCCGCGCTCGCGCTTCATCTTGTGGGCCGTCTGCCAGCTGCGGCTGATCACCTCACCGACCCGACCCATAGCCTGCGAGTCCGAAGCCATGATGCTGATCGCGCCGAGGTCGTGCTCCACGACCTCGGCGGCCATCGTCTCGGGTCGGATGCGGGACTCGGCGAAGGCCACGTCCTCGGGCACCTGGCGGCTCAGGTGGTGGCAGACCATCAGCATGTCGAGGTGCTCCTCGAGGGTGTTGACGGTGTAGGGCATGGTGGGGTTGGTCGAGGAGGGCAGGACGTTGGCCTGGCCGACGATCTTGAGAATATCCGGGGCGTGGCCGCCGCCCGCACCCTCGCTGTGGTAGCTGTGGATGGTCCGGCCCTTGAAGGCGGCCAGGGTGTTCTCCACGAAGCCGGATTCGTTGAGGGTGTCGGTGTGGATTGCGACCTGGACGTCGTAGGCGTCCGCGACCGTGAGCGCGGTGTCGATGGTGGCGGGGGTGGTGCCCCAGTCCTCGTGCAGCTTGAGGCCCATGGCGCCGGCCTCGATCTGCTCGCGCAGCGCCTCCGGCCGGGCGGCGTTGCCCTTGGCCAGGAAACCGAAGTTGAGCGGCAGGCCTTCGCTGGCCTCGAGCATGCGCCGCAGGTTCCAGGCGCCGGGGGTGGCGGTGGTCGCCTTGGTGCCTTCGGCGGGGCCGGTGCCGCCGCCGAGCATGGTGGTCACACCGCTGTAGAGCGCTTCGAACGCCTGCTGCGGGCTGATGAAGTGGATGTGGGCGTCGATGCCGCCGGCGGTGAGCAGCTTGCCCTCGGCGGCGATGATCTCGGTTCCGGGACCGATCTCGAGGCCAGGCGTAACATCGTCCTGCACATCGGGATTGCCGGCCTTGCCTACGGCGCAGATGCGCCCGTCGCGGACGCCGACATCGCCCTTGACGACGCCCCAGTGATCGACGATGACGGCGTTGGTGATGACCAGGTCGGGGCTGCCGTCGGCGCGGCTGCGCTGCGACTGCCCCTGGCCGTCGCGAATCACCTTGCCGCCGCCGAACACCACCTCCTCGCCGTAGCGGGCGTGGTCGTGCTCGACCTCGAGCAGCAGGTCGGTATCGCCCAGACGAATGCGGTCGCCAGTGGTGGGGCCGTAGAGGCCGGCGTAGGCCTTGCGGGAGAGCTTCACGTCGGGGCCTCGGGGGTGTCGGGATCGCTCAGGTAGCCCCGCTGCCGCGCCCGCTCGAGGGCAGCCTTGCGGTTGGCGTCGAGGTCGCCCGACACCAGCGCGTTCATGCCGAAGGCGCGGCGGGCGCCGCCGAGCGCAACCAGGGTGACCTCGCGCCCCTCGCCGGGCTCGAAGCGCAGCGCGGTCCCGGCGGGGATGTCGAGCCGAAAGCCGTAGGCCGTGGCGCGATCGAAGGCCAGGGCCCTGTTGACCTCGAAAAAGTGCGTATGGGAGCCGACCTGGATCGGCCGATCACCGCGGTTGTCGACCCGCAGGGTCACGGTTTCGCGGCCGGCGTTGAGCTCGATGTCGCCGTCGTCGATGAGGAACTCGCCGGGGATCATGGCGCCGACACGCTAGCGGATCGGGTCGTGGATGGTCACCAGCTTGGTGCCGTCCGGAAAGGTGCCCTCGACCTGGATTTCGGGGATCATCTCGGCGATCCCGTCCATCACGTCGTCGCGGCTGAGGATCTGGCTGCCGTAGCTCATCAGCTCGGCCACGCTGCGGCCGTCGCGAATACCCTCGAGCACCTCGGCGCTGATCAGCGCGATCGCTTCGGGGTAGTTGAGCTTGAGGCCGCGGGACCTGCGCCGGCGCGCCACCTCGCCCGCCGTGAAGATATGAAGCTTCTCGATCTCGCGTTCGGTCAGTCGCATCGGTTCCTCGGTGAGCGCCCCAGGCGGCCGCTTGCCACCCTCGAGGCGTTGTCCGTCAAGGTATCACACGAAAATTCATTAGATGGCGGCGAAGCGTTCGGGGTGGGCCGTCGATGTCCAGAACGACCAGGCGACGGGTTGGGGTCATGAGAGCCATTGTGACCGTTCTGGAGCGGGGAGCATGAACGGCCCTTCATCGCCAGCAACGAATCCTCAGGCAGCGCTGGGGCATGGTAAGGCGAGGCCGGCCACCACCAGGGTTCCTGTAAGCGCGAGGCCGGCCCGCTCCCCTCACCCCCCAGACGCGCGTCTGGGGGGTTTTTCCGCCGTGGTGGCCTTCGAAAATCCTACTTTTGAACCAGGAAGCCGCCGTCCGGCTCTGGTACCCCCGAGCCATAGAGACCTTATAGAGACCGTGATGTATTCGCCCTTTACGCATCTTCGCTACAATAGAGCACCACAACCCCAACCGTTTCACGCCCCTTCGGAGGAGGCCCATGACCCAGAAAAGCATGCTAGACGCCGACCAACTCCTGAATCAGCTCACCGGAGCCACCGAGCAGGCCGTCGAGGACATCGAGGCCCGTGAGCAGGCGGTGGTCGATATGACCCAGCGATTCAGCGAACTCGAAACCGAGATGGACGACGCCGCCAAGATCCGCGACGAGCGCGAGCGCGATCTGCGCATCAAGGTGCTCACCGCCGACTTAGGCGAACTGCGCATCGACGCCGAGAAGGAGGCGGAGGATCTGGCGCAGGCGGTCTTCGGACTCAACGCCATGCTCGAGAGCATGGGCACCGAGTACGCCAAGCTGAACGAGCTGAACCGCGAGGAGAAGGCGCTGATCGGCCGCAACGAGCTGCGCCTCGAGCGGGCCCGCAAGGACCTCGATTCGGCCGAGCAGCGGCGCTTCTTCAAGCGGCGGGCGCTGGCCGATGCCAAGAGCGAGCTCACATTCGCCGAGCAGGCCCTCAAGGACGCCACCACGGAGGCGCGCCGAACGGCCCGCCAGCGGCTGCTCAAGGCCGACATCGAGGCGAGCCTTCAGGAGTTCATGCTGCGGGTCGAGAAGACGATCCAGATCATGGAGCACCGCAAGGCCGTCATCGAACAGCAGCTGGCAGCGGTGTCGATCAAAAAGTTAGACGCCTTCAAGGTCAAGGAGCAGGCCGCCCGGGCCCTCGAGAAGCTCGATCAGGACCTGAGCACCTCCGAGGAGCAGCTGCGCGTCGAGGAGGATCAGCTCGAAGCGCTGGAGAACGGCAGCGCCGATCACGCCGAACAGACCCAGAAGATTTCGCTGCTGCGGGCCGAGGTGGAAGATCTGCGCGGCCGGCGCAACACCGCGCTGGTGCTGTTCCAGAGCAAGGAGAAGTTCGCCGCCGAACTCGAGGTTCACGAGCGCACCCAGATGAAGCTGCGCGACAACCAGCGGATGTGGATCACGGCGCTGCGCTCGGACACCGAGGAGCGGGTGGTGACCTTCCGCTCGCGGCTCGAGGCGATGAAGGCGATGGCCGATCAGGAAATCGCCAAGCAGCTCGACGACCTCGGCGCCGACGTCGATCAGCGCAACGTCGAGTACATGGCGCGCTCGGGTGCGGTGTCGGACGAACTGCGCATGAAGCGGATGGAGAAGCACCCGCAGCGGGTGGCCGAAATCGCCGCAGCGCGGGCGGCCCAGGCCGAGGCGATTCAGCGCATCCGGCAGCGCGAGCGCAAGCTCATCGAGCAGTTCAAGGAGCAGTACGGCCTCGACCCCACCACCAGCTCGTTCTTCACCTATATCGAGGAGGAGCAGGCCGGCGCGGACGAAACCTTCTAGCGCCGCCATCATGAGCAGCGATCCGGTCACATCCGCCGTGACGGCAGGGCCCGAGTTTTCCCTGCTGGCGGGGAGTGACGACTACACTCGCTACTTCAACCTGCTGACCCACACCTTCGAGCGGGTGCTGCAGGGCTACCAGCTCGGCGGCAGCGGCGAGACCTTCGAAGCGCAGATGGTCAAGGTGTATCTGAAGCGGCTGATCGCCACCGTGGAGACGCTGCGCATGAAGTACCGCTACACCCCCAGCCACCACCGCATGCTGTGGGTCGACAGCGACGATTCGGGCTTCCCCAACGCCCAGGAGATCAGCCTGCTGAGCGTGGACCTGGTGCACCGCGAGCGCCGCCTCGAGGAGCTGCCGCCCGAAGCGCTGCTCAAGCAGCTGATGCTCGACCAGATGTTCGCGAACCTCGAGGAGCCGAGCGAACTTCTGTGGCAGCTGGCCGAGCGCAGCTACCTGGAGCGGCTCGACGAGGCGGCGCTGTTCCTTCCCTTCGTGAGCGGCCTCGAGCACGAGGGGGCACTGCTTCAGGGGAAGCACAACGGCGCCGATGCCCGCACCTATACGACCTCGTGGGGGTGCTACGACTTCAAGACCAATCGCCCCTACATCCACGTGCTGACCTTCGATCAGGACGCGAGCGAGCAGCCGCTCGAGGAGCTGGGGCCGAGCCACCTGCGGCTGCTGAAGGTGATCGGGACCGAGGGTTCGCGGGTGCCGGACGTCGGCATCGTCGCCATGGCTATCGATGACGGCCTCGAGACGATCCATCCGAAGATCCTCAAGCGCATCGGCTTCGGGCCGCTCTACACCCCGCTGACCCTCGAGCTGCTTGGCGAACCCGAGGACCGTCACCGGCGGCTGCTCGAGCTGTTCACGCGGCACGGCGACGAGGATGACGTGATCATGGCGATCACCGACGAGATCGTCTTCTCGAAGCGGCAGCAAGTAACGAAGCCGCTGTTTTCGCCGAGCGGGCGGGTGCGCGAGATCTACCACATCCCCGAGACCGACCCGGAGAGCTACCGGCGGCGCGCCTCGGTGGTGCACAAGCACGTGCTGCTGCCGCACGGGGTGGCGCAGCACCTGAGCGACGACGATATCGCCGCCATCCCCGAACTCCACGGGGCGCGGCTCCTCAGCTACGATGCGGGGGGGACGATCCATGGTTTCTAGCGGCGCCTTGCTGCCCATCGAGAACGAGGAGCTGAGCGAGTTCCTGCGACGCGCCAACGGCTTCCTGGCCCGGGTCGAGTGGCGGCCCAAGACGGGTGCGCTGCGCGAACGGCCCGAAACGGGGGACGCGCGGGGATGGCGCGACTCGGTGCTCGACGAGGGCACCCCCCAACAGGTGTCACTGATCAAGATGGCCCGCACCGTAAGCCGCGACGAGGCGCTCCTGAGCGACGACATCAACCACGCCCTGCACGTAGTTCGCAAGGGCCTGCAGATCGGCATGCACCTGTCGAAGCTCTACACCGAGGCGTCGGGCCTCGAGCGGCTCGTCGAGCAGAACCGCAAGGGCGCCCTGGTCGGGGCCCAGAAGGTGGCGTTTCGCGCCAAGTACCACACCGCCGCGGCCATTGCGGTCTTTGCGGCGGCCTACTTCGTGGTGACGGAGCTGGCAGGCCACAAGGCCGAAGAGCTGGGCAACCTCCAGCTCGAGTTCCCCGGCATTCCCGAGCTGTCGCTGCAGAACCCGGTGCGGGCCATCCAGTGCATGCTCTACTACTTCGGCGCCGTGCTCGACTCGCCCTCGGTCGGCACCGACCTCGACTTCGTGAAGATGACCCAGCTCTACTTCCAGGGCATCCTCGACGAGGTCAAGCTGCGCGAGAACTCGTTCGAACACACCGCCGCCTTCACGGATAAGGCCTACAAGCTCGAGGACAACGACTTCACGGTCCAGGGGTTCCAGGTCGACTTCGCCGGCGCCGAGGTCGGCGTCGAATTCAACCGGGTGGCGCTCACCGACATCGTCGGCAACCGCGACGCCAAGCACGGCGCCCAGCGGCTTGTCGAGCGGCTGCTCTGTTACGACGTGACGACCCAGCGCAATCCCTTCGTGGAGCTGGGCGGCTTCCCCCGGGTGCGGCTCGGCTTCGGCAAGCCGGGGACCGGCAAGAGCCTGCAGATCGCCGCCACCGCCACCATGCTCCACGACCGCTGCCGCGAGCTGGGCCTGCCGTTTCTGTTCTGGCCCATGCCCGACACCGTGGTGTCGACCTTCCAGGGGGGCTCGGCGGAGCGCATGGTCGCCTGGATGCGGCCGCTGCAGGACCCCAGCAAGATCATCTACGCGCCCATCGACGACGCCGAGAACAACCTCGAGGACCGCACCCGGCAGGGGGTGTCGGCCGGCGTGCGCGAGGTGATCGGGGTGTTCCTGCGCTACACCGAGGGTGCCTACGCCATCAACCACGGCAACGCCGCCATCGACGTGTTCACCAACCTGCCCGATCAGATCGACAAGGCGGTGCTGTCGCGGGTGGTGGCACGCTTCGCGGTGGACGGCGCCGAGAGCTGGGAGGACTTCCTCGACCAGGATCACCTATGGTGGCGGAAATACCTCGACATCGACCGCAAGTTCGTCGACATGAAGGACCCCAAAAAGTACGACTACCTGGCGGCTCAGGCCCAGTTAGGCAGTCTCTCCGAAGTCTACGACGGCATCGGAGAGGCCAGCGAGGAGCGCATCCGCGACATCTTCGACGACGTTGCCAAGGAGCGCGGCCAGGGCGAGCACGGCTTCTTCGCCGAACTCTACCGCCAGGTGCACCAGGCCTTCCCCTTCTTCACCTCGCGCGACGTGCGCAACATCCAGCAGGCGATCAACGGCCGCATCATGGACTTCGACCTGCCCGAGACGTGGTTCGAGGATCTCGAGCTGTTCTTCGCCCGCGACTACGACGCCAAGAAGGCCATGCTGATCGAGCTGATGCACGCCAACATGCAGGGCCTGTCATTCGCCGAGGTGCGGCTCCAGGAGACGGTGCGCTACCTCGACAACATGGTCCGCATCGCCCAGGTCACCCGCGAGCGTCGCATCGACGAAATGGTGGAGGATGTACTCATGCGCGGCGAGGTCGCCGACCGCGTCGAGACGCTTCAGGACGACCTCGAGGACTGACGCTTCAGGGAGGGATAATCGTGAACACATTCCAAGAGCCGGGGCCGCTGGTCTCCACCTTTTCGATCGTCGGCTACGACCCGGCCGGGCCGGCCTGGGGCATCGCCGTCTCCTCGCGCTTCCTGGCGGTGGGATCGCGGACCTGCTGGGGCGCGGCCGACGCCGGGGTGGTGGTGGTGCAGGCCCACCTCAACGCAGAGAACGGCGCCGAAGGGGTCGAGCTGATGCGGCAGGGGCAGTCGGCAGAGGCGACGATTCAGACGCTGATGGCCAAGGATCCCCACAGCGAGCTGCGCCAGCTGGCGACCATCGACCTCCGCGGCGTGCCCGCGACCTTCACCGGCTCCGGCTGCACGGACTGGGCCGGCGGCTACCTCGGTGAGCACTGCGCCGCGCAGGGCAACATGCTGCTCGGCGGCGAGGGGTGCCAGGCGATGGTCGAACACTTCGGGACCTCGAGCGGCAGCCTCGCCCGGCGGCTGGTCGACGCGCTGACGGTCGGCGACGACGTTGCCGGCGACGCCCGGGGCCGCCAGTCGGCCGCGGTGCTGGTGGTCCGGCCCAGCAGTGAGCAGCCGTTCGACGTGTTCACCGAACCGACCATCGATCTGCGGGTCGACGATCACCCCAACCCGTTCGCGGAGCTGTCGCGGCTTCTCGACCTGCACGACCTGCTCTACCTGCCGACCGCTCCCGAGGAGCGCCTCGAGGCCGACCAGGCGAACGTGGCGCGGCTGCAACGGGCCATGGCGCGCCTGGGCAGCTACCGGGGCGACGCCCACGGCGTCATGGACGAGGCCACCCGGGCGGCGCTGGCCATCGTGACCGTCAACCACAACCTGCGCCAGCGGCTCGGCGATCCCGAGGTGCTGGACCTGCGGGCGCTGACCTATCTGGAGGGTCTGACGGGCGGGGCCTAGCAGCCGGCCGTCACCCGCTCCCCAACGCCATCCCCCCTGCGCCGGGGTCGGAGCCGCCCCGCAGGGCGCCGCTGTCGGGGTCGCGCATGACCGCGTGCACCAGCCCGAAGTTGCCGTAGCTCTGCGGCACCCGTGCGATGGGGTGGCGCCGGCGCACCTCGGCGCAGACGAATTCGGGAATCCTGGCCTGGCATTCGATCAGATCCCCCTGGCAGTCGAAGCGCGGGGCGAACACCGCCTCCTGGACGCTCATGCCGAAATCGACGACGTTGAGAATCACCTGCAGGACCCCGGTGATGATGCGGGTGGCGCCGGGCGCCCCGATGGTCATGAACGGCTGCCCCCCACGCGCGAGGATGGTCGGCGCCATGCCGCTGCTGCGGCCCTTGCCGGGCGCGATCGAGTTGGGGTGCCCCGGTAACGGGTGGAAGTTGGTCATCGAGTTGTTGTACATGAAGCCCAGCCCGGGGGTGATCACGCCCGAGGAGGAGCCGAGCGAGTGGGTGAGCGACAGCCAGCTGCCGTCGCCATCGACCACGCTCAGGTGGGTGGTGTCGGGCGCCCCGGGGGGCTCGAACGCCACGCGGATGGGCTCGCCGCGGTCGAGGTGGTCCTGCCATTCCCGGGCCCGCTCCTTGGCGGTCATCCAGGCGAGCGGCACCTCGACGAAGGAGGGGTCGCCCAGGTGCAGGTTGCGGTCGGCGAAGGCGGCCTTCATGGCCATGGCGACCAGATAGATGTACTCGGGCCCGTTGTGCTCCATGGCGGCGAGATCGTAGCGCTCGAGGATGTTGAGGATGGCGATCAGGGTCGGGCCGCCGTGGGGGGCCGACGCGCTGGCGATTTCGATCCCGCGGTAGCTGCCGGTCACCGGGTCGGGCTCTCGCAGCCGATAGTCGATGAGGTCGCTGTGGGTGACGGAGCTTCCACCGGCGGCGAGGTCGGCGGCCATGCGCGCGGCCAGCTCGCCCCGGTAGAAGTCGTCGACGCCGGCCGCGGCCAGCTGCCTCAGGGTGGCGGCGTAGTCGGGGTTGCGTAGCAGCTCGCCCTCATTGCGGGGCGCACCCGCGTCATCGAGATAGATGCGGCGCGCCTCGTCGTTGACGCCTATCCGTTCGAGCAGCGAGGTCGCTTCGGGGTAGGGGCGCTTCCGTTTCCAGCCGGCCGCCAGGTGCTGGCTCACGGTGAAACCCTGCTCGGCAATATGAATCGCGGGCTCCAGCGCCCGCTCCCAGGAGAGGCTGCCGTGGCGCTCCAGCAGGGTGGCCAGCAGGCGGGGCGTGCCGGGGGTGCAGATCGAGCTGTAGCCGACGTCGTTGACCTTGCCCTCGAGGAAGTAGCTCCAGCCGCTGGGGTTGGGCCGCAGCAGCCGCTCCCGCCACATCTCCGGCCGCACCTCGGAACCGGCCAGGGCCGGCGCGTCGAGGTACTGGGGCTCCCCCCCGGCCGACTGCAGGGTGGCGACGGCGTAGCCGCCGAGGCCGCACATCTGCGGCGCCACCACGCCTTGGACCAGGGCGCAGACGACCCCGGCATCGACGGCGTTGCCGCCGGCGCGGAGCACCTCGAAGCCCGCCTCGGCTGCTGCCGGCTGCGGCGCTACGATCATAGCGCTCACGGCTTCCTCGCCTCATATGGGGTCATCTGACTAGTTTCTGTCTCACACGGGCGGCCTGGCGTAGAGTAGTCATGGTTGCGTTCCTCCAGTTTCCGCCTCAGGCTACCGCGCTCGCCGCTGAAAGGACTCCCACAAAGGGGCCGCTGCCGGGCCGGTGGAATGGGCATCTGTACCGTTCGACATCTAGTATCACCTTTGGTATTGTTGACAATCAACAGTTGTCTCGAGGGGCCTCGATACGTTCAACCTTCGCATATTAAGGATGGATCGTGACGAAACTCGGCAAGGGGGGAAATGCGCCATGACGCCGCTACGGATGATCCTGGTGGGTCTGGGCGCCCGAGGCCAGCACTGGGCAGAGGCGATAGGCGCTTCTTCGGATTGTCAGCTGCTCGCCTACGTCGACCCGAACGCAGACGCCCTCGAGCGAGCCCGGGAGCGCTTCGGCGAGCGGCCGGCCTACGCCTCGCTGGACGAGGCGCTCGCTAGCGAAGAGGACGTGCAGGCGCTGGTGCTGGCGACCCCGCCCGCAACTCGAGATCCGCACATCGGCGCGGCCTGCAAGCGCCAGATCCCCCTGCTGGTCGAGAAACCCCTGGCACTCAACCTGGAGCGCGCGGTCCGCTATGTGGCGGTGGCCGAGGCGAAGGACACCCCGCTGATGGTCGGGCTCAATTTCCGCTACCTGCCGGTAACCCAGGCCTACCTCGAGCTGCTGGAGTCGGGACGCATCGGCCGGCCGGAGTTCGCCCGTTTCACCTACGAGCGCTGGCGCGACGGCTACCGTGAGGGGCTCAACCGCTACCCGCTCGAGATGGCCCAGCCGATGCTGTGGGAGCAGTCGATCCACCACTTCGACCTGATGCGCTTCGTCTATCAGCGCGACCCGGTGGCGGTCTATTGCCGCAGTTGGAACCCGTCGTGGACCATGTACCAGGACGACACCAACATCTCGGCCCTGTTCGAATTCGAAGACGGCTTCGAAATCAGCTACCAGGGGACCTGGCAGAGCGGCTGGGAGCACCTCGGTTTCAACTGGCGCACCGACGGCAGCGAGGGGGTCATCATCCAGCGCGACATGTTCGGCGATCTGGTGTCCGCCCTGCGCAAGGAGCCGGGGCTGGTACCGGCGCCGCTGCGGTCCTCCGAACGGTGGGTCACCGATCTGGCCGGGCTGCTGGCGGCCTTCGTCGGGGCTATGCGCGACGAAGGCCCTTTGGAGTCGAGCGGGCGCGACCACCTGATGTCGCTGGCGATGGTGGAGGCGTGCATTCGGTCTGCCCGGAAGGGGCGGCGGGTGGAGGTAAAGCCGCTGCTCGAGAAACTCGAGTCTGGGATCGGTCTGCCGCAAGGCTAAGACCGGTTGGGAAGGGAAAGAAGATGAGCTTGAGGGTCGGAATCATCGGCGCCAGTTTTGCGCGCAAGGCGTTCCTGCCGGCGTTGGCAACGATCGCCGAGGCCGAGGTAGTGGCCATCGCCAGCCAGCGCCTGGAGAGCGCCCAGGCGGCGGCGCAGGCGTTCGGCGTGGCCAACGCCTACCACAACTGGCAGGCGATGCTCGACGAACAAAGACCGGATCTGGTCTGCATCGCCACCCCCACCGATACCCACGCGCCGATGACGCTGGCGGCGCTCGAGGCCGGGGCGCACGTGCTGTGCGACAAGCCGATGGCGATGGATCAGGACGAGTCGGCCGCCATGCTGGCCAGGGCCGAAGAGCTGGGCCGAATCCACATGGTCGATCACGAGCTCCGCTTCAACCCCACCCGCCGCAGAATCCGCGACCTCATCGCCGAGGGCGCCATCGGCGAGGTGAAGCACGCCAACATCGTCAACATCTCCGCCGCGATGGGCGACCCCGCCTCGCGGCCGGCCGGCGACTGGTGGTCGGCGGCAGCGCGCGGCGGCGGCCGGCTCGGCGCCAACGGCTCCCACCAGATCGACCTGATCCGCTTCTGGCTGGGCGACGTGGCCTCGGTGAGCGGCGAGGTCGCCACCCTGGTGCCCGACCGGATCGACGCGGCCAGCGGCGACGCCTGGACCGCAACCGCCGACGACTTCAACCGCTTCACCCTCGAGATGGCGAACGGGAGCCTGGCCACGGTCCTCATCAGCGGGGCGGCGCGGCACGGGCTCGGCAACCACAGCCACATCTTCGGCAGCGAAGGGACCATCCTGCTGGCCGACAGCGACGAACGGCTGCTGCTCGCCAGGGCCGGCGGCGATTTCGAGGAGATACTCGTCGCCGACCCGAACGCCGAGCTAGAGGGCGTGGGCAGCGGCATCTGGAACGTGTCGGTGGTGGGGCTGATGCAGGAGCTGGCTGGGGCCATCAGCGAGGGTCGCCCCCTGAGCGAGGGTGCCACCTTCGAGGACGGTCTCAAGTGCCAGCGGGTGATGGATGCGGTGCGACGCTCCTCGGAAGAACGCCGCTGGATAGACGTGGCGGCCTGAGGTGGGCGACGTGACGACGGACATAACGATGGCTGTGACGACGGTAGCGACGAGCAACGAGTCTGGAGGCTCCTAAGGTGGACATCTCGAAACATATTTCGAAACGGGTCCAGGCAGTGCCGCTGGGCAAGCAGACCTCGGTGGCGATCCCCGGGCTGATCAACATGGGCAGCGGCACCCCCGACTTCGAGCCGCCCGCGTTCATCTTCGATGCCATGCGCGCTGCCCTCGAGCAGCAGCAGGTCAAATACACCGCCTGGGCCGGCACCCCCGAACTGCGTCAGGCCGCGGCCACCAAGCTCGAGCGGGAGAACGGCCTGGTGGTCGATCCCGACAGCGAGATCATGGTCACCAGCGGCGCCCAGGAGGCGGTGGTGTCGGTGATGATGGGACTCCTGGATCCGGGAGACAACGCCCTCATCCCCTCACCCCACTACGGCACCTACGGCGAGGCGGCCCGCATGATCGGCGGCGAACTGATCCCGGTGCCGACCACCGTGGAATCGAACTTCACGATCGACGTCGGAGCGCTGGCCGCTGCCATCACCCCCGCCACCAAGGCCCTGATCATGGTGACGCCGTCGAACCCCACCGGCACGGTGCTGCCCGAAGCGACCCTGCGCGAGGTCGCTGCCCTGGCGATCGAACGCGACCTGGTGGTGGTCGCCGACGAGATCTACGAGCACTACGTGTTCGGCGGCCACCGGCACGTGAGCATGGCCACGCTGCCCGGCATGCGCGAGCGCACCATCACCCTCAACAGCCTCTCCAAGGGGTACGCCCTCACGGGGGTTCGGGTCGGCTACGTGGCAGCCCCAGAGGCGTTCATCGACGCCTTCATGCCCTTCCATCACACGATAACCATCTGTGCCAACGCGGTGGCTCAGGCAGGCGCGGCGGCGGCGCTGGCCCACCCCCGCGACTGGTTCGATCCCATCTTGCGGGAGTACGACCGGCGCCGGCAACTGTGGATGACGACCCTGGACGACGTCGGGCTCCCCTACGCCGAGCCTCAGGGAGCCTATTACGTGGCCATCGACGTCGCCGGCAGCGGCCTCGGCGCCGCCGGGTTCTCCCGGCGGCTGCGCGACGAGGCCAAGATCGTGGTCGGTCGGGCTGCCGAGAACGTGCTGCGGGCGTCGCTGATGCAGGATTCACCCAAATTCGAGGAGGGCCTGGAGCGGTTCGCCACCTTCGTGCGCGGACTCTAGGCACCAGGAGCTAAGGAGGGAAGTGTCTCTATGAGCGTCAAGATTCTGGGCGGTTACGTGGTCGCCTTCGACGGCCGCCAGCACGAGATTCTGGACGGCGGCTGCGTCGTCTACGAAGGCTCGACCATCACCTTCGTGGGCTTTCCCAGCGACCCGGCCTGCCCCGCGGCCGAGCGCACCGTCCGGGCCCCGGGGCAGCTGATCTCGCCGGGGTTGATCAACCTCCACTGCATCGGCAACATCGACCTGCAACCGCTGCGCATCGACGTGGGGCCGATCGGCTTCCCCAAGTCGAAGGCCTGGTTCGAGAGCGATGCGATGATCTGGGACGAGGACGACTACCGGACCTCGGCCCGCTTTGCGGTGGCGGCCATGCTGCGGCACGGCGCGACCACCTTCTGCAACGTCACCACCATGGCCAGCAAGCGCTACGACGACCCCGAGAGCGAGCCGCGGCTGCTGGCCGAGGCCGCGCAGCAGCTCGGCGCCCGCGCCTACCTGGCCCACAACTTCCAGGACCACAGCCGCTACGACGACGGCGGCAGCACCGAGGTGGTGTACAACCACGAGGCGGGGCGCCTCGGCCTCGAGCGGGCGCTGCGGCTCATCGACGAGCTACGCGGCCTCAGCGACGCGCGTATCGGCGGCTTTCTATTCCCCTACACCAGCGAGAGCTGCTCCGACGACCTCTTCAAGGCCGCCAGCGACGCCGCCCGCGACCTCGGCGTCCCGGTGCGCTCGCACTTCGCCCAGTACCCCTTCGAGACGCAGAGGTCACTCGCCGAGCGGGGCATGAGCCCGGTCGAGCGGCTGGCTGAGATCGGCGTCCTCGGCCCGGAGCTGACGCTCACCCACGCCATCTACCTGCGCGGCCACCCCGAGATCGGCCACGGTCGCCTCGAGGACGACCTCGCGCTGCTCGCGGACAGCGGCACCAATGTGGGCCACACCCCGGTGGTGTTCTCGCGCCGCGGGGTATTTCTGCGCTCGTTCCAGCGCTACCTCGACGCCGGCGTCAACCTGGCGCTGGGCACAGACACCGTCCCGCCCGATCTGGTCGCGGAGATGCGGATGGCCACCACCATGTCGAAGGTAGCCGACGACGACCCCACCTCCGGCAGCGCCGCATCGGTGTTCAACGCCGCCACCCTCGGGGGCGCCACCGCGCTCGGCCGCGACGACCTGGGGCGGCTCGCCCGCGGCGCCCGGGCCGACATCACCATCTTCGACCTGCGGGGCCTGCACATCGGGGTGGTCGACGACCCCATCCGGGCGCTGGTGCACTACGCCAACGGGGTGGACACCAGGACCGTCGTCGTCGACGGCCGCACCGTGGTCGAGGGCGGCCGGGTGATCGGCCTGTCCGAGGTCGAGCTTCAGCACGACGCCCAGCAGGCCTGGCAGCGCTACAAGCAGGGGCTCATGGCCCGCGACCCGGAGGGCCGCAGCGACCAGGAGCTCTACCCGTCGGCCTTCCCGATCCGCAGCAGCTAGCGAAGCCGACTCAAGAAAGGGACGAAACCATGGCGACCATCATCAGCGGCGGCAAGCGCTTCGACAGCCGACAGGGGAGGTTCGTGCCCAATCGGCAGCTGGTTATCGACGGCCGCACCATCACCACCCTGGATCGGGCACCCGACGGCGGCGGCCACGACACCCTCGACGCGACCGGCAAGACCATCATTCCCGGCCTCATGAACCTCCACGGGCACCTGGGTTGGGACGGCTTCTCCGACCTCGAGGCACAGACCCGCCACGACGGGCCGCTGGCCTACCTGAAGGTTGCCCGTGGGCTGCGGGCGGCGGTGGAGGCCGGGGTGACGACCTTCCGCAACGTCGGCTGCGGCCACGACACCGGGCTCTTCGCCCGCCAGGCGGTCCAGGATGGGCTGCTGCCCGGGCCGACGGTGTTCGCCTGCGGCCACGCCGTGTGCCGTACGGGCGGCCATATCTGGTGGGGCAACCGCCAGGCCGACGGTCCCGACGAGGTGCGCCAGGCGGTCCGCGAACAGGCCCGGGCGGGCGCCGACTGGATCAAGGTGATGTCGCACGGCTACACCTTTGAAGAGGTCGAGGCCGCCGTCACCCAGGCCCACGACGAGGGCCTGCCCATCACCACCGACGCCGGCGACTGGACCGAATTGGCGGTCCGGGCCGGGATCGACTGCATCGAGCACGGCGGCAACTACAGCGACGAGCTGCTGGAGCGCATCGTGGCGCAGGGCATCTGGATCGTGCCGACCCTGTCGCCGGTGGTGCTGCAGGCCCGTAAGGGCGCCGAGTGGGGCATGAAGGAGAGCGTCATCGCCCGGCGCCGCGACCAGCTCACCAACAGCGGCCGCCACGAGGGCCTGATCCGGGCCCGCAAGGCCGGCGTGCCGTTCGGCTTCGGCACCGACTCCGGCAGCCCGGTGGTGCCCCACGACGCCATCCTGCCCGAGATGGAGGCGCTGCTCGAGTTCGGCGTCTTCGACACCAAGGAGCAGGTGCTGCAGGCGGCCACCCACAACTCGGCCCGCTGCCTGCGCATCGACGACCGCACCGGCAGCCTCGAGCCCGGCCTCGACGCCGACGTGGTGATCCTCGCCGGTGACCTCGAGAGCGACCTGAGCGTCATCGAACAGGTCGAAACGGTGTTCGTCCGCGGCCGCCCCACGGTCGACAAGGGGCTGTCGCAACTGCCCGACCCGCGCGACTTCCAGACCTTCGTCGGCGTCGGAGCCTGAGGGGGCGCCATGCGCATCTACATTTCGGTCGACATGGAAGGCTGTTCCGGGATCGTGTTCCGGGAGCACACCAATCCCAAAGGCTACGACTACGAGACGGCCCGAAAGCTGATGACCGCCGAGGCCAACGCCGCCATCCTCGGCGCTTTCGAGGGCGGCGCCACCGAGGTGGTAGTCAGCGACTCGCACGGCGGCAACGGCATGCGCAACTTCGAACTCGAGGGGCTCGACCCCCGCGCCGAGGCGATCATCGGCTCGCCGCGCCGCCTGGGGCAGCTCGAGGGGCTCGACGGCAGCTTCGGCGCCGTGCTGCTGGTGGGCTACCATACCCGCCACGGCTCGGCCGGAAACATCAGCCACACCACCAACGGCCAGGCGGTAGCCAACCTGTGGCTGGCCGGGGACCTGGTCGGTGAGATCGGACTCAATGCGCGTGTAGCAGGGCATTTCGGGGTGCCGGTAGCGCTGGTCTCGGGCGACGACCTGACCATCGTCGAGGCCAAAGCCGAACTGCCCCAGATCGAGGGCGTGGTGGTCAAGCAGGCGCTGGGGCGCTACACCGCCCGCTGCCTCCACCCCCAGCGGGCCCGCGATCTGATCCGCCAGGGCGCCACCCTGGCGGTCCGCAAGGCGCCGGAGCTGGCGCCATTCGAGGCTCCCAGCCCGGTCCGGGTGCGGCTTCAGTTCAAAGAGACCGGCTCGGCGGAATCGGCGGCTCGGGCCGCTGGCGTGAGCCTCGTCGCCGACGACACCGTAGAATTCGAGAGCGCGAACATGGAGGCCGCCTACAGCGCCTACAGCACCCTGGTAGAGCTGTGGCAACCGGCCTGGGGAGGATGGATCCGTGGCTGATTCCAAGCTGTTCGAACTGGTCAAGACCCTGACCGAGATGCTGGGGCCGTCGGGCTATGAAGACGACGTCCAGGACTGGCTCGAGGCCGCCTGGCGTGAAGCCGGCTGCGAGACCAGCCGCGACCGCATCAACAACCTCTACGCCAAGGTGGGCGGCAGCGGCCGCAAGCTGCTCATCGCGGCCCACGCCGACGAGATCAGCTTCCGGGTCAAGAGCGTCGACGACAACGGTCACCTGCGACTCACCTCGGGCACCGGCGGCAGCGAGCTGGGCGTGCCCCATCACGCCTTCGTGGCCCAGTCCTGCCGGGTGTTGACGCCCAAGGGGCAGCTGCCGGGCACGGTGGGCACCGTCACCGGCCACGTCATGACCCGCGAGCAGCGGGAAAACCACAGCATCGACTGGCCCGACATCTTCCTCGACATCGGCGCCCGCAGCCGCGACGAGGCGCTCGCCTGGGGCGTGCACGTCGGCTGCCCGGTGGTGGCCGAGGCCCCGACCCGGCGCGTCGGCCACAACCTCGTCGGCAAGGCCATGGACGACCGGGCCTCGCTGGCGATCATGACCGCCTGGCTCGACACCCTCGACCGCGACGCGCTCGAGTACGAACTCTGGTTCGGCTCTACCGTTCAGGAGGAGGTGGGCATGATCGGCGCCGGCGCCGTGGAGGGCTTCGACCTGGCCATAGCCATGGAGGTCGGCCTCGCCGGCGACATCCCCCAGGTGGGCGAGCTGCAGGTGCCCTCAAAGCTCGGGGCGGGCCCGCTGCTCGGCTACAAGGACAACGCAGTTCACTACGACCGGCACATCCTGAGCCGACTCACCGCCGCCGCCGACAAGGCCGGCATTCCGGTGCAGCACCTGGTGTTCCTGCAATTCTCCAGCGATGGCAAGGAGTTCATCGCCAACAACATCCCCACCGCCATGGTGGCCTATCCGACCCGCTACACCCATAGCCCCATCGAAACCGTCGACGAACGCGATCTGGTGGCGACCCTCGAGCTTCTCGACGCCTTCGCCACCACCCCCTGGTAACCGCGCGTTCGTTAGCGGGGACATTCAATAACGTCACCTCACCGGACAATAGGGGTGCTAAGATAGGGACTTATCAGACAATCGATTGCCACTGGCATACCTCGAGGGAAGGAGGGTAGCGGAGCCAACATCAGATATTCCGTAGGATGAATCGACTCGTCGATTCGGGAAAAATCCCACAGCAGCATCGGAGGAAAGGAAGCACATGAGAACACGGTTTCGGACATTTGGATTGTCCATTCTCGCAGCCTTGATTGTCCTGTCGGGCATCGGCTTCGTCTTCAGCCAGGAGATCATCTACGCGGTGAACCGCGAAGCCGGCATGCTCGACCTTCACGTCGGCTCGTCGCGCTACGACGTGGTGGTAGCGGCCAACATCTTCGACACCTACCTGTACCTGACCGAAGACGGCGACTACCTGCCGTGGCTGGCCGAAGAGGTCACCATGTCCGACGACGCCCGCGTCTACACCATGACCCTGCGCCCCGGCGTGACGTTCCACGACGGCACCCCGCTCAACGCCGCCGCGATTCAGTACAACTTCGACCGCATCGTCAACCCCGACACCCAGAGCCGCGCCGCGATCGGTGACCTGGCCTCCTACGAGCGCACCGAGATCGTCGACGACCTGACGGTGACGGTGCACTTCGCCGATCCGCACCCGGGCTTCTGGTTCGCGCTGTCCGACTGGCGCGCCGGCGGCCCGCACTCGCCGACGGCGCTCGAAGCCGACCCCGAAGGCTTCGCCCGGGCGCCCGTGGGCACCGGCCCGTTCCGCTTCGTCGAGTGGATCGAACGCGACCACATCACCATCGAGCGCTACGAAGACTACAACTGGCCCTACCCCCGCGCCCAGCACAGCGGCCCGGCTCTGCCCGAGCGGATCATCTTCCGCACCATCCCTGAAGACCAGTCGCGCGTGATCGCCGTGACCACCGGCGAGGTGGACGCCGCTATGCGCATCCCGCCGCAGAGCGTGGCCGAACTCGAAAGCAACTCCGACATCTACCTGGAAAGCCGGGTGCTCCCCGGAACCGGCGTCATCCTGGTCGTCAACGGCTCCAAGGCGCCTACCGACGACCTCGCCGTCCGTCAGGCCCTGCAGTGGGCCATCGATCCGGCCATCGTCAGCCGGGTCGGCTACTTCAACACCTGGCAAGCCCATCTCGGTTCGGTGATGTCGGCCCCCAACCCGAACTTCGTCGACCTCGCCGACATGTACGGCTTCGACGTAGAACAGGCCGCCCAGATCCTCGAGGACGCGGGCTGGATCGACTCGAATGGCAACGGCACCCGCGACAAGGACGGCAACGAAGCGGTGCTGCAGTACATCGGCTTCCCCAACCCCGAGACCACCCGCGTGATCGAGCTACTGCAGGCGACCCTGCGCCCCATCGGCATGGACGTCGAAATCCTCGAGCTCGACACCGGCGCCATCCAGACGGCCCGCCAGGCCGGCGATCACAACATCGCCCACCTGACCTGGGTCTTCAAGGACGGCGGCTTCCTGCGCACCCTGTTCCACTCCGAGAACATCGGCAGCGGCTGGAACTTCACCCACTACCCGATCGCCGAGGTCGATGCACTGCTGGTCGCGGCCGAGACCGAAGCCGATCTCGCCGCCCGCGGCGCGATGATCGAGCAGGTGCAGACCATCATGCTCGAAGAGGCCATCGTCATCCCGACGGTCTACCAGCAGCAGATCAACGCCTTCCGGAACAACATCCAGGGCGTTGTGCTCTACGAAGTCTACGGCGAAGCCCCCTACTTCTACGACGCCACCAAGGAATAGTAAGGGCAGGACGCTTCTCCGCTAATGTCCGCTAGTACCTTTCGACCCGGGGACGGGACTCACCTCCCGTCCCCGGTCCTCGGCGCCCCGGCGTCCCCTATCTTTTAGCGTCTCTCTATGTGGGCCTTTATCGCACGTCGCCTATTGATCCTGATCCCGGTCGTCGTCGGGGTGTCTTTCCTGGTCTTCGGCGCGCTCTACATCGTGCCCGGCGACGCCGTCGACCGGATGCTGTCCGAGACCGGCGCGTCGGCCGAAGACCTGGCGCGCTTGCGCGACCAGCTGGGTCTCGACGACCCCTTCCTGGTGCAGTACGGGCGCTTCTTCAGACAGATGATCCGCCTCGATCTGGGCAAGTCCATCGTCACCAACCGCTCGGTCAAGGAGCAGCTCCGCAACCAGCTGCCCGCAACCATAGAACTGACCCTGACAGCCCTGGCGATCGCCTTGCTGTTCGGAGTTCCCTTGGGGGTGTTGTCGGCGATCAATCGCGGTTCCTGGGCCGACGCCATCGGCACGCTGATCGCCCTGGTCGGGGTGTCGATGCCCAACTTCTGGCTGGGCCTGCTGCTGATCATGGCCTTTTCGCTGCACCTAGGCTGGCTCCCGGCGGCTGGGACCGGCGGCTTCGACCACCTGATCCTGCCGGCCGTCACCCTCGGCTTCAGCGGGATCGCAGTGATCGCCCGGGTGACCCGCTCGAGCCTGCTCGAGGTGCTGACCAGCGACTACATGCGCACCGCCAGTTCGAAGGGCCTGCGCCGCTTCACCATCATCGTCAAGCACGGCATGCGCAACTCGATGGCCTCGGTGCTGACCATCGTCGGCCTCCAGTTCGGAGCGCTGCTCGGCGGCTCGGTGGTCGTCGAAACCGTGTTCGGCCGCCAGGGGATCGGTTTCATGGCCGCCGACGCCATCCAGAGCCTCGACTTCATCCTGGTGCAGGGAACGGTGATGCTGGCCGCCCTCGCCTTCGTGCTGGTGAACCTGCTGGTCGATATCTCCTATTCGATGCTCGACCCCCGAATCCGGTACCACTGATGCGCCCTGCCCGAATCCCTGAACCCCGCAAGGAGGCGTCACCATAGCCGTCGACACGACCGCCAACCGTATCCAGGGCCAGAAGAACAACAGCCCGGCCCGGAGGCTCCTGAGGCGCTTCCTGCGGCATCGTGGCGGGACGCTCGGCGCCATCATGATGCTGTTCCTTATCGTCATCGCGGTCTTCGCTCCTCTCGTCGCCCCCTACGACCCCCTGGCGGTGGTGCCCTTCGACGCGCTGCTGCCCCCCTCCGCAGATCACTGGATGGGCACCGACACCCTGGGCCGCGACCAGCTCAGCCGGATCATCTTCGGCGCCCGGGTATCGCTGCGGCTGGGGCTGGTGGCGGTCAGCATCGCCCTGTCGATCGGGATCGTGGTCGGTAGCCTGGCCGGCTATCTGGGCGGCCTGGTGGAGGCGATCCTGATGCGGGTCGTCGACATCCTGCTGGCCTTCCCCTCGCTGATCCTGGCGCTGATCTTCGTGTTCGCCCTCGGCCCGGGTCTGACCAACGCCATGATCGCCGTCGGCATCGCCTCTGTCCCCGCCTACGCCCGGGTCACCCGGGCCGAGGTGCTGTCGGCCAAGGAGAACCTGTACGTCCAGGCCGCCGAAGCGGTGGGCGCCCCCAACCTGAGCGTGATGTTCCGCCACATCCTGCCCAACATCATCGCTCCCAACATCGTGATCGCTGCGCTGGGCACCGGCATCGCCATCCTCGCCGGCTCGGCGCTGAGCTTCCTGGGCCTGGGCGCGCAGGCGCCCACCCCCGAATGGGGCCTGATGCTGGCCCAGGGGCGCGGCTTCATGCAGCTCGCCTGGTGGCTGACGTTCTTCCCCGGCCTGGCGATCATGGTCACGGTGATGTCGCTGAACCTGTTCGGCGACGGCCTGCGCGACGTGTTCGACCCCCGTCTCGGCTGAGACGGCAGCCTCTATACGGTAAGGAGCCCCGGTGACCAGCGATTTGGCCTTCCTCTCGGTGACGGAGCTGGCCGACCAGCTCGAACGGCGGGCGCTCTCCCCAGTGGAGCTGGTGGAGGCCCTGCTGGTGCGCATCGAGCGGCTGAATCCCAAGCTGAACAGCTACATCACCGTCTGTGCCGAGTCGGCGCTCGAGGCCGCCCGCGAGGCGGAGCGGGCCATCGTGGCGGGCCGGCGCCGCGGCCCCCTGCACGGCATCCCGGTGGTGCACAAGGACAATCTGTGGACCCGGGGGGTGCGTACCACAGCCCACTCGAAGACCCTGGTGGACTTCGTCCCCGACGAGGACGCCACCGCCGTCGCTCGGCTGGCCGCCCGGGGCATGATCCTGCTAGGCAAGACCAACACCACCGAGTTCGCCTGCGGCGATATGGACCTGTTTGGACCCTCGCGCAACCCCTGGAACCTGGAGCGCTACAGCGGCGCCTCGAGCGGCGGCTCGGCCAACGCCCTCGCCGCCGGCCTGGCGGTGGCCGCCACCGGCTCCGACACCGGCGGCTCGATCCGCGCCCCGGCCAGCATCTGCGGGGTGGTGGGCGTCAAGCCGACCTTCGGCCGGGTGAGCCGCCACGGCCTGATCCCGCTGAGCTGGAGCATGGACAACGTTGGGCCGCTGACCCGCACCGTGGCCGACGCCGCGCTGCTGCTCAGGGCCATGGCCGGCTTCGACCCCCACGACCCGAACAGCTCTACCGAGCCCGTCCCCGACTACAGCGCCGGCCTCGAGCCCACCCTCGACGGGGTGCGGGTTGGGGTGTCGGAGCAGCATTTCTTCGAAGGGCTCGATCCCGATGTGGACCGCGCCGCGGCCGCGGCCCTCGCCCAACTAGAGGAAATAGGTGCCGAGCTGCGCCCGGTGTCGCTGCCCTCGGCGGGCGACCTCGCCGCCCGCGCCAACGTGCTGGTGATGGCCGAGGCCTTCGGCCGCCACGCCGAGGGGCTCCGCGCCCGCGCCGCCGACTACGGCCCCAAAGCGCGCCGCAGGATCGCTGCCGGCGCCTTCTACACCGCCGCCGAGGTCGAACAGGCGGCCCAGCTGCGGACCCTGTGGAACCGCGAGCTGGCCCGGGGCATGCGCGAGGTGGACGTGCTGGTGACGCCGACCCTGCCCTTCACCGCCTTTACCGTGGAGGAGCAGCTGGCAGGCGCGCCCGACACCAGCTGGGCCACCCGCCACTTCAACCTCTCCGGCCACCCCGCCCTCACCCAGCCCTGCGGCTTCGATCGCAACGGCCTGCCGATCGGCCTTCAGGTGGCGGCCAAACCGTTCCAGGAGGCGACGATGTTCCGCGTCGCCCACGCCTATGAACAGGCCACCGAGTGGCACCTGCGCCACCCCACGACCCTGGAGGACGACCGTGGATGAACTCGCCCAACTCCGCCGCGAGGCCCAGCGATTGGGGCTGACCTTGAGCGACGACGACCTGCGGGCGATGCTCGAGCCGCTCGAGCGCACGCGCGCGGGGCTGGTCAGTACCCGCTCCCAGGCGACCGATGCGGTCGAGCCGCCCTACCGCTTCGTGCCCGAGGACGATAGCTAGTCTCTAGAGCTACTCCTTGTTGGTCAGGGTATACAGCAGGAACCCGACGATGCCCCCGACGATGGGGCCGACGATGAACACCCACAGCGCCCCCAGCGAGCCGCCGCCCTGAAACAGCGCCGGCCCGATGCTGCGCGCGGGGTTGAGCGACGAATCGCCCAGCGGCACCCCGATCAGGTGCGCCACGAACAGGAACCCGCCGATCGCCAGCCCGGCCCCGGCCGGCGTGGCCTTGGCCGCGGTGGCGGTGAAGATGACATAGAGGAACAGCGCTGTCAGCACGATCTCCCAGCCGAGCGAGGCCACGCTGGTCATGAACTCCGGCACCCCGTTGGCGCCCAGCCCATGGACGGCCCGCTCGTAATCCAGGAACCCGTTCATCAGCCCCAGCAGCACCAGGCTGGCGAGAACCGCCCCCACCACCTGCGCGACGATGTAGCCGACCGCGTTGTTGGCCTTGATCTTGCCGGCCAGCAGCATGGCGATGGTGACCGCCGGGTTGATGTGGCACCCCGAGATCGGCCCGATGGCGTACACCAGCACCATCAAGGTAAAGCCGAAGGCGAAGGCGATGGCGATAACCGGCATGCCCCCACCCCCTAGCAACCCCGACCCCGCCAGCACGGCGGTAGCCGTGCCGACAAAGACGAGCGTGAAGGTGCCGATGAGTTCCGCAATGGTGGCCTTGGTATCCATGATGATTAGGTTCTCCCTCCAAGAAGTGCCTGCTAAATCACGTGTATTGCCCTCTTGGAGGACAATTATAGCAATGAACGGCGCGCTAGGATTCGGCAATACCGTGCGAGGTGCCGTAGATTTCATAGGATATAGGCACGCCACGGTGTCACCGTGCAACAGGAAGGGCTGTAGAAGGCTGCAATGCGGGCATGAACTGGAGGCACGACCATGAGCCAAGCCGGGGCAGCACCGATTACCGCACCGGGCTGGACCGCCAGACCCAAGGACGGCGTCGCGCTCGTCGACTGCGACGTTCACCACAACTTTCGTCACCACGAGCAACTGCTGCCCTATCTGTCGACGTTCTATCAGGAGCACATGCTGGACCAGGGGCTGCATCTGGGCACGTACTCAAACATCCCACTTCGGACCAACCGCACCGACCTGAGAGGTCGCCCGGAGAAGAGGGACCGCACCGAGATCGACCACTCCGGTGGTCTGGAGACCCTCGATTCGGACGCCACCAGCGGATCGCGAGACTTCAACTATTCGCTGGAATTCCTCCAACGGGAACACCTGGACCGTTGGAATATCGACTACGCCCTGCTGACCGGACCGCCGGCCTTCTACGCCTATTCGGGACTCCCGGATCCGGATTGGGCGGCGGCGCTGTGTCGGGCCTTCAACGACTGGACGATCGAGCATTGGCTCGGCCGTGACGAGCGCGTCGTCAACGCGATTTTCGTGTCGCCTTCCGACCCCGCCCAGGCGGTAGCGGAGATCGACCGGCTGGCCGACCGCAAGGACACCGTGGCGGTGCTGGTGCCGATGGAGACGAGCATGCCGATGGGCAATCGCTTCTATCACCCCATCTGGGAGGCGTGTGAGCGGCATGGGCTACCGGTGATCTCCCACGTCGGCGGCGCCGGCGGCGCCAACCGGACCACCCCCACCCCCGTCGGCTTTCCCACCTACTACATGGAATCGCGGATGAGCCGGCCCACCGTCGCCAGCGCCCAGGCCACCTCGTTGATCGTCGAGGGCGTATTCGAGAAGTTCAAAACCCTGAAGGTCGCTCTCATCGAAGTACAGCAGCTCTGGGCGGTGTCGGTGATGTGGCATCTGGATGCGGACTGGAGGGCGCTGCGCGACCAGACGCCCTGGCTCAAGCGCCTGCCGAGCGAGTACTTCCGGGAGCACATCCGGGTTGGCTCACAGCCGCTGCACGAGCCGGAGAGACCGGAGCAGCTGCACCAGATGCTGGAGATGCTGCACGCCGACGAGACGCTCATCTACTGCTCGGATTTTCCCCACTTCGACTGGAACGATCCGGTAGCCACCTTTCCCAAGCTCTCCGAGCACCTGCACCAGCGCATCTTCGCCGACAACGCGCTCGAGATGCTGACGCTGTAAGGGTATTGAGGGACAGTCATAGATGGCCCGTGTCATCGTCGCCAAGGTGGCCGAGATTCCACCCGGACAGCGCAAGATCGTGGTGCCGTTCCGAGGCCGGGCGGGCATCGGCGTCTTCAACGTCGCCGGTTCGTTCTACGCGCTACGCAATATCTGCCCCCACAGGAGCGGCCCCCTCTGCACCGGCGAACTCAGCGGAAGGGTAACTACCGACGAACCGCCATCTGGCGACGGCAAGATTCCCTCCGTCTCCGGTTTGGGCGAGATCTTGCGCTGTCCATGGCATCAGTGGCCGTTCGAGATCGCAAGCGGAAGGTGTCTGGTAAACCCAGAGATCCGAGTTGCCACGTATGAGGTAACGATCGACGGGGATGATGTGGTAGTGGAATACGAGGATAGGTAGGTTACAGCGGGTTTCACAATGATTGAGTCAGCAAGAGGCAACGTCGATTCTGGGAACAAGATCCTTCTGGACACACTTGCGTCTTGTTATGGTCTTTATGGCGTGATTCCTGGGGGTTGGTCAAGGATTATGCAACCCGCTGTAAGGATAAGGATTAGTAGGTTTGGGGAAAGTTCAGAAAGTAGTAGATTTGGGGCCCCTTCAGACCCCCTACGGGTGTCTTACGGGGTCCCGTTGAGCCTTCCCTAACCAAGAGAGTCGCCTGTTTTCTGAATGGCGTTCAGGACAGCTCAAAGGACTCCCGACAAGCCAAGAAGGCCGGTCAGTACGGCAAATCTCGGATTCCCTCTCGTGCTGGAGGGGTTTCCAACCCTTCCCAGCAACGCATACCAGCTTGAATACTCGGGCTATGGGAGGCGATTTCGAGGTCAGATTCATGTGGGATCAGAGGATGTGCGTGCTGGACACGATGCCGGAGAATGCCGTACTGACCGGCACTTCTTCAGGACAATCCGGCCTCGTGAGAAAGGCGATGAGCAAGGGAAATCTTGGACCCACAATCGAGTTTGTGCCGGTCAGTACGGCATTTCTCGGTTTCTCCGTCCACCACGCATCGTCAAATCGCTCTTACTCGCCACCCTCTCGTCCAACGCCAGATCGTTGAGTCGTATTCAGAAAAGCGGAAACGCAGCCACCGTCAGGCACGGCAATGTGCGAAAAATGCGATGCGGACCGGGGTTTCTTGCCCCTCACTAGAGATCAGACCCGTCACCGACGCAACCCCGAACAACGCCGGCAAGTCCTGTTCTTGCCCCTCACAAGGTGTTCAACCCGTCCTGAACGCGGTCCGTAGGATGCGCGATACTCTTGCTAACGGTAAGTCTCCCCGGGGCTCTCGGAGCCAACCCTTGGTTGTCTCCTCCAGCAGAAGATTTTGGAATAATCGGGGCGTGAAGACGCTAACGGTGTCTTGCTTGTTTCTTCTAAACCTTCTTCTGGCGGAGGAGACACCAAGGGTGGCTCCGTAGCCCCTGAAGAGACCGCCGTAGGGGGGCTCTGAAGGACCCCGTAAGAACCCGGAGCGAAGCGTAGGGGTCTGAAGGGGCACCAGACCTCCTCCTACTTTCTGAAGGGGCACCAAACCTACTTATCCTAATCCTTGTACCCATACCCCTCCCTCGCCCCCTCCACGCTGATATACCCCTCCTCCAGATCCTGCCTGACCTTTTCAGGACTTCTCTCTGCTACCCTCCCGAAGCCCCCCCCTCCTGCAAAATGAAGCTCCACGATATCCCCAGGCATTAGCTCGATGGCGGGAAACAAAAATATCTCTTCCCCGTTGATGACCACCTTCCCGATCCTGCCGGCCTCGCCGCCGGCGAGGCCCTGGGGCAGGGTGGTGATGCGATCGGGGGTGAGGCTGAAGATGGCGGGGGCCTTGCCGACGTGCTCGAACACGATGACCTGGCCGAGGCCGCCGCGGTGGCGGCCGGGGCCGCCCGAGTCGGGGCGCAACTCCTTGCGGCGGAACAGGATCGGGGATTGTGACTCGAGTACCTCGCAGGGGGTGATGGTGCTGTTATTGGGGTAGGCGACGGGCAGCATGCCGTCCATGGTCGGCTGGCCGCCGCGGCCGCCGTGGGGGAGCATGTCGATCAGGTAGCGGCCCAGCTCCGGCTCCTCGCCCTTGAGGACCCAGGGCCAGATGGCGCCGTTGCTGGCCTGAACGCGCTCGCCGAAGACCGGCCACATGGCGCCGAACAGCACCTGGTTGAGGTTGTTGGTGGTCTTGGCGCGGGCCTTGACGGCGGTGGGGAACTTGGTGTTGAGGATCGACCCTTCGGGGATGTGGACCCGGATCGGCCGGAACAGCGCCTCGTTGTTGGGCAGCTCGGGGACCAGCGCGCACTTGAAGGGGTAGAAGGTCGACGAGAGGGTGCTGGTGTACGACGAGTTGATGGCGCCCTTGGTCGACTCCGGCGAGCTGCCGCCGTAGTCGATCAGCAGCTCGTCCCCCTCGACGGTGATGGTGACGTGCAGGTGGGCCGTATCGATATAGCCGTCGATGTCGAGGCCGTACTCGTACGCGCCGTCGGGGAGCGCCGTGATGGCGCGCCGCATGGCCTCCTCGGAGCGGGTGGTGATCGCCTCGGCGAACTCGCCGAGGTCGCTGGCCCCCTCGTCCCGCAGGAACTCGCGCAGCCGCTCGGCGCCGACGTGGGTGGCCCCGGCCATGGCCCGCAGGTCACCGAGAAGCAGGTCGGGGGCGCGGCAGTTGGCGCCGATGATATCGAAGGCCAGGGCGTTCTCGTCGCCGCCTTGGTAGAGCTTGAAGGGCGGCATCCGCAGCCCTTCGCTGAACACGTCCTCGCCCTCGATCTCGCCCGGGTGCCCGCCCACGTCCGACATGTGCGACACGGTTCCCATGCATGCGACCACCTCGCCCTGCCAGAACACCGGCCGCAGCAAAATATAGTCCGGCAGGTGCCCGGTACCGATCCAGGGGTCGTTGGTGGCCAGCACGTCCCCCTCCTGCAGCGTGTCGATGGGGAAGCGCTCGAGTAACACCCGGGCCGTCAGCGGGTAGACCGCGGGGAAGTTGGCGGTGCTGAGCTGCGACTGGCACAGCGAGCGGCCGAGCGGGTCGGTGAGGATGCAGGCGAAGTCGCGGCTCTCGCGCAGGATCGTCGAAAACGTCGTCTTGACGATGATGCCGTCGACCTCGTCCATGATCGAGATGAGCCGCTGCCACAGGATCTCGAGGGTGATGGGATCGATCGTGGTGGCGGCCGCGTCGCTCACAGGAGGCCCAGCACCGTCTCAGCGACCTCCTCGACCTCCCCGTCGCTCAGGTACGGGTGGCAGGGCAGGGCCAGCAGCTCGTCGGTGAAGGCCTCGGTCACCGGCAGGCTGCCACGTCGGTAGCCGAGGTCGCGGTAGCAGACGTCGAGGTGATCGGCGGGGACGTAGGCCAGCGACGAATCGATGCCGCGCTCGTAAAGGGCGGCGTGGACCCGGTCGCGCTCGGGGATGCGCACCGTGAACACCCGCCACGCCGCTTCGCTGTCGACCGGCGGCCGCTGGGTCCGCACCCCGGCGCGTTCGAAGCGCTCGAGGTAGCTGGCGGCGTGCCGGCGGCGCTGCTCGAGCCGCTCGTCGAGGCGGGGCAGGCGGATCTGCAAGACGGCGGCGTGGATGGTGTCGAGCCGTTCGTTGTAGCCGATCTCGATGGTGTCCGAGGGCCACTTGGGGCCGGTCACCGGCAGGTCCCGGTAGGGCGGCTGCTCGCGCCCGTAGTGCCGCAGGGTGTTGAGGCGATCGTAGAGCGGCCGCTCATCGGTGGCGACCATGCCGCCGCTGCCGACCCCGTCGAGGATCTTGCCGGGGGCGGTGCTGAAGGCGGTGAGGGTGCTGAGCGAGCCGATGCGGCGGCCGTGGTAGCGCGCGCCGGCGGCCAGCGCGGCGTCCTCCACCACCCCGATCCCGTGGCGCTCGGCGAGCTCGAGGATGGGCGCCATCTCGGCGGGGACCCCATGCAGATGGACGGGCAGGATGGCCTTGGTCCGGGGCGTGATCGCCGCTTCGATCAGGCCGGGGTCGATGTTGCAGCCCTCCGGCTCGATGTCTACCCACACCACCCGGGCGCCGGTCAGGGTGACCGCCTGGCTGGTGGGGATGTCGGAGTTGGCGACGGTGATGACCTCGTCGCCGGGGCCGATCCCCAGGGCGCGCAGCGCCAGCATCACCGCCGAGGTTCCGGAGGTGACGGCGACCGAGTAGCCGACCTCGCAGAAGGCGGAGAACTCCTCTTCGAAGGCCCGCACGGCCGGTCCCATTACCAGCTTGCCAGAGGCGATCACCTCGAGCACCGCCTTGTCGATGGCCTCTCTGTCACTGTGGTAGTGGGCGACGTTGTCAAACATGCTGATACGCGTTTTCACACCCGCAGTATATGGTAGTGTTGACAGTTGACACAAAATCTGAGGAGTCGAGTGCACCGCTTGAGGAGGGCAGCATGAAGACCAGAATCGACGGGCGCTACGTGGTCGGTTTCGATGCCGACACGCAGGAACACGTCATCTACCGCGATGGCGAGGTGGTGTTCGACGGCGACACCGTGATCCATGTGGGCCAGGGCTACCAGGGCGAGGTCGACCGCATCGTCGACGCCAGCCGCTGCCTGGTCAGCCCCGGGCTGATCGACATGCACGCGCTGATGGACGTCGGCATCCACCCCCCCCTGCTCGACACCGAAAAGCGCCGCGGCATGTACCGGCCACGCAGCTGGGTGGTGGCCGAGGGGGAGCCGCAGGTGTTCACCCCCGCAGAGGTGCGGGCCGGCGCCGAGCACACCTTTCTGTCGATGCTCCGCTCCGGCGTCACCACCTTCTGCGGCATCAACGCCATGGTCTTCAAGCGCTTCGACGACACCCTCTGGGAGCCCGAAATCTACGTCGAGACCGCCGTCCGCTACGGCCTGCGCGCGTATCTTTCGCACCACTTCCGGGCCGGCGCCCAGTATGTCGAGGAGGACGGCTCCCCCGGCTGGGTGTGGGACGAAGCGCGCGGCTTCAAAGGCCTCGAGCGCAACATCGCGTTCATCGAAAAGCACCAGGGTAGCTACGGCGGCACCATCCATGGCCTGCTGTTCCCCTACACCACCGACCAGGTCACGCCGGAGCTGCTGAAGGCCACCCGCGAGGCGGCCACCGACCTCGGCGTCGGCATCCGCATGCACTTCGCCCAGTCCACCGCCGAACTCGAGCTGATCGCCGAGCGCCACGGCGGCAAGACCCCGGTGGAGTACCTGGACAGCCTCGATTTCCTCGGCCCCAACGTGATGCTGACCCACGCCATCTACGGTCGCGGCCATGACGGCGGCCCCTGGATGAGCGACGAGGAGCTGGCCACCCTGGCCAGCAACGGGGTCACGGTGAGCAACTGCCCCTGGATCTACTCCATGCGCGGCGGCTATCTGAACTCGATCGGGCGCTACCTCGACGCCGGCGTCAACGTCTGCCTGGGGACCGACACCCAGCCCGACGACATCCTCCGGGAGATGCGCTACGGCGCCATCATGGGCAAGGTGCCCCACGCCCGCGCCGGCGGCGCCACCGCCCGCCAGGTCTACAACGCCGTCACCGTCAACGCCGCCAAGTTCCTGCAGCGCGACGACATCGGCCGGCTGGCGCCGGGCGCGAAGGCGGATATCACCGTGGTCGACCTCGACCGCCCCGCCATCAGCGGCCAGGACGACCCCATCCGCAGCCTCGTCTACTTCGCGTCGATGGCCGACGTGCGGCAGGTCTTCATCGGCGGGCGCGAGGTGGTGACCGACTTCCACTGCCCCATGGTCGACGAAGCGGCGGTGAGCCGCGCCTCGCAGGAGGTGACCGGCAAGGTTCGGGAGACGCTGGCCGGCTGGGATCAGAACAGCACCTCCGTGGAGGCGTTCTTCCCCTCGACCTTCGAGATGCGCTAGCCGGGTTTTCAGGGGGTAGGCGCGGTGTCCGCCGTCACCAGAATCCGGCGCTGGGCCGGGAATACCTTCTACGGCTGGTGGGTGGTGTCCGGCGGCATCGTCATCCAGATGCTGCAGGCGGGCCTGCTGCACCAGGCCTTCGGGATCTACGTGCCGGTGTGGCGCGAAGAGTTCGGCTGGAGCAAGACCGCCCTCGCCACCGTCTTCTCGCTCCAGCGCCTCGAGAGCGGGCTGCTCGGGCCCCTGCAGGGGTGGCTGCTGCGGCGCTTCGGACCCCGCGTCATCATGCGGCTGGGGCTGGTGGTCTTCGGCCTGGGGCTGATGCTGCTGAGCCGGGTCGACACCCTGACGACCTTCACCCTGGTGTTCCTGCTGCTGACGGCCGGCGCCGCCTTGGGCGGCCACCTGTCGGTGACGACCACCGTCGTCAACTGGTTCGAGCGGCAGCGCTCGCTGGCGCTGGCGATAATGCATATCGGCGGCTCCATCGGCGGGCTGCTCATCCCGCTGCTGGCCTGGTCGTTGATCGCCCACGGCTGGCGCGTCACCTCCCTCTTCTCGGGGCTGGTGGTGGTGCTGGTGAGCTTGCCGCTGAGCCAGCTGATGCGCAGCCGCCCGGAGGACTACGGCCAGCTTCCCGATGGCGCCCAGGTGGCCTCCAAACGAGAGGTGGCCCAGACACCAGCGGCCGATCCCGGCGACTTCAGCACCCGCCAGGCGCTGCGCACCCCGGCCTTCTGGCTGATCTCGTCCGGCCACGCGCTGGCGGTGACGCTGGTGTCGGCCGTTCAGGTACACCTGGTGATCCACCTCAACGAGGCGCTCGGCTTCTCGCTGCAGCGGTCGGCCTTCGTGATCGCCTTCCTGACCGTCTTCACCATGGTCGGGCAGCTGCTCGGGGGCTTCCTCGGCGACCGCCTCGAGAAACGGTTTATCGCCTCCCTGGCGATGGTCGTGCACGCCCTCGGCATCCTGGTGCTCGCCTGGGCACCCAACCTCGCGATGGTGCTGGTATTCGCCCTGCTCCACGGCCTGGCCTGGGGCGCCCGCGGCCCGCTCATGGGAGCCCTGCGGGCCGACTACTTCGGCCGCAGTTCGTTCGCCACCATCATGGGCTTCTCGGGCATCATCATCATGATCGGCTCGATGAGCGGACCGATCCTGGCCGGCTTCCTGGCCGACACCGTCGGCAGCTACCGACCCGCCTTCTATATTCTGGCGGTGCTCGCCGGCATCGGCTCGGTGGTGTTCATGCTCGCCCGCAGGCCGGAAAAGCCTCCCCCTAGACCTTAGCGAACTCCTCGATATTCATCACGAAGATGGTGGCGCCCCCGACGATGACCTCGGTGACCTGCCCCGAGTAGACCCCCTCGAGATCCGCCAGCGAGGCCCCCGGGGCAAGCAGCTCGGCCCGCTCGCAGCACTTCTCGGTGACGATCTCCTTCACCGCCTCCACCTCGGCGTCCTTGACGCCGATCAGGAAGGTGGTGTTGCCGCGCCGCAGGAACCCCCCGGTGGAGGCGAGCTTGGTCACGCCGAAGCCATGCCCGATGAGGGTCTTCTGCAATTCGCCAGCGTCGCTATCCTGCACGATGGTCAGAACCAGTTTCATCGTTGGCCGTATAGTAGCAGGCGGCGGCAAATTTTCAAGGGGAGGCGTTGTGTAGCACGCTACCGGAAGAACCGGTTGACAACGCCTATGGCCCGACAGGGAGCGACAGCGGCCGAACCCGACAGGCTACACAGCTCTCAAGACAGTTCGTTGGGGACGACCCGGAACCGTCATCGCTTCCCCCCGTAGGTACTCACGATGGAGCTCAGACAATCTCTCGCCTCCCGCGCCATCGCCTCATCCGATGCCCGCCGGCCATAACGGACGGTCTCGAAGAGCCGCGTCAAACGGTGGATGTGCGCATCGTTCAGACCGGTACGGGCCAGGTGAGTGTCGAACTCCCGAGGTGTCATGGCCCTAAGCCGCTGGTGTCGTGGGTTGCTGCCAAGGTGGCGGATCATGTCGGTGTAGCAGCCCAGCACCGCGTCCCACACATCAGCGCCCCGGTCCAGATCAGCGAGCGTCTGCTCCGCGATCTGCGCCACGTCGGGACTGACATCAGGCTGGCGGGCTCTCAGCCTCCTCCATATGAACCAGATGACCGCGACGATCACCAGCGCCACGGCCGTAACGATGATCGCCGTGAGCCAGCCGGGCGGTGAAGATACGACGTCCGGTACGGTCGGCAGAGCCTCCTCGGCCCCGCCCAGCTCCTCCCCGAACAGCGCTCCCTCCTCGACCACCTCCTCTTCCTCTTCGATGATCTCCCTCCGACCCAGCAGTTGGATCATGAGGATGAACAGGAAGAGGAAGGTCAGCAGGGTCAGGAGGGTCTTCCGGAACCTCGGGGAGATGATGGCGTAGATCACGGCGCCCGGAAGCCCAACCCAGATGAGGAGCCGGATGATTTGAAGGAGAACGCTGACCACACCCGGTATGTCCCCCCCCTCCGTAATCGAAGTTGGCCCCTGCGGGCGGAAGTTCGACAGACTTTGGAACAGCTTGACCGGCTCGCCCGGCCCGAGCTGCAGGTTGGTGAGCCCCGCGGCGATAGCGATCAGGCTGATGATCGCCACGGTGAGGATGAGAATGAGTCGGAATCGCGCGCTCTTGAGCATTGAAGGGCGGGTCTCGGGCGCCGGCCATCGTGAGCCGCCGGATCGCCACTACCGGTCAGGCGATTATAGTGTTCAACACCCTGTTTTGGGTCCTTCAATATTTGCCGTTCGTACAATTGCCATGTCTACTTCATCGCTATTTGAGATAGCAAACGGGGTAATTAGCTGTACTTCAGTGTGATCCCCCCGTCGACCAGCAGCTCGATGCCGGTCACGTAGCGCGACTCGTCACCGGCGAGGAACAGCACCGCGTTGGCGACGTCCCAGGCGTCGCCCATATGGCCCATCGGGCACTGCTCGTCGCGGACCCGCCACATCTCGTCGACGTCGCCGCCGCTGTAGGCCGCCGCCAACCCGATCGACTTCTCGACCATAGGGGTCTTCATGAGGCCCGGCAGCACCGCGTTCACCCGGATCTTGCGGCGGGCGTACTCCATGGCAGTGGCTTTGGTGAGCTGGTTGATCGCCCCCTTGCTGGCGTAGTAGGTGGCGTAGGGCACCCCGGTCCAGCGGATCGAGGCGATCGACGAGATGTTGACGATGGAGCCGCCGCCGCCGCGCAGCATCACCGGGATCACGTGCTTCATGGCGAGGTAGAACGACTTCAGATTGATCGCCAGCACCCGGTCCCACTGCTCTTCGGGGAGTTCGACCACCCCGCCGACCTCGGTGATGCCGATGTTGTTGTCGAGCACGTCGATGCCGCCGTAGGCATCAACCCCGATGCCGCCACCAGCGCCTGGACCTGATCCTGTTGGGTGGCGTCGACCTCGACCTCGAGCGCCTCTCCCCCCTCGCCGCGGATCAGCTCGGCCGTCTCGGCGGCGGCATCGGGGTTGATGTCGGCGCACACCACCTTGGCGCCCTCGCGGGCGAACAGCACCGCGGTGGCCTTGCCGTTCCCCCAACCGGGGCCGATCGAGCCGGCGCCGACGACGACCGCTACCTTGTCCCGCAAGCGCTCAGCCATGGTCGCTCCCTTCCGCTTCGTTCCGGCGCTGGTCGAGCGCCCGAAGCTCGGTCTTGAGGGTCTTGCCGTAGTTGTTCTTGGGCAAGCTTTCACAGAACACGTAGTCCCGGGGCCGCTTGAAGCGCGCTATCCGGTCGAGGCAGAGGACGTCCAGCTCGGCGGCGCTGGCCTGACCGACCAGGTAGGCGACCCACCACCTCGCCCCACTCGGGGTCGGGCCGGCCGATCACCGACACCTCCTCGACCGCCGGGTGGCTCTGTAGCACCTCCTCGACCTCGCGCGGGTAGATGTTGCTGCCCCCGGAGATGATCAGATCCTTCGAGCGGCCCTGCAGCGCAAGATACCCTGCCTCGTCGAGGCTGCCGATATCGCCGGTGTGGAGCCAGCCGCCCTGCAATGCGGCCGCGGTCGCCTCGGGGTTCCGCCAGTAGCCGCGCATGACCGGGTCGCCCCGAACGACAACCTCGCCGACCCCGCCCGGCAGCAGCTCCGTGCCGGCAGGGTCGACGATGCGGATGGCGACGTTGCTGAAGGGCCTGCCGACCGAGGCCAATCTCTGGTGATGCCGCGGCTGCCGGCTTTCGGCGATGTCTCTGCGCGACAGGGTGGTGATCGTCATCGGGCTCTCCCCCTGACCGTAGATCTGAATGAGTTTCGGGCCGAGCGTCTCAGAGGCTTCCAGAACGTCCTGAAGGTACATCGGCGCGCCGCCGTAGACGATCGACTTGAGGCCCTCGGGCACCGTCTCGGCCGTCTCCCGCAGGTGCCTGACCAGCCGTTTCACCATGGTCGGGGCCGCGAACATGGTGCCCCCGGGCCAGCGCTCGGCAAGCTCGAGGATCTCGGCCGGATCGAAGCCGCCGCTGGCGGGCACCACGTTGACGGCGCCACGACAGACGTGCGGCAGGATGTAGAGGCCCGAGCCGTGGCTCATGGGGGCGGCGTGCAGCAGGCTATCGCCCGCCTCGATGCCGTCGACGTCGGCCAGGTAGCCGACGGTCATGGCCTGGAGGTTGCGGTGGCTGAGGGTGGCGCCCTTGGGCCGGCCGGTGGTGCCGCTCGTGTAGAACAGCCAGGCGGGGTGGCTGGGGGCGCAGTCGAACAGCTCCCGGCCGGGGCCGGCGGTCAGCGGCCGGTAGGCGTCGCTGCCCAAGGTGACGACCCGCTCCGCCCCGGCAGCGGTGGCCGTGGCGGCGTGGGCCTCGTCGGCGAAGACCACGGCAGTGGCGCTGTCGGCCACGATGAAGGCGACCTCGTCCCGGTGCAGCCTGGCGTTGATGGGTACGACGATCAGCCCTGCGTGCCAGGCTGCGAACAGCACCTCGAGGTAGTCGGGACAGTTGCCGCTGAGGATGCCCACCCGGTCCCCGGACTCGAGGCCGAACTCGCGACCCAGGCTCGCTGCCAGACTCCGCACGCGGCCTGCCAGGGTCGCATAGTCGGCGATGAGCTCACGCCCGAGGGCCAATGCCGGACGGTCCGGCTGCGCCGCCGCCCGCTCGAGCCAGATTGCGAGATTCATCTCTCCCTTTCCACTGCCACGCCCCTCAGGTGCCATGGTAAGGCACGCCGGAAACCGCGCCGAGGGGTTGATATCTGACATATCATTAGGGGCCATCGCGGCGTCACGCCCGCTAACCGCGCGCGGCTCGGAAGAGCCGCGGCGGAAGGAGAGAGCCATGCTCATCGTCGACGGCCACCTGGACCTCGCCATGAACGCGTTGCAGGGCAACCGCGACCTGCTGGTTTCGGCCTATACCACCCGCATCACCGAGGCCGGCAAGCCGGGCAAGGGACAGGCCCAGGGCACGGTGGCGCTGCCAGAGATGCGCCAGGGCCGGGTGGCGCTGTCGTTCGTGACGGTGATCGCCCGCTCCGCCGGCCGGCCGGCGGCCCACATCGACTTCGCCTCGCCGGTCCAGGCCTACGCCATCGCCCAGAGCCAGCTCGCCTACTACCGTGCGCTCGAACGGGGAAGCCACGCCCGCCTCATCACCAACCGCGCCGAACTCGACCGGCACCTGGCCGAATGGGAGGCCTGGGAGGCGGGCGCCGCGCCCGACGACGAGGACACCCCGCCGCTGGGTTTCATCTTGCTGATGGAGAGCGCCGACCCCATCCTTCGGCCCGAGCAGCTCGAGGCCTGGGTCCGCGACGGCCTGCGCATGATCGGCCCGGCCCACGGCGGGCCCGGCCGCTACGCCGGCGGCACCGGCACCGAGCTGGGCCTCACCGACCTGGGCCGCGCGCTGTTGACCGAGATGGAGCGGCTGGGGGTGCTGCTCGACCTCACCCACCTCTCCGACGAGGCCTTCTGGGAGGCCATGGAGCGCTTCGGCGGGCCGGTGCTCGCCAGCCACAGCAACTGCCGGGCGCTGGTGCCCAACCAGCGGCAGTTCACGGACGAGCAGTTCCAGGCGATCGCCGAGCGCGACGGCGTGGTGGGGGTGCTGCTGGGCTGCTCCGACCTGGTCCCCGGCTGGGTGGTGGGCGCTCGCCACAACGGCCACGTGACGCTCGACCAGCTGGTGGATCACATCGACCGCATCTGCCAGCTGACCGGCAGCACCCGCCACGTCGCCATCGGCAGCGATCTCGACGGCGGCGTCGGCAGCGACGAGTTCCCCCGCGATGTCGACACCATCGCCGACCTGCAGCTGCTGCCCGAGCTGCTGCAGGCACGCGGCTACGCAGAGGACGATGTCGCCGCCATCATGCACGGCAACTGGCTGCGCTACCTGCGCGCGGTGTGGCCGGAGTAAGGTGGCCCTGACATGCTGATCGTCGATGCCCATCTGGACCTGGCGCTGAACGCGTTGCAGCTCAACCGCGACCTGCTCGTCTCGGCCCACACCATCCGCACCCACGAGCTCGGCGTCCCCGGCAAAGGCCGCGCCAAGGCCACCACCGCGCTGCCCGACATGCGGCGGGGCCGGGTGGCGCTGTCGATCGTGACCGCGGTGGCCCGCACCTCGGGAACGCCCGTCCCCCATATCGACTTTCACTCCGCCACCCAGACCTACGGGATGGCCCGAGGCCATCTGGCCTACTACCGGGCCCTCGAGGAGGAGGGGCACGTCCGGGTCGTCACCGACCGGGTCGATCTCGACGAGAGCTGGTCGGCCTGGGAGGCCTGGGAGGTGGCCGGCGCCAGCGGCCCCCCGCCCCCCCTGGGGGTGATCTTCAGCATGGAGTGCGCCGACGCCATCCTCGACCCGGAGCAGCTCGAAGAGTGGTACCAGCTCGGCCTGCGGCTGATCGGCCCCGGCCACTTCGGGCCGGGTCGCTACGGTGGCGGGACCTTCACCGAGCTGGGGCTTACCGACATCGGGCCGGCGCTTCTGATCGAGATGGACCGCCTGGGGATCGCGCTCGACATGTCGCACACCTCCGACCAGACCTTCTGGGAATCGCTCGAGCACTACCAGGGGCCGATCCTGGCGAGCCACAACGACTGCCGGGCGCTGGTGCCGAACAAGCGCCACCTCACCGACGAAATGATCACCGCCATCGCCGAGCGCGACGGCATCATCGGCGTGACCCTGGGCAACTGGCAGCTGCATCGCGACTGGACCGTGGGCGGCGACAATACGGTCGTGGTCACCCTCGAGCACCTGGTAGACCACGTCGACCACATCTGCCAGCTCACCGGCAGCGCCCGCCATATCGGTATCGGCAGCGACCTCGACGGCGGCGTCGGCTTCGACGAGTTCGCCCTCGAGATCGACACCATCGACGACATGCAGCACATCGCCACGGCGCTGGCCGGACGCGGCTACGCCGCCGACGATATCGTCGGCATCATGCACGGCAACTGGCTGCGCTTCCTGCGAGCGCTCTGGAGCTAGCCAGTGACCACACATCTCGAACTCGAGGACCTGTTCGGCCTCAGCGTGGTCGGCGACGTCCAGCTGTCGCCCGACGGTGGTAGCGTCGCCTTCACCGTGAGCGAGATCGATGCCGAGCGCGACGACTACCGGACCACCATCTGGCTGGCGCCGACCGGGGCCGGCGAACCGCGGCGCTACAGCCACGGCCCTGGGCACGACACCGCCCCCCGCTGGTCGCCCGACGGGCGCCGGCTGGCGTTCCTCTCGGACCGTGACGGCGGCCAGCCGCAGCTCTACCTGCTGCCCACCGGCGGCGAAGCGAGGCGCCTGACCGATCTCGAGCACGGCGCTGGCGCGGCCGTGTGGGCGCCCGACGGGAGCCTCATGCTGTTCTCGGCGTGGGTGCCCAAAGAGCCGCCGGACGACCATCGGCCCAAGGTCATCACCCAGGCCCAGTACAAGATGGACAGCCAGGGCTACACCTTCGGCCTGCGCGACCAGCTGTTTTCGCTAAGCCTGGATAGCGGCGAGGTGCGCTGCCTGAGCGACGGCGCCGCGAACGACCTGGCGCCAGCCTGGTCGCCAGGCGGCGTCGCCGACTTCTATCTCTCCGACCTGTGGCTGATGGCGGCCGACGGCAGCGGCGCGCGCCAGCTGACCAGCGCGGTGGGGCGATCTCTGGCACCAGCCTGGTCGCCCGACGGCAGCCTCATCGCCTGCTACGGCACCGCCAACCAAGGGCGGAGCTGGGGCGATCCCGAAACCCTGCTGTGGCTGGTATCGGCCGAGAGCGGCGAGGCCCGCATCCTCACCCTCGAGCTCGACCGCCAGGTGCAGGTCGCACGCTTTCCGCTGGTCAGCCCCCCACCGCAGTGGTCGCCCGCCGGCACTGCCCTGAGCTTCCCCCTGGCCGACGCCGGCAACGTGCATCTGGTCGAGATCGACATCGCCGGCGGCGCGCTGCGCAGCGTCGTCAGCGGCGAACGGCAGGTCATCAGCTTCGACCGTCACCTGGGCACGAATCGCGTCGCCTTCTGCGCGGCCGACCTCAGCCACCCCGGCGAAATCTACCTGCAAGAGGGGGGCGAGGAGCGGCGCCTGACGGAGATCAACACCGCCCTGCTGGCCGCCCGGGAGCTGCCCACGGTGGAGCGGCGCACCTTCGAAAGCCCCCACGGCGGCACCGTCGAAGGCTGGCTGCTGCGGCCGCGTTCGGGCCCGACCCCGGCGCCGCTGCTGCTCGACATCCACGGCGGCCCGCACTCCTTCGTCGGCAACGCCTTCTCGACCAGCTCCTTCTACCGCTACCTGCTGGCCGCCAAGGGCTGGGCGGTGCTGATGCTCAACCCCACCGGCTCCGGCTCCTACGGGCGCGCCTTTGCCCGCGGCATCCGCGGCCGCTGGGGTGAGTACGACATGCCCGAGCAGATGGCCGCGCTCGACGCGCTGGTAGCCGAAGGGGTGGCCGATGAGGCCCGGCTGGCGGTGGCCGGCGCCTCCTACGGCGGCTATATGAGCTCCTGGATCATCGGCCACACCGACCGTTTCAAGGCTGCCGCCATCGACGCCCCGGTGTCGAACCTCGAGTCCTTCTACGGCACCTCCGACATCGGCATGTGGTTCGGCGAGTGGCAGTTTGAGGGGGGCCTCGACAGCCACCGTGAACGCTACCGGGAGCTGTCGCCGGTGACGTACCTGGACCGGGTCACCACCCCGAGCCTGGTGCTCCACGGCGAGGACGACGACCGCTGCCCCATCGGCCAGGGCGAGGAGCTGTTCGCCGGCCTGGTCGCCGCCGGGGTAGCGACCGAGTTCGTGCGCTACCCGGGCGCCAGCCACGGCTTCGTCGTGAGCGGCCGGCCCAGCCATCGGCTCGACTTCAACCGGCGGGTGACCGCCTGGCTCGAACGCCACACCCTGGGAGGCTGATATGGACCTGATCATTCGCGACGCCGAGGTCTTCACCGGCGACGAGCCGGGACAAAGACTCGACGTCGCCTTTCGCGGCGACCGGATCGCAGCGGTGGCGCCTGAGATTCGCAGCGAGGCGGCCGAGGTTATCGACGCTACCGGGCTCATGCTCTGCCCCGGCTTCATCGACATGCATACCCACACCGCCCTCGAGCCGTTCCACGACCCGCGGCTGGTCGCCAAGATCGCCCAGGGCTTCACCTGCGAGGTGATCAACCCCGACGGCTTCGGGCCCGCCCCGGTGACCGATGAGCGCCTGGCGGAGCGGCGCGCCTACCTTCGCTCCCTCGAAGGGGCGGGCCCCACGGAGTGGAACTGGCGCACGCTAGACGAGTACCACGCCGCCCTCGAGGAGGCCCGGCCGAGCGCCACGCTGGTGCCGTCGATCGGCCACAACGCCGTCCGCGACTGTGTCATGGGCGGCGCCGCCCGGCCGGCCACCGCCGCCGAGATCGCCGCCATGCGTGTCGAGGTCGCCCGGGGTCTCGAGGCCGGCGCCCGCACCTTCTCATTGGGCCTCGTCTACCTGCCGGGGGTGTTCTCCGAAACCGAAGAGCTGATCGAACTGGCCCGCGAAGCCGCCCCCTACGGCGCCCCGCTGGCGGTGCACATCCGCAACGAGGGAGACGGCGTGCTCGAGGCCGCGGGCGAGATGATCCGGGTGGCGCGCGCGTCCGGCGCCCCCCTGCACCTGTCGCACCTCAAGGTCAAGGCCCGGCCGGATCTGGCCGAGCCGCTACTGAACCTGATCGACGAGGCTGGACGCGACCTCGACATCAGCTTCGACCACTACCCCTACACCGCCGGCAGCACCCAGCTGATGGCGCTGCTGCCCGCCTGGGCCCAGGCGGGTGACGCGGACGTGGTGCTGGCGCGGCTCGCAGACCGGGGCCAGCGCGACGTCATCGCCCGCGACCTCGAGCAGGGGTTGCCTGGCTGGGAGAACTCATTCGTCTCCTCCGGACCCAGCGCCATCACCATCGCCAACGCTGCGGCGGCGCGGGCCGAGGACATCGGCAAGTCGCTTGTCACCATCGCCGAGGAGCGCTCTACCTCGGCGACCGACGCCCTCTTCGACCTGCTCACCGACACCGGGCTCGACGTCACCATGATCCTCTATTACAGCGACGAGGCGACGGTGCGGGAGATCTTCAAGCACCCCCGTCAACTGATCGGCTCCGACGGCATCTTCGGCGAGCAGCCCCACCCCCGCCTCTACGGCACGGCCGCGCGGGCGCTGGGCCGCTACGCTCTGGGCGAGCAGCTGCTGCCGGTCCACGAGGTGGTGGCGCGCCTGAGCGCCCGCGCCGCCGACCGGCTCGAGCTGCGCGACCGCGGCCGTCTCCGCGAGGGCCTCCGAGCCGACGCGGTGCTGCTCGACCCCATCCGATACATCGATACCGCCACCTACGAGCGGCCCAAGCAGACGCCCCCGGGGGTGATCAAGGTCTTCGTCGGGGGTGAGCTCACCTGGGCCGACGGCGCCCACACCGGCGCCCGGGCGGGCGAGGTGGTCCGCGCGCCCCGCTCGCGCGTCTGAGGCTTGCGATGGCCTGGACCCCTAAGGACCACCCCCTCGCCGGCTACCACCGCGAGCCCCCCCTGCGAGACGGTCGCAGCGACGAAGAGCTGCTGCGCCAATGGGGCTCGCTGGAGATCGTGTCCGACGTTCCCGCCGCCGGCTTTATTGCCGGCTCCTTCCAAACCGTGCGGCTCCGCTTTCGGGTGGGCAGCCTCGGCCTCGACGAGGACGGCGGCTTCAAGCTGTCGTTCCGCTTCGTGAGCGACATGGGCGCCCTCCAGACCGGTGACCCTGCGGCCGACAACTACGCTAGCGCCACCACCACCGGCGCAGCCGACATCGAACTGAGCAGCGAGCGCAAGGGCAGCCGCCGGCCCTTCCAGAAGACCCTGCGCATCGACGTCCGCAACGCCGGCCTGGAACCGGGGGACGAGGTCACCTTAGTGCTCGGCGACACCGCCGGCGGGGGCCGCGGCTGGCGCCAGCAGACCTACGCCGAGGAGCCCTTCCCGGTCCGGGTCGCCGTCGATCCCTTCGGCACCCACCACTATCGGGAGCTGCCGCGCGACCTGGGCTGGCCGATCCACCCGGGAGCGGCGGCCCGCTACGTCCTCAACGTGCCGTCGCACGGGGTGGCCGGCGAGCTGTTCGTCCTGAGGCTGAAAGCCGAAGACGCCTGGGGCAACCCGCTGCGAGAGCTGCCCACGGCGCCCGGCATCGCCGTCGTCGAGAACGGGGCGCACCGACCCCTCGCAGTCGAGGGGGTCCACGACCGCGGGGTGTGGCGTTACCGGGTCCAACTCGAGGCCTCGGGCGTCGCCACCTTCGAGGCCGAGACGGACCTGCCGTCGGCCAGCAACGGGATCGTCATAGTGGCGAGCCCCGAGCAGCTGCCCCGCTACGGCCACCACTGGTGCGACCTGCACGGCCAGACCGGCGAGACGGTCGGGGTCGGTACCATCGACCAGTACTTCGACTTCGGCCGCCACTATGGCTTTCTGGACGGCAGCGTCCATCAGGGCAACGACTTCCAGATCACGGCGCCGCTGTGGGAGACCATCAAGCAGGCTTCAGAGCGAGCCTACCGGCCCGGGGCGTTCGTCACCTTCCCCGGCTACGAGTGGTCGGGCACCACCGCTATGGGCGGCGACCACAACGTGATCTTCTTCGAGGACGACCCGCCGCTGTACCGCTCGAGCGGCTGGCTCGACGGCAACCCCTTCGAGGAGACGGCCCCGCTCGGCGAGCTCTACCGCGCCCTGAGGCCCCACCGCGCCCTGACCATCGCCCACGTCGGCGGCCGGCCGGCGGCGCTCACCGAGTCCGACCCCGAGGTCGAGCCGCTGATGGAGATCCACTCGGCCTGGGGCACCTTCGAGTGGGTCTACCAGGAGGCCTTCGCCCAGGGCTTCAAGATCGGCTTCGTCGCCAACAGCGACGGGCACAAGGGCCGCCCCGGCGCCTCCTACCCGGGCGCCGGTGTGTTCGGTACCCTGGGCGGCCTCACCTGCGTGCTGTCGGCCAGCCGCGACCGCGAAGGGTTCTGGGAGGCGCTGCAACGGCGCCGCTGCTACGCCACCAGCGGCCAGCGGATCGTGGTGGAGGCCGACCTGAACGGCCACCCGATCGGCTCCGAGGTGCGCACCCGACAGGCCCGGATCGGGGTGCGGGTGCTCGGCACCGCGCCGATCGCCGGCATCGAGCTGCTCCGTGGCCCCGAGGTGGTCGATACGTTCTATCCCGAGGCCGCGGACCTTGCCGACACGCTGGTGCTGCGCTTCGGCGGCGCCCGGGTGCGTGGGCGGGCGCGGAAGGTCCCCTGGGAGGGCAGCCTCACCCTGGACGGCAACACCTTGAAAGGGGCCGCCATGAATGGCCTGTTCAGCCCCAGCTACGGGATCGCGACACAGGACCGGCGCGGGCTCTCGTTCCGCTGCGTCACTACCGGCAACCTCGTCAACCTGGTGCTGTCCCTCGAGCGGGGCCTGGAGGGCCGCCTGGCCTTCCGCAGCAACGTCGCCGACATAGACCTCGAGCTCGCTACGCTCGGTCGCGAGCCGAGGACGCTGTTCGCGGCGCCGCTCGACCGCCGGATCGAGGCGCTGGCGCTCCACCGGGACAGCCTGCCGCTGGAGGCGACGACCGCCTTCTCGTGGGCCGTCGATCACCCCGAGGAACGCCCCTATTTCCTTCGCGTCACCCAGCTGGACGAGGGCAAGGCCTGGACCAGCCCCTTCTACCTCGCCGCCGGCGAAGACCCAAGGAGGCAACCGTTATGAAGATCGTCGAGCTGCGGGTGCGAGAGGTATCGATCCCCAGGATCTACCAGACGCACGCCGCCGACCCGAACCGCATCCAGCCCACCATGGACCACGGCCGCTCCCGCTACCAGATCCTCGAGCTGCTGAGCGAAGACGGCCAGGTCGGCCTCGGCGAGATCTCCGACGTCGACGCCCGCATGCAGCCCCTCGCGGCAGACGAGATGCGCGACCTGCTGGCCGGGGTGGTCGTCGGCAGCGACCTGGACAGCTGGCGGGCGAGCTACCAGGGCGTGGCCCAGGCGCTGCCGAGCGACCTCCACCCCGAACTGCGGGGCCTCACCCTGTTCGGCATCGAGATCGCCCTGCTCGACCTGGTGGCCAAACGCTACGGCGCGCCGCTCTTCGAACTGCTGGGCGGTCGCTGCCGGCAGCAGGTCGACGTCTGCTGGGTGGCCTACATGCGCCCGGAGCAGCCGCTCGAGGAGGAGCTCACCGCCTTCGAGGCCGACATCCGGTCGAAGCTGGCCGAGGGTCTGAACGCCTTCAAGATGAAGGTGGCCGAAGACCACCAGCGCGACCTCGCCTGCATCGCCCGCTTCCGCGAGGTCGCTGGGCCGGAGACCTACCTGCGGGTCGATGCCAGCGGCGCCTGGGCCGAGGATGAGGCCATCGCCAAGCTCACCGAGATGGCAGCGTACGGCATCGACGCCTGCGAAACCCCGGTCGAGGCCGTCAGCCGGCCGCTCGCCAACGAGTACCCCGAGCGCATCAACGCCAACGCCGACGGCGCCGCCCGGTCGCTGGCGCGGGTGCGCAAAGCGGTGCCGGTGCCGATCATCGAGCATGTGGCCGACCTCAGTGACGCCTTCGCGGCCGAACTGCTGCGGCACCGCGCGGTCGATGTGATCAACGTGGTCCCCGCGCAAGGGGGCGGCCTGCTGCGCTCGCAGCGGCTGATCCACACCGCCGAAACCGCCGGCATGGCGGCGCTGCTCGGCTCCACCGTCGAGCTGGGACCCGGCACCGCGGCCATGGTCCACCTGGCGCTGGCCACCAGCAACCTCTCCGTCTCCTCGGACCTGGTCGGTCCCGGGCTGCTGGTCGACGACATCTGCAAGGAACCCTTCCGCTACCAGAACGGTGCCCTCCGCCCCTTCGACCGTCCCGGCCTGGGCGTCGACCTGGACGAGGCCAAGATGGAGCAGTGGCAGCTCTGAAGAAAGTGTACGAAAGCCCTGAAGGTGGCAGCCGGGGTCGAAGGGAGAGCCCCAACCGAGTATCATTGGCCCAGCGAGGAGGCTCGTCGTGACCGTCATCACCCACGCGGCCAAGGAGGAACTCACCTCCGGCCTAGACCATATCCGCCAGTCCCCACAGGAGAGCGGCGTACTGGAGATGATCGTGCTCCGGCCCAGCGAGGACGCCCGCGAATCCCTCGAGCAGGGACAGCTCGATCCCGAACTGGGTCTTGTCGGCGACAACTGGAACACCCGTGGCAGCACCCGCAGCCCCGACGGTTTCGCCCACCCGGACACGCAACTCACCCTCATGAACGCCCGGGTGGCGGCACTTTTGGCCGGAACCCGAGATCGCTGGCAGCTGGCCGGCGATCAGCTCTACCTCGACCTCGATCTGAGCTACGACAACCTGCCGCCGGGAACCCGCCTCGACATCGGCGCAGCGGTGATCGAAATAACCGCTCAGCCTCACAACGGCTGTGGCAAGTTCGTAGAGAGATTTGGGCTCGACGCCATGAAGTTCGTAAATTCGGAGGTCGGGAAGGCGCATAACCTTCGGGGGATCTACGCCAAGGTGATCAAGGCCGGGGAGATCAGGAGTGGCGATGTGGTGAGGAAGAAGGAGGATTAGGAGGATTAGGATAAGAAGGTTTGGGGAAACTTCAGAAAGTAGAAGGTTTAGGGCCCCTTCAGACCCCTACGCTGCGCTTCGGGTTCTTACGGGGTCCTTCAGAGCCCCCCTTACGGTGGTCTCTTCAGGGGCTACGGAGCCACCTTTGGTGTCTCCTCCGCCAGAAGAAGGTTTAAAAGGAACAAGCAAGACCCGTTAGTGGCTTCACACCCCGGTTATTCCATATCTTCTGCTGGAGGAGACCCGAAGGGGCTCCGAGAGCCCCGGGGAGACTTGCCGTAAGGGAAGGCTCAACGGGACCCCGGAAGACACCCGAAGGGGGTCTGAAGGGGCTCCAAACCTCCTAACCCTTATTTTTGTCCTCTCTCCAACCCTACTCATCCTTATACTTTCTCATCCTTATACTTTCACTTTCCCTAAATCCTATACTCTCCCCTATGGACCTTGTTCGCGTTGGCATTATCGGCCTCGGGATGGGCAGCATACACGCCACGAAGATCCTCGAGCGCACGGTACCTGGTCTCGAGGTTTCGGCCCTTTGTGACACCGATCCAAGCCGCCTCGAATCGTTCCGACAATACCGGGTGTTCCTGACGGACAGCGCTGATGCCTTGATCACCTTTCCGGATGTCGATGCGGTCATCGTGGCAACGCCGCACTACGATCACGTTCCCCTGTCGATCGCCGCCCTCGAGGCCGGCAAGCACGTGCTGGTCGAGAAGCCGATCGCGGTGCACAAGGCGGCTGCTGAGCGGATGCTCGCGGCCCATACGGACGAATGCCAGGTCTTTGCGGTGATGTTCAACCAGCGTACCAACCCGCCGTATCGACGGCTGAAGGCGCTGATCGACGGCGGTGAGCTCGGTGAGCTTCGGCGCGTCGTGTGGGTGATTACCGACTGGTTTCGGACGGCCGAGTACTACCGCTCGGGTAGTTGGCGCGCAACCTGGGCGGGTGAGGGCGGTGGCGTGCTGCTGAATCAGAGCCTGCATCAGCTGGATCTGTGGCAGTGGCTGTTCGGCATGCCCGATCGCGTGCGCGCCTTCTGCGAACTGGGCCGCTACCGGGACATCGAGGTCGAGGACGACGTCACCGCCTATATGGAGTACGACGCGGGCTGCAAAGGGGTGTTCATCACCACCACCGGCGAGTCGCCCGGCAGCAACCGGCTCGAGGTGACCGGGGAGCGCGGCAAGGTGGTCATCGATGCGGCCGAGCCGGGGCTTCGCTGGTGGCGCAACGCCGCGCCGATGACCGAGTTCGCCAACACCCCGGGGCAGCGCGGGGGGCTCGAGACGGAGGTGTCGTTCACGCCGTTCGACGATTCGGGTGGCCAACATGGCGAAATCCTCGAGAACTTCGCCCGGGCCATCCTGGCCGGCGACCCCCTGATCGCGCCGGCCGAAGAGGGCATCCACGCCGTCGAGCTGGCCAACACCATGCTCGAGTCGTCGTTCCGGGAGGCCACGGTCACGCTCCCGCTCGACGGGCGGGCGTACCAGGAGCGGCTGGCCGGACTTGCCCGCGACTCGAGGTTCCATACGCGCAGTTCGGAGTCGAGCCCTGGCCCGGCCACCGACTTCGAGGATTCGTTCTAGATGTCCGATCCGCGCGACGGATTCCATTTCGCCCCGACCGGTGCGAGCAGGCCGGTGGTCGAGCCAGGAGAATTCCCGATCGCGGCCGCCTACCTGAATCACGGGCACATCGTCGGGCAGGTCCGGGGGCTGGTCGAGGCTGGGGCCACCATCAAGACCGTCTACGACCCGGATCGCGAGCGCGGCGAGGCGTTTGTAAGCCAGTTCCCGGGGGTAACGGTGGCCCCTTCGTTTGACGACGTTCTCGCCGATCCAGACATCCGCCTGGTTGCCAGCGCGGCCATTCCGCGTGAGCGCTCGGCCATCGGCAACCGGGTCCTGCGGGCGGGCAAGGACTACTTCACCGACAAGTCGCCCTTCACCACCCTCGAGCAGCTCGCAGAGACCGAGGCCGTGGTTGCCGAGACAGGTCGCAGGTACGCCGTCTACTACGCCGAGCGGCTGCACAACGCCCCCACCTACTACGCGGGTGAACTGGCGCGTGATGGCGCCATCGGCCGCGTCCTCCAGGTGCTCATCATAGCGCCGCACAACCTGGCGCGACCGACGCGACCTCCGTGGTTCTTCCGCAAGGACGCCTACGGCGGAATCCTGACCGATATCGGCAGCCACCAGTTCGAGCAATTCCTCTACTTCACCGGCGCGACCGGGGGCACCGTCAATTTCGCGCGCGTGGCGAGCTTCGCCAATCCGGACCTCGAGGATTTCGGCGAGGCCTCGGTCACGCTCGACACCGGCGCCTCCGGCTATTGCCGTATGGACTGGTTCAATCCCGACGCCTCGCGCACCTGGGGCGACGGCCGCACCTTCGTGCTGGGGACCGACGGCTACCTCGAAGTGCGCAAGAACGTCGATGTAGGCCTCCCTGACGGCAGTCCCGCCGTCTACCTGGTCACCAACGACGAGGAGCGCGTGATCGCCTTTTCCGGCGCCGAGCCATTCCCCTTCTTCGGGCGGCTGATCCGGGATTGCCTCGAAGGCACCGAGGTTGCGATGTCGCAGGCGCACGCCTTCGCGGCCGCACGGCTGTCGATGCAGGCACAGGCTCTCGCGGATGCGGGCTAGATACCGTGTCTCCTCACGAAGTGTCTACCCCTCTCTGCTCACTGCCCCCTAGCTCGGCCACCAGCTCGTCGGTCGATCGCTGCCGGCAGTAGCCGCGGATGTGGTCGATGGAGTCATCGTGGCGGGCCTGCGAGTGGGTGGCGCAGGCATCTGGTACCAGGGTAACGAGATAGCCGAGGTCGCAGGCGTCCCGCACCGCCGAGCTGACGCACTGGTCGGTGAGGCAGCCGCTGATGATGAGGTAGCGGACGCCCAGGTTGCCTAGCCAGGACTTGCCGGCGTTGTTCGGGGTTGCGTCGGTGACGGGTCTGATCTCTAGTGAGGGGCAAGAAACCCCGGTCCGCATCGCATTTTTCGCACATTGCCGTGCCTGACGGTGGCTGCGTTTCCGCTTTTCTGAATACGACTCAACGATCTGGCGTTGGACGAGAGGGTGGCGAGTAAGAGCGATTTGACGATGCGTGGTGGACGGAGAAACCGAGAAATGCCGTACTGACCGGCACAAACTCGATTGTGGGTCCAAGATTTCCCTTGCTCATCGCCTTTCTCACGAGGCCGGATTGTCCTGCTAGCACGTAGTGGAGGTTGGTCGAGATGAACGCGCTCGAGCTGGTCTTGGGGAAGATCATCTCGTCGGCAGCGGGGGCGATGGCGTCGATGACCCGGGCATCCGGGGAGCCCCGGGGGACGTTGAAGCCGGTGATCTTGTAGTCGAGGCTGCGGTCGCGGCCGTCCCAGGTGAGGCTCTCGATCACGGTGTAGATCACCTCGATGCCGTGGCTGCGGCAACCCGCCTGGAGCCGCTGCATGTTGGGGACGGCGGTGCGCTCGAGGCGTTCGAAGAAGTAGGGGTGGGCCGCCGTGGCCTCTTCGCTGGAGAGACCCTGCTGCTGGTACTCGCCGCCGTCGGGCCGAGCGTTGTAGTTCTGCACGTCGATGAACAGCAGCGCGCTGTGCTCGTGGACCACCGGGACGTCGCGACTCAGGCCGGACATGGGCTCCGCATAGGCTCCTCCATGGGTCAGTAGCGTTCGAGCAGCAGCTCGACCTCGTCGTCCAGGCCGGCGTCTTCGAGCGCCTCCCACTCCATCCGCTTGACCGCCCGGTAGGCCCTGGCGCGCGCCGGGCCTAGGGCCGCCAGCAGCACATCGTTCGCCTCGAGGGCAGCCAGCGCCTCCCCCTGGGTGCTGGGCAGCAGGTCGATGCCCAGCCGCGTCCGCTCGGCCTCCGTCAGGTTGCCGGGGTCGCCGGTGACCTCTGCGGGCAATTCGAGCCCGCGCTCGAGGCCATCGAGGCCGGCGGCAAGGACGCTACCTAGCGCCAGGTAGGGGTTGCCGGTGGCGTCGGCGGTCTTGACCTCGAAGCGGCCGTCGGCCGGACCGCCGTCGAGCGACACCCGGACGGCCGCCTCGCGGTTGCCGTGCCCCCAACAGCGGAAGGCGCCGGCCCAGGCGTGCGCTTGCAGCCGGCGGTAGGAGTTGCATGAGCCGAGCGTCAGCGCCGCCAGCGCCGGCAGATGCTCGAGGGTGCCGGCGATGAAGGCGGCCGCTTCGGCGGAGAGGCCGCTGGTCGAGGCCGGGTCGCCGCTGAGGTTTTCGCCACCACGCCACAGGCTCAGGTTGAGATGGCAGCCGTTGCCGGCGGCGTTCTCGAAGATCTTGGGCAGGAACGAAGCGGTGAGGCCGTGCCGGGCGGCGATCCCGCGAACCGTCTCGCGAAACTGAAGCTGCCGGTCGGCGGCCTCCAGAGCGCCTGCGGGACGCACCGACAGCTCCTGCTGCCCGGGGCCGGACTCGGGGTGGTAGCGGACCGGCTCGAGCCCCTGGGCGAGCAGGGCGTCGGCGATGGCGTTTATCACCTCGACGCTCTCGTTCATGGCCAGAGTGGCAGCGTAGACGCTGGTCTCCACCGGGACCAGGCTGTCATCGTCGCGGCGGAGCAGGGTGAACTCGTTCTCGAAGGCGACCTGCAGGCTGAGGCGGTGATCGGCGAGCCGCGCCACCTGCTGTTTGAGGAAGTCCCGGGGACAGTGCTCCCAGGGGGCGTCGTCCAGCATCATGTCGGCCAGCACCTGGGCGTGATTGGGGACGTAGGGTAGCACCGTGAAGGTCGACCAGTCCGGCGCCAGCAGCGCCTCGCCGACCGGCTCGAGGCCGCTGCCCGGCGCCACCGCGTCGTACATGACCGGCAGCGCCTGCTGGGCGACGGTGATGCCCACCCCGTGGCGGAGGCTTTCGAGGGCGGCTACGTGCACCGCCTTGCCCCGGATGACGTTGGCGTTGTCGCACCACAGGATCCTGACAAAGCGGATCTCGGCGGCCTGCAGGGCGCGCTGGAGGGCGTGGATCACGGGGTCATCCGATTCGGATACCTGACCATTAGGCACCGGCCTGCGCCCTCTTGCTCAGCCACAGGCGCACGTAGTGCCGCCGCCGCTCGCGCTCGTCGAAGTCCTCGAAGGCGGTCCGGTTGTGGAGGATCCAGCGGTTGTTGGTGAACAGCATCTGCCCCGCCTCGAGCGTAAAGGTGATCCTCAGATCCTCGCGCCTGAGCAGCGCCTCGACGACCTCGAGGGCCCGGGCCTGGTCGGGCGTCAGCGGCTGGTCGGCCTGCTGGTGACCGACCTGGAGGTAGTAGTGGAGGTAGCGGAACCGCAGCTCGTTGCCGTCCCAGAGGAAGATTGGCGTCTCGGTGACCTCGCGCTCGCCGGCCGCGAACTGCCCGCGGCGGTCGAACAGGAAGGGGCGGTACAGGGTCGTTAGCTCCTCGGGATGCCGCTCCAGCAGTTCGTTGTGGAGGGCGAAGGCGTTGATCAGTTGGCTCTCGCCGCCAGCGCGGGCCACCTGCAGGCACAGCAGGGCCACCGTGTCGGGCACGTCGGGGTTGAAGGCGCCGTCGGTGTGGAACGAACTCGCGGCGCTGGTGCGGGAGAAGCGGGCGCCTTTGGCTACGTCCTGGCCGCTATCGCGCACGTCGAAGAGGAGCGTCCCCACGATGTCCTGCTCGAACGGTCTGCCCAGCAGCTGCCCCAGCAGCCAGTAGCGGGTGCGGGCCTCGTCGGGCGTGTACCGCTCCAACGGCAGCCGGTCGATGATGACGAAGCCGCGGCCCGCATCGAGGTCGGCCCTGGCGGTTTGCAGCGCCTCGCGGCAGGCCACCAGGTCGCCGGCGGCGACCCGAAGATCGGTGGTGCCGCCGGCGGCCTGCCGCTCGCGCACAAGGTCATCGAGTTCGGCCAGACAGGCCTCGGGCAGCGGGGTGTACCAGGACGCCGCCGCATCGACGGTGTCCGCGCTCCAGGAGCGGGCATCGGTCACGACCCGGTTCAGCGTCTGGTGGGTAGGCACGGATGCTGCCTCCTGTTCGGACCGCAGGGTGCCCATTAGGGAATCACCGGCAGGATCATGTGGGACGGTCGGGCCGCGTCGTGAAAGATCGTCTGCCGCGCCGTCACCAAAGTGGCCTCGCGGTAGTCGTCGCCGCCGGTGTTGTGGTTGCGATCGAAATTCGGGAAATCGCTGCTGGTGATGTCCACGCGCATGCGGTGCCCAGCGCGAAAGAGGTTGCTGGTCGGGTTGAGCGCGATGGTGTACTCATAGACCTTGCCCGGCTCGATCAGCGAGGGACTCTCGAACGACTCGCGGTAGCGGGCCCGCACGATGCCGTGGCACAGCTCCTGGGTGAAGCCGCTGGGCCAGATGTCGAGCAGTTTGGCCACGAAGTCGGTGTCGGGCGCCGAGGAGGCGGCGAAGAGCTTCACCACCACCGGCCCGGTGACCTCGAGCGGCTCCTCCAGCGGCGGGGTGGTGAACACCAGCACGTCGGGCCGCCCGTCGAGGGCGCGCTGATCGATCGGCGCCTGCTGGCCGTTGGGCGGAAACAGCGTCATTAGCGGGTTGTTGGGATCGTACTCGTAGCTGTCCTGCGGCTCCTCTCCCGGCGGCTCGGGGCCGAGCCGGCCGTCCCCCGTCACCGTGTTGGCGCCCCCGGCGCTGTGCAGATAGTAGGCGCGGTATTCGGTTCGGGCCAGCGGCCACTCGTGCTCCCCGCGCCAGCGGTTCGCCCCCATCACGAAGAGCTGGATCGGGGGCCAGTCCTCGGCCTCGGTCTGCTCGCCCTTGAGCCACTGGGAGTACCAGGCGTCGGCGAGCTGGTAGAAATCGCGCTCCGCATCGGGGCCGAAATCCACCTCTCCGACCGTGCGGGTCAGGTCGTCCATGGTGTGGGTCCAGGGCCCTACGATCAGGTGCTGGTTGCGGCGGGCAAGCTCGCTGCCGCCGTTGGCCGTCATGCCGGTGAAGTGCTTGATGGTGCCGATCTGCTGGTCGTACCAGCCGGTGATGCTCAGCGCCGGCACCTCCACCTGCCGATGCCGCTCGAGGAAGCGAAAGAAATCCGTGGTGTGGTCCTCGAGCCAGCGCCGCCAGTGCTGGGCGATCCCCGGCATCGCCTCCTCGGGGATATCCATCAGCGGCAGATACCAGAGCCACTTGTGGCGGTCGCGCTCCTGCCACAGCCGGTCGGCCTCCTCGAGCGAGGTGGCCTTCCAGGGGTCGCCCAGGCGTTTGGCAGCGTCCACCGACAGGCTGTTGACCGACCAGAACAGCACCCGGCCCAGCCTCAAGACCCCGGATAGCTCCCGGTCCAGCAGGCTGGCGGCGATCGCTCCGGGCAGCATGGCGCTCAGATGTGGGGGCCGGGTATCGGCCAGCTCCCACTGGGTCCAACCCTCGTAGGAGCTGCCGAAGGTACCGACCTTGCCGTTCGAGCCAGGCAACATGGCCGCCCACTCCACGGTGTCGTAGCCGTCCTCGGAATCGCTGTGATCGGCGCTGAAGAAACCGGGTCGAAACGCGCCGTCCGAGGCGTAGCGCCCCCGGACGTCCTGCACCACCACCAGATAGCCGCGCTCGGCCAGCTTATGGCCGACCTCGCGGCGCCGACCCTTGTCGTAGGGCGTGCGGCACAGCAGCACCGGAAAGTCACCCTCGGCATCGGGCCGGTACAGGTCGGCCCGCAGGACGGTGCCGTCGCGCATGGCGGCGGCGAGGTCCTGCTCTTCGAGGACAGCGAAGACGGACGCCGGGTGGGCATCGGAGTCCATGTCAGACACCTCCCTCAGGAACGATCCCTAATGATAACGCTCGTGGCCAGGGGCGGATGGGGGAAGCGAGCTCGAGTCCATCTCGCCCCTCAATCGCTCAGGAGCGCTCGGCCTTGTGTCAGCGCCTCGTCGAAGGCCTGTTCCAGCGCCGGGTTCACCCCGCGCACGCCGGCCACCACCGCCTCGGCCCAGTCGAGGTACTCGCGGCGGCGCTCCAGCGACCAGTCGCTCGGCGGGTTCGCGGCCACATCGCGGACGTTGCTGGTTTTGTCGGCCAGCTTGACGAGCTTGGCGCGCTCGGAGATATGCGGGGCGTGCTCGATCTGGCGCCGTTTGCGCTCCTGCTTGGGCAGGCTCTTGTCGTCGGAGACCTCTGCAACCACGGCGCGAACCTCGGGGCCGAAGGCGCGCTCGAGCTCCTCGAAGGTGGTCTCGGTGTCCTCCACGGTGTCGTGCAGGACCGCCGCCAGCAGGGTGATGGGATCTGAGACGCGACCTATCCGCGCCAGCAGCTCGGCCACGGCGATGGGGTGGTTGATATAGGGCGAGGCGGCCGGGTCCTTGCGGCGCTGGCCGCGGTGCTTGTCGGCCGCGAAGTGGATCGCGCGCAGCAGCTCCGCTACGGTTTTATCGGGTTCGCCCATGCTCCCCTCTCGCTGCGGTTGGCGGTCACAACGCGCCACCCGGTGGCAGCACCCGCTTGGGCAGCTTGCAGACCATGGTGTAGGCCGGATCGTAGATGTTGCCGAGGTCGTATTCGACGCACTGGCTCAGGAGCACGTTGGCGCTGAGCGCGTCGAGCCCGTAGTCCTGCTGCAGCCAGCGCAGCATCTCGGTGGTGGCGTGCTGCAGCGCCTGATCGAGCGGGCGGGCGTTGCCGACGGTGAAGATATAGTCGGCGTTCTCGCCCCGCGGCCAGCCGCAGGCCTTGCCTTTGAGCAGGGCGACCCGAAGCTGCACCTCGAACGAGATCTCGATCCCGGAACCGACGATCTCGCCGTCGCCCTGGAGCGCGTGGCCGTCGCCGACGAACAGCAGCGCACCCGGCTCGAACACCGGGAAGTAGGCGGTGACGCCTGCGACGAAGCCGCGGTAGTCCATGTTGCCGCCGTGACGCTCGGAGGTGCCGGTCGAGAGCGCCTGCGTCCGCTGCGGCGCCACCCCGAAACAGCCGACCATCGGGTCGAGCGGCAGCGTGAAGCGGCCGAGCTTCGTCTCCGGCTCGACCAGGGTGGCGGTCCAGGCGTCGACGTCGACGTTCCAGTGGCTGCGGCGGTTTTCGCCCTCGGCGGGCCAGGGCAGCTCCGGCACGTAGTCCGGATCGACCACGTTGGGCGCGATCATCCTGCTGCTGAAGCCGAAGCTGCGGTTGGGCAGCAGCTTTTCGAGCTGCACCGCCAGGGTGTCGCCGGGCTCGGCGCCCTCGACGAAGAAGGGGCCGGTCATGGGGTTGCCGGGCGTCGTCACCAGCTGGCGCTCGGCGTCCCTGCCGGCGGCGTCGACAGTGGTGGTGATCAGGGTGTCGCCGTCGGCGACGCGCAGCACCGGCTGGTGCGGCCCCAGGGTGATGTGGTAGTGATCCGGCTCGAAGTGATGGGTGGCCATGGCCGTACCTCCTCAATTCAACCTTTGGTGTTGAAGACCGCCGCTTCATCCGGCGTCGGGGAGTAGGTGAAGGCGCCGCGCCGCCGAACCGCCGCTTCGCCGCCGAAGGCCTCGACGCGCGCCCGCTGATCGGCCTTCGCCAGCGCGTCGATCGCCTCGGGATCGAGCAGCGACCGCAGCCGGGCCTCGAAATCCTCGAGCCGCCCCCGGTGTTCGGGGAGCCCCGCCAGGTCGGTCAGCTCCTGTGGATCGGCGCTCAGGTCGAACAGCTGCGGCGGGTCGTTCAGGTAGTGAAGGTACTTGTAGCGGGCGTCGCGGAGCATGTAGGCGGCGTGCCTCGAGCCCACCGCATGGTACTCGCTGAACACCGTCCGGTCGCGATCGGGGGCTCGCGCGATCCCCCACAGCGACGCCCCCGGCAGGTCGCGGTCCTCCTCCGTCGGCCGGGCGCCGACGGCCTCGAGAATGGTCGGGAAGAGATCGACCAGCGAGACAGGCGTGCTCACCACCTTGCCCACGGGGACGTCGGGACCGGCGAGGATCATCGGCACCGCGGCCACCTCCTCGAAGTGGGTAAATTTGCCGTACAGGCCGCGCGCGCCCAGCGACTCGCCGTGGTCGGAGGTGTAGACGATGCGGGTGTCGTCCGCAAGCCCCAACACCGCCAGCGTGTCGAGGACCCTGCCGATCTGCCGGTCGAGGTGGCTACAGGCCGCCAGGTAGGCCGCCTGGACCTTGCGGGCGGCCACTTCGTCGAGAGGCTCATCGAGGTTGAAAAAGCGTCGGAAGTAGTCGAGGGCCGGGTGGTGCGGCCACGCCTCAGGCCGGCCCTGCGGGGGCTCTGGCAGGTCCGCAGCCAGATAACGATCGAACCATTCGGACGGCCCGATGTAGGGCGGATGGGGGCACACCAAGGACAGGAACAGCACCCAGGGGGTGTCGTCCCCGGCGTGCTCGGCTAGCCAGCGCTTCGCGTTGTCGGCGTTGCGGACGTCGTAGCGCAGATAGCTCGAGTCGCCCCCACCCGCCTCGAGCAGGCCCGGGCGCGCGTCGCGCAAAGGCGGGTCGTCGCGAATGCAGCTGAGCACGTCGCCGACGCCGTCGACCACGTGCAGCGGCTCGACCTCTTCGCCGAGGCCGTTGTCGTCCTCGGCGCTGCGGAAGTGCAGCTTGCCGATCGAGTCGACCCGGTGGCCCTGCTCCCTCAGCCGGTGGCCCCAGCCGGGGACGGAGCCGTCGTAGGGGATGCCGTTGTCCCAGCAGCGGACGTCGTGGACGTAGCGCCCGGTCTGCAGCGAGGCGCGCGACGGCACACACACGGGGCAGTTGACATAGGCGTTCTGGAAGCGGGTGCCGCCGGCCGCCAGCCGGTCGAGGGCCGGTGTCTGCACCAGCGGGTGACCCTGGCAGCCCATGGCGTCGCGGCTGTGCTGGTCCGAGAGGATGAACAGCAGGTTGGTGGGCTCCATGCGCCGGCGCCTCAGCCCTCCGGGCGCATAGGCTCTAAACCCCGCGCCCGCCTGAACCCCACTCCGATGACGACGGTGACCCTGCCTTCGAGCGATCTGCCCTCCTTCATAAGCGTTGGCCTCCTAAGGTCCTTTCGTAACCCTAACCCACGGCCGCGGCAACTGCGATAGCGGCCGTCCCTGGCCCTATCCCGCGGCTCAGGGTAGGCTGTGTTGGGGACTGCGGTGACAGAACCTCCACGGCCCCCACTTCAAGGTGCGGGAAGGTGCCCTATGAGCTATCGCTTGATTCAGGTCGGGACCGGTGGGCGGGGGCGAGTCTGGTGCTCGCATATCCTTCCGCCCAACGTCGAGGACGGCCTTATCGAGGTGGTCGCCGCCGTCGATCTCGACCCCGCGGTTCTGGTCAACGCCCAGGAGCACCTGGGGGTACCACCCGAGCGGTGCTATACCGATATTCGCAAGGCGTTCGAGGAGAACGAGGCCGACGTCGGTACCGTGGTGGTTCCGCCCGCGTTTCACGAGAGCGTGGTAGATGTGGCGCTGGAGCACGGCCTGCACATTCTTTCCGAGAAGCCGATCGCCGACACCATGCTGGGGTCGTGCCGGATCGCCGAGAAGGTGGCGCGGGCCGGCGTGAAGATGGGTGTGACCATGAGCCACCGCTTCGACCAGGACAAGACCACCCTGCGGAGCGAGCTCCGCTCCGGCACCGACGGCCAGCTCGACTATCTGGTCTGCCGCTTCACCAACGACATGCGGGAGTTCGGAGACTGGGGATCGGCGTTCCGACACGAGATCGAGGACACGCTGATGATCGAGGGATCGGTGCACCACCTGGACATCGTGGCGGACCTGGCCGGCGCCAAGTGCGAAACGCTGTTCGCGGCCACCTGGAATCCGCGCTGGGGGCACTACGGCGGGGACTCCCAGGGGCTGGTGACGATGCTGTTCGAGAACGGCGTGAAGGCCAGCTACGAGGGCGCCAAGACGAACGCCGTCGGCCTCAACGGCTGGGGCAGAGAGTACGTCCGGGCCGAGTGCGAGCTGGCGACCCTGATCATGGACAATCGGGAGGTCCAGCGCTTCGTGCACCAGCCGGAGGAGAAGTCCGTCTTCGTGCGTGAGGGCGAGGGCGAGTCCGTGCCGCTACTCGAGCAGCGCAAGTGGAAGGACGCCTGGCTGGTCGAGAAGTTCGTCCGCTGGCTCGACGGCGGGGAGCCGATGGAGACCAACATCGAGGCCAACCTCCAGTCGGTGGCGCTGATCTTCTCGGCGATCGAGAGCAGCCGCACCGGGCAGCCGGTGGCGGTGCAGGCGTTTCTCGAGCGGGCGCGTGAGGAGGCCCGGCGCTCCCTCGACGGTATCTGAGCGGCATCGGCGGAGACAACGTGGGCTATCTTTGAAGCTCCTGAACCGCCTTGGGCAGAAGTCTACGAGCTGGTGCGTCGCCGAACGGCAACAGGGTCTTGACAGGCAGACGGTGATCCGCACCATAACCACTGCACAACAGCTCCGAGGCTGACGTGCTTACAGCGGGTTGCGGAATGAGTGACGTTGTTGCATGCTGAAGCATGTCCTACTCCACCGACCTCCGCGAACGCATCGTGGATACCGTCCTCAACAAAGGAATGACCCTCCAGAAGACCGCTGAGACGTTCAACGTGAGCAAAAGCAGCGTCGAGCGCTACCTCCATCGCTACCGCCAACAAGGTGACGTCACCCCACAAACCTCCCCAGGCCGCCCCAGCGCCCTCAATGAGCACCGGTCCTGGGTTGAGCAGCACCTGATCAACAATGACCTCACCCACGATCAGCGCTGCGACCTTCTGTTCGAGACGACCGGCATCCGCATCAGCCGCGCCACTATGTGCCGCTGGGTACAGAGAATGGGATCGACGAGAAAAAAAGACGATCTACGCCAGTGAACAGAATCCAGAAGCCCGGTGGCGGTTCTTAGCCTGGATCCAGCAGATCGACCCGAGGCGGTTGGTGTTCATTGATGAGAGCGGCTTCAACCTCGCCATGACTCTCGCCTACGCCTACGCCCCAAAGGGACAGCGGGCTGTGGGTCGGGTGCCGAAGAACCGGGGGGAGAACACCAGCCTGGTCGCAGCCATCAGTCTCGATGAGGGCGTGAGTGACGCGATGACGTTGACTGGGGCGGTGGATGGTGACGCGTTCTTGGCGTACATCAGGCAGATCCTCGCTCCCAGGCTCAGGCCGGGACAGATCGTGGTGATGGATCAGTTGGGGGTGCATCGGAAACCGGAGGTTCGGGAGGCCATTGAGGCTCGCGGGTGTGAGTTGGTGTTCTTACCTGGGTACAGTCCTGACCTGAATCCGATTGAGCTTGCTTTCTCGAAGATCAAGGGGGTCGTGAAGCGCCTGGGAGCGAGGACCAGGGGAGCGTTGGACTCTGCGATTGCGGTTGCGTTGTTGACGGTGGAGCTTTCGGATGTGGTGGGGTGGTTTGAGCATGCCGGAATCCAACTTCACTCATTATGAACCGTACTGGGTTTCGTGGAGACTCTGCTCTCACGCGGCCAGCCTGGGCATGGCCTGCGCTTGAGTGTACGCCATCTCGAAGTCCACGGGACTGACGTAATCGAGCGAAGAGTGCAACCGCCGACAGTTGAACCACCTCACCCACCGCATCGTCGCCGTCTCCACCTCCTGCCTCGAGCACCAACTCGTCGACCTGGCGTGGATCAGCTCGCTCTTGAACAAGCCGATCGTGCTCTCCATCAACGCATTGTCATACGCCGTGCCCACCCGACCGATCGAACCGTTCACGCCATGATCGAGCAACTTCTGGCTGAACGCCAGACTCGTATATTGACTGCCGGCATCCGAATGATGAATCACGCCGTCAGCAACGAACCGCCGATCGGTTCGACGCCGGACGCTCACAGCCTGCTCCAGAGCCCTCATCACCAGCTCGCTGCTCTTACCGGTACTGACCGTGAAACCCAGGATGCGCCTCGAGAAGCCGTCCTGCAGGAACGACACGTACACCCACCCTTCACGAGTGAGCACGTGCGTGAAGTCCGCCACCCAAACGATGTCGGGCGCATCTTGGAACCAGTCTCGCCTCACCAGATCCGGCGAGCTGACGCCGCTAGGCGTTGGGATGGTCGTGCGGACCTTCCTTCTTCGTGTCATGCCCTTCAAGCCCGCGACTCTCATCAGGCGCGCCACCTGGTCACGCCCAACGTCGATACTCTCGTGCTGGAGGGCGTGCCATACCTTACGGACGCCGTACACACCAAAGTTCTCGCGGTGCACCCGATGAATGACCTCCAGGAGACGCTCATCGGATTGCTGGCGAGCGGATGCTTGCCGCTTCTTGGCTGCGTAGTACGTGCTCGGGGCGATCGGCACGTTGTGGTCCCGTAGGACACGGCAGATCGGCTCGACCCCGAACAGGTTCTTATACGCGTTGATGTAGGCGACCATCACTTGAGTCGGCGGTCGAGCTCCGCGGCCGCGAAAAACGCGCTGGCTGTCTTGAGGATCTCGTTGGCTCGTTTGAGTTCGGCTACTTCCTTCTTGAGGGCCTTGATCTCCTCACGCTCTGTGGTTGTCAGGCCTGGCTTGTCACCAGCGTCGATGCGGGCTCTGTCTACCCAGCCGCGCATGGTGTCGACCGGGATGCCGGTTAGGTCATGCAGGCGCCGATAAGAGGCTGAACGTGATTCGTGCGGCGCTTCTTCTCGACGCTCCATGAACATGCGGATGACTCGATCTTTGGTTTCTTGGTCGTAACGGGTCATGCTCCATTCTCTCCTTTCGAGGGAGAACGGAGCCTCCATCAAACCCAGGGCGGTTCATTATGAGAACCGCTGTATGAGAACCGCTGTAGGGCATCCGATTCAGGTCGGGCGCCCTTTTTTGTGGCCCTTGACAGGATCGGATTTTCGTATTTCGCGGCTAGGTCAAGAAAGACGGGAATTCCGCCCAATTCCACTGCGCATTTTGGCCAGACTTTGTTGGCGAAGTCCCCGACTACACCCTGGGAGCAGCGCGGCAGCAGAAGCAGTTTACGAGCTGGTTCAAGAATGGGACTTCATGCATTCTTGGACCAGGCCTTGTTCTAGCGATGGGCGCGTATGGAGTACTCCAGCGGTAACCGATCACGACCTTCACGCAACTCCCAGCGGCCGTCATTGCGCTGCCTCATATCAAGCATCCACGACCAATCCTCCCCCATGCGATGCTCGTGGAGGAACTCGATACTAAGCCCGGCATCGATGAGCGACGTCACGATTTCACCCAGGCTGTGGCTCCAGCCGTAAGTCGTCTGGATGCTAGCTTTCCCGACAACGCTGTTATCGTCGCGCCGGGGATGGTCTGTTTCAAAGTACGCATCTTCGATGACCATCAAGCCATCATCGCGGTCTTGGGCAAGGGACCAAAAGATGGGATGAATCTCACGTACATAGAAGACGCCGCCAGGTTTTAGCAAGGATGCCACGACCCTTGTCCAGGCGGGAACATCCGGCAGCCAGCAGATCACGCCGCCATTGGTATAGACGATATCGAATTTCTCTTGAATTTTCGTGGGTGTATCGTACACGTCGGACTCCACAAATCGTGCTGCGAGATCGAGTTCCGCAGCGACTGCCCTAGCAACGAAGATCGACTTGGATGAAAAATCGACGCCAGTAACGGTAGCGCCCTGCCGCGCCCAAGAGAGTGTGTCTGTTCCTAGATGACACATGAGATGGAGCAGTGAGCGGCCCTGCACATCTCCAAGCTCTTCGAGATCGATCGGTGTGAGCGAAATGCCGCCGTTTCTTAGGGCGTCCAAGCCGTATTCGCCGGTTCGCAGGTGGTCGTCCGTCCACGCCTCCCATGCTTTTTGGTTGGCTTTCAGGTAGTTGTCACGATGCACCTGAGCCGCCTCCTTTAACCTGTTCGCGATCTGTTTTTCAGTCAACGTATCCTACCGGGTGATAGCTGGCCCGGAATTGCATAAAGACTCATTCTTGAACCAGCTCACGTCTGCCGTAAGGATGGTCGTTCCGGCCTGCACAACGTCTCGAGCCCCCCATGCTTTCGGGAACCCACAGCCCGTACCCTGGTCACTCCCGAAGCTGATGCTGCAGAAACCACGTGTACAACGCGGGATTACGATACGCATGCACCCAGGCGTTGTGCCCCGTACCCGGATAGATCTTCAACCGGGCATTCCCGCCGGCCGCATTCACCGCGGCCACCATATCCTCCGCAGCGCTGACGGGACACAACTCGTCCTTAGCACCGTGGAACGCCCAGACCGGCACCCCTTTCAATCGCTCTTCATCCACCGAAAGCCCGCCCCCGGAGACCGGGGCGATGGCGGCGAAGCGCTCGGGGTACGCTGTCGCCAGCCACGAGGTCATGTAGCCGCCCGCGCTGAGACCCGTGAGGTAGATGCGGCCCGGATCTACGGCCAGACGAGCGGTGGCGTCGTCGAGGAGCGCCATCAGGGAATGCATCTCGCTAGGCCACAAGCTGTGCTGGGGACACTGGGGGGAGATCACCACGAAGGGCGGGTTCCAGCCCTGGGCGATCCGCCTGGGGATGCCGTGCTTCTTGACCGCCTCGGGATCGCTGCCGCGCTCGCCGAATCCGTGCAGGAAGAGGATCAGGGGCCAGGTGCGGCCGTCGTCGTGGCGGTAGTCCGCGGGCAGGTGGAGGAGGTAGGGAAGGCGGATCCTCCGGGTGACGGGAGCGTCGAAGAGCTGCGGGGTCTGGGGCATGGCTTGTACGATACCGCCGGCGGCACGGAACGACGGCACGGCGCGGTCTTGGGGAAGAGTCGTCCCTTCCGAGTTGTCTTCATTCGATAGCGCTATTTTGGACGGATAGTGGTCCGCTTCCCGCTACCAAATTGGCGTGTCATAATGTCCTCTATGCAACGCCAATCACTCCCGTCCAGCACGGGCATTTCTTGGTTCCCACCCCGCGGCATGTAGCTGCTGATTTCCACACTCCAAGGAATGCCCATGTCTGATCCCAACCCCTACACCCGCAGAAGGGAAGCTCGTACCAAAGAGACCTACTACGATGGGGACACCTAGCACCACTGCTCACAAGAGGAGATCGGGGAATCGATGATGACGCTGCCAGAGTGGAACCAGGGGTATCCACCGAGGGCGCGCCTTCAGGGCGAGGTGGAGGCGATGGCGGAAGCATACCTTGGGGCGATCCAGGAGGTGCTGCCCGGCGTCCTGATCGGGGCGTATCTGAAGGGGTCGGCAGTAAAGCCTTGGGACACACCGCTGGACTACGTCCCAGAAGTGAGCGACGTGGATCTGCACCTGCGCTTCCGCGAGAGCGGCGCGGCGGAACTCGACAGGATCGAGGTGGGGCTGGCCGTGCAGGCGGAAGCCGAGCGACTCTACGGAGAGGCAGTGCCGGCGCCACTGCACCTGCCTCGACCGAATGTGTTGAACCTGGACTGGCTCGAGCAGCTGCCCCTTTCGCGGTACGTGTCGTCGCCGCTAACCACGGTCCGGGTGCTTATGGGGGACCCGCCCCCGGGTTTTCCGGACGATCACGCGAAGGTGGTGGCGCTGGACCGGGAGGCCTTGCTCAAAGTGCAGGGTTCGGACCTCAGCGGGCTGGCTCTGGACACGCCTGGACGGCACCAGTTCCTGGCGATCTGGGACGTCTCCTTTCGGATGTCGCCGATGCCGTCCCGGGTGGCGAGCGTGCTGTCGGGCGATTCGGAGCGGGCGTGGGGGGCAAACCGAAGCACACTGCTGCGGTGGCTCGTGGAGTTGGGCGAGGGAGAACTGGCAGCGGCGCTCGTTCGCTACTACCTCGCCTGCTGGCGGGTGTTCCTGTCGGGGCGGCGGGATTACGAGGCGGGGCGGAAGGTGCTTCTCGAGGCGGCGGCGATCCTGCGGCTGGGAGTGGAGGTCGGTCAGCGGTAGGGCCTATCATCACGGGGTTCGCTTCTATCTGCCGGAGAGCTTACCTAGAGCATGGTTGAGTTGCGCGATTCAAGATTTCGTGACGTTTCGGGTCAACCAGGGTGATCCGGTGCAGGTTTTCAAGCTTCAAGCTTGGCGGCTGTTTGACGGCCTGAGGGATACGGTGCCAGCGGTGGAGTTTGCAGCTGTTGTGGGGCGAATGAGATCCCTGGAGTTAGAGAAGGTCCAGCTGGTGTGTGAGGTGTTGAGGTTTACGCACGATAATATATTTAGTCGCGCGTTGAAGTCCGGGAACTCAATCCTGGACGCGCTTCCTTTTCATGACTCCTGAGAAGCTAGCATCAAGAATTGCCTATCGCAAGCAGGAAAACGAAACGGATCCGACGACAATAGACTGGCGACGAAGAGGTTTAGAGGCAGTTCCTCATCTACATAGTTGAGCTGGTTCAAGAATGCAAGATGTTCCAGAGATCGAGTCAAAGCTCGGTGGTCCTGAGATTTTGTAACCCATGTGTAACCCGACTGAATGATGATTGACTCAGGTTGGCATCGGTAACGAAAGGATATCCATTCTTAGTTGGGTTCTTGTACCGTGGCCTAACTGGGGGAAGAAATGAAGAAGCACTCCATCCTAATCGGAATCCTTACCGGCCTACTCATATCAAGTGGCGTCCTCGCCCAGAGCGAGGTCGTGTGGGCAACCGAGTTCGCCTGGACCAACCAACAACAGGCCATTCTCGCGACCGACTCCCTACAGCGCATCTACCTGGCCACTCAGATCTTCAACCCCGAAGCCATCAGCCTCTTCGGAGCCACACTCCCCATCGATCAAGGTGACATTCCACCCGATGAGACCACATCTGCGACGATCGACGCTTCTGGTGGAGTTCTTGAATTGCCGAGTGGGGTTCTCGCACAAGTCAGCACGAGTTTCCTCTCTATTTCAGCGAGTGTGACCCTATCAACATTCCCCATTTCACCAATCACTTATCCGGAGGGTTTCACCTACCCTAACGGCGTGCCTACGCCAATCGCCCCACACACCGTCGTGGAGCTGCCTTACTCAGCGTTGGATCAAGCTTCCGACAGCTTCATTGCGATCTTTATGCCGGCTTTTCCCGGGGCATTCGATGCCGCAGCTGACAATCGAGTGGAGATACGCGTCACGCTCAGCGACGGCCAAGAGTTCTTCTTGTTCGATAACTACGCCTATACTCCCGACACAGCTACCGGGATCAAAGCTGATCTTCTTCGCGCCCTTCTAACTTCGTCACCCCCATTGAACATTGTCCTCTCTCTACAACCCGTCCGAATCGACCCTGCGGGGAGTTCGCTTGTGGCCCGAGTTGCCTGGGTGGCGTTTTTAGCGTACATCGAGCAGGTCCTCACAGCGACTACGGACTCTTCACGATTCAACCCGAGTATCAGTTTCGATACGGACTTTGAGTTCGGCTGCTCAGAAAACAATATCGTAGAGCAGCTACCAGCTACCGTCACGCCAACCACACCGAGCGACGCATCCCATCTTACGCCTATACTCCCGACACAGCTACCGGGATCAAAGCTGATCTTCTTCGCGCCCTTCTAACTTCGTCACCCCCATTGAACATTGTCCTCTCTCTACAACCCGTCCGAATCGACCCTGCGGGGAGTTCGCTTGTGGCCCCACAGGGCACGACAGGAAGCGACTACGGACTCTTCACGATTCAACCCGAGTATCAGTTTCGATACGGACTTTGAGTTCGGCTGCTCAGAAAACAATATCGTAGAGCAGCTACCAGCTACCGTCACGCCAACCACACCGAGCGACGCATCCCATCTTGGGAAGACCCCCATTGTTCTCATTCACGGTTGGCAGGTCCTAGGTGAACTCGAATCTCCACAGCTCTACTACGCTCACGGACTATGCCGATGGGGCGATGTTCTTCGCAACTTCGCGGGCGAGAACTCTGGGAACGCCTATGGCGAACTGATTAACGAGGAGAACGAAGGGACGCGTGCCACCCGACCTTGCGAAAAGGCCGGTCAGCACGCATCCTGCGGGGTGTGATGAGTCCCGCAAGCTCCAGCATACGTCCGGACGCTAACGCTCAAACTTCGTACTTCGAGCAGGCCTACACCACTGGCCTGCTCGCCTTGCAACACAAGACCCTGGCTGAGATGAAACAGCACCAGCTTCTGCCGTACAGCCACACCCACAGCGCCGACCTCCTGGCCGGTGATCCTCAGCCCCACCGATCAGGACTAACCCGCCACCTCAAGCAAGCCCCAGCCGGCGGTATCCTCGCTGTGGACCTCCTCACCGTCAAGCACGAAGGCGCCAGCATCCAAGGCGTCGGCAGGATCTACAGTTCAACCGATAACGGCGTGGTGTGGGGTCACGCCTACCTCAGCAGCGCCCTGGTTTACCCCGACCAAGACCCGGTCCCTTTGCAGCTCGCGCCGTTCCCGACACGACAAATGGCCACAGAGACGTATCCGCGCCTTAGCGCCACGGAAGGCATGCTCAACATCGTTGGGGACGTCATCGAGGCCGGCTACGAAATGAAAGCAGCGGTGTTCGACGCGCAATTTAGCACCCGGCTTGGGTTACGCAGTTTGAAGTTCATGCCCGACGCGTTCGTGGGTAGGTGCCGCACCGACGCATGGGTGTACTTGGGTCGCGAGCACGTGCAAGTCCGAGCCCTGGCGGATCGGTATCGGCCTGGGAGGAGTCGCTGGTACAAGCGCTTCCGGTGGTACGCCAAGCGTGTGGAGGTGTGGATCGAGGAGGTTGGTCGGGTGGATCTGGTGGTGGTATGGAAGGCCAAAGGAGCCGACTGGGAGTGCTTCGCACTCCTATCGTCAGTCCGGGGTGGGGTGCAGGAGGTGCTGAATATCTGGAAGCGTAGATGGGATTTGGAGTGGAGTCACCGGCTCTATAAGCAGAACTTGGGCCTTGGAAAGTGCCAGTGTCGGAGGTTCTTCAGTCAACTCAAGCATGCTGATCTTGTTCTCGATGCGTTCTTGGAGGTGCGTGCTGAACGACGTTCCTCGCCCTCCTTGTCGTGGCGGAGGGCGCAGGAGCGAGTCGCGATGGCGCGGAGAAACCTCGTGCTGACCGGCACAACTCGGATTGCGGCGTGAAGGAGGTGCGTCTGGCACGCGAGTTAGCCACTCACCGGATAGCCCTGCTTACGGTAATACATACGGATCGACTTCTGCGTAGTTAACGGAATAACCAAGATCTTCAAAGGGCTCCAATTGTTACTCCGCTCAGCAGTTCTCGTTCCCCATTTTCTTTTGCGCTCGTCATCACTTCATTGTCGAATTCCCCTTCGTGCCAGTGTGAGTAGTCGTGAGCCATTGGAGAATTACCTGAGCCCCCAAGCTGCTGATACTCCCGACGCGGGAATTGCTTATAATCCTTCTTATGGGAGGCTATCGAGAAATAGCTGATGGCCCCGAGTCGGATCGAGGCCATCCAGTTCGCATCCATCACCTGAGGACCGGGAATCTTTATTCGGTATCGCTAACACCCCACAGATGAACTTCACCTGAGGGATTGCTAGATCCGAGGCCGGCAGCGAGCAGCGTACCGTCGGGACTGAACGCCAACGCGCCCGTCGAGGACAATGAAAAACGTCCTTGCCTGCTGGGGGTCATCGGAAATCTCGTCAACTGCTCTTGTGAAGCCACGTCCCACAAATGGAAGCCACTGGAACCACCCGAAGCCAGGAGGCTCCCGTCCGGACTGAACGCCAGGGAGAAGAAGTTCTGGCCGGCGTGAGCCGACACGGGCTCGCCGATCATCTCCTTGTCCGCCACGTCCCAGAAGATGAGCTGACCCCGGCTCGACGAATCCCCCGTAGCCAGGATCGACCCGTCCGGACTGAACGCCTTGGCGCACGACCAGTCCGAGTGCCCCTCGAGATCAGCGACCAGCTCCAGGGTGCTGGAGTCCCACAGGTGAATCACGCCGTTCTCCCCGCCGGTGGCCAGCAGGCTGCCGTCGGGACTGAACTTGACCTCGCACGACCACTCGCCGTGACCGTCGAGCATCGCATTCGCCACAACGGCCTGGCTCGCGACCTCCCAGAGGATGAGGTTGCCGTCCCAGCCGAAGCTGGCGAGGCGGGTGCCGTCGGGACTGAACACCGCGTTGAAGATCCCGCCTTCGTGCCCCGTGAGGGCCGGGCCCAGCGGTTCCCTGGTGTCCACATCCCAGAACCTGATGGTGCGGTCGTCGCCAAAGCCAGCGCTCGCCAGCAGCGTGCCGTCGGGGCTGAATACCACGCTGGTGATGGCTTCGGTATGGCCGACGAGGGGTTCGCCGAGGGGCGTGAGGTTGTCGATGTTCCAGAAGACGATCGAGGGGTCGCCCAGGTCGCTGACCAGGTGGCTCCCGTCGGGGCTGAAGGTGACGGCCGAGACCCAGTCGACGACCTCGACCCCGACCAGATGCGTAATGCTGGCCGCGTTCTCCACCGTGATCTGGACCAACGTTACTTTCTCAGAGGTGAGCTGACCCCTGAGTTCCCCATCTCTGTTGTCACGGGTGTTGAGCTGGACGTAGAACAAGCCAGCATTCAACTCCTCAAGCTGCTCATCGGTAAGGGTGAACACGCCGCTGAAGGTGCCTGAGGTTCCCCCCGTGTGCGGCAACGTCATGAAGCTAGAGTCCTTTCGAACGCTCTGCAGAGCCATTACCCTCTCCGTCCGCGCTTCCTCCCCAGGAGGAGCCACACTGATGCTCACGCCACCGGACAGCCCACTCGCCTCTTTCAGTGGACTGCTCAGATCCTGATACACGCCGGTGACGATGAGTTCTTTTCCGACCAGGACGGCGATGACCGTGCCACTCCCGACGGTCTCCACGGGGGTAACCACGTTGCTGCCGGTGAGGGTGGCGGTGATGGTGTGGGCATCGGTGAGCGTCTGGGTGAACGCTACCGTGCCGAGGATGATCATGAGGAACGAGAGCAACCCGATCTTCAACAGGAACTGCCTCATGCTGCCTCCTTCTTTGTCGTTTCGCTTGACGCTTGACTGTGGCTTTCGAATACCGTGAGTGCGACTCGGGTTCTCATTCTCTTTCCTCCCTTATGTGGAGTGGCAGCCGGCTGCTTATGCTCCTTCGCTCGCCGCGAGTGACCCCAGTTTGCACCAGACCCCCACACCGACCCCACACCACCCTCTAACCGGCCCGTGGTGGACAACACCTTTCAGCAAAGCCCTACAATGAACCCATGCTCCTTCGCACCCTCGGCGGGCTCCAGCTCGAGGGCACAGAGTTTCAGCGTCCGAAACCGCTGCTGCTACTGGCGTACCTGGCTCTGGAGGGTCCTCAGGAGAGGGGGTACCTGGCGGAGTTGTTCTTCCAGGGCAGCTCCAACGGAAGGCATAGCTTATCGACGACGCTCTCGCGCCTTCGGAGTTCGGCACCAGGCGTTGTGGAGGCCGATGACACCCACGTCAGGACGGGCGTCGCCAGCGATGTGGGAGCACTCCTAGGGGCCGTTCGCGGTGGGGACCTGGAGCGGGCTGTCGGTCTCTACCGCGGCCGCTTCCTGGCGGGGTTCGACACGGGGAGTGTGGGGACCGAGCTGGAGGAGTGGATCTACGCTCAGCGCGAGTCGCTCGCGGCCAAGGTGCGCGAGTCTCTGCTCGATCTGGGGGAGCAGTTGGCTGTCCCAGGGCAGTTCGAGGCAGCGGCGGAGTATGCGGAGCGGGCGTACCTGGTGTCGAGCGCGCCGGAGCCCGAGCCTAGGGAGCTCTCGAGGATCTACACGCTCCTGGCAGCAGCGGAGCACCCGCAAATCGCGGATGTGCGTTCGGAAGCTCAGGCTTATGGGCTGACGCTGACCATCGAGCCGGAGGACGCCAGGGCCCGGCTCTTGCAGGGACCGGCCAAGGAGCACGTGCCGCGGCACGACCTGCCGGCGCAACCCACGCGTTTCGTGGGCCGAGAAGACGAGAAAGCCAGACTCCTCGCGTTGCTGCTCGATCCTGAGTGTCGGCTTTTGACCATCACGGGCCCAGGGGGCATCGGGAAGACCCGCCTGGCGATCGAGATCGCCTCGGCACAACTCGGGAGCTTCCCCGATGGGGTGTTCTTCGTGCCGTTCGCCCCCGTCACCTCACCCTCCTCGATGCCCTACGCGATTACCGAAGCCTTGGGCGTGAGCACCGAAGGAACAACCGACGCAAGGGAGTTACTCCTCGGGTACCTCGAAAAGAGACAGGCGCTACTTGTACTCGATAACCTCGAGCACCTCCTGGACGGCACCGATCTCATCCACGACCTATGGGAGCGAGCCCCTAGGGTGAAACTGCTGATCACCTCGAGGGAGCGGTTGAACCTGCGGGCTGAAAGAGTGGTCCTCCTCTCCGGACTGGCGTCGCATGCGGAGGTGCCGGGTGAGCATTCGGATGCGGCGGCGTTGTTCCTGCAGACAGCCCAAGACCGCGGTCACGAGGAGGTGCTCTCCCAGGCCGCACCCTCGGTGGAGCTCATCTGCCAGCTGGTGGGGGGCATGCCGTTGGCAATCGAGCTGGCCGCCAGCTGGCTTCACGTCCTCCTACCACAACACATCGCCCAGCAGCTCGAGCGGGGCCTGGATGTGCTGGAGGCGTCAGCGCGGGACTTCCCCGAACAGCACCAGAGCATCCGGGGCGTGTTCGATCACTCCTGGGTGCTTCTGTCCGAGATCGAGCGTGGGGTGTTGCGGCGCCTATCGGTGTTCCAAGGTGGGTTCGACCTCAGCGCCGCCACCGAGGTCGCTGGGGCGAGCCTGCCAGTCCTGGCGGGCCTGTGCTTGAAGTCGCTCGTGACGTTGAGCCCCTCGGGCAGGTACGAGCAGCACCCTTTGGTGCTGGAGTACGCTCGGGAGCGGCTTTCTGAACAGCCCGGCGATGAAACCGCGACAAGAGAGAAGCACGGCCTTTACTACCACGCGTTCCTGCAAGAGCACTACCCAGGGTTGAGCACCAGCAACATCAACAAGGTGCGCGAGCTGTTGGACCCTGAAATCCCGAACTTCCAAGCGGCCTGGGGCTGGGCACTTGCTGACCTGAGGGTCGACCTGATCGCGAAATCGGCATTCCCGTTGCATAAGCTCCTGGGTGTGGGGAATCGCGGTGAGGAAGCTGTTGAACTGTTCTCGAATGCCTCTGATCGACTTGATGAGAATCCCGAGCACCACGCTGCGTTGGGGTACCCGCTGATCGGGTTGAGCGTGGTGAGCAATTCACCCCTGGATCGCGAAGAGCGGGTCGGCTTGTTGATGCGGGGGCTGGAGTTGTTGCGGCCGCTCGGTGAAGAGCTGGGGATGGCCTGGGCGCAGCTTCACCTGGTCTGGCTGCTGCTGATAAACTCCATCGCCCATGACGATGAGGCGCTGGCGCGTGGGTATCTGGAAGAGGGGTCCCGGATAGCCAGAAAGGTGGGAAATCCTGACCTCATCGGGCGATTCCTGAACGCCCGGGCTCTGGTGGAGACCGAGGATCTCGAAGGTAGCGACGCGTACCTCGTGGGCAGCAAGAGACTGTACGAACAGGCCGTCAAGGACCTGCGGGAAGTGGGCGATCCCATGCAGCTTATCTGGGGAATGAGCCGGTTAGGGATTTTCCTCGTTCGTCACGAGTTCTTCAATGAGGGGAAGGCGGCACTTATGGAGGGCCTGGAGTTGGCGAGGGAGTACCGGTTGATTGGGAGTGTGTCGGATGCCTTGATCGGGTTGGCTGAAGCTGCCCTTGCGGACGATGACTTGGATGAGGCTGAGGCGTTTGCATCTGAACTGCTGCAGATATCGAGAGACTATGGACCCTTCGATGATCATTGGGCGTTGGAGTACCTCGGGGTGATCGCGATTAGGCGTGGGGAGCTCGCTGAAGCGGAGGAGCTGCTGCTCGAGTCGCTAAGGCTTGCGCTGGGGACGGAGCATCAGTTCGCGATTGATTCGGCTTTGGTGGCTTTGGCGGAGTTGAGGATCGCGCAGGGGCGTTGGGTTGTCGCGGCGGAGTGGTTGGGCTTCGTCGCTGAACATGAAGTGTACCCGTCGTCTCGGATGACCGCTGCCCAGCGATTGCTCGACCGCCTGAGGGATCAGGTGTCTCCCGAGGAGCTTACGGCAGCGGTGGCCCACGGCAGGGATCTGATCCTGGAGGAGATCGTCAATGATCTCCTCCCGACACTCTGACCGTTGCCACGTCACCCCCCGACCCGTTCGTTGACAACCTCGGCCCGGCGTGGCCTCTTTCGTGCCCCGACCTCGTCCACTTCCCGCCACCCGTTTTATGCTTGATAATATATTCTATCAAGCATAATTCGCTCGGGGTCCCCGACCCCACCTTCACCCGACTCAGGCAACGTCAATCACGATCTTGTGAACGCCCTCGCCGTAGCGCCCGTTGAGCGCAAACGCCTCGGGCGTCTCTTCCAACGAGAAGTGGTGGGAGACGAGGTCGTCAAGATCCACTCGTCCCGAAGTCGCCAGTCGGATCGCCCGTGGGTAGCTGTGCTTCATGCGTCGCGACAGCAGGATGGTGAGGCCCTTGCGCCTGGCTGTGGAGTGCTTCAGCACCAGCCGGTCGTCGCCGGGGATACCCACCAGCACCAGCCGCCCGCCGGGGCGCACCATCTCCGCGGCCAGCGCCACGCTCTCGTCGGACCAGGCGGCCTCGAACACCACGTCGACCCCCCGGCCGGCGGTCACCTCGTCGATGCTGGCAGCAGGGTCGCTGCCCGCCACGACCTGCCACGCTTCGGTAGCGCCCCAGGCGGTCGCCTTGGCGACCCGCCAGGTGTGGAGATCGAAGGCGTAGACGGCGCTCGCTCCGGACAGCGCCGCCAGTTTCTGGATGAGCAACCCCACCGGACCGCAGCCGATAACGGCCGCGGTCTCCGCGACCTTGAGCCTGCCCAGGTCGACGGCGTGCAGGGCCACGCCGAGGGTCTCGAGCAGGGTCCCGGCGGCGGCGCTGACGGCGTCGGGAATGGGGAAGCAGTTGCGCGAACGTACGATCATCGACTCGCGCAGCGCACCGTCGTCCGGATAGAGGCCGTAGAACACCTCGGGCACCAGGTTGGGGTGCCCCTTCTCGAACAGCTCGTGGCGGCTGTCGGGAACGGCCGGGTCCACGGCGACCCGCTGGCCGACCCGCAGTGGGGCGTGGTTCCCATCGAGCGCGTCGGGGCCGACGGCGGCGACCGTGCCCATGAACTCGTGCCCCAGGATCGCCGGCGAGGCGTAGTCGGTATCGCCGATCCGCCCGTCCTGGTAGGTGTGCAGGTCCGAGCCGCAGATCCCCACCGTCCCGACCGTGAGCAGCACCTCGCCCGGCCCCGGCGGCGGCGGTGACTCGAGATCCTCGAGCCGCAGGTCGCTGGGGCCGTGCAGGCGCACCGCTCTCATGGTGACGTCGCTGCCGGCGCCCTCAGCGGGTCTAGAGCCTGGCGCCTGATGCGGCTGGTGGACGCTTCGACGATGGCCATCGGCTAGCGATGGTGGTAGGTGGGCCACTCGAGGTACTTGCTGAACGCCTCGTCGATGGCCCCGGCGACGTGCGCCTGGTTGACGCTCACGTGGTGCTCGTAGCCGTTGTCGCAGATGTGGGCGAGCAGCTCCTGGAAGCGGGGCACCTCGACGACCCCGAAGCCGCCGAAGGTCTCGACCGGATCGCCGGTGAAATTGCCCTCGCCGACGTAGGCCTTGATGGTGCCGGCGAAGTCGTCGGTGGTGATGCGCAGGTAGCTGAACGGGTCCTCACGAATGCGGCCGTAGATGGTGCCGTAGGTGTTCTCTTCGCCGACCGAGGCGGCGATGATCTCCTGGTAGTTCATCACCGGGATGTCGTCGATGAGGATCTGCTTGGGCAGGTTCGAGCAGTGGAACACCACCCCCTTGTCGGGGTCGTCACCGTAGTTGTTGTTCCAGTCGACCAGCGCCGACGGTTCGCCCGAGGCGAGCTGCAGCGCCAGCATGGCGAGCGCCCCGACGATGTCGGTCTCGCAGGCCGCGGGGTTGAGGCTGTTGCTGGCCATGCTCATCAGGGTGCAGGGGACGACGCCGAAGTACTCCTCCATGCTGGTCCAGCACTGGATCGCGGTGGCATCGAGTTCGTTGTCCCCCATCCAGCCGTCGAGCACCACCCCGAACTTGGCCATGCGCAGCAGCGACAGCTCGGGCACGTTCCGAGTATCGGCGTACCCCCGGATCGAGACGAGCTTGTCCTGCACCACCTGGTCGTCGTCTCCGAGGCGCTCGATGCGACCGAACACCTCGGAGAGGTCGAGCGTCTCGACGCTGATGCCGGCCTGGTCGAGCAGCTTCTCGCTGAAGCGCACCGTCTTGAAGGCCTCGGGCCGGGCGCCCATCATGCCGAGCCGGGCCGTCCTCATGCCGCGCACCACGCGGCACACCGCCGCAAAGCGCTCGAGGTCGCTGCGGAAGGCGTCCGACTCGGGGTCCATGGTGTGCTGGCTGGTGAGGCTGAAGGCGATGCCGTACTGGTGCAGGTTGTTGCAGGCGCTCATCTTGCCACAGAAGCTGTCGCGCCGATCCTCGATGCCGAGTTTGCCGGCGCCGTCGGGATAGGCGTGGATCAGGACCGGCACGTCGAGGCCGGCAAAACGCAAGGTGTTGGCGATGGCCCGTTCGTCGCCGAAGTTGGGCAGGGTGACCAGCACCCCGTCGATGTCGTCGCGGTGTCGCTTTAGCAGTTCGGCCGTCTGGCGCGCCTCCTGCAGCGATTCGACGGCGCCGACGTTGGTGGTGTCCTCGGGCGTGATGATGGCGTTGATGCCAGCCTTCTCGAGCACCTCGAGGATGGTGTTGCGGCCGCTCAGGGCGAGGTGGGCGGGAAAGAAGCCGCGGTTGCCGACGATCACCGCCAGAGTGACGGGGCGGGCGTTGAGTCGGGACGCGGCGGTAGGGTTAGGGGCTTGCAGGGCCATGCGCTGCTCCTCTCATCTTGAATCCTGCTGTCCATAGGCGTGGGTGTAGCGGTGGTGGAGGCTGGCGATATCTTCGGCTGAGATCGGGAGGGGCTTCCCCAACTGCAGGGCCAGAAAGCTGGTGCGGGCGACGTCCTCGCACATCACAGCCGCTTTGACGGCGTCCCTGGGCGTCGGACCGATGGCGAACACGCCGTGGTTCTGGAGGAGCACGGCTGGAGAGATGTGGCTACGCAACACCCGGACCACCTCACGGCCGATCTCCTCGCCACCGATCAGGGCGAAGCCGCCACAGGGGATCGGCCCGCCGAACTCGTCGGCCATGGCGGTCAAGAAGCAGGGGATCTCGCGGCCGACCGCGGCCCAGGCGGTGGCGTAGGGGCTGTGGGTGTGCACGATGCCGCCGACGTCGGGCAGCTCACGGTAGATGTAGGCGTGGGTCGCGGTGTCCGACGAGGGCGTGTGGGGATCCGCGCAGCCGAGCGTCTCGAGGTCGACGTCGCACATGGTGCCGGGCTCGAGCTCTTCGAACAGAACGCCGCTCGGCTTGATGATCATGCGCTCGGCGCCGGGCTCGCGGCCGCTGATGTTGCCGCTGGTCCAGCTCACCAGGCCGTTCTTCGGCAGTTCGGCGTGGAGGCGGCACACCTCCGCGCGCAGCGCCTCAAGCAGCATGGTCGAGCCCGCGCCGTTCGAGGGCCTCACGGCGGATCTTGCGGAGCCGCTTCATGGCGTCGTTGCCGCCTCGTCCGAAGTGGTCATAGAGCTGCTTGTACTCGGCATAGAGTTCGTCGTAGACAGCCTTGTTCTCTGGAATCGGGGTGACGATCTCGTCTTTGAGCTTGCCCATCATCTCGGCGGCGGCCTCGATGTCCGGGTAGTGGCCGGCTGCGACGGCGGCGTGTATCGCCGAGCCGAGCGCCGGCGACTGGGCCGAGCCCGCCAGCTTGAAGCTGCGCCCGGTGACGTCGGCGTAGATCTGTCGCAGCAGCGCGTTCTTCTCGGGCAGCCCGCCGGCCGCCACCAGCTCGTTGACGGGCACCCCCTCGGCCTCGAAGGCCTCGATGATCTCGCGGGTGCCGAAGGCGGTGCTCTCGATCAGCGCCCGGTAGATGTCGGGCGCGCGGGTGGCCAGGGTCATGCCGAGCAGCAGGCCGCCGAGGTCCGCGTCGACCAGGGTCGAGCGGTTGCCGTTCCACCAGTCGAGCGCCACCAGCCCGTGCTCGCCTACCGCCTGCCTGGCCGCCTCGCGCTCGAGGTAGGCGTGCAGGTCCAGACCGGCCTCGTCGGCCGCCCGGTGGTACTCGGGCGGCACGGCGTGATCGACGAACCAGGCGAAGATGTCGCCGACACCGCTCTGCCCGGCCTCGTAGCCGTAGTAGCCGGGGACGATGCCGCCGTCGACCACCCCGCACATGCCGTCGACCTCGTGCAGGCCGCTGCCCGACATGATGTGACAGGTCGAGGTGCCCATGATCATCACCATCACCCCGGGCTCGGTGGCCTTCACCGCCGGGGCGGTCACGTGGGCGTCGACGTTGGCGACCGCCACCGCGATGCCGGCTGGGAGGCCGGTCGCCTCAGCGAGCGCCGTGGTGAGGCCGCCAGCGCGGGCGCCCAGGGGGGCGAAGTCGCGGGTCATTTTTCTGTCGACCACCTCGGCGAAGTCCGGATGGAGCGCCGCGAAGTAGTCGCTCGAGGGGTAGTCGCCGTCCTGCACCATGGCCTTGTACCCGGCCGTGCAGGCGTTGCGGACCTCCACCCCAGTGAGCTGCCAGATCACCCAGTCGGCCGCCTCGAGCAGCCGGTCGGCGGCGTGGTAGATTTCCGGATCCTCCTGGAGAATCTGCAGCGCTTTGGCGAAGAACCACTCGCTGCTGATCTTGCCGCCGTAGCGCTGCAGCCAGGCCTCCCCGCGGGCGCGGGCGGTGTCGTTGATCTGATCCGCCTGGGGCTGGCTGGCGTGATGCTTCCACAGTTTCACCCAGGCGTGGGGGCGGTCCTGCCACGCGTCCAGGGCCCGTAGCGGCGTCCCATCGGCCCTGACCGGCAGCATGGTGCAGGCGGTGAAATCGATGCCGAGCCCCAGGACCTCCTGGGGGTCGACGCCGCCGGCCGCCAGCGCCGCCGGGACGGTAGCTTTGATCGCGGCCAGGTAGTCCAGCGGGTCCTGCAGCGCCCAGTCCGGCGGCAGCGGTAGGTCGCTCCCCGGCATGCGTTCGTCGATGACGCCGCTCGGATAGTCGAACTCCGAGGTGGCGATCTCGCGCCCGTCCCGAGCATCGACAATCAGGGCTCGAGCCGAGAGGGTTCCAAAATCGATCCCGACGGTGTACACGCGTCTACCTCCCTCCGTTCACATTCCGAGCCCCGGCGGCAACGAGCGCACCTGGGATCGTCATCAGTGGACGGCTCCCCTCTCCTCAGCGAGCTCCTCGACGGTGCGGGTGCGGAGCCGTGCGGCCCCTTCGGTTTCGACGAGGCGTACCCGCGTTCCCTCGGCCTCGGCCCGCTCGAGTCTTGCCCGAGCTGCCTCGATCGCCGCCGGGGCGTAGTTCGGCAGCCACTGCGCCTGCGCTACCAGCATCTCGTCGGTGAGCTGCCACACCTCCTCGGGGTCGCACACCGCCGCCACCAGCGGGTCGTGCAGCATCGCCTGCTTCAGCAGTGTCACGTCGCCATCGACGGCAGCCTCCATGGCCATCTGCTGTACCCGCACGCTCGCCGAGCAGGTGGCGGCGCAGGCCATTGGCAGGTCGCCGACGACCGGCATGTTCACGCCGTTCCGGTCCACATAGCCGGGGATCTCGACGACGCAGCCATCCGGAAGGTTGGTGATGTGCCCGCGGTTCGGCACGTTGAAGTGCCCCCGGTAGCTCCGGCCCGTCTCCAGCGCTTCGATGATGAACGAGCCGTGCTCGTGGCTCCGGTTCTCCATCGAGATCACCGGCGGCTCCTGCTCGCGCCAGTTCGGGAAGTCCGTGTCGAACCAGTTCCGACCCTCGATGCACAGCCGCAGGTAGCCGCCCGTCTCGCCGCTGCTCCAGCTCGCCAGGTCGATCCAGCGAGGGATCTCCGCGACCCGTTTGCGGTACCACGGCAGGTACTCGCTCAGATGCCCGTTCGACTCCGTCGAGTAGTACCCGAAGCGCCTCAGCACGTCGATCCGGACCTTTTCCGTCTGCGGGTAGGTCGGATGCTGCTCGTACATCTCGAGCAGCCTCGGCACCATGTCCAGCTCGCGCCAGCGGATCTGGACATACCAGGTCTGGTGGTTGATGCCGGCCGCTACGATGTCGACGTCTTCTTTCTGAACCCTCTCGCCCTCCGCGATGAGCCCCTCGCCTAAGGCCCAGTGCTCGATCACGCTGGCGATCTGGCGGTGCCCCCCCTGCACCCCGTGGCACAGCCCGATGGTTCGGACCCCCCCGTAGGCGTTGCAGGCCCAGGTGTTCATCGCCATCGGGTTGGCGTAGTTCAGGAACAGCGCACCCGGCTTGGCGACCTCGCGAATGTCCCGGCAGATGTCCAGCAGCGCGGGGATGGTGCGCTGGCCGTACATGATGCCCCCGGCGCAGATGGTGTCGCCGACGCACTGATCGACGCCGTACTTCAGCGGGATCTCGATGTCGAATTCGAAGGCTTCCAACCCCCCCTGCCGGATGGTGCAGATCACATAGTCGGCGTCCCGCAGCGCCTCACGCCGGTCCGTGGTCGCCGTCAGGGTGGCGGGGAGGTGATTCGCGGAGATGTCGCGCTGGCACAGCTGCGCCACCATGTCCAGGTTGTGCCCGTTTATGTCCATCAGGGCGACGTGCGTGTCCTGAAGCTCCGGCACCGCCAGGACGTCTTGCAGCAGGCGGCGGGTGAATCCTACCGATCCCGCCCCAATCATCGCTATCTTTACCGTCACGTAGAAAACCTCCTGGTACTAGCTGGTGTCCCCCTCCAGACAGGTTACAAAGTATAGACGGGGCGCTGTCTTCTACGAAAGAATAACCCTACCCATCACCACAGGGCGGGGCAACGACCTGCAGAGCGGGAGGAACCGAATGGATTGGCAACGGCAACCCGAGCGAGCCCGTGAGGCGTTCGACCGAGACGGCTACCTCGCCCTGCCCGGCTTCCTGAATGAGGCCGAGCTCGGCGAGCTTCACGCGCAACTAGCAAGGGTCATCGCGGAGGTGGTGCCGACCCTGCCGCGCGAGCAGGTCTACTACGAGGACAAGAACGACCCCACCTCCCTCAAGCAGATCCAGCAGCTGTTCACGCACGACCCCTACTTCGAGAGCCTGTTCTTCAAGAGTCGCTTCGAGCACGTAGCGGAGACCCTCCTGAACGGCCCCGTCGAGGGCAAGAACATGCAGTACTTCAACAAGCCGCCCAGGATCGGCAAGCCCACGCCGCCCCACCAGGACGGCTACTACTTCATGCTCGAGCCCTGCGAAGCCGCCACCATGTGGCTGGCCCTCGACGAGGTGGACGAGGAGAACGGCTGCGTGCGCTACGTGCGCGGCTCGAACCACCTGGGCATGCGCCCCCACGGCCGCACCCAGACGCTCGGCTTCTCGCAGGGGGTTATCGACTACGGCCGCGACGAGGACCTGGCGAACGAGATCGCCTTCCCGGCCAGCCCCGGAGATCTCCTCGTCCATCAAGCCATGACCATCCACCGTGCGGACGGAAATACCAGTGACACCCGAACCAGGCGGGCGCTCGGCTTCATCTACTATTCGGAGCGGGCCCGGGAGGATCGCGCGGCCCACGCCGCCTACCAGAAGCGGCTGGCGGAGGAGATGAAACAGGCCGGCAAGATCTGACGGGGTTGGCACCGCGACGCCGATGCGCCCTGGGGTGACGGGGTGGCGCCCGCTGCCCTCTTCTGGTACAAAGGCCTTGCGATATCACCTCGGAACCTGCTGATACCGTGACTCCGTTCTGCGGAAGGGGCTTGCCGTGAAGATCACCGCCATCGACACCATCCCCGTGCGCGTCGACGTCGACCGGCGCGTCGACGTCGAGGACACCAAGGGCTTCCGCTTCACCTCGACGGTGATCGTGGTCATCGTCCGTACCGACGAGGGCCTCGAGGGCCTCGGCGAGGCCAACGGCTCGGCCGACTGGAGCGGCGAGACCTACGTGGGCAGCCAGCAGCTGATCGACCACCACATCGCGCCGCTGCTGCTCGGCGAGGACCCCCGCGAGATCACCCGCTGCATGGCCAAGCTGGCCAAGATCTACGCCAACCCCTTCGCCAAGGCGGCGGTCGAGATGGCCCTCTTCGATCTGCTCGGAAAGTCGCTGGGGGCGCCGCTCTACCAACTGCTCGGCGGCACCGTCCGCTCGAAGACCATCCCGCTGCGCTTCCCGCTCTTCCCGGTCGATCCGGAGCAGGCCGGCAGGGTGGCCCGCATGGTGGTCGACGAGGGCTGCCGCACCGTCAAGATCAAGGTCGGCCGCGACACCGCCGCTACCGATCTCGAGCGCGTCGCCGCCGTGCGCGACGCCGTCGGCCCCGAGGTGCGGGTGACGGTCGACGCCAACGGCGGCTGGAGCACCAACGAGGCGATCCGCATCGCGCCCGAGCTCGAGCGCCTGGGGGTGGCCTTCATCGAGCAGCCGGTGAACCGCTACGACCTAGACGCCCTCGCCTACGTGCGCGCCCGCTCGCCGCTGCCGATCATGGCCGACGAAGCGATCTTCACCCTGCACGACGCCCTCACCTGCCTGCAAAAGGGTGCCGCCGACATCATCAGCGTCTACCCCGGCAAGAACGGCGGCATCGGCACCACGGTGGCCATCGCCGCCGTGGCCGAGGCCGTTGGCGTCCACTGCGCCATCGGCAGCAACCTCGAGTGGGATATCGCCACCGCGGCGATGGCCCACGTGGCGGTGGCGCTGCCCAACATTCAGGTCGAGCGCTACGCCGCCGATGTGATGGGGCCGAACTTCCACGTCGACTACGCCCTCACCGAGCCACTCGACTGCGACGTGGGTCAGATCACCGTGCCGGACGGCCCCGGCCTCGGCATCGAACTCGACATGGACGCCCTGGAGGCGCTGCGGGTGTAACGGCTACCCACGCCATCGCCCGAGCAGCTAGAAGAACAGCAGAACCCCGAGGCCGATCAGGGCCAGGTCCACGAAGCGCGTAAAGCGGTCGGTCGGAATGCGCCGGTTCAACACCCGGCCCAGCACCACCGCCAGTGCGATCAGCGGCAGCGACAGGGCGTAGAGCCGCCACACCTCAGCGGTCCACAGCCCCCCGATCGCGTGCCCGACCAAAATCGCCGCCAGGGTGATCAGGAAATACCCCTGCATCGTCGCCCGGAAGGTCTCCGGCGGCCACCGCCGCAAGCTCCCGAACAGCACCGCCGGCGGCCCGTTGGTCCCATAGGCCCCACCGAACACCCCACCGACGAACCCGAGCACCAGTGCCCACACGGGATGCTGGACCTCAGGCAGCCGCGGCCGCAGGAAGCGATAGAGGCCAAACCCGATCAAAAACACCCCCAGGACGCGCAGCAACCAGTCGCCCTCCACCCGCGTCAGCACCAGCACCCCCACCGGAATCCCGACCATGGCTGCCAGCACCAGCGCTCCGATCGCCCGGAGCTTCACGGCCTGCCAACTCGAAAGCAGGATACCTACTGCGAGGGTAAAAGAGACGAGTGTGACCAGCGGAGTAGCGGTTGTGAGACCGAGTAGCAGGGCCAGGAGGGGGAGGGCCAGCACGGCGTCGCCGAAGCCGATAGTGGAGCGGGTAAGGGAGGCGAGGAAGAGGATCAGGAGGGGAAGGAGCATTGAGGGGTAGGGTACCAGGGGGGTTGTTACCCCCTCCCCAGCCCTCCCCCTAGAAGGAGGAGGGAGCTATAAGCACTCGTGAGTAACAACAAGATAGTGCGACAACGATTCGATAGCGTGTTCCTAGGATTGAGTACAAGCAGTCCAGGGTACGTCTCCACGATGCTTACGGAGTAAACTCCTCCAGCACCACAACTACGAAGCAACAAGCATGAAGGCATCGGGGGCTGGGACGCCTACTATTCACCTTGGGGTCCTATTAACAGGTGTCCATTGGTTCCTTCACACCTCGGTTATCCCTGTTGTTGTTCTCGTTACTCAAGACGTATTCACGCCCATCACTACCCACCCCATGGTGTCTTCTATCGTAGCCAGGGTTGCTTTTAAGCTCCCTCCTCCTTCTAGGGGGAGGGCTGGGGAGGGGGTCATTCCCCTTGGGAGGGCTGGGGAGGGGGTAACCCCCACGCCGGAGGAGTGCATCTCTAATTGTAGATAGTCCAAACAAGACTCCTCAAAAAGGATTCAATAGGTGGCGCGACCCCCAGTAAGGTCGAAGACTGCCGCGGTGGTAAACGAGTTCTCCTCGGAGACCAGCCATGCCACCATGGCGGCAACCTCGCTAAGTTCTACAAATCGGTTGCGGGGGATCTTGGAGAGCATGAAGTCGACGTGGGAGCGGTCGACCTGCTCGAGGATCTCGGTGTTGGCCACCGCCGGGGTGACGCAGTTGACAGCGATGTCGTGTGCGGCGAGCTCCTTGCCGAGCGATTTGGTCAGGGCGATGACCCCGGCCTTGGCGGCGCTGTAGGCTACCGCATTGGGATTCCCCTCTTTGCCGGCGACCGACGCGATGTTCACGATGCGGCCGTAGCCCCGCTCAAGCAGGTGTGGCACGACCGTCCGGCAGCAGTAGAAGACGCCGTTCAGATCGACATCGACAACCCTGCGCCAGTCCTCGATGGGATACTCCCAGGTGGGCACAGTAGGGCCGGCGATGCCGGCGTTGTTGACCAGGATGTCGATCTGGGGGAAGGCCTCCAGGGTGGTCCCCAGGGCGGCTTCCACCCGGGCTGGGTCGGTGAGCTCCACCTCGACGGTGATGACCCGGCCGCGTTCGGCCAAGGTCGTGGCAGCCCGGGTGGCCTGCTCGCTGTCGATGTCCCAGATGGCCACGGCGGCGCCGGATGCGAGCAGCCTCTCGGCAATCGCGTAACCGATGCCGCGAGCCGCTCCCGTCACGACCGCATATCGTCCCGAAAGATCGATAGTGTTCATGCTTTCTCTTCAACCTCGGCACCCAGGTCAGGGGTCCGGGCAGTACCTGGCAAACGGTCCATGTCGATGATCATGGGGATGATCCTACCCGGTGAAGGCCTCGAGAGTCATACCCAGAGGCGTCGCCGACAAGGAGCGGAGTCTACGCTAGTCCCAGCCGGCGCGGATGTCGGTAGAGCTGAGATCGAGGCGAAAAGCCCCCTCCGGCAGCGCTTCGAACATGTCCCGGTAACCTGCCGGCACTTCAGCGGCGGCCAATGTCAGCAGCTCACCCCCGTGTTGCCGGGCCGCCACCAGGAAGCGTGCACCGGTCGCCTCGAGCTCATCCAGGGCGGTTCGGACCTGTTGCGGATCGTCGTCGTAGAAGCGGGGCGCTACGATCCGCGCGGCGGTGTCCGCGCCGATCACGAACACGCTCTCGGCGAAGAGTTCGGCCTTCTCCAAGAACAGCGGGGCCCGGGTGAGCAGCACGTCGTGCCCGCCCGCGAACTGCAGGGCCCGACGGCGCGCCTCGAACAGCGCGATCTCGGACTTGTCGGCGTTGCGCAGCGGCAGTTCGAACAGCAGCGGCCGGCCCAGGTGCTCGGCCGCCACCCGAGCCAGCCCCCGGTGGCCGTCGTGAAGCGGGTTGAACGAGCCCGAGAAGAGCGCCACCGCGCGTGGCGCCGGCTCCTGCTCGAGGCGCCCGTCGGCGCGCAGCAGCAGCCAGGGGTGGTCGCCGGCAGCGAACGCCTGGGCTTTGGGAGTCGGCTCGAGCGACGTCGTCACCGCCTCCCCCGCCAGCAACGGCAGCTCGGGGCCGGGCAGCACCCCGCAGGCGTCGGCCACCGCCCGCAGCAGCAGCAGGCTCACCAGCGCCTCTTCGCCCCGGCGGTCGCGGGCACCCTTGCGGAGGGTCAGCCCGTAGTGGGCCACCCCGAAGCCGTCGCGCACCGCCAGTTGGCAGCGGTGCTCACCCCGTTTGCTCCGATCGGTGGCGATAGTGGCGGTGCAGCCGAGGCCGAACAGCGGCCCCCCATCATCGGCGAGCTGCCGTGCCCGCCGGTAGGCCTGCTCGGCCAGCGCCGCCGCCACCCGGCTCGAGGTGAAGCGCTCCGGGGTGAAGCCGACCGCCTCGACCAGCGAGGCGGGGGTGTAGCGGTCGGTGGCTTCGAGGATGGTGCGCGAGGAGCCGCCCACCCCATGCAGCCACGCCAGCGCCAGCGAGCCCGCCCCGGCGAAGTTCATGGTCATGCGCGGGGCGGTGGCGTGGATGGCGGTGACCAGCTCGGTCGGCTCCGCAGTCACGCGCCCATGATGACATGCGCCCACCCCTACCGGTAAGCCTCGAACCCGAACCTATAATGGCCCTGGTGACACTTCCCATCCGCGCCGTCGTCTTCGACCTCGACGGCACCCTGGTTCAGACCGAACGCCTCAAGGCCCGTTCCTACGCCCAGGCCGCCACCGAACTCTGCCCCCACCGGGTGAGCGAGGCCGAGGTGATCGAGGTCTTCAAGGAGGTGGTCGGTCTCCCCCGCCGGCAGGTTGCCGAGCACCTGATCGCCCGCTTCGATCTCGAGCCGGCCGCCCGCGCCCGCATGGCCGAGTTCGACGTCGCTACTCCCTGGGAGGCCTTCGTAGGGGTACGCTTCGGCTACTACCAACGGCTGATCGACGACCCCGACACCCTGCGCCGCCACCGCTGGCCACGCGCTTTGGAGCTGCTCGAGCGCGCCCGCACCGAAGGCTGCCGCACCGCCCTGGCGACCATGTCGCACCGGCCCCAGGTGGAGCAGGTGCTGACGGCGCTGTCGCTGCAGGAGAGCTTCGACGTCATCGCCACCCGCGACGACGTGCACGCCGGCAAGCCCGACCCCGAGATCTACCGCTGGGTGAGCGACCGGCTCGGCATTCCCACCAGCCAAAGCCTGATCATCGAGGACTCGGTGGCCGGCATCCGCGCCGCCCAGGCAGCCGGCGCCGAAGCGGTGGGGGTAGCCACCCCCTTCACCCACCACGCGCTGCACGCCAGCGGCCTGCTCGACCCCGACCACCTGGTCGACGACCATGACCGGCTGCTGGCAACCGTGAACGCCATCTTCGAAACCCGTAACACCCCTCAGGAGAACGTGTGAAAAGCCACCACGACCCCACCTTGATGGTGATCTTCGGCCCCCCTTCGGGTCTCCTCCAGCAGAAGATATGGAATAACCGGGGTGTGAAGGCACTAACGGTGTCTTGCTTGTTCTCTTTAAACCTTCTTCTGGCGGAGGAGACTCCTTGGAGGCTCCGTAGCCCCTGAAGAGACCACCGAAGGGGGGCTCTGAAGGACCCCGTAAGACACCGTAGCGAAGCGCAGGGGTCTGAAGGGGCCCCAAAACTCCCACTTGTCTGAAGGGGCCCCAAATCTTCTACTTGTCTGAAGGGGCCCCAAATCCCCTACCTATCCCTAACTTTTCCTTTCCCCAACCCTACTTATTCTTCCCCTCATTCAATTTAGACTTGCCGTCGCGAACACCACGTGAAACGGCATGCAGTAGATCACCACCCCCTGATAGTCGCTCAGGTCGAGATCGGTGGGGATCTCATAGTTCTGGTTGCCCATGTTGCCTTTGAGCGAGCCCAGATCGACGTAGTCGCTGCCAACCTCGGCGCGGCTGAAGAGACCACCGAAGGGGGGCTCTGAAGGACCCCGTAAGACACCGTAGCGAAGCGCAGGGGTCTGAAGGGGCCCCAAATCTTCTACTTGCGACTTGTCTGAAGGGGCCCCAAATCCGCTACCTATCCCTAACTTTTCCTTTCCCCAACCCTACTTATTCTTCCCCTCATTCAATTTAGACTTGCCGTCGCGAACACCACGTGAAACGGCATGCAGTAGATCACCACCCCCTGATAGTCGCTCAGGTCGAGGGGGCCGGGTCCCGGGTGAGGATCACGTGCAGGTCGGGGCCGTTGGTGGCCGTGAAATCCTCGAAGCGCAGCACCCGCTCGTCGCCCATCTGGAACACGGTGGCGCTGCCGGAGCCGCGGTGGAAGCTGTCGGCATCGCTGAAGCTGCCCTGAACCACGACGACCCACTCGTCGGCCATGGCGTCGTCGGTGGCTTCGGTATCGGCCATCACGGCGGCGGCCGCGACCATCACCCGGTCGGTGACCTCGGCCATGTCTTCGTCGGAGAGTTCGTCCATGGCCGCTTCGTCGGGCAGCGCTGCGAAGAACGTGCTCTCGAGATCGCTCTTCTCGCTGGCCGTCATCGAGGCCATCTCGCTGTCGCTGGGCAGGGTGAAGGGGAAGGCTTCATCCACGGTTCGGTTGATGAACAGCGGTGAGACCAGGTACCAGCCGATCACGAGGACGGCGGCGACGACGAGGACGGTGACGGTTCGGACGATGGGGTTTCGCATGTTCATGCTGCTCCTCCTTGGGGTTACAGCCCCTCGTGGCGCATCGATGTTGCGCCGGAGGGATCGTCTGCTAGGGGCGGTCGCTGGAACGACTCGGCGGAGGCCGCCCGCACGGCCCGCTCGAACGAGGCCGGCAGGGGGTCGCGCAGCAACTCTCCGTCGTCCAGGAAGTCGTAGATCTCGTTGTAGTGGCGGACCTCGTTGGGGCCGGTGCGGCGCAGCAGGTGCCAGGGCTTGAGGTCGTCGGGGTGCTCGATGCCCATGGCGCCCATCAACTCGCCGACGCTGCCCAGCAGCTCGTGATGGAAATTGGCTACCTTGGCGGCCTTGTCTTCGGGGACCAGCCCCCGAACCAGTAATGGATCCTGGCTGGTTACCCCGGTGGGACAGCGGTTGGTGTTGCACTTCAGCGCCTGGATGCAGCCGAGCGCCAGCATCATCCCGCGCGCAGAGTTGCACATGTCGGCGCCGAGCGCCAGCCGCTTCACCATCTCGAAGCCGGAGGTGACCTTGCCGCTGGCGATGACCCGCAGCTTGTGGCGCAGGCCGAAGCCGACCAGCGCGTTGTGCACGAAGATGAGGCCCTCGACCAGCGGCGCGCCCATGTGGTTGGCGAACTCGAGCGGCGCCGCCCCGGTGCCGCCCTCGCCGCCGTCGACGGCGATGAAGTCGGGGGTGATGCCGGTTTTGAGCATGGCCTTGCAGATGGCCAGGAACTCGCGGCGCTTGCCGACGCAGAGCTTGAAGCCGACCGGTTTGCCGCCCGACAGCTCGCGCAGTCGCACCACGAACTCGAGCAGCCCCACCGGGGTCGAGAAGGCGCTGTGGGCCGGGGGCGAGAGCACGTCCTGGCCGAGCGGAACCCCGCGAATCCCGGCGATCTCCGATGTCAGCTTGGCCGCCGGCAGGATGCCGCCATGGCCCGGCTTGGCCCCCTGCGAGAGTTTGAGCTCGATCATCTTCACGTTTGGATGCCCCGCCTGCTCCGCGAAGGCGTCGGGATCGAAGCCGCCGTCGACGGTCCGGCAGCCGAAGTAGCCGGTTCCGATCTGCCAGATCAGATCGGCGCCGCCCTCGAGGTGATAGGAGCTGATGCCGCCCTCGCCGGTGTTGTGCGCGAAGTTGCCCAGCTTGGCGCCCCGGCTCAGCGCCAGCACCGCGTTTCTGCTGAGCGAACCGAAGCTCATGGCCGAGATGTTCAGCAGGCTGGCCGAGTACGGCTGGCGGCAGTCCGGCCCGCCGACCGTCATCCGCAGGTCTTGCATCGCGAGGTGCAGCGGCGCCAGCGAGTGGTTGATCCACTCGTAGCCGACCTCGTAGACGTCCTGCTGGGTGCCGAACGGCACCGTGTCGCGCTCGCGCGCCGCCCGCTGGTAGACCAGCGAGCGCTGATCGCGGCTGAACGGCATCCCCTCGGTCGAGCCCTCGATGAAGTACTGCTGGATCAGCACGTGCAGGTCTTCGATCACGAAGCGCAGATGACCGACGATGGGGAAGTTTCGAATGACCGCGTTGGTGGCGAAGAGATAGTCGCGCAACCCCAGCAGCGCCAGCGGCCCCAGCAGCAGCAGCGACCACAGGATCTGCGGATAGAAGATGGCGACGACGGCGACGGCGACGAGGACGAGGATGGTGACGGGGACGAACAGGATACGCACGGTTCTACTCCCTAGCTGGCTTCCGGAGGGGTGCGGGCAGATGAACCCTGAACGGCCGCTCGCCGCCACGCCAGCAACCCAATTTGGGATTCGAGCATGGGTCGTCCTCCGTGTTCGTTGAGGTAATTCCTTGCCCTAGTTTAAGGGAGCCGTCGCAAAGATCACATGGAACGGCTGGCAGTAGATGACAACGCTCCCATACTCGGAGAGATCGACATCGGCTGGAATCTCGTAGTTCTGGTTGCCACGATTGCCTTTTAGGGGACCGAGGTCGAGGTAGCCCGCCATGATGTCCGCGCGACTGCCCGGCTCCGGCTTCTCGACCAGCAGCACGTGAAGATCCGGTCCGTTGGTGACATCCAGGTCCTCGAGACGTAGCAGCGGCGCCTGCCCCGGCAGCAGGTAGATGGTGGCGCTCCCCGACCCCTGGTGGACTCGGTCGACGCCCTGAATCTGGCCCTGTGCAACCGCGACCGGCCCCGGCATGTCTTCGGCCATCACCTGATCGGGCATCTCCGCGGCAGCCTCGAGCACCCCTTCCCGAATCTCGTCCAACGTCTCCGGCGACATCTCCGCCAGCTCGTCCGGGGTGGGGACCGGCGTCCCCTGAGCCAGAGCGCTTGGTAGCGCCAGCAGCAACACCAAGGCTCCGAGCGCAAGCGTTCGAGATGGCACCTTTGGCAACCGTAATCTGATCATTGGTCTCAACCCCGCATCCTTCTGCTCGTGTCACTCACTCATCATGTCGAACGGACGATATGTCGAACGGACGATTTTTCAGAGCGCTCACCCAGCCACCGTAGAGAACAGAAATAACAGCCGGTTCTCGAAGGTTCACGAGATGGTCACGGGCGGGCGACGGTCCCCAGAAGTCTCTCGACCTTCACGGCTCGATCGGCTCTCCCGAAGGAGACACCAAAGAGCCAACAATCAGGGGGATAGCTTCCGCCGCCGCTACGCCTTGCCCCTATTGAAGGGCCCTTTGCGCTCCCGGTTCACCTTCGGGTAGCGGTGCGTGCCGCTCTGAGGCGGGCATCCCGGCGGGTCGCAGCTGAACGCCACCGTGCGGCTGCGAGAACCGAGCCAGTTCGCGCCCGCGCCGCCGTTCTACGAGCTGGCTGAGCTCGCGTCGGCGGCCACCACCGGGACCGATCGCTCGGCTACCACCGGTCAGGCGACGCTGCCGCGGACGGGCAGCTACATCGTGGAGGTGGCCAGCGAAGGGTTCCTTCGCTGGCGCGCTCAACGAGCACACGGGGGGGTATGAGGTCACCATTGAGGCTCCCTGAGGTCGGTAGCGAGAGCTCAGTTCGCTCGCACCTGCGTGAGGTAGGGGCGCATGGCGGTGAGGTGGCGCTGCATCAGCTCACCGTAGTGGAGCCAGCGGCTCGGATCGCTGTCTAGACGGCGGGTCCATACCGCCTCGCCGATCGGGGTGTCGGTCTTGCTGGGCCGCCGCCGCGGATCTCCGAACTCGAGGCCGTCGGTGACGATGTAGCCGAGGCGCATGGGCCGCTCGAACTCGAGATACAGCGGCCACGACACGTCGACCGAGATGGCGTCGTCGTCGCTGCCGTTCACCAGTGCGTGGGCCGCCGCCCGGGTGAAGCCGCGGGCGCCCGCCATGAGGTCGTAGGGCCGGCCCGTGAACAGGGCATAGACCCGGTTGACGACCTTCTCGGTGTCGCGTATGTGGCGTGGGTAGGAGAGCAGGGCCCGCTCGGAACGGCCCACGATGGTGGCGTCGTGACGGCTCAGCATCTCGAGGACGCGCCGCAGCTCGGATGGGTGGCCATCGAGCCAACGCAGGGCCTGTTCCATGTCGCAACTGAAGATGAAGTGGCCGTCGGTCTCGAGGGCCAGCGCCAGCGCCTCACGCCGCTTGCGGCCGTGGCTATCGGGGCCCTGAAGGTCGCCGCTCAGGTCGATGCGGGCGCCCATCTCGCCCAGCCGATCGAGGGTGGGCAGGTAGGCGGCAACATCGGCCCGGACCGCGACCTGAGCGAAGGTATCGAACAGTTTCGATCGCTGCCGTTCGAACAGCTCGAACAGCCTTCCCTTCGGGTCCCCATAGGTTGTCGCCAACGTAACCGGCATTGCCATCGCGTCACCCTGCCTCAATTCCCCAGTTTCCCCATGGTATACCTTTCAGGCGGCGACGTCTCGCGCCAAACCCCCAGACCCGGTGCCTACGCCACCGAGCGATGCGGGGGCAAAGGGGATCACGGAGTCCTCGAGACGCGAACCCCCCTTCTATCTTCCTCGACGCGGAGGAGCCCGGTAGCGTAGGTCTAGGGCGCTCCGACGTAGGAGGAACAGCATGACCAGAAGCGTGGGTAGCGCCGCACCCGATCACGACGCCAACCAAGGACCTTTCGCCCCCGTGGCTGCAGCCGCGCTCCGGGCGCTGCACAATGGGCTGGTGTCCCGGTGACCCGCCACAAGGGGTTCAAGCGGCAGGTTCGTGAGCGCATGGCGAAGACCGGCGAGCGCTACACCGCCGCCCGCCGGAACCTGCTCGGCCCAACTGGGAGTTCTATCGGCGAATCCCAATGGGTCGCTGGCAGCGGCCTTTTGCACCTGCCCGGCATCAACCCAGAAACGACCGGCTTGCGGGTGCTGCTCGCCAACCTCGGGGTGCGCCTGCCGCACAGCGGTGAGGCCCCCAGCGAAGCGATGGTGCTGGGGATCGGTGGCGGCCTCGGCGCCGGGGTGTTCGCCTTTCACTATCAAGAGGTGTCGACCCTGTTCCTGGCGGGGCGCCACCTGTGGGACGACGGCAGCGCCTTCGTGCAGAACGCCTGCGGGCGGCTCGGCGTCACCGTCGAGCTGCGCGAGACGGGCGGCGCCAAGACCGCGGCCCGCCACCTCGAGGCGGCGCTGGCCACGGGGCAGCCGGCGCTGGCCTGGCTCGACGTGACCCGCCTCCCCTACCGAGGCGACCTCGACCACCACGACCAGGGCAGCTACCACGTGGTGAGCGTCTACGACGTCGATGGCGAGCAGGCGCTTATCGGCGACCTGGCGACGGCGCCGGTCCAGGTGAGCGCTGCCGATCTCGCCGCGGCCCGGGGACGGGTCAAGAAGGTCAAGAATCGGCTGCTGTCGCTGACCTCGGCGGCGGCCGACCTCGACCTCGAACGCGCGATTCGCGACGGCGTCCGAGCCTCGATCGAGGGTCTGACGGGCTCGCAGCGGGCCAGCTACCGCAGCAACTTCCAGCTGAAGGCCTTCGAGGCGCTGGCGAAGCGGATGCAAGGTGACGGCAAGCAGGGGTGGGGCACGGTGTTCCCGAGCGGCCGGCGGCTGTGGGGCGCGCTGCAGTCGCTCTACCGGTTCGTCGAGCACGAGGGCAGCGGTGGCGGCCTGCTGCGGCCCCTCTACGCATCGTTCCTGAGTGAAGCCGCGGAGGCGCTCGGAGACGATCGGTTTCGCGAGCCGGCCGACCGCTACCGGGCACTGGGCGCCCGCTGGACGGCGCTGGCCCGAAGCGCCCTGCCCGCGGAGGTGCCCGCCTTTGCCGAAGCCCGAGCGCTGCACGACGCCATCGCGGGGCAGCTCGCCGACCAGGGCGCCGGGGCACAGGAGGGCCTGCGGGCTTCCCGCACGCGCCTGCAGCAGCTGGCTATCGCCGCCGGGAACGCCTTCCCGCTGACTGCCGCAGACACCGACGCCCTGCTTGGGTCGCTGGCGGATCAGCTCCACGACATCCATCGCCTCGAGGAGGAGGCCCTGTTGGTGCTCGAGGGCGCTGGTAGCTGAGAATCTTCTTCGGCAACTCGCCAAACAACAGAACGGGACCCCGCTCCAAGCTTGGAGCGGGGTCCCCGAGGAACGGACGAGTGTTAGCGGCCTAGGGGTTGCCCCACGGCTGGCTCGCCAGGTAGGCGACGATAGCGTCGACCTCCTCCGGGGTGAGCCTGCTGACGTTGATGGTCATGGCGCTGAGAAAGCCGATGCCGGTGTCGGGGAGGTTGGCGAAGGTCGCAATGGCTCCGTTGAGGTACCGAGGGCTCTGGCCCGCGATCCGGGGAATACCCAGCTGCTCTACCCCTTCGCCCGCCACACCGTGGCAGATGGCACACGCGATCACGCCGCTTTCGAAGTTGCCCTGGTTGAATATCACCGCGCCCTGCCCGACCAGCATCGGATCCTGATCGGGGAAGGGGGCGCTGGCGGGCGTCTGGCTGCTGAACCAGGCGGTGAGATCGGCGATGTCCTGATCGCTGAGGTTGGCGGCGATGGGGTTCATCAGCTCGTAGGTGCGTATCTGACCGGCGAGTCTGGGCCAACCGTCGACAGGGTTGCCGTCGGCACCGTGGCAACCGGCGCATTTCTCCGCCGCCAGGGCGCCACCGTTGGCGATGTCGGGGGTAAGGCCCATGATGGCCACGAACCCGGGGGGTTGGGCCAGGGCGGCCTGGACCATGAAAAGGAAGACTAACGACGCTACAAAAACGCCAAACTTGCGCACGAACACACCTCCTAAGAACTTCGGTTGTTCAGCCATTGTACACAACGCAGGCCAGCGATCAATTCATGCACGGTTGCGATCCGTTCGTGGCGGGTGGCCCGGGGGGCCGTACCCCGACCGCGCCGGGGTCAGGGGATGCGCCGCGGTCCGCCGTCGCCGCCGGTGCCATCCACCAGCGTGGTCAGCGTTCCCTCGACGTCGACCGTGATGATACGGCGCTCCTCATCGAGGACCAGCTCGAGGGCCACCTGCTCGCCGTCGAGCCAGTCGAAACCGGCGGCCAGGCCGCCCAGATCGAAGCTGCCCAGGAAGTTGTGGGCGCCATCGTGGAAGAAGATGGCCGAGTCGGCGCCGATGAGGATGGTGTAGGCGTAGTGGCGGCCGTCGGGGCTCCAGCGCAGCTCGAGGTAGGGACCGGAGTCGCCGATCACCTCGGCGGCGGCGACGTCCTCGATCGGCACCAGCAGCAGACCGAAGTTGCGCTCGACCAGGAGGGCGGCGCCGTCGGGCGTCCAGCCGAGCGCCCGCCCCCGCCCGAGCGGCAGGGTGAGGCCGTCCGCGATGGAGATCACGAACACCTGGTCGTTGCGGGTGATGGCAAAGGCGCTGCCGTCGGGGCTCAGCAGGATGCCGAAGCCGGATCCCAGATAGACGGTTCGTTCGGTGTCGAGGAAGAAGCGGCGCACCTCCCAGTCGGCATCCTCGGTGTATCCCTGGGCGAGGAAGCTGCGCCCGTCGGGGAGCCATGCCAGCTCGAAGCCGCCGGCAGGCCGGAAGTTGTTGTCGCCACCGGGGAGCGACCAGCGGCCCCGCTCGCGCCCCTCGAGATCGACGGCGCGGTACTCCCAGGTCCAGTCGTCTTCGAAGGAGGTCACCCCCACCACGAAGCTGGTGGCGGCGTAGGCGACCAGGCTGCCGTCGGGTGAGGGGCTGGGGTCGAACTCGGCCAGATCGTCGCTGAAGACGAGCGGAAAGGTGACGCCGTCGCGGCGGACGAACACGTCGCTGGTCCCCAACCGCTCCGAGGTAAACACGAGATCCTGCGCCCAGGCGCCGCCGAGCAAGACGAGTAGAAGGACCAGGGTTCGGCGCATCATGACAGCCCTATGTTACCGTGCCCGCGCTTGCGAGCGGTCGCCGCAATGGGCGGGTTGGGCGAGTAGCGCGTTTCAGCTCGCAGCGTCGCCGGTCTCCTTGCGGGGCGGTTTGGCCAGCATGAAGAACACCGATCCCAGCAGCGCCATTCCGGCCACCACCGCGAAGCCGGGCTTAAAGCTGCCCACGCTGTCAGCGAAGAGGCCTACGATCAGCGGCCCGGCGACCATCCCCAGGGTGATCAGCGGCGCCGACAGGCCCATGATCTGGGCGAAGTCGCGGCGCCCGAAGTAGTCGGCACGCAGCGCCTGCATGATGGGCCCCCGCAGCCCCCAGGAGAGGCCCTGCACCACCGCGAAGGCGATCACCCAGGGCAGGGTGGCCCCGTAGGCGAGTATCAGCAGCGCCGAGGCGTGCCCGAAGGTGGCCCCGATGGCGATCAGGCGCTTGTCGAAGCGGTCGCCCAGGAAGCCGCCCAGCAGCTGCCCTGCCATGGTCGCGACGGTCATCGCGGCCAGCATGCTGGCGGCCAGGGAGAGGCTGAATCCCACCTCCTGGCTGAGATAGACCACCAGGTGGGCCAGCACCGCGAACACCGTCGCCAGCGCCAGCGCGTGCCCCGCACCGAGATACCAGAACGCCCGGGTGCGGAGGGCCTCGAGGGCGCTGAACTGCACCTGCCGAAGCGCGCTCCGGGGGCCGCCGACGGGGTCGCCGTCGGGCGTCAGGCCCAGGTCCTCGGGCCGGTTGCGGATCACCAGGGTGAGCGGCAGGCCGACCACCAGCACCAGCACGGCGCTGGCCAGGGCGGTCGTACGCCAGCCGTTGGCGACCAGCGACCAGACGGTCAACGGCACCAGCAGCCCACCGGCGCTGATGCCGACGTTGATCAGCGACAACGCGGTGGAGCGGCGGCGCTCGAACCAGTTCACCACCACCGTGTTGGTGGACAGAAAGCCGCCCATGCTGGCGCCCAGCGCCGCCACCAGGATGACGATGTAGAAGCTGCTGAGGGTTTCGATACGGCTCAGCAGCGCCAGGCCCAGAGCGAAGATCAGCAGGCCGATGCGGATGATCCGCCGCGGGCCGTAGCGCTGCAACAGCCATCCCAGCAAGGGGCCGAAGAAGCCGCTGGCCGCCTGTTGCAGTGCGAAGGCGGCGGCGAAGGCGGTGGTGCTCCAGCCGAATTCGGGCTGCATCACCGCCACGTAGGCGCTGTAGGCCTGAAGCAGAAAGCCGGCGGGAAGGATCTGGATTGCGACGGCGCCAGCGAGAACCCACCAACCCGGAAACAGGTTACGGACCCACAGCCGGGCGCGGTTGGCCCCCGACAGCATCGGCACTCCCTCCGGGGCGTCCGGCCGCGGCCGACGCACCCAGGCGCCATTGTGACCCGCCACCCGTGCTCCCGCCGTCCTACCAGAGACGCCCGTACTCCAGCCTGCCGCTGGGAGCCGTTCTCCCAGTACCATGGTTGATCGTGGAAGACGCTCCCCCGATCCGCATCGCCAGTCACGACAGCCCTCTGGCGCTGGCCCGTGCCCACGCGATCCGGCGGCGGCTCGAGGCTCTCGGCGCGAGGGTCGAGCTGTTGGTGGCGTTCGACCCCGCTAGGCCCGCTACCCGGATAGCCCGGGCGGCGTTGCTCGCCGGCCGCGCCGATCTGGCGGTGCACGCCCACGGCGACCTGCCCCCGCTTCCGGCCCCGGGCCTCGAGGTGGCGGCCGTCCCCGAGCGGGCCGACCCCCGCGAGCTGCTGCTCGTCCGTGCCGAGCGCTTCGCCCCGGATGGGGGTCCGTTGCCGCTGCCGCAGGGCGCCCGCGTTGGCAGCGACCCCGGCGGCCGGGAGCGGCAGCTGCTAGCGCTACGGCCCGACCTGGAAACGCTAGCGCTGCCCGATTCTCTGCTCGAGCGGGTGGCGCTGCTGCGCCCGGGTCAGCTCGACGCGCTGGTGACTGCCGCTGCCGACGCTGCGCTTCTGGATCTCGCCGGCGACGACCTCGAGTGGGTGCCGCTGGCGCAGACGCAGTTCGTGCCGGCGCCCGCTCAGGGAGCCCTGGCGCTCGAAATCCGCCGCGACGACTACCCCCTGGCGCAGACGCTGACCGATCTCCACCACCCGCTCAGCTACCGCTGTGTGGCGGCCGAGTGGGGGCTGGCAACCATGCTCCAGGGCGCCACTGCGGCAGAACTTGGCGCCATCGCTACCTTCGAGGCCGGACGCATCGTTCTTCACGCCTGGTTCCGAGGGCGGACGGTGACGGTCGAGCACCCCTCTTCCGAAGGGGCGGCGATGCTGGCCTTCGATGCGCTGGGCCGGCCCTGAGGCCGACCTCGGCGGCAAACTCCCAGCAGCCGTATGGCGCGGCGCTTACGTCCCTGGGACGAAGGTCTCGATGAGGTAGCGGAGGATCTGGGCCAGGTCCTGCTCGCTGGCGGCGAGGCCGTTGCTGACCATGCGCTGGACCAGCGCCCGCGCCTCGTCTACCGACCCCGGCGGGCTCTGCTCGACTCGGGTCTGGCTGTGGCACTGTGAACAGGTGGCTGCGAACAGCTCCCGGGCGGCCTCCGGGTCGTAGTCGATCTCCATGACCGCCTCCCCCGCCGAGCGCATCGCCGCGGCCGCCTCGCCCGCTTGCTGCTGCTGCTCTCTGAGCAGCTCGACGGTCTGCTGCAGGGTGGGGGTGATGGCGATCAGGTAGGCCACTACCGCCCACTCGTCGTCCGCGCTGACCGGGTTCAGCACCGTCGACCGCTGCGCCATCCGGCGAACGGTCTGGCGCCAGTTCTCGGGGGTGCGCGGCCGCGCCAGGACGGTCCGCAGATCGTGGCACTGCACGCACTTGCTGCGCAGCACATCACGGCCCTCGAGCAGCCCCTCGTCGGTCGCCAGAAAGGCCAGCCGCGACGCGTCGTCGAGGCCCGCCACCGGCAGTAGCGTCCGCACCCGCTCGAGCCGCTCCTCGCTGAACACATCGCCCCGCTGCTCCTGCGCCTGCCGCTGTAGAAACGACTCCCGCAGCGCGCTCGGCAGCGCCAGGCCGATCAGCAGCAGCGTCGCGATGAAGATCGACGTTCCCAGAAAGGGGACCAGCGTGCCCTCGAGGTGCTTGAAGAGCCGGACGATCGCTATCTTGATGAACAGGGTGGCGCCGATGCCCATCCCCAGGAGCAGGTGGGCCACCGTCCGCGCCGGCAACTCCACCTGATAGCTCCACATCCGGGGCACCATCTGCGCCATCATGTAGAGATAGACCAGCAGGTACAGGTAGCCGAGCAGCCGGTGGAGGTTCAGCCACCGCCGCGGCGCCTCGCTGCGCTTCTTCTCCTTGTCGAAGGGGTAGGCCCACAGGTAGTACATCAGGAAGGTCGCTGCCGTTGCCAGGGCCACGAACAGGATGGCGAACAGTTGGTTGTTCAGTGCCGGCATACCCCTCCTTCTCCGTTACCAGAGATCGCCAACAACGCTGGGGTTGTGAGCTCTCACTATACCGCAGCTCCACACTGTAGCCGGACCAGGGCAGTTTATATAGAACGATCTATATAACATGACTGGACCGATCGGTTGATTCTGTTCTCGAGGCAGCCAGGACAGCCCCACCAGGTCGTCCTACAACCCTCCACGAACCGGCCTCACGTGTGCTATCGGCGCAGACTGCTGAGGTAACCCTCTACCGCAGCACCCACGTGCTCGAGCGGCTCCGTCGTGTGGGCTGCGTAGCTGAGCACCAGCCCCCCCTCGAGGGCGGCGACGATGGCGACGGCTGCCTGGCCGGCCTGCGCCTCCGAATAGCCCGCCGCCAGGAACTTCTCTCTGAGGGGCGCCTGCACCGTCTGATAGGCCGCTTGGCAGGCCTCGAGCAGCACCTCGCTGGCGCTGCTCGCCTCCATCGAGACGGCTGCCACCGGCGCCCCGGCCCCGAAGTCGCGGCGCACCAGATTCTTGCTCACGGTCTCGATCAGCCGCCGAACCGCCTCGCGGACATCGTCGTAGCGGGCCAGCTCGTAGGCGACATGATCGCGCATCTGCTCACCCCGAAAGCGCACCGCCTCAGCAGCAAGCTCCTCCTTACCGTTGGGAAAGTAGTGGTAGAGCGACCCCCGTGGCGCCTCACTCTCACGCACGATCTGGCTGAGCCCGGTAGCGTGGTAGCCCTGGCGCGTCAGCAGCTCAGCAGTCTTCCTGATAATCCGATCGCGAGTAGAGGTCATCAAAAGGGGATTATACCGACTGATTAGAGTAAGATCAAGAGGGAGAAGAGGGAGAACGGGAAGGAGGATAAGGGTCAGTAGGTTTGGGGCCCCTTCAGACCCCTTCCCTTCGGTCAGGGTTCTACAGCGGGTTGCGCATTGAGTGATCGTGCTTCATGCTGAGGCATGGCGCACTCTACCGACCTCCGAGAACGCATCGTAAACGCCGTCCTACACAAGCGTTACACCCTCCATGAACCTCTCCGCAGACACGTTCGACGTTGGAACCGCCACCGTCAGTCGCTACCTCCGCCGCTACCGCCAAAGTGGAGATCTCACCCCCAGAACCTCCCCGGGCCGCCCCAGCGCCCTCCATGAGCACCAGGCATGGGTTGAGCAGAGCCTCATCAGCAACGACCTCACCCACGACCAGCGCTGCGACCTTTTCTTGGAGAGAACCGGCGTCCGCATCAGCAGAGCGACCATGTGCCGCTGGGTACAGAGATTGGGATCCCGCCGCAGCACGAGAAAAAAAGACGATCTACGCGAGTGAACAGAATCCAGAGGCCCGGTGGAGGTTCCTGGCTTGGATCAGAGGTATTGACCCGCACCGGTTGGTGTTCGTCGATGAGAGCGGCTTCAACGTCGCCATGACCCTGCCCTACGCCTACGCCCCACGTGGACAACGTGCCGTGGGTAGGGTGCCGAAGAACCGTGGGGAGAACACCAGCCTCGTTGCAGCGATCAGTCTCGATGAGGGTGTGGGTGACGCGATGACGTTGACCGGAGCGGTGGATGGCGTGGCGTTTTTAGCGTACATCGAGCAGGTCATCGCTCCGAAGCTGAGGCCGGGGCAGATCGTGGTGATGGATCAGCTGGGGGTGCACCGCAAACCGGAGGTGCGGGAGGCGATCGAGGCGAGGGGGTGCGAGTTGGTGTTGTTGCCTGGGTACAGTCCGGACTTCAACCCCATTGAGTTGGCTTTTTCGAAGATAAAGGCGTTCGTGAAAGCTGTGGGGGCGAGGACGAGGGGAGCGTTGGACTCTGCGATCGCGGCTGCGCTATCGACGGTGTCGTTGGGGGATGTGTTGGGTTGGTTTGAGCATGCCGGAGTCACCAATCACTCATTCTGAGAACCGCTGTAAACTACCAGCACTTCGTGTCCCGGGGTCCCGTTGAGCCTCCCTTCGTGAGTCTCCCCGGGGCTCTCGGAGCCTCATTGCATGAGTCTCCTCCAGCAGATACTTTGGGATGACCGGGGTGTGAAGGCGCTAACGGTGTCTTGCTTGTTCCTTTTAAACCTTCTTCTGGCGGAGGAGACTCACGTAGTGTGGCTCCGTAGCCCCTGAAGAGACCACCAAAGGGGGGCTCTGAAGGACCCCGTAAGAACCCTGACCAAAGGGAAGGGGTCTGAAGGGGCACATAACCTTCTACTTGGGTCTGAAGGGGCACCAAACCTCCTACTTCCTGAAGGGGACCCAAACCTACTCCTAATTTTTGAACTTTTCCCAAACCTATTTCTACTTCTACTTATCCTACTTTTTATCCTACTTTTCGATCTCCTCGATCTCTCCCCTGAGAAACTCGAGATCGCCCTGGTAGTCGGGTGTGTACTCCGGCGTCGCCTCGCCGTGTGACGCGTTGAGGCAGATCACCGGCGACTTCCCGTCCGCGACGACCTCTTTTACGATCGGGATGACGGGCCACGAAGCCTCCTCGAGGCCGGACTGCCACTTCAGCGCGCCGCCGGGGACGTCCGTTCTGCCCCCTTTGAGGTGGATCATGCCGATGTAGGGTTTCAGGGCCCGGTACACGGCCAGGCTGGGGAATACCCCCATCTGCCACAGGTTCTGAACGTCCCAGGTCAGGGAGAGGGCGTCGCCGCAGTCAAGGATCGAGAAGAACTCCGCGATCTCCCCTGGGCTCGCGAACAGGCACCCGTGGACCTCGTTCTCGAGTACGGTGGCGAAGCCCGCCGCGTGGATGCGGTCAACGGCCTCCCGGTACACGTCGAACACCCAGCGGTGGCGCGCCGACAGGTAGGCGGTCGAGTCCAGGATCTCCGCCCGCCGAGACGAGGTGGCCATGAGGAGCCGCAGCTGGGTCGGCTGCAGGACCCGGGCGACCTCGAGGAGGTTGCGCAGTCCGGGGAGATAGGCCTCGCGAAAGGCCGCCTCTCCCTGCTCGATGTCGCCGAAGAACAGGCCGCTGGAGAGGGTGTTGACGCTCAGGCCTCTGCGCTGCGCCGCCTCGAGGAGGTCGCTGGCTTCGGCGCTCGTGAGCTGCTCCACGGACTTGCCAAAGAGGGCGTTCTTCAGGTCGAGGGTTCGGATGTTCCAGGCGACATGACAATCGAACGAGGCCTCGACCTCGGAGCCCGCCATGCTGTTCAGGAGCGTAAGCAGAACCCGCTGGTTAGGCACGGTTGTCCCCTGTCTCAGGTCGAATTTCGATACTATTCTCAGTGGCCAGGCGCATCTCTATACGTTACCTGAATCTTTTCCCCATCGGTTGCCTGAATCGATGTCTTTCTCCTTTGGAAGGGCTCCCCGCCGGACTTGTATCCAGACGATGGCACTACCTCCTCTGCTACATCCCGGCGCCGCCATCTACCGTGATCATGGAGCCGGTGATCATGGCCGCCTCGTCGCTTGCCGCGAAGAGGAACGCGTTTGCGAGGTCGTCCGGCGTCATGAGCCGCCCCATCGGCGTGGCGTCGAGGCGGCGCTTGTAGTTCTCTGGATTCTCGATGCTGGTCGACCAGTCGTTCGGACTGTACTCGTTGTTGCCCCTGAGGAACGGCGTGTCGACATGACCAGGAGAGATGATCACGCACCGGATGTTGTCCCGGGCGTACGAGGAGGCCGCCGACCTCGTCAGGCCGATCATGCCCATCTTCTGGGCAGCGTAGGCCGGGCTGCCCCCACGGGGCCGGATCGCTGCGAGCGAGCCTATGTTGAGGATCGCCCCCTTGCCGACCTTCCGCATCGATGGCACGACGGCCTTGATGCCGAGAAACGCCCCGGTCAGGCCGGTATCCATGATCGTCCGCCACTGCTCTTCGGTCTGCTCATCGAAGCCGACGCGGAAGTTGGCGCCGGCGATGTTGCAGAGGACGCTCACGGCCCCGAAGGCATCTTCGGTTCGCCGTACCACCTCGTCCCACTCGTCGGCGTTGCGAACGTCGAGCTGAGCCGCGAGCGCCTTGCCACCCGCATTCTCGATCTCGGAGGCGACCTTCTGGGCCGCCTCGAGATTCACGTCTGCTGCACAGACAGCTGCGCCCTCCGAGGCAAACAGCCTGGCCTGCGCTCCGCCCATGGCTCCGCCGCCGCCCGTGATGATGGCCACCTTTCCGTCGAGCCTTCCGGTCACTTCGCAACTCCGTTCGTGTACTCGTCTCGGTTGGCGATCCCCTACAGCAGGGTTACCGAACCGTCTGAACCTCGAGCCAGCTCCCCCTCCACCGGCCTCGTACGGCTGTTTCTCCATCTCCTCGACCACGATACTGACACGAGGGGGTATGAGATCATCTCACGTCACCACCGTATGATAGGTGGACAAAAAATTAGAGCGCTGATAAGGATGTTCCATGATCAAACCAGAGACTCCCTTTTCCCCGCGTGACCATTACGCACAGCCTGATGGCGGGGCCCCGCCCCGCGTCTTCGGCTCTCCTCAGCGCTACATTCAGGGCGCTGGGGTGCTGGACCGGCTCGGCCACTACCTGTCGAGCCTGGGACTCGAGCATGCCGCGATCCTGATGTCGGCCCGCAGCGAGAACGCCGAGGGCAAGCAGATACTTTCGAGTCTGGACGCCGTCGGCATCAAGGCCAGCACGAGCCGGTTTGGTGGCGAGTGCTCGCTGCAGGAGATCGCCCTGCATGTCGATGCGCTGCGCAGCGCAGGCGACGCTGTCGATTGCCTCGTTGCCGTGGGCGGCGGCAAGACGGTCGATACCGGCAAATGTATCGCCTACCGCCTTGGGGTGCCGCTGGTGGTGGTTCCCAGCCTCGCCTCCAACGACGCGCCCTGCTCGGCGGTTGCCGTCATCTACACACCCGAGGGTCGCAACGATGGCGCCGAGTTCTTCCCGCAGAGCCCGGCCCTGGTGGTGGTCGACACGGGGATCATCGCGGCCGCTACCGAACGCTATCTGGTCGCCGGCATGGGAGACGCCATGGCCACCTGGTACGAGGCCCGTGTCTGCTTTGACAGCCCCCACGCCATCACCGTCATCGGTGGCCGCCCGACGCTGGCCGGTCGCGCTATCGGAGAGCTGTGCGCCAACACGCTCTACGCCGATGGACTCGCCGCGGCCGAAGCCTGCGCACTTTCAGAGGTTACCGACACCCTGGAACGCATCGTGGAGGCCAATACTCTGCTCAGTGGCCTCGGTTTCGAGAGCGGTGGCCTGGCGGCGGCTCACGGGGTGGCACGGGGGTGCACGGTGATCCGCTCCGTCACGGAGAATTACCTGCACGGCGAGATGGTAGCGATGGGCACCCTCACCCAACTGGTGCTCGAGGACAACCTGGACGAAGCCCGCAAGGTCGCCCATTTTTCTGCCACTGTGGGCCTGCCCGTACACCTGGGGCAGCTGGGGCTGGCTCCGGAGCAGAGCGCCGACTTGCAGTCCATCGTCGCAGCTACGGTCGACTATCCCCACCTCGCCAACATGCCGTTCGAAGTAACGGCAGCGGCCATGCACCGGGCATTGCTGGACGCGCATCGACTCGGTGAGGAGGTAACGCGTACGGCAGGGGATGCGGCCTACCGAAAACTGCATGCCTGACCACGTCAGCACTGCCGTCGGGCGGCCGACGGGTGGCGTCGACTAAGTTGCGGGTGCGATCACGAACTGCGTCTAGCAGGTGGCGATCGACAGCACGGACGGCATCCCGGCGCCGAGCAGCGTCCACTCCGCATCGTTGCTCACGCGCCAGACTTCACCCGTGTCGGTGCCGATCACAACGCCGCCCGGAATGTCCGGGTCGGGGCTCAGGCCGTGAATGTTGGCGCGTGATGGTGTGTGGTCGGAGTCGCACAGAGAACGCCAGGATTCGCCGCCGTTTTCGGAGCGGAATAGCATGGCTTGCGCGCCATTGTCCTGTTTGAAGCTGGAACCTGCGCCCGGCGCGCTCGCGACGGTGAGCCCGTATGGTGCGCGGGGATCGACACACATGGGCCGGGTGTATCTGGGTGTGATGCCTTTCCAGGCATAGTGCCAGGTCACGCCACCGTCGTCCGAGCGGAACACACCGGCATTGCCTTCGACCATTTCGGCCACGCCGTCGAGGCGGCCATAGCCCGCGGACGCGTATAGCTCCTCGGGTTTCTGGGGGTGCGCGTAGATCATGTGGAGGTCCGGATTGTCGCCTGGCACGACCAAGGCCCAGGACGTGCCCCCGTCGTCAGTGCGCATGATGCCGCCCACCTCGACACCGACCCAGATGCGCTTCGGGTCGTCCCGGTCGATGACCAGGGCGCGCGCGCGCGCCGGACTTATCGGCTTCGTGGGCAGGCTCCAGTCCGCCGCTTCAGGCGCCTGGGCGAACGACCCCACCTCGGACCAGCTGTCGCCATCGTCGGTGCTACGGAACAGGCCCGGGGGTTGGGTGCCCGCGTACCAGACACCGTTACCGGCGCTGCGCGTCTGCCACACCTCGCGATCGACCATGCCCGCAAGCTGCCACGATTCGCCGGCGTCGTCGGACCGGTAGAGGCCGGCACCGGTGCTGGCGAAAACGCGTTCGCCCGAAGAGATCAGATCCCGGACGTCACCGCTCCCGTGCACCTGCCGTGCGACGCCGTTCTCGATAGCGAATACGCCGTTGCTGGTTCCGGCTAAGAGTTTCATCACGACCTCCGTTAAGCCAATGCTGGTTATTACGACCGATCATAGCCCGAGATGCGGGGATCCAGGAAGAGATGGACTAAGGTAAAGGACTGACCGAAACCAGTTGGCCTCCGGAGGCTTCGGCACCATGGCAAGCAAGCTCGTTCGTATACTCGGTCATGCTTCCAGAGAACACCCAACGCATCACGGTACGCCCCGTCGACCGCGAGAACTGGCGGGCGGTACGAGACCTCGAGGTAGCCGCAGAGCAGTACGCCTACGTCGCCGTGCCGAGTCACTATCTGGCCCTCTGCTGCTACGACGACTGGAACCCCCTGGCGATCTACAGAGACACCACCGTCATCGGCTTCCTGATGTGGGCCATCGACGAGGCCGACGGCAGCTGCTGGCTGGGCGGCATCCTGGTCGATAAGCAGTACCAGCACCAGGGCTATGGAAGAATAGCCGTAGCGGAAACCCTCGAGCTCCTTGCCAAGCAGACCGGAGCCACGGAGTTCGCCCTCTCCTACCAGCCGAACAACACCGTCGCGGCGCATCTCTATGGGTCGATGGGGTTCACAGAGACAGGGGAGCGGTCGGGTGATGAAGTGGTCGCGAGGTTACCGAAAGGGTGACGGCTAAGAAGCGGGTACCGCTTCCGTTGCCCGCAACGAATCCGAGGGCTTCCCGCTGAACTCGGACTTGTCGAAAGGAGACGCTATGCAGGATGTGACGGCAGAGCAGGTCGAACGAATCCTGGCCGCGCAGGGGTACGCCGTGCCGGAAGAGGATCTCGTGGAGATCACCGCGCGGCTCAACGCCCAGCTCGAGGGCTCCGCCGCGCTCGACCGCACCGCGGCCGCCGAGGCGGAGCCCTGGCACGCGCTGTTCCCGTTCGGGGCGACCCGTGACCGCTGACGACCTCGCCTTCCTGCCGCTGAGCGAGCAGACGGAGCGGATCGGCCGTGGGGAGCTGTCACCCGTGGAGCTGACCGAGATCTACTTGGAGCGGATCGCGCGTCATGGCGACGCGCTGAAGGCCTTCATCACCGTCCTGGCCGACGACGCTTTGGCCGCGGCCCGAGAGGCCGAGTCCGAAATCCGGAGCGGAAACCGCCGCTCTCCCCTCCACGGCATCCCCTTCGCCGTCAAGGACCAGATGCTCATTGCGGGCGTTCGGGTCACCGGGGGCTCGAGGTCGCTGGCGGACCACGTCGCCGATCGGGACGCGACGGTGGTGGCGCGTCTGAAGGAGGCGGGTGCCGTGCTGCTCGGCACCCTGAACACCCACGAGTTCCATATGGGGCCGACGCGGGACTTCCCCTTCGGCACGCCCCGCAACCCGTGGAACCCGGAGCGGACCACCGGGGGCTCCTCGAGCGGCTCGGCCGCGGCGGTCGCGGCGGGGCTGTGCACCTTCTCGCTCGGGGGCGACACCACCGGCTCGATCCGCGGCCCGGCGGCCTACTGCGGGGTGGTGGGCCTCAAGGCCACCTGGTCGCGGGTGAGCCGCGACGGGGTGTTCCCGCTGGCGTGGTCGCTCGACTGTGTCGGGCCGCTGACCCGCACCGCCCTCGACGCGGCGCTGGTGCTGCGGGTCCTCGCCGGGCACGACCCCCACGACCCGACCTCGAGCAGCGAGCCGGTGCCCAACTACGCCGGCGCCCTGACCGGCGACCTCGAAGGCATCACCATCGGTGTCGTCGAGGAGATGATGACGCCGCCCCACACCGGTACCGAGGCCCGCACCGCCGTCGAGGGGGCGCTCGAGGTGCTCCGCGGCCTGGGGGCGGAGGTGCGCGGGGTGCGGCTGCCGCTGATGGACGCCTCGAAGTACATCACCTCCCCGCTGGTGCTGCCCGACGCGGTCGGCTTCCATCGGCCGTGGCTGCTCGAGCGCTACGACGCCTACGACGTGAACACTCGGGTCCGGCTGATGGTCGGCGCGGCCCTGCCTGCCGGGATGGCGGCGCAGGCGGAGCGGGCCCGCATCACGGTGACGCGTGAGGTGCTGGAGGTGCTGGAGGGGGTGGATGTCCTCGTCGGGGCGGCAGCGGGGGAGGGAGCCCCACCGCTGTCCTACAGCCGGCGGGTCACCACCAAGGAGGAGGCGGTCCACGGGCTGTTCGGCGCCGGAGCGGTGGCCGGTCACCACAGCCGCAGCGCCAGCCTCGCCGGGCTACCGGCGCTGTCGGTCCCGTGCGGCTTCGACGCCGACGGCCTCCCGCTAGGCATGCACGTCGCCGGCCGCTACTTCGACGAGGCAAACGTTTTGCGAGTAGCCGACGCCTACGAACGAACCCGAGGGGGTTCAAATTGGCCGCAGATTGAGTAGAAGGAGTAGGAGTAGGAGATTATGTGCCCCTTCAGACAACTAGGGGATTTGGTGCCCCTCCAGACCCCCTACGGGGTTCTTACGGGGTCCCGTTGAGCCTTCCCTTCGGCAAGTCTCCCCGGGGCTCTCGGAGCCTCACCCTGTGAGTCTCCTCCAGCAGAAGATATGGAATAACCGAGGTGTGAAGGCGCTAACGGTGTCATGCTTGCTTCCTTTTAAACCTTCTTGTGGCGAAGGAGACTCACGTAGTGTGGCTCCGTAGCCCCTGAAGAGACCACCGGAGGGGGGCTCTGAAGGACCCCGTAAGAACCCGAAGCGCAGCGTAGGGGTCTGAAGGGGCCCCAAACTTCCTACTTCCTGGAGGGGCCCCAAACCTCCTCCTACTTATCCTGTTCTTTTCGATACGCCCGGTCCAGCAGCTCCACCGTATGCACCACCTGCACCCGTTGTTCCCCCTCTTCGTGCAGCCGGTCGAGATGGCGTTGCAGCTGGGTCAGGCAGCCGATGTTGCCGCTGGCGACGACCTCGGCGCCGGTGGCGAGGACGGCGCTGGCCTTGCGGCGGCCCAGCTCGCGGGCCACGTCGGGCTGCTCGAGGCTGTAGGTGCCAGCGGAGCCGCAGCAGATCTCGGCATCGGTCAGGTCGCGCAGCTCGAGGTTGGGGATCGCCCTCAGCAGCTCGCGTGGTGGCAGGGTCACGCCCTGGGCGTGGGCGAGGTGGCAGGCGTCGTGGTAGGCGACGGTCAGCGGGGCCGGCAGGGGCGGCGGCGGGAGCGGGCCCAGCTCGGCGAGGAAGGCGCTCACGTCGCGGGCCTTGGCGGCGAAGGCGCGGGCGGCGTCTTCCTCCGGTTCGCCGGCGAGCCACAGGGGGTACTCGTGGATGCCAGAGCCGCAGCCGGCGGCGCTGGTGATGACCGCGTCGACGTCGCTGGGGAAACGCGCCAGGGTCGCGCGGGCGAAGGCCTTCGCCTGGGCGGCGATCCCAGTGTGGGCCGACAGCGCGCCGCAGCAGATCTGGCCGCGCGGCACCACCACCTCGACCCCGTTTCGGGCCAGCACCCGGGCGGTGGCCTGATCGATTTCGGGGCCGAGAACCCGCTGGGCGCAGGTCAGTAGCAGCGCCACCCGGGCCCGCCTCTCCCCGACCGCGGGGACGACCTCGGGCAGCTTCTGGCTGGCAGGCAGCCGTTCGGGCAGCAGCTCGAGCATGGCGCCCAGCCGCCCCGGTAGCAGCCGCCGCAGCGGCCTGGCGAGGCCGCCAAGGCGCGCCGCCAGCCGGAAGCGGTTGGGATAGGGCAGGGTCTCCAGCACCAGGCGGCGCAGCAGGCGCTCGCCGGGGGGCCGGGTGCGGGTCTCCTCCATCTGCATCCGGAACGGCGTCAGCAGCTCGCCGTACTCCACTCCCGAGGGGCAGGAGGTGACGCACGCCAGGCAGCCCAGGCAGGGATCGAGGAAGGGGGTCGCCTCGTCCACCTCGAGCGAGCCTTCGAGCACCTCTTTCATGATCAGGATGCGGCCGCGGGGGCTCTGCGACTCCTCGCCCATCACCTGGTAGGTGGGGCAGCTCGGCAGGCAGAAGCCGCAGTGAACGCAACGTTCGATGGCGCCGGCCATGGCGCTGCCCTGGGGGCCGAGCGCTTCGGTGGGGACGTCGTGCTGCACGGTTAGCTCCTTACCTTCGCTTCGGGAAGCCGGAACTTCCCTTCGGGATCGAGTACCTCGGCCACTCGGCGGGCGAAGCCCTCACCCGACACACGGCCCAGCAGCGGCCGCGCCCAGCGGCCCGTGACGGCCATCGCCGGCAGGCCCTGCTGCTGCAGCCACGCCTCCAGGCGCGCCTCGCCCAGCGGTTCGGGCCAGGCCAGCCACAGCACGTTGCCGCCGACACCGTAGCGGCGCGCCGGTGTCGGATCGAGGTCGGCCAGCGTCGCCTCGATCTCCCCCACCCGGGTCGGCGCCAGCGGCACCTTGACGAGGCCGTGGCCTGCGGGGACCCACGAGAACTCGCGCAGCTCATGCCACAACGCTTCCTCTGTGGGGCCGGTGAGGGTTTCGACCTGCCCGCCCCGCTCTTCGAGCAGCTGCGCGAGCGCCGCGCTGCGGGGCGGCACCGCCTCGGCGAGGCCGCCCAAGCGCAGCCACAGTCGGCCGGGCGGCTCGAACTCGAGGCAGCTTAGGTCGAACGGTCCTTTTGCCAGCGTCGCCAGGGCCTCGAGCGCCGCGGCTGTGGCGGCAAAATCTGCCCGCAGTGCCGCGTAGCTCTCGGGCTTAGGAAAGACCTTGAAGGTCAGCTCGAGGAGCACCCCGAAGCGCCCCAGGCTGCCGACCATTGCCTTGGGAAGATCGAAACCGGCGGCGTTCTTGACCACCTTGCCGCCGCTCATGAGCGCCTGCCCGCGGCCGTCGGCGAAACGCACCCCCAGCAGAAAGTCCCGTACCCCGCCGTAGCGGAAGCGACCCGGACCCGACAGGCCCGCCGCAACCGTCCCCCCCAGGGTGGCGCCAGTGCCGGCCAGCGGCGGGTCGAACGGCAGGTACTGGCCGTGCTCGGCAAGCGCCGCCTCGACCTCGCGGATGGGGGTGGCCGCCAGCGCCGTAAAGGTGTACTCGCCGGGATCGTATTCGAGCAGGCCGGAGAGGCCGTCGAGCGCCAGGGTGGCGCCGCCGGAGAGCGCAGGCTTGCTGCCGCCGCCCCGGGGCAGCGCCCGCTCGCCCGAGCGCACCGCCTCCAGGATGCGTTCCAGGGCGCCGGCGCTCATTCGCGGAAGATAATCCCCTTCTGCTCGAGTGGGTGCGGCCCCCGCTGGCTCAGGGCCGGAGCCTCGCCCACCGGCAGCATCTTGCCCCGGTTGGCGATCTCCTTGGGGTCGATAGCGCGCCTTAAGCGGGCCATCATGTCCATCTCGGCGGCGCCGAACTGCTCGGCCAGGAAGGCGCGCTTCTCTACCCCGACCCCGTGTTCGCCGGTGATCGAGCCACCCAGCCGGATACACATCCGGAGGATCTTGGCGGCCAGCTCCTCGGCCCGCTCGAGCTCGCCCTCGCGGTTGCCGTCGAAGAGGATCAGCGGGTGGAGGTTGCCGTCGCCGGCGTGGAACACGTTGGCGACGCGGAGGTCGTACGCCTGCGACAGCCGGAGGATCTCGTCGAGCGCCTCGCCGAGGCGGCCGCGGGGCACCACCCCGTCCTGCACGATGTAGTCGGGGCTGAGGCGGCCCACGGCCGAGAAGGCGCCCTTGCGCCCCTTCCAGATGGCGGCGCGTTCGGCCTCGTCGCGGGCCACCCGCAGCTCGAACGGCCCCGAGGCCTCAAGCAGCGCCATCAACCTGGGGAACTCGGCCTCCACTTCGGCCTCGACCCCCTCGAGCTCCACGATCAGCAGTCCCTGGGCGTCGGGTGGGTAGCCGGCCTGCACGGCCGCCTCGGCGGCGTCCATGGCCAGTCGGTCCATGATCTCCATCGCCCCCGGCAGCAGCCCGGCGGCGACCACCTGCGCCACCGCCTCGCCGGCCACCGCCAGCTGCCGGTAGGCGGCCAGCACCGTGCGGGTGTGGGCCACCGTGGGCAGCAGCCGCAGGGTGATCTCGAGGGCGATGCCGAACAGCCCCTCGGAACCGACGAACAGGCCGGCGAGATCCGGCCCCACGCCCTCGAGGCTGGGGCCGCCCAGGGTCACCAGCTCGCCGTCGGGAAGGACCGCGGTGAGGCCGAGCACGTGGTTGGCGGTCATGCCGTACTTGAGGCAGTGGGCCCCGCCCGAATTGAAGGCGACGTTGCCGCCGATGGTGCAGACGGGGCCTGAGGAAGGGTCGGGGGCGTAGTGCAGGCCGTGCGGGGCGGCCGCCAGCGACACCTGGCGGTTGATGACGCCCGGTTCGACCACCGCCAGCTGTGCCTCGGGGTCGAGCGACACGATCCGGTTGAGGCGGTTGAGCGCGATCACGATGCCGTCTTCGATAGGCAGCGCCCCGCCCGAGAGGCTGGTGCCGGAGCCGCGGGCCACGAACGGCACCCCGTGCTCGTGGCAGAGCCGCACCGCCGCCACCACTTCGTCCCGGGTCTCAGCCAGCACCACCGCCGCCGGGCGGGCTTTGAAGGCGGTGAGGCCGTCGGACTCGTAGGGCAGAAGCTGGGCCGGGCGGGTCAGCAGCCGAGCGGGCGGGAACAGCGCCGCCAGCTCGGTGTGAAATGCCTCGGTCATGGTCCTGATCCTTGAAGCGTGCGCATCGAAGGCCATTCTAGGCGACCCGGTGGGCGGGGCACCACCGGCGGGGTGTGGCTAGAGCACCGGGGCGTTGCGCTGCACGAGCTGCAGCGGGACCCCCCAGGGGTCGCGCAGGAACACCAGCAGGTCGCCAGTAGGGGTGGTATTGATCGCCCCCTCGGCGCCGGCGCCGGCCGCGAGCAGCCGCTGGTGCTCGGCCGCGATATCCCCCACCGTGAAGGCGAGGTGGAGGGTGAAGGGGTTCATCGCCGCGTAGTCGGGCACCGCCCCGGCCGGGTTGTTGTAGAGCTCGATCAGGCTGCCACCATCGTCGGCCAGGAAGTGGATGAAGGGGGCGCCGGGGATCACCTTGGCGACGCGCAGACCCAGGTTTTCGGCGTACCAGGCGGCCGCGGCCGTGGGGTCGGGCACGTTGAGGGCGAGATGCTCGAGGGTCATGACTCCTCCTTGGGGGCTGGCGTCGTGGTGCGCGCCCCCGCCACCTTATACCGGAACCGCGCCCGGGGGCCGCGGCACGGCCACGAAAGAGGGCCGCAGCTAGCGGCCCTCGAATGGTCGTCCTCGGTGGGCTTCAGGGGCCGGCGGGCGCCGGGGTGAAGGTGCCCGTGGCCGTGCCGCAGGCCGTGTAGGTGACCACCAGGGTGTTGCCGCCGCTACCGGCGTAGGTGACGGTGCCGGCGTCCAATTTGTTGTCGGTGGCGCAGGCGCTGCTGAAGTGGAGGTCGTTGGAGATGCGGGTCACGCTGTAGCTGTTGGCGTTGTGGGTGAAGGCGAGCAGGTCGTCGAGGGTGAGGGTTCCGGCCGCAAACGGGTCGCCGGCGTCGTCGGGCGTGTAGCTGTGAACGCCGTCGAAGCTCAGGGTGGCGGTGCCGATGATGGGGCCGATCTTGGTGTAGTCGACGATGTGGCTGGCGCTGTAGCTGTTGCCGGGCAGCTTGTCGAGATCGAAGGCCATGTCGACGGCGCGGACGATCAAGCTGGTGGCGGTCTGGATGCGGAACTCGAAATCGCTGATGGTGATGTCGTAGCCGCTGGTGGGGTCGTTGTCGTCGTCGTCCTGGGCGGTCATGGTGCCCACCAGGGTGACGGTGTCGGGCCCGTCCTGGAAGGTGCAGTCGACGCTGAAGAAGGCGTTCTCGGGGACGGTGTCGCCGTCGAGGTCGGCGGAGCTGTTGGCGTCGATGAAGCACTCGACCGAGGCCTGCTGGGGGTCGATCACGGCCATGAAGTTGGCCAGCGGCCCCGGCAGGTTGCGATCGGCTGCCTGCATCGAGATGTCCGACGGGCTGGCGAACAGCGCCGAAACGAGCTCGTCGCCATCTTCGGCGATGCCCTCGAGCTGATTTGCTGCCAGCTGGTTGAAGGGCTGGGCAGGGCTGCAGGCGGCGAGCACCAGCAGGGCGGAGAACAACAGGGTGAGTGGGGCGAAGGTCTTCATGGTGGGGCTCCTCTCCGTAAGACTGTTCGGTAAGACTGTGCCCTGGAGCTTAGACGATCGGCCCGTCGAGCGGTGAGGAAAACCTGACCCACCCTTCACGATCCGTTCACCTCCCCCGAGCGGCATCTTGGCGGGCACCCGACCTCGTCACCCGCCCTTTACCGCCGGCCCGACGAACGTGCTACAATCCCAAGTTGCTGCCAGACGGCGGCGAACCTACGCTGGGGAGTGCCAACGTACCCGTTCGGACCGGCCAGAGCTGGTCCGGGCTGCGCTATCAGAGCCGGGACGCGCTGACAACCAGCTTTGAAAGGAGGTGCATATGCCGGACGTCGCACACTATGACCTGAACGTCATTCTCGATCCCGGTCTGTCGGATGCGCAGCTCGAGACCGAGAAGGGCGCGGTCGACACCCAGATCGAGCGGGCCGGGGGCACCATCGTCGGGATCGACGAGTTGGGCCATCAGCGCCTCGCCTATCCCATCCGCAAGCAGAGCGAGGGCTACTACCTGATCTACCGCCTAGACCTGCCCAATGACACGCCCAAGGTCGTCGAGGCCGCCTTGCGACAGCGTGATAATGTGATGCGCGTACTGGCGGTCAAGGACCGTCCCGAGTGGAAGACCCGCAAGGCTCCCCAAGAGACGGAGGCCCCGATCGCCCAGGAGACACCAGCGCAAGACTGAGACCGCAACGAAGCCCTACGCGATCTAGCGACTCTTAAGGAGAACGGCATGGCACGAGGACTCAACAACGTCTATCTGGCGGGTACCCTGACTCAGCCCCCCGAGCTGCGCTACACGCCGGCCGGTCTGGCCATCCTGGAACTCAATCTGGGCGGCAACGACCACGTCATCGGCGACGACGAGCGCATGCGCGAGCTGGCCTGGTATCATCGGGTCACCATCTTCGGCAATCAGGCCGAGCAGCTCGTCAACCAGCTCGAGGCCGGCGCCCCGGTGTTCGTCGAAGGCCGCCTCAACTATCGCAGTTGGGAGGCCCAGGACGGCCAGCGCCGCAGCGCCATCGATGTGGTCGCCTCCAGAGTAGATGCGATCACCATGGGGGCTCGCAAGGGCGAGACAACCGTGGCAGACAGCCGTGGCCAGCACAGGCTCCGCGATGCCCTCAACGAGGTCATCATCGTCGGTAATCTGACGCGCGACGCCGAGCTGCGCTACACCCCCTCAGGCAGCGCCGTGACCCGATTCAGCGTGGCCGTCAACGAGCGCTTCCGCGACCGTGGCGGCGAAGATCAGGAACGCACCCACTACATCGACATAAACGTGTGGCGCGAACTTGCGGAAGCGACGGGCGAACTGGTCAAGGGCGATCCCGTTTTTGTGATCGGACGCCTCGTGAACGATTCTTGGACCGACCGTGACGGCAATCGCCGTTACACGACGCGCATCGAAGGGTCGCGCGTCGAATATCTGACCCGTGGTCCCGGCAGCGGTGGAGCCGAAACCCGCGCAGAGCCACCCACTCAGCGCGCCCAGGCGAGTCAGCTCGACATCGATGAAGAGTTTCCACCGGAAGAGGATTTGCCATTCTAGATGCCACCAAGAGAACGAGATAGAGATAAAGGAAAACGTCGCGGGGGCGGCCGGCGTGGCCGTAGGCCCAAGGTATGCCCCTTCTGCATCGGCGAACTCGAGATCATGGACTACCACGACGGCAGGACCCTGCGACGCTTCATCAGCGACACCGCCAAGATCCTGCCGCGGCGCCGCACCGGCGTGTGCGCCAAGCACCAGCGTAGGCTCGCCACCACGATCAAGCGGGCGCGCACGCTCGCCATCATCCCGATTACCGAGAAGCTGGTGCGCAAATGAACATCATCCTGCTCGAGCCTGTCGACAAGCTCGGGGATGCCGGCGCCGTGGTCCGGGTCAAGGACGGCTTCGCCCGCAACTGGCTCATCCCACAGGGCCTGGCGTTGCCCGCCACCAGGGCCAACCAGGCCGAACTGGATGCACGGCTTGCCCAACGAGCCAAACAGCTCTCCGAGCGCAAGGTCGATGCCGAGCGCCTGGCTGAGATGCTCGGCGAGGCCAGCATCTCGATCGTGGTCAAGGCCGGCGAGGGACGCATCTACGGCTCGGTCGGCAACCGCGATATCGCCGAGGCCCTCAAGGCCGCCTACGACATCGAAATCGATCGCCGCAAGATCGTGCTCAACGAACCGATCAAGGTGCTAGGGGAATTTACCATCCCCTATCGGCCCCACCCCGAGGTCACCATCGACCTCAAATTAACGGTCTCGGCGGACGAAGACGAAGGGTAAGGAAAAGGAAGGATTAGTAGGTTTGGGGCCCCTTCAGACCCCCTACGGGTGTCTTCCGGGGTCCCGTTGAGCCTTCCCTAACGGCAAGTCTCCCCGGGGCTCTCGGAGCCTCATTGCATGAGTCTCCTCCAGCAGAAGATTTTGGAATGACTGGGGTGTGAAGGCGCTAACGGTGTCTTGCTTGTTCCTTTTACAGCGGTTCTCAGAATGAGTGATTGGTGACTCCGGCATGCTCAAACCAACCCAACACATCCCCCAACGACACCGTCGATAGCGCAGCCGCGATCGCAGAGTCCAACGCTCCCCTCGTCCTCGCCCCCACAGCTTTCACGAACGCCTTTATCTTCGAAAAAGCCAACTCAATGGGGTTGAAGTCCGGACTGTACCCAGGCAACAACACCAACTCGCACCCCCTCGCCTCGATCGCCTCCCGCACCTCCGGTTTGCGGTGCACCCCCAGCTGATCCATCACCACGATCTGCCCCGGCCTCAGCTTCGGAGCGATGACCTGCTCGATGTACGCTAAAAACGCCACGCCATCCACCGCTCCGGTCAACGTCATCGCGTCACCCACACCCTCATCGAGACTGATCGCTGCAACGAGGCTGGTGTTCTCCCCACGGTTCTTCGGCACCCTACCCACGGCACGTTGTCCACGTGGGGCGTAGGCGTAGGGCAGGGTCATGGCGACGTTGAAGCCGCTCTCATCGACGAACACCAACCGGTGCGGGTCAATACCTCTGATCCAAGCCAGGAACCTCCACCGGGCCTCTGGATTCTGTTCACTCGCGTAGATCGTCTTTTTTTCTCGTCGATCCCAATCTCTGTACCCAGCGGCACATGGTCGCTCTGCTGATGCGGACGCCGGTTCTCTCCAAGAAAAGGTCGCAGCGCTGGTCGTGGGTGAGGTCGTTGCTGATGAGGCTCTGCTCAACCCATGCCTGGTGCTCATGGAGGGCGCTGGGGCGGCCCGGGGAGGTTCTGGGGGTGAGATCTCCACTTTGGCGGTAGCGGCGGAGGTAGCGACTGACGGTGGCGGTTCCAACGTCGAACGTGTCTGCGGCTTCATGGAGGGTGTAACGCTTGTGTAGGACGGCGTTTACGATGCGTTCTCGGAGGTCGGTAGAGTGCGCCATGCCTCAGCATGAAGCACGATCACTCAATGCGCAACCCGCTGTAAACCTTCTTCTGGCGGAGGAGACTCCTTGGAGGCTCCGTAGCCCCTGAAGAGACCACCGTAAGGGGGGCTCTGAAGGACCCCGTAAGAACCCGAAGCGTTAGCGTAGGGGTCTGAAGGGGCACCAAATCCACTCCTACTTTCTGAAGTTGCCCCAAACCTACTAATCCTTACCTTTTACCTTTACCTTCTCCTGAACCTCACCCAGATCAGCGCCAGGATCGTCAGCAGCTGCACCCCGAGAATAAGGATCACCAGCCACCGGTCCAGGGCCAGCACCGTGAACCCCAGGTAGCCGAAGACCACCATGACCACCACGTACATCACCAGCCTGCTGTAGAAGATCCAGCCGACCATCGCTCTCCCCTATCCCGGGATCCGTTCTACCCGGATCAGGTTGGTGGTGCCGCGCATGCCGAAGGGCACGCCGGCAGTGATCACGTAGCGCCCGCCCGCCTTACCCAGCTCGGTCTTGTGGATGACGCGGGCAGCCACGGCTACCATCTCGTCGGTGTCGTGGATCTCGTCGCTCAGGTGGGGAACCACCCCCCAAACGATGCTCAACTGGCGGAAGGCGCGTTCGCTGGGGGTGATGGCCAGCACCGGCGAGAAGGGCCGGTTGCGCGACACCCGCAACGCAGTCGATCCGCTCGATGTGAAGGTGACGATCAGGTCGGCGTTGAGGCTGTAGGCCATCTGGCAGGCGCCGAGCGAAACGGCGTCGGCGGTGGTGTCTTCGGGGGCGGGGATGTGCTCCCGCATGCCCTGCTGGTAGCCCTTGTCGGCTTCGACCGAGCGGGCGATGCGGTCCATGATGTGCACCGCTTCGAACGGGTACTTGCCCATCGCCGTCTCGGCCGACAGCATGACCGCGTCGGTGCCGTCGTAGATGGCGTTGGCCACATCCGAAGCTTCAGCCCGGGTCGGGGTGGGGCTGTGAATCATCGATTCGAGCATCTGGGTGGCGGTGATGACCGGCTTGCCCGCCTCCACACAGGCTCGAATCAGCCGCTTCTGGATGAGGGGGACGCGTTCCGGCGCCATCTCCACCCCGAGGTCGCCTCGGGCCACCATGATGCCGTCCACCTCCTCGAGAATCTCGTCGAACCGCTCGACGGCAGCAGGTTTTTCGATCTTGGCCATTAGCCTTGCACTCGAGCCGGCCCGGTCCAGGTGCTGGCGGGCCAGCAGCAGGTCGTCGCGGCTTCGCACGAAACTTATGGCTACCCAGTCGACATCGAGCTCGGCGCCGTACAGGAGGTCTTCTTGATCTTTGACGGTGACCGCGGGGATCGACAGCTCGGCGCCGGGGATGTTGATGCCTTTGGTGTTGGAGAGCACCCCACCCAAGGTGACGGTGGTCTCGATCGTCTCCCCTCTGAGGGCGGTGACTCGCAGCGCCAGGCGCCCGTCGTCGAGGAGCATCCTGTCGCCGATCTTGACGTCCTGGTACAGTTTCTTGTAGCTGACGCCGACCCGCTCTTCGGTCCCGGGGCTGTCGTCGCCGCAGGTGAGGCTGAAGGGGTCCCCCTCGTTGAGGGTGATCTCGCCCTCGGCGAAGGTGGCGACGCGAATCTTCGGGCCCTGCAGGTCCTGCAGCACGCCGATCGGTCGGTTCAGACGGGCGCTCTCGTCACGGATGATGTCGATATTGCGCTTGTGCATTTCCCTGTCGCCGTGGGAGAAATTGAGCCTGAAGACGTCGACGCCGGCCTTCACCAGCGTCTTGATCATGCCGGGCTTTTCGCTGGCTGGGCCGAGGGTCGCCACGATCTTGGTGCGGCGGGTGGTCATTGCGTGAAGGCTTCTCGACCCAGGTAGAGCGCAGCATCGCCCAGGTCGTTCTCGATCCGGAGCAGCCGGTTGTACTTGGCCATGCGATCGCTCCGCGAGGCGGAACCGGTCTTGATCTGGCCGGCGTTGACCGCCACCGCCAGATCGGCGATGAAGGCGTCTTCGGTCTCGCCGCTCCGATGGCTGATCATGGTGCGGTAGCCACGCGATTTTGCCAGTTCGATAGCGTCCATCGCCTCGGACAGGGTACCGATCTGGTTGACTTTGACCAGGATGGCGTTGCCGACCCCCTCATCGATGCCTCGCTGCAAGCGTTTGACATTGGTAGCGAAGAGGTCGTCACCGACCAATTGGCAACGCTGGCCGATCTCGCGGGTCAACGCCGCCCAGGCGATCCAGTCGTCCTCGGCGAGACCGTCTTCGAGCGACAGGATCGGATAGCGTGAGACCCATTCGGCCCAGTAGGCGACCATCTCCGTCGAGGTGAGCACCTTGCCCTCGGCCTCGAGGTGGTAGCTGCCACCCTCGAAAAACTCGGTCGAGGCGGGGTCGAGGCCGAGGGCGATCTCGTCGCCGGGCTTGTAGCCCGCCTTTTCGATGGCCTCGAGGATGACCTCGATCGCCTCCTGATTGCTCTTGAGGTCGGGGGCAAAGCCACCCTCGTCGCCCACGTTGGTGTTGTAGCCGCGGTTTGCGAGGACCTTCTTCAGATGGTGAAAGGTTTCGACGCCGGCTCGGAGGGCATCCCGAAAGGTGGAAAATCCGACGGGGGCGAGCATGAACTCCTGCATATCCACGCTGTTGTCAGCATGTTCACCTCCGTTGATGACGTTCATCATCGGTACTGGCAACGTGCGGGCGCCGGTGCCGCCGAGATAGCGGTATAGCGGGAGGCCAACCGTTTCGGCAACGGCCCGGGCAGCGGCCAGCGACACCGCCAACGTCGCATTGGCGCCCAGCTCACCCTTATTCGCTGTCCCGTCGAGCTCCAGCATGGTGGCGTCGAGGGTTGTCTGATCGGCCGCATCCAGCGCCTCGAGGGCGGGAGCGATTCTGGTGTTGACGTTCTCTACGGCCTGGAGCACACCCTTGCCGAGATAGCGGCCGCCGCCATCGCGAAGTTCGACCGCTTCATAGGCACCGGTAGACGCTCCTGAGGGAACGACTGCCGCCCCCTCGATACCGCTTTCCAGGGTCACGATGGCGCCGACGGTGGGATTCCCCCTGGAGTCGAGCAACTCCAGGGCTCGCACCTCTTCGATTCGTGTCATGGATCCTCCCGTCCCTCGATTGCCCCATTCATTAAGAAGCAGCCCATCCCACCTGGGGCCGGTGCGTCCCCTACCTTACCCGCTTCGTCGTGGTTTTGACGGAGCCGCGGACTAACCGGTCCGCAACGGCACCACCATGGCCAGATAGCCCGCGTCGCCGAGGTCGCCCAGGACGCTGGGGCTGGTGACGCCCGAAAAAGAGATCCGCATCTCGCCGTCGATGGGTGACAGCGCGTCTATCAGGTACTTGGCGTTGTACGCCAGTGCGATTTCTGGGTCGCCGCCCTCTTGGGAGACCTCTAGGGCCTCTTGAGAACGGCCGTAGCTCCCCTCGGCGGTGATCTGCATGGCACTATCCTTGATGAACAGATCAACCCTGTTGTTGGCGGTCTTATCGGCCATGACCGCCACCCGAGCCACCGCCTCGGACAGCGTTTTGGCTTCGAGTGTGACACTCACCGGAAAAGCGCTGGGGATCACCCGCTGGTAGTCCGGAAAAACCCCTTCCATCAATTTTAGATTGAGGTCGAACGGCCCGGTCGATACCGAGAGCTGCCCCTCGGACAGAGCCAACCTGGCCTCCCCTTCCGACAACAGCTTGCCGAGCTCGTCGACGCTGCGGGCCGGAAGCACGAGGTCGGCCTCGAGGCCGCTGGAGATCTCGAGTGTGTAGTACGCCAGGCGGAACCCGTCGGTGGCTACGGTGCGCACCTTGTGGTCGGCGAGCTCGACCTTGACCCCTCGAAAAATAGCCTGGTATTCGGCGACTGCCGCTGCGTAGCGGACATGATTCAGCGCCCTGGCGAAGGTCAAACCGTCCAAACCGCCCGGGTAGCTCTCTGGAAATTCCAGGACCGGTGCCGATTCCGGGGTGACCAGTTGAAGTTTGGTGGCGTAGGAGGCCGAGGAAATCCCGAGCTCGGTGTCGTTGAAGGCCAGCTCGACCATCTCACCCGGCAGGGCACGCACCACCTGACCGAACACCTGCGCCGGGAGCGCCACCGTGCCGTCGCCTTCGACATCGGCTGTCAGGACCGCCCGAATATCGATGTCCATGTTGCTTCCAGTGAACACCAAGCCGCGCTCCGTCAGCTCGATTTTGAGAAGGCTCAATCCCGGGTTGCTGCTGCGGCTGGGGATAATGCGTTCAACATGCCCCAAGGTGTCAGCAAGTTGCTTTCTAGGTACCTGAACATTCATGCCTTACTCCTGTGGATAGCGTGCAGTGTACCAGCATACGCTCGACGACCTGTTCCTGCAGGTGTTCGTACTCATCGATGACTTCTTACAACCCTTCGAACCACAGTTACCCAGTCAGGCACACCAGAAAGCCAGTATCAGCGAGATCTTAACCATCGCCATCGTCGGCGAGATCCTTACGAGCATACCTAATTCGCCTGACCCCTTGCCACATCCGGGGATGGTGGGAGCTTGGGGATGCGCTTTTCAGGCTTGTACGGGTGATTTTATCTTCACGAAGAAAAGAATATCTCTCTATAGTAGGGCCTGTGGAAACTGTGGAAAACCCCATTCTGACACGTCAGGGACGAGAAACATCCTGTGGATGAAACTGGGGATAAGTCACCACCCTGCTGTGGACAACGGTGCAAGTTATCCACAGCTTTCCACAGGCCCCGGTTGGACGGGAGTTTTCCACAGGGCGGTCCACAGGTTGTCCACATAGTTATCCACAGGGTTATCCACAGGGTAGGGTCGGTGGTCGGTCAGAGGGGTCCTGTTGAGGCGATCAGATGAGATCCTGTTTGATGTCGCGAACCTTGTCGGAGAAGACTCCAGTGTCATCGATCTGATCGCCTACCTTCTGCACTGCGTACATCACGGTGGAGTGGTCCCGACCCGAAAAGAACTGGCCGATCTCGGGGTAGGAATGCGGCGTGAGTTCACGAATCAGATACATAGCGACCTGGCGGGGCACCACCAGCTCGTGGCGTCGCCCCTTCGATTTAAGATCGTCGGGGGCGACGTCGAAGTGGCGGGCGGTGGTTCTGAGAATATCCGCCATGGTGAGATTGAGTTCGCCGGGGGTAAACACGTCCGACAGGGCCTTGGCTGCCGTCTGCCGGTTCAGCGGTGTGTTGTTCATGCTGGCAAAGACGATAACCCGTACCAGCGCGCCCTCGAGCTCCCGAATGTTGGAGGTCACCTGGCGAGCGATGAAGTCGCTCACCTCGCTGGGGATCTTTACGCCCCGGAACTCGGCATTCATCTTGAGGATGGCGATCCGAGTTTCCAGTTCAGGGGCCTGGAGATCGGTGATGAGACCCCACTCGAAACGGCTCCGAAGGCGGTTCTCCAGGGTGGGGATATCTTTCGGAGGCCGGTCTGACGAGACGATGATCTGCTTTCCGGATTCGTAGAGCGCGTTGAAGGTGTGGAAGAACTCCTCCTGGGTGCGTTCTTTGCCGGCAATAAACTGGATATCGTCGACCAGCAGCAGGTCGATCGATCGGTAGCGATCACGAAAAGAGGTCATGCGGTCTTCGCGGATCGCGTTGATCAGTTCGTTGGTGAAGGTCTCGGTGGTGACGTATTCGACCAGCAGATCCGGAAAGCGGTCGGAGACGGCGTGTCCGACGGCGTGCATGAGGTGCGTCTTACCAAGGCCGGCTTCGCCATAGAGAAAGAGCGGATTGTAGGCTCGGCCCGGCGCCTCAGCGACTGCCAGCGCGGCGGCGTGGGAGAGGTTGTTGTTCGGACCGACCACGAACTTGGTGAAGACGTATTTGGGGTTGAGTCTGGGCAGGACGGCCCTGGGCGAATCGTCCCGGGCGGAACTGCTGAACATGTCCTCTTGCTGCGTGTTCTGGAAAGCTATCACTTGGAACCCGACCCGGGGCGACGCTGCGCCGAGGTCTCTTAGGGCCTGCTCGAGCACCGTGCTGTAATGCGTTTTAAGCCAGTCGCGAGCAAAAGAGTGAGGAACCCCGATCATGAAGGTCCCATTGTCGATGCCCAGAGGCTGGACCTGTTTGAACCAGGTCCGGAACTCCACGTCAGGGATCTGATCCTCCACATAGTCGAGGATGTCGCTCCAGATCGCGTTTTCTTGGCTCAACATGGAATTTAAGGATGGCTGCAGGCGGGCTGCCTGCGAGAGCCAGGAACCTCCCTCCCCAAGCGGATTGGTAGAGCAGTCTAACAGATTCAGACGGTCTCGATACCGGCGTCATAGCGGCGTACGCTATACTTGCGGTTCGGGCAGACGGCCCGGATAAAATATCCCCAAGGGGTATAGGAGTTGGCATGCGCTACGACGTGATCGTGGTTGGAGGCGGACACGCGGGCATCGAGGCTGCAAGTGCTGCGGCGAAGCTCGGCGCTGCCGTGGCTCTGGCTCTACCCAACCCGGACAAAATCGGCCTGATGCCGTGCAACCCGGCTATCGGAGGGCCTGGAAAGTCGCAACTGGTGTACGAGCTGCATGCCCTTGGTGGGGTCATGGGCCGGTTGGCAGACGAGACGGCGATCCATGCCCGGACCCTGAACGCCAGCAAAGGCCCGGCGGTCCAATCGCTGCGGGTGCAGAATGAGCGCGATGGATATGCGACCGCAGCGCGATCGCTGATCGAGGCCACCGATGGAATCGACATCGTCCGTGCCGAGGTGGCACAGCTCCTAATCGACGGAGCCCATATCGCCGGGGTCGCCTTGACGGATGGCCGAAAACTGTCCGCACCGAGTGTCGTACTCTGCACGGGGACATTTTTGGCCGGTGTCGTCTGGTACGGTAAAAAGAGCCGCGCGGCGGGTCGTCAGGGGGAGGCGCCTGCACGCCATCTGTCGGCCAGTCTTCGAGACAGTGGCCATAGGCTGGTTCGCTTCAAGACAGGCACTCCGCCGCGCGTAAAATCCGAATCCGTCGACTTCGCGCAGCTCCAGGTCGTCCCTCCCGACATGCCCGCCAGGTCATTCACAGGAAACCCGGGTCCTAGAGCCACCAGCAGCCCAACCTGGCTGACACACACCACCCCTGAAACCCATAGACTCATCGAAACGAACCTCCACCAGTCCGCCATGTATGGAGGAGCGATCGACGGTCGAGGGCCGCGCTATTGCCCTTCGATAGAAGACAAGGTGGTCCGCTTCGCCGACAAAGATCGCCACCTGCTATTTGTAGAACCCGATGGCGTTCAGACCAGCGAAGTGTACCTGCAGGGTTTCTCGAGCTCGATGCCTCCGATCCTGCAAGACGACATGATTCGAACCCTGCCAGGATTCACGCAGGCGACAATCCAACGGTACGCCTACGCGGTCGAGTACGACGCTCTCGACCCAACCCAACTAAACACGAGCCTGATGTCGACCAAACTGCCGGGTCTATTCAGCGCCGGACAGATAAACGGCACCAGCGGCTACGAGGAGGCGGCGGCACAGGGGCTCATTGCAGGAGTGAACGCCGCCCGGCACGCAGCGGGTCTCGATCCGATAACGATCACCCGAGACCAAGGATATTTCGGAACAATGCTCGATGACATCGTCAGATGGGGCATAGACGAACCCTATCGGATGTTGACCTCACGTAACGAGCACCGGCTTGTTCACCGCCAAGACAACGCCCAAGCGCGCATGGCGGCATTGGGCGTAGCCTGGAACCTCGTTCCAAAGGAAAATCTGAACGAAATCGAACGTTCTGAAACGCGGATTTCAGCAGAAATCGAGCGCCTCGATACGAGCTATGTAGCCGGTAGTAAAGCGTCCGCTGTCCTATGCAGGCCCGAGATGACATACGCCAAAGTGATCGAAAAACTCGGCCCACCAAAGGATGGCCTCTCCCCTACCGAAATCGACCGGGTTGACATCGAAATCCGCTACCGCCCCTATATCGAACGCGCCCTGCGTCATATCGAAACTCGATCAGACTCAGAAGCCGTTAGCCTCGAGGGGCTTTCATACCAGGACGTCAAAGGCCTGTCCAACGAAGGTCGCGAAGCGCTCACCGCACATCGGCCGGAGACGGTTGGAGCAGCCGAACGGCTTCGGGGAATGCGCGATAGCGATTTGGCGGCGCTGATGATACACATCAAGACACACGATGTTTCACGTGAAACAAGCGTGGCCTGAAAAGATCTGAAAGCCCGACCTTGACCAAACCAGCAGCCACCCAGATTGTGAATGAAAAATTGGCCGTCTACCGGCAGCTTCTCGACCGCTACCGCCACACCCTGAACCTAATATCTCATGAAGCATTCTCAAATCTTGAGGCGCTAATCGACGACGCTAGGGCCTATGCACGCACGATTTCCAGCCATTCTGAACGGGCCTCGACGGTCGTCGATGTCGGTTCCGGTGCAGGCCTTCCAGGGTTGGTTATCGCTATATGTATGCCACGTGTGCACGTCTGGCTTGTCGAACGGCGAAAGCGGCGGTCGTCCTTTCTCCAACTCGCAACAGCCCACCTTGGTCTCGACAACGCGGACGTTTTTAGCGGCGAAATCGCCGATCTCGAACTCGACCGCAAGGCGGACGTAGTCGTAGCCCAGGCGGTTTCGCGCTTGGCGAGGCTCTACTGCATAACGCGACATGTACACGCACAGACTGTAATGATTGCAGCCAGGAAAGGTCCACAGTGGCAATTGGAAGTAGAGGAGTTGGCAGAGAGGGTAGCCACCACTATTCCCAAGCCAATCACCACCGCTCTAAGCCGCCGTGGTACCCTGGTTTCACTTCGGCTCCCAGGAGGACGTGAGTGCCGATCATCGGTGTCATCAACCAAAAGGGTGGAGTAGGTAAGACGACAACGGCAGTAAACCTAGCGGCAGCGATGGCTCAACGAAGCCCCGTCCTTGTGGTCGACCTCGACCCGCAGGCCAATGCCAGTAGTGGCCTAGGGGTCGACAAACCAGATGTCTCCGTCTACGACGTACTCGTTGGGCGCGTCTCAGCGCGCCACGCCGTGATCGAGACCGAGACCGAAAACCTTTTCGTGTTGCCATCGTCGTCCGAACTTGCCGCCGCCGCACTCGAGCTCGATGCCACCAACGACAATATGCTGTTGCTTTCGAAGGCGCTCATGGCAGTCCGGCCTCGATACAATTTCATCGTTTTGGACGCTCCACCATCGATCGGTGCTCTGACACTCAACGCTTTGGCTGCATCGAATCTGTTGATCGTCCCGCTCCAGACGGAGTACTACGCCCTGGAGGGGATCGCAGGAATGATGGAAACCGTGGAGCGCGTCAGGGCGTCGCTCAATCCCCAGCTCGACGTGCTGGGCATCTTGCTTACGATGTCCGACACCCGAACAAAGTTGTCGCAACAGGTTGAGGAGAACGTCCGCAAACACTTTAAGGAACTGGTCTTCGATACGGTTGTCCCCAGAAACATACGGCTTGCCGAGGCGCCGTCCTATGGCCAGCCGATCTTCGCCTACGCGCCGACGTCGCTGGGGGCCGTCGCATACCAGGATCTCGCCGTGGAGGTGCTACAGCGTGCCAGCGAAAGCTAGGGGCCTTGGTCGTGGCCTCGATACATTGCTTCCCAAGACAGGAATCCGACAGGTTCTCGTCGAAGACCTCGCCCCATCACCACTGCAACCGCGGAGCCACGTGGATCGAGCAGCCATAGCTGAGCTGGCTTCCTCGATCGCCTCGAAAGGCATTTTGCAGCCTTTGCTCGTTCGCCCTAGCGGCGATGGATTCGAAATAGTTGCCGGCGAACGAAGGTTTAGGGCTGCGGTTCAAGCTGGGCTCGCCTCGGTACCTGTGGTGGTGAAAAAGCTCGATGATCGGGAGACGCTGGAGATCGCCATCATCGAAAACCTCCAGCGGGAAAATCTGAATCCGGTCGAAGAGGCCCGGGCCTTTCAACAGCTCAAGGCGTTTGGTGGAACCCAGGATGAGCTCGCCAAGTCGGTAGGGAAGAGCAGGAGCGCAGTGGCGAATGCCCTGAGGCTTCTAAAGTTACCTGCTGCCGCTCTCAACGCGCTCGAGAAAGGCCGCATCTCTGCGGGACACGCACGGGCCATATTGGCTCAGGAGAAAGACGATCAGACTTGGGCTTTTGAGCACATAGTGGCACTCGGACTTTCGGTGCGTCAGGCTGAGGGTTTGAAACGAAACGGTGGTGCTACAAAGAAGAGGAGTGCTTCGGATGGGCGGTATGTGCAGCTCGAGGATGAAGTAAGTCGCCAGGTCGGCACCAAAGTGCTGATTAAAGGTGGTACCAAGGGCCGGATCGAGCTACATTTCTATTCCCGGGACGACCTTGAAGGGTTGTTGGAACTGTTGGGCTATCGACCCTGACGGTTGTTCAGATTGTTTCACGTGAAACAGTTTCTTTCCATGAATCGGTGTCAGCATTGTTTGCGCGTGCGTTCTCTTGTCTCTAGGCTGTCTACAATTCTGTAGGCTGGCTACCTCTTGGAGGTCTGGTTCATGAAACCCATCGTCGATGTGGCCGTAACCGGAGCCGCGGGAAATATCGGCTATGCGCTCGTTTTCCGGATTGCATCTGGAGTGATGCTCGGTGAGGATCAACCGATCCGGTTGAGGTTGATTGAGATCCCCGCGATGATGTCCAATGTCGAGGGGGTTGTCATGGAGCTTCTCGACTGCGCCTTCCCACTGTTGCAGGGCGTAGAGATAAGTGACGATCCCGATGTAGGCTTTCTGGGAGCGACCCATGCTCTTCTTGTTGGTTCTCGTCCGCGAGGTCCTGGAATGGAACGCAAGGATCTACTCGAGGCCAATGGCGCCATTTTTTCGAAGCAGGGTAGAGCCCTCAACGAACATGCCAGTCGGGACGTGAAGGTGCTGGTGGTGGGAAACCCTGCCAATACCAACTGTCTTATCGCCCAGTCGAATGCTCCGGATCTCCGGTCCGAGCAGTTCTCCGCCATGACCAGGCTGGACCACAACCGCGCCCTGGGATTGTTGGCCAAGAAGACGGGGGAGAGGGTCGCTGGGATCAAGGGCATGACAATCTGGGGAAATCACTCCAGTACGCAGGTTCCGGATCTTTCTAATGCCGTGGTGGACGGAACACCAGCCGCGATACTGGTTTCCGAAGAATGGGTCGAACGTGCGTTCATCCCGACCGTTCAGCAACGAGGTGCCGCGATTATCGCTGCTCGTGGCTCCTCGAGTGCGGCCTCAGCCGCAGCTGCAGCCGTCGATCATATGCGGGATTGGACCAGCGGTACAACGGCTGGCGACTGGGTGAGCATGGCCATCCCCAGTCGAGGCGACTATGGCGTCGGTGAGGGCGTTGTCTACTCGTTTCCGGTTCGGATTGATGGGGGTGTTGTCTCTGTCGTCGAAGGGCTTTCGCTGCCCGGCACGGTTGTGGCCCGAATGAAGACATCGGAGCGCGAGCTTCGGGAAGAGCGTGCGGCGGTCGAAGGGCTCCTATAGTGCCTGAGGCTGAAAAACTGCCAAGCCCTTCGGTCCTGACCTCGCTCTTCGGCATGATAGCGATTCTCGGTAGTGCTTGGAAGGCTATGCTAAAGTGTCGCTGTTATGGCAGTGGACGTGGTTGAGCCTAGCGGGTGGAATCCCAGGGCACTGGCGCTCCTCAGAGAGAGTGGGCTTCGATTCAGCCGCCCTCGGGCGGCGATCCTAGGGTTCTTTCTTGCAGGCGATCAACACGTCAGCGCCGAATCGTTGCATCGGTCGTTGCTCGACGGTGGCGCTTCGTTGAGTCTCTCCACGGTCTATCTCAACCTGTCGGTTCTTTGCGATGCCGGCCTGATCCGGGAGCTGAAGGGGCTCGAGGGCGTCTCACTTTACGACAGCAACGTTGCTCCTCACGGACATATGGTGTGCACCGTAACCGGTGAGGTTGTCGACGTTCCCGAGCTTGAGGTTGCCGGCATACCCCTCGGCCGCTTTCTCAAGGAGGTCGTTGAGACCGCCACCGGCTGGCAGGTAGCGGAGCCGACCTTTAGTTTTGAAGGTCTCTCCCCGCAAGCTCTGTCGAAGAAGCGCTAGATCCCGCTCGCTGTAGGCGCTTGCAGGGGTCAATCCTTAACGTGGCCCGAGGCGCTGCCCAATGCTTTAGGGACCCGACAGCGGGTAGCGGCTTCAGCCTCTCTGTAGGTGCCTCTGCTTGGAAAGCGCTTTGTCGGGAGTACACTTGGGTCTATGGTGTCCGATTCTGCGCTGGCGGCGGACGATGAGGTCGCTCTGCGGGAGTTGAACTCACTCGACGACATGCGTATCTGTGAGGGACTTCAGCGTGAGGTGTGGGGTTTCGATGATATCGAACTGGTGGCGGGCTCCCACATGCGGGCTGTCCAGCAGGCTGGAGGTCTGGTGGCGGCGGCATTCGTCCGGGATGAGCTGGCTGGATTCGTGCTCGGCTTTCTCTCGTGGGGCGAAGCGGATTTTTCGGGGCTGGGCATGCACTCGCATATGCTGGCGGTTCGCCAGGAACACCGCGGGCGCGGCCTTGGACGTCGACTCAAATGGTTCCAGCGGCGCTGGTGCCTCGAGCGAGACATCTCCTGGGTGGCGTGGACATTCGATCCGCTGCAGCTGAAGAACGCACGGCTGAATCTGGAGCACTTCGGGGCCACCAGCGCCCACTACCTGCCAAATTTTTATGGACGGTTCGGGGGCATTCTGAGCGGAAGCCTCACTACCGATCGCCTCCTCGTCGGCTGGGACCTCGTGGCCCCCCAGGTCGCCTCTCTGGCGGTAGGGGAGAGGCTTCCCGAGGCAGTAGCCGGCGGGGAGACCCGGTGGGCCCTGCCGCGGCTCGAAGGGGATCGACCGGGGGCGGTGGATCTCTCGCTCGCCACAGACGGCGTGAGGGTGGCGATGCCACACGACTTCACCGCGATGCTCACCGACAGCCCCGAGTTGGCAGGCCGGTGGCGCGACCGCGTGCGAGAGGTGCTAGCGCACTACTTCGCGGCCGGATATGAGGCCCGGCGCGTCGTTGAAGACGCTTACCTTTTGGTGATGCGTAGAGGAGAATAATTCAAGAAAAGGAAACAAATAGTCACAATTTATAAAGAAAAGTTGACATTCTGACAAATCTGCTCTACCATGTGATGGCAAGGAGGCAAGCCATGTTGCCATTCTCCATCGAACACCAGATCCACGGACGCGTGAACCAGCTCAGGGACGAAGCCGAGAGCGTTCGAAAGCGCCGGAGGAACCACCGAAGACACCCCCTCGCCACCTTTCTTCGCACCGTAGCCGACCACCTCGAGCCGGCAACACCCACCGGTACGGTCGTCCGCCAGGGCGCCTGACCGCTACGGAGGATAAGAGAAGATGAGCGAAGTAGATCGGATCAACGCCATGATGGAAGAAGGAAAGATCACCCAACAAGAGGCCGATCGTCTTATCGCGGTGCTCGAAGAGATCGATGCCACCGAGCAGCAGGTGCGGGGTATCGAGGCGGCGGCGGAACGGGCGACGCAAGCCGAGCCGGCAGCCGAATCGAACCGAGGAAGTTGGCCCGAACACACCCCCTGGGTCACCATCTCGATGTTGGCCGGCGATCTCGACGTGCGCGTGGATGACAGCCTCGAAGAGCCCATGGTCAAAGCCGAGGGTGGCGAGGTCGACATTCAGCGCGATGGGAGCGACTACCGCGTTTCCCAGTTCAGCAGCAAGGGCGGCGATTGGATGGAGCGCCTGATCGGCGGCTTTCGCCGCGGTGCCCTCAAGGTACGCCTGCCGCCCGGGTTCGGACTCGGCCTCAACGTCAAAGCCGGCGACGTCACCGTTCGCGGGGTCCCCTATCTCAGAGGCAATCTGTTGGCGGGCGACCTCGATGCTGGCGAGCTGGAAGGGGTAGACCTCACCATGCAGGCCGGCGACCTCGATCTCGACCTTCGCCCCACCCAGGGAAGCCACCGGGTCGGCGTCAGCGTAGGCGATGTCAAGGTTCGGCTGCTGCAAGGATCGGACACAAACGTTACCGGACGCGTCTCCATCGGCGAAATCGACGCCCAGGGTGTCGACGTTCAGAGTGAGCGCCACGGTCTTGGCGCCACCATGGAGGCGACCCTCGGTTCCGGCCAGGCCGATCTCGACCTCAAACTCTCGACCGGACAGCTTACCCTGGAGTTGCACGATGAGTGACCAGGACGTTCGCCGCCAGATTCTCGACCTCCTCTCTGAAGGCCGCCTCGACGCCGATCAGGCCACGGAGCTGCTGCGCCTCATCGGCACCATCGGCAGCGATACCCAAGACGCCCAGGCACGGATTGTCGGCATGCTGGCCGACGACCAGATCAGCCTCGAGCAGACGACCGAGCTGCTCAAATCGCTCGCCTCGGGCAGGCGCAGGAAGGTCGTCGGGATTCCGGCCGTGCCGCCGGTGCCACCGGTCCCGAGCGTCTCGGTAGGCCGCAAGGGGATCGCCAGGGTGTTGCGCATCAACATCGACGCCAGCGATGAAGACGGCAGTGACAAGGCCAAAATTCGCGTCAATGTCCCCATCGCGCTCGCCAAGTTCGCCAGCAAGTTCATGCCCAGCGAAGCCAAAGAGCAGCTCGACGCCCAGGGCATCAACCTGGTCGAGCTGCTCGAGACCCTCGGCGACGACCTCCCTGAGGGCCGCTTGGTCGACATCGACGCCAGCGACGGTGACGGGGCCAAGATCGCCAAAATCATCATCGAGGTGGCCTAGATGATGAGCCTGAGACGTCTCGATGAACAGGGGATGCGCGACTACCTCGAAGAGCTCCGGCCCCGCTTCGTGACGCTCAGGCTCACAACGGGCAAGATCCGCATCTGGTGGGGAATGCCGCTATGGGCCTTCGAAGAGGTCCTCTCGTTCGGCCTGCGGCTGTTGCCCTTGCTTCCGCACCTGACGCCGCTGCTGCCCACTCGCGCGCGCGCGGCCCTGGGTGCGTGGCAGACTTCCAATACGGAAGGGCTGACGGCGGCCGTCACGACGCTAGCTATCCGAACGGGGGCGCGATTTGCTACGCTTGCCTCGCGGAGAACCGTTCGTGTCGATCGACACCGGCGAGGTATCGATCGAGATCCGGCAAATCTAGGCCGTACCTGACGTTGGGAGTGTGACATGCCCGCCCTTCCTATGCCCACACAATGCCCGGTGACGGGCGAACCGCTCGAGGTCACCCGGCTCGAGTGTCCTACCAGCGGGGTCGTTATCGAGGGCAGATTTCAGCCCAACGAGTTCGCCCTGCTGCCAAAAGAGCAGCTCGAATTCATGCGCATCTTCATCAAGGTGCGCGGCAATCTCAAAGAGGTCGAGCGCGTCCTGGGGCTCAGCTATCCGACCATTCGACAGCGCTTCGAGGGCCTGCTCAAGGTACTCGGCTACGAGGCCTACGAAGATGTCGAAGACGAACGGGCCGATGTACTCGAAAGCCTCGAGCAGGGGGATATCACCCCCGAACAGGCGACCAAGAAGCTGCATTCGATCAATCGCAAGGCGGGCTGAACGGGCAGCTGCGAGGCGCATCTTGCCGCCCGCGATCGGCCCAGAAGTGCGAAAAATCTATCATGGGCTTTTGAAACCCAGCCTCTAAACTGTAGACTGAGGGTCCGTATTAAGACGACTCTCGGATGCGATGAACCCCGCGGCGCAATTTGGGCGCCTGCCTCGGGGGGAGCAAGTGGCGCAACCGGCCGAGGTCTTAGTCGACCCTCGGGTTTGTCGTCACGCCGGCGCCCATGAGGAGGCGCAATGCGTTTCGACGGCCGACGGTCCCGCTCACTCTGCTTTCGCTGCTGCTGGTTGCCTGCCAGGCAACACTCACCCCGAACCCCGGCAGCACCGGCCTGTGGTCCGACCCTGATTTCTGGGGCGGCACCCTGCCACAGGCCGGCGACATCGTCACCATCCCAGCCGGCACCACCGTCACGCTCGATACGGATCCGCCCCCATTGGGTGGGCTCATGGTCGAAGGGACGCTACGCTTCGGAGATCAGGATCTCAGCCTCAGCAGCAGCCACATCATGGTGTGGGGGCTCCTCGAGATCGGCACCGACAGCGCGCCGTTCACACACCGGGCCACCCTGACCCTGACCGGCCCCAGCCGCACCGACATGGGACTGGCCACCAAAGGTCTGGCGGTGATGGGCGAGGGGCAGCTCGAGCTTCACGGCGACCCCCGCGAGGGCTGGACCCGACTGGGCGCCACCGCAACGGCGGGCGCCGATACCATCGGCCTCGACCGCGAGATGGACTGGCGGCCCGGTGACCGCATCGTGATCACCTCGACCGACTTCGACTACGAGCAGGCCGAAGAGCGGACCGTGGTGGCGGTCGAGGGGACGACCCTCACCCTGGACACGCCTCTCGAGGTCGAGCACTGGGGTGAGCTGCAGAGCTACGTCGGCCAGACGATCGACGAACGGGCCGAGGTGGGGCTGCTCAGTCGCAACATCGTGATCCGCGGCGACGATGTCTCCGATGACGACGGTTTTGGCGGGCACATCATCGTGTTGGAGGCGGGTTCGGCGCACGTCTCCGGCGTTGAGCTGACGCGCATGGGGCAGAGCGGCGTGCTGGCGCGCTACCCCTTCCACTGGCACCTGGCCGGCGATCGCAGTGGCGACTACTTCGTCGCCAGCAGCGTCCACCACAACTACAGCCGCTGCGTTACCGTGCACGGCACCCACAACGTGCGGGTGGCGGGCGTGGTCGGCTACGAGACCTTCGGCCACTGCTTCTTCCTCGAGGACGCGGTAGAGACCGGAAACACCTTCGAGAGCAACCTGGGTCTTGGCGTGCGTCGCCCCGACGAGGAAGACGCTCTGCTGCCGACCGACGTGGCCTTCCAGGGGCCGGCCGTCTTCTGGATCACCAACCCCGACAACCGCTACCTCGACAACGTCGCCGGAGGGTCGCAGGGGGCCGGCTTCTGGATGGCGCTGCCGGAACACCCGACCGGACCGTCGGCCACGGACACGGTGTTCCCGCGGCGCACACCGCTCCTCGAGTTTCGCGGCAACAGCTCACACTCGAACGGCAACGATGGCCTCCACGTCGACCGCGGACCCAACACCGTCACCCTCGAGCCCGAAACCACCGTCTACGCGCCCCTTGCGAACCCCACCGATCCCGAATCGGCCGAGGTGTGGGCCGAGTTCCGCGACTTCACCGGCTACAAGAATCGCGGCAACGCGGTGTGGCTGCGCGGCCGCCGCCACCGCCTGATCGACGCCGTCTTCGCCGACAACGCCGTCGGCGTGACCATGGCGTCGAGCGACAGCTACGTGGCCGATTCGCTGTTCGTAGGGGAGAGCGCCAACCTCGGTACCCCGCTCCCCTGGGAGGTGACCGGCCCAGATGGCCGCAGCCTGCCCCGCCCCTGGGACTGTGACCAGTGCGCCGACATGACCATCCGCGGCTTCGAGCTGTACGACGGGACCGTGTGGGCCAGCAGCAACACCTTCACCCAGTTCGTCCCCAATGCGCTTCGCCAGGCCGCGGCGATCAGCCAGCTCGACTTCACCGATTTCGTGGTGTCGCCCCGCAACTACCTCGAGGACACCACCGTGACGCCCGAGAGCAACGCCATCTTCTTCGAGGACCGCGCCGTTCCGAGCGACCCCAACTCGGGAGAGGACGGCTACCGCTCCACCGTGTTCGAGGATCGCGACGGCACCCTCACCGGCAGCCCGGGCACCCTGATCACCGTCGACAACCCCTTCCTCACCACGGCCGCCTGCAGCTTCGTGTCGGCCTGGAACGCCTGGACCTGCCCCGAGCGCTATATCCGGCTAGCGGTCGACACCCTCAGTGTCGGCGGCCTCTCTCCCGTTACCGTGACCCGTTCGGGGGGGAGCAGCCACACCATGCTGGGTCAGCCGGGGGCGCTCAGCCACTTCAGCACCAGCGCACTGGAAGGGGAGAGCTACGCCTACGCATTCGGCGGTGCCACCCCCGATCATCTGCGGTTGCTGATGTGGCACGCCGAACCTGGGGAGACCGTCCGGGTGGATCTGCCCTACCCGCACCCCCAGGTATACCTCTACCGCGACTGGTGGATCGATTCGCGCAGTCTTTTGACCGAGGTTGCCGGCCTGGCCGAGCTCGAGGCCTCGAGCGGCGACAGCTACTTGCTGGCGGGCGGTGGTACCTTGCATCTCAAACTGGTGGTGCAGGAGGACCGTCCCTGGGCGGTGCTGGACGTGTGCCGCAACGAGGGCTGCCCGTAAAGGTGCGCTAACGGCGCCGGGCGAGCACCTGCTGAGCCCAGCGCCGTTTCGCCTCCGGCCAACCCCGGTACGCCTCGAAGAAGTGGGCTCGGTCGGTGTCGAAGAGCGCCTGCACATCGATCGGTTCCAGGTACAGCAGCAGCTGCGCCACCACCGAACGCTGCAGCGCCGGCAGGGCCGAGTGGGGCCTGAGCAGCAGTCTGGTGAGGTCCAGCGACAGCTCCCGCCCTTCGACCCGGTCGCCGCCCTCGAGCCTGGCGCTGAGCTGCTCGAGTTCGAACAGGCGCTCGGGGACGGCAGAGCCCAGCTTCCGCAGCCGCCGCTTGCGCTCAGGCGCGGCCACACTCCCAAAATCCAGCTCGGGATCGTCTGCGCCCAGGAGGCCGATGGTGAGGCTCTCACTGAGTTCCTGAAGGACCTCGAGGTGCTGCTGGTACCAGGAGAGGTCGAGCTCTACGAAGTTGGCTGCGAGCAGTTGCTCGATCAGCTCCGGGTCTCGTAGCCACATGGCGGCGCTGGCGCGCTCACTATCGGCCTGGTAGGTCTCCTGGTCGCACAGGATCAGGTAGTCGTCGTCGCTGCCGGGTGCCCGCAGCACGAACACCCCGCCGAAGACGTCGGCGTAGAAGTCGTGAACGCCGTCGAACGGCATGTCGGGGACGGCGAGTTCGCGAAAGCGCAGGTCGCCATGCTCGCGGGCGCTCTCGAGCAGGGCGCGGCGTAGCTCGGGATCGAACCAGCCGCCCACCTCGAACTCGTCGATCAGGGCGCTCTGCGTCTCGGCGGCCTCGCTCAGCGGTCCGGCGTGCGAGCGCACGATCACCTCTCTGATCAGCAGTAGGTCGGCCGGGTCGCGGTAGCGGCTCAGCTTCTGGTCGAGGTCGAGCCCGATTGCGGTGCTTTGGGTGAGGTCTGCGATCGCCGCGGCGAAGCGTTCGAAGTAGCGGGCCATCAGCGAGCCCTCGAAGGAGGCGATCGGCGCGTAGAGGGCGGCGCCTCGCTGATCGGGGCTTACCACCACCGCCAACGGGTTGGCGTGGCCGTGGGCCAGGTAGTGCTTGTCGCCCCGCTCGACCGCAATTTCCGGACTCCAGCCGCGCCGGTCGATGCGGAAGCGATCCAGTCCGGTGGTTTCGACCCCCAGGTTCGTCAGGGCATCGTTGTAGCGAGAGACCAGCGTGGCGTTGTCGACCGCGAACAGGCCTGCACCGTAGAGGCTGCTGGCAAAGAGGTTGTCCATCGAACTCCTTCGAACGGGAGCGCGGCAGGAGGCCGCTGAATCCCGACCCAAGTCTAGCAACCGGAGCGGGATCCGCCCGTTCGAAGGGGGCTCTAGAGGCTGCGCACCATGCCGCCGTCGACCAGCAGACTCTCGCCGGTGATGTAGCTCGCCGCTTCGCTACACAGAAAGGCTGCCACCCGTCCGAATTCGGGCGGATCGCCGAGCCTGCCCATGGGGATGGTGGCCTCGGAAGCGGCCCGCACCTCCTCGAGGCTCTGACCGGTCCGGTCGGCCTGGGCCTGGTCGAGCTGCCGGGTCCGGTCGGTCAGGATGCGGCCCGGCGACAGCATGTTGACGCGGATGCCGTCGGTGGCCAGTTCGCCGGCGAGGTGCTGACACAGGGCCCACACCGCCGGCCGGAACACGTTCGACAGCAGCAGGTTGGGGATAGGGCGGCGCACGCTCGAGCTGCCCACCGCCAGCACCGCGCCGCCGCCGGCCGCGCGCAACTGCGGCAGCGCCAGGCGCACGCTCCGGATCACGCTCTGGAGGGTGAGCTGATAGGCGAAATCCCACTGGGACGCCTCGAGGGCCGCGAAGCCGCCGGGCGGGGGTCCGCCGGCGTTGCACACCAGGATATCGAGGCCTCCGAGCGCGGCGCTCGCGTCGTCGACCAGGCGCTCGAGATCGTCGCCGACACCGACATCGGCGACGAAGGCGTAGGCCTGCGCGCCGGTCTCATTGCGAATGTGCTGGGCAGCCTCGGCGCCGCGACCCTGATCGCGACTACACAGGGCGACAGCTGCCCCTTCACGGGCGAGTTCGAGGGCGGTGGCGCGGCCGAGGCCGCTGCTGGCGGCCAGCACCAGGGCGCGTTTTCCGCTGAGGCCGAGATTCATGCCGCTACCTCCTCCAGCTGGCAGTGCGCCAGCACTTCACACAGTTCGCTGCGGAGCTGCTCGTCGATCTGGGCGCCGGGGTGGCGCACGAAGGCCGAGCGGATGGCGCCCCGCTGACGGTAGGCCTCCTTGCGCAGGGCCAGGCCCACCCCGGGCTGGAACTCGTAGCGCAGCAGCGGGCAGGTGCGGTAGAAGATTTCGCGGGCCCGGGCGAGGTTGCCGGCGCGATAGGCCTGGTGGATGGCTACCAGCAGCTCCGGGTAGGAGAGGCCCGTCATCATGCCGTCGGCACCCCGCTCCAGCTCCTCGAGGAAGTAGGTGCCGCCCAGCCCGCCAACGATGCCGATGTCGCTACCGAGGGCGCGAAGGGCGCTGATCTTGGGGCCGGTGGGCGGCTCCTCGAGCTTGATGACCTGCACCTGCTCGACCTCTGCATGGAGCCGGACTACCAGCTCTGGAGACATCCGAATGCCGGTGGTAGCGGGGTAGTCGTGAAGGATGATGGGACTGCCCACCGCCGCGCCGATCCGGCGATAGTACTCGACGATGACACCGTCGTTCTGGACCGGTGGGGGGGCCACCAGCAGGCCTGCGGCGCCCAACTCCACGGCGCGGGCGCTCTTGGCGATGGCCAGGTCGGTGCCGGCGGCGCCGCTGCCGGCATAGACTGGGATGCGCCCCGCAGCGGCCGCTACCGTGGTGCGGACGACGTCGTCCTGCTCCTCCTGCGACAGCTTGGGGGCCTCGCCCATGACGCCGAGCACCACCACCCCGTCGATGCCCCGGTCGACCAGGAACTCCGTCAGCCCGGCCAGGCTCTCCGTGTCCAACGCCCCGTCATCGCTGAAGGGCGTGGGCATGATCGTATAGACACCGTCGAATCGTTCTGCCATGTAGGCTTCCTTTCCTGAAAGGAATTAGATCTTACAGCGGTTCTCAGAATGAGTGATTGGTGACTCCGGCATGCTCAAACCAACCCAACACATCCCCCAACGACACCGTCGATAGCGCAGCCGCGATCGCAGAGTCCAACGCTCCCCTCGTCCTCGCCCCCACAGCTTTCACGAACGCCTTTATCTTCGAAAAAGCCAACTCAATGGGGTTGAAGTCCGGACTGTACCCAGGCAACAACACCAACTCGCACCCCCTCGCCTCGATCGCCTCCCGCACCTCCGGTTTGCGGTGCACCCCCAGCTGATCCATCACCACGATCTGCCCCGGCCTCAGCTTCGGAGCGATGACCTGCTCGATGTACGCTAAAAACGCCACGCCATCCACCGCTCCGGTCAACGTCATCGCGTCACCCACACCCTCATCGAGACTGATCGCTGCAACGAGGCTGGTGTTCTCCCCACGGTTCTTCGGCACCCTACCCACGGCACGTTGTCCACGTGGGGCGTAGGCGTAGGGCAGGGTCATGGCGACGTTGAAGCCGCTCTCATCGACGAACACCAACCGGTGCGGGTCAATACCTCTGATCCAAGCCAGGAACCTCCACCGGGCCTCTGGATTCTGTTCACTCGCGTAGATCGTCTTTTTTTCTCGTCGATCCCAATCTCTGTACCCAGCGGCACATGGTCGCTCTGCTGATGCGGACGCCGGTTCTCTCCAAGAAAAGGTCGCAGCGCTGGTCGTGGGTGAGGTCGTTGCTGATGAGGCTCTGCTCAACCCATGCCTGGTGCTCATGGAGGGCGCTGGGGCGGCCCGGGGAGGTTCTGGGGGTGAGATCTCCACTTTGGCGGTAGCGGCGGAGGTAGCGACTGACGGTGGCGGTTCCAACGTCGAACGTGTCTGCGGCTTCATGGAGGGTGTAACGCTTGTGTAGGACGGCGTTTACGATGCGTTCTCGGAGGTCGGTAGAGTGCGCCATGCCTCAGCATGAAGCACGATCACTCAATGCGCAACCCGCTGTATGGGTTGAGAGTAACGGTTTCGCCGATCTCAGCGGAACGGTAGATGGCGAGGGCGACCTCCAGCGAGCGGAGCCCGTCGGCCGTGGTGACGTCCGGCTCCCGGTCTTCGCGGATGGCCGCCACGAACGCCGCCGCCTGGCGGCCGAAGTTGTAGTGCGGGCCCAATTCCTCGCTGAGCGGGTGGGTGTCGATGCGTTCGACACGGCTATCGTTGCTCACCTCGGCCCACTGCCGGGTCCGCAGGCGCAGCAGGCCCTTGCTACCGTAGAGTTCGGTCTCCCAGAAGCGGGGTTGGGCCCGGTAGTGGGGGGAGTTGGAGTTGAGAGTGGCCACCGCCCCGCTGGCGAAGGTGAGCAGCGCCACCACGCTCTCCTCCACCTCGCCCCCCGGGGTGAAGCGGCGGGTGTGGGCCGTAACGGAGGCGACGTCGCTGCCGAGCAGCCAGCGCAGGCGGTCGATGCCGTGGACAGCGCCATACATCAGCACCCCGCCTCCCGACGCCAGCCGCTCTTCGATCCAGCGGGGCTGTTGAGCGCCGCGCTGTCCGCCCATGGTTTCACGCGCCACCTGGGGGGTGCCGATCTCGCCCTGGTCGAGCCACTGGCGGGCCAGCTGTAGCTCCTCGCGAAAGCGGTGGACGAAGCTGATGGTCAGCTTGACGTCGGCCTGGCGGCACACCTCGACGATGCGCTGGCCATCCTCGAGGGTGGTAGCGAGCGGCTTTTCCATCAACACGTGAACGCCGCGCTCGGCGGCAGCCTGGGCCGGCTCGAGGTGGAGGTTGTGCGGCAGCGCCACCACCAGGATATCGAGGTCGAAGTCGAGCAACGCCCGCCAATCGCTGACGACCTCAGCGCCGCAGGGCTCGGCCACCGAGCGGGCTACCGATTCGTTCAGATCGGCGATGGCGACGACCTCGGCGCCTTCGGTGGCGGCGAAACCGACGGCGTGGTGGTCGCCCGCCTGCCCCGCTCCGGCGATGCCGACCCGCAGGCTCATGGTGAACTCCAGATCGTGTCGACGGTTGCTGTCATGATTCCTCCTGTAGCCAGTTGAAGTAGGCCGCCACCCCGGTACGAAGGTCGAATCGTGGGTGCCAGCCGGTGTCTTTGCGCAGCCTGCTCAGGTCCATCCCTGCTCGGGCCTTCTCGGGCGCCAGCGCCAGATCGGCCCCTTCCGAACTCGCGACCTGCCGCCAGCGGAAGCCGGGCTGGAGCTCGGCCAGCACCTCGAGGGCCGTCTCCAGCGGGGCGGCGGTCCCGCCGACGTTGTAGACGGGGTGATTCAGGGTTTCGGCTTCGAGGAGCGCCAGAAACGCGTCGGCAACGTCGAAGACGTGGCAGAAGTCGCGCGCCACCGAGGCGCCGAAGACACCGACAGAGGCGCCCTCGAGGGCGGCGTGGGTGGCCCGTTGAATGCTCGACATCCCCTGCCGCGATCCGGTAACACGCTCCATGGGACCGTAGGCGGTTCCGAGGCGACCCACCGCCACGCTCAGCCCGTAGAGTTCGGCGTAGCGGCGGCACAGGTGTTCGGAGGCCTGCTTGCTGATGGCGTAGAGGCCGGTGATCTCCAAGGGGCCGTCCTCACGGCGCAGCGGCAGCGGCGGCGCGGCGCCGTAGATACCGCTCGAGCTTACGAATACAAAGCGCTCCACCCCGACGCGGCGGGCGGCCTCGAGCAGATTGAGGGTGCCGCCGGCGTTGACGTCGAACACCCGCGCCGGATCGGCCTGTTCCTCGTCGGGGGTGGCGGTCAGAGCGGCGGCGTGTAGCAGGTGGCTAACCCCCTCGTCGGCGACCAGGGCGTCCATGCCGGGCCGGTCGGTCACGTCCCCTTCGACCCAGCGAACGCGGTCCGACAACGAGCCTAGGAAACGCTCGGTCGCGTCATCGGGGGCTCTCCGGGTCAGGGCCGACACCCGCCAGCCCGCCTGAGCCAGCCGGCGCACGATGTTGAGCCCGACGAACCCGAGTGCCCCCGTTACCAGTGCGCGCTTCACCCTGTGCCCGCCGTCAGCGGCGCCAGACGATCGAATCGATGTCGGCCAGGTGCGCGACGTAGCCGCCGGGGTTGATCGGCATGCGTACCCGGCTCGAGACCACGATGGCGTTCATCGGCGAGGTGCAGGTCTCGAGCACCTCGCTGGTCACCGGGTCGATCACCCGGCCCAGCACCTGCCCCACGGAAACGGTGGCACCCTTGTCGGCGTCGGGCTCCTTGAGGTAGAAGCCCCCTCGGTTCGAGCGGTAGACCAGGTAGTTGTCGACCATGATCTGCTCTTCGGGAAAGACCAGGTCGCCGTCGATCATGTCGAGGTGCTTGACGATGTTGAGGATGCCCGTCACCCCCTGATCGATGGTCTCGTCGATGACGCCGGCACCACCGATCTCGACGTAGAGCGGAACGATGCCGTTGATGGAGCACTGGCCGAGCAGCATCCGTGGGTTCAGCGGTCCCTGCCGCCACCAGCTCACCCGTGCGCCGAAGGCCTTGCCCATGGCGGTGACCTTCTCGTTCAACTCTCGGGTGTTCTCGGCGTTGAGGTGAGCGCCCTCGACGCCGCCGCCGTCGACCACTTCGACGCCGCCGCCGGTGATGTAGGGCGGCTCTTCGGGGAAGACGTTCAAGAAGGCGACCGGAATCTCGTTGGCGGAGCCGACGCCGTCGTGGCAGTCGAGGACGTATTCGCAGCGGATGATCACCTCGTTCCACAGCACGTAGGCGATCTGCTGGGTCAGCCAGGCGTGCTTGTTGGAGCCGGGCCACACCTGGTTGATGTCGAGGTTGTCGGCCGGGCTGACGCGCTGGCCGGCGCTCTCGCCGGTGCCGCCAAACTCGAGGGTGAAGGGGTGGGCGATCGGCAGACAGTAGATGGTGCCGCGCAGCGTCTTGGGGTCGATCTGCAGCGTGGCGCGCCGGATCGCCTCGGCCGGCATCGGCTCCCAGCCGTGCATGGTCGATTCGAGACAGAGGACCGGCCCCTCTTCGGCGCCGTTGATCACCTGATAGGGGACCCGCACCTCGGTGCCCCCCACGAGCTGGTTCACGTGAAGGTAGCCGAAGCCGCGCTCCCCCGGTTGAATGGTGTTTCCTGCGAGTTCGACAGCTTGTTTCGCCATACGCTTCCTCCTAGGTGGTGCCGCGTGGGTGGTTAAAGTGCTTCTCCTTGGGTTAGGTCTTCATGCGTGGGTCGAGCACATCGCGGAGCCAGTCGCCGAGCAGGATCATGCCCAGCGTGGTCAGGGTGATGGCGATGCCGGGAAAGGTAGACAGCCACCAGGAGGTGGCGAGGTAATCGCGGCCGTCGGCGAGCATGATGCCCCAGGTGACGGTCGGGGGCTGAACGCCCAGGCCGAGGAAGCTCAGCGACGATTCAGCGATGATCACGACGGCGATCTGCAAGGTCGCCAGGACGATGATCGAGGCGGTAACGTTGGGTAGCACGTGCCGAAAAACAATCAAAAAATTGCGCTGCCCCAGGGCGCCGGCCGCCTCGACGTACTCGAGGTTCTTGACAGATAGCACCTCGCCGCGCACGACGCGCGCGAAGGTGACCCAACCGGTGATGCCCAGGACCACAACCAGGATGAACAGGCTGTTGCCGCCTGTGCCCACCACCCCGATGACGGCGAGGGCCAGCAAGATAAAGGGGATGGCCATGAAGGTATCGATGACGCGCGAGATGAAGCTGTCGACGAACCCGCCCACGTACCCGCTGACGAGCCCCAAGGTCACGCCGATCAGCAGCGAGATAACGACGCCCAGGACGCCCACCAGCAATGAAATACGCGAACCGTAGATGAGGCGGCTCAGCAGGTCACGGCCCAGTTGATCGGTGCCGAGGAAGAAGGTTGGCTCGCCGCCGAGCCAGCTGGGTGGCAGAAGCCGTGAGCGGAAGTTGAACTCCGCGGGATCGTGCGGTGAGATCAGCGGAGCCCCGAGCGCCACCACGACAGCCGCGGCCACCAGGACGAAGCCTAGCAGACCTACGGGGCTGTTTAGCAGGCTCCTCACCGTACGCAGACGGAGGCCGCCTTGGGCAGCTGCTTCCGCCGAGAGGTCCGTCGCGGCCATCAGCTGTACCGAATCCGGGGGTCCAGGTAGGCATAGAGGAGATCGACAAGCAAGTTGGTGCCCATCACAATGAGGGCGAACACCAGCACGCCGGCCTGCACGACCGCCAGGTCGCGCAGGAGGACCGACCTGAGCAGCAGGCGGCCCATACCGGGCCAGGCGAAGACCTCTTCGATGATGACCGAACCGCCCAGCAGATAGGCCATCTGCAGGCCGAAGACGGTAACGACCGCGATCAGGGCGTTGCGCAGCCCATGCCGGAGGATCACGGTCCACTTCTTGAGCCCCTTAGAGGCGGCCGTGGTCATATAGTCGCGGCGCATCACCTCTAGCAGGCTTGAACGGAGTACCCGCGCCAGGGTGGTGGCGATGCTGGTACCCAGGGTGATAGCCGGCAGGATGATCGAGGAGACCTCGAGCCGGCCCGAGGGCGGCAGCCACCGCAGCTGCACCCCGACGATCAGAATCAGCATGATGCCGATCCAGAAATTCGGCATGGCGCGGCCCAGGGTGCTGCCCGTCGTCACCAGGAAATCGATCCAGGTGTTCTGGTACACCGCCGATAAGATGCCCGCCGGGATGGCGATCAGAAGCGCCACCACGATCGAGGCGAAGGCCAGCTCGAGGGTGGCGGGCAGGCGTTCGAGCACCAGCGGCAACGAGGGCGTGCGGAAGCGCAGCGAGTCGCCGAAGTCGCCCGTCAGGATCAACCCCAGCTGCTTCATGTACTGCTCGAGATAGGGCCGGTCGAAGCCGTAGGCCTCGCGGACCAATCTGATCTCCTCGGCGGTGGCATCGGGTTCGACCAGGTGCACGATGGGATCGCCACCGATGCGGAGCAAAATAAACAGAATGATGGTGAGGCCGAACAGCGGCGGGATCATCTGAAAGAGGCGGGAAAAGAAATAGCGGGTCACTGATGCCTTTTCACTCCATCCGTCCGGCCGGAAGGCGGAGCGAGAGCGAGGGAGATAACTCCGCTCGCTCTCGCTGCTGTTTAGGGAGGCTCACCGAACTGTTGGTCTGGATCAGCACAGTCCGTTCAGCCTCGCGTCTCTAGTTGAGGGCGGCGTCTCCCATCCACAGGAAGCCGTCGAGCGGCATGTCCCAGGTGAGCGCTTCGCTGCGGCCGAGGGCGTCCTTCATCTGGTACAGAGGAATCATGAGGGCCTCTTCGAGAACCAGGTCGAAGATCTCGGTGTACTGCGCCCCGCGCGTGGCCGGGTCCATGTTCACCCCGGCGGCCTGGATCAGCGCGTGGGTCTGGTCGGCGACCATGCCTTCCCAGCCGGTCCGGAAGCGCCGGCCCTCTTCGAACGAACGCACCGTGATCCACGGGTCGAAGAACGAGTTGCCGAGGGCGTCCATGTAGATCTCTTCGTTCTTGTTGGGGCCGTAGACCTGCTCACGGAAGGTGGTCACGTCCATAACCTGGAGATCGATGTTCAGGCCGACGGCCTCGAGCATCGCCTCGAGGACCTCGCTGATCTCTTTCTGCAGCAGCCACGAGGTGCTGCTATGGAAGGTGAGCTCCTCGCCGTCGTAGCCGGCATCCGCCAGCAGCGCCATGGCCGCCTCGGGGTCGTACTCGCCGAACTGGTTGTAGTGCCGTTCGTCCCAGCCCAGCGTCGGCGGGGTGATGCGCGACAGGGTCGGGATGCCCAGGCCGTCGACGACCTCGATCAGGGTTTCACGGTCGATCGCCAGGCTGATGGCCTGACGAATCCGGATGTCGGAGGTCGGCCCGGACCAGTCGGGCAGGTCCTCGGAGGGGCCGGCCCGCAGCGACAGCAGCATGGTCCGGGTGGTGAGGAAGTCCTGAACCGAGGTGCCGTCGTTGGCGTTGATACGGTCCCAATCCTGCGGGGGCACGCCGACCATCAGGTCGATGTCGCCGGTGAGCAGGTTGGCGATGCGGGTCGAGGTCTCGGGGATCGAGCGCCAGACGATGGTTTCGATGTCGGGCACGCCGCCCCAGTAGTCCTGGTTGGCTTCGAGCACCACGACGTCATCCTGGGTCATGGAGGCGAAACTATAGGGGCCGGTACCGATCGGGGTGTAGTCTCCTGCGCCCAATGGCGTCATGTCGGCGCCGGCAATCGGGGCCTGGATGCCGCAGCCGGTGCCGGCCATCTTGCTGAGCATGGCGGGTTCGGGGTTGGCGGTGACGAGCTCGACCTCGTAGGGTCCGAGGATGTTGATCTCGACGATGAAGGTCCACTGGCCGAAGGTGATGTACTCGGCGCGCGAGGCGCTGGTGATGCGCTCGTAGGTGTGCTTCACGGCGTCGGCGGTGAGCTCTTCGCCGTTGTGGAAGGTGACGCCCTCACGCAGCTTGAAGCGCCAGGTGGTGTCGTTGACATTGGTCCACGATTCGGCCAGCCACGGCTCGAAATCGGCGGTTGCGCGGTTGCGCCACACCAGGCAGTCGAACATGTTCATGTGGATCCAGGTGGCGGCGATGGCCCAGTCTCTGGGGGGTCGAGCAGGGTCGGCAGTTCGTTCATGCCGATGGTCAGGGTTTCGCCGTCGCCTTGGGCGTTCGCGAAGTTGACGTTCGCCACGAGCAGCATGGCTGCGAGCACGATCAGAACGAACTTGGTCAAGCGATTCAACGCCAGCATTTCAATTAGCCTCCTTGGCAGTGGTACCGAACGGTACCGGTCATCGTTTGTAGTCTGGATTTTGTCTCAACCTCTGGGCATCACACCTACGCCAAAGACAACCTCCTTCGCGTCAGCGGTACGTATGGGTGTCGATCGTGTATGTCCTAACCTTAGCAGGATCGAAGGCCACGCCAAAACCGGGTCCGGTCGGCGCCGGGAGCGACAGCCCCTGGGGCTCGAACGGTTCGGTCAGGATGGTGTCCTGCAGGTAGGTAAAGGGGGAGGGCCAGGTGACGCACGGCAATGCGGCCGCTAGGTGGGCCGCTGCCACCGCGATGAGGTCGTAGTAGATGGCGATCGACAGGCTCAGGCCGGCCGCTTCGAAGATCGCCCCGATTTTGGCGACGTTGAGGATGCCTCCATGTTTGGTGATCTTCATGAGAGCCACCGTAGCCGCCTTGCGTCTGACGACTTCGATGGCGTCCTCTGGCGGGTAGATGGCCTCGTCGGCCATCACCGGGGTGTGGAGCCTGCTGGCGAGGTCGGCCATGTCCTCGAGCCTCGCGACGGGCTGCTCGACGGCGCCAAGACTGCCGATATCCTCCATCTTCTTAAGGGTCGGGATGGCCTGGTGGATGGTGTAGCCGATGTTGCCGTCGGCCTGGATGACGGCGCGGTCGCCGACCGCTTCGGCGACGGCACGGTAGCGCCGGACGTCGTCTCGGGGGTCGAGCCCGATCTTCATCTTCAGGACCGGAAAGGGGCTGTCGCGCAAGGTCTGATCGGCGTGGGCCGCCATCGTCTCCGGGGTGTCGTGATGCACGAAGCCCATGAGGTTCACCCCGGGCCGGAGTCTGCCGCCCAGGAGCTGGTGGATGGGGGTGTCGAGGGCCTTGCCCTTGAGGTCCCAGAGGGCCATCTCGACGCCGGCGTGGGACGACCAGTGGTGGGGCAGGGCGGCCTGGAGCTTGCGGTTCAGGCGTTCGATGTCGAGCGGGCTCTCGCCGACCACCGCGGGCGCCAGGTGGGTGTGGATATTGATCAGGACACCCTCGGCCGTCTCGCCGTAGGACCTGGGGGCGACCGCGGTCTGCCCGATCCCGGTGATCCCCTCGTCGGTTTTAAGCTCCACCAGCACGGTGGTGGCGGTGGCTCCGCTGCCGTAGGAGGTGGTCAGGGTGTCGGCCCGCGGCAGCTGGACCACGGTGGTGGTGACCTCGACGATCTTCATGAAGGCACCGGCTTCATGAAGGCACACCTGTAGGTGGTTTGGGTCTCGATGCGCATCAGGATCCTCGATCCTCGAGCGTCTTCAACTTCTGGTCGCTCAGTCCGTAGTCTCGTCGTGCTCCTTCGGGGGTGATGTATCCCAGTCGCAGGTCGCTGAGCACCCGTTCTCGTTCGCGCTCCTCAACCGGTCCGAAGCCCGCTCCGCCCGGCATGATCATCATGATCTCGTCGCCGGGTTTGAACTGCAGGATCGGGAACTCGGTGATGACCTCGTCGTTGAAGCGGACCTCGCCAGTACGGCCCGGCTCACCTCCGCCGATCCCCGGCGGCGCGCAGAATACCTTGTCGGGGCGAATCCGGGCGTTGAAGGTGAAGTCGGAAGCGTTGCGTACGGTCATGAGCTGGCCGACGCCGCCGCGGCTGCGACCGGCACCGGCCGAGTCGGGCAGCAGCTCCTTCTGCAGGACCATCACCGGCGCCCGCGCCTCCATGATCTCCACCGGCGTGACCACGCTGTTGTGCGGGAAAGCGATCGGTACCAGACCGTCGAGATCGCGCATGCTCCCGCGACCCCCATGCGGCAGCACGTGCACCGAAAAGGTGCCGTACCCCGGCGCGTTGCCGGTGACGCTGAAGGGCCAGATGGAGCCGCTGCCGGCCTGGGCCTGCTCGCCGAGGACGGGCCACACCGCGCCGAACAGGACCTGATTGATGTTGTTGGTGGTCTTGGCCCTGGCGGCGACGGGGTGGGGGAAGGTGGTGTTGAGGATGCAGCCCTCCGGAGCGGTGACGTGGATGGGCCGGAATAGCCCTTCATTGTTCGGAATCGTCGATGCGAGCGCGCATTTGAAGGGGTACATGGTGCTCGAGTAGGTCACGTTGTAGACGCAGTTGATGGCGGCCTTGCCGGTCTGCCCGGAGGTGCCGGTGTAGTCGACGTAGATATCGCTGCCCCGGATCTCGACGGTGGCGTGGAGGTGGACCTGCTCGATGTAGCCGTCGATGTCGAGGCCGAACTCGTGAATGCCGTCCGGCAGCGCCTCGATCTTGCGCCTCAGCAGCGCCTCGGAACGGGTGAGGATTTCGTCGGAGAGGGCATGGAGGTTCCGCAGCTCGTAGTCCTGGAGGTACTCCTTGAGCCTCTTGGAGCCGACCCGGTGGGTTCCGGCAATGGCCCTGAGGTCTCCGAGGACGAGGTTGGGAACGCGGCAGTTCTGGCCGATGATATCGAACAGCAGTTCGTTCTCTTCACCCTCGATGTAGAGCTTGCTGGGGGGGACGCGGACCCCCTCGGTGAACACGTCTGGTGCGATGATGTCGCCGCTGTGGCCGCCGACGTCGGAGAGGTGGGCCACCGTGCCCATGAAGGCCACCACCTCGCCCTGCCAGAAGATCGGTGTGATCAGGGCGTAGTCGGGCAGGTGGCCGGCTGCCAGCCAGGGGTCGTTGGTGCACAGTACGTCGCCCTCGCGCAGGGTGTGGGTGGGGAACTTCTCGAGCATGATCTTGGCGGTGCGGGGCAGGATGACGCAGAAGTCGGGCGGGCTGAAGCTCGACTGGCACAGCGACGCCCCCTGGTGGTCGAGAAGGATGCAGGCGAAGTCGTGGCTCTCGCCGACGATGGTCGAGAACGAGGTGCGGATGACGGCGTTGTCGACCTCGTCCATGATGGCGATGAGACGCTGCCACTGAATCTCGAGCGTCACGGCGTCGATGGTGGTGGCTGCTGGCTCCGTCATGCATCCCTTCTGACAACTGTTGATTGTTGACAATCCATAGGCAAACCGTGTTTACGGGTCGAGGAAAGCGCCGTTCCTGCTAGCCATCTTGGATGCCTCACACGCTATCACAGGCCCCCCATAAAGTCAACGGATTTAAGGCGAAGGGTACGTGACAGACGAGAAAAGCCCATGGGTGAAAGAAGATGTCGTGACAGCGAATCGGCATGCTCCAGAATGGCGATATTGCCACGCCCAGTGCGCCAACAAGGGGGTGCGACGGCCGCATCAGATGTTACCAGGCCCCCTGAACCTTCCCAAGCCTAAGGTCCCTTCTGGGAAGCTTACAGCGGTTCTCAGAATGAGTGATTGGTGACTCCGGCATGCTCAAACCAACCCAACACATCCCCCAACGACACCGTCGATAGCGCAGCCGCGATCGCAGAGTCCAACGCTCCCCTCGTCCTCGCCCCCACAGCTTTCACGAACGCCTTTATCTTCGAAAAAGCCAACTCAATGGGGTTGAAGTCCGGACTGTACCCAGGCAACAACACCAACTCGCACCCCCTCGCCTCGATCGCCTCCCGCACCTCCGGTTTGCGGTGCACCCCCAGCTGATCCATCACCACGATCTGCCCCGGCCTCAGCTTCGGAGCGATGACCTGCTCGATGTACGCTAAAAACGCCACGCCATCCACCGCTCCGGTCAACGTCATCGCGTCACCCACACCCTCATCGAGACTGATCGCTGCAACGAGGCTGGTGTTCTCCCCACGGTTCTTCGGCACCCTACCCACGGCACGTTGTCCACGTGGGGCGTAGGCGTAGGGCAGGGTCATGGCGACGTTGAAGCCGCTCTCATCGACGAACACCAACCGGTGCGGGTCAATACCTCTGATCCAAGCCAGGAACCTCCACCGGGCCTCTGGATTCTGTTCACTCGCGTAGATCGTCTTTTTTTCTCGTCGATCCCAATCTCTGTACCCAGCGGCACATGGTCGCTCTGCTGATGCGGACGCCGGTTCTCTCCAAGAAAAGGTCGCAGCGCTGGTCGTGGGTGAGGTCGTTGCTGATGAGGCTCTGCTCAACCCATGCCTGGTGCTCATGGAGGGCGCTGGGGCGGCCCGGGGAGGTTCTGGGGGTGAGATCTCCACTTTGGCGGTAGCGGCGGAGGTAGCGACTGACGGTGGCGGTTCCAACGTCGAACGTGTCTGCGGCTTCATGGAGGGTGTAACGCTTGTGTAGGACGGCGTTTACGATGCGTTCTCGGAGGTCGGTAGAGTGCGCCATGCCTCAGCATGAAGCACGATCACTCAATGCGCAACCCGCTGTAAGTCAATAACTATTGAGGGTGAGCAAGCCAGGGTAGAAAAACCCCATGGACCTCAGCCCATCCTCTTTTGACCGGCTCACGTCTACTACCCCTCACCTCATCAACGCTCGTAGAGCTCGGGGCGGTGGCTCTGGCTCGGCCGACGGGTCGGCGTCAGGTCGCCGCGAATGGCATAGATTCTTCCATTAAAGAGCTCCATCTCGAGGCGGACAACCTGGCCCGAGAGGGCGCCGATGGAGCGACCGCCTTGCCAGACAGGCTGCCATGAGATCTCGTCGCCGGTGAAGGGAACGCTGTCGGCGAAGCCGTAGCCGTCGAGCGGTTCGCCCGACATGGAGGTCACCTGCAGGCGTGCCGTGCCGTGCGGCACCTGGATGTTGATCTCGAGTCGGTCGCCGTCCACAAACAACAGGCGTGTGGTGAGCCAGCCGGGTCCACCGGCCGACTCGAGGTAGGTGAAGCCGTCTTGACGAAGCTCGTGCAGCAGCAGGCTGCCCTCGCCGCGTTCCGGTTCGGAGAGCACTTGCGCATGCTCGCCCTCGGAAGCGCTCGAGTAGATGCGGATCGTGCCGTCATCGGTCTGCACCATACTGGACGGGTAGATGCAGCCGTAGCCGGGCTCGCCGGGCTGCGCGTTGTGCGGAAGGAACTGCTGCCTTTGGCCACGCTGGAAGTGCCAGCCGTTGTAGCTGTATGCGAGCTGGCAATCCACCTTGCCGTAGATGAACTTGGAGCCGGCATTCACCACCGGCGTGGTGTGGTAGAGCCACAGCAGTCCGATGAACAGGTGGGCGTACGGGAACACCGGCATGCCGTATACCTGCGCTGCCGGCGTATCTTCGCCATCGGGCCGCATCGCCACCTCGGGCTCCGAGAACGCACTCCAGTCGCGAGTCTCGTACACCGCGATACGGCGGTCACCGGAGCGGGGCCGGGCGGCGATCACGTAGCTCTGGCGCACAGGGTTCCAAAAACCGCTCACGGCCGGATCGATGCCGACCGGGTGCCAGCTGCGACCCGCTGCGGGCCGCCAGCTCAGCCCGTCAGAGGACACGAATAGCGGCGCACGGATCAGGTCGTCGCCGTGGTAGCTCACGAAAGCCTTGAGCCGCTCGGCGGGATCCTCGGTGTGCGCGTCGTAGTAGCACGGTCCCCACTCACCGAAGCCGGCCAGTGGCAGCACCTGGTTAGGCATGACACGATCCGCCAGCGGCACGATGGCGCTGAGGTCTGGGGCCTGCCAGTGTACGCCATCGTCACTCTCCACGACCACGGCGAGATGCTGTAGCGGCCGGCCTTTCCGCAGGTGGCGGCGTTCCAGCTGGCCCTGATAGAGGCACCGCCAGATGCCGGACTCCGGGTCGCGGAACACGCTGGGGTAGCCCCAACTGGGATCCAGGCTGGGATCGCGGTAGCTGCCCTCGGGCACCAGCGTAGGACGGCCGATGCGCCGCTCGAGGTTCTGGCGACGGTCGAGGTACTGGTCGTCGAAGAAGAGCAGCGCCCACTGGTCTGTCATCCGTTCATCATAACCTCGGCGCAAAACCGGCAGCCAGAGGACCCGGAGGCGCCCCGGTCGCGCGCCGAGGGGCGCCAGATTGTCAGTGCCCGCCGAATCCCAGGTGCGTCAGTGGAGGGCATCTCCCTACAGCCAGCGCCCGAACCAGTCCAGATAGCTCTCGAGCCGGAACACCCGGTGCCAGGGGCGGCCGTTGCGGGAGAGCTCGTGGGTCTCGTTGGGGAAGCGCACCAGCTCGGTGGGGACGCCCAGGCGCTTGAGCGAGATGTAGAGCTGCTCGCCGTTGCCGACCGGGCAGCGGTGGTCGAGCTCGGAGTGAACCACCAGGGTGGGGGTCTTGATGGAACCGACGTAGTGGATCGGTGAGCGCTCGAGGTAGGTGTCGGGGATCTCCCAGGGGTGCTTGCCGTCGAACTCGACCTGGTCGAGCAGGAAGCCGATGTCACCGGTGCCGTAGAAGGCGTTGCGGTTGACCAGGCTACGGTCGACCACGGCGGCTTTGAAATTCGGGTGGCGGGCGATGATCCACGTCGCCATGTAGCCGCCGTAGCTGCCGCCGGCGACCGCCAGGCGCTCCGGGTCGAGGAACTCGAACGTCTCGAGGGCATCGTTCAGGTAAGCGATATTGTCCTCGTAGTCGAGATCGCCCCATTTGCCTCGGGTGGCTGCCGAGAAGGCCTGGCCGTAGCCGTAGTTGCCGCGGGCGTTGCAGTTGATGACGGCGTAGCCGTTGGCGGCGTAGAGCTGCGCTTCGTGCCAGAAGACGCTGGCGCGCATCCCGCCCGGTCCGCCGCCGGTATAGAGGATCACCGGGTAGCGCCGGCCCGGCTGGTGGCCGATGGGCGGCATCACCCAGCCGTCGACCTCGACATCGCCCGAACTGGAGCGGAAGCGGATCGGATCGCACAGCTCGAGTTCGGCGAGCAGGTCGGCGTTGACGTCGGTCAGCTGCCGCAGCGAGGGGCCGCCCTCGCTCGGCTCGAGCGCGAACAGGTCGCAGGGGTGGATGCTGCTGGTGATCAGTACCACCCGCGTCTCGCGGCTGGCGTCGGTGGAGAAGGCGTAGATTACCCGGTCGCCCTCGGTGAGGCGGGTGAGGGTCCGGCTGGCGAGGGCGAACTCGGCCAGGTGCACCTCGCCGCCCTCGTTGACGAGCAGCAGCAGACCGCTGCCGTCGGGCAGCCAGCGGGGCCCGTCGTCGCCGCCGTAGCGGCGCAGGTCCTGGTTGCGGGAGTAGTCGCCGATGCTCAACTCGAGGTGCTCGGTCACACACTCGGCGCTGCCGTCGGCCGCCGAGACGAGCCACAGCTTTTGGAGGCCGTAGTGGCCCAGCACGGGGCTGTCGTGGCCGCACACCGCCAGGGTGGCGCCGTCTGGAGACCAGGCGAGATCGCTGCTGCGCATATCCTCGAGCCCGAACAGCTCCCGAGGGGTGGCGGGGCCGCTGGCCCCGGCGTCGAGCAGGTAGATGAACTGCTTGCGCTCGAACTCGAAGTCGGGGTCGAGGTTGCCGGCGATCGCCAGGGTGGTGCCGTCCGGGGACCAGGCGGGGGCGGCGTACTCGGAGCGGCCCGAGGTCAGCAGCACCGGTTGCGGGGCGTCGCCGGCGTCGGGATCGAACGGCACCCGGGCGACGTGGCGGTAGTGGCTGCCGAGCAGCCCCAGCGAGTCCGACTTCCAGCGGATCCGGTCGACCACCAACACGTCGCGATTGAAGCGCTCGAAGGGGTCGAGATCGTCGGTCGCCGGGGGGTCGAGTGACTCGAGGCCCTGCTCGGGATCGATCAGGGTGGTGAAGGCGATCTGCCCTCCCCCTGGAGACCAGCGCGGCTCCGACGCCCCACCCGCCAGGTGGGTGAGCTGGCGCGCCTCGCCTCCCGAGGCAGGAACCGCGAACAGCTGCGGGAGGCGGCCCCGGAACGAGGTCGCCTCGCCCACCTCGGGATCCCCTTCGGGCGGGGTGACGGTGGCCAAAAAGGCGATGGTGCGACCGTCGGGCGACCAGCGGGGGCGGGTGTCCTGGCCCGCGCCGTCGGTGAGCTGGATGTTGGCCCGGTAGCGGTTGCTAGCGGCGTCCAGCCAGCTCTTCACCCAGGCGACCTGACCGCCGTCGGGGGAGACCTGGGGGTCGTCGACCATCTGGAAACGGAGCAGATCGCGTGAGCTGATGGGGCGTCCGGTAGCTGCTTGGGTCATGCTGGCTCCTCCTCAGGGTTCTGGGGCTGTCACCCGATCTTCCAAGCGCTGGGTGCTTGGGTCATGCTGGTTCTTCTTGGGGGTCTTGGGGGCTGTCACCCGATCTTCCAAGCGCTGGGTGCTTGGGTCATGCTGGTTCTTCTTGGGGGTCTTGGGGGTTGTCATCCGATCTTCCGAAAGGCGTAGCGCTCGTGCAGCAGGTCGATGCCGCGGGCTGAGAAGACGAACTCCACCGGCGACCGGCGGCCGCTGGAAAAGGAGCTGAAGCGAGCCCTGCCCTCCTCGATGGCTTCGGGGATCAGCCACACGGTGCGGTCTTCGTTGAACGTCCAGATCGCCAGCTCCAGGTTGTCGCCCCGCCGGCGGACCTCCGCCTCCATGGTGTTCCGGAACGCGGTGTAGGAGCCCTCGAGCCTGGCCAGCAGCCGGTCGAGCCGGACGAACGGGAGCTGCTCGAAATCCGCTCCCAGGCCGTGCGCCAGCGCCGCCAGGGCGAGCTGCCGCATGGGGTAGCCGTGCCCGTTGGTCTGCAGCACCACGCCGAGCCCCCGCTCGGGGATCACGCCGAGATAGCCGGTGCTGCCCATCACCCCGCCGCCGTGCCCGATGACGTCGACGCCGAGGAAGTTCTGCTGCAGGTACAGCCCGAGGCCGAACAGCTCCTCGGAGCGGCCCCCCTCGGGCGCGGGGAAGAGGCTGGTCTCCACCGCGGGCAGCGCCACCTCAGGCCGGCGCATGGTGTCGAGCGAGGCTGTCTCAATCACCTGAGCGCCGGTCGCCGCGCGGCCCCCGGCCAGCAGCATCAGCGCCACCTTGGCCAGATCCTCGGCGGTGCTCACCAGCCCCCCGGCGGCGGGGATCTCGCTGTAGAGGTTGCTGCCGACGAAGAGGCGGTTGTCGCGGTCGAGCATGTACGGTGTCACGAGGTCGCCGTCGCGCTCCACCGTCGCCCGGTCGAAGTGGCTGCGATCCATCCCCAGCGGCTCGAGCAGCGCCTGCCGGATGTAGCTGCGGTAGTCGCCGCCGCTGGCGGCCTCGATGATGGCGCCGAGCAGGACGTAGCCCTCGTTGAGGTAGGCCCAGCGCTCTCCGGGGGCGGCCTGATCCCAGGCGTCCGACCCGGTCATGAAGGTCAGCATGTCGGCGGCGCTGCTGACCGGGTAGCCGGCCGTGGACCAGCGCCGCGACATCTTCGATTCGGAGAATCCCAGGGCGGGAATGCCGCTGCTGTGCGACAGCAGGTGGCGAATCCGGACCGGCTCGCCGTGGGCGCGCAGGTCGCTGCCGAGGTGGGTCGAGACCGGGTCGTCCAGGTCGAGCGTGCCCTGTTCGCGCAGCTGCATCACCGCCAGCGCGGTGAACAGCTTGGTGATGCTGCCGATGCCGATCAGGGTGTCCGGGCCGGGTGGGGTGCGGCGGGTCAGGTCGGCGAAGCCGAGCCCGCGGCGGTGGACCACCTCGCCATCCTCGATCAGGACCATGACCAGGCCGGGCAGGCGGGTGGCCACCATCTTCTCGAGGGCGAAGGCGTCGAGGGCGTCGGGAGCGGCGAAGCTGTGGGGCATAGGCCTAACCGTCGCTCTCGCGAGACGGGACGTCGAGCCAGCGCCGTTCGGCCCACGACCGCTTCACCGCGGCCACCAGCCGGTGCAGGCGGTGGGCGTCGGCGAAATCGGGCGCAAAGGGCGCCCCGCCGAGCCAGCTGTCGCGGAGGCTGGCAAGCGCGTGGGCGATGTTGTAGCCGGCGCTCCCCTCTTCCAGGTCGCCCGCTCGCCTGAGGGTGTCGGGGATATCGATGCGCACGGGCGCCTCGTCGCCGACCTGCATGCCGCGGATGGTTATGGGGCTGTAGGAGACGTAGTAGGGTGCCGTCGCCGTCAGCTGCCCGGCGTCGCCGTAGATCTCGAGCCGGAAGCCCTGCTGCTCGCTGCTGACATTGCTCACATGGGCGCTGCCGGTGACCCCGCTGGCCATCATCGCCTGGTAGCTCACGGTGTCCATGGCGCTCCAGCGGAAGGGCTCGCCGCTGTCGATGTAGCGGTCGTCGGGCCACAGCGTGTCGGCGTAGCCGCTCAGCGACACGATCGGTCCCAGCACCGCCTCGAGGGTATCGGTAGCGTGGCCGCAGGCCACCCCGAGGGCGCCGCTGTGCTCGGACTCGAGCGCCGACCACCAGTGGTCGGACCGCACCGGGAAGCGCGGCAGCAGGTGGCTCATGCGGAAGAACAGCGGCCGTCCGATATAGCCCTCGTCGAGCAGCTGCCGGAGGTAGCGGATGCCGGGGGCGTGGCGCCCCTGGGTGCCGACGCCGGTGATCAGACCCGAGCCGCGCGCCTGCCGGGCCAGCGTCTCGGCTTCGGCCACGTTGAGGCCCAGCGGCCACTCGCAGTAGACCATCTTGCCGGCGGCCAGCGCCTCCCAGGCCAGTGGCAGGTGGGACCGTACCGTCACCGCGATGGTGACAAGATCGATGTCGTCATCGGCCAGTAGCGCCTTGGCGCCCGCGTAGTAGCGGTCGGCGCCATAGCGTTCTGCCGCCAGCCGGGCCGTCTCTTCGCGGGTGGTGCAGACGGCGGTCAGCTCAACATCGGGCGCGGCCAGCACCCCGGGGATGTGGGCCCGCGCACCGAAGCCGCGTTCGTGACGATCCGCACCGATGACGCCGACCCGCAGCGTCGTTTCCTGGTTTCCGTGGCTCATAGCGCGTCTCCTCGGGTTAGAGATCGACGCGGTACTGCGCGACTTTGTCCCAGTCGAGCTCCACGCCGAGGCCAGGCCCGTCCGGCGCCCGCAGCTCGAGGCCGTCGGCGGCGAACGGGCTGGCGACGATGGTGTCGTTGAGACCGGTGGCAGGGGAGGGCCAGGTGACGCAGGGCAGGGCGGCCGCCAGATGGGCCGCTGCCACCGCGATGAGGTCGTAGTAGATGGCGATCGACAGGCTCAGGCCGGCCGCTTCGAAGATCGCTCCGATCCTGGCCACGTTGTCGAGGCCGCCGTGCTTGCTTATCTTCATCAGCGCGACGCTGGCAGCCTTGCGGCGCACGACTTCGATGGCGTCCTCTGGCGGGTAGATGGCCTCGTCGGCCATCACCGGGGTGTGGAGCCTGCTGGCGAGGTCGGCCATGTCCTCGAGCCTCGCGACGGGCTGCTCGACGGCGCCAAGACTGCCGATATCCTCCATCTTCTTAAGGGTCGGGATGGCCTGGTGGATGGTGTAGCCGATGTTGCCGTCGGCCTGGATGACGGCGCGGTCGCCGACCGCTTCGGCGACGGCACGGTAGCGTTTGAGGTCGCCGTCGGGGTCGAGCCCGATCTTCATCTTCAGGACCTGGTAGCCGTGGCGATCGAGCGCTTCGGTGGCGGTCCGCGCCATCTGCTCGGGGGTGTCGTGGTGCACGAAGCCCATGAGGGTGAGGCCGGGCCGGTACTTGCCGCCCAGGAGCTGGTGGACGGGGGCACCGAGGGCTTTGCCCTTGAGGTCCCAGAGGGCCATCTCGACGCCGGAATGGGAGAACCAGTGGCTGGGCAGAGCGGCCCGCATCTTGGTGTTGAGATGGGTGATGTCGAGCGGGTTCTCACCGATCACGGCGGGCGCCAGGTGGGCGCGGACGTTGGCCAGCATCCCCTCGAGGCTCTCGCCGTAGAAAGGAGCGTCGACCGAGGCCTGGCCGATCCCTGTGATGCCCTCGTCGGTCGATACCTCGACCAGGACGGTGGTGGCCCAATTCTCGCTGCCATAGGACGTGGTGAGTAGTGACGAGCGCGGAATCCGGATAGCGCTGGCGACAACCTCGCTGATCTTCATGCTTCCTCCCTGCCGACGTTGCCGTAAAAGGTCTTGTTGCCGACGGTTCTCCAGCCCGCTGCAGGGGCCCGCCCGATCCTTGACAACTGTCGATTGTTAACAGTTATAGTGTACCGTAAGGTCACGATCGAAATCACGGAACAGGGTGGACGCATCTCAGATGGAGTCCCTCTGAGACGACGATAGCCCGGTTCCAACCCTTTCAGCCAGTCGGGGGTCTGAAATGAGTCAAGGCGATTCCAACGGCCGCAGCACAGCAGCTCCGTCATCTTCGAGTTACCGTTTCGGGTTCGATATCGGTGGTACGTTCACCGACTTCGTACTGATCGACACGGAAACAGGCGCGATCACGAGCTATAAGACGCCGACGACGCCGGATGACCCATCTCGGGCGGTGATGGAGGGCTGGAGCGAGCTGTTGTCGGCCTCGGGTGCGAGCGGGAGTTCGGTGGAGCGTGCGATCCATGGGACGACGCTGATCACGAACGCCCTGATCGAACGCAAGGGCGCCGTCACAGCGCTGATCACCACCAAAGGCTTTCGCGACATCCTCGAGATGGGCAAGGAGATGCGCTACGACATCTACGACCTGCTCATGGTCCTGCCCGAACCGCTGGTGGCGCGGCCGCTGCGCCTCGAGGTCGATGAGCGGATCAACGCCAACGGCGAGGTGCTGACGCCGCTCGAGGTGGCCCAGCTCGAAGGCCTTGGCGGCGCGCTCGAGAACGGCCAGGTGCAGGCCGTGGCCGTCTGCTTCCTGCACTCGTTCACCAACCCCGACCACGAGACCCAGGCGGCCGCCTGGCTGAGCGAGCGCTTTCCCGACCTGAGCCTGTCGCTGTCGAGCGAGGTCGCCCCGGAGATCCGCGAGTACGAGCGGATGTCGACGACGGTGTGCAACGCCTACGTGCAGCCCCTCACCGAACGCTACCTCGGACGCATCCAACGCGATCTGAAAACCAGCGGCTTCGAACACGCCGTCTACATGATGCTGTCGAGCGGCGGCATCACGACGCTCGACCGGGCGGCGCGCTTCCCGGTACGGCTGGTCGAGTCCGGGCCGGCGGCGGGCGCCCTGGCGGCCGTCTACTACGGCGAACTGGTGGGCGAGAAGGATCTGGTCTCGTTCGACATGGGCGGTACCACGGCCAAGATGTGCCTGATCCGGAACGGCGCTCCAACGGTGACCGACACCTTCGAGATCGCGCGGGTGCACCGCTTCAAACGCGGCAGCGGCCTGCCGGTCCGGGTCCCCACCATCGAATTGATCGAGATCGGGGCGGGTGGGGGCAGCATCGCGCGGATCGATGAGCTGGGCCTGTTGAAGGTGGGTCCGGAGTCCTCGGGCGCCGAACCGGGCCCCGCCTGCTACGGCCAGGGCGGCACCCAGCCGACGGTCACCGATTCGGACGTGCTGCTGGGCTATCTGAACCCGGACTACTTCCTGGGGGGGCGCATGAGCCTCGACCGCGAAGCGGCCGAAGATGCAGTCCGCAAGGTCATCGCCGAGCCGATGGGCTTGAGCGTGACCGACGCGGCGCACGGCATCTTCCGGGTGGTGAACGAGAACATGATCTCCGCCACCCGAGTGCACGTGGCCGAACGTGGTGGCGACACCCGACGCCTGAAACTGATCGCCTTCGGCGGGGCGGGTCCGGTGCACGCGGACGCGATCGCGCGGGCCCTCAAGATGCGCGGCTACATCTGCCCGGCGAGCGCCGGGGTGGCCTCGGCGCTGGGCTTCCTGACGGCGCCGGCGTCGTTCGAATTCGCCCGCACCTACATCGCCAGCCTGACCCCCGAGCGCCTGCCGGAGCTCGATCAGGTGTACGCGGAACTCGAGGAAGAGGGCCGCCGCACGCTGCTCGAGGCCGGGGTGCCGGAGGACGCCATGACCTTCACCCGGCAGGCCGACCTGCGCCACGCCGGCCAGGGCCACGAGATCGTGGTGACGCTGCCCTACGAGCAGCTCGCCGGGGTGGACCTCGACAACGACCTGCGCCCCCGGTTCTACCAGGCCTACGAGGAGATCTACGGGCACGCCCACGAACACCTGGGTCTGGAGATCACCACCTGTCGGCTCACCGCCAGCGGGCCCCGGCCCCAGGTGGAGCTGCAGCAGATCGAAGGGCACGGGCAGGCGCCGGAGACGGCCATCAAGGGCACCCGGCAGGCCTACTTCGCCGAGGCCGGCGGCTTCGTCGAGACGCCGCTCTACGACCGCAAAAAGCTGTCGGTAGGGGCGACCTTCATGGGCCCCGCCATCGTCGAGGAGATCGACTCCACCGCCGTGATCGGCCCCGGCACCCGCGTCTCCATCGACGCCTACGCCAATCTCGTGGTGGAATTCGAGGACGCGTGACACCCAACTACCGTTTCGGGTTCGATATCGGTGGTACGTTCACCGACTTCGTACTGATCGACACGGAAACAGGCGCGATCACGAGCTATAAGACGCCGACGACGCCGGATGACCCATCTCGGGCGGTGATGGAGGGCTGGAGCGAGCTGTTGTCGGCCTCGGGTGCGAGCGGGAGTTCGGTGGAGCGTGCGATCCATGGGACGACGCTGATCACGAACGCCCTGATCGAACGCAAGGGCGCCGTCACCCTGATGCTGACCACCCGCGGCTTCAGCGACGTGCTCGACACCCAGAAGGAGATGCGCTACGACATCTACGACCTCCACGCCGCGCCGGTGCCGCACCTGGTGCCGCGGCCGCTGCGCTTCGAGGTCGACGAGCGGATCGACACCTTTGGCGAGGTGCTCGAGCCCTACGACCCTGCGAGCCTCGAGGCGATGGGGGCAACCCTGGCGGCCGCCGAAGCGACCGACCATATCGAGGCCGTCGCGGTGTGCCTGCTCAACGCCTTTGTCAACCCCGAGCACGAACGGCGGGTGGCGGCCTGGCTGGCCGAGAACCTTCCCGGCGCCAGCGTGTCGCTGTCGAGCGAGGTCGCCCCGCAGATTCGCGAGTACGAGCGGATGTCGACGACGGTGTGCAACGCCTACGTGCAGCCCCTCACCGAACGCTACCTGCGGCAGATTCGCGAAGACCTGCGCCGCAGCGGTTTTGAGCAGGGCCTCTACATGATGCTGTCGAGCGGCGGCATCACGACGCTCGACCGGGCGGCGCGCTTCCCAGTACGGCTGATAGAGTCCGGGCCGGCGGCGGGCGCCCTGGCGGCCTCGTTCTACGGCGGCCTCACCAGCAAACCGAACCTCATCTCGTTCGACATGGGCGGTACCACGGCCAAGATGTGCCTGATCCGGAACGGTACCCCCACCGTGACGGACACCTTCGAGATCGCGCGGGTGCACCGCTTCAAACGCGGCAGCGGCCTGCCCGTCCGGGTCCCCACCATCGAATTGATCGAGATCGGGGCGGGTGGGGGCAGCATCGCGCGGATCGATGAGCTGGGCCTGTTGAAGGTGGGTCCGGAGTCCTCGGGCGCCGAACCGGGCCCCGCCTGCTACGGCGTGGGCGGCACCGAGCCCACCGTGACGGACGCCGATCTGCTGCTGGGCTACCTGAACCCGGACTACTTCCTGGGGGGGCGCATGAGCCTCGACCGCGAGGCGGCGGAGCAGGCCATGGCCGGACTCGCCGCGGCGCTCGGTCTCGGTATCACGGCGGCGGCGCACGGCATCTTCCGGGTGGTGAACGAGAACATGATCTCCGCTACCCGGGTGCACATCGCCGAACAGGGGGGCGATCCGCGCCGACTCACCCTGATCGCGTTCGGGGGCGCCGGTCCGGTACATGCGGACGCGATCGCGCGGGCCCTCAAGATGCCCGGCTACATCTGCCCGGCGAGCGCCGGGGTGGCCTCGGCGCTGGGCTTCCTGACGGCGGCGGCGTCGTTCGAATTCGCCCGCACCTTCATGGCCGAACTCGTCCCGGAGCGCCTGTCGGAACTCGATCAGGTGTACGCCGAGCTCGAAGCCGAAGGGCGGCGGACGCTCGAGGAGGCGGGGGTGCCCGGGGGCGAGATGCGCTTTACCCGCCAGGCCGACCTGCGGCATGTCGGCCAGGGCTACGAGATCGTGGTGACGCTGCCCTACGAGCAGCTCGCCGGGGTGGACCTCGAGAGCGATCTGCGTCCCCGGTTCGACCAGGCCTACGAGGAGATCTACGGGCACGCCCATAAGCATCTGGGTCTGGAGATCACTACCTGCCGGCTCACCGCCAGCGGGCCAAAACCGAACGTGGAATTGCAGCCCATCGAAGCTGGGTCCGGCGACGCTGAGGTTGCCATCAAGGGCACCCGGCAGGCCTACTTCGCCGAGGCCGGCGGCTTCGTCGAGACGCCACTCTTTGACCGCAACAAGCTCTCGGCCGGCGTGCGCTTTCTGGGGCCTGCCATCGTCGAGGAGAACGATTCCACCGCCGTGATCGGTCCCGGCACCGAGATCATCCTGGATGCCTACGCAAACCTGCTCGTGACCTTCCTGGAAGGACGATGAGATGGAGAATTGGCTTCCGTTAGAGACGCGAACGCTAAGAGAGAACGTCACCGAGCTGATTCGAGAGGCCATCATCGAAGGGCGCCTGGAGGCCGGATCGGAACTGAACCAGGCGCAGCTGGCCGAACAGCTTGGGATCAGTCGGGGGCCGGTTCGCGAGGCCCTCGGCCGGCTCGAGGAGGAGGGCCTCATCCGCAACGTGCCCTACAAGGGGGTGTACGTCACCTCGCTGTCGCCCAGCTACGTGCGCGAGCTGTTCTCCCTCCGCGGGGCTCTGGAGACCTTCGCGGTCGGTCTCGGCATCGAGCGCTTGCAACCCGAAGACGTCAGCCGCCTCGAGGACGCCGTCGAAGAGATGGCTCTCGCCGCCAAGGAGGATGACAGCCTCAAGCTGGTCGACCTGGACGCCGACTTCCACACCAGCCTGATCGAATTGGCGCAACACGACCTCCTGCGCCGGGTGTGGATGCCGTTGGAGATAGGACTCAAGCGCTGCCTCTACGCACGCCACAAGATCTATACGCGCCTCGACGAGGTCATCGGCACCCACCCGAGCCTGGTGGCGGCCATCGCCGATCACGACACCGACCAGGCCACCAAGATCCTCAGCGATCACATCCTCGAGGCCTGTGAGCAGCTCTGTAGCCTGTGGCCCGTCGAGGGAACCTCGGAAGCCAATTAGGGTGGCCGGAGAGGCAGCGATGACGGCAGCAGAAAACTACGATCCCATCGCCCTGGAGATCCAGTGGCAGCGCCTCATCGCCATCATGGACGAGGTCGACAACGCCACCGTACGCACCTCGTTCTCGACCATCGTCGGCGAGAGCCGCGACTTCGCCTGCATCCTGGTCAACGCCGATGGGGTATCGCTGTGCCAGTCGAGCTTCAGCCCGCCCAACTTCTGCGTCATCCTGCCCCGCACCGCCAAGATCATGCTCGAGAAGTTCCCCACCCACACCCTGCGCGAGGGCGACGTACTGTGCACCAACGACGCCTGGATCGGCGCCGGCCACCTGCCCGACTACATCGTCATCACGCCCGTCTTCCACCGCGGCAAGCTGGTGGCGTTCATGGGCACGGTGGCGCACCTGGCCGATGTCGGCGGCCACAGCGGCGATATCGTGGCGCCCGACGTGTTCACCGAGGGGGTCCGCATCCCCCCCAGCAAGCTCTACCAGGAAGGCCAGGAGAACGAACTGCTGTTCGATATCATCGGCCAGAACTGCCGCGTTCCCAACCTCGTCCTCGGAGACCTCAGGGCCATCGTCGGCACCCATCAGATGGGTTCCAGGAGGCTCCAGGAGTTCCTCAACGACTATGAAGCTGACGATCTGGAGGCCTTGTCAGCGGAGGTTTTGGATCGCTCGGAACGCCTCATCCGCCAGAAAATCGAGGCGTTGCCGGACGGCATTCACGAGTTCGGCCTCGACATCGACGGCTACATCGAGCAGGTCCACCTCCACGCCACCGTCGAGATCCGGGGCAGCGATATCTACGTCGACTACACTGGCACCAGTCCCCAGGTTGGCTATGCCGCCATCAATTGCGTCTACAACACCACCTACGCCTCGACCATGTACCCCTTCAAGTGTTCGCTGGTGCCTACCATTCCGAACAATGAGGGCCTGTTCCGACCCATCCACGTCACCGCTCCCGAGGGCAGCATCCTCAACACCACCTTCCCCCACCCGGTTCGGGCGCGCGCCAAGACCACCAACAACATCAATCAGGTCCTGTTCGGCGCGGTGTGGCCCGTCCTCGGCGAGCAGGCCCAGGCCGGCAGCGGCTCCATCTGGCCCTTCAGCGTCGGCGGTGACGCGCCCGGTTACGGCACCTTCAGCGTGCACATCCTGCCGCACGGCGGGCGCGGCAGCATGCAGGACCTGGACGGGCTGGTACCGATCGCCTTCCCCCACAACAGCGCCGTGACCCCGGTGGAGATCATGGAGACCCGGTCGCCGGTGATGATTCTGCAGAAGGCGTTGCTGCCCGACTCGGCCGGTGCCGGCAGGCGCCGCGGCGGCCTGGGCCAGTGGATGACCTTCAAGAACATGGCGGACGTGACGATCAAGGCCCGGGTTCGGCCCGACAAGATCTTCTGCGCGCCGCCGGGGATCGGCGGAGGCGAGCCCGGCCATACCGGCGAGGTCCGCTTCAACGACGAGGTCATCACCGAGTTCCCGATCCTGCAGTTCGAACCGGGCGACGAGATCATGATGATCATGCCGGGCGGAGCGGGCTTCGGACCGGTTGAGGAGCGCGAACGAGAACGGGTGCTCAGCGACCTGCGGCTGGGGTACATCACCCCCGAAGGAGCACACCGCGACTACGGGCTGGATGATGCAGCTGAGGAGACCACGGAGCCGGAGCCCGGACCCGATACGGGTTGAGGGTTCGCAGACGAGACCGCGCCGCCGACCACAGCGATCCCGGCACGGCGCCAGCGATGGAAGGGACCAGTCATGGCGGAAATCGACTCCATTAGCCTCGAGGTGATGTGGCAACGCCTGGTAGCGATCGCCGACGAGATCGATACCGCCGTCATCCGCACCTCGTTCTCGACCATCGTCGGTGAGAGCCACGACTTCGGCTGCGCCATCATGGACGCCGAGGCCGCCGGACTCGCCCAGGCCCAGTGGAGCCCACCGCAGTTCTGCACAATGCTGCCCCGGACCGCCAGGGCGATGCTCGAACGGTTCCCGCCGGAGACACTCCAGGAAGGGGACGTACTGTGCACCAACGACCCCTGGATCGGCAGCACCCACCTGCCCGACTACAACCTGGTGTCGCCGGTCTTCCACCGCGGCAAGATCGTGGCCTACCTGGGCACGGTGGCGCACGTCTCCGACGTGGGCGGGCACCTCGGCGACCTCGAGGCCTCCGACATGTTCATGGAGGGCACCCGGGTGATGCCCAACCTGTTCTACCGGGCGGGCGAGGTCGACCCGGTGATCGAGGAATTCATCTCCGCCAACTGCCGCGTCCCCGAGATGGTGCTCGGCGACCTTCACGCCATCGTCGGCACCCACCGCATCGGCATTCGGCGCCTGCAGGAGTTCATGGACGACTACGACCTGAGCGACATCCGGGGGCTGTCGAGCGCCATCCAGGATCGCTCAGAGCGGGCCTTGCGCAAGGCTATCGCCGAGCTTCCCGACGGCGAAAGCCACTATGAGCTGACCGCCGACGGCTATCTGGAACCCTTTACCCTGAAGCTCCGGCTCGAAATTCGCGGCTCCGACATCTTCATGGACTTCGCCGGCAGCTCGCCGCAGCAGACCCACTCGGCCATCAACGCGGCCTTCAACATCAGCTATTCGACGGCGGTCTACCCCGTCAAGTGCATGCTGGCCGCGGCCATTCCCAACAACGATGGCCTGGTGCGGCCGCTCCACATCACCGCGCCGGAGGGCTCGATCGTCAACTGCACCTTCCCGGCGCCGGTCAAGGCCCGCGCCAAGGTCATCAAGCACATTCCCCCGCTCATCTTCGGCGCCCTGGCGCCGCTGCTGGAGGGTGAGGTGATCGCGGCGGCGGGCGGCATCTTTCCCTTCCACTTCGTGGGCGAGGATGGGCCCTTCGGCAAGTTCGCGGTGCACATGCTCCCGCACGGCGGCCTGGGCGCTACCCGCGACGCCGACGGCCTGCTGCCCAGCGCCTACCCCCACAACAGCACCGTCACCCCCACCGAGATCATCGAGCGCCAGTGCCCCGCGGTGATGCTGCGCAAGACCCTGATCGAGGATTCGGGCGGACCCGGCCTCCGCCGCGGCGGGCCGGGGCAGGAGATCGCGCTGCGCTGCACCGCCAGCAAACCGGTCCTGCTGACCGTCCGTCCCGATCTGATGAAGTACCCTGCTCCCGGCCTCGAAGGGGGCGGGGAGGGCTCGCGCGGCGAGGTGCTGCTCAACGGCGAACGCCTCGAGCGCTTCGTCCCCATCCCCTGGCACCCGGGCGACGAGATCGTGCTCAGGGTCCCGGGCGGCGGCGGCTTTGGCGAGCCCCGCCAGCGCGAACGCGAGCGGGTGCTCGACGATGTCGCCCTCGGCCTGGTCAGCCTCGAGGCGGCGCGCGAGGTGTATGGCCTCGAGGCTGCTGAGGTCGATCCCGAGGCGCTGCGCCTCGAGGCCATCCGCCGCTACCTTCGGCCGGCCGAGACAAATGGCTGAGCTGGCGATCGTCAACGGGGGGCTGGTGACGCCCGCGGCCTCGTCCCCCGAAGCGGGCACGGTGCTGATCGAGAACGGCCGGATCGAGGCCATCGTGGCGCCCGGCGAGCCCGTCACGGCCGACCGCACCATCGACGCCGAGGGCATGCTGGTCCTGCCCGGCGCCATCGACATCCACTTCCACTGCCGCGCCCCCTCGTTTCCCGAACGGGGCGACTTCGCCTCGGAGTCGCGGGCGGCGGCGGCGGGCGGCGTCACCACCCTGTTCGAGATGCCGATCTCGGACCCGTGCGCCGCCACCACGGCGGTGTGGCAGAACCGCGCCGCCCTGGCCGCCCGCGACGCCTACGTCAACATCGGCCTCTACGGCGCCCCGGGCCTGCTCGACCGCAACGAGGTCGAGGGCATGGCAGAGGCCGGCGCCATCGCCTTCAAACTGTTCACCACCCGCGAATTGAAGGGTCGTGAGGCGGAGTTTCGCGGCCTCAGCACCGATGACGCCGCCGACATCTTCCAGGCCCTCGAGCTGGTCAAGGCGACCGGCCTGCGCTGCGTCTTCCACGCCGAGGACCAGAGCCTGCTCGACCTCTTTGATACCCGCCAGCGCGACGCCGAGGGGCCGGATTACCTGCGCCATCGTCGCTCGCGGCCGGCGGTGGCCGAAGCGGCGGCAGCCGCCCAGGTGATCGCGCTGGCCGAGTGGCTCGAGGTTCCCATCCACCTGGCCCACGTGAGCTCGGCGGCGACCGTCGAGATCCTGCGCCAGGCGCGGGCGCGGGGCGCACCGGTCTCGGCCGAGACGTGCCCCCACTACCTGCTGTTTACCGAAGAGGTGCTCGAGCGGGTCGGCCCCTACGGCAAGATCAACCCGCCCATCCGCGGCGCCGAGGACTGCGAGGCGCTGTGGCAGGCCCTCGACGACGGGCTGATCGAGGTGGTGGCCACCGACCACGCCCCCTTCACCGCCCCCGAGAAGGAGGCGGCCTGGGGCAACATCCTCGACGCCCCGCCAGGCCACCCCGGCGTCGAGCTGCTGCTGCCGCTGATGATGCACCAGGCCCTGTCGGGCCGCCTCGAGCTGGCTCGGGTGGTCGACCTCATCAGCGCCAGGCCGGCGCAGCTCTTCGACCTCCCCGGCAAGGGGGCGTTGCGGGTCGGGGCCGACGCCGATATCGCGCTGTACGACCCGCGTCCACGCGTCACCATCGACCGGCGCCGGGGGGTCAGCCGCGCCGCCGAGTGCAACCGCCTCTACGACGGCATGGAGATCCAGGGAGAGGTGGCAGCGACGCTGGTCGGTGGCACGGTGGTGTACCAGGCGGGCGAGGTGATCGGCCAGGCCGGCGACGGCACGGTCGTGCGGCCGCGCCGACGCAAGCAAGGGAGAGTGACGGGATGATCAAGGCAGATCTTCAGGAGCGGGACGCGCGCTTCAAGCGCACCCGCGAGGCGATGGAGCGGGAGCAGCTCGACGGGCTACTGGTGGCCGGCAAGGGCCACTGGTGGACCGGGCGCGGCTACCTGCGCTACTTCACCGACTTCCACCTGTGGGGCCACGACGGCCTGCTGCTGCTGCCCCTTGACGGCGAGCCGGCGCTGACCCTGTCGAGCCCGGCGGTGGCGGCCCGCATCGGCGCTCACGGCTGGGTGAGCGATACCCGCGGCGACGTCTACCTGGTGCCGCGCATGGTCGACTACATCCGCGAACGGGGGCTCGCCGGCGGCCGCATCGGCATCGCCGGCTTCCGTTTCATCCTCTCGGCGGGGAGCTACGCAGAGCTGCAGCGGCTCTTGCCCGACGTCACCTTCGTCGACGCCGACGAGATGATGGACCGCATCCGCATGGTCAAGAGCCCGCTGGAGATTCGCCAGGAGCGCGAGCTGTGGATCATGGCCAAGTCGGTCATGGTTCGCTTCGGCGAGCTGGTCAGGGACGCCAAGGGGGTCAGCCAGCGCGAGCTCATCAGCGAGGCGACCAAACCGGTGTGGGCCTCGGGCGCCCGCGACCTGCTGATCTTCATCGGCGAGCAGCCGGGCGTGTCCGACCCGCCCCGGGAGGTGCCGCTGCTGCTCGACGACAAGCTGCGCTTCCACCTCGAGATCTGCGGCGAGAGCGGCCACTGGTGCGAGATCACCATCAACTGCGCCTTCCAGGAGCCCAACGAGCTCGAGCGAAAGATCATGGAGGACGAGCTGCTGGCCTTCGAGGAGATTCGCAAGATGGCCAAGCCCGGCGCCCGCCTGTCCGACATGGCGGCGACCTTCAACCGGGTGGTCGAGCAGCAGGGCTGGGAGCTGGGCGAGGAGACCACCCACTTCCACTTCCACGGCCAGGGCATGGACACCATCGAGCGGCCCTGGTTCACCCAGAAGCGGCCCTGGGGCCAGACTCAGGATTGGCAGCTCGAGGCCGGCATGGTCTTCTCCTATCACCCGCGGCGCGACGTCCTGCCGCCGGACCACTGGGGCGCCGGCATCAACGAAGATATCCTCATTACCGACACGGGCGCCGAGCGGCTGAGCGTCGACTGGGAGCACCGCTGGCGGCCGCTAGGCTGAGCCGAGGGAGGCGACATGGCAGAACCGCAAGCCAACAAGGACGAGAAGTTCGTCGGCGTTCAGATCAGCCCCGTCAGCTTCATCGATGAGGGTGTCGAGACGGTGCTGGAGACCCTGCAGGAGCGGGTCGGCGTCAACGTGCTGATGATCGGCACGGTCTCCTGGCTGGGCCTCAAGGTGGGCCGCAGCATCTCGCACCAGTTCGACGGCTGGCCCGACCACGGCGTGCCCGAGCCGCTGACGCTGAAGGGCGGCGCCTACTTCGAGCCGAACCCCGACTACTACCAGAACACCTTCATCAAGAACTACCGGGCGACCGATCCCGAAACCGCCGGCATCGATATCCTCGAGACGGTCATCCCGGCAGCCCGGGCGCGGGGTATGAAGGTCTACACCGAGCTGATGGAGCCGTTCTTCAAGTACGCCGGCCACGGCTCGGCCAACAACGTGCAGATTCCGAACCTGGCCCAGGCGCTCGAGGTCGATTTCCTGGGCCGGCACGGCTCGGAGCCGAGCACCAGCCATCCGGACTACCGGCGCTGGATCCACTCGATGATCGAGGACCACTGCCGCAACTACGATCTCGACGGCATCATGTGGTGCAATGAGCGCCGCAGCCCGCTCGACCAGCTGATGGCTGGGCAGGCCCCCGGCGACTTCAGCGAGGGGAGCCGCCGCGAGGCGCTCGATCGCGGCATCGATGTCGAGCGGGTACGCCTCGCCATGCACGAGGTGTACGACTACTTCCAGAAGGCCCTCGCCGGCGAGGCGTTCGTCGACGGGTCGCTGATCGAGTTCCTGCGGGTGCTGCTGCGCAACCCCGAGGTGCTCATCTGGGAGCGCTTCTGGCTCGAACGCAACAAGGATCTCGACCGCGAGCTGTACGGCATCGTCAAGTGGTGCAACCCCGACCTCGGCTTCGGCCTCAACGTGTGGAACCGCAACCACTTCAACCCGATTCGCAAGGCCCAATGGCCCTGGGAGGAGCAGACGAGCTACGCCGACTGGGTCAAGCCGATCACCTACCAGCACCAGTCGGGCCTCATCTACCACAACGAGATGACGGCGTTCCACAACTCCATCCTGCGCGACTTCACCCCCGAGGAGATGACGCCGGGCATGTACAAGCTGCTCGGCCTCGACGAGGCCCCCTGGAACGAGGTGGTGCAGGCGGGCCTCGATCCCGACAGCTACGTCTTCGGCCAGTGCGCCGACGCCGTGCGCGGGGTGCAGGGCAAGGTACCGGTCTTAATGGGCCTCGGCGTCGACGCACCGCGCTCGCGCGAAGATCAGGCCGTGTGTACCCCCGATATCGTCTACCGCAGCGTGATGGCCACCTACCGCGCCGGTGGCAAGGGGGTCATCTTCTCGCCCAACTACGCCAGCATGAAGCTCACCAACCTCGATGGCGCCGCCCGGGCGCTCGAGGAACTCGGCCTCAAGTAAGCCTCGCTCACCCCCAATAAGGAGAACAGCATGCCCGAACCCCCCGCCTGGCGCTATCAGAAGATCACCAAACCGATGTTCGACGTTCCCCTGGGGCAGCACCTGCTCCGGGGCAGGGTGCTCACCTGCAACGGCGACGAGGTGATCGAGGACGGCTTCGTCGAGATCGAGCAGGACACCATCAAGGCGGTCGGTCCGGCCGCCGAGCTGGGCTCGCGTGGCGACGAGGCCATGGACACCGGCGGCACCCTGCTGCCCGGCATGTTCAACAACCACGCCCACCTCGCCTGGGACGGTATCCACGACCTGGCCCGCCAGTCGATGGACGACGGCGCCGAGATCAGCGCCTACAAGTCGGCCGGCAACATGCTGATCAGCCTCCGAGCCGGCATCACCACCGTGCGCGACCTGGGCATGAACACCGCCAATATCTTCGCCAAGCAGGCGGTCGAGCAGGGGATCTTCCCCGGCCCGCGGCTGCTGATTACCGGCGAGGCGATCATCCAGACGGGCGGCCACACCTACTGGTGCTGCCGCGAGGCCAGCGGCCCCGACGAGATGCGCCGAGCGGTGCGCGAGCAGGTTCGCGCCGGCGCCGATCTGATCAAGATCATGGCCTGCCACGACACCCTCGAGCTCACCGACGAGGAGCTGCACGCGGTAGTCGACGAGGCCCACCGCAACGGCCTCCCCATCACCGCCCACGCGACCCGCGACGACGCCATCGAGCGGGTCGCCCTCGCCGGCATCGACTGCATCGAGCACGGCGGCGACATGACCGACGAGACCATCGCGCTGCTGCTGAAAAAGGGCCTGCCGATCGTCACCACCTTTGCACCGCTGGTGATGCAGAGCCAGCCCGAGCTCGCGCGGAAGTACGGGATTCCCGAGTGGAAGATCGAAGAGCGCCAGCGCGCCGTCGCCAACTCCGGCCGCTACGAGGGGATCGTCAAGGCCGCCGAGGCGGGGGTGCCCATCGCCTTCGGCACCGACGCCGGCAGCCCGGTGGTACCCCACTCGGTGGTCGCGCCCGAGATGAAGTTCATGGTCGAGCTGGGCGTGGTCGCAGACAACTACGGCGCCCTGCGCAGCGCCACCGTGGTGTCAGCCGCGGCGATCAACAGTCTCGATGACAGACTGGGAACCCTCGAGGCGGGCAAGATTGCCGACGTAGTAGTTGTCGAGGGCAACCCGCTCGACGATCTGGACGCCCTCGAGCACGTGGGGGCGACCTTCGTGGCGGGCAAGCGGCTGGTCTAACGGTAGTGGGTACCGGCGGTACGGCGGTCGTTTCAAAGCGAGGTCATCTCTCTCAGGAGCATGGCGCGCATTGAAACGACCGCTATCGGCACCCCGATGCCGACACAAACCGTACTCCGAATCACACGGTCTTGGTCTCCAAGGTTGACAGCTGTCAACCTTGGTTGCCTAGCGGCGAGCGATCTTGTTTTGGTTGTTTCTAGGCCGAGCCAAAAACGGTAGGGAAATAGCCCTGGAAAAAACCCTTACAGCGGGTTGCGCATTGAGTGATCGTGCTTCATGCTGAGGCATGGCGCACTCTACCGACCTCCGAGAACGCATCGTAAACGCCGTCCTACACAAGCGTTACACCCTCCATGAAGCCGCAGACACGTTCGACGTTGGAACCGCCACCGTCAGTCGCTACCTCCGCCGCTACCGCCAAAGTGGAGATCTCACCCCCAGAACCTCCCCGGGCCGCCCCAGCGCCCTCCATGAGCACCAGGCATGGGTTGAGCAGAGCCTCATCAGCAACGACCTCACCCACGACCAGCGCTGCGACCTTTTCTTGGAGAGAACCGGCGTCCGCATCAGCAGAGCGACCATGTGCCGCTGGGTACAGAGATTGGGATCGACGAGAAAAAAAGACGATCTACGCGAGTGAACAGAATCCAGAGGCCCGGTGGAGGTTCCTGGCTTGGATCAGAGGTATTGACCCGCACCGGTTGGTGTTCGTCGATGAGAGCGGCTTCAACGTCGCCATGACCCTGCCCTACGCCTACGCCCCACGTGGACAACGTGCCGTGGGTAGGGTGCCGAAGAACCGTGGGGAGAACACCAGCCTCGTTGCAGCGATCAGTCTCGATGAGGGTGTGGGTGACGCGATGACGTTGACCGGAGCGGTGGATGGCGTGGCGTTTTTAGCGTACATCGAGCAGGTCATCGCTCCGAAGCTGAGGCCGGGGCAGATCGTGGTGATGGATCAGCTGGGGGTGCACCGCAAACCGGAGGTGCGGGAGGCGATCGAGGCGAGGGGGTGCGAGTTGGTGTTGTTGCCTGGGTACAGTCCGGACTTCAACCCCATTGAGTTGGCTTTTTCGAAGATAAAGGCGTTCGTGAAAGCTGTGGGGGCGAGGACGAGGGGAGCGTTGGACTCTGCGATCGCGGCTGCGCTATCGACGGTGTCGTTGGGGGATGTGTTGGGTTGGTTTGAGCATGCCGGAGTCACCAATCACTCATTCTGAGAACCGCTGTATGGGGCCGTGAGGCGGTTCCCGACAACGCCGATCCCCGACCTTTCAGGTACTCGGTGGCTCTCAGGCCGCGCCACGAGCGCCACGGCTGAACCCATCACCGCCAGCTCGGACTGCCCCGGGCCGTGTTCAGGGGCATTTCAGGGGCGAATCATCATGCTCGGGTTCAGGAGGTGAGATGCGCATGAATCGCTTCTCCACATATATCAGTTTCGCAGTCGTAATGGTCCTCGTCCTCGCCGCTTGCAGCCCCCCAAGCATCGTCCCCGACTTCTCGGTAGCCGTGTCCGGTGTGCTTAGCATCCAGGCGGGTTCCAGCGACCAGGTCACCGTGACGCTATCGCGTTCCGGCGGGTTCGCCGATGTCGTGACGATGAGCGTCGAAGGACTCCCTGGCGGGGTCACCGCCGCCTTCAGCGAGAACCCCCTGGCGGGTTCGAGTGCAAGCCTCACGCTCAGCGTGTCGCCCAGCTCAGCCGTCGGCGCGTTCGCGCTGACGGTACGTGGCCAGGCCGGCTCCTTGAGCAAGACCGCCAGCCTCAACCTCAGCGTCACCGGGCCGCCGGTCACGGTCAACTCGGTCGCCGTGCAGGGCTTCTCGCCCAGCAAGCAGGTCCGTCAGGGCTACGGGACCATCGTGCTCGAAGTGCTGGGTGACCAGCTGTCGGACATTGCGCTTGCCAAGCTCGGTTCATTGAACGGCACGGTCGTGACGAATAACAGTATCTCTGCCACCATCAGTTTCCTCGTTTCTCACGGTGCCGACATGGGTATGCAGACGCTTAGCTTGACCGCCTCCGCCGGTGCTGTGGACTTCCCCGGCGCCGTGGAGATCACCGCTATCACAGCCGATGCGAATACCGGCGTCGACACGAATCAGGGTACCCTGGATAGCCCCTTCAAGACGCTGACGCAGGCGGCGAGTGTGGCTTCGCTGGGCGATTCGATCCATCTTGCGGATGGCCTCTACGATAACGTTAATGGCGAGGCTTTCCCGGTCACCATCAGCGGCGTGAGCCTCTCTGGGGCGTCGGAAGCTGGAACCATTCTGGATGATAACAGCGGTGTCACGGACACCCTTGTTGCGTTCAGTGGCCCGACCAGCGTGAGCGATCTGACCATCTCGAACGTCGGTGAGGCGATCGATTTCAATGGTGGTGACGCCACGATCAGCAATGTCACGGTCGATACCACTACGGTCGACGCTGGGATGGAGCTGTCCGGTAGCGGCACCTTCACCCTGACCAACATCACGGTGATGCACACGACTGGCGAAGGGATCGACCTGTTCCAGACTGCCACCGCAACCATTGCCGGGGCGACTCTCGATGGCAACGTCAACCACGCGGTCCTGCTGCGGGACTCCGCTTCGCTGGATCTGAGTGACGCTACGTTCGTCAACAACGAAAGGAACTCGATTCGCCTCGAGGGTGCCAACACCCTGAACCTGATGAACTCCAGCTTTACCAATAACGGTGTCCTCGGAGCCTGGTCAGCGATCGTTCTCTTCGGGAATGACTCCGTGACGACCATCGATAACGTCACCGTGGATGCGAACGGTGCCTATGGAATCAACTTCGGTACCAGCAACGGGAGCCTGACGGTTACGGACGCGACGATCACCAACCAAGGCCTGTCGGGCATCAACGTCTCCGGTTCGCCCTTGGTGATCAACCTCGGGGACGCCGTGACGCCTGGCAACAATGTCCTTACCGGGAATGGTGGGTTCCAGTTGAGGGACGTCCGGCCAGCCGGTGAGACGGTCATCATGACCGCGTACAGCGATGACCTCGGTGGTGTCGGGGCGCAGCCGACCGGGATTAAGGTCGGAGCCGCCAGCGAAGCCGCTCGGTGGAGCATCAGTGGTGCCGGCAACCAGATCGACTTCGGACCCTAACCCCCCAGCCCCCTCTCCGTAACACGACGCTCGAGTTCCGGCTCGAGCGTCTCTTTTTCTCCCGGTTCGGGGTAGTATCCTGATTGGAAAAAACCCTTGTGGGGACGCCTTTCTTGCGGTACGATTTGGGGGGGCATAAAACGGTCGATTCTCGGACTGAATCTCCATGCCACCTCTTGACCAACGACAGTCTCAGTAACACCTCAACAATACCCCCTAACCCGCCGAGCAATACCCCCAAACAGTACTTTGGTGTCTGTACGTTGATACCGTGCTGCTCATATTCTCTCGTCATGGATAACCAAATGATGCGCACACCAAAGCCGGTCGCACGACTCGCAGCGATCCTCTACCTGATCCTCATACCTGTCGGGTTTTTCGGAGTGGCCTATATTCCTTCCTTGCTTGTAGCGCCTGGAGATATAGCGAGTCAAGTCCAGATTGTTCTGTAGTTTCCTCCAAACAAGTCAAGCACCGATGAGTTCCTCCAATTCCGCCGGCTCAACTAACCAGCTCATATCCAAATACCGCTTCCCAGAGAGCCACTCCTCACTCGTCTCCATACACAACGCCGTCACCAACCGCAAGCAAGACTCCCGATTCGGAAAGATCCTCACCACCCGAGTCCTACGCTTGATCTCCTGATTCAGACGCTCCAACGAATTCGTAGTCCTGATCCTCAAACGATGAGAAACAGGGAACGCGAAACACACCAAGCACTCCTCGACATGCCCCTCCAAATGCTCAGCCAGGGCCCGATGACTACCACGCCAGGCATCCACCACTTCCACCACTGCTTCCCTGGCCCACTCCAAGGTAGGCGCCCGGAAGATCCCCTTGAGGTCCTCGGCTAGGTGCTTACGATGCTTCCTCGCTACTCGACCCAGCAGATTCCGAGCGAAATGAACCTGGCAGCGTTGCCAACTCGCGCCCTGAAAGTGCCTACTGATCGCTGCTCTCAATCCTGCATGGTCATCACTCGTTACGAGCTGCACACCCCGAAGGCCCCGGGTCTTGAGAGATCGGAAGACCTCCTGGTAGGTAGCTTCACTCTCCGTATCCGACACCGCCACAGCGAGTATTTCGCGGTAACCGTCAGCCCTGACCCCCGTCACGATCAGCGTCAGCGAAGCGCCGAGGCTTTGCCGTCCGCCCAGGCTGACCACCTGATGGTCGACCCGGACATGTTCGTAGCGAGCATCCACCATCAGGTACGGGTACTCAACTTCTAGCGGACGAGATCTCCATGCTTGGAGGTCCTCATCGAGCTGCCTCGTGAGGTTGCTGACGGTGCTCTTGCTGAAACTTGTTCCGCATAGGACTTCGGTAACGTCTCTGACTTTCCGGGTTGATATTCCTTCGAGGTACATCGTCATCAGGGATAGCACGAGGGCTTTCTCGTTGCGTTGGTACTTCTCGAAGAGTTCTGTCCTGAAGGTGCCATCTCTGTCTTGGGGGATGAGTAGCTCGAGGCTGCCGACTCTGGTTTTGAGTTGTCTGGGTTTGTAGCCGTTGCGGTAGCCTTTCCTGCTGGGCGTTCGTTGGTATGGCTCAGCGTTGAGGTGGTGGCTGATTTCGGCTTCAAGGATGTGCTGTAGGGCGTTCTGGACGATTCGTTGTAGGAACTCGGGGTCATTGTGAACCGTACTGGGTTTCGTGGAGACTCTGCTCTCACGCGGCCAGCCTGGGCATGGCCTGCGCTTGAGTGTACGCCATCTCGAAGTCCACGGGACTGACGTAATCGAGCGAAGAGTGCAACCGCCGACAGTTGAACCACCTCACCCACCGCATCGTCGCCGTCTCCACCTCCTGCCTCGAGCACCAACTCGTCGACCTGGCGTGGATCAGCTCGCTCTTGAACAAGCCGATCGTGCTCTCCATCAACGCATTGTCATACGCCGTGCCCACCCGACCGATCGAACCGTTCACGCCATGATCGAGCAACTTCTGGCTGAACGCCAGACTCGTATATTGACTGCCGGCATCCGAATGATGAATCACGCCGTCAGCAACGAACCGCCGATCGGTTCGACGCCGGACGCTCACAGCCTGCTCCAGAGCCCTCATCACCAGCTCGCTGCTCTTACCGGTACTGACCGTGAAACCCAGGATGCGCCTCGAGAAGCCGTCCTGCAGGAACGACACGTACACCCACCCTTCACGAGTGAGCACGTGCGTGAAGTCCGCCACCCAAACGATGTCGGGCGCATCTTGGAACCAGTCTCGCCTCACCAGATCCGGCGAGCTGACGCCGCTAGGCGTTGGGATGGTCGTGCGGACCTTCCTTCTTCGTGTCATGCCCTTCAAGCCCGCGACTCTCATCAGGCGCGCCACCTGGTCACGCCCAACGTCGATACTCTCGTGCTGGAGGGCGTGCCATACCTTACGGACGCCGTACACACCAAAGTTCTCGCGGTGCACCCGATGAATGACCTCCAGGAGACGCTCATCGGATTGCTGGCGAGCGGATGCTTGCCGCTTCTTGGCTGCGTAGTACGTGCTCGGGGCGATCGGCACGTTGTGGTCCCGTAGGACACGGCAGATCGGCTCGACCCCGAACAGGTTCTTATACGCGTTGATGTAGGCGACCATCACTTGAGTCGGCGGTCGAGCTCCGCGGCCGCGAAAAACGCGCTGGCTGTCTTGAGGATCTCGTTGGCTCGTTTGAGTTCGGCTACTTCCTTCTTGAGGGCCTTGATCTCCTCACGCTCTGTGGTTGTCAGGCCTGGCTTGTCACCAGCGTCGATGCGGGCTCTGTCTACCCAGCCGCGCATGGTGTCGACCGGGATGCCGGTTAGGTCATGCAGGCGCCGATAAGAGGCTGAACGTGATTCGTGCGGCGCTTCTTCTCGACGCTCCATGAACATGCGGATGACTCGATCTTTGGTTTCTTGGTCGTAACGGGTCATGCTCCATTCTCTCCTTTCGAGGGAGAACGGAGCCTCCATCAAACCCAGGGCGGTTCACTATTCGTACGCCGTAACTGATGATTGCGGGTGGATGAAGGTCCTCTACTTCGGCACGCGTATTTTCATGTGTGTGAGTCCTTCGATGGGGTCTCCTTGGCTCCGTAGTAACTCCTTGCGTAGGGTGTCGATCGCGGCGTTTCTGGTTCTCTCGATGCCTAGTTCGTAGGCCCAGCCCCACCGAGGTCTTGCTCTTGGTACCCGAGCATGGTCGGGGGACAACTGTCTATCAAGCATGGTGTAAAGGGCCCCAAATCCCCTCTATGCTGCCAACCTACCCCCCGTTTCCAGCAACGTTTTCATCCCCGCCACGATGTAGGCAATCCCATCGATAAAGGCCTCCATCCAGGCGGAGTCGACGCGGGTGCCGTATTTAGGAGTAATCGAGCTTCAAGAATGGGCGGATGTCTTCGGACCTGAGAGCTCTACTTGCCCCAGGTCATCAGAGGCTCGAGCGCCTTGAGAATGTCGTCCAGGTACCTGGAGGAGATTTCGTCCAGCGGCATCTTGCCGTTGCGTTTGAGCGGGCAATCGATAACGCCGCGGCGATAGAGCACCTCTTTGTAGCATCCGGCCAGCTGGTCTTGGAAGAAGATAAGGGGCGATATCTCCTTGCTGATGTGGATCGCGCGCGCCTCGTCACCTGCTTCCAGGGCGTTCCAGAGGGCGACCACAACATCGGTGACATGGCATCCGGGCATATTGCCGGCGGAGCCGCGCCGGTATTCCTCGATCAGGTAGCGGCCGCCGGCCCCGCCGAGGACGCCTTTGCAGGAGCCGTCGTTCCCTTCGACGACCTGGGTCAGCTTGATGGTGCTCGGTACCGTCTCCTCCTTGATATATTCGACGTGCTCGATCTCACAACAGAGCCTTAGCAGAAACTCGGCGGGCATATCGGTGCCCAGCGGAGGCAGGAAATTCTGAATGAAGACCGGAATCCGCGCCTCGTCTGAGATGGTGCGGAAGTAGTCGAAGATTTCACCTTGGGATACTCCAGTTCTAGTCACATAGGGCGGCAATGCGATGACACCGTCGGCGCCGATATCGTGGGCGTGGCGGGCGAACTTGGCGGACACCTCTTTGGTTAGACCTGCCACCCCGATGACGGCCGGAATGCGGCCTCGGTTGTGTTCGACCAGGACTTCCGACATCTGCATACGCTCGGCGTCACTGAGCGAGGTGAACTCGCTGGCGATGACCGGATAGACGAGACCGTGCGCGCCGCATTCGATGCAGAAATCTACGATGCGCCGGAAGCTGGGTATATCGATCTCCCCGTCTTCGCGAAAAGGGGTAGACGGAATGGTGAATATTCCTCTGAACGGTCCGTTCTGGCTCATTACCTCTCCATAGTCGATTTCGGATTGCGAATTTTTCCAACAGTAGTGCCTTAGTGCCCCTCCTAAGGTGATGTCACTCCTGCAGAAGCAGGAATCCAGAAGGTCGCGTCAAGAGTCCTGTGTGTCTGTTGTGTGCCACGGGAATACCGCCTTCTGAACATCTCTTCGATCCTACGGGAAATCAACCGTTAGGTCAGTCGATTCCAAGTCTATATCGGTAGCTGCCCTTCGGGGCTCATCGGCAAGTCATAGCACCAACCGCTGCTGGTATGCTTGTTCCCCAGGAGGGGCACCCCATGGCACCACGAGCCGCCGGCCGGGTCGACGATCTCTACGAATCGGTCATTCGCAGCATCACCGTTCACGCGATCGAGCGGGGCGCCGTCAACCTGGGTCAGGGCTCGCCCGACTTCGGGCCGCCCAGCGAGCTGCTCGAGGCGGCCAAGCGGGCCCTCGACGAGGGCTACAACCAGTACGTCCCCACCTGGGGCCTGCCCGAACTTCGTGAGGCGATCAGCGCCAAGACCGAACGCTTCTACGGTTTCCGGCCCGACCCGGCGCGCGAGATAACCGTCACCTGCGGGGTCACCGAAGCGGTGATCAGTGCCCTCATCGGGGTGGTCGACGCCGGCGATCAGGTGGTGATTCTCGAGCCGGCCCACGAGAACTACCACGCCGGCGTGGTCTTCGCCGGGGCCGAGCCGGTGTGGGTGCCGATCCGGCCGCCCGACTACACCATCGACCCCGATGAACTGGGGCGCGCCTTCGCGCAGCCGCGGGTCAAGGCGGTCATCTTCAACACCCCCCACAACCCCAGCGGCCGCGTCTTCACCCGCCAGGAGCTGTCCGCAATCGCCGAGCTATGCATTCGCCACGACGTGGTCGCCATCAGCGACGAGATCTACGAGCACATGGTCTTCGACGGCCACGAGCACATCCCCATCGCCACCCTGCCGGGCATGGGGGAGCGGACCATCACCATCAGCGGGCTCTCCAAGAGCTACTCGGTGACCGGCTGGCGGGTCGGCTACGCCATCGCCCCGGCCTACCTGACCGACGGCCTGCGCAAGATCCACGACTTCACCACCATCTGCGCCCCGGCGCCACTGCAGAGGGCGGCGGTGGCGGCGATGGAGCTGCCCGAGAGCTACTACATCTGGCTCCGCGACTACTACGCCGAGCGGCGCCGACGCATGATGGGGCTCCTTCACGAGGCCGGCTTCGAGGCCCCCACCCCCGAGGGCGCCTACTACACCATGGCCAAGTTCGACCGCCTGGCCGAAGCCTACGGCCTCTCCGACGACGACGCCTTCGTCTACTGGCTCATCGACGAGGTTGGCATCGGCTCGGTGCCCGGCTCGAGCTTCTACCGCTCCGACCCGGGTCTGGGCCGCGGTCTGGTGCGCTTCGCCTTCCCCAAACGGGACGAGACCCTCGATGAGGTCGAGCGGCGCTTCGAAAAGCTGCGTGCCAGAATAGCCTGAGTGGACCAACCCTCCCCCGACGAACCGGCGCCGACGCCAACGCCCTCGAGCGCCCGCGGCGCCCTGACGCTGATGATCGGCACCCTGGCCAGCCGCGCCACCGGGCTGCTGCGCAACTCGCTCCTCAACCAGCTGTTCAGCCGCGAGATCAGCGACGCCTTCGTCACCGCCTTCCGGGTGCCCAACCTGTTCCGCGAACTGCTCGCCGAAGGGGCCCTAACCAACGCCTTCGTGCCCAGCTACAAAGAACTCAGCCGCGAGCAGGCGCGCAGGCTCTCGGGCGCCCTGCTGGGGCTGCTGGTGCTGGTCAACGGGGCGCTGCTGCTGCTCGCCTACCTGGCGGCCCCCTGGATCGTGGGGCTGCTCGTCTCCGACAACGTCAACGTGGCGCTGGCTACCCAGCTCACCCGCATCGTCTTTCCGTTCCTCACCGCCATCTCCTTCTCGGCGCTGGCGATGGGGATCTTGAGCGGCGAGGAGCGCTTCTTCGCGCCCGCCTGGGCGCCGGTGGCGCTCAACGTGGTGGTGGTGACGCTGATGCTGCTCTTTCCCGATCGGGCGGTGCCGCTGGCGCTGGCCTTCGTGCTGGGCGGCGCGGCCCAGCTGGCGGTGCAGCTGCCGGCGCTGATCCGCCACCGACTGCTGCCCACCCCCGGGCGCCTGTGGCACCCCGCCATGGCCGGGGTGCTGGTGCTGATGATCCCCGCGATCTTCACCACCAGCGGCCGCCAGATCCTCAACGTGATCGCCTCCAACATGGTCACCGGCATCGCCGCCGGCGCCCAGACGGCCTTCTTCAACGCCGAGCTGTTCCTCAGCCTGGCGCTGGGGCTGTTCAGCATCTCGCCGGCGCTGGCCTACTACTCGCGCCTGGCGGCCAACGCCGTGGAGGAGCCCGACACCTTCCGTCACACCCTGCTCGAGGGGCTGCGGCTCATCACCTTCCTGACGGTTCCCGCCGGCCTGGCGCTGCTGCTGCTGGCCGAGCCGGCGGTGCAGGCGATCTTCAACTACCTGTCGCTGGTCGGCCGCCCCCTCGACGAGGCACGGCTCACCCTCACCATCGCTGCCACCGCCCCGCTGGGGCTGGCGATCTTCCCGCTGGGGCTCTACAACCTGCTGATCCGCACCTTCTATGTGCGCCGCCGGGTGCGCACCCCGGTACTCATCACCCTGGTATTCCTGGGGCTCCACGCCCTGCTCTACTGGCAGCTGGCACCCGCCTACGGCATCGCCGGTATGTCCTGGGCCACCGTAATCGTGGCCTGGGGGCAGTTTTTGACGGTGCTGGCGCTGGTGCTGCGGCGCGAACGCTTCGACCTGGTGTCGTTAGGGCGGCAGGCGCTCTCGGTGTGGCTGGCGGCCGGGGTGGCGATGGGGGCAGCGTGGCTGCTGCTGCGGGCGATTCCCTTTGGGGATGGCTGGTTCGGCTTCGTGGGCCAGGCGCTCGTCGGGCTGATCGTGCTGGGAGTCGTCTACGCCGTCATGGCGGGGGTGTTGCGGGTGGCCGAGCTGCGGAGGTTGTGGGGGGCGTTGCGGCGGTAAGGAAAAACGAGGCCCCCGAAGAGGCCTCGTCCATGCTAGGCAGCTGGCTTACCTATTCTGAATCAGAACCCCATCGCCTGGTACGCGATGCCCGGGATGGTCACCGAATCCGCTGCCAGGGCTGCGGCAGCATTCGCATCGGCCTTCAGTTCAGCCAGCAGAAACGCCGTCGAGAAGTGATGCGTCAGGTCCAGCGCCCGATCCTTGTCCCAGACCGGGTCGAAGCAGATTAGTTCTGAGTAGGGGAAAGCCGCGGTCCAGGGCATGTCCTCGCAGGGGGTACCCATGAAGAAGTGCTCGGCCCCGACGAAGGCCACCAGCGCCTTGCGCTCGCTCGAGGCGTGCTCATACGACAATTCGCTGCCCCAGTCGAACGGCGTGCCGGTGTCCTCCGTCCCCCCGATCGCCATCATGGGAATCGTGACCGGGGCCAGCCCTGCCTCGTCGAACAGGAAGGCGTCGCCCGCAATCGGGACGATGGCGGTTACCCGAGGATCGCCGAACGACGGCCATAACCCTGCCGGCACGCTGTCCAGCCCGGCTCGCGCGGCCATGGCTGCTTCCTGGCCCACCAGCGGCAGGCACAGAAAGGCCTTGGGATCGTTGGGGGAGAGCTCGGCACAGCGCTGGTTGAAGGCGTCCAGGTCGTACTGTGCGCCGGCCATGGCCAGCGCCGTGTAGCCACCGTAGGAGTGGCCCACCACGGCCACGTTGTCCAGGTCGATCAGGCCTGCCAGCTCTCCGTCCGGCGCGGTGAGCTCCTCCGCAAAGTCCAGGGTCTGCGTGATGTCGCGCGGTCGGTCGATGGACGCTAGCGCACTCTCACTCCACTCCGGATCCGCATGTTCGGGCGCGAGAACGATGAACCCGTGCGAGGCGTAGTGTTCGGGCAGGGTGCTGTACCATTCCGGATTGGCGGAGAACCCGTGCGAGAAGACCACCAGCGGATAGGGCCCTGTGGCGCCGTCGATCGGTGCGTCCCGGAGAGCATGGCCGAAGACGACCGGGGGAGCGTCCCCCCTGAGTTCGGGGATGATGAAGGTGAACTCGTAGGCGATGTCCTCCGCGGCTCCTTCCGGGTTGAGCGCCGGATACCAGAGGTCGGCGTGCCGTTGCTGATCGGTGCCTTCCCCGATCACGATCGGCCTATAGCCGACCCAGTGCGGACCCCGGATGCCGTATTCGGGTGCGTCGGGGCGCAGACCGGAACGTTCCGGTCCCTCCTGTGCCATCGCTGGTCGAACGGCACTCGAGAGCAGTGCGATCAGCACCAGGACCAATGACGTCCAGCGGTGACGGTTTATCTTGGACCCTCCCATCGATCCAAGCAGCGATAGTTCTCTGGTTCGTACCCAGCGGCACATGGTCGCTCTGCTGATGCGGAGTTCTCTCCAAGAAAAGGTCGCAGCGCTGGTCTGAGGTCGTTGCTGATGCTCTGCTCAACCCATGCCTGGTGCTCATGGAGGGCGCTGGGGCGGCCCGGGGAGGTTCTGGGGGTGAGATCTCCACTTTGGCGGTAGCGGCGGAGGTAGCGACTGACGGTGGCGGTTCCAACGTCGAACGTGTCTGCGGCTTCATGGAGGGTGTAACGCTTGTGTAGGACGGCGTTTACGATGCGTTCTCGGAGGTCGGTTGCGCCACAGCATGAAGCACGATCACTCAATGCGCAACTGTAATGTGACGTGAGGCTTACGATGTAAGCTTACGACGTAAGGTTACACTTACAGCGTAAGCTTGTCAAGGGGGTGATCCGAACTCGAACTTACGTTGTACGTTAGAGTGCAAGGGCAGGAGGAAGTCGATGGCCACCCAAACCGACAAGAGCGCAGAGCCCCGCACCCCATTGACCAGGGAACGCATACTGCGCGCCGCGATCAGCCTTGCCGATGAAGTGGGGATCGAATCGCTCAGCATGCGCAAGCTCGGCCAGGAGCTTGGGGTCGAGGCGATGTCGCTGTACAACCATGTGGACAACAAAGACGACATCCTCGATGGCATGATCGACATCGTTGTGGGCGAGATCGATGTGCCTTCTGGCGGAACCGACTGGAAGACGACCATGCGTCGAAGAGCGATCTCGGCCCGCGAGGTTCTCTTGCGTCACCCCTGGGCACCCAGCCTGATGGAGTCGCGCGTCGACGTCGGTCCCGCGAGGTTGCGATACCTCGACTCGGTGATCGGAACATTGAGGGAAGCGGGCTTCACGATCGCGTTGGCCCAGCGCGCGTTCCTTACCCTCGACAGCCACATCTACGGGTTCATCCTCCAGGAGCTGAGCTGGCCGTTCGACAACACTGAGGAACTCGGTCAAGTGGCGGCTGTCATCCTCCGGGAGCTGCCGGTCGACATGTATCCCCACCTCCATGAGATGGTGGTGGAGCACGTCCTGAAGTCCGGCCCCGACAACGACCGCGATTTCGAATTCGGGCTCGCCCTGATCCTCGACGGCCTCGAGCGGATCAGGGATGCGGCCTGATGTCGGTTGGCGCCTGCACCTATCTGAAGTGCGCTGGCGCGGCACCTTGTGAAGCGCCATCATATGCTCCACCCCAATCCGTGCCGATCACGACGGCCCCGCACATGCCCTAAGCTGAACCCGTGGCCAGTAACGATTACCATTTCGTTACCCAGTGGCGCCTGCCCGGCCCGGTCGAGGAGATCTCCGACGTCCTGGGCGACGCCGAGTTCCTGCCCCGCTGGTGGCCGGCGGTCTACCTCGAGGTCACCGAACTCGAGCCGGGCGACGCCGACGCCGTCGGCAAGGTCGTAGACCTCTACACCAAAGGCTGGCTCCCCTACACCCTCCGCTGGCAATTTCGGGTAACCGAATCCCGTCGCCCCTTTGGCTTCTCCCTCGAGGCCTGGGGCGACTTCGTGGGCTCCGGAGTCTGGACCTTCGAACCAGATGGCGATCACGTCACCGTCACCTACGACTGGCGCATCCGGGCCGACAAACCCCTGCTACGAACCCTCTCATTCGTGCTGAAACCCCTCTTCGCCGCCAACCACCATTGGGCCATGGCCCGTGGGGAGGAGAGCCTAAAGTTGGAATTGGCCCGCCGCCGGATGGCAACAACAGACGATGCAACCACAGAGGATGTAACCACAGAGGCCAACCTCCCGTCGCCACCTGGCCCAACCCCCAGCAACTGGCTTGATTGGCTTAGGCACGTCCTCCTAAGCCGGTAGCAATCCAATTCTCTGCAAAGATTTTGCTTGTCGTCGTAAAGCGATGTTCGTACGTGTTGTTCAGGAACCGGTCTAATACCGAAGTGATTTGTCATTTTCATAGTTCTTGAACGGCATCGAGCCACCACGAGAAACCCGTGAGCCGCACCAGCGCTCCCCGATCCTGCCAGTACCGTTCCAGCAGTTGCGTCGCAGCCCTCTGAATCGCATCGATCGAATCGAACAACGAGTTAGCAAGCTCCCGCCGGAACTCCAAGAACTGAACCGCCCTGGGTTTGATGGAGGCTCCGTTCTCCCTCGAAAGGAGAGAATGGAGCATGACCCGTTACGACCAAGAAACCAAAGATCGAGTCATCCGCATGTTCATGGAGCGTCGAGAAGAAGCGCCGCACGAATCACGTTCAGCCTCCTATCGGCGCCTGCATGACCTAACCGGCATCCCGGTCGACACCATGCGCGGCTGGGTAGACAGAGCCCGCATCGACGCTGGTGACAAGCCAGGCCTGACAACCACAGAGCGTGAGGAGATCAAGGCCCTCAAGAAGGAAGTAGCCGAACTCAAACGAGCCAACGAGATCCTCAAGACAGCCAGCGCGTTTTTCGCGGCCGCGGAGCTCGACCGCCGACTCAAGTGATGGTCGCCTACATCAACGCGTATAAGAACCTGTTCGGGGTCGAGCCGATCTGCCGTGTCCTACGGGACCACAACGTGCCGATCGCCCCGAGCACGTACTACGCAGCCAAGAAGCGGCAAGCATCCGCTCGCCAGCAATCCGATGAGCGTCTCCTGGAGGTCATTCATCGGGTGCACCGCGAGAACTTTGGTGTGTACGGCGTCCGTAAGGTATGGCACGCCCTCCAGCACGAGAGTATCGACGTTGGGCGTGACCAGGTGGCGCGCCTGATGAGAGTCGCGGGCTTGAAGGGCATGACACGAAGAAGGAAGGTCCGCACGACCATCCCAACGCCTAGCGGCGTCAGCTCGCCGGATCTGGTGAGGCGAGACTGGTTCCAAGATGCGCCCGACATCGTTTGGGTGGCGGACTTCACGCACGTGCTCACTCGTGAAGGGTGGGTGTACGTGTCGTTCCTGCAGGACGGCTTCTCGAGGCGCATCCTGGGTTTCACGGTCAGTACCGGTAAGAGCAGCGAGCTGGTGATGAGGGCTCTGGAGCAGGCTGTGAGCGTCCGGCGTCGAACCGATCGGCGGTTCGTTGCTGACGGCGTGATTCATCATTCGGATGCCGGCAGTCAATATACGAGTCTGGCGTTCAGCCAGAAGTTGCTCGATCATGGCGTGAACGGTTCGATCGGTCGGGTGGGCACGGCGTATGACAATGCGTTGATGGAGAGCACGATCGGCTTGTTCAAGAGCGAGCTGATCCACGCCAGGTCGACGAGTTGGTGCTCGAGGCAGGAGGTGGAGACGGCGACGATGCGGTGGGTGAGGTGGTTCAACTGTCGGCGGTTGCACTCTTCGCTCGATTACGTCAGTCCCGTGGACTTCGAGATGGCGTACACTCAAGCGCAGGCCATGCCCAGGCTGGCCGCGTGAGAGCAGAGTCTCCACGAAACCCAGTACGGTTCAGCCTTCAGTCCGGTATGTGGTGAGCCATTTCTGGGCGTGTCGCCAGCTGTAACCTATGAGCTCGCTGGCTTCACGCACGCTTTTCGCTTCTCCTTGCTTTAACAGCCTCAGCATGCGGATGCGGCTGCCGATGATGTTGTGGCGGTGTTTCTTCTCGTGGTTGAGGAGTCTGCTGGTGGGTTCCTTGATTAGGGTTCGGTAGTTGTGTCTCATACCCTAACTATGATACACAAACATCAAAAGGGTATAAGAATGCATGATGTTCCAGAGGTCGAGTCAAAATGCGGTGATTCTGAGCTTTTTGAAGCCCACTGGCATCCGATTTGAATGGTGATTGACTCAGATTTGGCATCTGGAATGAAAGGTTTTCCATTCTTAGACCGGTTCAGGTACCGTGCCGAACTCGTTGAAAGCAGCTGCGAGTACTACGGAGGTTTCCGTATCAGGTTCTGAATGGCAACTGCTAGAGCCTGGGGATGATTTTCTGGGAAGGGGTTAGGTAGGGATTCACGCCCTTGGCGTGGGGGATGACCCCCTCCCCAGCCCTCCTCCTTCTAGGGGGAGGGAGCTTAAAAGCAACCCTGGCTACGATAGGGAATACCAAGGGGTGGGTAGTGATGGGCGTGAATACGTCTTGAGTAACGAGAACTAGAGCTGGGATAACCGTGGTGTGAAGGAACCAATGGATCTCTGTTAATAGAACCCAAAGGTCAACTTAATAGGACACAAAGGTCAACAGCAGGCGTCCGTGGCCCCCTACAGCGGGTTGCGCATTGAGTGATCGTGCTTCATGCTGAGGCATGGCGCACTCTACCGACCTCCGAGAACGCATCGTAAACGCCGTCCTACACAAGCGTTACACCCTCCATGAAGCCGCAGACACGTTCGACGTTGGAACCGCCACCGTCAGTCGCTACCTCCGCCGCTACCGCCAAAGTGGAGATCTCACCCCCAGAACCTCCCCGGGCCGCCCCAGCGCCCTCCATGAGCACCAGGCATGGGTTGAGCAGAGCCTCATCAGCAACGACCTCACCCACGACCAGCGCTGCGACCTTTTCTTGGAGAGAACCGGCGTCCGCATCAGCAGAGCGACCATGTGCCGCTGGGTACAGAGATTGGGATCGACGAGAAAAAAAGACGATCTACGCGAGTGAACAGAATCCAGAGGCCCGGTGGAGGTTCCTGGCTTGGATCAGAGGTATTGACCCGCACCGGTTGGTGTTCGTCGATGAGAGCGGCTTCAACGTCGCCATGACCCTGCCCTACGCCTACGCCCCACGTGGACAACGTGCCGTGGGTAGGGTGCCGAAGAACCGTGGGGAGAACACCAGCCTCGTTGCAGCGATCAGTCTCGATGAGGGTGTGGGTGACGCGATGACGTTGACCGGAGCGGTGGATGGCGTGGCGTTTTTAGCGTACATCGAGCAGGTCATCGCTCCGAAGCTGAGGCCGGGGCAGATCGTGGTGATGGATCAGCTGGGGGTGCACCGCAAACCGGAGGTGCGGGAGGCGATCGAGGCGAGGGGGTGCGAGTTGGTGTTGTTGCCTGGGTACAGTCCGGACTTCAACCCCATTGAGTTGGCTTTTTCGAAGATAAAGGCGTTCGTGAAAGCTGTGGGGGCGAGGACGAGGGGAGCGTTGGACTCTGCGATCGCGGCTGCGCTATCGACGGTGTCGTTGGGGGATGTGTTGGGTTGGTTTGAGCATGCCGGAGTCACCAATCACTCATTCTGAGAACCGCTGTAACTGTAGTTTGTTGTTACCGGGCATAGCAGTGGATCGGCCTGCCATCGAAAAGCCAATCAAGAAGCCGCTGCAACCGCTGCGGCGGGGGCTTCACCGACCACGCCTGCCAATGACCTCCTTAGCAAAAGGTAAGGTTCCAGCCAAGCCTGACCCGCCTCAACGCCTGTGGCCAAGTCACGACCAGATTCTGGCTCTTTCTTTTTCCCCCCCGCTCGCTCCTCAACATCGCCCTCCACAAGAACGGGTTGCCCACCCCCGTCAAGCTCAGCAGCCACTCCTCCTCCTGGTAAGGCCCAATCTCGCGCAACAAACCAGCTGCCACCCTCATGGCCATGTCGCTGCGCACCTTCGACTTTGCAACCCAGACTCCCCTTGACCTGCTTGTAACTCTGCTCCACCCACACCCTAAGCCCGTCACGATCTCCGCCACATCCCTCATGCCGCTCTCTTGAGCGCGGCTAGATCCGGGCGCAGGGAGGTTCGTTCGTAAGTAGAACGGCTCCTCCGGAAGCGCAGCAGGGTCAGTAGTCACGATGATCAACCGCTTCGCGCTCTCCGGGCCGTACGGTCCCGCCACCCTTCCGAGAGCCCACCAGGTCTCTTGGTGACCATCACGAAAGCACCGCGTGAGCTTCTCCCAAACGCCGGCATCATCCTCACGCCACGAGGCGGCTCCCGCTACTCCCTCCGCAGAGCCGATGGTGCCAATCTGGTGCCACCATGCGTGCGATGGGTTCAAGGCCAGCACGTAGGGGATTCCTCGCTCTGCAAAGTAGTCCAGAAGGGGTGGTTCTCCCCGTAGAAGCGGTCGGCTACTACGGCGCGGAAGGGAATGCCGAGCGCATGGGCGTTCTCGATGTTCCAGCGCGTGCTGCTGCGGAACTCGGGGTTTACTCAACCTAAGCGGGTAGTACCGCGCGTTCGCCCACAACGTGTGTACGCTGACCACGCCGTTATCGATCTTGCCGGACTGCCGAGGTACTGGCGGCCGACATGGGCGGTGTGTCGGCCCCACTTTCGATCGCCGGTCTCTCGATCACCAGGGCGCCCTCGGGGTTGGGCTTCTGTGCTCGTCCTCGGAGAGCAGCGCCAGTCGTTTGTTGTTCACCAAGGCACAGGCTAAGAACCACTGCAGTTTCTGCGCGTCCTTGTGGGTTGCGCCTGCCACCGTCGGTGTTGGCAGCCCGGTCAGGGTTTTGTTTCGTTCGCTGGGTAGTAGTAGGCCTTGAGGTAGCGCCGGAAGGTGTCGCGTTGGTTGCGTTTGTTGAACAGGTCACGACTGCTGGCGTAGCCCTCCGGTCCGGGGGCGGTTACGGGTAGGCGCGACTCATCGTTCGACCTCCTGTTGTCCGTTCTACTGCTCGATTTGACCCTTGTCAACAAACTACAGGTAAAGCAATGTTCATAAGAATTGTCCGAATCTCCGAACCCCGTTCGACTTTGCAAATGTAGTCCCCTGAGGAGATCTCTCGGCTATGTACGGTAATGACACCGGGCGTGGCTAGGACAACGATTCTGAAACTGGCTATAGTGGCCATGCCTTCACGCTTGGTTCTTCGCAGTTGTGGTGCTGGAGGAGTTTTACTCCGTAAGCGTCGCGCAGACGTACCCTGGACTGATGGTACTCAATCCTAGGAACACGCTATCGAATCGTTGTCCCAGTACCTTGTTGTTACTCACGATTGCCTTTTGCTCCCTCCCCCTGGTAGGGGGAGGGCTGGGGAGGGGGTACCTTCTTTGCTACTAGCCCATAACTCATCGCCGGCTTCACCTCATACCCCGCAAACTCCCTAAACACCGTCGACACATCGTGCCCATACTCCTCGAACCGCTCGATCCCCAACCCGTTCCGCAGACACCCCCCGATCAAATCCCCCACCGTGTGATGAAACCAGTACGAGGTCGCCTCGACGATCTTGTCCGGCTCGTAGTAGTCCGGATCTCCGCTGCTCTCGTACGGCACCTTACGAAAATACGAGTGCTTCACCTCGAGCCCCGTCTCCGGATCGAACATGTCGAGCATGGGGTGCATCTCGTACAGAAACAGCCGCCCCCCGGGGGCGAGCAGGCGCGCCACGACGCCGAAGTAGCGATTCAGATCCGGCAGCCAGCCGATCGCCCCAACGGTGACATAGACCAGGTCGAAGCCGCCGTCGTAGTCGCTGGGGATGTGGTAGACGTCGCTGCGCACGAACGTCACGCGCGCCTCTAAACCGGCGGCCGCGGCCAACTGCCGGCCCTGGTCGATATACACGTCGGAGATGTCGAAGCCGACCCCGCTGGCGGCCCCGGCCCGCAGCACCGACAGCAGTTCGCGGCCGTTGTTGCAGCTGAGCTGCGCCACCCGTTTGCCGCTCAGGCCGATCGCCTCGAAGACCTCCTCCTCGATCGCGTCGAGGGTGCTGAAGGCGGGGTCCCGGAAGCTCTCGAGGAGCCGAGGGAGCTGGCTCTCGCCGTGCAGTTCGGCGGTCTCGTTCCAGGCCAGGCGATTGGCTTCGGTGTAGTCGCTGCGTTTCATTGCGGAGAGCCCTGCCTCCCTATAGGCGCTAGAGCCGCCGCTCCAGGAAGTCCGCCAGCAGCATCTGATAGCGGTCGCCGTCCAGTTCGTAGAGCCTCAGCTCGGCCAGGGTGCGATTGTCGGGATGAACCTCGCCGACGTACTCCTGGGTGTCGGGGTCGCTGTTGAGCTGGATCACCTTGCCGCTGGGAATGGCCAGTAGGTGGATGTTGTTGTGCTCGTCGCCGTCCTGATCCTTGGCGAAGACGATGGCCTGGCCGTCCCGGGTCCAGGAGAAGCCGGCCCGCAGCCCCTTGGGCGCTTCGCCGTGGGTGAGCTGCTCGAGCTCCCGCGTCTCCAGATCGAGCTGATACAGCTCGAAACGGCCGCTCACATCGTAGTAGAAGGCGACCTTATCGCCGTCGTGTGACGCCTCTACCATGGCAAATTTCGGTAGGCTGGCCAACTCCTCGAGGGGGATGGTTCCAGCGGCTCGGGTACCCATGGGCTATACCTCCGGATGCGCGATCTAATCGGACCCAGCATAGCGGCCCTCTCCCTGGACGACTGTAGCCGCTGTGCGGCCCTAAGGGGGGCTGTGGTGGCCGGCAGCTGCCTCAGGAGAGGCGTTTGAACACCAGCGCGGCGTTCTGGCCTCCGAAGGCGAAATTCTGGCTGAGGGTGTAGTCCACGCGCAGCTCGCGGGCCTCGTTGGGGACGTAGTCGAGGTCGAGCTCGGGGTCGGGGTCGTGGAGGTTGCGGGTCGGCGGTAGCACGCAGCTGTCGAGCGCCTGCACGGCGGCGATCGCCTCGATGCCTCCGGCAGCGCCCAGCATGTGGCCGGTCATCGATTTTGTCGAGGAGACGGGTGGCACCTGCTCGGCGCTGCCGAAAACCGTCTTGAGGGCCAGCGTTTCGTTGAGGTCGTTGGCAGGGGTGCTGGTGCCGTGGGCGTTGATGTAGCCGATCTCCTCGGCGTTCACGTCTGCCGAGCGCATGGCCCAGCGGAGGCAGCGCACCGCGCCGGTGCCGCCCGGTGCGGGGGCGGTGATGTGGTAGGCGTCGGCGCTGGTGGCGTAGCCGACCACCTCGGCGTAGATGCGTGCGCCCCGCCGGCGGGCATGCTCGTACTCCTCGAGCAGGACGATGCCGGCGCCCTCGGCCGCCACGAAGCCGTCGCGCGAGGCGTTGAACGGGCGGCTGGCGGTTTCGGGATCGTCGTTGCGGGTCGACAGCGCCTTCATCACCGCGAAGCCGGCGATGCCCATGGGGGTGACGGGCGCTTCGCTGCCGCCGGCAATCATCATGTCGGCCTCGCCCCGCTGGACCATTCGGAAGGCGTCCCCGATGGCGCCGGATCCGGTCGAGCAGGCGGTCACCACGGTCGAGCTCGGGCCCAGCAGGTTGTAGCGCATGGCCACGTGGCCCGAGGCCATGTTGGCGATCAGCATGGGGATGAAGTAGGGGCTCATCCGCATCGGGTGGCGCTCGAAGCGAACCACCGACTCCCGTTCCCAGGTGTCGATGCCGCCGATGCCGGTTCCGATGAGGGTGCCGGTCTGTTCGCCGGCGATCTCCTCTTCACTCAGGCCGGCATCCTCGATGGCGAGGGCCGTGCCGATCAGTGCAAAGTGGACGAAGCGGTCGAGCCGCCGAGCCTTCTTGCGGGGGATGTAGGCCGAAATATCGACGTCGGTCTCGCCGGCGATACGGACCGAAAGCTCGTCGGCATCGAAGTTGGTGATCTCGCGAATGCCATTTCTGGCCTCATGCTGCCCTTCCAGATAGGCTCTGGAGCCCACACCGATTGGCGTGACCGGGCCGAGACCTGTAACCATAACGCGCTTCATCTCTGTATCCAGTTTAAGGGTGTTCGACGGTGGCTGCCGTTATCTGCGGGCCGCGGAAGAGATATTAGGCCGAGGGGGCACGGCGCCCTCCCGCGGGTCGAGCGGTTGCCGCTAGGTCTTGCTGCCGATGAACTTAACGGCGTCTCCGACGGTACGAATGTTCTCGGCTTCCTCGTCGCTGATCTCGAGCCCAAATTCGTCCTCGAGGCCCATGATGAGCTCGACCACATCGAGCGAATCGGCGCCCAGATCGTCCACGAACGACGCCCCTTCGATCACCTCGCCGGGGTCGGCGTCGAGCTTGTCGGCGACTACCTCTTTGATCTTTTCCAGGATGTCCGTTGCTTCCATGGCTGTCCTCCCAGAGTGGGTTTCCTGAACTTGCGAGATTCTAACACGTTTGCCACGGACCCCCTTTCCAAGGGGTGGCCGCGCTGGCGGCGGACCGTCAGTACATGACCATGCCGCCGTCGACCGTGATGGTCTGCCCGTTGACGTACGACGAGTCCTCGCTGGCGAGGAAGGCGACCACCGTGGCTACCTCCTCGGGACGGCCGAAGCGGGCGGCAGGGATGCGCGCCAGATAGCCGGCCTTGAGCTCGTCGGAGAGCGCCGTGTTCATATCCGACTCGATGAAGCCGGGAGCCACGGTGTTGGCGGTAATCCCTCTGCCGCCGTATTCGCCAGCCAACCCCTTGGTGAGGCCCATCAGCCCCGCTTTGGAGGCGGCGTAGTTGGCCTGCCCGGCGTTGCCCATCAGCGCCACCACCGAGGAGATGTTGATGATGCGGCCGAAGCCGTTCCGAAGCATGCCGCGGAGTGCGGTTTTGGCGAGGTAGAAGGCGCTCGACAGATTGGTGTCGAGGACCGCCTGCCAGTCGGCCGCCTTCATGCGCAGCACCAGCGTGTCGCGAGTCATGCCGGCGTTGTTGACCAGCACGTCGAGGCTTCCCAGCTCTTCGGTCACGGCTTTGACCAGGGCCTGACAGATGTCGGCGTCGGAGACGTCGCCGCCGAATACAGCTGCCTCGCCACCCTCGGACCGGATCTGCTCGGCAACCTCGTTGGCCGACGCCTCGTTGTGGAGATAGTGAACCGCCACCCGGTATCCGCGGCGACCCAGTTCGGTGGCCATGGCCCGCCCCAGGCCCCGGCTCGAGCCCGTGACGAGTGCCACCCGCGGTTCGCTCATAGCGCCTCCTTCAGGCTGCTGGGATCGGCGATGGCGTGGGCCTCGGCGGTGGGTAGGATGCGGCCCACCAGGCCGGTCAGGACTTTGCCCGACCCGAACTCTAGGAAACGGGCCGCTCCCAGCTGCGCCAGCCGTTCGACCGACTCGACCCAGCGCACCGCCGATGTGACCTGCTCGGTGAGCAGTCTGGGGGCGCTCTCGGGCCCTGGAAGCGGCTCTGCGGTCACGTTGCAGACGATCGTCAGCTGGGGCTGAGAGAACTCGGCCTGCTCCAGATCGCGGGCCAGCGCTTCGGCAGCGGGCTGCATCAGGCTCGAGTGGAAGGGTGCCGAAACCTTGAGCGGAATCACCCGCGCGCCTTCGCTCTTGAGCCGCTCCGAGGCGCGGGCTACCGCCTCGGCCGCACCGGAGATCACCGTCTGCTGGGGGGAGTTGAGGTTGGCCACCTCGACGGTGCCGGCTGTCTCCCGGCAGGTCTGGGCGACCGTCTCGGGAGCGATCTGGAGCACCGCGGCCATGGCCCCCTGGCCTTCGGGAACCGCGTCCTGCATGTAGCTTCCGCGCTTGCGAACCAGCTGCACGGCGTCGCTCAGGGTCAGCGAGCCGGCTGCCACATGGGCGCTGAATTCGCCGAGGCTATGGCCGGCGGCGAAGCTCGGTTGCGGCCCGCCCGCCTCGAGGTAGGCGGCGTAGGCGGCGGCCCCCGCCGCTACCAGTGCGGGCTGCTGATTGGCGGTGAGCTGGAGCTGCTCGGCCGGCCCTTCCCACATGAGGCTGAGCAGACCTGGAAGGGTCCCCTCGGCTTCGTCGAGGGCCCGCTTGGCGGCGGGACTGGTGTCGTAGAGAGCGCGGGCCATGCCGACAGCTTGCGAGCCCTGGCCGGGGAAGAGGGCGGCGGTAGCCTCGCCCTCGCTCACCTCAGGCCTCCCCAGGTGAGCACGCTCGCGGCCCAGGTAAGGCCGGCGCCGAAACTGACCAGCAGCAGGTTGTCGCCGTCGTGGATGCGGCCGGCGTCGTAGGCGTGGGCGAGCGCCAGCGGGATGCTGGCGGTCGAGTTGTTGCCGTACTCGTCGACCGTCACCACCACCTGCTCGCTGGGGAGCTCGAGCCGCTCTCGAGCGGCCTCGATTATGCGCAGGTTGGCCTGGTGCGGCACGAACAGGCTGATGTCCGCGGCCGTCATGCCGGCCTTCTCGATGGCTTCGATGGTGGCGGTGTTCATGACCCTGACGGCGAACTTGAACACCTCGCGGCCGTTCATGTAGACGCTCTCGGCCAGCGGTTCACCGTTCGGCAGGCAGCGGCCGGTGGCGCGCTTGTGCAGGTGGTGCGCGCCGCTCCCATCGGCCCCCAGGACCATCGATTTGAGACCGTACGGGGCGGGCACAGCTTCGATGATGGCAGCGCCGCCGCCGTCACCGAACAGCACCGCCGTGGCGCGATCGGTCCAGTCGACGATCTTCGTGAGGGCCTCGGCGCCGATGGCGAGCACTTTGCGACACACGCCCGCTGCGACATAGCCCTGGGCCACCGAGAGGGCGTAGATCCAGCCGGGGCAGGCGGCGAGCAGGTCGAAGGCACCGGCCTTGAGGCCGAAATGATCCTGCACCAGCGCGGCGGTGGCGGGGAATAGCGCGTCCGGGGTGTTGGTCGCCACGATCACCATGTCGACGCCGTCGAGCACCCCGTCGCCGTGGCGGGCGAGCATATCCTCGACGCTGCGAATGGCCAGGTCGCTGGTGAACTCGTCGTCGGCGGACACGTGGCGGCGGCGGATTCCGGTGCGGGTCCGAATCCACTCGTCGCTGGTGTCCATCATCGTCTCGAGGTCGAAGTTGGTGAGGATCTTCTCGGGCGCGTACACGCCGAGCGCGGTCAGGCCCGCCCGCATCGCTTGTTCGGTCATGGTTTCACGTCCACTCTTGCCTGCACCCGGCGCCGCATCGGCAAGAAGCGGCAGCAAAAAAAGGGGGGCGACGTTGGATCGTCCCCCATCTTAACGTTGGAGCTCGACCTCGGCAAATGGGCTCGGCTAGGCGTCGACCTCGACCACGGTACGGCCGGCGTAGGTTCCGCACTCGGGGCAGACCACGTGCGTGGGCTTCATGCTGCCGCATTCAGGGCACTCGACCAGGGTCGGTGCGCTGAGCGCATGGTGGCTACGGCGCTGATCGCGGCGGGCCTTTGAGGTGCGCTTTTTGGGGACGGGATGTTTGGCCATGATGAGATCTCCTTAACCCTGGAACCGATCCTGTTAAAGATCGAGATCCTCGAGGGCCGCGAACGGCGACGGCTTGGATGCCGGCGGCGCGGCTTCGACGTGCTCCGGATGGTCGTTGAGGTTCACGCCGTCAAGAGAGAGTCCCTTGCAGTCCTCGCGACACAGAACGGTGATCGGTTGCTCGACGGCGAACAGCTGGCTGAGCAGCGCGGTGAAATCGACGGCGGGTTTCCCGAAGACGAGCACATCTTCGTTGTCGTCGCGATCCTCCATCAAGGTCAGCTCCTCGACCCCGGGCCGGTAGAGCGTGGGGAAGATGAAGCTGGCGCCGACCTCGGTAGCGACCTCGGTGAGGCAGCGGCCGCACTCCTGCACGGCCGTGCCGCTGACCGAACCCTCGAGCAGGAAGTCGTCGTCGCCGGTGCCGCGCACGGCGAGATGCCAGCTCAGCGGCCCCTCGAGCCGGAGGGTGAGCGCCTCGAGCGTATCGTCGCTGGGTGCCAGCAGTCCCTCGCCCACTGCCTCAAAGTCCGCACCGGGAGCGCGGCTGAGAAGGGCGGCCAGATTGAGAATCGCATCGTGCCGAGCAAGCATCCCTTAAAGGTACGGGTGCGGCCCAAAGGGTGTCAAGGCAGGGCGTTACCCTCGCCTCCGGAAGGGTGTGAAGATTTCGTGGCTGATCGTCCTCGGCCCGCGCCTATCATGAGCCACTGCAGCGCCATAGGGAGATGGTCTGGGGAAGGTGACAATAGACACCACTATGGACATCACCAAACAACCGGCGGACCCCACCGAAGTGAAGCACGTTGCCGCCATCGACGACGACGAGATCAATCTGACGCTGATCGAGAAGGTCCTGGCCGGGTTTCAGGTCACCAGCTTCGACAATCCCAGGCTGGCCCTCGAAGCCTTCAAGGAGGGGGCCACCCCCGATCTCATCATCTGCGACATAACCATGCCGGGCCTCGACGGGTTCGGGCTGCACGGCGAGTTGCGCAAGATTCCCGCCATGCGCAGCGTCCCCTTCATCTTCCTGACCGCCCTGACCGATCGCGACAACGTGCGCCGGGGGATGGGGCAGGGGGCCGATGACTACCTCACCAAGCCGTTCACCCCCGACGAGCTGCGGGCGGCGGTTCGCATCCGCCTGCAACGGACCGAGCGGTTGCGCCACGACGCCGAACAGGAGCTGATCATCACCAGTCTCGGCGGTCTGGGCCTGTCGACCGTGAAGCGGCGCCTCCAATGGGAGGCAAAAAAGGTCGTCGAGCTGATGCTGCTCTTGCTCGATGTCGGCGGCAGCACCACCTTCCAACGCGCCCGCGCGGAGTTGTGGTGGCGGGCTCCGGCCGAAAACCACATGCACGTGCTCATCAGTCGCCTGCGCAAGACCCTCGAGGGCACCGGCAGCGTCGATGTTCTCCGCGACAGCATCGCCCTCGGGTACGAGGGGCGCTATCGCTGGGACGCCAAGACGTTCGAGGAGATCGCCCAGCAGGCGCTCGAGGGGGAAAGCCGTTCCGAGGTCGAAGGCGCCCTCAGGCTCTACAGCGGCCCCTTCCTCGCGGAATTCGATTCACCCTGGGCAGAGCGCCGCCGCACCGAGCTGGAGTCGCTCTACCTCGACCTGCTCGAGGTCGCCGTGGAGCGTTCCCCCGGGGGGCTGGTCGAGGAGCGGTCGCAGGCCCGCCTGGACGCGTTTCTGGATATCTAGCCGACGCCGCGGGCTATACTTGCCCAGCGATGTTCGAAGTCATTCCGGCGGTCGATATTCAGCAGGGGCGGGCGGTGCGCCTCTACGAGGGCGATCCCGATCAGGAGACAGTCTATTTCGAACACCCCCTCGACGCCGCTCGGCACTGGGCGGAGCTGGGCGCGAGCTGGCTTCATGTGGTCGACCTCGACGCCGCCCTGGGGCGTGGCGACAACACCGCGGCGGTAAGCGAGATCGCGTCCGACCTCGACGTCCACATCGAACTCGGGGGCGGCATCCGCAGCATCGACGCAGCCCGCAGCTGGCTCGAAACGGTCGACAAGGTGATTCTCGGAACCGTCGCCATCCACGAACCCGAGGTGGTCGATGCGCTGCTGGCCGACTTCGGCCCCGAGCGGGTGGTGATCGGCATCGATGCCCGCGACGGCCGGGTGGCGGTTCACGGCTGGCGCGAGATCACCGAGGTCGATGCCGGCGAGCTGGCACAGCGGGTGGCCACTCAGGGGGTGCGGCATGTGATCTATACCGACATCACCCGTGACGGCACCCTCAAGGGGGTGAACCCCGAGCCGGTGCGTCGCATGCGCGCCGCCTTCGCCCACACCCTGGTGGCCGGCGGCGGGGTCGGCAGCGACGCCGACCTGGAGCTCTACGAGCGGCTCGGCCTCGACGCGGCGATAGTCGGCAGGGCCCTCTACGAAGGAACGATCAGCTATCCCCGAACTGCCTGAGGTCGAGACCGTGCGCCGCGAGTTGGCGCCCTGGCTCGGCGGCCGCACCATCGTGCGGGCCGAACGTGTCGACGCCCCCCCCGGGCCTAAGTACGCCGGTCTCGAGCGCGCCGCCGGCCAGCGCATCGACGGCGTGGTCCGGCGCGGCAAGTTCCTGATCCTGCCCCTCTCGTCGGGCGACGAATTGATCGTCCATCTGGGCATGACAGGCGTCGTGTCGGCCGAGCTGCCCGACCGCCACCTGCGGGTGAAGCTGACCCTCGACGGGGGCGACAGGCCGACGCTGTTTTTCCGCGACGCCCGCCGCTTCGGCCGCTTCCTGGTGGTCCCTGCCGGCGACTACCGCAGCCTGCCGACGCTGCACGCGATGGGCCCCGAGCCGCTGTCGGACGACTTCACCGAAGCCGGTTTCGCCCGGGCGCTGAAGCGCTCGAGCACGCCCGTGAAGAGCTTCTTGTTGTCCCAGAAACCGGTTGCCGGGGTCGGCAACATCTACGCCGACGAGGCGCTATGGCGGGCCAGAATCCACCCGTTGACGCCCGCCCGGCGGGTCTCCCGGGGCAAGATCGGGCCGCTGCGGGGCTCCATTCGCGAGGTGCTGGCGGCCAGCATCGCAGCGCAGGGGACCACCCTGAACGACTACCGAACGGTCAACGGCGAGGTGGGGGCCTACCGCGACCAGCTTCACGTCTATGGACATGCCGAAGAGCCGTGTCCGAGGTGCGGAACCTCGATCTCCAAGATCGTCCTCGGGGGGCGAGGGACGCACTTCTGCCGACGCTGCCAGCGTCCTCCGGCAGGGTAGCTGCGCCGGCCTGCCCGAAGTCAATCTGCCAGAAAACTCGCGATGAAGCTCGCTCCCGGATGCTGGAACCGCTCGAGTTCGGCGATGGTCTTCTGCCGGTCGTAGGGGACGAAGTGCCGTTCGAGCCGGTAGCCTGTTGGGTCCGCGTCGATGAGGGTGTAGATGGCGCGCTTTTCCTCGGTCTGGTGCATGCTTACCGGCCCGAAATTGACCGCTCGCACCGGCCCTGCCTCGGTCTCCACGGTCGCTTCGAAGGGCCGGTGGGTGTGGCCGACGAGCACCAGATCGGCGTCGCAGCCGGCCAGCAATTCTTGCAACTCGATGGCCGATTGGGTTTCGCGGATGCCCTCGCCGTCGTCCTCACCGGGGGAGGCGTGGACCCCCAGAATCCTGGTGCCGTCGGGCAGGGTGAGACGCAGCTCGAGGGGCAGCGCCGCCAGCCACTCGAGCCAGCCCCCCTGGGTGACCATCCCCTTCGTCCAGGCGAAGCTCTCGGCCACCTGGACCAGCCGCGGCAGCAGCGAGGGGTCGGCCCGGGCATCGTCCAGGCTGGGGTACGGCCGTTCGCCGGTGACGAGGTAGCGGTCGGTGTTGCCGCGGATGACGCGCAGGTTGTCGATCTCGGTGAGCCGATCGAGCACCCCGACGGGGTCGGGACCGAGGGCGGCGACGTCGCCCAGCAGCCAGGTCTCGTCGGCGCCACCCCGAGCCTGGAGGTCGTTCAGGACGGCGTCGAGAGCCTGGAGGTTGCCGTGGACGTCTGCGAGCAGTGCCAGTTTCATGCCTCACTGTAATGGTTTGGGGTCTGCGAGCAAACGACCCTCCCGAGCGTATGCTTGGGCCATGGCCGAACCGCACCGCATCCCCATCCAGCTGCGCTTCTCCGACAGCGACGCCATGGGGCATCTGAACAACGCCAGCTACGCCCACTACGCAGAGCTGGCCCGCATCACCTTCTTTCGCGAGCTTGGCGTCGAGGTCGGCAACCTGATCCTGGCGCGGCTGGCGTTTGACTTCCACAGACAGGTGCTGATAGACGACACGGTGGAGGTGATCACCGAGGTCGAGGGGGTGGGCAACAGCAGTATCCGGCTGCGCCAGCAGGTACTGATCGAGGCCGGGATCGCCGCCGAGGCGTCGTCGGTGGTGGTCTATTTCGACTACCGAACGAACCGGCCAAAGCCCGTGCCGCCGGCCCTGCGAGAGCAGCTCGAGGCCTTCATCCTGGCGGTCCAATAGGCCCACTAGGCGGCCCGGCCACACCGACGACAGGACAGCGCCGTCGGTGGGCCGGGCCGATGCCCGCAGGGACTAGTTGTCGCTAGAGAACAGCTCCACCTCGAGCAGGTAGCTGCCGATTTCGAGGCCGAAGAGGCTGGTGGCCACCACCGAATAGGTTCCCGGATCGAGCGGCAGGGTGAGGTTCGAGTCGGTGTTGAAGCCGTTGGGATCGTCGTCGTTGGAGGCGACCATGTCGCCGTTCTGATCGAACAGCACCAGGTACGTGTCGAAGCGGTTCGAGCTCATGCTGATGGAGACCAGCCGCTGCTGCTCGACGGCGAAGCTGAAGTGCTCCAGGAAGGTCTCCTGCCCCTCGAATACCACGATGGGCATGGTGTCGGTCAGACCGCGCTCGAGGCGGGTCGAAACCGAGATGGGCATGGGGGCGGGCAGACCCTCAGTGGTGCCGCCGAAGCCGTTGTTCAAGAAGGTGTTGGCGAAGAGTTCCATGGGCGCCTGGTCGGGCGTGTAGCGGGTCACGCTGTAGTTGCCGGTCTCGCCGCCGAAGAAGGTGGTCACCGCCACCAGGTGGCGGCCGCTCTCGAACAGGGTTACGTCGAGCCCGGATTGAGAGGTGGAGGTGAGGTCGTCGTTGGAGTCGATCAGCTCGCCGCTGGGCGAGTAGAGGACGATATAGGTATCCATGAAGTCGGCCTCGACCACCAGCACTACCTCGTCGCCGGCGATGGCGTCGAAGGCGTAGATGTCGAAGTAGGAGCCGTCCTTGAAGTTCTGACCGTCGTCGCTGGTCAGGCTCCCCTGAAGGGTGATGTTGGGTTGCAGCAGGGGCGTGCTGCTGAGCAGGTAGTTGGGGATGTTGAGGGGACGCTGGGCCACGGCGAGTCCGAGCATTGCCAGGCTCACGACGGCTGTTCCCAGAACGATCCGTAGCGGTGTTTTGCTGGTCATCGTTTGCCTCCCGGGGCGTGCAGATGTTCCGGCCGACTGCGCCGGGCCGTCCCAATGATAGCCGTTCCCGACGAGGCTGCGGCGTTCGGTTCACCACAGCCTCGGATGGTAGCCTTGGCGCCATGAGCGACACATCCAACGAGGCCCTCGAGGGGGACTCCGAGAGTCACGAGGACCGCTTCGAGACCGGTGAGATCGTGGCTATCGCCAGCGCTCACTTCGTCCACGACACCTACACCGCCTTCATCGCCCCGCTGCTGCCCCTGCTTCAGGAGCGGCTGGCACTCAGCTACACGCTGGCCGGCGGGCTGGCGATCTTCACCCAGCTTCCCAGCCTGCTCAATCCGCTGATCGGCTACCTGGCCGACCGGGTGAGCCTGCGCTACTTCGTGATCTTCGCCCCGGCGGTGTCGGCCACCCTGGTGAGCTCGCTGGGGTTGCCCCCCGGCTACTGGTCGCTGGCCTTCCTGCTGCTCGCGGCCGGGGTCAGCGTGGCCGCCTTTCACGCCCCGGCCCCGGCCATGATCGCCCAGCTGGCTGGGCGGCGGATCGGTACCGGCATGAGCGTGTTCATGGCGGCCGGAGAGCTGGGCCGGACAATCGGGCCGCTGGTGGTAGTGGCGGGGGTGGGGTGGCTCGGCCTCGAGGGCCTGTGGCGGCTGGCCTTCGTCGGCTGGGCGGTGTCTGCCATCTTGTTCTGGCGCCTGCGCCGCGTTCCGGTCCGGCCCAAGCCCAGCGGTTGGCTGCTGCCCTGGTCGCGGGCCCGGCGCATCTTTCCGGCGCTCACCCTGTTCATCCTGACTCGAGTGCTGATGGTGGCGGGCATCACGACGTTTCTGCCGCTGTTCATGAGCGACGTGCGCGGCAGCGGCCTGCTGATCGCAGCGGCCGCCCTCACCATCCTCCAGGGTGCCGGGGTGGTGGGTGCGCTGTTCACCGGTACGTTGAGCGACCGCTTCGGGCGGGTGCGGGTGCTGCTGGTACTGACGCTGCTGGCGCCGCTGCTGCTGCTCGCGTTCGTGGTGGCCCCGCCCTGGGCTTCGGTGCCGCTGCTGCTGGTCCTGGGCCTGACCGCCATCTCGCCCACGCCGATCTTCCTGTCGATCGTGCAGGAGGCGTTCCCCGACCATCGGGCGCTCGCCAACGGCACCTTCATGGCGCTCAACTTCCTGGCCCGCGCCGCGGGGCTGTGGGGAATGGGGCTGCTGGCGGACGCGGCCGGTCTCGAGCGCGCCTTTCTGTGGAGTGCCCTGGCGGCCTTCGCCGGGCTGCCGGTCCTGTGGCTGGTGCGGGCCGCCGCCCGCCGGTCCTAGACGCCGCTAAGGCCGAAGATAGGGCGCCTCGCCCTTGATGGTCACCCGGTGCCCCCGGCGCCGCTGCGGGTAGTAGTCCCACAGGGCCAGGTGCATGGTGCAGCGGTTGTCCCAGAAGGCGACGGAGTTCGAGCGCCAGCGGAAGCGGCACTGGAAGTCCGGCTTTTCGATGTGCTCGAACAGGGTTTGCAGGACGCCGTCGCTCTCCTGCTGCGACAGCTCGACGAGGCGGGTGGTGAAGATGCGGTTGACGAACAGCGCCTTGCGGCCGATGACGGGGTGGCTGCGAACCACCGGATGGACGGATCGCGGGTAGACCTTGCCCTCGTCGGAGGTGCCCTGGTAGCGCCCGCGGTAGGCCTGCTCGCCGTCGTGCAGTGCGGTGAGGCCCTCCGCCAGGCGCTGCATCGGGGCCGACAGCGCCTCGAAGGCCGCCACCATGTTCGCAAACAGCGTGTCGCCGCCGACGGGGGGCACCTCGATCAGCCGGAGGATCGTCCCCAGGGGCGGCTCCGCGTCGCAGGAGACGTCCGAGTGCCACTGTTCACCGGCGATGCGTTTCGAATGCTCGTCGGTGTAGATCTCCATGATCTCGGGGTGCCCGTCGACCAGGCGCGGCCAAGCGGGGTGGTGGTGCAATTCTCCGAAGTACCCCCCAAGACGCTTGTGCTGCTCCGGCGTCAGCTCCTGATCGCGGAAGAACAGCACGCCGCGGTCCGCCAGCGCGTGCTCGAGAGCGACGACGGTGCCTTCGTCGAGCGGCTGCGACAGGTCGAGACCCGTCACCTCGGCGCCACAGTGCGGCGCGACGGGTGTCAGGCTCAGGCTTCTCCGAGGCATGGTCCGAGTGTAGCCCGGCCCCGGCGCCGATGGGTCGGCGGGGCCGCCCGAAGGGAGCTGTGGCAGACAACACATCGATAGATTGACATTTACCGATCTATATTCGATACTTGAAGGCATGGACGACCTGGTGATCAGGCTCAAGGCCTTGGCCGATCCGGCGCGGCTGTCGATCCTCGAATTTCTCCGCCAGCCCGGCGCCAACTGCTGCGCTCGCGACGACGGGGTCTGCGCCTGCGACGTGGAAGCGGTACTGGGGTTGTCGCAACCCACCATCAGCCACCACATGAAACTGCTGGTACAGGCCGGCTTCATCCGCGCCGAGAAGCGGGGCCGCTGGGTGTTCTACGAACTCGACCCCGAGGTCTTCGACGACGTGCAGCGCGCCCTCGACCCGTTCAAGGATGCCCTCACGCCCCTCCCTATCGCCTCCGTCGACAGAGGAAACCATGTGAAGGGAGGACGACCATGAAACGATCCGCCGATTGCGATTGCGATTGCGGTTGCGGCTGCGGTTGCGGCTGCTGCTAGCATCACACTCGAGCTTGTTACGACGTGGCGCCTGCAGTGGGCAGGCGCCACGTCTGTACGTGTCCGGCGCCCTTCTCAACAGCGCGAGCGTTGCGATAGGGCTAGGGTCGCCGCCAGGGTTGCGCCCGCCCGTACGTCAGGCCGCGCCACAGCCACTCCGCCGGCCCGAAGCGGAAGCGCGCCAGCCACAGATTGCTGACCACCACCTGGAGCGCGAAGAGGCCCACCGTGAACAGGATGGTGGTGGCCGGACCGAGGCGGCCGTAGAACCCCAGGCCGTAGCCGAAGAAGAACAGCGTTGCGACGAGCGACTGCGCCAGGTAGTTGCTGAGCGCCATGCGGCCGGCGGCGGCGAGCGGGCGTAGCCTCGCCAGCCACGTCGGGTCGCTCAGCAGCAGCGCCAGCGAGGTCAGATAGGCAATCCCCAGCGCCGGCCCGCCAAGCCCGGTCGAGAGAGCCAGCGTAAAGCCGCTGCCGGGACGCGCCAGCAGCAGCCAGCCGAAGGGCGCCTTGCAGACGAGCGCCACCGGCAGGGCGATAGCGCGCGCCCTCCGCAGCAGCCCGGCGTGGGCCGCCAGGTTCTCGAACAGCGTCAGCTTGCCGGCGGCGAGGCCGAGCAGGAACAGCCACAGCAGACTCGGGAGCAGGAACGGGGTACTGAGGATGATCGAAAACCCCAGCTCGAGGCGCTCGCCGAGAATCTGCGCGCCGTTGCCATCCCGGTAGAGCTGAACCAACCCTGCAGGGTCCGTCGCCGCCAGCTGCTGCGCCGCCAGCGGCCCCAACGCCAGGTAGATCACCGTCGAGAGCACCAGGATTCCCAGCGCCCAGCGCCACAGCGTTCGGGGCAGGGCATTGCGGAACGCCAGCAGCAGCAGCCCGATCAGGGCGTAGTGGGTGAGGATGTCGCCGAACCAGATCAGCAGCAGATGGACCAGCCCGAAGCCCAGCAGCACCAGCAGCCGCCGCCGAAAGCGGGGGGTGGCGTTCTCGCCACGCGCCTCTGCGCGCGACAGCTGCAGCCCGAAGCCGAGCCCGAACAGGAACGAGAACATGGTGTAGAAGGCGCCCTCGGCAAAGACCATAATGGCCCACTCCACCGCCAGGTCGGCGCCGCCCTGCCAATACGACAGCGCCACCACATTGCCGCCAAACGGGCCGCTGAAGGCGAGCATATTGACCAGCAATATGCCCAGCAGCGCCACCCCGCGCAGCACGTCGATCGCCACCAACCGCTCGCCAGGCGCGGCGGGGGCGCTCAGGGTGGTAGGGGCAGCGGGCCGGCTCACCCCACGATCCTACCCGGCCAGCAACCCCAGGAAGCCGGACCAGCATCTCGCAACGCTCGGGCGCCGCCAGATGGAGCCGCTGGCATCACACGGATCAATCTCGTAGACGACGGCCGAGCAACCTGGCCAGGTTGCGGCATCCACGCTCACAGGGACGAGCTTCAGCGTGCTATGGCCCAGCTCTGGTATGACGCACGGGCGCGGCTTGCCGCCCATCCCGATCCGGAAGGCCACCACATCCGCTGGAAGGGCGACGAGCCCGTGTGCGCGTAGGGGCAGCGCCAACCCCCGGACGGGGGCGCCGGCGCCGCAGCTCAGGCCAGCCCGATGGCCCGCAGGAGGGTCTCTTGTACCACCAGCTCATGATCCAGCGTGCGATCCGGTGGCTGCTCGCCTCGAATGCTGGCAACCAGCGACGAGAGGCCTGGGTGGTAGCGCGTGGTGGACGGCAGCTCCACGGTCTGCCACCCCTTGGCGTACCCGTCCCGATCCTCGTCGAGGCACAGCCGCAGGGCAGGCGGCTCGAACGGCTCCATGATCACGCTGCCGCGGGTTCCGTACACTTCTAACCGTCGAGACTCCACCGAGCAGACCTCCATGGTGGCAGACTCGAGCGTCGCCATGGCCTGCGCATACTCGAAAGTGGCGGCCGTGTTGTTGTAGAACCACGGCGGATCGTCGGCATCGTGACGCTGGAACCGAGACACCTTCTGCGGCCGCCCCAGAATCGAAACGATGATGTCGATAAGCTGACCACCCATGATGAACATGATGCCACCGGCACGTACGCCGGGTGACTCCCAGAGCTTCCACCGATCCTCACTTCCCGGCCAGGAGGAGAGGCGGCCGCGAATGGAGAAGATCGCGCCGAGCTTACCGGAGGTCGCCCAGTCGAGGATGAAGCGGAAGCCGGGATGGTAGCGCCACATATAGCTGAGCTGAACATTCAGCTTGCGCTCACGCGCGATGTCCAACACCTCCCGAAAGGTGGCGAGATCATCACCCGCCGGCTTGTCCAGCCAGACGTGTTTGCCATGGACTAGCACCTCCCGAGCGAAGCCTAGGTTCTCGAAGATCTCGCCCTCGACGGCAATTCCAACGATGCTCTCGTCCTCGAGCATCTCTTCCTTCGAGGAGAACCAATGGGCTCCCGCGTACGCCTTGTGACCGCCCAGACGCTCGATCTTCTCGGTGGAGGGCTCGAACACACCGGCGAGTTCGACATCCTCACTCTGCTGCAGCACCCGTGCCTTGTCGTGCGCGTGATCGTGGGAGATACCGTACTGCGCCATTCTCATAGAGGACATAGTGACACCTATCTGTAGTTTGTTACCGGGCATAGCAGTGGATCGGCCTTGTTGTTACCGGGCATAGCAGTGGATCGGCCTGCCATCGAAAAGCCAATCAAGAAGCCGCTGCAACCGCTGCGGCGGGGGCTTCACCGACCACGCCTGCCAATACCTCCTTAGCAAAAGGTAAGGTTCCAGCCAAGCTCTGACCCGCCTCAACGCCTGTGGCCAAGTCACGACCAGATTCTGGCTCTTTCTTTTTCCCCCCCGCTCGCTCCTCAACATCGCCCTCCACAAGACTTACGGGTTGCCCACCCCCGTCAAGCTCAGCAGCCACTCCTCCTCCTGGTAAGGCCCACCAGCAGAACGAAAACGCGCAACAAACCAGCTGCCAGTGCCGCCTCATGGCCATGTCGCTGCGCACCTGGTACTGCGCCCAACCCAGACTCCCCTTGACCTGCTTGTAACTCTGCTCCACCCACACCCTAAGCCCGTAGAGCCTCACGATCTCCGCCACATCAGCCGGAATCATGCCGCTCTCTTGAGCGCGGCTAGATCCGGGCGCAGGGAGGTTCGTTCGTAAGTAGAACGTGCTCTCCTCCGGAAGCGCAGCAGGATCAGTAGTCACGATGATCAACCGCTTCGCGCTCTCCGGGCCGTACGGTCCCGCCACCCCCTCGAGAGCCCACCAGGTCTCTTGGTGACCATCACGAAAGCACCGCGTGAGCTTCTCCCAAACGCCGGCATCATCCTCACGCCACGAGGCGGCTCCCGCTACTCCCTCCGCAGAGCCGATGGTGCCAATCTGGTGCCACCATGCGTGCGATGGGTTCAAGGCCAGCACGTAGGGGATCTCCTCGCTCTGCAAAGTAGTCCAGAAGGGGTGGTTCTCCCCGTAGAAGCGGTCGGCTACTACGGCGCGGAAGGGAATGCCGAGCGCATGGGCGTTCTCGATGAGTTCCAGCGCGATTTGCGGTTTGCTGCGGAACTCGGGGTCGTTCTTACCAAGAGCGAACCAGGGTGCAGGCGTGTAGGGCTCAACCTCGATCGGGTAGTACCGTTCCTCGTTCGCCCACAACGTGTGTACGCTGACCACGCCGTTATCGATCTTGCCGATACTGCCGAGGTACTGGCGGCCGACATGGGCGGTGTGTCGGCCCCACTTTCGATCGCCGGTCTCATCGATCACCAGGGCGCCCTCGGGGTTGGGCTTGCTGTGCTCGTCCTCGGAGAGCAGCGCCAGTCGTTTGTTGTTCACCAAGGCGGGGTCCCAGGTGGATTCGGATAAGAACCACTGCAGTTTCTGCGCGTCCTTGTGGGTTGCGCCTGCCACCGGCTCGGTGTTGGCGAGCCCGGTCAGGGTTTTGTTTCGTTCGCTGGGTAGTAGTAGGCCTTCGAGGTAGCGCCGGAAGGTGTCGCGTTGGTTGCGTTTGTTGAACAGGTCATCGAAACTGCTGGCGTAGCTCTCTAGCGGTCCGGGGGCGGTAGGTACGGGTAGGCGTCGACTCATCGTTCGACCTCCTGGTGTCCGTTCTACTGCTCGATTTGACCCTTGTCAACAAACTACAGGTACAGCGGGTTGCGGAATGAGTGACGTTGTTGCATGCTGAAGCATGTCCTACTGAACCGCCCTGGGTTTGATGGAGGCTCCGTTCTCCCTCGAAAGGAGAGAATGGAGCATGACCCGTTACGACCAAGAAACCAAAGATCGAGTCATCCGCATGTTCATGGAGCGTCGAGAAGAAGCGCCGCACGAATCACGTTCAGCCTCCTATCGGCGCCTGCATGACCTAACCGGCATCCCGGTCGACACCATGCGCGGCTGGGTAGACAGAGCCCGCATCGACGCTGGTGACAAGCCAGGCCTGACAACCACAGAGCGTGAGGAGATCAAGGCCCTCAAGAAGGAAGTAGCCGAACTCAAACGAGCCAACGAGATCCTCAAGACAGCCAGCGCGTTTTTCGCGGCCGCGGAGCTCGACCGCCGACTCAAGTGATGGTCGCCTACATCAACGCGTATAAGAACCTGTTCGGGGTCGAGCCGATCTGCCGTGTCCTACGGGACCACAACGTGCCGATCGCCCCGAGCACGTACTACGCAGCCAAGAAGCGGCAAGCATCCGCTCGCCAGCAATCCGATGAGCGTCTCCTGGAGGTCATTCATCGGGTGCACCGCGAGAACTTTGGTGTGTACGGCGTCCGTAAGGTATGGCACGCCCTCCAGCACGAGAGTATCGACGTTGGGCGTGACCAGGTGGCGCGCCTGATGAGAGTCGCGGGCTTGAAGGGCATGACACGAAGAAGGAAGGTCCGCACGACCATCCCAACGCCTAGCGGCGTCAGCTCGCCGGATCTGGTGAGGCGAGACTGGTTCCAAGATGCGCCCGACATCGTTTGGGTGGCGGACTTCACGCACGTGCTCACTCGTGAAGGGTGGGTGTACGTGTCGTTCCTGCAGGACGGCTTCTCGAGGCGCATCCTGGGTTTCACGGTCAGTACCGGTAAGAGCAGCGAGCTGGTGATGAGGGCTCTGGAGCAGGCTGTGAGCGTCCGGCGTCGAACCGATCGGCGGTTCGTTGCTGACGGCGTGATTCATCATTCGGATGCCGGCAGTCAATATACGAGTCTGGCGTTCAGCCAGAAGTTGCTCGATCATGGCGTGAACGGTTCGATCGGTCGGGTGGGCACGGCGTATGACAATGCGTTGATGGAGAGCACGATCGGCTTGTTCAAGAGCGAGCTGATCCACGCCAGGTCGACGAGTTGGTGCTCGAGGCAGGAGGTGGAGACGGCGACGATGCGGTGGGTGAGGTGGTTCAACTGTCGGCGGTTGCACTCTTCGCTCGATTACGTCAGTCCCGTGGACTTCGAGATGGCGTACACTCAAGCGCAGGCCATGCCCAGGCTGGCCGCGTGAGAGCAGAGTCTCCACGAAACCCAGTACGGTTCAATGCACGCGGCGAGCAGGTCACACCGGATTTTACGCCTACGGACGGCAACCCCGGGGGGCACATTCATGCGACGGATGATGTGGCGGGTGGCGTCTGGTATTGGCAGGCGCCACCGAAATTCCTCGGTGACGTTTCCACCGGCTATGGGCAGACGCTATCGTTTGACCTGAGACAATCCGACACCTCCAGCCAGTTCGACGATGACGACGTTGTTCTCGCCGGTGAGAACCTCTCCCTGGTCTTTGACACGCCTAACAACCCAGGTACTTCCTGGACGACCTATTGCGTACCCCTGCAGGAAACGGGCTGGAAGAAACAAGGAACGGATCAGGTTCCCTCCCAGAGCGAATTCCAGAGCGTACTGGCATCGCTAACCGAGCTACTGATTCGAGGGGAATTCCGCACGGGATCGGACGTCGGCGGCTTGGATAACGTCATATTCGTTCGCCCGGAACCTGCTGCGGAGGGACCCGGCAGATTGACCGTTGTGACCGCTCCTACCGATGGAGACCCAGCCTTGATCGCGCCCGCCATCGAACTGATTCTCGATGCATCGAACTCGATGTGGGGTCAGATCGGAGGTCAGGCTAAGATCGAGATCGCGAAAGACGTCATGACCCAAGTCATCGATATCCTGCCTGACGGTACCCAGGTGGCACTAAGGCTCTACGGCCATAGACGGAGTTTCCGTGAGGAAGGTGCCTGCCAGGACACGGAGCTTGTGGTGCCTCTGGGTCCGCTGGATGCCGAGCGCCTCAAAGAGGTCGTACAGGGAATCAGCCCAAGGGGCACGACCCCCATTGCGTACTCCATTCGTCAGGTGGTCCACGACCTTGCCGGCGTCCCGGGCAACCAGAGAATCGTGGTGCTCACCGACGGGATCGAGGAGTGCGACGGAGATATAGAAGGGGCAATCTCGGAACTAAGACAGCAAGGCCTGAACGTGGACATGTGGTTCGTGGCATTCGCTTTCACCGAGGAAGCGATCAGGAGGCAGCTCGACGCGGTGGCCGCCCTCCCCGGTGTTCGAGTGGTCGACGCCCACGACGCGGCGGAGCTGCTCGAGCAGGTTAGTCAGGCCGTGTCCGTGTCCTTCGAGGTTCTTGATACCTTGGGTGAGCAGGTTGCGACCGGCACCGTCGGCGGGGACGCTGTGGAGGTCGCTGAGGGTGCGTATACCGTTGTTGTGCAGCTTCTGGAGGGGGTCATCACGATTCCGGATGTTGCGATCACGGCATCCCAATCCACCATGGTGGAACTGCCGCAATCGCGGTAGTGAACCGGATGCTGGAGCGGCACCTCCAGGCTGTTGATGTTGCTGGAACCAAGTGAGCCTGGTAAGCCTGGGTTTCTTGCCGTGACTGGCCGCCGTCAAACGCTAGGCCGTGGTCATTGGTGAAAGCGCCAGGCGGGCGCCTTGGTTGAGTGAAGATTCTTGTCGTCCTGGCCGCTGGGAAACCCCTCCAAGAATGCTGTAGCCCGAGGGGTGCTCAGCAAGGGGTGAAATCTGCGGAGCGGGGTATCACCACACTTGTATGCTGTGGAGAGAACGCCCTTATGGGGATACTCCAGGGAGGCGCTCTTGTATCTGGGCTTGAAGTGCCCCACTGTGATCATCCAGCCAGTTCTGCTAGCTAGTTGAGAGTCCTAAAGCCATCGGCGTACACGGGCTTTATACGATGAGTACTGGGCCCCGAATTTTCGCTCTAAGTATCGTTCTTCGCGTGAGATCACCCCCCACCAGAGAAGCATTACCGATAACGCGGCCAGCCCAAAGAACCAGAGGCTGTTGGCCCAGATGCCTACCCCTACCTGGAGCAGCCACATCGCCAGGTAGATTGGGTTGCGGGAAAACCTGTAGGGGCCTCGCACCACAAGAGTGGTGGTTGGTTCGTTGGTCGGGATCGAAGCGCCTCCGATACGCATCGTGTAAACCGCCCAGAAGACCAGGCCGAAGGAAGCCGCCGTGACAATCGGGCCGACTATCGTGCTTACCGTTCTGGGTAGGATGTCAAGCGGAGCGATCCATCGTGCCAGGAAGCCCAAGATGATGACCAGGGCGAGTAGCTGGGGCGGGAGGAATGCTACCCCAGCGCTGTCCGGTGGTTCGGGTTCTGTGTTTTGTGCGGCCGGCATTTCGACCTCCCGACCCCGGTCTGAGGAGATGTGTACCAGATATAAGCAATAGTAGTGCGCCTCCAACGAGGGCCGTCTACGACCAGGGAATTAATTGTTAGAGTACGATAATCCCGGAATGATCTGGCGACTCGAATGGAACGATCCAACCCAGGTTCTCCGGCGTGCTGCGAGAGGCAGAAAGGAGGATGCTGTGCTGTATCTGGGTTTCAAACTCGTCCACATCGCTGCCGTAATCTTGTTCCTAGGCAACATCATCACCGGCCTTTTCTGGAAGATGCATGCCGATCGAACGCGGAGTCCCCAAGTGATTGCCCATACCTTCGAAGGCATTATCCGCAGTGATCGATGGTTCACCCTCCCAAGCATCATCGTCATTCTCATCGGAGGCTTCGCCTCCGCGATTGTGGGTCGGATCCCCATCTTGGGCACCGGCTGGATACTCTGGTCCATCGTGCTCTTCACCTTATCTGGGCTAGCCTTCTCGTTCCGGGTGGCGCCGCTCCAAGCGAAGTTAGCTACCTTGGCTCGGACGAGTGGGGGGGACGAACAGTTTGATTGGACCCGCTACCATACCTTGTCGAGGGCGTGGGAGAGGTGGGGTCTTTGCACTGCTCGCACCTGTGGCGGCGGTAGTACTCATGGTGTTCAAGCCAACTCTGCCAGCGTTTTAGGTTTAGGGAATCACGGATTCCAGAACTCGGCTGCGAAACAGTGAGGCTCTGAGAAGCTTTATACGGCTTAGCAGCCTACCGCCGAAGGCAATAGTTACCTTCGGGTTTCTCCCCAAAACAGCTTCTGGAACTCCGCCACCGTAAGACCGGCATCCCGAATGATGGCCCGTAACGTTTCGGGCATTCCTCGTGAGCCCTGCTAACCGTCAGAATCCTCCTTGGACCTGCCCGTTTCGATCACGTCGGGTCGCTCGAGGAGCGGCGCAAGCTCGAGAACATCAAATAGCAGCTCTCCCTGAAGGATCCGCTCCCGAAGCGTTGCCTCCTTGGCGACGATCGCCTGGGCGCTCTCGAGGATCTCGGGAGCGTCGGCCAAGGGCACAACGGCCACCCCGTCGCTGTCGCCGATCACCAGGTCGCCGGGGCTGACGGTGATCCCGGCAATGGCGATTGGAACATTGATCGATCCGGGGCTGGCTTTGACCGTGCCCCGAGGCAGAACGGCGGTCGAGAAGACCGGGAACCCGAGCTGGGTGATGTCGTCCCGGTCGCGAACGCCACCCTCGATGACGATGCCGGCCACGCCCCGCTGCCGGGCGCTAAGGCTGAGCAGTTCGCCCCAGGGAGAAGCCTCCTGATAGCCGCCGGTAGCGATCACGATGACGTCGCCCGGGCGGGCGAGCTGCATGGCCTTGTGAACCATCAGGTTGTCCCGGGGCACGGCCTTTACCGTCAGCGCTGGGCCGCACAGGCGGGCGCCAGAGAAGAGCGGCTGCATAGTGTGGTTCATGCAGTTCTGGCGGTCCAAGGCGTCGCCCACCACAGCGGCCGCGAGACCGGTGAATGCCTCGATCAGCTCCGGATCGGGGCGGGGTGGCTGCCAGTCGATGTGGTGCATGGGAACCTCCGTGGTGGGGTCAGCGGGCGCGCAGGATGGCGGTCCCTCCCTCGTCGACGCTGCCGTCGCTACGCAGGGCCACTCCGTAATCGTCGCGGGCAGACGCCATAGACACCAGCCCATTGCGGACGTCCTCGGCGACGCGCTCGGCGGGGCGTTCGAAGGGATCGCCAAAGCCTGCCCCGCCGGGCAGCTCGAGGTGCAGCCGCTCGTGTGGCGGGATCGTCTGCTGGCCCTTGGCCTGGAGCTTGCTCCCCGAGGCCAGCGCCACGATGCCCATGGCCCCGTTGCCGCCGCCGTTACGGCCCCGGGCAGGGTTGTCGACCCGTTCGAACATCGCCAGCACGTCGAAGGGGATGCCGTCCGAGCCGCCGATCTCGATGACCTGGCCGAGGCCGCCCCGCTGGCGGCCGGCGCCGCCGGAGTCGGCCCGGAACTCCTTGCGCCAGAAGATCACCGGCGTGATCGCCTCGCTCGCCTCTACCGGGACGCCCCGGACGCCGCTGGGGAAGGCGGTGGCGCTGAGACCGTCCTTGTCGGGCCGGGCGCCGCTGCCGCCGCTGTTGAAGTGCAGCAGTTCGAACTCGGGTACCGGGCCGGGGTAGCCGCTGCCGGCGGCCAGCGACGAGCCCCCGCGCAGCTGCAGGATCCACAGCGAGGCCGCGCCCTCGGCCTGGACGCCGCCGGGGATCACCTGGTGGAGGCAGCCGAGGACCGTGTCCGGCAGCAGGTGCCCGACGATGTGCCGGGCCGCCACGGCGTGGGGCCGCTGCACGTTGAGGATCGAGCCCGCGGGCGCCGAGAAGGTGATCGGCTGCAAGGAGCCGTAGTTGTTGGGCACGTCGGGCGCGACGGCGCACTTGACGCCGAAGCAGGTGTAGGCCTTGGTGTAGTTCAGCACCACGTTGATGCCGAGCCCACTGGCAGGCGAGGTGCCGCCGTAGTCGACGTGGATGCCGTCGTCGCTGACGGTCAGGGCGGCCTTGAGGGTGACCGGCTGGTGGTAGCCGTCGAGGGTCACTTCGTTGCGGTAGGTGCCGTTCTCGAGTTTGCGGATCCGCTCGATGGTGGCCCGCCGGGAGTTGTCGATGATGAACTCGGCGAGGTCGTCGAGCTGGCTGATGCCGAACTCGGCGAGCATCGCGATGAGGCGCTCCGAGCCGGTCTCGTTGGCGGCGGCGAAGGCGAAGATGTCGCCGATCACCTGCCGCGGTTCGCGCACGTTGGTGCGGACCATCTCGAGCAGGGTCTCGTTGGGCTCGCCGCGGCGAAGGAGCGGCAGGATGGGGATGCCGAGGCCCTCTTCGAACACCTGGCGGCCGTCGGGACCGAAGCCACGGCCGCCGATATCGACCACGTGGCAGGTGTTCGCGAACAGCCCCACCACCTCGCCCCGGTAGAACGTGGGCGTTACCACAGTGATGTCGTGCAGGTGCCCGGAGGTCAGCCAGGGATCGTTGGTGATGAACGCGTCGCCCGGCTCCATGGTGCTCAGCGGGTGCTTGTCGATGAAGTGCACCACCGCCTCAGCCATCGAGTTGATGTGGCCGGGGGTGCCGGTCACGGCCTGCGCCAGCATTCGGCCCTGACGGTCGAACACGCCAGCGGCCAGATCGCCGGCCTCGCGTACGCTGGTCGAGAAGGCCGTCCGAATGAGGGTCTGGGCCTGCTCCTCAACGATCGACAGCAGCCGGTTCCACATGACGTGGCGGTGGATGGTGGATATGGCGGGGCTGCCGCTCATGCGGGGTCCTGCCGTTCGAGCACCAGCGCCCCGAGCGGGTGCACCGTAACGCTGAAGCGTTCGCTCACCACGGTGGCGGTGTCGCGCTCCACAATCACGGCCGGCCCGGCCAGCCGGGCGCCGGGAGCGAGGTCCGCGCGGGCGTACACCGGGGCGTCGGTGCGTTCGCCGGTGGCGGCGTCGAGCAGTCGGCGTCGGCCGATCGCTGATGGTGCGGCAGCGGCCTCGGTCGCCGTGGGTGGGGCTGGTGCCGGCTCGACCTCGGAACGAACCTGCAGCGTCCAGCTGAGGATCTCGACCTCGAGCTCGGGGATGGTGCGCTGATAGAGCCGCCGGTAGGCGCGTTCGAAGGCCGCCGTCAAGACCGCTTCGGCGTTCGGGCCCAAGCGCGGGGGCAGCGCGACGCCGACCTCGTGGCCCTGCCCGAGGTAGCGCATGAAGGCGGTACGGGTCTCGACCAGCTCCCCGCCACCGGAGCCGGCCTCGACCACCGCGAGCGCCTCGGCGCGCATGGCCTCTAGCAGTGCGTTGATCGCCCCGACGTCGAGCGCCGCCAGTCGCTGGTAGAAGCTGCGGCTCACCTCGAAGGCGACTGGCGCCCGCAGGAAGCCGATGGCCGAGCCCACCCCGGCGCCAGGGGGCACCAGCACCCGGCTGATGTCGAGCTTTTCGGCCAGCCGGGCGGCGTGCAGCGGCGCCGCGCCCCCGAACGCCACCAGGGTGCGCTCCGCGACCACCTGGCCGCTCTCGACGGCGTAGACCCTCGCGACGTTGGCCATGGTCTCGTCCACCATCTCGGCTACCCCGAGCGCGGCCCCGTCCGGGTCGAGCTCGAGCGGCTCGCCGACCGCGGCGGCGAGCGCCGCCTCCGCAAGGGAGCGGTCGAGCGGTAGGCTGCCGCCGGCGAACTGGCTGGGATCGATGCGGCCCAGCACCACGTCGGCGTCGGTGACCGTGGCCGCGGTTCCGCCGCGGGCGTAACTTGCCGGCCCCGGATCGGCGCCCGCGCTCTCGGGGCCGACCGCGATCCGCCCCAGGGCGTCGACGTGGGCGATCGAGCCGCCGCCGGCGCCGATCTCGATCAGCTCGATGACGGGGATTCGCAAGGGGATGCCGCTCCCCTTGAGGAAGCGGTACACCCGGGCGATCTCGAGGCTGCGGGCCGTCTGGGGGGTACCCCGGTCTATCAGGCAGATCTTGGCGGTGGTCCCGCCCATGTCGAACGACACCACCTCGCCCAGCTCGAACCGGCGGGCCAGGTCGGCGGCGAAGATCGCCCCCCCGGCCGGGCCCGACTCGACCAGCCGCACCGGGAAGCGGATTGCGGTCTCGACGGTGGTGATGCCGCCCCCGGAGAGCATCATGAACAGCGGGCAGCGCAGGCCGGACTCGGTCAGCATGCCCTCGAGCCGGCGCAGGTGCCGGCTCATCAGCGGCTGCACGTAGGCGTTGGCGCAGGCGGTCGAGATCCGCTCGTACTCCCGCATCTCCGGCGACACCTCGTGTGAGAGCGTCACCTCCAGCTCCGGCAGCTGCGCCAGCAGCAGCTCGCGCGCCCGGAGCTCATGCGCGGGGTTCAGGTAGCTGTGCAGAAAGCCGATCGCCACACTCCTGACGCCCGCCTCCCGCAACCGCCCCGCACACGCCTCGACCTGCTCCTCGGCCAGCGGCAGCAGCACCTCGCCGCGAGCATTGAGCCGCTCGGCAACCGGCAAACGCAGCCACCGCGGCACCAGTGGCTCCGGCAGATCGATCCCAAGATCGTACTGCTCGTAGCGGTTCTCATTGCGCATCTCGAGGGTGTCGCGAAAGCCTTCGGTCGTCACCAGCGCCGTCGGTGAGCCCTTGCGCTCGATTAGCAGGTTGGTGGCGAGGGTGGTGCCGTAAATAACGGTCGAAACGTCCTCCGGCTCGAGCCCCGCCAGCTCCAGAACCTTGTGAATCCCCTCGAGCACACCCCGTTCAGGCGCATCGACCGTCGTCAGAGTCTTGGCAGTATGGAGGAGCGTGGGACCCCGCTCTAGAGCCACATCGGTAAAGGTGCCCCCAACGTCGACGGCAATCCTAGGGAGGGTTGTTGGCGGCATGGAGAGCATTCTACAAAGAAGGGTGGAAGGAAGGGGATTTGGGAGTAGGTTTGGGAGTAGGTTTGGGAGTAGGTTTGGGTCCCCTTCAGACAAGTAGAGGTGGATTTATGGCCCCTTCAGCCACCTTCGGTGTCTTACGGGGTCCCGTTGAGCCTTCCCTGACGGTAAGTCTCCCCGGGGCTCTCGGAGACAACCTTGGTTGTCTCCTCCAGCAGAAGATATGGAATAACCAAGGTGTGAAGACGCTAACGGTGTCTTGCTTGTTCCTTTTAAACCTTCTTGTGGCGGAGGAGACTCACGTAGTGTGGCTCCGTAGCCCCTGAAGAGACCACCGAAGGGGGGCTCTGAAGGACCCCGTAAGAACCCTGACCGAAGGGAAGGGGTCTGAAGGGGCCCTAAATCTACCTCTACTTGTCTGAAGGGGCCCTAAATCTACCTCTACTTGTCTGAAGGGGCCCCAAATCTGATAATCCTTATCTCTTGAAGTTCCCCCAACCCTCCTCTTCCCCCTTTGATCATCCAAACACCTGTTTCTCGCATATCTTTTGGATGAAGCTGGTGCAAACTTTTGAGGCTTGTCTCGAACGCCAGCCTCGTGTTGTTCATACTGGGAGGTGTGATGTCATGCGTTTATCCGTCAAACTCTTACTCGCTGCTCTGGTGCCCCTCTTCATCGCCGCCTGTAGTCCGCAGGAGCCCACCGGGCTACTCGAGACCCTCGGAGGGCGGCCGCTCACGGCGGACTTGACCGGCGCGGCCGAGGTACCTGGCCCTGGAGACACCGACGGCAGCGGCACCGCCTGGGTGACCCTGAACCAGGGCCTGACAGAAGTCTGTTTCGTCATCGACGTAGCAGACATCGCGACGCCCACGGCAGCCCACATCCATACTGGCGCAGCCGGCGTGCCCGGTGGGGTCGTCGTTAACTTCGACCTCGGCACCAACGGCCTCAGCGGTTGCGTGGACGTCGACGCCGACCTCATCAAGGCGATCCGGCAGGCTCCCTGGAACTACTACGTCAACGTCCACAACGCCGACTTCCCACCAGGTGCTGTGAGGGGACAACTGAGTAAATAGGACTCTAACCGGAAACCACCAGCTTGGACGGGATGTGGTGCAGGCGAAACGCTGTCTGCCGTCGCCGCGACTGCCGGAGGCCATGTGGGGCCTGACACCAGAACCCCCGAGCTAGACGTTTTATCATGGTGCGTCACCCCACCGGGACACGGCATTTGGTCTTCCGCGGGGAGTGCGAAGGCTAGCGTGTTGCGATCGACAACGCCCAAAACGCCGGGCGTGTCGTTAATGGAGGTTTCATGACGCACCAACCCGACACCCCAATCCTTCCACGCGTGGAGGAAAACGATGCCTCTCCAGAGGTGGCGCATGTGTTCAACGAGGCCAAGAGGATCACGCAATCGCCCTTCGTTTCGAATTTCTTCAAGTCCGCGGCGCCGTGGTTGCCCGCCGCAGAGCTCAACCTCGAGATCACGAAGACGTTGTTCGAGAAGACGACCCTCCCGCTGGCCCTGATCACCATCATCGGGTACGTCATCGCCACCAACGCCGACTGCGAGTACTGCGCGATCGGCAACGAGATCGGCTGTCGCACGCTGGGCATTGACGACGAGACCCTCGACGTGCTCGTCCGGGATCTGGACAACGTCTCTCCGGAGCGCCTCCGCGCCGTTGTCACTTTCGCTCTGAAGACAGCGAAGAGCCCGCAACTTCTCGAGGCTGCCGACTACGACGCTCTGCGCGAGCACGGCGTCACGGACGAAGAGATCGTGGAGATCGTGACGATAACTGCAATTTCGGTCTTCAGCGACATCATGGCGGATGGCTTGAAGATCACCGTTGAGGATCTCAAGTACGAGGCATTGGATTCCTTGCGGGGATCCTGAATCCTCCGGCCCATTTTTTTTCAAGTGGGCTCTAGAGCAGAAGAATATCGTGCTCGGACGCACATTCAGAAGAGGCGGCATGACGGTCACACTCCTGATTCTGGAAAGGATGCGTCTAGCTATCTAACTCCTGAGAGGTTCCCATCCCCTACTCCTCCTGAATTGACATATGATTGCAACCGGCAACATAACCATAATGGAGGAATGAATGTCCCTGAAACAGTCAGTGGATTCCTACAACATCGTCATGACCGGGAAGGAGCAGGTCGGGCTTAGCCTCGAGGAGGTGCCGCCGCTGCCCGAGGACGGCCTCCTGGTTCGGACCCGGATGAGCCTCATCAGCACCGGCACCGAGAGCTTCTGCTTCCGGGGCGAGTTCGAAGGTGGGGGCCACTGGGCGCGTTGGGTGAGGTACCCGTTCTACCCCGGGTACAGCAACGTCGGGACGGTCGAGCAGGTCGGTGCCACCGTCGAGGGCTACGAAGTTGGGGACCGGGTTTTCAGCACCGCCAGTCACCGCCAACTCAACGTCGTGAAGCCGCCGGTCAACAAGATTCCGGACCACATCAGCGACGCCTCTGCGATGTGGTCGAAGCTGGGAACGATTTCGCAGACGGGTGTTCGGCGGGCGCAGCTCGAGATGGGGGATACGGTCGCGGTGATCGGCCTGGGCCCGCTGGGCCAGCTCGTTACCCAGTATGCGCGGGTCATGGGGGCCGAACAGGTACTGGCCATCGATCCGGTCGAGAGTCGGCTGGCCGTGGCTGCGGCCCACGGCGCCACCCGGACCTTTGCCGGCAGCGCGGCCGACGCCGGTCCGTTCGTGGCCGACCACACCGGCGGCCGGCTCGCCGACGTGGTGTTCGACGCCACCGGACACTACGCCGTGTTTCCGCTGGCGCTGAAGCTGGTACGCGATTTCGGCACCCTGCTGCTGATCGGCGACTCGCCGTACCCCAGCAAGCAGGTCCTCACCACGGACATCCTGGCCCGCCAGATCACCGTGCGCGGAACGCACAACGAGAAGCTCGAAGATCGGAGCGTGTGGACCGCCCAGCGGCAGATCGAACTCCTCTACCGCTACCTCGAGCGGGGCCAGATGCACGTGGAAGACCTGATCACCGGCCTGCACGCGCCGGGAGAGGCGCCCGAGGTCTACGCCGAACTGCTCGTAGACCGGGCCGAGACGATCGGTGTGGGGTTCGACTGGAGCCGCCTGTGACGGCCCTGTTGCCGACAGGATGCCTCTCGATCGTGGCCGGCGAGCGCCGCCAGCTCATGTCATGACGACGTGGCTCGCCCCTGCGCTGCCCACAGCATCCCCCTGAGCATGAGGGTGCGCGCCTCGGGCACGTCGTGGTCCGTGCGCACGTGGCCGAGCGACGAGTAGAAGACGCGGCCGCGGCCGTAGCGCCGCTTCCACGCCACCGGCATCACCACCCCGGCGATCCAGGATGCGTCACCATGCTCGCCCGAGAAGGTGGTGGTCGCCAGCACCTCGTTGCCGGGATCGACGTGAAGATAGTACTGCTCCGACGCCATTTCGAAGGGTCCCAACCCCGCGGTGATGGGGTCGCCCGGGTCGGCGATGTCGACCCGGTAGCGGACGATGTTGCCGGGGTGGGCCACCCACTGCCCGCCCACCATGAACTGGTATGCGACGCTGTCGCGGAACGCGTCGGCCATGCCCCCGTGCCAGCCCGCCAGCCCCACCCCGCCGCGAACTGCCGCCAGCAGCCCCCGCGCCTGCTCCGGGGTGATGGTGCTCGTCCACATCGGCACGATCAGATCGAGCGCGGCCATGGTCGCCTCGTCGCGGTAGCGGTCGAGGTCGGAGACCAGGTCGACCTCGAAACCCTCGCCCCGGAGCAGATCCGCGTAGAGGGTCGCGCAGGCTTCGGGCTCGTGACCCTCCCAGCCTCCCCAGTTGACGAGGGCGCGAGGGGAGGGGGAAGCGTGGGGTTCGGGTGCTTGGGTCATGGGGGATTGTATCGTTCCGCGAAGGGGTGCGGAACCGGGTGCCCGCCCTTACTCGTAGACCACGCCGACCTCCGCCAGCCACGCATCGAGGAGCGTCATGTTCCCCAGCGAATCGTTCCACGGCATGGCCGGAGCCTGCCGAGCCTCGATATGCTCGCCGACCATGTCGGCCTCGTAGCTGAAGAGATCGCGGTCTGCCTCGACTTCGATTTCGGTGGCGGAGGATTCGCCCTGTTTCTGCAAGGTCAGATACGACGAGGGGAACTTCGTATCGAGCGGTAATGCCCGCTTCGCAGTGCGGCTTGGGGTCGAGGGCAGCCAGGGATTCTGAACGGAAAGGATACCGTCGGAGCCGTAGATAACCGCGCTGGCGGGAATGTTGCAGCCGACGCCCGCGGCGATCTCCGCCACGATGTCGTTCTCGAATTTCAGGGTGCCTGCCGCGTAGAGATCGACCCCGGTTGCGCTCAGAGGACGCCGCTGGCCTTGACCTCGATGGGGTCGAGGAACGGTCTGCCTGCTGCCGCCCCGGCGATGAGGCGGGCGATCGAGGCGGGGTAGCAGCCGACTTCGAGGATGCCGCCGCCACCGAGCGCCTTGTCACGGACCCGCGAATGGGCATCGAAAGGCGTATGGAACCCGAACGTCGAGCGCACCATCAGCACCTCGCCAACGGCCCCCGACTGGATCAGCTCGACCATTCTGGCGATCTGCGGATGGCAGCGGTACATGAACGCCTCCATCAGAAAGACGTCGTTCGCGCGTGCCGCCTCGATCATCTCTGCCGCTTCGCCGGCGTTTATCGCGATCGGCTTTTCCACCAGGATGTGCTTGCCCGCCTTCGCCGCCATAATCACCGCCTCGGCATGGCCGAGATGGATGTTCGAAACGTAGACCACGTCGACAGTGTCGTCCGCCAGCAGATCTTCGTAGCTGTGGTGTGGTAGCGCGTCTGGCAGTCGAACAGGTCTGCCAGCGTATCGGCCTTGCCCGGTGTTCGGCTGGCAACGGCCGCCAGGCGACCCGTCTTCGAGAATTGCAGCCCGTTGCAAAACACCCTGGCGATGCCGCTTGCACCGATGATTCCCCAGTTCAGCATGATCTGTCTCCTTAGATCTCGTCTCACAGATTCCTGAATCGAATGCCGCTCCGCATCCGGCATGACAGCAATCATTCCGTCGCGGGCCCGGTATCAATTCCGGTTGGTGAAAAAGTCAGGGTGTTCTGAGGGCATACTGGTAGGGTACCTCTATGTCTCTGTTCACATCCGATCGGGAGCGGCGCCTCTGGCTCCTGGTCCTGGCCGTCATCGTGGCGATCTACGCCACCCTGGGGCCGGCCGGGACGCTGGCTGCGTTTCTGCGCGAGAACAACCTGCTGAGAATCACGATCGCCGTGGTCCTGGTCCTGGCGCTGGGGGCCATCACCTGGCAATGGGTGAAGCGGCGCCCCAGCCGCGGCGAAATCGGGGTGGCACTCGCCGTCGCGACCGTCTATCTGATGGTGTGGGTCAGGATACATACTCCTGAGGAGCGCACCCACCTGTTCGAGTACGGCCTCGTTGCCGTCCTCATCCACCTGGCCCTCAGCGAGCGCCTGCGCAACGGCCGCCTGGTTCCAGTGGCAGCAGTCCTCGCCGTGGTGGTGACGGCGCTTGTGGGCTGGCTCGATGAGGGTATCCAGGCGCTCTTGCCGAACCGCTTCTACGACATCAATGACGTCGGCTTCAACGCCCTCGCCGGGCTGATGGCGGTAGGGGCAAGTGTGGCTCTGACGCGCGTAAGAAGAAGAAAAGGAGATAAAAAGTAGGAGTAGGGGATTTGGAAGAACTTCGGAAAATCGAGGTAGATTTGGTGCTCCTTCAGACAAGTAGAGGTAGATTTATGGCCCCTTCAGACCCCTTCCCTTTGGTCAGGGTTCTTACGGGGTCCTTCAGAGCCCCCCTACGGTGGTCTCTTCAGGGGCTACGGAGCCTCATAGAGTCTCCTCCGCCACAAGAAGGTTTAGAAGAAACAAGCCAACCCGTTAGCGTCTTCACACCCCGGTTATTCCAAAGTATCTGCTGGAGGAGACTCATGTAATGAGGCTCCGTAAGCGTCCGAGGAGACTTACCGTAGGGAAGGCTCGGAGGAACCCCGTAAGAACCCCGAAGGGGGTCTGAAGGGGCCCCAAATCCGCTACTCCTTAATCCGCTACTCCTTAATCCGCTACTCCTTAATCCGCTACTCCTTGGGTCTGAAGGGGACCCAAACTTACTTGCTTCTTTTATTCTCTTTCTTTCATCTGTATCCCTCTACATATCCTCTCGCTTGCAGCCGGAACATCCTTTCGTACATCCCCTCGTTCTCCAGTAACGCCTCATGGGATCCCGCTTCGCTGATTACCCCGTCCTCGAGTACCACGATCTGGTCGGCCATGCGCACGGTGCTGAACCTGTGGGAGATGATCACCGTGATCCGCCCTTTCGCTTGCGCTCGTAAGGCTTCGATCACTTCAAATTCTGCGTTGGCGTCTAGGGAGGCGGTGGGTTCGTCGAAGACCAGTACCGAGCCGCCGCGGAAGTAGAGGCGGGCCAGGGCCAGGCGTTGCCACTGGCCGCTGGAGAGCTGCATGCCGCCCAGGAACATGCGGCCCAGCATGGTCTGGTAGCCCTCGGGCAGCTCGGCGATGAGGTCGTCGGCGCCGGCGCGGTGGCCGGCCTCTTCGATGTTGGGCTCGTCGTCGAGCTGGTCGATGCGGCCCAGGCCGATGTTCTCCCGAACGGTCATGCTGTACTGGCCGAAGTCCTGGAAGATGATGCTCATCTCCTGCTGGACGCTGCGGGCGCTGAAGCGGTTGGCGTCGAGGCCGTTGAGCAGTATCCGGCCGCTGGTCGGTTCGTAGAGGCGGGTGAGGAGCTTGACCAGGGTGGTCTTGCCGGCGCCGTTCTCGCCGACCAGGGCCAGCGCCTGGCCGCGCTCGATGCGGAACGAGACGCCCTCTAGCACGTCGCGCTCGGTCAGCGGGTAGCGGAAGGTGACGTCCTCGAGTTCGATGGTGTGGATCGGGCCTTCCCAACGCTCGCCGGCGTCGAGGTCGCGGGCGGGCAGCTCGAGGAATTCGAACAGGTTGCGCATGTAGAGCAGGTTCTGGTAGATGCCGGTGAAGCCCGATATCAGGTTCGAGAACTGGCTCTGCACCTGGGCGATGCCGAGTACGAACAGCGAGAAGTCGCCGACGGTGATGAGGCCCTGCGAGGCGCGCTGCAAGACCGACAGAGTGGCCAGGGCGATGAGCCCGGCCGACAGCAGCGACGCGGCCAGGCCCCAGCCGCTGCGGCGGGTGATGAGGTCGACGAGCTGGTGGCGGAACTTCTGGTAGTAGGCCTGCCAGCGCTCGAGCAGGTAGCCTTCGAAGCCGAACAGCCGCACCTCTTTGACGGCATGGTCGGAGGTGAGCAGGTTGCCGAGGTAGTTCTGGACGCGGGCGTCGGCGGCCTGACGGCGGATCATGCGGAAGCCGGCGGTGCCGAAGCGGCTGGTGACCCACACGCCGGGCAGGGTGGCGAGCAAAATCAGCGGTACCACGGCGGCGCCGAGGCGGGCCATCAGGGCGCTGACCGAGGTCAGGGTGATGAGAGCCTGGGCGAGCGAGATGACCTGTGTCAGCACCCCCAGCGGGCGGGTACCGACCTCGCGGTAGGCGTTGCGCAGGGTGTCGTAGGTGTCGGCGTTCTCGAACTGCTCGAGTTCCAGCTTGGCCGCCTTCTCGAGGATCAGCAGGCTGATGTGGTTCTGCAGCGCGTCGCCGATGAGTTCGCGGGAGGCGCCCTGGATGGTGGATAGCAGGTTCGACAGCGCCCCGACGGCGACCTGGAGCGCCAGCAGGGTGAGCAGTCGCCGGAAGGCCTCGGCGGGGGTGCCGAGCTGGCCGGTCACGGCGGCGGCCACGTCGTCGAGCAGCAGCTTCGAGATCCACAGGCTGGCGGCGGGAATGAAGGCCTGGGTGAGGCTCAGCAGGGTGATGAGGACCGTCTGGCGGGGGCTGGTCTGCCACACCAGCCGGACGGTGGCCCGCAGGTCGCGCAGGTAGCTGCGCCAGTCGCCGTCGGCCGGGGGGTCGTATCGGTGCGGGGGGCGGCGGCCGTAGGACATGAGGTGCTCTCTGGGGCTGCTAGCGCGGTTGCGCCGCCGCCCTCCTGGGCGCGATCAGCAGCAGCGCAGCCAGCGCCACGCCGGCCACCGCCACGCCGAGGCCGATCAGTCGGAAGCCGGCGCTGAGGCCGCCCAACAGCTGGGGCTGGATAAGCAGTGGGGAGACGAACTGACCCAGATAGAGGGCGCTGGTGAGGCCGCCCAGGGCGCGCCCGCGCAGCGCTTTGGGGGCGACCGCGACGACCCAAACGTTGCTGTTGGGGAGCAGAAAGCCCACCCCGGCACCGGCTACCAGCAGTCCGGGGACGGCGGCCAGATAGCTGCCGGCGTTGCCGATCACGACGTAGCCGGCGCCGATCAACCCGAAGATGATGGCGATGATGGCCCAGAACGAGAGCCTGGCCTTGACGCGGCCGTAGAAGAGTGCGACGGTGCCGGCCGTGAGGGGCCCGAGGGCCAGCGCCAGCCCCACCAGCGACGGAGGGAGGTGCGCCGGTGATGCGCACCAGCAGGAAGGGGAGCTGAACCGGCAGCATGAAGAAGATCACCATGCCGACGAAGGCGATGGCGTACACGGGGACGAGCCTCCCCCAGGGAAAGGGCGGCGCTTGCTCGGCCACGGCGCGCCGGATCTGTTCGGGTTCGCGCAGGGCGAACAGCACCGCGGCGGCGATCGGCAGGCTGAGCAGATAGATGAAGAACGGCCCCCGCCAGCTCAGGTCTGCCAGCGCCCCACCGGCGATCAGGAAGACGACCCCGCCGTAGGCCATGAAGCTCCCCTGGATGCCGAGGAAGGCGGCGCGCGCGGCCCTCGAACAGGTCGGCGATGAGCGCGATCGAGGTGGTCATGATGCCGGCCACCGCCAGGCCCAGAAGGGCGCGGCTCGCCAGGATGGCGGGGAGCGAGTCGAGAAAGGCGCCCGAGGTGCCCGCCACGGCGTAGAGCAGGGTGCTGACGACAATCACCGGTCTGCGCCCCACCCGGTCGGTCAGGAAGCCCGCCAGCGGGCCGGCGATGGCGATGGCGAGGCCGGGGATAGTCAGGATCAGCCGCACCAGTAGCTCGACGTTGGCGCTGCCCGCGAACTGCTGGGCCATGGCCGGCAGGGCGGGCGCGATGGTGGCGCCGGCCATTACCGTGAGCATGCTGACGGCGAGCAGGGTGGCTTTGATCAGCGTGGTTGGGGAGGGGGCGCTCACGCCTCGGCTCCGGCTTTCGGCATGGGGCCTCCAGAGTTCATCGCTGGCCCACGGTACACCCGAGCCACCGGTGCCCATGTCGTCAGGCTGTGACCTGGTGGACGCCCAGCTCGGTGGCTAGGTGGGTCATCGGCACGTCGTGGTCGGCGGCCGGCAGCGCCGCCACCAGCAGCGCCTCGAAGGTCACGCCGACCCGTGGGACGCCGGGCCGCAACGTCGGCAGCAGCCGGTCGAAGTAGCCCGCTCCGTAGCCGAGCCGACGCCCCGCCCGGTCGAAGGCCAGCCCCGGAACCAGCGCCACATCGAGGCTGGCCGGATCGACGGCGGCCGCCTCGGCCCGCGGCTGGCGGTAGCCGAAGGGGTGGGTCTCGAGCACCTGGGGGTCGAGCCGGTGGACGCTTAGGCTGCGGCCTTGGGGCCAGGTGCGGGTCACGAAGAAGGTCTTGTCGTCGTCGGTGAGCGCTGCCAGGTCCACTTCGCTGCCGAATGCCAGATAGAGCAGCACCCGCCCGGCGTTCTGGTAGGAGGGCCAACGCCGCAGGCCGGCGCTGACCGCCGCGCTCGATTCGGGGTTCGAAACCGCAGCGCGTGTGGCCCGGGCCCAGCGGCGCCAGGAGGCCTTGGTCACGTCGGCAGGGGGGAGCACGCCTCAGGCTACCGCGGCTCGGTGTTGGCGAGGGGGTTGACATAACTATTGTCATTAGTATATAAACTAATCACCTTAGCTTTTGATTGGAGGCACCATGCTCACCTCGACCCTTACCACTCCCACCCGCCTGCTCCGCATCGAAGGGTTCGCCCTGCTCGCCGCCGCGATCCTCCTCTACGCCCTCTACGGCGGTAGCTGGTGGCTGTTCGCCGCCCTGCTGCTAGCCCCCGACCTGACCTTCGTCGCCTACCTCGCCGGCCCCCGCCTCGGCGCCGCCATCTACAACCTGTTCCACCACCAGCTCCTGCCGCTGGCTCTCGCCGCCATCGGCCTGCTTGTCGGCCAGCCGCTGGCGCTCTCCATCGGGCTCATCTGGCTCGCCCACATCGGCATGGACCACGCAGCCGGCTACGGCTTCAAGTACCCGGACGCCTTCAGGCACACCCACCTGAGCAGCAAAGGCCCGGACCGGAGCCGGGCGTAGTGGCGCGCCGCCCCCGTATCAGTCGCGAACAACTCGTCGACGAGGCCGTGCTGCTCGTCGACGAGTTCGGTCCCGACGGCCTCTCGCTCGCCACCCTCGCCGCCCGCCTCGACGTCAAACCCCCCTCGCTCTACAACCACGTCGACGGCCTCGACGGGGTCCGCTACGCCCTCGCGCTGCGCGCCCTCGAGGAGCTGGTCGAGCGGTTTCACCGGGCCGCCGTGGGCCGGGCCGGCCGCGACGCGCTCGAGGCCATCGCCTGGGGCTACCGCGACTTCGCCCGAGACCACCCCGGCCTCTTCGCGCTCACCCAACGCTCGTTCGAAGGCCGCGACGAGGCGCTGGCAGCCCTCGGTCGCGATGCGGTCGAGGTGGTGACGGCCGTGCTGCACGGCTACGGCCTCGACGGGGACGATGCGCTCCACGCCACCCGGGTGCTGCGCAGCGCCCTGACCGGCTTCGTGGCGCTCGAGCAGAACGGCGGCTTCGGCCTGCCGCTGGCCCTGGACGAGACCTTCGAGCGGCTGATCGCACTGCTCGACCGAGGACTGCAAAACCTGGACTGACGACCGCCAGAAGGCTCGCTGGTCGCTGCCCCATCGACAGCGCCACCCCCCTCGGCCCATACTGGCTCTATGGCCAGGACCGAGACGACCACCCTTCACCACCTCATCGACAAGCGCTTCGTGGGCATTACCCCCGAAGGCCACCGCGTCATGATCGACGGCGAAAGCGACCACAGCAGCGGCATGCGGCCGATGCGGCTCCTGCTCAACGCCCTGGGCGCCTGCGCCGCATACGACATCGTAGAGATGCTCCGAAAGAGGCGCCTGGAGATACGCGACTACCGGATCGAACTGGTCGGGGAGAGGGACGAAGGGATTCCTTCGAAATACAACGCAATCCACGCCCGACACTTCTTCGACGTCCCCGGACTGGACCAAAAGACCGCGAACAGGTTTGTGGATCTGGCGATGAACAAGTACTGCTCGGTAGCGGGGAGTCTGAGGGAGGATATCGAGATCAGGATTGAAGTGATTCTTGAAGGGGATAGGGAAAGGTAAGAGATGAGGACAAATAGTTGAAGAGAATATTTTTTCTCTCCAGAACCAGGGATTAGTAGGTTTGGTGCCCCTTCAGCCACCTTCGGTATCTAGAGATCAGCAGTGCTTGTCTCGGGTGTCTACATCGTTCTTTAGGCAACTTGGTTGAGGGGGGGGGGGTTACCCCCTCCCCAGCCCTCCCCCTAAGGGGGGGGGGGGGGGGGTTACCAAGGTAGGGCCCTCCCCAGCCCTCCCCCTAAGGGGTTTACTCCCTCCCCAGCCCTCCCCCTACCAGGGGGAGGGAGCAAAAGGCAATCGTGAGTAACAACAAGGTAGGGCGACAACGATTCGATAGCGTGTTCCTAGGATTGAGTACCATCAGTCCTGGGTACGTCTGCACGACGCTTACGGAGTAAACTCCTCCAGCACCACAACTACGAAGAAACAAGCGTAAAGGCATGACCACCTGAGGGGCACGGACGCCTGTTGTTCACCTTAGGGTCCTATTAACAACCTTGATCCAAGGGTCCTATTAACAACCTTGGTCCATTGGTTCCTTCACACCTCGGTTATCCGTGTTGTTGTTCTCGTTACTCAAGACGTATTCACGCCCATCACCAGGACAATCCGGCCTCGTGAGAAAGGCGATGAGCAAGGGAAATCTTGGACCCACAATCGAGTTTGTGCCGGTCAGTACGGCATTTCTCGGTTTCTCCGTCCACCACGCATCGTCAAATCGCTCTTACTCGCCACCCTCTCGTCCAACGCCAGATCGTTGAGTCGTATTCAGAAAAGCGGAAACGCAGCCACCGTCAGGCACGGCAATGTGCGAAAAATGCGATGCGGACCGGGGTTTCTTGCCCCTCACTAGAGATCAGACCCGTCACCGACGCAACCCCGAACAACGCCGGCAAGTCCTGATCACTACCCACCCCATGGTGTCTTCTATCGTAGCCAGGGTTGCTTTTAAGCTCCCTCCTCCTTCTAGGGGGAGGGCTGGGGAGGGAGTAAACCCCCACCGTGAGTCCTCTATTGCTGTCAACCACCGAATAGCAGGACATCCTTTTGAAACTTGCTTTAAAACAGCCGAGCTACGGTTGCGTTACGCCAATCCTGGTGTTCTCATTGAGATCTCCGTTTGGATCGACCAGCAATCCTGCTGGAAAAGACACCTCGATCGGCACGCCTGGCTGATCCAGGCACAGTTCGTGGTTGTTGTCGCCATCCTGGAGATCTGCCAGGGCGAAGGGAACGGCGTCGACCTGGGAGCCGTCGTCTACCGAGAGGGCCACGCGGTACTGCTCCCTGTCGGCGTCGTCTACCTCTGCCCCACCCGGTTTGGTAATCCCTCCCGACCAGGTCGCGCGCACCACCTGGAGGGTGCCCGGGGGGCAGCCGCTACCGGTGCCCCAGGGGCCGCCGAGCTTGCCGAGATCCCAACGTTCGGGGGGGACCGGCTCGGCCCACACCAGTCTGGGACCGGACGCCAGTAGGGTGACGGCAGCGGCCTGATCACGGAAGTTCAGCACCCCGCCGGGAGCGCCTTCGGAGTAGAGATCGCCGACGATCCAGACGGTGCTGGGCGGGTCGAGGTCGGCGTCGTCGAAGTCGCCGACCAGCAGCAGGGTGCGGCCCTCACCGGGATCGGCTGCCGGGGCCAGGGTGACGCAGCGAGGGGTGTGGCGGGCACCCGAGCGGCTCACCACCTCGATGTCGGCGGCCTCGATGCTGGCGGCGTCGAGCTGGTGCGAGAACACCAGCGGCATGCCGTCCTGCCCGCCGGCGCCGAGGCAGAGGCGAAAGTTGGCGGGGGCGGGCAGGGCGTTGTCGAGGCCGAAGAAGGCCGACAGCAGTTCGGGGCCGCGGCCGGCGGCGTCGACGGGAACGGTTTCGACCTGGGGCACGGCGCGGGGTGCGCAGGCGGCAAGCAGCAGGGCGAAGGTTGCGAGGAGGGCGTGGCGCATCAGGGCTCCCGACGGCTCAGGCTTCCTTAGGAGGGTCGGTCCAGATCCGCTCCGCCCACCGTTTCGCCATCGGCGGCACCTGATGGAGCGTCACCGTTAGCCCGGCGGCGCGGGCGTCGTTCATCAACTGCTCGAGCATCAAGGCGCCGCTGAGGTCGATCCGGCCGAGGCCGCCGAGGTAGAGTTCGAGCACCTCTACCTCGGGTTGCTCGGAGAGGAGGGTGGTGATCTCCTGATGGAGCCGAGCCGCGGAGCCGAACCAGAGCACCCCCAGCGGTTTCACGCCCAGGGTGCCGCCTTCGACAGCGTGCTCGATTATCAGCCGCTGTTCGCGCCGCAGATGCTGAGCGATGGCGAGGCTGATGCCGATCAGTACGGCCACATCGACCCGCGGCGCGAGGCCCAGGGTGAGCGCGAAGGTGGCCCAGCCGATGGCGGCCTGGGGCCGCGACAGTCGGATCAGCTCGACCAGACGACCGAGCCGCACCAGCCCCAGCACCGCGGCGATGACGATGCCGGCCAGCACCGATCTTGGCAGCGGTGCGATCAGATCGACGAAGGGCAGGAAGGCGAGCACCGCCAGTCCCGTGACGGCCCCGCTCCAGCGGGTGCGGGCGCCGCTCATGCGGTTCACGGCGCTGCGCGAGAACGAGGCGCCCACCGGGAAACCGCCGAACAGCCCGGCCAGCGAGTTGGCGACCCCCTGGCTGATGAACTCGCGGTCGGCGTCCCAGCGGCGCCGGTCCTGGGTGGCGTAGGTACGGGCGATGGAGGCGACGTCGGCGAAGCCGACCAAAGCGATAATGCCGGCGCTCACGAGCAGAGTGGGGACCGCTCTCCAGGGCAGCTCGAGCTGCAGCCCCGGGATGCCGGCTGGGATCACGCCGATGGTAGTCCCGCCCCAGCCGAGCCACAGACTGAGGCCGATCCCCAGCACCACCGCCACCAGCACGCTCGGGAACAGCGGGTGGAGGCGCCGGCCCAGCCGCATCACGACCAGGGTCAGCAGCGCCAGGCCGGCCGCCGACAGCGTCCAGCCGCCGGGGCTCACCAGCGCCCACAGCGCCCGGGGCAGCACCCCGCTCACCGGCGGGGCGACCCCCAGCGCGGTCGGCAGCTGCGAGGCGATGATCAGAATGCCGGCGGCGCTCATGAAACCTACCAGCACCGGCTGCGCCAGCAGAAAGGCGATCCGCCCCAGCCGCAGCACCCCCACCAGCAGGCGGATCACGCCCACCAGCAGCGCCAGCAGTGCAGCCAGGGCTACGTACTCGGGGCTGCCGGGGAGGGCCAGGGTGGCGAGCGCCCCGAGCGTCAGCAGCGCGGTCAGCGCCACCGGTCCGGTCTGCAGGTGGGGCGAGGAGGCGAACAGGGCGGCGCCCACCGCCGGCAGGGCCAGCGCGTAGAGGCCGGTGTAGGCCGGCATGCCGGCGAGCTCGGCGTAGGCTAGGGCCTGCGGGATGGCGATCAGGGCGGTGCTGAGACCGGCCACAAGATCGGCGGGGTGGGGGCGGACTATGGGCATCGGCGCACCCGCATCTTCGCACACCGACCCGGCCCGAGGAGAGCGCGGGCGGCTCGAGAAGGGCTAACGGACGGGCCTAGGCTAGATCGGTGACAGCACTCCGCCGGCCGCCCGCTTAGGGACCGACCATCCCCTCGTGCCGAGGCCGGCTCGGCCGGAGGACGGTGACCGCGAAAAATGCCGCCCCAGCGAGGATCTCCCCCAGGGTGAGTGCGGAGCCGAAAGCACTTGCAACGGTGTTACCCAGCATCAGATCGATCGTCAGATGCACGACGCCCAGGGTCAGGAGCTGGATACCCAGGATGCGGATGAAGCGCTGCAGCAGGAGGCCTCGGTAGGCCCAACGCGTGTACTGGTACTCGAGCACGACGAACAGCCCCAGGAGGCCCAGGACCGCGATGACGACGAAGAGGTTGTCGAAGCCCTTGATGATGAAGGGGATGTTGACTTCCCGGCCGTCGGTGATGCGCCCATCGCGGTAGAGCCATTCGAGAAAGATCAACAACACCGACCGGCTGCCGACGAACACGAGGAAGCCAGCGGCAAGATTGATGAGCGCCAGCGGATAGACTGCGAAGATGGCCAAACCCTTACGCATAGGCCATTATCCATGACGAACATGAAAATTGCACGTCGGTATCGCTTGACAACAAGATCTGGATAGCTTTTTCGCGGAACATGAGCTGGGCTGGATGGGCTCTAGCCGAGGTCGGGCCGGACCAGCATCGAGCCCTCGTGGTGACCACCAGCTCGCTGCGCTGGTTGCTGGCCCGGCCCTCGAGGCGCACGATGTCACCCCCCAAGTTTGGCTTTGGGGTTCTTGGCGACCACCTGCCAGTGGGTATCGACGGTGTCGCCGGCGTAGACCGGTTTGCGAAAGCGGAACTGAAACTCGAGTCCCAGTACCTCGCCGTAGCGGGCGAAGTGGGTGGCGGTCAGCGCCATCATCCGCGAGGAGACCTCGGGGCCGCAGGCGATGAGGCCGCCAAGGCGGCTCGAACGCGCGTAGCCCTCGTCGTGGTGGAGGGGGTTCAGGTCGCCGCAGGCGCTGGCGAAGGTGCGAATGCCGTCCGCGTGGTAGTGGTGTCGACCGCGGATCTGTTCACCTACAAAGGCGGGGGTCAGGCCCTTCATGGGGCCAGCATACGTCGCCGTAGGAAACGCGGCCCTGACGTGAGAAATCCCACATTTCTTCCCAAACGCGCCCCGAGTGGTTATACTACCTTAAATTTTAAGCCCCTTCGTGCCGAGATCTCGACGCCGACGGGCCGTGGTGGGAGGGAAGCACCATGACACACCGCATCAATCCGTTAAGTCGCCGCCCCAAGAACAAGCGCCTGGTGATGGCCGTGCGAGGCGCGGCCGGCACCGGCAAGAGCCACTTCGCCGCCTCGTTGGCCGACGCTGGCGTGGGCCGCCTCTGCTTCTTCGACGCGGAGCGCAAGGGCCGGCTGCTGCCGGACGCCGCCGGCGCCAACCCCAAATTCGACGCCCTCGAGATCCATCACCCCGACGAGCTGCCCGAGTTCATCGACTGGGCGCTCGACGGCGAGGGCCGCGAGCAGGGCTACGGCTGCTACGCCCTCGACTCCTGGACCATGTACTTCGGCCGCAAGCACCGGCAGACGCTGGCAGCGGTGCGCGAGGTCACCGGCGACCCCACCGCCGAGCCGACCGCCGACCAGCTGCAGGCCGACCAGCTCCTCTACCAGGAGGTGCTGCGGCGGCTGTGCATCGACTCCGGCGGCTGCGTGGTCATCACCGACCAGATCGCCGCCAAGGGCAAAGAGGAAAAAGAGGAGAACGAGATGGGCCGGGTGCTACCCATGACCCTGGGCGGCCTCGAATACTTCGTCGACGTGCTGGTCGAGCTGCGGCTCGAGGTCGACGGCTTCGAGACGCGGCGGGTGGCGCGGGTGGTCAAGTCGAACAGCCCCTACTTCCCCATCGGCCTCGAGCTCGACAACCCCGACTTCTCCGACTTCCTGGCGCGCATGGACGACCTGCCCCAGACCGCCGAGAACGATATTCCCGACTTCCTCAAGACCCCCGAGGTGGTCGCGGTCAAAGGCCCCGAGCTGGGCGAACTTCTGGCCCTGGCCGAGTCCCACGACATCGGCCGCGAGCAGCTGCTGGTCGCAGCCCGCCACTACCACCACATCGAGCAGCTCGACCAGCTCAGCGGCGCCCAGATCCAGGATCTGCTGCACCGCATGGAAGAGAAGCACGGTACGCCGGAGGCCGCCAAGGCCAACGGCAAGAAGCGGGCGGTAGCATAAGGGCTCGGCCCAAGAGTGAAAACTATAGGTGGCTCATCCGCCCCCCCCGGGGGCGGTTTTTCTTGTTCAGGGTCGCTCGAGGCCGAGGAAAAACCCCAGGACGAGGGCGAGAAGGATGAATAGAAGGGTCAGGCCAAGGGGCATGTCGAGGGGCCTGTAAAAGTCTGGGCAATATTTTTTTTGGAAGGGTTTAGGTAGGAGATTCACGGCAGTCCCGTGGGGGGTTACCCCCTCCCCAGCCCTCCCCCTGGTAGGGGGAGGGAGCAAAAGGCAATCGTGAGTAACAACAAGGTACTCGGACAACGATTCCACAACGTGCTCCTAGGATTGAGTACCAGCAGTCCAGGGTACGTCTACGCGACGCTTACGGAGTAAAACTCCTCCAGCACCACAACTACGAAGCAACAAGCATGAAGGCATGACCACCAGGGGGGCACGGACTGCTGTTGTTCACTTTGGGGTCCTATTAACAACCTTGATCCAAGGGTCTTATTAACAGGTGTCCATTGGTTCCTTCACACCTCGGTTATCCCTGTTGTTGTTCTCGTTACTCAAGACGTATTCACGCCCATCACTACCCACCCCATGGTGTTCCCTATCGTAGCCAGGGTTGCTTTTAAGCTCCCTCCTCCTTCTAGGGGGAGGGCTGGGGAGGGGGTCAATCCCCCACGCCAAGGGCGTGAATTTCTCCCTATCAATGCCTCCAATATAAGTATCCTGAAAGAGAGTTTCGAGCTACACGATGTTCCAGCGAGCAAGCAACTGTTCGCCGGGTCTTGTTCCCCGGCGGAACGCAGCTGACGTAGGATGGACGCAGGTTTGACATCGGTATCGAACCGCTAGCACACACCGCTGCTTCGCAGGATTCTTTGGAAGGCCGGAGGAGAGCCCATGTATTCCCTAGCGGGTAAGGTCGCCCTGGTTACGGGCGTTGCGGGCAAGAACGGTATCGGTCGAGCGATCGCCGTCCGACTCGCCTCGGAGGGCGCCGACATCGTCGCCAACGACATCGTCGAGCGCCCGACCGCCGACGGCTGGGGCGGCCTGCCGGCCGTGGTCGAGGAGATCGAGGCGCTGGGCCGCCGAGCGGTGGCCGTGCAGGCCGACATTTCGGATGCCGATCAGGTCGAGGCCATGGTCGCGACGGCGCAGGGCGCATTCGGCCACATCGACATCCTGGTCAACAACGCCGCGGCGCCCGCCGGCCGCGACCGGGTTCCGGTGGTCGAACTCGAGGAGGATGCCTGGGATCTGGTGCAGCGGATCAACGTCAAGGGCACCTTCCTCTGCTCCCGGGCGGTCGCTCGAGCGATGATCGCGCGGGGCGAGGGGGGCCGGATCATCAACCTCTCGTCGGTGGCCGGCAAGCGCGGAACGGCCCGCTACGCCGCCTACTGCGCGTCGAAGTTCGCGGTCCGCGGCTTCAGCCAGTCGCTGGCCCTCGAGCTGGCCCCTCACGGGATCACTGTCAACGCCATCTGCCCGGTCCTGGTCGATACCGAGCGGGTCGACGATATGGCGGCCGCGCTCAAGCCCCGCGGCACCACCACCGAGGCCTACCGTCGGGAAATGGTCGAGCGGACCGCCAGCCACGTTCCCCTCGGCCGGATCGCAACGCCGGACGACATCGCCCGCTCGGCAGCGTTCCTCGCCTCGGCAGAGGCGGACTACCTCACGGGCCTGTCGCTCAACGTGGACGGCGGATCTCATATGGACTGAAGGCGGCGCCTGAGGACGCCGCCAGTGGCGTGTCGGGCGGGTCCACGAGCACAGCCTATTCGGGTACGAGTCCGTATTTACCCTCCCGTTATAGACTCGGTCCAGAGGACAAACGGGAGGAAAGCATGCCCAACATGACAGGCGGTCGGTTCATCGCTGAAACCGTGCACGGGTACGGCATCAGCCACGTCTTCTTCGTACCCTACATCGCCCCCAGGGCGCTGATGGAGATGGAGAGCCTCGGCATCAAACGGGTGCAGACACACGGCGAGAAGGCGGCCGCCTACATGGCCGACGGCTACGCCCGGATTCGCCGCGGCCCCGGCCTCTGCATGGCCCAGTCGGTCGGCGCCGTCAACCTCGCCGCCGGGCTTCAGGACGCCACCCTGGCCGCCTCTCCGGTCGTCGCCATCACCGGTCGGCAACCCCAGATCAGACGACATCGCAACGCCTACCAGGAGGTCGATCACGCCGGACCCTTCGGGTCGGTCACCAAATACGACGTCCTGGTCGACGATATAGAGCAACTTCCGCTGTTCCTGCGGCAGGCCTTCCGGGAGGCCACCACCGGCACGCCGGGACCGGTGCACCTCGACCTCGCGGGGCAGGATGGCCACTACGTCGTCACACCGGAAGCGGATCTCGAGGTGTTCATCGAGGAGCCCTTCGCCCACTTGCCGCCGTTCCGGTCGGAACCCGAGCTGCCGCTCATCCACGAAGCGATCCGGCTGCTCACCGAGGCGGAACGGCCCGTCGTGGTCGCTGGTGGCGGCGTCACCGCCTCGGATGCTGGCGCCGAACTGGTGGCGTTCGCCGAGAAGCTCGGGCTGCCGGTAGCGACCTCGCTGAACGCCAAGGAGCAGATCCCGTTCGATCACCCACTGGCGGTGGGCGTATGCGGGCAGTACTCGAGGGAGTGCGCCAACCGGACGGTTGCCGAGGCCGACCTGGTGTTCTTCATCGGCAGTCGCACGGGGGGGATGGTGACGAACGAGTATCGGATCCCGGTGGCGGGCACCAGGGTGATGCAGCTCGACATCGACGCCGCCGAGCTGGGTCGGAACTTCCCGCTGACACTCGGGCTCCAAGGGGACGCGAAGGCGTCGTTGCAGAGGATGATCGATCAGGCCGAGCCGGTCGCGGAGCGCGCCGCCTGGACCCGACGGGTGCGGGCGCTGGTGCGGGACTGGCAAGAAGAGGTCGCGCCTCTGATGGCGTCCGAGCGAGAGCCGATGATGCCGCAGAGGCTGTGTGGGGCATTGACGGAGTACCTGCCGTCGGATGCGATTCTGGTGTCGGATACGGGCCATTCGGGTATCTGGACGGGCGCCATGATCGACCTGAAGCACCCGGAGCAGCGCTATATTCGGTGCGCGGGTTCACTGGGTTGGGGTCTGCCGGCGGCGATGGGTGCGAAGGCGGCGGCGCCGGACCGGCCGGTGCTCTGTTTCACCGGCGACGGCGGGGCCTGGTGGCACATCGCGGAGCTGGATTCGGCCCTGAAGGCGGGACTCCACACCGTCACCGTGGTCAACAACAACCACTCGCTGAACCAGGAGCAGGGAGGCGTCGAGAGGATCTACGGCGGCCGGACAGCCGGCTCGGACGAGCTGTGGCTGTTCCCCGACACGAATTTCGCTGCGATCGCCGAGTCGTTCGGGTGCTTCGGGACGACGGTCCACAAGCCGAGCGAGCTGCCGGACGCGCTCGATCAGGCCTTTGCCGCCGGGAGACCGGCGATTGTCGATGTCAAGACGCACGTGGAGGGCATCGCGCCGACCGGCTGGGCGCCCCCGGAGGGGTAGCGCCCAGGTCTACTGGGACCCGGGGCTAGTCCCGCTCCTGATCCTCGCTGAAGCCGAGGTGGAAGCGCATCGCCAGCGGGGTAGCGGCGAGCAGGCCGCCATCGACGGTCATGGTCACACCGGAGACGTAGCGGGATTCGTCGCTGGCAAAGAATACGCCGGCCCAGGCGACGTCCCAGGCGGTCCCCTCGATGCCGAGTGGCGAGCCGCGGCGGCGCAGGTCGCGGAGCTGCGGTGGGATGCGGCTGACGAACGGCGCGTGGATCATGCCCGGGGCGATGCAGTTGACCCGGATGTTGTCGCGCCCGTGGTGGACGGCCATGTGCTTGGTCAGGTTGACGATGGCGCCCTTGGCGGCGGCGTAGGGGACGTTCGGCCACACCCCCGCCCGGAGGCCGTCGATCGACGAGATGTTCACGACGGAGCCGCCACCAGCCTCTATCATCTTCGGAATGGCGTGCTTACTGGCCAGCATCACGCTGTTCAGATTGACCTTGAGCGCCTGGTCCCAGGCGTCCTCGTCCACGTCGACGACCGTGGCCAAAGGACCCCCGACACCGACGTTGTTGAACAGCACATGCAGGGCTCCGTAGCGATCCACCGCCGCCTCGACCATCGCCTTGCAGGCCTCGCCGTCGGTAACGTCGGCCTCGAACAGCGACGCCTCTCCGCCCTCTTCTTCGATGCTCGCGATCGTCACCGCGGCGTTGTCGGGGTCGCGGTCGACCACCAGCACCTGAGCCCCCTGCCTGGCGAACAGGATGGAGGTTGCCTGACCGGTACCGACCAGCTCGCCGCGGCTCCCGCCGCCGGTCACGATGGCGACCTTCCCAGCCAGCCTGGTGCCCATCTCGATCATGGAATCTCTCATTCCCTTTTCCAAACCTCACGACCATCCCTAAGCGTCATCACTGGCACAACGTTCCTCTCTCCCATCTCGCTAGTGCCTTGACTGTCACTTAGCTCAATCGGCCGTTCCTCCAATCGGAACAGGGTTATGTCGGCGCAGGTGCCAGCGCTTAGAGAGCCGAGTTCAGGGTACCGCTTGGCCGTAACTGCAGGGCCCCGGGTGACCAGATCCACCACCGTGGAGAGATCGAGCCCCAGGTGGAGGAACTTGGCCATGGTGTGGCCGAGGGAGAAGACCGGCCCGTGGAGGCAGCCGCTGTGCAGGTCCGTCGAGATCGAGTGGAGCGGGAAGCCGTGCTCGAAGGCCTGGCGCGCCGCCCTGTAGTTGAAGCTGTCCTGGCCGTGGCCGATGTCGAAGCGGACGCCCCGGTCGGCCGCGGCCCAGGCTTCGGGGACGGGGCGTCCATGGCGGTTCATGATGCCGCGGGGGTACGACTTGAAGCAGTGGGTGACCACGTCGCCGGGCGAGAGCAGCTCGAGCACGTCCTGGATGACGGGAGGTGCGGCGCCGAGGTGGACCATGAGCGTGGTGTCGGCCTCGCGGGCGGCCTGGACGGCGAGCTTTACCGGGGTCAGGCCGAGGTTGCCGCAGTGCCGCTGCGAGGCCAGCACCTTGATGCCTACCAGGTGGTCGCGGTGCGCGGCGGCGGTGGCGATCGTCGAGGGCTGATCGAACAGGCTCCAGTCGCCGTGGCGGGGGCGGGCGAGTTTGGCGGAGACGTTCAGGTAGCCGAGTACGCGGGTGGTCTTGCCTTCGGTCTGTTGCCGGAAGGCGGCGTGGTCCTCGGCGCCGACCGAGCCGGTATCGCACACCGTCGTCACCCCGGTGTCGACGCCGCAGTGGCGATCGGCGTCGACACCGTTGACGAGCTCGCTGCCCACATAACAGTGCACGTGGAGGTCGATCCAGCCGGCGCTGACCAGCAGGCCGCGGGCGTCGATCTCGCGCTCGGCGGTGGCGCTGCCAAGCGCACCCACGGCGGCGATGCGATCACCCAGAACGGCGACGTCGGCGGCTCCGTCGAGCCCGGCGACGGCGTCGAGGCAGTGGCCACCGCGGATCAGCAGGTCGTAGTGGGCCACGCCGTCTCCCGCTACCCCTCGTCCGGTGTCAGGGCCCATTCTCGACACGCTCGATGAGCAGGGGGGATAGGCCTCCGACTCGGACCCCGGCGCAGGCCTGGGCGAAGTCCACCCAGTCGTACTTCCAGTCGCCGGGGATGCGGGCGAACAGATTGCCCTTGGTCGGCAGACCCTCGGGACCGCCGAGCCGCACCCCGCGCCCAAAGGCCATCACCAGCTCGGCGACCGGGTCACCCATTTCGGTGACCGATACGCCCTCGTCACGCCAGTAGAGGATCTCGCCGGGCAGCGGCAGGTGGCAGCGCCGCTCCGCCGGGGCCTCGTGGGCTTCGTCGAGGAGCATGAACACCTCGGCGCCGGAGAACTGACCGTGGTAGAGGTCGTGCTCGAGGGGCAGCAGGTCCCACACCAGGTCGCAGGTAGCGGGGGCCTCGTCGTCGAGCATTTCGGCGACCACCGACTCGCCGCTGGCGACGAAGGTCAGGCGGATGTGACGTCGGTCCTCGGTCATGGTTAAAGCTCCTTTCCGGGAACGCCGTGCTGGTAGCTCAGGTCTCCTATCGTATCCTTCTGGCAGGCGGTTGCCGGCCCGGCGTCCCGCCCCGAGCCGGCGCGCACCACGAGGAGTCCCATGAAGATCACCACCATCGAGACCATTCCCGTCCGCATTCCCATCGACCCGCAGCGCGCGATCCGGGGCGGCCGTGGGGCCCATACGGAGTCGCCCTTCCTGCTCCTCAAGATCCACACCGACGAGGGCGTCGTCGGGCTCGGTGAGGTGTCGTGCACGCCCGGCTGGAGCGGCGAGGATCAGGTCACCGCGGCCCACTTCATCCGCGAGCACTTCGCGCCGCTGCTGGCGGGGCAGGATCCGACCCAGGTGGCGCGCCTCAGCGAGCGCCTGCGCACCGCCGTGGCCGCCAACCCGTTCACCAAGTCGGGCCTCGAGATGGCCCTCTGGGACATCTTGGGCAAGGTGGCGGGACTGCCGCTCTACCGCCTGCTCGGGGGGCCGGTCCGCGACTTCGTCACCACCAAGTTCTCGGTCTCCGGGCTGGCGCCTGAAAAGGCCGCCGACATCGCCCGCTGGGCTGTGGAGCAGGGCTTCGAGGCGATGAAGGTCAAGGTCGGCCTGGAGCCCGACGGCGACGTCGCCCGGGTCCGCGCCGTGCGCGAGGCCATCGGCCCCGAGGTGCGCCTTGGGGCCGACGCCAACGGCGGCTGGATGCCCCGGGTGGCCGTCCAGACGATCGAGCGGTTGCGCGAATTCGACCTCTTTTTCATCGAGCAGCCGGTGCCGGCCTTGGACGTCACCTGGCTGGCCGACGTGCGCCGGCGCACGCACCTGCCGGTGGTGGCCGACGAGAGCGTCTACAGCCTCCAGGACGCTATGGCCGTGGTTCGGGCCGAGGCCGCGGACGTGCTCTCGGTGTACGTCGGCAAGGGGGGCGGGATCGGCCCCGCCCGCAAGACGGCCGCGGTCGCCGAGGCCGCCGGCCTGACCTGCACCGTCGGCAGCAACCTCGAGATGGGCGTCGCCAGCGCCGCCATGATCCACCTGGCCATGGCTACCCCGGGCATCGGCGCCGAGGCGTTCCCCTGCGACATCCTCAGCCCCTTTCTGTACCAGGGCGACCTGCTCGCCGAACCGCTGTCGATCGAGGGTGGCCGGGCGCGCCCCAGCGAGCGCCCCGGGCTCGGCGTGGCGCTCGACGACGACAAGGTGGAGTACTTTAGGACGCGCTAGCGTACGTCGACCGGCTAGCCTTCAGCGGCTGGGCTCGAGCCTCGTACCGAGTATGTCTTTGAGTCCGTGCCGGAATGCAGGTGGCCCCCGATGCGGTCCAGAAAGGGGAACTCCCGGGGCTCGAGGGCGAGCCGCGCCAACGGGCGAACCTCGACCTCGCTGGCCCACTCGTTCGACAGCGCCCCGCCGCCAAACTCGAGCCGCCGGAAGCCGTCACGGGGCAGCAGGTAGAGGGTGCCGGCGCGCCAGGGCCGCTCCGCCAGCTGCTCGCGGTCGATCGAGAAGTTGTAGACCGGCAGCGGCTCGCCGTTGGGGCCGTGAAAGACCATCACCCCGTTGCGGATGCTGCCCTCGAGGCGGGCCCGGTCCACCACCGCGAAGAACATCGGCCACAGGCCGTCGTGGGTGGTGTAGACCGCCTGCAGGTTGCCGCGCTCGTCGGCATCCTGCAGCGGGGCGGAGGTGCGGACGGGGCGGAACACCTCGATGTCGGGGTTGTTTGAGCCGTGGAACAGGAGCCGATCCTGGGCTGCGGCGTAGCGCAGAAACTCGTGCTTGGGATAGGGGAGGCGGTAGTCGATCTGGGCGCCATCACGACGCTCGAGGATGCCCTCCAGGAGGTGAGAAAAGGCGCTGCGTTTGGCCGCATCGAGGGTCATCTCGGGCGCCAGCAGGCGTGCCGGCAGATCCTCTGGCAGCGCCCCCACTCGGTCCAGCTCGAAGCCGCTGCCATGCAGGCTGCCGGCGCGCCCAGCGCTGAGCTGGAACGACACCAGGGCCCCATCGAGGGGACCGCCGCGCAGGCGGAAGCCGTGGGGTGCATCGCACGGCTCGAACACGATTTCGTACCCTTCGGGCACGCCGGGAACAGCGGCGACGAGCTCGCTGCCGCGCCGGCGAACGTCGAGTGCCAGCGCTCCCTGAAGCAGAACGTCAGGTGCCAGTGCCCCCCGGAGCAGGTAGACGCCGACGTAGGGCGTGGGGTCGAGCAGGGTCCGGATCATGCCCCCATGATCGCCGTCGAGGCGACCCCGGTCATCACCGAAAAGGCGTAGGGAGAGCGGTAGCGGCTAGGGCGTCTCTATCTCTATCTCCAGCGCCACTGCGTCGGTGACGATCAGCAGATCCAGGCCGCCGGAGAACTCGAACACCCAGAAGCGGTAGAAGACCTGTTCGAAGGCGAAGCCGCCGGAGAACAGACTCACGTTTTCGATGGGGACCGAGAAGTGCCAGGCGACCCGCACGCTGCCTGCGAGATCGAATTCGACGGTGCGGTTGTAGATCGCCAGCCAGTCGTCGAACGAGGCGTTGGCGCGGCCGCACTGCGCCTCGATCTCCTCGCCCAACGACTCGGTGACGGCGGTCACGAAGTCGGCCGCACCGGCGTCGGAATCGCAGGCGAACACGATAGTATCGGTATCGACGAAGACGTCGTTGATCGCTGCGGGGAGGGTGCCTTGGGCAGAGGTCAGACCCAAGGACGCCACGAGGAGCACGAGGAGTCTGTTCATGGATCAGGTATAGCATGTCTTCGCGGCCAGGCGGGCGTTGCGCGGGGGTCCAGCTCGCCCCGCAGCAAAAAAAGCGGGCCGCCCTGAGACCACAGGCGGCCCGGCGAAGTCGCTGGTCGGATTATCCGGTGCTAATTGACCCATCGAGGCTCCGGCGTTGCCCGCTTGCGTGCTCACGCACCCCGAGGGATGCGGCCGGGATTGTCGGCCCCGACGTTGTAGCGCTTTCGCGCTTTATCTGATGACCGCACGCGGCCAGAAGAAGGATAGTAGGGGATGGCGGCGGAAAAGTCAACCCCCCAGAAAGGACCTTATAGCAGGTTGATTGGTGGCGAGAAGTGCACCACCATCCATCAACAAGGAGGCCACGCAGGGTCGCGCATGTCCATGGTTCGGTCAGGAGGTTTGACTACAGCGAGAGTTCCGGGAGGAACTTGCTCACCGCCTCGTCTCGGGTCAAGCCTCGACCCCGCCCCACAGCCTCCGCGAACGCCTCGGGAGTCATCGTGGCTTCGAGCTCCGCAAGAGCCGTTCTCATCCTAAGCGAGGTCCCATCATCGAAATGCGCCCGCAGTGCCACCGCGTCGCCAGGGTTCCCCTCAGCAACCAACGTCTCGGCCAGAAGATGCACCGTGTACCTGGTCGTGCCGACATCACTTATGGTCAAGGCTGTTTGCAAGACCGGCACAAACAGCTCACGCGCCCCCTTGAAATCCCCTTGAGCCGTGGCCAACTTAGCGCGCCTAAAATCGATGTGAGGCTCGAGATGCGTGAGCCCGGTCTCCTCGGTGTGCCGCTGGCCTTCCCTGAGTTTGGCGGCCGCCTGCTCGAACTCGCCATGCTCAGTCAAGATGCTGGCATGTTCAATGAGAGCCCAGATGATGTGGACGTGATCCCCAAGCGCCTCCGCTAGCTCACTTACATCCCGGTAACGAGCCTTGGCCAGCCCAAGGTCGTGCCGGGTGTTGTTGGCGATGTTCAGAAGGCAAAGCACGACTCCGGGTAGGTGGTTCAGAGCCCGATACTCCTCGAGGTCCTCCAGGTTGGCCCGGTCGGACCACGCTTCCTCGTCCTCTCCCGTCAACTCCAGCAGGCGCCCTTCCACACGCCGCACCCCGTATAGCGCGTGGTAGATGTCGCTGGCCGTGCCGTGTTCCCTGGCAAGATCCAGCGCCTGCCGATAGTACTCTTCGGCTTGGCTGAACTCCCCTAGCATGTAGGTCTCCCCGAGGGCGGTGAAGCCCCTGGAGAGCGACCGATAATCACCCACCTGCTCGAGCAGCTCGATCCCCCGCTCGGCCAGCGGTCGGGCCCGCGGGTAATCCGGAACCTGGGTATAGAGGGAATCGAGAACCTGATGGACGAGGAGGGTCCCCAAGGCGCCAGCATGGCTGGGGTTGGTCTCGTCGAGGTGCTCGGCGATAGTGCCGAAGAACTCGAAGGTGGTGCCGAAGTGCTCGAGGCCTTCGGTGAGGCGGATCCGGAAGAACTCGAACATGGCTGGGGTGGTCCGGGCGATCTCGTCGACCCTCATGGTTCGGGCTGCCCAATCCCACGCCGCTCTGACGTTCGCCAGCTCTAGCAGGAACGTCCTGAACGTTTCTTTGCGTTTCAGCGTCCATGTGTCGGGTTCCGATTCTCGGACCAACGCCAGGTAGTACGTCCCGTGCTTCTTTTCGACTTCTGCTCGCTCTTCAGGGTACTCCGCGAGCTTCTCGCTCGTGTACTGCGACAGGAGCGGGTGACGGTCGTACCTGCCCTCGGGGCTCATCCGCAGAAACGACTTATCCACCAAGCTCGCCAAACCAGGCTAAGGTAACATTAGCAATTTCACTGGCTGCCTTCCGGGTGAAGCCACCACGGAACACCGACAACCTCCTCAACACCCTCCGCTCGCCCTCGCTTAGTAGCGACCAGGAGTGATCGAACACCACCCGCACGCCCCGCTGCCGCTCACGCACATCCCGCGCCGAAGACTCCAACAGATCCAACCCCACCTCGAGCTCCCCAGCGATCTCACTCACCGGGAGCGCCCGCAGCCAGCTCGAGGCCAACTCAATCGCTAACGGCATGCCTCCTACCAGCTGGCAGATCTTTGAGACCGCTGGTAGCGTCTTGGGTGTCAGGGAGAAGGTGGGTTGGGCTCGTCGTGCGCGCTGAAAGAACAGCCTCACGGCATCGAAGGACTCCCCCTGCTCTATGGTCGTGCCCTCCTCGGGATAGGTGAGGCCTTCGACTGGGAGCACCCATTCGTGCTCCAGGTTCAGCCTCTCCCGCGAAGTGACTAGCAGCTTCAACGTGGGACAGTTATCGATCAGTTGACGAACGAACGACGCTCCCTCGAGGAGGTGCTCGAAGTTATCCAGCACCAGCAGAAGCCGCCTCTCCTCGAGGAAGCGTTCCACCACGCTTCGGGCGTCCTCCTCACCCCTCAAGGTCAACTCCAGTGCGCCCGCCACCACTGCGGGGATCGAGGTTGCATCCGTGAGGGCCTCCAAGGGCACGAACACCACCCCATCCGCGAAGGTCCCCTCCGTGAGCAGCTCCTGGGCTGCCTGCAGCGCCAGCCGCGTCTTCCCAACACCGCCCGTACCCACCAGGGACAGCAGCGGGCAGTCAGGGTGAACCAGTAGCTCGCTGACCTCGGAGAGTTCCAGCTCCCGACCTAGGAACGAGGTCCTGAGGTTCGGCAGGTTGCTCAAGCCGGGCCGCTCGTCCTCCTGTTGCCGGGAACGCAGTCGATCCCTGGCCTCAACCTGAGAGGCGACCAGGGAGTGATCGAAATCGAGCGCTTCCCTGCCGACCTCCTCCGCTCGAAGGTTGCCACCGGCCAGCAGCAGGGTGTGAACCCTGTGGAGGTCATGAGGTTCAAGCGCACCAGCACCAGCCAGGAGGTACGCGCGTTCCGCTTGCTTGCCTGCTTGTTGGAAGTCACCCCCGGACGCCTCCACCTCAGCCAGGCTCAGCAAGGCTTCCTGAACGTGGCCAGCGATGAACTCCCGAGTCTGGAGCACCCACTCTTCAAGCTCACTACCGCCACTCCCGAGCGACACCCCCTCGAGGAACGGCCCCACGTACGCCTCGAGGCTGCCGATGGGCTGGTGTTTCTCGAGGGCTTCGAGGAGGGTTTTGGCGTCGTTATCGATGGTGGTCCAGACTCGCACGCTGTCCCCCTCGACGAGTTCCGCGGAGATCTTCTTGAGGCGGGTGAGGACGGGCCTCAGGTTCGTCAGTGGCTGGCTGCTGGCAGGCCAGAAGAGTTCCGCCAGGTGCCGTCTCTCCTGCGGCCCCTCGAGCGCCAGGTAGGTGAGCATCAGTAGGGGTCTGGGCTGGGAAAAGACGGCACCCTCGAGCTTCAGGCCGCCCAGGGTACGGAGCTGCACGACCTCAGTATAGGGGCGGGAGCAGGTCCTGAATAGCGTTGCAACGGTGCTGCAACGCTGTGGGATGGTGCTGCAACGCGTTTGGAACGCCCCTTGGCGCATGCTCAATGACCATGAGCGGAGCTTCGAGGGAGCCGGCGAATGCGGATGAACCGACCGAGAGCTTCAACCACCATGAACCTTGGGTACCAGGTGAGGTCGTTTCTCGTTCGGCTATGGCAACGCCCCGATGGCTTCAAGGCCGAGGTGCGGATCCTATCGAGCGGGGAGAACAAGACCTTCGAGAGTCCCGAGGCGCTGTTCAGGTATCTGCGGGAGCAGGCCGAGATGAAGCCGGAGCCTGGCGACGATGGGAGGTGATAACACCCGGTAAGCCCGATAGCCACACGCGTGCACGTCGATCCGGAAGAGGTTCGACACCAGGGGGGTGACCTTGAAAGCACTCAAGAGATGGTTCCGGAATGGAGAACGGTTCGATCACCAATTGGCAGAACCCCAACATGACTCCCCCAGGGAGCCTTTGGAAACCAGCAGTAAGAAGGGGAGCAGCATGAAAAAACTCGTCTCGATCGTCAGCCTCGCCGCCCTCATCATCGGCTTCAGCGCCTTCACGGCCGCCCAGGTCGAAGCCCAGATCGTCAGCAGCACCAACACCACGGTCCACGCCTTCGCCGACCTCAGCGCTATCGACGGCGGCTACGCGAACCTGGTTCGCACCGAGAACGGCGTCACCGCCGAACTCCACACCTACGACCTGAATGCCGGCGCCCCCTACACCGTCTGGTGGGTCGTGTTCAACACCCCTGAGGGTTGCAGCGACGCCTGCGGTGAAGACGACATCGTCGCCGAGGACGGCACCACGGACTTCAACCCCGATGCCAACATCAGCATCCTCTTCGCCGACGGCGGGATCGCTGCTGACGACGGCAGCATCACCTTCAGTTCCTACCTGCCCGAAGGCCGCACCTTGGGCCAGGTCCTCGCCGGCGAAGGCCTGTGGGACGCCCAGGTTGCCGAGGTGCACCTGGTGGTTCGTGATCATGGCCCCCTCGATCCGGACCGGCTGTACGAGCAGCTGAGCACCTTCGAGCCCGGCCCCCTGACGGGAGGCAGCTGCGAGATCTGCTTCGACGTTCAGTTCTCCGTGTTCCTGCCCCCAGGCATCACCGCCGGCAACTAACCCCTCGTCGCTCCGAGGCCGCTCCCGCCTCGGAGCACACCCCTGAAGGAGGATTGGGACATGCGTATCCTGGCGACCAGCCCCCGCGTTTCGACAGCCGGTTTAGGAATGGAAAACCTTACGTTTAATCCAAGGAGGGACGTTACATGAAAGGTCACGGTTTTTTGCGCTTCATAACCCTTTTCACACTGCTGGGACTGCTGCTGATCGGTTGCAGTACCGAGAGCCTAACTGACGCCCTCGAAACGACCGCACGTGCCGATATGGACAGCAACGTCGTGTCCTGGTGGTGGGGCGACCCGGCCGGTACATCCAACATCGTGCGTACCGACAATGGGATTGGCGGCAACGTTGCGTCAAGCCTCTCCAACCCCGAGCAGGATGGCGGCGGGCTCGCCGTTACCCTGTGGATCGTCGTTTTCAATGACCCGGACGAGTGCGCTACGAGTCCTTGCAGCGCATCGGACCTCTTCGTTCCCGCGGTCATGCCGGACGTCCTCTATGGAGCAGGCAACGTGGTAGGCGGCTCGGAAAACGTCCGCCTTGGGTATCACATTAATGAAGGCGACAACTCCGGCTCCATCGCAAACCTGTTCGGCATGCCCACGAATAGTGGCGAGCCGTGGGGGCTCATCTACCCTCGCAGTGCAGAGATCCACTACGTCGTGCGCACCCACGGCCCCATCGTTCCCGCGGAGATGCCCGAGCAGATCCATACCTACGGGGGCGGGTGCGTCTTTGGTGCCCCGTTTGGCTACCCTTCACCCACCGGGGCTGATGATTTGCACTTTGGAGTTGGCGACTGTCAAGATATTCAGTTCGCCATCAACGTGCCCTAGGAGATTAGAGCCAGGGATCTGGTGACTGCGTCGGGAACGAAGCGCCATTCGACCTTCACCTGATGCGGGCGAGCAATACCGAGTATTGCTCGCCCGCTTTGTCGTTGGTGGGGCTCGTAATCTTGCGGTAGTACGGCAGCTCATCGAGTTCTGGACGGAGGCGTTGGAGCTCTTGGGCTTCGGATCGAGGGGTGCATTGCGGTCCACATGATGCCGTCTGGTCGAGCGCCGTCAGGCCCCCCACCTCCGCTGCGTTACCATCGTCTGGTACGACCATTGGAGACGATGCCATGTACCCATCCCTCAACCCCAGTGTGCTAGGCCTCACGGTTGGCCTCGAGGAAGGTCTAGCCCTGGCGTCCCGCCACGGTTTCGTCGGCTACCATTTCGAGCTACCCGAAGCGGCAACGCTGGGTGCCGAACGGGTCCTGGAGCTGGCCTCAGCCCATGGGTTGAGGCTCGCCGCCTCGGGCTTTCCCGTGGAGTTCCGCGAGGACGAGGCCCGCTACCGGCACGACCTGGCTGCACTGCCAGCGCTGGCGCAGACGGCGGCGGAGCTGGGTGTCTCGAGAACCTCGACCTGGATCATGCCCTTCTCCGACGAGCGGACCTACCGCCAGAACTTCGCGTTCAACCGGTCCCGCCTCGAGCCCGCCGCCGAGGTGCTGGCCGCGCACGGAATTCGCCTGGGACTCGAGTACATCGGGCCCAAGACCATGTGGACGAGCCGCCGCTACCCCTTCGCCCATACCATGACCGAGATGCTCGAGCTGTGCGCCGCCATCGGTCCGAACGTGGGCCTGCTGCTCGACAGCTTCCACTGGCACACCGCCCACGAGACCGCCGCCGACCTGCGCGCCCTCAACGCCGAGCAGATCGTCGACGTCCACCTCAACGACGCCCCCGCCGTGCCCACCGACGAGCAGCAGGACCGGGTTCGCGAGCTGCCCGGCGCCACCGGGGTGATCGACATCGCCACCTTCCTGACTGCCATCCGAGCGAGCGGCTACGACGGCCCGGTCATGGTCGAACCGTTCAGCGAACGGTTGAAGGCGTTGCCGGCGGATCAGGTGGTGGCGGAAACAGCCGAGAGTTTAAAGAAAGTGCTCGAAAGGTAGGAGGAGGGTTGGGGAAAGTTCAAAAAGAAGATTATTTGGGGCCCCTTCAGACCCCTTCCCTTCGGTCAGGGTTCTTACGGGGTCCTTCAGAGCCCCCCTACGGTGGTCTCTTCAGGGGCTACGGAGCCACACTACGTGAGTCTCCTTCGCCACAAGAAGGTTTAAAAGGAAGCAAGCAAGACACCGTTAGCGTCTTCACACCCCGGTTATCCCAAAGTATCTGCTGGAGGAGACTCACAGGGTGAGGCTCCGAGAGCCCCGGGGAGACTTGCCGTCAGGGAAGGCTCAACGGGACCCCGTAAGACACCCGTAGGGGGTCTGAAGGGGCCCCAAACCTACTTATCCTTATTTTTGAACTTTCCCCAAACCTACTTATCCTTATTCTTATCCCTTATCCCTGGTGTACGAACTGCTCAGGGATCCCCTGTCCCTGTCCTTGTGGCTGTTTAAGGTATTCCTTTACTCCCTGTCGATCGAGCGGTTTCGAGAAGTAATACCCCTGGGCGTGGCTGCAACGGAATGCAGTCAACCGGTCGAGCTGCGCCTCCGTTTCGACCGCTTCGGCGATGACCGGCATGCCGAGTGTCTCGGCCATCTCGATCATGGTGCGTGCCAGCTCGGCGGTCTCGGGGCTCTCGATTATTCCTTGGACGACCGAGGGGTCGATCTTGATGGCGAGTCACCAATCACTCTGAGAACCGCTGTAAGGTATTCCTTTACTCCCTGTCGATCGAGCGGTTTCGAGAAGTAATACCCCTGGGCGTGGCTGCAACGGAATGCAGTCAACCGGTCGAGCTGCGCCTCCGTTTCGACCGCTTCGGCGATGACCGGCATGCCGTCGGCTGGGAGCTTCCGGAGGTATGGCGTCGGCTGGGAGCTTCCGGAGGTAGGCGGGGGAGGTGGCGTCGTGGCCGAAGTCGTCGATATGGATGTGGACGCCGAGATCCCGCAGCTTTTGAAGGTTGACGATGGCCGATTCGTCTTCGAGCACCTCTTCGACGATTTCGAGCTTGAGGTGGTGAGGCTCAAAGCCGATATCGCCGAGGATCGCCGCAACCTTGTCTACCGCGGCGCCGTGGAACAGCCGGCTCGAGAAATTCACGCTGAGCCATAGCGATGCCAGCCCCGACTGCTCCTGCCAGGCGCGTACCTGACGGCACGCCTCGCGCAACACCCAGAGGCTGATCTCGATGTCGAGACCCACCTCCTCGGCGAGGGGGATGAACACCCTGGGAGAGATCATGCCGTGCGTGGGGTGAGGCCAGCGCGCCAGCGCCTCGAGCCCCGCTACCCGCCCATCGCTAAGATCGATGATGGGTTGAAAGTGAACGTCGAACCCCTCCTCAGCGACCGCTTGGCGCAGGTCGTGTTCCGTCATGAGGGCGTTCATTGGCGGCCAATTTCCGTTGTCAAATCACGTTCCCACATAAGGGTTAGAGGGTAGAGAGTGTGCTGTCACGGAACTCTTACAGAATTCTTACAAAGCGGTGGCAGGCGGCTGCCGTTCGACAGTCGTGAGATCAGGATAGTAGTGCACGCCTTACGGAATCATCACCCGAGAAGAGGCCTGGGCAGGAACCTGGTCTGCTGCCTAGGGTCGAGCGCAGGCTATCCCGAACTAGGCCCCAGGACGCGCTCGAGTAAGCCGCCACCGGTTACCTCTTCCGTCGTCCCGTACCGTCACCGATCGTCAAACGCTTTACGAGCAAACGATGGCGGGATCGGGTGGTCTGCGAAAAACGCGATCGCCTCGACGATGGGCAGCGCTGCGCCGAGCTCGTCGGGGTTCCCCTCGAGCCAGCCGTCCAGGTGCGTCCGGTCGGGGAACAGGTGAAGGTGATCGCACACCGGGTTTCCCGGCGCTCCGATGGGGCCGGTACCGAGCCAGAACAGCAGCTCGGGGGTGGATTGCCGGGTGATGTCGTGGTCTCGAAGGTCGAATTCCATCGCCTCACCACAGTGTACGCAGCTGGCCTGCACGACCCCGGCGCCGCGCAGCAGGGCGTTCATAAGGGCGTCGTAGCCGCACATCACATCCACATCGCCCTCGGCCAGCACGTTGCGGTAGGGGGTGGGGCCGCTCGAGGCTCCGATGACGCCGGCTCCCGAGCGAACCCGTTTGAGGTACACCTCGACAGCGGGATCGTTGCGCTTTTCCCGGAACAGCGCTTGCAGCTCGACCAGCGTTTCCGGGCGGCGCGACAGCTTGTACACCCGGTCCAGGCGTTTCCCTAGTTCGCGGTCGAGCGTCGTCTCCAGCATGGGTTGCCTCCGATGAACATCCGTTTACATACCGGCCCTTCGTGTCCCAGGTTCTCGGTTGAGCCACCCAAAAAACCGGCGCCTCATGTCGCGGACGTCAACCGTCGAAAGTTAGTCATCCGCTTCGGCAAGAAGCGCGCGCAGCACGTCGTCGAATGTCGGGACATCGAGCCTCTCAAGCCCGACCATCCGCTGGTAGATCCCCGCCGCGCCAACATGGAACCCGTCGGGAAGATCCGCGTCGGCGAAGGTTCGGGCGATCTCATGCATCTCGTCCACGAAGCGCCACGCCTTTTTCGCGAGAGAGCGAGCCGAGCCCTCGGCACGCGCGTTTAGTTCCGGCTGGGACAGATCCCACTCCGAGGCGAGCGCGTCGGCAACGCCTTCACGCTCCGCCAGCGCCTTGACCGCGAGCAGCAGCGCCCCGACGCCCTTGTTGTAGCCCGCGTAACACATCTTGAGGGACGAGGCCGTGGCGACGCCGGTCCCGATCGCGATCGCGGCCAGCGGACCGCTTTGAAACCACTCGGCAACGGTCTCGGCTTGCTCCCCGGAGAGGTAGAGCCGCGTCGTGCCAGGACTGAGCGCGGGGGGACCGACGATGCCGCCATCGACATAGTTGCCTGCGAAACGGGATGCGATGCCTTTCGCGGTACGTGGCGATACCGCGTTGGCGTCGACATAGAGCCCCTCGAAGCCCGCCTTGTTGATCGCTTCGGCCACAGAGGCGGCGGCACCGGGCGGACAGACGCTGATCAGATGATCGACCTCATCGACCAGCGCCGCCGTCGACGAAAGTTCGATCAGGCCCTCAGCACGTTCACGCGTGGCGCGACTCCGCCCTTCACTCAGCCAATAGACCTGATGGCCGGAGGCCCGCAAGCTAGCGGCCACCGTCGTGCCCATGGCACCGGGATGCAAAACTCCAAGCTTCATAGAGACGATTCTACCGACATATTCTGGAACGATCGGTCAAGAGGGGGCTACCCTTGGAACAGCACGCTGATGCTCTCCTTGGCATGGATTCGGCGGATCGCCTCGGCGAACAGCGGCGCCACCGACACCACCTCGATCATCTCTGGCAGCGCCACCGGCTGGGTCTCGATGGTATCGGTCACCAGCAGCTTCTCGATGGGGCTGCCCGCCAGCAGCTCCAGCGTTCGCTCCGATACCGCCGCGTGGGTGACGGCCGCGTAGACCCTGCGGGCGCCCTCCTCGATCAGTTTGTGGGCGATGTTGACCAGGGTGCCGCCCGAGAGGATCACGTCGTCGACGAGCAGCGCCGTCTTGCCGGCGACCTCCCCGATGATGTCGAGCGTCTCGGCCAGCTCGGTGTGATCCTTGCGCTCCTTGTCGCCGATGGCGAGCGGGGCGCGCAGGCGGTTGGCGTACAGCCGCGACTTCTTGGCGAAGCCGGCGTCGGGGGAGACCACCACCAGATCCTCGAGCCCCAGTTCGGCGACCGCCTGGCACAGCACCCCCAGGGCGTAGAGGTCGTCGACGGGGATCTTGAAGAAGCCCTGGATCTGGGCGGCGTGGAGGTCCATGGTGACCACCCGGTCGGCGCCCGCCACCTCGAGCGCGTCCGCACAGACGCGGGCGCGGATCGCCACCCGCGGCTCGTCCTTTTTGTCGCCCTTGGCGTAGGCGAAGTAGGGCATGACCACGGTCACCGATTCGGCGCTGGCGCGTTTGAAGGCGTCGATCCAGAAGAGCAGCTCCATGAAGGTGTCGTTGGCGGGGAAGGCGGTCGACTGCACCAGGTAGACACGGCGGCCGCGCACGTTCTCCTGGACCCGGACGAACAGCGTCCCTTCGGAGAAGTGCAGTACGCTGCTGCGCCCCGGCGTGACGCCCAGCTCGGCACAGATCCTGGCGCTGAGGCTGGGGCTGCCCGAACCGCCGAACACCAGGATGTCGTCTGCGGCGTGTTCCTCCATGGGGACCTCCTCGACCATCTCTGAGGTCACGCTAGCACGACCGCCCACCCGCCCGCAGCACTGCGGCCGATGTGCCAAACTGGGGCACGTGCCCACCTTCGTGATCGGCGACCTGCACGGCCAGCTCGAGGCCTTCAACCGCCTGCTGCGGGACGCCGGCCTAGCCGATAGCGCCGACCGCTGGACGGGCGCCGACACCACCCTGGTCCTGATCGGCGACTTCGTCGACCGCGGGCCCTACGGATTGGCCTGCGTCGACCTCGCCATGCGCCTCCAGACAGAGGCGAGCGCCGCCGGCGGGCGGCTCCTGGCGCTGCTCGGAAACCACGATCTGATCCTGCTGGCTGCCCACCGTTTCCCCGACCACCAGGCCGGCATCGGCCTGTCGCTGCGCGACGACTGGCTGCGCAGCGGCGGCGAGCCGGCCGACCTTCGGGCGCTCACCCCCACGCACGTCGCCTGGCTGCAGGCGTTGCCGGCGCTGGTGCGCCTCGACGACGCCCTGTTCGTTCACGGCGACATCGACGGCTACCTCGACTTTGGCCGCAGCGTCGAGGCGGTCAACACAGCGTTCCAGAACGTGCTCCAGGGCGACGACCCCGGCCCCTTTGAAGCGCTGCTGACGGCCTTCAGCCAGCACGAGGCCTTCGAGAATGTGGTCGGCAAGGAGCGTGCCGAGCACCTACTCGAGACCTTCGGTGGCAGCCGCCTGGTGCACGGTCACACCCCCATCAGCGAGGTCCTCGAGGTCGCGCCCGCGGACGTTACCGAGGCGCGGGTATACCACCAGGGGCTGTGTGTGAACGTCGACGGCGGGCTGTACCTGGGGGGCCCGGGTTTCGTCTACACACTTCCCTGACAGACCTCAACTTCTACCCTTCTTTGCGCCTTGAAGTAGAGCCATAGCGTCACCCTCGCCCGGCGCCATCGACGATGATCTAAGGGTGTTTGGGACTGTTGCGATCTGGCCTCAGGCCTGCAGCGGCCCCGGCGTTGTGGACGGCGGCGGCTGGCTCCGCCCGTCCTGGCTGGCGGCGTACCCGGTCTGCAGACCCAGCAGATAGCCCAGCTTGATCATGAACAGGAGGGTCTCGGCGTCGCCCTTGCGGATCTGCTCCTGAACAAACTCGAGGGTGCCGTCGGGCAGATTCACAGCGTCGATCTCCTCCCGGTACCGCTGCCGCATCTGCTCCAGAAACTCGGCGATCACATCCTTGCTCATCGCGCCAAGGTACCACGAGGAGGGTAGAGGGACGTGAGGAAAAATTTCCTAAGTAGGGGGGCGAAACCCACTACTCCTTACGCATCCGTCCTTTCATGGGGTCAGTGTACTGGGCGAGACGCCCCCCCTCAGCGGTCGACGCGGGTCTCGGTGTCCGCCAGCAGGTCGTTCAGCTCCCGGCGGCTAGTGGCGATCATGTCGCCGTCCTGGGTGAGGGCCAGGGCGCCGAGCACCGCGCCGCGCTGCATTCCGGCGACCAGGTCGCCGTCGAGGAATCCGTCGAGCACGCCGGCCGCGAAGGCGTCGCCGGCGCCGAGCCGATCGACCACCTCGGCGGGTCGCGCGGGGACGTGCACCAGCTCGTCCGCGACCAGGGTCGAGGCGCCCTCGGCGCCCTGGGTCAGGACGATGTGGTCGCCGGGGCAGAGCTGCTGCAGGTGTCCCAGGATCGCTCGCGGGGTGCCCTCGACGCCGAACACGCTGCGGGCGTCGGCGGCGCCGCAGATCAGAATGTCGACGTGTTCGAGCAGCGGCTCTAGGGCCGCAGCGGCCCCCTCCGGCGACCACAGCTTGCTGCGGTAGTTCACGTCGAAGCTGACGGTCACGCCCTGCCCTCTGGCGCGTTCGGCAGCCTCAATGACGATCTGGTGGCAGCTGTCGCTGAGGGCGGGGGTGATGCCGGTCAGATGCACGACGTGGGTGTCCAGCAGGAAGTTCCAGTCGATGTCTGATGCGGTGAGCTGGGTGATGGCCGAGTCGGCCCGATCGTAGATCACCTTGACCGGCCGGGGCGCGACGGCGTTTTCCAGGAAGAGGTTGCCGAGCCGCGCCGGGTTGCGGACCACCGCGCCGGTGTCGATCCCGGCGGTGGCCAGGGCCCTTAGGGCCCAACGACCCAGATCGCCCTCGGGCAGGCCACTCAGCCAGCTGCAACGCCGGCCCAGCGAGGCCAGGGCCGCCAGGGCGTTGGCCTCGGCGCCGCCCAAATGCGCGTCGAAGCGGGCCGCCGTCTGCAGGCGCGCGCTGGCGGGAACGCTGAGGCGCAGCAACGCCTCGCCGAAGGCGGTGACGTCGAACCGTGGCATGGTCCGATCCTACTCCACGGCCGAAAAGGGGTGTCCTCGCGGGGGCGCCTTCGATTATCCTCTGATGGATGAGGAGGGAGTCCGCCGATGAAGATCACCGACATCAGAGCCTTTCCCACCCGCGTCGGGCACCGAAACCAGTGCATCGTGAAGGTGGAGACCGACGAGGGCATCCACGGCTGGGGCGAGTCCGGCCTGTCGGGCCGCGAGCTGGCGGTGGTCGGCGCCATTCGCCACTACCGCGAGTTCCTGCTCGGCGCCGACCCGCTGCGCATCGGCGCGCTGTGGCAGCAGATGTACCGCAGCCAGTATTTCGAGGGCGGGCGGGTCCTGAGCGCCGCCATTTCGGCCATCGACATCGCCCTCCACGATGTCGCCGGCAAGGCACTCGGGGTGCCCGTGTACCAGCTGCTGGGGGGGCGGCAGCGCGACTTCGTGCCCTGCTTCGCGACCACCATGGCCAGCGGCCCGCAACTGCTCGAGGACGCGCAGCGGCTGCTCGAGGCCGGCTGGACGGCGATCCGCACGTTCCCGCACTGGCCGGGACAGGAGGAAGACCCCACCCTGTTCGAGCCGCGCGCATCGATCGGCCCCACCGCAACCTGGCTGACGCGCCTCCGCGAGGAGATCGGCCCCGAGCCGGTGCTCGGGATCGACTGGCACCACCGGCTCGGCGTGGCTGAAGCCGCTTCGTTCTGCCAGCGCATGCCCTCGGGCACCCTGGACTTCCTCGAGGAGCCGATTCGCGACGAGACCCCCGAGGCGTACGAGAGCCTGCGCACTATGACCGACGTGCCGTTCGCGATCGGCGAGGAGATGTCGAGCAAGTGGCAGTTTCTGCCCTACCTCGAGCGCGGCATCACCCAGTTCGTCCGGCTCGACGTGTGCAACGTCGGCGGCCTCACCGAGGCCATGAAGGTGGCGAGCCTCGCCGAGGCCCACTACCTCGACCTGATGCCCCACAACCCCCTGGGACCGATCTGCACCGCAGCGACCATCCACCTGGCGGCGGCGGTGCCCAACTTCGCTTGGCTCGAGGCCCGCACCTCACCGACCGAGGAGCTGGGCCACGACGATGCCGACCTGTATCCGGTCCAGCCTCGACTCGAGGGCGACCGCTTCCCGGTCCCCGACGGCCCCGGCCTGGGGGTCGCGTTCGACGAAGAGCTGGCCAAGCGGCAGGAGTTCGAGTTCTGGGAGGCGCCTCACCTGCGCCGCCGCGACGGCTCGCACACCAACTGGTAGCGGCAGGGCGCCAGCCGACCGTTGAGGTAAGCGCTATGTCCGCTACATCGCTCTCTCCGACGCGCCCGGTCTGGGCCTCGCGCTCGATCCGGAGATGGTCGAAGCCCACCGCTGGTGGGGGTGAGCCTTCAGGTTCCCGCTACAAGGCCGCGATCATGTCGTAGTTGTTCGAGCGGGTGAGGAACGATCCGACGTTCTCGAAATCGTATTTCCGGTAGAAGTGGATGGCCCGCTCGTTTTCCGCCATCACCCCACCCATCAGCACCATCCTAAGGTAGCCACAGCGCCGCAGCACCCCCACCAGGTGATCCATCATCAAGCTACCTAAGCCACTGTTCTGATGGTCGTCCGCCACCGACGGCGCCAGGGTGCAGTCGGTGGCCTGATCCAGCGCAATGGCACGGTCTTCATAGCGCGTCCGGGTAGCGCCGTCGACGCCAAAGAGAACGATGAAATACGCGACGATCCGCTCCTGAGCGTTCTGCTCGACGGTCGCCAGCATGCGCAGGGTGGCGGCGCTGTCGAGCTCGGCGCAGAGCTGATCGGCGGTGGCCCGATCGAACGGATGGGGACCGTAGACCGACTTGGTGGCGTCCGACAGCCCGAGGAAGTAGGCGCCCAGAATCGCGCTGTCGGCGCGGGTGAGGGGGCGCAGGCAGGCCCGCTGACCGGAGCGCAGGGTCACTTCGGTGCTGATCCGTTCGGGGTTTTGGTCGATCTCGGTGGTTTTCATCGCCGGCTACTCCGTTTTGCTTCTAAGAGCTTATCAATCCGCACTTCCGAAAAACTGTCGTGTACGGAGAGGATTTAGACAACAGCTTCCCCCCGGGTAAAGCGCACGACCCCTTCCCGCCCACCGCACCCTATATATATAGTCTCGTTCATGGACGCCATCGCTATCGGTCCCTTCGTGCTCTCCGCCGAGCGCTTCGCGGCGCTGCTGGCGCTCGGCGCCTTCGTGCTGGTGGCCGAGATCGTGGGCCGGCGCCTGAAGCTCGAGGCGCTAACCGGCTGGGCCTGGAACGCCGTGACCCTGGGGCTGCTGGCCGCCCGGCTCGGCTTCGTCGCCACCCACCTGGGCACCTTTGCGGCCGAGCCGCTGAGCGTGCTGTTCATCTGGCAGGGAGGCTTTGCCGCCTGGGCGGGGGTGGCCGCGGTGGTGGTCTACGCCCTGATCGTCTTCCGCGAGCGGCGGCGGGTCCTGCGCTGGGCGCTGGCGCCCGCGCTGGCGGCGGTGGTCGCCTGGGGCGGCTTCCAGGGGGTGAATGCCCTGACCCGCCCGGCCGCGCCGTTGACCCTCTTCGAGACTCAGCTGCTGACCCTCGAGGGTGCCCCGCTGGTGCCCGCCGACCTCAAAGGCCGGCCCGTGGTGGTGAACCTGTGGGCCACCTGGTGTGGCCCCTGCAGGCGCGAACTGCCGCTCCTCGCCTCGGTCGCGGCCGACGAGCCCGAGGCGGTGTTCCTGTTCGTGTCCCAAGGGGAGAGCGCGGCCCAGGTCGAACGCTACCTGGCCGAACAGGGGCTCGAGCTCGAGCTGGTGGCGCTCGACCCCACCGGGGTGCTGGGTGTGGCCGCTCGCAGCCGCGGCCTGCCGACCACGCTGTTCTTCGACCGCGAAGGGGTGGTAGCCGGCCGCTCGCTCGGGGAGCTCTCGCGGGCCCGCCTGCAGGACGGGTTGAACGGCATCCGCTGAGCCGCGCAGAAACCCTCAAAGCGCCTGCCTGAAAGGTCGTTTTCGGCCGCTCGTACCATTCCAAAAAGCGTGTTCGACAGGGGTTGACATCGAATCTTGGGAATGTGTACACTATCCTTTGCCGCTCGCAAGAGTGGCGTGTACTTTGACAGGCGAATAGGAGAGCAAGAGCATCACAGCTCGGCAGGTTTTTTGTCGTCTAGAACGACGAAAACTTCCGAGTGCGATTCCGGGTTTTAGAATCCGAAATCGCGTGTCTGAATAACTCTTACTAAACTTGCATTCAAAAAGGTTAAGTTACTAAGGGCGTACGGTGGATGCCTTGGCAGTCGAACCGATGAAGGACGTGGCTACCTGCGATAAGCCTCGGTGAGCTGGAAGCAAGCATTGACCCGGGGATGTCCGAATGGGGAAACCCACCAGAGCGAACCTCTGGTACCTGCGGCTGAACACATAGGCCGTATGGAGGGAACCCAGGGAACTGAAACATCTAAGTACCTGGAGGAAAAGAAAGAAAAATCGATTCCCTAAGTAGTGGCGAACGAAAGGGGAACAGCCCAAACCCCTTCCTTCGGGAAGGGGGGTTGTAGGACCAGCAACGTGGACCCGAATGCCTAGTCGAAGCGCACTGGGAAGGCGCGCCAGAGTAGGTGATAGCCCTGTAGGCGAAAGGCATGGAGGCCTAGCTGGCACCTGAGTAGCTCGAGTCACGTGAAACCTCGAGTGAACCCGCGGGGACCACCCCGCAAGGCTAAATATTCCGACTGACCGATAGTGAACAAGTACCGTGAGGGAAAGGTGAAAAGCACCCCGTGAGGGGAGTGAAATAGTCCTTGAAACCGTATGCTTACAAGCAGTCACAGCCCTATGCCCGCGCTTGCGTGGGAACGGGTGGTGGCGTGCCTATTGTAGCATGATCCTGCGACTTACTGGCAGTGCCGAGTTTAAGCCGATGAGGCGAAGGCGAAGCGAAAGCGAGTGTTAATAGCGCGTCGAGGCGCTGTCAGTAGACCCGAAACCGGATGAGCTAGCCATGGCCAGGCTGAAGCTTTCGTAACAGAAAGTGGAGGGCCGAACCCGTTGAGGTTTAAAACTCTTGGGATGAGTTGTGGTTAGGAGTGAAAAGCTAACCGAATCCGGAGATAGCTGGTTCTCCCCGAAATAGCTTTAGGGCTAGCCTCGGGGGTTTACCGTTGGTTGTAAAGCACTGATTGGGCTAGGGGGCTCACCAGCTTACCAAACCCTGTCAAACTCTGAATGCTAACGGTCCAGACCCCGGGAGTCAGTCTACGTGAGCTAACTTTCGTAGACGAGAGGGAAACAACCCAGACCGCCGGTCAAGGTCCCCAAATCATGGCTAAGTGGAGAAGGATGTTGAGACGCTAAGACAGCTAGGAGGTTGGCTTAGAAGCAGCCATTCCTTGAAAGAGTGCGTAATAGCTCACTAGTCGAGGGTCTCTGCGCCGAAGATGATCGGGGCTAAGCCATGTACCGAAACCGCGGCAGTGCAACCCCTTCGGGGGCTGTGCTGGGTAGGGGAGCGTTCCGTAGGCCGACGAAGCGGTACCGTAAGGAGCCGTGGAGGTATCGGAAGTGCGAATGCAGGAATGAGTAACGATAAGAAGGGTGAGAATCCCTTCCGCCGAAAGCCTAAGGATTCCTGGACAAGGGTCGTCCCTCCAGGGTTAGGCGGGACCTAAGGCGAGGCCGAAAGGCGTAGTCGATGGACAGCAGGTCAATATTCCTGCCCCACTTTCGTGGAGCGATGGGGTGACGCATTAGGATAAGCCAACCGGAGCCACGGCTGAGCCCGGCGGCGTGCGAAGCCTGGGAGGATAGGAAAATCCGCCTCCCGTGTAGGTGACGTACGTCGGGAAGGCCCTACGGGGCTGATAACTGGCTGATTCCATGGTGCCAAGAAAAACCTCTAAGTGTTGAAGCGAGAGTGCCCGTACCAAAACCGACACAGGTAGGCGAGTGTAAGAGCACTAAGGCGCGCGAGAGAACTCTGGTTAAGGAACTCTGCAAAATGGCCCCGTAACTTCGGGAGAAGGGGTCCCGCATTAGGGTTAGCTATTCTGCGAAGCCCGAAGCGGGCACAGTTAATTGGCTCTAGCGACTGTTTACCAAAATCACAGCACTCTGCAAACCCGAGTAGGGGAAGTATAGGGTGTGACACCTGCCCGGTGCCGGAAGGTTAAGGGGAGCGGTGCAAGCTGCGAACTGAAGCCCCGGTGAACGGCGGCCGTAACTATAACGGTCCTAAGGTAGATTCGCTGCCCCCCACGTTGGTAACAGCGTGGTGTGCATTTGGCTATATGCTGGAAACCCTGAGCATCCAACGGTACTCGCCTGAAAAGGCAGTGAAAATCCGCTTGGTGCAGGCAATCAGCAGGGAAGTCCGCTGCTCCTCGAGGAGCATGACCCCTCAGAGACCATACGCCGAACGTCCACGACAGTGGATGATGATATGGTCCCATCTGCATGGCGACATGCAGGGATAGTGGAACAAGGCTGCTATCCGCTCGATTCGATCGAGTAAGACGATAAGCGAAATTCCTTGTCAGGTAAGTTCTGACCTGCACGAATGGTGTAACGACTGGAGCGCTGTCTCAACCAGAGACTCGGTGAAATTGAATTGGCCGTATAGATGCGGCCTACCCGCAGCAGGACGAAAAGACCCCGTGGAGCTTTACTATAGCTTGATGTTGACGTTTGGATTGGTCTGTGTAGTATAGGTGGGAGACTGTGAAGCGTGGCCGCTAGGCTACGTGGAGTCATCAGTGAAATACCACCCTGATCGTTTCGGCCGTCTAACCTGCACCCGTTATCCGGGTGAGGGACAGCGTTTGGTGGGTAGTTTGACTGGGGCGGTCGCCTCCTAAACTGTAACGGAGGCGCACAAAGGTTCCCTCAGCACGGTCGGAAATCGTGCATGGAGCGTAAGGGTATAAGGGAGCTTGACTGCGAGACATACACGTCGAGCAGGGACGAAAGTCGGTCCTAGTGAACCGGTGGTACCGTGTGGAAGGGCCATCGATCAACGGATAAAAGTTACCCCGGGGATAACAGGCTGATACCGCCCGAGAGTTCACATCGGCGGCGGTGTTTGGCACCTCGATGTCGGCTCGTCATATCCTGGGGCTGGAGAAGGTCCCAAGGGTCCGGCTGTTCGCCGGTTAAAATGGCACGCGAGCTGGGTTCAGAACGTCGTGAGACAGTTCGGTCTCTATCCGCTGTGGGCGTAGGAAAGTTGAGGAGAGCTGCTCCTAGTACGAGAGGACCGGAGTGGACACACCTCTAGTGTCTTGGCTGTCGTACCAACGGCATATGTCAAGTAGCTATGTGTGGAACGGATAACCGCTGAAAGCATCTAAGCGGGAAGCCAACTCCAAGATGAGCTTTCCCATCCCCTTTGTGGGAGTAAGACCCCCGGAAGACTACCGGGTTGATAGGCTGGAAGTGTACGCACGGTAACGTGTTTAGCTGACCAGTACTAATAGGTCGAGGACTTAACCTTTTTTGCACTAATCAAGAGTCAGACATGTGCTCTACTCTCCTTATTCCCTGTCACTATTTTTTTCTCCGTGCTTGTAGCGGCGTGGACCCACCCGATCCCATCCCGAACTCGGAAGTTAAGCACGCCAGCGCCGATGATAGTTGGGGGGCAGCTCCCTGCGAAAGTAGGTCAGTGCGGGGAATTTATTTTGAAGGGTTTCGAGGTATCGCTCACGGGCGGTACCTCGAAACACATCGAGCGGGAGTAGCTCAGCTGGTAGAGCACCACCTTGCCAAGGTGGATGTCGAGGGTTCGAGTCCCTTCTCCCGCTCCATTTTATTGGCGTCAGGGACGCAAAAAGGAAGCCCCACTTGGCGCGAGGCTTCTTGCTTCGGGGGTGAATTACGACCAATTTACGACCACCAGCATCAGTTGACTCCCTCCGGAAAAACTATCCAGGACCGTCCAACAAACCTCGCAGCACGGGAAGTTGATTTTTGTGCGCCGTGATGACTGGGCTATCTGCGGTGTTATCTTCCGGATGAGGTGTTGGGTTACCCCACCCCTGATAGTGCCCGCCCCACAAATGACGCAGAGATCCGGAACTCCCGCGCTTGGAACAGTGCCATACGGCGGTATCAAATATAACCGCTGAACCGGGCGGTACGAATACCTCCGCCTGCCCTTCCCACGCTGCATCTACCTCACCTTTCGTGTCAAGTGAATCGTTCAGTCTACGCGGAAGCACCGTAAGTGGGCCGATTTCGCGGCTGGATCCGTCCACATAGATGTTACAGAGCACTCGCTCCGGCCTATCGCGTTGCAGACCCGTGGGAGAAATTTCCCAGGCATAATGGATGTGCCAACGTGTCAAGATGGGCTCAACGAGCGCGTTGTTAACAACGGCGGCACCGCTATGGGCGAGCCGAACATCGTCCTGGAAAACCTCCGCCATGGCGTCCACAACAATGGATTTCGAGAAAAAGGGCGCCATCTCGGGGCCCCACTTCAGGAGCGGGTGAAAACCGATAGCGGGCTGTTCAGCAGAAAACCCACCTTTTTTTTCACAGAGTCGTTTGAAAATGGTACGTAGCTGTTCACATTCGTCCTCGTCATATACCGACTCAAGTACACAATAACCTCGTTCCGTAACTTCGCGCGCCTTTGATTTCAGATTAACCATTTTTGCCTCCTTTCCGATGAAATTGGCTCTAAATTCCTACTAACTCCGACGGACTCACCCCATCCCAGTCTCAGCCAGGAACTATTTCCCAAGCCTCCGTTTCCCACGAACGTTGAATCGCTGCTTGCACATTCGCTACTGCGAGTGCGTCAGCAAAACCAGGTTCACCCTGTTTTCCAGCCGTTACGGATTTCAAGAACTGATGTGCCTCGATAACCTTAAGTTCTTCGTAGCCCAAGCCGACTCCCGGACCTGGGTTGAATGCCGCGTGAAGCGGGTGTTGAGGGCCACTCACAATTCGGGTATAGCCCCGATCTCGGCTGGCCTCCGCGAGGAATAGATGCAGTTCGTTCATACGCTCGAAGTCCCAGCTTAGCGCACCGTCTGTCCCGTTCACCACCGAAGGTGCACCACGCGAGGAGGGGGATCGGTGAGCAGGATGCGATCCGAGAAGTCGGTGTCCTTGGTAACGATGACCAGGTCGTTTTGACGAGCATGTTCCCAGATGTCGGCGTCCGTGACGCTTTGCCCTAACTCCCTGACGTGCTGGATTGGGAGGGAGGGGGAAACCGGTAAGGTAGCAGGAAGAGCTCGTCGAGAGGATAACGTCTCACGCGACCTTTTCGATCGTGAAGTGATGCCCCGTGAGTCGGGAGGCGTACTGCAAACAGGCGAGTACATCTTCGCGTGTCAGAGAAGGGTAGGCCTCGAGTAGATCCTCAATGGTGTCGCCAGCCCCTAGGAACTCGAGCACAGTCTGTGCCGAAATGCGGGTGCCCTCGATAGTGGGGCGACCGTTGTTGATGTTCGGATCGATGATGATCGTGGCTGGCACGGGCTTATTATAGACCTCTTGACTGAGTTGGCAATTCGAACGTCACGGTTGAAGATCAGGGGGATTGAGGTATCGGGGACGGATACGACCAATGTACGACCAACAGAACGGGATGTGGCAGTACGAAACAGGACGAGCCAAGAAGTTCATGTATGGGAAGCCCGACAGGGACGGATCATCCAGGACGACACGAAATCAGGTGAGATCAGGCGGAATGGCGCTCGGCTCTTTGCCAAGTTGCTGTCGAGGGTTCGCTCCCTTCTCCTGCTCCATTTCATTGGCGTCGGGGTCAAGGAGGATCGGGTAGCACCTAGGCAAGTAGAGACTAGACGATAGGGTCGGCGCCCTCGGAGAGAACGGCAAAGAACCTTTTCTTAGTGATTCACAGAGAAACCATACTGCCTCATCGGGTGCTTCAAGCCTCGGGCAAAAGTGTAGTCGAGGGTGACGCGGGTCCCGGCAACACGGACCACCGCGTCAGCCCCAGTGACGAGCGGCACCACCAGGGACTCGGTCGGCACGGTGGACCGAGCCTAGCACGGGGTTGGAGAATTGAGCAGGGCGTATCTCTTCTCGATCGGTGCGCAACAGCCGAACAGCACGCGGGTTTCCTCCCCGGGTGCCGGACGGGGGTTACTCCAACCCCATCGCCCGCAGGTTCTGGTAGCTGATCGCCAGGCTCTCGAAGGGGTCGCGCTGGCAGATGTCCTGCTCGACGGCGTAGACCTCCGCCCCGGCGACGCGGCAGGCGTCGAGGATGGCGGGCCAGTTCAGGTTGCCCTCGCCGACCTCGGCCATCACCTGCTCCCGGTCGCCCTGGATGACCATATCCTTGAGGTGCACGACCGGGCTGCGGCCCTCCATGCGCCGGATCCAGGCGGCCGGGTCGCCGCCGCCGTGCTGGACCCAATAGGTGTCGATCTCCGCAAAGACGTAGCGGGGATCGGTCTCCTCGAATAGCAGCTCGAGCAGGGTGGCGCCCCCCTTGCGGGCGAACTCGAAGCTGTGGTTGTGATAGCTGAAGGTCAGCCCGGCCTCGACCAGCCGGCGGCCGATCTCGTTGGCCTCGGAGGCGAAGCGGCGCACCCCGTCGGCACCCGCCTCGCGGAAGTGCCCGGGCATGCTCCCGATCGCCACGTGGCGGCAGCCCCACAGGAGGTGCTCCTCGATGACGGCCGGCAGGCCGTCCTTGAGGCGGTCGTACGGGATGTGGGTGGCGCCGCAGGAGAGGCCGTTGTCGTCGAGCAGGCGCTTGACCTCGGCCGGGTCGATCGGGGCGAGGGCCGAGATCTGCACGGACCGGTAGCCGATCTCGGCGACCTTGCGGAGCGTCTTTGCGACGCCCTCGGGGGTCTGGGTGAACTCGCGGACGGTGTAGAGCTGGGCGGCGAGGACGCTGTCAGGCATGGGCTTCTCCTGTCGTGAGGCGCACACTGTCGGCGTGGAAGGCGTCGATGCTGGGCGTCTTCAGGACCGGGTTGCCGTGGCAGCCGAGGTCGCCGTAGCCCTGGTCGTCGGTGATGACGAGGACCACGTTGGGTCGGGCGGGAGTGCCCTTCGAATCGCTCCCGGTCACGCGTCTACCCGGTAGGGCGCCAGCGCGTCCCAGTCGAAGTCGACCCCGTGCCCGGGTCGGTCCGGTGGGACCATGACCCCGTCCTCGAGAGCCGGCGTGTCGGTCATGAACCGCTCGAGACCGAAGCCGTGGACCTCCAGGAACGACGGGTTCGGCACCGCGGAGAGCAGGTGGAGGTGGAGTTCGTGCAGGCCGTGCGACGTGACCGGCAGGTTGCTGGCGTGGGCCAGCCGGGCGACCCGCATCCAGTTGGTGATGCCTCCGATGGTGGCGACGTCGGGCTCCGGGAACGATATCCCGCCCTCCTCGATCATGGTGCGGAATTCAAAGATCGTGTGCAGGTTCTCCCCCGTCGCCAGCGGCAGCCCACCCTCGCGGGCGATGCGGGCGTGTCCCTTGACGTCGTCCGGGATGGTGGGCTCCTCCAGCCAGGTGAGGTCGTAGGGGATCAGGAGCCTGGCGGCGCGCGTGGCCTGTTCGACGGACCAGCGCATGTTGGCGTCGACCATGAGCGGGATGTCCGGCCCGAGGAGGTCGCGGACCGCCTCGACCCGGTCGACGTCCTCGTGCAGGCTGTCGAGCCCGACCTTCATCTTGATGGCCCGGAAGCCGTTGGCCAGGTTCTCCCGGGTCTGCTCCACGAGGCCTTCCTTCGACAGGTGGAGGTCGATGCCGCCGGCGTAGGGTTGGGCCGAGCCGCTGCGCCCGCCCAGCAGCCGCCACAGGGGCTCCCCCTGCACGTTGCCCCTCAGGTCCCACAGCGCGATGTCGATGGCAGCGATGGCGAACATGACGAGCCCGCCACGACCGACGAAGTGGAGCCGCCACCACATGCGCTCCCACAGCTGCTCGATCCTCCCGGCGTCGGCACCGAGCAGGACCGGCTTCAGGTCGGCCTCGATCAGCGACCGCACCGCGCCGCCGCCCTGGCCGATGGTGTAGCAGTAGCCGAGCCCCTGGGCGCCGCCGGTGGTGGTGACCTCGACCATGATCACCTCGAAGTGGGTCATGGAACCGTGGGTGGAGTCGGTCATGGGGGTGGTGAGGGGGATGCGGTAGTGGCGGGTATCCAGCTTCTCGATGTTCATGCGTGTCTCTCTCCATCCAGAGCGTTTCGTCCTGTTCGGCCGGTCCTTGCTCCGCCCGCCCTACCCCTCGTTCGCGTAGGGGGGCCGGTCGGTCACGCGGTACTGCCCCGCCCCCACCCGCTTTGCGGGAACGATGGTGGGCACGATCTCTCCCGCCGCCACCATGCGCGCGCGCAGGCGGTCCGCCAGCTCCTCGCAGACCGCCCCGTGGGCCGCCGAGCCGATCAGGTTGTGGAGTTCATAGGGGTCCACCTCGAGATCGAAGAGGAACTCCTCGTCGTAGCGCTCCGACCCCGGGTCGTTCCAGCCGGACCTGTCGGGGGCGGTCACGCCGTACTTCCAGCGCGCGGTCCTGAGCGCCCGGCCCACCTGGCTCTCGCTGATCTGGATGAACACGTCGTCGCGCCAGTCGCTCTCCTCCCCCCGAAGGAGCGGCATCAGGGAGTGCCCTTGCATGTCATCGGGCACCTCGATGCCGGCAGCGTCCAGCAGGGTCGGAGGCAGGTCGAGGAGACTCACCAGCTCCCGTCTGCGCCCGCCTGCGTCGAAGCCCGGCCCCTGCACCGCCGTCGGCACGCGGATGGAGGCCTCGTGGCAGGAGCGCTTGTATTCGCTGTTGCGGGTCTTGAAGTGGCAGCCGTGGTCGGAGGTGTAGACGAGGATGGTGTTCTCGCCCAGCCCGGTGCTGATAAGGGCATCGTTGAGGCGGCCGAGGGCCTCGTCGAGGCGCTTCACCATCCCGTAGTAGCCCGCCAGGTGCCGCTGCGAGCTGCCGCCGAGCGCCGCCAGATCTGGCGGGGTGTAGCGGCCCGCGTAGCGCTCGCGGTACCCCACCGGTGGCGGGTAGTCGTCGAGGTGGTTCTGGTGGTGGGGCTCGATGTAGGAGAGGAACAGGAAGAAGGGCCGGTCGCGCGGCTCGGCGAGGTAGCGGATGGCGGCGTCCGTCTGGGCGTCCACGCGGTAGCCGGGCAGCTCGACCTCGTTGTTGCCCTCGTCGTAGAGCCGCATGTCGTAGCTGTCCGAGACGAACTCCAGCACGTTCGCCGCCAGCCAGCGCTGGTAGCCCCCACGGTCCGCCTCCGGGACGGGGCCGTGCACGCTCGAGCCGGCCAGGTGCCACTTGCCGATGTAGGCCGTCTCGTAGCCGGCGTCCCCGAAGTGGTGTGCGAGGGTGCGTTCCGTTCGGGGCAGCGGGATGCCGTTGCGGAAGCAGCCCGTGGTGGTGGCGTACTTGCCGGTCTGCAGGCAGGCGCGTGCGGGGCCGCACACGGGCTGCATGGTGAAGGTGTGGAACAGGTGGGTGCCCTCCTGCGCCATCCGGTCGAAGTTCGGGGTCAGGTCCAGGGGGTTGCCGTGGACCCCGGCGGTGTCGAAGCGCTGCTGATCGCTGAAGAAGACGATGACGTTGGGCCTGTCGGCGTTGGCTCTTCCCTCGTTGGCTGGCATCGGTCCTCCGATCGGCGGTGTGCGGGCCCGGTCGCGGCCCGCACCGCCGGGGACCACGATACAACGGGGTCCATCTCTGATCTCAGTGGTTGGCTAAACTAAATTCATGTACCTTCAAGCGCTAGGTGGCCTCAGCCTGCAGGGGGCTAATCTTTCTCGTCCCAAACCCTTGCTTCTTCTCGCGTACTTAGCGCTTGAAGGATACCGGACCCGTAAAGAACTTGCGGATCTGTTCTTTCCTGAAGCCGCAGATCCTCGCGATAGTCTTTCATCTGCCCCGACCTTGCTTCGCAGGGAAGCACCAGCAGGTCCGTGCCTTCGAGAATGATTCTCTGCCGTACCTGTCGCTATCCTGGCCGGCTCGTCGAAGCGGACTCTACCTCGCGAAAGACGCGCCTGGATATGCTTGACGCCTCCACGCTGCCGATGTAAACTCGGCCCCGTGAACGACGCGTCAAAACCATTCCAAAAGCCTCAGCCGACCACGCCGCCTGCAGCAGGGACGGGGTCTTTGCCATCACGTGTTTATGATCTAGAGCTGCCAGGCTGCCGGGAGGTCCAGCTCTCCCCGGAAGAAGTTGAGCATTTCAAGACGAACGGGTTCATCGTCAAGAAGGGTCTCATCGACCCGCTGGACTTGAAACGGGTCGCTGATTGCGTCTGGTCGGCCGCGGCCGAGCTCGGGTTGCCGTTCGACCGGAACGACCCCGCCACCTACATGCTGCCGAAAGATCACGGTCTGTTCCCGCAGACGGAGCCGAAGTGTACCTATCACGACGGTGCCGGCATTCCGAATTATTTCGGCGCGACAACGGGTGGCTGGACGTGGCGGCACTACACGCCGTGCACGGAGGATTGGTTCCTGCAACGCACAGCACGGCACGCCAACGTTCAGAACGTGGTTCAGCAGCTCATCGGCAGCAACCTTCGGCCGTCACGGCGCTGCCGCGGGCTCTATGTCGTCTTCCCGCGATCGAGCGACACCGAACCGGTCACGGGGCTCTCTGCGCACACCGACGGAACCGCGAGCCAGCTGAACTGCATGATCTATGCGGCCGACTGCCCACCCCATGGTGGCGGGTTCACCTTGTGGCCGGGAAGCCATCGCAGTTGTTATTACCACATGGAGACCGAGTACAACATGGAGCCGAAAGAGGGGTACGACGAGCTGCTCGCCGAGATCAAGGCGACGGTGACGCCGGTCGAGATCGCTGGGGAGGCGGGAGACTGCTGCTTTTGGCATCCGCGGTCGGTGCACTCGGCAGGAGCCAACACGTCGTCACAGCTGCGCATCGTTGTTCCCTGTGATTTTCAACAGGACAGGCCGACGGAGTGGCTGCCGCCATACGCGCGAATGTCCCTAGCGAGGGCCAGGGCCACCGGCAAGTCGCTGTCGCCGGAGATTTCGGGCCAGAGAGGGGGGCTGAGGCTGCAGTGGTGGATCGACACACACGAGTTCTCAGCGCCTGACTCTCCGCCGCGCCGTGACATGTGGGAGGATTGGGAAATCTGATAGCGCAACTGGGTTCGGGAAGACCTGCCTAGAGTAGGGCTTACAGCGGGTTGCATAATCCTTGACCAACCCCCAGGAATCACGCCATAAAGACCATAACAAGACGCAAGTGTGTCCAGAAGGGGTTCCCAGAATCGACGTTGCCTCTTGCTGACTCAATCATTGGAAACCCGCTGTAACAATGGTGAGGTCCAGGGGCGCCTGGGAGTGGGCAGGCTAGTCGACCATGTCGATATTGATTCGGCCTCCGATACGGAGGTCGGTTTCCATCTTCTCGACGTAACCACGAGACCGCCCCCACACACGGCCGTACCCACAACCAAAAGAAGTCACCGACGAGGAGGCCCTCGAGATACTCGGGCCGGAACCGTCGTGAGTTGTCCACGTTGCAATCAATTGGGGATCGAATCGAGTTCAAGAGTCTATGGGTTTCCCCCATTCTATCCAGACACCGACCTTCCCGACCTCACCCCAGCTTGGCGTAGTGCTCCCTTGATTGGGTCCGGATGTCGAGGCCAACTGCTTCGGACCAGGCGCTCATAAGCCGGTCAAACACCGGTCCAGGTCGCCCCTCGCCAACCGTGCGCCTGTCGACTGCGGTGACTGGGACCGCGCAGAATGGAGTCGATGAAAAGAACGCCTCATCTGCGGTGTACAGGTCATACGGCTGCAGATCTCCCTCGACAACCGGGATCCCAAGTGATTCGGCCAACTCAAAAATGTAGCCTCTGGAGACGCCCTGCAAGATCGAGGTCTCGGTCGGCGTACGAATGACCCCGTTGGAGACCGCGAATAAATTGTATCCGACCCCTTCCGTCAGATTACCTTCAGAATCCGTAAGGACGGGCCACCCGTGCTCCTCGACATCGCCTGCCTCGAGCTCGGCCAAAGTGAAGCTAATCCGGCTGTGGTGCTTTACTTTAGGGTCGACGACGGTAGGTGAGAGAGAGCGAGTCTTGGTGATGACTCCCTTCGCTCCGTCGAGCGAATGACCGAACCACGCCCACGGAACGGGGCCGACATCGATCATCACGGTCGGGGATGTCGCCTCGTACGCCCAACGACCGGCACCTCGCGTCACCGCGTGCCAGATATCGAAGTCGCCGTGTGCGCCGAGCAGGTGGTGATTTCGCGAGATAGCCTCCGCGGTTAGGTCAAGCAGCTCCTGGGGCGAATGACCCGGGTCGATCCGGACGTACTTCAGCGATCGGTAGAGACGCTCCAGATGACGGTCGAGCAAGAAGGGTTCACCATTGAACGTCCGGGTGACATCGAACACCGTGTCACCGACTCGGAAGCCACGGTCATCAAGCCCGACCTTGAGCTCGCCGCGCGGTAACCAGGCCCCGTTCATGTAGCCGACGAATTCATCCATATCACTGCCTCCAGATTGAACCTGTTTCAGCGTCCCGGCTTTTCCTTTCGATTCATCATACTGAGGAGAGAGGTCCGCACGATGGACAGCATCGCAAGAAAGGCTGATGTGGATTGGTTTAGCCGCTTTTTTGCTTCTTGTTAGCAAAAGGCCGGTGGGCGGATACACTGGATAGCACCTGACGATGGGAGGCGTGATCCATGACGACGATCGACAAGGCCCGCCAGGACCTGGCGCTGGCCCACCGGCTGGCTGTGCATCACGGACTCAACGAGGGGGTCTGGAACCACATCAGCCTCCTGGCGCCGGACAACCCGGAGCAGATGCTGATCTCCCCGGGACACACCCACTGGTCCCAGGTTCAGGCCAGCAGCCTGGCGCTGCTCGACGACACCGGCAACCTGCTGGCCGGCGAGAGGCCGCCGATTCGCGCCGGCTGGATCATCCACAAGCCGGTGCACAGGGCGCGGCCCGACGCGGCCTGCGTGATCCACGTCCACTCGCCCTACATCACCGCCATGACGATTCGCAAGGACGTCGTGTTCGAGACCCGCAGCTCCCAGCAGTCCGCCCGCTTCCATGGGGACGTAGCCTACTACGACGAGTACGACGGCCTTCTCGAGGCCGAAGCGGAGGGCGAACGCATGGCGGCGGTGCTTGGCGAGCAGCGGGTGTTGCTGCTGCGTAACCATGGGGCGATGGTGGTGGGGCCGAGCGTGGCGGCAGCCTACCTGGACGTGTACCAGCTCGAGCGGGCCTGCATGTACCAGCTCCTGGCGATGACGGGCGGCGGTGACATGGAGCTGATCCCGGACGCGATTGCGGGGGCGATGGCGCAGCAGGCGCGCGAGGGCTTCAACAACGAGCACTTCGACGGCATGCGGCGCTGGATGGAGCAGCTCGAGCCGGACTACCTCGAGTGAGGGGCTTGGTCGACCGCGCGGGGTGAGGGTCGGGCCGGCCGTAACCGCGACCTCCTTACAGGGGGACCGTCACGCCTTGGGCGGGTGGGCCCGTACCGCCTCCTCGTTGACGTCGGCCCCCCAGCCGGGACCCGGCGGCAGCCGCAGCTGGCCGGCCTCGATCTCCGGCACGTAGGTCACCAGCTCGTCCTTCCAGGGAACGTCGTCGATGTCGATCTCCATGATCCGGAAGTTGGGGAGCGCGGCGCAGAAGTGGGCGCTCATCAAGGTCGACAGGTGGCCGTAGAAGTTGTGGGGTGCCACGTTCACCTCGTGCGCTTCGGCCAGGGCCGCGATCTTCATGGCCTGCCACATTCCGTTCCAGGGGACATCGACGATGGCGACGTCGACGGCGTAGGAAGCGAGGAAGGGCTTGAAGCCGCGCAGCCCGAACAGCGACTCGCAGGAGGCGATGGGGGTCTTCACCGACTCCCGGATGTGGCGCAGGGCGGCGGGATCGTAGAGATCGATCTCGAACCAGGCGAGGCCCAGGTCGTCGAGCGCCCTGGCCACCTGCAGGAACCCCTCGGGTTTGAAGTTGAAGTTGAGGTCGAGGTGGATGGCGACGTCGGGTCCGGCCCCCTCCCGGAAGGCCTCGAGCTGGGCCCGCAGGGCCGCGATCCCGCGCCGGTCGGGATTGAGTCCGGGCCAGCCGGGCGAGCGCGCGAAGCCCGGCATGTGGAGCTGGGGTCCTCCGTCGGCGTCGAAGTGGAAGATGTTGGTCTTGAGGGCGCGGAAGCCGCGAGCGCGAACCTCGCGACCGAGTTCGACGACGTCTTCGAGATTCTGCAGTTGAGGTCGGCTCAGGTGTCGCGCCGCCGGACCCAGCCGGTAGCTGCCGCAGTGGGACCAGTACAGGTCGAGCCGGTCGCGCACCGGTCCCCCGAAGAGGCGGTAGACCGGCACCCCCAGGGCCTTGCCCTTGAGGTCGAGCAGGGCGTTCTCGATCGCCCCGATGGCCTGCTGGGCGATCCCGCCGGGCGCCTGGCGGGTGACGGCGTAGAGCTGCTGGCCGAGCAACTCGAAGGCGCCGGGGTCCTGCCCCATCAGGAGGGCGCAGAGCCGCTCGACGACGGCGCTCAGCCCCGGGCTGCCGTACGACTCGTTGAACTCGCTGTAGCCGACCAGCCCCTCGTCGGTGGTGAGCTTGAGGAACGAGAAGTTGCGCCAGCCGGCGTCGCAGTGAAGGGTCTCGTAAGCGGTTAGTCTCATGGACCGAGTTTACGGCGGTTTCCGGACGGCGGGGGCACCGAAGCCCGCGGCCGCTCACCGAGCCAGGCCGATCGACAGCTCCGCGATCTCCCGCTCGAGCTGCTCGGGGTAGCGCTGCAGACCCATCTCGATGTGGGCGGAATCATCAGCGGCAGGCGGAATCTACAGCTTAACTACAGCTAATTCCGCAATCGAGTCGACCTTGCTAACCCCTAAGCTGGCCTCCTGCCCCTGCCGCGTTGCTCGCTTTGACAGCACCCTGTTGTTCCACCGCAAGAGGGAGCCAAGCGGCTTAGCGGTTGGTAAACCGCTTCAGCCGGAAGGGCTGCAACAACTCGACCTCGACCCCGACAACGATTTCGATCGCCGCAAACTCGCCAATAATCGGGGCGAGGGTGACGCCGCTATGCGACGTCGCCACATAGAGATTGGGAACCTCATCGGCGAATCCGACGATCGGCTCACCATCGCGCGGAATCGGTCGCCGCCCGCGCCGCACCTCTTTCACCTTCACCCCTTGGAGGGCTGGGAGCACCGCTTCCGCATCGGCCATGATCTCGTCCACTTCGGCATCGGTTTCGCCCCGGTCGCCACCGCGGTGGTTATCCGCCGCCCTGCTTTGCACGACGACGGAACCATCCGAGAACTGGAGAACATTCACCAGGGGCTCGCGCTCCCTCGGGGTATGCAATACCGCGACCGATCGAAACAGAGGCGGAACGGGCTCGGTCACGATCGTGGCGCCGAAGGTGTGATAGAGCGGCAATGCAACCTCCGCCAACCCAGCCAGCGCTGGCATATCCGCTCCACCCGCGAGCACCACGACATCACAGGGAATCCGCGTGTCGCCACTTTGCACCGCCTCGACCCGTCGTTTCGCGCCCTCAGCGGGACCGAGCCGTAACCCCGTCACGGGGGAGTTCGCAACCAGCTCCGCGCCGCGCTCCTGAGCCGCGGCAATACAGGCCTCCACCACGTGCCCGGTGTTGACGTGACCTTCGAGATCGCTATACGACGCGGCCGTCATCCCCTCAGTATGGAGGTCGGGCTCCAGCCCCTTCACCTCATCGGCATCGAGGATTCGGGTTGGGTAGCCCCAGGCCTGTAACTGACGCGCCCTCGCGTCGAGGTCAGCCGCGCCTTCGGGCGTCACGGCCCATCGCAGTTCCCCACCCCAAACGATATCGATGGGGCGCTCGAGGCGCCGCACGAGGCGGCTCCACATCTCCATCGAACGCCGATTCAGGTCATAGTAGTGAAATGGCGTTTTGCCGTACGCATTGAGCCAGGCGAAGGACACCTTCGTGGTGCCTTGACCCGGCCGTGAGGAATCGACAATGGTCACGTGCGCGCCGCGCAATGTGAGGTGAAACGCGACCGAAGCGCCAAGAATGCCGGCTCCCACGACAACCACATGGGGCTTGGGCGAATCCAGACGGGTCATGCATCCACCTTACCTGTCGGCTGTCGTCCTCTAGGAAACCACTCCGTGGCTCTTCAGATCGGCCGTGCTTCGCAACGCGAAAGACCGACGTGTAGCTGCACTTGACTCAGGCGGTCTCCCGACTCCCCAAGCAGCGTATCATTGACGATATTGTCTCTCGTTCATCGACCTACTATCCCGCGTGCCCGATGTGGAGACGTTGGTCATCACACAGGAGGTATCGAATGATCGAACGATGGTCCGTAGAGAGAGCGCAGGCGTGGGGAAATAGACAACCTTGGTTCTTTGGCGCGAACTTCATACCGAGCACAGCGATCAACCAGCTCGAAATGTGGCAAAAGGATACCTTCGATCCAGAGATGATCGAACGGGAACTGGGTTACGCGCAAGGCATCGGCATGAACATCATGCGCGTGTACTTGCACGATCTGCTCTGGGAACACGATCGCGATGGCTTCATCGACCGCCTCGAACGCTACCTGACCATCGCCGACGAAAAAGGGATCAAGACCATGTTCGTCATATTCGACGATTGCCATAATGGTGAGTTCTCTATTGGACCGCAGCCCGATCCCGCGCCCTACACCCACAACTCCGGCTGGCTCCAGTCGCCCGGACCCCCCGTCGTGGAGGACCCGGCCCAATGGCCTCGCCTCGAGAGGTACGTCAAGGAGTTGCTGCAGTACTTCAAGCTCGATGAACGCGTCGCCGTGTGGGATCTCTACAACGAGCCCGGCAACGGGGAGGAAGGCGACGCCAACGACGGCTCTCGCAGCGGCGATCGTTCGGTGCCTCTGCTGGAAGCGACCTTCGAGTGGGCGCGCGCTGTCGAGGGGTTGACGCAGCCGCTTACGGTGGGGCTCTGGTCTGAGCAGGAGAACGTGAACCGATGTCTGCTCGAGAACTCCGATATCATCTCGTTTCACTCGTACGCCTCGCCTGAGAGAGGCCTGCAGAGCAGGCTCGAGGGGTGCGTGGAGCACGGGCGCCCTGTGATCTGCACGGAGTACATGGCGCGTAGCAATGGCTCTACGTTTGAAGCTTGCACACCGTTCATGAAGGAGCGCGGGGTCGGGGCGATCAACTGGGGTCTGGTGTCTGGGAAGACGCAGACGATCTACCCCTGGGGCTGGAGCGAGGACAAGGGAGAGCCCGAGATCTTTTTTCATGACGTGTTCCATCCGCATGGAAGCTTCCTCTATCCAGAGGAGCAAGAGCACATTCGTCGGGTAGTTGCGTCCTAACGAACAGAAATCCCCTTCGGTCCCCTTCGGATCCCGAAGTCCGTTCACCCACCTCGGCACGCGGCGCGGTCCTCCTCGACCATGGCCCGCCACGCTGCTTCCTGCCTCTCGACGAAGCGATCGTCCTCGCCGAAGAAGCGCAGCACACGCCGATCGTTGACGGCGCGGGCTTCCCGGCGCAGCTCCTCGATGAGCGGCAGCTCGAACGGGTCGCGGTGGGGCAGCCCGATGCGGCACACATAATTACTGATGAAGTAGCGCATCTCCGATGTGGTGTTGTAGCTGCCGGTGTGCAGCACGTCGTGATGGAGGAACACCATGTCGCCCGCCTTCAGCTCGAGAGCGCGTTGGCGCGGATACGGCTCCTTTTCTCGTTCCTTCGTGATGAGGGTTGGAGTCAGGTGCGATTGGGGGATCAGGTATAACGAGCCGGTCTCTTCGTTCATATCCTGCAGGTAGGTAAGGCAGTTACAGGCCAGAGGAGGCGTGTAGGGCTTGCGTTGGGCGAGCTCGGCGTACTGCGCCGCGACATGAAAGTGGTCCCGATGCCAGAAATGCAATGAGCCGCGCAGCGACCTGTCGCTCGGCGGGAATCCCGACACCTCACAGCTGTCCAGCTGCACGAACGGACCCATGACCCGCTCGGCGAAGTCGAGCATCAGCGGGTCGAGGACGTGATCACTGAGCATCGGGCCGAGAACCTCGTGCCCCAGCAGCGGCACGATCTTGAGCTTCACCGCGTCCGGCCTGCTATCGACCAAGCGGGCAAACTCCGGATCGAGCACCCTACGGATCTCGGCGACCCGCTCGGCGGCCATGAAGCCGCGGAAGATCGTAACACCCTCACGCTTGAATTCCTCGACGTGCCCGGTCAGATCCATGCTCGTCATGATAGCCGTTCCCTTCGCAGACCGCAGGCGTCCCTTAGCGCCAGTCTATCCGTCTCTCGATCCAGACTGTCGATAGCATAGACAGGAGCCCCTACCAGGTGGAGGTCCCCTACAAGGTAGGGCGTGCGGACCGGCCTTTTTGCACGCTTGCCCCCCTCCTGATGTGGGGTCTCGTTCGGCGGCTTACTCCGGTACGTCGTCCAGGTCGTACATCGATCGAACGATCGGGTCCATGTGGTCCAGGGAGGTGAGCGTCCGTGGGTCCTTCACGCGGCCGACCGGCCGACAGCCGCTGCCTTCGGTCCGGGTGTGGGCGTCGCCGAGCTCGCGTCGGCAGCCGTCGGCCAGGCCGGTAAGCCGGGCAACGATCTGAGGTCGATCGTGGTAGCGGTTGTGCCGTTCGGCGATATCGTCCTCGAGGTCGTAGAGCTCGTCTCGTAGCAGGTGCAGTTTCCAGCTGCCGCTGCGCACGGCGTGAAGGGTGTGGTCTCCTGTTCCGTAGTAGAAGAAGGCGTCGTGCGGGCTGCGGGCGTGCTCCTCGCCGTGCATCAGGGCGGAGATGTCCTTGCCGTCGAGAACCCAGTCGCTGGGGACGGCTCCGTTGGCGAGGCGGGTCAGCGTCGGCAGCAGGTCCATGGTGGTGGCGAGTTCGCTGCAGGTCGCTCGGGGCGGTATGGTGCCGGGCCAGCGCATGAGGCACGGTTCGCGCATCCCGCCTTCCCAGGTGGTGCCCTTGCCGCCGCGCAGCGGAGCGTTGCTGCCCCTGCCACTGACGCTGGCCCCGTTGTCCGACGTGAACACCACCAGGGTCTCCTCGTCGATGCCCAACCGCTCCAGGGTGTCGAGGATCCAGCCGGTGCTCTGGTCCAGGTGCGCCACGGCCGCGCCGTAGACCCCGTTCTCCGAGGCGGCTTGGTACGTCATGGGCGTGTGGATGGGACCGTGCACGTACATGTGGGCCAGGTAGAGGAAGAAGGGCGTCTCGGTCGCGGCGTTCTCTTCGATGAAGCGAACCGCCTCGGCCGTGTAGCGGTCGGTCAGCGACGCCTGGTTCGGGTCCGTTTCCAGGACCGCTTCGTCCCTCATCAGGGGCAGCGGCGGGGACCGGAACCGGCCGGCGATGAGACGATCGGGCAGCATGTCGTTGCTGTAGGGCAGGCCGAAATAGCTGTCGAACCCGTGCCGGGTCGGAAGGAACTCCGGCTGGTCTCCAAGGTGCCACTTCCCCACGATCTTGGTCGCGTACCCGCACTCCTTGAGCAGCCGCGGAAGGGTAACGTTCCCGGGATCCAGGCCGATCGGATCGCCCGGCAACAGCACCGCGAAGTCGTGCCCGGAATCGAGGCCGACCCGCTTGGGGTAACACCCTGTCATCAGCGCCGCTCGCGACGGCGAACAGACGGGGGAGGCGACGTAGAAATCGGTAAAGCGCATCCCCTCCAGCGCCATCCGGTCGAGCCGTGGAGTGCGGTTCGCCGTCGATCCGTAACAACCCAGGTCGCCGTAGCCGAGATCGTCGGCGAAGATCACGACGATGTTCGGCCCGGACGCGCGACGCTCTTCTGGGAACGGGCGCCGTTGGGTCCCGGCGATGCGAACCACCCCATCGGCTCCGGTGTCGAGCGGCGTCGCCAGGGACTCGGTCGTCATGGTGTGCCGAGTCTAGCACGGGGTTGGAAGTGGGATCGGGGCGTGTTCGACCACGACCAATGTACGACCAACAGGACGGGACCTGGCATTAGGGGGGCCGGTCGGTCACGCGCTGCTGCCCCGCCCCCACCCGCTTTGCGGGAACGATGGTGGGCGCGGCCTCTCCCGCCGCCACCATGCGCCCGCAGGCGGTCCGCTCAGGAGTCTTCCCAAGCCGAATTGAGCTCATGGACGCGGAGATACGTGGCTTTCACCTCGCCTTTGCTGCACGTCAAGCGCACGGATCGATCATTTTCTTCAGGGAATATGACATGGGGAATGTACAGCCGGCCATCGTTGCCATAGACCTCAATCGAAGTCCTATCCAGCAGGATTCTCAGACTGATCAATCCGTTCACCGGGGGCAGCTGCGCCGAGGCGCCGCAGGATGATAGTGTCTGTGCCTCAGGATCGTAGACCACCCTCGACCCGCGCATTTCGACCGTCGTCTCTGCCCCGACCGTCGGTTCAAACTCCAACTCCAGATCGAGAAGATCACCTTCGATGTCGGACAGGGGATTCTCACTTCGCGTCAGGGTTACGTCGGTCCATTCATGGGTCCGCGTCCGAAGGGTCTCGAGTTCCTGTATCGGATTCATTCGCAGGCGCGGGCCGTCTTCCGTCGAGTGGAGGGTGAGCTCCGACGGAACCGTCATCTGTTGGTTGAACGACATTCCCGGATAGGCTTCATGGTTGCTCATCCAGGTGATCTGCACCCGCCGGTCGCCCGGCATATCGTGCCATGTCATGGTTGCGTAATAGTCTCCCTGGATGACCAGTGACCTGATCCGGTCGTCGGTCATAGCCGGCTTGCCGGCGAGCGTGTAAAAGGTGTTTCCGTCGAAATCCCCTACGATGTAGCTCCCGTCGATCAGTATCATCACCCATTTCATTTCCTTCGGGTTGCCATCGACGGGTAGTTGGAAGAAATCGACGCATCCACAGAGCTCATCGCCCCATCCATCCTGTTCGACCCGACTCTCGAACCGCCATTCCTTGAGATTGGCAGAGCTGTAGAAGCCCACGCATCGCCGTTTCTCGCCCTCGTCGTTGGTGAAGAAGTCGTAGGTGGGCGCGATCCATCGCTTCGTGGGCTCGTGCCAGAGCGGCCTGGGCGTGTCGATCCGCGCACCCTCGTGGGTGAGCACCGGATTCTCTTCATAATCGGTAAACGTGCGGCCGCGGTCGTTCGAGTAAGCCAGGCACAGCCCGATCTCAGTCCGCAAATAGAAGGCGACAAGAACATCCTCTTCACCGGTCTTGCGGCCGAGTTGGTTCCTAGTGTCGATAAACATCGCGCCGGAGAAGCAGGTGCCGGTCTTTGCATCCGGGAACAGCACTTTTGGCAGTTCCTGCCAACGCACGAGGTCACGGCTGACCGCATGACCCCAGGTCATGTTGCCCCAAGGCAACGCCGTGGGATTGTGCTGGAAATAGAGATGGTATTCGCCCCGGTAGAAGATGAGGCCGTTCGGATCGTTGAGCCAACCGGTTCTCGATGTGAAGTGGAATTGAGGACGATACCGTTCCTGGTAGAAGAACTCTTGACCGGGGATCGTATCCGACTGCTTTACCAGCGCGAACCCTTCGTCGGTTGCGCTCGAGACCGCGACCTCCGCAGACCTGCCCTGGAAACGTTCGAGTGAGAAGAAGGCGTACCAGTCCGCGTCATCCTCGCCGGGCGCCAAGGCAATCTCGTAATTCAGGACCGCCTTGCCGTCGATGTGAAGGGTGAAGGTTGCGTTCTGACCCTCATTCTGAACCGGAAGGATCAGGTACTTCGCCGAAACGGTTAACCGCTTCTTGCGATGCCCACGGTCCTCCAGCGGTCCTGAATCCACCTCGTCCAAAGCATCCTCGTCAGCATTCATATCAACCGTCTATGTTAATCGCATACGCTACCTTCAGGTAACGCTAGAGGCTCAAGTCGCCCCTTTTAGGGCGGCGACTTCCTCCCGCAATTGCGCAAGCTCGGCCTGCTCCGCCTGGGCTCTTCCCCAGATCGCGCTCGTACGCTCGTCGGGTCCGTATGCGCTCGGCGGCATCAGCATGGCGCGTTGCGTGTCCGTGAGTTCGCCGTAGTTGTCGGCGTTGTAGTAGCACGGGCTCCAGGCCACGGCATGCGGGCAGTACTTGTAGAAGATCGTCCGCCGTTCGTTCGCTCCTTGCCAAGGCACGGTTCCATGGGCGCAAGCTTCCGTGAAGATGATGGCGTCGCCCGCAGCAGCGGCCACGCGGTCCACGACCTCCGGAATTTCGTCCTGTGTCGCGCTGTTTTTCCAGTCCGATGGCAACTCGAAGTTGGCCTTGTGGCTGCCTGGGATGCAGGCGAATCCCCCATCGCCAGGCTGCACCGTGTTCAGTTCGAACGCGACCGCGATCAGGCCGTTGTAGAACTTTCCGTTGTTGTATCGGTAGTAGCACTGTCCCCCGTCGGTGGGACCTACCAGATCGGTGGCTCCGCCGGCGCCCTGCCCACCCCCGTGCAGATGGAGCTTCCTGTGGTCCTTGGTACTGTTGACGTTGAGGTAGTCGTGATCGAGCCGGTAGTTCACGCCCAGCAGCTCTTCCAGATACGGGGCAACCGTGGGGATGTCGATGAGATCGATGTAGGGTCCACCCCACTCGAGCAGGGAGGACGCCATCCACGCCGGATCGTCATCTTGTCGAAACCGGGTTCGGTCGGACCCGTAGTGAAGGTGCCCAGTGCGCCCCCTTTTCTCCTGCCGCTCCCGCTCCTGCTCGAACCGCTCGGTCAAGCCGGCAACCTGTTCAGCGGTAAGAGCGTTTCTGACGACGAGATAACCGCGAAGGTCGAAAAGGTATTTCTCTTGTTTGTTCATACCAAAACCTTAACCCCTGGCAGTCAGGTCTTGCAAATTGACAAGCGCTGACCGTGGGGATCCTAAAGCGCCTGCCTTGCCAAGACTATGAATGAAGTTACCGCTCGCCCGGTATTGGGCGTTCACGCGACCTTTTCGATCGTTCCATATTTTTGGCGTCAGGAACGCAGAAATGAAACCTCAGGTGGTGTGGGGCTTGCTGTGTTTTGATTGATTTTCGACCAATTTACGACCACCAGGTATTGTCTCATCTACCCTAAACACCCGAGGAATCCTACTGTTTCTACGGTCAAGCCTAGCCACTGGACAAAACGCAAGGAAACCAGTTCTGAACATGTTTGTTTCCGACTCTATAGTGGGTTGCACGATGGATGTTCCAACCCACCACATACCCCCTCCCCCATGGGGGGTTACTGAACCGCCCTGGGTTTGATGGAGGCTCCGTTCTCCCCCGAAAGGAGAGAATGGAGTATGACCCGTTACGACCAAGAAACAAAAGACCGAGTCATCCGCATGTTCAAAGAGCGACGCGAGGAAGCGCCGAATGAGTCCCGGTCAGCGTCCTACCGCCGCATGCATGACTTGACAGGCATCCCGGTAGACACCATGCGCGGCTGGGTGGACAGGGCCCGCATCGACGCTGGTGACAAGCCAGGCCTGACGACCACCGAACGCGAAGAGATCAAAGCCCTCCGGAAAGAACTCGCGGAACTCAAGCGGGCGAATGAGATCCTGAAGACAGCTAGCGCGTTTTTCGCGGCCGCGGAGCTCGACCGCCGACTCAAGTGATCACCGCATTCATCGATACGTACAAGAACCATTTCGGGGTCGAGCCGATCTGCCGCGTCCTCAAGAACCACGACCTGCCGATCGCCCCCAGTACGTACTACGCAGCTAAGAACCGACCACGCTCAGCCCGACAGCAGTCCGACGAGCGTCTCCTGGAGATCATCTTGCGAGTGCACCGCGAGAACTTTGGTGTGTACGGCGTCCGTAAGGTGTGGCACGCCCTGCAGCAAGAAGGTCTCGCCGTTGGGCGGGACCAGGTGGCACGCCTGATGCGGCGCGCCGGCCTGAAGGGCCAAACTCGTCAGAAGAAGATCCGTACGACCTTCCAGACCCCAGGAGCGATCCGGTCGCCGGATCTGGTGAGGCGCGACTGGTTCCAAGACGCGCCCGACCGGGTTTGGGTCGCGGACTTCACGCACGTGCTCACCCGAGAAGGATGGGGGTACGTCTCGTTCGTGCAGGATGGCTTCTCGAGGCACATCCTGGGTTTCACGGTGAGCAGCAGCAAGGGTGCCGAGCTCGTCATGAGGGCGCTGGGGCAGGCCGTGAATGTGCGGCGTCGAACCGATCCGAGGTTCGTTGCTGACGGTGTGATCCACCATAGCGACGCGGGCAGTCAGTACACGAGCTTGGCGTTCAGCCAGAAGCTCGTCGATCACGGTGTGAATGGCAGTATCGGTCGGGTGGGCACGGCGTACGATAACGCGTTGATGGAGAGCACGATCGGTTTGTTCAAGAGCGAGCTGATCTATGCTAGGCAGGCCGGCTGGGTGACTCGGCAGGAGGTGGAGACGGCCACGATGCGGTGGGTGACGTGGTTCAATCGTCGGCGGTTGCACTCGGCTCTTGATTACGTCAGCCCGCTGGACTTCGAGATGGCATACACTCAACGACAGGTCTTGCTGAGGCAGGCCGCGTGAGAACAGAGTCTCCACGAAAACCAGTGCGGTTCAGATCTGTAGGCTTCCTGTGGACGCAGAGGGCTCGGGGGGCACGGCGCAGCCCGCCAGGATCAGCAGCACGAGCGCGCTCAATAGCGGGAAACGACTCCAACGTAGGCGGGATTGAGCTTGCTGCATGAAGATCCTCCCCTAACGATTTTGGTGTTGCTCCATTATTCCACGTGATGCCGATGAGGTGAGGAGGTGATCAAAATACCCAGGCGGCTGTTCGATGGCATGCTGGGCACGCTCTGTTATGCCGGTACGGCTCACCGCCTGGGTTGGGGTTCGGGTTCAGGGTAGCGCTGGCTCCGGGCAAGCCGTCCGGCAGCAGTCGAGGTGCATCGGGGACAGCTAAGTTGCTCTTCGTGCTCGAGCCCGATTGGCGGTAGCGTGGAGGTATCCCCGGGCGCTATTCGATCGGGGACAGCGTGTATCCGCTCAAGATCTCTTCGAGGCTGTCCCCCCGGGAGAGGTAGAACTCATCATTCACCATGTCCGCGAGGCACATCCAGAGCGACCGGCTTCTCGAACCGGACCCGTCTTCGCTCTCCACCGAGGTAAGGAGCAGCCAGTCGTTCCCCACCCTCAACGGAACGCCGAACGGGGCGCTCTCTTGCCCGGCGAATGTCGCCGTGTCGGGAGCTTCCAAGGCTGCCCGAATAGTGTCTTCGCACAAGGCAGAAAACGAATCCCTAGCGACCGGATCGTTGGCCCCGGACATATCGATCGGGCCGCTAGGCACGCGGGTCGCACCAGCGCCGGAGGCATCCCGGATCAGGTAGAGGGCCAGGACCACGACGACTACCGAGAGGCCCCCGATCACACCGATCAGGGTGATCCTGAATCTTCTAGGAGCCCTCTCTTGTTGCCTCTTGGCCTCGTTGGCTTGGCGTTCTTCGAGGCGCCGTCGTACTTCCACCAGGTACTTGTCCGTATCTTGGGGTTGGCGCTTCTCCTCATCACTCATGCCCACTCCTTGGCGCGCCGTGCGACTCGGCTTCGGCGCTCTCGACCGAGTGGTTCAGCCACCTCGCGGCCATCACGGCCGCCCCTACGATGCCCGCCTGGTTGCGAAGCTTGGCCGCCACCACCGGCGCCCGAGTGGTCAGCAGGTGGAAGAAGCGGTCGCTGCGCCCGCTTACCCCCCACCGATGATGAACAGCGCCGGCTGGAACAGCATCTCGAGGTGGCGCAGGTAGCGATCAACCCGTGTTGCCCAGCGCTTCCAGCTGAGGTTCTCATCGCTGCGCGCCTTGCCGGAGGCCCACGGTTCCACTACGCGGCCGTTCAGTTCGAGATGGCCGAGTTCGGTGTTGGCCACCAGTTCGCCGTCGGTGAATACCGCCGTGCCGATACCGGTGCCGAAGGTCAGCACCATCACCGTGCCATCTACCCCGCGGCCCGCCCCGAAGGCCACCTCGGCCACCCCGGCGGCGTCGGCGTCGTTGAGCACGAACACCGGCAGGTCGGTCGCGGTCGCGAACAGGGTGGCCGCGTCGGTGCCGATCCAGTCGTCGTCGACGTTGGCCGCGGTGAGGGTAACGCCGTTCAGCACCACCGCCGGAAAGGTGCAACCGACGGGACCCCGATAGCTGAAATGTCGGGTCAACTCGAGCACCACCTCGGCGACGGCGCCGCGCTTGGAGGGCTTGGGTGTGGGGATGCGGTGCCGGTCGGTCACCAGCACCCCCTCCTCGACGTCCACCAGCGCCCCCTTGATGCCGGAGCCACCGATATCGATGCCGAGAAACACGTTCGTCGGTGCCATCTATACGAAGTGTAACAGAGGGCCGGTGAGGGTCTCTAGCCGACGAAGGCGAGGAGCCAGCGCACCCCCCACAGGGTCAGCATCCCCACCACGATGGTGTAGAGGATGCTCCTGGTGCGCCAGGCGATCAGGCCGGCAACGGCGGCGGCCACCAGGCGCGGGACGAGCTGGTCGAGCGAGCCTTCGGCCGAGCCGAACTGTAGCACCGCCGGCGTCACGATGGCGGCGATCACGGCCGTCGGCACGTAGCGAAGCGCCCGTTCAAACGATTTCGGGGTGCCGAGGCGCTCGGGCAACAGCAGAAACGAGGCCCGTAGCGCAAAGGTCACCAGCGCCATGGCGGCGATGACCAGCCACACCTCGGCGCGGCTCACGCGCGCCCGCCGAGCCGTTCAGCCAGCGCCCCGGCGGCGATGCCACAGAGGGCCGCCACGATCAACCCCAGGTTGAAGGGCAGGAAGGCCGCAGCCACCGCCAGGCCCCCTGCCACCAACGCGACGACGAGGTTGGGGCGGTCCTTCACGGCCGGCACCAGCAGCGCCATGAACACCAGCGGGATGGCGAACTCGAGCGACCAGCTCTCCGGCACCTGAGTGCCGAGAAACACCCCGATGAAGGTCGCCACCATCCACACCAGCCACAGCGACACCGCCACCCCGAGGAAGTAGTCGCGCCTCGGGATGTCCGGCTCATGGTCGAACTTGAGGACGCTGAACAGGTAGGCCTGGTCGATCAGAAAGGCGCCCAGCAGGGTGCGTGTGGGCAGCGACATGGCGCGCACATAGGGCGCCAGCGAGGCGCTGTAGAGCACGTAACGCAGGTTGATCATGACGGTGGTAGCGACGATGACGATCAGCGGCGCGGCAACCCCGATGAGCTGATAGACCGCCAGCTGGGCGGCACCGGCGAAGACCACCGCCGAGGTGACGATCGCCTCGACGTTGGTGAGCCCGGCCGTCACGGCGCTCACCCCGGTGATCAGGCCAAAGGGGAACACTCCCAACATCATGGGGCTGATGTCTCTAACCCCCGCCAGCGCTGCGCTGCGCGAAAACGCCATGCCGGACAGTCTAACCAGCCCGGCGGGGGGCGCTACGTAGGGTGGCGCCATGTCAGGGGTCGACAGGGCGCTGTGGTGAGCACCGCTCGGGCGCCGACAGGGCACGGTGGGGAGGTGCGGCTCAGCGCAGGGCCCGACCGTTGCCCTAGCTGCCCTCGAGCTGTTCCAGGGCCTCCTCGAAGCCGATCCGCCCTTCGCTGAGATCGGTGAGCAGCTGAAGCCGATCGACCGACGGGGGCACCCCGTGGCTCGCCAGGCGCACGATGTCGCGCGCCGAGAGGTCGCCAAGCCCGGCGGCCTGCAGCCGCTCGACATCCTCGGCGGTAACGCCGTGACTCCCGAGCCGTACCAGCTCGCGCACCGAAAAGCCGAATCCCAGGGCTCGCATCTCCTGGATGTAGCCGGGGTCGACGCCGTGCATGATGAGCCTGATTCGGCCACCGTCTTGCCAGCTGTCCACGACGACCGTGTAAGGATTCGGTCAGAGCCGGTCACGCATAATCCCCGCCATGAACGATGGGCCGCATGAAAACACGATTCTTATCGCCGACGACGAAGCCTCAGTACGAGAGCTCGTGCAGTGTATGGTCGCATCCGAAGGGTACGAGGCCGTGCTGTGTGAGGACGGCGGGGAGGCGCTCTCCTACCTCAAGCAATTCACTCCCGAGTTCATCATCGTCGACGCCACCATGCCGGTAATGAACGGGCTTAGCATCTGCGACCGGGTGAAGCGCGTCGCTCGCCTGCGCGAAGTCCCCGTGATCATCACGGCCGACAAGCGGGACAACAAGATGATGAATGCGGTGCGCTACGTCAAAGCCGACGGATTCCTCGAGAAGCCCGTGGACACCACCAAACTCCTCGAGAACCTGCGCATCCTCAAAGCCGGCCAGGTCACCGAGCTGAACTACGACGATGCGCTGCACGCCACCCTCGCGAGTAGCCTGCTGTAACAAAAAAACATAAGGGAAAGTAGAAATATCAGGGTTAGATGCTTTGGTGCCCCTTCAGACACAAGGATTAGTAGATTTGGTGCCCCTTCAGACACAAGGATTAGTAGATTTGGTGCCCCTTCAGACCCCTTCCCTGTGGTCAGGGTTCTTACGGGGTCCCGTTGAGCCTCCCTTCGTGAGTCTCCCCGGGGCTCTCGGAGCCTCATTGCATGAGTCTCCTCCAGCAGAAGATATGGGATAACTAATGAGAACAACAACACGGATAACCGTGGTGTGCAAGAACCAATGGACCAACGTTAATAGGACCCAAAGGTGAACAGCAAGCGTGCGTGGCCCCCTGGTGGTCATGCCTTCACGTTTGTTCTTCGTAGTTGTGGTGCTGGAGGAGTTTACTCCGTAAGCGTCGTGGAGACGTACCCTGGACTGCTGGTACTCAAACCTAGGAACACGCTATCGAATCGTTGTCGCACTATCTTGTTGTTACTCACGAGTGCTTATAGCTCCCTCCTCCTTTCAGGGGGAGGGCTGGGGAGGGGGTAAACCCCCATCCTTGAGGGCCGGTGCTCATGTCAGCATGCCTAGGGCGGTGTCGGCGGCGGCGAGGCTGCGTTCGACATCTTCGGCGCTGTGGGCGGCCGAAACGTACCACATGCCGCGGCCGATGAGTCGCACCCCCAGCGCCAGCATCGAGGTGCAGAACTCGCCGTAACGGGCGGCGTCGAAGTCGAGGGTGTCGCGGTAGTCGCGGATCTCGCTCCGCTCGGTAAAGCCGAGGTGAAACATCGGGCCCGGCCCCTGGGTCCGCAGGGGAAGGCCGTGTTTCTGGCCGAGCGCGTGGAGGCTCTCGCGAAGGGTGCTGCCGGTCTCGGCGAGGCGGTGGAACAGGGCCTCGTCGTCGTGCTCCAGCAGCTCGACGGTCGCCAGCGCCGCCGCCACCGAGGCATTGTTGGCGTTCAGGGTGCCGGCGTGGTAGACCTCGCTCTGCTCGAGCGGGGCCATGAACCGCTCCAGGCCGACGATAGCGCTCAGGGGGAAGCCGCTGGCGAGGGCCTTGCCGAAGATCGCCAGGTCGGGGGTGACCCCGTAGCGCCGCTGCACCCCGCCGAGGTCGACGCGGAAGCCGGTGATGATCTCGTCGAAGATCAGGGCGACGTTGTGCCGGTCGCACAAGTCCCGAAGCCCGGCCAGGTAGCCGGGAGCAGGCTCTATGCAGCCCTGGTTGGCCATGATCGGCTCGGTGATGATGGCACCGATCTCATCGCCGCGCTCGTGAAGGGTCCGCTCGACCTGCTCGAGATCGTTCCAGGGCAGTACCACGACGTCTTCGCGAACGCTCTCGGGGATGCCACCGCCCCAGGGCAGCGGGTCGCCCACCGGCGTCGCCGCGGGCGGGTTGACGCTGATCGAGACGCTGTCGAACCAGCCGTGGTAGTGACCCTCGAACTTGATGAACTTGGGCTTTCCGGTGGCGTAGCGCGCCAGGCGCAGAACCGCGTGGGCTGCCTCTGAACCGCTGGAGCTGAAGCGGACCCGTTCCGCCGCCGGGATGAGCTGCTGGAGTTTCTCGGCCAGCAGCACTTCCTGCTCGAACTGCCCGGCGAATAGTTGGCCGTCGTCGATAGCCTCGTTGACGCGGCGCAGGACCTCGGGGTGGGAGTGTCCCAGGATGAGCGGCCCCTGGGCCAGCGTGAAGTCGATCAGCTCGTTGCCGTCGGCGTCCCAGATGTGCGATCCGGCCGCGCGTCGGTAGAACATGGGATGGGGGCTGGTGAACATCCGGAATTGGCTGCTGACGCCACCAGCAAGCGATTTCCTGGCCCGCTCGAGCAACGCTTTCGACGCCGGATAGGTCTTGACTCGCACATCCTGCATGGTGGTGGCATTCTAGCAAACGGAAAATTCAATAGCTGGAACGGATTGCTTGACAAGTTTCGGGCCGCTGCTGGATAACTATCCAGGTTCATTCTCCTAAAAGGGGCCCCATATTGTGTTTGAACCTTCCCCAAACCTACGCCTCCAAATTATTGAACTTTCCCCAAACCTACGCCTCCCTACGCGAACTGCGGTAACCTCATCTAGGCTCTCTGTAGCCCTCGATCCCTATCTGGAGGTCCCTACCTTGATCGACTCCGCTGTCCTCGACAAACTCCGCGCCTTCGACACCCCCACCATCTGCAACCTGATCGAGATGTTCGAGGTCCGGCCGCGCACCACCGGCTATCTGGACCGGCGCATCTCCGCCCGCTTTCCCGAATTTCCGCCGATGGTCGGCTTCGCATCGCCGGTGACGGTTCGCTCGGCCATGCCGGCGGGTAAGGACGCCGGCTACGACTGGCTCGGGGCGCACGTGCGGCGCTTCGCGGAGCTGCCGGGCCCTGCGGTGGTGGTGCAGCAGGATCTCGACGACCCGCCGGTGGCGGCGACGTTTGGTGAGGTGATGTGCACCACGTACAAGGCGTTCGGGGCGGTGGGGCTGGTCTCGAGCGGTAGCGGGCGCGACCTCGAGCAGGTACGGGCGATCGGTTTCCCGGTGTTTACCGACGGTATGGCCGCTTCGCACGGGTACTTCCACACCGTCGACATTCACGTGCCGGTGCAGGTGGGCGGCATGGTGATCAACCCGGGCGATCTGATTCATGGTGATCTCAACGGGGTGACCACCATCCCGGTCGAGATCGCTGCCGAGCTGGCCACCATCGGCGACGAGTTCGTGGCGGCCGAGGAGATCACCATGAATGCGGTCCGCGGTGACGATCCCTCGCCGGAGAAGCTCGATGTGGGCCGGGCCGAACAGCAGAAGATCGTCGCCAGGTTGCGGGAACAGGTCGCTCGGAGCTAGGCAGCCCCTTCCATATCCGGAACGACTCAGCGAGCGGCCGGGATCTCGCTCAGCGGGCGCTCGCCGGCGAGGACCCGCAGCACGTCCTGGGCCACATGCATGGCCGAACGCAGGCCCGCTTCGGCGGTGAGGCCGGCGATGTGCGGGGTCAGAATGAGACTGGGCAGGCCGCGCAGGGGGTCGTCGTCGCCGGGAGGTTCCTGTTCACGGACGTCGAGCACAGCTCCGCCGAGGCGGCCTCCGCGCAATGCCCGGGCCAGCGCCTGTTCGTCGATGAGGCCGCCGCGGGCGGTGTTGATCAGCAGCGCGGTCGGCTTCATCAGGGCCAGCCGATCCCGGTCGACGAGGTGGCGGGTGGCGCTCGGGGTCGGCGTGCAGTTCGCGATCGCTGACGACCTCGGCATGCTTGGCCAGCAGCGCCAGCACCTCGTCGGGAAGCAGTTCGCTGACGACGATCTTCACGGTAGTGCCCGATGCAGTCGCCCGCCAAGGACGAAGGTGCTGGCCGGCTGGGTCGGGATCATGGCCTCCAGTCTATGTCGGAGGCACGCGGTCGTGACGCCTCAGCCGTCTCCCTCCGGGTAGTCGATCGCCCAGGACCCGCCTCCCCCGTCCCCCTCGAGCGGAACCCGCCACAGGTCGAGCACCTCCTCGGGCGCCCGGTGCTCTTTCAGGTGCGCCAGGAACAGCTCGTGCAGCTCGCCCACAACTTCTGGGTTGTCGGCGGCAACGTCGTGTTCCGCCAGGGGGTCACCTGTCAGGTCGTAGAGTTCGGGCCGGCCGTACGCTCCCACCGGTGCGTAGCCCCAGCGGTCGGTCACCAGGAACGGGGTCGAGGCGCGGCGGGGCGGGGTGGACCCGTCGGGGGCGAGGAAGCAGCCGGTGACAGCGAAGTCCCGGTGGGTTCCGGTCCCGCTCAATACGGCTTCGGCGAAGGAGCGGCCCTCGAACGGCTGCGGCGGCTCGACGGTGACACCCGCCAGCTCGCACAGGGTGGGGGCCAGGTCGATCGGCTGGGCGATGAGGTCGAGGCTCGCGCCGCGGGGGACCTCACCGCCTGCCATGAGGCAGAGGGCGTGCCCGATCTCCGGATAGGCCGGCCAGTAGCGCTCGTCGTCCGCGTGGACGTTGGACTTGCCGGTGCGCCCGTGCTCCCCGATCGACATGCCGTGGTCCGACATCACCATCACGATGGTGTCATCCCACAGCTCGAGGTCGTCGAGCTTCTGCAGGATCCGACCGATGTGCCGGTCCACCAGCTCCGCCTCGGCGGCATAGTGCGCCCACAGGTTCCTGAGCTCCGCCTCCGTGTAGGCCGACGAGGGGCCGTAATTGGGGTGCAGCATAGGCGCACCCTCGTAGTCCGGGTCGTAGCGCCGCACCAGGTACTCCGGCGGGTCCCACGGCTCGTGCGGATCGAAGAAATCCACCCACAAAAAGAACGGGCTGGCGCCCGAGTTCTCCTCGAGCCAGCGTGAGGCGGTGGCGGCTGTCTTCGCGGCGAAGGTGTCGGTGTCGTAGCGGTAGCCGCGGTTGGTCCAGCGGTGCAGGTCCACCAGCGGGTGGGTCTGCGCGCCGGTCGGCATCCGCGTCTTCTCGAGGGGGACGGCCACCTCGATGGGGTCGTTGAGGTGGAGCAGGTGGACGTCGCCCTCCTGCCCGCGGTGCTGGTAGGCGGCGCGGAAGCCGTGCTGGAAGCGGGCGTTGAACAGGTGCGGGGTGTCGCAGATGAGCTGGCTGGCGTAGCCCTGCTCGCCCAGGAGCGCCGCGATGTGGTTCGGCCCGCTCTGGTCGATCGGTTGCCAGCCGGAGTGGGGCCAGCCGAGCACGCCGGTGGCGAAGTCGGTGCGCTGCGGGATGGTCGGGAAGCTGCCCATGGTGAAGCGCTGGATCTCGGTGGCCCGATCGGCAGCGAAGCGGTCGAGTTCGGGCGTCCGGACGGGCTGCTCGGCGCGGTCGCCGAGGTTATCGTAGCGAAACGTGTCGGTGATCACGACGACGATGTTCTTCATGGCACCCCCTGCCCCAAGCATAGTGGATGCGGCGGGGGAGAATCCGGGGGCAACGCGGTACACCTGAGTCCTTCCCCCGGGCCTTTCGATGGGCGAAAATGAGCGGAGACGTCACCAGTGTCCACCGACCCGATTGCTGCGCTTAGGAGGGAACCATGCGCGAGAACGCCGCCGAACTTCCAGACCTCTCCCCCCCCTACCCCCTCGCCTCCGAGCAGATCGAGGCCTTCCGCCGCGACGGGCACGTTCACCTGAAGGCCGTCTGCTCGCCCGAGGAGGTCGCCGCCTACCGCCGCGTCATCACCGAGACCGCCTACGCAGCGTTCCCCGACAAGGGCCCGCTCGAGCGCCATGCGCGAGGCGATGATCGTGACGTACTACCCCGACGGTACCCGCGTCGACGAGCTGAGCAACCCGAGCCGGGAGAACGACGCCCGAGTCTACCTGGGCGGCAAGAAGCCCGGCGAGCTGGCCGACAGCGAGCTGAACACGGTGGTCTACCGGCGGGAATAGGCCGGGACCCGGAAAGGAAACGCATGGACTACCCCATCACGCCCGTCCCCTTCACCGGGGTGACCTTCGACGACGGCTTCTGGCTGCCGCGGCTCACGACCAACCGCGAGGTCACCATCCCCTACGACTTCGCGAAGTGCGAGGAGACTGGCCGCATCGACAACTTCGCCAAGGCCGCCGGCCTCTTGGAGGGTCCCCACGAGGGCATCTTCTACAACGACTCCGACGTCTTCAAGGTGGTCGAGGGGGCCGCCTATTCCCTCCACCTCCACTCTGACCCCGAGCTCGACGCCTACCTCGACGACCTGATCGCGAAGTTCGCCGGCGCCCAGGAGGACGACGGCTACCTCTACACCGTACGCACCATCGATCCCGACGCGGTCGACCCCGAGCGGGAGGGGCCCACGCGCTGGTCGAACCTCGCGATCAATCACGAGCTCTACAACGTCGGCCACATGTACGAGGCGGCCGTCGCCCACCACCAGGCCACCGGCAAGCGCACCCTGCTCGACGTGGCCATCCGAAATGCCGAGCTGATCGACCGCGTCTTCGGGCCCGGCAAGATCCGGGACGTGCCCGGCCACCAGGAGATCGAGATCGGCCTGGTGAAGCTCTACCGCGAGACCGGTGAAGCCCGCTACCTCGACCTCGCGAAGTTCTTCCTCGACCAGCGCGGACAGCCCGACCGCGGCAACCTCCAGTCCAGCATGGACAACCCGGGCATACACCAGGACCACCTTCCCGTGACCGAACAGCGCGAGGCCGTCGGCCACTCCGTGCGAGCGGGCTACATGTACAGCGGCATGGCCGACGTCGCCGCGCTCACCGGCGACCGGGGCTACATCGACGCGCTCGACGCCCTCTGGGAAAACGTCGTCTCGAGGCGCATGTACCTCACGGGAGGCATCGGCTCGCGCCACCACGGTGAGGCGTTCGGCGAGGACTTCGAGCTGCCCAACGCCGAGGCCTACGCCGAGACCTGCGCCGCGATCGCCAACGCCATGTGGAACCACCGGATGTTCCTGCTCCACGGCGACGCCAAGTACCTCGACGTGCTCGAGCGCACCCTCTACAACGGCTTCCTCTCGGGGATCTCGCTCCAGGGCGACACCTTCTTCTATGGCAACCCGCTCTCGTCGGATGGTACAGGGGGACCCAACGTCCTCGTCGGCGCCGGGCGCAGCCCCTGGTTTACGACCTCCTGCTGCCCCACCAACGTGGTGCGGCTGCTGCCTTCCCTGCCGGGCTACGCCTACGCCCACCGCGACGACGACCTCTACGTGAACCTCTATGTCGCCGGCAGCGCCACCCTCCCCACCGCCGCGGGAGACGTGACCCTCACCCAGGAGACCGATTACCCCTGGTCGGGCGCTGTGAAGATCACCGTCGACCCGGCTCAGGAGTCCGCGTTCGCCCTCCGCCTCCGGGTTCCCGGCTGGGCCCGGAACGAGCCCGTCCCCAGCGACCTCTACCGCCACCTCTACCCCTCCAACGAGACGCCCTCCCTGCGGGTGAACGGCGAGCCGGCCCTCCTCGAGCTGGACCGGGGCTTCGCCGTGATCCGCCGCAGCTGGCTCCCGGACGACACGGTCGAGCTCGAGCTGCCGATGCCGGTCCGGCGGGTCATCAGCCACGAGGGGATCGAGGGCAACCGCGGCCGCGTGGCGATCGAGCGGGGGCCGCTGGTCTATTGCGCCGAGGGGGTCGATAACGGCGGGCGGGCCCTGGAGCTGACCCTGCCCGACGAGGCCGCGCTCACGACCGAGCACGACGCCGACCTGCTCGGCGTCGTGACGAAGATCCGCGGGAGCGGGATCGCCCTGATCCCCTACTACGCCTGGTCCCACCGGGGCGCGGGAGAGATGGCTGTCTGGCACAGGCGAAATAGATGAGAATGGGGGTGAGTAGAAGTAGATTAATTGCCCCTTCGTGAGTCTCCTCTGCCAGAAGAAGGATATGACCTTACTTTCAGGAATCTTGGTCTTGCCATCAAGTAGGTAGGATTCACGCCAGTCGAGTATCGATCGTCAGGTGCAGGCGGCACTGGTCGGCAACGGTCGGCTGGGTAGGGGTTATGGCCTCACAGTCTATGTTGGTAAAACGCTGTCATCTCCCCCGTCACGGTGCGACGCGGACATCCGGCCCAAACCGAGGTGTGATCACGACCTCCGGGATCGCCCCACCCTGTATGCTCAAGAAACTATCTTGGAGCTCGAAAGTTGCCGATTCTTCTGGGAGGGAATCATTCTCGAGGCGATCCGCAGCGACGATCGCTCGCCTGAGCGGCTCGACGCGGCCCGTAGCGAGTCCCGGAAGATCGTTGCGCGGCTCCGGGAGCAGATCTCTCGGAGCTAGCCTGGGGTTGGGCCGACCCCGCCGAAGCCGCCCCCTGCCAACGGGGCCTTCCACAGCTCCAGAAGCTCGGCCGGCGCCCGCTGCTCGGCAAGGTGTGGAGCGGGAGGGTAGGCGCGTTTTCGGTGAGCACGATCATACCTTCCAGCGCTTGCGGGCCTCTTCCATCGGCACCGGATCGCCCTTCTTCCAGGCGTCATGGGCCTTGGGACTCTCGCCGATCCAACGGTCGTCGACCGGTTCGCCGGCGCGCTGATAGCGCGTGTCGGTACTCAGCCTGAAGCGATGGGTCATATTTCTCAGTGAGCCGTGCATGGTGTACATACCGAAGATCATGGCGTCACCCATCTCGAACTCGGTTGTCTGCCACTGCCCGCCGTAGCTGTCGACCAGCTCGACCGGATCGGTCGAGAACCAACCCACAACGTTATCCCGATCGACGTCCATCTCACCATAGGTCTGGCGGATCCTGTCGAACTTGTGGGAGCCCACCAGCAACGCCAGGGGGCCGTCTTCAAACGCGATATCGCCAAGAGGCGTCCAGACGGTGTACACCTCTTTCGTGCCACGCCCCATATAGACGATGTCGTAGTGCGCCCCGCTAAAGGCGCGGTGGGCCATGGCGCGAAGCCACTTGAAGTCGTAGGTCAGCGCGGGCGCGTCGAGGAAGTCGCTGAAGAACTGCATCAGTTCCGGCGACTCGACCAGACTCAGGAACTCCGGGGTGTGGGTGATCTCTCTCGATCCGCCCCCGAACTTGCCGCGCTTCCCTTCCGCGATAGCCCCCTCCATGAGCGGATAGGCCGGATCGAGTTGCTCCGCTCGGTGCAGGTTCTCCAGCACCACCCGGCGCGCTTCTTGTACCTTTTCGGAATCGTGCAGGTTACGGATCAGCAGATAGCCGTCTTCGGCCAGGCGCGCCCGCAAGGCGGGCAGGTCGGCCATGAGGTGGGTGGCGTCGCGCAAGGTACTCAGGTACGTGCTGCCGAGTTCGAGTTCGCGGTTGCCCATAGATAGTTTCATTTCGACCATTCTCCCTCTTTTGAGCCGGGTTGAGTAGTCCTCGACCAAAGCTATACTTGGCAGCGTGCTGAATCCGCCCCAAGCGAGGGAGCGTTAGCGACATGAGCAGCGAATCCCTATTGGCGCGCCGCGACCGCCTGCTGGGGGCCGGCGCGACGATCTTCTACCGCGAGCCGGTGCACATCGTCCGAGGCGAAGGCGTGTGGCCCTACGACGCCGACGGCAGACGCTACCTCGACATGTACAACAACGTGCCCTGCATCGGCCACACCCATCCGCACGTGGTCGAGGCCATGAAGCGCCAGGCCGCGACACTCAACGTGCACAGCCGCTACCTCCACGAAGGCATTCTCGACTACGCCGAGCGCCTCACGAAACTCCACGCCGAACCGCTGTCCAGCGTGGTGTTCACCTGCACCGGCACCGAAGCCAGCGAGGTGGCGCTGCTCATGGCGCGCGCGGCGACCGGGGGCCGCGGGATCATCAGCACCGCCGCCGGTTACCACGGCAACAGCGCCGAGGTGCGCAAACTGTCGGCGGCGCGCCAGACAGAGGCGCACCCGGAGTTCCGCGCCATCCCCTTCCCACAGCGCTACCGCCCCCTCGAGGAGGGCGCCTCGGGCGACGCCCTTGCCGAGCGCTACCTCGCCGAGGTCGCCGCCGCGATCGAGAGCTTCGCGCGCGACGGCGTCCCCTTCGCCGGCATGATGGCCTGCTCGATCCTCGCCAACGAAGGCCTGCCGGATATCCCGCCCCAGTTCATGCCCCGCGCCGCCGAGCTAGTGCGGGCAGCGGGCGGCCTGTTCATCGCCGACGAGGTGCAGGCCGGCTTCTGCCGCACGGGTCGCTGGTGGGGCTACCAGCGCAGCGGCTTCGAGCCCGACATCGTGACCATGGGCAAACCGATGGGCAACGGCCTGCCCATCGCCGCCGTCGCGGCCCGCCCCGACCTCGTCGGCGCCTTCCGCAAGCACACCCGCTACTTCAACACCTTCGCCTCGACCCCACTGCAAGCAGCGGTAGGGATGGCTGTGCTAGACGTCATCGAAAACGAGGGGCTAGCCACGAGCGTCACCGAAGTCGGAGGGTATCTGTATGACGGCCTGACAACGCTGCAATCCTCTTGCGAGCCCATGGGCGACGTTCGGGGCCACGGCCTGTTCATCGGCATCGAATGGGTAAGCGACAGGGCGAAGAAAACACCCGATAAGATAAGGTGCAGAGGAAATCGTGAATCGGCTCAAGGAGAAGGGATTCCTGATCAGCACCGCCGGGGAATTTAAGAATGTGCTCAAGATAAGGCCCCCATTGGTGTTCACGAAAGAGCATGCGGATCTGTTTCTGGAAGCGTTCACAGAAACAATATCTGAGCCGCCCAATTAGGGGAACAGAAACTTATAGTGAGAATTCCAGGATTCAGTGGAGGACCAGGAATGAGACCAACGGATCAGGCGACGACCACTTTCGAGCAGGACCTGGCCACCCTGAAACGGACCGGCTACCTGCTCCTCCCCGGGGCCCTGGACCCCCAGACGCCGGGTCGACGGATCGGCGAGCAGACGCATGCGGAGATCGAGGTGCGGCGGTGGGCATGAAACTCAGCGACCAGCAGAAACTCGACATCCTGAACGAGGGCTACACCGTCATCCCGGGCCTGATCGACGAGGACCCGATCAAGCGCACCCGCCACGCCATCAACCATTCGATCGGCGAGGTGGGTATGAAGGATGAGGACCTGGAGGCGATGCGGAGCCGGTCCTACTGCGATGAGCTCATTAACGAGCCGGTGATCACCGATCTGCTGAACGGCTCGGCCGCCCTCCCGGTCCTGGAATCGGCCTTGGGTGTCGGCCGGGTGCTGCCGGCTGAATTCGGTCAGGTCGCCCTTCAATTTCCTATCGAACCCGGCACGGACATCGCTCCCCCCGAAGGCCATATCGACGGGCTCGGAACGGGTTTGAATGGCATGGCCAAGGGAACGTATCTCAGAGGCTTCACAGCGCTCGCAGTCATCTATCTCGCTGATGTCGACGGCGTCGATTGCGGAAATTTCACGGTCTGGCCAAAATCCCATCTTCGGCTTCGGTCGTTCTTCTCGGATGTTGGACACGAGATCCTGACCGAAGGAATGCCGTCGATCGCGTTGCCCGAACGGCCGGTTCAGGTGGAGGGGAAGGCGGGAGATGTGGTGATCACCCACTATCTGACGGTTCACTCCGCTGCCGCGAATGCCTGTCCCGATATCCGCTACGCCGCCATCTTTCGCGTCAAACACACCGACTGCGAAGCAAATGGACTCGATGGGTACACCGATATCTGGAGGGAATGGCCCGGGCTCCAGGAGGTCGCGGAAAGAGTCTGACGACGCCAAGTCTGGGGAAAGTTCAAACATAAGGGTAAGTAGGTTTGGTGCCCCTTCAGACCCAAGGAGTAGGGGATTTGGAGCCCCTCCAGACCCCCTACGGGTGTCTTACGGGGTCCCGTTGAGCCTTCCCTTACGGCAAGTCTCCCCGGGGCTCTCGGAGCCAACCCTTGGTTGTCTCCTCCAGCAGAAGATATGGAATAACCAGGGTGTGAAGACGCTAACGGTGTCTTGCTTGTTCCTTTACAGCGGTTCTCAGAATGAGTGATTGGTGACTCCGGCATGCTCAAACCAACCCAACACATCCCCCAACGACACCGTCGATAGCGCAGCCGCGATCGCAGAGTCCAACGCTCCCCTCGTCCTCGCCCCCACAGCTTTCACGAACGCCTTTATCTTCGAAAAAGCCAACTCAATGGGGTTGAAGTCCGGACTGTACCCAGGCAACAACACCAACTCGCACCCCCTCGCCTCGATCGCCTCCCGCACCTCCGGTTTGCGGTGCACCCCCAGCTGATCCATCACCACGATCTGCCCCGGCCTCAGCTTCGGAGCGATGACCTGCTCGATGTACGCTAAAAACGCCACGCCATCCACCGCTCCGGTCAACGTCATCGCGTCACCCACACCCTCATCGAGACTGATCGCTGCAACGAGGCTGGTGTTCTCCCCACGGTTCTTCGGCACCCTACCCACGGCACGTTGTCCACGTGGGGCGTAGGCGTAGGGCAGGGTCATGGCGACGTTGAAGCCGCTCTCATCGACGAACACCAACCGGTGCGGGTCAATACCTCTGATCCAAGCCAGGAACCTCCACCGGGCCTCTGGATTCTGTTCACTCGCGTAGATCGTCTTTTTTTCTCGTCGATCCCAATCTCTGTACCCAGCGGCACATGGTCGCTCTGCTGATGCGGACGCCGGTTCTCTCCAAGAAAAGGTCGCAGCGCTGGTCGTGGGTGAGGTCGTTGCTGATGAGGCTCTGCTCAACCCATGCCTGGTGCTCATGGAGGGCGCTGGGGCGGCCCGGGGAGGTTCTGGGGGTGAGATCTCCACTTTGGCGGTAGCGGCGGAGGTAGCGACTGACGGTGGCGGTTCCAACGTCGAACGTGTCTGCGGCTTCATGGAGGGTGTAACGCTTGTGTAGGACGGCGTTTACGATGCGTTCTCGGAGGTCGGTAGAGTGCGCCATGCCTCAGCATGAAGCACGATCACTCAATGCGCAACCCGCTGTAAACCCTTCTTGTGGCGGAGGAGACTCACGTAGTGTGGCTCCGTAGCCCCTGAAGAGACCACCGAGACACGAAGTGCTGGTCTTTGGGGGGCTCTGAAGGACCCCGGAAGAACCCGAAGCGAAGCGTAGGGGTCTGAAGGGGACCCAAAGCTCCTCCTTAGCGTAGGGGTCTGAAGGGGCTCCAAACCTACTACTTTCTGGAGGGGCCTCATCGATCCTTCTTCAAGAGCTACCCATATCCCTTCCTCCGGTCACCCCCAATCCCATCCTCAACGTCTCCAGCATCACCACGTCTTCGGGAAGAACATTCGCAATATTCACCCCTTCGCCCAGTCGCTCGATCAACCGCACCATCATCCCGTGGACCTCGTGGGCGTGGACGCCGGAGATCCACTTGCCGGGGAGTTCGAAGATGAGGAGGTCGGCGTCGAGGGCGCCCAGGAGGGCCTCGAGCAGCTCATGATTTACCCCTTCGGGGGTGGCGACTTCGGCCGCTTCGACCATGATCTTCCAGGCGCCGGCGTCGAGGGCGACCTGGGCGTCGTGGATGAGGGTGTCGGCGTCGCTCGCAGTTTCTTTGCTGCCGATTTCACCCAGGACCTGCAGGTCGTGGTCGTGGTGGGCGCGGCGGATGAGATCGAAGCGCTCCTCGTCGGAGAGACTGTAGACATTGTCGGAGACTTCGATCAGCCGGTAGCCGACCCGCTGGCACTCCTCGAAGTAGGGCTCGCTGCGGTCGAGCTGGTGGGCGAGCTCGAGGAACTGGCCGCCCGGGAAGGGTTCGACGCCGTGTGCCCGGTAGCCGTCGATCTTGGTCATGAGGGCGGCTTCGGGGATCAGCCCGGAGATGCCCACGGCGATCTTGGCCAGGTCGAGGTGGTCGCCGGAGAAGTCGAGCAGATCCTGCTGGGCGGCGGGCGGCAGGCCCCAGTCGATCATCATGGTGAGGCCGCGTTGGCGGGGTTTTCCGGGGCGGGCTGCTGGGGCGATGGCGGCGAAGGCGCGGTGGCTCATCCGGCCGGCTCCCGGCCCCGCTCGGGGGAGCTATCGGAACGGTGCAGTGGGCCGGGTTGGGGGGCCATCGGTTCCTCTCTATCGCGCCGGGCGTGCGGCCTGCGGGTGGTCGCTGGGCTTGCGACTCCCACTGTGGCAGCGGCGCTGCCGAAAAATATACTATATCAGCACGAGACATGGCTGCCGCGACCCAAAGGCGCGGTCTGTCCAGCATTCGGACTGGGAGGTGACCGACGTGGACCCATTACGCATCGATCGCTCTATCGGTGAGCATGCCTACGCGGCAGGCACCGCGCCGCGAGCCCGCATCGCGTTCGGCGATGAGGTGCTCGTCGAGACCCGCGACCCCCGATCGGGGGCGATACTGGTCGGCGAGCCGGACACCTTTCAACCCTATCCGCCGCCGCCTGGGGGGCGTTCCAACGCCCTCACCGGCCCCATCGAGCTGACCGGCGCCGAACCCGGCGATGTGATCGCGGTGACGGTGACCAAGGTCCAACCGGAGCCGGTGGGCTACATGGCCGCCAAGGACTCGGGGTTCGTGGTGCCCGAAGGCTCGATCGAGAGCGCCCACATCGGCATCGTGGCGGTCGACGATGAGGCCGCCCACTGGCGCGGCCACCGCCTGCCGCTGCGGCCGATGATCGGCTGCCTCGGCGTGGCCCACCCGGACGCGCCCAACTCGGGCGCCATCGGACCCTTCGGTGGCAACTTCGATCACATCGTGATCGTCGCCGGCTGCACCGTCTACCTGCCGGTGTTCTACCCCGAGGCGCTGCTCTACGTCGGCGACGTGCACGCCGCCATGGGCGACGGCGAACTGAGCTGTGGCGGGGTCGAGATCGCCGCCGAGGTGGGGCTCAAGCCGGAGCTGACCCGCAGCTACCCGCTGGCCCAGCCCCGCTTCGACACCGGCGACAGGATCGTCACCACCGGCTGGTCGCGCGACTTCGCCGAGGCGCGCCGCATGGCGGTGGCGGATATGCTGCAGCTCATGGTCGACTCACTGGGCATCACCTCCACCGAAGCGATGATGCTCATCTCGGTGGCCGGCGACCTGCGCATCGGTCAGGCCTGCGGCAACATGGCGATGACCCTGCGCCTCGAGATGCCCAAGCTCGACGGGCTGGTGGCGCTGCCCGCGAGGGCCTGAGCCCGTGGCGGCCGCCGAACCGGGTGCCGAGGTCGGCCTCAAGCACACCTCCGCCGCCCCCGGCGGCACCCGCCTCGAGCACCTGCCGGAGCTGTCCGCGGACGAGCGCAGGCGCCGCTACGGTGCGGTAACCCTGGAGCCGCTGGCCGGCACCTCCCTGGAGGGGGTCGTCGCGGGCGAGCCGCTAGGCCTCTGCTTCGTCTATCGCGCCGGCGAGCACGGCCTCCCGGCGGGTGGCCAATTGGGCCTGGCCTGGCGGCTGCCGGGCGATTGGGGCGAGCCGCAGTTCGAGCGGCCCGACGCCGTCAACTTCGTCAGCGCCAGCGCTGAAGGCGACGTCGCGATCGACCTGGCCTTTGCGCATCGCGGCGGCGTGGCGCCCTGGGGCCACCTGCTGAGCGCCACCCTCAGGGAAGGCGACCTGCCAGCGGGTAGCACCGTCACGCTCGTCTGCGGCGACCAGCGTGGGGGCGGACCGGGCTGGGAGGCGCAGACCTCGTCGCTGCCCGACCACCAGTTCCTGTTCATGATCAGGCTGTCGACAGCCGACAGTTGGCAGCGGCTGACCGATCCGCCGCCGCTGCGCATCCGCAGCGGACCGGCGGTCGAGCTGGCCCTTGTGTGCCCCTCGGACTGTTTGCCGGGGGAGCCGTTCGCCCTCACGGTGCGGGGCGTCGATCTGTGGGGCAACCCCAGCCGCGGCTACCAGGGCGAGCTCGAACTGAGCGCCCCAGGCCTCGAGATTCTCTCGCTCGAGCGCCTCGAGTGGGACGGTGAGGAGCACGACCTGTGGCGGGCCACGGCCCGGTTCGAGTCGCCGGGCCTGCAGCGAATCCTGGCGCGCGCGACAGCCGCCAGCCTCGAAGCGGAGGGAAATCCGCTGCGCTGCCACCGGCAGGCACCGGCGCGGTCGCTGTACTGGGGAGACATGCACGGCGGCCAGGGCGATCTCGGGGTCGGTCAGGGAACCCTGGACCGCTACTTCGCCTACGCCCGCGAGGTGGCGGGGCTGCAGTTCACCTCCCACCAGGCCAACGACGTCTACGTCACCCAGGCCGACTGGCACCACACCCGCGCCGTCACCGAAGCGCACCACCGGCCCCGAGCGTTCGCCCCCTTTCTCGGCTGCGAGTGGACGGCTTTCAAAGAGAACGGCGGCGACCACAACGTCTTCTACCGCCACGACCGCGCCTTCCTGCGACGGGCCCAGCGCTGGTTCGCAGACCCCGACGACTGGCCCGACGCGCCCACCCCGCCCGACCTCTACCGCAGCCTCGAGGGGGTCGAGGCGCTGATCAACCTCCACGTCGGCGGCTTCACCTCCGACCTGGACCACCACGATCCCCGGCTCGAGAAGATGATCGAGATCCAGTGCACCCACGCCACCTCGCGCTGGTTCGTTGTCGATGGGCTCGAGCGCGGCCACCAGGTCGGCATCGTCGGCAGCAGCGACGCGGTCAGCGGGCGCACTGGCGCCGACCGGCCCGGCCGCCGCCAGAGCCGCAACCTGCGCAACGGCGTCACCGGTGTCTACGCCGCTACGGCGACCCGCGAAGCGCTGTGGGAGGCGTTCCAGGCGCGCCGCTGCTTCGCCACCACCGGCGAACGAATCGCCCTCTGGGTCGAGGCCGCCGGCCACGCCATGGGCGAGGCCTTCGAGGCAGCCGCGCCCCCCGAGATCCGCGTGTCGGTGGCAGGCACCGCCGCCATCGAGCGGGTGCTGCTGCGCCGCGGGGCCGAGATCGTCGCCGACCACCCGATCGCCGGACCGGATCGGGAGCACCCGGGGCGCTATAGGCTGCTGTGGCGCGGGAGCCGCCAGCGCGGCACCTCGAGAGACCAGAGGCTCGCCTGGGACGGCACCCTCACCGTCACCGAGGGGCGGCTCGAGCCGGTCGACACCATCGACTTCTACCAGCCGGTCGACCGGCTGGACCGGCCTGCCGAGAACGCCCTTGAGTGGCGCTCCGACACCGCCGGCAACGAGGCGGGCGTGGTCTTCGACGTCGCGGGGTCGGCCGCCGTGCGTTTCACCGTCACCACGCCCCCGGCCTCGTTCCGCTGCTCCCGAGCCCAAGTCGAGTCCGGCTTCCGGCTCGAGCTGCCCGACATCCTCGACGGCGGCGTGCGCTTCGAACGAGCCCCCGACCCAGCGGGGCCACGGGAGGTCGAGGTCGGCCTGCGCGACCCTGGGTCACCGCCACCCGGGGTCCACCCCTACTGGGTGGAGGTGGTGCAGACCGATGGTGCCCGCGCCTGGAGCAGCCCGCTCTACGTCCGCCTGGGAGAAGATTCAAGATGATTCCAAACAAGGAGGGTGCACGATGAGTGACTGGTACGACAACGACGAGACGGTGGACGCCCTCAGGCGCGTGAGCACCGCCACCCTCACCACGCAGCTGTTTCGGCGCGGCTTCCGCACCCGCTTCATGCAGGACGTGGCGCCGCTCAAGCCCGGCAGCCGGATGGTGGGGGTGGCCCGGACGCTGCGCTACCTGCCGATGCGCGAAGACCTCGACACCCTGGCCACCCTAGGGTCCCGGAGCAACGCCCAGCGCGCGCTCATCGAGGACTTTCGCCCCCACGAGGTGCTGGTGATCGAGGGCCGCGGCGACCTGCGGGCCGGCTCGCTCGGCAATATCCTGGCGCTGCGGCTGCAGGTACGGGGCGCCGCCGGCATCGTCACCGACGGGGCGTTTCGGGACAGCCCCAACATCCGCAAGCTCGACATCCCCAGCTACGCGGCGGGCGAGAACGCCAACACCAACCTCACCATCTACCACCCCGCCGACTCCGACCTGCCGATCGGCTGCGGCGGGGTCCTGGTCGAGCCCGGCGACGCGGTGGTGGGCGACGAGGAGGGGGTGGTGGTGATCCCGGCGGCGCTGGCCGAGGAGGTGGCCCGCGACGCCCTCGAGCAGGAGATCAAGGAGCACTTCATCTACCAGCAGGTCTCACAAGGCGCCAGCGTCTTCGAGGCGTACCCCATGAACGAGGAGACCGAAGCGCGCTACCGACAGTGGCGCGCAGGGGTAGATGCAAGCGTGCTGGAAGACGATGGCGACGCCTGAGCTGCGGATCCAGCTCGACCTGCTGATCCCCATGCGCGACGGGGTACGGCTCTACGCCGCCCTCTATCGCCCAGAGGGTGAGGGTCCCCTGCCCACCCTGCTGATCCGCTCGCCCTACAGCAGCCAGCACCCCCGCTACGTGGCCTGGGCCCAGCGCTTCGCCGAAGCCGGATACGCGGTGGTGATGCAGGACGTGCGTGGCCGCTTCGAATCCGAGGGGGTGTGGCGGCCCTACGTCGACGAGGCCGACGACGGCTTCGACACCCTACAGTGGCTCGGCGCCCAGCCCTGGTGCGACGGGAATATCGGCACCTTCGGGATCTCCTACCCGGGCTTTACCCAGCTCCTGCCGGCCCCGCTGGGCAGCCCCCACCTCAAGGCGCTGGTGCCGATCGCCAACCAGGAGGACAACTACGGCCACATGCGCTACAACGGCGTGCTGCAGCTCCAGAACTCGATGAACTTCATCTGGCTCGGCAACCGCACCAACCAGCACGCCCCCCGGGAGCTGATCGACTGGGAGCGCGTCTACCGCCGGCTGCCGCTGATCTCGGCCCTCGACGACATCGGCGAGCGGCCCTTCTACCGCGACATGATCCGCCACAACGAGTTCGACGACTTCTGGAGCTCGTACAGCATGAAGGGGCAGTACCCCAAGGTTTCGGCGCCCGCCCTGTTCATCAGCGGCTGGTACGACAACCTGCTGCACGAGGGTTTCAAGTGCTTCGCCGGCTGGAGCCAGCAGGCCGCTACCCCTGAGGCCAGAAACCACAGCAAGCTGCTGGTCGGTCCCTGGACCCATAGCCAGATCGGCAGCGCTGCCCCCTTCGGCGACGTGGACTTCGGCCCCGAGGCCGCCGTCGACATCCCCGGCCTGCACCTCCGCTGGTACGACCGGCGCCTGCGCGGCGTCGACACCGGCATCGACCAGGAGGCGCCGCTGCGACTCTTCGTGATGGGCGCCAACGCCTGGCGCGACGCCTGGGAGTGGCCGCTGGCCCAGACCCGCTTCACCCCCTTCTACCTGCACAGCGGGGGGCGCGCCAACTCGCGTTTCGGCGACGGCAGCCTCAGCCTCGAAGAACCCCACGAAGAGGCGACCGATCAGTATCTCTACGACCCCGAAGACCCGGTGCCGACCTTGGGCGGGCAGAGCATGTTCATCACCAACACCGGTCCCCGCGATCGCCGCCCGCTCGAGCGGCGCGACGACGTGCTGGTCTACACCAGCGCGCCCCTCGAAGAGGACCTAGAGGTCACCGGGCCGATCACCCTGACCCTATTCGCCGCCTCGAGCGCGCCCGATACCGACTTCACCGCCACCCTCGTCGACATCTACCCGCGGGGGCCGGCGATCCACCTCTGCGAGGGCATCGTCCGGGCCCGCTTCCGCGACTCCTACGAGCAGCCCAGCCTCATCGAGCCCGGCGCCGTCACCCGCTACACCATCAGCCTGTGGGAGACCAGCAACCTGTTCCGGGCCGGGCACCGAATCCGGCTCGAGATCTCGAGCAGCAACTTCCCGCGCTTCGACCGCAACCTCAACAGCGGCGCCACCCCCGGCCTCGACAGCGAGGTGATGATGGCGCAGCAGACCGTCTTTCACGACCGGAGCTACCCGTCGCGGCTGACGCTGCCCGTCATTCCCAGATGACCCCGTTCCGGATCGCCGCTGACGTCGGCGGGACGTTCACCGACGTCGTCGTGGGTGGCGATGACGGATCGCTGCGGCGCCACAAGGTGCTGTCCTCGCCGCCCGACTTCGAGCAGGCGGTGCTCGAGGCCGTCGCCGAGCTGCGCCGGGTCCACGGGATCGCGGGAAGCGAGGTAACCGCGGTAGCCCACGGCACCACGGTGGCGACCAACGCCGTCCTCGAGCGGCGCGGCGCCCGCACAGCACTGGTGACCACCAAGGGTTTTCGCGACGTGCTCGAGCTGCGCCGGATCCGCGCGCCGATGATCTACGATCTGTTCTTCGACAAGCCGCCCACCCTGGTCGAGCGGCGGCTGCGTCTGGAAATGAGCTGCCGGATGGCGGCCGACGGCGAGGAGCTGTCGCCCCTCAAAGAGGCGGAACTCGAGGCGCTGGTTGCGGCGCTCGAGCGCGAGGCGGTGGAATCGGTGGCGATCAGCTTCCTGCACGCCTACGCCTTCCCCGAACACGAGGTCGCGGTCAGGGACTACCTGCGGCGCCGGCTGCCGGACATGCCGCTGTCGCTGTCGTCCGAGGTGCTGCCCGAGCGGCGGGAGTACGAACGCACCGCCACCACCGTGGTCAATGCCTATGTGCTGCCCGTGGTTCGTGGCTATCTCGCCTCCATGCGCCGTGGGCTCGAACAGGCAGGCATCGACGCCCCGCTGCTGATCATGCAGTCGAGCGGCGGCCTGGTCTCCGACCGCGACGCCGCCAAGCAGCCGGTGTTCGCCCTCGAGTCGGGGCCGGCGGCGGGGGTGCTGGCGGCAGGCTTCACGGCGCAGCGGCTGGGGCTGGCCAACGTCATCACCCTCGACATGGGCGGCACCACCGCCAAGGCGTCGCTGATCGAGGCGGGCCGGATCGCCTACAGCTCCCAGTACGAGGTCGGAGCCACGCTGTCGGCCGGGAGCCAGCTGCTGGGCGGTGGGGGCGAGCTGATCCGGGCGCCCACCATCGACATCGCCGAGGTGGGCGCCGGCGGCGGCAGCGTCGCCTTCCTCGACCGGGCGGGCGGCCTGCGGGTGGGGCCGCGCAGCGCCGGGGCCAAGCCCGGTCCGGCCTGCTATCGGCTCGGCGGCAGCGAACCCACCGTCACCGACGCCAATGTGGTGCTGGGCTACATCCGCGCCGGCGACCTCGGCGAGGGCCAAGTCAGGATCGATCCCGAGGCCGCAGCGCAGGCCATCGTCGACCGCGTCGCCAAGCCGCTGGGGCTGGACCTGCTGCGGGCGGCCGAAGGCATCCACCAGATCGCCAACGCCCGCACCATGCGGGCCCTGCGGCAGGTGTCGACCGAGCGCGGCCGCGACCCGCGCGACTTCGCCCTGCTGGCCTTCGGCGGCTCGGGCCCCATCCACGCGGCCGGGCTGGCGCGCGAACTCGGTATCCGCCACATCGTGGTGCCGCCCCTGCCCGGCCTGTTCAGCGCCCTGGGGCTGCTCTTCTCCGGGGTCGAACACCACGACGTGCGCAGCCTGCTGCTGGCGGGCGAGCAGCTCCCGGGGCTCGAGCCGGTCCGCGCCGAGATGGCCGCGCGGATGCTGGCGCGGCTGGCCGAGGGGGGCTACCCGGCCGATGCCGTCGCGCTGGCTTTCAGCGCCGACATGCGCTTCCGGGGCCAGGCCTCGGAGCTGCGCGTGGACCTGCCGGCGGGCCCCGTCACCGAAGCGTCCGCAGCTGCCCTCGAGGATGCCTTTCTGGATGAACACCAGCGCCGCTACGGCCACCGCTCCGACCCGGGCAGCCTCATTGAGGTGGTGGCTCTGCGGTTGATCGGCCGGGCGGGTGAGCGCGGCTACCAGGGCCGCCTGCGCGTCGCCGACACCCCGCTCGCCGTGGGCGCCAGCCGACCGGCACGGTTCGACGGCGAGCTGATCGACACCCCGGTGGTGACCCGCGCGTCGCTGGCAAGCGCCGGTGACGGCCCCCTGCTCATCGACGAGTATGATTCGACCATCGTGGTCCCGCCCGACATGCGCGCCCAGCTCGACGAGGACGGCAACCTGATCCTGGAGCCCCGCGGTGGCTGAGCGCGACCTCATCACCCGCGAGATCGTGCAGCACGCCCTGGCGGCGAGCGCCGACGAGATGGCGGTGGCGCTCTACCGGACCGCCTACTCGCCGATCGTGCGCGACTGCCTCGACTACTCCACCTCGCTGTGCAACGCCGCCGGCGAGATGATCGCCCAGGGGGTCACCATCCCGCTGCATCTGGGCGCGGTGCCCACCGCCATGGAGACGCTGTTCGCCAAGTTCGGCGAGGAATTGGCACCCGGCGACATCTATATCTTGAATGACCCCTTCGAGGGGGGCATGCACATCCCCGACATCTTCGTGGTCAAACCGATCTTCTGGCAGGATCGGGTCCGCGCCTTCGCCGTCAGCACCGCTCACCACCTCGACCTGGGCGGGCGGGTGCCGGGCAGCTCGGCCACCGACAACACCGAGATCTTTCAGGAGGGCCTGCGCCTCCCCTGGCTCAAGCTCTTCGACAAGGGCGTGCCCAACCAGGCGATCTTCGACATCATCCGCGCCAACGTGCGGGTGCCGCACATGACGCTGGGCGACCTCAACGCCCAGCTGGCCGCCTGCCACATCGGCGAGCGCGGCGTCCTCGAGCTTATCGAACGCTACGGCGCCGACGCCTTCGAGGCCTACGCAGCCGACCTGATCGACTACACCGAGCGGCTGGTGCGGGCCGAGATCGCCAACTGGCCCGACGGTCGCCACCACTTCGTGGACCACCTCGACAGCGACGGCGTCGGTGGGCCGCCGGTGCGGCTCGAGGTCGCCATCGAGGTGCGGGGCGATACCCTCAGGGCCGACTTCACCGGCTCCGACCCACAGGTGCGCGGCGCCATCAACAACACCCTGTCGTTCACCCACTCGGTGGTGGCGCTGTGCGTGCGCGGCGCCCTCGGCGAGGAGATCCCCAACACCGCCGGCATGTTCCGGCCGCTCGAGATCAACGCCCCGCCGGGCACGGTGGTCAACGGGGTGATGCCGGCGGCCTCGTCGATGCGGGGCGTCACCGGCTTTCGGCTGGTCGACACCGTCATGGGGGCGCTGGCCGGGCTGCTGCCCGAACGCATCCCCGCCGCCGGCGAGGGCGGCAACTCGCTGGTCATCATCGGCGGCCACTACCCCGACCGCAGCCCCTACATCTACTACGAGCTGATGTCGGGAACCTGGGGCGCGCGCCCCGACCGCGACGGCAACGACGGCCTCTGCAACCCCGCCAGCGTGGCCAGCAACATCCCCATCGAGGAGGCCGAGTGCAACTACCCGGTGCGCATCGAGCGCTACGGCCTGGTGCGCGACAGCGGCGGGCCGGGGCGCTTCCGCGGCGGCCTGGCCGTCGAACGCGAATGGCGGCTGCTCGAGGGCGAAGCCCACCTGGCCATCCGCTCGGACCGCCGCGACCATCTCCCCTACGGCCTCTACGACGGCCAGCCCGGCGGCGGCTCGATCAACATCCTCCACAGCGGCGAGGACGAAGAGGTACTGCCCACCATGATCTCGACCCGCATGGCGGCCGGCCAGCGGCTCTACCACCGCCAGCCGGGGCGGCGGCTGGGGCGACCCCCTCACCCGCGACCCGGAGGCCGTCGCCCGAGACGTCAGCGAGGACAAGGTGTCACTCGAGCAGGCGCGCGAGCAGTACGGGGTGGTGCTCGATCCCGACACCCTGGCGGTGGACTCGGAAGCGACGGCGGCACTACGAAGAAAGACCTCCAGGGAGTAGTGACATGACTGCGGACCTGATCATCAAGGGCGGCACCGTCATCGACGGCACCGGCGCGGCGCCCCGTCCGGCCGATGTGGCCGTCAAAGACAGAAAAATCGCGGCCGTCGGCGCCCTCGGCGAAGTGGAGGCCGGAACCGTCCTCGAGGCCGACGGCCTCTACGTCACCCCAGGCTTCATCGACATCCACAGCCACTCCGACTACACCCTGGTCGTCGATCCGCGCGCCATCAGCGCCCTGCGCCAGGGGGTGACCCTCGAGGTGGTGGGCAACTGCGGTCACGGCTGCGCCCCGGTCGCCGATCCGGAGCGGACCAAGGGCAACATCTACGGCTACCGCGAAGAGCACGGCCTCCCCTGGCGCTCGGTTGCCAGCTATCTGGAGCGCCTCGAGGCCGGCGAGCCCGCCCTCAACGTGGCTACGCTGGTGCCCAACGGCAACCTGCGGCTGGCCGCCTGCGAGCGGCTCGACCGGCCCGCCGCGCCCGACGAGCTGCGGCGCATGACGGCGCTGCTCGAGCAGGGGCTGGAAGAGGGAGCCTTCGGCTTCTCGACGGGCCTCGAGTACGAGCCGGAACGGACCTGCACGGAGCAGGAGATCGCCGAGCTGTGCCGGGTGGTCGCCCGGGCCGGCGGCCTCTATGCCACCCACACCCGCAACCGTCCCGGCGAGGCCGAAGAGACCGTCGCCGAAGCGCTCCGCACCAGCACCGCGGCTGGGGTGCGCTTGCAGATCTCGCACCTGCAGGTGGTGGCGCGGCTGGTGCCCGACGGCCGCAGGGCGGTCGAGAACGCCCTGAAGCAGATCGAGGCGGCCCGCGCCGCCGGGCTCGACGTGGCCTTCGACATGCACACCCGGCTGTTCGGCACCACCAACCTCAGCGCCGCCCTGCCCCCCTGGCTGGTGGACGGAGACCGGGCCGAGATCGCCGAACGGCTGGCCGATCCCGCTGTGCGGCGGCGCTTGGAGGACTACCACAGTATCGTCACCGCGCTGGCCGACGGCGACTGGAGTCGGATCGTGCTGTTCGAGAGCCTGGCCCGGCCCGAGCTGTCGCGGCGCAGCATCGCCGAGATCGGCGCAGAGGCCGGGCTGGGGCCCATCGACGTCATCTGCGAGGTGCTGCTGGCCGAGATCGACAACCTCCACCGGACCATGATCGTCGCCTTCTGCTACCAGGAAGAAGACCTGCGGCCCGCCTTCGAGCACCCGCTGTGCGCCGTCGGCTCGGACGCCACCGCGCTGGCTCCCGACGGGCCCTTGGCGAGCACCTCGTTCCACGGCGCCTACACCTGGGCGGGCTGGTTCTACCGCCAGTTCGTGCGCGATACGGGGACGCTGGCCCCCGAGGAGGCCATCCGACGAATCACCTCGCTGCCGGCTTCGCGGCTGGGGCTGGCGGATCGGGGGGTGGTGCGAACGGGTGCCTGGGCCGACCTGGCGGTCTTCGACCCAGCGGTCTTTGCCGAGCGGGGCACGGTGTTCGAACCCAACCGGGCGTCCGTGGGCATGGTTCACGTGCTGGTCAATGGGGTGCCGGCGCTCGAGGGTGGAGAGCCGACCGGCAAACGTGGTGGCAGGGTGCTGCGGCAAGGGTAGCGAAGCCGCCGTCAGGCGGAATCTGGTGGGCCACCAAAAGGTACTGTGGTCAGGACTTGCCGGCGTTGTTCGGGGTTGCGTCGGTGACGGGTCTGATCTCTAGTGAGGGGCAAGAAACCCCGGTCCGCATCGCATTTTTCGCACATTGCCGTGCCTGACGGTGGCTGCGTTTCCGCTTTTCTGAATACGACTCAACGATCTGGCGTTGGACGAGAGGGTGGCGAGTAAGAGCGATTTGACGATGCGTGGTGGACGGAGAAACCGAGAAATGCCGTACTGACCGGCACAAACTCGATTGTGGGTCCAAGATTTCCCTTGCTCATCGCCTTTCTCACGAGGCCGGATTGTCCTGGTGGTGGAAAGCGGAAACGAGGTGAGTGCATTGACACCGGAACGACGGGAACAGGTTATGCGGCTGCACCGGCAGGTGCCGGTGATCGACTGTCACAACGACAGCATCCAGGCGATCCTGCGAGGCGACACCCGGTTCAACCCGCTCCGCCACCGCCCGCCCATGCCGAGGCGGCTGTGGGAGAAGGGTCGGTCCGGCCACTGGGACTTCCCCCGGGCGCTCGAGGCCGGCCAGAGCGGCCAGGTCACCAACCTGCTGGTGCCCTGGGTGAAGGACGGGCCCTACCTGCACTCGATCCTGAAGGCCCACCGGCAGTTGCAGCTGGACATGGCCAGCGCGCCGCAAATGGCCATGCTGGCCACCACCGCGGCGGACTTCGAGCGGGCGCATCAGGAGGGCAAGGTCGCGCTGCTGCTCCACATCGAGGGGGCGGAGGGCATTCACGGCGACATCGACCTGCTGCACATCTACCACCAGTTGGGGGTGCGCAGCCTGGGGCTGACCTGGATGTACCGCAACGAGGTCGCCGAGGGCAACTGGGAAGACACCGGCACCGGCCTCACGAACTTCGGGCGCGACGTCATCAGGGAGATGAACCAGCTGCAGATGCTCGTCGACGTCGCCCACAGCACCGAGCAGTCCTTCTGGGACGCCCTCGAGACCTCCAGCAGCCCGGTGATCTGCTCGCACACCAGCTGCCGGGCACTCGTCAAGGACTTCCACAACCACGCGCCCAGCCGCTATTTGAGCGACGAGCAGATGAAGGCGCTGGCGGGGCAAGGCGGGGTGCTGGGCATCTTCTTCACGGCGAACCGCGAGTTCGACGACGACGATGCCGATGTGCACGATCTGGCAAAGTTCTTCGCGCACGCCGCCGAGGTGTGCGGCGCCGAGCACGTCGGTTACGGGTCGGATCTCGATGGGGGCTTCCCGCCGCACGGGCTGGAGGACATCCGCGGTCTGCCGAACCTGACGGGCGCGCTCCTCGATGTGGGCTTCAGCGAGGAGGAGACGCTGGGCATCCTGGGGAACAACTGGCTGCAGGTGTTCCGCCAGGTGTTGGGAGCCTGAGGCGCGGATGCTCGTAGGCTACGTCAGCGACGAACACCACTACGCATTGGCCGATGTGCTGCTCGAGTTCGAGCGCGGGGGCCAGAGCCTGGCGGTGGTTCGCTCCACGCCGCGCGGGGCGGTCTACGCCGAGCTCGAAGCGGGCGAGTATCTGGCTACCCTGACGCGGGACGGCTACGGGGCCAAGCGGGTCGAGATGCGGGTCGATCCGGAGCGACCGCACCGGTTCCGGCTGCTGTCCGACAGCCTGCTGGGCTACATGTGGCCCAAGTGGGTGCGGTCGGGAGAGCGCGGCGAGTACCGCGTGCACAGCGCTGAAGAGTGCCAAGTGAGCCTGTGGCGTTACGGCCTGCGCAAGGAATTCGTGCGGCTCGTCAACTGGCACGGCGAGCACAGTCCCCGCGCCGGCGTGCAGATCACACCCGATGGCGACTACACCCAGACGGGGGCACAGTGGAACCTCCACGGGTACGCCTCGAGGACGCACAGCCAGCGGATCGAGGCGCCGGAACGGTCGGGGCTCTACTATCTTCATCTGAAAGCAAAATCGGGAGCGTTCTTTTCGTTCCCCTGGGTGGTGGCGCCGAAGACGCCCATGGCCAGCGTCGCGGTGCTGGCCTCGACCAATACCTGGAACGCCTACAACAACTTTGGCGGCCGCAGCAACTACATCAACCCGAACGACCTGCCAGCAGCGCCGGCCAGCAACATCCGCCAGGAGAACGACCGCTACCTGAATGGCGAGATCGAGCATTTCTTCCGCTTCGAGGATCACGAGTACCGGCCGCTGTCGTTCGACCGCCCGGAGCCGTTCAACCATGTCCCCGAGGCCGAACAGGTGACCGACCCCATCGCCGGCCGCAACGAGAGCCACCTGGCGCCGGCCGAGTGGCGCCTGCTGGGCTGGCTCGAGCGCGAAGGGTTCGCCTACGACCTGTACGCCGATTACCAGCTGCACAGCGGCGAGCTGGAGCTGGACGCCTACAAGGTGCTGATCCTCAATACCCACCCCGAGTACTGGTCGAAGGAGATGTACCTGGCGGTCAAGGCCTGGGTCTTCGAGCGCGGCGGGCGGCTCATGTACCTCGGTGGCGACGGCATCGACGGCCCGGTCGAATTCGACGACGAGGCCACCCTGCGCTGCCTCAACAAGTGGGACAACATCGATATGAGCGGCGAGAAGCTCGAGGGGACCTATGAGGTGCGCTTCCACCGCTACCTCGAGTCGCCCGCGAACCTGCTGGGCATCTGTGCGGTGGCGGGGATCATGGCCGCGGCGCCATTTCGCGTCGTCGACGCGGACCATTGGGTCTTTGACGGCACCGGTCTGGCCGCGGGCGACCTGTTCGGCTTCGAATCGCTCCAGGAGCGCTGCAGCGGGGGCGCGGCCGGCCACGAGACCGACATGATCAGCCTCAGTTCGCCGGCCAACACTCGGCTGCTGGCCAAGGGCACCACCGAGGTCGGTGGGGCGGAGATGGTGTACTTCGACACCGTCAGCGGCGGCGAGGTCTTCTCCGTTGGGGCGGTAACGTATCCGGCAGCGCTGCTGATCGACGAGGCGGTTTCCCGAATCACAGGCAACGTTCTGAAGCGCTTCTCGGGCTGAGGGATAAGACCGCTGCCGGGTGTGTCCCCGACACGGTTTCGCCATGCGCCCCCGCCCGACTCCCAGTGTCGTGAGAACGATCTTAATGGTGGTGCCCACGGAATCTGAAATGTGATATATTCGAAAGCGCAAACCACAATGATGGTGGCCACGTCTGGACGGTCCATGGCGTTTGGCGGCCAGGGAAGGGAATTTGAATGCGAAAGCTAAAACTTACGCTCGGCTCGGCCTTATTCGGCATGGTCCTGCTGCTCATGGGGGCCGTTCTGGCACAACCCAGCGGCAGGTTGGTGGTGTCGTTGAACGCCACCCCACCACATTTGGACATCATGTCGAACACCACCCTCGAGGTGTCCGAACCCGCCCACCACATCTTCGAGACGCTCTTCAACTACAACGCCGGTTTCCGGCCGGCTCCGATGCTGGTCGACACCTGGGAGTCCGACGCCGAGGGCAAGAACTGGAGCTTCACGCTGCGCCAGGGCGTGCTGTTCCACAACGGCGACGAGATGACCGTCGATGACGTGGAAGCGTCCTTCAACCGCTGGGTCCAGGTAAGCCGGCTGGGGCGAGGGTTCGCCGACCTCATCTTTGAGAAGGTCGACACCTACACCTTCCGACTCCTATCGCTTACCACGCGTGCCGACCTGCTCGATACCATCTCCGGCATATCGCAGTCGCTGGTGATCATGCCCGCCGACATCGCCAACGCCGCCGGCGCCAACGAGATCACCGACCCCAGCCAGTTCATCGGCACCGGGCCGTTCATGTTCGTCGAAATGGTTCCGGACGAGTCCATCCTGCTGCAAGCCTTCCCCGACTACTCCGCCAGAAGCGAGCCCGCCAGCGGTGACGGTGGTGGCAAGGTAGCGATGTTCGCGGAGGTCGAGTGGCGGATCATCACGGACGTGCCGACCCGCACGGCCGCGCTCCGCGCCGGCGAGATCTGACGTCGTCCCGGCCGGTATATCCGGCGCCGACAAGCCCACCCTCGAGGACGACCCGGACATCTCGATCCAGGTGATCCCAGGGAACCAGAAGTGGGGTCCGATCTTCAACTTCGCCAGCCCGGTCTTCAACAACCGGCTCAACCGGCAGGCCGTCGCAGCCGCCATGGATCACGAAGAGCTGGCGCTGGCGATGGTCGGCGACCCCGACCTCTTCGACATCCATCCTGGCCTGGCGTTCAGAGGCGGTTTCTTCTTCAATGAAGCGGGTGCCGACCTCTTCGACTATCGCGATCAGGACCGCGCCCGCGAACTGCTCGCCGAGAGCGGCTACAACGGCGAAGAGATCGTCATCATCTCCACCAAGGCGAACATCTTCCAGGACCGCATGGCGACCGTCTTGCAAGCCCAGCTTCAGGACGTCGGCATGAACGTGCGCATCGACTGGTACGACGGCGCCACCATCCGCCAGGTGCGGACGCAGCCGGATCAGTGGGACATCATCCCCGGCGGCTGGGGCACCACCTTCAACCCCGGCATCTACGCCCAGGCCTTCCTGTGCACCTCGGGCGCGTGGTCGGGCTTCTGCGACGAGGATTTGGATGAGATCTTCATTCGGGCTGCCGCCACCATCGATCTCGACGAGCGCGCGCTCGTCTACGAAGAATTGCAGGCCGCGATCATCGAAGTACACGTGCCGCAGATCCTCATCGGCGACTTCCAGGGCCTGCGGGCCTTCCGGGCCGACCTCAGCGGCGTTCGGGACTACAAAAACTTCCGCGCCTGGGGCATCAGCAGGTAGAGTAGGAGACCTACAGCGGGTTGCACAATGATTGAGTCAGCAATGCGCAATATCATTCCGGGAACAGGTTCCTTCAGAACCCACTTGCGTCTCCCGATGGTCCATTTGGCGTGATTCCTGAGGGTTGGTCAAGGATTATGCAACCCGCTGTAAGGGTCTTCGCATTGAAGAATCACGACAGCTTGGGGACCCGCCTGTGCGGGTCCCCACTTTAACGAAGGGAGCGAATCGTGAGCGGACTAACCAGATACATCACGGTTCGCCTCTTATCTCTATTTGCGGCGCTGTTTATCGTCGCCGTGGTTTCCTTCATCCTGCTGCGGCTGATGCCCGGCGACCCGGCCACCGCCATGTTGCCCGTCGACTCCCAGCTCTGGGAGGTCGAGGCACTGCGCGAGCGCTTGGGGCTGAACGCCCCCGTCTATGTTCAGTTCGGCCGCTTCTTGTCCCGGATCGTGCGGCTGGAATTCGGCGACTCGCTGTTCTACCGACTGCCGGTAGTCGAGATTATCGGCCGCAAGATGGAGGCCACCTTCCTGTTGGCCGGAACCTCGCTGGTGTTGGCGATCCTCGTCGGGATTCCCATCGGGGTGATCGCGGCGGCGCGGCGCGGCACCCTGATCGATCAGTCGCTGATGGCCACGGCGCTCATCTCGGTGTCGATCCCGAACTTCTGGCTCGGCCTGATGCTGATCCTGGCCTTCGCCGTGAATCGCCACTGGTTTCCCGTTACCGGCTGGACATCGCTATCCGAAGACCCGGTCCAGACGCTCCGGTTCCTGGTGATGCCCACCATTGCGCTGGGGACGGCGGTGGCGGCCAGCATCGCCCGCATGTGACCCGCTCGTCGATGCTCGAGGTTCTGTCGCTCGACTACATCCGCACCGGCGAGGCCAAGGGGGCGGGGCGCAGGTCCATCCTCTACAAGCACTCGCTGCGCAACGCCATCATCCCCGTGATGGCCACCATCGGCCTCAGCTTCGCCGGCCTCCTCGGCGGCGCAGCCGTGACCGAGACGGTGTTCACCATCCCAGGCCTCGGCTCCTGGATGGTCGCCTCGGTGGGCCGCCGCGACTTCGTGGTGCTCGAGGTGCTGCTGCTGATGTTCGCCTTCATCAACCTTGTGGTCCATCTATTTATAGACATGACCTATCTACTCATCGATCCGCGGGTTCAATACAGTTGACCCTCATACCGGAGACCTTCCCCCATGGCTGACATAGAGGTCCAGCCCGAACGAGCCTCCGGCCGCCGCAACCTCCGGCAGCGGCTATGGCACAGCGCCACCCGCAACGTGCTTGCCTCGTTGAGCTTGGTGGCGCTGGTCCTTATCGTCCTGTCCACGTTCCTGGCACCCTTGCTGACCGACTTCGATCCGAACCGGCTCAACGTCCGGAGCGCCTTTCTCTCACCGGGAGAAGAAGGGCACCTGCTGGGCACCGACGACCTGGGGCGCGACCTGTGGAGCCGCTTGGTCTACGGCGGCCGGGTGTCGCTGTCGATCGCCGGCGCCTCGGCGCTGGGAGCCGGCATCTTCGGCATGATCGTCGGCCTCAGCGCCGGCTACCTGCGCCGTCTGGACACCGTCATCATGCTGTTCATGGACGGCCTGATGGCGTTCCCCAGCATTCTCCTGGCGCTGGTGGTGGTGGCGGTCCTCGGCCGCAGCCAGCTGAACGTGGTGATGGCGCTGGTGATCGTGTTTGGACCACGCATCTCCCGCATTGTGCGCAGCTCGGTGCTGGTGCTGCGCGAGCTCGCCTACGTCGAGGCCGCGCAGGGGATGGGCGTGCCGACCTGGCGCATCATGCTGCGCCACCTGCTGCCCAACGCTCTCGCTCCCTGGCTGGTCCAGGTGACCCTGATCCTGGCCTTCGCGCTGCTCACCGAGGCGGGCCTGAGCTTCCTCGGGCTCGGCGGCAACACCCAGCACCCGAGCTGGGGCGGCATTATTTCGGAGGCCCGCATCGAGCTCGCGCGAGCGCCCTGGCTCACCCTATACCCCGGGATCGCCATCGCTCTCACGGTGCTGGCCGTCAATATCCTGGCGGACGAGCTGCGCGACCGCCTCGACCCCCGCCTGCGGGGCGAATAACGAGGAGCCGGCCCCCGGCTGGCGCTGGAGGCGATCCCCCATGCTGATCGGCTACGTAAGCGACGAACGCTATCTGGCGCTGCACGACGTGAACCTCGAGTTCCTGCGCGGCGATGAATCGCTGGCGCGGGTGCGCTCCTCGCCTCGGGGTGCGGTCTATGCCGAGCTGCCACCCGGCGACTACACCGTCGAGCTGGCCCGCGACGGCTACGGCGCCAAGAGCGTGCCGCTGACTCTGCCGCTCGAAACGCCCCACCACTTCCGGCTGCTCTCCGACACGCTGCTCGGCTACCTGTGGCCCAAGTGGGTGCAGTCGGGCGAGACCTCGGAGTACTGCGTCCACGCCGCCGAGGAGTGCCAGGTGAGCCTGTGGCGCTACGGGCTGCGCAAGGAGTTCGTGCGGCTCGTCAACTGGCACGGCGAGCACGGCCCCCGCGCCGGGGTGCAGATCACCCCCGACGGCGACTACACCCAGACCGGGGTGCAGTGGAACCGGGTCGGCTACGACTCCAAGCACCACTCGCTGCGGATCGAAGCGCCGGAACGCTCGGGGCTGTACTACGTTCACCTGGAGGGAAAATCGGGAGCGTTCTTCTCATTCCCCTGGGTGGTGGCGCCGAAGACGCCCACGGCACCCATCGCGGCGCTGATGGCGAGCGTCAACTGGAACGCCTACAACAACTTCGGCGGCCGCAGTAACTATATTCATCCGCACCAGCTGCCCGACCGGCCGACCATGAACGCCCGCCTCGAGCTGGACCGCTACCGGCCCGACTACGACGGCTACCACCACCCGAACAGCGCCTACCGGCCGCTGTCGCTGCAACGCCCGGAGGTGTTCAATCACGTGCCCTGGGAGACCGAGGTCGGCGATCCCATCCGCGGCCGCCAGGAGAGCCACACGGCGCCGACCGAGTGGCGCCTGCTGGGCTGGCTCGAGCGCGAAGGGTTCGACCACGACGTCTGGTCGGAGGCCCAGCTGCACTTCGGCCAGCTCGATCTCGATGCCTACCGGGTGCTCATCATCAGCGGCCACCCCGAGTACTGGTCGCCGGAGATGTACTGGCGCCTGAAGGCGTGGGTCTTCGAGCGCGGCGGGCGGCTCATGTACCTGGGCGGCAACGGCATCTGCGGGGCGGTGGAGTTCCCCGATGAGGGCACCATTCGCCACCTCAATCACGTCGGCGACGGGGGCCATCCGGAGCGCGGGACCGCCCGCTTCGCCCAGCACGCGGAATCGCCGGCCCGGTTGCTGGGCGTCGCTTTCGACGACCGCGGCATCATGACGGCGGCACCTTACCGAGTCGTCGACCCGGACCACTGGGCCTTTGCCGGCACGGGCCTGACGGAGGACGACCTGTTCGGCAGCGAATCGCAGCAGGAGCGGATCCACGGCGGCGCCTCGGGCCACGAGACCGACAAGATCTCCAGTGAGGCCCCGGAGGGAACCCGGCTGCTCGCCAAGGGCATCAATCCCAACGACGGCGGCGCCGACATGGTCTATCACCAGACCGACTCGGGCGGGCGCGTCTTTTCGACCGGCTCGATCACCTATGTGGCCTCGCTGCTCGTCGACGAACCGCTGTCGCGGGTAACCGCGAATGTGCTCGCCAGGTTCGCAGAGTGAGGGACAGAGTCCAGACCGGCATCCGCAGAGGTCCCTATCTATTTCGGTCTTTTCGAGTAGGTATTTTCGATCACGTCTATTCAACAGGCCGTTTCAACCAAGGTCTAGTCGACAAGGGGTCACCATGTTCTCGACCGAACTGAAAGAGAAGCTGATCAACGTCCACACCTACGCCGTCACGCCCTTCAAGGCCGACGACCTGCAGCAGGTGGACCTCGAGGGCTTTGCCCGCAACCTGACGTTCCTGCTGGAGCGCGGCGTCAAGGTGGTGGCCGTGGGCGGCGGCACCGGCGAGTTCGAGGCGCTGTCCAACGGCGAACTCGAGGCGCTGGCCCGCACCGCGGTGGCGACCGTCGGCGGGCGGGCGCTGATCGTTGCCACGCTGCCGCCGAACCTGAAGGCGGCGGTCGAGCTGGCGAGGCGCTACACCGATCTCGGGGTGGACGTGCTGCTGGGCATGCCACCGCTCATCCGGGGCCGCGTTCCCGTCGACCTGGAAGGCACCTTCGACTACTACCAGCTGCTGGCCCAGGCCAGCGAGCTGCCGCTGATGCCCTACAACATCCAGAGCTGGCCGGCGGAGTTCTACCTGCGCCTCAGCAACATCGAGCGCATCGTCGGGATCAAGGATCCGATGAAGGAGCCGCACACGCTCTTTCGCGCCGTGCAGCTGCTCGGCGACCGCTTTGTGTGGATCGGCAACAAGCGGCACGACCCGGGCGTGGCGCAGTTGCGCTATCAGATGGGCATGCAGGCCTTCACCTCGGGCCAGAGCAACTTCTGGCCCGAGCCGGAGCTGGAGATCCACGCCGCCGCGCAGCGGCAGGACTGGCGGCGGGTGATCGAGCTGCAGCGGCAGTGCGCCCCGCTGGAGCGGCTGCGCGCCGAGAGCGACGACGCCGCCATGGTCAAGGGCGCCATGGATCTTCTGGGGCTCGCGGGCGGCCCGGTGCGTCCGCCGCGCCTCGGGATGAGCGACGAGGCGCGCGCCGCGCTGAAGGGCACCCTCGCCGAGCTGGGCCTGAACCCGGCAGAGAGCTAGCGCCACGGGCCGAGCCAACCGCCTGCTAGACTCGAGCATCGCAAAGCGAGGTGCTGTTATGACGACCGAGGTACACGCTCTTTGCCGTCCTCCAGGGCGGCGTCCGGGATCGCCCGAGCATGGCTGAGCTGCCGCGCCCCCTCTACTGGCCCAACCTGCGGCGCGATCAGTTCCACACCGCCCTCGAGGACGCTCCAGTGGTGGTGGTTCCGGTCGGTTCGATCGAGCAGCACGGTCCCCACTGCCCCGTCGACGTCGACCTGAGCGGCCCGCTGCAGATCGCCCTCGAGGCCTCGCGGCGGGCCACCGACTTCCCGCTGGTGGTGGCCCAGGAGATCCCCTTCGGCTTCACCCACTACAACGAGGGGGAGATCGGGACCATCACCCTGCAGCTCGAGACCTTCATCGCCATGGTCAGCGACGTGGCGCTCGGCATCCACGGCAATGGCTTTGAGCGGATTGTTTTTCTGAACGGCCACGGCGGCAACCACCACCCGCTCAAGGCGATCTCGGTGAAGCTGGCAGAGCACGACCTGTTCTCGCTCGCCTTCAGCCACTGGGACCTGGTGAGCGAACAGATGCGCGACTGGGGCGACAAGGAGCACGGCATCGGCCACGGCGGCGAGTGGGAGACATCGATCCAGCTCCACCTGCGGCCGCAGCTCGTCGACCGCAGCAGGCAAGTGGCCGACAGCTGGACCTCGTCGGTCGATCCACAGTACGCCGACTTCGCCAGATTCCCCGAGCGGCGCCGCGAGACGGCGTCGGGGGTGATGGGCGACCCCACGGTGGCCAGCGCCGACAAGGGCAGCCGTTACGTCGACGCGGCGGCCGAGCGCCTGGTTGCGCTGGCGCGCGCCTACCACGAAGACCCCGTGCGCCACTACCGAGACCGGGAGTCCGAGTCGTCATCCTAGCTAGCGGCCCCCTTAGCGAGGGCCTTGGAGGCTGCCTATGAGCGTGTATGAACGGCTTGGGGTGCGCCCTGTCATCAACGCCGCCGGGACCCTGACGCGGCTCGGCGGCAAGGTGATGGCGCCCGAGGTAGCGGCGGCGATGGCCGAGGCCAGCCGCAGCAACGTTCGGATGGAGGAGCTACAGGAGCGGGCCGGCGACTATCTGGCCGAGGTGACGGGCGCCGAGGCCGGCTACGTCACCAGCGGCGCCGCGGCGGGGATCACGCTCGGCGTGGCCGCCTGCGTAGCCGGCCTCGATCCGCTGCGCATGGAGCGCCTCCCCGACCCTCACGCCGGCGAGGTGGTGGTGCAGCGCGCCCACCGCAACGCCTACGACCACTCCGTGCGCGCGGTGGGGGTGACGCTCGTCGAGGTGGGCTGGGCCGGCAGCCCCGGCGTGGGCCGCAACCAGGCCTGGGAGCTCGAGGCGGCCTTCAATGAGCGGACCGTGGCCGTCTACCACCTTGCCAGCAACACGCCAAACGCCCTCCCGCTCGAGGTGGTCTGCGACATCGCCCACCGGCACGGGGTTCCGGTGGTGGTCGACGCCGCCGCCAGCCTGCCGCCGGTAGCCAACCTGACCCGCTTCGTGGCCGCCGGCGCAGACCTGGTCGCCTACAGCGGTGGCAAGGCCATCGGTGGGCCCCAGGCCTCCGCCCTGCTGGTAGGTCGCCGCGAGCTGATCGCCTCGGTGGCGCTACAGAACCAGGACATGGACGTCCACCCGCAGACCTGGTCGCTACGCGACCGCTACCTCGACAGCGGCGCCATGCCGGGCCCCCCGCACCAGGGCTTCGGCCGCGGTTTCAAGGTGGGCAAGGAGGAGATCGTCGGACTGGTGACCGCCCTGCGGCTCTACCTGAACCAGGACCACGGCGCCGAGCTGGCGGGCTGGCGTGAACGCTGCGGTGCGGTGCGCGACGCCCTGACCGGGCTGCCCGGCGTTGAGGCGGCGGTGGTGGAAGCGGCGCACCGGCCGGTGCCGCAGGTGGACGTGCAGCTCACAGCCGAGGCGCGCTGCGACGCCGCCGAGCTGGTCCGCCGGCTGGCCGCGGGCGATCCACCCATCGCGCTCGGCGAGTCGCAGCTCGATGGCGGTATCGCCTCGGTGGTGCCGTCGTGCCTCGATCCGGATCACGACGAGGTGGTCGTCGCGGCGCTCAGAGGGGTGCTGTCCTGATGCAACGGGAACGCGGAGCGTTCGCTGTCCGGCATCTTCGGGCGGAGGTTGTAGTCGCCGTTGAAGCTGATGTTGGGGCCGAGGTGAGGCAGACCATGATATCTGACGTCCGCATCGTAAGCGGTCCCCCGGGGGCGTGGAAGCGTGGCTCGGGTGCGGCGGCCTTCATCCCACCTTTTCGGTTCTGAACGGCCCTGTTGAACCTTGAAATATCAGATTCCGGCTTGGTAGAATCGAGGTCACGATCCAACCGATGGAGGGAACCAGGTGCCGGGAGATCATCGCACAATCGTCGACTGTCACACCCATGTGATGTGGTACCCCGACCACCTCGACGAGCGGTACGTCGACGAGGCGCTGCAGTCGAAGCTGGTCAAGCTCAAGCGTTCCGGCGGCGAGGTCTACTCCGCCAGACTCGACAAGCACTCCTACGACGCCACCTACGACGACCACTGGAAGGCCTCCGAGACCGCCGACAGGGTGGTGGTCTTCGGCCTCCAGGCCAAGGCCTCCGGGGTGTGGGTGCCGAACGAACTCGTCTCCGACTACGTCAAGCTGCACCCCGACAAGCTCGAGGGCTGGGCCAGTGTCGACCCCAACGAGGGCGACTGCGTCGAGCAGCTCGACTACTGCGTGACCGAGCTGGGTCTCCGGGGCCTCAAGGTGGGGCCGGTCTACCAGCACTTCGATCCGGAGGACCCCAAGTACTGGCCGATCTTCAAGCGGGCCGAGGAGCTGGGGCTGCCGGTGATGTGGCACCAGGGCACTACCTTTCCCTCCAAGTCCCGCCTGAAGTGGGCGCATCCGCTCCAGCTCGAGGCGTTGGCGATGGCCTTCCCCGACCTCAAGATGATCATCGCCCACCTGGGCCACCCCTGGGAGATCGACGCCACCGTGCTGATCCGCAAGTGCCCCAACGTCTACGCCGACATCAGCGCCGTGCACTACCGCCCCTGGCGCTACTGGCGCTCGATGATCGAGGCCATCGAGTACGGCGTCGAACACAAGTTCCTGCTGGCATCGGACTTCCCCTCGGCAACCATCGACAACGTCATCAACGGCCTCCGCAACGTCAACAAGGCGGTCGAGGGAACCCCCTTGCCCAAGGTACCCGACGACGTTATCGACGACATTATCTATGAGAATTGGAAAGCGTTCTTTCCACACTGGGCCTAGGCCCAGCCGAAAGGGGAGCCCGTGACGCCAGCCGATCTGAAACGCGAGCTACGGGGCGTGATTTCGTTCGCCATCACGCCCTTCGATCAGAACCACGACCTCGACCTCGAGGGCCTGGGGCGCAACATCGCCGTCATGGCCGGCAGCGGCGTACACCTGATCGCGGTGACCGGCGCCGTCGGCGAATTCTACGCGTTGACCTTCGAGGAGTACCAGGCGGTCATCCGCACCTCGCTCGAGGCGGCCGCCGGGCGGGTGCCGGTGCTGGTCGGCATCGGCCACAGCACCCGTATCGCCTGCGATCTGGCCCGCTACGCGGAGGCTCACGGGGCCGCCGGCCTGCTGGTCAACCCCCTCTACTTTGCCGCCCCTGGGACCGAAGGCTTCTACCAGCACCACCGGGCGCTGGCGCAGGCCTCGAGCCTGGGGCAGGTCGTGTTCAGCACCCGCGGCCACCCCTTCGACGCCGAGTCGCTGGCGCGGCTCGCCGACATCGACAACGTCGTCGCCCTCAAGGACGAACTCGGCGACCTGGGCCTGTTTCTGGGCGCCGTGGAGCGACTCGGCGACCGCATCGCCTGGATCAACGGCATGGCCGAACCGTACACGGCCTCCTACTTCGCGGCGGGCGCCACCAGCTTCACCACCGGCATGGCCAACTTCGCCCCCGAGATCCCGCTCGCCATCTACCGGGCGGCCGCGGCCGGCGAGTACGACCGCTGTCGGCAGCTGGTCAGCGACCAGGTAAGCGGGATCGCCCAGCTCCGCAAGAGGCGCCCCGGCTACCACACCTCGGTCATCAAGGAGGCGATGGACGAGCTCGGTCTGGCGGCGGGCCCCTGCCGGCTGCCGCTCACCCCGCTCGCCCCCGAGGATCGCCGGGAGCTGCGCCAGCTCCTCACCAGCTTGCAGCTGGCTGCCTGAGTCGTCCGTGACCCAACTGCGAACCCTCACCCGCACGGAGATCGGCGAACTTGCTCCCCGCGCCACCGTGGTGCTGCCGGTGGCGGCCACCGAGCAGCACGGCCCCCACCTGCCGGTGTGGGTCGATACCCTCGTCGGCGAGCGGGTTGCGGCCGCCGCCGCCGAACGGCTCGCTGAACAGGCCCCGGTGCTTGTCTGCCCGGTCATGCCCTTCGGCGCCTCGAACCATCACCTGATCTACCCGGGCGCGCTGTCGCTGTCGACCGACACCCTGATCCGGGTGCTGACCGAACTGACTGACTCGCTGGTGACCAGCGGCTTCCGACGCATCTTTCTGCTCAACAGCCACGGCGGCAACGAAGAGGTGATCCGCCTGGCGGCCCGCGAGCTGGCGCTGCGCCACCCGGTAGTGGCGGGCGCCGCCTCGTATTGGACCCTCGCCTGGCAGGCGATGATCGAGGAGGGCGACGCGCTCGAGGTCGGCCGCGTCCCCGGGCACGCCGGCGGCTTCGAGACCTCGATGGTGATGGCCTTAGAGCCCGAGCTGGTACGCCGCGAACAGCTGCCGCTGCTGCGCGGAGGCCGCGGCAAGCGCTCTCGGGACGACCCCGCCGGCCGGCCCATGAACCAGCGCCACGGCAGTTGGCAGGAGAGCGACGGCTACAGCGACGACGCCAGCGACGCTTCTGCCGAACATGGCGCCCGCCTGTTCGAGCTGATCGTGCGCGAGGTGGCGGTGGAGCTGCTCCGCTTCCACCAGCAACCGCTCCCCTCCAGCGCCTCGCAGGCCTGAGGTGGGACGATGACCGACAGCAGGTACGACCTCATCCTGAAGGGCGGCCGGGTCATCGACCCCAGCCAGGGGCGCGACGAGATCGCCGACGTCGGGATTCGGGGCGGGAAAATCGCCCGCATCGAGCCCGGGCTGGCCGCTAGCGCCACGGCGGAGCGAGAACTCGACGCCAGCGGCAAGCTGGTGGTTCCGGGCCTGGTCGATCTGCACACCCACTGCTACTGGGGCGGGGTCCCGCTCGGCGTCAACGCCGACAAGATCGGCCCCGCTACCGGCGTTACCTCCTGGGTCGACACCGGCACCGCCGGGGCCGGCAACTTCGAGGGTTTCTACTACCATGTGATCCAGCGTTCAAAGGTGCGCATCTTCCCGCTGCTACACGTCTCCCACATCGGGCTGCTGGTCATCAGCGGGCTGTCGGTGCGCCGCGGCGAGCTGTTCGATTTCGGCTACCTGAACCTCCACGAGCTGCTCCGGGTGGGGCAGAAATTCCGCCACGCGCTCTACGGCATCAAGGTCCGCGCCAGCATCAACGCCACCGGACCGAACAGCCACGACGCGCTCAGGGTCGCGCGCGTCGCCGCCGACGCCCTCGAGCTGCCGCTGATGGTCCACGTCGGCGGCCCTCCCCCATTCCTCGAGGATGTCACCCCTCACCTGGTGGCGGGCGACATCGTAACCCACTGCTTCACCCCCTACCACGCCGGGGTGGTCGATCACCGCTTCCGCATCAAGGACGCCGCCTGGGAGGCGCGCGAGCGCGGGGTGCTGTTCGACATCGGCCACGGCGGCGGCAGCTTCTCGTTCCCGGTGGCCGAGGCCGCCCTCGACCAGGGCTTTCCCCCCGACACCATCAGCACCGACCTGCACAGCAAGTGCATCGATGGGCCCGCCTTCGACCTGCCCACCACGCTGTCGAAGTTCCTGGCGCTGGGCCTGGATCTGCCCGAGGTCATCGCCCGTTCGACCCACCGCCCCGCCGAGGCCATCGGCGCCCAGGTCGGCACGCTCCGCGAGGGGGCCAGCGCCGACATCGCGGTGCTGCGCCTCGACTCGGGCGAGGTGGTCTTCCACGACTGTCCCGGCGTCGCCCGCAGCGGCGACCAGCGCCTGGTGGCCGACACCACGCTGATCGACGGCGAGGTGGTCGAGCCCGTCGTAGACGACCGCGTCGAGGCCAGCCAGGAACAGCAGTTCCCCATCACCCGCCTGCCCGGGGCGGAGTGAGGCGGAGGCGAACGCCCCGCCCTGAAAGGAGCACGCCATGCCTCCGAAACGACGTCACATCCGCCTGACCTTCGTCGCCACCGGCGAATCGGTGGTCGCCGAACTGCTCGACGACGAAGCGCCCGCCACCTGCGACCTGGTGTGGGACCTGCTGCCCGTCGAGCACGATCTGTTCCACGGCCGCTGGTCCGGCACCGAGGTGTTCGTGGTCCTCGACGAGGCCCCGGAAGCCCCAGCCGAGCGGCGCTGCCACCTGCCGCTGCCGGGCGAGATCCTCTACTGGCGCGACGAGGGCAAGGCCGTGACCAGCAGCGGCGATCCGGTGGCCGAAATCGTGATGGCGTTCGGGCGCGGCGTGCAGCTCGGTGGCCCCGAGGGCATGCCCAGCTTCGCCAACCTGTTCGCCCGGGTGCCGGGCGACTGGAAGTACGACTGGGTGGCGTTCGCCGAGGCCTGCGGGCGGGTGCGAACCAGCGGCATCACCCCGATACGGATCGAGCGGGTCGAGGGGTAGCGCTCTAACCTGGACGGGCGCGGCCAGTCTTGCCGCCCACCCGTCATGCAGGGGGGCGGATTGCTGCCGACGCCAGGCGCGGAGACGTGCGTGAATGGCCGGCCTCGAGCCACGATTCCGGCTTTGGTGTCGCCCCAACATGTGATATATTACATGATATGTTAGAAAATATATCAGGGCTGGTCGCGGGCGCCCTCACGGACGATGAGGACGCCGGTGACGGCATCGGCGGGGAGCCGAAGAAGGCGGGAGATCGCGCCTACGAACAGCTCAGGCAGCTCATCGTCAGCCTCAAGATCGAACCGGGCCTGACGGTCGATGAACTGTCACTCAGCAAAAAACTCGGGATCGGCCGCACGCCGATCCGCGAGGCGTTGCAGCGCTTGGCCGCGGAGAGTCTGGTTATCATCATCCCCCGCCGCGGCACCCGCATCGCCCCGATCGACCTGGGCGAACTCAAAGAGGTCGAAGACCTGCGCTGGACGCTCGAGACGCTGGCGGCACGCTGGGCGGCCACCAGGATCGGCGAGCGGGAGCTCGAAGCGCTGGAACACCTCATCGACCAGGCCGAATCGGGTGAACTCTCCGCGACCGAGGACTGGGATGTGGAGGTCGATCGTCGTTTTCACAGCACCGTCGCCGCGGCCAGCCAGAACCGCTACCTGGCACGAGAGCTCTCTCACCTCTACAATCTCAGCATCCGGCTCCAATACGCCCTGCGTACCCAGATAGCGTCCGTGGGCGAAGAGCTGTTCGACTACCGGCGGATCATCGCAGCATTGCGCGCCCAGGATTCGGACGCCGCCGAAGAGGGCATGCGTGAACATCTGATCGACACGCGCGACCGTATCGCCGCCGGCCTCGGTTCGACCGTGGGCCGGTTCTACCAGGACGGGGACTGAGCATGGGGCCGCTGCCGACAGGGCAACGGGGTTGGACAGTGCCGTCGGTGGACGAGGCCGAGCGATCGTCAGTCCCCACCTTGCAGAGCACGTCCAGGCCCACCGCGTGACGCGACGGCAGGGCTACCGCATCGGCCTCGATATCGGGGGGACCTTCACCGACCTGGTGCTGGCCGACATGGCCACGGGGCAGCTGCAACGGCACAAGCGCCTCACCACCCCGAGCGATCCCGCCGAAGGGGCGCTCGCCGGACTCGACGAACTACTCTCCCGTGAGGCCCTCTCCTTCGACGACCTCAGCGACCTCATCCACGGCACCACCCTGATTTCCAACGCCATCATCGAACGTCGGGGCAGCCCCACGGCGCTGCTGGCCACCCGGGGGTTTCGCGACATCCTCGAGATGGGCACCGAACAGCGCTACGACATCTACGACCTGTTTCTGCGCTTCCCCGAGCCGCTGGTCCCGCGACGGCTCAGGCTGGAGGTCGATGAGCGCATGACCCGGGACGGCGACGCGCTCGTCCCCCCCAGCCTGGCCGCGGTCGAGGCCCAGGTGGCGGGGTTGGTCGAGGCGGGGATCGAGGCGCTCGCCATCTGCTTTATCCACGCCTACCGCAACCCCGAGCACGAACGGCTCGTCGCCGAGAGAATCCGCCACGCCTTTCCCCAGCTCGAGGTCTCGGTCTCGAGCGAGCTCATCCCCGAGATTCGCGAGTTCGAGCGCACCGCCACCACGGTCTGCAACGCCTACGTCCAGCCGCTGATGGACCGCTACCTGCAGCAGCTCGAGCGGGGGCTCGTCGAGCGGGGCTTCGGGGGGCGTTTCTATCTTATGCACTCGAGCGGTGGCCTGGCTACGCCTGAGACAGCTCGCCGCTTTCCGATCCGCTTCCTCGAGTCGGGACCGGCGGGGGGCGCGCTGATCTCCGCCTACCTGGGCGCAGCCCTGGGCACGCCCGACCTGCTCTCGTTCGACATGGGCGGCACCACCGCCAAGGCCTGCCTCATCCAGGGGGGAAGACCGACCACCGCCAACGTCGTGGAGGCGGGCCGGGTCCACCGCTTCAAGCACGGCTCGGGCCTGCCCATCAAGGTGCCGGTGGTCGACATGATCGAAATCGGCGCCGGCGGCGGCTCGATCGCCTGGCGCGACGCCTTGGGGCTGCTGAAGGTCGGTCCGGTCAGCGCCGGCGCTGACCCCGGACCCGCCAGCTACGGCCTGGGGGGCACGGAGCCGACCGTAACCGACGCCTGTCTTCGCCTCGGCTACTTCGACCCCGACTTCTTCCTCGGGGGGCGCATGACCCTCGACCCCGAGGCGGCCTCGAACGCACTCGCCCACCTGGGCGAGGCGCTCGACCTGGAACCCGAGGCGGTCGCCTGGGGGGTCTACCGGGTGGTGTGCGAGAACATGGCGCAGGCAGCGCGGGTCCACATCATCGAACAGGGCCACGACCCGAGGAACTACCAGCTGATGGCCTTCGGGGGCGCCGGCCCGGCGCACGCGGCGCGGGTCGCCCGCATCCTGGGCTCCCCCGAGGTGATCGTGCCGCAGCATTCCGGGGTGGCGGCGGCCCTGGGCTTCCTGGTGGCGCCGGCAAGCTTCGAGTTCACCCGCTCCTACCCCGACGAGGTGCAACGTCTCGACTGGGGGGTGGTGGACCGGCTCTACCAGGACCTGGAGCGTCAGGCCCACGCTGTCCTGGCAGATGCCGGCGTAAGCGAGGCAGACATGATCTTCGAGCGGCTGGCCGACATGCGCTTTTCGGGGCAGTTTCACGAGATCGCGGTGCCGGTCCCCCCAGGGACGCTCTCGGAAACGGTGGCGACGACCATCACCACGTCGTTCGAGCAGGAATATGCCCGCCTGTACCACGCCGTAATGCCCGGCTACACTCCGATGGTCCTCAACTGGCGGCTGCAGGCCCGCGGCCCCGAGCCCGAGCGGGCCTTCACCTTGCAGCACGACGGACCTCAGCCGGGACCGACCGCGGCTGGGGGGGAAAATCAAGCCAAAGGGACCCGCCGCGCCTACTTCCCCGAACGCGGCTGGGTGGAGGTGACGGTGTTCGACCGGACGACGCTGGCCAGCGGAAGCACCCTCGAAGGACCTGTGATCGTCGAGGAGGCGGAGAGCACCACGGTGGTGAACCCGGGCGACCGGTTGAGCGTCGACGCGCTGGGCAATCTCCGGATCGAGGTCGAGCAATCGTGACGCCGAACGATGCTCAAGGCCCCTTCGATCCGATCTCGCTCGAGATCATGTGGAGCCGGCTCATCACCATCACCGAAGAGGCCTGGCTCACCATCCGCCGCACCGCCTTCAGCCTCATCATCGGCGAGGTGCAGGATTTCGGCTGCGAGCTGCTCGATGCCAAGGGCGAGTCGCTGGCCCACTCCCCGCGCTCGATGCCGGTGTTCAACCTGGCCCTGCCGCGCGCCGTCAAGGCGCTGCTCGAGGCCTTCCCCCCCGAAACGCTTGAAGAGGGGGACGCCCTGATCACCAACGACCCCTGGCTCTGTGCCGGCCACCTGTCCGACGTTGCACTGGTAACGCCGGTCTTCAAAGAGGGGACGCTCGTGGGCCTGGTCGGCTCGGTCGCCCACTGCTCCGACATCGGCGGCACCCGCGACTCGCTCGCCGCCCGCGAGATCTACGAAGAGGGGCTGCAGATCCCGCCGATGAAGTTCTACCGGGCGGGCGAACCCAACCACGACCTGCTGGCGCTGATCGACCGGAACGTGCGCAAGGGGGAGATGGTGATCGGCGATCTGCAGGCACAGTACAGCGCCAACGAGGTGGGCGCTCGAGGCCTGCTGCGCTTCATGGACGAGTACAAGTTCGACGACCTGAGCACCCTGGCCGAGGTCGTTCAGGACCGTGCCGAGGCGGCCATGCGCGAGGCCATCGCTGCGCTCCCCGACGGCAGCTACCAGCAACGGGTAGCGTTGGACGGAATCGGCACCCCCATGACCCTGGGGGTCACCATCGAGGTCCGGGGCGACGAGCTCGATGTTCACTGGGACGCCCCGCCGCAGCTGGCGAAAGGGGCCGTCAACAGCACCCTCAACTACACCGCCTCCCACACGGTCTATGCGCTCAAGTGCATGCTCACCCCCGACATCCCCTCGAATGCGGGCTGCTTCCGGCCCATCCGCGTGCACGCCCCCGAGGGGAGCATCCTCAACTGCAGCTATCCCGCTGCCGTGAACATCCGCACCATGACCGGCTGGTACTGCGCGCCCGCCCTCTTCGGGGCGCTGGCCGAGGCCATGCCCGACCGCGTTCAGGCCTTCACTGGCCTGCCCATCAGCGTGAGCGCCTACGGCCGCGACGCCGACGGCCGGACCTACAACGACCATCTGTTCCAGGGGGGAGGTCAGGGCGCCGGCCGCGCCAAGGATGGCGTAAGCGCCCTGCTGTTCCCCACCAGCGCCGCCAACACACCCGTCGAGCTGTTCGAACTGCGCACCCCGCTGCTGGTGGGCGCCAAGACGCTGATCGCCGACAGCGGGGGCGCCGGCGAGCGACGCGGGGGGCTGGGGCAGCGCCTCGAAGTCAGGAAGCTGTTCGACGACGACCTGCCCGTTCAGCTGGCGGTGATGGCCTACAACCTGATCGAAGAGGCCCCCGGGCTGGCGGGCGGGCACGCCGGCAGCCAGAGCCACCTCACCCTCGAGGATGGCGAGGCGGTGACGCGCGGTTGGGACCTGGGGACGCTGATCGAACTGACGCGGCCGCAGCAGCACGTCACCATCGAGCTGCCGGGCGGCAGCGGCTACGGCGACCCCAGGGAACGCCCGCTGACAGCGATCCAGGCCGATTACGATCAGGGTTACCTCAGCCGTGGGGGCCTCGCCGACTACGGCTGCGACGTCGATACGGAGGGACGTGTCTTTCGCCTCAACGACGGCGCCTGACCCGACCTCGAGGGGGGCCGGTGGGCTCTGGCTTGTGACCGCTTCAGGGTGCGGCCGAGGGCGCCACCGGGCCGACCACGGTCTGCACCCCAGCCACGGTCGCTGACACCCTGGTTAAGCGCGTTCGGCGGGCTGATGGCGATGGTCAGGCCACCTTTTCGCTGATCGATTTCCCTTGCAGGAACAGCAGCAGGTAGTCGGGGCCTCCCGCCTTCGAGTCGGTTCCCGACATGTTGAAGCCGCCGAAGGGGTGAATCCCCACCTCGGCCCCGGTGCTCTTGCGATTCAGGTAGAGGTTGCCCACATGAAGCTCTTCGGCGGCGCGCTCGAGCCGCTCCTGGCTGTGGCTGTAGAGCGAGCCGGTCAGGCCGTATTCGGTGGCGTTGGCGATCGCCAGGGCATCCTCGAAGTCGCGCGCCCGAATGACCGTGAGGAAGGGGCCGAAGACCTCTTCCTGAGCGATACGGGCGTCGGCGGGGACGTCTGTGAACACTGTCGGCTCGATGAAGTACCCACCCTCGTGCTCGAGGGTGCCGCCGCCGAGGGCGAGATCGCCCTCCTCGCGGCCGACGGCGATGTAGCCGGTGATCTTGTCGACCGCTTCGGGGTCGATGACCGGACCCATATCGACGGCGGGGTCGGCCGGATCGCCGACCCGGAGCGCCTTGGCTCGCTCGACGATGCGTGCGACCAGGTCGTCGTAGACCTGGTCGACGATAATGGCGCGCGAGCCGGCCGAGCACTTCTGGCCCTGGTAGCCGAAGGCGCCGGCGACGATCCCTTCAGCGGCTGCCTCGAGATCGGCCGTTTCATCGACCACCACGGGATTCTTGCCGCCCATTTCGAGAATCGTCCGTTTGATCCAGCGCTGGCCCGGCTGGATCACAGCGGCCCGCTGGTTGATGCTGGTGCCGACCGCCTTGGAGCCGGTGAAGCCGATGAAGCGGGTCCTGGGGTGATCGACCATGGCCTCTCCGACGACCTCGCCGGGGCCGGTCACGTAGTTGAGCACGTCTCTGGGCAGGCCGGCCTCATAGAAGAGGTTCACGACGTGGTAGGCGATGACCGGCGAGGTTTCGGCAGGCTTCACCGCCACCGTGTTGCCGGCGACGATGGCGGCGCTGGTGAGGCCGGACATCTGGGCAGTAGGAAAGTTCCAGGGGGTGATCACCGCGCCGGCGCCGAGCGGGAGGTAGCGGTAGCGGTTTCGCTCGCTGGGGATGGTCTCGAGGCTGGTGGCGGCTTCCTGCTCGAAGCGCAGCATCTGGCGGGCGTAGTACTCGAAGAAATCGATGGTTTCGATCGTCTCGCCATCGGCCTCGCCCCAGGTCTTGCCGACCTCGAGGATGTTCCAGGCGGAGAATTCGTGCCTGCGGCGGCGCATCAACTCGGCAACGCCGACGATGATCTCGGCGCGCTCGCCCGCGGAGACCCGTTTCCAGCTGTCGAAGGCCCGATCGGCAGCCTCGATGGCGGCGCGGGCATGCTCGGCCCCCCCCTGCTGGACGTAGCCGACGACCTGGCTCGGCAGGGCCGGGTTCACCGAGGCGAAGGTCTCGTCCGCCATCACCTCGTCGCCGCCGATGATCATCGGGTAGCTGCGGCCGAGCTGACCGCGGACCTTGTCGAGCGCCTGTTGCAGCGCCTGACGGTTCTCGGGTTGCGAAAAATCGGCAAGCGCTTCGTTCTTGAATGGTGGCAGGCTCATGGTTCCTCCTCGATAGACGCCCCGGTCGAAGGCTGCTGCAGCAGGCTCAGGCGAGGCTGAAGCGAACGATCTCGGCACCCTCCATCACCACGCGGCGACCGACCGTGGCAAGTTCGTCGAGACCCTCTTCGATATGGGCGAAGACGTTCACCGGCTGGCTGGCATCTATGGTAAGCCCTCGTGAGATGAATATCCCGTAGGCGATGTAGATTTCGTCGGGCACCAGGATCGGTTCGTCCCTGACCAGGAACGCCAGCGTCCCGGCCGGGGTGTTCGCCACCCGCTGATTCTCTCGCTCGACCGTCAGGTCGGGGGGCGGCGTGACCAGCGCCTGCCCCGAGACGATGCTCTGATAGAAGGCGTACTCGAAGGGCAGATGCGCTCTGATGGCCCGGCAGGTCCTGGGGGCCTCCTCCTCGAGCAGGCGTGCCAGGAAGACCCCGCCCCGTTCGAATTCGATCTTCAGTTGCGCCATCGTCACCCTCGCTTTCGTTGTTCGTCAGGAATACGAAATAGCCATCTTCATCCAGTCGGCCGAATTGTGGAAGTTCGCCACCGCGCTGCCCGGGGGGACCAGCTCGTCGCAGGCCGCGCGGGTGGCCTCGTCCAGCGTCATGTCCAGGACCGGCAGCAGCTCATCGAGCTGCGCCACCGTGCGCGGCCCGAGGATGGCGGCCGTGATCCCCGGCTGATCCTTGACCCACAGGTTGGCGAGCTGGGCCGGCGTGATGTCGAGGTCGCCGGCGAGGGCCACGAACCGGCTCCCGACCTCGATGCCCTTCGGGGTCACCCGCTCGGCGTAGATCCCACCCCGAAGCGCGGCGCGGGAGTCGCTGGGGAACGCCATCGAGGCGTACCGTCCTGCCAGGATCCCCATCGCCATCGGCGACCATGCCAGAATCCCGAGGCCGTTGGCGCGGCAGGCGGGGACGAGCTCGTTCTCGATCCGCCGGTCGAGCAGGTTGTAGGGCGGCTGTTCGCAGACGACCCGGGCGTAGCCCTTCATCTCGGCGACCAGAACTGCCTCTTGCACCTTCCAGGCGGGGTGGGTCGAGCAGCCGACGTAGCGCACCATCCCCCAGCGCACCAGATCGTCGAGGGCGCGGAGCGTCTCGTCGACGGGGACATCCAGAGCCGATCTGTGGAGCTGAAAGAGGTCGATGTGATCGACCTGGAGCCGCTCGAGCGAATCCTGGCACGCCCTGATCAGGTGCAGCCGCGAGTTGCCGCGGTCGTTGGGGCCGGGACCGACCGGGAAGTGGGCTTTGGTCGCCAGCAGGACGCGGTCGCGCAGGCCGTTCTTCTTCAGGGCGCGGCCGATGAACCGCTCGCTGTCACCGGCGGCGTAGCTGTTGCCGCTGTCGATCAGGTTGATGCCGGCGTCGATGGCGCGGTCGACGATCCTGTGGGCCTCTTCTTCGGGGGTCGGATCGGCGAAGTTCGCCGTTCCCAAAACCAGCGGCGAGACCTTGACGCCCGTGCGACCCAGATCGCGATGCTCCATACTTGGCTTACCCCTCAGACCGCGAATTACCGTTGGCTCAGACGAGCTTCAGGGTGACCCGGAGAGATTCGACGTGTGCGGCTGTCCCGTCCCCGCAACCTGCGCCCGCTGCCGACATCGGACGAAACTGCCAACGGACGAACGGCCCTTGTGATATGTCATGTAATATATCAGATGGTACATCACCGTTCAACAGGGGCTCGCGATCCTCACCCTAATTCCTACCCCGTTACAGGCGTCAAGAGATAGAATCGGCAAGCTCCTGCGAATACCCCTTCACCACATCTTTGACCGTCGAGTAGGGAATCTTGAGCTGCTTGCTGGTAGCTCGAATCGATCCCAACTTTGACAAGGTGGCTAAGATCCGCTTCATTTGGAACCACCTTTTCAGGTGGTTTTCGTCATTTTTGGCCGTATCCAAAGACCCTCCCGGAATACCCCCCAGAATATCGTGTGCTACAGCCATTTCCAGACATCGGTATTGGGGTATCCAGAATCAGCTCTTTTGTGATCGTCTTGAGCGATCAGGCATTCAAGCGGTCTAGCAATGGATAACGTTGCGCCAAGCCTAACTCAGCACAGGGAAAGGCTAAGAGAGCCCCCTCCCTCGCAGAGGTTGCGAAGGGTTCCTTCTGCTACCTGAGGGGCACCCTGTTCCCCTCCACATCAACCTTATGGTATTCATGCCAGATATCCGTGGGGCTGCTGCAGGGTCCCGACTCCAAGAGCAAATACCGCACTCGGCCGTCCTCGTATAACACCGGATAGTAGACGTACCGACCGTGGCACGACCCGACGGCCACCGACTCGGCGGGCAGGATGCTGAACCAGGTGACAGTGTTGTCCTCAAACTCCCACCTCCAAGGGTTCTCAGGAACCTCCGCGACACCCGCAGGCGACGACAGGGGCCTCCAGACGACGCCGCCATCCTCGCGGTATTGATGGGTGAGGTACCCCCCGTAGGTGTAGTCGTACCAGATGCCAACGAAATCCTCCGCCTCAAGGTTGAGAACAACGTCGGTGATGATCTGCCCCCTGAGTTCCCCCTCGCGATTCCGGAGGGTGTAGAGCTGAACGTAGAAAAGGTCATCCTCCAACGCTTGCAGCTGCTCATCCGACAGGGTGAACACGCCACTGAACGTGCCCGAGGTTCCACGTGTAGTCGCCAGATTCATGACCGGGGGACTACCGTGAACACCTTGTTCCGCCGTTAGCGCCTCCACCGTGATAAGCGCCTCCTCCCCAATGGGTGCCACACTGATTCTCGCGCCGCCGAACACCTCACCCCCTTGTAGCGTGCTGCCCAGACCCTGATACATCCCGGTGACGGTGAGTTCATTGCCAACCAGGACAGCGATGACAGTGCCACTGCCGGTGGTCTCCACGGGGGGCACCACGTTCGCTCCGGTGAGGGTGGTGGTGAACGTGATAGGGACCGACTTCACCTGAGCAAACGCTAGGGTGGCGAGGAAGATCATTGGAACGGAGAGCAACGCGAATTTCGATAGGAACTGCCGCATGTCTGCCTCCTTCTTCGTTGTTTCCCCTAAGTATGCACCAGCCTCCCAGTCAACCGCTAATGAGGCGTTTCAGGCACATCAGTGACCAGATCAAACCGATCCCCTAGCGACTCGGATCAATCCCATCGACGTTCACCACAAAGATCTCGAGATTGCCGTCCGGTGGGTTGAACCTGGTAAAGGCGATCCGGGTGCCGTCGGGACTCCACGCTGGCATTCGATCGCGCGCCACGTCGTTCGTAAGCCTGATCGGGTTGCTGCCGTCGGCGTTGATCACGTAAATCTCATCGTTGCCGTCCTGGTGGCTTTCGAAGGCGATCCGGGTGCCGTCGGGACTCCACACCGGCTGTCGAACGTCCGCAATGTCGTCCGTAAGCCTGATCGGGTTGCTGCCGTCGGCGTTCATCACAATGATCTCGGCGGCGCCCCCATAGGTTAGGAAAGCGATCTTGTCACCACTGGGACTCCAGGCAGGGAATACATCCCATGCATTATTGTTCGTGACGTTGGTCTCATCGGTGCCGTCGGCATTCACCACGAAGACCTCCAAGTTGCCACGATCCCGGCTGCTATGGAAAGCGATCTGCTCCCCGTCCGGACTCCAGACTGGAAAGACTCCCCTTCGTGAAACAAAAACCCCCCCAAGGTCGTTCGTTAGCCTCGTCACGCCCGTGCCATCGGGGCTCATCACGTAAATCTCCGGGTTGCCGACCCGGTCACTACTAAAAGCCAACAACTCGCCATCCGGACTCCAGGCGGGACCATGATCGTTCGCTGAGTTGTTCGTGAGGTTCGCCGCCTCGCCCGAGCCGTCGGCGTTCATCACGTAGATCTCCTCGTTCCCGTCCCGGTTGCTTACGAAGGCGATCTGCTGCCCGTCCGGACTCCAGACGGGGAATCCTGCTGTGCCGGAGTTGTTCGTGATTCTGCTCGGATCGCTACCGTCGGCGTTCATCACGTGAATCTCCATGTTGCCGTCTCTGGTGCTTAGGAAAGCGATCTTCTGCCCATCGGGACTCCAGGTGTGGAATCCATCTGTGCCTGGGCTGTTGGTGAGGTTGATCGGGTCGGCGCTCACTTGCGAGACCGAAACGACGGTTCCAGGCGTCGAAACCCGTGCCAAGGCCACCGTGGGGATTAGCTGGGCGAGCAGGAACCCGCCAACGAACACCAGGGCCAGTCCTGGAACGAGCTGGCTGCTCGAGATGCGGCTGCTGATCCGCCGCCGGGAATTGAGTAGCAGCTTGATCCTCTTCTCGAGCTGCGTCTTCACCATCACCGCGCTCCCCTCCACCAAAGGCTGCCGCATCCGTCTGCTGTGAAGCGCCAGCTCCACGAGCCTCACCAGGCTCGAGGCGTACTCCCGCCGTTCCTGGCCCCTCTGTGCGATCACCCAGTCGTCGCTGGCTACTTCCCGCTCGAGGTTGAGTCGCCAGCCGATGAAGTGCACCGCTGGATGGAAGAAGAAGAGGGTCTGGAGGATCCGCTGGAATAGTTTGGTCCAGTCGTCTCTGCGGGCCAGGTGGCCGAGCTCGTGGAGCACGACATGCTCCAGCTCCGCTTTGCCGAGTTGTTCCTCGAGGTCTTTGGGAATCAGGATCATGGGGTGGTTGAGCCCCGCGGCCATGGGCACTGTGATCTGTTCGGAGTACCTCACGGCTACCGTCCGGCGGCCAGCTTGAAGGATCGGCCGATCGAAGGGTGAGCTGGTGCGTTTGAGTTGAGCCAGCCTTAGATAACTCCGCGCCAGCTGCGCCAGCAAGATGACGATACCCATTAAGTAGGCGCCGAACAGGAACCAGGTGAGTAGCGCGGGGAGGTGGATGGGACGGAAGGTCAGCCAGGCGGGCAGGCGCCCAGCTGGGCTCGAGGAGACGTTCGAGGGTACGACCTGCGAAGGTTCTGAGGTTTGAGGCGGCGAGGTGATAGCCTCCGACTGCAAACCGGTACTGGTGGGCGGTCGAATCGCGGCCTCGGCGGGTTCCTGAACGATCGCCGTTGCGGTCGGACCTGACGGGCGGATCGAAGTGGGATCGATCTTGGCGAGAAGGGGTGAAGCCGCCACCACCAATAGCGTCATGAACCAGATGAGGTAGTTGGTGGCGGCGTTCAGCCTGGCGATGCGCTGGACTCCCCAGATGAGGGGGACGATCAGCAGGCCGGGGATGAGGCTGCTGAACGCAAGCTCGACGAGGTATTGGGCTAGCGGGTTCAACATTTCAACGACCATCATCACGTTCCCCTCCCTCTTGCTGGAGTGCTTCTCTTAAGCGTTTGATGGTTTCATCTTCGATCTCTTCATCGTTGAGGATGTTGAGGACGAGGGAATCGGCGGAGCCATCGAAGAAGCGGGAGAGGATGTAGCGGACGGCACTGCGGCGGGCTTCGGCCTGCTCGATGACGGGACGGTAGAGGTAGGCGCGGCCTTGCTTCTCGGGCTTGACAGCGCCCTTCCTGGTCAGGGTCTGGAGGGTGCTGAGGACGGTGGTGTAGGCGAGGTTTTCGGTGTCGGCGAGCGCGTCGGTGATATCTTTGACGGTGGCGGCGCCGAGCTGCCACAGGATTTTCATGAGGCGGAGTTCGCCTTCTGTGAGGATGGGGGATTTGGGGCGGGCCATGGATGACCTCCGTGAGTTCACTAGCTAACTAGTAGTTTGTGGTGGGACTGTAGCACGACGCCACCCCATTGTCAACTAGCCAACTAGTAACCGGTGCGGGCACTTCACGTTTTCGCCTGACTTGACAAACAGAGTCTGGCCAAAAAATAACAATACCCGCACAGTCTGATCCGAAATTAATTGATTCCGGATACCCCAAAACCGATGTCCAGAAATGACTGTAGCACACGGCTTTCTGGGGGTATTTCAGAGGGGTTTTTGGATACCCCCAAAACGACGAAAACCACCTGGTCAGGTGGCTTCGGGATTGAGCGGATAATACGACCGTTTCTATATACGACCTCTCAGAAACCTGGTGATTGCGCGGTGACGCGCTCTCCTGCTACAGTCCACTGAAGGAAGGTGACCCTATGACTGTCGTGAACACCCACACGCAAACCAGAAACCCCCAGCTCAAGCCAGCCAAAGGAGAACCCTGCCTTGACACTGCTCATCCGCACCGCACGACCGGACGACTACCCGGCCATCAAAAGCATCTACAACGCCCAGAACGAACCTGACCTCCACGACACCCCCGAGGGCATGCACGCCCACGACCAATCCACCGCCAGCAAAGACCCCGCCTTCCGCCGGTTGGTGGCCGACGCGGGCAGCGAGCTTCTCGCCACCGGCTACATCCGCGCCACCTGGGGCGGGGAAAAAGAGCCCGGCCGCTACTGGGTCGGCCTCCACGTCCGCGACGACCACCGCCACGAAAACCTCGACATCCGCCTGCTCCACCACGCCATCGCCGACGCCACCGACCCCGTCCAGGAGGTATGGACCATCATCCGCGAGGACTTCGTCCCCGCCGCCGGCTTCCTCGAGCCCGAAGGCTTCGAGGAGAAGTTCCGCTCCTGGGGCGCCCACCTCGACCTGCGCACCTTCGACCCGACCCCATTCGAGCCGCTGACACAGGACCTCGAGGCCGCCGGAATTCGGCTCGTCGCCTACCATGACCTCGCCGGCGATCCCGATCGGGACGGCAAGCTCGAGGTGTTACAGCGCGAGCTCGAGGAGGACGCAGTGGCGTTCGAGCCCGTCATCCCGAGGCGCCACCCCCTCCTCACGGAGCCCGGCGCGATCCTCGAGGGGGCGGTGGTTGCGGTGGTGCCGGATGGGAGCTTCGTGGGCCTGGTGAGCCTCTTTGGGGAGACGGTCTATGCGGATCTCGACTGTGACTTCTTCGGCGTGGCTCGTGGCTACCGCAACCGCGGGATCGCTACCGCCCTCTTGGCTCGTTCCGCTGAGGTCGCGCAGGCCCTGGGGGGGCACAAGCTCGGTACTGGGGGTGGTGGCAACGACACCCCGATGATGCGGGTGATTCGGAAGCTCGGCTTCGATATCGAACCCGCCTGGATCACCTTCGCCAGCTCGGTGTCACCAGATAATTCTGGGTAATCCGTACCTAGAGCCGTTCTACAGCGGTTCTCAGAATGAGTGATTGGTGACTCCGGCATGCTCAAACCCAACACATCCCCCAACGACACCGTCGATAGCGCAGCCGCGATCGCAGAGTCCAACGCTCCCCTCGTCCTCGCCCCCACAGCTTTCACGAACGCCTTTATCTTCGAAAAAGCCAACTCAATGGGGTTGAAGTCCGGACTGTACCCAGGCAACAACACCAACTCGCACCCCCTCGCCTCGATCGCCTCCCGCACCTCCGGTTTGCGGTGCACCCCCAGCTGATCCATCACCACGATCTGCCCCGGCCTCAGCTTCGGAGCGATGACCTGCTCGATGTACGCTAAAAACGCCACGCCATCCACCGCTCCGGTCAACGTCATCGCGTCACCCACACCCTCATCGAGACTGATCGCTGCAACGAGGCTGGTGTTCTCCCCACGGTTCTTCGGCACCCTACCCACGGCACGTTGTCCACGTGGGGCGTAGGCGTAGGGCAGGGTCATGGCGACGTTGAAGCCGCTCTCATCGACGAACACCAACCGGTGCGGGTCAATACCTCTGATCCAAGCCAGGAACCTCCACCGGGCCTCTGGATTCTGTTCACTCGCGTAGATCGTCTTTTTTTCTCGTCGATCCCAATCTCTGTACCCAGCGGCACATGGTCGCTCTGCTGATGCGGACGCCGGTTCTCTCCAAGAAAAGGTCGCAGCGCTGGTCGTGGGTGAGGTCGTTGCTGATGAGGCTCTGCTCAACCCATGCCTGGTGCTCATGGAGGGCGCTGGGGCGGCCCGGGGAGGTTCTGGGGGTGAGATCTCCACTTTGGCGGTAGCGGCGGAGGTAGCGACTGACGGTGGCGGTTCCAACGTCGAACGTGTCTGCGGCTTCATGGAGGGTGTAACGCTTGTGTAGGACGGCGTTTACGATGCGTTCTCGGAGGTCGGTAGAGTGCGCCATGCCTCAGCATGAAGCACGATCACTCAATGCGCAACCCGCTGTAAGGCCCCGCGAATCTGATCCGAAGGGAGCTCCCTTCGGATCTTGCGTCTATGGTGCGGTGTGCACTGTTCCTGTGGGCAGACTGGTTAAGGCAACTTGGGGACAGAGCCAATCGGAAACCTCCAGCCGATCCCCTGCGTTAAATACCCTCACCGATTCTTCTAACCCCATACCGGTCACGCTCTCAGGCTGCCTGGTTCTGAGCTGAGGCTGGAAAGGGCGAAGTCAACAACACCCTCTAGGTTTATGCTCAACTCAATCGAATAAGGAAGGAAACCTCCGAAAGCCATTGTTCAACTCAAAAACGATTCACTCGATTCCCTTAAACTCGAAGGGATCCATAGGCCGATCCCTAGGGACGATGCCAACAGGTGATGAGGTGTTCGGAGGATGAAGTGGCGCTGAAACCGGCCAGCAATACTCTCAAAGAAGCGGCGGCCGCACCTAAGGCGGCACGCACCGCAAGCAGAGCCTTAGCGATAAACGATAGCTTCAACACCAGCTAACTTCTATGTCCAGCCCCCTCCTGACCACCAAACTCTACATCCCCCCAACCCGGCCCGGCTTCGTCTCGCGTCCACGCCTGCTTGAACGGCTCGACGTGGGCCTGCGCGGCAAGCTCACCCTCCTCTCTGCCCCCGCTGGGTTCGGCAAGACCACGCTGCTCGGCGAATGGATCGCAAGCAGCAAGCGACCTGTCGCATGGGTTTCGCTAGACGAAAGTGACAACGACCCAGCTCGCTTCCTAACGTACGTCTTCGCCGCGTTTCAGACCATCGACGCCGACATGGGCGCTGGGGCTTTGAGCGTCCTCCAAGCTCCACAGCCGCTGCCAACCGAAGCGATCCTGACGGTTTTCATCAATGAAGTCGCCGAGTCTCCTCAAGAATTCATCCTGGTGCTCGACGACTACCACCTGATTGATGTCCAACCGATCCACGACGCTCTCACCTTCCTGCTTGAGCATCTGCCACCGCAGATGCACCTGGCGATTGCCAGCCGTGCCGACCCGCCTCTACCTCTAGTTCGCGTGCGCAGTCGGGGCGAGCTGACGGAGCTTCGTGCCGCAGACCTGCGCTTTACTCCCGACGAAGCGGCGGTTTTCCTCAACCAGGTGATGGGCCTGAACCTGTCAGCAGCTAATGTGGCGGCCCTGGAAAGCCGCACCGAAGGCTGGATCGCCGGCCTGCAAATGGCGGCGCTCTCGATGCAGGGTCGAGTAGCTACCGCCAGTTTCATCGAGGCTTTCACCGGAAGCCACCATTTCATCATCGACTACCTATTCGAAGAGGTCTTGCAGCGCCAGCCCGAACGGGTCCGCAGCTTCTTACTGCAAACCTCTATCCTCGACCGGCTAAGTGGCCCCTTATGTGATGCCGTCACCGGGAAGGAAGATGGCGGAGGGATGCTGGCGGCTCTGGAGCGTGGCAATCTGTTCATCGTTCCGCTCGATGACCAGCGCCAGTGGTACCGCTACCACCACCTCTTCGCAGATGTGCTGCAAGCGTATTCGATGGAGGAGCAACCCGATCAGGTACCTACCCTGCACCAGCGGGCGAGTGAGGTATGAGCGCAACGGTCTGCCGGCTGATGCGGTCCGTCACGCGCTTGCTGGCGAGGATTTCGAGCGAGCGGCGGCTCTGATCGAGCTGGCATGGTCAGGAGTCCACAGGAGTTACCAGTCTGCCACGCTGCTTGAATGGCTAAAGGCGCTACCGGACGTGCTGATCCGCGCCAGGCCGGTGCTCAGCGTTGGGTATGCCTGGGCGTTACTGGATGGCGGTGAGCTGGAGGCCGCTGAGGCCCGCCTACGGGACGCCGAACGGTGGCTGGACACGACAGCAGACATGCGTGAGCGACCGGAAGCCCCGTCGGTCGAGATGGTCGTCGTGGACGAAGAGCAGTTTCGGTCTCTATCAGGAACGATTGCCATCGCCCGTGCCTATCTTGCCGGGGCTCTCGGCGATGTGCCCGGCACGGTGAAATATGCTCGACGGGCACTGGACCTCTTGCCTGAGGGCGACTATTTGTGGCGCGGAGCTGCAGCTACGCTCCTGGGGCTCGCGTACTGGACCAGCGGAGATCTAGAGGCGGCCCACCAGACCCAAGCCGACGGCATAGCTAGGTTGCAGATGGCCGGCGACATCACACTCGCAATAACTGGCACATATATCCTGGCTGACATAAGGATGGCGCAAGGTCGTCTCCACGAGGCAGTAAGCACATATGAGCAGTCATTGCAGCTTGCGACGGAACAGGGCGAGCCTGTACTACGGGGAACGGCGGACTTGTATGTGGGGTTGAGTGGGCTACACCGTGAGCAGGGCGATCAGGAAGCCGCCACACAGTACCTGCTGAGAAGCAAGGAGCTGGGCGAGCAAGCTGCGTTCCCCGACATGCGGCATCGCTGGTACGTTGCTATGGCTCGAATAAAGGAGGCCCAAGAAGACCTGGACGGCGCGCTCGACCTGCTCCACGAAGCGGAGCGCCAGTTTATCAGGGGCCCCGACCCCGACGTGTGTCCCATAGCGGCGTTGAAGACGCGGGTGTGGGTTGGGCAGGGCAGGTTGACCGAAGCCCTGGCCTGGACGCGTGATCGGGGCCTGTCCGTTGGTGACGACCTCAGCTACCTGCGCGAGTTCGAGCACATCACCCTGGCCAAGGTGCTCATCGCCCAGTATAAGAACGACCCGGTAGATGGCTCCATTTGCGAGGCACTGGGACTAATAGAGCGCCTCCTGAAAGCGGCGGAAGCGGGGGGAGGATGGGGAGCGTGATCGAAATCCTGGTGCTTCAGGCGCTCGCTCACGAGGCGCAAGGCGACACCCCTCTTGCTCTCGTGCCTCTGGAACGTGCCCTGACGCTGGCTGAGCCGGAGGGCTACGTTCGAATCTTTGCAGACGAAGGCCCACCCATGGAAGCACTGTTGCGAGAGGCCGCGAAACACGGTATCGCCCCGAACTATGTCCGTCGACTAGGGACGGCCTTTGGGAAGACTGAGGGCAGAAGGCCCGTCACTCAGCTTTTGATGGAGCCGCTGAGCGAACGTGAGCTTGAAGTGTTTAGGCTGCTCGGAAGCGAATTGAACGGCCCGGAAATTGCCCGCGAACTAATGGTGTCCCTGAACACTATGCGTACTCACACAAAAAACATTTACAGCAAGCTCGGGGTGAACAACCGTCGGGCGGCCGTCCGCCGGGCTGAGGAACTCGATTTGTTATAACGAACACACCACCACCAAGCCCGGCCCCGGCAGGTCTGTCGAACCACCTTCCGGGGCTTTTTATTTCCCTCACAGCATCCCGATGAATAAATCACCACATCAATCACCACCTGTAGTTTATTGCGCTCACCACCTGTGGTGATGACGTCTCACCACATTAATTCGTATGTTCTGGTCGAACAAAAGAACGCCTGCAACGACGCGGAGGTTTATCCATATGAGGAATATGCACGAGGTGCAGAATGAGTGAAACACACGCATCAACTGAGGATCATTACGAGCCTGGACTTTACGAAATTCGCATCAAGGGACACCTTGAGGACCGCTGGGCCGACTGGTTTGGGGGCCTGACCATCACGCTGGAAGACAACGGCGATACGCTTTTAACCTGCCCGGTGGTCGATCAGGCCGCGTTGCATGGATTGCTAAAAAAAGTGCGTGATTTAGGAATGCCCTTGCTGTCAGTGCGGCGAGCGGCCGGACCGCACACCAGCGCGTAGTGAGAAGTTCGAGATGGTCGATGAGGCTGAGCAATACGGGCGAGACTTCGGCGATGGTCTTGAGCATGATGCACTCACCTCGTGAGGCGAAAGTCCTGTGCAGGTGTAACACCTTCACAGAGTTGAGTCAGATTTGGGAAGAGACTATGAGCAACCGACATTGGGAACAGCTTGGCGCAGCCGCCGGGATCGTGTTTGTAGTCGGACAGGTGGCGGCGAATAACCTAATGGAGCAACCGGGCGGCTCTGAGCCGCCCTTCTTCGCGGAAGCCCCAGAAATCGTGGACTTCTTCATGAGGCTCGATAGCCGTTTGTTCGGGCTGGGCGACTATCTCATGACGCTGGCGGTCATCCCGTTCGTATGGTGGTTGAGCGTACTGTGGGCCAGGCTACACCGTGCCGAGGGCACGGCCGGCTGGCTGTCGGTGGCCACCCTGGGCTTCGGCCTCGTGGCCGCAACGCAACTGGTTAGCGGAGGCGGCTGGACGTTGGCTATGGGCCGCATTGAGGAGGGTCTAGACCCCCAACTCGCCCGGACGCTGTTCGACATGGGCAACTTGAACTTCGTTGACATCTGGGTGAGCTTCGCGGGAATGCTCATCGCGGCGAGCGTCCTCAGTATCCGGACGGGAGCGCTTCCGAAGTGGTTGGGCTGGGCCGGGATGGTGGTTGCACTGGGGCTTGTCATCGCCAGGGGGTTCTGGGAGCAGTCCGGGATGGTGGTGTTCATCTACGCTTTTTTCTGGCTGTGGATGATTGTGACCAGCGTGGTCTTGATTCGCCGCGCCGGTGACGGCGGCGCGGCATGATAGAGCGCTTTCAAGACCCAACGGCAAATTAGGAGTATTGAAAATGACCTTATCAAAGCAACCAGGGAGGAAACTCATGAAAGCAATAGAGGAGAAAAGCGTTCTGCGATGGGGTGGACTGGCCGGCATACTGGGTGGCATCCTCATGATTTTCGTCTTCGTTTTCGTAGGCGTGATCGTGGGAGCGGATCCTGCCGGCCTCGACGGGCCCGTCGAAAGGTTCCCCGACATCAGAGCGGCCCGCACCGTAGAGAACAGCCTCTACCTGCTGGTCCTCATCATGTGGGTCCCCTTCTTCCTCGCTCTGTACCGCGCTCTCCGGGAGGCGAGCCTCGCGCCGGCTCTCTTTGGAAGCGTCATCAGCATTCTGGGTCTCGTAGTGCTCGCGGCCGGAGCTCTCCCGCACGTCGTTACCTCCCGTATCTCCGACCTCTATCACGCGGCCGGGGCGACCCCCGAGGATCAGGCGGCACTCGTCCTCTTGTGGCAGGCGAACCAGGGCATGTTCGACGCGTTGCTCCTCACAGGGCTCGTCCTCCTGCCGATAGGTGTCACCATCCTCGGGGTGGGCATGCTGGGGGCCCCAGTCTTCGGCAGCGGCCTTGGCGGATTGAGCGTGGTGCTCGGGGTGCTCGGGGTCGTAGCGGCAGCCGTCTTTGTGATCGATCCGCTCTCTCCGAGCGTCTTTGTGGTCTTTCTCGTGCTCATCGTTTTCCATCTCGTTCTGGGATGGAAGGTCTACAGGCTGTCGAGGGGCCTGTAGGGAGTCTCGAGTATGCCGCGCCAAGCACCACCTTCTCCTGGTTCAAGCGTTGGAGTGAGCAAGGCCTGTTCAAGTTTGGAGTGTCCGAGAGTTGCTTCTGTCACCCACTTATACCGAGAAAGGCGATAGCCGTCGTGTTTCGCCACTCGAGGAATACCTAGAACCGTGACAAGTGACCCACTAGGTTCGTTACAATGTTCGTTACCATGGGGGTTGCCATGTTGCAGATGCCCAGACCGCACCGCGACGCGAGCCAGTCCGGTCGTTTCCCGAGACTGGCCGCTCTCCTCGTTCTGCTGGGGCTCCTGGGGACGGCACCGTCCATTGCGCTGGCCCAGGGCTGCATCGCGGAGCGCGAGCCCAACGACGACCCGGCGACCGGAGCTACCCTCGTGGGGCTCGGGTGCCTGGTCGGCGACGTGATCGAGGCCGACCAGGATTTCTTCGTGTGGAACGTCACCGAGCGGCAGCTCGACGGGCGCTTCGTCATCATTGAGCTCGAGACCGATTCCGGCGTGCCGGTGGCCGTGACGCTGCTGCGGCCAGAGGCCGGGCGAGACGGTCTGCAGGAACTCTTTGACCTGAGCAGCGCTGAACGGAGCGTGAGCGGCCCGCTCGTGCTCGGCCCCGGCACCTATTTCATCGGGGTCGCTGCGGGCCGCGGCAAGGCGGGGTACGCGGTAACGGTACGCGTCGGCGAGCGGCTGCCGCAGAACGCGGAGCGCGAGCCGAACGACAGCTCGGAGCAAGCCCAAGTCTTCGAGGGTGCATTCTCCCTCGTGGGTGATCTGGCCGCGAGCGCCGATTTCTACCGCTGGAGCGTTACCCAGCTGACCGCCGCCCAGGCGTGGCGCGTGGGCGCTCAGGGCATCCCGGGCGAACCGCTGACCGTCGAGCTCTTCGATCCGGCTGGGAACGCGGTCTTCACGGCATCTACGGAGGACGGCGGCGCACTCGAGCTTGCGGGCCTCGAGCTCGCCGCCGGCACCTACACCTTCGCGCTTGGTCCCGCGAGCGAACGGCAGGTGCCGTACCTGCTGGAGGCATTGCCTCTGGGCGCCCGTACCGACGGCGTGGAGGTCGAGCCCAACGACCGCCTCTCCGAGGCGAACCGGCTCGAGCCGGCCGTGGAGGTCGCCGGCACGCTGGTTGGGAACGATATCGACTACTACCGTTTCCGCCTTAGCGGCCACGCGACCGGGTTCTTCACGGTTGGGTTCGACGCCGACGCCCCGGCGCAAGTTTGCCTGCTCGACGCGACCCAAAGGGCCATGCACTGTGGCGTGGGTGCCGGGGTCGAGCTCACGGACCTGGCGCTCGCTCCCGGCGACTACGGCGTCTATCTCGATCGGGGTGGGGGCGAGGTGGACTACACCCTCAGCCTGACGCCGCAGGATTCCCCCGCACCCGGGTTCGAGACGGAGCCCAACGACGTTCACAAGTACGCCCCCGCGCTGGAGGATCCCTTCGTGGTGCGGGGCAGGTTCAACGGGCGCGACACGGATACCTACCGTTTCGAGGTCAGGGGCGCGCCGGAACTGTGGCGAATCCAGGTGGTTGGTGAGGGCGTCACCAGCTTGAGCTACCTGTCCAGCACGGGCGCCATCTTGCAGACCCAGAGCGTCAGCGGCGTGTCCCGCGCGCGGCTCGACAACCTGCTGCTGTTGCCGGGCGTCCACTACCTACAGCTCGCGGGCGAGGACGGCGAGTACGTCCTGCGGGCCGTCCCGCTGGGACCGCCCGAACCCACCGCTGAAGCGCCGCCGGCACCCACGGCGGACAACCCCGCCTTCATCCCCGGGCCCAGACCCGAGGGAGAGGTAGAGATCGAACCCAACGATCAGGCGACCCGGGCCAATCCGCTGCGCTTCGGCGAGCCCCGCATCGGCCTCCTGACACTGCTGCGCGACGTCGATAACTTTCGTTTCTCGCTGGATTCCGAGGAGTACGTCCGCGTCGAGGCGACCCCGCCGCACGACGGTCGGGTGAGCTTCTCCCTCGGTCGGAGCGGCAACAACCGGAGCGCCGGCGTCGGCGAAGCCGTTGTGTACGACGTGCTGCTGCTGCCCGGAGACCACTTTCTGAATCTCCGCCCTGAAGGCGCCGCGTTCGAGGGCTACTACCAGCTGCGCCTCACCCGGCTCGACCCGCTCTCCTTGCCCACCGATCTGGAGCCCAACGACAGCCAGGCGCAGGCCCGGCCTCTGCCTCCGGCCCTCAGCTTCGCGGGCCGCGCCGGCCAGCGCAACGATGCCGACTGGTTCACCCTGCCCCAATTTGCGGCCGAAACGGCCGTCCTGATCGAGTCCGAAGGGGATATCAACGACATCATCCTCTACACCAGCGACGGGTCCAACGCCCGGCTACTGACCCACGACCGCACCGCTGGTACCTTCACCGGCGTGATCCCGTCCGCCACTGCGCTCGCGATGCGACTCCGAGGCAGCGGCGACTACCGCCTCACCTTCCACACGGGGCCCGCCCCGGACCAGGTCTCGCCCACCGTCGCGGAGGCCCCTCCGGCCCTCACCCTGACCCTCGATACAGCCGCGCCCGGATTCGCCTCCTTCTGGCACCAGGGCCAGCAGATCGAACTCACCGCCACCATCGGGAACACGGGAGCTAGCGACGAAACCGTTCGGATCGAGGCCGCTAGCAGCGACCACCGCGTGATTCCGATCCTCCCGGACGGCGAGCTGACCCTCGCGGCGGGCGCGACCGCGACCGTACCCGTGCGCCTCCTGGCGCGCCCGGACCTGCACGACAACCAGCCGATCACCCTGACCGTCGGCGCAGGCAACGACCTGGGCCTCGCCACCTCCACGATCGAGCTGAACTCCATCTGCGAGCTGCCGCCGGCCGACCCGCGCCAGCTGTGGCACGCCCCGGAGCCCCTCCTGGGCGGTCTCAACGTCGCCTGGGAGGCCCTCGGGGCAGGCGTCCTGGACCTTCAGGGCCGCGACGCCGACATCATCGACGGCCGCGTCGCCCCCGTGACGGGCGCCATCCGTCGACCCGGCGACATCGTCGACATCGATCTCGCTGGCGACGACCCCGTAACGCTGGTGGGCGCCGTGCTCCACCCCCTCGGCCGGACCACGCCGCAGGAGCAGCTCCAGGACTTCCGGATCTCGATATCGCTCGACGGCGCCAGCTTCGAACCCATCCTTGAGGACCGGCTCAGCGCCGTGCAAACGGACCAGGCCTTCGCCTTCGCCGCGCCGGTGGAGGCCCGCTTCGCCCGGCTCGAGTTCCTGAGCAACCACAGCGGCCTGACCAGCGCGGGTCTGGGCGAGATCAAGCTGCTGAGCGCCCCCCACGACAACCCGCTCGGCAGGCCCAACAACATCGCCGATGCTCGCTTGGGCGGCCACGTCGTCTGGGCTGATCCCCGCATCGGCGGCGTGGGTGGTCCCAACCCCATGCTCGTCGAGGATACCGACGTCGGCGTTCTCGTCGTCAGCAACGAGGGCGTCGACGGCACCGCCGCCATGACCTGGGTCCTGGGTTTCCACCACAACCGCGCAGCCCGGATTCGGGAAATCCAGTGGCTGGACAGTATCAGGCAGCAGGGCTACCAGAATTTCGAGACGATCGAGGTATCCGTCAGCCTGGATTCCCCCATCGGCCCCTGGCAACGGCTGGCGACCTGGCAGGTGAACCGCAGCTCAGGCGCCGTCGTCCCGCTCGCCCTCGAGGCCCCCATCTGGGCCCGCTACGTGCGCTTCGATGCGACGGGCCTGCCTCCGGACACGACCCACGTGTATCCGCAGCTGATTCGCATCCTCGAACAGGACCCCGGCGACGGCTACCGCTCCATCCTCGGCGAGTGGGGCATCGGCAGCCGGGACGCTGTTTTCGAATGGCTGAATCCGCCCGCGGTCTCCACCGTCGCCGCAGAAGACGACCGAAACGACACCCGCGCCAGCGCCCAAGCCCTCCTCCCGGGCAGTCCCGCCGCCGGCCGGGTGCTGGTGGAAGCCGACGTCGACTGGTACCGGATCGAGATCCCCGCAGGCCAGAACCGTCTGCGCCTCGAGCTTCGCGGCGACCCCGTCATCAACACCATCTTCGACCTGCAGGACGAGGCCGGACAATCCCTGGTCTTCGAGCTGACCACCGACACCCTCGAGCTGCAAGCCCTCACCGCGAGTGTCCTGCCCGGCGTCTACTACCTCAAGATCGAGGAGCCGCCACGCTCGGTCATATTTTCGTGGGACACCAGCGGGAGCACCGCCGGCTTTTACCAGGTCACCGATCAGACCATGACCCGTTTCGCCAGAGACATTCGCGCGGGCCGCGAAGAGGTCAACCTGCTGCCCTTCGGCGACCCGCCGCATTTCCTGTTGAACCGCTGGTCCGGCGACGCCGCCCGGGTGATGTCGGCCGTCGTCAACTTCGACCGCCAGCCCAGCTCCAGCAACGCCCTGCTGGCCCTGCACAGCTCCACCCGCGGTCTCGCCGACCGCGACGGCACCCGCGCCATCCTGCTCGTCACCGACGCCGAGACTGGCGGCTTCGATCTCATACCCGAACTGTGGGGCCTGTTCGAGCAGGTGCGGCCCCGCATCTTCACCTTCGAGATCAGCACCGCCGGCTCCGCCAACAGCCAAGACCTCATGCAGGACTGGGCAGACGTCAACAGCGGCGTCTACCAGTTCGCCAGCACCATCGGCGATCTCGAGGTCGGCTTCAACCGCGCCACCTGCATACTCAGGCGCCCCAAGGGCTACCGCATCGACGCGGCCACCGAAACGGTCGAGGCTGCCACCGGCTCGCTCCGGGTGGTCGCTGAAGATGCCTCCGGCGAACCCTCGGCCGTTAGCCCCACCGGCGCCGTCGAAGTCATCCTCGATGCCTCCGGCAGCATGTTCAACACCCTCGAGGGCCGCTTCCGCTACGAGATCGCCAAAGACGTACTCGACGACCTCGTCGCCAACACCCTGCCCGACGGTGTCCCCTTCGCCCTCCGGGTCTTCGGCAACCGCGAAGCGAGCAGCTGCCGCACCGACCTCGAGGTCCCGCTCGCCCCTCTGGACCGCGCAGCGACACGCAGCGTCATCGCCGCCATCGAGCCGCAGCCCTTCGCCTTCACCCCGATCGCCGACTCGCTGCTCCAGGTCGCCAACGACATAGGATCCGCCGCGGGCCCCAAGACCGTCATCCTCATCACCGACGGCGAGGAGTCCTGCGACGGCGACGTGGAAGCCGCCATTCGGTCCCTCGAGGAGCAGGGCATCGACGTGGAACTCAACGTCATCGGCTTCGACTTCGATGCCGACGATCGCGACGCCGCCCGCGCCCGCTTCCAGGCCTGGGCCGAACTCGGCGGCGGCAGCTACTTCGACGCCAACAGCGCCGCCGAGCTCGAACTCTCCCTCGAGCAGGCCATCGCCACACCGCCGCCGTTCGAGGTCCTCGACCTCTCAGGCACGGTCGTCACCACCGGCATCGTCGGGGGCGACCCGGTCGAGTTGCCTGCCGGCGTGTACTCGGTCCGCATTTTGGCCGACCCGGTCCAGGTCGTCACGGACGTCCGCATTGAGGGAGGGCAGGAACTCGCCCTGTCGCTCCCAGCACCCTAGAAAGCTGGAGGTCCTGGATGTACTCGGCGCCGTTCAAGTCTACTCATGCCTGGGAAGTGCTTAGCACCCTGCCGTTCGCGCCCGCTGTTGAGCGAGGGCGAGCACGATATCGATCGTCGGCGTGACGGTCTCGACCAGGCGTCCCATCTCCTGAACGGCGGTCAGCAGGGCGTCGAGCTCGAGCGGCCGGCCGCGCTCGAGGTCCTGCAGCATCGACGTCTTGTGAGCCCCGACAGCGGCCGCGCCGGCGATCCTTCTGTCCACGTCCATCCCGAAGCGCACCCCTAGCCTTTCGCCGATCGCCTGGGCTTCGAGCATCATCGCACGGGCTACCGAGCGGGTGCCCGGGTCGCTTGTGATCGTATCCAGGGTGGCGTGCGTCAGGGCGCTGATCGGGTTGAAGCTCAGATTGCCCCACAGCTTGATCCAGATGTCGTTGCGGATGTGGGAGCGGACCGGTGCACGAAATCCCGCGCCCTGAAGCATGGCGCTCAAACGGGCAACACGGTCGGTCTTCTCGCCGCTCGGTTCGCCCAGGATGAAGCGGTCGCCGCCGAGGTGCCGGATCACGCCGGGTTCGGTCACCTCGGTGGCCGGGTAGACCACGCAGCCGATGGCGCGCTCGGGACCGATCCGCTCCCACAGCCTGCCATCCGGATCGACGCTGGCGAGCCGGCGGTCGCGCCAGGGCCCCTCGAGGCCGTAGAAGTACCACCAGGGGACCCCGTTGACCGCCGTCACGAAGGACGTTTCCGGGCCGAGCAGGGGCTGCACGGTCTCGACGATGCCGGGCAGGGAGTGGGCTTTCAGGGTGACGATGACGTAGTCCTGCGGCCCCACGTCGCTCGGGTCGTCGGTGCAGCGGGGATGGGCCACGCGCTCCTCGCCGCCGATGAGGAGCTTCACACCGTGTCGTTGCATGGCCTCGAGGTGGGGCCCGCGGGCGATCAGGGTCACGTCCTCGCCGGCGAGGGCCAGCTGTACGCCCAGGTAGCCGCCGATCGCGCCGGCGCCATAGATGCAGATCCGCATCAGGCTACGCCCAGCTTCTCGGCGAGGCCGATCCGCTGCAGCTTCCCGGTGGGGCCCTTGGGGATCTCGTCCAGAAACAGCACCTTGCGCGGCACCTTGAACGCGACCAGCCGCTGCGACGCGAACGCCCGGATCTCGGCTCCGGTCGCCGTGGCTCCATCACGCAGCACGATGGCGGTGGCCACCTCCTCGCCGAGCCTGGGGTGCGGCACGGCGAACGTCACAACCTGCTGCACCGCCGGGTGATTCATCAGCACGTCGTCGACCTCGCGCGGGGAGATCTTCTCGCCGCCCCGGTTAATGATCTCCTTGAGGCGGCCGGTGATGGTGAGGTAGCTGTCATCGTCCATCACGCCCTGATCGCCGGTGCGGAACCACCCGTGGGTGAACGCCGTGGCGTTGGCCTCCGGGTTGTTCTCGTAACCCAGAGTGACGTTGGGGCCGCGGATCACCACCTCGCCGACGTTTCCGGCCGGCAGCAGCGCTCCGGCCCCGTCCATGACGGCGACCTCCGGGCCGGCGGCCGGACCCACCGTGCCAGCCTTGCGCCGGGCCGGCGGCAGCCGGTTGCAGGTCATCTGGTGGGCCGCCTCGGTCATCGCGTAGGCCTCGATCACGGGCGCGCCGAACGTCCGCTCCAGCTCTGCCATCACCTGGGGTGGCAACGACGCCGAGGACGAGCGGACGAAACGCAGCCGGGCCGCCGAGACGATCTCCGGGTTGCGCTGGGCGCGGGCCAGGATGGCCTGATGCATGGTCGGCACCGCCGTGTACCAGGTCGGCCTGGCCTCCTCCAGCCAGGCGAAGAACTGGAGGGCGTTGAAGCCCGGCGTGCAGAACACGCTCGCTCCCGCGCTAAGGGTGGACAACACCGCCGCCATCAGGCCGTGGATGTGGAACAGCGGCATCACGTTCAGGCAGACGTCGTCCGGCGTCAGCGCCAGGGTCGTGCGGATGTTGCGGGCCGACGCGCGCACGTTCCCATGCGTGAGCGGCACGATCTTCGGCCTCGAAGTGGTGCCGGACGTATGCAGGACCAGGGCGACATCGTCGCTGCCGGCCGGTCCGCCGGCCGCAACGGGCGCGGCCCGCTCCGAGGCGAGGCCGAACAGCCCCGCCGGGGTGCCGTCGCGGACACCCAGTTCGAGCACCGGGATGCCGAGCGCCGCAGCGGCGTCCAGCGCGGGTGAGGCGCTGCCCCGCTCGACCACCAGCGCCCTGGCGCCCAGGTCCTCCAGGTAGAAATCGAACTCCTCCCGGCGGTAGGCGGGGTTGAGCGGCGCGGTGGTCGCAGCGCAGGCGATCGTGACGAAGGCGGTGGCCATCTCCGGGCCGTTCGGGAGGACGATCGCCACCCGGTCGTTACGCCCGATGCCGAACCCGTTCAGTGCGGCTACCGTCCGGTCGGCATGGGCGCGCAGACGCCCGTAGGTCAGCGGCGGCCGCCCCGGCGCGGCCACGGCGACCGCATCGTCGCGACCGGCCGCCAGCAGTTCCTTGATGGTCGATGCTTCAGGCATGGTGCATGGTACCCGACATCGTTTCTCGATCTCTGTAAGTCAATTGTAGCGTGTGGGCTCATTTCAGTACCGATTTCGGCCCCTTGATTCCGGACTAAATTTTGATTGAATTTTGTTTAGGGTAATTAGGTTGCCCTGTACACAGGGGGAAGGGGATGGGGTTTACGGATCCACCGTGAAAAAGTAGCCGATCGAGACGGTCTGATTGCCGCCTTCTTCAATCGCGGTTAACTCGATTTGATATTCGATGCCAGGTGCGAGCAGTTCCGCTGGAATCCGCATCTCGGTGATGAATGCCGGAAACTCAACCGTATAGTCAATGTTTAGCGCCGGTGGTTCCTGTCCTTCGGGCGGAGGAGCAGGGAATATGTTGAGCGCGTAAATTTCCACGTCTGTGCTGGCCGCCGGCTCCCAGGCGATGATGACCTCGTCCCGACTGATCACAGCTCCTTCCGCGGGCGAAATGATCTGTGGCGGTTCCGGGATGTTGTGGGTAAACGTAATCGTGCCCTCCGCCGGCTCGCCATCGACTGTCGTGCCACGAACGGAGTATTCTCCTGCGACGTACCGGGCCAGGAATTCTTCACGTGATTGTTCGTCGATTGGCGGTTCAACAGTTTCGATGAGTATGTTCATCAGGCCGGTAACCGCGAGGAGCCCACTGCTTTTTCCTTCGAATATTGTGTTGCCTTCCGGGTCGGAAACCGTAATCTCGTTCCAGGCGGCCTGGGCCTCGGCAAATAGGTGAAAGCCGTACTGGCCCACCGCGGAGTCGTATTCGATCACCGCCTGCGCGTCAGGGATTTCCACAACTTCTCCTACCGCCGCTACGCTGTCGATCTGGAAGGTACCGACCGTCATTGTCTGGTTGCCATTGTCGGCGTCGAGCGGTGCGTACGCAGCTGCCGTAATCAGGAAGATGCATCCCGTGAGCCAGAACGACTTGCGTTTTAGGATTTGGTAATTCATCAGACTTCTCCTCAGTGGTGCAGAGGCTCTCGAGACTCATAAAAAACTGAACTTGCACCTTTGCTTACAAAATTTTCGCGCGCTAATCCAAGATAGAGTTTCAATGTTGGAAATGTGTTAAAGCCCACATTCCGCTTGTGTGTAGGGGTTGGGGGAGCGTCTCTATGCACGTCTCTATGCACGTTTTCCCCGGAATTATCTTGTGACTCCTCTGCTCTTTCATGTGCCTCACCTCTATCCTTCCGTTGCCTGAGGGCTCGTCCCTCGTACGGCAACGATAGTGGTGAAATGTCGCACAAATTTGTCAGCCCTTCAGCGCCGTGCACGAAGGGCCTAGAGCTGGGACGCCTATTTCCCCATCGCTTCTTCGAAGGCTTCCTTTACCTGGGTTCTCCGAGATTCGTAATAAACCTGGGTCGTATCCGGTTTTGTGTGACCAAGAAATTGCTGCAACAGATTTTCCGGCATCTCCCGATCAGCTAACCACTGGGCAACTGTTATGTCGCAGCAGGTGCGGGTAGACGTTTTTCTGAATGCTAGCGGCAGTGGCCAACTCCTTTACCATCTGCTGCATCTGTCTAGGTTTGTAGTGGCCACCTCTCGGAAATTGCCACACGACACCAGACGCCCGATCGCCAATATGCAGCCGGAGCTCCTGGGCGAGACTTTTCAAAATGGGAACACCGGATCGGGCTCAACGGATTCCGTCATCGTCTCGTTTCACGCACACGGCAAGCCGGAGCGGTTCTCTTGCACCTTTCACGGCAGCCTTTCGTGGTCAACAGCAATCTCTAGAAGTAATAGTTCAGTCCAACGCGGGTCCTTAGATAGGGTTGAACATAGCCAACAAAGGCGATACTCGGATGTACTTCCACAAAGTAACCGAAGGAATCTTGGCGGAATTCAGCACCGATCGTGGCATGAACCCCAAAAAAGACTCGTTCTTCGGGAGGTCCCTCAAGAAGAAACACCATGTCGCCGCCTCCACCCGCATACAGGACGGGGGTTTCATCGACAGGAGTATCCGGCCCCCCTTGAAAAGGCGATAACAAAGGGATGCATGCCACTCGGTCTTGCGAAAAGGCCGGTCAGCACGCATCCTGCGGGGTGTCATGAGTCCCGCAAGCACCAGCATACGTCCGTTCGAGCATGCCTACACCACAGGCCTACTCGCCCTGCAACACAAGACCCTCGCCGAGATGTGCCAGCAGCAGATCCTGCCGCATAGCCACACCCATAGCGCCGACCTCCTGGCTGGTGATCCACAACCTCACCGCAGCGGATTAGCCCACCGCCTCAAGCAAGCTCCGCCAGGCGGTATCCTCGCTGTGGACCTCCTCACCGTCAAGCATGAAGGCGCTAGCATTCAGGGTGTCGGCCGGGTCTACAGCAGTACGGATAACGGTGTGGTGTGGGGTCACGCGTTTGTCAGTAGCGCTTTGGTGTACCCAGATCAGGACCCATTCCCACTTCAGTTGGCGCCGTTCCCGACAGAACAAATGGCAACCCCGACCTACCCGCGGCTCAGCGCCACCGAAGGCATGCTCAACATCGTCGGGGACGTCATCGAAGCTGGATACGAGGTGAAGGCAGCGGTGTTCGACGCACAGTTCAGCACCCGGCTTGGCCTTAGGAGCTTGAAGTTCATGCCGATCGCGTTTGTGGGCCGCTTCCGTACTGACGCCTGGGTGTTCCTGGGTCGAGAGAGGGTGCAGGTCCGTACTCTAGCGGAGCGGTATCGCCCCGGGAGGAGCCGCTGGTACAAACGGTTCGGGTGGTACGCCAAACGTCTGGAGGTGTGGCTAGCGGAGGTGGGTCGGGTAGATCTGGTGCTGGTGTGGAAAGGCAAAGGAACCGATTGGGAGTGCTTCGCGCTCATCTCATCTGTGCATGGTGGGGTGCAGTCGGTTCTGAATATTTGGAAGCTCCGGTGGGATTTGGAGTGGAGTCATCGGTTGTATAAGCAGAATCTGGGTCTTGGGAAGTGTCAGTGCCGGCGTTTCTCGAGTCAATTGAACAGGACAATCCGGCCTCGTGGAGGCGATGAGCAAGGGAAATCTTGGTGCTGGATGTGCCGGCAGTACGGCATTTCTCGGTTTCTCCGTCCACCACGCATTCTCTCGTCCAACGCCAGATCGTTGAGTCGTATTCAGAAAAGCGGAAACGCAGCCACCGTCAGGCACGGCAATGTGCGAAAAATGCGATGCGGACCGGGGTTTCTTGCCCCTCACTAGAGATCAGACCCGTCACCGACGCAACCCCGAACAACGCCGGCAAGTCCTGTTGAAGCATGCGGACTTGGTGCTGGATGCTTTTCTTAGGGTGCGTGCTGAACGCCTCTTCTCGCCGTTGTTGTCGTGGCGGCGGGCTCAGGAGCGAGTCGCGATGGTGAGGAGAAACCTCGTGCTGACCGGATCTTCTCGGATTGAGGCGTGAAGGAGGGCTGTTGGACACGCAAATCAGTCATTCACCGGATAGTCCTGATCGAAGAAGGTGTACAGGACATCCACCGTCAGGACATTCGCCAGTAAAATCGAGTCCAGGTTGCCCCGCAAAACCAGGTTCTCCTCCACTTCAACCCCACCTTGAACGCTCAGGATCGGCAAGAAGAAATAGATCGAGACGCCACCACCGATGAACTCCCCTTCCGCAATCCCAAAGCCGAGGCCCAGCCCCAGGCATACAGTCACGACGCGTTTCATCGTTCACCTCCGTGTACAGCTACAAGATGCAAGGGGGACGTGTCCTCACTACCACTTCATGTGCGCGAGGGCCAGACTCGCTGCCGCGAGGAAGCCGTCCCGGTGGAGCTGCTCGAGTTGGGATCGGCTGAGTCCCGCCATGTGATCTTCCTTTCGCGATATCGTAGCAGAGACCTCTCGTGACCGAACGCCGTTCAGCAGGACGACTCCGGCTTCCGATGCCCTGCGCCACTCCTTGAAGGACCACTTCGTACCCTCACCCCTCACCACCATCGGCGCGCGACGACCCAACCGCCTCAACTTGTCGTACATATAATCTTCGGCCTCCCGCTCGAGTTCCGAGGCGGCGTACGTCCCACGCGTCCGCACGTAGCGGATGTCGGTGCTCCACCTCACCGCCTCGCTCCGGTTCACCTTGCTCCCGTGAAACGTCAATTGGGGTAATGCCGTGAGAGATTCCCGCACCCCCACGCCCCCAGAACCGGCGGCCATGTACTGGCCTCCCCCTTCGGGGGCAGAGATCATCCCACGTCACCACGCAACCAAGACTGAGAATGAAAACGAGCCCCACAATCAAGAACTAAGCACCTCCCAGGCATGATTCACCACGGATCATGCTCAACGCCTCAAGCCTCTCCAGCACCCCTGACTTTGGCTCAGCAGGAGTTGAGCGCCCCTACAGGAAAGGCGTCCCTGACGAATAGGCGACGGTGAAAAGCCGAGAAAGGCCGGTCACCATCGCCTATTCTGCGGTATGTCTAGAACCGCACCACCTAGTGTAGCGACCGGCTACACCCTGGGACTACTCAAGGGCTGCGAAAGCGTCAGCGAAATGCAACAACAGGGCCTCCTGCCGGTCGGGCGGCACCAAACCTGCCGAGCTCTCGCCAACGATCCCGTCCCCCACAACAACGCCCTAGTCCGGCGTCTGCCAGGCGCCCCAGAAGGAGGTTTCCTCGCGGTTGACCTGCTCACCATCGAGCACCATGGCGAGAGGATCGAAGGGATCGGCCGGCACTACTCATCATCAACCAAGGGCGTGTTCTGGGGCCACACGTTCACCAGCAGCGCCCTCGTGAGTCCCGACCAGGACCCCATTCTGTTGCGGTGCGATCCGTTCCCGGACGCGCGAATGGCTACCCGGCAGTACCCGAAACTCACTCCCACAGAAGCCATGTTGAATGTCGTTGGGGACACCGTCATGGCGGGCCATTCATTCGCGGGTGTGCTGGCCGACGCGCAGTTCGCCACCAAAGCTCTCAATGCGGAGCCTGAAGTTCCTGGGTGTCCCGTTGGTGATGCGTTACCGCACCAATTCCAAGGTCCTGGTGGGCGATGAGATCGTGAAGGTCCGGGAGCTGGCTGAGCGGTACCCGCGGGGCACCGCGAGGTGGTACCCGAAGTTGCAGCGCTACGTCAAACGCCTCAAAGTAGCGATCCCTGAGGTGGGTGAGGTGGGCCTATTCATCGTGTGGAAGCACCAACGGGGAGGATGGTACCTCACCGCGTTGGCCTCAACTCTGGAGGGGGGTGTACAGGCGGTGATGGGGGTTTGGAACTCGCGCTGGTCGTTGGAGGTTTCGCACCGCATTCGGAAGCAGAACTTGGCTCTGGGACGGTGTACGTGCCGGTCGTTCGCGGCTCACTTGAGGCATGCGGATCTGGTGATCGAGGCGTTCAATCTCATCAGCGAGGAAAGGCAGCGAAGTCCTGGTTTGTCGTGGCGGGACGCTCAGCGCCTAGCGGCGGACCGCCTGGAAAGTGCGATGGTGACCGGCATGAACTCGATTGCAGCGTGAGGAGGTGCGTTCAGGACAAGGATTCAGCTACCCGCTCAACCCCTGCTAGTAGCAGGATGACTGTAACCAGGACTGAAGTTCTCAACACCCTCAAGGCTCATCAGGATGAGCTTCGGGAACTCGGTGTGGCAACCCTAGACCTATTCGGTTCAGTCGCCCGCGAAGAGGCCACCAATGCTAGTGACGTGGACCTTCTCGCCAGCTTCGATCGGCCCATCAGCCTCTTCGAATTCATCGACCTGAAGATCTACCTCGAGACCATTATCGGCACTCCAGTAGATCTGGTAACCCGCACAGGACTGAAACCGAGGCTTCGCGACCGCGTCTTGAGCGAGGCTATTCGTGCCACCTAGAGACTGGCGAGAGCGCCTTGAGGACATCCTCGAGGCCATCGACCGGATCCAGGCCTACACAGAGGGTATGGATCGGTCCGACTTTGAGAGGGACCAAAAAACGGGGAGCACCTCAGATCGCTTGTAGGGCGATCTCACATGAAGTATGGTGAAATTTAACTTTGAACGATGGAATTTGACGCCAACAGTTACCTCGTAGAGGAAATCTCTAGTGACCCTGAACGGGATCCGGATGGCAACCAGGGATTTCCGGCTTACGATTTCGATTGGTCGGCAGGTGAACGAGACCCGCTCAGGGCAAAGGCGTCGCGGAGCGAGAAATCTCCCGCCAAATTCCTAGGTAAAGCGGGAGACTTCTGCTTGTCGTTTCAGCGCGACGCCCATCGTGGGTGGCCTCAAGAATCCGGCCATCATCGTTATGCCCTCGTCCAGACGTTCATGCCGGAGGGAATGGATCCGTGAGGTACCGGGAATTGGGGAAAACGGGGCTTAGCGTCTCGGAGATCGGTCTGGGTGCGACCCAACTGGGGGACGTAGACGTTGCTCCCGCCCGCGCTGAGGCCGTGCTTATGAGCGCGTTGGACTGCGGTATCAACTTTATCGATACGGCAGCTCGTTATTTTGAGAGCGAAGAGAGGATCGGGCGCTTTATCTCGCATCGCAGGGACGAATTCGTCGTCGCGACCAAGTGCGGCGGGTATCGTGTTCGCAACGATGCCGGCGATTTTGAAGGATATCGGGACTATACGCGGAAGGGGATTCTGGAAACGATCGACCGTAGCCGCAGCCGCCTGCGGTCGGATGTGATCGATATCGTCCAGTTCCATGGCCTGCCGGGCGAAGGGGATGACTGGAATCAGGCGTTTGACGCCCTGTCCGAAGCGAAACAGCGGGGATGGGTGAGATTTATCGGCCTGTCGGCGGACGGGCAGGGCGCCGTCGACTGCATCGGTGATTGGCCGTTGGATATTCACGAATTGAATTACAACATTCTTTGGCAGGAGCCAGAACAAGACCTCCTTCCGATTTTGCAGGAATTGGGAAGGGGTGTGATCGCAAAGCGCCCGGTCGCGAATGCGGTATATATCGGTAACAGTTACGACCTCGGTGGCGAGGCCAACATGATGAGAGGAAGGTTGAAGAAATTCCCTATTCACGAACTTGCCGGGGATATGGACGTATTTGAATTCGCGCTCCGATTCACCTTGTCCCATCCAGCGATCGCCACGGCGATCATCGGAACCGCCGATCCGCGTCACGTGAAGGCGAACGCCGCGCTTGCGGACGGGCATACCTTAAGCTCAGATACCCTGGAGCGAGTTCGAAGTGAATACCACACCAGGTTGTAGATCAGTGCTACCGCCTAACCCGCATATCTGAGGGCCCTGTCTGATCTGGGGCGCACGTAGCGACAAAGGGGTTATTGTCCAGATAACTGGTCCAAATCTACCCGTTGGGTCGTTGCGAATGATCACCAAGAGTATCGCGCATCCTACGGACCGCGTTCAGGACGGGTTGAACACCTTGTGAGGGGCAAGAAGTGCCGGTCAGTACGGCATTCTCCGGCATCGTGTCCAGCACGCACATCCTCTGATCCCACATGAATCTGACCTCGAAATCGCCTCCCATAGCCCGAGTATTCAAGCTGGTATGCGTTGCTGGGAAGGGTTGGAAACCCCTCCAGCACGAGAGGGAATCCGAGATTTGCCGTACTGACCGGCCTTCTTGGCTTGTCGGGAGTCCTTTGAGCTGTCCTGAACGCCATTCAGAAAACAGGCGACTCTCTTGATCACTATTCATTGTGTTCGGTTCCTCGATGGGGGTTACAAAAAAAGCTCCCTCACAGCAAAGTGAACACGATCAACCTCGCTACGATAAATGTACGGGATTCTCAAAAATCTCACCTGTTTCCAAAAACTTGGCGCGAGCAGCCGTTAGATTAATCTGTGGGAAGTGATGCTCGGCCAAATCGAAAACCTCATGGGTCAGTTGATCAAATTCTTGAACAGCGATCAAAGGCTCTGCTTGAAAAACCTGCTTTAGTCGAGCCGCAAAATCAGGTGGCACGATAGTCATTTCAGCGGCCAGTGCATCAAGCCATTTGAAATTGGGATGGCCTACATAAATGCGATTCCCACAGAGTGCCATCATCAGCCGTTTTGCCGTGCGCACCAACAAACCGTGCAGATATAAGGACATCACCACGTTCAGCCAAGGCGCAACGCAGCAGTAAGATCGTGGGTCCTCGCCGACACAGGCATCCTTGACCATCTTCGAAAGTGCCAATCAGGGTACGAATTACCTCGTTTGTACCCGTTTAGGGCTCCCGAGTGCATCGTCGATCGCAGCGATCTTCAGATTCACGGTGGTCCCCAGCGATCTGAACGTCTTTACCCGGCTCAGCATCGAAGCGTTAACGACCTCACCAGAGTGCTGAAACGACGTCTCATACCGCTTCCTAGGCGACTCATCCACAAACCCAAACACCTTGATCGTGCATGATTCTTCAACTGGCTGGAGTGATGACGTTCTTGAACCCACGTAAGCTTTATCCCCGAGCACCCGGTCGCCCTCTAAGTCTTGGCGAGTTCCCGTCCAGCACGAACATCCGAGCAGGATGCAGGAGCAAACAGCTCACCTCCGGAACAACCCCGGGCTCTCACTGTTCACCAGGGCATGCAGCTTGAAACCAAACACCATCCCCATCGTGCTGAATCCCTTCTCGGCCTCGGGGAGTTCTCGCCCACGAAAAGCGCGCTTGCCCTTAGTCGACCGGCAAGGGTTTACTATGATCAGCTTTACCCATGCCTGTTGTTCCATGGAGGACGCTGAGTGCCGGCTGAGCGATGAGCCGCTCTGGGTTGTGAAGAATCCGGTGATAGCGGCTGGGGTGCGGCAAGCTTGGGAACAAACCTGGTGGTTCTGTGTGCCAGCCAGTACCAACGCTCTCAAATGGTTGACGAGGATCTCGCCGAGATCGGCGAGTGGCCAAGCCTCGCTGAACTGGCTTTCTGGTGTGCCTGACTGGGTAAATGCGATTGAGCCCACAGAGTGCCATCATCAGCCGTTTTGCCGTGCGCACCAACAAATCGTGCAGATAAAGGACATCACCACGTTCAGCCAAGGCGCAACGCGCATAAGATCGTGGGTTTTCCGACAAGGCATCCTTGACCATCGCTTCGACAAGTGCATCAGGATACGTATTGGCTTTATCCTGCCAAGCGTGTAGTAGTTCTAAATCTGACTCTCCTAGAACGATGCTGTGCTGAACAGCAGCGATCAGTAATTGCATATCGATATCGGGCTTAGCCTGATCGACTACCTCCGCCAGATAACGATCCATCGTTTCAACGAGGAAGCTACTGGTGTCGGCTTTCAGACCGCCGAAGGTGACGACTTCACTCCATTCATCATCTTCAAACGGCCAATATCCGACGATCTCACCGCCTGCATTAGCAATGGTCGAGCGGCGATCATCGTCCGTGGGTGGTTCGTGCCAAAAGATGTCGATTTCGATGTCGGAATGGCGGTCGGACATATTACGGGCGGTTGAGCCAGCCAAAATCACAGTGCTGACCTTGGTGTGAGATGTATAAACCGCCCCGACCCGTTGAGCCAGTTCTAACCGCCATTGGCTCGCTTTATTCATCGAAATCCCCGTCCTCATCCCATTCGGCATCAAGTTCCGCACTCATCACTCGAGAAATCTCATCTGCTTGCCAGTCGCTGTCCGACTCCATACGGCGATACCAAATGCTGGCGGCCCCTGGGAGTTCCGGGATAACATCGCGACCTTAACCAGCGTGGCAGACCTGGCGTTCGAAACCCCCTGTTCCGGGGATTCGGTCTTCTACGAAGAGCTGCACGAGGATCGCAGCCGTAGCAGTCTGTTACTGCAGGCGCCGGAAGGCTGCTATCGGGATGAGGTCGGTACCTGGTTCCACTGGGGGCCTAGCGTCGTTTGGCAGGAACCCCGTCAAGAGTGAGTTTCAACCGTCCTTGACACAAACGCAATCAGCCTTGCCAACTCCGCTTGGGCGTTGAAGGAAGGTGACGTCAAACCCGTCCTTGAGCAGGCTGATCTCCGCGCTTGTACAATGGTCCGAACTGAACACGGCTCATCGGACCCCGTCTAGGAGAGGACCCGCATGACCGACACTGCGGATCTTGGGGACGCGCCTGTCACCCAAGCAAGCCAACAATTATCTGATTGGGTCTCAAGCTTTCGTACAGCACTAGAACAGTCAGACTTCAGCGGCGCAATGAACTTGTTCGATGAGGAATGCTATTGGCGAGACCTGGTCGCCTTTACCTGGAATGTCAAAACGGCTGAAGGAAAAGATGACATTCAAGCGATGCTGGCTGCGACATTCCCTCAGACAAAGCCCAGTCACTGGAAACTCGAAGATGAGTCCACGATAGACAATGGCACTATCGGCGGCTGGTTTTCTTTTGAGACCGCTGTTGCCAGAGGGGAAGGCCATGTACGTCTAAAAGAAGGTAAATGTTGGACCCTGTTTACGTCGATGAGCGAACTCAAAGGCTTTGAGGAGAAAAAAGGCTACCGCCGCATTGAGGGAACCCAACATGGCGCTTTTAGGCACCGAAAGAGTTGGCTTGAGCAAAAAGAAGCAGAAGAGGCTGCCCTCGGCTACACCAAGCAACCGTATTGCGTCATCATCGGTGGCGGACAGGCTGGCATTGCGCTTGCGGCTCGGCTACGACGGCTTGAGGTGCCCACGATCATCATCGAAAAAAATGAACGGGCTGGCGACTCCTGGCGAAAGCGTTACAAGTCGCTTTGTTTGCACGATATGATCTGGCAAAATTATCTACCCTATCTACCTTTTCCTGATGATTGGCCTGTCTATATCCCCAAAGACAAAATGGGCGATTGGTTGGAAAGCTATACCAAAATTATGGAACTGAATTACTGGGACGCTACAGAATGCAAAAACGCCGACTATGATGATGCAAGCAAAACCTGGACTGTCACTGTTGAACGTCACGGCGAAGAAGTCATTCTCCAAGCGAAACAACTCGTGCTCGCAACGGGAATGTCGGGAATGCCAAATATACCAGATATTCCTGGGGCAAGTCGTTTTAAGGGAGATCTCCACCACTCCAGCAAGCACAAAAGCGGTGAAGCCTATGCAGGCAAGGGTTGTGTCGTCTTAGGCTCTAATAACTCGGCCCATGATATTTGTGCTGATCTGTGGGAGCATGGGGCAGATGTGACGATGATCCAACGGTCAGCAACCATGGTTATGCGCTCCGAATCACTTTTCGCAGCTAGCCCTTATTCTGAAGCATCCGAACAGGCCGGCATCAGCACGCATCAATTGGATATGACGAGTGCGTCGATGCCCCATAAATTGCAAGCACAACGATCTGTAGCTCATATGACGGCAATTCGGCAACAAGACTCTGATTTTTATGAAGGTCTTAAACAAGCTGGTTTTTTGCTTGACTTTAGTGAAGATGGGGCCGGCTTGGGGATAAAGTATATGCGTCGCGGCTCAGGTTATTACATCGATGTCGGGGCCTCGGCATTGATTTCAAATGGCCAGATCAAGTTGCGAAGTGGCGTCAGTATTGCCGAAATTACCGAAGATAGCGTGGTTTTGACCGATGGGAGCAAATTAGCGGCTGATCTCATCGTATATGCGACGGGCTATGGCTCAATGAATAGTTGGGCCGCCAGGCTTATCTCGCAAGACGTGGCTGATAAGGTAGGTAAATGTTGGGGTTTAGGCTCTGACACCAAATATGATCCCGGCCCCTGGGAAGGTGAGCTACGCAATATGTGGAAACCGACTCAACAAGCTGGGCTGTGGTTTCATGGCGGCAATTTGCAACAGGCTCGCTTCTATTCAATTGCTCTATCCTTGCAAATTACAGCGGGTTGCGGAATGAGTGACGTTGTTGCATGCTGAAGCATGTCCTACTCCACCGACCTCCGCGAACGCATCGTGGATACCGTCCTCAACAAAGGAATGACCCTCCAGAAGACCGCTGAGACGTTCAACGTGAGCAAAAGCAGCGTCGAGCGCTACCTCCATCGCTACCGCCAACAAGGTGACGTCACCCCACAAACCTCCCCAGGCCGCCCCAGCGCCCTCAATGAGCACCGGTCCTGGGTTGAGCAGCACCTGATCAACAATGACCTCACCCACGATCAGCGCTGCGACCTTCTGTTCGAGACGACCGGCATCCGCATCAGCCGCGCCACTATGTGCCGCTGGGTACTGAACCGTACTGGGTTTCGTGGAGACTCTGCTCTCACGCGGCCAGCCTGGGCATGGCCTGCGCTTGAGTGTACGCCATCTCGAAGTCCACGGGACTGACGTAATCGAGCGAAGAGTGCAACCGCCGACAGTTGAACCACCTCACCCACCGCATCGTCGCCGTCTCCACCTCCTGCCTCGAGCACCAACTCGTCGACCTGGCGTGGATCAGCTCGCTCTTGAACAAGCCGATCGTGCTCTCCATCAACGCATTGTCATACGCCGTGCCCACCCGACCGATCGAACCGTTCACGCCATGATCGAGCAACTTCTGGCTGAACGCCAGACTCGTATATTGACTGCCGGCATCCGAATGATGAATCACGCCGTCAGCAACGAACCGCCGATCGGTTCGACGCCGGACGCTCACAGCCTGCTCCAGAGCCCTCATCACCAGCTCGCTGCTCTTACCGGTACTGACCGTGAAACCCAGGATGCGCCTCGAGAAGCCGTCCTGCAGGAACGACACGTACACCCACCCTTCACGAGTGAGCACGTGCGTGAAGTCCGCCACCCAAACGATGTCGGGCGCATCTTGGAACCAGTCTCGCCTCACCAGATCCGGCGAGCTGACGCCGCTAGGCGTTGGGATGGTCGTGCGGACCTTCCTTCTTCGTGTCATGCCCTTCAAGCCCGCGACTCTCATCAGGCGCGCCACCTGGTCACGCCCAACGTCGATACTCTCGTGCTGGAGGGCGTGCCATACCTTACGGACGCCGTACACACCAAAGTTCTCGCGGTGCACCCGATGAATGACCTCCAGGAGACGCTCATCGGATTGCTGGCGAGCGGATGCTTGCCGCTTCTTGGCTGCGTAGTACGTGCTCGGGGCGATCGGCACGTTGTGGTCCCGTAGGACACGGCAGATCGGCTCGACCCCGAACAGGTTCTTATACGCGTTGATGTAGGCGACCATCACTTGAGTCGGCGGTCGAGCTCCGCGGCCGCGAAAAACGCGCTGGCTGTCTTGAGGATCTCGTTGGCTCGTTTGAGTTCGGCTACTTCCTTCTTGAGGGCCTTGATCTCCTCACGCTCTGTGGTTGTCAGGCCTGGCTTGTCACCAGCGTCGATGCGGGCTCTGTCTACCCAGCCGCGCATCGTGTCGACCGGGATGCCGGTTAGGTCATGCAGGCGCCGATAAGAGGCTGAACGTGATTCGTGCGGCGCTTCTTCTCGACGCTCCATGAACATGCGGATGACTCGATCTTTGGTTTCTTGGTCGTAACGGGTCATGCTCCATTCTCTCCTTTCGAGGGAGAACGGAGCCTCCATCAAACCCAGGGCGGTTCATACAGAGAATGGGATCGACGAGAAAAAAAGACGATCTACGCCAGTGAACAGAATCCAGAAGCCCGGTGGCGGTTCTTAGCCTGGATCCAGCAGATCGACCCGAGGCGGTTGGTGTTCATTGATGAGAGCGGCTTCAACCTCGCCATGACTCTCGCCTACGCCTACGCCCCAAAGGGACAGCGGGCTGTGGGTCGGGTGCCGAAGAACCGGGGGGAGAACACCAGCCTGGTCGCAGCCATCAGTCTCGATGAGGGCGTGAGTGACGCGATGACGTTGACTGGGGCGGTGGATGGTGACGCGTTCTTGGCGTACATCAGGCAGATCCTCGCTCCCAGGCTCAGGCCGGGACAGATCGTGGTGATGGATCAGTTGGGGGTGCATCGGAAACCGGAGGTTCGGGAGGCCATTGAGGCTCGCGGGTGTGAGTTGGTGTTCTTACCTGGGTACAGTCCTGACCTGAATCCGATTGAGCTTGCTTTCTCGAAGATCAAGGGGGTCGTGAAGCGCCTGGGAGCGAGGACCAGGGGAGCGTTGGACTCTGCGATTGCGGTTGCGTTGTTGACGGTGGAGCTTTCGGATGTGGTGGGGTGGTTTGAGCATGCCGGAATCCAACTTCACTCATTATGAGCCGCTGTAGCTGTAGTTTGTTGTTACCGGGCATAGCAGTGGATCGGCCTGCCATCGAAAAGCCAATCAAGAAGCCGCTGCAACCGCTGCGGCGGGGGCTTCACCGACCACGCCTGCCAATACCTCCTTAGCAAAAGGTAAGGTTCCAGCCAAGCTCTGACCCGCCTCAACGCCTGTGGCCAAGTCACGACCAGATTCTGGCTCTTTCTTTTTCCCCCCCGCTCGCTCCTCAACATCGCCCTCCACAAGACTTACGGGTTGCCCACCCCCGTCAAGCTCAGCAGCCACTCCTCCTCCTGGTAAGGCCCACCAGCAGAACGAAAACGCGCAACAAACCAGCTGCCAGTGCCGCCTCATGGCCATGTCGCTGCGCACCTGGTACTGCGCCCAACCCAGACTCCCCTTGACCTGCTTGTAACTCTGCTCCACCCACACCCTAAGCCCGTAGAGCCTCACGATCTCCGCCACATCAGCCGGAATCATGCCGCTCTCTTGAGCGCGGCTAGATCCGGGCGCAGGGAGGTTCGTTCGTAAGTAGAACGTGCTCTCCTCCGGAAGCGCAGCAGGATCAGTAGTCACGATGATCAACCGCTTCGCGCTCTCCGGGCCGTACGGTCCCGCCACCCCCTCGAGAGCCCACCAGGTCTCTTGGTGACCATCACGAAAGCACCGCGTGAGCTTCTCCCAAACGCCGGCATCATCCTCACGCCACGAGGCGGCTCCCGCTACTCCCTCCGCAGAGCCGATGGTGCCAATCTGGTGCCACCATGCGTGCGATGGGTTCAAGGCCAGCACGTAGGGGATCTCCTCGCTCTGCAAAGTAGTCCAGAAGGGGTGGTTCTCCCCGTAGAAGCGGTCGGCTACTACGGCGCGGAAGGGAATGCCGAGCGCATGGGCGTTCTCGATGAGTTCCAGCGCGATTTGCGGTTTGCTGCGGAACTCGGGGTCGTTCTTACCAAGAGCGAACCAGGGTGCAGGCGTGTAGGGCTCAACCTCGATCGGGTAGTACCGTTCCTCGTTCGCCCACAACGTGTGTACGCTGACCACGCCGTTATCGATCTTGCCGATACTGCCGAGGTACTGGCGGCCGACATGGGCGGTGTGTCGGCCCCACTTTCGATCGCCGGTCTCATCGATCACCAGGGCGCCCTCGGGGTTGGGCTTGCTGTGCTCGTCCTCGGAGAGCAGCGCCAGTCGTTTGTTGTTCACCAAGGCGGGGTCCCAGGTGGATTCGGATAAGAACCACTGCAGTTTCTGCGCGTCCTTGTGGGTTGCGCCTGCCACCGGCTCGGTGTTGGCGAGCCCGGTCAGGGTTTTGTTTCGTTCGCTGGGTAGTAGTAGGCCTTCGAGGTAGCGCCGGAAGGTGTCGCGTTGGTTGCGTTTGTTGAACAGGTCATCGAAACTGCTGGCGTAGCTCTCTAGCGGTCCGGGGGCGGTAGGTACGGGTAGGCGTCGACTCATCGTTCGACCTCCTGTTGTCCGTTCTACTGCTCGATTTGACCCTTGTCAACAAACTACAGGTAAGAGGTCGCTTTCGCTGGCTTCGGGGTGGGTCGCCAGGAGGTTAGCCCGCACCGTATCGTGAAACAGAAAAGGTTCCTGAGCGACGTAGCCGAGCCGGCGTCGCCAAGGGTGTATCCGGGCCTTGCTGAGGGTTCGGTCGTCCACCAGCACCGCTCCATGCTGTGGCGTCAGTAGGCCGACGATCAGGTCTGAGATGGTGCTCTTGCCTGCTCCTGAGGGGCCCACGATGGCGGTGGTCTTGCCAGCTTCGACGACCAGATCGAGATCCTTCAACACCTCGGGCCCGCCGGGGTACGCGTAGCGGACGCCGCGCAGGGCCAGCGCCCGCCGCAGCTCGAGGACATCGGAACCGTCGGCCGGCGGTTCGGCTTCGGCTCGGCACCGCTCCATCAGCACCATCACCTCGTCGAAGGCCGGCAGGGCGGTACTGACGCTGTGATAGAGACCCTGGATGCGGCCGAACATCGGCATCAGCCTGGAGAACAGAAACAGCAGGACGATCACCCCTGCCACCGGGAGCGCCAGCAGCTCGAGCGCCACGAAGAGGACCAGGCTAAGCGCTGCCACCGCCCCCAGCTCGAACCAGAAGTTGGCCGTGGCCCGGTTGCGGGTGGCGTCGAGGTAGGCGCCCTCGACCCGTTCGCTCAACATCCCAAAGGTGCGGCGGTGCAGATCCTCGATGCCGTGGCTCTTGGCGACCTTCATGCCGGCCAGGTACTCGCCGATGGCGGCGTAGAGGCTGCGATTGGCCTTGGTGATGGCCTCGCCCTTGCGCCGCGCCAGACGCATCTGGGGGTAGATGAGGGCCACCAGGGCGAGGCCGCAGGCAAAGGCCAGCAGGGTCACCAGCGGCGACAGGTAGAGCGCCAGGCCGACATACACGAGCGCCACCATCAGCTTGACGGCAAGCTCGAGGGCCGAGCGGGCAGCACTCCTGAGGCGCCGCATTTCGCTGGTCAGGGCGTGGGTGAAGTCGCTGCTCTTATGGCGAATGAAGAAGGGCCAAGTGGCGTCGGTGATGGCGCCGTAGAGCTGCTGCCTGAGGGTGCGCACGAATGTCTCTTCGAGCCGATGCAGGAGGATCGCCTGATGCCGAGTCAGATAGGCGGTCAGCCCGATGATCGCGACGTAGACGAGCAGCACCGCCGCGAGCGTCGGCGGCAACCGCAGGGTATCGAAGATCCGCGACAGGGAGTCGGCTAGCAGGCCCACGCTACCGCCGCTGACCTCGATGCCGACCAGGTCCAGAAGTGGGATCAGCATCAGCAGGCCCACCCCCTGCGTGAGCGTTAGGACCAGCATCAGAGCGGCGGCGACCAGCAACCGCCACGACAGCACCCGGTAGAGCGTGGCCAGGAAATTGCCGAGGCCGCTCATCGCCGGAGCAGCTGACGACCGTAGCGGCCGGCCATCCGCAGGGGCCTGGTGAGGTAGTGCAGAAAGCGCAGCCGCGGGGGCAGGGAGAGCGAGTGCTCGTCGAGCGACGTCGGTGTGAAGATCAGGGCGACTCGGTCCCGCAGGCGGTCCCTGATCCGAAGTTGGAACAGGAGTTCCTCGACCCCCGAGAAGGGTTTGGCGCCGCCGAAGAGGTAATCGTTGGGGCGGCCGGGGAAGCTTCGTGGCAACGGGGTGTCTTTCAGTGAGCGGACCACACCCGCCGGCAAGGTGACAGGGTACACCTGTCGCACCACGCCGAGCGCGAAGCGGAGAATGCGGAGGACGCGCAGCGTCTGGGCCCGCTCCAACACCAGATCCCAATCGGGTTCGCGCCGCCGCACCAGCTCGGCGATATCGGCGAGTTTGATGAGGCGAACGTTGGGAGCAAAGCCGCTTCGGACGTCCCACATATCCTTGGCTAGGTGGACACAGAGTAACAGCAGCAGATCTTCGGCGTCGGGGCAAGCGACCGCGATGTCGTCGAGTTCGATGCGGGCTGCCCGGGCCTCGAGCTGGTCGAAGTCGAGGCCGTAGGGGATACCGTCGTGGGAGAGGGCGGCGTGAAGGTCGAGGCAGGTTCCCCGTTCACCGTGGACCAGGTGGCACTCCCAGGGGAAGGGGCGCTGCGGGCGGTAGCCCGCTTCGCTGAGGAGGGCCAGGGCCGCTTCGAAATCGTCGGGCCGGACGAGGATATCGAGATCGCCGAAGGGGCGCAACCCGAGATCGCCGTAGACGCTCACCGCCAGGGTCGGTCCCTTGAAGGTGATGGCCGGAATGCCGGCGTCGGCCAGCGAGGCCAGCGCCTGGGTAAGCTCTCTGGTCATCGCCATGGTGCGGCCGAGCTGCAGCGTCACCAACTGTGGGAGGGTGGCAGGGATCTGATCGGGGGCGATCCGACGAAGGCCGCGTAGCATCAGCGCCGACATGCCGTGCTGGTCCGTGGTCGTAAGCAGGGCCTCCCAATCGACCGGCAGCCCCAACAGGGAGCGGGCGCGCACTGCCGACGCGGTGTCCACCTGGGACTGCGTCAGGTCGATAAGCAGTAGGGCCTGATTGGACATTCCGCTAGCTCACCGGATGCAGCGGCTGGACACTCTGCTCGATGGTATCGAGGATGGCCGGTATCTGTTCAAGGCCAGTCTGGAAGCGCAGTCGGTACACCGGAACCAGGTCCATCAGCGCCAGGTGCTGCCGCATGGTCTCGCGCCTGAGGTCCGGTTCCTGCAAGCCGAACGAGAGGGTCTGGGCCAGGACGGCCCCGAAAGCCTCGGACGCGGGCAACCGCGACAGTACGACCGGACCATTTTCGAGCTCGTCAAGACGTTCGAGCAGATAGATAGCCAGCAGGGGTTCCGGCGGCTGCGAGGCCAGCGTCGCCCAAGCCTCCTGGCGGTGCACCTTGCGGAGGTCGACGCCGAAGTGCTCCGCAGACGGCGCGCGTAGACGGGGAAAGAATGGAAGCGGCTCGGCCAGTGCCCCGTCGACCATAAGCCTGAAGGGGATGGCATCGTCGGCCCAGAGCGGGTAACCGCGGCGGCTCAAGGCGAAAGCGAGCGTCGATTTGCCGGTGTTGGGTGGGGCGCTCAAGGCCACCACGCCGGCCGGCATCTTGACGGCGCTGGCGTGCAGCACGGACTGCCCCCGGACGTGGAGCCACAACGGAGTCACACTGCGAAAGAAGCGATCGCGAACCTCGTGAAGGTCGGCCCCGGTGCAGGGGAAGACCGCTACCGTGGGATCGCTGGGGTCGAAGTGGTAGCTGGCGATGTTGAACCAGTGGATTTCGTAGCGGTCGCCGATCATCCGGCCGACGGCGACGAGGCTGCCACGGTAGGTTACCCACTCGAATACCCCGGGCTGGCCGGCCTCTAGAGGAGCCGGCCGCGCTTGGTCGGGACTGGCGATACGCATTCTAGGTAGGACGAGCATAGCTGTCTTGTGTGAAGAGCTTGCAGAGAGCAATCGTGAAGCGTGGTGGGGCGGTAGCTCGGACCTTTCGGCCGAACGAGCTACCGCCCCAAGATGAGCAGGGCTTAGCCGTCGGAGACGACATCATTGCCACTACCCGACAGCACAACATCGCTGACATTGCCGACATCCTTGACCTGCATGCTCTCCCAAGTCTTCTTCATCACGAACTCCTCCTCTCTCCTAGTGCGAATTCGCGGCCTTGCCGCGGGACTAAGCGGAAACGATCCCACCCTACCCTCGAGTGATCAGCTTGCGCTCGAGGAACGTCGCCAGCATGGCGGCGATTTCCTTCTCGAGGGTTGCCGGCTCGACCTCGAACTCCTCGAGCAGGCGCTGCTTGACGTGGGCGATGTCGACGCGTTCAGCGAGCAGCTCCCAGAAGCGGGCTGCGGTGGGGTTCAGCTCCATGATGGCGTTGGTGCCGGTGTGGACCAGCACCAGCTGCCCCTCGAGCTGCTGACCGATGACATCGGGGTGGGGGAGATAGTGGAGACTAGAGCGATCGGACATAGAGATGACTCCCGTGAGGGCTTAGGGTGTTCGTTTGACGTGCCACCGGTGGTGGGGAAGTTCGGAGACGGTGGTATAGCGCGCCAGGCGGCCGTTGTCGCCGATCACCACCTGGTCGAGGTATTCCAGCCAGGCGTGTCCCTCGAGGTGGTCGTCGTCTTTGAGGGCCTGCGGCAGGCAGGTGACACCGCGTGCGTCCCGGCAGCCGTGCGGCCACCGCCGTGAGCGCCTTGCGCACCCGAACGATCTCCTGCTCGGGGTCGTTCGCCCTGCCGACACGGTGTCCAAAGCGTCGCACCCAGGCCCTGAGGGTCTTCAGCGACAGCAGCCGGTCTCCCAGCCGGAAAGCCAGGAGCCAGAACAGCATCGCTGAATACAGACGGCGCTCGGTTGGCGACAGAGCAAGCACGGCGCGAGCGGGGTGCATGCTTCCAATTTAGGGGCCCAAACGCCGTTTACAACGTTCGATCATCACAATGGCCGAACCTGCAACGGCCGCTCGAAACGCAACGTTCGGGAGCCTGAAGCCGACGTAGGCGGTATTTCTGGAGATTCTTGCGACCAACCTCGACGGGCTGTTAGGCCATCAAACACTAAGGGTCTTTGCGGATGATCAAGAGAGTCGCCTGTTTTCTGAATGGCGTTCAGGACAGCTCAAAGGACTCCCGACAAGCCAAGAAGGCCGGTCAGTACGGCAAATCTCGGATTCCCTCTCGTGCTGGAGGGGTTTCCAACCCTTCCCAGCAACGCATACCAGCTTGAATACTCGGGCTATGGGAGGCGATTTCGAGGTCAGATTCATGTGGGATCAGAGGATGTGCGTGCTGGACACGATGCCGGAGAATGCCGTACTGACCGGCACTTCTTGCCCCTCACAAGGTGTTCAACCCGTCCTGAACGCGGTCCGTAGGATGCGCGATACTCTTGATGATCATCCCCACAACGGCTTGCATACCAAACCTCTGGTAGTACCCCTGCAGCTCCGGATCGCAGGTCAGATCGAGATTGGGAATGGCCTCCAGCTTGGCAAGCATCCTGCGTACCAGCTCCGATCCGATGCCTCTGTCTCGGTACTCGGGCAACACCTCCATACAGCGGGTTGCGCATTGAGTGATCGTGCTTCATGCTGAGGCATGGCGCACTCTACCGACCTCCGAGAACGCATCGTAAACGCCGTCCTACACAAGCGTTACACCCTCCATGAAGCCGCAGACACGTTCGACGTTGGAACCGCCACCGTCAGTCGCTACCTCCGCCGCTACCGCCAAAGTGGAGATCTCACCCCCAGAACCTCCCCGGGCCGCCCCAGCGCCCTCCATGAGCACCAGGCATGGGTTGAGCAGAGCCTCATCAGCAACGACCTCACCCACGACCAGCGCTGCGACCTTTTCTTGGAGAGAACCGGCGTCCGCATCAGCAGAGCGACCATGTGCCGCTGGGTACAGAGATTGGGATCGACGAGAAAAAAAGACGATCTACGCGAGTGAACAGAATCCAGAGGCCCGGTGGAGGTTCCTGGCTTGGATCAGAGGTATTGACCCGCACCGGTTGGTGTTCGTCGATGAGAGCGGCTTCAACGTCGCCATGACCCTGCCCTACGCCTACGCCCCACGTGGACAACGTGCCGTGGGTAGGGTGCCGAAGAACCGTGGGGAGAACACCAGCCTCGTTGCAGCGATCAGTCTCGATGAGGGTGTGGGTGACGCGATGACGTTGACCGGAGCGGTGGATGGCGTGGCGTTTTTAGCGTACATCGAGCAGGTCATCGCTCCGAAGCTGAGGCCGGGGCAGATCGTGGTGATGGATCAGCTGGGGGTGCACCGCAAACCGGAGGTGCGGGAGGCGATCGAGGCGAGGGGGTGCGAGTTGGTGTTGTTGCCTGGGTACAGTCCGGACTTCAACCCCATTGAGTTGGCTTTTTCGAAGATAAAGGCGTTCGTGAAAGCTGTGGGGGCGAGGACGAGGGGAGCGTTGGACTCTGCGATCGCGGCTGCGCTATCGACGGTGTCGTTGGGGGATGTGTTGGGTTGGTTTGAGCATGCCGGAGTCACCAATCACTCATTCTGAGAACCGCTGTAAACGGACGAAAATACAGCCTAACCTTGTCACGCTAGTGCCTCCCAAAGCACACGCTCGTAGCCTGCAAAGGTTAGGATCATCGGTCTCAGGCTCGAAAAAGGCTCCACCTTGTTCGGTCTCAGGCTCGAAAAAGGCTCCAGCGGCGACCCCGCCGCCCGCTCAGCTTCAGGACGCGCGTCAGGCCCGCCGCTGCGAACAGCTGCAGGTTGCGCTGCTCGCCGTCGTTGGCTCCGAGGAGCACCTCGCCAAAGCCCCAGGCCTCGCGAAACCAGATCCCAAGGGCGTCGAGCAGGTGCCGGTCCAGACCCGCGCCGGTCGCCTCGGGGCGCAACCAGAAGTTTGCGCCGCTCACGGGGGCAGAGAGAGCCTGAAATTGCCCCGGCTGGACCCCCAACCAGGTGAGAGGCTCCATGTACAGGCAGCCCAGGCAGCGCCGCCCGTCGGGCTGCATCACCGTGAAGGTGAACGCCTCACGGGCGCGGTGTTCGCGTTCATGAGCTTTTAGATCGGCCAGGTTTTCGGCCAGGGTGAAGCCGAATCTGGGCCAGCGGCCCGCGGACCGGTAGAGCAGCCTCTTCCGGCTGGCCATGACCGCCTGGTAGTCGAGCACCACGTCGCTCGCCCGCAGCATCCTGAGCGCCAGGCGTGGGGTCGTCAGGCCCTCGGGGACCGGAAACGTGGCGGGGTAGTAGCTCATTCGCCTCCTCGATTCAGGGACCATAAGGACAAATGTCTTACGCGCGCGGGTACCCGACGCCCCTATACTGACACGCGTGAACAGGACCTGGCTTCTCGTGCTGCTGTCGGTGGCGCTGGCCGCCGCCGCTGTCGGTGCCTTCGCCCTCGGGGTGCTGGCGCGGCCGACGCCGGAATTTTTCGGCACGGTGCTCAAAGATCCGCCCAAGGTTACCGAACTCACCCTCGAGCATGTCTCCGAAGGCGAAATCTCCCTCACCGAGTACGAGGGGCAGTACCTGTTGATGTTCTTCGGCTACACGCGCTGCCCCGACGTTTGCCCCTTCACGCTGAGCCGCCTCGCGAAGCTCTACCGCGACCTCGGTGAGCCCGACGATGTGCAGGTGGTCATGATCACCATCGATCCCGAGACCGACACCCCCGAACGGGTGCAACAGTACGTCGGTGGCTTTCACGAGGCGTTCGTGGGCCTGTCGGGCAACGCGGCGCAGATCGGCGAAGCCGCCAGGAGCTACTTCATAGGGTTCCAGCAACTCTCCGACGACCTGTTCAGCCATACCGACGTGGTGGCCCTGCTCGATAAGGAGGGTCGGATGCGGCTCATCTACGGTCAGGACCGCATTCCCCGCATCGCCGACGATCTCGCCGCAGTGCGCGCGCGCGGCCGCTTCTAGCCGCCCAGCCCTCGCAGAAACGCCAGACTCCGGGTGATCGAGCCCGCGGGGTCGCGCGGTCGGTCGTGCTCGACCACCAGCCATTCGGCCCCGGTCTCCGTTGCCGCCTCGAGCAGCGCCGGCCAGTCCAGCGTTCCCCGTCCCACGTCGGCCCACCCGTCCTCATCGAGGTTTTCTCCGGCAGGCGCCAGGTCCTTTACGTGAACTCTGGTGCAGCGCCCCCGATACCGCTCGAGGAGCGCCAGCGGGTCGCGGCCGGCACGAGCGACCCAGGCCACGTCCAGCTCCAGCTCGACGGTTTCGCCGGCCGCTTCGAGCAGCCAGTCGAGGGCCACCCGGCCGTCGAACGTCTCTATCTCAAATGCGTGGTTGTGGTAGCCGAGCCGGACGCCATGATCGAGGCAAACGGGTGCCAGCGAGGCCAGCCTGCGGCCCACGTCGCGCCAGGCGTCCGCGGTGCTCCCCCGCTGATCCGGGCTCAGGTGGGGCACCACCATCAGCGGGGTTCCCAGCGCGCGGTGAAAGGTCGCCACCGCGGCCGGATCGCGTTCGAGGACCTCAAAGGGCACATGACTCGACGCCACCGTCAATCCGTGGGCGGTCAGCGTGTCGCGGAGCCGGTCGACCTCGAAACCGTGATCGTGAAGCGTCTCCACCGCGCGGTAGCCCGCGGCCGCCGCGCACGCGAGCTGAGCTTCGAAACTGGGCAGGGTTCGCAGGGTGTAGAGTTGCAGCGCGACGGAGGTCATCTCAGGCCGTGAGCACCAGCGGGGCGCCGTAGGTGATCACCAGGGTGTGCTCGACGTGGGCGGCGAGGCTGCCGTCGGTGGTGATGCCCGGCCGCAGTGCAGCCCGGAGCGTCACCAGCGTCTCGCGAACGACCTCACCAGCGCGCTCTAGACCTGCTAGCTCTGCTGGCTGTTCGATAGACATGGTGGGCTTCCTTCCCAGGTGACAGAGACGTCGCCGGCGGTTCAGAAAGGCGCTGCTACAGCTGCGATGCCACCGGAGCATACCACCGCCTAACCCCGGCGGCTGATCATCAGGATGGCGCAGTGCTCCTCGGTCCGTTCCGCCAGCGACCGAGCGAACTCTCCGAACATCTTCTGCTGGCGGCTCAATCTCTGAAGACCCAGGATCATCAGGTCGCTGGCGGCCGCCCGGCGCACGATCTCGCCCTGCGGGTCGTCACTGCGCACCACCTCGGCGCGGCCAAGTCCCAGGCTGCGATCCTCGGTGAGGCGTTGTAAGGCCCACTGCGTTCGCATCAACGACGCCTCGGAGGTGCTCGTGGGCACCACCCGCAGGTAGATCACCTCGGGGCTCCCGAGACGACTCAGACTTCCCAGGACGCGGGCCCGCAACTCCTCGTGATCGCCCTTGCCGCCGATGGGGATGAGCACCCGCTCGACCTGCCCGAGCTGCCACTCGGGCAGCGCCCGGAGGATCACCACATGGCTGTCGACGCGCGACATCAAGGCGTTTACGCGTCGGCGAATAGCGTCGTCACGCAGATCGCTCAGGCCCAGCAACAGGCTCTCGCAACGGTGTGTCGACGCCACCCGGGCGATCTCTTCCCAGGGACCGCTGGCCAGGGTGGTGAGCGCCTCCGGGTAGAGCCCCAGCTGCGCGGACGTGGTGAGCGAGGCACGCAGCACCGCCTGGGCGTTCTCGAGCCTCGATTCGACCCCGTTGCTGATATCGGTGACCACGCTGAGCAGCAGCACCCGGCCAGCGTTGGGGGGAGCCAGGGCGTTGGCAACCGTCACCATCACCTCGGCGTTGGCCGGATTGGCGATCGGCGCCAACACCAGCGGGCTGCGACCCCGCAGCTGGTGCAGCTGCGGGTCCCGGGCCTCCTGAAGGGCGTCGAAGGCGCGTGCCTGGTGGGCGAACAGCCACAGATAGATACCGACCCCAATAAGAATCCAGATGAGGGCGATAGCGCCCGCGATGGGCACCACCACCCCCTGGAATAGCGCCAGGGCAGCGCAGCACAGGCCGCCGACGATCGGCACTGCCGGAAAGTACGGGGTCCGAAAGGCGATCGGCTGCCGGCCGCCACGCAACCGTGCCAATATCGAGATGCCGTGCGCCAGGGTGAACACCGTCAGAAAGATCAGGCTGGCGGCGGCCCCAGCAGTGGCGAGGTTCGGCAGCAGCAGCAGCACCACCGCCATGGTGGCGGCCCCGGCCACCAGCGCGGCCACCGGGATGCCGCTCGCGTTCACCTGCCCCAAGACCCGTGGCAGGGTCCGGTCGCGGGCCATCGCCAGGACGATACGCGAGGAGGCGAACAGGTTTGCCTGCAAGGCCGACAGCATCGACAGCAGCGCTGCCGCCACCACCAGCCAGAACCCGAGCGACCCCAGGAAGTTCTGGGCGCTCACCGCGACGATGGTTGCCGGTGCGGCCGCGGCCACCTCGGTGACACTGCCGCCGGCGGGCACACCCACGGTGGCGACCACGAACAGGAGCGGCAGGTACACCACCATCGCCACCGCCAGCGACAGCAGCATGGCCCGCGGGATGGTGCGGCCAGGAGACTTGATTTCGCCTCCTGCGGCAGCGATTAGGTCGAACCCCTGGAAAGCGATGAAGGTAAAGCCCATGGCCGCGAAGATGCCGCCCAGACCGTTGGGTGCGAACGGCACCAGCTTCCCCGCCAGGTTTTCCCTGGGAGCACCCACAAAGATGGCCAGGCCCACCGCGATGAGCGCTGCGAAGATCACCACCTTGCCGATCGTGGCCCAGTTGCCCCCCACCCGCGCTGCGGCTCAGGGTGACGGTGTAGGCAGCGATGGCGCCGAAGGCGAGCAGCACCACCGCCGGGCGCCCGGTAAGAAGGCCACGGTCGGGCCAGAGGGCGTCGAGCGCCACCAGGGTGTACTCGGCGAAGCCGAAGGCGTAGAGCACCCCGGCCACGATCGATGCGAAGTATACGATCCAGCCGAGGGTAAAGGCAGCTTCGACCGACAGCACCCGTTTCGCATAGGTGTAGGTTCCACCGGAGTGGGGAAAGCGCGCCGCCAGCTCGGCAAAGCTGAGCGCCGTGAGGAACGCGATGCCGCCGTTGAGCAGGAACGCCAACAGCGTGGCCGGGCCGGCTGCTGCAAAGGCCACTCCGGCCAGGGCCAGAATGCCGCCGCCGACGATGGCGCCAACCCCGATGCCGGTAGCCCCGAAGAGCCCGAGGGTGCGCTCGCCAGAATGCTCCACGAGCTTCAGTCTAGCGGCCGTTGGGCGCGCAACGCGCCGGGGCCGAAAAGATGCCCCGCCAACAGTGGCGGGGCAGGCAGTGCAAAGACGATCGGCTCAGCCGAAGGCGGCGTCTGCTGCAAAGTCGGTAAGTGCCTGAGGATCGAAGCAGTAGCGGCCGCGCGTGCCCGAGAGCACCCCTTGCTGGCGCATCTCGCCGAGCGTGGCGGTGGTGGTTTCGCGAGCCGCACCCACCATTGCCGCCAGATTTTCGTGGGTGAGAGGCAGGGTCAGGCGCACGGAGCCATCCTCGGAGGTGTGACCAAAGCGCCAACCCAGGCGAATCAAGGTGCGCGCCAACCGTGATGTGACCGGCAGTTCGCCGTCTTCGAGGGCCTGGCGCAGCTGCCACAGCTGTGCCCCGGCAGCCTGAAAGAGTTCATCTGTTAGAACGTCGTCGCCTTCGTCGCGAGGGATCACCCGAACCAGAACGTGGGGGCTCAATACCTCGGCGGTCTCCTGGATTTGTGTCAGCCCCGGCGCCAGAGCGCCGATGTAATCGCCTGGACCAGCTACCCCGACGATACGCTCCTTACCGGTGAGAACATCGATGCCGAGTTTGATCAGACCCTCGTCGATCCGGTAGACGGTATCGGCCGGATCGCCGGAGCGGTAGAGGGCGTCGCCCTTACGCAGTTCGCGTAGCGGAAAGTCGTGCCAGACGGTGGCCGGCGGCGGTGCGCGGTGCTGCGGAGCGATAACGTGGGTGTCGAACGGAGCCGTCATGACCCAGTATACCGGCGACCCAAAAAACCCACGGTTAGATGTCTTGCATTGCCCCGGCGTCTGTTAGGCTACGACCGACATGCGAATAGCCATCCTCAGCGATATTCACGGCAATCTCCACGCCTTGGAGGCAGTACTCGACCACGCCGAGCGTGACCGCCCCGACGCGCTGGTGGTGGCCGGCGATGTGGTCATCGGCGGCCCGGACTCACTGGCCTCCTGGCAGCTTGTGCAGGGCCGCGGCTTCCCTAGGGTACGCGGCAACCACGAACGCTACCTGCTGGCGGCGGCCGCGGGTGACCCCGCCTTCGACCCGCTCAACTGGGCCCCGGCCCGCTGGAATGCGGCCCGCTTCCCCGCCGCGACGCTCGCCGAGATCGCCGCCCTGCCGATGACCCTGCGCCTCGCCGGCACGGAGGACCTTCTCATTACCCATGCCGCGCCGGACGACGACTACGCCTTCATCGCCCCCGACACCTCCGAAGCCGAGGTGCGTGCAAAGTTCGCCGATCTCGACCCCGGCACCACAGCCGTGCGTGGCCACCACCATCTCCCCTTCGAGCACCGCCTCGAGGGCCTCCACGTCATCTCGATCGGTTCCGCTGGGCTGCCGCTGGGAGGGGAGCCGCTGGCCGAGTACGCCCTCGTCGAGCCGGCGCCCGGTGGTGGCTGGACCGCCGAGCATCGGCAGGTGCGCTACGACCTTGCAGGCGCCCTGACCGCGTTCGAGACCTCCGGCTACCTCGACGAAGCCGGTCCGGTGGCGCGGCTGTTCTACCTCGAGGTCGCCTCGGCACGGCACCACCTCGTACCCTTCCTGAAGCGCTATGCGGAGTGGAGCGCCAGCGAGCAGATAGACATGGATCGGGCGTTGGAGCGGTACCTGGAACTCGTAGAGCGCCAGTCGGGGGCTAGCGTTTCTCGGCCAGCACGCCCAGCATCGCCGCACCCATCTTGATCCCGCCGAAGACTCTGCTGATCTCGAGATTCTCGTTGGGCGTGTGGTTGGCCTCATCGGAATTGGCATAGGGCACCAGAAAGGCGGGGAGCCCAGCAGTTTGGTGAACACCTAGTCGGGCAGGCTGCCCCTATGGCCGGGATGAGCGGCGGCGGCTCGCCCTGGACGAGGGTGACGGCGCGCCGCAGCGGTTCGGTGAAGGGCGACTCGAGGGGGGTCTTGGAAGGCTGCATGCTGCCCCGGCGTGGTCCAGATGGTCCGGATTGGGTGCACCGTCAGCCGCCGTTTCGACCCCGAATCCGGCGGTTGACTGGCTGGCGGTTGTGGCGAGACCAAAGATGACCGTTGGAGGATGCGCTACACGCTGTTATAGTGGACGTCACCCTTTTCAATGGCTTGTGAGCACCATCCTGCTTTCGGCTCTGAGCGCTGTGAGGAGTGACGGTCAGCCGCGAAGCAACCCTACTCAGGAGGACTCGAAAATGAAAACAATCTCCTTGCTCGTGATCTTGACCTTTTCGGGATTCGTCCTCGGTCAGAGCTATATTCACCTGGTCATCGACGCCTCCGGTTCGATGTTTGAGGCGTTGCCTTCCGGCGAGGGGAAGATCGATGCAGCCAAGCGTGTCCTTGCAGATTTTATCGGCGGTCTGCCGGAGACCGGACTCAACGTCGGCCTTCGAATCTACGGTAGCACCACCTTGGCACTCGACGCCGGAGCCTGCACCGACAGCCAGTTGGTCATCGATATCGAAGGCCTCGACAAATCCGAACTGCTAACTGTCACACAGGCGATCGAACCTCGCGGTGGAACACCGATCGCGTATTCCCTCGAGCAGGCGCTCCTGGATTTCGAGGGGGTACCGGACGGGCAAAAGACGGTTGTACTGGTGACCGATGGGGATGAGTCCTGCGGCGGGGATCTCGCTTCGGTCCTGGGCCGCTTTTCGGACGGCAGCGGGATCGAGCTGCGAATCATCGGATTCGGTCTGTCGGACAGGGCAGCTGAAACGTTCGAAGGGATTAGCTCATCGTTCGAAAATGTCTTCGATGCAGATAGCCTGGCTGCGGCCCTGGCCGCAGCGACCGAATCACCGGCTCAAGATCAGGAGCCGGCGGCTGAAGAACCGGATGTCCCGCCCGACGGTACCTGGGTCGGGTCGCTCAGCAGCCCGGCGTTGGGAGCCGGCCAGACCACGCTGGTTCTCACGCTGGACGAGAATGGCAACCCGGGGGGCACCTGGCAGATACTGCTTGAAGACGGTACGGTCCTCGCGGGCTCGGTCACGGGCGGCTCCATCACGGACAATACGATCATCCTGGAGCTCGACCGGGACACGAACGGCTGCAGCTGGCAGGTCGTCGCTCAGCAGGATGGCGGTTCCCTGTCAGGGAACTACTCTCGGACGTTCAACAGCAGGGTCTGTGATGCCAGTGGGACCTGGGAACTGACCAAGACTCAAGTCCAGGACGTCTTCGATTTCGAAGGGGCCTGGGTCGGATCGCTCAGCAGTCCCGCGTTGGGAGCCGGCCAGACCACCCTCGTACTCACCGTGGACGATGAGGGCAACCCGGGGGGCACCTGGCAGACACTCTTCGAAGATGGAACCGTCCTCTCCGGCTCGGTGACCGGCGGCTCCATCAGTGGGAACACCGTGGTGATGAGTCTCGACCGGGACACCAACGGCTGTACCTGGCGGCTCGTCGCTCAGCAGGACGGCGGTTCCCTGTCAGGGAACTACTCTCGGACGTTCAACAGCAGGGTCTGTGATGCCAGCGGGACCTGGGAACTGACCAAGACTCAAGTCCAGGACGTCTTCGATTTCGAAGGGGCCTGGGTCGGATCGCTCAGCAGTCCCGCGTTGGGAGCCGGCCAGACCACCCTCGTACTCACCGTGGACGATGAGGGCAACCCGGGGGGCACCTGGCAGACACTCTTCGAAGATGGAACCGTCCTCTCCGGCTCGGTGACCGGCGGCTCCATCACGAGCAATACGATCGTGATAAGTCTCGATAGCAATTCTAATGGCTGTACCTGGCGGCTCGTCGCTCAGCAGGACGGCGGTTCCCTGTCAGGGAACTACTCTCGGACGTTCAACAGCAGGGTCTGTGATGCCAGCGGAACCTGGGATCTGACGAGGCAATGAGCTCTGGGTCGTAGCGGAGCGCCAGGCTGGAGGGTGGGGTCACGGCCGAACGGCCTCTCGCGCTTGGGCTAGAGTGTCGGGGATGGCCGAGATCTGGTTCACCGCCAGCCGCCGCTTCGGCCCCGACCGTGGCGAGGAGTGGCGCGACTACCTGAACTGGTCGGGCCTGTCCCAGCTCTCGGAGGTGGTTTCGCTCGATACCTCGCTCTGCGAGCCGGTGGTGCCCCCCTACTCGGAGGATCTCACCATTGAGGACTGGGATCACATCGTTGCCGAGGACTACCGGCTGCACTACAGCGGGTTGCGCATTGAGTGATCGTGCTTCATGCTGAGGCATGGCGCACTCTACCGACCTCCGAGAACGCATCGTAAACGCCGTCCTACACAAGCGTTACACCCTCCATGAAGCCGCAGACACGTTCGACGTTGGAACCGCCACCGTCAGTCGCTACCTCCGCCGCTACCGCCAAAGTGGAGATCTCACCCCCAGAACCTCCCCGGGCCGCCCCAGCGCCCTCCATGAGCACCAGGCATGGGTTGAGCAGAGCCTCATCAGCAACGACCTCACCCACGACCAGCGCTGCGACCTTTTCTTGGAGAGAACCGGCGTCCGCATCAGCAGAGCGACCATGTGCCGCTGGGTACAGAGATTGGGATCGACGAGAAAAAAAGACGATCTACGCGAGTGAACAGAATCCAGAGGCCCGGTGGAGGTTCCTGGCTTGGATCAGAGGTATTGACCCGCACCGGTTGGTGTTCGTCGATGAGAGCGGCTTCAACGTCGCCATGACCCTGCCCTACGCCTACGCCCCACGTGGACAACGTGCCGTGGGTAGGGTGCCGAAGAACCGTGGGGAGAACACCAGCCTCGTTGCAGCGATCAGTCTCGATGAGGGTGTGGGTGACGCGATGACGTTGACCGGAGCGGTGGATGGCGTGGCGTTTTTAGCGTACATCGAGCAGGTCATCGCTCCGAAGCTGAGGCCGGGGCAGATCGTGGTGATGGATCAGCTGGGGGTGCACCGCAAACCGGAGGTGCGGGAGGCGATCGAGGCGAGGGGGTGCGAGTTGGTGTTGTTGCCTGGGTACAGTCCGGACTTCAACCCCATTGAGTTGGCTTTTTCGAAGATAAAGGCGTTCGTGAAAGCTGTGGGGGCGAGGACGAGGGGAGCGTTGGACTCTGCGATCGCGGCTGCGCTATCGACGGTGTCGTTGGGGGATGTGTTGGGTTGGTTTGAGCATGCCGGAGTCACCAATCACTCATTCTGAGAACCGCTGTATATGCAGGATCTCGACTACCTGCTTCGACGTACCGAGATAACGCCCCAGGTTCAAGTACTCGCTGCCGTGGTAGCGCCGCCTGATGACCTTCACGATGTCTGGAATGATTCTCGATTCAACTTTATGGGATTCGAGATCCTCGATGTCCACGGCGATATCTAGTGCCCTCACCAACTGCGGCGGGTTCCCTAACGCCTTCTACAATGCAGAGTTACAGCGGGTTTCACAATGATTGAGTCAGCAAGAGGCAACGTCGATTCTGGGAACAAGATCCTTCTGGACACACTTGCGTCTTGTTATGGTCTTTATGGCGTGATTCCTGGGGGTTGGTCAAGGATTATGCAACCCGCTGTAGGGGCGTTCGGACTGCTGGACAGCCTCGAAAGAGCAAGAGACATAAGGGGAGTTTTGGAACAGAGGTATAAGGGGCATGGACACGAGGTGTGTGACGTTTGGGGGGTATGGAGGATGGACGGGAGTGGGGATTGAGGGCTGGGTGGGGCACCAAATCGGCTCCTCCTTGGATCTGAAGGAGCCTTGTTCACCTACCGGCCAGAGGCGGGATAAAATACACCCCTCCACGATCCTCCCCCCGGACCACGGGATGCACCCCGAATCCCATGGATAGCTTCAGGTGATGGTTGGCCGCATTGTTCCCACTTGAATGAGACCGAATCTGATAGCAATCAGACCCTTGGGCGAGTTCGATGGCTGCCTGTTGCAGCGCCCTTCCGACCCCACTCCCCCGACGCTCTTCCAAGACCCCAAACGCCAGGATCTTCGCTTCGGTGAGCGCCGTGCCGTTCAGCATCACCCTGGCGGCATCCATGTCCGGTCCGATCTCCTGCACGACAAATCGCAGGAAACCGATCAACGCTTCTTCCTCGAGTGCGACCAAAACGTGGTCGCTGAGGTGAAATTCGACGTGGAAAGCGACCCAGTCCCGCTGCCCCTCTCCGTCGATGAGGGCCCGCAACTCGGGCCAGCCTGGGTGCTCGGGACTCCAGGCTTCGATCCGCAGGGGAGGGCGTTCCGGCACCGTTGCTACGACGCCGGTACCTGCTGTACCTCGCGGTCGTAGACCTTTTCGCCGCGCACGAACGTCATCAGCGGCCAGCCTCGGAGCGACTGCCCAGCCCAGGGGCTGAACTTTGCCTTGCTGCGGAAGCGTTCGGGTTCGACCGGGGCTTCGCGGTCGAGGTCGAGCACCACCAGGTCGGCGGGGACGCCGGCTTCGAGGTTTGGAGGGGGCCAGCCCATGACGCGCGCCGGTCCGTCCTGAAACAACTCGAGGAGGTGGCTCAGGGGGATCACGTTGGTGGCCACCAGGGTGGTGTAGAGCAGTGGGAAGGCCACTTCGATGTTGGCGATACCGAAGGGGGACTCGAGCAGGTCGCGCTCCTTCTCGGCGCGGGTGTGGGGGGCGTGATCGGTGCCCAGGCAGTCGACCACGCCGGTCGCTACGGCCTGGCGCAGGTAGGCCACGTCGGCAGCGGTGCGCAGGGGCGGAGCGACCTTGTAGATGGGGTCGAAGCTCTCGAGGGCGGTGTCGGTCAGGGTCAGGTGCTGGGGGGTGACCTCGCAGCTGACGGGGGCGCCCTGGGCCTTGAAGAACTCGATCACCTTCATGCCTCGCTCGGAGGAGACGTGGGCGATGTGGACCCGGGCGCCGGTGAGACTCGCGATCTCGCAGTCGCGGTAGATCATCGCCGCCTCGGCCGCCACCGGGTTGCCGGGGAGGCCCAGGCGCTCGCTGATCGCACCCTCGTTCATGACGCCATCCTGACGCAGGCTCGGCTCCTCGGAATGGGTCTGGATCACCAGCCCCAGCTCGGCGGCGTACTCGCAGGCGCGGCGCATCAGGTGGCCGTCGGCGACGGGGATGCCGTCGTCGGTGATCATCACCGCGCCGGCCGCCTGGAGGGCGGCGAAATCGGTCAGGCGCTCGCCGGCCAAGCCTCGCGAGAGGGTCGCCGACGGGCGCAGGCGCGCCTGTCCTAGGCGTTCGGCCTTGGCGATCAGGTCGGCGACCACACCCGGCTCGTCCACCGGCGGAGAGGTGTTGGCCATGCTGATCACGGTGCCGTAGCCGCCGGCCGCGGCCGCGGCGAGGCCGCTGGCCAGGTCCTCCTTGACCTCCTGGCCGGGTTCGCGCAGGTGGGCATGCGGGTCGATGAAGGCGGGCGTGACGAGCTTCCCGGCCAGGTCGAAGCTGAGGTCGGCGGTGGCGTCCATGTCGGTGCCGGCGATGAGGCCGTCCTCGAGGTAGAGGTCGTGCTCCCCGCGCTCGCCGCGGGCGTCGACCAGGCTGGCGTTCTTGAGGACCGTTTTCATCGTTTGCCTACCAGCAGGGTGTAGAGCACCGCCATGCGGATCGGGATCCCGTTGGCCACCTGCTGCCCGATGACGCTGCGGTCGCTGTCGGCGAGCTGCCCGGCGATCTCCACGTCCCGATTCATCGGACCCGGATGCATCACCAGCGCTTCGGGGTGGGCGAGGGTCAGTGCCTGCTCGTCCAGCTGGTACCGGGCGCCATACTCGGCCAGCGAGGGGAGCAGGCCGGCGCTCATCCGTTCCTTCTGGAGCCGGAGCGCCATCACCGCGTGCGCCCCTTCGACGGCCTCCGCGAGCCGGGTGTGGACGCTCACGCCCGGTCCGGCGAGTTCGCGCGGCAGCAGCGTGGCCGGCCCGCACAGCGCTACCTCGGCGCCCAGCTTGGTCCACAGCTCGATGTTGCTGCGCGCCACTCGCGAGTGCATCACGTCGCCCACGATGGCGAGTTTTGCCCCTTCGAAGCCTGCAAAGGAGGGGAAAAGGCTCTTGAAGGTATAGGCGTCCAGCAGCGCCTGGGTAGGGTGTGCCCGACGACCGTCGCCGGCGTTGACGATCGATGCGTCGGTCCAGCGCGTCAGCTGGTGGGGCACCCCGGCGGCGTGGTGGCGAACCACGTAGAGGTCGGCCTGCATCGCGTCGATCGTCTTGAGGGTGTCCTTGATACTCTCCCCCTTGGTCATCGATGAGCCGCCGCTGGCGAAGCTCATCACGTCGGCCGATTGGGCGCGAGCGGCGCGGTCGAAGCTGAGCCGCGTGCGGGTTGAATCCTCGAAGAACAGCGTTCCCACCGTGAAGCCCTGCAGTGCCGGCACCCGTTTGATGGTGCGCTGCATCACCTGAGCCATGACGTCGGTGGTGTCGAACAGCGCCAGCAGCTCGGCGACGGTCCAGTCGGCGAAGTCGAGCAGGTGGCGGCGGCTGTGGCGGCCGCTCTCGGTCTCGGGAATCTCCACCGTTACGGTCTCCATCATGACGAAACCTCCAGCAGCTCGACGGCGGTGTCGCCGTCGATGTCAGCGAGCTTGACCTTGATCACCTCTTGGCGGCTGGTAGGCACGTTCTTTCCGACGTAATCGGCCCGGATGGGGAGTTCCCGATGCCCCCGATCGATCAGCACCGCGTACTGGATCACCTCGGGGCGACCCATGTCGATTAGGGCGTCGAGCGCGGCCCGGGCGGTCCGGCCGGTGTAGAGCACGTCGTCGCACAGCACCACCCGGATGCCGTGGATGTCGAAGGCAACTTCCGTCCTCTTGACCACCGGCTGGAGCGCGATCTCGGTCAGGTCGTCGCGGTAGAGCGTGATATCGAGCTTTCCGACCGGCGGATTCAGACCCTCGAACTCGGCGATCAGGCCGGCCAGCTGTTCGGCCATAGGCACCCCGCGGGTGTGGATGCCGACCAGCGCCAGGTTGGCGGCGCCCTTGTTGCGCTCGACGATCTCGTGGGCGATGCGCCGCAGCGCCCGGCCCACCTCCTCGCCGCTCATCAGCGTCGCTTTGGGGGTCAGCTGCACGGCACACCTCCCCGGCAAAAAAAAGTCGCCGGCGAGGCGGCGAGACGGCGTCGATTGTGTTGGCGTACGGTCATGCTACTCCCCCTTCTCGGCCTCACGGGACCGAATTAAAGGTGCTGCCGAAGTCTACCGCCACGGCTCGGCAATTGCAATGCCCCGGCCGTCGTACCATGGCGACTTAAGGAAGGGGTGGCTGATGAGACGAATCCTGCCGCTGTTGGCGGTTCTGCTGTTGGCGCTTGCCGGCTGGGCCTCGGCCGACACCACCGCCGAGGTACTCGAGCGTGGCGAGCTTCTCTGCGGGGTGAGCGCGGATCTCTCGCTCGGCGAGCCGGTCCTGCTGGTGAACGGCGGCTTCGCGGGCTTCTACGCCGGCTTCTGCCGCGCGGTGGCCGCGGCCCTCCTTGGCGACGCCAACGCGGTGGTGTTCCTGCCGGTGAGCACCGTGCGCCGCTTCGAGGATCTTCGCAACGGCGAGGTCGACCTGCTCGTTGGGAACCTGACGCTGACCCTGAGCCGCGACGTGGGCACGGGCCTGGCCTTCGGCCCGGTGACCTACATCGAAGGCGCGACCCGCTTCGCCCCCATGGTGCGTGAAGGGGACGACCGTTGGCTCGACACCGTGAGTTGGGTGATCCACGCCATGATTCAGGCCGAAGAGTGGGGCCTCACCTCGGGCTTGGCGGCCGCCATCGGTCCTGACGACGCGCCCCCGGCGCTGGCCCGCTTCCTCGGCTACGAAGAGGGCCTCACCAGCCAGCTGGGCCTCGAGCCCGACGCCTTGCGGCGCGCCATCGTCCAGGTCGGAAACTACGGCGAGCTGTACGACCTCCACCTGGGTCCAAGGGCCTCGCTGCAGGTGCCGCGGGGTCCGAATCGGCCGGTCGGCGATGGGGGGTTGCTGTACGCGCCACCGTTCACTATTCGCTGATCATAAGGTGACGAGAAAAACCAGGGGCCGGCGCTATCAGCCGGCCCCTGAGCTAAAGTGCCAAGGTTGGTGCTATGGAGCGTAGATGGGCACGTTCGGAGGCGGTGGATTAAAGGCGATATGCGCCAAGTCGAAATTGGGGAAGCCGTCGAGGACAATTGCTGGCGTGGGGTTCCCGGAGGCTGGGATTCAGAGCATCCGTTCGGTCACGCCTGGAATCAAGAGGGTGGGCTGGCGCGGCAACGAGACTATTTTGACGGGGAAACGAAAGATTCGACTCCCAAAAACGCGATGCTGGACTTTGGCATCAGACCTTGCTAGCGAGCCTGCCTACCTCATCCTCCCAGGTGCCGGCCACCTGCACGCCATACTCGCGCTCACCGCCGGTCGCCTCCGGCCCGGTCAGGTGGACCAGGCCCCACCGTTCTCGCATGTCGGCTTCCGCGAAATCGGTCCGCAGGAAGTGGTACGCAAGGCCCGCCCGCTCACGATCGGTGTTGTTGCGCTTGGTGCTGTGGGCGGTCCCGTAATTGAAGAACACCGCCCCCCCGGCCGGCAGGATCACGGGAATTGCCCGCGCTTCGTCCACCACCGCGTGGATGTGATGGTCGCTGCCCAGGTCGCGGTCGTGCTCGAACACCTCGAGGTGACTGTTCGGCACCACGTGCAGGGTGCCGTTCTGGAGGGTAGCGTCGTGAAGCGCGACCCACATGGCGGTCCCCTTGGTGGGGTCGGCGATCTTGAAATAGGCGTTGTCCTGATGCCAGTCGGTGCCGCTGCCGCTGCGGCCCGGCTTGAGGAAGATCTGATCGAGGTGCCGCACGAACGGTTCGCCGATCAGTTGCCCGACGGCCTCGAGCACGCACTCGTGGAATGGGAGCGCCCGGAACAGGTCGCTCTTGTCGTTCAGCGGGATGATCTGGAGGTTCACATCGGTTTTTGAGGAGGTCTCGCCGTCGCCTTCGGTGGCCACGTTGCGGCCCAGACCCTCGCGCTTGAAGCGTTCGAGTTCGGCCAGCATGGCACGCAGCTCGGTCGGGTCGAAGAGGCGCTCCACGGCTACGAAGCCGTTTTCCCAAAAGTGCCGTACCTGTTCGGGCGTCAACATCGGTCATCCTCCTGGTGCTGTTCCGCGTCGACTGAGGCGGGTCGACGCGCCCCGTCATTCTATGTCAATCCGTTGCGGGCGTCATATCAAACTTTCGCTCAATTGCTGAGTGCTCCAGAAGGGTCTGGGCGCTTCAAAAGGGGGAGATCCTGAACGGGGGTCGCCCCTATAGCACCCGTCCCCAACCTACAAGATCCAAGTGATTCTGCTCGGACAAGCCGCTTCCATGCCCATGGCGTCGTCAGGGCGAGGAGAGCGTGCGCAACCGCTGAAAGGTCCTTTCCTCCAGCGGATGGCGGGCACTAGCGCTATCCAGCGCGATGTTGCCATGCCGATCTTCAAACTGGGGGTTCGCTCCTAAATCCAGCAGCAGGTCGACCCCCTCACTCCAGCCTTGGCCTACGGCAGACATTAACGCCGTCTCAGGGAAGAACGAAGTCTGCTGGTACTCTGCATGGTTGAACGAATTCTGGGCCTCCAGGTTCGCACCCAGCTCGTGGAGAAGGAGGAGCTTTTCCGGGGACCTTTGAAACATTGCCAGGTGGATGGGGTACAACGCAATCGTTTCAGAGAGCCTGATGTTCGGGTCGGCGCCGAGGGCACCCAGGAAGCGCATCATCTCCAAATCGGAGTTGGCAAGCATTGCAAGGACAAGTAAGCGATTCAGATCTATGTCGGTTGGGCTACGCTGCAGAAAAACCTCGAGTATCTCAGGACTTCCGGCGATGGCGGCATAGTCGCTGGCAACATACTCGCGGTACGCAGACCACGGGCTTTGGCCGCAGCGCTCAACGATTCGGTTCGTGCACAAGGTCGCGTCCGCACCGGCGTCGAGAAGGGCCCGAACCATATCCGGCCGGTCGCTTTCGGCTGCGATCATCAATGCCGTCATAGCACGCTGATTTTGGAGGTCGGTATCCGCGCCCAGCTCGACCAAAACCGGCACGATCGTTGTGTCCGGGTGATCTCGTACTGCGTGCATCAGGGCCGTCCAGCCGAACACGTCCTGATGATCGATCTCCACACCTGCCCCGACCAAAGCACGTACTGCCTCGAGGTCTCGGTTTGCCGTCGTGGCGTAGAAGAGCACGGTCTGATCGAACTCATCAAGGATGTTTACAGCGACCGGCAGCCTGCTCATGACGGTCTCTAGGGTGCCGACATCGGCGTACATCGCCAGACTCCACACGTCGACACCGATCGATACGCCTCCCAGCATGGCGTAGATCTCGCTATCGTACGTGGCGTACTGAATCGCGTGCCTTCCTTCGTCGTTTTGTATATCGGTTCTGGCCCCGGCTTCCAGGAGGCTGCGGATGACCTCGGTCTCCCCACGCTTAACAGCCCGGATGAGTGGCGTGTCTCCTGGGGGTGGCAAGAAGTGCTCGAGGTGTCGAACGGTGATGCCGGTGGGAAGAAATGCTGCGTCGATGTCGCCTCCCGCCTTGATGAGGGATTCTTGAATGCGAAGGGTTGGTTCGTCCAGGTTGGGAGTCTCTTCAGCGAGGTTCCAGAGGAGTGGGGTCATGCCGATTGCGTCGCGTTCGTTAGGGTCGGCGCCTGCGGCCAGCAGCCGGTTGATCGCGGTAAGGTACCTGAGGCGTACTGCGTGAATGAGCAGGCTCTGGTCGTTGTCGTCGCGCCAGTGCACGTCGGCGCCGAACGTGATCAGGAGTTCGAGCTTATTCTCCAGCTGGGCCTCAAAGGCTGCCATTTCCTCCCCGGAACGCCCTCTGTCCGGGTAGTCATAGAGAACCCAGAACAGCGGGGGATAGCCAAACCTGCCCCCGATCTGGGGGTCGGCGCCGGCCGCTAGGAGGATCTCTACGACATCAGGGGTATAGGAGTAGTTGATTTGAACTGCTGCGAGGAGGGCAGTGGTCCTGGAAAATATATCCTCGTAGTTGACGTCCGCACCCGCATCGACCAGCATCCGCACGATTTCCGGATCGTTCCCGACAGCCGCCACAAGGGCAAGGCCCCTGCCGGTCGCGCCGGCCTCAAGAAGCGTGTGTACGGCGGCAGAGGTATTCTCGCGGGCCGCACGCTCAAGGGCCGGCGGCGTGTCAAAATCGGCTCCTGCCTCTATGAGAGCTTTGATCAATTCTGGGCTTGCTCGGTCCGCGACATGGTACAAGACGGATTCGTCATCTGGTTCGTAGGCAGCATCCGCGCCGGCCTCGAGCAGGAGTGTCAGAACCGTCTGGACATCTGTAAAGAGGAACTCGGACGAGCGTCTGTTACCCCGAGCGGCGCTTAGGAGCGCTTCACCCAACTGATCGTCGAACCGTCCGTCACCCGCTTGCTCGAGTAGCCAACGCACCACATCGAGCTGCCTTTCGCTAGCAGCTTGAATTAGAGGGGTCATACCGTCGGCATCGCGGATGTCGATACGCATCCCGTCGGCCACGAGCTCTTGGAGGAGCTCCAGATCTCCTGTTCCTGCAACCCCGACCACCAACGCCTCCTCCAGCCCGTCGGTGTTTGCTCCTTCGTCGAGGAGAACACGAATAGTATGCGAGTCCCGGTTCCGAATGGCTACAGTCAATGGCGACGGTGCCCATGACACACCCTCATTTACTTCGGCGCCTGCTCGAATGAGCTCCCGAATGAACTCTGCGTCACCACAGCTAACGACCGCAGTGATCAGCAGCGTCATATCACCGTCGGTCTCGATGTCAGCACCCTGTTCCAGGAGGAGGTTTGCCAGCGCGAAGTTACAGCTATAGGTCGCGCTTAGTAGAACGGAGTACCCATCGGGATCACGCGCGTCGATATCCGCCCCAGCGGCGATGAGTAGCCGCGCGATATCTACTGCCCTCTCGAGGATCTCTTCTCTGTCTTTCTCGTACATCTCGCTGTCGGAGGAAAAATAGTCCTCCCACCCAGCGACTCGCAAGAGGGGCGTAGTTCCATCTATGAACCTGAAATTTGGATCGCCGCCCGCTGCAAGCCAAGCCTGGACTCGATCGACATTCTCGAGGTCGTAGTTGGTGAGTCGTGGTTGGGCTTGTGTCACCTGGAACCAGGATAGGATCAACGGTACGATGAGCACTAGTAGCAAGGTCTTGAACCTGGGACGGAGTCCCGATTTGTTTTGTGTCGGGGCGGCCTCGCTTGTACTTGTCGTCCTCATGTTCATGGTGTGATTGTAGCGCTGCTCTATTAGGGAATTCGTCGCTAGTATTGAGGGAAGGTCCGGTTGAAGGTATCTCAGATTGTGTTGTTCCAGATGGTTCCATGAAAACCAGAATGCTAGTTTGACCATCTCTTGTCGATGGCTCGTTTACATAGGCAGTCTTCTATTCTTCAAGGCGCATCTCGAAGGCTGAACAGGCGCTGCCCGGTGCATCGCTGAGCGCCGGTGGCCGAGGGGCCCGTGGTAGCATCGTAGGCACGATATTCATGCATTCATACATCAGGAGGACCCCGTGGCAAAAAGCTATCCCCACCTGATCGCTGGGCGAGACATCACCAGCAGTACGACCTTCGAATCGAGGAATTCCTCGGACCTCTCCGACCTCATCGGCCTCTTTCCCGAAGCGACCCGGGAGCAGGTGCGCGAGGCCTGCCTGGCGGCCCAAGAGGGTTTCAAGGTCTGGTCGAAAACGCCGGCCCCGGTGCGCGGCGAGGTGATCGGCTCCATCGGCAAGGCCCTCGAGCGCGAGCAGGAGGCGCTGTCGCGGCTGGTCACGCGCGAGATGGGCAAGACCCTCAAGGAGGCGCGAGGCTCGGTGCAGGAGGCGATCGATACCTGCCACTTCTTTCAGAGCGAAGGGCGCCGGCTCTACGGCCAGACCGTGCCCAGCGAGATGCCCAACAAGGAGCTCACCACCTACCGGCGGCCGTTGGGCGTGGTCGGCGTCGTCACCGCGGGCAACTTTCCCATCGCGGTGCCGAGCTGGAAGATCATCCCGGCTCTGCTCACCGGCAACGCCTTGGTCTGGAAACCCTCGGAGGACGCGCCCGCGGTGGCCTTCGCCTTCGCCCGGCTGATCGGCGAGGCCGGCCTGCCGGCGGGTGTTCTCAACGTGGTCTTCGGCGGCGGCAAGGACGCCGCCGGGCAGTACCTGGTCGAGATGATGGACGAAGGTCTGCTGCAGAAGTTCGCCTTCACCGGCTCCACCGCCGTGGGCCGCACCATCGGCGAAGTGGCGGGTCGCAACCTGCTCCATCCGACGCTCGAGCTAGGCGGCAAGAACCCGCTGGTGGTCATGCGCGACGCCGACCTGGATAACGCCGTGTCGGGCGCGCTGTGGGCGAGCTTCGGCACTGCCGGCCAACGCTGCACCTCGGCGGGCAACGTGATGTTGGACGCCCCCATCTACGACGCCTTCAGGGAGAGGTTCCTGGAGGCCACTCGCGGCATCCGCATCGGCGACCCCAACAACGTCGAGGACGTGCTCTACGGCCCCTTCATCAACCGGCGCTTCTTCGAGGGGTGGCTCGAGCACTACCGCTGGGCGGAGGCGGACGGCGCCAGCAGGCTTTACGGCGAGGGGCGCATCACCAGCGCCTCGAAGCCCGAGGGTTTTGTCGGCGACCCCAAGGCGGGCTACTACGGCTGGCCGACCATCTGGGACGATGTCAAGCCGGATATGCGCCTGTTCCAGGAGGAGCTGTTCGGGCCGACCATCAATCTGGTGCGGGTCAACGGCATCCACGACGCCATCGAGGTCGCCAATGCCGTCGACTACGGCCTCTCGAGCGCTATCTACACCAACGATCGCGAGTGGGCTTATGCCTTCAAGGACAACGTCCAGTCGGGCATGACCTCGATCAACAACTCCACCACCGGCGCCGAGGCGCACATGCCCTTCGGCGGCGTCAAGGGGTCGGGCAACGGCACCCGTGAATCCGGCATCTGGGTGATCGACAACTACACCTACTGGCACGGCGTCAACGACGACATCAGCGGCAAGCTCCAGCTCGCTCAGATGGACACCGACTATGTCGAAGCCCAGGGTGAGGTCAGGGTAGGCGATCTGTTCTGACCGGGGCCCCCACCGCGGCGTGATCCGCATTCTGTTGGCGGCGCTGCTGGCGTCGGGTCTGGCCCTGGCTCAGGAGCAGGTCTGCCGGTCCGAACTCGAGCGGGCCGCGGCGCTCGCCGGCCCTCGTCCCGGACTGCGGGCGGCCGCGCTGATCCACCGAGCCCACCAGCTGATCGAACCGGCCTTTCCCCGGCTGGACCGGGTGCAGGCTCGGGCGCTGCCTCTGGCCCGAGAACAGCCAGGCTTCGAGAACGTGCGCTACCTCGCCGAGCGGCGGCTGTTGCCGGAAGGGTGGCTGCGTGACGAGCTCGACGCCGCCACCTGGCAGGCGATGATCGACGCCCTGACACGGGGCTACGGGTTGGAGCCGGTGCCCGTCACCCTGCCCATCAGCCAGGCCTCGCTGACGGATGATACCGCCCTGGCGTTGGCCCGGCTGGCGGATGTGATCCGGCCGGCGGCCGTGGTGGCCTTCGAGCGTCAGGACCGCACCGCGCTGACGTTCATGGCCTATATCTGGAACTGGACGCCCCGGCCGCGGCTGCTGGTACTGAACCCCAGCGACCTGAGCCTAGTGGACGGGGTCGAGGCGCTGCTCGAACAGGCCGGCACCTGCGCCCTGCAGGCACGGTCGTACGTGCTCGCCCGCGACGACCTGGCGATTCGACTGTTTCTGGGTAGCGGCTCCACCACCTTCCGCATCGTCGGGAGCGAACCCGACCGGCGCGGCGATTGGCCGCTGCGGGTGGCTGCCGGCAGTGAGGTGGAGGCGTTGTCCTACCGCGACTCGGCACTGGTCGAGCTGAATACCATCTCGATCTCATTTGAAGGTCCCGTTTCATCGGGGTTCCTCAATACCGTTTCGCTGGCGCTTCAGGTGCGTACCAACATGTCGCTGAACCGCTTCCTGAACCACCTCGAGTTCCCTCCGAGGCCCTGAGCGCCGGGAGGTCTAGCCCACTTCGAACTCGATGTTTGCCAGGCGTTCGTCCTCGAGAAGCTGCTTGATGTCCTGCACCCGGGACTTGTGCACCAGCAGTACGGCGTTGCCACGTTTCACCACGACCAGGTTTTCGACGCCGAGCGTCACCACCACGTCGTCTGGATCGTCGGTATAGATGATGTTGCTCTGGGTGTCGCGCCCCACATGCTGGCCTACCACCGTGTTGGCGTGCTCGTCGCGCTGCCTGAGCAGACGCTCGAGGGCGACCCAGTCGCCGATATCGTCCCAGTCGAAATCGCCGGGAACCATCAGGGCCCGGTCGGTGTGTTCCATCAGGGCGTAGTCGATGCTGATCCGCTTGAGCTGCGGGAACACCTGGGCCACGGTGTCCGTTTCGAAAGCTTCGCGTAGCGGCACCATCAGGTCGGGCGCGTGCCGATCGAGTTCTCCCAGTACGAGAGCGGCCTCCCACACGAAGATGCCCGCGTTCCAGGCGTAGCTGCCGGCATCGAGATAGGCCTGCGCTTTGGCGGGATTCGGCTTCTCCACAAACCGCTTTACCCGGTAGCCGACCCCGAGCGGCTCTCCCTGTTCGATGTAGCCGTAGCCGGTAGCGGGTCTGGTCGGCTGGATGCCGATGGTGACCAGGCCGTGTTCATCTCGAGCTAAGCCGATGGCGCTGCGAATCGCCCCGTGAAAGGCGTCGGGACGGCCGATCCGGTGATCCGATGAAAAGAAGCCCGTCACCGACCCGGGAAGGCGCTGCTCGATGATCAGGGAGGCCAGGGCCACCGCCGGCGCCGAGTCGCGGGCCTCGGGTTCGACCAGCACGTTGGCTTCAGGGATCTCGGGCAGCTGCTCCCGCACCAGCGGAACGTAGCGTTGGGCCGTCGCCACAAACACCCGCTCCGGGCTCTCGGCCAGCGGCAGAACCCGATCGAAGGTGGTCTGGATCAGCGTGCGCCCACAGTGATCGAGATCGAGGAACTGCTTCGGTCGAGCCGCGGTCGACAACGGCCAGAACCGTTGGCCCTTCCCGCCAGCCATGATAACGGCAACGAACATATATTTGAGTCTACAAAAAGGAGAAGGAAAAGGGGGTGACGAGGTGCACGAAGGATAAGTAGATTTTGGGCCCCTTCAGACAAGGATAAGTAGATTTGGTGCCCCTTCAGCCACCTTCGGTGTCTTACGGGGTCCCGGGGAGCCTTGCCGTTAGGCAAGGCTCCCCGGGGCTCTCGGAGCCTCACCCTGTGAGTCTCCTCCAGCAGAAGATATGGAATAACCGGGGTGTGAAGGCGCTACTAGTGTCTTGCTTGTTCCTTTTAAACCTTCTTGTGGCGGAGGAGACTCATGCAATGAGGCTCCGTAGCCCCTGAAGAGACAACCGTAGGGGGGCCCTGAAGGACCCCGTAAGAACCCTGACCGAAGGGAGGGGGTCTGAAGGGGCCATAAATCTACCTCTACTTCCTGAAGTTTCCCCAACCCTCCTACTTCCTAAATTTTCCTTACTTTCCGAACCTTCTTTCCCTTGCTTGGAAACTTCTTACCCCACGCAAAAAATCTACCTTTCGGAATTCTGGCCAGAAGGCGTCGCAGAAGTAGAACTCGCTGTAGGCCGTCTGCCACAGCAGGAATCCCGATAGCCTCACCTCACCGCTGGTCCGGATCACGAAGTCGGGGTCGGGGAGGCCGGCGGTGTAGAGATGTCGGCCGATCTCGTCGGCCTGGAGGTCGGTGGCCATGGTCTCCAGATCGGCGCCCAGCGCGACCTTCTCGGCCAGCAGCTTCTTGACCGCTGAGACGATCTCTTCGCGGCCGCCGTAGCCCAACGCCACGGTGAGGTTCATGCCGCCGTAGTCGGAGGTGACGGACTCCATCTCGTGAAGGGCGGCTTTGGTGCCTTCCGGGAAATCCTCGATGTCACCGATGACGCGGACGCGCACCTGGTTGCGGTGGAGTTTGGGGTCGTTGATGAGGTCCCTGGCCTGCTGGCCGAAGAGGCTGTGCAGGTGGGCTACCTCCTCGGGCCGGCGGTTGCTGTTGTCGGTCGAGAAACCCCACAGGGTCACGTTCGGGATGCCCAGCTCGAGACACCAGTCGAGCACCTCGCGGGCCTTGCTGGCCCCATGGTCGTGGCCGATTTTGAGGTCGAGTCCGGCGGAGCGGGCGAAGCGGCGATTGCCGTCCATGATGACGCCGATATGTTTCGGCAAGATCCCGGCGGCCCGGATGGCGCCGAGCAGCCGGCGCTCGTAGAGCCAGTACAGTGGGCTGGTGAGATTGTTCCAGAAATCGAAGGCGCGTTTGGCGCGTTCGGCAATGGCCTGAGTGGTGGCGCTCACAGGATCAAGTGTATCGCACCGAACCTGAGAATTGGCGTGTCATTGGTCGCTTCGAGGTTCGTCACTGCGCCCCGCGTCGTCGGATCACCACCGGTAGCGTCTGGACCAGGATGACGATGTCCCACCAGATCGACCAGTTGCGCACGTAGTGCGTCTCCATCGCCAGCCGATCCTCGAAGGTGACGTTGCTCCTGCCCGAGATCTGCCAGTATCCGGTCATGCCCGGCTTGGCCTGAAAGATGATCTCACCGCTGGTTCCCATGTCAGCCTGTTCGCGGGTCAGATAGGGCCGGGGGCCGACCAGGCTCATGTCGCCGATGACGACGTTGTACAGCTGGGAGAGTTCGTCCAGGCTGTTGCGGCGTAAGATCCGGCCGGCACCGGTGATGCGCGGATCGTTTTCGAGTTTGTGGTACTGTCGGTACTCTCTGCGAATGCCCGTACTCTTGGCCATCATCTCGGTGAGGCGCTCGTCGGCATCGTAGTGCATGGTTCGGAACTTGAGGCAGCGGAAGGTCTTGCCATTCTCGCCGATACGTTCGCTCCAGTAGAAGCCGGGCCCCCGACTGTCGAGACGGACCCAGAGGTATAACGCCAGCACCACCGGGCTGATCAACAGGCCGCCGATGAGGCCGCCGACGAGATCGATGCTGCGTTTGAGCAGGCGGTTCGCCCTCGAGTTCAAGCCCTTGCGGATCTCGAGAGCCAGCATGCCGTCGAGGTTGGAGGCAAAGACGTCCTCCGCCGGGATGCCTGAGAGTTTGGGCACGAATTGCAGATGCCGGAACTGCTTGCCACGGACGTCGATCAGTCGGGCCAGGATTTCGTTCGGCAGCGAGGGAATGGCCACGATGACATGGGTGACATTGTGCCGCTCGGCGAAGGCGTCGGCGTCGGGCAGGCCGCCGTACACCCGCAGGCCCTCGACCCGCTGTAGGTGCAGCTCGGGATCATCGTCGAAGAAGGCCAGCGGATGGAGGCCGTCGAGCGGAGTCCGCAGCAAGGCTTTGGCTACCCGGCGGCCGGTGTTGCCCGCTCCCAGGATCACCACCGGTCGCCCCAAAGCGCCAAGCCACAGCAGCAGCCGCTTGGCCAGGCCGCGAGCGGTGGGAACCAGCACCAAACTGAAGGTCAGCAGCAGTAACAGCACCGACCGTGGAACCGCGAGAAGGTCTCCAAACAGCAGCGAAGCGGTGGCGAAGATGAGGCCCGCGTAGGTGGCTGCGGCCAGCTGCTTCTTGAGCTCCTGGGGAGCGGTCAGTCCGTAGCCAGGATAGAGCCCCTCGCGCCAGGCCATGAGCGGCCACAATATCAGGGCGTAGTAGGCAGCGGCGGGCACCGACGCCCCCACGGCGTCGATTCCACCCATGAAGCGGGCGTATACCTGCAGCGCCACAACCAGCGACAGCGCGCTTGCAGCGATATCAGCCAATGCCAGTCCGAGGCGCACGCCCGCCTGTCGGGCAGCTCCGGTTGCGCTCCGACGCTGCCAGCGGAACGCTCCGGCACGCCAACCGGCGGCGGCGGCCAAGGGGTAGATGACACCGCCGTAGAACAGGGTGTTGTCGAAGCTGTTGGCGACCAGCACCGCTGCCACCACCGCCAGGAAGGTGGCGTCGCGCCGCCGCAGGGCGCTCCAGCAGAGCCCCAACAGCAGCAGGGCAAGGCCCAAAAAGCCGACGACGCCACGCTCGAACAGAACCTGCAGGAACAGATTGTGGGTGTGAGCGGGGATCTCGTGAAGCCGGCCCCGTTCCGGCCAGTTGTTGAGGAAGTACGACGAGAACGTGTCTGGGCCTCGACCGAGCAGGGGGCGCTCGGCGATACCTTGGAGGGCCGCCTGCCAGTAGGGAACCCTCGCGGTACTGAAGCCGAGACCTTCGGTCGCGGCGCCGGGCAGGTAGGGTGTGAGGGTATCCCCCTGCTCGAGCTGGAAGCCGGCGAACATCGCCTCCGCAGAGGTGCCGTCGCGGATGTCGGGCGCCAGACCCAGGTACCAGATGAGCTGCGGCTCGGTCCCTTCGTAACGGAAGGTGGCGTATACGCGACGCCAGTCGCCATCGCTGGCGGCCACGCCGGAAGCGAGCAGCTGGCCCGGTCCGCGGGCTGCGGCGCGCCACTCGCCGTTGCTTAAGGTGGCACTGACCAGGAATGTCTCGAGCCCTTCGGGTGTCTGATACTGGCCCCACCCCTGAATGCCCGGCCGGCCTTCACCGGCGGCGTGGATCCAGGCGCTGATGGTATAGGTCTGCTGCGCCTCGATAGGCAGGATCTGCTGGAGGCGAAGCCAGCTCTCGGTTCGATCCTTTTTGGTCAGGCGGTACGCGGTCATGGATTCGCCGGCGATAGCTGCCTGGGAGGCACTCACATCGACCCAGTTGGTGTACCACCAGTCACCGTTGGCGATCTCGGTCCCCTTAAGGAGATTGCGCCCTGCAGAGGTGGCGTCGAACTCGAGCAGAAAGCCGATTCGCCCCCAGCCCAACAGTGGGCTGAGGCCGACCGCCACCGCCACCACCACCGCCATCAGGGCGATCTCGATTCCGCGGACGACGGACGACCGCTGCCGTTCGAACACTAATAGCGCAATCGCCACCAGTAGCCAGGCGATAGCGGCTTCGCGGCTCCCCGAGATGAGAATGCCGACCACGGTGAGCCCGAGGCTCGCCAGCCGCACCGCGGGGCTGGTCGTCTGGATGGCGATCAGCGCTCCGAGAACCAGAACGGTGTGGCCGAACAGAGCGGGATGGACCCCCCACACGATGGCCTGCGTGATATTCGGGGAGGTGAAGTTTAGGGCGTCGATATGTAGCAAGCCGAGGCCCACCACCGTGGCGAGACCTGCCACCAGGCCGCCGGCGACCAGCTTCGATTCGAGACCGGGAAGGCGCATTGACCCGAGTTGGGTGAACGCTTTGTAGAGGAGCCAGGCCGCGGCGATCTGCAGCAACCCCATCGCCGCCCCTGGAACTCCGTTGAACCAGGCCAGCGGCCACGCCATGAGCGTGGCGGAGGCGATCCACAGAGCGTCAGCACGTTTGAGGCGAAGCCGGTTCGTGAGCAGCAGCCAGATGGCTGCGAGAGGTGCAAGGGTGGGCATCAGCGAGAAGCCGAAACCGACCAAAAATGCCACACCGTGTCGAAAACGAATCGTCATCATGTTTAGTCGGGGGGCCGGCGTGCGCAGCGGACACATATTTGGTGGTCACTCCCCCAGGTCCCGCTCAATGCCAAGTGTACCCAAAAACCGCGCAGCCGTGCATGAGGTTCCTCAAAGCACTACAGCGAGCGTGGCAACGGCAGCTGCGGTCCGGACAGCAGCGCCGCGGCCGCTAGCAGTAGCCCGGCGAATCCCGAGGCGACCACCTGCTTGCGCAGCTCCTGCGGTGGGGTGAGGCCGTAGCCTGGGTAGAGCCCGCCGCGCCACGCCATCAGCGGCCACAGCAGCAGCGCGTAGAAGAGGAGTGCCTGGATGGACTCGGCCGGGGTGAGGCCCAGCTGTTGCGCCAGCCAGCGTTGCATCGGGATCGCCAGCGCCAGCGCCAGCAGCGCCATCGCGAAGTCGGTGGTGGCCAGGGCAACGCGAACGGCGGCCTGCTTCGCTCGCTCGCTGTCGATTCCGGTGCGGGTACGCCTGGACGCCGCGCGCCAGCCCGCCACCGCCGCCAGCGGGTAGAGCACCCCGGCGTAGAAGAACGAGCTGTCGAACAGGTTGGCGACCAGCAGTGCTCCCACGACCGCCAGCAGTGCCAGGTCGCGCATGCGAATCGCCGTCCAGGTCAGTCCCAGCAGCAGGGCCGCCAGTCCCAGCAACCCCAGGATGCCGCGCTCGAACAGCACCTCCAGGAAGAGGTTGTGCTAGCGCCAGATGCACGTGTCCGCGGTTGGGCCATCGCTCCAGGAAGTACTCGGGAAAACTCCCAACGCCCCTGCCGATCCAGGGTGCTCCGCCGACGCCATCCAGCGCCGCTTGCCAGTAGGGGAGGCGAGCCACGCCGAAGGTGAGCCCTTCGGTGGCGTTGCCCGGCTGGTAGTCGCTGAGCGGTCCCCGCTCGAGCTGAAGCCCGGCGAAGCGTGTGGAGCTCCCCACCTCGTTACGGGTGTCGGGTGCCATACCCACGTACCAGTTGAGGGGTGGCGCCCCCTCACCGTACGGAAGGTAACGAACGCGCGCCGCCACGTCCCGTCGCTGGAGGCCACACCGCTATCGAGCAGCTCCCCCTCGCCGCTCACCGTCGCTCTCCAGTCGCTCTCGGTCAGCGCGCCGTTGACGAGGAAGGTGCGGACGCCGTCGCCGACCTGGTACTGCCCCCAACCCTGCAGGCTGGGGCGGTTGGGGCCTCCACCCTCGATCCAGGCGCTCAGGGTGTACACCTTTCCCGGCTGCAACTCGATGATCTGCTGCAGCCGCAGCCAACCATCGCTGCCGTCCTTGGTCACCCGGTAGCCGGTGAGGGTGTCGCCGGCGATGGTCAGCGGACCGCTGTCGATGGTGACCCAACTGGTGTCCCACCAGTCGCCGTACCCGATCTCAGTCCCCTGGAACAGGTTGCGGCCGGCGTCGCCACCGGCTTCGAGGAGGAAGCCGACCCGCCCCCAGCCCAGCAGCGGACTGAAGCCGGCGGCGATGACCAGCATCATCACCAACAGCGCCGCCTCGACCAGCCGGGTGCGCAGCGAGCGGTATCCGCCGTACAGCACCAGCAGCGTTACCGCCAGCACCCAGGCGATGGCCGCCTCGCGGCTGCCGGACACCAGGATTCCCAGGGTCGACAGGCCGAGGCTCATCAGCCGCAGCGTCGAGCTCGGCGTAACGATCGCAATGAGCAGACCCAAGACCAGCACGGCATGACCGAACAGGGCGGGGTGGGTTCCCCACACGATGGCCTGGCTGATGGTCTTGGCGGTGGCGAATTCGAGGGCGTCGATCTGCAGCCAGCTGCCCGCGATGACCAGGGCGAGGCCGACCACCAGGCCCGCACCGAGCAACCGCGGTTGCACCAGGGGGCTTCGCAGATGAGCGAGCTGGCAGAACGAGCGGTAGACCAGCCACGGCAGGGCGACCTGCGCCAGGCCGAATAGGGCGCCCCGCAGGCCGCCGCTGACGCCGAGGGCGAGGGCGGAGAGGAATGCGGCGGCGGTCCAGACCGCGTCGGAACGGCGGAGGCGGAGGCGGGTGGAGATGAGGAAGAGCAGGCCGATGAAGGGGCCGGCGAGGGGGAGGAGGGAGAAGCCAAGGCCGAGGAGGAAGGAGGCGCTGCGGCGGAGGGAGAGGGTCACCCGAGTCGCGCCCCGTCCGGTCGGACGGCGATACTCGCGGCGACGGTCGTTCGCGAGTGAAGCGTCGGGATGGGGGCGCTCTCGGGGCAGCTGGACATGGCGGGCTCAGGCGGCGCGCAGCGTTGCGCGGTAGCTCGCAACGGTCGCTTCGACCCCCTCCCGCAGGCCGATCGAGGCGCTCCAGCCGAGGGACGTCAGTCGAGAGACGTCGAGCAGCTTCCTGGGGGTCCCGTCCGGTTTGCTGATGTCGTGCACGATCTCCCCCTCGAAGCCCACGATCTCGCCGATCAGCTGGGCCAGTTTGAGGATGCGGATGTCCTGTCCGGCTCCGACGTTGATTGGCCCCGGCTCGGAGACGTGGCGCATCAGGAACAGGCAGGCGTCGGCGAGGTCGTCGACGTGCAGGAACTCACGGCGCGGCGTACCCGTCCCCCAGATCTCGACGCTGGGATCGCCCCGCTCGTCGGCTTCGACGAACTTGCGAATCAGCGCGGCCATCACGTGGCTGCCCTCGAGGTCGTAATTGTCGTTGGGTCCGTAGAGGTTGGTCGGTATGGCGCTGATGAAATCGGCGCCGTGCTGCCGCCGGTAGCTGTCGCACAGTTCGATCGCCGCGATCTTGGCGATGGCGTAGGCCCGATTGGTCGGTTCGAGCGGACCGGTGAGCAGGGAGTCCTCCGTCAGCGGCTGGGGGGCGTGTTTGGGATAGATGCAGCTGCTCCCCAGGTTCAGGAGCTTGGTGACTTCGCTGCGATGGCTAGCCTCGATCACGTTCATGGCGATCGCGACGTTATCGTAGAGGAAGTCGGCCGGATAGCGGTCGTTGGCGAGGTCCCCCCGACCCTGGCCGCAGCCAGGAACACGAAGTCGGGCCGTTCGATCGCGAAGAAGGAGGCGACGGCGAGCTGGTCGCGCAGATCGAGTTCGCCGCTGGAGCGGGTGATGAGACGCTCGAATCCCTCGGCTTCGAGGCGGCGGATGATGGCGCTCCCCACCATGCCACCGTGCCCCGCGACGTAGACTCTAGCCTCGGGGTGAAGTCAACCACTGGCGAGCCCTTGCATGGCCATATGGTGACCGGCGTCCTCGAGGGTCCGCTCCTGCTTGGCGAGGTTGTAGATCTCCTGTGAGCGGGTCGCCTCCAGAATCCGCCGGAGTCCGGGGCCATCGGTCAGATCGCCGTAGTGGAGGAAGAGCCGGGTAGCGGGGTCGTGCGGGTCCCGGTCGAGATGACCGATCTGGTCGGTATGGAAGGTGCTGGCGCGACGGATGACGCCGTGTACCTCGCAACCCAGGGATAGGTGGTGTTCCGTGAGGTAGTTGCCGTCTTGGCCGGTGATGCCGGCGATCAGGGCGCGTTCCACAGGTGGCTTCCCCTCGATGTTGGCGCTACCGCGTAGCGAGTCAACCGCCTCACGATAGCACCTTCGTCGCAGGACGTCTCCGGCCTCGATGCACGCCGGGCACGCCTTGGACGAGCGTACCCGATCTCCGACGCCGTCTCGCATGAGGTTCCGCATACGGCGCCGACGACAGCCCGGTACCCCGATGCGTCGGCGACGATCGGCCTCAACGTCCCTGCGCTGGTGGGGCGCGGCCCGCGCGAGCGGCGTGATCGGGGAGGCTGTTGAGTGTCAGCAGCAGGGGGAGGAGGACGGCCGAGTGGAACAGCGTGTAGTCGAAGAGGTTCATGAACAGCACCGATCCGACCAGGACGAGGCCCGTCGCACGGCCCCGCCTCCAGGCGACGAAGATCAGCGTTGCAGTGAGCCAGACGATGGCGATCAGGCCCGGAACACCGTAGCTCGCCGCGAAGTGGAGCCAGAGGTTGTGGGCGTGGGCGACGGGCGGCGAGGAGCTCGGTCCCCGCCTGCGCCAGTAATCCAAGAAGTCGTCGGAATCGCCACCGATGCCTGTCCAGGGTCGATCGAGGAAGGCGTGGATGCCGACGCGCCAGATCACGACGCGTGCGACCCCCCCACCGTTCCCCGTGGGCTGGGCTCGCTGCGCGGCGACGTAGAGTGCAGCGAGTAGCCCGGTCGTCAGGACCGCGAGCAGCAGGAGCGTCGATACCGTTCGCCCCCGGCCACGAAACAGCAACGAGACGGATGCGATGCCCGCGAGCAACAGCGCCGCTAGGGCGGCGCGGCTGCCGGTTGCGAGTGTCGTCATCAACGACAGCAGAAAGGCGCTGATCCAGAATGGGGTTCCGGCAGCTGCCGCTGCGATCCCGAGCGTAGACGTCGCGTGTCCGGCAAGGTTCGGATGATAGAACCACCAGCGGTAGCGGGTCCCGGATGGAAGCTGCGGCCGCAGAACAGGACGTCCAACACCGGTCGTGACCGACGTGTTGCGGAACTCCACGACGAGCCCCCGCTCGAGCCGGACCGCGCCTGCGAGGGAGGCGCCGGTCGCCAGATGGGAACCGTCCAGGGGGAGGGCGTAGGAGGTCCACGACCGCTGGGGTTCGAAGCGGAGGGTGTCGATGTGCGAGCCGCCGGCGGTCAGTGGGCCGAACGCGACGGCAACCCCGTTCGGATCGAGCGGACCCACATCCTGCCAGCCGTCGGCGGTCAGCATCTCGATGCGGGCGTTGCGGAGTTCGATCGCTCTGTCGAAACGGCTGACGACCAGGTCGATCGTAACGGCCTCGACGGTCGAAGGGACGTCCCACACCGTCTCGACCGACCGCCACTCGGGCGTGCTGCACACCTCCGTGGAGGTTCGGAACTGCCACGCCTGGGCCGTCAGGCTGACCGATCCGCAGGTCCGCTCGACGGCGCGCAACGCCAGGGTCGCACGGAAGCGATGGCCAGCCGCTCCCGCTGCCAGCTGCGCTCGGCGAAAGATGAAGGCCTGGTCGCCACGAGGGGTGTAGAGCGTGGTGGCGGGGGTCTGCTCACCGGGTTGGAGGTTGTGGAACTGTTCGGCTGCGCGCCAATCCCACCCCGACGCGCCTTCGACGAGTCGAGCATCGAACCGCAGCACGAGTTCGTCGATGTCGCCAGGGCGTTGCCAGTTGCGCACGGCCGGACTCAGGGGTGGCGATGCGAGTCGCTGCACCCCCGTAAGCAGGCCGATGGCCATCCGATCGAAGCGTTCCCCCTCCTGTACCCAGGTGGTGAGACGCGCCTGCCGCTCGATCAGGATCGGCGCCGACAGCGTGAGCAGAGCGATGGAGAAGCCGAGGGCGATGCGACGACGCGACGTCGTGAGCAGGATCGAGGCCACCAGTCCGCTCGCGCCCAGGCCCATGGGGAGCAGCGCCCGAAGTGGGTCGCCCTGGAGGAGACCCTGTAGTGCGAAGACTGCGATGAAGCCACCCCAGCACGCGATCCAGATGGCAGCGCGGTGGGCGATGGGTCGGTGGGTCGCGAGGGCGATCAGCGCGCCGAGAGGTGCCCACAGCCCCGTGGCGATCGCCACAGCGATCCCGGCCGACCTGCCTCGGCTCCGTGAGGCCGAACCCTGCTCGGATCTCACGATACGAACACCTTCCTACCGATGCCGGGTCGGCCGTGCCGGATATCGGGGGGCACTTGGTAGCTGCCTCCGAACGCACGGGTACCGCCGGCTTTCGCACGACACCCGTCCAGTGCGCCACCGCTTAGGTGGCGCACCGAGCGTCCGCTCAAGCGGTTTCGACCCGCTTCACGACCCGGCTCCTCTCCACCTGGTCGAGGATCCAGCGGTAGGTGCGTTCGACCCCGATCCGCAGCGGCTGCGACGGCGCCCAACCGAGCTCCTGGCGGATCAGCGTGTTGTCGGAGTTGCGGCCGCGTACGCCCGTCGGCCCGTCGACGTTGTTCAGCGTCAGCTCCTTGCCGGCGATCTCCGTGACCAGGCGCGCGAAGTCGTTGATCGAGATCATCTCCTCGGAGCCGATGTTGAGCGGCCCCACGACCTCCGAGTCCATCTGACGCCGCACGCCCTCCAAACACTCCTCGACGTGCAGGAAGGAGCGCGTCTGCTGACCATCGCCCCAGATCTCTACGGATCCTCCGAACGGCGCCTCCGCCACCTTGCGACAGATCGCGGCCGGCGCTTTCTCCCGGCCACCCGTCCAGGTGCCCTCTTCGCCGAAGATGTTGTGGAAGCGGGCGATACGGATCTGCATCCCGTAGTTGCGGGCATACGAGAGGTATAGGCGTTCGCTGAACAGCTTCTCCCACCCGTACTCGCTATCGGGTGCCGCCGGGTACGCCGAGGACTCGGCGGTGACCGGACGGCTGGGATCGAGCTGGTTGCGTTCGGGGTAGATGCAGGCGGAGGAGGAGTAGAAGATCCGACCCACCCCTACCTCGCGTGCCCGCTCGAGCACGTTGAGGTTGATCAGCGCCGAGTTGTGCATGATCGCGGCATCGTTGTCTCCAGTGAAGACGAAGCCGGCGCCACCCATATCGGCGGCGAGTTGATAGATCTCGTCGAAGGGCTGACCGATCACGGTCGCGACGGTGATCGGATCGCGTAGATCGCCGACGATGAAGTCGTCGGCGGCCGTCTCCGCGAATTCAGGGCGCTTGAGATCGGCGCCGCGGACCCAGAATCCGTCGCGCTTCAGGCGCCGTACGAGGTGGCTCCCGATGAAGCCTCCCGCCCCCAGCACCAAGGCTCGTTTCGCCATGCAGGACCTCCCAACCCAAGGTAGGGAAGGGCCGTCGACAGCGCAGGTCGTGCTGTCGACGTCGCGCCCTTCTGGACCCCAAGCTTACCACAGCCACCGGACGGCGATCTCGCTACCTTGCGGTACTGTTCGGCCGGCCGCTACCCAGTCAGGATGCGCTCGAATCGTCGCGCCAATCGGTCGATATCGAACCGCTTCTCGGCGTAGGCCCGAGCGTTGAACCCCAGACGGTTCCGCACTTCGGGATCGGACAGCAGCCGCTCGGCGGCATTGAGCAACGATGGGACATCGTCGGGTGGGACGGTGAGTCCGGCTCGGTGGTCGGTGACCAGTCTCGCTGCGAGGTTCTGCGGCGGCACGGCCAGGAGCAGCGGGCGTTGGGCGCAGAGGTAGGTGAGCACCTTCGAAGGGACGGAGAACACGCCGGCATCCGGCTCGAGGATGGCGAGGAGGGCGTCGGCCGAAGCCAAGATCTGGGGCAGGATCTCGAACGGCTGGAAGCCGAGGAGGAGAAGGTTGTCGAGTCCCTCCTGCTCCTTGCGCTCCTCGAGCCAGCTGGCACCGAGCCCCTCCGAGACCACCACCACCCGTACCCGCGGGTCGTTCCGGAAGCGGAGGGCGAGTTGGAGGAGCAGATCGGGGTTGTGTTTGAGACCGAGCGTGCCCGAATAGACGAAGTTGAAGGTGCTCTCGATCCCTTGGCTGCGCGCCCAGGCATTGCGCTTGGGGTGCACCGGTAGATCCTCGAGCGGTGCCCAGTTGTGCACGACGTGCTGGCGGGTGCGCTCGATCCCCCAGCTGTCGAGGATCGTGGAGAAGTCCTCGGTGATCGCCACGACCGCGTCGCTGCGCTGCAGCAGGGACCGCTCGAGCCTACGATAGTAGCGACCGATCTCGGTCCCGACGATGGGGACGGTACGTCGCATATGGCTGGTGATGGCGGTACTGTAGATGTCTTGCAACCAGAAGACGAAGCGCGCCCGGCGCCGTCGGGTAGCGCGAAGGAACGTCGCTTGCGGATTCAGGGGCGTGTTGCTCGAGAGCACCACATCCGGCCGAAGTCGCGCCACCTCCTGCCGCAGGTATCCGCCGTACTCCAGCTCCTGCCGCAACCTAACGAGGTAGCGGTGCTTCGAGAACGGCCGTCGGAGCGAGAGTCCGCGTGCAGCGAAGTTGGGCGGATCGTCGGGCCTGGGCTGGAGCGGCCCCTTCGGCGTTTGGAAAGAGGCGGAGTAGAGGTGGGTGACCTGGTGGCCGCGGTCGGCCAGGGCGCGACTCAGCTGGACCTGGAAGGGGTGTCCCGAGTAGTCGTGAACGAGGATGTGCACGCAACCTACCTTCCGCTGTGCTCAGCCACCGTACCCGTTGGAGGCCGGAGGATCGTTGCGATGTGCCAGGTCGCCCGCGCGCGGATTCGGGTGCGCCTTCATACGTTTGCGAGCGTGCGGTAGAGCCGTCGGTGGTGCTCGACGCACGCTTCGAGCGAGAAGTGGTCGAGGACGTGCTTTCGCGCAGCGCTCGCATAGCGGTGTTGAAGGTCGGGACGATCGATGAGCAGCAGACACGATCGGGCGAGCGCCCCGGCGTCTCGCGGCGGGACGAGCAGGCCCGTACGCTCGTGCAGAACCTGCTCTGCAATCCCTCCCACGTCGGTAGCGATCACGCAGAGGCCGCTCGCCATCGCCTCGAGGATCGCCAGAGGAGTTCCCTCCTCGACCGATGCCATCATGTACAGATCGCAGAGGCGGAGGAGATCGGGAACGTCTTGACGGAATCCAGTCAGCACGATCTTGTTCTGCAGGTTGCGACGTTCGAGTTCGGAGCGCAGGCGCGTCGCGTACGATCGTTGGGTAACCGCCTCGGCTCCGATGACGAGGAAGCGGGTCTGCGGTTGGGACGCGAGGATCGTCTCTGCTGCGTCGATGAAGTAGGTCCATCCCTTCGATGGTGTGAGGTTGCCGATCGATCCGACGACGAAGTGATCCTCGCCAAACCCGAAATCCGTGCGTCCGATCGAGGCGGCATGCCCCCCGGCCCCCCAGCGTTCGACATCGACCGGTTCGTAGATGACCTCGACGTTGCGCACGTTGGACGCCCCCATGTAGTACCGTTCGAGCTTCCTCGCGATGACGACGATACGGTGGCTGAGGAGCCGAACCAACGGACGGAGGAGGCGGACCACCGGCAGAGGGTAGTGGTCTCCGATCAGGTGCCAGACGAGTCGGCGACCCTGGAGTCGGGCTGCGACCGCTGGAACGAGGTTCAGCAGGCCGTTGACGTGCACGATGTCGGGGTCGGCCTTCCGCAGCGCCCGTCCGAACCGGGTGATGGCGGCGGGAAGCGAAGCGATCCAGCGGACGTTGAACCACAGACTCGCCAGGTCGCGGGGGCGGCGGGGCCGCGGGGAGGCTTCGACGCGCACCAGGTCGAAGCCGAGATCGGCCGCTTCAAGGCTGAACGGGCCAGGGCTGGCAGAGGAGACCATGAGCAGCGTTTCGATTCCCTCGGCATCCAGGCGGCGGGCGACCTGCATCGAGCGCCGCTGGACGCCACCGAGCACGAAATCGTCGGGCTGGACGTTGACGACACGGATCGTATTCGACATCGGAACTGGCCTCAGCGAACGGGCGGGAAGTAGCGACTGACGAAGCGCCGATACGCCTCGTCCAGCGGCAGATCCGCCCGGTAGCGATCCGGATCGGTCAGGAGTTCGCCCACGCTGTGCCGGATCGTCTCGCCTTCGATCGCCTCCACTTCGGCGATCGCACGATCGGGTAGGGCGACCTCTTCGGCCAACGCCGTGCACTTGGGGTGATAGCTCAGGACGATCTGAGGCAGGCGATGGATGTACGCCATCATGGCGCTGTGGTAGCGCATGCCAATGAAGGCGTGGCAGCGCCCGATGGCGCGGAGCGTGGTTTCAGGCGCCTGATAGGGTACGACCTCGGTCTCGAGGTGCGGGGCGAGCGCCGTCGCCAGCACCTCGATCACCGCGAGCTCGCTCTCCTTCGGTTTGGTGCTGAACGTGAAGATCCGGACGCGCGGCCGCCGTTCGGGTGGAAGGGCGAGAGCGCCCTCAAGGACGGCTTCGGCGAGGAGGGTCACGAACTGCCGATCGCGGTCGGGCTCGGCGTGGTACATCCAGAAATACGGCATCACATTCATCCCCAGGACGAAGGGCTCGGTGCGGTTCGAATGGCTTCCCGGATCGAGCGCCACGCAGCTGTCGAACGTCCGCTGCGCCCGGTGTCGTTCCGTGCATTGACTGGCGGCCTCGTACGAGCGTTCGTCCCGCACGCTCAAGTAGTCGAGGCGCTCCAGCATGAAGCCAGTGAGCTGGCGGGTCCATCGGGAGCGGATCGGTCCCAGACCCATGCCGATGAAGGCGATCTTGCGTCGGAGGAGCTTCGCAGAGACGAACAGGACCAGCGCCTTCAGCAGGCCACGATTGACGAAGCGGGGGTTGTCGCCCAGATCGTGGATGTGCGTTCCGCCGCCGAACCAGATCCAATCGTTGCGCACGAGCTGCTGCACGAAGGCCCACGGCCGCTCGGGCGCCGTCCGGAGCTGGGGCAGGGGTCTTCCCGCCAGCACGGTGAGCCGTACCCCATCGGGGATGGTGCGCCGGATCCCCTCCAACATGGCGTCGTCCCCGAGGTTGTTTCGGCCGTAGTGACCCACGAGCAGCACGCGCGTCACGAGCGGCCCATCTGCGGGTGCCGTCGTGGCGGTCGCGGTCGTTCGATCAGGGGGGGGCGAGCGGAGAATGGAGCGGCACAGCAGCTGGAGCGTAACACACTGCGCCGGTCGTTCCTCAAGGTCGGATCGGTGGGCGAGCGCTCGCGGATTCGACGGTGGGTGGACGATGGGTGTGGCGCAGGCCTCGATCGAACAGGACCAGGAACAGATGGACGAGCAGGAGGAGGGGTGTGATCAGGACGAGCGGTTTCAGGAAGAAGATCAGTCCGTACCAAAAGATGCGGGCCGTCGCCACGACAAGCAGGAAGTAGGCGAGCGTGGACCACAGGGCGCTTCGACGCAGCAGACGGAGGCTGCCGAATAGCAGGAGGTAGGTGACGAAGGGGGCGACGAGCAGACCCGAGAGGCGGCCGTTCAGATAGAACTCGGCCGGGAGCAGCATGCCGTTGTTGGTGTGGATCGTTGCCGAAACCAGCTTGTCCGGCATCGGCGGCAGATCGACGAGCTGCGAGGGGAGGAGGCGAAGGGGGAGTTCGATCAGCGAGGGGACCGTCCCCACGATGCGCGTGTACTCGATGGTCGCCGCATAGCCGTAGACGAGGTCCTGCACGGTCGGGTAGTTGACCAGGCGGACGGTAGCGGCCGTCAACGCCTGCGGATCCCACCACAACCCGCCGTTGCGCACGAGACCGAGGTACGATAGCGCCAGGACAGCGACGATGGCGAGGCCTACCCGCCAGGAGAACCGGAACGAGAGGCGGGCACGGATGCGTTGCAGCGTCTCGCGCCGAAAGCTCCCGAGCAGGTAGAGGAAGAGCAGGCCGAGCACTTCGACGCGCGAGAAATGCAGGAGGAACCAGAGGGGAATGGCGATCAGCGTCGTCGTACGCATCCAGCCCCGCCGGCCGACGACCACGAAAAAATAGGCGGTCAGGGCGAGGTAGTTCCAGGCGTTCCCTGGCAGGAGGTTCTGGTTGAGATCGCGGTACCTGGCGCCGGGGAGGTCGGGCTGGTAGATGTAGGCGGCCGTCAACGCGAGCAGGCTGAAGGCAGCCGTACCCACGGTGGAGATCGGGAACCCCTGACGGAGGCGGCGGAGCAGGGGGCGGTCGAAGTTCCTGGCGCGTTGGCCGGAGATGAGGAGCAGAAAGATCCACACGAAGAGGAAGTAGGCGAGTCCGAACACCATGGTGCCGTAGTATCCGTCGATGATCTGCGGCGAGAGTCCGAAACCGGGCTTGATGAGCTGCAGGGGGCCGAAGCCGAGTAGGCTCAACAGTGGGAAGTAGAGGAATACGAGCGAGAACGAGCCGAAACCCGGTCCGAGCCAGATCGCGGCGGTGAGGGTGCTGGCCGTGACGACAGCGAGCAGAAGGAGCGATCCCGCTTGGGATGGGGTCGACGACGAGATGATGTCGAGGAGCGGGGGGATCGCCGCCAACGTGTAGAAGCCGTGGATGACGAGGAGCAGCAGCCGCGCACGGGGTATCCGCCATCGTCGGGACGTCCGGAGCTCATCTGCTCGAACCGATCGCTGGATCACCTGCACCTCCTCACCTATACCCGATAACTGTACGGGACGAGCAGGGGCCAGGTGAGTGAGGTGACCAACATACGCGCCGCCGCCGGCATCTCGGTGCGCCACGCCTCGTCGGGAGCGATGCGGAGCGGCCCCTCGCGGAAGCGCATGGGGTTGCCCGAGACCGAGTGGGTGGACTTGGGAAGGTAGTCGCTCCGCTCCAGAAACGCGAGATCGCCACTGGGGAGCTGCAACCGTTCGACGAGCCGCTCCATAACGGTCGTGGGTGAACGGGCGAGATCCTCGTAGCGGACGAACGCGTACGCCCTCTGGCGTCGGCCGTACAGCTGCAGTGCAGCGTTCACTCCGCTCCAGCCGAGCGCGGTCGCGAAGGGGGAGAATGTGCCCATGGCGCTCGACTCCGCGGTCTCCGGGCGGAGGAGCCGGCGTTGCCAGGAGAAGGCCACCGCGCGGCTGTCGCGCACCAGATGAACCAACTTGACATCGAGGGCGGCGATGCGATCGAGAACGAAGGCGTGCGAGGGGTACTTCGACGAGTCGATGATGACACGGCACCCCGACACACTCTGAACGGCGCGGTAGAGTCTGGTCAGGACCTCCGAGTAGGTCGTGAGGTCGCGATTCGCATCGGTGCTGTGGGCGTTCAGTGCGAGGCGAGGCACGTGACGCGTACGATCCAGTGAGAGCTGGAGGGCGTGCATCGCTCCTGCGTCGATCCCGTCGAATCCGCCGAAAGCGTGATCGATCACCGAGCGCCAGAATGGAGAGTCGCGAAAGCGCTCGCCCGATCCGCACAGGAGGTTCTCCTGGAAGCCGCGCGTCCAGATGTAGCGCATCATCTCCCCGATGGCGACGTAGCCCTACAGCTGTCCGAACAGCTGTTCGAGCAGGGTGCTGCCGCTGTGGCTGTATCCGGCGATGTAGAGGATCGTCGTGGGGGCGGGTCTCATCGTTGTCGGGACGCGAAGACGTCCTTGAGGGTCACGATAGCACCGATCGAGGGTGTGGCCGCGGTCCAGATTCCGACGAGTCGCTTGGTGTAGATGAGCAGCAGAACGTTCTGAAGCGCCCTGCCGAAGACGACGGCTGTGGCGATCCCCACCAGGCCGAACCGTTCCGCCACCAGGGCGGTGCCGACAACGGTCACGAGTCCGGAGACGAGGTGGACGTGCATCGCTGTGCGTTCCCGTCCCGTCATGATCAGGGTAATCCCACATGATCCGACCGCGACCGCGACGAGCTGACCTGCACCCAGGAGGGTCAGGGCGAGCGCTCCCTGGCCATAGAAGGGTCCGTAGACGAAGCGCAGGAGCAGTTCGCCGAAGAGGGCGTACGCCACGAAACCGACCAGCGCTAGCGTTCCCGCCACCGTCGCCGTGCTGCGCAGGATCGTCTCCAGCCGCAGCAGGTCGCCGGCCGCATGCAATTCCGCGATCATCGGAGCGACGACGATATTGACGATCTGGAGGGGGATGCCGAGGAGCAGGACCAGACGGATGACGGCTCCGTAGGTGGCGACGTCCCCCTGATCGAGGAAGATCCCTACGATCCAGAGGTCCGCCTGGTTCGAGAAGAACAGGGCCGTATTGGTGACCAGGAGGGGCCACGATGCGTGGAGCAGATTCCGCGCGGTCCTGCCACCGTCGTGCCGTTGATCGATCGCATCCGGCGCAGTCTGAAGGCGACGTAGCAGCAGCACCAGACCTCCGCACGCGGCCACGGCGGTCGTGGTGAACATGATGTAGATCGCGGCCGCCAGGGTGGGGGCGCCCCACAGCGCGCTGTAGCCGAGGAGCGCCCCTAGGGCAAGCGCTCCGTTGGCGAGACCGATGGTCACCGTTCCCAGCGTCGTTGCCGTACGGATGTCTCCCAATCCGTTGAAGATGTCTGCGAGCAACACGAGCAAGGTCCCGGCCACGATCCACAGTGCCAGAGGCAGCGCGACCCGCCGGAGCTCCTCTGCCGAGAACAGCATCGCAACCAGCTCCGCGCCGACGAGGACGTAGGTGGCTGCGATGACGACCGCGCCGAGCAGGACGAGGCGGAGCGCTGAACCGATCGAGTTTCGGATCCCCGCGGACGACCCGGTTCGGTACTGGGCGACGCGTCTCAGTACGACCTTGCCGAGCCCAAGCCCCGCCAGGATGGTACCGAGCGTCACCAGACTGAAGGCGAGGAAGAAGACGCCCACGTCGTTGGGTTCGAGCAGGCGTGCGAGGGCGGCGTTGAAGAGGAAGGTGACAATCAGGGTCGCCAGCCGCGTCACGGTAGCCCAGAGCCCTCCTGTGACCAGGCGACGCCCCAACGTCGATGCACGACTCATGTCGTTGCGGTGCTCCTGTGCGTGGTCGCCGCCCCGGGGCGTTCGGTTGCGATGGAGATCGTGCCCCTCCTCGATCCCGGCGTTGAGGCTGTCGGTCGCGTGTCGTGGGTGGCTGACGTCCGACTAGGAATTGGGGACGGGATCGTGATCCAACACCCCCCACACCGCAAGCGCCTGCCAAAGTTCGTCGATACAGCCCTCGATCCCCAGCTCGGCGCTGTTCAACCGCACCTCGGGATCGTCGGGCGCCTCGTAGGGGGAATCGATCCCGGTGAACTGCCTGATCTCGCCGGCGCGCGCCCGCTTGTACATCCCCTTCGGATCCCGCGCCTCCACCACCTCCAGCGGCGCATCCACGAACACCTCGATGAACTCGCCCTGGCCGACCAGCGCCCGAACCGCGTCTCGGTCGGCGCGGAAGGGACTGATGAAAGCGGTCATCACGATGATGCCGGCATCGACGAAGAGCTTGGCCACCTCACCGATGCGGCGGATGTTCTCGATGCGATCCTCGTCGGAAAAGCCGAGATCCCTGTTGAGTCCGTGACGGACGTTGTCGCCGTCGAGCAGGTAGGTATGGTAACCCTCGGCCTGCAGCCGCACTTCGAGCGCATTGGCCAGCGTCGATTTGCCCGAGCCCGACAACCCGGTGAACCAAATGATAGCGGGCCGCTGCCCCTTGGCGCCGGCACGTTCGTTCTTGCTGACTCGGTGCTTGTGCCAGACGACATCGGTGGCCTTCTGCCGGGCCATGCTCAGGCCTCCTGAAGGGCGCCCATCAGGATCTCGGCTACCTCGGTGCGGGTGAACTCTTCGGGCGGCATCTCGCCCCGCTGAAGCATCTCGCGGACCTTGGTGCCGCTCAGGAAGATGCGCTCCTCGGGGGTGCTGGGCGAGGTTTTGCCGGTCGCCATCTGCTGGCTGCGGGTGTCGTAGAAGGCGTGCTCGAAACGCAACGGGGCAATGGCCAGCTCGTCAGCGTTGTATTCGTCGAAGATGTGCTGGGCGTCGTAGGTGCCGTAGTAGTCGCCGACGCCGGCGTGGTCGCGCCCCACGATGAAGTGGGTGCAGCCGTAGTTCTGGCGGCTGATGGCGTGCAGGATCGCCTCGCGCGGTCCGGCGTAACGCATGGCTGCAGGATAGGTGCCGAGCACCACCCGACCCTGCGGGTAGTAGCGTTCGAGCAGCACCAGGTAGCAGCGCATGCGCACCTCGGCGGGAATGTCATCGGATTTGGTGGTGCCCACCAGTGGATTGATGAACAGGCCGTCGACCATCTCGAGCGCGCACTTGGTCAGATACTCGTGGGCGCGGTGGATGGGATTCCGGGTCTGAAAGGCGACCACGGTGTCCCATTCGCGCTTGGCGAACTCGGCACGGGTTCGGTGGGGGGTGAGGGCGTAGTCGACGAACGACCGATCGGGCAGCTCGTCGATCAGCGCCACCGGGCCGCCGAGGTAGACCGGTCCCGCCCGGCGCATCGCCGCAACGCCGGGGTGGGCCCCATCGGCGGTTCGGTAGATGCGCTCGGCCTCGTGATCCTGATCGGGGCGGAACTTGTCGCTAACCGTCATGATCGCCAGCACGGTGCCGTCCGGATGGGCTAGGGCGACGTCCCCGTCTAGAGGGTAGCGGTCGGCCTCCTGGTCGGACACCTGCAGGCTGATGGGGATGCTCCAGGCGTGCCCCTCCGAGAGCCGCATATCGTTGACGATGGTGTGGTAGTCCTCCTCCCCCACAAAGCCTTCGAGGGGGCTGTAGATGCCGGTGGCGATGCACTCGAGATCGTGGAGGTTGCGGTCGCTGAGCGTCAGGGTGGTCAGCGAGGCGGCTGCCTCCAGGGCTCGGTCGCGCTCGCCGCCGGCCAGCTTGCGGTCGATCAAGTGACCGCCGTGAGGGTTGATGAGGGTCTTGTGCATTCGCTTCTCCTGTCGAGAACGGCGCCGTGGGCGCCAGGCATTTCGGTCAAGGATACCCCGTGGTGTGGATCGCTATGTGGGGTCTGGAAGGCCGGGTGCATCGGCACCGTAGGCGGCCACGAAGTGCGGGTTGAGGAGGTCAGGCTTGTTGTAGCGCAGGGGGGTGCGCTCGTCGAAGCGGGTCATGATTCCGCCGGCCTGCTCGAGGACGGCCTGGGCGGCGGCGGTGTCCCACTCCATGGTCGGCCCGGTGCGCGGGTAGAGGTGGGCGGCACCCTCGGCTACCAGGCAGATCTTCAGGGCACTGCCCCGCGACACCAGATCGATGTCGAAACGTTCGCCCACCGCAGCCAGGAAGGTTTCGGTGGCGGCGTTGCTGTGTGAGCGGCTCGCCACCACCGTGAGGCCACGGTCTTCGGGGGCTTGGGTACGGATGGGCCGATCTTCGCCGAGGCCATCTCGTCGGAACGCTCCCGCGCCCTCGGCGGCCGAATAGCTTACGTCGAGCACCGGGGCGTGGACCACCCCGAGTATCGGGCGACCCTCATGAACGAGAGCGATGTTGACGGTGAACTCGCCGTTGCGCTTGACGAACTCCTTGGTGCCGTCGAGTGGGTCGACCAGCCAGAACGTCGCCCAGCTGCGCCGCGTTTCGGTCGGGAGCTGAGCACTCTCTTCGGAGAGCACCGGGAGGTCCGGCGTAAGCTCGGCCAGCGCCGCCGCGATCAGCCGATGCGAGGCGAGATCCGCCTCGGTAAGGGGCGAGGCGTCGGCCTTGAAGTCCACCTCGAAGTCGAGGGCGTAGACCTTCAGGATGGCGCGCCCCGCCTCGCGGGCGATGGTGACCGTCTGGGTGCGTAAGGTGGTGGGGTCGGTATGGGTCATGGTCGTCTCCAGCGTCAGAGTCTCTAACGCCTAGCGCTCGTCTCCAACGTCGATAGACTGTAACGCGCGAAGGCTACGGCTGCCAAACCAGCGGCACGATGGCGATGGCCAGCAGTCCGGTCAGCAGGAGCAGTGTCAGACCGCCGGTGAAGACGATATCGGGGCCGATTCGCATGAAGACGAGGGCGCCGAGGATCAGCACCACAGTGGCCAGCGTCAACCAGGCATCGGGACCCATCGGCGCACAAGTCTATCAGGGAGGTGAGCGTTCCCGGGTGGGGAAGTCTTCACATCCGTGCCCGTTGCCACGGATCGACGGTGTTAACCGAGCAGCTCGAGCAGGTAGTGCCGGTAGGGGTTGTCGCGGTGCATGGTCGATGCGGCGGCGTGAACTGCGTCGGCGTCGATCCATCCCTTCTGGAATGCTATCTCCTCGAGGCAGGCGATCTTGAGGCCTTGCCGAGCCTCGATGGTCTCGACGAAGTTGGAGGCCTGTAACAGGCTCTCGTGGGTTCCGGTATCGAGCCAGGCGGTGCCGCGGCCCAGCATCTCGACCCGCAGCTCACGGCGTTCGAGGTAGATGCGATTGACGTCGGTTATTTCGTATTCGCCACGATCCGATGGGGTCAGATTCCGGGCGATGTCGAGCACCCCGTTGTCGTAGAAGTACAGTCCGGTTACGGCGTAGTGGCTCTTCGGATGGTTCGGTTTTTCCTCGATGCTGAGGACCTGCCCGTCGCTGTCGAATTCCACCACGCCGTAGCGCTTAGGATCCTTGACGTAGTAGCCGAACACCGTGGCCCCGTGTTCGAGGGCGCCACAGCGCTGTAGCATCGCCGAGAGGCCGTGGCCAAAGAAGATGTTGTCGCCGAGGATCAGGCACACCGAATCGCTGGCGACGAAGTCGGCGCCGAGCACGAACGCCTGGGCCAGGCCGTCCGGTCGGGCCTGCTCGACGTAGCTGAAGCGCAGGCCCCAGCGGGTGCCGTCCCCCAGCAACGTCTGGAAGAGGGGCAGGTCGCGTGGGGTGGAGATGATGAGGATGTCGCGGATGCCGGCGAGCATGAGGATCGACAGTGGGTAGTAGATCATGGGCTTGTCGTAGATCGGCAATAGCTGCTTCGATATTCCCAGGGTGATCGGGTGCAGACGGGTGCCGCTGCCGCCCGCCAGGACGATGCCCTTCACGGTGTGGAGGGTTCGAGTCCGAGGCGTTCGAGGTGGGTTCCGCCGGTCACCCCTTCGATCCAGTCGCGGTTGTCCAGGTACCAGCGAACGGTGCGCCGCAGGCCGCTCTCGAAACTCTCTGCTGGGCTCCAGCGCAGCTGTTCCTGCAGTTTGCGGGCGTCGATGGCGTAGCGGAAGTCGTGGCCGGGTCGGTCCGCGACGAAGCGGATTAGACGCTCGTAGGGCCGGCCCGCTGGCACCAGCTCATCGAGCAGGGTGCAGATGTGCTGGGCTATCTCGAGGCTCGTGCGCTCGTTGTTGGTTCCCACGTTGTAGGTCTCGCCAGGCACCCCGCGCTCGAGGACGGTCAGCAGAGCGAGCACATGATCGTCCACGAAGAGCCAGTCGCGGATGTGCTGGCCACTCCCGTAGATGGGGATGGGGTCGCCCGCCAGCGCTTTGAGAAGGACGGTGGGAATCAGTTTCTCGGGGTGCTGAAAGGGCCCGTAGTTGTTGGAGCAGTTGGTGATCAGCAGCGGCAGGCCGTAGGTGTGATGGTAGGCCATGGCCAGGTGGTCGGCGGCGGCCTTGCTGGCCGAATAGGGGGAGCGCGGGTCGTAGGGGGTTTTCTCGTGGAAATACCCTTCGCTGCCGAGGCTGCCGTAGACCTCGTCGGTAGAGACCAGCAGAAAGCGGAACTCATCGCGGTCGCCCTGGTCGAGTCCGTGGCAGTAGGCGCGGGCGGCCTCGAGCAGGGTGAAGCTGCCGACGATGTTGGTGGTCACGAACGTTGCGGGTCCGTCGATCGAGCGGTCCACGTGCGTCTCGGCCGCCAGGTGCAACACCGCATCGGGCCGGAAGCGTTCGAACAGGGCGCCCACCGCCGGACGGTCGGCCACGTCGACCTGCTCGAAGCTGTAGCGGGGCTCCGCTGCCACCTCGGCGATCGTCTCGAGGTTGCCGGCATAGGTCAGTTTGTCGACGTTGAGGACGTGGTGGTCGGTGTTGCGGATCAGGTGGCGCACCAGCGCAGAGCCGATGAATCCGGCGCCGCCGGTGACGAGAAGTCGTTTGCTCATGTGTCCTCCCGGTAACTGAAATCGGTGTCCGCCTCTGCCAGCGACGGGTGTCCCCGATCGTGCTCGGACAGCAGCGGTGCAACGACCTCCCAGTCGATCCCGATGGCGGGGTCGTCCCAGAGGATGCCGCGGTCGTGCTCGGGGCTGTATTCGGCCCCGCTCACTCCGTAGACGAGATCGGCTTCCTCGGAGCGCACCACGAAGCCGTGGGCGAAGCCTTCGGGCACCCACAGCTGATGGCCATTCTCATCGGAGAGCAGCGCCCCGACCCAGCGTCCGAAGTGGGGAGAGCCGCGGCGGACGTCGACGGCCACGTCGAAGACGGTGCCCCGCAGGCAGCCGACCAGCTTTCCCTGGGCGGCGCCCGCTTTCTGGAAGTGGAGCCCGCGCAGGGTGTTGCGGGCCGAACGCGAGTGGTTGATCTGCACGAACCGATCGGGCAGGCTTGCCGCTGCAAACAGCGATGCTCGGTGGCGCTCCATGAAGAAGCCGCGCGCGTCGCCGATGATGCGGTGCTTTACCAGCACGACCTCGGGGATGCTCTGACGAACGAATTCCATTACCCCTCCCAGCGTGCCTTCAGCGCCTGCCAGCGCGAAATGTCGAGCGAGATGTCATCGGGCAGAGCGACCGCGGCGTCGGCTTTGCTGCCGGGTCGAACGTCGGGCTTGCGCCTCTGCGCAAGTTCGAACACGCTCTTGCGTTCGGTAGCGATATGCAGCGTGTCGAAGGGGATGTCGGCGTAGTGGCGGAGTGCCAGGACGATTTCGGGCGCGATGACATCGACGTAGTCCTGGGAGGTGTAGAGGTCTTCGAAGGCGACCGGGTAGGGCCAGCGCTCGGGTCGAAAGCTGGTGCGAACGATCAGGTAGTCGGGGAGCGTCCGAACCACCTCCTCGGCTACCAGCTTGCTGAGTGCGTAGTAGTTGCGGACCGGGCCTGGGACGTCGTCTTCGCGGTACATGCCGGTGTCGCCGTAGAAGACGTAGTCGGTAGAGATGTGCACCAGCGGCAGGCCGGCTTGGCGAACGGCCGCCACCAGGTTCCGGGTGCCGACCACGTTCGTGTGCCAGCAGGCCTCCGGCTGCCGTTCGGCACCGGCGACATCGGTGTAAGCCGCCGCGTGAACCACAAGGTCGGGCTTGATCGTCTCAAACGCTCGCATCAGGCTCTCTGGCTGCGTGATGTCTGTCTCACGATGGCTCGGTGCCTTCAGTTGAGGCAGCAAATCCTGCAGGGCACTACCCAGCCGCCCCGAGCCGCCGGTCATCAAGATGCAAGGCATGCCATACCCTAAGGTAGCGGTGAGGCCTTTGCTTGTGACGACATCACGTTGGGCTCTCGGCCGGCTGTGCCGTAACCTCATAATGCTCGGGTGAAAATGCCTAGGAGCCAAGGCAACTCTGAGGAAGATCGGCAGGATCATCACTTAATCCGTTCACATCTCTCCTCACGCGCGGCTGGTTCCTCCAGATTGTCTCGACTCCGCCAGCGTCGATGAGCTGTCCTGGCCTGAACCGCCATCCTGGGAAACCGGCTCGGATATTGCTTCACGAATGAAAACGAATAATAGTGTAAGGAAACCCGCGATCAAGGTGGCAACAACCGTGGTAGGAAATCGGCGCAGGGCTACCGGATTTTCCGGCACGGCAGCGCTTCTCAACAGACGGCCTGACGAGAGAGATAGCTCGCTTGCGAACGCGATTAAAGGTTCGAGATGAGCTACGTCTTGATAGGCTTGTCCGGCGGCAAGGAGCTCCCGCCTCAGCCGCACTGCTTGGGTCTCGATCTGGGCGATCTGCCCTCTGAGCGTTTCGGCGCGCGTTTCATAAGAGGCGAGCTGCTGTTCCAGAAAGACCCGTTCGGCCTGGTGACTGATCAACCTGATCGTATCCTCCTGGAGTTCAGCCCGGAGCATCACTGTCAGCAGGTTTGCCTCCAGGCCCTCGGCCAGGTTGGGACGATCCTCCAGCAAGATGCGGAGCTGCGAAGCAATTTGCTCTGAAATGAACCCCGCGGTAGTGAGGGCGTCGAGCTGGTTGACGCCGCTAGTCGTGCCATCGCTGCTGCCGTCCGCGAGTTGCGAAGACAAGAAGGCTTGGCGCGCACTGATGCGGGACATGTCGTGATCCAGTGCATCTATCCGGTCTCCGGCTGCGGCGATTCGGGTAGTTAGGGCCTTGAGCCGGCCTCGGAGAATGCCGCGTTCGTCGCCTGCCATAAAGGCTTCCCAACTATCCTCGGTAAGCTGAAGCGACGATTTACGGCGCTCCAGTTCCGCTGTCGTGGTGGTTCGTAACGACTCCAAATCAGCGATTTGCGAGGCCTGAACGTGCTCCAGGGTCGTCAAGGCCCAAGCTTCGGCCAGTGCAGCAGTTGTTTCGGGATCGTTCCCTCGGACCGAATGTTCGACCATGAGCGTCGCGTCCTGATCTGGGCGCTGTGGTCCCACCAATTCAACGACGTCGCTGTTTCGGCTAAAGGTGCTCATGGTAATGCTGGCATCTTCAACGGCATCAAGCGATGTGCGAAGCACGGCAAGGCTGCCTGCCAAGCTACTGTAGCCGCCAAACGTCACGGTTCCTCTTGGGTTGTAGGCTAGGCCGTCCCCATTTGGGGGGTCAATGAGGGAAATCTGGATGACGGCACTCGCTCGAAAGGTCTTGGGAACGAAAGACGTGACGGCGAAAGTTACCAGGCCCACAAACAAAGCCACAATGATTATGAGTGGAAGTCCGCGCCTGACAATGAGATACAGGTCACGCAGCGAAACTTCATCTTGGCTGGTGGACACAATTCACTCCTTCGCATGCCGAAACTATACCGCCAACACTGATGAGGCCCGTGTCCCCTTCAGGAACTGGGTTCGCGGATGAGCCCGTCATCCTGGAGGCGGTTGAGCCAGGGTTTGAGTTCATGCAGGTCGAGCTGCATCTCGGTGGCGGTCTCCTCGACGGTGAGCCCCCGGCTCAAGGCGTCGAGGATGTGGTGGCCCGAGTCCCCGAATGCGTGACCAAACTGCATGGCCAGATCGGTCATAGGATTGAGGGCGTCCTGACCCCGCAACGTCAGGGCGAAGGTTTGCTCCTCCCAGCCGGGCGGGTCATCGGGTAGTTCCGGCTCGGCCAGCGGCGCATCCTCGGCCACCATAGCGTAGCGCTGTCCGCTGCCCGTCAGTTCGGCATCGATATGTAGGTAGCCCTCACCCTGGTGATAGAAGGTGTAGCCCCTCTCGGTGGCCTGCAGGCCGCTGTAGGTGCCTGGGGTGATGGCACCGGCGGGCTGGGCAAGCGCCATGCCCAGCAAGCTCCGGACCAGCAGGGGCGGTAGCGATTCCAGGCGCAGGGGGCCCCGCTCTTCGAGGCAGAAGCGGTACATCGCCCGCAGGGCGTTGCTCCGTTCGGTGATGACGGCGTCGCGTTCGAATAGGGCCGCGCCGACGCGACCGTTCAGCAGCAGTACCAGACCGTGGTGGCTTTCGAAGCTGAGGCTGAGGCTGCCGCTAAAGCTGCGCTCGCGAAGCCGATCGAGCAGCTGCCGGAAATCGATGAGACCCACCTGCAGCTCCTGCCTGGCGCCGAGGCTTGGCAGGGCCCGCAAGGTGGCCAGGGCGGTACCGGGATGAAGGCTGGCCAGTTGCGGGATGTCGCTCGGGCTGTGCCCCTGGAAGCGAAACGACCAACCAACATTCTCGAGACTGCCGAAGCTGCCAAGTCGGTGGCTGGCCTTGAGCGACCCGTTGCCGAACAGCAGGATCAGACTGCCCTGTTGCCGGCTCAAGGCCAGCGTGCCCTGGTAACCGAGGTTGAGCAGCGCGTCGAGGAGTTCGGTCCCGCTCAGACTTGTCGAGGAGCCGGAGAGTCCTTTGTTGACGGAGGTCATGGGGATGTTCCCTGCGTGAGGATGCCACCCAAGAGGGAGCGGTCCTCACCGAAGCTGAGAAGCGACAGGGCGACGTTGGCCGCCACGAAGCGCCCTTCGGGGAAGATCTGTTCACGCATGATGGGCCGTTCGTCTTCGGTGAACAGGCGGAACCAGGTGATGTGACGACGCTGACCACGTGGGTTGGTGTAGCTGGTAATCCAGTGACGATTCGGATCCGGGCAGTGGGCGTGCACACCGGCCTCCTCTTCGACCTCGCGTACCGCTGCCTTCAGGTGACCCTCGCCGGGGTCGAGATGCCCTTTTGGGAACACCCAGGTTCCATTTTTGTGGCGGATGAGCAGAACCTCGCCACGGCCGTTGAAGACGACGCCGCCGGCACCTTCAACGACGTGATTGGAATTCGGTGTGGCGGCCATCGACTCATGCTAGCACCTGGCCCGATCAGCGGAAGGCGAGGGTGCCTTGCTGCAAGAACTCCAGAATGCCGATGCTAAGCCCCTCCGCTAGGATCTGCTGGTAGCGATCGGTGGTGAGGAGGGCCCCCTCCTCGGGATGGGTGACGAAGCCGACTTCGACCAGGATGGCGGGTGTTTGGGCCCGGTTGAGGACGATCAGTGGAGCCTGTTTGATGCCACGGTCGCTAGCTTCGGTGGCGCTGATCAGCTGGCGCTGGACCGTCTCGGCGAGCTCGAGGCTGTAGTTGAGCTGGCTCTCACGGAGAATGTTGCCGGCGATATCCGCAGCGCTGGCCAGGGCCTCCTCGGTGAGCGCCCGACCGACCTCACCGCCACCGTTCTCCTTGATGGCGGTCTCGATCAGCTTGGGATCCAGCGGTTGGCCGAACACCAGCGTTTCGATGCCGTTGGCGGTTTCGGTGTCGTGGCCGTTGGCGTGGATCGATACGAACAGGTTGCGGTTGGGGGTGGCGAAAGAGGCTCGGGAGAACAGGTCGTCGATACGGGTCTCGCTGAGCTGGTAGTTCCCATCACGCGTCAGGATGACCGCTACCCCCTGAGATTCGAGCAGGGCCTTCACCTTGAAGGCGATCGCCAGCACCACGTCTTCCTCGATGGCGTAGCCTCTGGCACCGGGGAATCCACCGCCGTGTCCGGCGTCGATCACCACCGTCGCTCTGCTGGTCTCGGCAGCGGTGAAGGTGCCGGTTTTATCGTCGAGCGCTGCGACCGGTTCGCTGGTCAGATCGGGCCCCAGATCGAGGTAGAGAACACCTGCCGCCGTGGTTCCCGAACGGAAGCCTCGCCCATCCGAGGTCACCAGATGCCGGGTTTCGATCACCAGCGCGGTTTCGCCATCGACCGTCTGGTATGACACCCGTTGGATCTGGTCGTTGTCGACCTGCTCGAGGTAGTTCGGAGCCTCGCCACCCGGCACCACCACGACCAGCTTCTGACCGCCGGCGGCGATGTGGTAGCTGGTTGCTGCGGGGAGTTCCAAGGCGACCCGGGTGTAGCGGTCGTGAAAACCGATTCTCGGGATTGGCAGGGTGGACTCGAGCCGGTTGACGGTGGTGATGGTGATCAGGTGGAAGTCGATATGCCATTCGCTGATACCACCGAAGGCGGCCACGATAGGGTCGATGGGAACGTAGCTCACGCCGTCTACCAGAATGCCCATCGATCCCGGATCGGTGACGGTCCCGCCGTCGATGGTTAGGTTGCCGGGGCGCGGCACCAGGCCCTGGGCTATATCTCCGGTGGTTTGCAGTCGTGCCCAGGTGACGCCGTCGCTGAAGGTCAAGGTCTTGCTGACATCGTCGAACTCGAGTTCCAATCCCAGCGCTTGGGCGAAGGGTCCGGCCAGGACGAACGCCTGGTCGTCGTCGTGGTTCTTGAAATAGAAAGGCCCGGCATCGTCGAAGAATGCGCCGTCGATTGCGAGAGAGATTCCGTTTTTTTCTTGCGCCCATCCCAGGGAGAGAAGCGCAAAAAAAAGCGCCACAGCCAAGCGTTTCACTATGTGATCGAGTCTAGCACGTACTTTCTCAGGCGTTGGAGGGTTTTTCACGTCCCCCCACATTGGTGTGAACGCCACCTTCGCCCGCAGCTACGGTAATCTTGCAAGCAATTTCGGTAGCGGGTTGCGATCCGGCAGCGGTTGCCGACGCGATGAACCGCCCTTAAGGACCATACCGGGGGTGCTTCGCTCTAGTCCTTGGAAGCCTGGTCCTCGCTGGGCTGCAGGTGCGATTCGAGAGCGGCCGCCTGAGGATCGGTGTCGGTCAGGATGGCGAAGGACGCCTCTTGACCGACCAGCCTGGCGGCTCCTTGCTCGAGGTGATCGTAGACAGCCCGGTAGTTCCCGCTCAGGGTGTTGACGAGTTCAGCTGTCTCCGCGAAGTGGGTAGCGACCTCCTGTCGGTAACCGTCGTATTCCCTGCGGAGGCGACGGGCGGCGGCTTCGTCGCGGCCACGGCGCGTCATGGTCAGCACCAGGACGGCCCCACCGGCGAAGCCTGCCACAAAGGCAATGGTGGTGAGCAGCCACGGATTCATGGCGCAAGCATAGCAGCGTGGCCGATCGGCGGGCGTATCAGGCTGGGGCCCATGCCGCTCGCCTGAAACGCAGTCGAGCGCCCGTCCCGCCGCACGCGCTGGTGCCGCGGTAGACTGCCGCATGCCCGCTCCCGCCGTGCGTGGTGTCTATCTACGCCCCCTGCCCGATTCGTCGATTCCGGCGAGCTATTCGGCGGGAGCCAGGCGCCGAGCGGCCCAGCTTCAGCGCTTTCTAAAGACCTTGCAGACTGCCGCACGACCGGTGCTGGGGCTTCGTGAAAATCCTGAGCTGCTGGTGGTCGGCCGCAGCGACTGGCGGCACCTATTTCGCTATCCGTATGGCCCCCCATTTACCCGCACCCGCGGAGCCGAGGTAAGTATCGTGGCGGCGGCCGAGTACCCGCCGCGGGTTTTGCACCGCTTCGACGGGGTACTGCTGCAGGCGGCCAAGGCCGGTACTGGGGCGCCGGGAGATGTTCGGGAGTATCTCGACCTGTTGCTGGGCCATGAGTGGGGGCACGCCGTGGCCGCCCTGTCGGGAATTCGAACTGGGCTGCGCTGGTTCGATGAGCTGATGGCCAGCTACCTGTTTCTGGCGGCGCTCGATGAGACAGGTAGCGATCACATCAGAGAGCGGTTCCTGGCCTGGGCCGGCCTCGACATCGACGGCGCCGGGCTGGTGGAGGGCGGCTTGGGTGGATTCGAATACCCCCGGCACCGGATGCCGCTCGATGCCCTGCTGTGGTTCCAGGGAAGGTTCGTGACTCGAGCCTCCGAACTGCTCGCACGTCGGGGTTGGGAGCTCCCTCTAGCTGTCCGAGATGGTATCCAAGAACTGTCCTCGTATCGCGGCGACGTGACCCGAACGCTGCTCGAGATCGAACCCAGTTTCAGACCCTGGGTCGCCTCCTTTGGCAAGGGCCCATGAGGGGGCGTGAAATCGACCACTCACGGACGCCGGAACCTTGACCACTTAATTATTAAGGTATATAATTCTGGTGGAGGTACAAGGGTGATAGACCCCCATCAAGACACACGCAATCACGCGCCTATGAACGAAGCTATGCTGCGCGCCCGAGCCTCGAAGGACCCATGTCTGCGTTAGCGATACTGGCCCTCTTGTTCTTTGCCGTCATCGTCGTTGGAACCCTCCTCACCCTGGTGCACGATGTTTTGGAACAGCACCTGGGTCAGGCACAATCCGCCCGCGAGCGACCCTCTACGCTGCGGCACCCGCCCGGCCGTCATCGCCGGCCCCGTCTGCTGACCTGACCATCAGCTCGAGTCGGCTTCGGTCTCTTCGATGCTGATGGCGTCATGGTACAGCTGCTGGTGGACCTGCGAGAGCTCCTCGCAGGTCTCTGGTTCACACTGCTCGATCCACCCCTGGGCCACCTCGAGCTGTTCTCGGGCCAAAGATCTCCGACCGGCCACCAGCGCGGACTGCGCATAGGCGAGTGCCCCCTGAGCCCGGAGAGCGGGCTCGACGTCGAGCTCAAGAAGCCGCTGATAGAGGTCGTTGGCTCGATCGACGTCGTCTGCCGACATGGCCAGATCGGAGGCTGCCAGCAGGTGTGCGTAGGCGGCCTCCGCCGAGCCGCCTTGCTCGAAGTGATGTGCGGTCGGCTCGGAAAACACCAGGGGAGCTCGCTGCTCGAGCCAGGTGGCGATCTTGAGGTGCAGCAGCGGCCGATCCCGAAAGGGGATCATGCGCAGCACGGCGTGGCGCAGCAGCTCGCTCTGAAAGCGGTATTCGGTCTCATCGGGGATGCTCGAGTCGTTCTGACGAATCAGCAGGTTCATGTCGGACAGTATCTGGATCTCGACGCCGAGGCTGTCGCCCGCGAGTTCGTGGAGCAGGCCTTCCCAACAGCGTTCACCTGCCAGCGCCGCATGCGACAGGAGTCGGCGTGCCTTCGGTTCGATCATGTCGAGCCTGGCCTGAAGGAGGGAGGCCAACGACCCCGAGAAAGGCACCTCCTGGGTGATCGACAGCGCCTGCCCCAACTCGAGGATGTAGGCTGGGATGCCACCCACCTGATAGACCAGGGACTCCGCCGCCACTTTCAGGACCGGACTGGCCAGCTGATTGAGCAGCGTCAGGCTCTCTGGTACACCGAGGGGATTGAGGGTGATGGTCTCCCGCTCGGCCGGTAGGTTCCGACCCCTGCAGGTGCGGATCACCAGGATGGACGCCTGGGCCTGCCTGAGAAGTCGCAGGAACTCGAGCAGTGGGGGGTCCTGCGGTTCGTTCTCGACCACCAGCACTACCGGTTGAGGGTTGCCCTGCTGCCGGCTGAGGGCGATCACGAGATCGCACCAGGCTAGGCTGGTGCGGTTGACGTTCCTACGCTCGAGGCGGGTCCAGGGCTTCTGCTCCACCATCTTCAGGCTGGCGAGGATCAGCCCCTGCCAGCGCGGCTCGTCGGGCAGCAGCTCGGTGAGCTGGGTTGTCATGCGGTGTCGGCGGACGGCTGCGTCTTCGCCCTCTTGAAGGCCGAAAAGCTGCTGCGCCAGAGGGTCCCATGAGTACTGCTCGGTCGGCCTGCCTTCGATCCACAAAACCCGCGCCTGCCCCTGCTCGGGACGTGCGAAGAATTCGCGCAAGAGGCGTGTCTTACCGCTCCCAGCTTCGCCGAGCAGCCACAGCTCCTGAGCCCTTCCGCTCGACACTACCCCATCGAAGCGACGTGCCAGGGAGGCGACTTCGCTCTCCCGCCCAACGAACGTCAGATGAGCGTAGGGGTCGTCTTCGACCCGCTCGCTGACCGAAACGAGCCGGTAGGCCTCACGAACGTTCGGGAAGCCCGGCAGCTCGACCGGTGCGATCCGCTGGTAGCCGAGCTGATGTCGGGTCGCCTCCTGAGTCTCGCTGCCCACCCACACGTCGCCGGGCGGTGCCGCCGCCTCGAGTCGCGCCGCGAGGTTGACGGCGCTGCCCATGACCGTATAGTCGCGCACCCGCCCCGACCCGACCGAGCCGGCAATGACGATGCCGGTGTTGACACCCGCGCGCCCTTTGAGGGGGTAGTTCGTGCTGGCCCCGATGCGCTCGATGGCCTGCAGGCCGGCAGCGGCGGCCAATACAGCCCGCTGGGGATCGTCGGGGTGGGAGTGGGGAGCACCGAAGAGAGCGATCAGGCCGTCGCCACGAAAGGCGTCCACGTAGCCGTCGTAGTTCTCAATGATGCCCGCGACAACGGTGAGCACTTCGTCGGCGAGGTCGCGCAGCTCCTCGGGATCGAAATCGTGGGTGAGGGTGCTGAACGCCGCAAGATCGACGAACACCACACTCACTCGGCGCCGCTCACGCACCCCCAGTCGCTGCTCCAACTGGCTGCCGCACATGCCGCAAAAGCGCATGCCCTCTGGATTGGCGGTGCCGCAAACGGTGCAGGTCATCTAACAGAAGTATAGGCAAGCTGTCATTACAGAAGCGTCAGCCGTCGAGACGGCGCAACGAGGTATCAACTCAGTCTAGGCCAGCTTGGGCTGCAACGGATGAGTAAGGATGAGTAGGGCGAGGTCGGTTGAAGGCGGCGATGGCGTCGCTAGGGTCGGAGACCGAGCACCGCCACCGGATCGGCAAAGGCGTTGCGGGCCCCATCGCCGATCTGGGTGAACAGCTTGAGCACGTCGTTGGGGATCAGTGTGCCCCCGCCCAGACAGCCGATGAGCTGCCCCTGCACCACCGAATCGCCGCTGGCAATCAGCGGCTCTCTAAGGTTGGTGTACGCCGTCACCAGCCCATCGGCATGCTGAATGGCCACCAGGAACCCGTCATTGGCGCCGATCGACGCAGCGGCGATCACCAGGCCGTCCTGGACGCTTCTGACGGCGGCGTTGGCGTCGCGTGCCCGAAGGCCGAGGTAGGAGTTGTTGTCGTCGCCGAAGTTGGAGATCACCTGTGCCCCCTCGACCGGAAAGATGAACCCGGTAGCCAACAGTGGGGGGGGCAGCGCCACCCGTTCGTCGGAAGCGCAGTCGCCAAACACGGCGGAGGGTCCGCCGTTCTGACTATCGAGGAATTCGCGGGCGCGGTCGCGGTTGGCCTGCTCTTGCGCCTCGAGGTCTGCGATCGCGGCCTCGAGGTCGGTTTGGAGGCTGGTCAGCAACCCCTCCAGGTCGGCCTCCGCCTGCAGAAATGCCCGCTGCTGGGCCAGCTGACCCTCGCGGGTCGCATCGAGCTCCGCGATGATGCCCAGCAGTTCGCTGCGGGTGGCCTCGAGTCGCGCCTCCGCCTGCAAGCGTTCTGCCTCCCGGTTCGACAGTGCCGTGATCTGCTGGGAGAGTTCCAGCTGTAGGGCCGACAGCTCGGTAAGGAGCGCGTCCAGCTCATTGACCAGGGCGACATCCTGGGCTGCGAGCAGCGACAGGTAATGGTTCTTGACCCGCAGGTCGTGAAAGGACTCGGCGGAGGCAAACACCCGCGCAAAGCGGTTCGAACGCTGCTTGTAGAGATTGACAAGCAGGCCCTGAATGCGCCCACGCATGAGATCGAGTTCGACCTCTTTGTCGGCGATCTGGCTCTTGGTGACGTCCCGCTCGGCCTCCAGGCGGGCGATATCGGCACGAATCAGGTTCAGTTCGAGAGCGATATCGGAAAGCTCGGCGCTGACCCGGTTCCGCTCGGCGATGCGCTCATCGAGCCTGGCCAGGGTGTCGCCCAGCTCTCGTTCGATGGCGGCGATGTCGGCCCGGCGCTGATCGAGCCGAAGTTGAGAGGCGGCCATCTCCGCCTCGAGCTGATCGCGCGACGTGGTATCGAGCTGCGCCAGCCCGAGCGTCCACAGGGCGCAGACGGCTATCAGAAGGGCTCGCTTCGGCACGGGGGTAGTCTAGCAACCCCACCGTGAACGGAGATGAGGGGGGCGCGCTGGTTTCAATCCTGTTCGCGCAGGTACTGCGACACCGAAATGGCGCTCCCGACCAGCCCCACCAGCACCGCCAGGGTGGCCAGCAGAAAGGTCATTTGCCCCAGCACTATCGGGTCGCGCACGAACGACACGAAGGGGAATTGCTCGCCTACCCTGAGTACGATGAACTGATAGCCGGGCACCACCAGCCCGAGGGCGATGACGGCGCTGAACAGACCCAGCAGCAGCCCTTCGAACAGGAACGGGGCGCGGATGAAGCCCCGGGTGGCGCCCACCAGCCGCATCACCTCGATCTCGGCACTTCGGGCCGTGATGGCGGCCCGGATCGAGTTCACGATGGCGAACAGGGCGCTCGACAGCAGCACCACGATCAGGATGCTGCCGCCCACCCGCAAGGCTGCATTGATGGCCAGGAATCGGTCGACCTCGTCGGAGCCGTCCTCGACCTCGTCGATTCCGGGTAGCCGTAGCAGCCGATCGCTGATGATGAGGGTGTCTTCGGGGTTGTTCAGTTGCAGGTTGATGGTGTCGGGCAGGGGGTTGTCCACCAGCGCCGAGGCCTGTGTCAGCGCCGGGAAGGATTCGAGCATCAGCCCCATCGCCTCGTCCTTGGGCAGGTAGTCGGCCCAGGCGATCTCGGGCCAACTGTCGATGGTCTGCATAAGCACCGGCGCGTCCGCCCCCGCAGCCAGGAAGGCCGATACCTCGAGCTCGTTCTGGAGATCTTCGAGGGTCTGGTTGAGGTTGAGGCTCACCAGGCTGAAACCGGCCAGGATGGTCAGCGACAGGGTCATGGTGGTAATGGTGGCGACGCTCGCCACCCAGTTCGCCCGGATGGCGCGCATGGCTTGTTGCAGGGCGTACATCACGTCCCTTATACCAAGTGGCCCGAGGGGGGACGGGTCAGACCCCACAGCAGCTGCTCGACAATCACCTCAGACCTCTCCCCGGTAGGCGTCGAGGATGGCGTCGGTGAAGGTTCTGGTGTCGGTGGTGCCGCCCAGATCAGCGGTAACCGGCCCCGCGGCCAACACCCGATCGACGCACCGATCGATACGCAGGGCGACGTCGGCTTCGCCCAGGTGCTCGAGCATCATGGCCGCCGTGAGCATGGCTGCGGTCGGGTTGGCGATCCCCTTGCCGGCGATGTCGGGGGCGCTGCCGTGCACCGGTTCGAAGATGGCGTAGTGCTCGCCGATGTTCGCACTCGGCGCCAGTCCCAGCCCGCCCACGAGTCCCGCCATGAGGTCGGAGAGGATATCTCCAAAGAGGTTGGTGGTGACCAGCACGTCGTAGCTTTCGGGGGCGCGAACCAACATCATGGCGGCGGTGTCCACGATCACGTCGTAGGTTTCGACATCGGGGAATTCCGAGGCGGCCTCGCGCGCGGTCTCGAGAAACAGACCGGTGGTCAGCGGCAGCACGTTGGCCTTGTGGATGATGGCCATCCGCTTGCGGCGGCGGCGCGCTTGGTGCAGGGCGGCGCGGGCGATGCGGTCGCTGGCACTGCGGGTGATGACGGCGTCGGCGATGGCCACGTCGCCGTAGCGCCGCTCCATCCCGACGTAGAGCCCCTCCGTGTTCTCGCGCACCATCAGCATGTCTATGCCCTGGAAACTCCCCTTCACGGGCCGCGACCGCGCCGGCCGAAGGTTGGCGAAAAGGTCGAGCTGGCGGCGTATGTAGCGGATGGCTCCGTGGTGCCCTTCGACCTTGCGGCTGGGGCTGGTGAAGGCTCCGGCTAGGGTGGCGTCACACGCTTTGACGGTGTCGAGGGTCTCATCGGGAACGCTGGTGCCCAGCCGCTGAAAGGTCTCCCAGCCGGCCTCCACCTCGACGAACTCGAGGGGCAGCCTGGTCTCCTCGAGTAGACGGCGGGCGGCGGGAATCACCTCTTTGCCGATACCGTCTCCAGGTATCAGACAGATCTTGTACATGGATACTCCCTATGGTGCATCAGCGAGGGTAAGCGGTGCCATCTGGGGACGGACCCCCAGAGAGCTCACCTACGCTATCATGGCGATGTTGCTGTGGTACTCGGGCCCAGCGTCCTGCCGACCGATGCGGAATAATCGATATTCGCCGCGTTTTTTACGTACATATCATGGAGAGGCTGCTGGGAGGATGGTCGCGGTGAACGCCTTGCAAGGACAGCTAAGCGAAGGGGTGCTGGCCAATCTGCTTCAGTATCTGTTCCTCAATCAGGCCAGCGGATGCCTCTCATTGCGGCACCTGCAGGGCCTGCAAGGACAGGTCTACTTACAGCAGGGGCGGGTCATCCACATCGACAGCGGACAGATGAGCGATATCGCGGCCCTATCGGTACTTCTGACCTGGGAGGAGGGACGCTTCTCCTTCCGTTCGGACGTCGCCTCACCGAAGAATACCCTCAAAATTTCGACCGAGAGCCTCCTGCTCGAGGCGAGCTATCAGGCCGATGTGGTCAAGAGCAGTGAAGGGGGGCTGCTAACCCCCGACAGTGTGTGGCAGGCCTCGCCGCTCGGGGGGGACCAGAGTACGGTGGCGGTATCGCTCAGGGCCATCCACCTGATGCGGCATACCGATGGCGAGACGAGCCTGCACGAACTTTCCGACCGCCTCGAGTTGCCGCTCGAGACCATCCTCGACGCTGCTCGAGAGCTCTTTCGCCACAAACTCATCAAGCGCGTCAGCGCGCCGATGGTCGGTCGTGACTTCCTAGTTGCACTGAACCGGGCTGCAGTCGATATCATGGGGCCTATGGGAGAGATCGTGATTGAGGATGCCCTCTTCGAGTTGGGCCTAGGTCAGGAAGCGGTGCCCGAGCAGGCGCTTCCCGAGTTGATCGACGAACTGAAAAACCAGTTTCGAGACCGGGAGCTGCGCCAACGCTTCCAGGAACGGGTCGATACGCTGCGCACGCGCTACGGCCTTGCCCATTGACGCGGGAAGGCGCCGACCAGATGAAATACCAGGTTGAAGTAACGGAGCCCCTGCCCCCCGACCTCGAGATCGTCGCCGAACGGGTGGCCTCGATGTTCGGCATCAAATCCGCCAAGATACGCGCGTTGCTCGAGCGCGCCCCAGGCGTGGTCACCAAACCGATCAGCGAGCGCGAGGCCACCAGGGTCATCGACGCCTTTACCCAGGCCGGCATCTGGGCTCGCCTGTTACCCTATGAGGCCGACACGCCCAGCCGACTCGATCATCACTCTGATACTGCCGGCAACGACTTTGCGGACCTGACCGAGCCCGAGCCAGGACCCGAACCGGTCCTGGTGGTACCCGACGAACCCGGTGTCGATCCCGATTCCGCAACACCGCCCTACGACTACGACCAGGAATCAGAACCGCCGGCCGAACGGCCCCCCCGCCTTCGTTCGAGAGCGGGCCACAGCCGACGACATCGCTACCAGAACCGGTCGGGACCGCACCGCACAATTCGGGTCGTGGCGTCGCGGGCTGCGCCTCAAGGTACTGCTGGCAGGCCTCATTCCAGCCCTGCTGACCGGAGTGTTTGCCCTGGCGGCCGTGGCATTGACCGTGCAGCCCGCCCTCAAGGCGCAACAGGGTGATGTCGCGGTGGGCGTGGCCAGAGCCTTGGCCGGCGCTGTGGCGCCGCTGTTCACAGACGGAGCCACCGCCCAAGGAGACGGGCCCGCCTTGCGGCGGGCAGCGCTCATCGACGCCGGCATCACCTTCCTGCTGATCACCGATGCCCGCGGCGTCCCCCTGGTCGGCTGGTCCCAGACCGGGATAGGCACCGAGGCAGCGGTGGCCGACCGAACCGCTGCCGTACAGGTCGAACTCCAATGGCTGTTCGGACAGGCTGTAACCCTCGAGGGAGCCGCGCCCAACGACCCCGTATCGGAGATCGCCGATGGCGCCATGTTCTCGGCACCGATCCTCTCCGCCGGACTGCCGGTCGGAGCGGTGCTGATCGGAGCCGCCCAGGCCGACACCGCTCGCAGGGCGCTGTTGATCGTGGTCATCACCTTCGCCGCCAGCATGATTCCGCTGCTGATCGCCATCATCGTCTCTTCGGCCCTGACCACCTCGCTGATGCGCAACCTCCTCTACCTCACCAACGCCGCCGACAGGATCAGCCGCGGCCGAATGTCCCGGCCGGTCGAACTCGACACCAGCGACGAGCTGAGCGAGTTGGCCAAGGCGATCGAACGGATGAGGATCAGTCTGCAGGAGGGGATGGAGAGGTTGAGGAGGAGAAGAAAGTAGGGATTAAGGGGAGTAGCGGGAGAGAGGGGGTTTGGCGTTCGTTTGGATCCCCTTCAGACCCAAGTAGAAGTGGATTTGGTGCCCCTTCAGCCATCTTTGGTGTCTTTCGGGGTCCCTCTGAGCCACCCAAAAACCAGCACTTCGTGTCACGGGCGTCTCTTCGGGCGCTTACGGAGCTTCCAAGGTAGTCTCCTCCAGCAGCTACTTTGGGAGTAACCGGGGTGTGAAGGCGCTAGTGTTGCCGTGCTTAGTCTCCAGTCTCTCCCGGTGGAGGAGACCCTATGGGGCCCCGTAGCCCCAGAAGAGTCCACCGCAGGGGAGCTGAAGGTGAACAAAATCTACTCACTAGGCTGCTTGAACGGACATCAAATCCTCCAAGTGTTCTGTAAGGGAGCCATTAACCATTTCCACTTGTTAGCTTCTAATACACCACTTCCAGCAAAGCGTTAAAGTGGAATCGAACCCTATAGTTGAAGGATTCAAAGGAGGAACTCATTGTGCGGTTGACGTCCAGATTTACTCCCCTGATCATCCTAGCCGGTTTCCTGCTGTTTTCGCTGGTAGCCGCCCAAGGGACCGGCTCGGTCGAAACCGTGGAAAACCACTACACCATCATCCGCTCCCGGTGGGAGGGGCAGGGCGTTGCAACCGTCGAGCTGCAAGGCATGTTCGATGAGCGCCCCGTCCTGAGCGACATTGGGCTGATTCGTTTCGTTGGTATTCCAGCCCAGAAGAACCGTGAAGCCATCGTCCACCCCATGCGCTTTCAGTTGTGGCGTAAGATCCTGGAGAGCGAACAGCCGCATCGCGAGGTGACCTATCGCGATCAGTTCGGTGAGCACGACATCGTGACCGATCAGGCAGAGTGGCTGATCCTGCCCTCCATCAACGAGACGCTAGCGATCGGCGATCTCAGCAAGGGCGAGGGGCAGCATTACGTGGCGTACGACGTGATCGAGCGGACCTCCATCAACCAGACGGTTGTCATTACGGACGCTCTGGGAACCCGTGAAGTCACCCTGACGGCGCCGGAATTCTTCGCGGTTCCTGTCGAGAAGAACCACGCCGGGACAAGCTCGCGCATCATTGACGACCGCGTCCACCTGGCGATCTACCGGATGCAGCAGACCGTAAGTGTCGACGTGACGGTCGACATGGGCGATCAGTTTAGGAACGAGTCCGTCGATCTGTTCATCATCTTCTACCTCGCGGTTCCGGCCGAAAAGCTCTCGGAGTAGGTGCTAGAGAGGGTTTAGGTTGGTTGATTTGGGGGATTGTTGGGTTCTTTGGGGGCTCTGAAGGACCCCGTGACACCAAGTGGTGGTCTTTACAGCGGGTTGCGCATTGAGTGATCGTGCTTCATGCTGAGGCATGGCGCACTCTACCGACCTCCGAGAACGCATCGTAAACGCCGTCCTACACAAGCGTTACACCCTCCATGAAGCCGCAGACACGTTCGACGTTGGAACCGCCACCGTCAAGTCGCTAAGTCCGCCGCTACCGCCAAAGTGGAGATCTCACCCCCAGAACCTCCCCGGGCCGCCCCAGCGCCCTCCATGAGCACCAGGCATGGGTTGAGCAGAGCCTCATCAGCAACGACCTCACCCACGACCAGCGCTGCGACCTTTTCTTGGAGAGAACCGGCGTCCGCATCAGCAGAGCGACCATGTGCCGCTGGGTACAGAGATTGGGATCGACGAGAAAAAAAGACGATCTACGCGAGTGAACAGAATCCAGAGGCCCGGTGGAGGTTCCTGGCTTGGATCAGAGGTATTGTCCACCGGTTGGTGTTCGTCGATGAGAGCGGCTTCAACGTCGCCATGACCCTGCCCTACGCCTACGCCCCACGTGGACAACGTGCCGTGGGTAGGGTGCCGAAGAACCGTGGGGAGAACACCAGCCTCGTTGGCAGCGATCAGTCTCGATGAGGGTGTGGGTGACGCGATGACGTTGACCGGAGCGGTGGATGGTGGCGTTTTTAGCGTACATCGAGCAGGTCATCGCTCCGAAGCTGAGGCCGGGGCAGATCGTGGTGATGGATCAGCTGGGGGTGCACCGCAAACCGGAGGTGCGGGAGGCGATGAGGCGAGGGGGTGCGAGCGGGTGTTGTTGCCTGGGTACAGTCCGGACTTCAACCCCATTGAGTTGGCTTTTTCGAAGATAAAGGCGTTCGTGAAAGCTGTGGGGGCGAGGACGAGGGGAGCGTTGGACTCTGCGATCGCGGCTGCGCTATCGACGGTGTCGTTGGGGGATGTGTTGGGTTGGTTTGAGCATGCCGGAGTCACCAATCACTCACTCTGGGGGAGAACCGCTGTAAAGCAAGTTTCGGAAAGGATGTCCTGTACTCGGTGGTCGGCAAGAACAGAGGACTCACGGTGGGGGTTTACCCCCACCCCAGCCCTCCCCCTAGAAGGAGGAGGGAGCTTAAAAGCAACCCTGGCTACGATAGGAAACACCAAGGGGTGGGTAGTGATGGGCGTGAACACGTCTTGAGTAATGAGAACAACAACAGGGATAACCGTGGTGTGAAGGAACCAATGGACCAAGGTTGTTCATAGGACCCTAAGGTGAACAACAGGCGTCCCTGCCCTGCCCCCCTGGTGGTGATGCCTTCATGCTTGTTGCTTCGTAGTTGTGGTGCTGGAGGAGTTTTACTCCGTAAGCGTCGCGCAGACGTACCCTGGACTGCTTGTACTCAATCCTAGGAACACGTTATGGAATCGTTATCCGAGTACCTTGTTGTTACTCACGATTGCCTTTTGCTCCCTCCTCCTTTTAGGGGGAGGGCTGGGGAGGGAGTAATCCAGTTCTGGGGAGGGAGTAATCCAATTAGGGAAAGGGTATTTGTTGGATTGGGACAACCACTACGCAACCCGCTACAGAGCCCGAAGCAAAGCGTAGGGGTCCGAAGGGGAACCAACCCTACCAATTCCCCTCAGGGCATCGGGTGCCCTCTCCCCAACGCCACCACTTCTTCCAGCACCCTCTCTGGATCCTCGCGTCCCAAACCTCTGTCGATCAGCTCCGCTACCTTTGGCATGTCTTCGGCGACGAAGCCGCGGGTAGTGATGGCTGGGGTGCCGAGGCGAATGCCTGAGGTGACCCAGGGTTTCTCGGGGTCGAAGGGGATCATGCTCTTGCTGACGGTGATGCCGACCTTGTCGAGGCGCCGGCTGGCGATGTTGCCGGTGATCTCGAGGGGGCGCAGGTCGATCAGGAACAGGTGGTTGTCGGTGCCGCCCGACACGATGCGGTAGCCGCGGGCGGTCAACGCCTCGCTCAGCGCCTGGGCGTTGTCGATCGTGGTCTGGCTGTAAGCTTTGAACTCCGGCTTCATGGCTTCGAAGAAGGCCACCGCTTTGGCCGCCACGACATGTTCCAGCGGCCCTCCCTGGGTTCCCGGGAAGATCATGCGGTCGATCCTCTTGCCGAGCTCCTGGTCGTTTCCGAAGATGATGCCGCTCCGGGGTCCGCGCAACGTCTTGTGGGTGGTGCTGGTGACCACGTGGGCGTGGGGCAGCGGATCGGGGTGCAGGCCTGCCGCCACCAGGCCCGCGATGTGGGCGATGTCGGCCACCAGAAACGCCCCCACCTCGTCGGCGATGGCGCGGAAGTGCTCAAAATCGAGGAGGCGGCTATAGGCGGAAGCTCCGGAGATGATCAGCTTGGGTCGGTGCTGGTGGGCGAGGTCGCGCAAGGCCTGGTAGTCCAGGCGTTCGCTGTCGCAGTCGACCGGGTAGCCGACCACCCGGTAGTTCATGCCCGAGAAGTTCACCGGCGAGCCGTGGGTGAGGTGCCCACCGTGCGCCAGATCCATCCCCAGCACGGTGTCGCCGGGCTCGAGCAAGGCGTAATAGACGGCCAGGTTGGCCGACGAGCCGGAGTGCGGTTGTACGTTGGCCCAACCGGCGCCGAACAGAGCCTTGAGCCGCTCGATGGCCAGCCGCTCGACCGCGTCGACGACCTCGCAGCCGCCGTAGTAGCGCTTGCCCGGGTACCCCTCGGCGTACTTGTTTGTTAAGACCGATCCGGTGGCTTCCAGCACCTGCGGGGAGGTGAAATTCTCTGAAGCGATGAGTTCCAGGCCGTCCCGCTGGCGCTCGAATTCCCTGTCGATCAGGGCGAAGAGTTCGTCGTCACGGGTTTGGGGTCTATGCTCTGCAGCACCGATTGCCATGCCCGGAGTATAGCAGCGGCTGACGGCGTTTTCGTCTGCCTGGGGCGCGTCGGCGCCGTCAGTTCAGATGCTGGGCCGACGGGGCCGTTTTCTGTTCGAGGAAGCCTGCAGCCACCCGGTTACGGCCAGACTCCTTGGTCTGGTAAAGCAACACGTCGGCCCGCGCCAACAGGGTATGGGGCGTATCGACGGCGAGGGCGCTTGCCACCCCGGCGCTGACGGTCAGGGGTTCGCAATGGGCAAACTGGTGCTGTGCCACCTTGAGGCGAAGCCGTTCGGCAACGTCCAGCGCCCCCGGGAGGTCCGTTTCAGGCAGCAGTATGAGGAACTCCTCGCCACCCCAGCGGATCAGGGTGTCGTAGCTGCGCAGGTCTTGGCGGGTCAGTTCCGCCAGTTCGATCAAAACGGTGTCGCCCATGTTGTGCCCGAAGGTGTCGTTCACCCGCTTGAAGTGGTCGACATCGAACAGGATGACGCTCACCGGGTGATCGAGTCGCTGTGAACGTTCCAGCTCGTTGGCCAACACCTCGTGGCCGTGCCGCCGGTTGCTGGCCCCGGTCAGCACATCCACACGGGCTTCCATCGAGATCCGCCTCAGCAGCTTGTGGAGCCGCAGGCGGAAATAGTTGATGATGGTTACCGTAATTACCAGGCTGATGCTGGCGGAGAATACCATCGCCTTGACGGAACCGAGCTGCGCTTCGGGGATGAAGTCGGGCAGCAGCACCGGGAATATCAGGAAGGAACTCATCACCGCTACCACCACGGCCACGCTGCCGTAACCCTGTCGCGGTCCCAGCGCCATAGCCGCCAGCGGGGCCAGGAAGAAGGTCAGCGGCAATACCTGCAGACCGGTGGCGTCCTGAATGGATATGGCTGCGATGATGAGGCCGGTGGTGGCCAGCATGATAACGGGCGTTGAACGGAGGATCCCTGTGGCGCGGGATGTCATTAGATTCTGTACTCCCTGTCGGGTGGGCTCCTGACCTGCCGACAGCATCGGCATCGATGGGGATGCGGTTGCTATCGATCGGCTGCGCTACTCGCTCGCCCCGTGCCAAGCGCCCAATAATTGCAGCAGCGGGGGTCGTCACGTCCGATGACGGGGTCATAGTAGACCGCGCCAGCTTACATCGTTCTTACTTACGGTTACACGGTTGTTATCGGCCGTCCTCGCCGCTCTTTGGTTGCCAGCTGAACCGGGCTAGAACACCGTCCTGGAGGTACGCCAGGCCGAGCGCCAGAAGCCCTACCAGCAGCAGGTGCAGACGGCGCACGGTTCTACAACACCGGGGCCCCGCCCACCAACAGGGTGGGGCTGGTGCTGCCGTCGCCCGGCTCGAGGCTGATGCCGATGGAATCGAACCCGCTGCTGTCGAAGCGGAGGGTGCGGCCGGTGGTAACCCCCAGCGACACCGCTTCGCCCTCCCGCAGCCCCCAGGCCTGGTAGCTCTGGCGGCTGGGCGGGTTGTCGCGGAGCACCAGCAAGGACCGGCCGTCGGGCAGGAACAGCACGCTCCCAACCGGGTCGCCGGTGGGTTCGATGAAGCTTACCTTGACGTCTTCGCGCGACAGCCAGCGGCCTACCACCGTCTGTTCGGCCTGAACGGCCCGCAGACGCTGTTGACGGCTGACACCCCAGGCGCCACCCAGCAGCGCAAGCACCAGGCTGGCGGCCAGGGCATACCGCTGCCACCTTCGGACCGGCTGTCTGCCGACCGGCGCAGAAGACCCGGTCGCGTCCTGCGGCCCGGCTGCGATGCGCGTGGAGATCGCTTGCCAAGTCCCCTCCGGCGGTACTGTTGCCGGCAGCGACTCGACCAGTCTGACCATGTTCGCCTGCAGGGTGGCAAGCTCCTCACGGCAGGAGGCGCACCCCTCGAGATGTTCTTCGAGGGCCAGAACCTCGGCCGCGTCTAGTTCTCCCAGAGCGTAGGCGAGGAGTTGATCTAGGGGATGGTTCATGCGTCCTCCAGCGAGGTGCGCATTTTGAGCAGGGCGCGACGAATGCGGCTCTTCACGGTGCCCAACGGCAGGTTCAGCCGTTCGGCGAGATCGCCGTGGGTGTAGCCCTCGAAGAAGGCCGCTCGCAGCAGCTCGATATCGATCGCTTCGAGACCGTCGAAGGCGCGTTCGACGGTGATCCGGTCTATCGGGTCGGCACCGGTCTCCGGCGCCGCCAGGAAGCCGTCTGATACGTGGACATCGACGCCGGTCGCGACCCTCGGCCTGGAGCTTCGCGCCCGCAACCGCATGCGGCATTCGTTTCGGGCGATGGTGTAGAGGTAGGCCCGGGCCGAACCCTTGCTCGGGTCGAACCGCTGGGCGTGATCGAAGAGTTTGACGAACGCGTCTTGCACGACCTCTTCCGCATCCTCTCCGCGCTTCAACATACGCAGAGCTAGGGCATAGACGTTGCCACTCAGGCGCTCGTAGAGCACCTTCAGGGCATGTTCGTCTTGCTGCCGCAAGCGGAGGATCAGCTCCGCTTCCTGGTCCATGCCCTTCATCTAAGCATATGCAAGCCGACCCGTTCTAGATGCTGATAGGGAACCGATGTGAACATTGCGATATCGGCGCCGGACCGGCAGCTTCGATCCCGAGGTCCTGTCGCGTTCCTCGGATCGCTTAGAAGCGCGCGTGGTGGTCGACGCCCTCATACGCCTCGAGGAACGCTTGCATGCCCTCTTCATCGATGGTGTCGAAACGCTGCAGCCGCTGCCAGGCGGTCATGGCGTAGGTCGTGGGCATGCCTTCTCGCGGGGTAACGACCACCCGCTGGTAGCCGCGCGAAATTTCCGAGAGCTTCTCGATGTGCTCGGCGTTCTCGTCCGCGGTACCGAAGGCGTACCACAGGATCACGCCGCCGTCCTCCATGTTGTGGATGAGCCGTTCGTCGGGTACCACGAAGTCGAAGCTCCCCCAGCTGTTCAGCTCCGGCGTGTGCCAGCCGGAGGTGGGCGGGTCGCTGTTGTAGTCCGGATGCTCGGTGCCCAACGGAACGTGGATATTGCCCTGGCTGGGAAAGCTCTCGCCGGGGAGGTTGGAGCCGCGGATCACGTTGATGACGATGAGGATCGCAATCAGAATCAGCACCCCGACGCCGCCCAGAATCCAGGGAAGCGGGCTCTGTTTTCTGGACCCGCCACGCCGCGCTTTCCCCTTGCCCTTGGATGGTTTCGATTTGGCCATGTCAGCAGGTAGTGTAGCAAGCTTTGCCGGAGCCTGCCTGTTGGCTCCTCGACCTCCTGGGGGCGTGGTACGGTCTCGCCATGGGGGACACCTTCCGGGCTTACCGCACTACCGAGAGTGGGCAGGGAGTGATAGGGGTCAAGGGCCGCATCCCGGTGCGTGCTGCCGGGTCGGATGACAGCGACCGGTACTGAGCTGGGCGTGCACGACGGGCGACTGGCCCCGTGCCCCACCTCGCCCAACTGCATCTCGAGTCAGGCGAGCCCGAACGATGGCGGGCACTATTTGCCTGCGATTCCTTACCGAGGCGGCAACGAAGAGGCGCTAGACGCCGTTCGGAAGGTGGTCATGGCCATGACCCGCACCCGGATCATCACCTCCGACGACGGCTACCTGCACGCCGAGTTCCGGACGCTGATCATGCGCTTTGTCGACGATGTCGAATTCGTCCTCGACGACCACGAAAGGGTTATTCACTTCCGCTCTTCATCCCGCGTTGGCCACTACGATCTGGGAGTCAACCGCAGGAGGATAAAAAGGATCAGTAGGGCTCTGTTACCTAGGTCAGGTCGGCAAGGATGAAAGGATAAGGATGAAGTGAAGTGAGATTGATTAGGGTGTCAGGCGTAGAAAGTTTCTTGGGGAAAACTCCAAAAAGAAAGTAGGAATAGTAGGTTTGGGGCAACTTCAGAAAGTAGGAGTGGATTTGGTGCCCCTTCAGACCCCTACGCTCCGCTACGGGTTCTTACGGGGTCCTTCAGAGCCCCCCTTCGTGGGTCTCTTCAGGGGCTACGGAGCCTCATAGAGTCTCCTCCGCCAGAAGAAGGTTTAAAAGGAACAAGCAAAACCCGTTAGCGCCTTCATGCCTCGGTTATTCCATATCTTCTGCTGGAGGAGACTCACAGGGTGAGGCTCCGAGAGCCCCGGGGAGACTTGCCGTAGGGAAGGCTCAACGGGACCCCGTAAGACACCCGAAGGGGGTCTGAAGGGGCACCAATTCCTCTTCCTCTTCCTCTTCCCCTTCCTCCTCCTCTAATCCCCCTTCTACTAGTTCCTCTCCTTGTCACTCCCTGGAACGAATTCCACCCCATCTCCAACCCGTATTTCCCCTTCCTCGATTACCCTCGCTGTGATTCCCCCATGCCCGCGCATGGCCGTAAGTCCTCCCACCCCCAAATTTTCGTCCATGCGGCTGCAGGGGTGGCAGGGCCCGGTCCCTTCGAACAGGGCCCCGCCGATGCGGAAGGTCTGGTCCTTGAGGGCCAGCAGGTTGATCCCTTCGACCATCAGGTTGCGGCGCAGGGAGGCGGGGTCGATGGAGCTGCTGTGCAGCAGAGAAGCGATCACCGGTAGGTGTTCTGCCTGGATCAGGCTCACCTGGCGGCTGCGGCTGGGGTCGGGGGTTTTGCCCTGGGTGCGGTGGTCGGCCTCGGGCCCGAGGCCGACCACCGCTCTGGTAGCCTCGATGCTCTCGACCTCGCCGCGGCGGACCCGGCGAATGCCGATCCAGCTGAGGGTGCCCGGATGAGGCAGGGTGGTGAGCTTGGCCTTCATGCTACTGGGGCGCCCTGGCGCCGGGTGACGAGATCGCCGGCGAGGTGGTGGTGGATCGGCAGGTCGAAGCGGTGGTCGACGCCGGTGCCTTGCGCTTCGATGTCGGTGCGGTAGCTGTGAAGGCCGATCGCCGGGCGCTCGCCGACGTTGCGAATCTGGCTTGTGAACAGTTCGAGTGGGGTCACCGCGTTCACCTCCGAATCGTGATGCCAGCGGTCGAGCTTGGCCTATTCTAAAAGTAGTGCGTATGAGAGCGGGTCTGAGCAGGCCTCAGGAGGTGCCGTGAACCGCGCCGAGATCGGGATCGGCGTCACCTTCGGGTTCGTGCCGGCGGCCGGCGTGACCCTGCACGTCGCTAGGGCCGGTCCTGAGGACGGACCGCTGGTGATCCTGCTGCACGGCTTTCCGGAGTTCTGGTACGGCTGGCGGCGGCAGATCCCGACCCTGGCGGCTGCCGGCTACCGGGTGTGGGCACCCGACCAGCGGGGGTACAACCTGTCCGACAAACCTGAGCAGATCGGCGACTACCGCGTCTCGCGGCTGGTCGAGGATGTGATCGCCCTCATCGCCGCGGCCGGGCGCCGCGATGCGGTGCTGGTCGGGCACGACTGGGGTGCGGCGGTGGCCTGGGCCACAGCGATGGCGCACCCCGAACGGGTGGCGCGGCTGGCGGTTCTCAACGCCCCCCACCCCACGGTCATGGCGCGGGCCATGCGAACCGGCTGGTCGCAACGACGAAAGAGCTGGTATATGGCCTTCTTCCAACTGCCCCGGGTTCCCGAGTGGCTTCTCGGCCGCGATGGCTTCCGACCGGCCCAGCGGGCGTTGGCGGCCACCGGCCTGCCCGGAACGTTCGACCAGGAGGATCTCGACCGCTACCGCGAGGCGTGGTCGCAGCCCGGCGCCCCAAGGGCGATGCTCGACTGGTATCGGGCGGCCTTCCGGCGGCCGCCGCGGGCGGTGGCGCGACCGCGAACCGTCGCCCTCCGGGTGCCGATGCCGACCCTGATCCTTTGGGGTGAGCACGACGTATTTTTTGGGCGCGAGCTGGCCGCCCCCAGCCTCGAATTCTGCGACCGGGGCCAGCTCCATTTTGTCGATGCCAGCCACTGGCTTCAGCACGACCGCGCCGCCGAGGTCAACGCGCAGCTGCTCGAGTTCCTGACCACCGGCTAGGCGTGCGGGTCGAGCCGCTCGAGGTCGCTACTGATGAGGTATGGGGGGCGTTCGAGGACCATCAGCGTCAGGATAGCTCAGCCGACTCCGGACTACGACGTTGGTCCGAAGACGTGATCGGGGCGATGCGGTACCCTTTGCTGTGTCGGGCCGGCAGAAGATTGTAGCTCAACCTCTGCTATCCTGATAGCGTCCCGACGGGCCATCGTCCCGCCGAAATCCAAGCACCGAGGGGGAACCCCGAATGGCTTTCACGCTTCCCGATCTGCCGTACGACTTCGCCGCTCTCGAGCCGCACATCGACGCCCGCACCATGGAGATCCACCATGGGAAGCACCACGCTGGCTACACCACCAAGCTCAACGCTGCCCTCGAGCAGCACCCCGAGTTGCAGGGCGTAGCCATCGAGGATCTGCTCCGCAACCTCCACAGCGTTCCTGCCGGCATCCGGGGCGCGGTGCGCGACAACGGCGGCGGTTACGCCAACCACGCCCTGTTCTGGCAGGTCATGGGGCCGGACCAGGGCGAGCCCAGCGACGCGTTGAAGGACGCGATTCACGCCTCTTACACCGACCGCGAGGCGATGTACGAGGCCTTCTCCACCGCCGCCGCGACCCGTTTCGGCTCCGGCTGGGCCTGGATGGTGGTAGACGGCTTCGGCAAGATCCAGATCTACTCGACCGCCAACCAGGATTCACCCTACTACTCGAACCACACCCCGATCCTGGGGCTCGACGTGTGGGAGCACGCCTACTACCTCAACTACCAGAACCTGCGACCAGACTACATTTCGGCGTTCTTCAACGTCATCAACTGGACCAAGGTTTCGGAGCTCTACGCTGCGGCGACCTAGCGGATTGCACCACCCGGTGCACCATTACTTCCACCACCAACTGCACCATGTACGCATCGGCGGGGCCTCTGGTCCCGTCCTTTTCGTCCATCAGAACCGTGAGGAGTCCCCATGAACGAATCCCCCCAAGCGCAGCTGGACGAGATCCTGGGCGGAGCCGCCGACGCCGCGGATACCCGACTGATCGGTCCCGGCCCCAGCGGCAGCTTGCCCCTCACGGCCGAGATGCTGCGTCAGGAGCCGAGCGGCAACCTGTTCGGCCTCACCCAGAACGCGGGCATGGGTTGGAACCCCGCCGAGGTCGCCAGACCGCAGGTCCTGATCCTCAGTACCCAGGGCGGACTCCGGGCCGAGGATGGCGAGCCCATCGCCCTCGGCTACCACACCGGTCACTGGGAGATCGGCCTGCTGGTCAGGCGGGCAGCCGAAACCCTGCGCGAGCGGGGGCGCTGCCCTTCGCCGCGTATTGCAGCGACCCCTGCGATGGCCGCAGCCAGGGCACCACTGCCATGTTCGACAGCCTGCCCTACCGCAACGACGCCGCCTTGGTGATGCGTCGCCTGATCCGTTCGTTGCCGACCCGGGTCGGCGTTATGGGTGTCGCGACCTGTGACAAGGGTCTGCCCGCGACCCTGCAGGCCCTGGCGGGGAGCAGCGAGCTGCCTGCCATCGTGGTGCCGGGCGGTGTTACCCTGCCGACCCTCGGTGCCGAAGATGCCGGTCAGGTGCAGACGCTGGGCGCCCGCTTCGCCCACGACCTCATCGATCTGGAGTACGCCGCCAGCATGGGTTGCCGCGCCTGCGGTTCGAGCGGTGGCGGCTGCCAGTTCCTCGGCACCGCGGCCACCGCTCAGGTCGTTGCCGAGGCCCTGGGGATGGCGCTGCCCCACAGCGCCCTCAGCCCCTCGGGCGAGCCGATCTGGCTCGACCTGGCCCACCGCTCGGCCCTGGCGCTGCTGCGACTCGTGGCGCTCGAGCTTCCCCTCTCCGAGATCCTTACCGACGAGGCGGTGGAGAACGCCATGCTGGTCCACGCAGCCTTCGGGGGCTCGACCAACCTGCTGCTTCACGTTCCCGCTATCGCCCACGCGGCCGGCCTGAAACGCCCTGGCGTCGAGGACTGGAACCGTGCCAACCGGGCCACCCTGCGCTTGGTGGACGCCCTGCCCAACGGCCCCCGCAACCACCCAACGGTGCAGGTGTTCATGGCGGGCGGCGTTCCCGAGGTGATGCTTCACCTGCGCCGGATGGGTCTGCTGAACCTCGGCGTGCGCACCGCCAGCGGCGAGACCTTGGACAGCACCCTGGACTGGTGGGAAACCAGCGACCGCCGGGCGGCGGTCCGGGAGCGGCTCGGCCAGGCGGGTATCGATCCTGACCGGGTCATCATGGATGCCGACGCTGCCCGCCGAACCGGCCTGAGCAGCACCGTGGTGTTCCCGGTGGGTAACTTGGCGCCGGAGGGTTCGGTCATCAAGGCCACCGCCATCGACCCCACGCTGGTGGGCGACGATGAGGTGTACCGCCACCAGGGTCCGGCCCGGGTGTTCGTGGATGAACGCGACGCGATTCTGGCGGTTAAGGGCGAAGGGGAGAGGCCGCTCGAGGCTGGCGATGTGCTGGTCCTGATCGGTGCCGGTCCCTCCGGCACCGGCATGGAGGAGACGGCCCAGCTCACCAGCGCCCTGAAATATCTTCCTTGGGGCAAGCATGTGCCCATCCTCACCGATGCGCGCTTTTCGGGGTTCTCGACTGGGGCCTGCGTCGGCCACATCGGCCCCGAAGCCCTTGCCGGCGGCCCCGTCGGAAAACTCCGTGAAGGCGACCGGGTCGAGATCGTCATCGATCGCCAGCAGCTGCTGGGCCGAATCGACCTGATAGGGACGGCCGAGGGATCGCTGGAGGCTGCCGAGGCCGCGGCGCTGCTCGACTCCCGCCAGCCCCACCCGGCCCTGCAGCCGCACCCGCAGCTTCCCGACGATACCCGCCTGTGGGCCGCTCTGCAGCGGGCCAGCGGGGGTACCTGGGCCGGTTGCATCTACGACGTGGACCGGATCGTAGAGGTCATCGATGCGGGGCTTGCCGCACAGGCCGGGTCGCCCTCGGGAGCGGCCGGCTAACAGGAGCCCCCGGAGGCTTCGCGGCAGGCCGAACGAACCACCCTTAGCTTTTCTCGCCTCTCTCTCCTCAATGGATTACGGCGCCTCCGAGGGTGGTGGTGCCAGGCCGTAGCCTGCTGGCATGACAGCGCGGCACGAGGCCCTCCTTACCTGGAGTCTAGCGATCCTGTGCCTGGTGCTGGCGCTCGCCTCGCGCTGGCCCCACCTGCAGGTGCGAACGGTGCCGCTGGAGCACATCCGGCCACCGCTTACGGTCGCCATCGACGGTGAGGTGGTGCAGCCGGGCGTCTACGAGTTGCCCTGGGGCTCGAGGGTCGAGGATCTGATCGCTGCAGCCGGCGGCTTCAGCTGGAACGCCGAGCCGCGGCTGGTCAACCTCGCCGATCCCCTCAGCGCCGGCGAGAAGGTGGTGGTACCGGGCGTCCAGAGCTCGCTCGGTGAAGGGCGGGTCAATCTCAACTCGGCCAGCCTGCTCGAACTCGAGACGCTGCCCGGGGTGGGCCCGGCGACCGCCCAAAAGATCATCGCCGGCAGACCCTACGCCAGGCTCGAGGATATCCTTAGAGTGTCGGGCATCGGCGAGCGGACCCTGGAGCGGCTGCGGCCGCTGGTGACGCTGTGAGGGTCGAGCGTCGACGGTTCGTTCCCTGGTCGGCGCCGGCCGCCGCCGGCCTCGCCGGCGGGGTCGCGCTGGCGCACCTGGGGTTCCCCTGGTGGCTCCTGCTCGCCTCGGCCCCGCTGGCCTGGTTCGGGCGCCGTCGGCGCTGGCTGCTGCTGGTGGGGGCCTTCGTGCCGCTCGGGTTCGGCCGCTACCTGGTATGGCAGGGTCAGCCCGACCCCTGGGCCGGCCGCTACCATGAGACCCTGACCGTGACGGGCCGCAGCGACGGGCGGGTGTTGGTTCTCGACCAGCCACGAGGGGCACGACTGGCTCTTACCCCGCGGGGAGCCGTGCCGCGCGGCCGGGTTACGGTTCGAGGCGAGCTGCTGGCGCCGCCGGGGGTTCGCAACCCCGGCGGCTTCGACTACCGGGCTTACCTGCGGCACCGGGGGATCTGGGCCCAGCTCCTGGTGCTCGAGGTGCCGGCCGCGACGGTTCGCCCGGATGCCCGAGAACGGTTCGAACGGGGAGTCGTCGAAGGTCTCTCCGAGCGCCCAGCAGGCCTCATGCGGGCCATGACACTGGGCCTGCGCGACGACCTGGACGAACTACGCGACATTTTTTCCGCCTCCGGCCTGGCCCACATCCTGGCCCTCTCGGGGCTCCATGTGGGGGTGCTGATGGCAGCCCTGGCCCGACTCCTGCGCGGCTTGGGGCTTGCCCGCTATCCGGTGATGCTGCTGGCCCTGACGGGGTTCGTGGTGTTGGTTGGGCCGAGCCCCAGCGTCCTGCGCGCCAGCGTGATGGTGGCGGCGGCACTCTCTTCGCTGTGGCTGGGGACCGGTCGCATCGAGCCGTGGCCGACCCTCACCCTGTCGGCCTTGGTGAGCCTGCTGTGGCACCCATCGTGGCTGTTCGACCTGTCGTTTCAGCTCTCGTACCTGGCGGTGGCCGGCATGCTCATCTTCACGGGTCCGCTGGTGCGGTGGCTGGTGGGTGAGCTGGCAGGGCGACCCTGGTGGCACTGGCGCACGTTGCTGGTCGGCGGGGCCGTCGCCAGCGCCGCCGCCCAGGTGCTCAGCCTGCCGCTGGTCGCCAGCAACTTCGGGCGGGTACCGCTGCTCAGCCCTCTGGTCAACGTGGTAGCGGTACCGCTGGCGGGCCTGCTGGTGCCGCTCGGATTCGCCGCCTCGCTGCTGGGTCTGGTGTGGTTGCCGCTGGCCGGCGTGGTGAATACCGTCACCGAGCTGCTGGCCAGCTTGCTGATCGTATTGGCCGAGGGGGCGGCGACCCTCCCGAGCCTAGCGTGGGCTGAGATCGCTGCCAGCGGCTATTTTTACTTTGGGATCGCTGTCGCGGCGCTGGCGCTGATCGTTCGCGGGCAGCTGCGGCCCTGGCGCGGACTGTTGCTGGTCGCGGCGGCCACGCTCGCATCGTGGTTGCAGGCGCCGCCTCACGCGGCTCCCGAGATCGTCTTCATCGATGTCGGGCAGGGCGATAGCGCCCTCATTCGCCTCCCGGGAAGGGTGGAAATCCTGGTCGATGGCGGTGGCAGCCCGTTCAGCGACTTCGATGTGGGCGGCCGCACAGTTGTTCCCACGCTGACGGCGCTGGGCGTCGACGAACTCGAGCTGGTGATCGCAAGTCACGCCGATAGCGACCACATCGAGGGACTGACCAGCGTCCTCGAGGCGCTGCCGGTGCAGGCGCTGGCCATCGGCATTCCGGCCTGGGACAAGGAGGTGTTTCGGGAGCTGATGGCGGTCGCCGAACGACGTGAGGTGCCGGTGCTGTCGCTACGCCGCGGCGAGCGGCTCGAGCTTGGCGGCGCCAGCCTGGAAATTCTCAACCCGCCCGAGCGCCCGTTTGCAGCTGTGAACGACAACTCGGTGGCCTTCGTCCTGCGTGTTGACGGCAGGGCCCGGGCGCTGTTCCTGGGCGACCTTTCGGCGAGTGTCGAAGCCGACCTGGCGGTTCCCCCGGTCGAACTGCTGATGGTCGCCCACCACGGGTCGCCCACCTCCACCTCAGCCTCGCTGTTGCTGGCCGCTCAGCCCCGCGTGGCGCTGATCTCGGTGGGGCGCAACCACTTTGGTCACCCGGCCGCAGAAGTGCTGCAGCGGCTCGCTGAGGCCGGTGCCGAGGTGCTGACGACCCGCGATCGGGGCGCCATTCGCTACCCGCTGGTCCCTTGAGCCGAGCGGCGTGGTACAACGAGACCGTGGCGGCATTTGACCGCCGGGAAACGCCATGATCCGTACCCTCGAAACCTTCGACGCGCGCATCTACACCTCTACCTTCCGCGCTTACGGCACCATTCACCTGCCGCCCGAACAGACGACCGAAGCGCTGCTCAACGCCATGGCGCGGCAGCTGTTGCCGGTGACCGATCCGCTGATCTACGCCCCGGGAACAGATCACCCGCCGAGCCAGGGAGATCTCAAGGTGAGCGCCGGATTCCTGGCGGTCCACTACGACCAGATCGACTGGATCGTGGGGGGCCGCCCCCCCAAACGGGAACCGAGCTGCGGCGCATGGCCTTTCTCTACGATGGGCATGTCCTGGTCGGCCAGCTGCGCGTTCCGAGAGCGTCCCGGTCTTCGGATTTCCTGGAGAAGGCGGCGACCTTTCAGACGCTGTTCGAGGTCGAACTCTACCCCTGGCAGGCGCCGCCCGGCCGCTTCCTGTTGCTCGGGCGCGACATCGCTTCTCTGTTCGAGGTGGGTGCGCTCCAGGTCGCGGACGATCCGGTCGTGACCCTCGAGGCGCGCCAGCGGTTTCCCTTCGCAACGGTCAATCTGCGGCGTGTTACGGGTGTGCTGGAAGCCCCGGGTTCGCCGGAACCCGAGACCCGTTCCGAGGCCTTGAATTGAACCCCGAGACCGGTGCAGGTTTACCCTCGGGGCCCGACCCTCGTGTTAAATTGTTAACAATGCTCACGACGGTGCGGATACTTTCCGACCAGGGACCGACACGCGTGGAGCTCGCCCGCTGGCACGATCAGTTCGTGGTGGTGAAGCGGCTTCAGGGATTCAATCCCCTGATGCGCCAGCGGCTCGAGCGTGAGGCGCAGGTGGTGAGCAGACTCCAGCACGACAACATCGTCCCCCTGCTGGCGGTGGAAGAGGATGCCCTCATCTACGACTACTGCCCCGGCGTCAATCTGGCAGAGGCGCTCGAGGCCGGGCCGCTGCCTGTCAATCGGGTTGTCAAAGTGATCCGCGACGTCCTCTCAGCGCTGGATTACGCGCACGGGCAGGGTGTCATTCACTTCGATGTGAAGCCGGCCAACATCCTCATCAAGGGGGAGCGCTCGCTGCTGACCGATTTCGGCTTTGCCAAAGACCTGGCCCTCACCGCTATCACCGGACAGCAGACCACGCTGGGTACCCCCAACTACATGGCGCCCGAACAGTTCGAAGGCGTTCGCACCGATCGTAGGAGCGATCTCTACGCGGCCGGCGCGGTGCTCTACCACATGTTCACCGGAGAGCCGCCGTTCGGGCGCCAGGTATTGCGATTTTTAGCCGGCGACGACAGGGTCCCGCTGGCGCCGTTGCCACCGGGCGCGGCAGCCCTCAGGGGCGTGGTCGACACGGCGCTGAAACGCGATCCGGAAGAGCGTTTCTCCGATGCCAACGCCATGCTCGAGGCGTTGGCGACGGTCCGTAGCCGCGTGGCATGATCCTCAGTTTCAGCGGTGATCCGTTCCTGACGGTGCGGGCCGCCTGGCGCGCCCTGCGGGGGCGCGGGTTCGCACCCGAAGAGATCACCGAGATCGGCGAAGGCATGATCGCGACTCAGGTCGAGCAGCTCGCCGCGCAGTCGGGCCTATTCGGCCAGGTGGCGCTGCTGCTCGAATTCGACGCAGCGTTCAGAGGACATGCGGGGGTGAAGCCGCGCAACGAGGTGATGGCCGCCTTGGCGCGCGTCCCCGACGAGACGGTGGTAGCGGTCATCGATCTGAATGCCAGCAGCGCTCGCCAGAAGACATTCCGCAGCCTCGGCCACCATGAGCACCTGCCGACCCCCAGGTTTGAGCAGTTGGTGCGCTGGACCCGCGAGGAGCTCAAACAGGAGGGGGTGCGTTTCCAGGCCGAGGTGCCACAGGTGCTGTCCGACCTCTTTGGTGAAGACCTGCCCGCCATCGCCTCGGAGATCCGGAAGCTGACGGTACTCGACGAGGAGCTCAGCGGCCAGCGCGTGCGCGCCATCGCCAATCGACCTGCGGCCCGCGACGCCTTCGATCTGATCGAGGCGACCACCCAGGGCGAAGCCGCAACGGCCCTCGAGATCTGCCGAAGTCTCCTGGCTCAGGGGGAGGCGCCGCAGCGGGTGCTCGGCGCTCTCGCCTGGCAGTACCAGCTGGTGGCGCGGTGCGTCGGGTTTCGGGAGAGTCGGGCCAAGGTCGATGCCGGCTTCGTGGCCCAAACCCTCAAGCTGCGCCCATTCGTGGCCAAGAAGGCGCTGGCGATCGCCAGGAAGCTCGACGAGGCCCGCCTCGGTGAGGTGCTCGAGCTGCTGGTCGCAGCCGACGTGGCCATGAAGACGGGCAAGGACGACCGCTGGGCGCTCGAGGCCTTGGCGCTCGAGCTTAGCGAGGTATTCCTCGCCAGCCCGGTCCCTGGACGCTAACAGCAGCTGCCGGCTGGGCCGATCGGTACCTGCTCACCGCAGATAGGTGACGGGGGGCAACGATTCTGCCCCTCTGACTAGCTCGGGTTAGGGGTCACTCTCTTCTAGCGATTCGCCCAGCCGTTCGTAGAGCTCGACCAGAATGTCGAAGATCTCCTTGGCCCCCTCATCCTCCGAGGCCTCGGCCCAATCGCGGGCATCCTCGAGGAGCGCCTCGATTTTGCTGGCCAGTTCGTCCCGCATGGCGATGTGTTCATAGGTGGCGCTCAGGGGCGTTTCGTGGACACCATCGCGTTCGCGATCAGGGTCGTCCGACAGATACGGCATGTCGTCACGTTCCATGACACCTCTCCCGTACAGTTTTTACCATAGCCGGATCGGGCAGGTGGGCGCCACTGTGCGCGTTGGGGTGGCCGGGAGAGGGTGATCTCTGTAGATCCTCTGTCGCCTCGGTGCAGCGGGCTTCGGCGCGCGTTATGCTTGGCGGCGTGTCCGACCTGCTCGAGCGCCTCCAGGGTGGTGACGAGCGCGCCCTGGCGCGCGCCATCACCCTGCTCGAGTCCACCGCCGAGGAGGGGCAGGCGCTGCTCAAGGAGGTGCGGCGGCTCGACCGCGTCGGCCGTGCCCACATCATCGGCATCACCGGTTCGCCGGGCAGCGGCAAGAGCACGGTGGCCGACCAGCTCATCGCCTTGGCACGGGAGCGTGACTGGCGTGTCGGGGTGGTGGCGGTCGATCCCAGCAGCCCCTTCAGTGGCGGCGCCATTCTCGGCGACCGCATTCGTATGACCCGCTGGCACGACGACCCCGGGGTGTTCGTGCGCTCGATGGCCACCCGGGGTCACCTCGGCGGCCTGGCCGCCGCCACGCTGCAGGTGGTGACCCTGCTCGCCGCTGCTCGCTTCGATGTGGTGTTTGTCGAGACCGTGGGCGTGGGGCAGTCGGAGGTGGACATCGTACGGGTAGCCGACACCACCCTGTTGGTGCTCACCCCGGCCCACGGCGACGGTGTGCAAGCCTTCAAGGCCGGCATCATGGAGATCGCCGACCTGTTCTGCATCAACAAGAACGATCTCCCCGGCGGCCATCGGCTCAAACGCGAGATCCGGGCGGCGTTGCAGCTGGCCCCGATAGCCAAAGGCGAATGGTCGCCCCCTATCACCAACGCGGTGGCCCTACGCGGTGAGGGTATCGACGAACTCATGGATCATCTCGACGCCCACCGGTCCTTCCTCGAGAGCGCACACGCCCTCGAGGACCTCCGGCGCCGGCGCGTCCGCTTCGAACTGTCGGCCTCCCTCGGCGAGGTGATCCGTCGCACCCTGGCAGGCAGCGAAGAGGCGTTGGTCGACGCGGTTCTGGCCGGCCGGCAGACCCCGGCGGAGGCGGTGGCGGCGCTGCTCTCCGGGGCCGCCGAGGCGAGCGAGTAGACTGCGGTATGGTCCACGCGGTCTTTCCCGGCAGCTTCGATCCCATACACAACGGCCACCTCGACGTGGTCCGCCGCGCCGCCCGCATCATCGACCGCCTCACGGTCGCGGTCGTCGACAACCCCCTGAAGACGAACAAACTGTTCACCATCGAGCAGCGGCTGGCGCTGGTGACCGAGGCGGTCGCCGCCGTCGACAATGTCCAGACCGAACGCTTTGAGGGCCTCCTGGTCGACTTCATCGATAAGGTCGGTGCCAACGTCATCATCAAAAGCCTGCGCACGGTCTCGGATTTCGAGGTGGAGTTGCAGATGGCCCACCTAAACCGCCAACTCAATCCCGACATAGAAACAGCGTTCATCGTGACCGCAAGCAGGTGGTCCTACGTCTCCAGCACCAGGATCAGGGAGATCGCAGGGTTGGGCGGGGACGTGTCAACAATGGTTCCAGGGGGGAGTTTAAGGGTACTAAGAGAAAAGTTTAGGAAAAGTATAGGCAGTTGAAGGAAGGGTAAGGATAAGGATAAGGATTAGTAGGTTTGGGAAAAGTTCAAAAATTAGGAGTAGGTTTGGGTCCCCTTCAGAAAAGTAGGAGGTTATGTGCCCCTTCAGACCCCTTCCCTTTGGTCATCAAGAGTATCGCGCATCCTACGGACCGCGTTCAGGACGGGTTGAACACCTTGTGAGGGGCAAGAAGTGCCGGTCAGTACGGCATTCTCCGGCATCGTGTCCAGCACGCACATCCTCTGATCCCACATGAATCTGACCTCGAAATCGCCTCCCATAGCCCGAGTATTCAAGCTGGTATGCGTTGCTGGGAAGGGTTGGAAACCCCTCCAGCACGAGAGGGAATCCGAGATTTGCCGTACTGACCGGCCTTCTTGGCTTGTCGGGAGTCCTTTGAGCTGTCCTGAACGCCATTCAGAAAACAGGCGACTCTCTTGGTCAGGGTTCTTACGGGGTCCTTCAGAGCCCCCCTTCGGTGGTCTCTTCAGGGGCTACGGAGCCTCATAGAGTCTCCTCCGCCAGAAGAAGGTTAAGAAGAACAAGCATGACACCGTTAGCGCCTTCATGCCTCGGTTATTCCATATCTTCTGCTGGAGGAGACAACCATGGGTTGGCTCCGAGAGCCCCGGGGAGACTTGCCGTCAGGGAAGGAAGGTTAAGAAGAACAAGCATGACACCGTTAGCGCCTTCATGCCTCGGTTATTCCATATCTTCTGCTGGAGGAGACAACCATGGGTTGGCTCCGAGAGCCCCGGGGAGACTTGCCGTCAGGGAAGGCTCAACGGGACCCCGGAAGACCCTGGAACGAAGTGGAAGGGGCTGAAGGGGAACTAAATCCACCTCTATTTCCACCTCTATTTCCATCCCTTCTTCTACTTGTAACCCTTCCCCTTATCCTCCTCTCGTATACTTTCCTTTGCGCCGCTCATTTTTCTCCTTTTTTTGGCGGTGTGGAGGAACGCTTTATGTCTTATCTTCTTCGTGGTGTTGCGGTCCAGGGGGGCCTTCGGGTGATCGCTGCCGATACCACCACTCTGGTCGAGGAGGCGCGGGCCCGGCATGATGCAACGCCGACGGCGGCCGCAGCCCTGGGCCGTACCTTGACGGGAGCCCTGACGGGAGCCCTGCTGCTGGCGCACGTGTTGCTCAAGAACCGGCAGGATCGGGTTACGGTGCGGCTTCATGGCGACGGGCCGCTTGGCGGCGTGATCGCTGATGCCGGGCTCGACGGCTCGGTGCGTGGCTATGTTCGGCAACCGGCGGCCGAAGTGCCGCCGCGCGAGGACGGCAAGCTGGCGGTCGGGGTGGCGCTGGGGCGCGGCGATATCGAGGTGATACGCTCGCACGCGCCGTTCGGGGAGCCGTACAGCAGCAGCGTGGAGCTGGCTTCGGGCGAGATCGCCGAGGACATCGCGGTGTTTCTGGCGAGGTCGGAGCAGATCCCGTCGGCCACGCTGTTGGGGGTGTACCTCGAAGGCGGTAAGGTCGTCAAGGCGGGTGGGGTAATCGTGCAGGCGCTTCCCGACGCAGACCCGGCAGCGCTGGCGCTGCTCGAGGCCAACGTGCGCGCCCTCGGCCAGCTTACCGACGCCATGCAGCGCACCTCGCTGCTGGAGGTGATGCAGGAACTGCTGTCGGGCCTCGAGTTCGAGCTGCTCACCGATAGGGCGTTGCCGCTCGCGTTCGCCTGCCGCTGCAGCGATGCCAAAGCGCTCGAGGTTCTCGCCTACTTCTCGCCTCAGGAGCGCGAAGCGATGATCGAGGCCGAAGGTGGCGCTGAAGTGGTGTGCCACTGGTGCGGCGAGGTCCGCTGGGTGAGGCCCGGTGCCATTCGTGGTCTGGAAGCGGCCGGGGCCGAGATTCGTTGTCCCGATTGCGATACCCTGTGGCACCGAGCGGGGCAGACCACCATGATCCGCGAGCAGGAGCTGTGCGCCTGTGGGCGCCAGGTAACGCTGCCGTCCTGACGAACCTTTGCGGGGCTCCACCGGTGGTACATTGCCTGCCATGACGCCCGCGGTGACCCTGAGCCTGCTCGTGCTCGCGGTGCTGTGGGGGTCGGCCTTCCCGCTGATCAAGATCGGTCTCGAGGGCCTGTCGGTGCCGCACCTGACCCTGGCCCGGCACCTGGTGGCCTCGCTGGCTTTCGTACCCTTCCTAGCTCTCACCGGGCGCCGCCTGCTGCCCGCGTGGCGCGACGTACCCTACTTCTTCCTGCTGGGCATCCCGGGGATCACCATCTACCACCTGGCGCTCAACTACGGGGAGTTGCGGGTCAGCGCCGGTGCCGCCAGCTTGATCATCGCCACCGCCCCGGCCATCACCGCCATCGTGGCCTTCTTCCTGGCGGGCGAGCGCTTTCCGCTGCTGGGCTGGGCCGGTAGCGCCGTCTCCTTTTCCGGGATCGCATTGATCGTACTGGGAGACGGGGTGGAGGTCGGCTTCAACCCCTTCGCCCTGCTGATCCTCGTCTCGGCGGTGGTGACGGCGTTCTTCTTCGTGCTGCAAAAACCGGTGCTGCGGCGCTACCGGGCGGTCGAGGTCACGGCCTTTGCCACCTGGGCGGGGACGGTGCCGATGCTGCTGTTCCTGCCGGGCTTCGCCGCGGGCGTCGCCGAGGCCGGCACGGGCCCGCTGCTGGCCTCGGCCTACATCGGGCTGTTCCCTTCGGCCGTGGCCTACACCATCTTTTCGTATGCGCTCTCAAAAGCGTCTGCTTCGCTGGTGACGGTCTACCTGTACACCGTTCCGGTCTTCAGTCTGCTGTTCTCCTGGCTGTTCATCGGTGAGGTTCCGAGCCTGCTGACCCTGTTCGGCGGGGCGGTGGCGGTGGCCGGCATCGTGGTGGTGAACTGGGCCAAGCGGCGCGATTCGTTTCGGACAGAGTCGGGCTTGCACCCCTCCTAGCCGTCAGCGGTCGGCCAGCATGGGCAGCGGGTCGATGGCGCCGTCCGGGGTATAGACGGCCAGATGCAGGTGCGGCGGCGTGCCGTTGGCGTTGCCGCTGGTACCGACGAACCCGAGTGTGGTGTCGGGCGTGACCCACTGCCCGACCTCGAGATCTGCAGCGGTCGTCTCGAGATGGGCGTAGTAGTAGCGCCGACGGCCTGCGCCGGCGACCCACACCACGTTGCCGCCCAGGGGGGTGGAAACGATGGCGGTCACGATGCCCCGGGTAGCGCTGAGCACCGGGGTGCCGCGGTCGGCGAACAGGTCCTGCCCTTCGTGCAGGCGACCGCCGCCCCGGGGCGCCGCCCAACTATCGGCGACGTCGTTAGCGCCGAGCCCGTCGACCGGCATCAGCAGCACGGTATCGGGCGCCTGCCGGGCCAGCGCCAGCAGCCGCGCACCGGTGGCCGCAGGGGCACAGGCGACAAAGCAGAGGCCGAGAGCGACGACCAGCGCCGCGACCGCGTACACGGCCTTGGACATACGTCAGGGTAGGGGAGCGGTGTTCGCCGCGAGGCGAAGTTCTCCTCGTCGGCTCGCTAGAACGGGTCATAGGCGACGGGTCGTGGGGTCCACAGCGGCTCGCCGTAGAGAGCGTCGATGAAGGTGCCCCAATACGCGGCGCGGCCGCGGCGGCGGCGAAACACGTCGGGGGTCACGGATTCCGAGGCGGCTTCACCGGTGAACTGGCTGTGGTAGCAGCGCACTGCCGCCTCCCAGGTCTCGATGTGGTCGCTGATATCGACCACCAGGGTCGCCTCGAAGGGGCCGTTGCCCATATAGAAGAACATGTGCCGCGGCTTGAACGGCTCGCCCGACAACGGGCTGTTCTTTAACCCTGCCAGGTGGACTGCGGCCGGCACGATATGGGCCGCGGCCACGTGATCCGGGTGGCGGTCGTTGGGATGGGTGGCGACGACCAGCTGCGGGCGGAGTTCGCGAAGCTCATGGGCCAGCTGCAGCCGCCGGTCTTCGCTGTCCATTATCCGGGAATCGGGCCAGCCCAGGTTGACGCGTGCGTCGAGCCCCAACACCTTGGATGCGGCCTCGGTCTCGGCAGCACGCTGCTCGGGGGTGCCTTTGGTGGCCGCCTCCCCCCGAGTCAGATCGATGACCGCGGTGCTTCTGCCTTCGGCCTTGGCGCGGGCCAGGGTGCCGCCCATTCCGAGTTCGGCGTCGTCGGGATGCGGTCCGATAACGAGCAGGTCTATCACGACCCGTCGGACCTCGGTGGCAGCTTGGGAGCGTTCGTTGTGTCGCCAAGTCGCCGCTCGGTGCCCGCCGCGAGCCGGAGGAGGTTCTCGCGGTGCCGGAGGGCTGCCAGCACCCATAGGGCGATGGCCAGGTAGAGGTAGGGCATGGGAAAGGACAGGGAGGCGAGCAGCATCAGCGGCGCCGCCGTCAGACCGACCAGGGAACCGAGCGAAACGAAGCGGCCGGTAACGATGGTGAGGAGCCCCAAGCCGGTGGCCAGCAGGGCCACAAGCGGGTTTATCGCCAGGAACACCCCGAGGCTGGTGGCGATGCCCTTGCCCCCGCGGAGGTTTAGGAAGGCGTTGAAATTGTTTCCCACGACGATGGCCAGGCCGGTGAGGGCCACGCCCCAGGCACCCACCCCGATAAGCAGCGGTAGCAGCGTGGCGAGGAAGCTCTTGAGCGGATCGATGACCGCCACCAGGACTGCCGGAAATTTCCCGACCGAGCGCAACACATTGGTGGCCCCGATGTTGCCGGAACCGATCTTCTGAATGTCTACGCCGCGCGCTCGGGCCACCAGGTAGCCCGTGGGAATGGTACCGACCAGATAGCCGATCGCCATGCACGAGACGGAGAGAAGGATTTCGAACAAGCGGACCTCCACCATCCGGGCGGGGGTCGCTCCCGCCGATGATCCAACCCGATTGTACTCCCTCGAGGATGTGCGTAGGGTGGTGGACTATTCATAGATGGCCTAGAACGGGCGTCAGCAACGCGGGCGCCATACCGGATGCTCGGGGCGCGGTAGGCTGAAGCGATGACGCAGGTCGGGCTGTTCCTTCTGCTGGTGGCGGCGACCGGCATCTACGCGGTTCGCTGGACAGCCCGCCTCGCCCCGCTAGGCAGCGAGCTGCCCATCAAGACCCTTTTTGCTACGCTGCTCAGCGGTCTGGTGGTGGTGGCTGAATTTGCCGGCCTTACGGTCTCCCCGACGCTGCTGCTGACCACACTGATTCTGGGACCGCTGTTCGTGTTCGCGCCGTTGGCAGTTACGGGCCTGGCTCGAGTCGCGCGCTTCGGCTTGGCGCTGCTCATTACCCAGGCTCTCTACTGGACTGCCGAGGGTCGTCTCGGCATGAAGCGCCTGCTCACCCAGGTCGCGCTCCAGCGTGGCGACGGTGACGCCGCCCTGCGGCTTCTACCCGCCGGCGAACCGCTGATGCTGGCCCAGGCCTACGCCCTCAAGCGCGACTGGGAGCAGGTGCTCGAGCTGAGGCTGCCCGAGCGTGGCGACAACGCCTTCCTCGGCTACGCCGCCCGGGTGCGGGCCCTGCTGGCGTTGGGGCGGGCCGAGCAGGCGGCCAACGAGCTCGAGCAGATGCGTCGCGGCTGGGAAGAGCAGGGCAGAGGGCCCATCGGCTACCGCAATCTGCGCCTCAGCGAAGCCCGGCTGCTCGCGGAACAAGGGTCCTTCGAGGAGGCTCGCAAGACCCTGGAGGGAGTTCCCGGCCTGCCGGTCCATCTGGTGTTCGAGGTGCTTGCCATCGCCGCCGAGCGGGGCGGGAATCTGGAGTCGGCGCTCAAGCTGTACGCGCAGGCGTACGTCCGGGCCCCGGAGAAACTGAGGCCTCACTTCGCCGAGGTGCTGGCGCGCCATGAGAAGACCCCACCGAAGGTCCAAAGGTCTGCAGGCGCCACCGGGACGGTGACGCTGGTGGTGGTGCTCGCCCTTGCCTACGCAGCACAGCTATGGCTCGACGGTCGCTTCGACCCGCTGCGGATAGGGGGCGGATTGCTGCGCCCGAGTTCCGTCCTGGGCGGGTTTCTGCTGAACCTGCCGGCACCGGAGGTGGGTGCCTGGTGGCGTTTCCTGTCCTATGGGTTCGTCCATGGGAACCTGATACACATCGGCTTCAACCTGTGGGTGCTGTTCGATGTGGGTCGCCTGTACGAATCGCGCCGTGGCTGGGGCAACCTGCTGATGGCCTTTGCGGTCGGTACCTTCATGGGGGCCTACCTGACCTCGCTAGCACAGTCGGGAGATGTGCTGATTCTGGTCGGTGCTTCGGGCGGTGTGTTGGGCGTAGCCGGAGCGTTGTTGGCAGACGCCCTCCGCGGTCGGGGAGGCAGCGACGGGGTGCTGACCCGCAGCTTGCTGCAGTGGATGGCGCTTATCGTGCTGCTGTCGGTGGCGGTTCCCAATGTCTCCTTGTGGGGACACGCGGGGGGTGTGGTAGGCGGCCTGCTGTGGGGATTCGTGCGTCAGGGGCTGCCTGTCTCCCGGCGTTTCGACCTCTTGATCGGGGGCATTGCGATCGGCGTCATCGTCTTCGCCCTGCTCGAGGTCGCGAGGTTGGGGCTACGCCTGCTCTAGATACCTCCAGGACGCTGTAGGCGCCGTGTAAGAATTTTGTGACAATCCTGTAAGCCTTGAGTAACAGACCGTTGCCTACACTCCTTTGATGATGGCGCGGATTCTAACGATTGTACGGGAGGGGTTCCACCGCAGAATGGCTGCGGAGGGGTTCGACCCGTTCGATCTCAAATGGCGCCGAACGCTCCTAATCGCCATCCCCTTTGGCGCCATCGCTTTCGTTCTGGGCAGCCTCCTCGAAGGCCCGAGCGGCCAGGCCATTCCGTACGATGTGATCGGCTATCCGATCATGGCGGCAGCGATGGGATTCCTCGAGCTGCTGCTGCTGTTGTGGCCGCAGCGTTTGCGCTTCGTGGTGCTCTCCATCGTCGTGGGTTCCACCGCGTTCTTCCTGGGCAAGCTCGTCTACGTGCTGTTCATGGCACCCACAGGTACCGATGTGCAGGACCAGATGAGCGAGACCTTTTTCTGGATCCCGGTGATCTACCTGTTGTCGTTCATGATTCCCGGGATGCGCGGCGGGCGCTTCACCGCGACGCTGTTCTCCGCCCTCTTTCTGGGTATCAGCATGGTGTACGTGGGTGCCGACCTGAAGCTGGCAAATCGCTGGGGGATCGTCTATTCACTGGTCGAGATGAACCTCGCCAACACCGTGTTGCTGGCGCTCACCTACGCCTTCATCGGCTATACCTGTAGTTTGTTGACAAGGGTCAAATCGAGCAGTAGAACGGACACCAGGAGGTCGAACGATGAGTCGACGCCTACCCGTACCTACCGCCCCCGGACCGCTAGAGAGCTACGCCAGCAGTTTCGATGACCTGTTCAACAAACGCAACCAACGCGACACCTTCCGGCGCTACCTCGAAGGCCTACTACTACCCAGCGAACGAAACAAAACCCTGACCGGGCTCGCCAACACCGAGCCGGTGGCAGGCGCAACCCACAAGGACGCGCAGAAACTGCAGTGGTTCTTATCCGAATCCACCTGGGACCCCGCCTTGGTGAACAACAAACGACTGGCGCTGCTCTCCGAGGACGAGCACAGCAAGCCCAACCCCGAGGGCGCCCTGGTGATCGATGAGACCGGCGATCGAAAGTGGGGCCGACACACCGCCCATGTCGGCCGCCAGTACCTCGGCAGTATCGGCAAGATCGATAACGGCGTGGTCAGCGTACACACGTTGTGGGCGAACGAGGAACGGTACTACCCGATCGAGGTTGAGCCCTACACGCCTGCACCCTGGTTCGCTCTTGGTAAGAACGACCCCGAGTTCCGCAGCAAACCGCAAATCGCGCTGGAACTCATCGAGAACGCCCATGCGCTCGGCATTCCCTTCCGCGCCGTAGTAGCCGACCGCTTCTACGGGGAGAACCACCCCTTCTGGACTACTTTGCAGAGCGAGGAGATCCCCTACGTGCTGGCCTTGAACCCATCGCACGCATGGTGGCACCAGATTGGCACCATCGGCTCTGCGGAGGGAGTAGCGGGAGCCGCCTCGTGGCGTGAGGATGATGCCGGCGTTTGGGAGAAGCTCACGCGGTGCTTTCGTGATGGTCACCAAGAGACCTGGTGGGCTCTCGAGGGGGTGGCGGGACCGTACGGCCCGGAGAGCGCGAAGCGGTTGATCATCGTGACTACTGATCCTGCTGCGCTTCCGGAGGAGAGCACGTTCTACTTACGAACGAACCTCCCTGCGCCCGGATCTAGCCGCGCTCAAGAGAGCGGCATGATTCCGGCTGATGTGGCGGAGATCGTGAGGCTCTACGGGCTTAGGGTGTGGGTGGAGCAGAGTTACAAGCAGGTCAAGGGGAGTCTGGGTTGGGCGCAGTACCAGGTGCGCAGCGACATGGCCATGAGGCGGCACTGGCAGCTGGTTTGTTGCGCGTTTTCGTTCTGCTGGTGGGCCTTACCAGGAGGAGGAGTGGCTGCTGAGCTTGACGGGGGTGGGCAACCCGTAAGTCTTGTGGAGGGCGATGTTGAGGAGCGAGCGGGGGGGAAAAAGAAAGAGCCAGAATCTGGTCGTGACTTGGCCACAGGCGTTGAGGCGGGTCAGAGCTTGGCTGGAACCTTACCTTTTGCTAAGGAGGTATTGGCAGGCGTGGTCGGTGAAGCCCCCGCCGCAGCGGTTGCAGCGGCTTCTTGATTGGCTTTTCGATGGCAGGCCGATCCACTGCTATGCCCGGTAACAACAAACTACAGGTAGGGTGGTTGCAGGCACGGTCCCCCGATGCCGGGGTGTGGCAACCCGCGAGGTGGGAAGGAAGGCTTGAGACATGCGATCGACCATATCCGTCAGGACCCTGTGGCTGACCCTGATTCTGCTGCTGTTGGGGGCCGCCGCCGCCTTCTGCGGCTTCTACGTCGCCAAGGCCGACACCAGCCTCTTCAACGAGAGTTCCAAGGTGATCATCGCCCGCGACGGTCCCCGAACCATCCTCACGATGGCCAACGATTTCCGGGGCGACGTCAGCGAATTCGCCCTGGTGGTGCCCGTCCCCGAAGTGCTCGACGAGAGCCAGGTACAGGTCGGCGACCCCGCGTTGCTCGACCGCATCGACGCCTACAGCGCCCCACGGCTGGTCGAGTTCTTCGACGGCGATCCGTGCCAGACCATGATGCTGCGCGAGATGGACTTGGCCGCCCCGGTCGAGGAGAGCGCCGCCGGCGGCGCTCGGCGCACCGACGCCCTGGGCGTCACCATCGAAGCGCAGTTTACGGTCGGCGAGTACGACATCGTGATCCTCAGCGCCGAGGAGTCCAACGGGCTCGAGACCTGGCTGCTCGAGAACGGTTTCAACATCCCGGCCGGCGCCCAGGAGGTATTGCAGCGCTACATCGCCCAGGGCATGAAGTTCTTCGTCGCTCAGGTGAACCTCGAGATCTTCGAGGAGAGCGGCTTCTCGTTCCTCCGCCCGCTGCTGATGGCCTTCGAGAGCGAGCGCTTCATGCTGCCCATCCAGCTCGGGATGATCAACGCCGACGGCCCCCAGGATCTGGTGGTCTACCTGCTGTCGCCCGAGGGTAGGGTCGAAGTCGCCAACTACCCGACCGTGCTGATCCCCTCCAATGTCAACCTGCCCGAATTCGTGGAAGAGGAGTTCGGCGACGTCTACCGGGCCATGTTCCAGCGCTCCTACGAGCGCGAGGGGCGCGACGCGGTGTTCCTCGAGTACGCCTGGGACATGGCCTGGTGCGACCCCTGTGCGGCCGACCCGCTCTCCCCCGAGGAGCTGCTCCGGGCCGGCGTGTTCTGGCTCACCGAAGACGCCAACTTCGGCGCCCCCAACGTCTTCCTGACGCGCCTGCACGTGCGCTACACTGCCGAGGAGTTCCCCGAAGACCTGTTCTTCCGGGTGACGCCCAACCGCGACAACTTCCAGGGACGCTACATCCTGCAACGGCCCTACCAGGGCGAGATCACCTGTGAGGGCGGCCGCGACTACATCAAGGGTGTGCAGCAGCGGCGCGGACGCGAAGCCCAGACGCTGGCCAACCTGACCGGCTGGGATATCAGCGACATCCGCGCCCGCATGGGCGACTACGATCCGCAGGTCACCGTCCCCCCCTGGTGGGAACGGGTGTTCGACCGCTTCACCAGGCCCTAGCACCGCCGACAGACCCCGGAGGCCGGTCGCGCCAAGAGGCAAAACGACCGGCCTCCCCCTGCTACCCTGCTAGCAGGAGGGAGGGCGGCATGCGCGTCGAGCGGAGCGTGGTGATCGGCAAGCCCGTGGACGAGGTCTTCGCCTTCCTCACCGATGTCGACAAGCTCCCGCTCTGGGTCTCGGAGATGGTCGCTACCCGCAGAACCTCCGACGGACCGCTGGCGGTCGGCTCCACCTGGCACGGGGTGGCTACCATCATGGGCCGCCCCGTCGAGAGCGGACACCTGGTCACTGCCTTCGAGCCCGACCGCCGCTACGCTTACCAGACCACCACCAGCCCCCTGCCAGGCAAGCTCGACTACCGCTTCGAAGCGATCCCGGAAGGGACGAGGGTGAGCGTGGTGGCTGAGGTCAAACCGACGGGAGTATTCCGTATGGCCGGCCCCTTCCTGAGGCGGGCCGGAGGTGGGATGTACGAACGGAGTCTGGGGGAGCTCAAACGGTTACTGGAATCTGACTAGGCCGGTCCTCGAATGGGGCGGGCGGTGATCCATGTGCCAGAATCGGCTCGAGAATTTTGCACAATGGAGGCATGAAAGCGATCATGACACCGGAGTCCCAACATCAGGACCTTCCAAGGAAGATGTTGGCAACGGCCGTTGCCATCATGGCTATGGTTGGCTTCCTCACCCTGGCCGGGGTTGCTGAGGCTCAGGCCGACGACGACAGCACCAGATTCCCCTTTGTCGTCACGGAGGGGTTTTACAGTGGGGAGGACGACCTCATCGCCGCCGTCGAGGCGGAGTTCGGTCCCGACGCTGAGATAGCGGATTGGACGGAGATCAAGGAACGCTATGGTGCCAGCCTACTTCTGATCGACTTGTTCGCCCGACGGCTCGACCTCGAGTGGAACGAGCACCTGTGGGTGACCGTCGAAGGCGAACGCGTCTTTCCGGGAACGGGCCTCCTCGGCGAGGCCGGCCGCACGCGCTACTACTTTCTCAGCCGCTGGAATCAGGCCAAGCCCGACAACTACGAAGCGCACGATCAGATCGCGAACCACTTCCTCAGCCTCGGCTCTTGGTATGACTTCAGCTGGCCCATTCTGGTGAAGCTAAACCGATAGTATAAATTGGGGTTGGCTCCCCTTTGGGCAGGTTCCCCCTGTCGTGCAAGCGGCAGGGTGGTCCACCGAGGCGTTCATCACCACCGTGACGACAGGCGTCACACCGTACGGCGGACAACTCGACTCAGAACGGATGCCCTGGGATCTTTTCGCCAACTTCAATCGGGAAGACCTGGAAGCCGTTCACCTCTTTTTTCAGGACTTGCAGGCGCAATAGGCGACGGTCTTCTTAAGCACGTTCGTGAATCGCTATCCAATCAGACCACTACCGACCCCATCACCTCCTTAATAACCTCGGATGCTAGTTGCGAAAGGGGTTAGAGAAGAGAGAAGATCTAGAGTATGCGAACAAAAGACCTTCTCTCCGAACAGACGGTAACAGATATCTTCACCCTCGTATTCGTCCTTGTTGACGATTACCTCCAAGCCTCCACCAAACAACGACGCTTCCGCTTACCCAACAAAGCCAATCAGAAAGCGAGCTACAGCGAACTCTTAACCATCGTCCTGGTCGGCGAAATCCTCCAACAGAAGAACCAGGGCTTATGGTACTTACAGCGGTTCTCAGAATGAGTGATTGGTGACTCCGGCATGCTCAAACCAACCCAACACATCCCCCAACGACACCGTCGATAGCGCAGCCGCGATCGCAGAGTCCAACGCTCCCCTCGTCCTCGCCCCCACAGCTTTCACGAACGCCTTTATCTTCGAAAAAGCCAACTCAATGGGGTTGAAGTCCGGACTGTACCCAGGCAACAACACCAACTCGCACCCCCTCGCCTCGATCGCCTCCCGCACCTCCGGTTTGCGGTGCACCCCCAGCTGATCCATCACCACGATCTGCCCCGGCCTCAGCTTCGGAGCGATGACCTGCTCGATGTACGCTAAAAACGCCACGCCATCCACCGCTCCGGTCAACGTCATCGCGTCACCCACACCCTCATCGAGACTGATCGCTGCAACGAGGCTGGTGTTCTCCCCACGGTTCTTCGGCACCCTACCCACGGCACGTTGTCCACGTGGGGCGTAGGCGTAGGGCAGGGTCATGGCGACGTTGAAGCCGCTCTCATCGACGAACACCAACCGGTGCGGGTCAATACCTCTGATCCAAGCCAGGAACCTCCACCGGGCCTCTGGATTCTGTTCACTCGCGTAGATCGTCTTTTTTTCTCGTCGATCCCAATCTCTGTACCCAGCGGCACATGGTCGCTCTGCTGATGCGGACGCCGGTTCTCTCCAAGAAAAGGTCGCAGCGCTGGTCGTGGGTGAGGTCGTTGCTGATGAGGCTCTGCTCAACCCATGCCTGGTGCTCATGGAGGGCGCTGGGGCGGCCCGGGGAGGTTCTGGGGGTGAGATCTCCACTTTGGCGGTAGCGGCGGAGGTAGCGACTGACGGTGGCGGTTCCAACGTCGAACGTGTCTGCGGCTTCATGGAGGGTGTAACGCTTGTGTAGGACGGCGTTTACGATGCGTTCTCGGAGGTCGGTAGAGTGCGCCATGCCTCAGCATGAAGCACGATCACTCAATGCGCAACCCGCTGTAATGGTGCAAAGCGACTACCGAGAGTTATTCCCGGTCCTGCCTGAGCTCAGCCGGTTTTATCGTATCCAACGCAACTTCGAACGCATCTATGCCGATCTTGCTCTACTTCTTGCTGAGCATGACGGCGTGTACCTGATCGATTCGCAGCCGTTAGCGATCTGCAAAGGTATCCGCTACTCGCGTGAACGCATGATGACCGAGGCAACCTCAGGGCGTGGGGTTGTGTCCGATATGTTCTGTAAATAGCGAGGCTACCTAGCAACAAGTAGCCATCGCCCTCCAAGATGAGAAGAACCACCAACTCACGAGGAGGAAAGCGATGGCTAACCCCGACAATACGCCCACGCCCGACACGCTACAAGAGGCCCTACTCAATGACCCCGAGTTCCTACAACGAATCGTCCAGAACGCCCTACAGCACATCCTTGAAGCCGAAATCAGCCACCACCTCAACGCTGAGCCATACCAACGAACGCCCAGCAGGAAAGGCTACCGCAACGGCTACAAACCCAGACAACTCAAAACCAGAGTCGGCAGCCTCGAGCTACTCATCCCCCAAGACAGAGATGGCACCTTGAACCGTACTGGGTTTCGTGGAGACTCTGCTCTCACGCGGCCAGCCTGGGCATGGCCTGCGCTTGAGTGTACGCCATCTCGAAGTCCACGGGACTGACGTAATCGAGCGAAGAGTGCAACCGCCGACAGTTGAACCACCTCACCCACCGCATCGTCGCCGTCTCCACCTCCTGCCTCGAGCACCAACTCGTCGACCTGGCGTGGATCAGCTCGCTCTTGAACAAGCCGATCGTGCTCTCCATCAACGCATTGTCATACGCCGTGCCCACCCGACCGATCGAACCGTTCACGCCATGATCGAGCAACTTCTGGCTGAACGCCAGACTCGTATATTGACTGCCGGCATCCGAATGATGAATCACGCCGTCAGCAACGAACCGCCGATCGGTTCGACGCCGGACGCTCACAGCCTGCTCCAGAGCCCTCATCACCAGCTCGCTGCTCTTACCGGTACTGACCGTGAAACCCAGGATGCGCCTCGAGAAGCCGTCCTGCAGGAACGACACGTACACCCACCCTTCACGAGTGAGCACGTGCGTGAAGTCCGCCACCCAAACGATGTCGGGCGCATCTTGGAACCAGTCTCGCCTCACCAGATCCGGCGAGCTGACGCCGCTAGGCGTTGGGATGGTCGTGCGGACCTTCCTTCTTCGTGTCATGCCCTTCAAGCCCGCGACTCTCATCAGGCGCGCCACCTGGTCACGCCCAACGTCGATACTCTCGTGCTGGAGGGCGTGCCATACCTTACGGACGCCGTACACACCAAAGTTCTCGCGGTGCACCCGATGAATGACCTCCAGGAGACGCTCATCGGATTGCTGGCGAGCGGATGCTTGCCGCTTCTTGGCTGCGTAGTACGTGCTCGGGGCGATCGGCACGTTGTGGTCCCGTAGGACACGGCAGATCGGCTCGACCCCGAACAGGTTCTTATACGCGTTGATGTAGGCGACCATCACTTGAGTCGGCGGTCGAGCTCCGCGGCCGCGAAAAACGCGCTGGCTGTCTTGAGGATCTCGTTGGCTCGTTTGAGTTCGGCTACTTCCTTCTTGAGGGCCTTGATCTCCTCACGCTCTGTGGTTGTCAGGCCTGGCTTGTCACCAGCGTCGATGCGGGCTCTGTCTACCCAGCCGCGCATGGTGTCGACCGGGATGCCGGTTAGGTCATGCAGGCGCCGATAGGAGGCTGAACGTGATTCGTGCGGCGCTTCTTCTCGACGCTCCATGAACATGCGGATGACTCGATCTTTGGTTTCTTGGTCGTAACGGGTCATGCTCCATTCTCTCCTTTCGAGGGAGAACGGAGCCTCCATCAAACCCAGGGCGGTTCATTGGGCCATGGCTTGGGCTTCCTCGAAGGTGTCACCCCCAGTAATGCAGCCAGGCAGGGCAGGAACGGTGACGGTATAGCCGCCTTCTTCTGCGGGTTCAAACAGCGCGGTGTAGTTGTATTCGGCAGTGGTCACGATATTTAGCCCTTTGTTACAGCAGCTTCAAGAACTCCTCAACCGTGATACCAGCCTGATTGAGGATATTGCGGAGCGTACCGGTTCTGAGATCACGATTGCCGTGCACTGGCACCACCGCAAAGAGACTTGGATCGTCCCGATGCGCCATGATGTGGTGACTCCCTCGAATGCGTTCTACAAAAAAACCTGCCCGCTCTAAAGCGCGCAGTACCATTCGACCACTGACGGATGGTAGCCTCTGGCTCATCTTGCGACGGCAATCTCAACCTTCCGCACCTGCACCTGCTCTTTGAGGTCGGTTGGGATGTCGAGTCCGTGATCTTGACGATACTCCAACGCCAATTCGATAGCTTCCTTAGCCATCGCCATCGCTTCTTCCGCGGTTTCACCTTCGGTGACGACTTCGGGCAGGGCAGGAACAAGCACAGCGAAGCCGCCCTCTTCCTGGGGTTCAAGGACGACGGTATAGATATATTCCTTGGTCATAATCTCGCTCCTTCGTTTCATTACTCTAAATGGTACCAGCCCACAGGACTGTGTCAATCTTGAGCTTTGGCGGCAGGAGCGTAAAATAGGTGGTGTTAATCACTTAAGTTTCCAAGTGTATGTCTCAAACACCTGCCTTTGTAATCGCGCACGTCCGCGAGGGAAAAGACGGCAAGAAGTACTGGACGCGACTCGGCGTGTACTGGCCTGGCAAGAAGCCTAATCAGGACAATCCGGCCTCGTGAGAAAGGCGATGAGCAAGGGAAATCTTGGACCCACAATCGAGTTTGTGCCGGTCAGTACGGCATTTCTCGGTTTCTCCGTCCACCACGCATCGTCAAATCGCTCTTACTCGCCACCCTCTCGTCCAACGCCAGATCGTTGAGTCGTATTCAGAAAAGCGGAAACGCAGCCACCGTCAGGCACGGCAATGTGCGAAAAATGCGATGCGGACCGGGGTTTCTTGCCCCTCACTAGAGATCAGGCCCGTCACCGACGCAACCCCGAACAACGCCGGCAAGTCCTGCTAATGTCTACCGCCGACAACTCGCTTACGTTCCGGCTACTAATGAGGGTGATGTCTACCTTACAGCGGGTTGCATAATCCTTGACCAACCCTCAGGAATCACGCCAAATGGACCATCGGGAGACGCAAGTGGGTTCTGAAGGAACCTGTTCCCGGAATGATATTGCGCATTGCTGACTCAATCATTGTGCAACCCGCTGTATTCCCTGGGAAGAGTGGGGCAAAAAGGCCAGCAGTAACGAAGCTGCAGGCTCCACCGACATCCCTACTGAGGATATCGGAAACATGCCTTTCTGAGTGAGCCGGGAAACCGTACAGACCTCTGTTTCAATCGGAAGATCCCATTTCTTGGTGGGGTCTTTCTTTTTCGTTCTCTGAGATCGATTCTACGGGCCTGCAGCCGGCCAGCGAGGGTTACAGCACCTTCGGATACGGCACCGCGCCGCAGACCCCCGGCCAGCGACGGTGCTTTTACACTGAGATCTTGGCTATTACGCTATGAACCGAGAAGCGATCCCGCATAACCGTTCTTCCAACGCGCCCCGACGCTACCTCAGAAAGGTATCGAGTTTGGCCCGGAGCCTCTTCACATCGTCTGCGTAGCCCGGGTCGTCGATCAGGTTGCGGTTCTCTCCGGGATCGGCGGCCATATCGAAGAGCTGATCGGGCCAACTCTTGCCCTCGAACCGAAAGTACTTGAGGTTATCTTGCCGTATCATCGCCGAGGGGCCGTTAAAGGGATGGTGCAGCTCACTATAGACCTCGTTGGGCCACCCGTCGGCCCGGCCTTCGATCAGCGGAACCAGCGACCGACCGTCCAGGCCGCTGGGAATCGGGACGTCGGCGATGTCGCAGAGGGTGGGGAACAGGTCGACCAGCGAGACATTCTGCGGAACCACGCCGCCCTGCGGCAACCCCTGCGGCCAGGAGATGAAAAATGGCACGCGCGCGGAGGCGTCGAAAAACTGCTGTTTCTCCCACAGCCCCTTCTGCCCCAACATCTCGCCGTGGTCGCTGAAAAATGCGATGGCAAAGTCGTCGAGCACGGCCAGCTCCTCGAGCTTGGCGATAACGCGGGCGTACTGCCGGTCCGCCCACTCGATCATCCCGTAGTAGGCGGCCGTCGCCCGGTGCGCCTCCCGGTGGGTGACGTCCTCTCCGACCTTTACCTTGAAAAACTCGTGGCAGTCGAACTGCTCGGGTAGCTCCTCGACAAACGGCTCCACCCGGCGCAGGTAGTGGTTGAACAGCTCCTCGGGACACTGGTACGGATAGTGGGGACAGGACAGACTTACCGCCAGCAGCAGCGGCTGTTCTCCCGGCCGGTCGTAGGGCTCAGCGACAAAGTACTCGTCGAGGAACTGCAGGGCCCCGTCGACGCTGTACTGATCGTGCTGGAGCCAGTAGCCTCTGCCCGCGCGGGCGTTGGCGATCTCCTTGGCCGTCGACCACTTTCCGGTGCCCTCCTGGTGAACCGGCTCGGCCCGGTGAACGGGATCGTCGGCCGGTTCGTAGCCGTTCCTACCGGAGATGCCCCTGCCGATGCGCTCGTGCCAGCCGTGCATCTGATCTGGACCGACAAAGTGCATCTTGCCCGCAGCGACCGCGCGGTACCCGTAGCGAGACAGGTGACCCGGGATGGTCAACACGTCGCTGCCCATCGGCTGGCCAAAACCGGTGCAGCCCGTCTTTCGGGGGTAGAGCCCGGCGAGAAAACTCTGCCGCGCCGGGACGCAGATCGGTGACGGCGTATAGGCGTTGCGGAAGTACGTCCCCTGTTCGATGAACCTGTCCAAGGTCGGCGTCCGAATGTGGGGATCGCCCTCGATCGGCATGGCGTCGGGACGGTGTTCATCGTCGATCAGCAGTAGGATGTGGGGCTTCTTCCCGGGGCGTTTCATCTCTTGATTGCCACCCGCTCGCCCGTGCGGCCCGACTCGAGGACCGCGTCGATCACGCGCAGCGTCCCGATAGCGTTTTCCGGGCCGACCAACGGCGCGACGCCGTCGAGAATGCAGTCGTGGAACTGCTCGACCGCCGGGGTGAACGGCACGACGCCGATGTCGAAGTCGAAGGTCTCCGCACCCTCTGGGGTGTGTACGGTGACGCGGCTGCCTTCGCGTGGGTGGTAGGGCTGCGGAATCTCGATCCAGCCCCGCTCGCCAAAGAGCGCCGCACCCTGGCCACCCATGGCGTCGAGGCCGGTCTGCAGCGTGGCAAAGCGCTCGTCGCTAAAGGTCAGGAGGATGCCGGCGCGGCTGTCCACGCCGTAGTCCGGATCGATCCGGGTAGCGGCCTGCACCGCCAGCGGCTCGTGGCCAAAGGCGAAGCGGGCGAAGGTGATGGGGTAGCCCCCGGTGTCGAACAGACTGCCACCGCCAAGCTCCCTGTCCAGTCGAATGTTGCTGGTCGGACGGGCCAATGGAAACGTCATGTGGGCCTGGGCCTGGATCAACTGGCCTATAACGTCATCGTCCAGAAGTTGCCGAAGCTTGAGCGTCTGCGGGTGGGCCAGAAAGACGAAGGCCTCGACCAGCAGCATACCCGCCTGCCGGCAGGCGTCGATCATCTGCTGCGCCTGGGCGGGCGAGACGGCGAGCGGCTTTTCGCAGAAGACGTGCTTGCCCTGCTCCGCCGCGGCGATAGTCCACTCTGCATGCAGGGTGTTGGGGAGCGGGTTGTAGACGGCGTCGATGTCGCCGCTGGCCAACATGCTCCCATAGTCGCCGAACGCCGCCGGAATGTCGTGCTTGCGGGCAAAGGCCTCCGCTTTCGCCCGATCACGGCTGGCCACGGCCACGACCCGGCCGCGTTTGGTCTGCCGAACGGCCGGAATGAACGCGGATTCTGTAATGCGGGCGGTGCTGATAATGCCCCAGCGAACCGATTGTCTGCTCATCGATGCTCCCTACCCGATCATTGTACCCAGCCGCCCAACCCTGGTCTCCAGGAACGGACCGATGCGCTGATCCAGGAGTGGATGCGCTCGCAACACCCAAAGGAGGAAATCCGCGTAGTTGGCTGCGCTTCTCCACTGAAGGTGCTGGGTGAATGCCATGTCGCGATTGTGGCACACGCGTGCTCATCGCCTAAAATAGTCTCCTCCAGGTCGACCGGGTCGACTGGGAATGGCTTACAGACCCCTACCCTGTTATCGTGATGCCGGGTCTCGAGGGCCGCCCAAGCAGATGAGACGCCCATCCCAAGGAGTGATGAATCGTGAAGACCAGGACAGGTGCGTTCCCCATCGGCATTCGGTGCGGAGGATCGGACTGGCAGCAGGATTTAGCGGCGCTCATCGCGTGGGTCCAGGAGATGGACCTGGAGGTCATCGACCTCGGCAAGGATGGCGACAACACCGCCCAGGCCGTGGCCCAGGCAGGCCTCCGTATCGGATCGGTCGACCTCTCCGAGTGGGAGGCAATGATCTCACCCGACGCGGGCCGGCGCGAGGCGGCCGTCGCCAGGAACGCCGACTACGTCCGCGCCTGCGCCGAGCACGGGGCGCGCAACTTCTTCGTCATCATGCTGCCCGAAGAGCCCGACCGGCCCAAGGCCGAGAACTTCGGCTTCATGGTGGAGAGCTTCACCGCGCTGGCCCCCACCCTCGAGGAGGCGGGCGGGCGGCTGGTGATCGAGGGGTGGCCCGGTCCGGGCGCGCTGTGCTGCACCCCCGAAGGCTACCGGGCCTTCTTCGAACGGTGTCCGTCCCCGGCCATGGGCATCAACTACGACCCCTCGCACCTGATTCGGATGGGCATCGACCACATCCGCTTCCTCGACGAGTTCGTCGGCCGGGTCTATCACATCCACGGCAAGGACACCGAGCTGCCGAGCGAGAGGCGCTACGAGTACGGCAGCGAGCAGCCCCCCACCTTCGCCGAGCGGGTCCCTTACGGCGGGCCGCATTGGCGCTACACCATCCCCGGCCACGGCGTGACCCGCTGGACCCGCACCTTCGAGATCCTCGCGGCGGCCGGCTACGACGGGTGCGTGTCGATCGAGCTCGAGGACGCTTACTTCAACGGGACCGAGGCCGGCGAGAAGCTCGGCTTCGTCCGGGGCGGGACGTTCCTGGCCGGCTGTTGAAGGGCATCATCGCGGCTGGGGTTTGATGCTGACACCCACACGGATAGAACTGCAACCAAGGCCGGTCCCGGGGTATCCCAAGGAAACCCTTTACGACTAGGTTTCCCTGCCTTCGTCGGAACCGTCTTGCTGCTCATCCTGTCGTCGTTGACTCCGCCTATCTAACCCTATGAGAAAAACGGAAACAATGGCGATGAAAAGAGCGATAACAAAGCCAAGCTGTGCCATCCATTCGGGCATGCCTGGAAGGTACCACAGCCGGCCCATAGCTATGACTCTTGCTGGTGGTCGTTAATCGGTCAAAACACAACCAGCCCCACCCCATGTGAGGCTTCATTTCTGCATCCCTGACGCCAAAAAAAGTGGAGCGGGGGAAGGGAGCGAACCCTCGGCTATCCTTCAAGTCGGATATCCGGCAATTCAAAGGCGTCGCTCGTTTCTTCTAGCCAGGAGGAAAGGCGGTGATGGCAACGTTCTTTTTGGCTTTGGTATGCCCTGTCATATACATAGTTGGCCTGTTCATACATATCCTCGGCGGTATTAAATAGCAGCCAATCGTTACCCGGCGTACAGATGTACTTCCACCCGTCGCGCATAACCACACCTCGCCACGCCTTGTTCACCGTGTGCAGATGCATTTTCCGGGGAATCTGCTGCAGAAAGGCGGAATCCGGTTCTTTTTCGGATTCGGGCGGTCCTCTGTATTCGGGAGCATCCGAGCGGATGCAGTGGGCCGAATAATCGTGCCCCACCATCTCCGCCGGACCCGGAATCCCGCAGAGCCCGAGCGTCGTTGGGGCAATATCGACGTGGTTGATCACAGCGTCGGTGGTGCCGACGCTCATGTTGTCAGGACCACCCACCTTTCCAATAATGAACGGAATGCGGATGGACTCTTCCCACGGACTGGACTTGCCCCACTGTGCGTGGCTGCCTAGCATATCCCCGTGGTCCGAGAAAAACACCACATAGGTCTCCCGATCGATGTTCATCTTCTTGAGCGCCTCGCGAATCCGCCCCACGTTGTAGTCCAGGTTTTCAATCATCCCGTAATAACCGGCGAGATTGAAGGCGGCTCTCTCTCGAACCCACGACACCTCCGGCACGTTGCGCCGAAACCGAATCTCAGCGGGATGAATGCCTCGCGCGCCATAGTCCGGATTGGTCGGAGTGACGTTGGGGCCATGAGGCGGCTGCACGGAAAGCACGGCAAAAAATGGCTGGTATTCCGAACTCCCGCCGACATGACCTTCGAGATGCCGGATGAACATGTCAGTCAGTCCATCTGTCTCGTATCCGAGCAACCGGGTCGCTGCTTCGCTCTCGGTGCCGTAGACGTAGCACTCGTGCTGGTTGTTGTTACTCTCGTAGCCCATCCAGTACCGAAACCCGCCTCTGCGCTCTGGAGGAACATGGTGTTCCCTGTCATTGGAGCCGTCGAGATGCCATTTGCCCACGTATGCGGTGTGATAGCCGGCGTCGTTGAAGGGTTTGGCCACGGTCGGAATGGTCGGCGACAGCCGAGAGGGTGTGCGGGTCGCACCGTTCTGGTGTGGATAGGTTCCGGTAAGCAAGGCGCCGCGGAACGGGGTACACCACGGTGCACCGGCCACGGCGCTGTCGAAGCGCACCCCGCTGCGGGCGAGATTATCGATGTTCGGGGTCAACACGTTGGGATCGCCCCGATAGCTCAAGGCCTGTGCCCGATGCTGGTCGCCGAAAACCCAGAGGACGTTGGGTCGGCGTTTGGGGCGAAGTTCCAATTGCTCGATAATTATTCTTACCTTCCGGGCGATCTAAAACGGAAACGTTTACCTGCTAGTTCTCGAAGAGGTGACACGAATGTTGGCTAGGGGATCAGGGTTCAGGGATTGGCAGAAACGGGTGAGAAAAACGCTCTTCTCCGAATTTCCGACCCCGATGTTGGTTACCCCTAAGCTCTTGGCTGGGAAAATCAACGACGACACAACTATACTATGCGAAAGCGAACTTCGTCCTTTTGCGTTATTCACCGGACCGTCCGCGCGACGGGCAGCGACCAGACAGCGATTCCTGTCGACACCAACACCCCTGTCGACAGCAAAGGAGGTTCCCGCGTGGCCACCTATCGGACCGCCATCATCGGCTGCGGAGGCGTCAGCCGGAGGCACTTCCACGGCTACCACCACCCCCAGACCCAGCTCGTCGCCATAGCCGAGATCGATGAGCAGAAGCTCGAGGAGGCCGGCAAGACCAACGGCGTCGACCGCCTCTACACCGACTACCGGGAGCTGCTCGAGCGCGAACGGCCCGACCTGGTGAGCGTCTGCACCACCGCACCACCCCACCGTGACATCACCGTCGCCTGCGCCGAGAGCGGCGTCCACGTGCTGTGCGAGAAGCCCATGGCCACCAACCTGGCCGAGGCCGACGACATGATCGAGGCCTGCGACCGGGCCGGGGTGCGGCTGGCCATCAACCACCAGCAGCGCTGCAGCCCCCAGTTCAAGAAGACCAGGGAGCTGCTCGAGCAGGGCCGGATCGGGGAGTTGCGGGCCATTCAGGACCGCGGCAAGAATCGCCAGGGTGGCTACGAGATGATGGAGATCGGCACCCACATGTTCGACGCTATGCAGTTCTTCGCCGGCAGCGTCCGCTCGGTCTATGGGCACCTGACCACCGACGGGCACGACACCCGGCCTGAGGAGATCATGACGAGCCTGGAAGTGGACCCCAGATACCGCGATATCGGCCTCGTGGCCGGCGACAACATCGTCGCGCACTTCGCTTTCGAAAGCGGCGTCGTGGGGCTGGCCGAGTTCTACCGGAGCCCCGGCAAGGTCTTGCATGGAATCTCCACTCGGTTGCTGCAGGGGACCGAGGGCATCATAGCCAACAAGCCGGGCGGCGAGATGGGCACCACCGTGCTCTTCTACCCCGCTCCGGTCTACGACCCGACCTCCCCCGAGGCGTGGCAGCGCGTCCCCATGACCGATGAGGAGATGCGTCTCCATGGGCAGGCGTGGCCGTCCGGGCAGGTCATCCGTTCGATCGACGAGATGGTGCGCTGCCTCGAGGAGGACCGCGAGCACATCTCCGACGGTCGCGCCGGCCGGGCCGCCCTGGAGATGATCCAGGGGATCTACAGCTCCCACTTCTCCGGCCAGCGAGTTACCCTGCCGCTGGCCGACCGCCGGCACGCGCTCTTGACCGCCCAAGAAGGTCGAGCCTGAACCTCCACCAGGAGGTCCGCAGGCGACTCGCAACCGTCTGGCACGCCGACGCAGGTTTGGGGGTCGGGGACGCCGGCTTTAGCTCCGGCGCCCCCCTGGATTCACTGGCTGAAGCTGCCTTTGGGACGTTCGCAGAATTAGCCTTATTGGAACGTTCCTTAACACGAGTCACTCGATAACAAATCTAGCCGTGGCGAAAAGCACGAAGAATCGTAGATATCACGGCCTCGGCTCTAGGAAGGGCCTGCCGAGGAGAATCCTGACTAGCTACCCAGAGGCCGAGTTCATTCATCGCTCCGGATAATGCAGCAGTAAGGGCTTCAACGTCGTCGGTGGCTAGCTCCCCGGAAAGCTCAAGCTCATCTAGCCCTCGGCGCAGGGTCCGCGCTGCCGTACGATCGTCAATCTCTTTCCAAGTCTGCCACCCAAAGGCGGCGGGGGCATCGAGAAGCACGATTCGGCGAAACGTCTTGTCTGTGGCAGCTCCGAGGAACGTGCGACAGCCAGCTTCTAGTCCTTCCCAGCCACCTCCTTGACGCCGTGACGATTCCTCAATTTCATTCGCCAGGGCCTCGAGGACCCGTTCCACTACCGCTTCGAAGAGTCCTTGCTTGCTTCCGAAGTGATGATACACAGCACCTCGAGTTACCCCAAGTTGACGCACGAGCTCCTGGAGGGGTGCCCGGTTGTAGGGGCGCTCGGCGAAGTAGGCGGTTCCGGCGTCGATGAGGGCGGATCGGGTCCGGGCAGCGACTTCAGCGGTTCGGCGTGGCATCCTTAGAACTTGACATACGGCGTGTACGTATGTAAACTATCGCCAATACCTACACGGCGTATGTAAAGGAAGGTAAGGATGAACATCTCAAGCGTCTACCCCGTACTGATAACCGATCATGTGTACGAAACGGCCGACTATTACCGTCGGCACTTCGGTTTCGAAGATACCTTCACCTCTGATTGGTATGTGAGCCTACGTCACAGCAAGGCCCCACTCCAAGAGCTAGCCGTCCTTCAAACAGGCCACCCAACCATCCCCGAAGGGTACAGTACCCCCTGCCGGGGGATTGTCATAAACGTCGAGGTTGAAGATGCGGAGGCCGAGTACGAGCGGCTGGCGTGCCAGGCAAATCTACCCGTCGTGTTGCCACTTCGCGACGAGGAGTTCGGGCAACGCCACTTCATCCTCCGCGATCCCGCCGGAAACCTTGTGGACATCATTCAGAATATCGCCGTAACAGAAGAGTACGCTGGTAGTTACGTCCAGTAACGTGTTCGGGTTTGCTTGACACGCCACCCTCCCTACCATCGCGATCCGGTAACACGCCCGGTTAAGGCACCGAGCCTCGGGCCGGCTTTCAGGTCAGATGGTGTTCTGTTGTGCAATCGCCCGGTCGAGGATGGCTCGGGAAGCGGGCTGCATAGGCATTGAGAGGGCCTCTTGCCGCCCGCGGTCCGACATCTTCCTCAAGGTCTTCCGGAGGATGCCGACAACCTTCTCCTCATCGTGTTTGCTTGCGAAATCGGCGAAGTAGTTCCCGAGGAAGACCAGACAGGCGACATCTTCCAGGGTCTGGACGTCGGCGTCACGCTTCAATCCCTCTTTGCGCAACAACCGTTGTACCCGTGAGATGGTCTCCGGGTCGTACCCGACCTCCGCCAGGACCTCTCCGGCCAACTCGGCGTGGAACTGCGCCAGATCGATGCGCCAGCGCCGGTAGCCGCCGCGGTCCATGGGGTAGTCGCTACGCGGGATCATCCAGCGCTGGATATGTTGACAGCGTGCCGCCAGCCGCAGCGGTTCGGACGCCTCCGGCGCGAATCGCTGTAACCGTTCGGTCATCCGGCGAGCGTAGACGAACTCCTTGGGCTGTTCTGCGCCCTCCACCATTTCCCGGTTCGGGTCTTCGGCGTTGAGGGCGTCGAAGGCAGCGATGGCTCGGCTGTACCTGTCCCGGTTTGCGCTCAAGGTGTCCTCCGCACGAGTCATTTTTGCATGGAATCTCGTCTCGCGAAGGAACATCTGGGAATAGTTGCTCCACGAACCCCAACAACTCCCCGAAGATCGAGAAGGCCCAGCATCAGCTGTTCGACTCGGGAGCGCATCGGAAGAGGTGTTTGAGGGTATCCTGATCCGTGCGGTACCTTCACGGGAATGGGTCTGACACCTCATTATTTCATTTTTCGTGGATTCAGGATCGAACACTAGCTGCCTTACGCCACCCTAATTTCAGAGGAGAAGCCATGCTGGAAGTCAATGCAGAGCGATTGCTGGCCGACCTGGACGAGCTCTCCAAAATCGGGAAAACGCCCGACGGTGGGGTGTCCCGCCTCGCCCTGTCCGGGCCCGACTTGGAAGCCCGCACCTGGTTTCAAGAGCGGGTGGCTGAGGCTGGGTTGGACTTTGCACAGGACGGGGCCGGCAACCTGTTTGCCACCCTGCCCTGCTCCAACCCCGAGGCCAAGACCCTGCTGGCCGGTTCCCACCTCGATTCGGTCCCCAACGGCGGCAACTTCGACGGCCCCTTGGGAGTGCTGTCCGCCCTCGAAGCGCTGCGCACCATCCAGGAGGCAGGGGTGTCGTTGCCCGTCCACTTGCAGTGCGTGTCGTTCACCGACGAGGAGGGCACCTGGATCAGGTTGATGGGCAGCCGGGCGTTTGCGGGGACGTTGACGCGGGCATCGATGGCGGCCGAGCCGGCGTTGACGGCGGGCGAGCTGAAAAATGTTCACGGGGGGCCGGATCGCTTCGCCGCGGTTCTGGCTGGGGTCGGCATCACCACCAGCAGCCTGTTGAATGCTCAGTGCGACCCAAAGCGGTATGCCGGCTTCATCGAAGTCCACATCGAGCAGGGCCCGCGACTGGAGGATGCCGACCTGGACATCGGGGTGGTAACCGAGATCTTCGGCATCCGCTGGCAATGGCTGCGCTTCATCGGGGAGGCCGCCCATGCCGCCGGGACGCCGATGGCGAGTCGCAAGGATGCGCTTTGGGGCGCCTCTGACTTCGTCCTGCGGGCGAAAGCGCTGGTAGAATCAGACTATTCCCCCGGCGTGATGAACTTCGGGCAAGCCCAAGTCAAACCAGAAACCTTCAACATCGTGCCCGCCGAAGTCCGGCTCGCGTTGGAGATCCGCCACAGCTCCCCGGAGCAGATGGAAGCGATGCAGCGGCAGTTGATGTCCCTGGCCCAGGCCTGCGCGGAGGAATATCGCCTGACGTTGGAGATCGAACCCGTCGGCCAGGTCCCACCCGCTCCCCTGGACGAAGGGGTAGTGGATCTCGTCCAGCAGGCAGCCACGGACTTGGGGCTGAAGCACACCAGGTTGACCTGTTTTGCCGGCCACGACACCCAAACCCTGAGCGGCTTGATGCCCAGCGCCATGTACTTCGTCCCCTCGGTGGGCGGCCTCAGTCACAACCCCAAGGAATTCACCGAGCCCGAGGACGTGGTGAACGCGGCCAACGTGATGCTGCACACGCTGCTGGGGTGGGCCAAGAAGCTTTCGGATGGATGAACTCGTTCACGTCGACCACGTAAATCTCTGTTCAACAAGACGGGCGGCAGACATCGGGCGGCGCCTTTTGCGTAGACCCCACCGATCTTGGCGGTTCTCGTGGCGGGTGAAGGGCCAGAGGTAGCTCCTCAAGACCGGCCTATTGTCGTCATGTGGCGCGCAAATATGCAATGATTGCTGTGAATAATCGTTCCACAGAAAAAAAAAACCCCGCTTGATCGTCCAATTGGATTCGAGGACGTTTAGTGGCGGAGCATCTATATTTCGAATGGGAGGTCTCGGCCAAGAATCCAGCACGTGCCTAAGCGGCTTTGTGCCAACGCGAAACTCACTTGGGAGGTCATGATGAGAAGGACACTGTTGTCAGGAATCGTACTGCTTGGCATGTTGGCGATGCTGGGGGGGATTGGCTCCAGCAACCAAACATCCACAGACCCACTGGTGATTATTCAAGGCACAGAGCCCCCCGGGCTGGACCCGACCCTCCATAGGGAGGGACCGACGTACTCGGTAACGATCAACATCTTCGATTCGTTGCTAAGTAAGACCCGCGATGGGCAAAATGCTCCTGCCTTGGCCGAGAGTTTCGAACGAGACACCGATACCTCGTGGTTGTTCCATCTGCGCCCAGGAGTTCAATTCCACAATGGCGAGCCGCTAACGGCCGCAGCCGTCAAATTCACCATCGATCGCATCTTCAGCAGTGAGCTCGAGTCCACCCGCGCATCTGACTTCGACTGGATCAGCAGCGTGGAGATCATCGATGACCTGACGGTCCGCATCGTTGCCACTGAGCCCTTTGCGCTTGCCGAGCATTTCTTTACAGAACTCCAGATCGTACCGCCAAACAACGTCACCGAGGTTGGGGACGTGACCTTTGACGAGATGCCAGTGGGAACCGGTCCGTTTGCGTTCGTGCGTTGGGATCGTGGCAACCAGATCGTGCTGCAAAGGAATGAAAACTACTGGGCCGGCCCAGCCGAGGTGGACGGGGTGGAGTTCCGTTTCATCAGCTCTGCAGCGAGCAGGGTAGCGACACTGCTCAGTGGCAATGCGGATCTGATCACCGATCCACCGATTACGGCTCGACAGCAGATCGATGGCAACCCGAACGCACGGTCTGAAAGCGCCACCGGCACTCGAGTCGTCTTTGTAGGATTGGATACCGTACAAGAATCCCCCTTGCAAGACGTCCTGGTCCGACAAGCTATGAACTACGCGATCGACAAAGCGTCGATCATCGACAACCTGCTAGGTGGGCTGGGAGAGCAGACCACGACACTGTTGACGGGTCAGGACTTCGGGTTCAATGCCGATGTGGACCCATACCCATTCGATCCGGATAGAGCCAGGCAATTGCTTGCAGATGCAGGTTATCCAGACGGCTTCGAGATCACGATGGACATGGTGAACGGCCGCTTTATCAACGACGCCAACGTGGCCCAGGCGATCGCGGGATTCCTGGACGACGTCGGAATCACGGTCACCTTGAACGTGCTCGAGTTTGGTGCCTTCAACGGTGCGATCTTTTCGCACCAATCGTCCCCCATGTACTTCGCGAGCTGGGGCAATCCCGTCTTCGACCCAGCCTTCATCTTCGACTTCATTACCCGGACCGAAGGCCTACTGCGTACCATCCAGGATCCCGAAATCGACGACCTGCTGAATCGAGCGAGCGCAACGACCGATCAGGATCTGAGGCGTGACCTCTACCAGCAGGTCATGCCCTTGATCAACGAGGCGGCGCCCGCCATATTCCTCTACAAACAGCCGGTTCTGTTTGGGATGAGTGAGCGCCTGGATTGGGAACCTCGATCGGATGAGTTCCTGCTCATGCACGACGCCAGCTTCAAGTAAGCGTGTGTAGGCGGTGGCAACGACTGTCGGTCGTTGCCACCGCCGAACGCCTTTCCAGAGACTCTTGACCCCCATTGGCAAAAGGGCGTGCGGATGATCGATCCACTTTTCCCGACCGACCAAGAACGCTTCCACTTGGGCAGGGTTGCTCTCGGGTTGGAATCCCCCGATCTCATTCTGGCAGGTGGACAGTATCTCAACGTCTACACGAATGAGGTGCTTCGAGGGGATATCTGGATTTCGGGCCGCTGGATTGCCCGGATAACGACGGATCCTTGTGCCTACGCTACCGAAACATACGATGTCAGCGAAAAGCTTCTTACGCCCGGGTTCGTGGACGGCCATATTCATGTAGAAAGCTCGCTCGTCGATCCGGTGAATTTCGCGAAATTGGCACTGCAATGTGGGGTCACAACCGTGGCCACGGATTTCCATGAGGTGGGCGCCATAGCCGGGAAACCCGGCATGCAAGAGATGATGCTCGCGATGAAGCAGACGCCGCTAAAGGCGCTGCTGATGACGCCGATTCAACTGCCGTTTTTGCCCGAGATTCAGCGGACGGTCGGCACCCTGGTTCCTGCTGAAGCCCTGGAACTCCTGGAGGGTCCAGAGACCGTAGGTCTGGCGGAAGTCATAGGGGACAAGATCGTGGAGTGGCTTACGCACGGAAGACCGAGCGATCTGGCCCTGCTGACCAACGCAACCACGAACCGCCGCACACCTGAAGGGCATCTGTTCTTCACACGAGGTAACGAATTGGATGCGTGTCTTGCCGTCGGTCTGAGTTCCGATCATGAATCGCGTCAACGCGATGAAGTCGTCGAAAAGGTCCGCAAAGGCCTATTCGTCATGCTTCGCAACGGTACCTTGGCAAAGGAGGTCGAAACACTGGTCGAAGTGGTCGCGTCGGAAGGCCTTCCGCCAGAACATTTTGCCTTGGTTACAGACGATATGAAGGCTTCCGACATAACGCCGGACACGTATATGCTCAAGAAAGTCCGGGTTGCCATCGAGCGAGGTATCGGCCCCATCGACGCCCTCAAGATGGTGACGCACAATATCGCCTCACACTACCGTTTGGGTGAGCTGATCGGTACCCTGAGGCCGGGTGCCTATGCCGATGTGCTGGTATTTGACTCCCTTGAATCTCTGTCGCTCGAACGGGTGATCTGCTCAGGTCGCTTCCTGGATCAGCTCGATTCTGATTTTGAAATGGCCCCGCGATACAGTGACCAGGTACTGAATACGGTCAGCCGTGACCCCATTACCTTGAATCAACTACGCTATTTGCCTGCCGGATTCAGTGATGCTACCGCCTCAGCCAAGGTTATCAAGCTCAATCAGGAGACCCGGTTCACGGAGCTGATCGACGCCGAACTGCCGGTTACAGATGGAGAGATCGATCTGACCAGCACGGCTGAGAACTACTTCTATCTGATGTGTGCCAATCGCAAGTTCAACGAACTCGTCGGCCTCGGTCTATTGAAGGATTATGGTCTGCAAGAGGGAGCTGTTGCCGTCAGTCTTGCCCACGATCACCACGGCATCGTCGCGCTTGGGCGCAGCAAAGAGGCACTGGTTCGCGCTGCCAATCGTGTCATCGAACTTCAAGGCGGTATTGTGCTTGTGCAGCAAGGCGAGATTACTGCAGAGCTGCCCTTGCCATTGGCAGGAATAATGGCTACCGCCCCCGCACAGAACGTCGTCGACAAGATCAAACAGATCGAGAACATGCTGCGTGAAGCCGGCGTAGGTTGGCGAGAGCCGATGTTCTTTCTCTTCTGGCTCGGCATGGAAGTGGCCCCCTACTATCGCATTTCGGATCATGGCCTGTTTGACACCGAAGCTCGGGCCGTGATCCCTTGCATCGAGCTATAGAGAAGACCTTTGGCGCATTAGGAAGGGATGCAAGCGGGAGCGAAGGGGAGCATCCATGTATTCATATCTCGGACAGCGTATCTTCCAAGGGTTGCTCGCAATCCTGTTGGTGCTCTCCATGGTGTTTTTGGTCTTAAACGTTTCGGGGGATCCGATCAGATTGCTGCTACCCCCATCGGCATCTGCCGAAGACGTTGAAGCGATGCGAAAATCATTCGGTTTCGATCGACCGCTCGTCTACCGTTACTTTGTATTTCTTAACCAGATGGTGCAGCTGGACTTCGGCAATTCGGTGCAGACTCGAAGACCGGCCCTCGGCATAGTCTTGCAGAGGTTACCAGCAACCCTACTTCTGGCGTTCTCTGCTCTATCTCTTGCAGCGCTGTTTGGCATCCCGCTGGGCATACTGGCTGCCGTGAGGAGAGGAAGTAATCTGGATACGCTTGCCGTTCTGCTGAGCATGGTGGGACAGTCCACTCCCGTGTTCTGGATAGCCTTGGTTCTCATCTTCTTGTTTGGAGTTATCTTTCCCGTGCTCCCTCCGTCAGGCTACGGGACCGCGGCACATCTGGTACTGCCGGCAGCTTCACTCTCCTTGTTCTTGCTAGCTGGGATGACCAGGGTGACCCGGACCAGCCTCATCGAGGTCTTGAATCTCCCCTATGTAACTGTGGCCCGTTCCAAAGGCGTGCGAGAGTACAGGGTCATTGTCAAGCATGCGTTGCGCAATGCAGCGATCCCCATCGTGACACAACTCACCCTGCAAATGCGCTTCGTTATCGGAGGATCGGTCGTAGTCGAATCCATCTTCGGCTGGCCTGGATTAGGCCAGCTTCTGGCTCAAGCTGCTTTTGCTCGGGACTATCCCGTCGTGATCGCCTCCACCCTCTTCGTATCGCTATTCATTCTCGTGTTCAATTTGGCTTTGGATTTCTCCTATAGTGCGATCGATCCCAGGATTCGCCTGTGGGACTGATGGAACAAGAGGCTAGAGGACCGGACTCTCCCGCAACGATCCGAGCTAGGACCTGGTGGCGACAGTATCTACGCACGATTTGGCGATCTAAGCGCGTGTTTGCAGCCCATGGAGTGCTGTTCCTCACTGTGCTAGCTAGCGTCCTCGCGCCACTTTACCCGGTCGACCCATTCGATCAGCAGTTGGCACAATCGCTGAGGGCGCCTACCCTGATTCAAGAGCAAAATGGACTGCCCGCGCTCTTGGGAACAGATTCTCTGGGGCGGGATCTCCTGGCCCGTCTCCTGTTGGCCACCCGTATCTCGCTCATGGTAGGTGGCCTGTCCGTGTTGATCGCGTGTCTCGTTGGCACCTTGCTCGGGTTGGTTGCCGGATACCTCGGGGGGCTTGTCGACGCCGTCATCATGCGCATTGTGGATGCGCTACTGTCCCTACCGTTCGTGGTCGTTGCCATCACCATCGTTGCAGCCATCGGGCCCGGCTTGATCAACATCGCTCTGATACTAGGATTGACGGGGTGGGTGACGTTCGCGAAGCTGGTGCGAGGGGAAGTGCTGCGATTAAAAGAGATCGATTTCGTCGAGGCTGCTCGCAGTCTTGGCTGTTCAGTAACGCGAATCATGCTACGCCATATCGCTCCCCAGGTCGTCGGGCTCGTGTTGGTGACCATCACGCTAACGCTAGGCCAAATGATTATTGCCGAGGCCACCTTGAGCTTCCTCGGGCTCGGTATTCCACCGCCAATGCCTACCTTAGGCGGCATTCTCAGCGACGCTCAGACCTTCTTTTTCTCCGCTTGGTGGATTGTGATATTCCCGGGCGTGGTATTGATGCTGATCGTGCTCAGTGTCAATATCATAGGAGATTTCTTACGCGATTACTTCGACCCTCAACTCATACAATGAACGGGCAACGAACGTGGGAGTCCCCGCTGGTCCTGAATGGAGCGTCCGTCATGCAATCGCCCTTTCGCCTGGCTGAACCGAGCACAGCCCACCTCTCGGCCTTCCACCGAGACGGGTACGTCGCCCTGCCGGATGTGTTCACGGATGAGGCGCGCACCGGCCTCATCGCCGAGATCATGCACCTTCGAGACGTACGGGCGTACATGGAGCGGCTGGGGCTGGAGGCGGACACGGAAGACGCGGTTCGTCCCTATTTCGTACGGCCCTGGAACGAGCGGGGTGCCTGGGGGGATTCGCTCGTCGACGCGCCTCTGGTGACGGCGCTGCTTGCGAGCACCATCGGCACGGAGTACCACTTCTGCCACTCGGCCCTGAACCTGGCCCCCCGCGGTGCGGGGCCGGTTCGCCCGCACATGGATCACCATCACTGGTTCCACGACAACCCCGTCAATCTGGCCGAGCGGGACGGGTGGTACATCCAGATCCTCTACTACCCCAATGGCTTCATCCGGGGGGACCGGAGCCTGTCGGTCATTCCCGGCAGCCACCGCGTCGCGCCGACGCCGGAGGTGACCCCCGACCGGCTGCTGGCTGGAGAGTTCGATCGCGAGGCCGGTCGCGAGTTGGAGCTGAGGCATCTGGAGCTGCCGCCTGGGAGCATGATCTACCTGAACGCCCGGATGTTCCATGGGGTCGAGCCCAAGCCGCTCGACTCGCCGCAGACCTACCGCATCTTCACCATCGACATCTTCAAGGAGGCCGGCCCGCCGCACCGCCACACGCAGGAAATCCCGGCCTCGTGGTGGCAGCGGGCCGGTCCCGCCCGCAGGCGGCCCTTCGATCGAGAGCCGTACACGCCAGACTGCTGGCGGGCCGACGAGGATTCGGGCTGAACGGGCTGAAAGGCTCCCGCCATAAAATTGGAGCGGGAGAAGGGAGCGAACCCTCGACATCCTGGGGCTCGCCTGCTTGCGGTACGCCTCGCGCCTCACCGGGCAGCACCTGTCAACAGTTTCAGGATAGGATTGTAGCGTGTACCGCAGCAACACCTATCGGAAACCTCGTCGCCTGGGGAGCACGCCTCGTGTGGAGGGGGCGGGACAGGGGTGAGGGTAGCCGTCGGCTCGATCTTCACCGAGTGCAACGAACTCGGCGGTGTGGCCATCGAACTCGACCGGTTTGAACGCCACGAGCTGCTCCGAGGCGAGGAGCTGCTATCGATCGGCGACGGCGTGGTCGGCGGCATGCTGGAGGTCCTGCGCGACCGCGCCTGCACCCCGGTACCCCTTCTGTGGGCCAGCTGCCCACCCGGCGGGTCGCGCTCACCCCAGGGTGCTACGCGGAACTCCGGGGGGAGCTGCTGGCACGCCTCCAGGCTGCCCTGCCGGTGGCCGGCGTACTCCTGCCGCTGCACGGCGCCGCAACCGTATCCGGAGGGGGCGATCTGGAGGGGGATCTGATCGCAGGGGTGCGCGCCGTGGTCGGCGCAAAGGTCCCGATCGTGGCTACGCTGGATCTGCACGCGTACGTCACCCAGGCGATGGTGTCGAACGCCGATGCCCTGGTGGCCTGGGAGACCTATCCGCACACCGACACCTACGCCACCGGACAGCGGGGCGCGCGGCTACTGGTCGATACGCTGACCGGGCGGTGCCGACCCACGATGGCGGCAGGGTTGGTGCCCGTCATCACCAGCGCCGTCATGGGGGCCACAGCCGGCGACGATCCCTTCGCCGGGATCATGCGCATGACCAAGGCGCTCGAGGCACGCCCCGAGGTCCTCTCGACGAGCGCCATCCTGGTCGACCCCTACCTGGACCAACCGCACCTGGGCAGCGGCGCCATCGTCGTGACCGACGACGCCCCGGAGCTGGCCGCCGCCCTGGCGCGCGAGGTGGCGGAGGCCTACTGGGACCGTCGTTTCGACTTCGAACCGGCGACCTGGACGCCCGCGGAGGCGATCGCGGACAGCGTCCGGCAGGTCCCAGAACCGGACGACCCGGTCGACGGGCCGGTCGTGCTGGTCGAGACCGCAGACTGTTGCGGCGGCGGAGCGGCGGGCGACAGCGTGGCCACCCTGGCGGCGCTGCTGGACGCCCAGCGGAACACGCCCAATCCACGATCGGCGCTGGTGCCCGTGGTGGACCCCGAGGTGGCGCTGGCGTGTCACGCCGCCGGCGTGGATGCCGAACTCACGCTCTCCCTGGGACACAAGCTGGACCGGCGCTGGGGCGAGCCGATCGAAGTGATGGGAACGGTGGTTCGTCTAGGCGATGGGCGCTTCGTCTATGAAGGCGGGATCTTCGAAGGCGTCGCAGGCGGGATGGGGCCGTCGGCGCTGCTACGGATCGGGGCCATCACGGTGCTGATCGCCAGCCTTGGCAGCTACGACTGGCGAGACGAGCAGTGGCGCGCAATGGGAATCGACCCGCGGAACTGCCGGTACGTCGTCGCCAAGAACCCCATGAACTACCGGCAGGTCTACGGAGGGGTCGCCCGGGCCGTCTACGTTCTCGATACCCCCGGCCCCACCCCGGCGAGCGTCCGAAAGGTCCGCTACGCGCGTCTTCAACGGCCCTATTTCCCTCGGGACGCGGAGGCGATCGTGACGCCGCGGGTGCTAGCGTAATAGCGGCCAGTACCTGTGGCCGTCGGAGGGAAGCACAACGTATATGATCACCTCAGACAGGAGATCGACCCAGGCACCGGGCAGAAGCTCAACACCTAACCCTGGACCCTGCATCTGCTGGGCGGATGGCCGCTGGGGACCCTTAGCTGACCATGCATAGCTCCGAACTCCGCGACAGCGACTTCGAAGTCATCGCCGCCGGCCGGCCCGTCGTGCCCAACGCCCTTTTCCAGGGCCACACCAGTACCAGACGGCTCGGCCTGCTGGCACCCAACCGCTTCGAAGGCGTCGGCGCCATCAACCTGATCATGGCCCACGTCACCGCCTTCTACAACACCTACCGCGCCACTGGCGAGGCCTTCTTCGCCTATCCCGACTACTTCACCTTCCAGTCCCGCGCGCCCGTGGCCGGCTACGGCCAATTCGACATCTGGCCCGACCACAAGAGCGTCCTCGTCGGCCACGACCCCATGGACCGCCTCAACGCCATCACCGACCGCGCCATCAACATCCTCCTCGTCCCCGAGGGCCCGCCCACCGCCCGCGAATTCCAGCGCCAGCAACTCGCCTCCGCTACCCGCCTCATCGACGCCTGCTACCTCTACTCTCCCAGCGGCGCAGTCGCCGATCCGGATCTGGTCATCCGCTGTAAAGCGGCTCCCTTCGCCAGCTGGATCAGGAGCGTTTTCGATTCGATTCCGGGTGGAGAGACCACTGCAGCGGAGTGGTTGGCAGAGCACCATCAGGGCGACATCCTCGAACAATCCTTCCGCCGGATCAGCCTGGACGAAGCGTTGTCATTGATTTAGCTCGACGTGACACGCTTAACAGCTTTAGCGATCAGCTACCAGAACCTGCGGGCGATGGGGTTGGAGTAACCCCCGTCCGGCATCCGGGAAACCCGCGTGCTGTTCGGCTGTTGCGCACCGATCGAGAAGAGGTGAGAACTTCAGGTCGGGGTTTTGGTCGATCTCGGTGGTTTTCATCGCGGGCTACTCCGTTTCCGTCGTGGCGCAGCCGGATGGCGCATAGACTAGGTAGAGATGAAAACAGACTATCCAATCAAGATCGAACGTGTAACCCCGGTCACCATCAAAGCAACAAGAGGGTATGAGGAATGGGTCATCGTTCGTATTCTGACCGATCAAGGGATTGAGGGGATCGGTGAGGGCTTTACCTGGGGCGGTCAGGCATCGACCATTCGGTCGCATATCGAGACCATCGCTCAACAGATAACGGGTACCAACCCCATGGCGATCGAGGCCTTTCTAAAGCGCTTTCTCCCTTCTCAGCCGACCGACCGTAGTTGGTGTGCCGCGATTTCGGCCATTGAAATTGCGCTGTGGGACATCGTCGGCAGGATGGCAGATCTACCCATCTTTGCCTTGCTGGGGGGACCCGTTCACAAGGAGATCCCGCTCTATGCAGATCATGGCATTTTCGATGGCGCAGAAAGCTGGCAGGAAAAGCTAGAACGGATACTAGGGGCAAAGGAAGCCGGATTTACGATGTTCAAATGGGGCCCCTTTGTGGGAGAGGGAACGCCCACAGCGAAAGATCTCGGCAAGCAGGTGGACAGGGTGAGTCAGGTTCGTGAAGCGGTGGGTAAAGAGTTCCAGCTGGCTATCGATGCCCACAACCGATTCAGTATCGATGGCGCAATCATGGCCGCCAAAGCTCTCGAGCCACTCAACATCCTATTTTTCGAAGCACCCACCAAAGATGACCCTGAATTGCTGAGAAGAGTTGCCGATGCAACCTCTATTCCCCTGGCAACAGGAGAACTTACAACGACCCGCAGGGATGCCAAGGCGCTGTTCGATAGCGGTGTACTCGAGGTGTTCCAGCCCGAGGTGGGAACCAACGGTGGCATTCTCGAGAGTTGCAAAACTGCAGATCTCGCCGAGCTCTACGATGTCAAGATCGCCACGCATAACTGGTGCGGCCCCATCGTCTCACGAGCGGCAACCCATGTATGCGCGAGGACCTCGAATTGAACCGCCCTGGGTTTGATGGAGGCTCCGTTCTCCCTCGAAAGGAGAGAATGGAGCATGACCCGTTACGACCAAGAAACCAAAGATCGAGTCATCCGCATGTTCATGGAGCGTCGAGAAGAAGCGCCGCACGAATCACGTTCAGCCTCTTATCGGCGCCTGCATGACCTAACCGGCATCCCGGTCGACACGATGCGCGGCTGGGTAGACAGAGCCCGCATCGACGCTGGTGACAAGCCAGGCCTGACAACCACAGAGCGTGAGGAGATCAAGGCCCTCAAGAAGGAAGTAGCCGAACTCAAACGAGCCAACGAGATCCTCAAGACAGCCAGCGCGTTTTTCGCGGCCGCGGAGCTCGACCGCCGACTCAAGTGATGGTCGCCTACATCAACGCGTATAAGAACCTGTTCGGGGTCGAGCCGATCTGCCGTGTCCTACGGGACCACAACGTGCCGATCGCCCCGAGCACGTACTACGCAGCCAAGAAGCGGCAAGCATCCGCTCGCCAGCAATCCGATGAGCGTCTCCTGGAGGTCATTCATCGGGTGCACCGCGAGAACTTTGGTGTGTACGGCGTCCGTAAGGTATGGCACGCCCTCCAGCACGAGAGTATCGACGTTGGGCGTGACCAGGTGGCGCGCCTGATGAGAGTCGCGGGCTTGAAGGGCATGACACGAAGAAGGAAGGTCCGCACGACCATCCCAACGCCTAGCGGCGTCAGCTCGCCGGATCTGGTGAGGCGAGACTGGTTCCAAGATGCGCCCGACATCGTTTGGGTGGCGGACTTCACGCACGTGCTCACTCGTGAAGGGTGGGTGTACGTGTCGTTCCTGCAGGACGGCTTCTCGAGGCGCATCCTGGGTTTCACGGTCAGTACCGGTAAGAGCAGCGAGCTGGTGATGAGGGCTCTGGAGCAGGCTGTGAGCGTCCGGCGTCGAACCGATCGGCGGTTCGTTGCTGACGGCGTGATTCATCATTCGGATGCCGGCAGTCAATATACGAGTCTGGCGTTCAGCCAGAAGTTGCTCGATCATGGCGTGAACGGTTCGATCGGTCGGGTGGGCACGGCGTATGACAATGCGTTGATGGAGAGCACGATCGGCTTGTTCAAGAGCGAGCTGATCCACGCCAGGTCGACGAGTTGGTGCTCGAGGCAGGAGGTGGAGACGGCGACGATGCGGTGGGTGAGGTGGTTCAACTGTCGGCGGTTGCACTCTTCGCTCGATTACGTCAGTCCCGTGGACTTCGAGATGGCGTACACTCAAGCGCAGGCCATGCCCAGGCTGGCCGCGTGAGAGCAGAGTCTCCACGAAACCCAGTACGGTTCAAATCTCCTCTATCAGGAATACGCAGGTGGGGCGCCGAAGAACGATTGGGAACATGAGCTGCTCGATCCCCCGACGCACATTGAAAACGGTTACCTGATGTTACCCGAGGGACCGGGGCTTGGTTCTAAACTCAATGAGAAACTGATCGCTTCCAGACGCGTTGATTGAGCAGAGGCGGGAGTGACGTGCCCCTGTTAATCGTTAATCGGTCCAATCTGAAGGTTAGTACCTTTGAGCCAGTCACCGTCGGTGACGAACTGGACGTCACGCCACTTCAAATTAAGGATGAGGTATCGATGCCAGGAGATGAACAGGACTCCCAAACGCCTGTTGTGATTGCCCGCCAAGGCAGCTTTTCAGTGGGCGGTCACACACGACACGGCGAGGGCAACTTCGACCCGACCCAAACGCTGGACCGCACCAACGTGGGACAGACGGTATGGGTCGATCAGATGTATGTTCAGTACCAGATCCCCGTGACTCCACAAAGGTTTCCGCTTCTGCTCATACACGGCGGCGGTGGGACAGGTCGCGTATGGGAATCGACGCCCGACGGTCGTGAAGGCTATCAGACGATCTTTCTGCGCCGCAGCTACTCGGTCTATATTGTCGACTTCCCTCGGCGGGGACGTGCTGGCCTGCCCACCTTCAACGGTGCATTCGGCGATCTTGACGGCACACAGATCATCCCTGACACGACTGAGAAGGTAGGGGTCGAATACGCGTGGACCATGTGGCGAATCGGCCCTAGACATCCCGAAGTCTTTCCCGTACAGCAGTTCCCAACAGACCCGGCGAGCATCGACCAGTTCTTCCAGTCCCTCGTGCCCACCGTGTCTGACGACCCCGCCGTCATCACCGACGCGCTCGTCGCGCTCCTCGACAAGATCGGCCCGACGATTCTTGTTACCCACTCCCAATCAGGCTCCCTGGGATGGCTCACCGCGATACGCCGCCCGGAACTTGTGAAGGCCATTGTGAGCTACGAACCCGGCTTTGTCTTCCCCGATGGAGCTGTGCCACAGCCCATTCCCCTTTTCGAGGGGACCCAGGCAGCCGGCAGAAGCGTGTCGTCGGCCGACTTCGACCATCTCATGAAGGTTCCGATTCAGATCGTGTACGGAGACAACATACCGACGAGCCCAATCGCCGATCTCGTGGCAGACAGGCGGCGGGCACAGGTGGTGGCTTCGCGTCTGTTCGAGCAGGTTGTCAATAGCCGAGGAGGCGACGCCGAAATCCTGCATCTGGCCGACGTGGGGCTCCGCGGCAACTCTCATTTCATGTTCTCCGATCTGAATAACGTGGAGGTCGCCGACCAACTCGAATCGTACCTCCAGCGCAAAGGTCTCGACACTCATCAGGAATAGGGACGTGGCACCCTGACCTCCCCGACAACACATTGGTAGGCTCTTCGCCTGGGGTTTACCCCCTCCCCAGAACTGGATTACTCCCTCCCCAGCCCTCCCCCTAAAAGGAGGAGGGAGCAAAAGGCAATCGTGAGTAACAACAAGGTACTACCAGGGGTTTGACCCACTTGAGCTGAATCCCGTCCAGCACAGCCCTCCTTCAAGCCGCCAGCGCAGTTGTGCCGGTCAGAACGGCATTTCTCCACCTCCCAGCCACCACCTCCTGCGCCCTCCGCCACGTCAGGCACGGACTTCGCAACCTCTCACGCCGCACCTCATGAAACGCCTCCAGCACCAGATCCGCATGCTTCAGGTGCGCAGCGAACCGCCGGCACAAACACTTCCCCAGGCCAAAAGCCTGCTTATACAACCGGTGACTCGACTCCAACTTCCAACGCAACCCCCAAATCTCCAGCACCCCCTGCACGCCCTCGCGGACGCTCGAAACCAAAGCCAGACACTCCCACCCGCAGCCTTTGCCTTTCCAGATCAACACCAGACTCACCCGACCAACCTCCTCGAGGACAACCCGGACGCGTTTCGCGTAGATGAACCGCCCTGGGTTTCGTGGAGACTCTGCTCTCACGCGGCCAGCCTGGGCATGGCCTGCGCTTGAGTGTACGCCATCTCGAAGTCCACGGGACTGACGTAATCGAGCGAAGAGTGCAACCGCCGACAGTTGAACCACCTCACCCACCGCATCGTCGCCGTCTCCACCTCCTGCCTCGAGCACCAACTCGTCGACCTGGCGTGGATCAGCTCGCTCTTGAACAAGCCGATCGTGCTCTCCATCAACGCATTGTCATACGCCGTGCCCACCCGACCGATCGAACCGTTCACGCCATGATCGAGCAACTTCTGGCTGAACGCCAGACTCGTATATTGACTGCCGGCATCCGAATGATGAATCACGCCGTCAGCAACGAACCGCCGATCGGTTCGACGCCGGACGCTCACAGCCTGCTCCAGAGCCCTCATCACCAGCTCGCTGCTCTTACCGGTACTGACCGTGAAACCCAGGATGCGCCTCGAGAAGCCGTCCTGCAGGAACGACACGTACACCCACCCTTCACGAGTGAGCACGTGCGTGAAGTCCGCCACCCAAACGATGTCGGGCGCATCTTGGAACCAGTCTCGCCTCACCAGATCCGGCGAGCTGACGCCGCTAGGCGTTGGGATGGTCGTGCGGACCTTCCTTCTTCGTGTCATGCCCTTCAAGCCCGCGACTCTCATCAGGCGCGCCACCTGGTCACGCCCAACGTCGATACTCTCGTGCTGGAGGGCGTGCCATACCTTACGGACGCCGTACACACCAAAGTTCTCGCGGTGCACCCGATGAATGACCTCCAGGAGACGCTCATCGGATTGCTGGCGAGCGGATGCTTGCCGCTTCTTGGCTGCGTAGTACGTGCTCGGGGCGATCGGCACGTTGTGGTCCCGTAGGACACGGCAGATCGGCTCGACCCCGAACAGGTTCTTATACGCGTTGATGTAGGCGACCATCACTTGAGTCGGCGGTCGAGCTCCGCGGCCGCGAAAAACGCGCTGGCTGTCTTGAGGATCTCGTTGGCTCGTTTGAGTTCGGCTACTTCCTTCTTGAGGGCCTTGATCTCCTCACGCTCTGTGGTTGTCAGGCCTGGCTTGTCACCAGCGTCGATGCGGGCTCTGTCTACCCAGCCGCGCATCGTGTCGACCGGGATGCCGGTTAGGTCATGCAGGCGCCGATAAGAGGCTGAACGTGATTCGTGCGGCGCTTCTTCTCGACGCTCCATGAACATGCGGATGACTCGATCTTTGGTTTCTTGGTCGTAACGGGTCATGCTCCATTCTCTCCTTTCGAGGGAGAACGGAGCCTCCATCAAACCCAGGGCGGTTCACTCTTCCTCTACCCCTAATCCACTAGCATCCGAGGTTACTACTCACGCCCCGCTTATAGCTCCAATCCCGAGAGCGGCCAAGCCCGACATCGTTCAAGCACAGGTCTCACGAGAGCAGTGGCAACGCCTCACCAGGTCAGGCTTGCCCAAGGTAGTTCTATAACGTATAATTCTGCGGAGAATTACCTCGTTTGCTACCCGTTTAGGGCTCCCGAGTGCATCAAGTTGAACGCAGCGATCTTCAGATTCACCCTGGTCCTCAGCGATCTGAACGTCTTTACCTGAGCTGCATGAAGCGTTAACGACCTCACCAGAGTGCTGAAAGACGTCTCAATACGCTTCCTAGCGCGACTCATCCACAAACACCAAATACCTTGATCGTGCATGTTCTTCCTGGCTGGAGTGATGACGTCTGAACCCACGTAAGCTTTATCCCCGAGCACCCGGTCGCCCTCTAAGTCTTGCGTGAGTTCCCGTCCAGCACGAACATCCGAGCAGGATGCAGGAGCAAACAGCCACCTCCGGAACAACCCCGCTTCACTCACCAGGGCATGCAGCTTGAAACCAAACACCATCCCCATCGTGCTGAATCCCTTCTCGGCCTCGGGGAGTTTCGCCCACGAAGCGCGCTTGCCCTTAGCGACCGGCAAGGGTTTACTATCGATCAGCTTTACCCCCTGTTGTTCCCCGGTGACGCTGAGTGCCAGCTGAGCGATGAGCCGCTCGGAGTTGCGAAGAATCCGGTGATAGCGCTGGGGTGCGGCAAGCTTGGGAACAAATCCTGGTGGTTCTGTGTGACCAGCCAGTACCACACGCTCTCAAATGGTTGAGCGAGGATCTCGCCGACGATGGCGATGGTTAAGATCTCGCTGATACTGGCTTTCTGGTGTGCCGAGGTAACTGTGGTTCGAAGGGTTGTAAGAAGTCCCGATGAGTACGAACACCTGCAGGAACAGGTCGTCGAGCGTATGCTGGTCTCGGGGATGGATTTGGTTCAAGCAGACCTACCATCCCCCGTTTCATTCTCAGATCAAGTAGCAAACGACGAGAATTACTTTGGAGGCCCTCGGTGCCCATGAAACGACCCTCGGATCCCCCAGCAGTCGAACGGCGCCGCTGGCACGAGCTGGCCCGGCTGCTCGACCCCGATATAGACCCCGCAGCGCTGCGACTCATGGAGGAGATGCGGCTGGTGGCCCAATCGCTTCGGCGCATGGCCAAGAGCAGCTTGGTCGCCTCGGGGCTCTCCTACGCTCAGTACCGCATCCTCATGAGCCTGCTGCTCGCCAGGCACTTCGATGAGCACGACCAGCTCAACCCCTCCGAGATCAGCCAGTTGCAGGGCACCAGTCGCAACACCATCAGCGCCCTCATCCGCAGCCTCGAGAATGACGGCCTGATCGAGCGGCGCCTCGACCAGAGCGACCGGCGCCGCTTCAATATCTCGCTGACCCCGGCCGGCCACGAGCTGGTGAAGCGGCACGCCCGCCACCACACCGCCATCATCGGCCACTGCTTCGGCGCCCTCAGCGACAGCGAGCAGACCACCTTGAGCCGGCTGCTGCGCAAGCTCGGCGAGGCCAGCCGCCGCCTGGAGCACGAACACCAGCCCCACGACCCGGCGGGCGAAGCGCCCGCCAGCGCGGAGGCCTCCTGATGCAGGCAGCCGCTTCCCGCCCCCGTCGCACCCGCCGGCGGGGCATCGACAACCGCGCCCTGGGCCGCGCCCTGCGTTACCTGCGAAGCTATCCCAGGCTCGCCCTGGGCGCGACGCTGGCGCTGATCGTGGCTACCGCCGCTCAGCTGGCGGTGCCACAGTTCGTCCAGAACATCATCGACACCATCGTCGACAACGCCATCACCAAGTCGATCCTGGACATCTCGCCGGCCCTGCAACAGTTCGCTGCCGACCGCCTCGGCCTCGACCTCACGGCGGCCCAGGCCGACCTCGCTGCCGCCCCCCGGCTGCTGCTCATCGCCGGTCTGGTGGTGGTGCTCTTCGCCGTCGCCCGCGGCCTCTTCACCTTCGCCCAGAACTATCTCTCGCAGGCGCTGTCGCAGGAGATCGCCTTTAACCTGCGCAACGACCTGTTCGCCAAGATCCAGCGGCTCAGCTTCAGCTACCACGACCGCAACCGCACTGGCCAGCTGATGATTCGGGCCACCGACGACGTCGAGCGCCTGCGCGGCTTCATCGGCCAAGGACTGCTGATGGCGCTGCAGGCCCTGATTCTGCTGGTGGGAACGCTGGTGATTCTATTCCTCACCAACACCCGGCTCACCCTGGTGGTGCTGCCGGTGCTGCCGGTGGCGCTGGTGGTGTTCATGGCCTTCGGGGCCATCGCCCAGCCGCTCTTCCGCGAAGTGCAGAAGCGCCTGTCGCAGGTCAACACCGTGCTGCAGGAGAACCTGGCCGGCCTGCGGGTGGTCAAGGCGCACGCCACCGAACCGGCCGAACAGATCCGCTTCGAGGCGAGCAACGACGCCGAGCTGCAGCAGCGGATCAACATCAGCCGACTGTTCTCGTTCCTGTTTCCGTTCGTGTTCCTGGTCGCCAACCTGGGCCAGGCCGCCATCCTCTACTTCGGCGGGCGAGAGATCGTCGGCGGCACCTTCACCCTCGGCGAGTGGCAGAAGTTCAGCCTCTACCTGACCTTCCTGTTCCTGCCCTTGGGCCAACTCGGATTTATCATCTCGCTGATGGCCCAGGCCGCCGCCAGCGCCGGCCGCATCTTCGAGATCCTCGACGCCCAGAACGATGTCGAAAACGCCCCCGAGGCGATCCACCTCGACGACGTGCGCGGCGAGGTGGAATTCAAGAACGTCGGCTTCAAATACTTCGGCGGCGAATTGGTGCTGAACCGGGTCGACCTACGGGCCGAGCCCGGACAGACGGTGGCGCTGCTCGGCGCCACCGGCAGCGGCAAGACCACCATCATCAACCTCATCCCGCGCTTCTACGACGTCAGCGAGGGGTCGGTGCTGATCGACGGCCGTGACGTGCGCGAGCTGACCCTCGAGAGCCTGCGGCGACGCATCGGCATCGTGCTTCAGGAGACCACCCTGGTGAGCGGCACCATCCGCGACAACATCGCCTTCGGCAAGCCCGACGCCGACGACGCCGAGGTGATCGCCGCCGCCGAAGCAGCCGCCGCCCACGGGTTCATCAGCGACCTTCCCGAGGGCTACGACACCCCCGTGGGCGAGCGCGGCTCGACCCTCAGTGGCGGCCAAAGACAGCGCATCGCTATCGCCCGGGCGCTGCTGATGGACCCTCGCATCCTGATCCTCGACGACTCCACCAGCAGCGTCGATGTCGGCACCGAGGTCCACATCCAGCGGGCGCTCGAGACGCTGATGGAGGGCCGCACCAGCTTCGTCATCGCCCAGCGCATCAGCACCGTCCTCAAGGCCGACCAGATCCTGGTACTCGACCAGGGCACCATCGTCGATCGGGGCAGCCACCATGAACTGCTCGAGCGCAGCCCCCTCTACGCCGACATCTACCACTCGCAACTCGACGCCGACGTGGATCAGGCCTGATGTTCGGCAACCGCAACCTCCAGATCCTGGGGGCCGAGAACCGCCGGGCGCGCAGCGTCGGCGCCACCCTGCGGCGGCTCCTTCGCTACTTCCGGCCCTACCTGTGGGCGCTGCTGCTAGTGGCCGTCTTCGTGGTGGGCGGTACCTACATGCAGGTGCTCATCCCCGACCTCACCGGGCAGGCGGTCGACTGCTATCTGGGGCCGATCAGCGCCGGCGGGCAGGAAGCGGCCGCCCAACCCGCCGCCCCCCCCGGCCTCGAGCTCGACTCCGAGGTAGGTGGGGCCTTCGGCAACTGCTGGTACACCACCCCCAACCCCGAGGCCGGCGCGGCCGAGGTGATCCGCGGGCTGGGGCTTTTGATCCTGCTGATCGCCGGCCTGTTCATCGGCAGCGCGGTGGTGAGCGGCCTCCAGTTCTTCCTGATGAGCTGGGCCGGCTTCCACCTGCTGCGCGACCTCCGCAACCGGGTGTTCGAACACGTGCACCGGCTATCGATGGGCTACTTCACCCGCCACCAGGCCGGCGACGTGATGAGCCGCTTCACCAACGACGTCGATACCCTGCAGCAGACCATCGGCTTCGGCCTGGTGAGCGTCATCCAGGGGGGGCTGCTGATCGTCTTGGTGGTCTACACGATGCTCGCCAAGAGCTGGGTGTTTGCCCTTATCAGCCTCCTGACGCTGCCGCTGATGATGCTCGTGACCGGCTGGCTGTCGCGGCAGGCGAGGGTCGCCTTCCGCCGCGCCCGCCGCGAGATCGGCGCCGTCAACGCCGACCTGCAGGAGAGCATCGCCGCCGTGCGCGAGGTCCAGGCCTTCAGCCGCGAGCAGGACAACATCGAACAGTTCAGCAACCAGAACGCCGCCAACCGCGATGCCAACATCCGCGCCCAGGCCTACACTAGCGCCCTCGGGCCCTCGCTCGAGGCGCTCAGCTACGTCAGCCTGGCGACCGTGGCGGTGGTGGGCGGCTACGCCATCCTTACCAACTTCGGCCTGCTAGGCACCTCCATCTCGCTGGGGCTGATCATCACCTTCATCGGCTACACTCAGCAGTTCAACCGCCCGGTGCAGCAGATCGCCACCCTGTGGACCAGCCTCCAGAACGCGGTGGCCGGCGCCGAGCGCATCTTCGAACTGCTCGACGAAGTTCCCGACCTGACCGACGCTGCCGACGCCGAGGCGATGCCGACCATCGGCGGGGCGGTGCGCTTCGAAGGGGTCCGAGCCGAATACAACCCGGGGGAGACGGTGCTGAAGGACATCGACCTCGAGGCGCAGCCCGGCCAGACGGTGGCGATCGTGGGGCCGACCGGGGCGGGCAAGACCACCATCATCAACCTCATCCCGCGCTTCTACGACGTCAGCGCCGGCCGCGTCACCATCGACGGGCTCGACGTGCGCGCGGTGACCCGGCGCAGCCTCCGCCAGCAGATCGGCATCGTCCTGCAGGACACCTTCCTGTTCAGCGACAGCGTCATGAACAACATCCGCTACGGCCGCTCCGACGCCAGCGACGACGAGGTGATGGCCGCCGCCAAGCTGGCCCGCGCCCACGACTTCGTCGAAAAGCTGCCCGAGGGCTACCAGACCGTCCTCGGCGAGCGCGGCAGCGGCCTCAGTCAGGGACAGCGCCAGCTCCTGGCCATCGCCCGGGTGGCGCTGACCGACCCCCGAATATTGATCCTCGATGAGGCCACCAGCAGCGTCGACACCCGCACCGAGCGCCACATCCAGCAGGCGCTCGAGCAGCTGCTGGCCGGCCGCACCAGCTTCGTCATCGCCCACCGGCTCAGCACCATCCTCAACGCCGACCAGGTGCTGGTCCTCGACCAGGGCGAGATCATCGAGCGCGGCAGCCACCGGGAGCTGCTCGCCAAACGCGGCTTCTACTTTGAGCTCTACATGAGCCAGTTCCGCCGCGAGACCGAAGCCGAAGGGGCCGAACAGGAGGCGGATCAGGTGTTCCTGTTCGGCGACGACTGAGCCGGGAGGAGCCGGGAATCGCCTCGCTGGGAGGTATTCCCAGGGTCGCTCGCGATGGCGAAGGACGTCGAAAGCGGGGGCGCGCCACTAACCCTGTGCAACGACCCGATATGCTGACCTCAGCATGATCCTCGGCGAACCCCTCAGCTTTCTGCTGTTCGAGGCCATGACCGCAGGGCTGTTCCTGCTGTGCGTGCTGTCGGCGCTGCGCAGGCGCGACCGGCCCGTGGTGTCGACGCTGTTCGAGCTGCTGGCCTTCCTCGTCTACGGCCTGGCCCTCGAGCACGCCGCGGTGGCCGGCGGCCTCTACCACTACGGGCCGTTCGCCCTCGAGGTCGGCCACGCCCCGCTGGCGGTCGGGTTGGGCTGGGCGGTGATCGGCTTCTCGGCGATGCGCCTCAGCGACGGCCTCAACATGCCGCAGTGGGTCAAGCCCTTCCTCGACGCGCTGCTGGCCCTGCTCATCGATCTCGGCATGGACGCGGTCGCCATCCGCGACCGATACCTCGTCGAGGGGCAGCTCGAGGGCATGTGGAACTGGGGCCTCCCCTTCGACGCTCAGTGGTTCGGGGTGCCGTTCGGCAACCTGCTGGCCTGGTGGGTGGTCGTCGTGCTGATGTCGGGCGCGCTGCGCTCCGGGCGCTACCTGCAGCTGTGGTACGGGCGGCGCTGGCTGGTCTGGGTCTACCCCTGGGCTGCGCTGGCGGTGGCGCTGCCCACCTTCCTGACGCTGCTGTTCACCTTCCGGAACGCCTTCGGACTCGACACCCTGCTGCTGCTGGTCGGAGTGTCGCTGCTGGTGGTGCTGTTCACCGTTCGCGGCCGCCAGGAGCGGCTCGGCTGGCGCCGCGACGCCCCGGTATTCGTGGTGCCGCTGGCGTTCCATCTGTTCTTCCTGGCACTGCTGCTGGGGCGCCGGCTCTACGCCGACGCCTGGGGAGTGCTGGCACTCGGCGTGACGGTGCTGCTGGCGCACCAATTGATCTTGCTCGCCATCGAACGTCGGCAGGTCCCCACTGTGACGGGCGAGGCCAGCGGAGCGCCGCTGCCGTGAACGCCCAGACGGTCCTGGGACCGGTTCCCGCCGCCGAACTCGGCCTCACCCTCATGCACGAGCACCTGCTGTTCGACTTCTCGATGTGCCTCTCAGCCCCCCGCAACGCCCTCGAGCGCACGATGGCCCACCACCCTCTGGAGCGAGCAACCCTGGGCGCCCTGCGTTTCAACCCCTGCGTGGTGCCCGACAACCTGCTGCAGCGAGACGTGGAACTCGCCATCGAGGAGGTCGAGGTGTTTATCGCCGTCGGCGGGCGGACCCTGGTCGACCCCACCAACGCCTCCATCGGCCGCGACCCCAAAGGGCTGCTGGAGATCTCCAGGAGGACCGGCCTCAACATCGTGATGGGTTCCGGCTACTACTACCAGATCGCGCTGGACGAGGCCTTCGCCCACCGCAGCGTCGACGACATCTGCGACGAGATCGTGCGTGAGGTGACCGAAGGGGTCGGCGGTAGCGGCGTCCGCGCCGGCCTGATCGGCGAGATCGGCACCTCCTCGCCGCTCACTGCAAGCGAGGAGCTATCGCTCAGAGCCGCGGCCCGGGCACAGGCCCGGACCGGCGCCCCGCTCATGATCCACCTCGACGGCTGGAAGCGGGAGGGCCAGCGGGTCCTCGACCTGATCGAAGAGGAGGGGGGCGAGCTGGAACGCACCATCCTCTGCCACCTGAACCCCGCCTGGTTCGATCTCGATTACCAGCGAGGCCTACTCGAGCGCGGCGCCTACCTCGAGTTCGACATGTTCGGCATCGACCACTTCTACCCGCCGGACCGGGCCTCGCCCGGCGAACTGCCGGCCTTGGGCGCGGTCGCTCGGCTGATCGAGCTGGGTTTCGTGGAGAAGCTGCTGCTCAGCCAGGACGTGTACCTGAAGATGATGCTGAAGCGCTACGGCGGCTACGGCTACGATCATCTTTTCACCAACCTGGCGCCCTACCTGGAGGACGTCGGGATCATTGAAGAGACGTGGCGGCTCTTGTTCGAGGAGAACCCGCAGCGGATGCTGGCGTTTCTTCCCTGAACCCACCCAGGTTTGGCCCGCATCCGGGCGCGTTCATCCGAGAACACCTATACCTCGGATACAATCCCCCCGGAGCGCCCATCGCTAACGAGAAAGGCCGCCGCTTCTTGGGAGGAACGTCATGATCCGTATGAAGGTAGGTTTCCTGGTCCTTACAGCGGGTTGCATAATCCTTGACCAACCCCCAGGAATCACGCCATACAGCGGGTTGCGCATTGAGTGATCGTGCTTCATGCTGAGGCATGGCGCACTCTACCGACCTCCGAGAACGCATCGTAAACGCCGTCCTACACAAGCGTTACACCCTCCATGAAGCCGCAGACACGTTCGACGTTGGAACCGCCACCGTCAGTCGCTACCTCCGCCGCTACCGCCAAAGTGGAGATCTCACCCCCAGAACCTCCCCGGGCCGCCCCAGCGCCCTCCATGAGCACCAGGCATGGGTTGAGCAGAGCCTCATCAGCAACGACCTCACCCACGACCAGCGCTGCGACCTTTTCTTGGAGAGAACCGGCGTCCGCATCAGCAGAGCGACCATGTGCCGCTGGGTACAGAGATTGGGATCGACGAGAAAAAAAGACGATCTACGCGAGTGAACAGAATCCAGAGGCCCGGTGGAGGTTCCTGGCTTGGATCAGAGGTATTGACCCGCACCGGTTGGTGTTCGTCGATGAGAGCGGCTTCAACGTCGCCATGACCCTGCCCTACGCCTACGCCCCACGTGGACAACGTGCCGTGGGTAGGGTGCCGAAGAACCGTGGGGAGAACACCAGCCTCGTTGCAGCGATCAGTCTCGATGAGGGTGTGGGTGACGCGATGACGTTGACCGGAGCGGTGGATGGCGTGGCGTTTTTAGCGTACATCGAGCAGGTCATCGCTCCGAAGCTGAGGCCGGGGCAGATCGTGGTGATGGATCAGCTGGGGGTGCACCGCAAACCGGAGGTGCGGGAGGCGATCGAGGCGAGGGGGTGCGAGTTGGTGTTGTTGCCTGGGTACAGTCCGGACTTCAACCCCATTGAGTTGGCTTTTTCGAAGATAAAGGCGTTCGTGAAAGCTGTGGGGGCGAGGACGAGGGGAGCGTTGGACTCTGCGATCGCGGCTGCGCTATCGACGGTGTCGTTGGGGGATGTGTTGGGTTGGTTTGAGCATGCCGGAGTCACCAATCACTCATTCTGAGAACCGCTGTAAAGACCATAACAAGACGCAAGTGTGTCCAGAAGGATCTTGTTCCCAGAATCGACGTTGCCTCTTGCTGACTCAATCATTGTGAAACCCGCTGTATGGCCCCCGGCTTCCTGATCCTGTCGGCCCTCGGCACCCTGGTGCTGGCCCAGGACCCTCCCGCCGTCACCATCACCGAATGGCAGGTGCCGTGGCCCAACACCCGCCCCCGCGACCCGTACGTCGATCCGCTCGGACGGGTCTGGTTCAACGGCCAGACCGGCAACTACCTCGCCTACCTCGAGCCCGAGAGCGGCACCTTCGAGCGTTTTGAACTCGAGCCCTCAACCAACCCACACAACCTCATCGTCGACGAGGACGGGATCGTGTGGTACGCCGGCAACCGCAACGCCCGCATCGGCAGGCTCGACCCCGACAGCGGCGACATCGTCACCTTCCCGATGCCGGACCCCGCCGCCGGCGACCCCCACACCCTGGTCTTTGGCAGCGACAACGACATCTGGTTCACGGTGCAGCAGGGGAACTTCGTGGGCCGGCTAGACCGCGGCAGCGGTGCTGTGCAGCTGATCCCGGTCCTCACCCCCAGGGCCCGCCCCTACGGCATCAAGCGCACCCCCGACAACCGCCCCTGGATCGTGCTGCTCGGCACCAACAAGCTGGCCACCATCGACCCCGACACCCTGGCGCTCGAGGAGGTCGCGCTGCCCCGCGCCGGCGCCCGCCCCAGACGCCTGGAGATCACCGCAGACGGCGCCATCTGGTACGTCGACTACGCCCAGGGGTTCCTGGGGCGCTACCAGCCCGCAGACGGGACGTTCCAGGAGTGGCCGATGCCGGGCGGTGGCGGCTCGAGACCCTACGGCACCGCCCTCGATCACCTGGGTCGCATCTGGATCGCCGAGACCGGCTCCCTGCCCAACGTTCTGGTCACCTTCGATCCGGCCACCGAGAGCTTCGTCGTCGCCCTGGACATCCCCAGCGGCGGATCGGTGCGGCACATGTACTTCCACGAACCGACCCGGGAGATCTGGTTCGGGGTCGATACCGGCTATCTGGCTAGAGTCCAGGTCGCCGAAGGACCCTGACGGCGACCGTGGGCCGATCACGAACAGGCTGGTATCGGGCATGCCTCAAGCTAGCACGCACCCCTTGCCCGCTAAGCCCTTCCCTGAAGTCGCCCGTCGCGCCACAGGCTTAGGAAGCGAACCAATGCCAGGCCGCGATTAACGATGCCGATCGTCGGTGAGAACTTCATTCTGTCTGGATCGCGAATGACGTCGAGCTGAGCCTCGATCTTGCCCCGATCGAGGTAGCTCCAGGCGGGGTGGTTTTCGGTGAGTTCGTCGAGAATCGCCTCCGCTTCCGCCCCGCTGCTGGCCATACGGCGGGCAAAATCGGGGGTGAACGGATCCTTCCCCGGCCGCCAACGAATCTCGGACGGCAAGATGCCTTCGGTAGCCCTGCGCATGAGGCTGCGCCGCCAGCCGCCGATGAGGAACTGCTCGAGGGGCACTGACAGACAGAACTCCACCACCCGTTTGTCGAGCAGTGGAATATGGATCTCCACCCCAAAATCCTCGGCCGAAGTGGTCAGGTTCTCGAGCGAAGCCGGCATACGAAGGATACTCAGCAGGTCGTCGTGAACGGCGTTCCGAGCGTGCTGCCGGATACGCTCGTCGATCGGGTCTGGGCGGGCCCGGCGAAGCGACTCCACATGGACGGCGAACGCCGGGTCGATGGCGATGCCCTCGAAGGGCTCGAGGACGGGCCTTCCCCGCAACCGCCGGTAGCGATTGCGCATGGACCTGGGCACGAGCGGGCGCACGGCCTGCTCGAGAAACAGCCGGCTCACCGAGACACCCTCGACCCGCGACGCTTGGGTAAGCAGCGGCAAGAGCTTCGAGAAAGCACCCTGCCGGAGCAGCTGCGAATGGATGCCACGGCCCTTGAAAGAGGCCAGGAAATCCCCCCCGAAGCCGTTGAGGATGACGCCCACGCCGAGGTCGGCAGCCCGCCGGTGCAGGGCATCGGTCATGTAATGGAAGGCGTCGCGCAGCGGTTCACCGAGACGCAGGTGCTTGGCGTCGAGCCCTTCGAAGGGGGTAGCGCCGGAGGCCAGGACGTAGGTAGGCGAGAGCCCCTCCTGGGCGCACACCGTTTCGATATAGGGGCGCTCGTCCTGGTCGAGGGCGCCCTCGGGCAGAGCCGAGGAGATCACCTCCAACTGGCTACCGCGGGTACGCAATTCTCGAGCGGCGAGAACCGCCAGCGTCGAGGAGTCGAGTCCGCCACTCAACGACACCGCCACCGGCCGGGGACCCTGCAGCCGGCTGCTCACCGCATCCGCAATACACGATCGGAGCCCTTCAGCATATGCCTCATCGGAGTCCAGCCGCATCTCGGGAATGCGTTCGGGATGCCAGTAGCTGTGCAGGGTGCTGCCGTCGGCATCGACGCTCAGCCAGCTCCCGAGGGTGAGCCGCTTCACCCGTAGGAAGGCCGTGTCTTCGGCCGGGTCTTCGTTCAGCAGAAATCGGCCCAGCGCCAGCTCATCGAGGTCGTCGGGGACGTCGGGATCGGTCAGAACCCAGCGGATCTCGCTGGCAAAGACGAAGCGCTGGCTGTCGAGCGCGTAGTAGAAGGGCCGAAACCCGAGATGGTCGCGAGCGCAGAAGAGCCGCTGCCGGCCGCCGTCCCAGATGGCGAAGCCAAAACTACCCAGAAGATGCTCGGGGCAGCCCTCACCCCAGCGCCGGTAGGCGCTCAGAATCAGCTGACTGTCGGGCGTCTCGTCCGCCAATCCGAGGGCTGCGAGCAGTTCCGGGCGGTTGTCCAGCCGTGCCGAGGCGACGACCGCCAAACCCTGGGCTGCGTGTGGAAAGCTCGCTTCGGGCACGGCCAGGTCGGCCGGCGGCACCCGCATGCCGAACCCTACCGGCCCTTCGCGCCACCCGCGCATCTCCTCGTCGCCAACATGAAGACCTGCCAATCCGCGTCGCGCCAGCAGCTGGGCCCCCAACGGCTCTCCATGACGGTTGAAACGGCCCCAGAAGAGGTTCATCACGAGGCCGATGCTACCACCGCCGGCACGCAGCTACCCAGCTGGCACGCTATCTGGCTAGATGTTGGCTTTTCTATGGACGGTTGTCGGCTTTTTCACCTAAAGCCAGCTCGGAACGAGGTACCGATATGGAACGACCCGCCAAACCGGCGAGGGATCGGCGCAAAGATCCCAAACTGACCTGGAGCACCCCACGCATCGAAGAACTCGATGTCAGTAAAGACACCGCCGGAAGCCCCGGTTTTGGTAGCGACTTCAACGGGCGCTCCTAGCCTGACGCACCCCGCAGCAAAAAGTCTCACAACGGATCGCTACCTGATCCGTCTACAATCGGGCCGAAACGAGGTGCTGACCGTGGAGCAACCCGCCAAACCCACCACCGATCGTCATGACGAGCCCAAGCAGGCCTGGAGTACCCCACGCATCGAAGAACTCGATGTCACGAAGGATACCGCCGGGTCTGTCGGCATCAGTTTCGATATCATGACCGGTTCCTAGCCTGCCGTAGCCGCAGCACACCACTAAAACCCTCTATCAAGCCCTTTCGCGACTCAGAAGAAGGTGGCGATAACGGCGTAAGACTCATGCCCCTGTGCGCCGGTGAGGATGTGCGGGCCGCTGCGCAGCCAGGCATGCGCCTGGAGCGAGCCCTTCGGATCCCGCCTCACCCCCAGGTAGAGGGTGCTGTAGAGGCCGCGCCATCGCAGCATGATCTTGGCCGCGATCGCCTGAGCAAAGCACTTGGGATGCCAGGGAAGGCCGCGGCTGGCAGCCCGCACCACCCTCCCGATCCGTTCCAGCTGGACAGAGGCCCCACCCTCTTCCGCCGATGAGGTGGCCGCCATCGGCCGGCCCAGTACTCGGGCGAGGCGGCGAAACGGCAACGCCACCAGCGCGACCGTTGCCAGGGTCAACCACAGGGCCGCCTCGAGCAGCAGCCGGCGATCGCCGGGGCTCAGCTCCCAGAAACGTCGCCAGGCGCTAGCGGGCCTCATCCGGTATCGTCACCAGATCCTTTTCGAGCAGCGTTCCCAAGAAGGCGATGACGTCGACTTCCAGGCGCTCGCGCTCGACTTCGAATGAGGCCGTCAGCGCGTCGCAGATAGCTCCTACCGAGCGAGGCTGGTCGAGCAGCGCCCAGATGTGGCTTCCCACTGAGTCCATGCCGTAGTATTTGCCGCGTTCGATACTCATCAGCAGCGTTTCACCGTCCACTTCAGCCGAGACCTGCCCGGCGCCGCGCGCCACCACCGAGGCCAGCGTCAGCCGCTGAGACTTCCGGTTTGCATCCACCAGTCCATGCTACCAACAAGTCAGGATTCGACCAACAGGTGCTCGGCCACCCGGCCGGCCAGGCGGCCCAAGCCGCCGAGGTCGCGCTCGAAGCGGAGCTGGTAGATGGGGATATCCTGTGCCAGCTGCGAACAGGCCTGGAAGTATGAGGCGCCCAGACCCATCCCTTCAAAAAACGCCCTTCGGTAGGTGTTGGCCAGTACCGTGTTGAGCTTCTCCCGACCCCGCAGGGCCGTAAAGCTGGCTTCGACACCGCTCTCGGTTTCGGGGTCGAGCTGGTAGCAGCGACCCAACGGGGTGGCCTCACGTGAGCGGGCAGCGGCCATTGGCACCAGGTACTTGGGTTCCTCGGGATGCAGCCGATGCCGCGCTCCCCGTTCGAGGCCGAGCCGCTGACGGGCATCCTCCCAAAGCCGAAAGTGGGGCGGTCCCGCCGGCACCAGCGGGCCTTCCGGTCGCATCTCGAGAGCGCAGATATCGTCGGCAAGGACCGGAAACCCGCGTTGTGCCAGCGCCGCCGCCAGACTCGACTTGCCACGGCCCGACTGTCCCAGGAAGGCGACTGCCCGCCCGTCGGCGATCACCACGCTGGCATGCAACGTCAGCCTGCCACGCTGCTGCAACGCCGCCCCCAGCGCCGAACCGAGCAGAAACAGGCGCACCTCTTGGTCGGTGGCCGCAGGCTCCGTCTCGATTACGATTTCGCGACCATCCGAGATCAGGTAGCGGGCGATGCCCTCGAGCATGATCAGCACCCGGTCGGGCGCCGCCTGCCAGAACGGCGTCTTGGTGCGGGCGGCTTCGAGCCGGTCGGGCACCGGACCGCAGCGGATCCACAGATCGGGTTCGACCTCGAGGACCGGCACCGGGGTCAGCTCAGGCAGTTCGATGCACGAGCGGAGGTGAAGGCCGTAGACGGTGTAGTCGTGAAAGGAGGATGGGTTCTCCGGAGATATGGGGGGCGGCCGCATTGTCCGCGTCGATCATACGCCAATGCCGGACGGCGCGGCATGCCAAACTCAGAGAGTCATGCCGACGCCAGAGCCACCCTCAGGCCGTTCCCGCATGCGCGGCAAGCCGAACTCGGAGCTCGCCCTGCTGCTCGCCTGCGCCGCGGTCGACGGCACAACCGGCCACCGGGTCGCTGGGGAATTCGACTGGGATCAGCTGCTGGCGCTGGCCCAGCACCATCGGCTTACGACGGCACTGCACGCCGCCCTCAGCGCCGACCGGCTGCCGCAAGCGCCGGACGGCTTTAGACGGGCCGTCGCTGCCGCCTACCACACCAACGCTCAACAGGCGCTGCGCAATGCCGGCGCCCTGTTGCAGATCGTCAGAGAGCTGGAGCGCGAGGAGGTCCCGGTCCTGACCCTCAAAGGTCCCGCCGTCGCTGTCGCCGGCTACGGAGGCCTGGCACAGCGTCACGCCGGCGACCTCGACCTGCTGGTGCCCAAGGCACACGTACCGGCGTGCCTGCCACTACTCCGCGAACTCGGCTACCGGCCGCTCCAGGAGATCTCGAACGACCGGGTTCTCGAGGCGCTGTTCCGCTCCTGGCACCACCTGAATTTCGTGCGTGAGGACGGTCTGGTCGCCATCGAGCTTCACTGGCGGCTGTCGGCACCCCGGCATCCGATCGCCATAGCCCCCGACGAACCGTGGCAGCAACCCACCCGCGTGCCTCTGGGTGAAGGGATGGTCGCAACGCTGGCCACCGACATGCAGCTGCTGTACCTATGCGAACATGGCTCCCGGCACGCCTGGAAGCGATTCTTCTGGCTGCAGGATGTGGCCCTCCACCTGCAGGGGACGGGCGCCGGGCTCGACACCCTCGACCGGGTACTTCGTGGCCCTGCGGGCCGCCGGGTCCTGTTCGGGCTTGGCCTGGCTCGGGAACTCCTGGGTGCGCCTCTCTCGCCGGCGGTGGCCGCCAAGGTCGACGAGGCCCAGCGACGGGCCCCCAAGCTGTACCTCGCTTGGCCATCCCTCGAAGGGGGTTCGGCGTTCTCGCTGGGCCGTCACCGCTACCAGCTCTCGATGATGACCCGGCCGCGCGACAGGGTGCGCTATCTCCTCGCTATCCTCGAGCGGCCCGAATTCACGACGCTTCCAGAAACCCGCCGCTCGTCCCCGTTGGACAGACTGTTGAAACGGTTGAGGCGGCTGAGATAGGAGCTGGGCCGGGCCACCGAAGCCCTCGCTGCACTCTCCCCCGCCGCAATCAACTATCCTCGAGGGCGTGTCGTCCCCCTCAGCCGCCACCGTGGGCCTCGTCTTCACCCGCTGGTGGCCCCTCGCCACCAGTTGGCTGGTGATGAGCATCGAGCTGCCTTTGGTGAGCGCGGTGATGGCCCGGCTTAGCGACCCCACCATCCACCTGGCGGCCTATGGCGGCGTGGTATTCCCGATCGCGCTGGTCATCGAAGCACCGATTATCATGCTGTTGGTCGCCTCGACGGCGCTGAGTAAGGACGCTGTCTCTTACTGGAAACTGCACCGCTACATGATGTGGGCGGGGGCCATCCTGACTGCGCTGCACGTGCTGCTTGCCTTCACCCCGCTCTACGACCTGGTGATCGTGCAGCTGCTGAGCCCACCGGCCGAGATCGTCGAGCCTGCCAGGTTGGGGCTGCGAATCATGCTGCCCTGGACCTGGGCCATCGCCTACCGGCGCTTCAACCAGGGGCTGCTGATCCGCTTCGATCGGGCCCCGGACATCACCATCGGGACGTCGGTGCGATTGGCTTCGGTAGCTGTGGCGGTGGCCGGGGCGCTGGCCGTCGGGGGGCTGCCGGGGATCGCCGTCGCCACGATCGGTGTCGGCGCGGGCGTACTTGCCGAGGCGCTCTACATCGGCCTGCGGGTCCGACCGGTGATCCGGGGGCCGCTGGCACAGATCGGCGCAATCTCGCCAGCGCTGAGCTGGCGGGCGTTCTACGCCTTCTACGTACCGCTGGCCCTGACCAGCCTGTTGCTGCTGCTGGTCCAGCCGCTGGGCAGCGCCGCCATCGGTCGTATGCCGCGGGCGCTCGAGTCGCTGGCTGCGTGGCCGGTTCTTATGGGCCTGCTATTCATACTCCGTAGCCTCGGTTTCGCCTACAACGAGGTGGTGGTGTCGCTCATGGACCGGCCCGGGGCGCCACGAGCCCTCAGACGCTTTACGACGCTGCTGGCAGCCGGGACACTTCTGGTGATGGTTCTGATCGTAGCCACGCCGGTGGCTGAACTGTGGTTCCACACCATCTCCGGGCTCGACGCCGAGGTGGCCGAGCTGGCGCGGCAGGGTCTGTGGCTGGGACTACTCTGGCCCGCCCTCGAGGTGATCCGAAACTACTTCCAGGGGACCATCGTCTACGGACGGCAAACCCGAGGCGTCACCGAGTCGGTGGTGGTGTATCTGGTGGTGAGCGGGGCGCTGCTGCTGGCCGGGGTAGCGCGGCAGTCGTTCACCGGCCTCGAGGTCGGGCTGGTCGCATTCATGGCCGGCACCGGCGCCCAGATCGGGTGGCTATGGTGGCGCAGCCGGCCGATCCTCAGGCGAGACCGCCAGGCCGCCACCGAGCCCACCGACTAGCGTTCGCCGAGGGCGGTGGTGAGGGCGTGAATGTCCTCGAAAACATGATCCGGCCGGATCTCGCTCGCCTCGAGGTCGTCGAGACTCGACACCCCCGACAACACCAGTACGGTCCGCAGGCCCGCCGCGCGGCCGCCGGCGATGTCGGTGGCGAGGCGGTCGCCGACCATAGCGGTGGCCGAGGCGACGCTGCCGAGACGCTCGAGGGCCTCCTCAAACAGGTAGCGATGGGGCTTGCCGATGACGACCGGCTGGCGGTCGCTCGCTGTCTCGAGGAACGACACCACCGCACCGGCACCCGGCAGCAGGCCGATCTCGCTGGGAAAGGTTGGGTCGTTGTTGGTGGCGATGAAGTGAGCGCCCTGGCGCAGCAGCAGGCAGGCCATGGCCAGCGCCTCGTAGACGAGCGCCTCGCGGGCCAACCCCACCACCACCGCCTCGGGGCGCGCACCCGCCCGGACGGCCTCGGCCGTGACGACCTCGAGGCCACGCTCGCGCATAGCGCGCCGCAAACCCTCCTCACCCACCACGAACACCCGGGACGCTTCTGGGTGGCTGCGCCGCAGGTAGCCGGCGGTCGCTTCCGAGGAGGTGAGGATGCGCTCCGGGTCCAGCGACACCCCGAAGCCGGCCAGCTTGTCGGTGTATTGGCTGGCAACCCTGGTAGCGTTGTTGGTGGCCAGCACGTAGCGGAGGCCGCGGGCGTCGAGCGCAGTGAAAAAGTCTGCGAGGCCCGCCATCGGGGTGTCGCCGTGCCACAGCACGCCGTCCATATCGAGGATGAGGCTGTCGATGCCCATCATGGGCGTTAGTTTACCCGCTCAGACCCATCATGGGCTCCACTTCGGGGTGATCACATCGTCGACCTGCAAGAACAGGAAGTGATCGAAGTAGTAGTGAATCAGCAGCGCCGATAGCACCACGGTATAGAAGGTGAAGTAGTGCAGCTGGCCGGGGTCGTCAGCGAAGGCGCCGAACAGCATCAGCCCGCCCCGCACGAGTAGGTAGGCGAGGCCCGCCCCGATGGTGAACGCGAAGCACAGCAGATAGAGGCGCGGGCCGCTTCGGGAGAGCCTGGCGACGAACTTGGACCCGACCAGGCCGCGGTTTGCACGCAAGCGGTTGAGATAGAGCACCACCGCCAGGTATTGGAACGAGTGCCACACGTTGAGGCCCCCGAAGGCGACATCGAGGTTCGGCAGGAACGGGGTAGCGAAGAAGAGGACCGCCGCGACACTCATATGGAGCGTCTTGGGACCGTGAAACAGCCCGCTGCGGGCCTCCCAGATGGTCTTGACGATGAAGGCGACGAGCAGCGTCAGGAAGGCGGCGGTGATCAGGTACGGCAACCAGTCGACCTTGAGGAATTCGGGAAAGAAAAGCGCTCTGCCGCCGGTTTCTAAGCCTTCGCTGATGATGTGAATGGGGCCAACGTGGAGCGGCGTGCCGGTGAACTTGAAGGTGGCGATCGGATAGATGCTGGTGAACAGCAGCCCATAGTCGATCAGCCTCGACAGGCGGCGCCAGCGGGTAAGCGTGTGCGTCGACCAGCGCGAGTCCTTGTTGCGGTAGGAGTCGGCGATGTAGAGCGCCTGATGGATCACGTGCACCGAGGCCCAGAAGAAGAAGACGGTGACGAGCAGCGTGAGGTTGATGACGGCCAGGGTGACGACCACCACCGGCATCAGCAATGAGCCCCAGGTATAGACCGGGTAGCGCTTCCGGAAGCGCGGCTCCATAAAGGTCATGGTGAAGGTGGCGAACAGGTGGGGGCCGCCGATAAGCGCCGTGACGATAAGATCCACCACCACGTTGGAAACGCCCCCGTTGGCGAACAGATGGGGGACGATCAGCAACCCGCTCGAGAAGATGATGAACAGGAGATCGAAGCGACGGGAAACGAGCCAGCGCTCTTTGTTGGGCAGGCTCGTCTGTGTTCCTACAGTTACCACGCTCACAAGAGATCACCCCACTCAAACAACCGTCGGCAGTGGTTCAAGCGCAACGTCATCGCATCGCTAACGTCTTACCATCTTACTCGAGCAGCCCCAGCTATGGGGCACGACGCTGGAGGGGCCGATGCGGTACGACCTAGAGCAGCGTCGCGCTCAGGGCGATCTCCTCGACCGCTGCCAGCGCTTTGGAGACCGGGCACTGGTCCTTGGCCTGCTGTGCCAGCTCCTGGAACGTGGCCTCGTCGACGCCGGGTACCTCCGCTTCGGTGACCAGCTCGATCCTGGTGATGGTCGGCCCCTCGCCCATGGTGACGGTGGCATGGGTCGCGACCCTCGTGGGGGGCGTGCCTTCGTCGCTCAGCAGCGCCGACAGGAACATCGAGTAGCAGCCTGCATGGGCCGCCCCGATGAGCTCTTCGGGGTTGGTGCCCTCACCGCCTTCGAACCGGCTGGCGCGGGTAAAGGGTCCGGTGTAATCGCCTTTGGGCAGCGTCATGGTGCCTTTGCCGCTGGCCAGGCTGCCCTCCCACACGGCGTGCGCTTCGGTTATGGCCATCGTGATCTCCTCTCGTGAGTGGTTTCGCATGTCGAGCACAGCGATTCTAACAGAGCCGGCACCCTGAGTAGGTACAAAGGGCGGTGGAGGTGGTGCCCCCGAAGGCATTCGTTACACTCGATCTGCCGGCCACAACACATAGCTTTTCGGGGGATCGGAGTCGACCACCATGATCATTATCCACGATGTGTTCAAACTTCACTTCGGGAAGGCCAAGGAGGCGGTGGCACTCATGACCGAGGGGGCCAAGTTGCTGCGGGCGCAAAGCTACACCATAGACCGGCTGCTGACCGACCTGACCGGTGACTACTACACCCTGGTGATGGAGAGCAGCTACGAGAGCCTCGGCGCCTTTGAGAGCGCCATGCAACAAGCGACGGCGACGGATGCCTGGCGCGATAACTACGCCCGCTTCGTGCCGCTGGTGCGCGAGGGCTACCGGGAGGTGCTGCGCGAGGTCGAGTGAGGCGGGGCGCGTAGCAGCGCTAGAAACGACAGGTTGGTAGGGCCCCACTGCGGGGCCCTACCTGTTGGTGCTACGGAATGGAGATGCTGGGCTGCGTCGGCGGGGTGTTCGTGGCGCCAATAGTTCCGCTGGTGGTCACAGCCGGTGGATCGGTACCGTCGACGCCCGCGCCACCGGTATTGTTGTTATCGTCGATGATCGTGGCGGGCACTGATGATGCTGACAACCCTCGATGCAGCTCGAAGGTGCCGGCGCCCGAGTTCACCAGGTTGTAACCCAGAGGCGAAGCCGAATCCTTGATCCACAGGTTCAATGTTCCTCCCGACGCGTTCATCGACGCATCGAAGGAACTGGCGAAGCCCGAGGTGACATCGTGCAGCGGGAGCACCTCGTTCTGAACCGTGATATCCAACCCGCCGCTGTTTCGGACGTTCAGATGCCACGGCGTGAATGGCGAGGGGAATCCCCCCACACCCAGGTCATCACTGGCGCTGCCCAGCGTGCCATCGGTGTAGGTGTTGGCGTCGAACAGGATCGCGGCGCTGCTGTTGCCGTCTGCCAGGACCCGGACCGGTGCGTCCCAGGGCAGCTGGAAGTTGTTGCCACGAACGATGAATTCGGAGGAACCGCTATCGTCGGCGATGATGGTGAGTTGCCCCAAGCCGCCATCAGCGTGCATCACCTCGTCGAACAGGTTGTTCGACACGATCGCTTCGTAGGTGCCGCCGCCCGCGCCCAGCAACACCCCGCCCTGCGCGAAGTTGAAGATGAAGTTGCCCGCCGCGCAGTTGGTCCCGGTCAGGTGGTCAGTCACCTCAAAGGTGTTCCGTGAGATGACCCCATCGATGTCTCCGGAGGTGCCGGCGTCGTGGAGGATGCGCACGGAGGCGCTGGCGTTGTTGGTGAAGGTGTTGCCGAGGGCAGCGTTCATCTCCGCTGGGTCACCGATGCGGATGACGGCGTCGTGCGGGCCCTCGACGGTGACGTCGATGCCAGCCTTGCCTACGTTCTGCGTCGGGTTGCCACAGACGAACTCCTTGATCGAGTCGATGAAGGAGCTACTCTGCACCGTCATGTCGAGCGTGCCGGCTCCGCTATCGGTGAAGAAGTCGATCAGCTCGGCGCCGCGTTGCAGCGTCGAGTTATCGATCACCACCGTGCCGGTAATGCCGACGATTCGGACAAGTCCCTCGTCGGAGCTGTCGCCCTTACCGGAAGCCCCGGTGCCACCTACGTGGTACCGGTTGCTGTCCTCGATGGTGCTGTTGAGAATCGACAGTCCGTCCCAGTTCGTTTCCGAGAGCCCGTTGGAGAACAGCGCGCCGTTGATGGCATTGTCACTGAAGCGCCGCATCGTGGTGTTGTCCAGCGTCAGGCCGCCGTCGACATCCTGACCGTGGATCCCGTCCACGCCGCTGCGGGTGCCGATTGCATCCGAGGCGTCGCTCGAATCGGCGATGTCCTCGATGATCATGTTCTCGAACGTCACCCGGCCACCGGTGTTGTTCAGGGTAATGCCATCGCTGCCGGTGATGTTCTCGATCGTGCCGCCGCTGCCGGCAGTCGAACCGGTGCCGGTGACGGTGAAGGTGCCGCTGCCCGTGTTGCTGAGAACGATGCCAGGGCTGGTCCCGCCATTCACGTCAATGCTCTGGAACGTCATCCCGCTCGCCCCGATGGTGGTGTTGGTGATATCGATCCCGGTCGTGGTGTTCATGATGGCGTTGCTCGAGCCGGTGATGTTCACCGTGCCCCCGCTGCTAGCCAGGAAACCGGTCCCGCCGGTGGTGGTAAGGCTGAGGCTGCTGAAGGTGGTGGTGCCGCTCAGGCTCTGGAGGCTGACCCCACCACTGCTCGAGCTCGTCACCGTCACGCTATCGAAGGTGGCGGAGTTCATGGTGCCGGTATTGAGATCGAGCGCTTTGCCGCTGCCGCCGATGGAGGCATCGCTCACGGTCAGCGTTCCGAAGCTGCTGCCGCTGATGCCGGTGCCGCTGGTGTTGCCGACGGTGAGACCGCGGATGGTGTTGCCCGAGGCCAGCGTGATGCCGTTTCCACCCGCATTGGCGATGGTGGGGTCGGTCCCACTGGTAGCGGGCAGACTGTTGCTGTGGGTAGGCAGGGTGACCCCGCAGACGGAAGCGAGGCCAGCGGAGGCCCCTTCACCGACCAGAATCTGCGTGTTCTCCAGCGTCACACCGCCCGTATAATTGCCGCTGCCCGTGTCCAGGAAGATGCAGTCGCCGGCTCCCGGATCGCTGCCCCCGTTGCCGTTGATCGCCTCGAACCCGGCCAGGGTGTTGAACGGCGTGGCGAGGGTGCCGTTGCCGGCTGCAACCAGCGCGTTGTCGATAAACCAGATCATGTCGCTGACGTTGATCGTCACCGTCTGCGCGGTCGAGCACTCGCTGGGCAACGGGGTGCCGTTGTCACAGACCTGGTAATCGAAGGTGTCGGCGCCGGTGAACCCGACGGGCGGGCTGTAGATGAAGGCGCCGCTGCCGGTAGTGATTGACAGGGTGCCGCCATTGCTGGTGACGGTTGGCACGGTGCCGCCGACGGTGAACGGCCCGGCGAAGTCCGGATCGCCGATGGTGGCCGCGGTGAGCAGGCCCGAGGCCGCCGGCACGTCGATGCCAACGTTGCCGCTCGAGGCGTAGGCTCCCGGAGCTGTGAGTGTGGGTGGGTCGTTGACGGGGGTCACCGTGACGGTGACATCGCCGTTGTTGGAGTTCAGGACGCCGTCGTTGGCGACGAAGCGCACGGTACGGTCGGTTGTGTCGGGGTCATCATCGGTGTTGTCGTATGTCACGGACTGCAACACGGCCTGGAAGTCGGCCAGCGGGGCACCACCGGCCGGGGCGATGGTCAGGGTGGGCGCGGCGTAGGTAATGTCTCCCCCAGCGATGGCTCCGGATGGCGTGGCAGATAGGAACTCCAAGCCGGCATCCTGAAGATTGGTGATCGTCACCGTCGCCGAGGCCAGGGTCGTATCGTCGCTGTCGGACACCGTGATGCTGCCGTCGACCGTCACCGCGCCGCCGTCCTCGGTAAACGACGACGAAGGGCCGGACGGCGTTACCACGGGTGCGTCGTTGGCGCCGGTGACGGAAACCGTGATGTCCTGAACATCCGTGAGCAGCCCGGAGTCCGTCACCGTGACCTGCACCTCATAGTCGTTATCGGTATTGGCGTCCGTCGGGTTCTCGAAGTCCGGTGGCACGTCGAAGGTAAGCGCACCCGAATCTGCGTCGATCGTGAAGGCACCCTGATCCACGCCACCGGTCAGGCTATAGCTCAGGCCGCCACCCCCCTCTGTATCACCATCGGGGTCGGTCGCCTCTATATCGGTGACGATGGGGTTGCCCTCGCCGACGATGACGGAGGCGGTCGGGCCACCACCGTTGCTGGTGATTTCGGGCGGGTCGTTCACCGGGTTGACGGTAATCGTCACGGTGGCTTCGTTGGAATCCTCCAGCCCATCGTTGGCCAGGTAGCTGAAGCTGTCCTCACCGTTGAAGTCCGCGTTCGGCGTGTAGTCGAAGGAGCCGTCGGGATTCAGTGTCAGATTGCCGTTGCTGGGGCCGGTCACCAGATTTGCCGTGAGGGAGTCGCCGTCGCCGTCCGAGTCGTTGTCCAGCACCCCCGGGGCCGCAACGTTCAACACCGTGTCTTCGTCGGTGAGGTAGACGTCGTCCACGGCTACCGGGGCGTCGTTCACACCGCCCACGGTGATGCTCACGGTCGCGTCGGCGGAAAACAGCTTGCCGTCGTCGGCGAGGAAGATAAAGCTGTCGTCTCCCACGAAGTCGAGGTCGGGGGTGTAGGTGAGATCCGGGGCGGTGCCGCTGAGGGTGCCGTTCGCGGGGCCGCTCACCACCACGAAGCTGAGGATGTCCCCATCGACATCGCTGCCGGTGAGGGTGATCGCCGTGGGCGTGTCCTCGGGCGTATTCACGCTCTGATCGTCGGCGACCGGAGCGGTGTTCGCCGGCGTGACGGTAACGGTTACCTCACCCCTGACGAAGCCCCCCGTGCCGGTGGTGCCGGTAAGGGTATAGATGGTGGTCTGGGTAGGAGACACAAAGAGGCTGTTCACGTCGGTGACATCCACGAAGCCCGGGGTGATGACCGCCGTGTAGGTGGGGTTGGGAAGGGGCAGAGGTCCGTCGACGGTCCAGCTAAATGCCCAGCTGAGCTCAGTTGAGCCTCCGGCGATAATGGTCGCTGGTTGGGCAATGAACGAGGTGATGACAAGGATGTATGGGCTGCAGGCGGTGAGTGTAGCCAGGAGAAGGGAGGTGAGGAGTGCGTGGCGAATCCAGGACGGGATATTGAGCATGACGAACCTCCTCCATCATGGTGGGCGAACAACACTTTGAGTGCCATCATGATACTCCACCCAAACACCTCAGTGAGATGCTAATGCGGCGAAATCGCCTACTGGGGCCTCGCGTAGCCCGACAGCTCCGCTAGTTCGCTGGCAGGGCTCGAGCCGACAGGACACCCCTAGGACCTTCCTGACAGAGGGCTCACCGACCGCTGCAGCCGCCACCATACACCTCACAGGCCGTGGAGCCGGCCTGCTTCTGGGGGTACGATCGTAATCATGAGACATCTCGGGATGGTCCCCACCACGCTGCTGCCTCGGTCGCTCGCGATCTCGTTCTTTCTTTTCCTCGGCCCCTTCGGTGCGGCGCTCGCCCAAAATGCCACTGCCGAGCTGCCGGTCACCCGGGTGGTGCTGTTCACCAGCGGGGTCGGCTACTTCGAACACAGCGGCACCGTGAGCGGCGATCAGCAGATCGACCTGGTGGTGGCGACCGACCAGATGGACGATCTGCTGCAGAGCCTGGTGCTGCAGGACTTCGACGGCGGCACCATTGAGCCGGTTCGCTACGACGCCAGCGACCCTTTGGGGCGCATCCTCGCCAGCTACTCGCTCGACCTGTCGCGCGCCCCCACTCTGGCCGATCTGCTGCAGCAGGCTCGCGGCGAACCGCTCACCGTCGAGGCGGGCCGCACCCTCGATGGCACACTCCTGAGCGTCGAGCATGTCCCCGGTCCCGACAGCACCTTCACCGTCTTCCTCACCCTGGCAACCGCCGGCGGCCTGATGCGCGTTTCACTCGACGAGGTGAGCTACATCCGCTTCAACCGGGCCGAGATCCAGGCCGAACTCGACGCCGCTCTCGCCGCCATCGCCCGCCAGCGCAGCACCGACGAGACGACGGTGCGGCTGCGCTTCTCCGGCGTCGGCGAACGCCGGGTGCAGGTCGGCTATATCCGCGAGATGCCGGTGTGGAAGATCAGCTACCGTCTGGTCCTGGGCGACGATGGCAGCGCCGACCTGCAGGGCTGGGCCATCTTCGACAATCCCACCAATCTCGATCTGGAGGGGGTGGCGGTCTCATTCGTAGCGGGGCAGCCGATCTCGTTCATCACCGGCCTCTACCAGCCGGTCTACGTCGCCCGACCGCGGGTGGCGGTCGCGACGGCCACCACCCCGGTGCCGGATACCGACTTCGGCGACTTCGCCCCCGAGCTGGTAGTGGAGACCGAAGCGGACGCGGCCGGCTTCGCCCAGAACCGGGCGGTTCCCGCCGCCCCAGCGCCCCAGCTTCAGGGGGCCGGCGTCGTCGCCCAGGCCGAGGGCGCCCGCACCGGCGCCACCTTCGAATACCGCGTGCGCGAGCCGGTCAGCGTCGGCCGCTACCAGTCGGCCATGATCCCCATCGTGCAGCAGACCGTCGCGGCGCCGCAGCTATCGTGGTATTCGGCGGGCAGCTCCGGGTTGCACCCGTTGCGCGCGGTTCGGCTCGTCAACGACACTGACCTCCACCTGGCGGCAGGCACGGTCACGCTGTTCGGTGCGGGGGGCTTCACCGGTAACGCTCGCTTGAGCGACCTGGTCCCCGGCGACACCCGGCTGCTCGCCTACGCCGTCGATCTCGACGTCAGCATCCTCCAGGACGGCGACATCGAGCCGCAGGAGATCACCGCGGTACGCCTGCAGAACGGCCTGCTCGAGATCTCGCTGCGCCAACGCCAGCGCACCCTCTACCGCATCGAGATCGGTTCCGACGAGGCGCGCTTCCTGGTGGTCGAGCACCCCAAGGTCCCCGGCTTCGAGCTGATTTCACCCGGACCCGCCCCAGCCGAGACCGAGCGCAGCTACCGCTTCGGCGTGGCGGTCGGCGAGGTCGATGACGACGACGCCCTCCCCACCCAACTCCGCTGCCCGGCCGACGGCGAGGGCTGCACCCTCGAGCTGGTACTGGAACGCATCACCTCCGAGCGGATCGGGCTTACCAACCTCGGCGGCGAGCAGATCGCCTCCTACCTGGAGAACTTCGAACTCTCCGACATCGACCGCGCGGTGCTCGCGGTACTCCGCGACCTCAAGCTACAGGCCGTCAGCCTCGACCGCTCCATCGCCCAGCGGCAGAACCGGCTCGCCGAAATCGAGCGCGAGCAGAACCGCATCCGCCAGAACATGAACTCGCTCGACCGCAACTCGGAGCTCTACCGGCGCTACGTCTCCGACCTGGGAGCGCAGGAGGACGAGATCGACGAGCACCAGCTGGCCCTCGAGCAGCTCCGGCGTGAACGCCTGGACCTGCAACAGCAGATCGACGACCTGATCCTGGCGCTGGTGGCCCCCAGCGGCGAGTAACGCGGCGTCAGGCTTCGGAGAGAATTCAGGGCCGGGCGCCGGCCTCCTCGAGCAGGGCCGTGGCGATCTCGTCCCATTCCTGCTCCAGCGAGAGCTCCGACACCGGCCGATCGGCCCGCCGGTACCAGTGGCCGGCGTTCGGGAGGTCCCCCTCCTTGCGGTGCAGGTAGGCGTGTACCCAGGCTGCGGGCCCATCTCCGTCCTGTACGCATTGGTGGGCGGCTTCCCAGTCACCGTCGGCGTCGTGCCAGAGGGCTTCCAGAGGCTTGTTGAGGCCGGAGGGCTTATCGCTCCGCTCGAGGCTGTCCTTGAACGCGTCCAGGGTCATGGTAGGAATCATTCTACCGGGTAGAAGGACGGCCAGAGTCAGCGTTGTTGGCGTTGAATCAGGGTGCCAGCCCCAACAGCTCGGTCTCCAGCAGGGAAACCAGCCAACGGTGGTAGCGAGCAGGGGTCCAGCTTAGCCTGTCGATGGCGAGCAAAAACTGCTCGGGGCTGGTGAGGAGCCAAAAGCGGTCGGCGGCATCTTTCTCCTTCAGCCCGGGTCGTAAGGCGCCCACGGCAGCCCAACGGCGTGCAAGCTGCCTGGTCCCTTCGCGGCGGTTGTCGTCGCCCCGCCGGGCCATGGCAGCCAAATCGGGGTCGCCGCTGGCGGCGAAGGCGGCCCGCAGGATCGGGGCGCCCTGTTCGAACAGGGTGCGACTGGTGCTCACGAACATCTGTAGCTGTCGGCGCGGATCCTGCTCGGTCTTGAGCTTGTCGACCCGGGCTGCTCTGTCGACGGCCTCCTCGAGCTCGTCGAGCATGGCCCCGACGATGGCGGCCTTGCTCCCGTACGAAGCGTAGACGGTCTGCGTCGACACCCCGGCGTCGGCGGCGATCTGGGCCACGGTGGTTTCGACGAAACCCTTGTCGGTAAAAAGCCGTCGGGCGCTCTTGCGAATCCGCAGCCTGGTCTCGCGGGCTCGCTCCTCGCGCAGCTCAGAGCGGTAGCGACGCCTGGTTGACATGGGCCCATTGTAATGCCTATAGTTGATTCAAATAGATATAGCCCACTATATTTAAAGAGTTAACTATATCGAAATCTCCCCAAGGAGTTACAGCCATGAAGACGCTCACCCGACAACGGAACATCGCCGGTCCGCCCGTTCGACTGCTGGCGCTGGGTGGCATCGTGGGGCCGGTGCTGTTTGCGGTCGTGGTGGTGGTGGCCGCTTCGCTCTACGACGGCTACAGCCATATCGGCCAGGCAATTACCTCGTTTGCTACCCGTTTAGGGCTCCCGAGTGCATCAAGTTGAACGCAGCGATCTTCAGATTCACCCTGGTCCTCAGCGATCTGAACGTCTTTACCTGAGCCATGAAGCGTTAACGACCTCACCAGAGTGCTGAAAGACGTCTCAAACGCTTCCTAGCGCGACTCATCCACAAACACCAAATACCTTGATCGTGCATGTTCTTCCTGGCTGATGACGTCTGAACCCACGAAGCTTTATCCCCGAGCACCCTCGCCCTCTAAGTCTTGCGGAGTTTCCAGCACGAACATCCCAGGATGCAGGAGCAAACAGCCACCTCCGGAACACCCCGCTTCACTCACCAGGGCATGCAGCTTGAAACCAAACACCATCCCCATCGTGCTGAATCCCTTCTCGGCCTCGGGGGTCGCCCCGAAGCGCGCTTGCCCTTCAAGGGTTTACTATCGATCAGCTTTACCCCCTGTTGTCCCCGGTGACGCTGAGTGCCAGCTGAGCGATGAGCCGCTCGGAGTTGCGAAGAATCCGGTGATAGCGGCTGGGGTGCGGCAAGCTTGGGAACAAATCCTGGTGGTTCTGTGTGACCAGGTACCACACGCTCTCAAATGGTTGAGCGAGGATCTCGCCGACGATGGCGATGGTTAAGATCTCGCTGATACTGGCTTTCTGGTGTGCCTGACTGGGTAACTGTGGTTCGAAGGGTTGTAAGAAGTCATCGATGAGTACGAACACCTGCAGGAACGGTCGTGGTGGTGGTGGCCGCTTCGCTCTACGACGGCTACAGCCATATCGGCCAGGCAATTAGCGAACTCGGCGGCGAAGGCGCGCACTACGCCCTCCTCCAGAGCGCCAACTTCTTTGTCTTGGGGACACTCGTCATCGGCTTTGCCTGGGCACTGGCCCGAACGCCTGGGGTACCTGCCCTCGGAGCAGTGCTGGTCGGCCTGTTCGGCCTCTCGAGCGGTATCGGCAACGCCCTGCTGCCGTGCGACCTGGGCTGTGCAGGACAGACCGCCATTGGGCTGCTGCACAACATCACCGGGATGCTCGGCTTCCTGGCCGCCATCGTCGGCATGTTTCTCCTGGCCCGCCGCTGGCAGCAGAATACAGGCTGGAAGAGCCACATCGGCTTCACCCGCGGCGCCGCCTTGGTAGCGATCATCGGCCTGGTCGGCTTCGTCGCCACCAAGGCGACGGGCATCGAGATCTACGGGCTCGCCCAGCGCGTCTTCGTGGGCGCCCTTATGCTGTGGATAGTGGTTACCGCGCTGAGGCTCTACCGCCAGAGCGATTGAAGGGAAGCCGCTAGCCGCCCAACACCTCCCCGACCGACTCGGCCAGGATCTCGACGATGCGGTCCAACTCCTCAAAGCCGATGACGATGGGCGGGGCCAGACAGAAGACGTCGCCCCGAGTACGGCTGAACAGGCCGCGCTCCTGGGCGGCGGCGCTCACTCGGGGACCGATCGTCCGGTCGGTGGCGAACTCGGCCTTGGTGGCGCGATCTTCGACGATCTCGACGGCGCACATCAGCCCCTTGCCGCGCACCTCGCCGACGTTCGGGTGCGATCCCAGCGCGCTCTGCAAAGCGTCGATCAGGTAGCTCCCCTTGGCGGCCGCCTGCTCGGCGAACGCCTCTTCTTCGATGATGTCCAGGTTGCGCAGCGCCACCGCGCAGCCGACCGGGTGGGCGCTGTAGGTATAGGCGTGCATCCACACCGGGGAGCCGCTGTCGAGGACCTCGGCGATGGCGTCGTTGACGCCGATCCCACCGAAGGGGAAGTAGCCGGAGGTGACCGCTTTGGCGAACTGGATCATGTCCGGTTCGATCCCCCAGTGATCGAGCGCGAACAGGGTGCCGGTGCGGCCGAAGCCGGTGATGACCTCATCGGCAACCAGCAGCACCCGGTACTGGTCGCAGATCTCGCGGACGCGCCCGAAGTAGTCGTCCTGAGGCACGATCACGCCGCCGGCCCCCTGCACCGGTTCGGCCAGGAACATGCCGACGGTGTCGGGCCCCTCACGCAGGATCGCCTGCTCGAGCTCGTTGGCGGCTGCCACCCCCTGGCTGACATCGGGCGGTCCCTCCTGATAGCGGTAGGGGTAGGGCGAGGGGATATGAACGAAACCAGGCACCCGCGGCTCGAACATCGGCCAGTAAGGCGACATGCCGGTGGCGCTCATGGCCGCCAGGGTGACGCCGTGGTAGCCCCACTGGCGCGAGATGACCTTGGTCTTGTCCGGCTTGCCGCGCTGCTTCCAGTAGTAGCGGGCGGTCTTGATACTCGAGTCGGTCGCCTCGCCCCCGCCCGAGGTGAAGAAGAAGCGGTTGATCGACGGGTAGGTGAGGCCGGCCAGCCGCTCGGCCAGGGCGATGGCCTTGGGGTTCGAGCTGCCGGCGTAGCCCGAGCAGTAGGCCAGCTCCCGCATCTGCTGGGCAGCGACCTCGGCCAGCTCCTGGCGACCGTGGCCGGCGACCACGTTCCACAGGCCGGCCAGCCCGTCGAGGTAGCGTCTGCCGTCGGCGTCGATCAGCGTCGAACCCTCGCCCTTCACCCACACGTGCCCATGTTCGTGCGCTGCGCGGTTGTGCAGGGGATGGATCAGGTGTGCTTGATCGCTGGCGAGCAGGTCAGATTTCGAAAGCGAACTTCTCATGATGCCCTCCATGTTAGGAAGCCGCTGGGAATGGTCTGGAGACTTCTCTACTATGGCCACTCAAGCGGTCCGTTTTGATAACGTTAGCATCTGACACATCCCACCCTTTCCTGAGGCCAAGGAGTCAATGAACACTGTGAAGACCCTCGTCGCTACCGACCCGCCCCTACGAATCCACAGGTGAGCGCGTTGGCAACGACCGTGGTCGCTGCCTGCGAGGCGTTCCGCGAGCGCCACAATCTGCCCGGTGTGGCCGCCGCCCTGGTGCGCGGCGGCGAGGTTCTGTTCGCCGGCGGTTTCGGGCAGGCGAACCTCGAGCACGGCGTCCCGGTCACGGCCGACACCCCCTTCGAGATCGCCTCGATCACCAAGCTGTTCACCGCTCAGGCGGTGTTGGTGCTAGTGCACGAGGGCCTCGTCGACCTCGACAGATCGCTTGCCGACTACCTTGAGCTGCCCTCGGCCTGGCGGGCGGTAACCGTTCGCCAGGTCCTGGCCCACCAGTCCGGCATCCACAGCTACACCGAGGTTGAGAGCTATTGGGCTCGCACCCGCAACGACCGCACCCCGGAAGAGATCCTGGCGCTGGTGTCGGCCCTGCCACTCGACTTTGCGCCGGGTGAGCGGAACGCCTACGACAACACCGGCTTCTACCTGCTGGGCCTGCTGATCGAAGCCGTCAGCGACCAGTCCTACGGCGCCTTCCTCGAGCGCCGCATCCTCGCACCGGCAGGCATGAACACAACCCGCATCAACGACTACACCGCCGTCGTCCCGGGCCGGGCCGCGGGCTATAGCCGCCCCGATGATCGCGTCGAGAACAAGGCCTTCTACAGCGTCGCCAACACCTTCGCCGCCGGCGCCCTACTGGCGAGCACCCACGACCTGGCAAGCTGGCTTACAAGACTCCCCAGCCAACCCCTCGAGCAGCTGTGGGCTCCCCACCCCTCGCGCCAAGCCAACGAACGGCGCTCAAACTTCACCATGGGTCTCGGCTGGTTCCTGGTCGACTTGGTTGTGTCCGATATGTTCTGTAAATAGCGAGGCTACCTAGCAACAAGTAGCCATCGCCCTCCAAGATGAGAAGAACCACCAACTCACGAGGAGGAAAGCGATGGCTAACCCCGACAATACGCCCACGCCCGACACGCTACAAGAGGCCCTACTCAATGACCCCGAGTTCCTACAACGAATCGTCCAGAACGCCCTACAGCACATCCTTGATGAACCGTACTGGGTTTCGTGGAGACTCTGCTCTCACGCGGCCAGCCTGGGCATGGCCTGCGCTTGAGTGTACGCCATCTCGAAGTCCACGGGACTGACGTAATCGAGCGAAGAGTGCAACCGCCGACAGTTGAACCACCTCACCCACCGCATCGTCGCCGTCTCCACCTCCTGCCTCGAGCACCAACTCGTCGACCTGGCGTGGATCAGCTCGCTCTTGAACAAGCCGATCGTGCTCTCCATCAACGCATTGTCATACGCCGTGCCCACCCGACCGATCGAACCGTTCACGCCATGATCGAGCAACTTCTGGCTGAACGCCAGACTCGTATATTGACTGCCGGCATCCGAATGATGAATCACGCCGTCAGCAACGAACCGCCGATCGGTTCGACGCCGGACGCTCACAGCCTGCTCCAGAGCCCTCATCACCAGCTCGCTGCTCTTACCGGTACTGACCGTGAAACCCAGGATGCGCCTCGAGAAGCCGTCCTGCAGGAACGACACGTACACCCACCCTTCACGAGTGAGCACGTGCGTGAAGTCCGCCACCCAAACGATGTCGGGCGCATCTTGGAACCAGTCTCGCCTCACCAGATCCGGCGAGCTGACGCCGCTAGGCGTTGGGATGGTCGTGCGGACCTTCCTTCTTCGTGTCATGCCCTTCAAGCCCGCGACTCTCATCAGGCGCGCCACCTGGTCACGCCCAACGTCGATACTCTCGTGCTGGAGGGCGTGCCATACCTTACGGACGCCGTACACACCAAAGTTCTCGCGGTGCACCCGATGAATGACCTCCAGGAGACGCTCATCGGATTGCTGGCGAGCGGATGCTTGCCGCTTCTTGGCTGCGTAGTACGTGCTCGGGGCGATCGGCACGTTGTGGTCCCGTAGGACACGGCAGATCGGCTCGACCCCGAACAGGTTCTTATACGCGTTGATGTAGGCGACCATCACTTGAGTCGGCGGTCGAGCTCCGCGGCCGCGAAAAACGCGCTGGCTGTCTTGAGGATCTCGTTGGCTCGTTTGAGTTCGGCTACTTCCTTCTTGAGGGCCTTGATCTCCTCACGCTCTGTGGTTGTCAGGCCTGGCTTGTCACCAGCGTCGATGCGGGCTCTGTCTACCCAGCCGCGCATGGTGTCGACCGGGATGCCGGTTAGGTCATGCAGGCGCCGATAAGAGGCTGAACGTGATTCGTGCGGCGCTTCTTCTCGACGCTCCATGAACATGCGGATGACTCGATCTTTGGTTTCTTGGTCGTAACGGGTCATGCTCCATTCTCTCCTTTCGAGGGAGAACGGAGCCTCCATCAAACCCAGGGCGGTTCAGGAGTTCATTCCTGTTGTTGCTGCCTCAGGGGCAGTAACCTCGAGGCCTTGCTCGTGATCCACACTTAGCAACCGAGGGGTTGCTGTCCAGAACAAAGGGTCCATCTCTAAACAAGCATGAAAGCATGACCACCAGAGGGGCCACGGACGCTTACTGTTCACCTTTGGGTCCTATTAACAACCTTGGTCCATTGGTTCCTTCACACTACGGTTATCCCCGTTGTTGTTCTCGTTACTCAAGACGTATTCACGCCCATCACTACCCACCCCTTGGTGTTCCCTATCGTAGCCAGGGTTGCTTTTAAGCTCCCTCCTCCTTCTAGGGGGAGGGCTGGGGAGGGGGTAAACCCCCCATCGGGACTACCGTGAGTCCTCTATTCCTGCCGACCAGCGAGCACAGGACATCCCTTCTGAAACTTGCTTTAAAATGTTGTCTTGTCGAGCCTTTGGGGTGACCTGCCCCCCAATTTCTGGTCCACCTGTAGAGTTAGGATTTCACCTACACTCGAGAGACCAAGAAGGGGAATCCTGTGAAGAAAACGAAGTACACCGAGGAGCAGATCGCGTTCGCCCTACGGCAAGCTGAGAGCGGCACCACCATCACCGAGATCTGCCGCAAAATGGGCGTGTCCGAGCAGACGTTCTATCGCTGGCGCAAGAAGTACGAGGGCCTCGGCGTGAACGAAGTCCGCAGGCTCAAGATGCTTGAAGAGGAGAACCGGAAGCTCAAGCAACTCGTTGCTGATCTTAGCTTGGATAAGGTGATGCTGCAGGATGTGTTATCAAAAAAGCTCTGAAGCCAGCCAAACATCGCGAGCTGGCACAGGATCTTCAGATCTCGTATGGGGTGAGCGAGCGTCGCGCCGGCAGGGTGTTTCGGGCGCACCGGTCTTCGCTGCGGTACACGCCCCAGCGAGGGTTTCGAGATGCTCCGGTCAGGAAGCGCATCGAGGAGATAGCTCTGGTGCGGGTTCGGTATGGGTACAGGAGAATCTATACCCTCATGCGGCGTGAGGGGTGGGGCGTGAACCATAAGCGCGTGTATCGTCTTTATCGTCTGGCAGGGCTGAACCTGAGAACGAAGAAGCCGAAACGACACCGGTCGGTAGCTCCACGGGAGAACCTACCGGACGTCAAATCTCCGAATGATCGCTGGGTGATGGACTTCATGTCCGACCAGCTGTTCAACGGTCGGAGGTTCCGGGCGCTCACCGTGATGGATCTGTTCACCAGGGAGTGTTTAGCGATCAAGCTGGGTCAGAGTATCCGTGGGGAGGATGTCGCTGGCGTGCTCGATCGCCTGGTGGTCTTGCATGGGCCCCCGAAGCGGATTCAGACGGATAATGGATCGGAGTTCATCAGCAAAGCTCTCGACCGGTGGGCATACATCCACAACGTATCGCTGGACTTCTCTCGCCGTGGGAAGCCTACGGATAATGCGTTCATCGAGTCGTTCAACGGGTCATTCCGAGATGAGTGCTTGAATGTTCATTGGTTCTTGAGCCTTGCTGATGCCGAGGAGAAGGTTGAGAAATGGAGGTGGGACTACAACAATTTCAGGCCTCATTCATCGCTGGGAGATGTACCGCCCAGGACCTATATCGAGCAGATCCGTGGGGCCTCAGGAATGGCGAATCCTAACCTTTGACCTGGACCAAAAACGGGGAGCACCTCAGAATGGCGAATCCTAACCTTTGACCTGGACCAAAAACGGGGGTCTGGAGATCACGGTGAAAAGAAACCGAAGCGACAACGAATGAAGCTTGAACCTGCCATAAGGATCGATACTCGCTAGGGATCATATGGCGCTGTTCGAGAGGCTGCTTCCGGAGGTTGAGTCGTGCACGCAGGAGCGTGAAAGTGTTCTCCCTCACTCGACCTCCGGAGGCGCATCGTCATGGCAGTCTAGACCGGGCTATGACAACCAAGAGGTGTAGTCGTAGGTTCTCGTAAGAAGGGTTATCGGCACTTTCACAGCTGACCCGACTTCACTTCGCTTTTGCGGTCTTACCACGCAAAAACTGCCAGTTCGGCGGGATTTCAGGTCGGTTTCGGGCTGTTTGGGGCGGTCTAGCGACTCTTTGTGCGCTCTTTGGCTAAAACACGCAATCGGTCACCGGACTTTTTTGGCTTCGGAATAGGACTCTTGGTGTACCGGTTCTTCGATTCGCCAGCATTGGGGTATCCTGGTCCGAATCCTGCCCGCGGGGAGAGTTACAGTACTCCGCAAGCGTGACGCGACCGGCACGCGGATGCCTGCACCGTCGGTCGGTGGCCCTGGCAGCCAAGATCGCTGGAAGGCGCTTTAGAATCGGACCTATGACCCGACCGAACGTCCTTTTCATCGCGGTGGATGACCTGAGGACCGCCCTCGGCTGCTACGGCGATCCGCACGCCCACACCCCGAACATCGACCGCCTGGCGGCCGGGGGCACGGTGTTCGGGCGCGCCTACTGCCAGCAGGCGGTGTGCAATCCCTCCCGCGCCTCGGTGATGACCGGGTTGAGGCCGGACAGCATCCGCGTGTGGGATCTGAAGTCGCACTTCCGCAGCGAGCTTTCCCCCGAGCTCGCTACCCTGCCGCAGTTCACGACCGGCACCCACTTCCGGGAGGCGCGCCCCGAGGTGTCGACCCTGCCGCAGGCCTTCATGAGGCACGGCTACGAGAGCCGGGCGGTGGGCAAGATCTACCACGGGTCGCCCGAGATGCAGGACCCAGAATCCTGGTCGGCGCCGGCCCGGCTGAACGTGGTGTTCAAGCGCGAGGACTACCTGCTACCCGAAAATCAGGGGCCGTCGGCGGACCGCTGGCCGGGGCCGAAGATGGCGGCCAGCGAGGACGCCGACGTGCCCGACGACGCCTACGGTGACGGCCGGGTCGCCGCCGAGGCGGTGCGCCTCCTTGGCGAGATCCGGGACGGACCCTTCTTCCTGGCGGTCGGGTTCCGTAAACCGCACCTGCCCTTCAGCGCCCCCCGGCGCTACTGGGAGCTGTACGATCCCGAGGCCATCGCCGCCCCGGACCACCCCGACCGGCCAGCCGGCATCCCCGACTACGCCTGGCACGAGTCGGGCGAGCTACGCGGCTACCGCGACGTTCCCGACCGGGGGCCCCTCCCAGAGGCCCTCGTCAGGAGGCTGAGGCACGGCTACTACGCCTGCGTCAGCTACCTCGACGCGCAGGTCGGCAAGGTGCTCGACGCCCTGGAGGGGCACGGCCTGCGGGAGGACACCGTGGTGGTGATGTGGGGAGATCACGGCTACCACCTGGGCGAGAAGGCGCTCTGGTGCAAGACCACCAACTACGAGCGCGATACCCGCGCGCCGCTGATCCTGTCGCTGCCGGGGCGAAAGCCCGGGCGGACCGAGGCGCTGGTCGAGTTCGTCGACATCTACCCCACGCTGCTGGACAGCTGCGGCCTGCCGGGCCAGCCCGAGCTCGAGGGCGTCAGCCTGCTGCCGCTGCTCGACGATCCCGAGCGGCCCTGGAAACGCGCTGCCTTCAGCCAGTTCCCCCGCCCCTGGACGTACCGCGGTCGCCCGGAGGTGATGGGCTACACCATGCGCACCGAGCGCTTCCGCTTTACCGCCTGGGTCCGGTTCGCTACCGGGGAGGTGCTGGCGCGCGAGCTCTACGATCACGCCCACGACGAGGCGGAGGTCGACAACCTCGCGGACCGGCCTGAGCAGGGGGAACGCCTGCGAGAGCTCGAGGACCTCTGCCGCCAGGGCTGGCGGGCGGCGCTGCCGTGAGAGCGCCCCCCTAGCTGCTTCCGGGACGGCGACGTCGCTTGCGGTAGTCGTCGAGGAACTGGTCGATCACCCAGGTTGCCCGGGCGCCGCTCTCCCCCGTGCTGGGGCACGACCCCTGGCCGTTCAGCTCGTCGACGATCGACTGGATGAGCGGCTGGTGGACGTGCTCCGGATAGCCTACAGCGGGTTGCATAATCCTTGACCAACCCTCAGGAATCACGCCAAATGGACCATCGGGAGACGCAAGTGGGTTCTGAAGGAACCTGTTCCCGGAATGATATTGCGCATTGCTGACTCAATCATTGTGCAACCCGCTGTAAGTCCAGCGCGGTGGTCCCGCCCGCGACCGTGGTCAGGGCCACCGGCTCCGCGGTGAAGGTCGAGAAGTTAGGATAGAAGGCGATTGAGAAGATCTCTTTCCGTGTTGGATTCCTACCGCAGGTTTACCGCAGGAAGATGATTGAAACCGTTTAACAGCATTGAATCTAGTTGAAAGCAAGCTGGCAGGAACCGCTTCCCAGACGCGTTTTCGTTGACTATGGTTGAAGGTGTTGCTTGGAGTAGCTTCGCTTCACACGCGAGGGGTCGCTGGTTCAAATCCAGTACCGCCCACCACAAGCAGGACTTTGCGGCCTCTCTGAAAAGGCGATAAGAAAGGGAAATTCTGGACCCACAATCGAGTTCATGCCGGTCAGCACAGCATTTCTCGGTATCGCCGTCCACCACGCATCGTCGAATCGCACTCGTCTGGAACCCCATCCTCCAGGGCCGAATCGTTGAGCCTTATTCAAAGCAGCGGAAATGCGGGGACCGTCAGGCACAGGCATTCTCGAAAAAGGCGATACGGACCGGAGTTTCTTCCCCTTCACTGGGGTTAGAATCCGTCACCGACGCAAGCTCAAAAACACCGTGAAGTCCTGACAAGAAAACCCGTCAGGGACGAGGGAGAATGAAAAGCACCGAGAGGCCAGAGGGTCTCCCGGGACTCGTTTTACCGCAGGTTTATCGCAGGAGAATCGGGCAAATACCCAGCTCGGCGTTTTTCGTTGAATAATGGAATCAGCATGGATGTTCCAGTTAGCCCTGCCAGGAGTCTCGCTAAAGTCCTTCGCGCGATTACGGACTCTTCGAACGAAAAGAAGAACACGCCCCTACGGCAGGTTTTCGGCTCGACTCCTGAGATGGGTCAGAACGTTCCCGGTGATGTAATGCTAGCGAAGTGGTCCGAATTCCTTTCACTGCCGACGTCTCTCAATCCGCAATCGAATCACTTCGGTCCCCGCTCAATCTTCATTTCATCGACAACTGCCTGGGTTGCTGCAGTCCTGGCTTCGTAGGGGCCGTAGTGATCCACGAAGCTATTGCCGGGGGTGTCACTGACACGCACGTGGGCATCTGAGCGATCGCGGATTCCTGCTTTCAGCCGGGTTCCGATACCGGGTCGCTCGGGCGCATGCAAGAAGCCGTCGTGGATGTCCACGTTGGGGTCAACCACTTCGTTGTACCAGCCTTTGTAATAAGGCGGGACATGCTCCATGATCATCCCGTTCGGCGCATTCATCAGAATCTGTGCGCAGGCGAAGATGTTCACTGGCCCAGTCGCGTCGTGCGGAGCGATGGGCACCTGGTGTGCCGAGGCCAGAATCGCGATTTTGTGCGTTTCCGATATTCCTCCTGTCCAGATGAGATCAGGCATAACGATGCGGGCCGATCCGTTCTCAATGAAGAGACGCAACTGCCAGCGCGTCAACAGGCGTTCGGAGATACATATAGGAGTCTTCGTCGCCGCTTGCAGTTGTGCAAGGGCGTCCGGATTCAACAGCGGCATGAGATCTTCCTGCCACATCATTTCGTACGGCTCCATAGCCTGGGCAATGCGTATGGCCACGGGGAGAGTCCACTTGCCGTGACCGTCGTTCGCGATCTGCATGTCCATGCCTACGGCATCGCGTATGTCCCTGATGGGTTTTAATGCCATATCCAGTTCTCTTGGCGAAAGCGACTGCCCATCGGTGGCTTGGGCAAGGGCGATGGTGGGGCCACCCTTCATCGCTGTGAACCCCTGGTCGAGGTAATACTTCGCTTTCTCGCCCGCACCCTCATAGGGAATGTCGTTGGCGTAAGCGCGAATTTTTTTTCGAACCGCTCCTCCCAGCAATTCATAGATCGGGAGATCGACCGCCTGCCCTTTGATATCCCACAGCGCCATGTCGATCGCTGATATGGCTCTCATCTCAGCGCCGCCATAACCGGCATGGTCAGAGAGGCGGAACATCGCCTCCCAGTGACGCTCGATCGCCGCGGGTTCCCGACCAATAAGCAAGGGGCCGAACCAATCGTGCACGGCAGACTCAATGACATGCGGCGCATACCAGCTCTCTCCAAGACCCATTATCCCGGTGTCAGTATGAATCTGCACCCAGATTATCTGCGGCTGGGAGTCGATCCTGATAGTTTCGATCTGTGTGATTTTCATAAGGGGCCTTTCCGATTAAATTATGCCGTAATGGGGGGCATTGTAGAGCCGGCGGGCACAAGAGCGAGTCGAAATGGCGCGGAGAAACCTCGTGCGGTGGTGAGGTGAGATGATCCCACACCCCGACCAGATGCGATGCGTACCAGACATTCGCTGAACCCTTGGTTTTGAACTAGGTGCCGGTAGGTGGTCATAATGAGGGTTGAAGGAGCGCTTTCGAGTAGGTTTCCCGAGTTTACTCGATAACGAGGGGGTGGGGTGGCTAATTGAGAAATCGTGTTTCAGACGGAAGTAACTTCATCTCGAGAACGGCCCGTAGGGGGTATGAGATAATCTCACGTCACTACCTGAGAACCAAGATCATCACCCGAGAAGAGGCCGCACGACTCGTCGGCGACGGCGCCACACTCGGCACGATCGGGGGTGGAGGGCGCCAGATTGCAGAGGATCCCGACGCAGAGCACAACTTCCCTCTAGAGATCCGCGAGAAGGCCCATCCGTTCCTGGACGAGGTCCCGTCCCAATGAGTTGGACCTTTGCGCACGTATCCGACATCCATGTAGGCACCCCGCGATCGTTCCGATACCAGCCGGCTTGGGTCGAGAACTGGAAGACGGCAAGGGCCCAGATCGTCTCCCTGGCACCAGAATTCCTTCTCGTTGGAGGGGACCTCACCAGCGATGGATCGCACCATAGGTATGAACTCGAACGGGTGCGAGCGGATCTGGACAGCCTTACGTTCCCCTACCATGTCATTCCCGGAAACCACGACGTGGGCGAGAAGTCCGATGGACACTCCCCCGCGCGGATTCGCTCCGAAACCGTCGTTGAGTGCGAAGAGGTGTTCGGCCCATCCCAGTGGAGCTTCGTCCACAGGGGCGTCCGGTTCACTGGACTGAACGCTCTTCTCGCGAGTTCGGGACTGCCTGAGGAAGATGGAATGTGGGAGTGGCTGGACGGGCTCCAGGAGGACGCGGACGTCGATCATCACGTGTGGATGATGCACCCGGCGCTGTTCGTAGACAGGCTCGACGAACCGACCTTCCACCCCGTGAAGGAACGTGTCCCATGGTTCTTCAACCTCGATCGGCCGGAGAGGGATCGCCTGATGGACACCTTCCGACGGACTCGAGCCACGATGGTGATTACGTCACACGTGCACTGCCGGCGCAGCTTCGATTTGGAGGGAATCCGCTTCGTCGCATCTCCAGCGACGGCGTTTCCGCAGTCTTCGGCATTGTGTCGAGACGGCGATTCGACGCTGGGGTTCCTGAAGTTCGAGGTGACCCGCGACGCGATCCAGCATGCGTTTGTGCCTCTTGCCCAGATCTCTTCCCTGAAGGGTTATGGACCCGGTGGCAATCCTTCGCCGGGTGAGAGGGACTATGCGATCGCCTGGCTGAAACCGTCTCTCGAGGAATTGGGGCCGAATGCGATGTTCGAGCCAGGGATGGAGGAGGAATAGTGGGAGCGATGTTACTAGAACCAGTTCAAGAATCAGGGGTGTTGCGCGGAAGGTTCGGGCGACATGAGAAGGATCATGTCGATGCGTATCTCGAGGCTGCAGGAGAAAACCATAGCGCAATTGACCTAGATCTTTGCTCACATTTTTCCAGGTATGCACTGATCCTTTTGGAATATATGTGGGGGGTACCCTAGAAATCGATTTTGCTGAATACACGAGCTGGTTCAAGTGGGAATTCCGCCGTCCATGGCGGTGGAATCAATACCCGTGCTGCCGCCAGACTCGACATTAAGAACAACACCACCATTAGTGGGAACACAGCGTTCCGTGGCGGGGGCATCGTGATCGAGAATGGCACCGTCACCACGATCTTCGATAGTAGCGTGACCGCGAACACGGCGCTCTGGTCCGCTGGGGGCATTTCCCTGAGCGCTTCAAGGCTCACGATCACCGATAGCGTTGTATCGAACAACGGTGCGGAGCAAGATGGTGGTGGATTCATGAACGGCGGCAGTTTGAGTCGCATCACTGTTTCGAACAGCACCGTCAGCGACAACACCGCTGCTCAGGGCGGCGCAATTGCTAACATGTTCTCCGGTGAATTCACGCTCGAGGGCACCACCGTAGTGAGCGGCAACCAAGCGAGCGGGAATGGGGGTGGGATCTACAATCTTGGTTCGACGCTCACGTTTCACGATGGTTGCGCTGTGACCGGCAACATTGCTGATGCTGATACTGATGGTTCTGGCACGGGTGGGGGAATCTACAATGAGGACGGCAACATTTCGGTTGCTGTGGGCACGGTTACGGGTAACACTCCCGACGATATTGCTCCCTGATGTTGGACCGTCATGCTGTGATGGCAGGCTTCAAATCGAAGCCGAACGAATAGAGCTTCGCTCCGTTGACAGTCAACTGTATCCGAACATCCTGGCCGTTGATGGAACGGATTGAGAAGCCGTCTTTCCACTTTACGACGCTGTCGGTGACGGTCTGCTCTATCGGTTCGCTCTTGGCTAGCAGCCGGCCATCGGACGTAGCGAGAAGCCTCACGCCCACCGAACCGACGATCTGTACGTCCGCGCTGAGGTGAAGTTCACCTCCGGTACACTCGACCGGCGCGGTTGTGACGACGGCTGGCCTCCTTGCGGAGACCTGCTCGTACGCGGCGAACCCATCCGGGCGCAGCCGTGCCAGACAGAGATAGCCGTCACGCCACCCGAAATGCAGCCAGTTGCTCGCGCCGTAGTAGAGCCGGATCTCGTTCTCCAGAAGGACCGGATAGGCCGACGAGTACGCACAGCCCCAGTCGTAACTGCCGACGGGATCGCTGTTCGGTATCAGCGGCGAACCGGGGGACACGCGATGCCATTCGACGGTGTCAGGGCTCCACGCCAGTTCGGTCCAGGCCTGATCGGTGATCTGGTTGTGGATGACCGGCAGGCCGAGGAACACACTCCCGTGGCGGAAGACGGGCATGGAGTAGATCTGCAGGTTGTGGTTCAGCCCCTCCATGATCGGCTCCGCTGGCGTCCAGCGAACCCAGTCCTTGCTCGTGGTTCTCCCCACCTGCCGCGGCGGCCACGCCCCGGGGCGCTTCTTCATGGCTTTCGAGCCGCCTTCACGCTTGTCGCGCATCCGCGTAAACCCCACGAACTCGCCGAGTTCATCGACCCATAACGCGTTGTAGTGGGTACCATCGACCCGGTAGGGATTGATGTTCGGACACCGCGACAGCGGGCCCCACCGAACACCGTCCGGCGAAAAGGATACGGCCATAGCCTGTCCAACCGAAGAGGCCAACATCTTGTAGCGCTTCGCCGGATCCGTCTCACGGAGGTCTTTGATGACCCCCGCGCCGTGCGGCCCGCGGAAGACAAGGTTGTTCTTCTTGCTCCCCTCGAATTCGACAAGGCCCAGCTCGGGCTTCTCCCAGACGATGCCGTCTCTGGAGGTGGCATAGCATACCCCCTTCTCCCTCCCTTTCAGCGACGTATACTCCTTCTTCTGGCGATCTTCAATGCTCATACCCGTGGCGGATATATCGACGATAAACGGGCTGTACCAGCACTTGTACAGCCCCTCCTGCCGGTCAAACATAACATTCGGGTAAAGATTGTCGAACCGCATCTCCCAAGTCTCGTCCTCCCCGAACAGGGGATTGTTGGTATCCTTCTCCGCCGCCGTAACGGCAAGCTTCGCGTTGTCCGCACGCTCGATAACTCGGGAATCGAGAACAAGGTACCTGGTCCTGCCCATAGCGATTACCTTTCCCCCAATTCAAATGGATCGATCACTCCGAGTCGTAGATACCTCTGCTCTTGATAGTTAGACCATTGGGCGTCAGACAGCATTTTCATTCGGGTCTTCCCTTCAAAACGGGTTGTGCCTTCGCCGCGGCGACTCTGCAATTGTAAGGCCGCCGTGCACGGGCGAGCAACGACCGATAGAACGCACCCCCTAAAGCATCGTTCCGAGTTGATATCCGCCAATATCGACCCCTTATCAGCACACAGAAACCCAGCCTGTGAAGTTGCCTTTCGCCAGCGCTGGCGAAAGGTGAGATCATTAATCTTAACCCCGTAAGACCTATGTCCAACAAACCAGCTTTCGTACTTAAGCACGCCTGTGGTGAGGGTGCTAAGAAGTTCTAGACTCGGATCGGATTGGGGGCACGGCGTTGCGTAGCGTCCTGGTGCAGCTCCTCAACCCGAGCAGAGAGGCCCGCGAGGTCATGGCAGCCCTCGGTGTCGAACTTCAGAACGCCGATGGTAGCGCCCGGCCCCTAAAGGATGTTCTCGATGAACTCCGTGTGGCCCTCGCGATGGTTACCTGCCGCCTTTGATCCTGATGCCTCCCGACGACCGGACACCCGACACTTCCCCCCGCGTGCCTAACGAGCTGCTCGAACTCACACCAGGCATCCACACCACCACCTGCCCAACGTGCGACGGCCAAACGTTCGTAGAGGCCCAGGGGAGCGCCTGGTGTACGATCCATCGAGAGCCAGTAGCGATATCGAGGAGGTTTGGACATGAGAGATCTGTTCTCCCTGGAGGGAAAAACCGCATTGGTGACCGGCGGTTCGGTTGGTATCGGAGCGATGATCGCTGAAGGCTTCGTCCATTTTGGGGCGAAGGTGTACATCGTAGCGCGCAGAGAAGAAGCCCTGAAAAAGAAACGGGAGGAGCTGAGGAAAATCGGCTTTTGTGAGTATCTCGTAGCCGATGTAGGTTCCGTCACCGGGATCAAGGCGCTGGCAAAGGCCTACGGCGAACGGGAGCAGTCGCTCGATATCCTGGTCAACAACGCAGGAATCAGCGACGGTCGTAGGAAGATCGAGGATGTTACCGAAGAAACGTGGGACGCCGTGATGGATCTCAATCTCAAAGCCGTCTTCTTCATGATCCAGTCGTTTCTAGCCTTTCTGCGGGTGGGCGCTTCGCCCGAAACCCCGAGAAACGTGATAAATATCGCTTCCATCGACGGCTGCGGAAAGCTCAACTCGGCTTACAACTACGCCTACGGCGCCAGCAAAGCAGGAGTGATTCAGTTGGGCCGTCACCTGGGTGATAGTTTGGCCTGGGAGGGGATTCAAGTCAACACCCTCTCACCCGGTGACTTTCCTACCGATTTGAATACGACGGCCCGGGATTACACAGACGAGATGAAGACGGTCATTCCGGCCAAGCGGATAGGGGAGGTGGACAATATCGCAGGGGCGGCCATATTTCTCGCTTCGCAAGCCGGAAACTTCAACGTAGGCTCGAATATCGTCGTTGACGGCGGGGAGAGCGTGCGAGGCATCCAGCGGGCATTCTATGCAAGGGTTTTGCCCGACTTTGTTCGACTGGATAGGTAGTCGTGGGTCGAAACCTGAGATGATCAGGACTTGCCGGCGTTGTTCGGGGTTGCGTCGGTGACGGGTCTGATCTCTAGTGAGGGGCAAGAAACCCCGGTCCGCATCGCATTTTTCGCACATTGCCGTGCCTGACGGTGGCTGCGTTTCCGCTTTTCTGAATACGACTCAACGATCTGGCGTTGGACGAGAGGGTGGCGAGTAAGAGCGATTTGACGATGCGTGGTGGACGGAGAAACCGAGAAATGCCGTACTGACCGGCACAAACTCGATTGTGGGTCCAAGATTTCCCTTGCTCATCGCCTTTCTCACGAGGCCGGATTGTCCTGCCCACACCTTGCTGCGCTGCCTGGCGCCCAGGGGCGAGCCGCGCCCCGCGCGAGGCACCAGCCGGTACATGTCCCAGCTGGTGATGCCGAGCGCGTCGACCACGTTCTTCCACTCGGCCCGCAAGAAAGATCCAGGCGAACAGCGCCTCGGCTTTCGCGTCGGCACTCTGGGCGATCTGCTCGGAGGCGTCGAGCATCCGCAGCAGGCGCTGCTAATCCGCTTCGTCGATGCGGACGAAGCGGCTGGCCTCGGCCATCGCCACCGCCTCGTTCTCGTCCTTTTCGGACGGCGACGCCAGAGACTACTGCAATCGAGAGACTAGCCCAGACTACAGCAACAACCCGGGGCGTACGCCGGCTTTTCCACCATCTTCTGAGACCATGCCCCCTCGTGTCATTGCGAGGAGGCCGACAGGCCGACGCGGCAATCTCGTCCGGGCAGGGACCGTGACGTCGCGAGATTGCCGCGTCGTTCGCTTTGCTCACTCCTCGCAATGACACGAGGGGGTGAGACTCCGCGTATAGGGGCGTGTGCTGCGTCACATCTTTGCCTCCATCACGATGAGCCAATCGTGAACCTCCTCAGGACCGTCTGGGGTCCAGTTGCCTTCGTTGTCGGGTTCGACGGGGCCGATGGGGACATCCTCGCCGGTGCAGGGGTCGAAGTAGTAGGCTTCGTATTTTAGGCCCGGCTCGATGGCCTGGATGGTCGGCGAATTCCAGAGCATGGGTACGTAGATGATGCGTAGCTGGCCGGGGATGCCTGTGGCGATGGTCGTGTAGGCGTTATCAGCTTCGGGTGCGGGGTCGACCCACTCGGGATGCGACTCGCATTGCCACCATGGAAAGCGTGCCATGAAGGAGCCACCGAGGGCGACCTGCCGGCCGCCGGGCAGGTGCATGGCCTCAGTCCAGGCGGTGTTGCCCCAGGACCGGCCGTGGGGCGATTTACCGTAGGGCTGATCCTCGCGGCTCATCTGCCAGATGCCGTTGGCGCCGTAAGTGTGGCCGGCGGCGCCGTTGAGCGCGGTGTTGTAGAAGCACAACCGCTGCACGTTCTGCCACGCGTGCCCGAGGATGCCCTCGTAATTGACCTCGCTGTTGATGACGGGCATGAGCGGTTCGCGCGGGACCGATTTGATGACGGATTGGCCCGTATTCGGCACGCTCTCGATATCGCTGTGGCCGGTCTGCAGCATCTCGAAGTCCATCAGCGTGGGGTCCTCGACCATCTCGCGGCCGAATTGCGTGGGATGGATGGTGATCAAGTTCTTATAGCCGTCGATCTCGCGTACGTGACGCATGACCTCGGTCCAACCGGCTTTCTGTTCCGCGCCCTCGGCCTCCTTGTTCTCGGAGAGGTAGTAGGGCATGGTCGCCTCACCGCAGATGCACCAGGTAACGGGATACGCGCCGTAGCGCGCGACGAGGTAACGCCAGTAACGCTTGATGCGGTCGACGCCGATCTGCGGGAGGTAGTAGCCCCACATGCCGACGATGCAGGGCATGAGACCCTTCTGCACGAGATGCGCGATTTTTAGGTCGGCGTGATCGTAGTAGGCGGGATTAATGCGCGCGAAGTCGTCAGCGAAGGGATGGCCGGCCTCGTTACGACCGCGCGGGTCCCACGCATCCATGTCGGGCAAAGGCCCCGCAATAATCTGAATAACATTAAAACCCTTGGCGACACGGTCCGCGGCGAGCATCTGAAACCCGTGGGGCCAGTCGCAACGCGTCGTAAGGCCCATCCACCAGGTGTCGCCGGTCCAAAAGAAGGGCGTACCGTCTTGGTGTTCGAAGTGGCGTTTGTCGTCCGCGACACGCAAGCGGCCGTGTTGGAGCAGCGGATTGTCTCCGGTGTACGGTTCGACAGTAATGGTACCGCTCTGACCATGCAGACCTGTGTCCGCGCTGTCCGAGCAGACGGTCTCGAAGGCGTACTCCCCCTCTTCGGCGCCCGCGAAGCGCACTTTCCAGGTCTGATCGCCAGCCCAGAACGCGGGAACTCGAAGATCGGCGCCATTGGGTGCTTTGAAAACGGCGTCCAGCTCGACATCGTTGTAGGGATCGCCATGGCTCCCTTGTGAAGTTAGTGAGAATTCAATTACCTGGTTGCGATTGGTCCTCAGATTCATGGTCCTTATCCCCCTTCGCTTTTCGGACGAGACGGAACTCGTCCCTCCCATTTAGCGTCGCTCTGTTAACGTCGGTTCCTATCCGCCACTTCGCGGACGATGCTCGCGGCAAGTTCGCAATGTTCGGGATCGTATTTCTCACAGAATGTCGACCAGCGAATGAAGGTCTTGAGAAACTGCTGGGCCGCGGGACAGGTATCCCCCCCGTAGGTGTACTCGCGCGACGCGGGCGGCATTGAATACGGATACAGCTTCTTCGCCTGCGCCTGCAGTGGTAGCTGCTCCAGCACCGAGCTGGCCGACCAGCGGGCCGCGTCCACGAAGCTCTCGAGCAGCGCCGGGCGGTCCCAGCCGTCGGGGCGGGGCCAGCCGACGGTGGCGAACGCCTGCTTGACCACCTCGCGCTCCCACAGCACCGACAGGTTGCTCCCGTAGGCGTCGTCATCGATGCATTCGAGTTCGAGGCGGCGCTCGGCCTGCTTGCCGCGGCCGGCAATTACGTCCTGGGTGATGAAATGGCGATTACGGATTTGGACGAGTTGCCCTATCTCGGGTAAGGCCTGGTCGATTGTGGTCCCCCTCCTCTGTACACGACATTTTTCAGTTGGGCAGCAGCTCAGCTACCTCAAGATCCACCAGCGCGGCGCAAAACCTTGGCCAGAAGAACGCAACTCCCGCAACTTGTCCCTGATTTCGTAATCAGGGACAAGTTGCATTTTGATCCTCACAATCTTAAGTCAAGAATAGCCAGTTTGTGGCTACATTCGGCATTACAAGAATATGGTAATCAAGAGAGTCGCCTGTTTTCTGAATGGCGTTCAGGACAGCTCAAAGGACTCCCGACAAGCCAAGAAGGCCGGTCAGTACGGCAAATCTCGGATTCCCTCTCGTGCTGGAGGGGTTTCCAACCCTTCCCAGCAACGCATACCAGCTTGAATACTCGGGCTATGGGAGGCGATTTCGAGGTCAGATTCATGTGGGATCAGAGGATGTGCGAGTCAAGTCCAGATTGTTCTGTAGTTTCCTCCAAACAAGTCAAGCACCGATGAGTTCCTCCAATTCCGCCGGCTCAACTAACCAGCTCATATCCAAATACCGCTTCCCAGAGAGCCACTCCTCACTCGTCTCCATACACAACGCCGTCACCAACCGCAAGCAAGACTCCCGATTCGGAAAGATCCTCACCACCCGAGTCCTACGCTTGATCTCCTGATTCAGACGCTCCAACGAATTCGTAGTCCTGATCCTCAAACGATGAGAAACAGGGAACGCGAAACACACCAAGCACTCCTCGACATGCCCCTCCAAATGCTCAGCCAGGGCCCGATGACTACCACGCCAGGCATCCACCACTTCCACCACTGCTTCCCTGGCCCACTCCAAGGTAGGCGCCCGGAAGATCCCCTTGAGGTCCTCGGCTAGGTGCTTACGATGCTTCCTCGCTACTCGACCCAGCAGATTCCGAGCGAAATGAACCTGGCAGCGTTGCCAACTCGCGCCCTGAAAGTGCCTGAACCGCCCTGGGTTTGATGGAGGCTCCGTTCTCCCTCGAAAGGAGAGAATGGAGCATGACCCGTTACGACCAAGAAACCAAAGATCGAGTCATCCGCATGTTCATGGAGCGTCGAGAAGAAGCGCCGCACGAATCACGTTCAGCCTCCTATCGGCGCCTGCATGACCTAACCGGCATCCCGGTCGACACCATGCGCGGCTGGGTAGACAGAGCCCGCATCGACGCTGGTGACAAGCCAGGCCTGACAACCACAGAGCGTGAGGAGATCAAGGCCCTCAAGAAGGAAGTAGCCGAACTCAAACGAGCCAACGAGATCCTCAAGACAGCCAGCGCGTTTTTCGCGGCCGCGGAGCTCGACCGCCGACTCAAGTGATGGTCGCCTACATCAACGCGTATAAGAACCTGTTCGGGGTCGAGCCGATCTGCCGTGTCCTACGGGACCACAACGTGCCGATCGCCCCGAGCACGTACTACGCAGCCAAGAAGCGGCAAGCATCCGCTCGCCAGCAATCCGATGAGCGTCTCCTGGAGGTCATTCATCGGGTGCACCGCGAGAACTTTGGTGTGTACGGCGTCCGTAAGGTATGGCACGCCCTCCAGCACGAGAGTATCGACGTTGGGCGTGACCAGGTGGCGCGCCTGATGAGAGTCGCGGGCTTGAAGGGCATGACACGAAGAAGGAAGGTCCGCACGACCATCCCAACGCCTAGCGGCGTCAGCTCGCCGGATCTGGTGAGGCGAGACTGGTTCCAAGATGCGCCCGACATCGTTTGGGTGGCGGACTTCACGCACGTGCTCACTCGTGAAGGGTGGGTGTACGTGTCGTTCCTGCAGGACGGCTTCTCGAGGCGCATCCTGGGTTTCACGGTCAGTACCGGTAAGAGCAGCGAGCTGGTGATGAGGGCTCTGGAGCAGGCTGTGAGCGTCCGGCGTCGAACCGATCGGCGGTTCGTTGCTGACGGCGTGATTCATCATTCGGATGCCGGCAGTCAATATACGAGTCTGGCGTTCAGCCAGAAGTTGCTCGATCATGGCGTGAACGGTTCGATCGGTCGGGTGGGCACGGCGTATGACAATGCGTTGATGGAGAGCACGATCGGCTTGTTCAAGAGCGAGCTGATCCACGCCAGGTCGACGAGTTGGTGCTCGAGGCAGGAGGTGGAGACGGCGACGATGCGGTGGGTGAGGTGGTTCAACTGTCGGCGGTTGCACTCTTCGCTCGATTACGTCAGTCCCGTGGACTTCGAGATGGCGTACACTCAAGCGCAGGCCATGCCCAGGCTGGCCGCGTGAGAGCAGAGTCTCCACGAAACCCAGTACGGTTCAGCCTACTGATCGCTGCTCTCAATCCTGCATGGTCATCACTCGTTACGAGCTGCACACCCCGAAGGCCCCGGGTCTTGAGAGATCGGAAGACCTCCTGGTAGGTAGCTTCACTCTCCGTATCCGACACCGCCACAGCGAGTATTTCGCGGTAACCGTCAGCCCTGACCCCCGTCACGATCAGCGTCAGCGAAGCCGACCGCCCAGGCTGACCACCTGATGGTCGACCCGGACATGTTCGTAGCGAGCATCCACCATCAGGTACGGGTACTCAACTTCTAGCGGACGAGATCTCCATGCTTGGAGGTCCTCATCGAGCTGCCTCGTGAGGTTGCTGACGGTGCTCTTGCTGAAACTTGTTCCGCATAGGACTTCGGTAACGTCTCTGACTTTCCGGGTTGATATTCCTTCGAGGTACATCGTCATCAGGGATAGCACGAGGGCTTTCTCGTTGCGTTGGTACTTCTCGAAGAGTTCTGTCCTGAAGGTGCCATCTCTGTCTTGGGGGATGAGTAGCTCGAGGCTGCCGACTCTGGTTTTGAGTTGTCTGGGTTTGTAGCCGTTGCGGTAGCCTTTCCTGCTGGGCGTTCGTTGGTATGGCTCAGCGTTGAGGTGGTGGCTGATTTCGGCTTCAAGGATGTGCTGTAGGGCGTTCTGGACGATTCGTTGTAGGAACTCGGGGTCATTGAGTAGGGCCTCTTGTAGCGTGTCGGGCGTGGGCGTATTGTCGGGGTTAGCCATCGCTTTCCTCCTCGTGAGTTGGTGGTTCTTCTCATCTTGGAGGGCGATGGCTACTTGTTGCTAGGTAGCCTCGCTAATTACAGAACATATCGGACACAACCCGCGATTCCCGTGAACGGCACGTTGGTACTATTGTTTCTGGGCTAGAAGTACTCTATTCTGGTCCATAAACTAGTGCTCCTGATTCGTTGGTTTTCAGTAGCAAGAACTCCAACGCCTGACGACAGATTGGAGGTGATCAACCCACCTGACCGGTCATTCGCCGCTAACCCCTGTATCACCAACAGAGAGCACGGGTTAGGTGACGGACCATCCCAGGAATAGGCACACCCGCCTCGTACGCGTACCGGTGCCGGTACGCACCCCCCTTGGGAGGTATGGAAAAGTGAGAAGAACACTCCAAGCCGCGATCGCCACCCTTATCATGATCGTAGGGCTACTCGCCGCCAACGCCACCGCGCAGGGAACGTACACGCAGTCGCCGTACCTCGACGCCCGCGTCGCCAGCGGCGACCTGCCCGCCGTCGAAGACCGTCTCCCCGACCAGCCCATGGTCTTCGAGGTGCTCGAAGAGATCGGGGTGTACGGCGGCACCTTCACCGTGTTCGCCACCGGCAACCACCCCTGGAACGACCTCACCGAAGAGCCGGCTCGGGGGGGGTTCATCCTGGAGATGACGCCAGACGGCGAAGTCATTCCCGGCATGGTCCTCGACTTCGAGGAGTCCGAGGACTTTGAGACCTTCACCCTGCACCTGCGGCCGGGCATGCAGTGGTCGAACGGGGATCCGTTCACCTCCGAGGACTTCCGCTTCAAGCGCGAAGATATGCGCCCCTTTGACGTCGCCTGGACGCAGACAATATTCGGCACTCCCGATGGGTTTGTCGAGATTCCCGACGAGTACACGGTGATCTTGCATCTCGGTGCGGCCGAACCGAGCAAGCGGCTGGATCTGGTTACTTGGAAGGGCGGCGAATGGTCGAGTTTCCACCCCAGCGCCTACCTCAAGCAGTGGCATCCAGACTTCAACGAGGACGCCGAAGCGCTGGCCACCGAAGAGGGTTTCGACACCTGGGAAGATGCGTTCAACTGGCACCGCGAATTCAACCCGCTGAACGACGCCAACAAGCCGACCACGCAGATGTGGATGCCACAGACCTTCAGCACCACGGCCAGGCTCTTCGAGCGCAACCCGTACTTCCACCAGGTCGATACCGCCGGCCAGCAGCTCCCCTACGTGGACCAGGTGCTGTCGCAGACGGTCGATCCGGAGACGTACACCCTAAAGATCGTCTCCGGAGAGACGGATGTGGCGTTCTTTACCGCCACCTTTGCTGACTTCACGCTGTTCAAGGAGAACGCGGAAGCCGGCAACTACACGGTGTACGGCCTCCCTTCGTTCATGAGCGCGGCGGTCATGTACGAGATCAACTTTAGTCACCCGGACCCGGTGATGCGGGAACTGTTCAACGCCCTCGAGTTCCGGCAGGCCCTCTCCGTCGCCATCGACCGCGACGAGATCAACGACCTCGTCTTCAGCGGTTTGGCTACGCCACTCCAGCACACGGTCGTCAGGAGCGCCCCGTATTACCGGGATGAGTGGGGCGAGAACGCGGCGCAGTTCGATCCGGATCTGGCGAACCAGCTGCTCGACGATCTGGGCTTGAGCGAGCGTAACAGCGACGGAATCCGCCTGCGATCTGACGGCGATCCCCTGACGATCATCATCGAGATGAGCGGTACTGTAGCCGCCACCTCCCTAGCCATCAACGAACTGGTGGTCTCGTACTGGAGCGCCATGGGCATCGATGCGCGGATCAATGTCATGGGGCAGGACGCAGGCAGCAGGATCGCCAGCGGGAACTTCGACCTCCTCTCCGATAATAAAGATATATCGGAGATGGAGGCAACCCTTCTGGATGAATCCCTACTTGCACTCTTGCCCCGCCACGCCTGGGAACCGTGGTTACTGGCCAACGCCGACGTCGAAGCGGGAGCGAAGACGCTGGACGATTTCGAAGGCGGGGTCTTGCCCGGCGAGGAACCGCCGGAAGATATCATGGCGCTCGTGCAGCTCCGCCGCGAGCTCAAGGGCACCGTGTGGGGCAGCGAGGAGTACTTGCGCCTCGCGACGGAGTACTGGCAGAGGTTCTCGGACAACCTCTATACCATCGGAACGGTCGGGGAGGCCCCGTTCATCATCATCGCCAGGTCCAACATCGGGAACATCCCCGATCGGTTGCCCCCCTGGATCGCGGGGAAGGGGGACATGAACCACTTCGCCAACCAGTGGTTCTTCAAGCCTGACTAGCACCACGACACCGCCATCCAGCGGTTGAGGGACGCCCCCGGACAGCCTCTACAGGTTCCGGGGGCGTCCCATCCCACCCCATACAGCGGGTTTCACAATGATTGAGTCAGCAAGAGGCAACGTCGATTCTGGGAACAAGCTGGACACACTTGCGTCTTGTTATGGTCTTTATGGCGTGATTCCTGGGGGTTGGTCAAGGATTATGCAACCCGCTGTAAGCATCCTCGCTGGCTCGTCAACGACAGCTGGAGGCGAAACGCTGCAGCTTCGACGCCAGCCGCCACAGCTACGACGGGGAAAAGGACATCAAGGGCTTCCTGGCGGATCGGGAGTTCGTGGGGCGAGACCGGTTCACATTCTTGGAAGCCGAACGCATCCCGTTCCACATTTCGAGTTCGTCAGGATGCCTTGTGTGACGGCTGGTTCAACATCGTGACCAACACCAACCCCAAGCATTCCCTCGCCCGGTACGCCCTCAGGTGGCGAATTGAGTCGTTTTTCGCAGCGATAGAGGTCACCGGATTCGATCTCGAAGCGACCTACCTCAACAAGGTTGAACGGATCGATAAGCTGCTCTCGCCGGTAGCCATCGCGTTCTGCTAGGCTCACCTGGTTGGCGAGCGGCTGCACAGCAGTGGTGCGAAGAGATTGAGACGAAAGGCGCACGGCCGCCGAGCCAAGAGCTTCGGCATGGCCTGGATCACCTGAGATTCGTCCTGAACTACCTTCAGGCCAAGTATGCCGAATTCAGAAGCTGTCTGGAACCATTAGCCTGCAGCCGTTGCTTGGATCGTCCCCGGCGCACCTTACACTGGGTCGTTGATCAGGATCGTCAGGCCCTCCTCCAGATCCGTGCCTGGGATGGAGTTGATGCACGACTTGAAGTGCGGGGTGATGGAGGCCGCCTCGATCTGCACCCGCAAGCCTAACTGTCGGGCCGCGTCCAGGACATGGGCGACGAGCACCCCGACAACGACATCGGCGTCGGCCAGATCGGGAGGTTCGAACCACAGCCACGACAGGTGGGCGCTCCCCGGGGCGTCCTCGCCAAAAATAGGTGGGCTGAGGGTTCCCCCGCCGACCAGCCGCCCTCCTGCGACAGCGGAGAAGGTAGCCATCGGTTGCTTCCCGAGGAAGAAGTCGAGCGCCTCGGCATCGCTGCGGGGAGTATCAGGCAGATAGAAGTGCGCCCGTTGGAAGGCCTTGTCGTAGAGACGAGCAACCTCGACGGGTGCTGGTGATCCCCGCTCACCGAGCGGGATGATGCTCAGGTCGTCCCTGGGGGTGGCCAGCACGCCATCGATCCAGAACGAGGTGGCCGGCTCCGCCGGGTGGATCCATCCTTCGGTGACCCGCTCTACCGCTTGGAACCCGAGCGCCTCGAACATCGCGACAGCCTCCGGATCGCCGAACTCCCTCGTCAGGTAGGGGCCGGCGTCGTGAGCGGTGTCGAGCGCCTTGAACAGCTCTTGGCCGATGCCCCGATTCCGGAACCCGGGGGCCTCGTGGATGTAGATGTTGTTGCGTGGCTCCTGTTCGCGGAACGCGACGGTTCCTGCCGCTACGACCCTGCCGTCGATCTCTTTCATGAGGGTTGTCGATCCCGGCTGGTGGTAAAGAGCACCGAGGCGCTGTGGGCGTCCACCGAGGCGGGCCCTCAGCAGAGAGAGGCCCGGCAGCTGGGCGCAGAGATCCCCGACTCGGGCTGGAGGCGGCTGAGTGCCGGGGCCGGAGCGAAGGGGCCGCGAATGTACGACTGGGCGCGGGTGCCCATTCGTCCCCTGGGGGAGCCGGGGTGGGAGTACTGGGTGCTGGTGCGGCGCAATATTTCGGATCCGCGCAAGCCGGCCTACTATGCATGTTTTGCTCCCCAGGGCACGTCACTGGAGGAATTGGTGCGGGTGGCCGGAAGCCGTTGGACGATCGAGGAGTGTTTTGAGGAGGCCAAAGGCGAGGTGGGCCTGGACCAGTATGAGGTACGCCTGTGGGTGGGCTGGTACCGCCACATCACCTTGGCGCTGTTAGCCCACACCTTTCTGGCGGTCACCCGGGCCACCGCAGCTGATGCCGAAGCTGCGGGAGAAAAAAGGGGGCCCTGAGGGTTAGCCCGCAGGAGGAGTTGATTCCGCTGACCGTGCCGGAAGTGCGACGATTGTTGTATCGGCTGCTGTGGCTGGCGGCGCCGCCACTCAATGAGGTCCTTGGCTGGTCGGAGTGGCGACGACGGCATCAGGCCCGTGCAAAGCGCTGTCACTATCAGAGGAGAATTCGGGACTTATGTGCTTAAGTGCGACTGTAGTACTAATTGTCGCTCATCACCCAAAGCCCTTCGTGGACCTTCTCGCGCCGACAGTTTCCTGAAATTTGCGCCCCCTTTGCCTTGACAGCCTAGATCGGAGTTCCTATCATTCGGTCGGAGGACCAAATGGCAATGCTAACACAATCAGAAGTTGCCGCGTACCAAGACCAAGGCTACTTGCCTCTGCGTCAGAGGATTGATGTGAGAGAGCTGGCACCTGTACGCGCTTTGATAACTGAGCTCGTCGATGAGCGCGCCCGCGAATACTACCGCGAGGGCAAGATCTCCTCTTTGTACGAAGATGAGTCATTTGAGCGTCGCCTGGTCAGAATCAATGAGGAATCCGAGATCAAGGCCGGCAACTGGGATCTGGCACGTTTAGTCGATTATCCCGAGCTTTTTGGTCTCGTACGTAACCCTGCCATCCTGGACCCCCTCGAGTCGTTGCTGGGACCCGAAATCGCCTGGACAGGCAGCTATGTCACCCGGCCGAAGCTACCACAAGACAAGCACACGGCCTTTGCGTGGCACCAGGATAGTCAATCCTACGGCGAGCCTACAAAGCATCTCCACGTGGTGAGTGTGTGGATCCCTTTGGTTGACGTGGACGAGCACAATGGTTACCTCCATGTCATACCGGGCAGCCATACCTGGGGATTATTGAGCAGCGAACGAGACGAGATCAATCAAATCCGCACCTTCGACGACGTAGAGAAGCGGGGCAAGCCTGTCGCCCTGCCGATGAAAAAAGGTGATGTCCTCTTCTTCTCCAACCTTTTGTTTCACATGAGCAAGCTCAACACCACGAACACCGTGCGGTGGAGCGTGGACCTGCGCTACGTCGAACCCCCGGATTCCAGAGTGCTGACCGAATACGAGCGGCAAGGCTACGAAACCTTCGATTCGAAGTACCGAATGAGACCTGTGACAGTCCGCAGCCGCCAGCCGGACAAGATTGCAGGTTTGGCGCAATTGCGGGAATCCGTCGTCGAACGAAGCTATCGATTGCAGGAGGCTAAACGGCGTCAGAACCAAACACTCTCATCGGTCCCCGCGGGGACCGATGAGTCACCCTTGAGCTCACCCGAAAAACGGGAAAAATAATTGTCGTTGGGCGGGAAAAGTAGTTGACGTTCATCACACCCGCTCGGAGAATGACGGTGAATCATGGAGCAGGCCCGAACCTACGAAGCTGTGCGCATGCTGGTAACATATGGGCACCGTCGGGAGCCCCATGGCGTGCGTGGTTGCCTTTCGGAAGACGGCGTGGTATGGAATCCAAGCAATGAATTTGTAATCAGGGAAGTGGTTGAAGCTGATTCATCTATCGTGTCCAGCTGGTACCACACGGGATATCCTGCTTCCATCCAGCTCAAAGAGGGCACAATCCTGAGTGTCTGGCACGAGTGGAGCAAAGACGATCCGCCGGTTCAGTACATCGTTTCCGCCAAATACGAGCTGGTTGATTGAATTCCCGGGCAAATCACTTAAAGGAGCAAACGAGAATGAACAATCCACGAAACATCTCATCCGAATCCGCAGAAATCATAGTGTTTCAGAAGAAAGGACGGGCCGGAGTGCCGGCGGACATGTGCCTGCTTCGCAGCGGAGAGCTCATATCATCCTTCCGGGAAGCATCGAACCACACGGACATCAACGGCGAAATCGCACTGGTACGCTCGCACGATGGAGGACTGAGTTGGGCTGAACACCAGATCGTGAAACATGCGGAAGACCCTCCCTCCGACTATCGGGATGCATCCATCTGTGAGCTAAGCGATGGGACCCTCCTTCTCACCTTCTTCAGTTGGAGGGGACAGACCCACAAAGGCAATTGGGACGGCACCAGAACTTGGGTGATGCGATCATTCGACGGGGGAAACACCTGGCCTGAAGAGCATATCCTTGCCACCGATCCCTTTGATTTCATGCTGACCACCGAACGCTGCATAGAACTGCCCAACGGCCGGATTCTCATGGCGGTTCATGCCGGAAGCAGGGCGAAAAGGGTGCAAAATGCGGCGATCATGTACTCGGATGACAAGGGAGCAAGCTGGAGTTACCTCTCTACTGCCCAAACCTGCGACTGGCCGCCGGATGCGGGATGGAGTATGGAAACGTCAATAACCAAGACGAAAAGCGGCAGTATCGTTGCGGTGAGCAGAACCGGACGACATATGCTCCAGGCAACTACCTTCGACGCAGGCAAGACATGGACCGAACACAAGGAGCTCGAAGATACGCCACCGGATACCCAGCCGTCTATAAATAGCCTGAGCGACGGCCGGCTGCTACTCGCTTATGGAGACCGAGGACCCAGGCCAAGGCGAATAGAATATCCCTTTTCCATAAAGGTCCGCTTGAGTGAAGACGAAGGGAAAACCTGGGGAGAAGAAATTGTGCTCACAGACAACCTGCCACATTGGGACATGGGTTATCCCACATCGGTGGAAATTGAACCTAGTTTCCTGGTTACAGTTTACTGGCGGTCCAAGCCGCCTTCACAGGAAGCATCGTGGCCTGCGGGTTTCGAGTACTCGTTGTGCTGCAAACGCTGGCATCTGCCTGATTTACAATCCAGTTGATCGTTTTTATAATGCAACGAATGCGACACTATAGCAAGGATACCGGGTTCGATGGAGACATAGCAGGGCATGGTGGCGTATTCTCGTGGCCTGAACGTTGTGCGCGGGAGGGCGAATTATGTCAGGACCGGGTATATATCGGCCGGATCCCACCGAAGGCATCACGCGGGTGGAAAATCTGCCCAAACCGAAGATTGTAGCGCGTCGTCGCAGCGCCAAGCGGCACCGCTGTCCTCAGTGTGGTCCTAGGCTTGTCGGATCATCCGCATCCGGTTGGATCTGAGCTGATGCAAAAGCCAACACCATTGCGATAAGAGGGACAGTCGCAGAGCGATTAATCATGGCAAGAGACCCTTCTTCTAGCTGCACAAAAGTATATGGCTGGAGATCCTAACACAGCGGCTATGCTGCCACGACCCTTAGCTCGTCGAACCTGGCGACACTCACTGGTCGGAAACCAGCAGGATGATGCCGTCAACAGGACTTTGAAGCCGATGTGAAGCTTGCGTCGGTGACGGAACTGCTGATCAGTGAGGGGCAACAAACCCTGGTCAGTAACGCCTTTTTCACCTATTCCTGTGCCTGACGGTCTCCCATTCCCCGGCATCTTGCATACAGGGCAAGGAGTCGGGCTAGCGGCCTAGGATGCCAAGCATCCAAGATGCGACGATGCCTGGTGGACGGCGAAACAGAGAAAAGCCTTGCTGACCGACACAAACTCGATTGCGGGTCCTGAATTTTCCTTGCTCATCGACTTTCTGATCCCACCTCAAACTCCTGGTCAAGGAACATCACCGAAAATGCCACATCTTCCAGCTGATAGTCCCGAAAATAAGCCCCTGACTCGTCCCTGCGCCAGGCCGTGAACCCTCTCTTCCCAGTCGTGGTACAACGACGGGTTCACCAAGTACTTCCGCACGCTCATGAGCGACCTCGGTATCGAGAGTCATGACGACCTGGTGCGCCGCAATGGTGAAGTCGCATCCGCCCTGCCAGGCATCTCTGGACTTGCGAACGAGATAATTGTCGCCAACCCAGCGGTCGTGAAGGGCTAGGAAGGCCGGTTGTAAGGTCGCCCTTGGTGCATTGATTGGGGGTGGGGATGAGGTACGATATCATCTCACGTCACCCCCGCATAGTTTGTCTTCAATAATATATTGAGCTACTATTTGGGCCATGAGTGAGGATCAGTGCATATTTTGTAGTATTATCGCAGAAGAAAGCCCATCTAGCACAGTTTATAAAGACGATATTTGTATGGCGTTTATGGACATCCAGCCGGTAAACTCAGGACAAGTTTTAATTACCTCGTTTGCTACCCGTTTAGGGCTCCCGAGTGCATCAAGTTGAACGCAGCGATCTTCAGATTCACCCTGGTCCTCAGCGATCTGAACGTCTTTACCTGAGCTGCATGAAGCGTTAACGACCTCACCAGAGTGCTGAAAGACGTCTCAATACGCTTCCTAGCGCGACTCATCCACAAACACCAAATACCTTGATCGTGCATGTTCTTCCTGGCTGGAGTGATGACGTCTGAACCCACGTAAGCTTTATCCCCGAGCACCCGGTCGCCCTCTAAGTCTTGCGTGAGTTCCCGTCCAGCACGAACATCCGAGCAGGATGCAGGAGCAAACAGCCACCTCCGGAACAACCCCGCTTCACTCACCAGGGCATGCAGCTTGAAACCAAACACCATCCCCATCGTGCTGAATCCCTTCTCGGCCTCGGGGAGTTTCGCCCACGAAGCGCGCTTGCCCTTAGCGACCGGCAAGGGTTTACTATCGATCAGCTTTACCCCCTGTTGTTCCCCGGTGACGCTGAGTGCCAGCTGAGCGATGAGCCGCTCGGAGTTGCGAAGAATCCGGTGATAGCGGCTGGGGTGCGGCAAGCTTGGGAACAAATCCTGGTGGTTCTGTGTGACCAGCCAGTACCACACGCTCTCAAATGGTTGAGCGAGGATCTCGCCGACGATGGCGATGGTTAAGATCTCGCTGATACTGGCTTTCTGGTGTGCCTGACTGGGTAACTGTGGTTCGAAGGGTTGTAAGAAGTCATCGATGAGTACGAACACCTGCAGGAACAGGTCGTCGAGCGTATGCTGGTATCGGGGATGGATTTGGTTCATAGCAGACCTACCATCCCCCGTTTCATCTCTCAGATCAAGTAGCAAACGACGTAATTGTACCTTTACAGCGGTTCTCAGAATGAGTGATTGGTGACTCCGGCATGCTCAAACCAACCCAACACATCCCCCAACGACACCGTCGATAGCGCAGCCGCGATCGCAGAGTCCCCCTCGTCCTCGCCCCCACAGCTTTCACGAACGCCTTTATCTTCGAAAAAGCCAACTCAATGGGGTTGAAGTCCGGACTGTACCCAGGCAACAACACCAACTCGCACCCCCTCGCCTCGATCGCCTCCCGCACCTCCGGTTTGCGGTGCACCCCCAGCTGATCCATCACCACGATCTGCCCCGGCCTCAGCTTCGGAGCGATGACCTGCTCGATGTACGCTAAAAACGCCACGCCATCCACCGCTCCGGTCAACGTCATCGCGTCACCCACACCCTCATCGAGACTGATCGCTGCAACGAGGCTGGTGTTCTCCCCACGGTTCTTCGGCACCCTACCCACGGCACGTTGTCCACGTGGGGCGTAGGCGTAGGGCAGGGTCATGGCGACGTTGAAGCCGCTCTCATCGACGAACACCAACCGGTGCGGGTCAATACCTCTGATCCAAGCCAGGAACCTCCACCGGGCCTCTGGATTCTGTTCACTCGCGTAGATCGTCTTTTTTTCTCGTCGATCCCAATCTCTGTACCCAGCGGCACATGGTCGCTCTGCTGATGCGGACGCCGGTTCTCTCCAAGAAAAGGTCGCAGCGCTGGTCGTGGGTGAGGTCGTTGCTGATGAGGCTCTGCTCAACCCATGCCTGGTGCTCATGGAGGGCGCTGGGGCGGCCCGGGGAGGTTCTGGGGGTGAGATCTCCACTTTGGCGGTAGCGGCGGAGGTAGGACTGACGGTGGCGGTTCCAAGTCGAACGTGTCTGCGGCTTCATGGAGGGTGTAACGCTTGTGTAGGACGGCGTTTACGATGCGTTCTCGGAGGTCGGTAGAGTGCGCCATGCCTCAGCATGAAGCACGATCACTCAATGCGCAACCCGCTGTAAAGCACGCAGCATATTTAGAAGAGCTAGATGAGTTAACTGCTGGCCATATGATGAAGATAGCCCATCGTATTTAGTGCCGCACTTCGTGCGTCCGGTGTTCCCTGCGAGGGGGTAAATTTATTCTTGGCTGACGGAGAGGTTGCAATGCAAGAGGTGTTTCATGCACATCTTCATGTAATACCTAGGTTTGAAGGAGATGGGTTTGGGCTCAAATACGGAGAAAACAATTTTATTTTAAAAGTAGAGAGCTGAGCTTAACGAAATAGCCAAAAAAATCAAAAATCAACTTAAGCCTAGAGACGCAGTGAGCGCGTCAGCTTTTACAAAGCACGCACTATTTATTTTCAATTTCCAAAGAAATTATGAGGTAAGGAACGAAAGATGAGAGTTGCTATTATCAGATCCCCCACAGTACACGACATTTTCTGGAGAGGGCTGAAATAATCACCCTGACTGGTGACCCCTTACGACAACCCTCCGGCCTAGAAAGCGGGTCAGGTTGAATCTCCTGGATTCTGCGATAGGACAGTCCAGCCCTTCCTGGCGAGCACCACATCGATGACCTGGTTATCCACCCAACCGTCACGAAAGGTCGGGTAGCCAGCGAAACCCTCACCTTGAATGTCCGCCACGAACTCACGAAAAAACTGATTCCAGACGCGGTAGGAACGGTTCTCATGATGCGGCAACGCATCGATGAGCCTCTGTGGTATGGGAATCTCCTCCCACGTGCCCCGCTCCGGGCTGAAGTGCTCCACCCGCTCAGGCAAGAACGAACCGGGCATGTGAATAGCGCCATCCGTGCCGTAACAAGCGAAGTAGTTCGGGATCGGGCTGGGAGCCATGATGGAAGACTGGAACAGGGCACTAGCCTTGTGACCACCGGGCATCTGTAACTCCAGCAGCACGGTGTACGCCTGATCGGAATCGACCACCCCCCACTCACAAGCCTCCGCCTGCTCCGGGTCGATGGTGTGCTCAGAGAGGTCGCGATAGTAGTGAATCTCTGGCCCGATGGGAGCCCGGTCGATAAGGGTTCGAGCCTCGCCAGTTGCTGCTATCACCGTTGCGCCCGTCGCCCTCCGTAACTGCGTAAGGCCGTGCGTGAGGCTGGCGTACAAAGATCCGCCACCCTTACTCAGTTGATGCGACCAATGGTAGGGCAGCAACGGCGACCTATCGAGATGAAAGCGGTATTCGATCTCGCGTACCCGCCCGATCAATCCACCCGAGAGCAGCTCCTCAGCATGAGCGAAGGCCAGATCGTAATGATGGGTGGCGGCGTAGGCGTGCTTCACCCCAGCGTTCTCGACCGCTTTGAGCATGCTGCGCGCCTCCTCAGCGGTGAGGCCGAGCGGCTTTTCGCAAGCGACGTGGCAGCCGTGCTCCACTGCTACTATGGTCATGTCAGAGTGATGGGCTGGCGTGGCGATCGACACGATGTCGGGCCGATATTCCTCGATGGCTTCACGCCAGTCGAAGCGAACCTCCTCGACGCCGAGTTGCTTCGCCATCGCGTAAGCAGGTTCTGGGGTGCGACCGCACATCGCGACCACCTCGACACCGGCCTCGCGTAAGCCAACAACGTGACCCTCACCTGCGGACCCAGCTCCGATCACGATCGCTCGCATAGCCATCAGTCACCTCCTCAGAAGCGTGCCCGCTCAAGTAGCGCAACCCGTCAGAGGGGCGCTGGTGAGCTCTGGGTACACGCTGCATGACCATACCTTCAGGCAGCTTCTGAACTCATCATACTTGTGGTGAACGTGGTTCAGGACGCATCTCAGGTGATCCAGGCCGTGCCGGAAGAAACTCTTCGCTCTTCGGCCATGCGTCTTGCGCCTCAACCTCTTCGCGCCGCTACTATGCAGCCGCTCACCAACCAGGTGAGCCCAGCAGAACGCGATGGCGTTCCTGGCGAGGAAAGTGAACCGGTCTAAGAATGGAAAACCTTTCATTCCAGATGCCAAATCTGAGTCAATCACCATTCAAATCGGATGCCAGTGGGCTTCAAAAAGCTCAGAATCACCGCATTTTGACTCGACCTCTGGAACATCATGCATTCTTAGACCGGTTCGTGTTTAGCAAAGAGCGCAAGGATCAGTAAGGCAAGCAAAAATGGGCGTTCATTTCTTCAGTTCGGCCACCGTAGATAAGTACGCTGCCGCGCCCGCAGTGATCCAGCCATTGAAACTCACCAGGAAAAAGCGGACCCCAAGGTCAACATAATGGGACAGCGTGGTTTCCTTTCCCACGGCCCCGGCAACTCTACCCGCGGCTGTGATACGACGGAGCGAGTCATCAATGACGGCTTGTACCTCGGGATGGTCCGGCTCACCGAGGTAGCCCATGGATTGGGCCAGATCGCTGGGGGCCACAAAGAAGACGTCTATCTGCTCTACGCTAAGGATTTCGTCTAGATTCTCAACGGCCTGGACCTCTTCGATGAGGACGATCGTCAAGATCTCGTCGTTGGCTTTGCTGAAGTATTTTGGGGTGCCGTAAGCACGGCGACCTGAGTACATGCCGCGGCGACCCGCGGGCGCGAATCGACAGGATTGGGCTACAAGTTCCGCCACTTCCTTGGTGTTGACGTGGGGAATCACGATGCCGTTGACGCCCAGATCCAACGCTCGCGTGATCACACCTGCTTCGGCGCTGTGTAGACGCATGACCGACGCCATGTTCCATAAATCACAGGCTCGGGACAGATCACCTATCTCGTGCCAGGTGGAGGCGCCGTGCTCACCCTCGATCCAGAAGGCATCAAAGCCGAGAGGCCCACAAAAATCGATGGTGTCACTGGTGTTGCTGTGGCCGTATAAGGCAATCGCGATATCGCCGGCACGTAACTTCTCTTTGGCTCGATTCCCATGCATTGGTCTCCTCCTTCTTCAGCTGGAGCACACCTGTCGTCCTGTGCGGGCGGGACCGTCGCAGAGGCAGGTGCGTCACCTGGAGTTGCACCCCTCGATACCCGTTGGTAGCGTCAACCGCGAACCAGAGTCGCACCACCGTATACCGCGTCGAGCACCTCGAGGACCCGCAAAGCGTCGCTCCCGTCCGCCCTAAGGGGACGCCCTTCGGCGATGCTGGTGACGAAATCCTCCATCATGTACAGGCCGAGCGCCCCGACGTAGCCCGGAATCATGGGGTACGGCAGCGAATGGACCTGACGGATCGGCCGCTCGCCGTTCGCCTCGTAATCCACCAGCTGGAGCACGGTGCCGAACGGTTCGAGTTCGAGCTTCGCGCGGCTGCCCCACACCGATAGCGAGGTGTCCTTCTGGGAGAACCTGGCGGGATCGTCGATGTTCCTCGGCATGGTGTAACCCGCCATCAGGTCGGCTATCGCGCCCCCCTCGAACTGGATGGTGAGGGTGCCCGCATCCTCGACGTCGATGTCGTCTCCGCCGAGGGTCGCTACGAAGCCCTTGACGCCGGTGACGGGCCGGTCGGTGATGTCGAGGAGCATGTCGATGAAGTGGCAGCCCAGCCAGCTCAGGATGCCGCCCCCAGAGCGCGCTTTCTTGAAAGCGTAGCTGTCGGCGCCGCGCGCGGAGACGCTGGTGGTGAAGAGGCTGGCTTGGAGTGCGAAGACGGTGCCGAGCCGTCCCTGCTGGATGAGGGCCTTGGCCCGCTCCTGAACCGGCCTGAAGCGATTGGGGTAGCCGGCTGCAAAGCGGACGCCGTGCCGCTCGACGGCACTGAGGACCTGCTGCATTTCGGCGGCGGTGCGGCACACCGGCTTGTCACAGAGCATGTGCTTGCCGGCCGCGGCCAAGCGCACCAGCACGTCGGGCGCCTGATCCGGGGGGACGGTGACGATTGCCGCCTCGAACGGCTCTTTTTCGAGCAGCGCCTCGAGATCGTCGTAGCGGGGCCGGTCCTGGAGCGCGGAGATGATGGTACCGCCGTCGTCGAGGAAGGCGGTGATGCGGGCGCTGCTCAGCTGGGTTAGGGACTCCTGGTAGGACCGGCTATGGGCGTGCTCGGTGCCTACGATGGCGATCCGGAGAGGGGTTGCGGGCGTCACAACCGGACGCCCGGCCACTGCTCGTCGTTGGCGGTGACGTCGACCACGATGCCGTCGGGATCCTCGACCTTGAACGATTTCGTGGGTGGGGAGGCGGGGTCGAAGGGTTCGCCCGCGGGGCCGTCCGAGAGGATCCGGAACCCGAGCGCCTCGCAGCGCCGGGCGGCTGCGGTCAGGTCCGGAACGCGCACCCCGATGTGGAGGTAGTCCAGCAGCCCGCCGACGTGGGGGGGGCGATCGGGGCCGCGGTGCTGGAACACCCGGACGTTGTGATGGCCATCGGTCAGGTCGCAGGCGCCGTCTCTGGTGGCGCAGACCTCGAGGCCGAGGGCGTCACGCCAGAACCGGAGGGCGGCATCGAGGTTACTGACGCGCACCCCGACGTGCACGAGTGTCGGTGTTGTCTGCTGTTTCGTCTGGTCACGTCGCACTGGTACCTCCTCGGGGGGTGGCTTTACCGGGGCGTGCCGGTCAAGCGGGGGCCGCCCGGGCGGTCAAGAGCGCGTTGCGGCGATCTTCGAGCGGAAGGTCGACCCGCTTGCCGGAGAAGTGGGAGTGGTAGACGGCCTGGATCATCTCCAGCGCGGCCCGGGCGGCCCGACCGTTGGAGACGTGCTCCCGGTCCTCCTCGAGGCAGCGCACCATCTCGTCGATGGAGCGGATGATCTGCTGGGCCGGCCGCACCTCGCCGTGGAGGCTCATCTCCTCGTCGCTGAGGGGGACGTCGTGCCACTCTTCGGGGGAGGTGGGGTCGTAGACTGGGGCGGGGTAGTGAAGCACGCTGAGGCCCCTGGGTTCTCTTGGTTTTATGGCCAGGATGCCTTCGGTTCCCTGCAGCAGCCGAGGCCCGCTGGTGGGGGGCCGCCCGGGGCTCCGATAGAACTCGACCAGCCCCACGACGCCGCTCTCGAAGGCGAAGTGCGCCACGATATTGTCGCCGGCCACGAGGCCGATATCGCGGTACCGGGGGTCCACCTCCAGGCTCGTCGCGATGTCCTCTGGCCGGGTGTCGCGCCCCTCAGTGGTGAGGTGCCCGTAGACCGAGCGGACGCCGCCGGCGAAGAACCGCATGGCGTCGAACAGGTGGGTACCGGTCTCCATCATCTCGTAGCCGCCCTGGCGGTTCTTGCCGCGGTCCTGGACGGCCCGCAACTCCCCGATCCGGCCCTGCTCGATCAGCTCCTTGGCCTTTCTGAATTGAGGGCTCAAGGGCAGCTGGTGGTTGATGGCCAGCCTCACCCCGGCCCGCTCGCACGCCTCGACCATGTCGTCCGCCTCGGCCAGGTCGGTGGCCATCGGCTTCTCGCACAGCACGTGAACGCCCGCCTCAGCGCAGGCGACAGTGATGTCGCGATGGGGCGGGGCGGTGGTGCAGATGCTCACGAGGTCGGGCCGTTCGCGCTCGAGCAGCTGCCGATAGTCGTTGTAGAGGCGGTCGATGCCGTTGGCCTTGCCGGCCTCCTCGAGGCGCTGCTGGTCGATTTCGGCGAGGGCGACGAGCTGGGTCTGCGGGTGGTGCTGGTAGCCGTGGCGGTGCTCCCGGCTGACGCCTCCGCAGCCGATGACGGCGGTCCGGTAGGTGGTCATTGGTGGCGCACTTTCGGACTGGAGAGGGCCGCGTTCGTCGGCTTCGGGTTTGGGTCTGGTTTGGTCGCGGCTGGCCGCGTGATGGTGGTCAGCCTGGTGATATCGAAGCTGGAGCGTCCGTGGTTTTCGGATGGTGGTTGGGTCTCTGCTTCGGGCATGGTATCCCTCGAATCCGGCATCTCTCGGGGTTGAGTGGTCGGTTGACGGCACCTGCTCGCCGTAAACAAAAAAGCTTCATACGTCGAACAGATCATACATAGTACGTTATACCGTGCAACCATGGACACCGACAGGCCGAACGTGCTGATCATCACCACTCACGACTCGGGTCGTCACTTCGGCTGCTACGGTGTCGACACGGGGCACTCCCCGGCGATCGACTCGCTGGCGGCCGACGGCATCCGCTTCACCCGCTACTTCTCCGCCAGTCCGGTGTGCAGCGCCAGCCGCGCCGCGATGCTGACCGGGCGCTACCCGCAGAGCAACGGCCTGATGCTGTTGTCCTCGCCGCCGTGGAGCTGGGAGCTTAACTCTGACGAGCGGCACCTGTCGCAACTGCTGCGCGACGAAGGCTACTACACCGTCCTGTTCGGGCTGCAGCACGAGACCGAGAACCCCGACCGTCTGGGCTTCCGGGCGCGGCACCGGGAGTGCCACCGCGACATGCGCTTCGCCGCGGACGCCGCCTGCACCGCGACTGACATCGCCGGCGACGTGGCCCACTTCCTCAGAAGCGACGCCGCCTCCCGAGCCCCCTTCTACGCCCAGGTTGGTTTCTACGAAACGCACACGCCCTACGATTTCGGCGGTGCCGTGCCCGACGACGAGAAGGGGGTCTACGTCCCTCCCTACCTGGTCCGGAACGAGGCGGCCACCGAGGAGTTCGCCGGCCTCCAGGGCTCGGTGCACAGGGCCGACGAGGCCGTCGGGATCATCCAGAGCGCCCTCTCCGAGGCGGATCTGGAGCGCGACACCCTGGTAGTGTTCACGTCCGATCACGGCATCGAGACGCACCGCTCGAAGTGGTTCGTCTACGATCGGGGTCTCGAGATCCCCTTGATCGTGCGGTGGCCCAACGGGGGAATCCAGGGCGGTCGCGATTGCGACTGGCTCTTGAGCAACGTCGACTTCTTGCCCACCCTGCTGGAGCTGCTAGGTGTGCCGGTGCCGGGCAACGTGCAAGGCGTGAGCTTCGCCGCGGCGTTCGGGCCGTCCGGCGCGGCCGAGTCGGGACCGCGCCGCAAGATCTTCGCGATGATGCAGGCCTTCCACCAGTACCCGGATATGCGCTGCGTGCGGACCACGAGGCACAAGCTGGTGAGGTCGTTCACGCCGGACCGGGCCTACACCACCCCCGTTGACCTGGAGCGGCCCAGCCGGCCGTGGAAGCGGCCGGTGGTGGAGCTGTTCGACCTCGAGCGCGACCCCCTGGAGGTCGACAACGTAGCCCAGCGGCCCGAGTATGCTGAGGTCTACCGGGACCTCAGCAACCGCCTCTGGGGCTGGCTCGAGGCGGTCGACGACCCCATCCTGAAAGGCCCGGTGCCCTCGCCGTACTACCACGAGGCGATCGCCGAGTACCGGGCTGCTGGGCGTGGGGGAGACCCGCCCGGGCTGATAGGGGACTAGCCGCTGCTGCCGGGGTCGCGCCACGCAAGCTGCTGGTCCTTTTCCTCAGGGTGTGGACGGGGTGGTTTTTTTGTTGCCTTTTGGCCCTATCAAAAAGGGTACCCAATATACCCCCCTAAAAAGCCTTTGGTAGAGGCATTTTTGGGGGCGGGTTTACCCCTATCATTTAGGAACTCCGATACTGTTGGCGAATTCAAGAATCATGCTGCCAGAGCTGCAAAACGTGAGATTCGAGTCCGCTCACGTGGGACACCTTCAAGCCCCTTATCCTGGCTACTCACCTTAAGCACCTTAAGCAAACGCCTGCCGCATACCTCATGCGCCTTGAAGAGCTGGCACCTTCAACTCTGTCTTCGAGACTTAGCGGTTCTCAGAATGAGTGATTGGTGACTCCGGCATGCTCAAACCAACCCAACACATCCCCCAACGACACCGTCGATAGCGCAGCCGCGATCGCAGAGTCCAACGCTCCCCTCGTCCTCGCCCCCACAGCTTTCACGAACGCCTTTATCTTCGAAAAAGCCAACTCAATGGGGTTGAAGTCCGGACTGTACCCAGGCAACAACACCAACTCGCACCCCCTCGCCTCGATCGCCTCCCGCACCTCCGGTTTGCGGTGCACCCCCAGCTGATCCATCACCACGATCTGCCCCGGCCTCAGCTTCGGAGCGATGACCTGCTCGATGTACGCTAAAAACGCCACGCCATCCACCGCTCCGGTCAACGTCATCGCGTCACCCACACCCTCATCGAGACTGATCGCTGCAACGAGGCTGGTGTTCTCCCCACGGTTCTTCGGCACCCTACCCACGGCACGTTGTCCACGTGGGGCGTAGGCGTAGGGCAGGGTCATGGCGACGTTGAAGCCGCTCTCATCGACGAACACCAACCGGTGCGGGTCAATACCTCTGATCCAAGCCAGGAACCTCCACCGGGCCTCTGGATTCTGTTCACTCGCGTAGATCGTCTTTTTTTCTCGTCGATCCCAATCTCTGTACCCAGCGGCACATGGTCGCTCTGCTGATGCGGACGCCGGTTCTCTCCAAGAAAAGGTCGCAGCGCTGGTCGTGGGTGAGGTCGTTGCTGATGAGGCTCTGCTCAACCCATGCCTGGTGCTCATGGAGGGCGCTGGGGCGGCCCGGGGAGGTTCTGGGGGTGAGATCTCCACTTTGGCGGTAGCGGCGGAGGTAGCGACTGACGGTGGCGGTTCCAACGTCGAACGTGTCTGCGGCTTCATGGAGGGTGTAACGCTTGTGTAGGACGGCGTTTACGATGCGTTCTCGGAGGTCGGTAGAGTGCGCCATGCCTCAGCATGAAGCACGATCACTCAATGCGCAACCCGCTGTAGGCTAAGGAATCAAGAGGTTCGTTTTCGCCACTTGATTGCCCACTGAAGGCTAACATTGAGCAGATGTTAATCCAGGTCAATCCTTTCACGTTGGCGTACAGGCTATTTACAGGCAAGGGGGCAGAACGAGGCGTAACGAGACAACACGAGGCGAGAATACGAAGAAGGGTTTCGGTGTCTGTGACGCTATTACAGCATGTGGCGTGACGAGGCGGGATGATCTTGGAGCATTTCACACGCGAGGGGTCGCTGGTTCAAATCCAGTACCGCCCACCATGTCAGGGACGCAAAAACCGGGAGGCCGAAGGGTCTCCCGGGACTCGTTTTACCGCAGGTTTATCGCAGGAAGATCGGGATCGAGGACATTGGTTCTTTAGCCTGGCTTCACCCACAGCCTGGCTTCGCCAGGCCCACGCGGACTACATCGAGGCAGAATACACCGCCACACGCCATGCTAGACCCGTATATCATGGCGAATCGAGATTTCTCAGATGTGGGACCGAAACGCCCGCATCGAGAGGAAGGGGACCCCAACCGTGAAAGAGTTTCCGACCCGACCGAATGGAATCACGGCCCGACGGGCGGAGGAGAGCCGATGACCTCCACAGGTGCGACCTATCGCGCGGCCATCATCGGCCACACCGGGCGCGGCAACTACGGCCACGGCCTCGACATCGTCTACCAGGGCCTGCCCTCCGTCGAGGTGGTGGCGGTGGCGGATCCCGACGAGGCGGGGCGGAAGAGGGCCCAGGAGCGCACCGGCGCCCCGGCGGCCTACGCCGACTTTCGCGAGATGCTGAAGCGCGAGAGCCCGAACCTGGTGTCGATCGCTCCGCGGTATCTGGGCGAGCGAGTGGACATGGTGGAGGCGGCCTCCGGAGCGGGCGCCCACATCTTCCTGGAGAAGCCGATGGCGGCCACCCTCGCGGAGGCCGACAACATGCTGGACGCCTGCGCCGCCGCCGGCGTGAAGATGGCGGTCGCCCATCAGAGTCGGCTGCATCCGGCCACGCTGCACGCGGTCGAACTGGTACGACAGGGAGAGATCGGCAAGCTGCGTCTGGCCCGCGGCTACGGGAAGATGGATCACCGCGGTGGCGGGGAAGACCTCATGGCGTTGGGCACCCACATTCTCGACATGATGCGCCTCTTCACCGGCGATGCGCGTTGGGTGAGCGGCGACCTGGTGGTGGGCTCGCGCCTGGCCGGGCCGGAAGACGTGCGACAGGCCGGTGACGAGATCGGCCCCATCGCGGGCGACGGCCTGCGGGCCACCATCGGCTTCGAGGGCGGCGCGGTCGGCATGTTCGAGTCGTTCACCAACCTCTGTTCGCCGTCGGCCGGGTCCCCCTGTTCCCTGTTCGCCGTCGACCTGGTCGGGGAGGAGGGGCAACTCTCCCTGCAGGGGGGAGTTACCAAGGGGCTATACAAACATCCACACCCCTACGCGGTTCCCGGCGCCTCCGCCGACCGCTGGGAGAGCGTCCCGGTGCCGAGCGCCGCCCCCGGCGAGATGGCCGGCACCAAGGCGCCCCCCGGGGTGGACCTGATGCAGACGGCGAACCAGCGCATCGTGCTCGATCTGCTGGCGGCCGTCGAGGAAGGCCGCGAGCCGCTCGGAAGCGGCGAGCGGGCGAGGGCCGCCCTCGAGCTGATCCAAGCCGTGACGGCCGCCCACAAGGCGGGTGGCCGGGTCGCGCTGCCGCTCCAGGACCGGACGCACCCGTTGGGGTAGAGTAGCCCGCACAGTTTTGTTTTCCCTCAAAGCACCAAGGAGGATCGCTGGCGACTCGCAACCGTCTTTCCCTTTGGTTTGAAGGCTCACACCCGTCCCGGGAACGAACGCCCCCGGACCTGCTTGAACGGCGGCTTCTTCGGCACGTCCGTAACCGACTCGTCCCGCCGCGACCGCGCCCGCATGTAGTGCACCGCGTACCCACGGCGCCGCTTGCCGGAGGTATTGGCGTCGCTCCGATGCAGCACCAGGCTGTGATGAAAACTGACGCTGCCGGGGCGCAGCGGCGCCGGTTTGATCGGCCATTGGTCACTGCCCAGGTCGTCGACGAACCAGGCCAGCTGCGGGCCCCGCATCATGCCCCAGCGATGGGTGCCAGGGGCGAAATTGAGGCAGCCGTTCTCGGCGGTGGCGTGGTCGATGGCGGTCCAGGCCGACACCAGGTCCATGGGGAAGATGTGGCGCCACGATGCCGAATCCTGGTGCCAGGGCTGCGCCGCACCCAACGCCGGCGGTTTCATGAACAGCTGATCGCCGTAGAGCTTGATGTCGTCGGTTCCCAGCAGGTCGACGATCACGTCTACCACCGTGGTGTTGGTGACGTGGGCCCACATCACCTCGTCGTAGACGGCCAGGTCGTAGAGCTTGCGGACGCTCAGCACCTGGTCGGTTACCTGCTGATCGCCATCGCGGAAGACCTTCTCGAGCTGGATGCTGGTCTCGGGAATGTGCCCGACCTTGCCGGCGGCGATGAGGTCGGTGTGGGCGGCGAGCGCGTCGACCTGGTCGGGGGTGAGGACGTCTTCGACGGTGAGGTGACCTTCGAGGCGGTAGCGGGCGACCTGCTGTTCGGTGAGGCGGCGGAGTGTCGGTTTGGACATGGGTCAGCCTTCCCTGGTGTCGTGCGGTGCCCAATGAATGCGCCCGAGCCTCGGGCTGCCTACCGTGATGGACAGATACAGCTGCGGACGTTCTGGATGGATCATACCGGTATTGGTAGGGGTCATCGCACCTGCAAACGCGCTGCCAGTTCCGCTGGGGATTCTCCCACTGAAGTGAACCGGCAGGAAGGGGACGCGGTTTCCTTCAGGGTACGGGTAGGAGATCGTCGACGACCTCCTCCAGGGTCCGTTCCCTGCCGCGCTCCGCTGCAGCCACAAACTCCCCGGGCTGGTCTCTCAGGTCGTCCAGTAACCGTTGGGCTTCCCGCCGACCATGCCTCTCCGTCCTAGGGTGATCGATCACCAAGCTCGACCACGCCACCGCCCGGCCCAGCTGCCCCTTCGCGCTCATCAGCTCCGCCAGGAACAATCACGAGCGGCTCGACGGGTCAGGCTACCAGACCGGATCGCCCGGCGTGACCTCCGACTCGGGCGCCTCGAGGATGGCGCCCGCCTCAAGCAGCCGCGTTTGCAGCCGCGACACCTCGACCCCGCGTGGCGCATCCCCCTCCGCCAGCGCCAGCGCCGCGGCGGTCCCCGCGGCCTGGCCCATGCCCATCGCCGTCGCCGTCACCCGGCTCGAGGCGAGCGCTTCGGAGGTTGCCGAGTGGCAGCGGCCGGCCACCAGCAGATTGTCGCACCCCTGCGGCAGCAGCGTGCGGTAGGGGATGTGGTAGGGCGGCACCCAGGGGATGTGGTGGTAGCCGGACCTGTCGGGCGGGTGGGGGTCGATGCGCCAGGCGCCGATGAGGACCACGTCGTCCTGGCGGCGGCCCTCCCTCACGTCGTCCTCGCTTAAGACGTAGTCGCCGACGATGCGGCGCGACTCCCGCGCCCCGGCCGTCGGCCCGCTGGTCATGAAGTAGGCATTCTCGAACTCGGGAAGGTGCTCCTTCCACAGCTCGAACATCGTCCAGGCGTCGGCCCGGCCCTGAATCTCGGCTCCGGTCCAGTCGTCGGGGTCGGTGGCGTCGCCGGGGTAGCGGGTGGCGTTGAAATAGACGTCGCGGCCCGAGAAGGTAGCTGGATAGGGACCGGCGTAGAGGCCCAGCTCGCCGCGCTGCTGCGCCTCGGCGAGCACCCGGGCGCAGCGGCGGCGCAGCTCGAAGCCGGGCTCGAGGTAGGCGATACGGAAGTGGAGGCTCATCGGCTGCAGCGGCTCGGCCTTCTCGAACGGCACCCCCGCCCAAGCGGCCACGTCGCCGTCGCCGGTGCAGTCGACCACCACCTTGGGCTGGATCGCCACCAGGCCCGCTTTGTTGCTGACGATCACCGTCTCGATGCGGCCGTCCCGGGTGGTCACGTCGGCGACCTGGCTGTGGTAGAGGATGTCGACGCCGGCATCCAGCAGGATCTGGTCGGCGGCGCGCTTGAAACGCTCGGGGTCGCAGCGGGGGATGACCCGCTCGGGGTGCATCTCCACGAACGAGAGGTCGCCGTTGACGTTGTAGCGCAGCTCGGGTCCCTGGCCCGGCCGGATCACACCCATGCGCTCGAGCATCTCGAAGACGATGCCGCCGACAACCGGTTCGCCGCTGCGCTCGTCGACGAAGCCGTCGAAGGCGGAGCCCATGATGGCGGTGAAGAAGCCGCCGGCGAAACCGTTGCGCTCGACCACCAGCGTCCGGGCACCGGCCCGGGCGGCGGCCACTGCCGCCCCGATGCCGGCTAGGCCGGCACCGCAGACGAGCACGTCGGGCCGGGCGCGGACGGGAATCTCTCTGGCATAGGTGATCATGGCGAGCGGCTCCTCGTCATCGTCGTCTCCTTCCCGCCCGATACTCGGCGATCGCCTCGTGGTAGTAGGGCGTCGGCACCGGGCCTCTCAAGAGGGGATCGTCGACCGCCTCGAGCCAGTCCCAGAGGCGGTCGCTGAGGTCCCGGTAGACCTCAGCATACTCGGGCTGCTGGGCCACGTTGTCGAACTCTAGGGGGTCGCGCTCGAGGTCGAACAGCTCCACCACCGGCCGCTTCTTTGGGCGGCCGGGTCGGGACAGGTCGACCGGGGGCTGGTAACCGCGTTCTGGCGAGAACGAGCGGACCAGCTTGTAGCCGTCGGTCCGCACACAGCGCGCGTCGGGGTAGTTCTTGAAGCCTTGCATCATCGCGAAGATCTCGCTGCGCGGCCTCGGCCCGGCCGCGCCGGAAGGCCCGAGCGCCGCAGCGAAGCTGCTGCCCTGCACGTTGTCCGGCGCCGGCACACCGAGCAGTTCCAGCAGGGTGGGCAGGAAGTCGACGTTGCTCAGCAGCCAGTCGCAGCTGTGACCGCCGGCGACGCCTCCCCCCGGCCAACGCATGAGCAGGGATATCTCGAGTCCCGGATCGTAGACGAACCACTTCGAGCGGTGGGTTTCGATGCCGTGATCGGAGGTGAAGATCACCAGCGTGTCGCGCTCCAGCCCCGTTGCGGCGAGGGCATCGAGGATCATCCCGACGGCCTCGTCGGCCCTGCGCACCGCGCCCTGGAGGCCGGCGAACTCCTCACGGGCCGCCTCGTTCTCGACCAGGTAGGGGGGGACGTACACGCCCTTGCTGTCGTCGGGAACCGCCCCGCCGAAATCGTAGGGGGTGTGGGTCTCGAAGAAACCGATCTGGGCGTAGAAGGGGGCTCGAGCGGCGGCGTCGGTACGCAGGAAGCGGACCACGTCGCCGGCGATGTCGGGCGCGCTGCAGGCGGTATCGGCGCCGAAGCGCATGTCGCGGTGGCACTCCCGGTGTCGCGCCTGGAAGCCCAGCCGGTCGGGGTTCTCGGTTTCGTGCTGGAGGCCGAACAGGGCGGTGTAGTAGCCTTGGTCGCGCAGCAGCTGCGACAGGTGTCGCTCGCCCGGGTTGAGCTCCCAGCTCCACGGCGGCGAAGAGAGCAGCATCAGGCCGTTGCTCTGGGGATAGCGTCCGGTCAGCTGTGCGGCCCGGCTGGCGCTGCAGACCGGGCTGGCGGCGAAGTAGCGGGTGAAGCGGAACCCGTCCGCAGCCAGCGCGTCGATCGCCGGGCTGCGGACCGTGTCGATGCCGTAGCAGCCGAAATGGCGCCCGGAATCGTGGGTCGTGATCATCAGCACATTCGGTTTGGTAGCCGTTCCCACAACGCACCTTACCCTTCACGCTTGAAAGTCAATGGATATTGCGTATGATGTATCTTGAGAAGCCGGAAAGGCATTAGTCAAGGGAAGGTCCCATCCGCCAGGCGGATGGCTCCGCACCTGTCAAGATCGATCGGAGGAGAGGCTGTGAACACCCTCCAATTCAGTCGGCAACTGGACGTGGTCGCCCGACCCGACGTGCTGGTGTGCGGCGCCGGCACGGCCGGCACCGTCGCCGCCATCTCCGCCGCCAGGCAAGGAGCATCCACCATGGTGGTGGACCGTCACGGCTTCGCCGGCGGCTTCATCACCGCCGTGGTGGGCCCGTCCCTGGACGGCTTCATCGACCTGCGCAGCAGGCTCCCGGTGGTCGGCGGCGTCGCCTTCGAGCTCGGCTGCCTGACGGCCGGGGTCGACCCGGACAGCGACACCACCCGCTATCAGTCGAGCACCGAGCTGCGCTTCGAGTCGCCCGACGTCAAGCGGGTCGCCTTCGACGTCGAGCAGTTCAAACTGCACGCCGACCGGCTCCTGAAGGGAGCGGGGGCCCGTATCCTCTACCACACCCAGATCGTCGAGGTGGTTCGCGACGGGGACCGGGTCGAAGCGGTGATCATCGGCAACAAGGGCGGCCTCGGCGTGATCGCCCCGAAAACCGTCGTCGATGCCACCGGCGACGCCGACATCGTGACCTGGGCCGGCGCCCCGACCGAGATCCACGATACGCTTCAGCCGCTGTCGCTGCACTTCCGGATCGCGGCCGTCGACATCACCCCGGAGCTCCGGCACCGCTGCACGGACGTGCTGCGGGAGGCCCACGAGGCCGGCGAACTCGGGCTCTACGGCGGGCCGTTCATCAACCGGCTCGGCCCCGGCGAGCTCTACGTCAACGCGACCCGCTTCCCCGGCAGGGCCATCGACCCCGACGACCTCACCACGGCCGAAATCCAGGGGCGCGAGGACGCCAACCGGATCTTCGAGCTGTGGAAGGAGCGGGTCCCGGAGTTCAAGAACGCCTACTTCGCCGCCTCCGGTCCCGAAGTCGGTGCCCGTGAGTCGCGCCGCATCGTCGGCGAGTCCACGCTGACCAGCGAGGACATCGAGCGGAACCGGCCCCGGGAGGACGTCGTCGTGAAGGGCGCCTGGTGGGTCGACCGCCACCCGCCCACGACGGCGGGAGATCACATGCGCGGGGTCGATCGCAAGGCCAATCTCCGGCCCTATGACATCGCCTTCGGCACGCTGCTGCCCCGGGGCCTCGCCAACGTGGTGGTGGCAGGCCGCTGCCATTCGGCCGACAGTCTGGCACTGGCCTCGAGCCGGGTCACGGTGACCGCCATGGGCATGGGCCAGGCCGCCGGCACCGCCGCGGCGCTGGCCGTGCAGCGCGGCCGGGACCTGCCCGATGTCGACATCGCCGGCCTCCAGCAGCGGCTGCTGGCCGACGGCGCCATCATCCTGGAGCGCGCCGAAAAGGTGCTCGAGGTCGGCGACACCCTCGGCGACGCCGTCGAGGAGGCGCTGCCCCGCTTCTGAACCGACCGCCCGAAACCCATCCGGAGACCGCAGAGGAGCCCGCGTGAACGTCAAGCCCGCCACCGAGTTGAACCGCCGCAAGTTCGTCGTGCAGCAGCTGCTGCGAAGGGCACGCAGGAAACAAGCGTTTAGGAGGTGAGATCCTAAAGCAGCCTCGCCGTAGGAAGTCACGAGAATCTAAAGGAGGACTACATAACTAATGAAATCAGCGATGACATCACAGCGTTCGCGTCTTTTCACCTCAACCCTGCTAGCCATACCCTTCCTCGTCGCCATGCTGTTCGGCACGCTGGCGGTAGCCCAGTATCAGGAGGCGCCGATGCTGGCCGAGATGGTGGCGGCCGGCACCCTGCCGCCCGTCGCGGAGCGGCTGCCTAGCAACCCCTGGGTCCTCGAGCGGGATCACCCCGCCTGGGCAGCCGGGGGCGGCACCGAGATCGGCCGCTACGGCGGCACCATCGACATGGCCATCAACTGGTTCTCCCCCAACATGCTCAACTGGTACGGTCCCGCACGGGGCTTCGAAGGGGTCGACGAGATGATCGGCCGCAACATGCTGGCTCGGCAAGAGCCCGTCGGCGGCGGCATCGAGCCCGGCCTGATCGCGAGCTGGGAGTACTCCGAGGACGGCACCAAGCTGACCATCCACACCCGTGAGGGTGCCCGCTGGTCGGACGGTGACCCGTTCGACGTCAACGACATCATCTACACCTACATCTGGATCAACCAGAACGAGGTGCTCGGCAACGATCGTCCCTGGCGGATCGAGGGCGAAGTCGTCGAGATCACCAAGATCGATGACACCACCGCCGAGCTGACCGCCAACGGGCAGACCATGCTCGGCTTCATCAAGACCTTCATCACCTGGTTCGTGATGCCCGAGCACCTGACCGGTCCGGTCACCCCGGGTTACACCGAGGGCGCCACCGAGGAGGACTTCGACGGGGCCGGCGACTTCGGCAATAGCGCCACCATCGGGCCGTTCCTGCCGGTTCAGGGCGACGAGGCGCAGGTGGTCTACGAGCGCAACCCCTACTACTGGAAGGTCGACGCCGAAGGCAATCAGCTGCCCTACGTCGACCGGGTCGTCATCCACCAGTTTCCGGACACCGAGGTCATCGGCCTCAACATCGTCTCGGGCCTCCTCGACTTCGCCTCGAGGCGCGTTCCCAGCGACCTGGCGGTGCTGATGTCCAACCGCGAGCGCGGGGACTACGACGTCGTCTTCGCCCTGAACGACCGGGTCCCCAGGATCGCGTTCAACATGAACAACCCGGACGACGTGTTGCGGGAGATGTTCCGCAACAAGCTGTTCCGCCAGGCGATCCAGTACTCCATTCCCCAGGAGCGGATCGGCGAGATCATCTGGCCGGGCCTGTGGGAGGCCAACTTGCCCTCGATTCACCCGAAGAGCCCCTTCTTCGACGAGGCGGCCGCGGCCGCGGTCGACTTCTACAACTTCAATCCGGAGCGGGCAGCGGCGCTGTTCGACGAGGCCGGCTACACCCTCGGGGACGACGGCCGGCGGAAGATGTCGGACGGCCGTAACGTCGGCTTCGTGCTCGACCTCGATGGCCAGCGGGAGCCGGCATGGGTGCGGATGCTGGAGGTCTGGCAGACCGAACTCGACGCGCTCGGTGTCGATCTGACCATCAACTCGGTCACCAGCGTCATCATGAGCGAACGGAGAGATGCCAACCAGAACGAGGCCACCTGGTCGTTCTGGACCAACGCCCCCTTCGATCCGGTGATGTTCCAGCCTCAAGAATATGCCCCCGTCCCCTTCGACCCCGGCCTGCGGTCGGCCACCTTGCGCGGCGGCATCCCCACCGCCGAGGAGATCCGGGGGTACGTCGATGCGGGCGTGAGGTACCCGCCGGGCTGGTGGCCGGCGGAGTACGAGGCCGCCGGCGACCTGCTGGCGCAGGCGGGCTCCTTAGAGATTACCGCGATCGACGAGAAGATGGAGATCTACCGGCAATTCCAGGAGGTCTACCTCGACGCGGCCGTGTTCTTCACCTTGCCGACCGGCCCGCTGCCCACGGCCATCGGCACCGACGTCGGCAACCGGCCGGCCTTCGGGGACATTCCCGTCACCATGATTCCCCTCGACGCCTACGTGGAATACCTCTTCTTTACAGAGCCGCAGTAACCGGCTACCGACACCTGGGTTGTGGGGGGCTCCCCCCACAACCCCCCACCGGCCACCGCGGCAAGGACACGTGAGGAGGGACCCTCGTTGACCGAGTTCATCCTGAGGCGCATCATGTTGATGATCCCCACGGTGATCCTGATCGCCTTCCTGGTCTACTTCGTCTCCCAATTGCCCCCCGGGGACATGCTCTCGAGCTACTACGCCGAGTTGGCAGCGCGGGGGGAGACCGTCTCGTACGACGCCCTGGAGAATCTGAGGGAACGCTACGGCCTCGACCAGCCCTTCTTTGTCCAGTTCTGGAAGTGGGCGAAGAATATCGTCCTGAAAGGAGATTTCGGCCAGTCCTTCAACCTGGGCCGGCCGGTGTCGGAGATCATCTGGAACCGCCTCGCCTGGTCGCTGTCGCTGTCGTTGTTTGCCCTGGTGATCTCCCTGCTCGGCATCGTCATCGGCATCTATTCGGCGACCCATCAGTACTCTATCGGCGACTATGTTGCGACCTTCTTCGGTTTTCTGGGGCTCTCGATTCCCAACTTCTTCCTGGCCCTGTTCCTAATGTTCATCATGGTGTTCTATTTCGGTGCCACCTCGGTGGGTGGCCTGTTCTCCCCCGAGTACCGGCTCGCCCCCTGGAGCTTGGCGAAGTTCGTCGACCTGCTCAAGCACGTCTGGATCCCGCTGGTGGTCATGGGCACCGCCGGCACCGCCGGGAACATCCGCATCATGCGGGCCAACATGCTCGACATTCTCGGCCGCGACTTCATGCGCACCGCCCGCGGCAAGGGTCTCAAGGAACGGGTCGTCATCTACAAGCACGCGCTCCGGAACGCACTGCAGCCGATCGTCATGTCGCTGGGCCTGGCGCTGCCGTTCATGATCCAGGGGGAACTCATCACCGCGATGGTGATCGGCGTGCCAACCCTGGGCCCGTTGTTCCTCGAGGCTATCCTGACGCAGGACGTCCACATGGTGGCGGGGGTGCTGTTGCTCATCGGCATCCTGCTGGTCATCAGCAACCTCCTGGCGGACCTGGCCCTGGTGTGGCTGGATCCACGCATCAGGTACTGAGCCGTGGCCGCTCCTACCAGCAAGGTGCCACCGCAGCCGCCCGGGAACGGGGTCCGTTCGAAAACTCGGGAAGGGCGCTCGGTGTATGCCGAGATTTGGCGGCGGTTCCTGCGCCATCGCCTGGGGGTAGCCAGCGGCGTGTTCGTGGCCCTTCTCGGGCTGGTCTGCATATTCGCCAAGTTTGTCGCCCCCTTCGGCTTCAACACCCTGAACGACAGCTATATCTACGCGCCGCCGCAGCGCGTTCACATCTTCGACGACCAACGACGACTCAGGCGCCCCTTCGTGTACGACTACAAGGCGACGCTCGACGAGAACTTCCGCCGCGTCTACGCGTCCGATACCTCCGAGCGGTTGCCCATCTACCTGTTCCCCCGCGGCGCGGAGTACAGGCTGTTCGGCCTGATCCCGTCCAACCGCCACCTGTTCGGCACCGGCCCCGGGAACCCGCTGTTCCTGTTAGGCACCGACGCCCTCGGGCGCGACATGGTGACCCGGATCCTGTTCGGCGGCCAGATCTCTCTGAGCGTCGGCGTGTTCGGCGTGTTCCTGAGTGTGATCCTGGGGACGGCGCTGGGCCTCATCTCCGGCTACTTCGGCGGGGTGGCCGACACCCTCATCCAGCGGATCATCGAGGTCCTGAAGGTCTTTCCTACCCTCCCGCTGTGGATGGCGCTGAGCGCCGCGCTGCCGGCAACCTGGAATTCGATCCAGGTCTACTTCGGGGTGGTCACGGTCCTGTCGCTCATCGGCTGGGCCGACCTGGGCCGTCAGGTGCGGGGCATGGTCCTGAGCCTGCGGGAACAGGAGTACGTGATGGGCGCCCGGGCGCTGGGTGCGGACGGCCGGCGGGTGATGCGGGTCCACATCTTCCCGAACACCCTGAGCCACGTCATCGCCTCCGCCACGCTGGCCGTCCCGGGAACGATCCTGGGCGAGAGCACCCTGAGTTTCCTGGGGCTCGGCATCCGCCCGCCCATGACCAGCTGGGGGGTACTGCTCAGCGAGGCGCAGAACCTGGCGAGCCTGTTGCTGTACCCGTGGCTGCTGATTCCCGGGCTGTTCATCATCCTGACGGTGCTGGCCTTCAACTTCCTCGGCGACGGCATCCGCGACGCTGCCGACCCGTACGCCGTCATCGGCATCGGCAAGCAGGGCTAGCGGACTCGTGCAGCCCATCGACGTCGTAGTGGTCGGTGCAGGCATGGCCGGCCTGGTGGCGGCCGTCGCCGCCGCCCACCATTCCGTCAGGGTCCTGATCCTCGAGAAGGGACCCCAAGCCGGCGGTTCGATGGCCCTCTCCGGCGGCCTCATTTGGAGCTACGCCTCGTTGCGGGCGACCAGGGCCGACATTCCGGACGGCAACGGTGCGCTCCAGGAGTTGGTCGTCACCTCGCTCGAGGCGGGTTTCGAGTGGCTCGCAGAGCAGGGTATCGAACTTGAGGAGGCCGCCCTCACCGGCCTGGGCGACCGCAAGCCATCATTCAACGCCCGGCACTTCGACCCGTCCGCCCTGACCAAGCGGCTCATCGGGGTGGCCGAACGGCGCGGTTGCCGCTTCGCATTCGAGACGCCCATGACGGCCCTCGAGGCCGACCCGGAGGGTGGTGTGGTCGCTACGGCCGCCACCGAAGCCAACGGAACCCCCCAGCGCTTCCGGGCGAACAGCGTCATCCTGGCCACCGGAGGATTCCAGGGCAACGCGACCCTACTGCGCGAGCACCTGACACCGAGGCCCGAGCGGCTGAGGCTGCGTGCCAACCCGTGGAGCAGTGGTGACGGCTTCCTTGCCGCCACCCGCCTCGGGGCCGCGACCACAGCGGGACTCGACAGCTTCTACGGGCACAACATGGCGGCCAACCCGGCCACCATTGCGCCCGAGGAATTCCTCGACGCCTCCATGAAGTTCGGCCGCGTGGCAGTTGCCGTCGACCGCCAGGGCAACCGCTTCAGCGACGAATCCGAGTCCTACTTTGGCGAGACGCTGGCCCAGGACACGGCCGCGCTGCCCGAGGGGCGGGCCTACTACCTCCTCGATCAGGTGTTGTTCGAAGCCGAGCTCGGGGGCGCCGGCCGGGTCGGAACCATGGTGACCCGCGCCGCGGCCCTCGGCGGGGCCACCCTGAAGGCAAAAACACTGGTGGACCTGGAAGCCGGCCTGAACGCCTGGGGGGTGGACGGTCACCGCGCCAGGGCAACCCTGAGCAGCTTCAACGAGGCCGGTAGGAACGGGGCGGGGGAGCGATTGACCCCCCCACGGAGGCACAACCTGCGCCTGCTCGAGAGCCCTCCCTACTACGCCGTGGCGGTGCAGCCCGGGATCACCTTCACGATGGGCGGGTTGGCCGTCGACCGCGACATGCGGGTTCTGGCTCGCAGCGATAGGGCGGCCCCGATCCGGGGACTCTACGCGGCGGGCGTGGACGTCGGCAACATCAGCCACCGCCGCTATCTCGGCGGCCTCGCTCAAGCCCTCGTCAGCGGGCGGATCGCCGGGGACAACGCTGCCAGGCACGCGCTCCGCATCCGCCAACCTCGAAACCGATAACGTCATGCGTGCGATTATGGTGCCACCAAAAGGGGGAGGATGAAACCAGAAGACTACCGGGCAACGACCAGATAGCGATCTGTCGAATTCAAGGAGGAGCCAACGTGGCCACCTACCGAACCGCCATCATCGGCTGCGGAGGCGTCAGCCGGGCGCACTTCCACGGCTACCACCACCATCCCCAAACCCAGCTCGTCGCCATAGCCGAGATCGACGAGCAGAAGCTCGAGGAGGCCGGCAAGACCAACGGCGTAGACCGCCTCTACACCGACTACCGGGAGCTGCTCGAGCGCGAACGCCCCGACTTCGTGAGCGTCTGTACCACCGCCCCGCCGCACCGTGACATCACCGTCGGCTGCGCCGAAGCGGGCGTCCATGTCCTGTGCGAGAAGCCGATGGCCACCAACCTCGCGGAGGCCGACGACATGATCGAGGCCTGCGACCGGGCCGGGGTGAGGCTGGCCATCAACCACCAGCAGCGCTGCAGCCCACAGCTCAAGAAGGTCAAGGAGCTTATCGAGCGGGGCCACATCGGGGAGCTGCGGGCCGTCCAGGACCGCGGCAAGAACCGCCAGGGCGGCTACGAGATGATGGAGACCGGTACCCACATGTTCGACTCCATGCAGTTCTTCGCCGGCGGGGTCCGATCCGTCTACGGGCACCTGACCACCGGCGGGCGCGACACCCGCACTGAGGACATCATGGCGAGCCTCGAGGTGGACCCCAGATACCGGGATATCGGCCCGGTGGCCGGCGACAACATCGTCGCGCACTTCGCTTTCGAGAACGGTGTAGTGGGGTGGGCCGAGTTCTACCGGAGCCCCGGGGGGCTCCCCTCTGGAAGCGGCCCCCGGTTGCTGCAGGGGACCGAGGGCATCCTGGCCATCAAACCGGGCGGCGAGATGGGCCTCGGTGTTTTCCACTACCCCGCCCCCGTCTACGACCCCAACTCCCCCGAGGCGTGGCAGCGCATCCCCCTGACCGACGAGGAGATGAGCCTCCACGGCCAGGTGTGGCCGTCCATGCAGATCATCCGCTCGATCGACGAGATGGTGCGCTGCCTCGAGGAGGACCGCGAACACATCTCGGACGGTCGTGCGGGCCGGGCGGCACTAGAGATGATCCAGGGGGTCTACAGCTCCCACTTCTCCGGCACGCGGGTTACCCTGCCACTGGCCGACCGCAGACACGCACTCCTGAGCGCCCGGAAAGTGCGCGCCTGACCTCCAAGCCCCCGTCGAGCCACTCTTGGAGGAGGAACACATGCGACTCGCAACCGTCTGGCACGCCGACACACCTACCCTGGCGCTCGTCCATCAGGAGCAGGTCCTGAACCTCAAAGGGGCGGTGGCCGGGCGGTGGCTGGGCTCGAAGGTCATGACCCTCGAGCCGGGCGATGTGATCGCTACGGGCACCCCGGCAGGCGTCGGCGCCACCACCAAGGAGTACCTGCAGGCGGGCGATGTGGTGGAGGCTGAAATCGAGGGGATCGGTACGCTCCGCAACCATGTGGTCGCCAAGGCGGCGTTCGGCCCGCCTGCATGAGCCGGCCGTCGGCCGAGGGCCCGCTCCGGTTCGCCTTCGTGGGCACCGGGCACCCGCACAGCTACGTCTTTCAGCAGACCCTGGCCCAGCTGCCTGGCGCCCGGATCACCGCTCTCCTCGACGACGGCGGCAGGATCCTTCCCGCCCTGCGGGACCTGCCCCGCCACGACGACGTGGAGGCCCTGCTCGAGCGAGAGGCGTTCGACGCGGCCGTCGTCACCGTCGCCCCGGACAGGACACCCGAGGTGCTGGTGCGCCTGGCCGTGGCCGGAAAGCACGTACTGTGCGACAAGCCGGTGTGCCGCAATGCCGACGAGATGAGGCGGGTTGTCGAGGCTGTCGAGGGGAATGGCGTCCACTTCGCCGTCGCCTACCAGAATCGCTTCAGGCCAGTCTATGAAAGGGCCAAGGCGCTGGTACGGGAGGGGCGGCTCGGCACCCTCTTCGCACTCCAGGCCAGCCTCTTCACCACCAGCGTGGCCGCCCGTGGAGCCAGCCGTGCCGAATTCGAGAAGGCGCGCTTCGGGGGCGGTATCCTCCTTTGGGAGGCGTGCCATCTCATCGACATGCTCCTCGACATCGTGGAGCGGCCCGTCACGGGCGTCACGGGCTTCGTCGGCTCCCTGGGCGCAGACGGTGTCGACGTCGAGGACGTCGGAACGCTCGCACTGCAGTTCGAGGGGGGCGCGGTGGCGAGCCTGACTGCCGGCTACACCATGCCGAAAGACATCGACGACCCCGCCAGGTTCTCCCGCAAGGACACCGCCCTGTCGCTGTGGGGCGGCCGCGCCAAGCTCGAGCTCGAGCCGTTCGGTACCCAGCTGCAGCTGATGGACTACCGGGCAGATGCGGAGCGGCCGGTCCGGCAGCTATACTCGTTGCCCTACCCCATGACCCCGGGCTACACCGGCGCCCTGGGGCGCTACATGATGGAGGACTTCGTCGCCAGCGTCGCGGGGGGGCGCCGCCCCAGGGCCAACGAGACGGACGCCCTGCGGGTCCTCGAGGTGCTCGACGCGCTGTACGGAGGCGCAACGCTGGTTCGTGGCTGACGACGTCGACACGCGCGAGGAGCTGGGTCTCGCGGACGAGTCAAGGGCCCGGCTCCGAAAGAGCGACCTTTACCCGAACACACTTCTGAACGGTCCGAGGCAGGCTTCCGAGCCTGCCTCGAAGTCGCCGTCTCCAGGATGGTACACGCTTTCCAGTTCTGGCCGCACCATCCATTGGGGCTATGGACTTCCAGTATATTCGTACCTTCCGGCTGTTGGCGGACTTTTTGGAGCGCAGGCTTTAGCCTCAAGATCCACGTGAACATTCGGTCACGATAGTTACGGGAATGATGTTGGCCTGTGGCGTGAGAATCCGCATGATGATCTGGTGCTTGCCACGGCCCTAGCGTGCTGGTGGGGCCGAAGGCTGGTGATTCCTCCCTTGCGGGGCTCGGTCATCGTCCGGTATGGACGATAGAGCATGTGCGCAGGTCGCGGCGGCTGCATCCTGGGATATCAGAGGTGGACCCCGGAATTCGGACAGTCCCCCTACAGCGGTTCTCAGAATGAGTGATTGGTGACTCCGGCATGCTCAAACCAACCCAACACATCCCCCAACGACACCGTCGATAGCGCAGCCGCGATCGCAGAGTCCAACGCTCCCCTCGTCCTCGCCCCCACAGCTTTCACGAACGCCTTTATCTTCGAAAAAGCCAACTCAATGGGGTTGAAGTCCGGACTGTACCCAGGCAACAACACCAACTCGCACCCCCTCGCCTCGATCGCCTCCCGCACCTCCGGTTTGCGGTGCACCCCCAGCTGATCCATCACCACGATCTGCCCCGGCCTCAGCTTCGGAGCGATGACCTGCTCGATGTACGCTAAAAACGCCACGCCATCCACCGCTCCGGTCAACGTCATCGCGTCACCCACACCCTCATCGAGACTGATCGCTGCAACGAGGCTGGTGTTCTCCCCACGGTTCTTCGGCACCCTACCCACGGCACGTTGTCCACGTGGGGCGTAGGCGTAGGGCAGGGTCATGGCGACGTTGAAGCCGCTCTCATCGACGAACACCAACCGGTGCGGGTCAATACCTCTGATCCAAGCCAGGAACCTCCACCGGGCCTCTGGATTCTGTTCACTCGCGTAGATCGTCTTTTTTTCTCGTCGATCCCAATCTCTGTACCCAGCGGCACATGGTCGCTCTGCTGATGCGGACGCCGGTTCTCTCCAAGAAAAGGTCGCAGCGCTGGTCGTGGGTGAGGTCGTTGCTGATGAGGCTCTGCTCAACCCATGCCTGGTGCTCATGGAGGGCGCTGGGGCGGCCCGGGGAGGTTCTGGGGGTGAGATCTCCACTTTGGCGGTAGCGGCGGAGGTAGCGACTGACGGTGGCGGTTCCAACGTCGAACGTGTCTGCGGCTTCATGGAGGGTGTAACGCTTGTGTAGGACGGCGTTTACGATGCGTTCTCGGAGGTCGGTAGAGTGCGCCATGCCTCAGCATGAAGCACGATCACTCAATGCGCAACCCGCTGTAAAGGCCGTGGTAGGCAGAGAAGCCACCGTCGACGACGAGGGTAGTCCCGGTCACGAAGGCCGAGGCGTCGCCGCACAAGTAATAGAGGGCCCCGAGTAGTTCTTCGGGGAGGGCAAAACGGCCCATCGGGGTGTGATCGATCACCAGGCTGCCGCGTTCGGTGTAGCTGCCGTCGTTGTTGAGCAGCAGGGCCCGGTTCTGTTCACCGAGGAAGAAGCCGGGGGCGATGGCGTTGACCCTCAGGCCCTCGCCGTGCTTCTGTGCCAGCTCGACAGCCAGCCAGCTGGTGAAGTTGGCCACCCCGGCCTTGGCGGCGGCGTACCCGGCCACCCGGGTGATGGGCCGGTCGGCCGCCAGCGACGAGATGTTCACGATGCTGCCGCGATCGCGCTCGGCCATGACCGCGCCGAAGATGCGGCAGGCGTTTACCGTGCCGGTGAGGTTGAGGGCAAGTACGGTCTCGAAGGCGCCGTCCGGCATGTCGAAGAACGACTGTTCGGGGGCGATGGTGGCGTCGGGCATGTTGCCGCCTGCAGCGTTGACGAGAATGTCGATCCGCTGCCACCGCTCGAGCACAGCGTCGCGGGCCCGTTTGAGCGACTGCACGTCGAGGACGTCTCCAGGGGTTGCGAGGGCTTCGCCCCCGGCGGCAGCGACTGCGGCGACGACGGCGGCGGCCTTGTCGGATCGCCGGCCCAGCACCGCCACCCTGACGCCAGCCTGGGCCAGCCCGGCGACCATGACTCCCCCGAGGACGCCGGTGCCGCCGGTAATGACGGCGACTCTGCCTGTGAGATCGAACAGATCCTGCGGTTCGGCCAGATTCGCGGTCGTCACCGAAGGGCCTTCGGTTTCCGGTGGCTTCGTTCGGGTTGCAGCGGGATCATCGAGTGTCCCGCGGTTCTGGTTCGGTCCGGCGACCCGAATCGTGAAGGGTGATGATTAGCACATTTGTTGGCACAGACGCGGCTCCTCACGAAATAGATTGGAGAGATTATATTAGTAGGACGTGTGATGTATTATGATGATGTATTATGATAAGGAAAATTGGCGTTGTCAATCTCACCGGATCTGATTCCCCAAAGCTTGCTTTCGAAGCAAGCTGGGGAGGGAAATATGATGAAATGTGAGCAGCTATGTCCACCCGAGCCACAATAGTATTCGGTGCTATTGCATTACAGCGTTTGCCCAGCGAAATATCGACTAGCAGTGTTCACGGAAGAGGTTAAGAAGGAACTGTGAGTGATTCGCGCAGAGATCGAGAAGCGCTATGAGATCGAATTCCTGGAGATTGGAGCGGGTGCGGATCAGGTGCATTATCTAGTGCAAATCGACTGGGAGGCCGTGCTCGCCATCGTGATCGGGAAGCGCGGCAAGTACAGCCCCGCCGACCAGGACGATGCCCTGCGGGTACTCAAGATCCTCGACGCGGTATACGAGAATGCAGCCGCGCCCGCCGGTAGCGGCTAGCGGCCCGTGCAGGGACTCCACCTCGAAGCGCCGCGTAACCTGGCCGTGACGACCCTGCCAAAACCGGCCATGGGCGAGCGCCGACTGCTGATTTCGGTTGAGGCTTGCACCGTCTGCGGCGGTGACCTGAAGGTCTTCTCGGGCCACGCGCCCCACCCCTACCCCCACGTCATGGTTGGCCACGAACTCGTTGGCACCGTCACCGAGGTGGGGAGCGAAGTGCACGGCTACCGACCGGGGGACATCGTCGCCTTCGTATGTGGCGGCCGCTGCGGCACCTGCCCAGCGTGCCGCAGCGGCCACGCCAGTCATTGCCTCGACAGGCCGCGTGACGTCGCCGGCTACCGCGGCGGCGGCTTCGCTGAGACGGTGGCGGTCGTGGTGCCGCCCGCCCCCGGACTCTGCGGCTACTTCGTGGTGCCAGAAGACCTAGATCCGCTCGACGCGGTGGTGGCCGAGCCGGCCGCCTGCGCCCTCGGCGCCCTTGAGCGCAGCGGCGCCGGACCCGGAGACTGGCTCGCGATCGTCGGCCTGGGCAGCCTCGGAGCGATGATGGCTCAGGCCGCTACGGCCTACGGCGTTCGTGTCATCGGCATCGACATCCATCCTGGCAGGCGCCAGCTGGCCTCAGCCTGGTGCGAAGCCACCCTCGACGCCGAGGCAGATGTCGCCGGCGCCGTTACCGAACTCACGGGCGGCGTCGGCGCCGACGCCACCTGCGAAGTCGTCGGTAAGGCCGAAGCGCTCGATCTGGCCTTGTCCGTGACCCGCGTCGGCGGCGTGGTGGTGCTGGTCGGGGTCCATGTGCAACCGCTTGAGCGCTTCCACCCGGAGTCGATCTTCCGCCGCGGCCTGAGCGTCGTGGCCTCCAAAGGACCCAAGTGGCTGCTCGACGGCGCCGGAAACCCCAGGGTGTTCGACGCCCTGCGGCGCGGCATCATCCAGCCCCGCCCCCTGCTGCGCCACTATGCGCTCGAGGCAGCCCAGCAGGCGTTCGAGGCACAGCTACGAGGCAATTTCGTCAAGGCGGCGCTCATTCCCACCAGCGCTAGCAAAGGTCGCCGCAGCCGCGTCACTGCGGCCAAGGAGATCCCGGCATGAAAGCTATCATCTTGTAAGGACCCGGAAGCCTCGAGCTAATCGACAGGCCTCTGCCGGCCCATCCCCGCCCCGGCGACATCGAAACCACGAGACTTCATGTCTGTTGCCGATCCGCAAAGCTAATGAGCTTGTCTGCGCAGGCTGTTGCAGGCGTCCGCGACCGACCCGTCGAGCCCGCTGACCACGCGCGCCAGGACCAGCAACCCGATCAGCGTCTCCTCCGTAGAGGCGGTGACGCGGTGCTCCGCTCTCAGCCGCTCACATACCAGTCGTCGCAGCAGTGCTGAACTCTGCGCCAGCCCTCCGGAGAACACCAGCCGCTCCCATCCTCGCTCCGGAGACAGCCGCGCCGCAAACTCCTGGTAGTACGATGCCATCGTCTCGAATACGGCGCGGAACAGATGGCCGACGCTGAGGTTACCCTCGTGCAGACCGGAGAGCGATCCGCGGCCCTCCACGGGGCTTGGGAAAAAGGCGAGGTTTGCCACGATATCCGTCTCCTCGACGGCGTCGGAGCGCTCGAAGATGTAGCTCCACGGGTCGTCGATCTCGGTGCCGGTCGCCTCGGCCAGTTCCGTCAGGAGCTTCACCAGCGCATTCAGGGCGCGACCCGCGGGGATGTTCGTCACCGTCCTCAGCCAGCTGTCATCGAAGAACGGGCGCAGCTGGTAGTCGCCGATCTCTGGCGTCCTGGTGACCATCGCGACCTGCGAGCCGGTCGAGATGTTGATCGAGAGTTCGCCCTCGCGTAGGAGCGTCCCAGCGAGTGCGCACTGGTGGTCGCCGACCGCGGCGTATACCGGGACGCGGGTGCCGCCGGTGTCGCAGTGGCCCACTACGTGCCGAAAGTCGACGACCCGTGGAAGCCGCAGGCCTCCGAGCCCGAGGCCGTCGAGCAGGTCGCGCGGCCAGTCCTGGGTCTGGACATCCATCGAGCCGGTCATTCCCGTCCGCTCGATGACCGGCACCCCGCCGGTCAGATTCGCGGCGACGAAGTCCGGCAGCGTAAGGGGGAAGGCGCTCTCCCGGGGAAGCCCGCCACTCTCCGCGAGCCAGCAGAGGTACGGCAGGGGAAGCGGGGCACGGACCTCGTTTCCCAACCGCTCCCGACCCTCGGCCCCAATGCGGCCTGTGAACGCCTCGAAGAAGGCCCCCGACGTCCTCCGGTCGAGCCAGGAGATATAGTTCGACAGGGGTTCCCCGCTCTCCGACGCGAATACCAGCCCGCCCATCTGACCGCAGAGGAGAATGCCGTCCCAGCCTGGAGCGTCCGCAGCCAGCTCCGCGATCAGCTGGCGGACGGTGTCGACGACGTCGAGCGCGTCGAGCTCGTGGAAACCGTCGGGCCGACCCTCGAGAGGTCCGGGCGAGGGTCGGCGGCGAACTGTCCCCAGAGCCATCTTCTCCGCGTCAACGACTGTCCCCTTGATCGACGTCGTGCCGACGTCGATCGCGATGTGCCGAGCGGTTCTCAACACTTGATTCCCATCGCCTTACTTTCATTCTCCGACACCCTCATCTTCCGTCTCCCCACCACCTACGCTACCGCTTCCCGCAACCTCTCCCTTACCCCCTCCACGTCGAAGCACGCCCGCTGGTTCCTGAACATTAGGTACTCTGCCACCTCGATCGCTTGCGATTCATTCAAGAGCCCCTCGTTCACTTCGGCTGACAGGGCCCGCGCCAGCCAGGTGCGAGCCTGCCAGGAGTAGGCCAGAGCGGCGCTGGGCCAGCGGGTGTCGCCGCCGAAGGCGAACAGCTTGTTGATGGGCGCCGCGTGGATCATGCCGCGGACCAGGTCCACCGATCGGTAGGGATCGATGCTCCAGGCCCAGCAGAGGTCGACGTAGGTGTTCGGGTAGTGCTTCGCCAGCGCCACCATCTCGAGGGAGTAGGGGTAGCCGATGTGCATCAGCACGAAGCGCGCCTCGGGGTAGGCCGCCAGTAGGCCGCAGAGGTGGCCGGGGCGGATGAAGTCGACCGGCATCCGGCTGTGGCCCGCATAGTAGCCCGTGTGGATCTTGACGGGCAGGTCGTGCTGGATGGCCAGCTCCACGCCCCTGGCGAGGCCCCAGTCGCCCAGGCAGAGCGCCTCCTCGAGCTCAAGATCCGTGCCTGCAAGGAGCTTCTCGAGCGCCGGGGCCGCGTCGGCGTCGTCGCGGGCCCGCCAGCGGAGCGTCCTGGCGTAGGCGTGCTGGGTTTTCACGGCGATCGCACGGGGGCCGTGCTTCCCGAAGATCGCCTCCATCGCAGCGCGCAGGTCCTCCAGGGTGGCGACCTCGATGCCCACCTCGTCGTGGATCTCTTCGGGTTTGAAGCCGGCCATGGCGAACGACATCCAGTTGAGGTCGTAGAGGAAGAAATCGAGGCCGGACTCGTCCGGCAGGCAGAGCCAGCCCATTTTGTCGATCTGGACGTGGTCGAGCTTGCCGACCTCCCGCAGGAGCCGCAGCCTCTCGCCGGGGGCGCGCAGCTCCAGGTTGCGCTCCCGGGCGCCGATGAGACCCTCGGGCGTGATCCGGTCCATGCCGTAGACGCGCTCAGCGACGAGCCGGACGGCCTCGCCGTAGCCGGTGAACTGGCACCGCTCCCAGGCGGCCTGCACCCCGGCGAAGCGGCCGGCCGGGTCCGGGTCGCTCGCATCGAGCAGCCGCCGGACGGCCTCCTCGGGGGCGCCAGCCACCACCAGGTCGGCCGCGACGTAGTTGTCGAACAGGTCCCGCAGGACGTCGGGGCCAGCGCCGGTGTAGGTCGCTTCGTCCCACAGGTGCTCGTGGGTGTCGATCAGCGGGGCGTCTTCGATGAGGTGCTCGAGATCGGTCATGGCTCAGCTTGACACATCCGGCCCGCGATATCCCCACGGTCGCGGGGGGAGTGCTTCCGGGCGGGCCCCCCGCTCGAGAGGAGCCCCCTATGATCGACTTCGGCCCCCTCAAGCCCCCGAAACAGGCCCGCGTCGGCCTCTTCTCGACACCGGCCCCACCCACCACGCGGCCCTGTCGGTCGGCCACACCGCGGGCGCGTTGCCAGCACGACGGCGGTCGGACCGCGCTTGGCCTGGGCCGTGCGCAACGCCATCTTCCTGCTCGTGAAGTACCCACTGTACACCCTGGTCCACGCGCTCGTCGCCGTCACCGTCGTCTTCATGAGCATTGTGGTGCCCTACTTCTGGATGCTCTTCACCACAGCGCTGGTGCTATTCATCTACAGCCAGGCCGTTCGTATCCTGCACCGCCTCGAGCGTGGAGAAGATCCTTTCGAGAGGAGCAGTGTGCGGGATCAGGAGGAACGGGGATGAACAGGGGATTCGGCACCACGGGTGAAACCGGGGCTCTCCCCTCGATCCTGGGCGGCGAACACGCCGAGACCCGCTGCGGCCTGGTGCAGCCGATTATCGAAGGCGTTGAACAGCATGTCCTGAGGGACGGGTTTTCCCGAAGCGATTATGATCTACCCCAAACGAACGCTGCAGAGGACGCGATGGAGTCGGGCTGACCGAGTCGACTGGCCGCACCACACGGTGCAATAACTTACTTATGTTCAGTTCATGGTTCTCGGTGGCCGGGCCAGCAGCTGGTCTAGGCTTAGGGCTGCTTCCTGCCGCTCGGCCTCGTAAAGGTGGCGGTACGTGTTGAGCGTGATGTCGACCCAGGCATGGCCCAGGCGCTCGCTCACCACCTCAACAGGTATCCTTTTCTGAAGCGCGAGGGAGGCGTGGGTGTGCCTGAGGTCATGAAGCCGGATCGGCGTGATGTCGGCCCCCGTGACGAGGCGTTTGAATGACCGGAGGGCGTTCCGAGGGTGGATTGGAGTGCCGATGGTCGTCGTGAATACCAGCCCGGTGTGGTGCCAGTCACTACCCATGAAAGCCCTCTGCTCGCCCTGTGAACGTCTTTGTTGCTGGAGGATCTCCAGCACGTCCTGGCTCATGTGGAGGACCCTGTTGGAGTTAGGGGGTCTTCACTGGGTGGATCGCGGGCGTGTTGCCCTTACCTTGAAGCACCAAACCTTGAAGCACCAAGGCCTGCTTGATGCGGATGGTGCCCGCCGCGAAGTCCACCGCGTCCCAGGGCAACCCAAGGATCTCGCCGCGCCGTAGCCCGAGGGTGAGCATGAGGTAGAAGACGGGGTAGAGGGGGTCGTTCTTGGCGGCTTCGAGGAAGGCAGCAACCTCAGTTGGTGTCCAGGCTTGAGCTGCCTTCTGGACGCGTGGGGTTGAGATTTTGATGCCGTCGGCGAAGTTGCGGGTGATGGCAACCGTGGAGAAGCCGGTCATGGCCACCAGCCCGGCTTTCCACCAAGCGCGAGGTATGCTGACAAACGCCGAAGGCATTCGATGAGTCAACTGCTGGAACCGCTTACATTCAGTCACGGGCCGGACATAAAGAATCGCTTCATGCTGGCCCCGCTTACCAACACGCAGAGCCACGAGGACGGTGTGCTCTCGGACGAGGAATTTCATTGGCTGACCATGCGGGCGCGGGGTGGCTTCGGGTTGACCATGACGTGCGCGGCCCACATGCAAGTCATCGGCAAGGGGTTTCCGGGACAGCTGGGTATTTGGTCGGACGACCACATCGAAGGCCTGAGCCGGCTCGCGGTCGAGATCAAGTCCCACGGCAGCGTCGCCATCGTGCAGCTCCATCATGCCGGGATGCGCTCGCCCGAGCAGTTCATCGGCGAGGCGCCGGTGTGTCCTTCGGACAACGAGGAGACCGGCGCGCGGGGCTTGAGCCATACCGAAGTGAAGCAGCTGGTGGACGATTTCATCGCAGCGGCCGTGCGCGCTGACCGAGCGGGGTTCGACGGTGTCGAGTTGCACGGCGCGCACGGGTACATCCTGTGTCAGTTCTTCAGCGCCGAGATCAATCACCGCGAGGACGAGTACGGCGGCAGCTTGGCCAACCGCTACCGCATCTTGTTCGAGATCATCGATGGCGTGCGGCAACGCTGCCGAGAAGACTTCATGCTTGGCGTGCGGCTTTCGCCGGAGCGCTTTGGAATCCGCTTGGCCGAAGCCGTCGAAATGGCGCAGCAGCTGATGACCGAGAATCAGCTGGACTTCTTGGACACGTCGCTATGGGATGTATTCAAGGAGCCGGAGGAGGCTGACTACCAAGGCCGCACGTTGATGAGTTACTTTACCGAGCTCGACCGGGGCAATACTCGGCTCGGCGTGGCTGGCAAGATTCGTACGCCGCAAGAAGCCGAAGCGGCGATGGCAGCGGGCGTCGATTGGATCATGCTGGGACGCGCGGCGATCCTGCAGCACGACTTCCCGCATCGATATCGGGCAGACCCCATTTTCAGACCGGTCGAGTTGCCGGTGACCCGCCAGTACCTGAACGAAGAAGGGGTGTCCGAGAAGTTCGTGGCTTACCTGAGCCGCCGGCCGGGCTTCGTGGCCGACGCCGATTAAGCGGTCTGGAGTCACCAGGTTATTCTGGGGAAGCGCCCATAGGGACAACTGCCTAACAGCCACCAGCGACGGTATGCCCTGGCCTGCCGGATCGACACGACCCCCGCGTGCCCGGGCCGGGCCGCGGGGGGCCAAAGACCAGAATCCTTGAACCGCTTCTACCGCTATACCCGCAAGATATCAAGGGAGACTCAGTAGCCCCAATCTTTCCGCACTACGTTCAACAGCGGTTCTCTTGCCCGGAATCGGCGGAAATTCTCGCTGGCGATAGCACTCGCCCGCTCTCTTACAGCGGTTCTCAGAATGAGTGATTGGTGACTCCGGCATGCTCAAACCAACCCAACACATCCCCCAACGACACCGTCGATAGCGCAGCCGCGATCGCAGAGTCCAACGCTCCCCTCGTCCTCGCCCCCACAGCTTTCACGAACGCCTTTATCTTCGAAAAAGCCAACTCAATGGGGTTGAAGTCCGGACTGTACCCAGGCAACAACACCAACTCGCACCCCCTCGCCTCGATCGCCTCCCGCACCTCCGGTTTGCGGTGCACCCCCAGCTGATCCATCACCACGATCTGCCCCGGCCTCAGCTTCGGAGCGATGACCTGCTCGATGTACGCTAAAAACGCCACGCCATCCACCGCTCCGGTCAACGTCATCGCGTCACCCACACCCTCATCGAGACTGATCGCTGCAACGAGGCTGGTGTTCTCCCCACGGTTCTTCGGCACCCTACCCACGGCACGTTGTCCACGTGGGGCGTAGGCGTAGGGCAGGGTCATGGCGACGTTGAAGCCGCTCTCATCGACGAACACCAACCGGTGCGGGTCAATACCTCTGATCCAAGCCAGGAACCTCCACCGGGCCTCTGGATTCTGTTCACTCGCGTAGATCGTCTTTTTTTCTCGTCGATCCCAATCTCTGTACCCAGCGGCACATGGTCGCTCTGCTGATGCGGACGCCGGTTCTCTCCAAGAAAAGGTCGCAGCGCTGGTCGTGGGTGAGGTCGTTGCTGATGAGGCTCTGCTCAACCCATGCCTGGTGCTCATGGAGGGCGCTGGGGCGGCCCGGGGAGGTTCTGGGGGTGAGATCTCCACTTTGGCGGTAGCGGCGGAGGTAGCGACTGACGGTGGCGGTTCCAACGTCGAACGTGTCTGCGGCTTCATGGAGGGTGTAACGCTTGTGTAGGACGGCGTTTACGATGCGTTCTCGGAGGTCGGTAGAGTGCGCCATGCCTCAGCATGAAGCACGATCACTCAATGCGCAACCCGCTGTAAGCCCTCGGAGTCGACAGCCACGTGGGGGGTGATGATGACCCTGTCCAGGTGCCACAGAGGATGACCAGCCGGGAGCGGCTCCTCGGAAAAAACGTCGAGACCGGCTCCGGCAAGTTGTCCTTCTGATAATGCCTTTACCAGAGCGTCCTCTTGAACGACGCCCCCGCGGGCCAGATTGATAAGGTAAGCCCCCGGTCGCATGGCGGCAAATGCCTCTGCATCGAACAAGCCGGCTGTCTCCTTGGTCAGGGCGCAGCTGAGAACGACCACATCGGCCAGACTCAGCATCTCCAAGAGCTCGTTCGCCCCAAAGAGTCGATCGACGAGGGGGTCACTGCCGAGCTCCAGATGGCGGCGCGAGGCAAGGATGGTCATGCCGAAAGTGCGAGCGAGGCTCGCCACTTCCCGTCCAACGGTCCCCAGACCGACCACGGCTAGCGTCTTCCCCTCCAGATCCTGCAGCGGCAGATCCTCTGCGTGCCCCATCCATCGTGCGGAGGTCTGGTATCGCCCGAAGATGTCCAGACCCCTCGCCAAGGCCAGTATCAGTGCAAAGGCGTGGTGGGCCATGGTCTTGGCGTGAACACCTTTGGTGCTGGTCAGGAGCACCTGGCTCGCTATGATCTCCGGGAACAGGAGCCCCTCGATGCCGGCAGACAGCGAGTGGATCCAGCGGAGCCGGGGTGCTGCCCCAAACTGATCTGGGCCAAAACCGCGGTTCCAGGTGAAAAGCACCTCGATTTCAGGCCAGTGGGGATCGGCCGCGGAAGCGTCGGCAGCGACACGCAGATCAGCGCCAGCAAGTTCAGACCGCAGCTCTGTACCCCAGTACGCTGCCCCCGACCCAAAGAGAAGGGCTGGGGTCGGTATCTGTTTGCTCACTCGACCACCCACGCGCACCTATCCGCGAAAAACCGTCTCAAGGCCTCGATCTTAGCAACTGGAACTCTTGCGTAAGTCAGGGCAAGGCCAACTCGTCTTGCGGGTTCCCGGTGGTGGTGGTCATGGAGATCCCGAAGAGCGTGAACGAGAACGCGTCATCGAGGACGTTGCCCTTGGCTTTGTCAGCACCGAGGCAGCTCGGGACATCTACGGTGTGAACACTCCCTTGGACGCGGAGCAGCTAAAACTGGAAGCCATCCGCCGGGCAGTATTCCGCTAGCCAGGAATAGTGCTCATCGGTCTGGCCGTTGTCAAAGGTCTATCCCGTAGCACCTATCCACCGGCGCGTAAAGCTCGCAACTCCTGGGCGATCGCAGCATCGGGCTCACTATTGAGCGAAAGCCGTTGCCAATGGTTGCTTAGGTGGCCTGATTCGGCCAGCAGATCGGTCGCGGAGCCAAGGCTGCTGCTGACTGCCCAGACAACCGAAGCGATGTCTGCTTTGACGATGGCACCGAGACACATCAAGCATGGCTCCGCGGTGGTGTATAGGGTCAACCGCTCCTGGGTCGCGTGCTCGAGCAGGTATGGTCCAGCATTTCGGATCGCTTCGACCTCGGCGTGTGCCGTGGGATCGTTCACGGATGCGACCCGGTTTCTCCCGGTTGCGATGACCTGACCTTTTGGATCCACGATGAGCGCGGCGATGGGAGGCCCACCCTCTTCGAGAGCCAGCGTGGCCTCCTCCAGCGCGACACGGAGGTATTTCGTGTGGTTCATATACCCGTCCCTCTCCCCACCACAGTCTGTTGCAGGCGGTCCACAATGCAGCAATTCTATGGTAGTACATAGGCCTTTGAGCCTCTCCAGCAGCTTCCGGGTTCCGGAGTGACCTAGTAGCTTGTTGGGTACAGGCTATTTACAGGCTAGAGGGTGAGACGAGGCATTCCGAAACGGAACTACACGGAATGAGCATCAGGATTTTCGTTGTCTGAGACGCAATCCTGACACAAGACAGTACATAACGGGACGCCCCAGTAGCATTTCACACGCGAGGGGCCACTGGTTCAAATCCAGTACCGCCCACCACAGGAAACAACGTCAGGGACGCTGCCCAATAAGGCGTTTTCCATAGCCACGCGAGGTTGGTTGTGCAGGCTCAGCCGTAGTCGATTGGCGTCGCGTGCCAACCCTGGTCGTGCTTCGCCCAGTAGAGGTCGGTCAACCGTCGGGTCATCGGTCCCGGTGCCCCGGTACCGAGAATTCGGCCGTTGATTCGGGTGACGGGCATCACCCCGCCCGCGGTGCTCGCGATGAAGATCTCGTCCGCCTCCAGAAGCTCGTCGGCGCTTATCTTCGCAAAGCGTGTCGGCACTTCGATTTCCTGGCAGAGGTCCATCACCGACATGCGGGTAATCCCCTCCAGCACGCCACTCTCCGGGGTCACGACCTCGTCGTCGATGACCGCAAAGACGTTGAAACCGGGACCTTCGTTCACGTGGCCCTCCGGGTCGAGCATCACGACCGTTTCGGCGCCACGATCGAAGGCTTCGAACAGACCGCCAACCATGTCACGCCAGTTGTAGTTCTTGATGGTGGGATCCACGGAGGCGGCCGCCGTTCTCGGCACCCCACTGATGACCATGTGCATGCCTCGCTCGCGTTGCTCGGGGGTCGCGATCCAGATAAACGGAATGGCGTAGGCATAGAACCGGTTGATGGCGTGCCTGGGGTCTCGACTTCCATCCCTTCTCGTGACGGGGAGCCCACGGGTACACAACATCGCCACGTACGCATCTCTGAGGCCGGTTCTACGAACACATTCGATCAGGATCTCGCGCACCGCGTCCCGGTCGTGGGGGAGGGACATTTGCGCCTTGCCGAGCGATCGGAAGAAACGGTCCAGGTGGTCCTCGAGACGGAAGAAACTCCCATTCCAGACGTGCACAACGTCGTACGTCGTGTCGGAGCGCGTGAAGCCGTAGTCGAGGATGGACACCTTCGCTTCCGCGATCGGGAGATACTCTCCATCCATGAAAACCGCTCCGTCGGCATGGGTCGCTGGCCCCTCGGCCGCCTCGACGGATGCGGAACCAGTGTGCACGGATTTGCTAATCGTCATGGCTCACCCTCCTATCGCCTTCAAGGCGTTTTCGCGCATGGCCACACTCTACCTGGTGCGGCGCCCGGCCGCGAACCCTGTCGGCTATCCTGAGAGTCGCCATGAAGAACGAGACGACGAAGAGCCTGTGAGCTCTGGCCAGCGGTGGGAGGGGAGCGCGTTGACGGCACGCCCCCTCGGTGAGGGTGGGGTGCCGGTGCCTTGAACCGGGTTGAGGACACCGAGTCGCGAGATTTCGTCCGGCGGAACCTCCGCTGGAACTTCACCGTCAACCTCCTCGACATCATCCTCATCACGGCCGGCTTGAGCCTGGTGTCGCGGGAGACGGTCATGCCGGTGCTGGTGAGCCAGCTCACCGACTCGAAGCTGGCCGTGGGACTGATCCCCGCCCTGTTCATGCTCGGCTCGAACCTGCCTCAGCTCCTGAGCGCGAATGTGGCGGAACGGCTCCGCTTCAAAAAGCCGTTCGTCCTCCTCGTCAGCGGTCTGGGCGAGCGCCTGCCGTACCTGCTCATCGCGCTGGTCCTCCTTCTCTTCGCCGGCTCGAGGCCGACCCTGGCACTGGCGGGCTTTTTCATCCTGCTCCTCGCGACCGCCGTAAGCGTCGGGGTCGCCACGCCGCCCTGGTTCGACATGATCGCCAAGATCTTGCCCGTCAACCGCCGCGGGGTGTGGTCGGGTCTCGGACACGGCCTCGGCGCCCTGTTGGGGGTCGTCGCGGCCTTCTTCATGGGAAGGATTCTCTCCACCTTCGTCTTCCCCGTGAACTTCTCGATCCTCTTTGGTCTCGCCTTCGGACTGACGATCCTCTCCTTCCTCGGCGTGGCGCTCACGCGGGAACCGCCAAGTCTCGTAGTCAGAGCGCGGGTGCCGTTGATCCGCTACCTGGCGAAGCTGCCCGCGATCCTGCGCGACCACGTCAACTACAGGCGCTTCCTCGTCAGCCGCGGCGTCGTCGTGCTGGGCACGATGGCGGGAGGCTTCTACATGGTCTACGGGGCGGAGCGTTTCGCCGGGGACGGCTCCTCCGTGGCGGCGCTGACGGGCCTTTTCACGGGCGTCCTGATCGTCGGTCAGGCCGGCGCCAACCTCCTGTGGGGGGTGCTCGGAGACCGCAGCGGACACAAGGCCGTCCTGGCCAGCGCCGCGTTCGTCATGGCGCTGGGAGCCCTGGCGGCGTACCTGGCGACGTCCCAGGCCTGGCTGGTGGTGACCTTCGTGGGGCTCGGCGTCTACCTGGCCGCCGACCAGGTCTCGGCCCTGAACGTGATCCTGGAGTTCTGCGATCCCGAGGACCGACCCACCTTCATCGGCCTGACCAACACCCTCATGGCACCCCTGTTCGCGCTCTCTCCTCTGTTCGGAGGGCTGCTGGTCAACCTGGTTCGGGTTCGACACCCTGTTCCTCTGCGCCCTGGTGGCCGCCGCCATCGGCGGTCTGCTCATGACGTTCTGGGTGCGCGAGCCCCGCCACGACCCCTAGGCGGATGAACCGGTTACTCTTCGTGGCGGTCGGACAGGAGACGACTCGCCCCAGGTGATGTCGCAGATGCCCAGAAGCAACGGTTGCCGCCTGCTACACTTCCACCATGGCCTTGGCGCTCCAACCCCTCGCCCTGCCGCTAGTTGCAGATGATTACGGCGTGATCCTCGTTCAGGGCACCCGCGTCCCTATCGACGTGCTGATCTACGATTACCGCGCCGGCGCGACCGCCGAAGAGATCGCCGCCGCGTATCCCACTGTGAGACTCGCCGACGTCCACGCGGTGCTGAGCTACTACCTGCAGCATCAGCGGGAGGTGGATGCGTATCTCGAGGAACGGGAGCGCCGATCTGACGAGCAGCGCCAGGAGGTGTTGCAGCGATCTCCGCAGGCAGGCCTGCGCGAGCGGCTGCGATCACGTTTGAAGTGAAGTTCCTGACCGATGAGCACATCCCGCCCGCGTTGGTGCGGGGTCTGCTGCGGGCGATCCCGGCACTCGATGTCCTAGAGCTTCGACGCACCGATTTCCTGGGCCGCTCCGACCCGGAGGTGCTCGCATTGGCGCTTCTCGATCGAGCAGACGTACCGTAGTCGGTTCACACGCGAGGGGTCGCTAGTTCAAATCCAGTACCGCCCACCACAAGAAAAGGCGTCAGGGACGGGAAAAGTGAGATAAACCGCGAGGCCCGAGGGTCTCCCGGGACTCGTTTACCACAGGAAGATCGGGATTGAGGACATCGGTTCTTTGGGAGTCACTACTGGACCTAACCGGGGGAACTTACCCAACAAGTACAATCAAACAACGCGAAAAGGAGCATTAATAGTGACTACACCGATTAAGATCATGTATTTGAGCCCTGTCGCCAACCGGGGTGCCGTTGACGGAATCTTCGCCAAAATGGCCGCCGACAACAAGTTACCCGGCACGGAAGTCCACATCACCTCTCTACCCGACGATGACGGCGCCTTCACCCATATCGAATTTCGGTCCTACGAGGCGATCGTATCGCGAGGTATCATCCGCGCTGTTCGCGCGGCGGCACGCGAAGGGTTCGATGCCTTTGCCATAGGCTGTTTTTACGACACCGCACTTCACGATGCCCGCGAAATCTCCGGCGACATGATCGTCACCGCGCCCTGCATGGCTTCTTGCGACATCGCCGCAAGTCTGTCGAATCGCTTCGGGATCATTGTCGGACGGCGAAAAGTGGTCAATCAGATGCTGGCGACCGTACATGAATACGGTCATCGTGACCGATTGAGTGGGTTTTATCATGTCGATCTCGGCGTCAACGACTTCCAGCGTGACCACACCGAAACCAATCGACGGCTCGTCGAGGTTGGTCGAAAGGCCGTTGAAGAGGACTATGCCGAAGCGCTGATTCTCGGTTGCACAATGGAAGTCGGCTTTTACAAGGAGCTGTCTGAAACGCTTGGCGTTCCGGTCGTCGATCCGTCGATTGCCGCTCTGAAACGGGCCGAATACGCCGCCATCCTGAAACGCCAGTGCGGCTGGGTCCCAAGCCGCAAATGGTCCTGCGAGTCGCCTTCGGAAGAAGAAATCGCCCGTTTCGGCGGCTTTGACGAGGGTGAAGCCTTCGGCAATCGTGTCATTGTTGAAGCGGAACCCGGTGCAACCCTGCTCGCTGCGTGACCGCAAAATCAGAATTGAACGAGGATCACGCCCCGCCCTGGTGCTGCTCTCGGTAGTCGTGGAGGAACTGGTCGATCACCCAGCTCGTTCGGGCGGCGCTTTCGCCCGTGCTGGGACACGACCCTACCCCGTTCAGCTCGTCGACGATCGACTGGATCAGCGGCTGGTGGACGTGCTCCGGATACCCGAGGTCGAGGGTGGTATGCCCGCCCGCGACGGTGGTCACAGCTACCGGTTCGGTGCCGAAGGTGGAGAAGCTGAGTTGCCCCTCGGTGCCGGTGATGACGGTCTCGTCGCGGTCCTCGAAGGCGGTGAAGCACCACGTTCCCGTGCCCACCACGTCGGACTCGAACCGCACGCTTCCCACGACCTGATCTTCGGCCGGGTAGGCGCCGCCTCGATTTACCGCCTGACCCCGTGCCGACACGATCGGTCCGAAGGCGTAGTCGAGGAAGTCGAGCGTGTGCGACCCCACGTCGACGAATCTGCCCCCGCCAGACACCTCGGGGAGCACCCGCCAGGGAAGCTTCGACCGTTCCGCAGGAGCGATTCTCGGCCGTTGGTGGTAGCTCACGGTTACGGACTGGACGTCGCCGATGGCGCCCGCCTCGAGGCGTTCCTTGATCTTGAGGAAGCGCGGCAGCGAACGGCGGTAGTAGGCGACCCAGAGGGGAACGCCTGCGGCTCGGCAGGCGTCAACCATCGCCTGACACTCGCCGGCGTCGAGCGCCATGGGCTTTTCCACCAGCACGGGTTTGCCCGCCTCGGCGCACCGTAGGGTATAGGGCTTGTGGGCGTTGGGTGGCGTCGCGATGTAGACGGCGTCGACCTCTTTATCGTCGATCAGCGCGTCGGCATCGTCGTACCAGCGGGGGACGCCGTGGCGTTCGGCATAGGACCTGGCCAGGTCGCGGTTGCGCCGCATTACCGCCACCAGCTGAGAGTGATCGGCTTTCTGGAAGCCTGGACCGCTCTTGACCTCGGTCACATCGCCAACGCCGATAATGCCCCAGCGCACGGTGTTCATGGTTCGATCCTCGACGCCTCTAGGGTGAAGGCTGGCTTGCGGGGCATGGTGCCTCCTGGACTGGCATATGACCGTCACGTTACAACAGCCTTTCGCCGGGGCCCGAGGATCTTGGGGCGAGACTCTAGCGGTGGGGGTTCGGGTCGCCGTTCAGACCGTCTTCAGGAGCGGCTCCTCGCCGCGGCGCTCGCGGTAGCCCGAGATCATGATGCCGGAGCGACCGTTGAAGCTCCCGTAGACCTGCGCGTTGTGCGGGTCCCGGTAGCCCACCCGCACGATCCGGCGGGGTTCAGGGGTGGTGTTGATGTAGGAGCCGTGAACCGTGTAGTAGCAGAACGCCACCACGTCGCCGCGCCTGGCGGGGACGGCGACGGTGTCCTCGAGCTTGTACTCATCGGTGGGGAGGTGGGGCGTGGACTGCCCGTCGTCCGCTGCGGTGATGTGCTTCCTGGCGCCCTGCTTGTGCGAGCCGGCCAGGAAGCGGATCTCGCCGTTGGCGTGGCTGGTGTCGTCGAGGTGGATGAGCACGTCGATGAACTTCTCGTTCTCGTGGGCGTAGAAGGGGTGGTCCTGGTGCATGGGGAACGGGTGCCCGGACTGGGGCGGCTTGATGTGCATGGTCGAGTGGTGCAGTTCGACGTTGGGTCCCAGGAGGTCGCTCATCGCCGCGCTCAGCGTGGGGTTGGTCACGCCCCTGCGCCAGACCGCCGAGTAGAGGTGGAGGTCGTGCATGGCGGTTATCTTGGACTTGGCCTCGGTGTCCGGGTCCATGTAGACCTGGCGCCAGGGTCCCGTCCAGCCCTTCATGGTGATGGCCCAGTCCTGCACCAGCCGGTCGAGGTCGTCGGAGAGCTCCCCCATCTCCTCCTCGTCGAAGAGCTGAGGCATGTGCAGGTAGCCGTTGTCGTGGTAGAAGTCGATCTGCTCCTTGGTAAGCACCGGCGATCCTCCCTGTCAGCGTGGATATCTGCTTCTGCCCGGTGGCGATGATCTCGCCTGATGACAACGCCTGCATGGTGGGCGGCCCATGGTGTTCGTGTCGGCTCTTGCGCGCCACCAGCTTCACACGCTCGAAGACACTATAAGCCGTATGGCGGAAGGGACAGCTACCTGCGCAGCCCCAGCCACCCGGAGAGGGAGGTCCGAAGCTGAAGAAGCTGAAGAAGATACGGGACGAGTACTTTGCGAGGCTTAGTGAGCTGAGGGTGCATATGCGGCGCTGGAGCGCAGCAGAGGAAAGGTAGGGGGAGACGGGAGCGTGTGAAAGTTCAGGGATCCTTTTTGTTCCCTGATGATGCTATTGGGCAGAGACCATCCCACGTCTCGCTCTGCTATAAACAGGTCAACTGAATTTTGTCGGTATAATGCACTACCGCTATTATTGCGAATCAAAACCGACCATTCGCCGCAATCCCGACACGTGGCGCCTCCCAGCCCCTGGCCCCTCTCTCGAACTTCAGTGCGGACGTGCAGATGAATCGTTCATTCCCATTGCTATATGCCGTCAAGGTCTTCAGCTTGAGCTTCGTCCTCGCTGCGGCTGGGGGCGCCCTGGTCCTGACCGTCAAGGGGCAGCACCTTGATGCTATCCACTGGCTGACCGACGCGCTGGCCCCTGGTCGCCACCACCCGACCGGGCAGGCGCCGCACCTCGAACTCATCGGCGGGGTCCCCGGCGAGGATGCTGGCTTTGGGATGCATGGCCATGAGGCTGCCGAGGGGCCGATGCTGGTCTCCGATGACGGCCCCCACACGGCAGTGGTGAATCGCGCCCAGGGGTGCCCCCTCGAGGCGCCGGTAAAGGTGTACGACCTGATGGCCATCCGAGTGGAGATGGTGCTGAACCGCTGGGGCGACCGCGATCCCGAAGGCCACATGTTCGCCCTGCGCAGCCGCGTCCCCGCCATCCGGGCCCAGGAGGCGCTGGCGGGAAGCGAGCCGGACCACTACGGCCTGAGCCTGGGGCAGGGGGCCGACCCGATCCAGCCGCTCACGGTCCGCGCCAACGTCGGGGACTGCGTCCGGGTCATCTTCACCAACGACCTCTCCCAGCCGGCCAGCTTCCACATTCATGGGGCAGACCTGATCCTGACAGGCAGCGGCGAACCGGCCCTGTCGTCTAATCCCGAGGCGGTCGCGCTGCCCGGCGAGATGGTCGCCTACGAGTGGTACCTGGACCCGGGATACTACCGGGAGAACACCCACTACCTGCATGCGCACGGGCCCAAGGAGCGCTGGCTGGTCGGCCACGGCCTGTTCGGTGCGCTGGTGGTGGAGCCCGCCGGCTCGGAGTATTTCGACCCGCGCAGCGGCGAGCCGCTGTGCCAGGCCCTGGCCGGCGGCGGATCGAACTGCCTGAACTCCTGGGACGCCATCATCTCCCCGGGCGACGGCAGCGCCGATTTCCGTGAGTTCGCGATGTTCTACCACGAGATCGGCAACGCCATGTTCTCGGCGGTGGCCGCGGACGGCCTCCCGAACCCCAACATCGATCCCGTGACACAGTCGTACAAGCCTAACGGTCGCGCCATCAACTACCGCAGCGAGTCGTTCTTCCGGCGCCTCGGCACCGCCGAGGCGCTCTTCGACTTCGCCGACGAGTCCCAGGCCTACGGCTCCTACTCCTTCGGCGATCCGGCCATGCCCGTGCCCCAGTCCTACTTGGGTGACCCAGCAAAGTTCCGCCTGGTTCACGGGGGCAGCGAGACCTTCCACGTTCCCCACCTGCACGGCGGCGGCATCCAGTGGCAACGCCAGCAGGAGATCGGCAAGGACGGCGCAGCGGACTACACCCCCATCGACGCGGGCCTCACGAAGCACTTCGCCGGCAGCATGCCCAGCTCCGGAAACGACTCCCAGACCATCGGTCCCTCGGAGAGCTACGAGCTCGAGATCGGCTGCGGGAGCGGCGGCTGCCAGCAGACGGTGGGGGACTTCCTGTTCCACTGTCATGTGGCCTCGCACTACATCTCCGGGATGTGGCACTTCTGGCGGGTGTACAACACGCTGCAGTCCGAAGCCGGCAAGACCGACGAGCTTGCCGTGGTGGCCGAACTTCCCGACCGCAGCGGGCGGGTGGCGGCGGCCGTCACCTCCGCCGGCCTGCTCGGCCGGACGGTCACCTTCGCCGGCTGGGAGACCGAGCTGAGCGAGGCGAACCTGGCCGCGGTCGTCGAAGCGCAACTGCCCCCTCGAGGCCGACCCAGAGACCTTCTCGACGCCGCGGTGATGGACTGGGCCCGCGACGGCGTCCTCTACCTCAACGAACCGGAGACCGAGCTGAGCTGGCCGAATTTCAGCTCCCCGGCTCCGGGTGAGCGGCTGCCGTTCTTGTTCGAGCCTGCCACCGCCAAGCTGGCCTGGCCGTTCCTCAGGCCCCACCTGGGCAAGCGCCCGCCGTTCGCGCCACAGCATGGGCCCGCGCCGTTCCTGGAGCCGCTCGCGCACGACCGTGGCGAACCGGCCCCGCCCGGCGCCAACGGCGCGGACAGCCTCTGCCCCGAGGCGAGTCCGCTGCGCCTCTACAAGATCCACGCCATCCAGACGTCCATCCCGGTGACCCACCAGCTCGACGACCCGAACGGCATGATCTTCGTGCTCCAGGAGCACGAGGCTCAAGCGCGCGCCGACCCCGAGTTCAAGGTGCCGCTCGCCATTCGAGCCAACCAGGGCGATTGCGTCGACATCATCTTCGTCAATGAACTCGAGGAGACCGGCGAGCGCGAGGAACTCAGTAAGACCAACATCCACATTCATTTCGTCCAGTTCGACGTCCAGGCCTCGGACGGGGTAATCACCGGGGCCGCGTTCGAACAGTCGCCGCGGCCGTTCACGGATGTGGGCATGAGCGCCGTTCTGGTAGGCGACGGGATCGCCGGCGCCGACAGCGTGACGGTGGACGATGCCAGCGGTCTGCACGTCGGTTCGGTGGTGGCGATCGGCATCGACCAGGACACCGAGCTGTTCGAAACGGCGGTGATCGAAGCCATAGATGGCGACCGGGTGTCGTTCGCACAGCCGCTCAACAACGGCCACCGGGCGGGCGAGCGCCTCAGCGTGGAGTTCGTTCGCTACCGCTGGTACGTGGCGCGCCAGAACGGGGCCATCTACTTCCACGACCATGTGGACGCGCTGACCCGCTGGGGGCACGGCCTCTTCGGCGCCCTCATCGCCGAGCCGGAAGGCGCCAGCTACCACGACCCGCGCACCGGCGCGGAGATCCGCAGCGGCCCCATCGCCGACATCCACGTCGATGGCCAGGTGCTGCCCGGGCTCGAGGGCAGCTTCCGCGAGTTCGTGCTGTTCATGAACGACAACAACCCCTTGACGGGCAGCTCGTTCAACCTGCGGGCCGAGCCGCTGTTCGCCGAAACCGATCGTGGCCGCGGCCCCCCGAACCTGGCCCTGAGCAGCGTCACCTATAGCGATCCGGCAACGCCCCTGCTTCGCGCTTACGCGGGTGACCCGCTCATGTTCCGATTGCTCACCTCGGCCACCGACGAGGTCCACCCGTTCCACATCACGGGTCATCACTTCCGACAAGAGCGCTTCCAGGAGGCCTCGCCCCCCCTGACGGTGTTCGGCGTGGGCATTTCGGAGCGCTTCAACGCCTACGTCGAGGCGGCAGGCGGGGCGGCCGCCCAAGCTGGGGATTACCTCTACTATAACGGCGCCGAACGTCACTTCCGGGAGGGCAGTTGGGGTATCTTGCGGGTGCAAGACACCCTCCAGCCAGACCTGCAGCCGCTGCCCGGCAGCGCGCCGCCAGTGGGGCCCGGCTTCCCGCAGCTGAACTTCACCGGTGAGGCGCCGCCCGAGGCGGCCTCGCCTGGTGACCCCTGCCCGGAAGGCGCGCCGGAGAAGAGCTTCGACGTTTCCGCCATCGATCACCCACTCGTGTTCAACCAGGAGGCCGGCCTGATCCTCTACAGCGGCCGCCTCTACCTGCTCGACAGCGACGTCGAGAGCTCTGCGCGAGGGCGCGCTGCGGGGCCCGAGCCGCTGGTGATCCGCATCAACGCCGGCGACTGCCTGACGGTTAACCTCAGCAACCTCATGGCCGCCTCGCCGGCCTCATTCCACGTCGACAGTCCCAGCTTCGACCCGCAGGGTTCGCTGGGGATCACGCTGGGTTACAACCCCGAACAGACGGTCCAGCCCGGCGAGCGCAGAAGCTACCGTTTCTACGCCGAGAGCGAACTCGGGGCGGTGCTGATCCGCGATTTCGGCAACCTGTTTCGCAACGCCCGGGAGGGGCTCTACGGGGCGCTGATCGTGGAACCCGCGGGGTCCAGCTACCTGCACCCGGTCACCGGCGAGCCGCTCGAGCGGGGGGTGGCAGCCGTCATCCACAACCCGGCCTTGGCCGACTTCAGGGAGTTCGTCACCGTCTTCCAGGACAGCGACCCCGACATCGGTCTGCCGGTGATGCCCTACGACGAGGAGGTCAACCGACTGGTAGGTGTCAACTACCACGCCGAGCCCCTCAGCCTGCGACTGGCCGCCTTCGACGTCCTGCTGGACAGCGACCCGATCCCCGCCTCGTTGGCGATTGCGGCCCGCGCCATCTTCGACAGCCGCGTCTACGGCGATCCCGAAACCGACGTCTTCGAAGCCTACGCTGGCGATCCGGTCCGCTTCCGGGTGGTGAGCGGCTACAGTGAGCAATCCCAGGTGTTCTCGGTGGAAGGCCACCAGTGGGCATTGACCCCCACACTGCCCGGCTCGGACGTGCTCAGCGCCCGCTACCTGCCTCCGACCGGGGTGCTGAACGTGGAGCTCATGAGCACCGGGGGACCAGCTGGCCGGCCCGGCGACTACCTGTGGGGCAACCACCGGCTTCCCTACGAAAAGGCCGGCCAGTGGGGGTATTTACGGGTGCTGGCAGCGGGCCAGAGCACAACCCTCAGGCCCCTGCCCGATCGCCCACAGATCACCACCGGCAACCGACCCTGATGAGCAAGGTGGAACGGAGGTAACCCGCGAAGGACAACAATGGCCTCATGACCAGGCGGGAGCTGCTGAAGATGTTCGGCGTCACCGCCGCAGGCCTGACGATGAACCACCTGGGGCTGGGCCCTGGCGCCTGGCAGGCGCTTGCCGAATCCCAGCTGGCGAGTGTGAACGCGGTCTTTCCGAACTCGCTGGATCCCGTGCTGAGCGCCACCATGGGCAGGGAGGTCCGAATCCCCAACACCTGCCCGGCGCTAAATGGCAAGCCGAACCTCCACGCTGGCGACCTGGGCACCACCCCCCTCGACCGGACACACAGCCTGCTCGGACACGCCATCACCAGCACCCGCGATCCCCACCAGGACCTCGAGCTGGCACTGAGCCGCCTCCTGCGCGGCTCCCGGCAGCAGGGTTCCGACCGGGAGCCGCTCGAGGCCGCCGCTCGGGAAGCCCTCGACATCCTCATGGGTGAGACCCGGGGCCGCGTCTACGACGGCTTCGCACTGCTCAACATCAACCGCGGCGCCTTCGCCCGCGACCACGTCCCGGACGAGTACAAGACCAAACGGCTGGTCGACAGCGGCGACACCGTCATCAGCGAGATCGACGGTCAACGCCGCAAGATCTGGCAGGTGACCGTCAACATGCTCTGGTACGGTCACAACTTCGACTCCGACACCTTCCTGCTGCGCATCCCCTTCGAGGCGCACCCCTACGACCAGCTCCGGGTCGACTGGCGGGTCTACTCCCTGGTTCAAGAGGACCTGGCGCCGAGCACCATCACCCAGGACAGCTTCGGCCGGATCTTCCACGGCCTCGACAGCACCTTCACGCACATTCCCAGCGGCACCCTGGGTGAGCTCAGCGTCAACTACCCCAGTCTCATGCACTTCCGCGGCACGTACACCTGGGGCTGGGGGGTGCACCCCCCCCGAGTGCAGTTCTTGCAACCCATCGTGGAGATCGACGAGGACGGGTCCCTGAACCCGCCCGGGCTCTCCTTCGCCACCCGCATGAAAGAGGGCCTGAGACTCGACACCATCGCCGAGGCCGCCCCCGAGAAGAAGATCTACCGCGTCGCCGAGGCCGTCCTGAACGGCGCATCCGGAGCCCGGATCGCCGCCATGCTGACCGACCCCGAGGAGGGGCCCAACGGCACGTTCCGGGAGTGGCTCAGGCTGGCTTCAGACCAGCGCCAGCTTCCCCCAGAAGCCTGGGAGGTGCTGGCCCGCGAAGACGGACTCGGCCGAGGTGACTTCGGACCCTACGATATCGTGCTGGCCTACATGAACAACGAGATCTACGGCGACACCCCCTACGCCCAGTTCGGCGCCGAGGGAAAAGACGGGGTCATCCGCGACTGGCCACAGGGCGGACTGATGCGCGTCAAGGTCATCAACTTCGACGGGCACACCCACTACTACCGCAACGTGGACTTCGGCGCCCCGCTCATCAGCGAAAACGAACAAGCCTTCGGGAACGGGCGTTTCAGCTTCGAAAAGTTCAACGCCAAACCGACCTACGGCGCGCCCAAGGTCGCCGAGATGCAGTGGCGCACCGGCTGGGGCTACGTGCCCCACGTGGGCATCGCCGCGCAGTCGGGGGTGTTCCCACGAAACAGCGATCGGCTTCAACTGAGGCCGTTCACCGATCAGCTTGGCCACACCCACTACGGCTACCTGTTCCGCAACGCCAGCGGCTACTTCAGGTTCGACCCGCCGGCCGCCATCCGCGAGGGCGACAACCTCCCGGCGGGCGACTCCCTGCGTGACGAGGACGGGCACAACGGCGTGATGGTCAGCTTCGACGCCGAGGCCTTCGGGGTCGCCAAGATGCCCGAGGGTCCCATCACCGGCCACCCCAACCAGGAGAACTTCGCGAACCTGACCTTCCCTGGCTTCCTACGCAACCCCTCGAGCGGCGGCGACATCATCCCGCCCACGCCGGTGTGGGCGCCGTTCCTGGCCCTTCACCCCGATACCGGGACGCTACGGACCCCAGACGGCGGCTGGTGGGTCGACGAGACCTACCTGCACGGTCGGCCGGTGGCGCCCAATGCGGCCATTGTGGCCACCATCGAGGCGCCCCGAGCCAGCGGTCAGCTGTTCTACCAGTTCGATCCCCTGTTTCACGACAACATGATCTTCTCCTACCACCCCCGGTCCGACAGCCTGGGCTGAACGCCCTGAGACCCGAAGCCGACGGGGTTCTTCTCTATTCGCCCCCTAATCGAACTCCTACATAGATCTTGCCAGAAGAGCTCGCTCTAGAAGCAGCTTCCTCACCCACGAACAATCCCTGGCTGGGGCTCGCATACCTTTACGTCACCAGCTGAGGGTATGGAGGTGACGGTTGCTGCTGAGGGGAACCTCGGGCGGGTAGCGGAGTTGCTAGCACCCCTGTTTCTTCTCTTCATCAAGAGGCAATTTCGAAAAGATGGAAGGAAGCATAGGCCTTTCGCAGCCGCCGTCACCTCCACCAGCTCGACCCGGGGCCGGCGTACGGCGGGTGTTCGAACCGGCAGGCAGTTTCGGTCACGCGAGGATCATCTTGCTCTTGTAGGACCTGCATAAGCTGCTCCAAGAGTGCCGTTCGAATCCCCGCGTAGTCGGGATTTTCGGCGACGTTGTGCAGGTAATCAGGATCGACACGGAGGTCGAAGAGCTCTTCGCGGGGCCGCTTGCCGAATCCGAGCTCGAACAGCCACCGCACCTCGGGTTTGACACGATGGTGGATCATCCAGGCCTTGGTGGGGCTTGAATCCATGTCGGGGTAGGCGGCGAAGGTGTCGTTGTTCAACGTATCGAAATCGGGAGCTTCAGCGTAGGGATCGTCGAGCCCGCAGGGATCCCCCATCGGCCAACGGTCCGGAGCGAAATTGTGAATGTAGAGGTAATCCTGGGTCCGGATCGAGCGTTGCGGGTAGGGGAGATTCCCTTCCCGTGCGGTTGCTACGTGCCGCTCGCGTCCGGTGACGACGAAGGTCCGGTCGGCCTCCACCAGACCTTCGTCAGCGCTCTCGAGCAGCGGCAAGAGGCTCCGGGCGGTCATGCTTGCAGGGATGTCGACGCCGGCCGCGTCGAGGAACGTCGGCCCCAGGTCCATCAGATTGACGAAATCCTCAACGGCACGTCCCGCGGGGATCCGCCCGGGCCAGCGGGCCGCCAGCGCCACCTCGCAGCCGAGATCGTAGAGGTTGCACTTGGCGCGCGGGAACCCGGGGATGCCGTGATCGCCGCTCACAATTATCAGGGTGTTGTCCAGCTCGCCGACGGCCTCGAGCCGCTCGAGCAGGACGCCCAGGCCGGCATCGACGGCGAGGCATTCGCCTAGGTAATCGCAGACGTCCTCACGCACGTCGTGCACGTCCGGCAAGAAAGCGGGCAAGCGGCCTTTCAGAGCGTCTGGTTCTATGCCCCAGAGGGCTTTTCCGGATCCGCGTTCCCAGGTGCGGTGGGTGTTGGTGGGACCCCACCAGTAGCAGAACGGCTGATCGAGACCACGGGCGCCGAGGAAGGCGTCGAAATTCTTATGGGTTTCGTCGAGCAGCACCTGCTTCGCGGCATCCACGCCCATTGTGGGGGCCTTCTCGGTCACGTAGTGGGAGAAGCGGTTGAAATCATCACCGGCCGGTTCGAAGCGGGTGCGTTCGGCACCATAGGGTGCGTTCACGGCCCGGCCTGGGGACCAGACCTTGTAGCTATATCCGATGTGGTAGCCGGCCTCCTCGAGGGTCAGTGGGTAGCTGGGGATGCTGTCGTCCCAGGCGGCGCCCTCAAGGATGGCTCCAAGGCCGGTCTGCCAGAAGTACTGGCCTGCCAGGATGGAGCTGCGGCAGGGAGTGCAGCTTGGGGCGGGAACGAAGGCGTTCTGGAATAGCACGCCTTCGTGCGCTACGCGGTCGAAGTTGGGGGTGTCGATGAGGGCGTTGAGGGAATCCGGGCCTTCGAAACGGCGGTAGGCGCTGGCATACCGGCCCCAATCGTCGGCAAAGGCGAAGACGATGTTGGGTCTCATAACCTGATCTCCTCCTCACTCATGGCGCGTTGGGAGCGAATGCAGACGCATGGATTCATCGGGATCGGTGGTGAAGGCCAATACGCGTCAAGTCTCGTGTCATCCGGGTAAAGGACCTGCACCCCTTCCCACTGATCACTACGTTGTCTTCGATCCGTATGCCGGCCCACCCTTCGATGTAGATGCCCGGTTCGATCGTGAAGACCATGCCCTCCTCGAGGACAAGATCGTTGCCTTTGACGATTACAGGGTGCTCGTGAACGTCCAGCCCAAGGCCGTGCCCAGCGCGGTGTAAGAAAAATGGCCCATAGCCGGCATCGTCGATCACTTTCCGAGCTGCCCGGTCTACATCCTGACAGCTTACCCCAGGTTTGGCCGCCACATGGGCCGCCTCGTTGGCGGCCTTTACGACACCGTATACCTCGGTGACCTTGGCCGGAACGGTGTCCCCCAAAAAGAAGGTCCGGGTTAGGTCGGAGAAGTAACCGTTCACGGTGGTGGTGTAGTCGATGAGCAGCAAGTCGCCCGGCTCGAGTCCCCGATCCGTGGTTCTACCGTGTGGCCGGGCGGAGTTTGGACCGGATTGAACCAGGGGTTCGAGCGGTACCGTTTCGCCACCGTTCATCAGCAGACTAGCGGTCAAGCGACGACCGATTTCCTTCTCGGTCATGCCTGCCGTGATGGTCTCGACTACCTGCATCAGGGATACCTCGGCTATCGCGTTGGCCCGCTGTATGCACTCGATCTCATCCGCATCTTTTATCTGGCGCACGGGGGTCAGGATGTCTTCTGCCTGGGAGATGTGAATGTCGTCCCAAACCGACCAGATGAGAGACGACTCCAGCAGCCGCATGCGCAGGTATTCGGCTGCCAGCGATTTCGGTTCGATGGCCCTGGCGAGTTGACGCATCGCCTCATGTGGGCCTTCTTCATCATTCCAGGGGAATAGCAGCGAGGGAGTGGTGACTTCGCTTTCCCAGGCGGGTGCTTCCAGTTCGGGGATGAGTACGGCAAGCTCGGCATCTTCTGCGGGAACGAACACCAGCAGGGGTCGCTCGAGCTGGAAGAACTCGACGTTCGTGAGGTATTTCAGGTTGGTGCCTGGAACCAGTGCCAGCCAGTCGATCCCCAGGCGCTGCATTCGCTCTCTTACGGCAGCCAGTCGTTTTGCCAACATCGTACCCCTCCCCACGTCCTTTCAAGACATCATTTTGGGACACCGTTATCCTGATCACGATGCCAGATGAGTGGCACGTAGCGGTCGTCATCCAGCCTGTCGCCGGCCTTCAGGTTCCGGTAATAAACCTCGGGAAGCGTATCGGGAGTTCCGCTGTAAAGCTCCCCGTCTGGATAGTAGACGCTGGTCATCGCACGCCGCTGTCCGGTTGTCATATTGGCACTGGCACCGTGCGCGATCATGGCGTTGTGGATGACGACGGAACCGGCTGGGCACGGTGCCGGCACGGCTTCGATCTCCAACCACTCGGGGTAGGCGTCGAACTGGTCGAGCATATTCGATCCGATGCGCGTCAGGGCATAGTCGCCGAGGAGGTGGGTGCCGGGCAGGTACCAGAGGCAGCCGTTCGCCAGCGTCGCGTCGTCGAGGGCGAACCACATGCTAGCCGATTTGCGAGAGTGAAACGCCCAGTAGGGGACATCGCGATGCCAGGCGGTCTGGTTCGCATAGGGCTGCTTGAAGAGCGCCTGATCATGCCACATGCGTACCCCGTCGACCCCGCTCAGGGTCGCCGCCAATTTCCCCAAACGCGGATCGGTAAGGAGCTTCTTCATGCCCGCATGGGTATCGACCAGGCGAAGGCACTGGGTGAAGACATTCTTGTAGAAATCGTCGGCATCCAGGTTGTGGAGCCCGTCTCGCGCCGACAGCCGCTGTTGCACCGCTTCTTCGGTCACATCGCGCCAGGCCTGCAGCTCCTCGTTATTCAAGAAACCTTCGATGATGAGGAAGCCTTCTCTCTGAAACTGAACTACCTGTTCAGGTGTTACCTCTGTTTTCACGGTTCTATCCTCTCCCGAAGCCACGGTCACATCCTCGCCACCTTGGTCGTTTCCCAGGACGACTATAAGACAACAGCTGGAGGTGGCTTCCTGGACCGTGCGTGAACTGCAGGTCGGGGTTTGCCGGCTCCCCTCACCTGGTAGCTTCTCCCGCCTCACCCTTTCAAGCGCCTGTTCTTTGGGTCGAAGAGCGGTTCGACAGCGACCGTCACCGGGTGACGTTCACCAAAGTACTCGATCTCCAGTTGGCTGCCCGAGGTACCGTATTCTGCGGGCAGGTAACCGTAGGCGATGTGTTTGCCCACGCTATAGCCGGTGTTGGCACTGGTGACGAAGCCGATGCAGTCGACCCCATCGAAGATCGGTTCCTTGCCCAGAGCCATTCCAGTCTCCGTGTCGAAGGTGAGGCAGCACAGTTTTCGGGCGACGCCCTCCCCCTTCGCCTTCAGCAGGGCCGCTCGCCCGATGAAGTCGCCGCGATCGAGGCTTACCGCCCAGCCGATACCTGCCTCGAAAGGGTTGTAGTCATGGTGGATATCCTGGCCCCATAGCCGGTAGCCCTTCTCCAGTCGCAAGGAGTCGAAGGCTCCCGCTCCGGCAGCGATCATCCCGAACTCGCGACCGGCATCCCACAGGTCGTCCCAGATGTTCTGGGCGTGCTCCACGGGGGTGTAGAGTTCCCAGCCGAGCTCGCCCACGTAGGAGATGCGCAGGGCAACTACCGGGGCGCAGCCGATCTCGATGGGCCGCGCCGTGTAGAAAGGGAAGACGTCGTTGGAGACGTCGTGGCCGGTCACTTTATGAAGAACCCTGCGCGCGTTGGGGCCCCAGAGGCCGATAGGTGTGTAGCGGGAAGAACGGTCGGTGATGGTAACCGAACCGTCGACAGGTGCATGCCGGCGCAGCCAGGCGATGTCGCGGGGAAGAAGCGCGCCGCCGGTAACGACCCAGTAGCTATCGTGATCGAGGTGCACGATCGTCAGATCGCTGGCGATGCCACCTTTGGGTGTGAGCAGGCTGGTGTAGATGATTCTGCCCACGGGGCGTTCGATGCGGTTGGCCGCCATCCGCTCGAGGAAGTCGGCCGCACCCGGCCCGCGTATCTCGATCACCGCAAGTGTGCTGACGTTGAACAGCCCCACGTTGGCGCGCACTTCGAGATGCTCGGCCCCTTGAATGGGGGACCAGAACCGGGCCTCCCAACCTGCACGTGGAGGGATCTGCGCTGCGTACTTGTCCAGCAGGCTGTTGTTGACTTCGTACCATTGGGCTATCTCGTAACCGGCGTTCGGGATGAAGTGGCCACCCTGATCGGTAAGCCGCGGGTGGAAGGGACTGAGCCGTACGTTCCTGGGCTCGTCGATCAGCTGGGCCGGGTGGATGATGTCGTAGACCTCCCGGTAGTTCTGGGCGCAGCGCAGCTCCACATATCGTCGGGTCTGCTGGAAGGGCAGGAGGCGGTCGATATCCGCCTCGTGGACGTCGATCTCCGGCTCGCCATCGATCATCCACTCGGCGATGGCTTTGCCCACGCCGCCCGCGTGGGTGATCCAGACCCCGACCGCCGCCCACAGGCCTTTGACCGAGGATTCACCCATCACTGGAAAGCCGTCCACCGTGAAGGCGAACATGCCGTTGAACTTCTCGACCAGATTGGCCTTGCGCACGGGAGGCAGCAACTCCCCCGCGGCCTTCCAGGCCGTGTCGAAGTGCTCGGGCGTGAACGGTTTGATGGCCCTCTTTCCTACCTCATGAGGATTCACCATCAGCGGAACGTGGCGGTAGTTGCCGATCCCGTAGGCATCCCAGTGCTGGCGAAAGTACATCGAATAGTCCTGGTGACGCAGGATCGGGTGGACGATCTCTTCGCCGCCTTCCTCGCGGGCGTGCTCACGCAGTTCGGGCAGGCCCTCGGTGACGGTGTACTGGTGTTGGGCTGCCAGCAGGGGAAGCTTCAGGCCGATCTTCTCACTGATGACGGGCGCCCAGATGTTGGCGCAGAGCAGCGCCTGTTCGCACCGGATCGTTCCCTGGTCGGTGACGACGGCGCCGATCCGCCCCTTCTCTACCTCGAGATCCGTTACCGGAGCGTCCTGGATGAACCGCACCCCGCCGATGTGTTCTGCTTCCCGGGCCAGCGAGCCGGTGATATGCCACGGGATGACGTTGGCGTCGCCCGGCACATAGAAACTGCCGGTGATCACCGCCGGGTCCATGATGGGGATGTGTCGAGCCGTCTCGCTGGGGGTGAGCAGATAGGACTCGACGCCGTAGCTGGTGGCCACGCCGTGCTTGCGCTTGAGGTCTCGCAGGCGCTCTTCGGTGTAGGCGACCTCGAGTCCGCCGGTAGGTCGGAACGGTGGACGTCCCGCCTCGAATTCGGGTAACTCTCGGTAGATCTGCGCCGACTGCAGCGCAAAACGGGTCATCATGCGGGAGAAGTTGGTCAGGTACATGCTGCCGGGCGCGTGGGATGTGGAGCCATCGTTGTAGGGCATCTTGCCTTTGTCGACGACGACGATGTCTCGCCAGCCCAGTCTCGCCAGGTGAAAGGCCGCGCTGCAGCCGACGATGCCGCCACCGATGATCACCAGGTGGGCGTGGCTGGGGAAGCTCGCGTCTGCCATCGGGATCTCCTCCGCAGAATCGGTGCTCGACCGGTCGGGTTTCGTGCTCTGAAAAGGCTACCCGGTTATCGTCTGAGCCAGACGACCATCTGACCTACTCCCCGGTGCGACCAGGCGTAGTACGGTATGAGCTTTCAGGCCCTCTCCTCGAATGACGATAATGCCGCCTAGCAGATCGTTTTTGAACACGTCGGAATCGTTGAAGTAGATGCCTTCGAAGGTCCCTTCCATGATGCCTGCGGCCTTGTCGAAGTTTTCGATCCTGCCGGTCTCCTCGCACTTTTCGAAGTCGTAGGGGATGGTTACGTCGAGATGGGTCTTGAGACGCGGTTGCCAGAAGTCGTCTTCGAAGCTCACGAGCGTGAAGGGTACAGGTCTCAGCGGATAGTCCACGGTGTTTCTCCCCCTTCGGGCCCTTATCCTTTTGTACCTGTAAGCGCGATGCCCTCGATAAAGTAGCGCTGGGCAAAGAAGAACAGAATCAGCACGGGAATGATCACCACGGTCGAGGCCGCCATCAGCAGATGCCACTGAGCAGTATAGAGGCCTATGAATTCAGCGAGTCCAAGCGCCAGCGTATTCTGTGACGAGCGTTGGATGTAGATAAGCGGTTCCAGAAAGTCGTTCCACTCGAAGAGCGTGGCAAAGATCACCACGGTGATGAGGGCCGGTCGACTCAAGGGAACGATCACGTACCAGAACACCTGCAGCGGATTCGCGCCGTCGATAATGGCGGCTTCGTCGAGCTCTTTGGGAAGCGTCATGAAGAACTGGCGCAACAGGAAGATGAAAAAGATGCCGCCACCGAAGAAGTGAGGCAAGACGAGCGGCCAATAGGTGCCGACGAGCCCCAGCTTTGCCCACACCAGGAAGGTGGGAATGAGGGTAACGGCATAGGGGAGCATCAGGGTGGTTAACAAAATCCCGAATACCGTGTCCCGACCCCGCCACTGCAAGCGCGAAAACCCGTATGCCGCAAATGCCGAGGTGACCACGGTACCGATTACGGTGGGCACCAGGATAATCAGGGTGTTCGCGAAGTACCGGAAGAAGGGAATGGTCGTAAGCGCCTTGGGATAGTTGTCCCAGCGCCACGGGTCCGGAATCCACTCCAGAGGGAAGGTGAAAATCTGCCCGATGCCCATGACGGAGCTGCGGAACAACCACGCCAGCGGCACCAACATGAGCACACTACCCACGATGCAGAGGAAGTAGACCAATGTCTTGCTGAGGCGCCTTCTCGCAGTGCGGCCTAATTTGGATGGCTGAGACGCCACGTCTATCGACCCCCGTAGTGAACCCAGCGCGACGAGGAACGAAAAACGAGCAGGCTGAGCACCGCGATGATGATGAAGAGCACCCAGGCGAGTGCCGAAGCGTAGCCCATCTGACTCTGTTGAAAGGCCTTCCGGTAGAGATAGAGCACGAACAGCAGACTGTTGTTGTTGGGTCCACCGTCGGTCATGACATAGGCCTGGGTGAAGGTCTGCATGGCGCCGATGATGCTCAGGATCAGATTGAAGAGAATGGCGGGTGAGACGACGGGGATGGTGATGTGGCGCATGCGGTGCCAGGCATTACCGCCGTCGATCTCGACCGCTTCGTAGAGTTGTCTCGGCACGCCCTGGAGAGCTGCCAGGAAGATGATCATCATCGGGCCGATGTCCCACAGGCTCATCAGAATAAGTGACGGAAGGACGGTATCCGATGCATAGATCCATTGCAGCTTTGGGAATCCCAGCGGCCTCAGAATGGTATTCAAGAGACCGAAGTCAGGGCTGAAGAGCCACAGCCACAGCATGCTGCTCGCGATGACCGGCACGATCGATGGCAGATAGAAGATCGTTCGGAAGATGGGTAGGGCGCGAATCTTCTGGTTCAGCAGCACCGCCAGGACAAAGGCGAAGAGCATGCGCAAGGGAACGCTAACCAGCGAGTAATAGCTGGTCACGCCGAGCGACTTACGAAAGAGCTGGTCCTCGCCAAAGATCCGCTGGAAGTTATCGGCGCCGATCCATTGGGGCGTGCCGGCGAGCCGCCAGTCCGTGAAGGCGATAAACAGGCTCCCGACGATGGGTCCGAACTGCCACAGCAAGAATCCCAGAACAGCGGGGGCAACAAAGAGCATGCCCCACAGCGCTTCCCGGCGGCGGTGGCTCAGGCCACGAGACCTGGTTCGCTGCCTCCCGGGAACGGCTCGAATGCTGTCTGGTTTTTCCACGGCACCATCGCCATTCAAGCGCCATCGTAGGGGCAAGCGGAACTACGCTGCGGCTTGCCCCTACCAGCGTCAATGAGGTTTACCAGCGACCCTGCATCATCCCTGCCGCAGCTTCAGCAGCTTGATCCATGGCTTCCTGGGCGCTAGCCTCACCCGTCCACAGGAGCGACATCGCCGGGGTGACGGCTTCGGACATGATCTGGTCCAGGTTCTTCAGCCAGAAGACCGGTGGTTGGCGTGGCGTGTAGTTGAGGGTGTAATCGAGCAGAACCCCCCTGGCTTCGGGCGGGTAGACCCCAGGCATCGCGTCGAGCCACTCGGCCGCTTTGGCCTCATCGGTGTAGTAGATCCGTTGCAGAGGCATCCACAGGCCCGAGGGGAAGAGGGTGCTCTGAGTGGGGTCGGAAAGGAAATTGATGAACTCGAAGGTCTCTTCCGGATGCTCAGTTCCCTCGAAGATCACGGTGACGCCGCCCCAGATGAGGGTGGCCGGGGCTTGGTGCATGGGCAATACCCCGAAACTCCAATTGAAGTCGAGCTCACCCATGGCGAGTACTTGCCAGTGACCGTCGACGCTCATGGCGACTTTGCCCGATTGCATCATGACGGTAGCAGCCGGCAGCGACTGTGATTGGGCAGGCGTAGGTGCCACGTGATGGACGTAGATCAGGTCCTGTAAGGCCTGTAAGGCCTCAACGGCCTGGGGTTGATTGAGCAGCAGTTCGGTGCCGTCATCGCTGGCGAGCTGACCGCCGTTGCTGTAGATGAAGGGCAGCCAGCCGGCCCACCAGGTCGGGAAGGCCACGGCGAAGACGTCGATGTTGTCGGGGTCGAACTCGGCGCTGGCGGCGTTGTTGCCGTTGCGGTCGACGGTGAGCTGTTTGGCGATTTCGACGAACTCGTCCCAGGTCCAGGCCTCAGCGGCGAATGCGGGTGGGTAGCTGACGCCCGCATCATCGAAGAGGTCTCTGTTGTAGTAGAGAACCATGGATTCGACAGCGGCAGCGGTGCCGATCGTTTTCGAGCCGTTATCCCAGCGATACCACATGTTGTCCAGGCGATCGGCAGCTTTGGGATCGTTGGCGAAAATTGTTGTCAGGTCGCTAACGAGGCCGTCTGTCGCCCAACGCAAGGCCATGGTCGAGTCGAGATAGCCCGCATCGGGCAGGGTGCTGCTGGCCGCCATCGTGCTTATCTTCTCGGCGTATCCAGCGTTCGGAATGTGCTCACCTATCACCCGAATATCCGGATGTGAGTCGTTGAAGGTCTCGATACTCCGGTTGACGGCGTCGCGTTCGAAAGTCCCGCCCCAGAAGGTGAACGTGATCTCTACTTGCGCCAGAACCATACCCGCCAACGCCAGGGCGATGACGGATGCCGATACGGAAATGACTTGCCTCATCCTGCTGAACATTTTTCCTCCCGATGTTCAAATCCATCGAATCGAAGAGCATGTCGCTTTCATGCCTACGGCCTTGCCAAACCTCCCTCCGGTAAACGTGTTACTAGGAACGATGATCGTCGGCAATTACGCTCGAGTAACCAGGTTCAGAACGCATCTCATGGCACCTACGCTGCGAAATCGATAGTCCAAAATATAGCACGAGGCCTAACGCAAATCAATTCGGGTTGTGCGCAGAGTATTTACTGACCTGCCCCTTGCTGCCCCGCTGCTAGAAATTAAGGGCGTTTGGGAATTGAATGTAGACTCGGTGCATGAACCGAGAACTCGAGCTCGATAGTCCCTTCCTGGTGAAGACCCTGCCAGGCTTCACCCCCCTCATCGGGCAGCTGCTGTGCATGATGGCCTACGCCCGGATGACCACCCTCGAGGAGGTCCAGGGCCTCACCACCGCGCAGCTCGACCACCTCCCGGATGCCGAGGCCAACAGCATCGGGATGCTGCTCGAGCACATCACCTGCCTCGAGGAGTCCTACCAGAAGCTCACCTTGGACTTGCACTTCGACGAGGAGGCGGATGCGCGCAGGAAGTTGGGGGGTGACCTGGGTCCCGCAGCTCGCGAGCGGATCCGCGGGTACGACCTGGACGCGTACCTCGAGCGCCTCTCGGTCGTCCGGCAGCGCACCCTCGGGGAGCTCGCCAAGCGCGACGACGCCTGGCTGCTAGAGGAGTCCAACTGGTGGGGGGGCAGCCCGGCCAACAACTACTTCAAGTGGTTCCACGTGTTCGAGGACGAAATCAACCATCGTGGGCAGATGCGTTACATCCGCAAGCGCCTACCTACCGGGTGAGGTCGGGCGAGATACAGGGCGGGCAGAGTTCTCCCTCCTGGCATGTGCGGGTAGTCGTCTAGGAGGCACGTCCTAAAGCGGACGACGTTCGTGCTGATGAGCTATTCGCTGAAGAGCCCTACCAGATCGGCGTCGTCGCCGCGGACATAGACGGGAATGTGTTCGATCGGGGCCTCCGCCTCAACGACCTGTCCGCCCGCCAGCTTGCGCCCGCTCCAGGCATCGGTCCACTCGGTTCCGGCAGGCAGGTAGACCTCTCGGCTGCGGGCGCGGTACGCGGTGATCGGGGCGACGAGGATATCCGGCCCGAACAGGAATTGGTCTTCTATCTCCGCAGCCGTCGCATCATCCGCGAAGTCGAAGAAGAGCGGTCGCATCGGCGGCAGGCCTCTCTCTGTGGCCAGCTTCATCTGCACCATGATGTAGGGGCGCAGACGCTCCCGCAGCAGCATCGCAGCCCGAATATGGGGAAAGCTGCTGCCGCCGATCGTCCAGGCTTCGTTGTTCGGTCGATTGCCGTGCGTGCGGAAGATCGGCGTGAACACGCCGTATTGATACCAGCGCACCATCAGTTCGTGGAAGCGGTCGCTCTCGTTGTCGGCCGTGACGAACCCGCCGATCTCAGCCGCTCCCCAGGGAATCCCGCTCATCGCCAGGTTGAGGCCCGCCTTCATGTAGGCCTCGAGATGCCTGAACGAAGACTCGATGTCGTGCGCGGCCGGGGAGGCCCCGTAGCGCTGCGACCCGGCCCAGGAACTGCGGCAGATCGTGACGACCTCGGTTTCACCGGCGGCGATCAGGCCCTGGTAGATGTTCTTCTGGTGCGCCACCGGGAAGTAGTTGTGCACCTCGGTCCCGGGGCCGATATGGTACTGCACCTGGTCGTAATCACCGATGGCGTGAAGGTCGTCGCAGGGGTCGAGCCAGAAGGTGCGGATGCCCAGGTCGACGTAGTTCTCCTTCCACTTGCTCCACAGGAACCGGGCCGCTTCCGGGTTGGTAGGGTCGACCTGATATTTGTGCCGCTCCTCGCCCGCTTGGCTGGGGCCCGAGACGATGTCCTTGTGGCCATCGATGGAGCCGGTGAACAGGCCGCGTTCCTTCATGGCGGCGAAGTTCTCGCTCTTCTCGTCCACCAGGATCCAGGGCGAGATCATGATCCGCACGCCCATCTCGTCGAGCTCCCGAACCATCGCCTCCGGATCGGGCCAGAACTCCGGATCGAGCTTCCAGTCGCCGGTGTGCTTCCAGTGCAGGAAGTCGATGACGTGAACCGCCAACGGCAGGCCGCGCCGCTGGAACTCCCGGGCCACGCCGAGGAACTCGTCCTGGGTCCGGTAGCGCAATTTGCACTGCCAGAACCCCGAAGCCCAATAGGGAAACGCCGGCGCATGCCCCGCGACGTCGGCGTAGTTCTCCATGATCTCGGCGTAGGAATCCGCCGCGGTGAGGTAGTAATCGAGCTGCCGGCAGCCGTACGAGACCCAGCGCGTCAGGTTGTGGCCAAACTCGACCCGGCCCAGCGAAGGGTTGTTCCACAGCAGGCCGTAGCCTTCGCTCGAGACGACGAAGGGCACCACGTGCTTCACGTGCCGCTGGTACAGGTCGATCACGCAGCCCTTCAGGTCGACCGTGCCGGTATCGTTGAGCCCCATGCCGTAGAGGCGCTCGCCCTCGCGGGGCGCGAGATGCAGCTCGGTGTGGAAAAGCCCGTCGCCGCTGGGCCTGAAGACGCGGGTACCGGGATTGTGGGCCCCGACGACGTAATCCTGTTCGCTCAGGATGCGGGTTTTCGCTCCCTTCGAAGCTGCGTCGGGATGACGAAAGAACTCGAGATGCCCCTGTTGGGTGCGGAGGTCGTGAATCCGGGCCGAGATCTTGCCGTTGCGGATCGTCGCTTCGGTCTCCGAGATCAGCACCGTGGCGCTGGCGTTCACCGGCTCGGTAAGGGCCCAGGCGGTGTCGAGGATCTCCGGCCCCGTGGTCACCCGGACGCGCAGCCCGTCTCGGCCCCAGGGCTCTACCACCATCGTCTCGCCAGCCAACGTATGGACGAGTTTGCCGCCCGACTCGCGGGCTCTGTCGGTCAGATCGGCCATTGCGACGACTCCCTAGAGAAAGAGTGAGCGAACCCGGAAGGGCGCGATGATCGCGAAGAGATAAAACCCAGCAAGATGTTCAAAAGGCGTTTGATGGCATCATCTCCCAGGTTGCGATGTCCGCGAATTCTGCGCTACCGCCTCGGCAAAAGAGGTGAACCTGGTCGCTGTCACCCCGTCCCGGATACACCCGCCGGGTGATGGCTTGGCGGTCGTTTGCGAACACCTCTACCACCGAGTTATCGATGAATACCCGTAGCTTGAGACGCTCGCCCGCTGGAACCACGAAGGGCGCTTCCTCGACGTTCTCGAGTCGTCGCCGATCGGCCGTTCTCGCCAGCGGTCCGCTCTCCGTGGAATCGAATACCAGTCTCTGCCCGAGAGCGTCGTAATACAGCAGCGTCGTCTCCTCGTTGTTCGCACTGGTGCGCACCTTGAGGCCGACCCGGTGCGCGGTCGTGAGGTCGATGGTGACCGAAATTTCGCACGATCGGCCGTCGATTCCCTCCAGCTCGAACTCCCTACCGTCGTCGAGGCCGATGTCGTCAAACCGCTTCTCGTTGTAGCGCAGCGTCTGTAGCTCCGGCGCCGGCGCCATGCGTAGCGTGTCGTCCTCGCCGAGCCAGAGTACTCTCGGCAATCCGTAGACGCCGGCCCACCCATCCGCGATCGCCTGCCGGTGCCGCTCCTCCTGGTCGGTTCCCGAGAAAGGATCGTCCTTGAGCCAGGCCCACATGATCTGTCGTCCCCGGTCGTCGATGAGCGCTTCGGGCGCGAAGAAGGTACTGTCCGCCCAGCTCATCCGGCCGTGGGTTTCAGGAACGAAGAGATCGCGCTGCGTGTCGTAGCTTCCGAGGTAGTACTGGCACCCCATGTTGTGCGAAATGAACAGCTGCAGGTACGTGCCGCTCATCCCCCCGCCCTCGCGTGATCGCGGCAGAGGGAGGAAGCTCGGACACATATCGTCCTCGCTCTCCTGGGTCCACCGGTTATCGATGTCTCGCTGATAGAAGCGGTGAACGTACTGCCAGTCTGTCAGGTCGGTAGAGGAAAATAGATCGACCCAGTCGCCACGGTAGTGAAGCGGCGAATCCCCCTCCCGGCCGAGTTTGTTCAGAACCAGCAGGTTCCCTGCCTCCAGGTAATAGACACCGTCCTTCTTCCAGATGTTGCTCGGATCGGCGTTGCCCAAGAACTCGGTAGTGCCGGAATCGTCCTTGCGCTCGAGGATGCCGAACTCCGTGCCGTCGAGGCTCGGTATCTCCATCTTCTCCCACACCTGGTAGTGCCGGTCCCGGCTGCGCGCGATGCCGATGCCAGTTCCTTCTACGCTCTCTTCGGTGAGGGGGAGTCGCCAGTACGAGAGGTACGCAGTGCCGTCGTCGTCGACGAAAGCACCGCCGCTGAAGCAGCCGCCATCGCCGTCGCCGGGGACGATGGCATCGGGATGATGCCGCCAATGCACCAGGTCGTGGCTCGAGATATGGCCCCAGCAGAAGCCCTTGCCCCGCCCCGCCCGCACGCCTCGGCGGTCGTACAGGTACATGAGATGGTACCTGCCGTTCGCGTAGAATGCGCCGTTTGGGTCGCCGGGGCGGCCGACGTCCTCGGGGATGGCGAAGTGGTACCCCGGTCGGTGCTCATCCCGCAACAGCTGCTCGCGCAACTCCCGTGCGGCCTGAATTCTGCTGCTCTGTTCAGCGGTCGTCATGCGCGCTCCCGTCGGTCGAACGTCCTACGGTGAAAAAACGATATTTCCCGTTGCAGGCGGCCATCGTCACTTGGAATCCAGCGCGGCATATACCGCATCAGCGATGACCATATGCCCGGTTGGATTCGGATGAACCGGCTCCGGACAGAAGGTGTCCGGCTCATGCGTTCGAAGCAACTGTTGAAACAGGGCGTGGGTCTTCACATGTAGTGTTCCGTGGGTTCTGCTGAGCTCTTCGACAATCTGCAGATACCCGGGAAGAAGTTTCAATACGGCAGCCCGGAATGAAGAGGGTGCCTTGTCGCTACTGATATAGAAAGGATCGATGAGCAGCAGCTTGCAGTTGGGCAGGGCAGCTCTGCTGCGTTGGATGACATCCTCGTATGCCTCGTGATAGAGCTGGGGCGGCACCGGATCGGGGCTCTGACGCAGCGTCCTATGCAGGTCGTTGATGCCGATCTTGATCGAAAGCCAGTCGGGCCCGTTTCGGATCACATCGTCGTTCCAGCGATTGCGCAATCCGGTAACGACGTCACCGCCTATGCCTTTGTTGATGATCGTTATCGCTCGCCTGGGGTGACGAATGGTGAGCATGTCCGCGAAGAGTTTGACGTAGCCACTGCCGAGCGGTGCGTCCGCCCCGCGCCTGCCGCAATCTGTAATGCTGTCGCCGATAAAGAGCATTGTCTGTCCGCTTTTGATCTTCATGGTGGTTCTATCTTAAGTCCAGGGGCAGGCGCTCGCCTGGGGCGGCCCGCAAGCGGGCTGGACTGAGGCGCGGGGCGTGTTGAGCACCGACAGGGTTACGGAAAAAAATGACGCCATCGACGTACTGGTGATTCGCGAGCCTTGCATCTGGGGAACCTCCAAACGCGAAAGGCGTCGTTCGTGCTCACCCTTCTGTGACCGCGGGTGGTGCTGGACAACCTCAACACCCACACGCCAGCGGTGTTCTACCGAGCGTTCGATCCCGTATCACACGCGAGGGGTCGCTGGTTCAAATCCAGTACCGCCCACCACAAGAATAGGAAGCGATAACCTGAGGCTAGCTGGTTGCGTCCCAGGTTGATCTCTGGCCGCTGGCAGTTTATTGGTATTCGATTGTCGTGCAGGCATAGACCTGATGAGAAGCGATAGCCGCTGATGATCCAACAGGGTATCCCATGCTGCCTATCCACCCTTCGGCCTCGACCTTCACCTCGGTGCCGCGACGTGATCAAGCAGAACTCTTGGAAGACTCCGTCCAAACAAGCCTGATCTGCTTAGCAAACCCACCGCGCTCATGGCGCCGGTGCCGCTGGCTTCCTCGCACGTCCTCGAGCCCTATCCCTTCGACCTCCATCAGAGCCTCGAGCCCTTCCAGCAAATCCCCGATCTCCTTCGCGAGCTTCTCCGGGGCGGCTTTTGCGACCTCCCCCGCCTCTTCGAGCACCTTGGCTCGCAAGGCCACGCGGTATTCGTTCTTGCCCATGACCCGCACCTCATAGCGAACGCCGGCCGCGTCCATGATCTCGGGGATACGGTCGCGAATGAGCTTGTCGTAATGCTTTTTCACGGGTCTCCTAGAACGTCTCGAGGTTGCGGGCCTGGGTGATGCCGACGACCAGTCTGCGTAGTGCCTGGGTGACGTGGATGGGATCGCTTGGGATCGAGAAGCGCAAGGCGACGTCCTCACGAAAGGCGATCCCGAGGTCGTTGGCGGCCCGGTACCGCCCGTAGGTGTGGACGAACGCCGGCATGGCGCGTTCGAGGGTGGTTTCATCGGGTAGACGGTCTCGCTTGCGGTGCTGATTGAAGTTCCTGTCGGCCGGCACCAGATTCCACATCTCGTTGAACGGGTAGACCGACACGGGGATCACGTGGTCGAGATCGTACCCTTGCGCGGAGAGCCGCTTGCCCGTCCATGGGCAGGTGAAGGTGACGCCCTCGCGCATAAGCAGGTCGATCTGGTTGCGCTCCCAGGTGAGCGGCAGGCGGCTCGCGGGGTGTTCGGTGAGCAGCTGGTACGCCTGACCGCGGCCCACACCGCCGTCCAGGCGTTCGGTGAGGAGGCACCACTCGTGCACGCAGAGCGCCTCCGCCCACAACGACACGTCGCGAAAGGTACGCCACAACGCCGCTGGGACGCGCAGACACGAATCACCGGGCGCCGCGCCGGGCAGCGGCTGGACGCCCTCCAGGTCGCGCAGGCGCTGTGGTTTCGGAAATACCTGATGCCGATCGGGGCCGGCGTACCGGATCGGTTGCCGCAGGGCGTGGGTGATCTTGGCCAGCGTGCGCTGGTAGAGCTGCAGGAACTTGCCATCGTACTTGAGCCGTTTTCTCGGAACGCGCATCTGGTCGATGAGCAGGAAGCCATCGGCGGGACTCGAGCTGTCGTGGAGCCGTTGCCAGGCGCGGCGTAGGTCAGTGAGGTCGGAACGAAAGGAGATGTCCTGGCGCTCCTGGCCGGCGCGTTGGGAGGGGTAGCCCTGGAGGATGCGGCCGTCGGGATCTGCGAACGGCCAGTAGTAGGCTATCCAGTGTTCGGCGAGTTTGGCGAGGGGGACGGCGATATCGCGGCCATCGTGCCGCATTTCCGGGTAGGTCAGCACGACGTCGTTTAGGGCGCGTACCAGGGCGATCTTGTAGCTTGTCTGCTTTGCCTCGCGCCGAAGGATGGTCGTGAGGATGTGGTGGCTCACGGCGTCATCGATCCCAATCTGCAATGAATGGAGCGGGCGTCGTGCCGATCGGCACCCCGGGCCGCCGGGCGGATTCGGTTTCGTCCAAAGAGAAATGCCGGTGGATACGGTCCCGCTGTTGCGTCTCGTTGGACTGCATCACCCACCTTACCCGACGCGTTCGGGTCGAGCCCACTGCAGCCTGGCTGGTGGCGCTAGGGGTATCCTTGCAGCAGCGCGACCTGAGATATCGCCCCCGATCCTTTACCCAGAACCACTTCGCCGAAAGGCCAACCGTGCGCACCCTCTACCTCAACACCGCCCCCCCATCCCTGCAGGGCGACGTCATCACCCCAAACTTCAACGCAGCAGCTCGCTACGGCGTCGAATACCGCTCCCTCGAGCACCTCGCCATCGCCACCATCGGCCAGGACCGCATCGCCAGCCCCCTCCTGTCCCATCACCTCCTGCGCCGCGCCATCCGCGAGACGATCGACCCCGACGACGCCGAAGGAACCGCCCGAGCCCTTGCCCCCGCCATCCGTGAGCTGCTCCGCGCCGATGCCGATCTCGACGTTCTCACCGAGACCGGCAGGCGCGAAGCCAGGCTCGCTGAGGCCACCCGGCGCTACCGCGAACTCCTGCGCGATCATGGCAAGATCGAGCGCGCAGAGGTCTTCGTGGCGGCCCGCAAGGGCGTCACCACGCAACAGCTGATCTCGGTGGTGGGCTTTCCCCGCTTCGGTCGGGAAGAGATCCGGTTTCTCGACGCCATCGCGGCCTCTGGCTCGTGCCTCGAGCTTCATCATGCGGAAGATTATGCCTTCGCCGATCCGCAGATGGTCCGCGAGCACCTCGAGGGGGCCGGCTGGCAGGTCGTTGTAGGCGACACGCTGCTCCCGTGGCAGAGCGACGTAGCCGCCACCGCACTACGCTTTCCGGACCGCGAGGCAGGGGTGCGGGGCGCCCTGCGGCACGTCAAGGTGCTCCTCGAGAGCGGCGTTCCCGCCGGCGACATCGCCCTCGCAACCCGCGATGAGGTCGGCTACGGCCCCCTGGTCCTGGCGGTGGCCCGCGAGTACGAGATCCCGATCGCTGCCTTCTACGCCATTCCGGTCACCGCGACCCGGGTCGGCAGCTGGCTTCAGGCTCTCCTGGACGTGTTCCACGACGACTTCGATTACGAGGCGACCGCCCGTTATCTGGCCCACCCGCTGACGGACCGGCTGCCCAGCGAGGTCTGGGCCAGGGCCCGTGCCCAGCATCCCCAGAACCATGCCGGCTGGCGCGCGGTGGGGGCGGATCTCGCCGATCTCGAGTGGCCCGAGCGCGCCGCAGCGGCGTTCTGGGGAGGTCGTCTCCACGCGCTCTTCGATGCCCTCGTGGGGCGCGTCGAGGATCCCCGTGGGCGCGTAGCCCTGGCGCAGATCCGGGAGGCGGTCGGACCGATGATCGGGCCGGATGACCCCGAGCTGCATCGGAACCGGGTGCTTGCGCTCCTGAGGGATGCCCTCGAGCTGCTGACGGTGCCGGTGCAGCCGGAGGGCGGCGTGGCGCTCCATACGCCGCTCTCGCTGTTCGGGACGAAGAGGCCTTACCTGTGGGTACTCGGCATGGCCGAAGGTGTGACGCCGCCGGCACTTCGTGACGATCCCGTGCTCGACTATCTCGCTCGGAAGAGGCTTGCTGCTGGGGGCGTTCTGCTGGAGTCTGCTGTGGAGGCGGCCGCGCGAGAACGCCTCTCCTTCTGGGCGCTTATCCGGACGGCCAGCAGCGAGATCACCTACTCATACCCGCACCATGACGGCCGCGACCCGGTCGAGCCGTCTCACTTTCTGGAGCTGCTCGGGCTCGAGGTGCGGAGACCTGAAGAGGAGATCGCCGTGGGGCGGCTCGAGGCGCGGCGGGCAGGGCTGCTGCAGCCTGATGTCTACAACGACGATGTTCTCGTCCACGCCAGGGCGGCCTACCAGGTCGAGCTCGCGCGGGAGGTCGAGTCGAGGCTGGGCCCTCACGATGGCATGACCGGAATCCCGTTTGCGCGCGAAGGGTTCAGCTACAGCGCGACCCAGATGCAGAACCTCATGGCCTGCCCCTTCCAGTGGTTCGCTCGCTACGCCCTGCAGGCCACCGAAGCCGAGGAGCACGAGGATGACCCGCTGTTCCTCGGGCGGCTCTACCATGGGGCGCTCGAACTGGCGGCGGAGCGGGCCAAGGGCGCGCCCGATGTGCGGCAGGCCATGCTCGAGCATCTCGACGACGCCTTCGCGGCCGCCGAGCAGCGCGAGAACCTGCCCGCCATGCCCGGCTGGGAGGCCCGCCGGGCGCACTACCTGCAGACGCTCGAAGCGGCCGTGGCGGGCCCGGCGTTCGCGCTGGCTGGGGCTGGCATTCACGGAGTCGAGCTGACGTTCTCCGAGCAGTGGCGGGGGTTCCCGGTGGCTGGCAAGATCGATCGTCTCGACGAGCACCCCGACGGGCTCGTCATCACCGACTACAAAAGCGGCGTCAGCGTGTCCGCCCCGGACGTGCAGCTCCCTATGTACCAAGAGGTCATCCAGGGGCGCTTCCCCGAACGCGAGGTGGCCGACACCCGCTACCTCTCGATCAGGACCGGTGAGGTGATCGAGGCGTCCCCGCCCGACGATCTCGACGCCATGCTCGACGAGGTCCGGAGGCATCTCGAAGAGGGGCGTTTTCCTCTCGATCTGACGCAGAAGGCGTGCGAGCGCTGCGGGTTCGACCTGGTCTGCCGGCGCGGTCCCCGCCTTGCCAGGAAGGAGCCGGCATGAGCCTCACCGAACGGCAGCGGAAGGCCGTGACCGCACGGGGTTCAGCCGCCGTAACCGCCGGGCCGGGAACGGGGAAGACCTTCCTGCTGGTGGAGCGGTACCTCCATCACGTGATGAGCGACGGCTTCTCGCCGCTCGAGATCGTCGCGACGACCTTTACCCGCAAGGCCGTCGCCGAGCTGCGTCGCCGCATCCGTGCCAGCGTGCGCGAGCGCCTCGCCGGCCAGCCCGATCTGCTGGCCGAGGTCGAGGCGGCTCCGATCAGCACCATCGACGGGCTGGCCGGACGTATCTGCCAGGATCATCCCGGCGAGGCAGGGGTTCCCGCCGATTTCACCACCCTCGACGAGCAGCAAGCCGCCACCTGGATGGCGCAGAATTTCGATGACGCCCTCGACGTGGTCGATCCGGAGGTGGTGCGGCACGTTCCCTACCCGCTCCTGAAAGACGCGCTCGACAAGTTCGTCAGGGACCCGCTCGCTGCCCGCGAAGCCCTCGCCGTCGGCCCGGAGGTGTGGGAGACCTATCGGCAGGAGACGCGCCGCCGAGCGAAGGGAGCGTTCTTCGACGACCTCGACTGGGCCATCGAGCGGCTGGAGAGCTCGCAGGGGCCCGGGGGAGACGTTGCCGAGGACAATCGCGGGTCCTTCGTGGTGAACCTGGCAGAGCTTCGCAGCTCGGACGATCCGCGAAGACCGCTCGAGATCCTCGCGGCTGCGGACATGCGCGGGGGTAGCGGCAAGGCCTGGTCGAACGCCGGCCAGGACCTCAAGCTGATCAAGGGTGCACTCTCAGCCATCCGTGATCGGGCGAAGCGCGAACTGAAAAAGGGCGAGATGGCGCTCGAGTACGGGGAGGGCGACCGGCTTCTGGAGGGCATGCTCCCGCACCTCCGTGTGGCGCACGAGGCCGTTCAGGAAGCCATGGCCGGGCTCAGGCGTCGCGACCGCGTGTTCACCTTCGCCGATGTCGAGGCCCACGCTCTGAAGGCCCTCGAGTACGGGCACGTGAGGGATCACTATGCTCAGCGCTGGAAAGCCGTTCTGGTCGACGAAGTCCAGGATCTCAATCCCGCCCAGGAACAGATCCTGCAGCACGTTACTCAAGGCGCGAAACTCACGCTGGTCGGGGATGGCAAGCAGGCCATCTATTCCTTCCGGCGGGCCGATCCGGACGTGTTCGATCGCATGCAGCAGACCGTCGAACGCGAGCGCGGGGGGAGTGGCGTCGCCCTCGAGAGATCGTTTCGGACCCACCGTTCACTCCTCGAGGAGATGAACCGCCTGTCGGGATTTCTTGGAGCGTTGCACCAGACGCTGCGTGCGGAGCGCTCGCAGGAGCCGGGGGATGGCCCCTTCCTCGACGCCCTGCTGCTGAACAGCGAAGCGCCCTACAAGGAGGGGCGTCGTCGCGCCGAGGGTCGCATGATCGGGCGGCACCTGCGCAGACTCGTCGATGAGGGCGCGCTGGTGCACGACCGGGAAACCGGGACGCTACGCCCGCTGCAATATGGCGACATCGCGATCCTCACGCGCTACAAGAGGTACCTGCCCCGCCTTGCCGAATCGCTCGAGGCGGAGGGTGTCCCCGCCATCCTCACCGAGAGCGACGATCTCCTCGAGGCGAGAGAGGCGAAAGACGGCCTGGCCGCGGTTCGCTTTCTTGCCGATCCGCTGGACAGTTTCGCCCTGGTGGCCCTCCTGCGAAGCCCCATGTTCGCCATCTCCGACGCGGAACTCCAGATCTTTGCCAGCGGCCTTGGGCGCAACGAGCCCTGGTGGCCGCAGCTCAAGAGGGCGACCGGAGTACTCGGATTTCCCCGGACCGTACTCGAGGCGTTACTCAGCGCCCGTCGGGAGGTCCTGCCGAGCGAACTCCTTCTGCGCCTCGATGACCTGACCGGCTACAGCGCGGTGATCGCCAACCTGCCCAGCTCCCGCCGCCGGCTTGCCGACTGGGCCGGGTTCCTGGGTCTGGTTCGCCAGCTCGAGGCGGATCAGCACGACGTGTTCGCCGTCAGGCGCGCGCTTCGTCGGCTGATTCAGGCCGAGGCGAAACTCGACCGGCCCGCGCTCGAGGTGGGGAACGCCGTCACGCTGATGAACGTGCACAAGGCCAAGGGACTGGAGTGGCCCGTCGTGGTGCTTGCCAGCCTGGATGATGGGTACCTGAAGAGCAGAGACGCCGTCATGATGCACCCGAGTACCGGTGTCGGGTTCAAGCTCAAGGACGACGATGCGGGGCTGGCAAATCCGATCGCGTACACGGCCGCGTTAGCCGCGAGGAATGCGACCGAGGGCAGAGAAGCGCTGCGGTTGCTGTATGTGGCGCTGACCAGGGCGCGGGACCGGTTGGTCCTGTCGGCGAGCAGTTTCCCGGGCCAGTCAACTGAGTGTGACTTCAAGCAGCTGGAGGTGAGCTGGGAGACCGTAGCTGCGCTTCCTGGGGACGAGTTGCCGCCCGAGCTGGCGGTCATAGCGGGTGCGGTGCCCAGCAAGATCCGGCTGTAGACAATCCGCCACTCGTTTTCCTCGAGGCCCCGAGTGTTCGGGCTCACCGGATCTTCGGGCACTCCCTAGCCGTGACAGGCGTGAGACTCGCGGATGATTACCTCATCATTGTGACCAACATCAACCCCAAGCATTCCCTTGCCCGGTACGCCCTCAGGTGGCGGATCGAGTCGTTTTTCGCGGCGATAAAGGTCACCGGCTTCGATCTCGAAGCGACCCGCCTCAACAAGGTTGAGCGGATCGATAAGCTCCTCTCGCTGGTAGCGATCGCGTTCTGCTGGGCTCACCTGATTGGAGAGTGGCTACACCAGAGTGGCGCGAAGAGGTTGAGGCGTAAGACGCACGGCCGGAGAGCGAACAGCTTCTTTCGGCATGGCCTGGATCACCTGAGATGCGTCCTGAATCACCTTCACCACAAGGTTGATGAGTTCAGAAGCTGCCTCGATTCATTGTCATGCAACGTGCACCTAGATCGTCCCCGCGCACATTAAGCTGGGTCGTTGCTCAGTACCGTCAGGCCCTCCTCCAGGTCCGTGCCTGGGATAGAGCGCACGCACGCCTTGAAGCGCGGATAGAGCGAGGAACCTTCGACCTGAACCCGCAGATGGTCGCTCTGCTGATGCGGACGCCGGTTCTCTCCAAGAAAAGGTCGCAGCGCTGGTCGTGGGTGAGGTCGTTGCTGATGAATGCCCCATGGAGGGCGCTGGGGCGGCCCGGGGAGGTTCTGGGGGTGAGATCTCCACTTTGGCGGTTCCATGGAGGGTGTACCTGATGCGGACGCCGGTTCTTCTCCAAGAAAAGGTCGCAGCGCGTCGTGGGTGACTGCTCAACCCATGCTCGGAGGGGTAGAGTGCGCCCGCGTCCAGAACATGAGCGGTGAGTACCTCGATGACGACATCGGCGTCGGCAAGATCGGGAGGGTCGACCATCACCCATACCAGGTGGGCGCTCCCAGGGTCCTCCTCGCCGAAGGCAGCGGCGTTGAGGGTCGCCCCGCCAACCAGCTGCCCCCCTAAGAAGGCACAGAAGGTCGTTCCCGGCAGAACCGGGAATTTTTTCCCGAAGAAGAAGCCGAGCACCTCGGCATCGCTGTGGGGCTCAGTCGTCTCCGCGGCATGCTCCCGCGAATCAGCCCGGTCAAACAGCCGTGCGACCTCGACAGGTGTCGCCGACCCCTGCTCACCGAGTGGAATGACGTTCAGGCCGTCTCTAGTCTCGGCCAGCACACGGTCGATCCAGGCACTGGTGGCCGGCTCGGCCGGGTGGATCCAGCCGTCGGTGACCTGATTCATTACTCGAAAGCCGAGGGCTTCGAATACCTTGATCATTTCCGGATCGCCGAACTGCCTGGTCCAGTAGGGACCAGCGTTGTGGGCGGTATCCAGAGCTTCGAACAACTCTTCGCTGATGCCCCGGCCCCGAAACTCGGGGGCAACGTGGATGTATATGTGGTTGCGCGGCTCCTGCTCGCGGAACACGATGGATCCCGCCGCTACCACCCCACCGTCGACCTCCTTAACGAGCGTCGTCGGTCCGGGCTTGTCGGATTTCGTGTGGTTTTTCACCGTCCAGCGGCGTCGGTTCCAGCCCGGGGGCCGCTTTGCCGTCGCCTCGACGTCGTCGCCCCAGATCGCGTAGGAGAGGGCTTCGATCGCTTGGTAGTCGCTTCCGGTGGCTCTTCTGATCATTCGGAACTCCCTTCCGAATCCTCTGCTGACTCCGTTACGGGAACACTTCAGTGCCGGCCGACAGGGCAGCATACGACCGGGCGGTGTGGCTTGTCGGTATGGAGATGCGGGCCGCTCAAGGCCGGATTTCGCTATAATGTGCTCAATCCAAACAACCGGATATAGCCCACCGCCAGAGGGCATTTCCGAAGAGACGGGGCGTGAGTCAGCTTCAAGGTGGGTGATTCTGGCCAGAGATCACCGAGAGGCACGGCCCTTCAGCCCTATCTAGAAACTGTCGTGTACCGTGATCGATTTGACATCCTAAACCAGCTGACGCAATGGCTCGGAAACTTTTACCTAAGAATGCCCACCAGGCCGTCTCGGATCTCCACTGGTTCAGCCAGTGCGACGAGATCGGGCACGTCGAGGGTAGACCGCAATCCATGGCAAAATAGCGCGTGATTCGAGGCGGTGAACGTCAGCGGTGCCTCGATGATCTCATCAAACGAGTAAGGGAGTCCGCCTTTGGAGTCGATAGCCAAGAAATGCTCAGGAGACCGGGCGGCGGCAAAAAGCGCAATCACGGATGCGGCCAATCCGGAGGTCTCGACGGTAATCGGACCGTAACCGTTGCTCTTCAGCCACTCCGACAATGCAGTTAGTTGCGCGACTTGGAGCCCGAGGAGCGGTCGGCCGAGGGCGTGTAGTAGAAGCACATACTTGTCGGCCGGTCGCATAGAGCCCAAGCCGACTAAGTCAACCAACAGCAGCGTTCGTCCGGCATCGAGGGCCCTCTCGGTCAAGATTTGATCGCTGGAATTCGATCCTGCGGCTCCCCCGATAACAATCGTGCACTCTGCCGCGTCACTCACTTTGGCCATACGCGCGGGCAAGGGCCAACTACCGTCTATCTCCAGAATCAGATTCTGCAATTGCACGTCACGGGAGGGCACTGCAGACGGCGGCTCAGACCATGGCAGAACTGTCGGCGTGTCGGACGGCAAGCGAAACCAACTCGTTACGATAGTGGTATCGGTTATGGTGCTCGGCCGCCAGCGAAGCAAAGTGTCAATTGAGTGGCGGTCTACGGGACGGGGATGTGATGCCTCTCGGATACGAATCTCCTCAAGACCTTTGTCCGCTAGAGCGACCCAGCTTCGTCTGCTCGGTGGCAATTCGACCAGGAGCTCCGATCTTGGGAGCATCTCGTCCACCCAGGGCAGATCGGTCGACTGAGTGCGAAGTCCGAAGTGGAGGTTGAGCCATTCGTAAAGCTTTGCACGGTTATCATGACCGTAGTGGTGTCCCGGCTCGCTGCTGATATGCAATCCACAAAGGTCGCCTACGCCCAAGAGTTCATACACTGGTTTGGCGGGCTCATAGCTTCCGGCCACCGCCTTGTGGGCCTGGAAGCAACAGGAATCGTATTTATTGTAGACAAATAGAATCGGGCGCGGCGCAACCATGGCCGAGAGAACGTCATAATCAGCTACTGTGCAGAGATCCGCAGGGAGCTGCTCTGCATCTCCGATGTCCGCGCTGTCCCGGCGCAAAAATGCAGGCATGTGTCCGGCGACGGGAACCGATACTTTGATACGCTCATCCAGTGCCGACAAAAGTATAGTTTGCCAGCCGCCGCCCGAAATTCCGGTCATCGCGACCCGATCGTGATCTGTTGCCCCGAGCCCGAGGAGTATATCGAGAGCGCGTTTCATGATGAGGTAAAACACGCCGGCGCCGCAAACTCCGACGACATCCAGAAGCAGTTGCCCATTGTGGTTCTTGAGATTTGACGTTTGCCCACACCCGCCAAACTCAAATCCAAGCGTCAACACACCGCGTTTGGCAAGGTTGATCCGGCGTGCCTGAGCCTGTCCCTGCGTATTACCCGCAGGGGTGTGGCCCAATGCATCGAGTACGGCCGGGGTAGCGCCTCTCGCACGATCTTCTGGATTCCGGCTATCTCCTATCGTCACAGGCTCATAGAGCACGGCGGGAATCCAGACTCCGGGATACCCTTCAAACCGCAACTTTCTAATACGATAGTCGGCGTTCGACTCCAGCACTTCCATCCATTCAAAAGGTACTTCGGCGTCAAAGATCCCGGAAGCGTGTCCGCGCAGCAGGAGCTCCAGGACGCGTTGGCGCAAGTCACCGGCCCTGATCCGCCACTCCTCGGGGTCTGTCGGTACCTCGAGTCTCGGCGCACTCTTGTCGACGAACCGATAGATAAGACGGTTGGCACTTTCGGTTCCGACCGCGCCGGCTATTGCGGATGCTTGCACCGGCTGAGCTTTGGGCGAGTTCATTTCAGGCACTCCTTCCTCTCTACGCGGCATTACATTTCGACGTATCTATGGTAGCGTCAACTGTCGCATCACAGGAGACATATATGGCAAATCGATCGGTTCTCGACTGGCCGCACGGAGTCAGTGTCTACAAACCGGAGAAGTGCTACAACGGCTATACACTTGTGCATGGACGGGGAGGTTGGGATCCGACCCACGGTCGAAGTATAAAGGAAGAGGACCAGTGGCATCTTATCGATATGGCCGGAAGGATTGTCAATCACTGGATCGGAAACCCGATTACAAAACGCAGTGCAAAACTGTTCGAACGGCTTGCTAACGGTAACTACTTGAGCGCCGGCGGCTCCCATGTAATCGAACAGGACTGGGACGGTGATGTGGTCGCCTCCCTGCCGGTGGACTTTCTTGGTGACGGCCGGCGTTTTGTCCATCATGATGTGCAGACAACATCCGAGGGCCACTACCTGTACGGAGCCAATAAATCGGTCGATGCGCCGGCGATATCAAAGGTTCCAATATGGGACGAAGGATACATCGAGGTGACTCCCAACCGGGATGTCGCTTGGGAGTGGCACGCTTTCGAGCACTTCGATGAGTTCGAGTTTTCCGACGAGACGAAACGAATAATTTATGAGACCGGTGGTGGCCAGCACTACAGACCATCAGATATCGGGGATTGGCTGCACTCCAATACCACGCATCTGCTCCCTCCCAACCCGCTACACGACTCGGGAGACTCTCGGTTTGCGCCGGGCAATCTCTTAAGCTGTTCGCGTGGTTGCAATATGATCTTCATTGTCGATAGGCCGTCGGGCAGGGTTGTGTGGCAGTGGGGCGCCTCGACGATGCCGGGGTCCCGCATGTGGATACAGGGAGCGAGTGACGAGGAGAAGTGGCTCGTCGGGCCCCACGACGCCAAGATGCTGCACAACGGTAACATTCTTGTGTATGACAATGGCGGTTCTGGCGGGTATCCGCCGGTTGTTCGATTCTATACGCGCCTGGTGGAAATCGACCCGGTCAGCGGCGAAATCGTATGGGAGTACTCTTACCGTCCGCAATCATCACGGTTCCTGAGTATTGTGACGGGAGGAATGCAACGACTACCGAACGGCAACACCCTCTCTCTTGATACCGACAAAGGGAGGGTGTTTGAGATTACGCACCAGGGCGAGATCGTCTGGGAGTTCATCAATCCAAGAGGCGGATTCTACCGTACTCAACGGATCTCCTATGCGGACTGTCCGGAGGCCGATCCCTACTTCATGGAAACCGATGGCCACCTTGGAGTTGCGCAGGTTAGTTCACCAGTTCCGGAGCATCTTGGGCTGCCCGTGCGTGATACTCCTGATTACTGTCCGGTCTAAAAGAGTATCCTCCAACCATCATGGCTTCTACTCGAGTCGACCGTTATTCGACATCCGGCGCCCAGACGCGGTTCTCCCTGGCTTCGAAGAATCCCTGATTTGTCGGCTTGAGCTTCCAGATATGGTTCCCGACTCTGGGCGAATCACCACCGAAAGGCCCTCGCCCTCCGGGCCTGAAAACAACTGCAACCCGAAACGTTTGCGATCTGCCTCGCCGCTGTCGACGGTGATTCGCAGCTCGTGAGAATCTCCGTCGAGCTCGGCGATTGTCTGAACAAGCCGGTTGATCCCCTCCGCCTCCTTGTTCGGTGTCACCTCAAGGCTGTCGATGACGTCGACCCCCGCGGTACTCCCAAAGAACAAAGTGTAAACAAAGTTATCACAATGTGGTAACATCGCTCCATGGACAAGACCATCGTCAAACGCGGCAATAGCGCCGCCCTCCCCATGTCCCGCGACATGCTCGACCTTCTCGGGGTGCATGTGGGCGACGCCGTCCGGATCCGTTTCGAGGGGCAGCGCATGATCGTCACCCCCACCACCCGCCTCGCGACCGACGCGGAGTTCGATGAGGCACTCTCTACTGTCCTGGACGAGAACGCCGAGGTCTTGACGAAGCTCGCAGAGTAGCGGGAAACAGATGGGTGACGAACGGGAGAGGGGTACTGTGAAAGCGCTCTCACTCGACCAGGTGCTGCGATTGCACGAAGCGCTGATCGATCGCTTTGGGGGTGAGCCTGGTGTGCGCGACGCCGGTCTGCTCGAGAGTGCCCTGGCTCGCCCCTTCGCCGAGTTCGACGGGGTCGAGGCGCACCCGGAGATGTATGAGAAGGCGGCTGCCCTGATGCATGGCCTGGCCATGAACCACCCCTTCGTCGACGGCAACAAGCGCGTGGCGCTGGCCGCGACACTGATCTTCCTCCGGATCAACGGGTACCGACTGCTGTTGGGGTCGACGAAGCGCTACGCCCTGACGATGCGGGTCGCCGAAGGCTTGGCTACCCAGGTCGATCTGGCCGAGATCCTGAGGGGCGCAATCGACTGAGCGGTACCTGCATCCCGGCATCCCGCCATCATGCCAGGTCCGGTTCTCGCCGGATAGGATAGTGACGCTCGAATAGATGCGCTGCCTGAAGCAACGTCAGATCACTGAACGGCTTGCCGAGAAACCCTAATGCGATCGGCCCATCTTCGGACGTGTAGCCCGCAGGTACCACGATCGCGGGCAAGCGCGTGTGAGCGGCCAAGGCGGTCTCCTCCATGCCTATGAGACTGCGATCGTTCCATCTTCGAGGACCTTTCAGGCTAAAGGGAAAGACCAAGGCATCCAGTTCCAGAGTATCGATCGATCGGATCAGTGCGTTGCGCATCGTCTCCTGAGTGCGGCGATGGACAAGGTATTCGTCGCTGTCGTCAGTGCGGCGATGGACAAGGGGGGGGGGGGGTAAGCTCAAGTGCCCTACGCCCCTGACGTTCTCTGTCCCCAAGAGTTCGAGAAGACGGTCGACACTGTGAAAGGGAGCATGATCGGGCCATGTCGCGAAGTATGCGTCTCGAGCAGGCCAGTATTCGAAGTAGTTTGTGGCACTGTTTTCTCGCTTTACCATTTCAACCAGATCGACGCCCGAAGAGACCGGGTCCACCAAGGTTGCCCCAGCCACTTTAAGTGCCTTTATCGCCTTCTCGACAACGTGCAGGCCTTCAGCTCGAGCCGCATCGGACAGAAACAACTCCCGAAGCACGCCAAACCGGAAGCTTGCGATATCTCTGTCTTCGAGACACTCTTCAAAGTTTTTGCATTGGAAACGCCCTATGGCGTCCAAGGTCGCGTCATCGAATGGATCCCAGCCCGCCATGACGCTAAGCAGGACCGCGACATCGTAGCTGCTTCTCCCCATAGGCCCGACTCTGGTGAGGGAAGCAGAGTCCGCCAGCGTACCCGATCGGCCTACCATCCCACGGGTCGCTACCATCCCGACGAGTCCACAATCCGCAGCGGGTATCAGCACCGAACCTCCGGTGTCAGCTCCGAGAGCCAAGGGGGCGAAACCAGCAGCTACTGCCGCTCCGGAACCGCCGCTGGACCCGCCGGGGGCGTAATCCGGATTGTAGGGATTGAGGCATTTTCCCCCAAGAGAACTCTCTGCGTCGCCCAGCGTACCTAGAATGTCCGTAAGATTGGCCTTCGCCAGAATAATGGCCCCCGCATCACGGAGCCTCTTGATGACCTGAGCGTCCCTCCCCGGATCGAAGTCCGCCAAGATCGGATGCCCCAGCGTATAGGGCATACCGGCAACCTCAATCGTGTCCTTTACGACTATCGGAATACCGTGTAGTCGGCTGCGCGCACCCTCTTTTTGGCGCTCTTCGTCGAGATCTGCGGCTCTCTCTAAAGCACGTGAATTCAGGTTGATCAACGCGTTGATTCTGGGACCTCGCTCGTCGTAGGCCGAGATGCGATCGAGATAGTGCTGTACGAGCTGTACCGACGTCATTTCCCCCGATTCCAAGTTCCTGATTATGTCCTCGAGGGTCATGGGCTCAACAGCCGATGCTTTCGTCGCACGGTGTACTGTCGGTGGCGGCGGACGGCCCCTGATAACGACTGTCGTGCGTGTTGCGCCGAAAAGGGTGAGCAGCAGCGGCAGTCTGAGCATACGTTTCGGGGTGCTGGCGGCGTCATGCTAGCTTGCACGGTAAGGTTTCTCAGTGCACAAAAAGCAAGCGTTCCATTAGAGACAAGCACAACAGGTCGTTGCCTAGAGACCCCGAACTGCCTCGAGCACAGCTTCAGGATGCCTCTGGGCGACAAGCAGCAGCGTTCGCGCCGGCCCCGAAGGGTTGCGCCTCCCTTGCTCCCAACTAACGACAGTGTGCTTGCTCACATCGAGTAGGGCGGCGAATTCGGCCTGAGAGAGTCCGAGGCCTTCGCGTACCGCTTTGGCGTCGGGCACCTGTATCACGGTCGTTCGGGCGGCCTGAAGTTTGCCCTGTTCGATCGCCTTCATTTCCTTGACGCTTTGGACCAGATCGTTGAACAGCTCGTCTTCCATCATCTACTCCTTCATCAGCTCGCGCAGGATCTTGATCTGCTGGGGTGAAAGGTCATCCTGTTTGTCCTTGTCGTAGACCAGGAGCAGATAGATGACATCGGGCACCTTCCAGTAGTAGATGATCCGCAGACCGCCGCGTTTGCCTTTGCCGCGGGCGGGATCGGCGAAGCGCACCTTGCGGAGACCGCCGCCGCCTCGAAAGCGCGCTCCTTTCTCAGGGTTGAGTAGCAACTCGTTTTGCAGGTCGCGCAACCGCTCGTCGGTTAGGTAGACAGCGATCCGGCGTCTGAAAATGGGGGTTTCGATGAAGATCACTGCCAAGCTGATACTATAATACAATGTATTGTAGTGCATTGTATTATAACACTACCTACCCAGGAGGTCTTTTAGCGCCGACCGAAGGTCGACCGACGCACGGCGCCCATGAGCTCCTGCGCTCAGGCGGCGGGCGCAGCGCTCCGTTCGACCTTTACGAGAGTGCCCCCGCGGGCAGCAGACGCGCGGATGGCGTCCCAGAGCCGGGCCATCCTCAGGCCCACCTCCGGCGGGCAGGGGTTCGCCAGCCCGCCGTTTCGGACCTTGAGGAACTGATCCCACTGGCCGAGCGAGGGGGGGGTATCCACCGGCGTCAGGGAATCCTCACCCTCCCGTTGGACTTCGAGGAAGCCGCCCCACACGTCGGCCCGGACGATCGCCTTGGTACAGAAGATCCGGACGTCGGAGTGGCACGACTTGATCGCCTCGCCGCAGCCGTTCATGGTGACCAGCACCCCCGAGACGGTCCGGGCCATGACCGTGCCGAGGATATCCACGTCCGTCCCGCGATTGTCGAACCAGGCGCTGACGTCCGCGAAGTCCTCGCCCAGCAGGTCGGTGATGGTGTTGAGCATGTGGGCGCCGGTGTCGAACAGGAAGCCGCCACCGGCGATCTCGGGCACCTGCCGCCAGCTCCCCGTGGTGCCACCCTTCCAGCTCTGCCAAACGGTCGCGCTGACGTTGAGAATCTCGCCCAGGGAGCCGGAGCGCAGCAGCTCCACGCCCTTGCGGATCTTCGGGGACAGGCTGCCGTTGAAGGAGACCACCAGCAGCCTCCCGGCCCGATCCCGGGCCTCGATGAGGGCGACGGCCTCGGCCGCGTTCATCACCATCGGCTTCTCGAGCAGGACGTCGACGCCCGCCTCGAGGCAGGCCTTGGCCTGTTCGAAGTGGAGCACGTGGGGGGTGACGATCAGAGCGGCGTCGAGTTCGTTGCCGTGGTCGGCGAGGAGCCTGTCGAGGTCGGGCTGATTGGGTGGCGGCGCCAACCCCGCCTCTTCGAAGAGCGCGGAGGCGGCCGCGTAGGCCTCCTCGGAGGGCTCGCAGATGACGAGAACCTCGGTCGCTTCGGGCCGCCGGAGGATCTTCCGGAGGTGACTGCGGGCCATGCCTCCAGTGCCGATGAGGCAGGCCTTAACGGGCTCGGGCGGTCGTGCAGAAACGGGTTTCGAAGATGTGAGGTGTGAAGACAAGGTAGGAACTCCCCTCAGGGTATTTTGCGATTCTTGCACAATCGTCTGGCCCTCGCGGAAGAGTTCGGCCGTTGGCGAGTGGACCGGCCTCACCGCAGAGCCCCAGTATTCGTCTCACAATGACGAATAAAATTGACAGTAGGCACGAGCATTCAACCCCTTGGCCCACGCGAGGAGTCAAGCCCAGGCAGACCCAATAAGACGTTAAGATCCCACCATGGACGGACCCATTCAGATCATCGGCGTGGTGGCTTCTCTCTCCCTGGTGCTGGTCGCCGTCGCCCTGTCCTGGTGGCAGGGAATCGGCGTCGAGCGCTCGATCCTGTGGGCCGGGCTGCGGGCAGCGCTGCAGCTGCTCGCGGTAGGGGTGGTGCTCAGGCTCATCTTCGACTCGGCCTTGGCGACCTGGTGGGCGTGGCTGTGGGTGCTGGTCATGGTCGTCATCGCGGGCGAGACCGCCCGCCGGCGCTCCCCCGGCATTCCCGGGCTGCGAGCGGTGGTGATGGCGGCCATCGGGGCCTCGTCGCTGGCGGCGTTGGCGCTGGTGTTCGGCTTGCGGATCTTCGAGTTTGCCCCCATCACCCTGGTGGTGATCGCCGGGATCACCATCGGCAACACCATGCCGAGCACGATCCTGGCCGTCGACAGAGCGGTGGCCTACGTGCGCGACAACCGGCTTCAGATCGAGGGGTTGCTGGCCCTCGGCTTCGACGGCCGTGGGGCGACCCGGTTCCTGGTGCAGCAGACGGCCCGGACCGCCCTCATCCCGCAGATCGAGCGGACCAAGGTGGTCGGCCTGATCGCCCTTCCCGGGGCCATGACCGGGCTGCTGCTGGCCGGGGTCGAGCCGCTCACTGCGGTGCTGGTGCAGCTGGCGGTGATGTACCTGATCCTGGGGTCGGTGGCGATCGCAGTGGTGGTCGTGGTCTCGTCGATCGCGGCGCGGACGCTCACGCAGGACTTGCGGCTCGAGGCGTGGAGCCGGCCGTGAAACGGCAACCCGTAGGAAGTGTGCATCGTCATCCACGACCGTTCAGGTAACGCGACCCCGCCACGATCTGATGTAGACCCGAACCTCGTCGAAGCCTTGCACCTCGAGTGACCTGAAGAGGGGGTTCGTAGTCAGCGGGGCCCGCAATCGTGGGGAAGGGGGGAGGCGCTGGCGGCACAGCAGCTGCTGCTCGAGGGGTTGCGGTGGCGGGCACATCACTAATGGCAATCCAGCCAAGTGTTCCCCAATCGCCTACACTACGGTGAACACTTCTTCCGGTTTGACGCCTTCAGGGCACAGTCGTCCGGTAGTCGTAACCTGAACATGCACCTGTTCAGTCGAGGGCACACGCTCGACAGCGAACCGTAGGAATAGGGGACGAGGGAGGGAACCATGCAGCCAATTAGAGCAACCAAACGGTGGTCACGGACCTACACGATGTTGATCGGCCTTGTACTTCTAGCGCTGCCCGGCTGGGCCGTAGCGATCGACTTCCGCTCGGGCACCGACGTGGTCATCGCGAGCGGCACCGTGGTCGATGACGACCTCTACGTCGCGGCGGCCACCCTGACCATCGACGGCACCGTGACCGGCGACGTGATAGCCGCCGCCCGCACCATCACCATCAACGGCACCGTCGAAGGGGACCTGTTCGCCGCCGCCCAGACGGTGACCATCAACGGTGCCGTGGGCGATGACGCCCGCATCACCGGGTCGGCCCTGCAACTCGGCCCCGACGCCACCGTGGCCGACGACCTCCTCGCTTCGGGGGCGAGCCTTGTGACCGACGGCGGTAGCGTCGTTGGGGGCACCCTCACCTTTGGCGGGCAGCAGGCGCTGCTGGCCGGCAGCGTGGCGGAGGACGTGAATTTCGGAGGCGGCGCTGTCGAGCTGCGGGGCGACATCGGTGGCGACTTTTTCGCTGGCGTGTCGAGCGGCACCCCAGGAGGCTTCCCTACCGGCGCCTTCCCGGGCATGCCGGCGCTGCCGTCGATCCCGACAGGGTTGACGCTTGCCAGCGACTCCAAGGTGGGCGGGAATCTCGAGTACTCGGCCAGCAATGAGTTCAACATCCCGGCCGGGGCCGTGGGCGGCGAGGTGGTCTACAACCCGCCCGATGTCCAGGCCAGCACCCGCCGGTCCTTCCGCCCGGCTTCCCTGGTGCGGCGCTACATCGCGCTGGTACTCGTCGGACTGCTGCTGGTGCTGGTGTGGCCGGCCTTCTTCCGGCGCGCGGCCGAGCGGCTCAGGGACAGGCCATGGGTCGGCCTCGGGGTGGGCGCCCTCACGCTGGTGGGGTTCCCGCTTGCCATTCTGATTCTGCTGGCCGTGGTGATCCTGGTTGCGATCCTGCTCGGGCTGATTACCCTCGGAGGGCTGGGCGGCGCCGTGGTGGTGATCGGGGGGGCGATCGTGGTCTCGCTCGGGGCGCTGTTCTTCCTGGTGCTGACCTACCTGACGCAGGTGGTGGTGGCGCTGGTCGGCGGGCGCTGGCTGTTGGCCAGATTGGGGTCTAGTCAGGACAATCCGCTGGGGCCGTTGCTGCTGGGGTTGTTGCTGGTGGTGGTGCTGACGGGGATTCCGGTGCTGGGGTTCTGGGTGACGCTGGCGATCGTTCTGTTCGGGTTGGGGGCGCTGTGGTTTGCCTGGATGGGCCGCGGGAGGCAGGTGGCGACGCCGAGCTGATTAAGCTCAATGCTGTGAGGGTTCGGCTAGCAGCTTGCTGCCAGCATTAGAGGGTATTGTGAACTTCAGCCGTAAACTACCCCATGACCAAACGAGGCTACCCAAGCGACAGCAGCGACGAAGAATGGGCCTTCGTTATTCCGTACCTCACGCTCATGACCGAAGATGCCCCACAATGACGCTATGACCTCAGGATGGTCTACGATGCCTTGAAATACGTCATACGTACAGGCATCCCATGGCGGTTCTTACCCAGCGACTTCCCCGCCGCCCAGGCGAATGCGTTTTTGACTGGTAGTCAAACACTAGGAGGCGAAGCGGGGGTTTGTGTTGCTACCTCGGCGTTGAGTGGTGGAGCGATCGTTTGCGTGGATGGCTCGTTGTCGGCGCCTGGTGAAGGATTACGAGCGGGCTGCTGAGGTGCTGGTGGGGTTGCATTTCGTGGCGTTCAGTATGCTGCTACTCAAGCGACTTGCTCCGAGCCTGATGCTGGCCGCAAGTGCATAACACCCTCTAGGGTTCGTTACATCGAGTGCCAATCGATATGACGTCTTCAGCTTGACAAGCCCCTCAGCCCGAATCTTGGGTATTTCTTGGGGAGCCGCCCGCTATTCCTTGATTCCAAGCAGAAGCTGCCAGCCGGCTCAAGGAGATTGAGGGAATGAGAAGAGGAGTGGTCAATCGTTTTGTTGGTGTTGGCAGCCACGCGTGTACGCGTCGTGGCTACCGAGAAAAGAAGTCAGGAGATGGAGGCATGCACATGGGGGACTATAGCCTCGAGATCATCGCCAAGCGCTTCAACATCCCGCTGCCCGGTCGATCATGATCGTCCCGATGGTGGATAGCCGACGCTCGTTCGACATCGAACACCTGACCGTAGGGGGAGGACATGCTTAGTCTGCAAAGTCAGATCGTCTCGGGAATGGCCGCGCGGCTCAAGGCGTATTACGTGCTCGGGGTGCTCGCGGTGTGCGCCGTCTCTCTGCGGGTCGGATGGTGGTTGTACCGCAGGGTCACCGCAGGAAGTGGAAATCCGGCTCGATCGGGAACCCCTCCCGCTCATCGGGGTCGATCGCTTGTTCCGGTTCCTGGACCAGGCGCGGAGTCTGACCATTTTCAAGGTGGAGGCGTTGGTGGAGGATCTGCGAATCCGGGAAAGGGAGCAGGCGCGGATTCAGGAGCTCCTTGAGGTATTGGAGGGGCAGCTCGACGAAGGGAGTTCATGACGTTGAGAATTCAGGTTTCCCGGTGGGGCGGGTCCGCAAGGACTCCTTGCAGCTCAGGTCCGCCCGATCTTGCGGTATAGCGGGTCTGCGAGGAGAGGTGCCAATCGCGGCGCTAGAATTGCCTCATGCAGCTCCGCACCCTAGGGAGTCTGGTGCTGGAAGGGACAGGCATCCGCCGTCCAAAACCGCTTCTGCTGCTTGCCTTCCTGGCACTTGAGGGCTCGAAGTCGAGACGGTATCTCGCCGACCTCTTCTACCACGATACCCGCGATCCCCGCGACGGCCTCTCGTCTGCCATCCAGAGGCTGAAGCGGGTAGCTCGAGGCGTGGTGCTGGCCGAATCCCACCGGGTTTCGACCGAGGTGTCCTGCGACGCCAAAACCGTGCTTGAAGCCTCGGAGAAAGGCAACCTCCGGGAAGTCGTTGAAGGGTACCGGGGCCCGTTCCTGGACGGATTGGATCTAAGCCTCGGCCCGGAGCTCGAGGAGTGGTTGTTCGGCACCCGGGAAATCCTTGCGGATCGAGTCAGACAAGCGCTGCTGGGCCTGGCCGAAACCGAAGCGATCAGGGGTCGCTTCGAGGAGGCAGCGGCGCACGCGGACCGGGCCTTTTTCGTCGCCGGCGCGGCGGAGCTCGATCCCGAGGATCTCAAGACCACCTTCGCTCTGCTGGTTGCCGGCAAGAGCCCATCGGCCGCCGCCGTCCGCGACAGGGCCGAGGAGTACGGCATCGAGCTCGCCCTCACGGAGGAAGAGGCCCGGAAGCGATTCCGGGCGGCGAGCGCCGACGCCGCCGGGCCGCCCCACAACCTGCCCCTGGCCAAGACCTCGTTCGTGGGGCGCGATCTGGACCTGATCGAAGTCTCCCGGCTGCTGACCGACCCGCAGTGCCGCCTGCTGACGCTGCACGGCCCCGGCGGCATCGGCAAGTCCCGCCTGGCCATTCAGACTACTCGCGAGCAGCTCTACGAAGGCAGCTTCAGAGATGGCATCTATCTGGTCCAGCTCAATTCGTTGACGGAGGCCGAACAGATTCCCGCGAGCATCGAGGAGGCCCTAGCGATCGATGCCCAGGACAACGGCGACGATCTGGCCCGGATCAAAGAGTTCCTGAAGGACAGGGAGATCCTGCTGCTCCTCGACAACTACGAGCACCTACTTGGCAATGACGAGCACCTCGCCGGGGCGGCGGACTACGCCTCAAGACTCCTGGCCGACAGCCCCGGCCTCAAAATCCTGACTACCTCGCGCGAACGCCTGAATCTGGAGGAGGAGTGGGTCTTCGAGGTCGAAGGGCTGCCCGTCCCGAAACGGGCCTTGCGCCATCAGCCCGACGTCTGGCATCACGGCGCCCTGCAGCTATTCCAGGAGCGTGCCCGGCGAGCCCGGCTCGATTTCTCGCCGAGCGAGGAAAACCTGCCCCATGTCCTGGAGATCTGTCGGCTGGTCGAGGGCTCCCCCCTCGCCATAGAGCTGGCGGCCGCCTGGGTCAAGATCCTCCCGACGGCAGAAATCGCCGAGGAGATCAGGAACAACCTGGCCATCCTTGCCACACCCGCGCGCAACGTTCCCGAAAGGCAGCGGAGCATCGAGGCCACCTTCGAATACTCCTGGAGCCTGCTGGAGCCACGAGATCAGGAAGCGCTCAAGAGGCTCTCGGTGTTCGTCGGCGGTTTCAGAAGGCAGCACGCCGCCGAAGTCGTCGGCGCCACCCTTCCGGTGCTGGCCAGCCTGGAGGACAAATCGTTGCTTCGCAGCGGCCGAGATGGTCGCTACGACCGCCACCCTCTGATCTACCACTTCGCGCGGGGGAAGCTGGCACAGGATCCCGAGGAAGAGCGCCAGGCACTGGCCAGGCACTCGGCCCTGTTCCTGGGGTTCGTGAAAGATCGTGCCAGAAGCCGCGGCGTTTCTGGAAACACCGAAGCCTTCACCGGCCTGAGCCAGGAACTCGATAACATCCGGGTGGCGTGGGAATCAGCCCGGGACCAGGATCTCCTCGATTTCTTCTGGGCCTTTCATCCCTATCAGGAGCGCAGGGGGATGTGGAAGGAGGCGCTGGCGTGGGCCGAGCGGGCCCTGGAGGTGGCGGAGGCCGGCGATCGGGTCGAGGATGTCGGCAAGGTCCTCCATACCATCGGCATGCTTCACCGGCGGTTCTGGAACCTTGAAAGGGCGATCGAGTACCTTACCAAGAGTCTCGAGATCGAAGAAGGGTGTGGCGATCAGGCAGACATCGCGAGAACGCATGTCGAAATCGGCTGGGCGCACTACCGCTTGTACTGGGAGCACTACCGCTTGCATCAGTTGGAACAGGCCAACGAGCATTTTCGGGCAGCTAAGATCATCGCGGACAGCCTGGAAGGTCCGTCTCTCCGGGCTGACGTCCACCATGGGTTGGGCCTGGTTGCCCTGAGTCTAGGAGAGCTCGAAGAGGCACTGGAGAATCTGAGTACCAGCCGTGAACTGTCGAGGGAACAGGTAACGAACCCTGAACAGCTCGCTCGTATCACTGCCGATTTCGCCCGTTACTACCTCGATATCGACGACGTGTCTGCGGCTTAAGGGGAGGTGCCTGGAACTCTTCGAGGAAGCTGAAACCATATTCGAAGAGCTAGACAACCTCAGTGACCGTGCGACGAACCACTTCGAGTTTGGCAAAGCGTTGCTCGCTTTCGACGACTACGGAAGCGCCCGAGAGTACTTTCTCAAGGCCATAACGTTGTTCGAAGAACTCGGTCATCAGAAAATGCACTATTTCAGCAAGCTTGGTCTGGCAGAAGCCCTTCTGGGTCTGACCAAAGACCGGCGGATCGATGGTTCGGCAGAACGGGCCAGGGCTCTTGCCGAGGAGGTTTATGCCTACGCTGAGACCATGAAAGGCGGCTCCCTTCTGGGGTGGAGTTCGCGCGTGCTGGGCGAGGCTTGGATCGCCCTGAATCAGATGGACAAAGCCGAGTTCTGGCTCAATCGGGCGCTTCCACTGCTGGAACAGACCGGAGTCAGGGAGGAAGTGGAAAAGGTCAGGAACGACCTTCTCAAGGCCAACCCGCACGACCAGACCAGCTGATACAAGGTTCTGAATGAGCGATTCTGTGTATAATAGTTTCTTACAAACAAAGGAAAATACTGGCGATTCCCAGCGTTTTCGATAGAAACGAGTTCTTATGGGGGAGGAAGGACCAGCGGAAGCCCGCGATTTCAGTGGTGGTGTAGCCGTTCTTGTTTTGATATTCGAAGCATTGCGTCGGGAGGGTTTTTGGGATGAATGCGCTAGCCGGGAGCATGCCGTTGATGGTTCTCCGTGGGATCTTGCTGGGGATGGTCGTGGTTGTTGCGTCCGTGGCCATGACGGCTCGTGCTCAGGATTCACTAGAGGGAGAAAAGGTAATTCTAACGTGTGACGTTGACGGGGGGGGGATCTTTAGAGCAGCTTGACGAGAATCTTTGGCGGTGGATTGGGGCAGAGGGGCAAATCCTTAATTGCTCTGGAGACCTAACAGCGTACACAGCAAATAGAGAACCAGACGACCCTAGGTCCCTCGCCTTTTTGCTTCCCTGGCAAAATGCCTGGGGCAAAGACGGATACACCAGTGTTCTTCTAAAAATGGTAGTAAATTCCCCTGCAAACAGGCTTTTCTGGACTTGGGGAGGGCCGCCAGGTCAACGCACTGGCGAATTCAGGTATGTCCGTACTGCGGAGCAACTGGCATTGGCTCCGGAAGTCGTCCCTCCTCTCGATGAAACAGAGTTTTTTGACATGATCGATTTTTCCGACGCCGAAAGAGAACCTGGGAGTGAACCAGGTGAACCGGATCAGCCTCCGTTTTTTCGGGGACCACCGTTCACCCTGGACTGTAACAGCCTTGTGTTTGATCAGGACCGTTACACTGAACACCCTCAGGGTAACCTAACCAATACAGACCCGGCATTGGGGAGAAGTGGACCCCGGAATTCGGACAGGACCCTTAGGTGGAAGCGGTAAGCTTCCAGAAAAGGGGAACACATGAAGAAACACCGTCGGAACCACTCGCCAGCCTTCAAAGCCAAAGTAGCCCTCGAAGCCGCCAAAGAAGAACGAACCATCACCGAACTAAGCCGAGAATACGCCGTCCACGCCAACCAGATCCGAGCCTGGAAACGACAACTACTCGAAGGGGCCGTGGACGTATTCGAAGCCAACATCGAGCAAAAACGAGACCAGGAATCAGTTATGCAGGAACTTCATGCGAAGATCGGTGAGCTCACCATGGAGCGAGATTTTTTGTCCGGCAAGCTCAGGCGCTAACCAGGGCTGAGCGTAAAGCCATGATCGACAAACAAGCCGACCTGAGCATCACGAAGCAATGCACCCTACTCGGCGTGAGCCGCTCAACAGCCTACTACCAGCCCCTCAGTATCCCCAATGAGGACCTACAGATCATGCGTTTGATCGACGAGATTCACCTCGCGAGGCCTTTCTTGGGTAGCCGCCGCCTCGTCGACGAGCTAAGGGAGCGAGACTTGTGGGTGAACCGTAAGCGGGTGCAGCGCCTCATGCGTGTCATGGATATTAGAGCGATCTACCCCAAGCCCAGAACCAGCAGGCCGGCCGTGGGTCACAAGATCTACCCGTACCTCCTCAATGACGTGAGTATCGAGCGGCCGAACCAGGTATGGGCTGCCGACATCACGTACTTGCCGATGGCTGCGGGCTTCGCGTACCTCGTGGCAATCATGGATGTCTATAGCCGGAAGATTCTCTCTTGGCGGCTGTCGAACAGCATGGACACACTCTTCTGCCTCGACGCTCTCAAAGAGGCCTTTGAGCTCTACGGGAGTCCAGAGGTATTCAATAGCGATCAGGGCGCTCAGTTCACGAGTACCGTGTTCACCAGCGTGCTGGAGGAGAGTGGGGTACGAATCAGCATGGATGGGAAGGGCTGCTGGATCGATAACGTGTTCATCGAGCGGTTCTGGCGAAGCGTGAAGTACGAGGAGGTCTACTTGCATGCCTACGCTGATCTCGTAGAAGCTCGAGGTGGGTTGAGCAGTTACGTTGAGTACTACAACAGCGAGCGGCGGCACAGCAGCCTGGATCGGTGCACGCCTGACGAGGTGTACGATGAGGGCGTGGGCTTCCAGGAGTTCATTCCTGTTGTTGCTGCCTCAGGGGCAGTAACCTCGAGGCCTTGCTCGTGATCCACACTTAGCAACCGAGGGGTTGCTGTCCAGAACAAAGGGTCCATCTCTGGGATCGATCTCAGCTGCAACGTAATCCTAGGTATGCCTGTTTTTCAATTCCTTGAATTTGAAATCACACCAACTAGGGTAATCGAGGTTTCAGTAGAGGGGGAATCAATATTACAGGAAATTCCAGAACGCAAAAGGCGGTTCTGCGACTTTTTGGACCCCCAGATGACAGTAATAACGGAATTCAATGAGTCCGATCGTACCAGGTCTGGATTTACGGGGCCTCCAGATGACGGCCCACCTGGCCCAGATGGCGGCGGCCCACCAGGCTTAGATATCGCCTTCAACATCAGAGTGCTCGATGGGGAAGGTAATCCACGAATGGTCAAAGATCGTCTGTTGGCAGACCCGAACCTCAGGATCGCATACGACATCAATCATCTGCTTTGGACGATGGAGGGGCTTCCGGACGCGGAAGGGAGCGATGCGAACTCGAGTACGATCGAGCTTGGTTACATCTGTCTGGACCCCCACGACCAATATACCGGAGGACACAATTAGGAGTGCTCACCATGATTGATTTCAGGAACACAGCCCACTCGCCAGACCGGGGAGGGTAAAACGGATCGGAGAACGCTTTCGGAACTGAAACGATCCGCAATCGCGTGATTCCTGGAGCCCCTTTGATTAGGGGAGAGGCCCGCAGGAGTCAGCACTAGGGGCTCCGCACCGCTCAGGTGGCCGGCACGGCATTCTCCACAATCGTGCCTGTCCTGGGTGCGTTCTGGGGCGAGCGAGATCGTCCAGTTTCACCGCCCGCTCTTGCCCTCCTCGAGCAGCCGCGCCTCCCCCTCCGCCCGCCATAACGTCTCGACTTCGCTCCCTTCCTGAGGCAGGGGCTCGGCGACCGTCAGGCAGCTGCCCCATGCCGCCAGCTCGGCCTCCTCGTCCCCCCGCTGCTTGTGCACCAGCGCCAGCAGGCAGTGGGGCGCGGGGCTTTCGAGAACCTCGAGCGCCGCCTTCAGATCGCGCTCGGAGAGCTGCAGGAAATCGAGCTGCAGGTAGGCCCAGCCGCGGTTCTTGAGCAGCCGGGCGCGGATGAGCTGGTCCATGGGGTCGTCGGGGTCGAGCGTCATCGGGTTGTGCGGGTCTTCGGCCTGCGCGAGCGCGCGGTTCATGAGCGCCAGCGCCTCGCCGGGGCTGTCGAGCCTGAGGAGCTGCAGCCGGGCGAGGTTGTTGTAGGCGAAGTAGAAGCCGCCGTCGAGGCGGGTGGTCTCCTGATAGGCACGCTGGGCGTCCTGGTAGCGAAAGGCGTCCTCGAAGGCGAACGCCAGCGCGTAGCGGGCGCCGGCATCGCCGGGATCGAGCGCCACAGCCCGTTCGAAGCGGCGGATCGACTGCGACAGCCGCCCCTGGTTGTAGCTGGCGTAGCCGAGGCCCTCGAAGATGTCGGCCATCCAGCTGGTAGAACCGAAGAAGCCCAGCGCCAGTCCCAGGAATCCGATGGACAGAAAGCGCCGCCAGCGGGTTCGGCGGCGCACGCCCCAGCGCTCGAGGAGGGCCTCGAGCCAGCGGCGGCCCAGGGGGGTAAAGCTGCCGCCGGCTACCAGCCCGATCACGGCCTGGAGGCTGGTGCCGACGAGGCTGCTGGCGCTTTCGCCTCCCTGGAGGAAGCGCCGCCCGACCTCGAGCACCAGCGCTACGGCCACCGCGCCGGCCAGGAATGAGAACAGCGTCCACCCTGGGGGTTCCTTGGGGGTGGCTTTGGGGGGCGGGTACCACCACCAGGCGCTCTCGGGCGGGTCGCGCGGTGGGGGGCGGGTGGCGCGCCAGGGTGCCAGTGGGTCGTGGGACAGGGCCTCGAGGGTTTTTGGGGCGAGCGTCTTCAGGCGGGCGTCGAGGCTGGCGGCGTGGGTGAAGGCAGCAGCGTCGGGCGGCGTCGAGAAGGAACGATCGAGGGCGTCGCGAGCCAGCAGGGCTTCCAGCAGGGCCGGCTCGGCACCGTCATCTTGGGCCTGCTCGAGGGCGTCGAGCGCTTCGGTGTAGCGGTCGAGGGGCGTCACTGCGGGCAGAAAACCCCGTTGCAGCTACCGTGTTTGGGGCTGTAGGTGATGATGGTGCCGGCGAAGATGCCGTCTTCGATGGTGAGCGACCCGAAGATGTCCATGGTGCCTTCCTCGAAGTCGATCCGTCCGAATTCCTCCACCACGATGGTGCCGAGGGGGATGTCTTGGAGCCGCGGGTGGAATGGCCGAATCACGTACGTCAGCTGGTACTCGCCGCTGACCACGTCGATCTCGCCGCCGGACTCGTCCAAGTCGAGCATGTCGCGGGTGAGCGTGAAGGTGCCGAGCGCCACCTCCTGTCCATTCAAGGGCACCACCACATCGAAGATGTCCTCACGGATATCGATGATCAGCAGTGGGGCCTGACCGTCGGGTGGGATCTGCCCCTCCTCGTCGCCGAGGATGAGGAGCGCCAGTTGCCCTCGCAGGCTGGCGCGGGACTCGAGCCCGGTGGGGAAGGTGATGATGATCTCGTCGTCGCTAACGTCGAACAGGTACAGGTCACCGCGCTCGGCGGCCTCGTCCAGCAAGGCGTTGCTGCCGGTAGCGAGCCAGGCGGCGGTTGCGCCCGCCCGGGCCAGGCCAGCGAAGCGTTCGCCGGTGGCTTCGGTGAGGACTACCACAGCTTCGAGAGCAAGCTCGGTCATCAGGTCGGCGATGGGGAAGACGAAGCTCTCCAGCTCCGGTGGTGCCACGAGCGCGAAGGCGAACCCGTCCGGGAAGCCGGCTTCCGCGAGCAGCTCCCGCGCCACATCGGGGTCGTATGGTACCTGACTGGCATCGACGACCCCATCCACATCGATGAAGACGGGCATGACATCCCCGAAGAGTTCGGCGGTCAGGTCCGCCCAGGGGATCCCGACCACCAGCGCCTTGCGTACCAACGGGTCGTCGAAGGGCTCGCCGGCGAGGCGCATCTCGAGTTGAGCAGTGGCCACCGAGACCAATGCAAGCAGGACGCAAAAGGCTACCACGGGTCGCATTCGCACCATCCTCTATCCCTCCTCAAGGTGATGATGTGGTCTCGGAGGGGTGTGCACAAGGACCCTTCCGAGAGTGGCTCGCTTTCCTGATTCTCTAGCCGGAGCAATCCTAGGACAGGGGGGTTACCGTCGGGTTACAGGCGTGGCATGCGGGCTCCAATATCGTGCCCAGGGAACACCTCCTGGCGGTCATTCTCGGCGCCGATTCCGACAGGACCGTGGCGGTGTTCGTTCAGATCATCGGTGTTTGGAGGGTCTTCTCGAGAGGTTGCTGGAACGCCTGACAGGGCAGCGGTAGTTGCTTGACCCCGCTGATGGGCTCTTGCGGCTAGCCAACAATCACGACGGGAAGGGGCATGTCCTAGCGCCGCTCCCTGTCCCCTCGAGACCTCTGCCCCCGCCGCCGCGATCGCCTCGAGTTCCTTCTAGGACCCCCACCGGGCGCGACAGCATTCTGTACCTTCGCCACCGGTTCCGGCGTCGCGTGGTAGTTGAACCCTTCGAGGGTGACGCGCCGCAGCCGCATGGTGAGCGCCCGCTCGATGTCCCTGACGACCTTCTCGTCTTCCTGGGTCATGAGGGTGAACGCTTCGCCGCTCCGCTCGGCGCGCCCCGTCCGGCCGATGCGGTGGGTGTAGGCGTCGGCGGTGGTGGGCACGTCGTAGTTGATGACGTGGGTGACGCGGGTAACGTCGATCCCGCGGGCGGCGATGTCGGTGGCGACGAGCACGTGGAAGTGCCCTTCGCGGAAGCCGTCCAGGGCTTTCTGGCGCTGGTTTTGCGAGAGGTTGCCCTGGAGCGAGGTCACGAAGAAGTTGTCGTTGTCGAGCTGCCGGGCGAGGCGTTTGGCGCCGTGCTTGGTGCGGGTGAAGACCAGCGCCGAGCGGGGGTCGTCGCGGCGCAGCAGGAACTTGAGCAGCTCGGTCTTCTGCTTCTGTCCGACCGGCAGAATGGTGTGCTGCACCGTTTTGGTTGGAGCGTTGTGGTCGATCTCCACCGTGACCGGGTCGGTCAGGATGGCGTCGGCGAGGCGCCGGATGTCGTTGGGCATGGTGGCTGAGAAGAGGAGCCGCTGGGCGCCGGCCGGCACGCGCTTCATGATCCTGCGGATGTCCGGCAGGAAGCCCATGTCGAACATGTGATCGGCTTCGTCGAGGACGAGCACTTCGACGTTCGAGAGCTTGGCGTTGCCGCGCTCGAGGTGGTCGAGCAGGCGTCCTGGGCAGGCCACGATGATCTCGGCGTGGCCGCGGAGGGCTTTGATCTGGGGGGCCATGCCGACCCCGCCGTAGACGGTGGCGCTGCGCAGTCTGGTGCCGCTGCCGAGCATGCGGATGTCCTCGTGGATCTGCTCGGCGAGCTCGCGGGTGGGGGCCACGATTAGCGCTCGGATGAGGCCCCGGGGGCCATCGCGGAGCCGGTTGAGGATAGGCAGCACGAAGGCGGCCGTCTTGCCGGTGCCGGTCTGGGCCAGGCCCAGAATGTCCCGCCCTTGCAGGCCGGCTGGAATGGCCTGTTCCTGGATGGGGGTGGGCGTGGTGTAGCCAGCAGTCTTCACGCCGGCGGCGACGCTGGCATGGAGCTGAAATGAATCGAAACTCATGAATTCCTTCCTGGCAAAACTCTTCAGCCAGGTCGCGCGTCAGGACTCAGTGAAAAGTGTCGCGTGGCAAGCCTACACCAGAAAGGAGCGGCCTCATGTGATAAAGGACGGATCGCCATGCCGTATCCTTGTCTCGACTCCACCGAGGGGGCTGCGAGCGATGCGTGTACTGATCATGAGCGACATGGAGGGCGTGAGCGGGATCGTGGTGTGGGAGCAGGTGATGGGCGGCGAGCCGATGTTTGAAGAGGGCCGCGTCCTCTATACCGAGGAGATCAACGCCGCCGTTCGCGGCGCCAAAGCCGCCGGGGCGACCGAGATCGTGGTGGTCGACTGCCACGGCGCCGGCCAGGGCTGGAGCTTCAACTCGCTGATCCCCGAGCGGCTCGATCCCGCCTGCCAGTGGGTGGCCCATCACGCCTGGGGTCGCTACACCGAGATGTGGGAGCGGGGCTGCGACGCTTGCCTGCTGATCGGCATGCACGCCCGCAGCGACACCCTCGATGGGGTGCTGAGCCACACCATCTCGGGCGTCCGCTACAAGGGCCTGTGGTTCAACGACGATCTGGTCGGCGAGACCGGTGTGAACGCCGCCCTGAACGGGCATTACGGCGTCCCGGTGGCGCTGGTCAGCGGCGACGTGGCGGTCTGCCGCGAGGCCCGGGAGCTCCTCGGCGAGGGGCTGCCCACGGTGGCGGTGAAGAAGGGCCTGAGCCGCTACAGCGCCCGCCAGGTGCCGCCGGTCAGGGCCCGGACAATGATCGAGGAGGCTACCGAGAAGGCCCTCAGGGACCTTTCCAAGGTGCAGCCGTACGTGCCCGAAAAACCGACCACCATTCGGATCGAGGTGGCCGCTGTCGACAAGCTGGCCGACTTCGAGGGGCGGGCCGGGGTCGAGATCACCGGCCCCCTGACGGTCGAGAGCAAGGCCGACGACTGGATGACGGCCTGGGATCAGTTCTGGCCGTTTGCGTAACGCGCCCTGTTGCTCGGGCTTACAGGGCTGAGTATTGGTGAGGGCGCTCGTAGCGCAGCCGCGATCGCAGGCAAGCCCCCACAAGCGCTTAACTGAAGTCCGGAACAGATACCCCCTCGCCTCATCGCCTTCCTTTGATCCATCACCCCTTCCTCCGAGACCTGGATGTCTGAGCGGCGCGGGTCGCTAGATGTTCTCGGTGTACCCACGGCAGCTCGGTGATGGCGACTGAAGCCGCCGCGAACACCACCGGTGCGGGTTACCTCTGATTCCTGGATTCTGTCGTAGATCGTCTTTTTTTCTCGTCGCTGTACCCAGCGGCACATGGTCGCCGCTGATGCACCCCAACGCTGGTCGGCCGTGAGGCTGCACCCACATGGAGCGGGGATGGCCTCCAAACCAGCGGAAGCCTTCGGTTCCAACCGAATGCTGAGCGGTTCAGGGTGTGGGTACCGGCTCTCGGAGGTCGGTAGAGTGCGCCATGCCTCAGCATGAAGCGATCACTCAAACCCGCTGTAAGGGCGCTCGTAAGGCAGAAGCGCTAACTGAAACAGATACACGCTTCTTTGCACCCCTTCCTCCAGCTGGTGAGCGGCGCGGGTGTAGGCGCAGCCGTACTCGCCGCAGTATCCCTCAAAGGGGTTGGTCGACAGGATGAAGACCCTCCGGGATGAGGTCGAGGCGGATGCGGAAGCGCTCCCCGGTGAGGGTATCGACCATATCGCCGTAGCCCCACACGCCGTTGGAGAGCTCGGCCTGGAACAGGTAGTTGGCGTAGGCGTTGGTGGCCTGGCCGGCGAGCAGCAGGTACTGGCCGATCGTCTCGACCCAGATTCCGGCGGCCGTGGTGGTGCTGGGGGTCACCCCGATCCGGGGCAGCTGCTCGAAGCTGACGACCACCTGCGTCTGGACCCCTTCGATGTCGCCCTGGAACATCCAGGTGACGACGTTGCCGGCCGGCTGGGCGCTCGCCAGCGAGATCAGCAGCACCAGGAGCAACGCCGGTGGGATGCGGGCGAACGGTTGGGTGGGTAGGCGTTTGGACCGGGGCATGGTGCGCTCCTTCCGTCCGGCAAAGGTGGCAGCGGGCGCCATTTCGGTTGTCGTCAAGTATAAGCCCCCTATGTCGGGAGACAAGAAGCTCAAAGTGTTTCTGGAGAGATCCCCCTCCTTCATGCGGCCCCGTTCTGCGAGGAGCTATAGAGAGCGAGATCGGTCTCTTCAACTTTTCACGTGACCCCGCACGTAGCTCCTGATGCCCTCGAGCGGCTGCGGTTTCGCCAGCAGGAAGCCTTGCCCCATGGTGCAGCCCTGTTGCTCGAGCCAGGCCAGCTGCGCGCTGGTTTCGATCCCCTCCGCGACGGTGGTCAGGCCGAGGTTCTGCGCCAGGTTGATGACGGCTCGGGCAACGATCTTGCTCTTGGGATCCTCTTCGATCGTGCGCACGAAGCTGGCGTCCACCTTGAGGATATCGAGCGGGTAGCGGGTGAGGTACGCCAGCGAGGAGTAGCCGGTGCCGAAATCGTCCACCGCGATACGCACGCCCAGGGCGTCGAAAGCGTGCAAGGCCGGCAGCACCTCTTCGGGCCGGGCCAAAACCTGCTCGGTGATTTCGAGGCTCAGCTGCCCGGCCTCGAGGCCGGTCTTTCTCAGGCGTGACGTCAGGTACCGTGGGAGTTCAGGAGCTCTCAGGGTGAGCGGCGAGAGGTTCACCGATACCGCGAAACCGACGTCGTGAGCTTGCTTCATGGCGGTCTCGAGCACCCAGCGATCGAGGGCGGTGATCAGGCCGGACTCTAGCGCCACCGGAATGAGCGTCGCCGCCGAGATCATGCCGCGCTCGGGGTGGGGCCAGCGCACCAGCGCCTCGGCCCTCACCATGGTGCCGCTGGCGAGGTCGAAGATGGGCTGGTAGTAGACTTCGAGTTGATCGTGCTCGAGGGCCTGACGGAGCTCCGATTCGAGCCACTGATGCTCCTGAAGCTCCCGGTCCGCATCGGCATCGTAGAAAGCGACGTCGCCACCGCGATTCTTGGCGCGGTACATGGCCTGATCCGCCTGCCGGAAGAGCTCGGTGAAATTCTGGCCATCCCTGGGATAGAACGCTACCCCGATGCTGCATCCCACGTTGAGCCGGCTTCCCTCGTGCGGGTAGTCGACCTGGAACGCCGCCTGGATGCGGTCGAGCACGCGGATGGTGCTGGTCTCGTCCGCACCGGACAGCAGGAACGCGAACTCGTCCCCGCCCATGCGCACCACCAGGTCGCGGCCGCGGATGGTGTTGCGCAAGCGCCCGGCAACCTGAATGAGGAGCTGGTCCCCCACGCGGTGGCCCAGGCTGTCGTTGATGTTCTTGAAACGGTTCAGATCGAGATACACGAGGGCCAGGGAGGCCCCGCTCTCGCGGGCGTAGCCGAGCACTCGGTCGAAGTGACCCTCCAGGAAGTGGCGATTGGGCAGGCCCGTGAGGGCGTCGTGGGTAGCTTGGCGTTCGAGGTCCTGGTGGTGGTTGCGGCGCTCGATCGCGTAGCGAAGCGAACGCACCAGCAGGGCAGGGGTGATCTCGTCTTTAATGAGATAGTCCTGTGCCCCCTGTTTGATGGCTTGCGTGCCGATCTGCTCGTCATCGAGGTTGGTCATCACCACCACAGCGGCGTGCCTGGTGTGGGGCAGGAGGCTGCTGAGCGTCCCCAGACCCCAACTATCGGGCAGACCCAGATCGCAAAGGACCACATCGACCTGGTTCTCACCCAGGTGACGCTTTGCCGCGGCGAGCGAGCCGACGGTAGCCAGCTCGAAGCTGCTGCTCTGCCTGCTGGACAGCGTCACCTCCATGAGGCGCGCAAAAACGGGGTTGTCCTCTATCAGCAGGAGTCTCATAATCCTGACCCAGTCTGTCCGAATCGGCCGGCCGCTAGTGGTGCTAACTTCACGCTGCGGTAGGCCACGCTCAACCGCTCGGTGAGACGGTTTCCGGTGAGAGAGCGGTTGCAGGCTGACAAAATTGTGCGACATTTCGTCACTATCGTTGCCGTACGAGGGACAAGCCCTCAGGCACGTAAAAAGGAACGAGGTGCAGCAGATGAAAGACACGACCATGATGGTGACGAATGCGGTTCGGATGGTGGCGTTGATCGTCGTCCTGGTGGCCGGTGGCTATTCGGTCGCTCAGGAACAAGAGTCGGGCGGCGAAGGTTGTGGTTCGGGTGAGGCCGGAGAGTCGGGCAGCTACTATGCCCTGGACGCGACCTTCGACGAGGTTCAGTCGGGCGCCAGGCTGATCCTGAACTACGACGCGCAGACGAGCACCTTTTTGGGCACCGTCGAAAATACGACCGACACCATGCTGAGTCAGGTGCGCGTCGAGGTACACCTCGATGGTGGCGTCGAGCTTGGCCCGACCGTGGCGACCGACCTCGAACCCGGCCAGGTGCTCGACGTCTCCCTCGAGGTGACAGGCACGAACTTCACTACCTGGACGGCACACCCCGAAGTCGGCAACAGCGCCGAAGGTGGCGAGGCTGGCGAGGTGGGCCATTCCGAGTCGGGTGGCGAAGGCTGCAGTGAGGCTGGTGGAGGCGGCGAGCATAGTGACGGCAGCGAAGGTGGTGAACATAGTGAGGGCGGCGAGCAGGGTGACGATGAACAGGGTGACGATGAACAGGGTGACGATGAACAGGGTGACGACGAACAGGGTGACGACGAACAGGGCGATGACGATTGACGTAGACCGCTGCAGCCAACACCCCAACACCTTCGTGTGAGCTGCCGTAGGCCGTTCGCAGACGTGCAAGAACCTCAAACGCGACGCTCTGCAAAGGCGTCGCGTTTGAGTCGATCACGCTGAGGCCCAATAATGAGTCGAATGATCTTGATTGTTGAAGACGACACCAGGATCGCCAACTGGGTGAAGGTGTTCTTTGAACAGGCCGGCTTTGCAGCCGACGTCGCCCACGACGGCGAGACCGGGCTCGATCTCGCCCGCAGGCTCAGTCCCGACCTGATCGTGCTCGATCTGATGCTGCCGCGCCTCAGTGGGATCGAGCTCTGTCGCATCTTGCGGCGCGAGTCGGATGTTCCCATCATCATGCTCACCGCCAAGGAGGGCCACGCCGACCGCATCGAGGGGTTGGAGAGCGGCGCGGACGATTACGTGGTCAAACCGTTCGATCCCGAGGAGGTCGTGGCGCGCGCGAACGCCGTATTGCGTAGGGTCCACGACAAGGTCCAGCAGGTTTTGAGGTGTGGCGCGATCACCATCAACGTGACGACGCAGCGGGTGACGGTAGCCGGGCAGGCGGTCATTCTGAGCCAGGCACAGTTCGCTCTGCTCGCCACCTTCATGCGCCATCCGAACCGGGTGCTCACCCGCGATCAGCTCATCGCCCACGCCTTCGACGACGATTTCGATGGCTTCGATCGCGCCATCGACAACCACATTCTTCGGCTCCGAAAGCTCATCGCCGTCGATGGTCGCCAGCCCATCCAGACCGTCTATGGTGCCGGCTACAAGTTCGTGATGGAGGGTGAATGATGTCGTTACGGTGGCGCCTTCTGGGAGCGTTCATCCTGATCGTTGCCCTCTCGGTGGTGCTGAGCGTGGTTGTCGGCTTCTATACGACACGGGGTCGATTCGACACCTTTATCGGCGAGCTCGGCAGCGATGAAGCGAGCCATTTGGCCCAGAATCTGAGTCAGGAGTACACCGCGTCGAACGGCTGGGGCTCGTTCGCAGAGGCCTTATCAGAGGGGGGATACCTCTACGGTGAAGAGGGGGACGAGGGTGACGAAGGGAGCGAAGAGGCCTCTGAGCGGTTCCATAGAGACCCCATACGGGTCGTCATCGTCGACGTCGAGGGATTCGTCGTGCACGATAACTTCTCCGAGTTGGCACCCGGAGGAGCGGCGTCAGAACTGGCAGGGCAGCGCACCACCATCTTCGATCTGCGCTCCAACCAGCCTGTCGGTTACGCGTTTGTCGATGTCAATCGGGAGTTCCTAGCGACCGAATCGCAGGGACTTCTTCGCGGCATCCTATACACCACGACCATCGGTGGGCTGCTGTCCGCTGTCGTCGCGATCCTGCTGGCCGTCTGGCTCTCTCGGCGCATCACCGCCCCCGTCACGGCGCTGACGCAGGCGACGCAGGCCATCGCCCAGCACGGCGATACGGCCCTGCTTCCGGTCGGGTCCCCCGACGAACTGGGGCAGATGAGCGCTGCGTTCAACCAGATGACGGCCGCCCTGCAAACCCAGCGCGACCTGCGCCAGCGGCTGATCGACGACGTCACGCACGAACTCAACACGCCGCTGAGCGTCATCCAGCTCGAGGCGCACGGGCTACGAAAAGGGCTGCAAGCGCCCTCCCAAGCAGCAGATCACATCATCCAGGAGATCGACATGCTGCGGAATCTGGTGCGAGATCTGAACTGGTTGGCCGAAACCGATTCGGGCGAGCTGCGGCTCGATCGTGAGCCGTACCTGATCCACGACCTGCTCACCACCGAAGTGGAACGCTGGCAGCCACAGGCTCAGGCGCATCAGGTCGCCCTGTCGCTGGAGCCGCTGCCAGCGTTGCCAGTGCTCGAGCTCGACCCGATGCGGATGAGTCAGGCGCTCGGCAACGTCGTCCACAACGCTCTTCAGCATGTGGAGGCGGGTGGGCGCGTCACGGTCGCAGCGAGCGAGGAGACGGGTGGGGGCGTGGTGATTACGGTAACGGATGATGGGATGGGAATCGATCCGGCCGATCTGCCTCAGCTCTTCGACCGCTTCTACCGCACCGACCAATCTCGCAGCCGCGGCACCGGCGGCAGGGGGCTGGGACTCGCCATCGCCCGCGCCATCGTCGAGGCGCACCAGGGCACGATCGCCGTCACCAGCGACGGGCCCGGACAGGGAACGACCGTGCGGTTCGACCTCCCAAAGCGATAGTCCAGATGCGTTCCGAGCCAGGGGGCCTGCGCTGCGAATGGACGGTTTCCGAGGGCGAGTTTTTGAGCTAGAGTATGGAACAGTCCGCATGGAAAGGCCTCACGCCTCGGGCCGAGGAAGGGATGAGAGAATGCCGGTATTGAACGACGATCAGGTCTCCGCTTACCACCGCGACGGCTACGTCATCGTCAGAGGCATGTTCGACGCCGAGGAGATCGATCTCCTCAGTCGAACCGCCCGCGCCGACAAGGCCCTCGATGAGAACGCCGTCGGACGGGAAGACGCCGACGGTGCCATCGCCCGCCTGACGCTATGGAATCACCCCGGCGACGGCATCTACGGGATGTTCGCGCGCGGACGTCGAATCGTCGACTCCATGGAGCGCCTCCTGGGCGGCGAAGTCTACCACTACCACTCGAAAATGATCCTCAAAGACCCCCTGGTGGGTGGCGCCTGGAACTGGCATCAGGATTACGGCTACTGGTACCACAACCACCTCCTCTACCCGCTCCTGTCGAGCGTCATGATCGCCGTGGACGAAGCCACCCCCGAGAACGGCTGCCTCGAGGTGCTGAAGGGCTCGCAGCTGATGGGCCGCATCGATCACTTTCAGAGCGGGGAGCAGCAGGGTGCGGAGCTGGAGCGCCTCGAGCAGGCGGAGGCGTGCTTGGAGGTTGTGGCGTGCGAGCTGAAGCGAGGGGATGCGGTGTTCTTCCATTGCAATACGCTGCACCGGTCGGGTCCGAACCGGTCGCCGGCTCCGCGTTGGGCGCTGATCTGCTGCTACAATGCGGCCCGCAACAACCCGTATCGGGATGGTCATCACGCTAGTTACACTCCTCTGGTGAAGGTCGAGGATGGCGCCATCATGGAGGTGGGGATGCAGCGCTTCGCGGAGTAGAAGCGCGCTCCTAATCGATTTCCGGAAAACCCATATCCCCCTTGATCCTCTCTACCTGCGGCAGATGATGCTCGATGTGGTGCCGAATGAACTCCAGCCGCTGCCGCATCGTGAGCGGCCCCGACTAGTCCCGGTGTGTGTGGGCGTTTGGTGGGAGGTGGGCGGGTCGGACGATCACTTAAGAATCGAAAGTGTTTGCACACCAGTGGTTTGTCCTCGTTGGTTGTGGAACGCCTTTTCATAGCAACACACGGCTCTCTTTGAGCACTGGGGGCGGGGCGCTGAAAACCCCATGAATATCGGAAAAACGGGCCGCTTGACAAACGCCTCGCACCTTCACTACGATACGGGGCAGCGCTTGATGATTCCGATCCTGATTTCCAAGCCCGACAACAGTGAACTTTCGAAACAAAAGAAGAGGTGAGCCTCCACGATGCCCCCAACCTGGAACCTGATCGACTCCACGCTCCGCGAAGGGGAGCAGTTCGCGCTCGGGAACTTCTCCCTGGCCGACAAACTGGAGCTGGTCACAGCGCTCGACGCCTTCGGGATCGACTACCTAGAGCTGACCACCCCGGTGGCCTCGCCGGGGTCGCGGCAGGCCTGTGAGGCGATCGCCTCATTGGGCCTCAAGGCCAAGGTACTGACCCACATCCGGGCCAACCTCGACGACGCCAGGATGGCCGTCGAGTGCGGCGTCGACGGGGTCGATATCCTCTTCGGCACCTCCTCGGAGCTGCGCAGCTTCAGCCACGGCAAGAGCGTTCCCGAGATCATCGAAACGGGCCTCGAGGTGATCGACTTCGTGCAGGGCGCCGCCGAGGTGCGGTTCTCGTCCGAGGACACCTTCCGCAGCGAGCGGGCCGACCTGCTGCGGGTCTACCGCGCCGCCGACCGGGCCGGCGTCGACCGGGTGGGACTGGCCGACACGGTGGGGGTGGCGAGCCCTTCGCAGGTGCGGGAGCTGGTGGCGGACGTGCGGGCGGTGGTCGGCTGCGACATCGAGTTCCACGGCCACAACGACACCGGCTGCGCCGTCGCCAACGCCTTCGAAGCGGTCCGGGCGGGGGCGACCCACGTCGACGTGAGCGTGCTGGGGATCGGCGAACGCAACGGGATTACGCCGTTGGGGGGGTTTTTAGCGCGCATGTACACCGTCAACGCGGAGGCGCTGGCGCGGCGCTACGACCTCGAGATGCTGCCCGAGCTCGACCGCATGGTGGCGCGCATGACGGGGATCGAGATCCCCTTCAACAACTACCTGACGGGCCCCTTCGCCTACAACCACAAGGCCGGCATGCACCTCAAGGCGATCTACCTCGATCCCGGTAGCTACGAGATCATCCCGCCCGAGGCCTTCGGGGTGGAGCGCCGGCTGCAGATCGGCAGCCGCCTCACCGGCCGCCACGCCATCGCCAGGCGGGCGTCGCAGCTAGAGATCGAGCTGGGCGAGGATGCCATTCGCTCGGTCACCTCGCAGGTCAAGGCCCTGGCCGACCAGGGCGACCTGGCGCTCGAGGCGATCGACCAGATGCTGATGCTGGCCTGGGAGACCGAGTCGTGACGCCCGAGCTGAGCGGCCTCACCCTGGCCGAGCGGATCCTGTCGGTGAAGGCGGGCCGGCGAGCCACGGCGGGCGAGATCGTGGTGGTGCTGGCCGACCAGGTGATGGTGGTCGACTCGATCGCGCCGGCGGTGTTTTCGCTGATCGAGCGCGAGCTGGACGGGGTGATCGCCGCGCCCGAACGGATCTCGGTGGTGATCGACCACGTGGCGCCGGCCTCGAGCGTGCAGGTAGCGACCACCCAGAAGGGCGTCCGCGAGTATGCCCGGGAGCGCGGCCTCAGGCTCTTCGACGTGGGCCGCGGCATCTGCCATCAGATACTGTTCGAGGAGGGCCTGGCCCAGCCCGGCTGGGTGGTGCTCGGTGCGGACTCGCACTCCACCACCTACGGCGCCGCCTGCGCCTTCGGCACCGGCATGGGCGCCAGCGACATCGCCCTGGCCGTCGCTACCGGCAAGACCTGGCTGCGGGTGCCCGAGACCGTGCGGGTCAGGTTCCAGGGTCTGCGGCCGCCCGGCGTTGCGGCCAAGGACGTGGCCCTGGCGGTGGTCGGTCGCCTCGGCGCCGACGGCGCCACCTACGCCAGCATCGAGTACCACGGGGTAGACGACTTCTCGATGTCCGAGCGCCTGACGTTGGCCAACCTGGCCGTCGAGGCCGGTGCGAAGGTCGGGCTGGTGGTCCCGGACGCGCTGACCCGAGCGGCCTTCGAGGTTCCCGAGTGGCTGCAGCTGGACCCATCCGCCCGCTATGCCAAGACCGTCGACATCGACCTCAGCGCGCTCGAGCCGCTGGTGGCGGCACCGTTTCAGGTCGACAACGTTCACCCTGCCAGCGAACTCGCAGGATTGGCGGTCGATCAGGTGTTCGTCGGCACCTGCACCAACGGCAGGCTCGACGATCTCCACGAGGTCGCAGCCATCCTCGCGGGCAAGCGGGTTGCCGAGCGCACCCGGCTGCTGATCATCCCGGCCAGCTCGAAGGTGTTCGAAGAGGCCGCCGCTGATGGGACCGTCACCACTTTGCTGGCGGCCGGGGCGATCTTCGGAACACCCGGCTGCGGCCCCTGCATGGGGCGCCACATGGGGGTGCTCGCCCCGGGCGAGGTGTGCGTCTCGACGAGCAACCGCAACTTCATGGGGCGCATGGGCAGCCCCGACGCCAAGATCTACCTGGCCAGCCCCGCGGTGGCCGCCGCCACGGCACTGAGCGGGCGCCTGAGCGTTCCCGAGGGGGAGAGCGATGTCGGCTGAACGGGTACGCATCTGGAAGTTCGGCGACGCCGTCAACACCGACGACATGCTGCCCGGCAAGTACGCCCCGCTGATGGTCGGCGAGGAGGCCTTCCACCGATACGCCTTCGCCCACTTGCGGCCCGAGTTCGCGGCCTCAGTGGTGGCCGGCGACGTGCTGGTGGGGGGACGCAACTGGGGGCTGGGCTCGAGCCGCGAGTACGCCCCGCAGGCCCTGAAGCGCCTCGGGGTGGGCGCCGTCATCGCCGACTCTTTCGCCCGCATCCACTACCGCAACCTGATCAACCTGGGGATTCCGGCCTTCGCCGCGCCCGAGGTGGTAGCGGCGCTGGCCGACGGCGACCGGGTCCGGCTCGACGTCGAACGGGGCCTGCTGCAGCGCGACGAGGACTCCTTCGAACTCCCCGCCCCCGGCGGTTTCCTCTCGGCGGTGCTGGCGGCCGGCTCGGTGCTGGCCTACGTGCGGGAGCACGGGCGCTTTCCTGGGGAGGACGAGGCCGCCGAAAGCAGCGGGTTCCGGGGGTAAGGCCGCGCTCGGCCTGGCCGAGCGCAGGCTCGGGCTCGTGCCACAATGACCACGCCGACGCCGCCGGAGGCTAGCGGCTGCAGATCGATGTCGGCGGCCCGCTGGGGGAGGGCTCCATCACGGTGGAGCTGGAGGCCCTCGAGCCGCCGCCCTAGGACTCGTAGGAGACGGCCACCACCTCGAGCAACTGCTCGTTCCGGCCGGTCTTGAGCGTCACCTGCTCGCCCACCGCTCTCTCCAGTAGGGCCTGGGCGATCGGGGCCACGAACGCCACCCGCCCAGCGGCTGCCTCGGCCTCGTCCACCCCGACGATCGTGAGCCGGCTCTCCTCGCCCGCGAACTTCCCGCTGAGGGTCTGCACGGTGACGGTGGCGCCGAAGCGCACCTCGCCTGCGGGGGCCTCGCTCGAGTCGACGAGGAGGGCGCTGGCGAGGCGGTCGCGGAGCTCGTCGATGCGACCTCCGACGGCAGCCAGCTTGCGAGCCCGCTGGGCCTCGTCCTCGTCGCCGCGTTGCAGTCGCGCCTGGTCGGCCGTCAGTTCGGCGAATTCGGCTTCGAGCAGCGCCATGCCCCTGGGGGTGACGTGATTGGGGGTGCCTGCCGGCAGCGGGGCGCGGGCCGGGATGATGACCTCTTCGCTGGAGGCGTCCTCTTTGACGAAAGCTCGGCTCATGGCGCGCGGCTCCTTTCAGCGAACTCTATTGTAGACCCAGCGCGCTCCCGTGGCCGTGTGGTCCCATGCCTCACCACAGGTGACGGGGTGCCGCCAGGCTACGATAGCTCCAGATTGAAGCGCATCGCCATCATCGGCTGTGGAGGAGCGGGCAAGTCGACGCTCTCGAGGGAGCTTGGGAAGAGCTTGGACCTCCCGGTCGTTCACCTCGACCGCGTGTTCTGGAAGCCGGGCTGGGAGCGGATTTCCCGCGAGGCGTTCATCGCCGAACAGCTCGAGATCATGGCGCAACCCCGGTGGATTCTCGACGGCAACTACGGTAGCACCATGGACCTGCGGCTCCAGGCGGCCGACACCATCGTGTTCCTCGACCTCCCCACCCACGTCTGTCTGTGGGGCGCTGTAAAGCGGTATCTCCAGTACCGTCAGGGATCGCGGCCCGATATGACCGAGGGGAACAGGGAGCGGCTGAGCCTCGAGTACCTGAGTTTTATTTGGAGGTACCGGCGGGACAAGAGGCCTGGAATTCTCGAGAAGTTGGAGGGGTTGGAAGGGGAGAAGGGGATCGTTGTGTTGCCTACAAGGGGGGCGGTTCGGGATTTTTTACAAGAGGGGTTGTTACCCCCTCCCCAGCCTGATTACCCTCTCCCCAGCCCTCCCCCTATGAGGGGGAGGGAGCTATAAGCAACCCTGAGTACGATACGGAACACCACCAGGTGGGTAGTGGAGGGTGTGAACACGTCTTGAGTAACGAGAACAAGAACACGGATAACCGTGGTGTGAAGGAACCAATGGACCAAAGTTACTAGACCCCAACGTTAACAACAGGAGTCGTTGCCCCCTAGTAGCCACGCCTTACGCTTGAATCCTCACCACAGTTGTGGTGCTGGAGGAGTCGTTGACTCCGTAAGCCCCGTGGGTACGTACCCAGTACTGATCGTGCTCAACCTTAGGAACACGCTATCGAATCGTTATCCGAGTACCTTGTTGTTACTCACGAGTGCTGTTAGCTCCCTCCTCCTTTTAGGGGGAGGGCTGGGGAGGGGGTAACAACCCCCTTTACTTATTCTTCCCCCTCTCTTTAGCCTTCCTCGCTGCCCCCCGCAACGTCCGACTCCGATTCGACGGTCTCCTGGCGCGCCCCTTGCCCGCCCGTTTCGCCACCGCGAACGCAACCGGACCCTTCACCTCGACCTTCCCGTTGCGGCTGCAGCGCAGCACTCGGACCACACCGGACCACACCCTCCTCACCGCGAACGACCTCATAAGACCTGCCTCGGTAGCGGAGTCGGGCGGTGCTTGGAGCGCTCGAGATAGCCATGCTCCATTCTAGGGCTGAGGACGGGTGGCCGCTTCAGATGCTTCTGGTAACCTACCTGTAACCCGCAGCTGCCACGATTTCCTGGTAAACGCTCAACTCTGGTTCAGACCGTTCTTTTGCTGGAGGAGGTGTCACCTTATGACCATGACACTAGGCGCCCCGCCTAACATCACCAAGACGGATGCCAAAGCCATCATCCACTCCGCCTTTTTCAGGGTGGTTCGCAATGTCGGGCCGATACCGCCCGGCGAATTCTTCGACATGTCGGTGGAGGCCACCGTGCCGATCGGGAGGTCGCCTTCGGGGTGGGAGAAGTTCTGGTGGGAGTCGATCGTCACCGAGATCCAGTCGGCGTTCCTATCGAGGCGCTACTACATTCTCGACTTCACGGCCGACTTTTTGTTCGACAACAAGGCGGAGGTTCCGGGCGCTATCGAATCGTTATACCTGGGATGCCATCCTGACCTATATCGGCACCAAGCGCATTCCCATAAGTCTGTGACGGAGGGTCGGGGGTGAGGTGGACCATGATCCGCACTGTGGGCATCACCCGCTGTTTGGTCATTGTGGTAGCGGTTTTTGGATTCGCGTACGCCCAGCCAGAGGCGACCGCCGCCGCCGTGCAGAGGACAGCCGTGCAAGATCTGGCAAACCTGGCGTTCGCCACCAGCTACCGGATCCAGGTCGATTTCAAGGCGCCGTTTCTCACCTTCGATCAGGTGCGCGACGCGCTTACCATCGAGGTGCGCAACAAGAACACCAATGGCCTGGTGAGCGTCACCCACCGGACGCCGCTTACGGGAGCGGCGGGCTTTCCGGAGGAGGACGAGGAGCAGCGCTATGGGTCGGTGCTGCTTTTTGGCCGCATCCGGCCCGATGTTCACTACCAGGTTACGGTCCGGTATCCGGACGGCGAGACCGACCTCCTCGACCTCGAGCCCATCGAGGAGGCCATCGACGGGCTTCAGTGGTTCCTGGGCCGGGCCAATCTGAGGCTCGAACCGATCGTTCCCGACACGGGGGGTATCGGGGTCCAATACGACTTCAGCTTCGTGGCGCCGCCGGTTACCGAATTCTTCGTGATCAACCTGACCTCGGACGGCGAGATCGGGACGGGTGGGGAGGACTCCGGTTTCCAGAACGTCTTCCGGGTGAACTTGGCCCTCGACTATCGCATTCAGCCCCAGGTGGCGCTCGATCTGGGGACGACCGCGAGCGGGGAGCGCGATATCCGCTCGTTCGTCTACCCGGTAGCGATCCGGCTGAGCCCGGCCGGAGTGGAAGCCAACCGCGACCTGAGCGTCATCGATTACACGGCCTCCCTGCAAGTGGTGGTGGCGGTACCCTACTCGGACCTCCCGATCCTGCTTTTGCACCGGGCGCTGGGGGTGAGCCGCAGCTTCTATCCGATGACCGCGTCGCTCGGGTACACCTACGCGCCCGACGCCAGCTTCGCCGAGGGCGACCGGACCGCGGCCATGCAGCACCGGCTCGAAGGGGAACTCCTATACGATTTTCCGATCACCAATTCCATCGACATCAACTCCAGGTACCGAGCCTTCTACGATCTCGAGAGCGGCGACTTCAGAGACCTGCTCGAGCTGGCAGCGATCTATTTCTTCGATCCGGAGTTCCAGAACGGCCTGGAATTCTCCTATGTGACGGGTAGCCTGCCGCCGACGTTCATGGAGAACGCGACGCTGCGGCTCGGGTTCTCGTTTCGGAGGTTCTAGTGGGGGCCAGCGCTGGAGTGTAGTGGTATCACGTCGCTACCCTTCGGAGCCCTTCGGTGCGGTGGCCGACGACTGCGAGACCCTTCGCGCGCCTCCGGTCTACCCCAGCAAGGTCTTGCTAAGCTCGTCGAAAACCTTTCTGTTCTGCCAGTACTCGGTATGCGCCGCCAGGGTGATGAGGGCGTCCTCGTCCACGATGTTGCAGACACGCCCGCTTTCCGGCGGAGGTCTGGTGTCGTAGAAGTTGAGTGCGCCGGCGATGATGTCGCGGTGCGAGAACACGTTCACCCAGCGGAGTCGCCGGAACGGTTTGTAGGCCTTGATGAGCGGTTGCACCGCCTCGGCCAGCCGGCCCCGGATCTCCTCGTCGTTGGCCCGGCGCGCAAAGATGAAGGCCGTCTTGTCGAGCGGCGAACCGAACGAGACGAAGATCTTGGTGCGGCCCACCACATCGAGTGGCCGGTTCGCCAGCTCGTCCTCGTTCATGAGCGCGTTGAGCGCGTCGTAGGCGATGACCGAGCCGAGGGAGTGGGCGAACAGGCCGACCTTCTCGTAGCGGACGCCGGGCCGGGTGACGCCGCTCTCGTAGATCGACCGCAGGGCGGAGACGGCCTCCCTCTTGATCTCCCGTCGAATGGTGTTGAAGCGGTCGAGCTTGTGTGGCGACACGTAGGCGGCCACGTCGCCGACGTACTGCACCAGCAGCCGCCGGACCACCCATGAGGCGATGAGGAGGGGTATCCAAATATAGATCAGGGCGGTCGGTTCCAGCAGGTAAAAGTGTGCCAGGAGACGGTCGAAGCTGTCGCTGCCGAACCGGGCCCAGGGGAGCGTGAGGATGAGTATCAGACCCATCGCTCCGAACGCCACGATCCAGGCCCACACCAGGCGGTTGACGACGTTGACTGCGCTCCGCCACAAGCGGTCCTGTGAGGGTCTCTGCTTGGCGGGGGGTCGCCACAGGAACAACAGGCTTACCAGTAGGACGAGCAGCCAACCGAGCGCTAGATACCACCACCAGTATTCCCATCTCCAGCTTGGAAGCCAGGTGATAAGCGTCGCGGCGATCGCGACCAGAATCCAGGCGAGGTTGGCGAGGCCGCCAGGCGGCACGCCATCGAAGGCACTTCCTTTCCTGACGGTCACCGCTCCCAGGAGGCCGAAGATGAACACAAAAGCTGGCAACAGGAGGGCCAGGAGCGTTGTGAACAGCCTCAGATGGGTCATGCTCAACCACCGAGGAAACTCCAGATCTATCTCCATGGATTCGATGACGAGCGCGCCCACCGCAACCCCCGCTACCAGGTTGATCCCCACCAGCGTCGTTACCACCAGCAGGATGCCGAGCAGTTGCCCGAAGGTCAGCCAGTGGAGGTCGTGGAGCTGGTCGGCGCCGAACATCCAGCGCCGGAACTTCCGACCACACTGCTTTAGGCCGTTGAAGGCGCCGGAAAAGAGGAAATCCATGACGTCCCGCAGGGTCACGCGGCCTTCGGTGATGGGCGCCCAGTAGCCCTCGTAGATATGCAGTTCGGGCGGGGGATCGCTTCCCTCTTTGGCATGGAAGGTGACCTCGAGCCGCTCACGGATCTTGCCGTCGGCGCGGTAGAGGCGGGCAGTCTGTTTTTTTGGCTCTCCGAGGATCCGGAAGAGACCGCTCGCGGTCTGCCGAACGGCGTCGAAGCGCAGCTGCTGGCCCATGCCGTGGACGCAGAAGAGAGCCACGGGTGCCGGTCTCTTCGATCGTTTGTCGGTCGGCTTGGTCATGGCGCTCCTCTCGCGCTCGGTTCGGTACTCGGGCGAGTGCGCTCGCCACGCCCCCTGTTGGCGAGGGCCAGTCTAGTCTGGAGGGGTTACCCAGCGGTTACACAACGTTTACGAATCCGGCGTGGATAGGGTGATGTGGAGGCTGCTGGCGCCTGTACGTCGGGCGCGTTAGCAAGCCTGAAGCGCGTCGAGCGCCTGCTTCGCGAACCATCGCCGCCCCTCCTGCGGGCTCTGCTCGATGATATCGTCACGGCTGGCGGTTTCGGGCCTTTTTGTCGGGGTGTGAAGGCGCCCGCTGGCTCGCCACAAGCCGGCAGGCACCTTCGGGGTGGGATGGCTGATGGTTTCCGGACACCAGCTATCGTGAGGTAAGCATGGCGGGTGTGACCCTGCATCGAGGCTGCGGACTAGCCTGCATTCCCTTCGCAGTCAGCTGCCACCGTCCCATACCTGGCGGAATACGCGCAGCCAGTTGTTCCCCAGGATGCCCAGCAGCTCCTCGTCGCTGAAGCCGAGATCGATCAGGGCGCTGGTCAGGTTCGGCAGGCCGCGGATGTCCTCGAGGCCGGGCGGTGGGAAGCCGCCGTCGAAGTCGGAGCCGAAACCGACGTGCTCGGGCCCCGCTACCTCGGCGGCGTGGGCGATGAAGCGCGCCTGGTCGTGCACGTCGGCGCTCTCGTCGGCCAGCTCGCGGTTGGCGCTGAAGAAGATGCCGACCACGCCGTCCTGCTCGGCGAGGGCCCTGAGCTGCTCGTCGGTCAGGTAGCGGCTGGGGGCGTGGGTAGCGAAATCCTTGACCAGCGCGCGGCAGCTGGTGTGGGAGCAGACCACCGGGCTGCTGGAGGTCTCGAGGGTGTCCCAGAAGGTCTGTTCGGTGCTGTGGGCGACGTCGACGAGCATGTTGAGCTGGTTCATCTCGCGGACGAAATCCCGCCCGAAGTCGGTGAGGCCGGCGCCGGTGTCTTCCCAGTTGCCCTCGGCGACCTCGTTGCGGTACATCCAGGTGAGGCCGACCGCGCGCACTCCGAGGCGGTGGAACAGGTGCAGGATATCGAGATCGCCCTCGAGCCCCTCGGCCCCTTCGATGCCGAGGACCAGGGCGATGGCGCCGTCACGCTTGGCCTGCTCGAGATCGGCGGCGGTGGTGGCGAGGCGGGCCAGCTGCGGAGCGGTCTCGAGGTCGGTGAGCGCCTGCTGGTAACTCTTGAGACAGGTCCGCAGGAAGGGCCCGCCACGCGGCCGCGGCACCAGGATGTTGGTGATCTGGCCGGTCTGGCCGGCCTCGAGCGCCCGTGGGAAGTCCCAGTGGCCGGTCTCGCGTTTCTCCCACAGGCGGCGCGGCTGCGGCGGCCCCTCTTTGGGGGGGTTGTAGCGGGGGTCGCCGATCTGGGCGGCCCGCAGGCTGTCGTTGTGGGCGTCGATCACGATTGCCTGGCTGTGCAGTTCCCGTACCCGTTCTGCGCGTTCCGGGGTCATCGGTTCACCTTCTCTTCGCGAGTGGGCGTAGGCTTCAGGCCGGTTGCGAGTCGGCCGGGTCGGCGTTCGGGGTAAGCAGGATCTTGCCCTCGCTCATGGTATCTACGTAGCTCTCCAGCGCCGCCGCAATCCCCTCGAGGGGCACGCGCTGTCGAATGTGGGTGCTGAGATCGGAGGGCAGCAGCGAACGGACCTTCGCTGCGATCCGCAGGACCACCAGCGGGTTCTTGGCTGCCAGCCAGCGCGACAGTAAAAATCCCTCGAGGCGCTTGCCGCCAGAGACGAAGGGCGCGGTCGCAACCGTGGGCGGCTGCTGCGACATGCCGCCGTAGATCACCAGGCGGCCGCCGGCCGGCAAGGCCTCGAGCAGCTGACCACTCATCTCTCCGGCCACCGCGTCGAACGCCAGCGTTGCGCCCAGCCGCTGCACGCTGTCGCGAAGCTGCGCCTCGAAGTCGGCCTGGCTGCTGTCGAGCACGTGCTCGGCCCCGAGCGAGCGGAGCAGCTCGAGGTGCTCCGGGCGGCGGACCACGTGCACCACCGGCAGCTCGAAGCGTTGGCCCAGCCGCAGGATCATGCGCCCCAGCGCGCTGGCGGCCGCGGTGTTGACGATGGCCCGGTGGCGGCCTCGGCGGGCCATCGCCACCAGGACCCAGGCGGTCACCGGGTTGATGATCATGGTGGCGCCCTGCTCGAGGGTGATTGCGGGGCCCAGCGGGAGGCACGAACGGGCCTCGGTTAGCAGGTACTGTGCCCAGGTGCCGCTCCCCGGCAGCGTCGCCGCGGCCGCGACGGCCTTGCCCAGCCGCTGCCGCGCCAGCAGCCCGGGGCCGGCCGCCACCACGGTGCCGCTCCCTTCGAACCCCAGCACCGTCGGGAGTGGCTGCGGGCTTCCATAGCTACCCAACAGCACCCCCAGGTCGGAGGGGTTGATCGGCGCGGCCGCCATCCGGATCAGCACCTCGCCCGGGCCGGGCTCGGGGATCGGCCGCGCCGCCATCCGGGGAGGCTGGCCGTAGTCGGTCAGCTCGAGCACCCACATGGTTTCCGGATGTGGCTCGTTCACGCGCCGTTGGGGATCCACGGCAGGGTGATCCGGGTGCCGTGCTCGCCGCCATGGTGGATCGTCTGCTCGGCGGTCACCAGGGTGGCGTCGGCGTTCTGATCGGCGGCAGTGTTGTGGTTGCGATCGTAGGCGGGGAAGTGGGAGCTGGTGATGTCGAGCCGAATCCGGTGGCCGGCCACGAAGGCGTTCGAGGTGCCGCCCAGGCGAATCGTGTAGGCGACGACCTCGCCCGGGGTGATCAGCTCGGGCCGCGCCACGCCGTGGCGGTAGCGGGCGCGCACCATGCCGGTGGCCACGTCGCGGGCGAGGCCGTTGGGGGCGACGTCGATGAGGCGCGCGAAGAAGTCGGTGTCGGGCGCGGAAGACGCGGCGTAGAGGGTGACCTCCGGATTGCCGCTGACCTCGAGGCGCTCGCTCAGCGGCTCACTCTGGTAGACGAGGATGTCCTGCCGGTGGGCGTGCGACCGCTGATCGCAGGGGATCTGGATCAGGTCCGGGCCGAACAGCACCAGTACCGGGTCGCGCGGGTCGTAGCGGTAGCGGTCGCTGCCGGCCTCGGCGGGCAGCTCGTCGAGCAGCAGGCCGCCGCCCTTCGGGGTGTTGGCGGGGCTACGGGCGCTCAGGTAGAGAACCTTGTCCTGGGCGCGCGCCAAAGGCCAGTGCGGCTCGTCGCGCCACACGTTGTCGCCCATCACGAAGAGGCGCACCGGCGGCTGCTCGTCTTCGCCGTTGGGGATCCCCTTGAGCCAGTAGTCGAACCAGCGCAGTTCGGTGGCGACGGCGTCGATCGGCGCCTCGGGACCGAAATCGATATCGCCGAACACGCGGCCGTCCCAGCGGCCGTGGGCCCAGGGGCCGACGAGGAGCCGGGACGCCTCGCGGGCGAGTTCGCTGCCGCCGCCCTCGACCAGGGCCTTGAACATCCCCAGGTCGCCGTTGGCGTGGTCGAACCAGCCGACGATGTCGAGGTTAGGGACGGTGATTTCGCGGCAGTCCCGATCGAGCTTCCAGGGGTCGACGTGGGGCTCCCTGAGCCACGCCATCATCGGTTCGGTCTCGTCTTCGAAGACGTTCTCGGGGAGCTCCAGCCAGGGCAGGAAGTAGAGCCACTTGCCGGACTCGCCGCCTTCGAGCCAGCGAAACTCGCCCTCGTTCCGGTGCGTGAAGCCGGGCCGACCGGACCGGCGCCGCAATTCGGCTGACATCTTGGTGATCCACCAGTGCAGGCGCTTGCCGGGGCGGATGGTGCCGGGGCCCTCGAGGTCGGTCATGCGCGCGGGGATGGTCTGGGCCGACATCGCCACCAGCGCCGGCGGTCGGGTGGCCGCCGCCTTCCACTGCACCCAGGCGTCGTAGGAGCCGCCGAAGGTGCCGACCTTGCCGCTGCAGCCGGGCAGCCCGGCGGCCCACTCGATGGTGTCGTAGCCGTCCTCACCCTCGCCGGTCTGGTGGCGCAGGAACGAGCGCCATTGGCCCCCCGAGGCGTGCCGACCGCGAAGGTCGACGCTCAGCGCCAGGTAGCCGGCTTCGGCGTAGCGGGTCAGGTCCTGGCGCTCCTTGCTGTAGGGCGTGCGCTGCACCAGCGCCGGAAACGGTCCGCTGCCTTCAGGGCGGTACAGGTCTGCCCGGAGCGTGACGCCGTCGCGCATGGGAATGGCCTGATCGCGATGAACGGTAACCGTGTGCTTCATGATGAGCCTTTCTTGAACGCCCCATGGTACCGGCTGCGGGTTCAAGGGAGCGTGCCGGTCCCGCGTCGCCAGCCCGGACGGAGCTATTGGAGGTTCTTATCGTCCGGGTAGGTGTCGCAGCGGTCGCAGGTGCCGTCCTTGTCCTTGTCCGGCTCGCCCGCGTTACAGGTGCAGCTGCCGCCACCGCCTTTGGGGAAGGAATCCATCACCGGGGCGAAGACGAACCGCACCAGGTTTTCGAACGAACCTCGGGGGCCGGCATAGACGAGGTAGAACAGATCCGGCTCCCCCGAGCTGTTCAAGCTGAAGGCTTTGACCACGGCGTAGTGCGAGTCCGTGGCGACCGCCGCAAAGATGTTCTGGGTTCCGATCCCGGCCATCGCGGCCGAAATGGCGTTATCGACGCAGAGGACGTCGAACGACGGGTTGCCCAGCACCTGGGTGAGCGCAAAGGAGGCCAGGTCTTCGAGCGCCACGGGACCTCGGGCCGCAAAGGGTGAGGAGGCGTCCAGAAACGTTTCAAAGGCCGCGCTGCCGTCGGGCGCGTCGAGGCGCACCCCCGAGTCGCCGGCGAGGCTGTCGGCGGGGATGATGCTGGGGCGCCATTGCGGCGGGTACATGAACGACTGGTTCACGTTGTTCTGGTTCAGGAAAAACTGCCAGTCCAGCCCGGGAGCAAGCTGCTCGGGCGGGATCATGTCGAAGGCCGCGTTGACGTCGCCCGCTTCGAAGCGGTGCGCTGCGTAGGCCAGGCTGATGCCGGGGGTGTTGCGGCAGGCGGTATCGTGGTCGGCGAAGGCCAGGCCGATGGTCGCGGCTACCAGTACCGCGAGGAGCAGGCGCGTCGAGCCCTGCGCCACACCATCGAGAAGTGAAACAAATAGTCCTGTCACCGCGACACCACCTCCGGGTTTTCGAACCGTCTTCGCGCCCTTCAGCATGAAGCGTAGTGCCTCGAATCGCAGGGCTCTGGCCGTCGTTCCCCAGTCTATCGTGACAGGCCTCGAGCCGGCTCGAAACCCTGCATGAACACGCTCGGTGCCGAACTAAGATGCCGGCGCACACCGCCGTTTCCCGCCGCGTTCGCCGGTCGGTACGAGAACATCGACCCTACATCGACCCCATTCGCTCTATGATTGAGCTGGAAGGCGCCGCACGTCACGGCGGCGCAGAAGGAGGGAGCAATGTCCAGCGAGTCTAAAGGAGGTAGGACAGCCGCAAGTGCGATCTTCTCCGGCACCGGCTGGTTCGTGTTCTGGCTCTTTACCGTAGGCCTTGCCAAGCTGTCGTTCGGATCCGCGATCCTGGCGCTGCTGGTGTGGCCCTACTACCTGGGGCGCGCCCTGGCGGGCTAGTCGGCGGCGTCGCCGAGGGGGAATCTGCAGAGGCGGTTCTCGCAATCGTCTCGTCGTCGTCGTAGGCTCGGAGCATGATCGACTTCGACGGCTACACCCTGCGCGACCCGGAGAGCATTCCCACCCCGGCCATGCTGGTCTACCGGGAGGTCGTGGAGCGCAACATCGCGGCCCTCTGCGAGCTTGTGGGCGGCGGCCAGCAGCTGCTGGTACACGTCAAGACCCACAAGTCGCTCGAGGTGGCCAAGAGCCAGCTCCGGGCGGGCGTGGCCGGCTTCAAGGTCGCCACCCTCACGGAGCTCGAGATGGTACTCGAGGCCGGCGCCGCGCTGGCGGTGCTGGCCTACCCCATGGCGCAGCCCCTAAAGGTCGAGCGCTTCACAGAGCTGTGCGCCGCCTACCCGGACGCCGCCGTGCACGCCCTGGTCAGCCAACCGCTCCACGTCGAGCGGCTGGCGGAGTCGGGCGCGAGCCGCCGGCAGCCCCTTCGCACCCTGCTCGACCTCGATGTGGGCATGGCCCGGACCGGGACGCCGCCGGACCTGGCAGCCGAAGAGCTGTACCGCAGCGTGCATGAGAACGAGCACCTCGTGGCCGCCGGTCTGCACGCCTACGACGGGCACGAACACGAGCCCGAACGGGTGCGCCGTGAGGCGCTGGCAGAAATCCACGTCGGGCGCATAAAACACTTCCGGGACCGCCTCCGAGCGCGCCGCTGGCCGGTCGAACTGATCGTCGTCGGCGGGTCCTTCTCGTTCCCCTACTACGCCCGCGAGGAGGGCATCCACGGCTCGCCCGGAACCGCCGTCTACTGGGACAACAGCTACGCCAGATTGATGCCCGACATGCCCTTCCGCTGGGCGGCCTTCGTCCTCACCCAGGTGGTCGACATGTTCCCCTTGAGGGGCCGCTTCACCACCGACCTCGGCAGCAAGGCGATCGGGGCCGACAAGCCCCTCGAGCAGCGGGCGGCGCTGCCGACCCTGCCGCAGGCCCGGCTGGTGCAGCAGAGCGAAGAGCACGGCGTGTTCGAGACGCCCGGCGCGCTGCCGGCGGTCGGCAGCTACCTGCTGGCGGTGCCGGGGCACGTATGCACCACCACCGTCCGCTATCCGCACAGTCTGTGGATCGACCAGGACGGCAACGTGACCGGCGTCAACGAGCACACCGCCCGCGACAGGGCGTGATCGACCGGGCGCATCTAAAAGGTAGGAGCGAGATGAACAACAGCTATCTCAGCGACATGGTCGAGCAGGCGCAGGCCACCACCGAGCGCGTCACCAGCTCCTTCGGTGATCTCAGCGGCGAACGGCTGAACTGGAAGCCCAACGCCCGAAGCTGGAGTGTCGCGCAGTGCCTGGATCACCTGATCACCGCCGACAAGACCTACATGATCCAGCTCGAGGCGATCGCGGCCGGCCGCAAGGAGACCAGTTTCTGGGAGGACCTGTCTCTGTTTCCCAGGGTCTGGGGCGCCCTCGTCCGCTGGGGCGTGCACCCCGATAACCGCCTCAGGACCAGGACCGCAACCGTGCTCTATCCCGATAGCAGCGACCTGCCCGACACCATCGTCACGGACTTCGCTCGCCACGTCGACGAACTGCTGAAGCTGATCGAAACCACCGACGGCCTCGACCACACGCGGGTCAACCTCACCTCGCCGCTGGGTCGCGCCGTCACCTACACTCTCAAGGACGCGGTGATCATCATGATCACGCACCTGGAGCGGCACTACCGGCAGGCCAGGGCGGTGATGGAACTCGAGGAGTTTCCACGAGCCTGAGAGGTGTAGGACCTGCTCGGGGAGCGGGTGCCGCTACCTCTGCGGGGGCTCAGGGGCCGGGCTCGAGTACCAGGATGCGGTCGTCGTCGGCGTGGGGGAAGGGGGCGTTGGCCCGACCGTCCTGGTTGGACGTTGCCAGGAAGATGCGCCCGTCGGGCGCCACCGCCACGGCGCGCAGGCGGCCGTAGTCGTTGTCGACGACGACGTGATCGGCGGCGATAGTGCCGTCCGGGGCGAGCTCGAGCCGGCGGAGCTGCCCCGCCTTGAGGCTCACGAACAGAATGTCGTTCTCCCAGGGGAACAGGGTTCCCTGGTAGAAGGCCATGCCGGCCACCGCCAGGGTGGGGGTGTAGGCCAGGAGGGCGGGTGTGAAGGGAGCTTGGATGGCGGTGCCCATGACCGTCGGCCAGCCGTAGTTGTTGCCCTCCTCGATCAGGTTGATCTCGTCGTCGCTGGCGGGGCCGTGCTCGGTGCTGTAGAGGCGGCCGTTGTCGGGGTGGAAAGCCAGGCCCTGGGGGTTGCGGTGGCCCAGCGTCCACACCGGGCTGCCGGGGAAGGGGTTGTCGGCGGGGATGGCGCCATTGAGCTCGAGCCGGAAGATCTTGCCGGAGAGGCTGTTCTGATCCTGGGCTGCGTTGCTGTCGTTGGCGTCGCCCATGGTGGCGTAGAGCATCTGGTCGGGGCCGATGGCCATCCGGCAGCCGTTGTGGACGCTCGAGCCGGGTATGGCGTTCAGCAGCTGCAGCTCGCCGATCAGCTCGTTGCCCTGAAGGGTAAACCGCGAGATGCGGTTGAGGGGGCCGTTGTCGGTGTAGCTGTAACAGAGGTAGAGGTAGCCGTTGACGGCAAACGCCGGGTCGAGCGCCATGCCCAAGAGCCCGGGCTCGCCGCCGGTAGCGAAGGGGGGCACCGGGTTGAAGGCGATATCGCTCAGCACGGTCTCCAGGAGCCGCTTGAAGGTACCGCCGCGCTCGGTGATGAGCAGCGAGCCGTCTGGCGCGAAGGCGATATCCCAGGGGATGGTCAGCCCGGTGGCGGCCACGGTGACGTTCAGCTGACCGGGGGCGGTCACGGTGAGGTCCAACTCGGCGGTAGCCTCTTCGGCACCAGCAGTGCCTACGATGGTCAGGGTGGCGGGGCCGGTCTGGGCGCCGGCGGTAGCGCTCAGGGTCAGGTCGCCGCTGGCGTCGGCCGCATCGATGGTGAGGTTGGCGGCACTGACGCCATTTGGTAGTCCGGTGACGGTCACCACGACCGGCTGGGCGAAGCCTCCGCTGCGATCGACCTCGACGGTGATTACGACGTCGCTACCCAGCGGCAGCGATACCGCACCGACCGTGGTGCCGATGGAGAACACGATGACGAGGTTGGCGCAGGCGGTCAGCAGTGCCAGCGACAGGATTGAGAGGACAACGAGAGCTCGTTTCACTGCCGTGAGCCTAGCCCGGGAACATGTAAGGGGGGGTGAGGGGGGCGGCCGTCGCCCTCTGACCGTGGATCGAGCCAGCGAGCTCAGTTGTCTTTTTCCCAGCTATAGATCCTGATACCAGGTTGCCAGCTCTTCACCGATCAGATGTGGATTGTCTTCTTGTACATAGTGCAACCCCTCGCCAATGTCGACCAGTTCTAGGTTCTTGAGATTCTGCTTGCACCAGTCGACGTAGTGGGGGTTGATAATGGCTCCAGGGTTCGCATGGAACAGGATCTTGGGTAACTCGGATTCCTGAAGTTTCAGACTGTAATTCGCTATCACTTCGTGTACGTCGGTCGGCCGGCCATCGATAGGGACTTCAGAAGGCCATTGTCGTACGGCTTTGCGGCTCTGGATCGTTTGGAAGGGAGCCCGATAAACTTCCGTCTCTTCAGCGGACAGCTTGCGGACAGTCATTTGCGGCATAAGCTGGGTAAGAAACATGTTCATGACGCTGATCATGACCCAGCCGATGCCCGGCGTACGAAATAGCCTGAAACCGAATCTGTTGCTGGCCGGAAGTTCCTCCCACTTCAGGGGCTTCACCATCGCTTCCATAAAGGCGAGCCCTTTGATGTTGCTCTCGTGTCTCATGGCGTAATGGAAACCGAGACCGGACCCCCAGTCATGGAGGACCAAGGTAACGTTGGACAGATCCAATGCTTCAATGAATCCCTCTACGTACTTTGAATGATCGAAGAAACGGTAGCCGAGGTCAGGCTTATCCGATCTACCCATGCCGATCAGATCGAGGGCAATGCATCTCCCATGGGGTACCAGGTAGGGAATGATGTTACGCCACAAATAGCTGGATGTTGGATTCCCGTGCAAGAAAAGGATTGGGTCACCTGCGCCTTCATCGATGTAGTGCATTTGGGAACCGAGTATCTCAACGTACTTGGATTCAAAAGGAAAGTCGGCTGAGATGGTTTTTGTCGTCATTAGATTACCTCCAAACTATCACTGCGGGAGTACATCACGCTAGGTATGGATACGATTTTGGTTTCTCTACCATTCATGAACTTGGAGCGCTGCAGTGGAATGGGGGCACGGCGCTCTCCATGCTCTCAGGATGACACGGCGGCACGGTTCGAGCTAGCGGCCAGCTGAACGCCCCGGTCGAAACGGATCCTCGGGGTAGGGGGTGCGCCGGGCGTCGGCGGGGAAGACCCCCTCGCGGAAGAAGTGGAGCAGCGCCGGACCAAAGGTATCGACACGCGTGTAGATCTTGGTGTGGTCGAGTGGGACCTGGATGGCGTCGTCGTGAGGTTGCCCAAAACTGTCGGGATCGAAGTCGAATGGCCCCATCCGCAGCGTCGGGCGACGCAGCAGCTGCATCATGAGATTGGCGCGGTTCTCGATGATCAGTCCGACCCGGGCGCCCGGCGCTGTCAGTACCGGGTAGGGCGTGCGGGCCACATCGCCGATTACCCGGCCCACGATGATTCGGCTGATGCGTGGCAGCAGCCCGTCGACCACAACGAAGGCCCGTTCCTGGATCGGGCTGCGGTTGTAGACGATCGAGCGGAGGTTGGCCAGCGGCCGCTCGCTCAGACACAGGTTGACGACCCAGCTGCCGAGGATGTTGGCGTAGATGTGAACCGCTCGGTAACGCTCGAGCTGCTCGCGGTCGATGAACGCCTGGAGCTTGCCGGTGGCGTCGGCGAGCGTGCCCGGGCGCAGGTAGTCGGGCAGGAACAGGTCGTAGTCGCTCTCGCCGAAGAAACGCCGCAGCGCCCGCCAGCCGGAGCCGGGGATCCCTAGTCCGGTGACGATCAGCAGGGCTTCGGCGTCGTCGCCGGCTCCGGTCAGGCGCACGTAGCTGTGGTCGAGGCCGAACAGGCGGTCGATCAGGTCCACGGCGGAAACTGCCCTTCGCTGGCCAGGGCGGCGAAGCTGTCGTTCAGGTCCGCCATGAAGCCCCGGCGGCTGTCGCGATAGCGCAGTCCCTGGCCGACGAACACGTCGACGAAGAAGGGCACCGGCAGCCAGTCGTTCTTGGGCGGCGCTTTGCCGAGGCCGTGCAGGAACACCGGGAACACCGGCACTTGTGGATGGCGCTGGGCCAGCCGGCCGATGCCACCTTTGAAGTCGCCGAGCTGCTCGGGCTCGCCACGGGTGCCCTCCGGGTAGAAGATGACGATGGCGCCCCCCTCGAGCGCCCCCGAGACCTCAGCAAAGGGATTGTCGCGGCTGTGGCCGCTGCGATCGATGAGGATGGCGCCGATGATGGTGCGCGTGAACCAGGCCAACACCCTGTTGCGGCCGAAGAAGTCGGCGGCAGCCACCGGCCGCAGCCAGCGCAGCGTTCGCAGTGGGAACAGCGTCATAAGCACCAGGGTGTCCAGATGGCTGTTGTGGTTGGCGATCACCAGCGCAGGGCCAGCGGCCGGCAGGCGCTCGCGGTGGCGCACTTTGAGCCCGAGGAAGACCAGCACCAGCGGGCGCACGATCAGCAGGAAGAACAGCGGTCTGAGCGGGTTCACGATGATCCCGGGAGGAAGAACACGAAGCGGATGATGTGAAAGAACAGCGGCGCGGTGTAGACGAGGCTGTCGATCCGGTCGAGGATCCCCCCGTGCCCGGGGATGAGGGCGCCGCTGTCTTTCAGGTCGAGGTCGCGCTTGAGGGCCGAGACGGTCAGGTCGCCGAGGAAACCGGCCACCGCCAGCAGCAGACCGACCGCCAGCGCCAACCACCACGACATCGGGGTGAGCAGCGGACCCAGCAGCAGCGACAGCACCATGGTGGTGGCCACGCCGCCCAGCAGACCCTCGACCGACTTGCTGGGGCTGACGCTGGGCAGCACCTTGCGCCGCCCGAAGCGCTTGCCCCACAGGTACTGGGCCACATCGTTCAGTTCGGTGATGAGCAGCAGGTAGAGCAGCAGCCCCAGGCCGGTGTCTAGGTCGGCCGGCAGCGCCGGCAGGAAGGCTAGGTGGCTGATGCTGAAGATGGTGATCATGGCCCCCCACTGGAGGGTGCCGACGGCGCTGAGGAAACCCTTGGCCTCGCCGATCAGCACCATCACCATCGGCAGCCACAGCAGCAGGAAAACCGGCACCAGCGCCAGGAACATGCCGTAGCTGTTGAAATAGATGAATCCGTACTGGAGCGGAATGGCCAGGTAGGCCCACAGCAGCACCCGCCGGTCGGCCAGGCGGGTGGGGATGATGGCTAGCGTGGTGCCGGCGTGCAGCGCCCGTAGCTCGGGCGCCTCGAAGCGTTCCAGGTGCCAACGGACCTCGGGTAGCACGGCCTCGAGCTGGCCTACGCGGAACGCTGCCGCGAGTCGCCAGAAGAGGACCGTTTCGTGACGCCGGAGGGTTTTAGGGAGGGCCTCCAGCAGTTCCCACATGCGCCCGTGCAGGCCGCTGCCGTTGAGGGTGTGGCCGGCACGCACCAGCACCTGCGGGGTGCGGTCCGGCAGGGTGCTCACCGCCAGCTCGAGCGCCGCCAGCCAGCGCCTGCGCTCGAGCAGCACGTCGAACAGTGCCTCTGGGTCGACCTCGGGCTCGGTTCCTGGCGCGAAGCGAGGCCCTTCGGGGCCGGGCCGCAAGGGTGTGGGGAGCCCCAGCCGCTCGCTGAGGGCGATCGTGAACGGTTCGTAGGCCCCATCGGTAGCCGCGAGAAGTTCCTCGGTAGCCTCGAGTTCGAGATCGAGGCTGTCGCCAGCGAATTGGCGGGCCTCCTCGTGGGTCAGGGCCAGGTCGCTGGGCTGCACGATCAGGACTTCGCTGGCCAGCGCCACCCCGGGAGGACGGTGCGGGGCCTCGAGTACCACCCGCAGGTCGGGGCTGTGTAGCTCGAGCAGGGCGCGCGCCAGATCTGGGGCATGATGCACCCCGGAGGCCGCCAGTGTGAGCGGCCCTAAAAAGGGGGCGTCGCGCCGCAGCGCTGCGACCACCGCCGGGTAGGGAAGGGCTTTGGAGATGAGGTTGCTGCCCAGTGCCCGGGTCAGGGCGGCCGACAGCCGGTTGCCGAGCAAGACGGCGTCGCTGGCGTCGTGGGAGGCGAGTTCGAGCCAGATCAGAGGGCGCCGCTCGGAACTCAGGCTGGCAATAAGGTAGCTACCCCCAAACAGAGCCTCCGCGACGATCAGCGTGGGTCCAGGGTGATGGGTGATGCGATCGTGGAGCCGCTCTGGCCACACCTTGAGGTTACCCCTTATACAAGTCTACTCTTTAATCTACTGCCGGTGTTCGGTGGGCGTGAAAAACGATCGTTGCCGACAGACGATTGTTACCGGGATGTTACCGCCGGAGGGCAGGCTGGCTTCATGGAGAGGGGAGCGTTCACCGACCTCGAGGCCGGGCTTATCCAGGTTACCGCCCGCATGCTCGACGCCACCCGCCTGTTGGCGCGGCAGTTGCCGCCCACAGCGGAGGCGCAGACTGCGGCTGAACTCCAGGCCCTGGAGAACCGCCTCGATCGAGCTCGCACGGTTCGTGATTCCAGCGAACTGGCCGTCTTGGCGCGCGAACTCGAACGGTTCGGACGCGACCTCCTGCGGATCAAGCGGGCGTACTCGCCGGAGCTGCTCAGGTAGTTTAGCGGGGCGTTACGCCCCGCTTCCTGGCTTCGAGCTCGATCAGGTCGAGAAAGCGTCGGTAGAGTTCCAGGAGTGCCTCGTAGAGATCGTCATCAAGGCTGGCGTCGGTGCTTACATGGCGCTCGAGGCGATCCACAAAGGCGTTCCCCTGTGCCAGGAGTTCGTGCGGTGGGGGAAGAGGAGATGGCTGGGCTGCGGGCGCGGTGTTGGGGTGCCGGCCGCGTTTTCGGGCGCGCGCCTCACGCACCGTGCCCTTGCCGGCCTTGGCAGCCTCCCATAGCTGCCGCTGTTTTTCGGGGTCGCGCTCCTTGGAAATCTCGATCAGCAACGATTTGCTGGCCGCGTTCGATGTCGAACTCTCGTGCTGGATGTGTGGCGGCAACTCGGCCAGGCGCAGCAGGTTGGTGATGGTGCTGCGGGTCTTGCCGACGATCCGACTCAGCTCCTCGTGGGTGTAGCCGTGGCGTTCCCGGAGGCTCTTGAGGGCGTTGGCCTCCTCGATGGCGTTGAGGTTCTGGCGCTGCACGTTCTCAATCAAGGCCAGCTCGTCGGCCTTGCCGATCGTGAGTATTGCGGGGATGGTGCTGCGGCCCAGCAGCTCGAAGGCACGGGCACGCCGCTCGCCGGCGACGATGATATAGCGCTTTTTCATGTCCGGGTCGCGCTTGATGACGATGGGTTGCAGCAGGCCGTGCTGGCGGATGGAGTCGGCTAGGCTCTCGAGGCCGGCTTCGTCGAACACGGCACGGGGCTGGTCGGGATTGGCGCGCAGGGCGCCGAGCGAGACCTCGTGGAGATGGGGGTTGATCATGATTCGGGTCCTAAGATGGTGTTGATTTTTTGGTCGTTGCGTACCTGTTGGCGACCAAACCGCCTGAATGTACCAGTTTTTCGACCTCCGATCCTGAGAATTGAGCACAACCCACTTCACGAGCGGGCGGTCATCTAAGTTTTTTTGTACAGCACCGAACCGTCCGCGGCCGGCTTCACGCCGAGCTGTTTCAATGGGGTGAACGCAGTGGCGATGCCGGAACGAGAACAGGAGCAGGCTGGCGGTTTTGTCGGCCGGGGCTATTCGGCCGCCAGCAGGTCCTGGATGCTAAACAGGTGCCCCACACCGCACTGCTCGCGGGTGCGGTAGTGCAGGAACAGCATGTGGGCGCGCCGGTTTGGGAAGACCCGCAGATTGTCTGGGTGGTTGTCGCGGGCGTCGCCGTTGAGGTGATGGACCACCTCAGCCTCGGCGAGCGGCCTCCCCAGCCTCCAGGCCGCCACCGCGCGATGCTGATAGTAGCGCTCGCCGGTGCGGGGGTCGCGTGGCCGGTAGGGCGACGCCGGCGCCTGGTGCGGCAGGATCATGCCCTAGTGTACCGCCTCCGCCGCTCGAAGAAAAGGCACCAAAGTAGGATTAGGATAAGTAGGTTTGGGGCCCCTCCAGAAAGTAGTAGGTATGGTGCCCCTTCAGACCCCTACGCTTCGCTTCGGTGTCTTCCGGGGTCCTTCAGAGCCCCCCTTCGTGGGTCTCTTCAGGGGCTACGGAGCCTCAGAGAGTCTCCTCCGCCAGAAGAAGATAAAAAAGGAACAAGCAAGACCCGTTAGTGTCTTCACACCCCGGTTATTCCATATCTTCTGCTGGAGGAGACTCCTTTGGAGGCTCCGTAAGCGCCCGAAGAGACTCACGAAGTGAGGCTCAGAGGGACCCCGTAAGACACCCGTAGGGGGTCTGAAGGGGACCCAAACCTACTACTAATTATCCCTATCCCTCTACGGTCTACGTCGAGGTTCTTCTCGGGAATATCTGAGCTGGTGTAGGGATGCCCGAGGTTCCAGCGAACAGGTCAATGTTGGCTGACAGCATCATGTGGGCACGTTCTAATCAGTTGAAGTTCCCTGGGGCAATCGCGCATAATTACCCAAAGTATCAGCATGTTTAGCGTGAGGGCACTGACCCAAGTCTCTTCCCCCTCATTAAGATGGGTTCCGGTAGCAGCGTGCAGAATGGAGTGAGTGTGGACACGGGTTGCTTGCAGCATTGCATGACGGATGAGCAGCGAGAGCAGTTCGATCAGCAAGGATATCTGGTTGTGCCGGATGCGCTGGATGAGGCTACGCTCGGGCGGCTGGTCGAGGCAGCTGACCGGGTGGATCGGGACGCCCGGAAGGAGGATGCGATCGACCCTGGTGCAATATTGGGGATGTTCAGGACGGTTCTGGAGGACGACGTTTTTCTCGACCTGCTCGACTGGCCAACGACGTTTCCGCTGATCTGGGATATCCTCGGATGGAACGTTCAGCACTATATCTCCCACCTGATCTACTACCCGCCGGAGCCGAAGGGCAGCGTGGACCTGAAGCCGGGTGGATGGCATCAGGATGGGGGGCGGCCCATACCCGAGATGGAGCGGCCACAGCCGCGGCTGTCGTTGAAGGTCGCGTTCTGGCTGAGTGATGTCAGCGAACTGGAGCACGGTGGGATCCGGGTCGTCCCCGGGAGTCACAAGTGGGACCGGCCGCCGGAGCGGGACCCGGACGACGATTTCGAGGGTGCGATTCAGGTCCTGGTGAAGGCCGGGACGGCGGTCCTGTTCGATCGCAGGATGTGGCACTCGAAGGGGATCAATACTTCGGACCTCACGCGGAAGGTGCTGTTCCTGGGCTACAGCTATCGGTGGTTGCGCGGGCTGGACTACAACGTGATTCCGAACGAGGTGCTGGAGCGGTGTAGCCCGATTCGGCGGCAGCTCCTGGGTGACGGGGTGTATGCGCAAGGGTGGTGGCAGCCGAGGGATGAGGATGTGCCGCTCAAAGGCTGGCTACTGGAGCACAAGGGTGAAGCGTACCTCGAGCGGATTGGGGAGAAGCAGTGGGAACGGGAAAAGTGGATGCCGGGATGACCGATGACGGGTGACCGCTGCCAAGATCGAATGAAAGCGCGCCCCCTGGAAGAGAGCCAGGGGGCGTTCGCAGCTCTCTATTGTCGAAATTCGTCTTACTGGGCGCTCGGTTTGTAGATCGTGAAGACCCCACCCTGTGGATCGTTGACGACGCTAAAGCGGCCGACCGGGATTTCCTGCGGGGGAACGCTGATGCTCCCGCCCAGATCGGTTACCTTTGCGGCTGCTGCGTCGACGTCGTCGACGGTGAAGTAGGTCATCCAGTGCGGGGGTATCTCTGCGGGCCATTCGTCGTTCATCTCGATCATGCCGCCGTTGGGGTGGTCTTCGGCGAGGAAGATGCCGGAGTACATCATCCCGCCGCCGACGTCGCCGGTCTGGATGTTCCAGCCGAGCAGCGCCTCGAAGAAGCTCTTGGCAGCGCCGAGGTCGCGGGTGGCGAGTTCGTTCCAGCTCATGGCGCCGTGCTCGTTGAACAGTTCGGCGCCGGTGTGGTTGCCGTCCTGCCATAGGCCCAGCACCGCGCCGCTGGGGTCCTGGATCAGGGCCAGGCGGCCGGCGTCCATCACCTCGGTGGGGGGCATGGTGACGGTGCCGCCGAGCTCCTCGACGCGGGCGGCGACGTCGTCGACACTCTCGACGCTTACATAGGACGTCCAGACAGCCGGCATACCGCTCATTTCGGAGGGCTGCTGGCCGAGGCCGGCGACGGTCTTGCCGCCCTTCTTGAACATCACGTAGCTGGCGTCGGGGCCGGCCGGAACCTCGTCGGATTCCCAGCCGAAGAGGCCGCTATAGAACGCCTTTGCGGCGCCTACATCAGGGCTGTTGAGGTCGGTCCAGGTGAACATTCCTTGGCGTTTTTGGATCTCTGGCATCGGTGGTGCCTTTCCGGCATTGGGGGGCGTTTTCGGCGATCGGCAAGGTGATGATTTCCCCCGGAATACCTAATTAATTAAGGTATTCCTATAGTACGAATTCGGGGACCATTTGTCAAGGGTTTATTGGCTTCAGACCGGTGCGATCAGCGCCGCCTCGTTGTGGTGCGGGCTGTTCACCGAGCGGCCCACCGGGTAGGCCGTCATAGCCTCTGCCGGGAACGGTTCGAACACGTCGCGGAGGGCGCTGGCGCTCTGCACGCTGGGGTCGAGCCAGCGCTCGAGCTGCTCGCCCTCGAGGATGACCGGCATGCGGTCGTGGAGCTCTGCCATCAGCGTGTTTGGACGGGTGGTGAGGATGGTGCACGACAGCACGGGCTCTTCACCCTTGGCGTTGAGGCTCCACAGGCCGGCGAAGGCCAGGGGCTGATCGTCGGCGCGTCTGATGAAGTGGGGCGTTTTGGGGCTCTCACCCTGCTTCCATTCGAAGAAGCCACTGGCGGGGACCAGGCAGCGCGAACGGCGCACGGCGTCGCGGAAGCTCGGTTTTTCGTCGACCGTTTCGGCTCGGGCGTTGAACAGATTGGCCTTGAAGCGGGCCGGGTCGGCCCAGTGCGGCAGCAGCCCCCAGCGGGCGACCAGCATCTCGCGGTCGCCGCCGGCCAGCGAGCGGATGATGGGGGCGCCCTGGCTGGGCGCGATGTTGTAGCGGGGTGTCAGCTCGGCGGTTTCGGTGTCGAATAGGGGGCCGAGATCATCGGCCGAATGGTACAGCGCATAGCGTCCACACATACCTCCATTATGCGCCGCGAGCTGGGCCGGAAACCCCCGCCGCGACACCTGGGCGCCACCCTTCGGAGGATGGGATGGCGGCCGGGTGGTAGCCCTCTACACCGGCGGACTGGAGATCGCCTTGCGGTGGTGGGTGGCGTCCGCCGGGGTTTGAGAGCTGCATTTGGCGCGGCCGGCCGGTCAGTGCGGTAAAAGTGTGTTATGAACATCGTCACTACCGGTGAAGCGCTGATCGACTTCAAGGACACCGGCGACCTGGCCTTCCAGGGGTTCGTGGGTGGCTCGCCTCTGAATGTGGCGATCGCCGCCGCCCGGCTCGGCGGCGAGGTGGGCTTCGCCGCCCAGGTGTCGAGCGACATGTTCGGCGAGCGGATCGTCGGTCATATGGGCGCCAATGGGGTAGCCACCGGGCTGCTGCTCCGCAGCGACGACCCGACCACCCTGGCGTTCGTCTCCGAGCAGGGCGGCGACGCCCACTTCTCGTTCTTCAATGCCGGCGCCGCCGACACCCGCTACGACCCCCAGCCCCGGCCGCGGCTGCCCGCGAGTGTGCGGTTCCTCCAGTTCGGCTCGATCAGCCTGCTGACCGAGCCGACCGCCAGTGCCATCAGCGATCTGGTGGTCGCCCACAGCCAGCGCCTCACAGTGGTGTTCGATCCCAACGTGCGGCCGGCGCTGATCCTCGACCGCGATGTCTACCGGCGCCGCCTCGAGACCTGGGTCGGCCTCTCGGAGATCGTCAAGGTTAGCGCCCAGGACCTTACCTGGCTCTACCCGGGCGACGACCCGGTGGCCACCGCTGAGGGCTGGCTGCGCCTGGGGCCGGCAGCGATCGTCGTTACCCGCGGCAGCCGGGGTGCCCGCCTGATCCGCCTCGGACGCGCCCCCGTCGAGGTGCCCGCGCCCCAGACCGACGTGATCGACACCGTCGGTGCCGGCGACGCCTTTACCGGGGCGCTGATGGTGGCCCTCGTCGAGGGTGGTGCCCCGTTGGCCGAGCTTCCCGACGGCGAGGCCCAGGCGGTGCTCCGCTTCGCCGCAGCCGCAGCCGCCCTCAACTGCGCCCGCGCTGGGGCCGATCCGCCGCACCGCAGCGACGTCGACGCGGCCCTCTTGGGAGGTTGAGGTGGCCCGTACCGTGGTTCATCTGTCGCCCGAAGACCTCGGCGAGATCGTGACCTACGTTCCGTCTTGAGCGATGGTATACACTCCTTCTCAAAAGAGGGGGCACCGTGAGACCCGAGAAACCGAATATCCTCTTCCTGACCTGTGATGACCTGCGGCCGTCTCTCGCCTGCTTTGGCGATCCTTATGCCCTAACACCACATCTGGATCGACTGGCTGCCGGCGGTATGCGCTTCGAGCGCAACTACTGCCAGGTCCCCATCTGCAACCCCTCACGGTCATCCTTCCTTACCGGTCGACGCCCGGATTCGACCCGGGTGTGGACGAACGCCCCCAATCGATTCAGAGATGCGCTCCCCGACGCCGTAACATTGCCCCAGTACTTCAAGCAGCACGGCTACCACACCCAGAGCGTGGGCAAGGTGTTCTGCAATTTCTGCCCGGATCCAACCTCCTGGTCAACTCCGGAATTCGACCAGATGCATTCGTGGCCTCACAAGTACGCCGTCGAGAAGCCCAAGAAAGACACCAAGGGGATAGCTGCAGAATGTGCCGATGCCCCCGACGACGCCTTTCCCGACGGCAACGTTGCCAGTGCCGCTACGGCGGCACTGGAGCAGCTCGAGGATCGCCCCTTCTTTCTGGGCGTCGGCTTCTGGAAACCGCACATGCCCTACAATGCACCGCAGACGTACTGGGACCTCTATGAACGTGAGAGATTGGCGACCCCCGTGCCCGCCCAGCCTCCGGTCGACGCGCCGGCCCGCTCTCTGCACGACTTTGAGGAGCTGCGCGGCTACCAGGATGTGCCCGCTCAGGGTCTCCTGTCGCCCGATCTGATCGCCCGACTCAGACACGGCTTCTACGCGGCCATAAGCCACCTCGACGCCATGGTAGGCCGGGTGCTCGACGCTCTCGATACCCTTGGACTGGCCGATCGTACGATCGTCGTGTTCATGCCCGATCACGGCATTCACATGGGAGAACAGGGCCTATGGAGCAAGGGCACGCTCTTCGAACTCGACACCCATGTTCCGTTGATCGTCCGTTATCCCGGACAGGTCCAGCCGGGAAGCTCTACCCGGGCCATCACCGAGTCGATCGATATCTACCCATCGCTCATCGATCTGGCAGGCCTCTCGCCACCTGGGGGTCTGGAGGGGACCAGTTTTCGGCCGCTATTCGAAGCCCCGGACAGTCCCTGGAAGCGAGCGGCATTCAGTCAGCGCGCCCATTTTCGTCGGCAAAGTGACCGAACGCCCGAGACCATGCAGATCTCGATACGAACGGACCGTTGGCGCTTGAGTGAGTGGATCGACTGGCAGACGAAGAGGCTGCTCGATACGGAGCTTTACGATTACTCTCGAGACCCGGTTGAGACGGCCAACGTCGCTGCTGATCCCGACAATCGCGCGATCGTCGAAGATCTACAACGTCGGCTGAAAGAGGGTTGGCAAGCGGCGGTGCCACCCCAATGAGTTACGTGCCAGGTGCGCGCTAGAGCTCGTTCAACTCTCGGATGTGACGCCGACGAGGATTCAGTCATGAAGACCTTGAAAGAATCGAAGGGCCGGGCCTGAACCGGGCCTGGGTACGAGGAGGGACACGATGATCGAGAGGGCGTATCTGGTCGCCAGCGGCGACCTGCGCGAGAGCGCCAACCGGGTCTGCTGGGAGGCCCAGGCCGACATGGAGCGGCGCGTGACCGAAGCGCTCGCCAAGGAGGGCGTCACCGTGGTCCGGGCGCACGCCTTTGACCCCGAGCGTAGCCACGGCTTCATCGCCAGCCAGCGCTCGGGCATGGACGTGTTCAAGACCATCCCCAGCGACGCCGCGGTGATCGTGGCCGAAGCTGTGTGGCAGTATAGCCACCACGTGCTGGCCGGCCTCCGCCACCACCGCGGACCGATCCTGACGATCGCCAACTGGAGCGGGCAGTGGCCCGGGCTGGTGGGCATGCTCAACCTGAATGGCAGCCTCACCAAAGCGGGGGTGCCCTACAGCACCAGCTGGAGCGAGGCGTTCACCGACCCCTTCTTCCTGCGGAGCATTCGCCAGTGGGTCGCGGAGGGTTGCATCGACCACGATGGCAGCCACGTGCGCGACCTCGACCCGGCCGCGCTGCCCGCTGCGGCTGCCGAACGCGGCCGCGCCCTGGCCGCCGTGCTGCTCGAGGACAAGGCCATCCTCGGGGTGTTCGACGAGGGCTGCATGGGGATGTACAACGCGATCTTCGACGACGAGCTGCTGAACCCCATGGGTATCTATAAGGAGCGCCTCAGCCAGTCGGCGCTGGTCGCTGCCATGGGCACCGTGAGCGAAGCCGAAGCGCAGCAGGTGCGCGCCTGGCTCGACGAGCGCGGCCTGACCTTCGACACCGGCCCGGACGACGCCGGCGATCTCACCGACGCCCAGATCCTCGAGCAGGCCAGGATGTACATCGCCGCCGTGCGCATCGCCTTTGACTTCGGCTGCGACGCCATCGGCATCCAGTATCAGCAGGGCCTCAAGGACACGACCCCGGCCAGCGACCTGGTCGAGGGGTTGCTCAACAATGTCGAACGGCCCCCCGTCCAGCACCCCGACAGCGGAGCGGAGCTCTACGCCGGCCGCGCCCTGCCGCACTTCAACGAGGTCGACGAGGGCGCCGCCGTCGACGGGCTGGTCACCAACCGGGTGTGGAACGCCCTCGGTTTCGACCCGGCCAACACCCTTCACGACCTCCGTTGGGGCGAGCACTACCGCGGCGACGGGGTCGATGACTTCGTGTGGGTGTTCCTCATCTCCGGCGCCGCGCCGGCTTCGCACTTCGTCGGCGGCTACGCCGGCGCCCGCAGCGAACGACAGCCGTCCATGTACTTCCCCAAAGGGGGCGGCACCCTCAAGGGCGTCAGCAAGCCGGGCGAGATCGTGTGGAGCCGCATCTTCGTGATGGACGGCGCGCTGCACTGCGACCTGGGCCGCGCCACCGTGGTGGAGCTGCCGCTCGAGGAGACCGAGCGCCGCTGGCAGGCCACCACCCCGCAGTGGCCGATCATGCACGCGGTGCTCCACGGCGTCAGCCGCGACCAGATGATGGGGCGGCACAAGGCCAACCACATTCAGGTGGCCTACGGCCCCGATGCGGCGGGGGCGGATTTGGCGCTGGCGGTCAAGGCAGCCATGCTGGCGGCGATGGGGGTAACGGTTCATCTCTGCGGCAAGGTCGGGGTCGCCTGAGGCACACAAAAGGCGAGGTTCAGCAAGGAGATTTAGGGGAGGTTCAACCTTCCATTTCTATATCAATACTCTTACAATCCTTCTTATGACACCCTCCCCTCCGCGTATCTCTCTCGATCGTATCGACGCTGCCTCCCAAACCATCGACCCCGTTTTTCTGAATACTCCCCAGTACGAATGTGAACCCCTGTCTGACATCCTCGGGGTGCATGTGGTCAACAAGGTCGAGACGCTGAATCCGATTCGCTGTTTCAAAGGGCGAGGGGCGGACCTGCTGGTGGGCAAGCTCGAGCCGGAAACGCAGGTTGTGTGCGCCAGCGCCGGGAACTTCGGGCAGGCGATGGCGTATGCCTGCCGCAAGCGGGGGATGGGGCTTACGGTCTATGCGGCGGAGAGTGCCAACCCCTTGAAGATCGAGCGGATGCGGGCATTGGGAGCCGAGGTGGTGCTCCGCGGCGAGGATTTCGATGCCGCCAAGCTGGCTGCCAGGCGGGCGGCGGAGACCGACGGTGGACGCTTCATCGAGGATGGCCTCGAGCTCGACACGGTCGAGGGGGCGGCCACCATGGGTCTGGAGCTGCTGGCCTACCCGGAGCCGCTCGACGCGCTGCTGGTGCCGCTTGGCAACGGTGCCATGTTCAACGGCGTCGCCACGGTGATGAAGGCGCGGCGGCCGGGAGTGAGGATGGTGGCGGTTGGCGTGGTAGGAGCGCCGGCGATGATCGAGTCGTGGCAGCAGGGTCGGGTGGTGGAGTACGACGCCATCGACACCATCGCCGACGGGGTCGCGGTGCGCCTCCCCATCCCGCAGGCGCTCGACGACATGCGCGAGCTGGTGGACGACACCGAGCTGGTGTCCGAAGGGTCGATCCTCGAGGGGATGCGGCTCCTGCATCGGCATCTCGGGGTGGTGCCGGAGCCGTCGGCAGCGGTGGGGGTGGCGGCGCTTCTGGAGCGGCCCGAACGCTACCGGGGCCGGCGGGTGGGGACCATCATCTGCGGTGGGAACCTGACCGCGGAGCAGCTGCAGGCGTGGCTGTAGAGCCATCTGCGAGCAGCTCATGGCCCGCCTCCACTCGGTAGCCGTCGGTCTCGAAACGGACGTACACCTCGCCGGCCTCGAGCCGGTAGCCCACGCCGTCGGGGTGGACCTGTTCGGTGGTCCCGGCGCGAGCCATGAGCGGCGCTCGGATGTCGGCCAGGTAGCGCTCGCGAATCGCCTGCGGCTGGTCCTTAAGGTGCTGGCGGTAGAGGTCGGTCTTGGTCAGAGCTACCTGCACCCAGTTGCCGCGGCGCCAGCGCAGCAGCACGTACAGGCCCGACACGGCGGTGCCGGCCACGATGCCCCACCACACCCCTGCCGCGCCCAGCCCCAGGGGGAGCGCCAGCAGGTAGGCCACGGGCACGGCCGTGCCCCAGCGCCCCAGCAGGTTGCCGATGAGGCCGGGGATGGTGTCGGCGGCGCCGCGCAGGGCACCGTTGGCGACTATCCCCACGGCCAGCAGCGGCAGGCTCAGCGAGACGATGCGCAGATACGAAGTGCCTGCCGCCAGCACCGTCTCCTGGCCGCTCGGGTCGAATAGCCCCACCAGCTGCGGTGCGAAGAGTATCAGCGGCACCCCCAGAACGGTCATGACCACCACCCCCAGCCAGATGGCGGTGCTGCCCCGCTTGCGGGCCTCGGTGACCTGCCAGGCGCCCAGCGACTGCCCCACCAGGCTGGTGGCCGCGATGTTGACGGCCAGGCCCGGCATGAACGCCAGCGATTCGATCTGGAGGCCGATGGCGAGCGCCGCGGCGCCGTAGCTGCCGGCCGCCGTGGAGGTCACGATCCGCACCAGCAGCAGGCCGGTGCTGTTGCGCACCAACCCCTGCAGGCCCGAGGGTATGCCGATGGCGAGGATGTCGCGGAACATGCCCCAGTGCGGTAGGTAGCTGCCGGGCAGCAGCGTGATCACGTTGCGGCCCGAGTAGAACAGCGCCACCCCCGCCGCCATGCCCAGCGCCCGGGCGGCGATGGTTCCCAGCGCCGCACCCTCCACGCCCAGCGCCGGCAGCGGGCCGGGCCCGAAGATCAGCAGGTAGTTGAACAGGATGTTGAGCACGTTCACGCCGATGCTGAGCTGCAGTGGGGTGACGGTGTCGCCGGCCCCCTGCATGAGGTTGCCGACCGCGAAGTTGCCGGCCAGGAACACGGTGCCGAGGAACAGCAGCTTCAGGTAGCCGGTGCCGAGCACCACCGCTTGCGGGTCGCCATCGCTGTTCAGAAAGCGCAAGATCGGCTCGGCCCCGAGCCAGCCGAAGACGCTGAACACCAGCCCCGCCAGCGTCAGTAGCGACAGCGACTGCCGCACCACGAAGCTGAGGCGCTTGGGATCGCGGGCGCCCTTGGCCTGGGCGGCGAGCGCCATGGCGCCGGCCGACACCGACAGGATGGCGACCAGCACCAGCAGCCGCACGGTGTTGGCGATTCCTACCGCCGCGATCTCGATCGGCCCCAGCCGCCCCACCATGAACACGTCGGCGATGTTGACCGAGGCCATCAGCAGGTTGGTGAAGATGACGGGCAGCGCCAGCCGCCATACCTGGCGCAGCAAGGGCAGCTCGAGGCCGAACGGGAGCATGACACGCACTCTACAGCCTTTGGTGGCTTCGGGGTAGCATGAACGCGATCGTGGCGACCGCCCCCACCGACGCTCTTCCTTCCACCATGCGCGCCCTCGTTCTGGCCGGACGCGACTTTGAGAATCTGGCGTTGCGCGCGCTGCCCATGCCCCGTCCGGGCCCCGAGCAACTGCTGGCCCGCGTCGATGCGGCCGGCATCTGTACCTCGCTGCTGAAGCTGATCGCCCAGGGGGGCGAGCACAGCCTGATGCACGGCTGGGACCCCCACGAACATCCGCTGATCCTCGGCGACGAGGGCTCGGTGACGGTGGTGTCGGTGGGGCAGGGGCTGGCGGGCAGCTACCGGGTCGGCGAGCGCCTGGTGATCCAGCCGGCGGTCGACCACCCGCCGCTGAACCACCCCGAGCGCTACCGCGACGGCGGCCGCGGGGTGTTCAAGCTGGGGGTCGGCTACACCCTCCCGGGCCACCTGGCCGAGTACCTGCTGGTGACCGAAGAGACCATCCGCGCCGGCTGCCTGCTCAGGGTGCCCGAAAACATCGCCTACGGCCACGCCGCTTTGGGGGAGCCGTTTTCATGCGTGGTGTCGGCCCACGATCACCACCTGCACCTCGAGCAGCCCGACCCGCAGGCGCCGCGCCGCGCCGTCAAGGGGCTCAGGCGAGGTGGGGTGACGGTGGTGATCGGGGCCGGCGCCATGGGCCGCATGCACGTCGACCTGGCGCTGGCGGCGGGTCCGCGGGCGGTAGTGGTGAGCGATCGGCTCCCCGAGCGGCTCGAGCGGGTCCTGGCGCTGTTCGGGGAGCGGGCCGCCGGCGCGGGCATCCGCCTCGAGCTGGTGAACGTTGCCGAGCGCGATCTCCGGGCCGTGACCGACGACCTGACCGAGCGCCGTGGTGCCGACGACGTGATCGTGGCGGTGGGCACCACCGCGCCGGTCGAGGCCGCGCAACGGCTGCTGGCGCGCGGTGGCGTGCTCAACCTGTTCGGAGGCTTCACGGCCGGCCACGAGCTGGTGGCGCTCGACGGCAACATCGTTCACTACCGCGAAACGGTGGTCACCGGCTCCTCGGGCGGCTCCCCCTGGGATGTGACCGCCACCCTGGAGATGATCGCCTCCGGCGTCGTCGACATGAGCGGCCACATCACCCGCGTGGGCGACCTGGCCCACGCACCGGCCTTCCTGAAGATGATCGAGGGGCGCGAGCTTGACGGCAAGGCGGTGGTCTACCCGCAACGGCGGGTCGCGGAGATCCTGACGGTCGACGCCTGGAGCGCGGACGATGAGCGTGCCTTCCTGGCGGCAGGGTGCTGGCGCTGATCTAGGAAGCGAAGCCGGAGCTGGATCGCTGGCGGCGGCGATGGGTGCAACCTTACGGCTTAAAAAGACGATCACGAGCGGCGCTCAGGAGGTCAGGTTCAGGTCCTCGTGCCAGCTGTCCGTGTCGATGCGGTCGATGTAGGCGGCCGCGAAGCGTTCGAAGTGGATCTGGCCCCAGCGGGGGATCACCAGCCTGATCTCCTCGGGCACCCTGCCGAGCAGCACCTTGTAGGCGGTAGCCCGAGGTGGGCGAGCCGGTGAGTTTGGGGTGTGCGGGGATGATGCCGTCCTCGACCATAGTCTCGTCGACCACGTCCGACATCCGCTCCACCAGCTCGAGCCTGTCCTGCCACGAGGCCGTGGGGCTCAGGGATTCCTCGACCAGCGCGCCGATCCGCTCGTGCATCCGGGGGAGGCGCCTGAAGAGGGTGTACAGCCACTTGTCGTAGGGGAAGTAGGTGCGGTCGAGCATGTAGGCGAGCTGGATCGTGAGCTGCAGCGTCTGGGCGAAAGCGAGGGTGGCGAAGAGGTCGTCGCCCCGCAGGATAGCCCGCTTCAGTGCGTAGGTCCCCATCCCCGACTGGTAGCGGCACCAGTGGCCCATGCGCCGGAACCAGACCGGCTCGGGGTAGTAGCCGCCCAGCCGCTCCCGGATGGCCGTAAAGGCCCCAAGCGGATCGTGCCACACCTCGCCGTTGATCAGGTGGACGATGTCCTCCTCGGGAAGCTCGAGCCACTCCAGGTAGGTCTCCGGGGCGTGATCGATGCCGATCGTCCGGGACAGGAAGGACTCCAGCGTGTCCGGCGCCAGGCCGGCGCCCTTGCGGGTGCTCTCGCCCAGTTCGAGGCCCCGGAAGGTCTCGGGCATGTGCGACCCGAGCGTCCGCATGATCTCATCGCGCCGGTCCGTGGAGACGTCCGCCGGCATCAGCGCGTCGATGCGGATCCCCCAGTGGTGGTCGCGGGAGTGCTCGTCGTCCATGCCGAGGGCCTCCGAGCCGTGACCGAACAGCCCGAACGCCGTCCTGGCGGTCACCTCCGGGTACTCGCGCTGCAGCAGCGGATGGACGATCTCGTCGAAGAACTCGTGGCTGATGTCGATGATGGATCGGCTCACGCTCTCCACCTCTCTCACCCCATCCACCCCATCGCCTTCTCCGCCAGTTTATCCAGCGCGATCACGGACTGCTCGATGTGCTCCTCGCGGGTGTCCTCGATCTTGTTGTGCGAGATCCCGTAGAGGCTCTGGGCGAACATCATCACCGTGGGGACCCCTACGCGGGCGACCTCGGCAGCGTCGTGCAGCGGGCCGCTCGGCAGCCGGTGGGAGGCGCCCGCGGTCTCGCGGACGGCCTCGTCGCACAGCGCGATCAGCTCCGGGTGGAACAGGATCGGGGCGATGCTCCACAGGTGGCTCCAGGAGACCTTGACGTCGCCCTCGGCGGCAAAGCGCTCACTGGCACCCTTGGCCTCGGAGAGCATGGCGGCCAGCGCCTCGGCGCTGAGGTGGCGCTGATCGAGGGTGATGTCGCACGCCTCGACCACCGAGGTGACGATGCCCGGGCGGGTAGTGACGCTGCCGATGGTGCACACCCCGCCGTGACGGTCGGTGATGCTGTAGATCTCGGGGCTCATGCGCGCCGCCGCCAGGAAGGCGTCGCGGCGGCGGTCCATGGGGGTGGAGCCGGAGTGGGCGGCCTGGCCGCGGAAGTGGACGCCGTGGCGCTCCACCCCGAAGGTGCCCTGCACCACCCCGAGCGGCAGCCCCAGGCCCTCGAGGACCGGACCCTGTTCGATGTGCAGCTCCAGGTAGGCGGCGGCGTTGACGAGCTCGCTCCCCGACTCGAGCATCCGGTCCAGGTCCACGCCGACCCGGGCCAGCGCGTCCTCGACCAGAATGCCGTCCTTGTCGCTGCGGCCGCGCTCCTCGGCGGGGACCAGGCTGCCGCTGCAGGCGCTCGAGCCGAACAGGCTGCGGCCGAAGCGGGCCCCCTCCTCGTCGGCCCAGTCGACCAGCCGCACGGTGACCGGTGGCCGGCCGCCGTAGTCGTCTTTGATCCGGCGGATCGACTCGAGGCCAGCCAGCAGGTTGAGGCTGCCGTCGAGCCAGCCCCCGCCCGGCACCGAGTCGCTGTGCCCGCCGATGAGCAGCTCCCGCTCGCTCGCGCCGGGCAGGGTGTGCCATACATTGCCGGCGGCGTCCATGTGCGTCTCGAGGCCGAGGGCGTCGGTCTTCTCGCGCAGCCAGGCGCGGGCTTCGAGCCAGGTGTCGCTCCAGGCGACGCGCCAGGCGCCGTTCTCGTCGGCGGTCCGTTCGCGCAGGTCCTTGAGTTCGGCGACGGTGCGTTTCGGATCGAGGCTGCTCATGGGTCCTCCCGAGGGCAAAGGGGTTGTTGCAGTGTACCGCCGGCACGGTGCCGGAGCCGCGGTTGGGGCAGCTCCGGGCTAGTCTTCACAGCCGCGAACGAGGTCCTCGACGGCCGCCAGCTCGAGGTCGGTGCCCATCGCCCCCTGGTGGCTGGCCACCAGTGCGCCGCAGGCGTTGGCGAAGCGGATCATGGCCGCGAGCTCGGCCTGTTCGAGGGCCGCCACCGGCTCCTCGAGTCGGCTGAGTTTCAGCGCCAGTCCGGCCACGAAGGCGTCGCCGCTGCCGGTGGTGTTCGCCACCCGAACGTCGAACGCCGGAACGTGCCCGCGGGCCTTGCCGGTGGCGAAAAACGCCCCTTCATCGCCGAGCGAGACGCAGCACAGCGCGGCCCCGCGGGCGAGGAGCTGCTCGCTCCCGCGACCGAGGTCGCTGGTGCCGGTGAGGAAGGCGAGTTCCTGCTCGTTGACCTTGATTATCGTGGCCGTTGCCAGCGCCGTTTCGATGTGCGCTCGGGCCTGCTCGAGGTCGGGCCACAGGGCGGGGCGCAGATTGACGTCGAAGACTACCACCGTAGCGGACTCGGCTGCCAGCTCGGCGGCCGCCAGGGCGGCGTCGCGGCTGCGGGTGGCGAGGGTCACGGAGCCGTAGACGAACACCGCGGCCGTCTCGATGGCGGTGGTGGGCAGCCCGGCGGGCTCGAGCAGTTCGTTGGCGCCGTTGTAGAGGATGAAATGCTGTTCGTCGGGCCGCGGCGAGGCGACCACGGCCAGCATGGTGGGCGCCCTGGCGTCGGTGAGCAGGTGGCGGGTGTCGACCCCGTGGGAGGCCAGCGTGGCGATCAGATAGTGGCCGAATTCGTCCTCACCGACCCTGCCGATGAAGCACACGTCGCTTCCCAGACGCCCCAGGGCGGCGGCCACGTTGGCCGGCGCGCCGCCGGGCGAGGGGTGCAGTGCGCGCGCGTCCCTCAGTCCCACGCCCGCTTCGGCGAAGAGGTCGATGAGGGCCTCGCCCAGCACCACGATTTCGGGCATGTCTGGTGAACCTCCGGCGCCCCGGCGCTAGCTCGGGTAGCCGCTGCCGGACCCCTGGCTGCCCCGCTCCTCGGCGACCCGCTCCTCGTAGCGGCTCTCCTTGAGCGCCTGCATGGGGCTGGGGTGGAGCCCCTGCTCCTCACGAACCTCGGCCAGTAGCGGCCGCACGTCCAGCTCGAAGGCGTCCACCAGGGTGTTGTGGGCGGCCAGCACCTCGCCGGCGGCCTGGTGCATGGCCAGGCTATCGTGATCGACCAGCAGGGCCTTGGCGTAGGCGAGCTGGCAGTTGATGACGCTCTGCACCACCGCGCCGATCTTGCCCTCGACGTTGTGGCTCTGGTCGAGCATGTAGGCGACGCGGCCGGCGTGTGCGCGCAGGGCGGCGTCGGGGGACCGCTCGGCCTTGACGAGTTCGTGGTAGATGCAGAACAGCTCGAAGGGGTTGACGGTGCCGACCATCAGATCGTCGTCGGCGTACTTGCGGTTGTTGAAGTGGAAGCCGCCGAGGCGCCCCTCGTCGAGCAGGAAGGCGACGATGTGCTCGATGTTGGTGCCGTGGGCGTGGTGCCCCATGTCGACCAGCACCTCGGCCTTGGGGCCGAGCTTGAGGCAGAACGTGTAGGCGATGCCCCAGTCGGCCAGATCGGTGTGGTAGAAGCCGGGCTCGAAGAGCTTGTACTCGACCAGCATCCGGGTGCCCTCGGGAAGCGCTTCGTGGACCGTGGCCAGCCCCTCGAGAAAGGTCTGTTTGCGGCGACGAATGTCGTCCTGACCGGCGTAGTTGGTGCCGTCTGCAAACCACAGGCTGAGGTCGTTCGAGCCGGTCGCCTTCATGATCTCGACGCACTCGAGCAGGTGCTCCAGAGCCTGCCCGCGGACCTCGGCGTCGGGGTGGCCGAGCGAGCCGAGCCGATAGTCCTGGTCCTGAAAGACGTTGGGGTTGATGGCGCCGAGGCGAACGCCGCGCTGTTCGGCGTAGCTGCACAGAGCGTGGTAGTCGTCGGTCTTGTCCCAGGGAATGTGGAGCGCCACGCTGGGGGCGGCGCCGGTGAGCCGGTGGACCGTGGCGGCGTCGTCGAGCTTCTCGAAGACGGTGCGGGGAGCGCCGGGCCAGGGAAAGGTCTTGAAGCGGGTGCCGGAGTTGCCGTAGCCCCATGAGGGGGTCTCGATCGACTGCGCTGCGAGGGTCGCCTTGACCTCGTCGAGGGTGCGCCCCTGGGCCTCTAATCGCCGTGCCAGTGTGTCGGTCGCCGCCATACCGCCTCCCGTCTCATTCAGGGTTGTAGCTCCGTTTGCTCGCTGCCGAGTCTAGCAGATGTCCAGACCGGCATCGCGATGCACCAGGCGCCGTCGCACGTGTTGAAAACGTGGGGGAATCTGACGTAGACTCCAACCACCTGAATCGCAACAGGTCCGCGGGGTTTGGCTCGTCAACTGGAGGCCTTCAGTTTTGGTTACCGAGCTGGCAGCGCAGCGGCGACTCGACCCGGTTGATTCGGCCCCGGGACCAGGAGGAGAACCGTGCCCGACAATCTGTGGAACCCCGCCGAAGCCCCCGCCGGCGACGGCCTTGCCAACCTCGCCTATCGCTCGCGGCTGCTGGGCGCCGACCGCTCGGTGTGCAACATCTTCGGCGGCAATACCAGCACCAAAGCGACCGAGCGCGACCACCGCGGGCGGGGGGTCGAGGTGCTCTGGGTCAAGGGCTCGGGCAGCGACCTCGCCAGCATCGACGAGGGCGGTTTCGCCGGCCTGCACATGGACGACATCGCCCCGCTGATGGCCCGCGAGGCGATGAGCGACGAGGAGATGGTCGCCTACCTGGCCCACACCCTCTTCGCTCTCGACCGCCCGCGCCAGTCGATCGAGACGCTCCTGCATGGCTTTACCCCGGCCAAACACGTCGACCACACCCACCCCGACGCCGTCATCAGTCTGGCCTGCACCCCCGACGGCCGCCAGCTGTGCCAGCAGCTTTGGGGCGATGAAATGGTCTGGGTCGACTACATCCGCCCCGGCTTTACCCTCTCGAAGTGGATCGGCGAAGGCATCCGCGCCAACCCCAGGGCCGGCCTGGTGGTGATGGGCAAGCACGGGCTGGTGACCTGGGGCGAGACCGGTGAAGAGAGCTACCGACGCACCATCGAGGTGATCCAGCAGGCCGAGGATTTCATCGCCGAGCGCCGCGGCGGCCGCACGGTGTTCGCCGGCGCCGAGGTGCCGGCGCTGCCCCGGACCGAGCGCGAGCAGCTGCTGGGCGCGGTGCTGCCGGAGCTGCGCGGGGCGCTGAGCGCCGGCCGGCCCGCCATCCTGGCGCTCGACGACAGCCCCGAGGTGCTCGCCTTCGTCGGCAGCACCGGCGCCCGCGAACTCTCCCAGCTCGGTGCCGCCTGCCCCGATCATCTGGTCCATACCAAGCGCCAGCCGCTGTTCCTCGAGTGGACGCCGACCGCCGGCGTGGACGCCCTCAAGGAGGAGCTGGCAACCGGCGTCGAGCGCTTCGTCGAGGACTACCGGGCCTACTTCGAGGCGAACCGCGGCGAGGGCGACGAGCTGCGCGACCCCACCCCCCGGGTGATTTTGATTCCTGGGGTGGGCATGGTCACCAGCGGCCCCGACGCCAAGGGCGCCGAGGTGAGCCGCCAGCTCTACCACCGGGCCATCGAGGTGATCGCCGGCAGCGAGGTGCTGGGCGGCTTCGTGAGCCTCAGCCCCGAGGAGGCCTACGCCATCGAGTACTGGCCGCTCGAGCTCTACAAGCTGCTGCTCAAACCGCCGCCCCGGGAACAGGCGGGCCGGGTGGCCGTGGTTACCGGCGGCGCCAGCGGCATCGGCCGCGCCACGGCCCTGCGACTGGCCGAGGATCACGCCCAAGTGGCGATTTTGGACATCGATCTCGAGGGCGCGAAGCAGGTAGCGGCCACCATCGAGAACGGGCACGGCGCCGGCCGCGCGCTGGCGCTGCGCTGCGACGTGACCGACGAGGACGCGGTCGGCGAGGCGTTCGCCCGGGTGGTGCGCGGCTACGGCGGCGTCGACGTGGTGGTCTCCAACGCCGGCATCTCCGTTAGCGCCCCCATCGAGGCGACCACCCTGGATGACTGGCAGCGCATGAACGCCGTCATGAACACCGGCTACTTCCTGGTGAGCCGCGAGGCCTTTCGCCTCTGGAAACGCCAGGGGAGGGGCGGCACCCTCATCTTTGTGGCCAGCAAGAACAGCGTCTACGCCGGCAAGAACGCGGCGGCCTACAGCGCCGCGAAGGCGGCCGAGTTGCACCTGGCCCGCTGCCTGGCCGAGGAGGGCGGCGCCTTCGGGATTCGGGTCAACTCGGTGATGCCCGACGCAGTGCTGCAGGGGAGCGGGATCTGGGATCAGGGCTGGCGCGAACAGCGGGCCCGAAACTACGGCATCGCCCCCGATGAGCTCGACGAGTTCTACCGCCAGCGCACCACCCTCAAGGTCAGCGTCTACCCGGAGAACATCGCCGAAGCGATCTCGTTTCTGGCCGGTCCGCGTGCCAGCCGCACCACCGGCGGAGTGCTGACCGTCGACGGCGGAGTGAGCGGGGCCTACCTGCGATGACGCCGGAGCAGATCCGCGAGCGGCTGCTGCAGCTCTCGCACGATCTTGGCCGCGAGGAGCGGCAGCTCGCGATCCTCGGCGAGGGCAACACCAGCGCCGACAACGGCGACGGCACCTTCTGGGTCAAGGCCTCGGGCACCAGCCTGGGGACGCTGGCCCCGGGCGACCTCAGCCGGGTGCGCTTCGAGCCGGTCCTGGCCATGCTCGAGGCCGACCACCTCGACCAGGAACAGGTCGAGGTGGGCCTGCGGGCGGCGCTGGCCGACCCCAGTCACAAGAAACCGTCGGTGGAGACCTTTTTACACGCCCTCTGCCTCGGCGAGGGGGGCGCCGCCTGGGTGGGCCACACGCACGCGATGGCGGTCAACCGGATTCTGTGCAGCCGGCTCGGCGCCGAGCCGTTTCTGAACCACATCTTCCCCGACGCAGTGGTGTTGTGCGGGGTGGCGCCGGCGGTGGTGCCCTACTGCGATCCCGGCCTGGCGCTGGCCAGGGCGATCCGCACCGAGCTGCGCCGCTACCGCGCCGAGCAGGGCGTAGCGCCCAAGCTGATCCTGATGGTCAACCACGGCCCGGTGGCCCTCGGCGCCAGCGCCCGCGAGGCCTTCAACGTCATGTTGATGGCCGACAAGTGGGCGCGGATCCTGTGGGGCACCTACGCCCTGGGCGGGCCGCAGTACCTGCCCGCCGGCGAGGTTCGCCACATCGACGGGCGGCTCGACGAAATGGTCCGCCGCCGCGAGCTGCTGAAGGGGGAGATCGAGTGAGCGCCCACTTCCTGGCGGTCGATCTCGGCGCCTCGAGCGGCCGGGTGGTGCTGGGCCGCTGGGACGGTGAACGCTTCGAACTCGAAGAGCTGCACCGCTTCCCCAACGAGCCGGTCCAGGTGCTGGGCCACGTCCACTGGAACGTGCTGGGCATGTGGGAGCAGATCCAGCTGGGCCTGCGCCGCTACCGCCAGCAGCACGGTCGCGATCCCAGCGGCATCGGGGTCGACACCTGGGGCGTCGACTACGCCCTGCTCGACAGCGCCGGCCGGCTGCTCGGCCCGCCCTACCACTACCGCGACGTTCGCACCGAGGGTATCGAAGAGCGCGCCTTCGCCGCCGTCCCCAGGGAACGCATCTACGCCCGCACCGGCATTCAGTTCATGGCCATCAACACCCTCGTTCAGCTCACCGCCATGGTGGCCGGTGACGATCCCCAGCTGCGCCACGCCGGCACCCTGCTGATGATGCCGGACCTGTTCCACTACTGGCTCACCGGGCGCCGGCTGGCCGAGTACACCATCGCCTCGACCAGCCAGCTGCTCGACGCAAGCAGCCGCGACTGGGCGACCGAGCTGATCGAAGTGCTGGGCATCCCCGCTGCCATCTTCCCAGAGGTGGTGATGCCCGGCACCCGCATCGGCCCGGTGCTGCCCGAGGTCGCCGCCGAGGTCGGTTTCTCCGGCGAGGTGCCGGTGCTGGCGACCGGTAGCCACGACACCGCCAACGCGGTGGCCGCGGTCCCCGGCCTCGACGCCGAGAGCATCTACCTGAGCAGCGGCACCTGGAGCCTGATGGGGGTCGAGACCGCCGAGCCGGTGCTGAGCGCGCGGGCGCTGGAGCTGAACGTCACCAACGAGGGCGGGGTGGAAGGCACCATCCGGCTGCTCAAGAACGTGGCCGGGCTGTGGCTGCTGCAGGAGAGCCGGCGGCAGTGGCAGCGGGAAGGGCACGACTACTCCTGGGACGAGCTGCTGGCGCTGGCCGCCGAGGCCGCGCCCTTCCGCAGCCTGATCGATCCCGACGCCCCCGAGTTCCTGGGGCACGGCGACATGCCGGCCACCGTCCGCGCCTACTGCCGCCGCAGCGGCCAGCCGGAGCCGGCCGACGTCGGCGCGGTGGTGCGCTGCTGCCTGGACAGCCTGGCGCTGCGCTACCGCTGGGTCAAAGGTGCCCTCGAGGAGCTCGTGGAGCGTAGCCTCACGGTGGTGCGGGTGGTGGGCGGTGGCAGCCAGAACCGGCTTTTGAACCAGCTCACCGCCGACGCCTGCGCGTGTCCGGTGGTGGCCGGACCGGTCGAGGCGACAGCGCTCGGCAACGTCCTCATGCAAGCGCTGGCCAGCGGCCACCTGAGCAGCCTCGCCGAGGGGCGAGCCGCGGTGGCGGCCTCGGTGGAGTTGGAGCGCTTCGAACCCCGCCCCGACCCGGCGCTGCGCGCCGCCTACCAACGTTTCGAAACCCTCCTCGGTTGAAGCGCCAGCTACGGTCTGCGCGCTCCGGATTTCCGAAATGCCCCCGTTTGGGAGGGGGCTAGCGTGCGCCGGACGACCCCTTGCCATGCCCCTTCGCCGCCCGCTTCGACGCGGCCAGGGCGTCCTCGATCAGCAGTGTGAGCGGCCCGGTGTCCTCGAGTGCGTCGGCCGGCGCCGAAAAGTAGGGCATGCTCATGAACTGGCTACTGTCGGCATCTTCGAAGCCGGGCCGGGTTGCGTCGTCGACGCGGAAGAACAGTTCATCGCCGCTGGTGATGAGCGCGAACATGGTGCCCTCTTCGAAGATGCCGACCCCGCCGAACATCTTGCGGTAGCTGGCACTTACCAGAGGGGAGAAACGCTCCTGTACGAACGCCAGAAAGTCTTCGCTAGTGGCCATATACCAGGGTAGCGCATCCCGCTACGAAGGCGCGGGCGGTGTGGGCGTGATCCGCAGCAGCTGCGGTCACCTTCCTTGATCTGGTCGCTCGGCGTCTAGGCCAACCCGTACTCGGTGGCGCCCTTTTTCAGGAAGGCGAGCCCCTCGCGGGCCAGCACCTCCGGCCCCTGGTTGGGCGGCCGCCACAGGCAGGTGGCGGCCGCCAGATCGGGGTTGATGGCGGCGAACGACTCGAGCACCAGCTTGCCGCTGAAATTGGCGTCCACCAGGCCGCGCCATACCTGCTCCCAGTTCACGGTTCCGGTGCCCACCAAGCCGCGGTGACTCTCGCTCATGTGGATGTAGTCGAGCACGTCGGCGGTCGCCACCAGTGGCCGGTAGAAGCCTTCCTCTTCGATGTTCATATGGTAGGTGTCGGCGTGGAGCTTGAGGTTGTCGGCGCCTATGGCGAGGATGGTCTCTCGCACGTCCTCGAGGGTGTTGTAGAGGTAGGTCTCGTAGCGGTTGCAGGCCTCGAGCGCCAGAGTGATGCCCCGGCCTGCGGCATCCTCGGCCAGCTCCCCGAGGACCTCGACCACCGCCTGTCGCTCATCGGGAGTGGGTGGGCTGCCCGTGAGGGTGCCGAGCGAGTAGCCGATGCAGCCGCCGAGGTAGCGGGCACCGAGGCGTTCGACCTGCTCGAGAGCCTCGCGGAGGAAGGCGCGGGCGCGCTCGGGAGCTGCCGGCAGGTGGGCATCCCTGGGCAGCACCAGCGAGGCGGTGGCCTCGATGCCGGCGCGCGCCAGGGCGGCTCGGTGGCTGTCGGCGTCGAACAGATCGGGCCGGAGCAGCGGGATCTCGAGGAAGTCGAAGCCGGTCTCGCCGGCCTCTGCGATGGCGTGGTTGCCGCTGTCGGTGGTCCATTCGCCGATCCAGACGAAGGCGTGAGCGCCGTAACGAATCAAGGGGTACCTCCGAGCTGCCGGGTCGAGGTGCGCTGCTCGAGCGACGCTCGCGACCGGGGATTGCCGCAACGCTACGTGAGCGTACGGCGCCCTGTCAACTGGGCGCCTTGGGGGGCGGGTGCTGTGTCACACTTGGGCCAGCGAGGTATGTGTCGGCAACCGCTTGGGAGGATCGTATGAAACCGAGACCGAACCGCAACCTGTTCCTGCTGCCCGATCAGCCCGAAGTCCACGCACAGTGCAGCGACAACATCGTGCGGCTCAAACCCGAGGCGGCCGAGAGCCACCGGATCTTCACCGAAGCGCTCGAGGCCCAAGCGGAGCCGCGCTGACCATGGCCGAAGTCGTCGTCGCCGGGCACCTGTGTCTCGACGTCATCCTCGACTTCGAGGCGGGCTTCAGCCTCGAGCCCGGCACCATGTCCACCATCCGCCGCACCCGCTACAGCACCGGCGGGGGGGTCTCCAACGTCGGTCGGGCGCTGTTGACCTTGGGCGTCGACAGTCGGCTCATGGGCAAGGTAGGCGACGACAGCTACGGTGCGCACATTCGCTCGCTGCTGGCTGAACAGAGCCCCGAGGCGGCCGCCACCCTCACCGTCGACCCGAGCGAAAACAGCTCCTACACGGTGGTCATCAGTCCTACCGGACAGGACCGGATGTTTTTGCACCAGCCCGGCTGCAACGACAGCTTCGGGCCCAGCGACATCGATCTCGAGGTGGTGGCCGGCGCCCGCATCTTCTATCTCGGCTACCCGTCCGCTCTGCGGCGCACATACGACGACGGTGGGCGGTGGCTGGCCGAGCTGTTCGACCGCATCCGGGAGCTGGGCGTCACCATCGTCATGGACACGTCGCTGCCCGACCCAGACGCCGCTTCGGGGCGGGTGGACTGGGAGGCCTATCTCGAGCGGGTGCTACCCCGGGTAGACGTGTTCATTCCCAGCCTCGCCGAAGCGCTGTTCATGCTCGACCGCGACCGCTACGAGAACGGCAGCTGGCGGGACGCCACCCAACCGGCGCCCTTCGTTCGCGATCTCGGCTCGAGGCTGCTCGAACTGGGGGTGGCGGTGGCCGGGGTGAAGCTGGGCGCCGACGGGCTCTACCTGCGCACGGCGGTCGCTTCCCGGCTGCGTGGGACCATGCTCGGTGAGCACCCAGCGTGGCCGGAGCGAGAGCTGTGGACTCCGGCCTTCGAGGTCGAGGTCGACGGCACCGTCGGTGCGGGCGACGCAGCCCTGGCCGGTCTCCTAGCGTCGCTGCTCCGCGGCCTGGGAGCCGAAGAGGCGCTGACCGTGGCCGCCGCCGTGGGCGCCTTCAGCGTCGAAGCCCTCGATGCCAGCAGCGGGGTGCGCAGCTGGGAGGCGACCCGCGCCCGGGTTGCGGGCGGCTGGCCGCGGCGTGACGCATCGGCACCTGCCGGCTGGGAGAGGCTGCCCTCGGGCGGCTACCGACCGGTCGACCCCTGAGCGCCGCCGGACGACGTGGAACCGGGCCGGTGGGCGGCATCATGGGAGCCGTGACCGTCATGACCGATCCCGATCTCGCCCACACCCTGCCTAACGACATTCGTCTGGGCGCCGTTCACCTTACGGTGCGCGACCTCGAGCGCTCCGTCCGCTACTACCGCGATGCCCTGGGGATGCAGCTCCATCACGACCACGGTGAGGCCGCTCATATGGGGGCCGGCGGGGACGACCTGCTGGTGTTGCACGAGCGCCCGGACGCCGTCCAGGCGCCGCGACGCAGCGGCCTCTACCACGTCGCGGTGCTGGTCCCCTCGCGGCTGCACCTGGCCCAGGTGTTGCAGCGGCTTATCGACAGCGAAACCCAACTCCAGGGCGCCTCCGACCATTTGGTGAGCGAGGCCCTATACCTGAGCGATCCGGACGGCAACGGCATCGAGATCTACCGGGACCGCCCGCGCTCGAGCTGGCCCTACCAGAGTGGCAGCCTTCAGATGGCGGTCGATCCGCTCGACATCCGCGGGGTGCTGGCCGAGCTGGAGGCCGATCGGACCCCCGGACCGGGCCTGCATCCCGGCACCGTCCTCGGCCACATGCACCTGCATGTGGCCGACATCGCTGTGGCCGAAGCCTTCTACACCCAGGCGGTCGGGTTCGAGATGATCGTGCGCTACGGCGGCAGCGCCTCGTTCCTGGCGGCCGGGGGGTATCACCATCACCTGGGGATCAACACCTGGAACGGTGTCGGCGCGCCCCCCCCACCTCCCGACGCGGTGGGGCTGAGACAGTGGGCCATCGAGCTTCCAGACGAGCCCGCGCTGGCGGCGCTGGCCGCGCGCCTCGAGCGCTTCGGCACAGCGGGCGAGGATCGTAGCGGCGGCCTGTTCGTGCGCGACCCCTCCGGGAACGGCCTGGCGGCCACGATTCGCGCGTCGGAACCGCGCCCTTCGCCGGGCTGAGAAGGTTCACCAAACCGTCGCTGGCACGGGCAGGGCCAAGCGCTTTAGTGCCGCCCAGGCCGTGCCTGGGCGATGTGGTTTTCAGGCATGGAAACGAGCATCGTGCTGGCCCAGCGCCACTGAAACAGAGCCGCAGCCAGAATGGGTGCAGGCGCCGGTCGGTATCCCACCTCTCACCGTAAGCGCCTCGAAACGCTATGCTGGGACAACCGGCCATGGCCCCAAGCTACAGGGCCAACTCTGACGGCAACGGAGGACACCATTCCTCATATCATCGTTGAACCCTGCATCGGAACCAAAGACGCCTCGTGCGTGGACGTGTGCCCGGTCGAATGCATCTACGAAACCGACGAAATGTTCTATATTCATCCTGAGGAGTGCATCGACTGCGGCGCCTGCATCCCGGCCTGCCCTGTCGAAGCCATCTACGTCGAGGAGGATGTACCCCCAGAGTGGACGGAATATATAGAAAAGAATTACAAGCTGTCGGGACTCTAAAAAAAAGAATATGTGGTAGTAGGTTTGGGGCCCCTTCAGACAAGGATAAGTAGGTTTGGGGCCCCTTCAGACCCCCTACGGGGTTCTTCCGGGGTTCCTCTGAGCCTTCCTTGCGGGAAGTCTCTTCGGACGCTTACGGAGCCCCTATGGGTCTCCTCCAGCAGATACTTTGGAATAACCGGGGCGTGAAGCCGCTAACGGGTTGGCTTGTTTCTTTTAACCTTCTTGTGGCGGAGGAGACAACCAAGGGTTGGCTCCGTAGCCCCTGAAGAGACCACCGTAGGGGGGCTCTGAAGGACCCCGGAAGAACCCGGAGCGAAGCGTAGGGGTCTGAAGGGGCCCCAACCCTCCTACTTCCTGGAGGGGTCTGAAGGGGTTTCCCCCAAACCTCCTACTTATCCTTCTTTAGCTCCTTTCCCTAAGCCTCCTCATCACTATGTTCTGGTTCGGCGACCTGTAATCTCCTCGGTGGTAGGCCCCTTTCCATCAGCTCTAAATCATCTACCACCATCCTCCCTATCTCCCGTCGCTCTTTTTTGCTGCTGGCGGCGCGGTGGGGGGAGAGGATGGCGTTGGCGGCGGTGCGGATGGGGTGGTTGGGGGTGAAGGGCTCTTCGCTGGGGAAGACGTCGATGGCGGCTTGAAGCTTGCCCGATGTGACGGCTTCGGTGAGGGCCTCGAAGTCGACCAGGTGGGCGCGGCTGATGAGCACCACGAGGGCGCTGTCGGGCAGGAGGGCAAGCTTCTCGGCCGACAGCAGGGCGCGGTTTTCGGGGGTCGGGGTCGCCAGTACGAACAGCACGCGGCTGGCTGCCAGCATGTCGTCGAGGTCGGTCGGCTGGCAGCCCTTCTCTTCGATCAGGGTGGGGGGGAGCCAGGGGTCGAAGACCCGGATGTGGCAGCCGAAGGGGGCGAGCAGCGGCAGCAGGTTCTGGGCCAGCGAGCCGAAGCCGAGGAGGCCGACCTGCTGGCCGAACAGGGTGGAGTCCCAGGCGGGCCGGTCGACCTGCCACGCCTCGTCGCCGCGGCGGAACGCCTCGTGCTCGCGCACCAGTCCACGGCCGCCGGCCAGCGCCATGGCGAGTGCCATCTCGGCCACCTGCGCGCCGAAGGCGGGGGCGCAGCTGAGCACCCGGATGCCGCGGGCGAAGCAGGTCTGGTAGTCGATCGAGGGGGGGAAGCCGCCGGCCACCTCGATCACCGCCCGGAGCTTGGGCGCCGTGGCCAGCCGCGCCGCGTCGAGCGGTTGGCTGGTGCCGATGTAGGCCCAGGCCTCGGGCAGCAGCGCATCGAGCTCGGCCTCCGGCAACGGTTCGTCGCGGGCCCACACCACCTCACTGAATGAGGCGAGGCGCTCGAGGTCCCGCGGGTCGAAGATCTCCTCGAGGGTCCGGAAGTGGGGGGCCAGCAGAACGGTCGGTCTTGTGCTCATGGGAGAAGCTTACCGTGGGGCTCGGCTGCTGGCGCTCGGCAGGCTCGAGGCGGTAGGCTTGGGAGCGACGATGAGCGACGACCCCACCACCCCAGCGCATTCACCCTGTTGCGGCGTCAGCCGGACCCCGGCCGCGGAGCCGGCGGCGGCTCCGACGAGCGTTCCCGCCACCGCCACCGCCGGCTCGACCGAGGGGATGGTCCTGCTCGAGGGCGGCACCTTCCTGATGGGGTCGGACGACCCCTCCTTCCCGGCCGACGGCGAGGGTCCGATCCGCGAGGTGACGGTGAACCCTGTGTGGATCGATCCCTTCGCGGTCAGCAACGAGCGCTTCGCGGACTTCGTCGACGCCACCGAGCACCGCACCGAGGCCGAGTCGTTCGGCTGGTCGTACGTGTTCTACCAGTTCCTGCCCAGCGATTTCCCACCCACCCGAGGGGTCGCCGAGGCGCCCTGGTGGCGGCAGGTGCACGGTGCCGACTGGCGTCACCCCGAGGGGCCCGACTCCGACCTCGAAGGCCGCCTCGATCATCCGGTGGTGCACGTCAGCTGGAACGACGCCGTCGCCTACACCGCCTGGGCGGGCAAGCGGCTGCCGACCGAGGCCGAGTGGGAGTACGCCGCCCGCGGCGGGCTCGAGCAGAAACGCTATCCCTGGGGCGACCGCCTGGTGGCCGACAAGCGCTGGCACTGCAACATCTGGCAGGGCACCTTTCCGACCAACAACACCGCCAAGGACGGCTATCTGGGCACCGCCCCGGTCGACGCCTTCGAGCCCAACGGCTTCAGTCTGTACAACATGAGCGGCAACGCCTGGGAGTGGTGTACCGACTGGTTCGGCAGCGATCACCCGCCGGAGCGGCGTTTCGATCCCAAAGGCCCGCCGCAGGGTCAGGCCAAGGTCACCAAGGGCGGGTCGTATCTGTGCCACTCCTCGTACTGCAACCGCTACCGGGTGGCGGCCCGCACCTCCAACACGCCGGACAGTTCGACCGGGCACATGGGCTTCCGGCTGGTGCGGGATGCCTGAGGCGGACGCCCCTTCAGTCCCAGTCGGGCGCCGAGTCCGGTTCTACGATGCGATCGCGGCCCCCAATCCCATCGATGCTTGCCATCTCCTCGGCGCTCAGTTCGAAGTCGAAGACGTCGAAGTTCGCCGCCTGACGTTCGGGGTTGCCAGACTTGGGAATGGCGGCGACCCGGTCCTGCTGCAGCAGCCAGCGGAGCGTCACCTGCACCGGGTTCTTGCCGTGGGCGGCGGCGATCTCCTGGATGATCGGCTCCTGGTTGACGCGGCCACGGGCAATGGGGCTGTAGGCGGTGACCATGTGGCCCATTGCCCGGGCCTGTGCCAGCACCGCTTCTTGGTTCAGGTACGGGTGGTATTCGACCTGGTTGGCGAAGATGTCGGCGTGCTGTGCGGCTTCGGTGACCAGCCCGGTGGGGAAGTTGCTGACCCCGAGGTGCCGCACCCGGCCTTCGTCCTGAAGGGTGCGGAGCGCCTCGAGCGTTTCCCCGACCGGGACCTCGGGGTCGGGCCAGTGCAGCAGCAGCAGGTCGATGGCGTCGACGGCGAGCTTGCGCAGGCTCTCCTCGGTCGAAGCCCGGACCCGGCGACGCTCGAAGTTGCCGGGCCGCACCTTGGTCACCAAAAAGATCTCGTCGCGGGGCACCCCCGAGCGCCGTAAGGCGGCGCCGACTTCGCGCTCGTTCTCGTAGCTCTGGGCGGTGTCGATATGACGGTAGCCGAGTCTGAGGGCTCGCTCTACGGCGTCGGTTGCGTCCGCGCCGCGCAGCGGATAGGTGCCCAGCCCGAGTGCCGGTAGGCGCGTTCCTTGGATGTCGAGGTGGATCATGGGCAGCTCCCTTTCGTTTCGATGGTACCGCGTCCGTCGGTGGCCTTCGCGAGTTGCCGAGAGCCGGACCGGGTACCCGGTCTTGCGGAGCCGTCGCATGGAAGGACCGGTGCGGACCTAAGCCTTTTCTCGGAACTCTTGTTGGAGGTGTCAATAAGCAGGACAATCCGGCCTCGTGAGAAAGGCGATGAGCAAGGGAAATCTTGGACCCACAATCGAGTTTGTGCCGGTCAGTACGGCATTTCTCGGTTTCTCCGTCCACCACGCATCGTCAAATCGCTCTTACTCGCCACCCTCTCGTCCAACGCCAGATCGTTGAGTCGTATTCAGAAAAGCGGAAACGCAGCCACCGTCAGGCACGGCAATGTGCGAAAAATGCGATGCGGACCGGGGTTTCTTGCCCCTCACTAGAGATCAGACCCGTCACCGACGCAACCCCGAACAACGCCGGCAAGTCCTGATAAGGTAGAGTTTCACGCCTCCGGCGTGGGGAATTACCCCCTCCCCAGCCCTCCCCCTAAAAGGAGGAGGGAGTTAAGAGCACTCGTGAGTAACAACAAGGTACTCGGATAACGATTTGATACCGTGTTCTTAGGGTTGAGCACGATCAGTACAGGGTACGTACCCACGGGGCTTACGGAGTAAAACTCCTCCAGCACCACAACTGTGGCGAGGAAACAAGCGTAAGACATGATTACTCATCAAGGGTGAACTCATGTTGTTCAAGTTGGGGTCCTAGTAATAACCTTGGTCCATTGGTTCCTTCACACCTCGGTTATCCGTGCTGTTGTTCTCTTTACTCAAGACGTGTTCACACCCTCCACTAACCACCCCATAATGTCCCGTATCGTACTCAGGGGTTGCTTATAGCTCCCTCCTCCTTTTAGGGGGAGGGCTGGGGAGGGGGTAACCCCCCATGGGAATGGCGTGAATCCTATATCCCTGTTGACCAGCAACTACAGAACATCCTTTTTGAAACTAGCTTTAGATCTCCAGAACCTCTCCGTCGTCGGGAATCGTCACCGGCCCGCCGAAGACCTTCCGGGCCTGTTCGCGCATCGCCCGCGGATCGGCGTAGCGTGCCAGGTGCACCAGCGCCAGCTCTCTGGCACCGGCCGCCGCCGCCATCTCTGCCGCCTCGGGAGCCGTGGGATGCATGAGCTGGTGGGCGCCGTCGCTGTGCTCACCGGCCTCGCACAGGGCGTCGCAGAGGAACAGGTCTGCGTTTCGGGCGCAGGCCACGAGCGCCTCGCAGGGCAGGCTGTCGGCGCTGTAGGCCAGCACCGTGCCGCCGTGCGCTACCCGCAGGGCGTAGGTGGGCACCCGGTGGACCACCTCGAAGAAGGTGATTTCGAAGCCGGCGATGGCGTACTGCTGGCCTGTTGCGACCGGGTGATAGTGAAGCTGCCGCCCGGGGGTGTCGAGAAGGTGGGGGTAGGTCAGCTGCAGCAGCTCCCGGGTGGCGTCGAGGGCGTCGCCGGGGCCGTAGCAGTGGAGTTCGCGCGAGGCGATGAACAGCGGCATCATGCCGCCGATGTGGTCGCCGTGCCGGTGGCTGAGCACGACATCCCGAAGCCGAGAGGGGTCGAGGCCGAAGCGCTCCAGTTGCCGGAAGACCTCGAAGCCGCCGCAGGTGTCGAGCAACAGCGGTTCACAGCCGGGCGCCTCGAGGTGGATGCCCATGGCGGCACGTTCGGGCGCCAGAGGGGCGCCGGTGCCGAGCAGGGTGACCTTCACCGCCCCGTCAGGGGTTGGGACCGTCGAGACGCTGGTGGCGCACGAGGGAGTAGTGCGGTTGCGGTTTGAGAGGTTTGCCGCACGACACCAGTTCCGGTTCGCCGAGGGTGCTGGTCAGTTCGATCCGGTGACGGCTGCGGCCGTTGCGAAAGGTGACCCGGTGGGTCTCGCCCTGCTGTTCGGCGCTCTCGAGGTTCAGGCCGGATGCCTCGCTGGTACCGGTCTCGCGCCGGACGAAGTAGTCGGCGGCGTTGGTCACGCCGTCGTGGAACGAGCGGCCGCGGTAGCTGTCGAGATGGATCTCTCCCCGGAGCGTTGCCGCGGCGACCGCGCCGACCTCGCTGGGGGTGAGGTAGCCGTAGCAGACCCCGGAGGGGAGGATGACGGCGTTGGCGGCGAAGCGGTGGCCGCCCAAATGGGTGCACTGCCACACGGACAGCTCGGGCTGCTGCTGAAAGGCTTGGTAGACGGGCAGGCCGAACTTGGCGCAGCAGCGGTCGCGGCGGCCGTGGGTGCAGACCAGCGCCAGCGTCTCGGTGACGGGCTCGAGGTCGCCGTCGCCGGCCAGGATGGCCGCCACGTCGAGATCGAGGAGTTCCGGGTACGCGCGCCAATCGAATCGGTAGAGCCGTGGCTCGGTGGGGTCGGTGATCGCCAGGTAGAGCGCGCGGCTGGCGCTGGGCCGGTCGCGCTTGATGAAGGCGACCCGGCTGTGGGGGATAGCAGCCTCCTGCTGTTTCGTCCAGGCCTGGAGCGGGGCGGGCAGGTCGTTGCCCTCGAGCCAACTGCCGGGCCAGCTCCCGGCATGCTCGAGCAGCAGCCATATGCGTGTCTGGCTGGCGGTTCCGTAGAGGGGCTGGCCCGTCGCCTGTGAGTGTTGGGAGCAGAACGGTTCCACGGTCACCGTTGCGGTCCCCACACGTCGACGGGGTGGCCGGCCAGCGGGTCGAGGTGATTCTCGCGGGCATGAAGGATCGAGACGGTGTTCATCATATGGGGGATTATCCCACATCTGCGGGAGCCTTCCACAGATCGTGGTGCTGGAGACTCGTCACAGCAGTTCGAATGTCGCCCCCGTACCATGTGACAATGCATATTGGGTTGGTGCCCAGATGAACACGATCCCGAAGCTGTTTGCAACCGTCGTTGAAGCGAACGCCGACCGGCTTGCGGTTGTCGAAGGTGGATCTAGCGTCACCTATGGGGCCCTCGGGGTCGAGATAGCGTCGCTGGCTCGGACCCTCGAGGCCCAGGGGGTGCGGCGAGGGGACAGCGTCGCGCTGCTGCTGCCCAACGGCCTGGACTTCGTGACGAGCTATTTCGCCATCCTGATGCTCGGCGCCATCGCGGTGCCGCTCAACGACTCCTACCAACAGCAGGAGATCCGCTCCTTTCTGGAGAGCTGCACCGTGTCGGTGCTGCTGACCTCGCAGGCGCACGCCGAGCTGTGCCGCAGCGTCATCGCCAGCTACGCGGCCCCATGCCAGCTCCATCTGGTCGACGATCGTCCAGCCGCGGAGGTATCGGCGTCGCTGGCGGACTTCCGCGTCGACATCGATCCTGATGGTCCGCTCATGTACCAGTTCTCCTCGGGGTCGACGGGGCGGCCCAAACGCATCGCCCGCAGTCACCGCAACGTGCTGTTCGAGCTCGACAGCTTCATCGAGACGCTCGCTATTACCAAGGACGATCGCTTCCTCGGGGTGGCCCCTTTTTCACATGTGAACGGCCTGATGCGCAGCATGATGGCCAGCCTCTTTGCCGGGGCGGCTCTCCATCCGATCGCTACTTTCGACCGCCGGGCGGTGGCCGCGACGATCGCGGAGCAACGGATCTCGGTGTTCATCGCCGTGCCGTTTATGTTCAGCGCCCTGGCGGCGTCTACCTTCAGACAGCAGCCCGACTTTTCGTCGCTCCGCCTGTGCGTCTCCGCCAGCGCCCCGATGCCCAGCGCGTTCAATCACAAATTCCACGAGAACTTCGGGATGTACGTTCGTCAGCTCTACGGCTCGACCGAGACCGGCACCATCAGCGTGAATCTGGGTCCCGGGGTCGCGGATTCGCTGGCGTCGGTGGGAACCCCGATCAGGGGTGTGGAGGTCGAGGTCTTCCGCGAGGACGGCCAGCCTGCCGCAGTGGGCGAGATGGGAGAATTCGCAGTCCGCAGCCCTGCTGCCATCAGCCGCTATCTGGGACTGGACGACGTCAACCGGGAGGCCTTCCGGGATGGGTTCTTCATCACCGGAGATCTGGGCGTCAAGGACGATCAGGGGAGGCTGACCCTCAAAGGCAGAAAGAAGTTCTTCATCAACAAGGGGGGCTACAAGATCAGCCCCTACGAGATCGAAGATCTGCTGAAGGAACACCCGAAGGTCCTCGATGTGGTGGTGGCCGGTATCCCTACCCCCTTTGGCGACGAACGGGTGAAGGCGTTCATCGTCGCCGACAGCGCGGTCGCCGAGGAGGAGTTCATCGCGTTCTGCCGCGGGAAGATCGCCGATTTCAAGGTTCCCAGCGTGATCGAATTCCGAGACAGCCTGCCGAAGAGCCCGACGGGAAAGATCCGCCGGAACCAGCTAACCTGATGCCCAGCCGGTGGGATCTGCCGGAGCGAGGGGGGTGGCGTCCATGGACGACGCCGTAACCGCCATCGACAACGGTGCCATCGAGGCGACCCTCAAGGCCATCCTGATCTCCCAGCTCGACGTTCCTGCGGCGGTCGTAGCCGAGTGCACCCCTACCACGCCGCTGCTCGGGCGTGGCATCGGCCTCGATTCGATCGAGGCCCTCACCCTGGTGCTCGGTCTGGAGGAGGCGTTCGATATCGAGATCGACGACAGTGAGCTGACGGTCGATCTGTTCTCGAGCCTCGGCAATCTGATCGCCTACGTTCAGGCCAGAATAGCCGAGCGGGAGAGCATATCCTCATGGCGTTGGCACTCCGCCGGCGGAGCTTTAGACCGTCTGCACACTGTGGGGTGGCGGCCTGACCGTGAAGTTCATATCGAGACAAGACGGTATTCTCTTGGGGACTTTCGCCTTGATGGGTTTCGTCAATCTGTTCGTTACGGCGGCCCCAAAAAGATTTCTTGTGAGGAGTCTCGGTCTTGCCGAGTATCGGCGCCAAGAGTCTCTTGACCTCATGCGGCGGCGAGCCACGGTACTCAAGAAAGTTTTCGGGAACGGAGTAGACGAGGCTCGGACTCAGGAAATCGGCCAGAGCATGTTCATTGAGAAGTGGCGGGAAACGTTTTCACTTCTTCCGACGCGCTGGGAGCGAGAGGCTCTGAAGGAGGCTAAGGTTGAGGGGTTGGGCCATCTCCAGGAGGCGTTGCAGCGTGGCAAGGGTGCGATCCTGTGGGAAAATACAAGCTTCGGGCAGAGACTCGTCGCGCCTCAGATCCTCTCCGCGAATGGCTACAATATCGTTCAGATTCATGGTGCGAACCACACGGGCGAGTTCATTCAAAGGACGCGGACCTGGGTTGAGAAGCACCTCATATTCCGGTTTTTTGAGTGGGGCGAAAGGGTGTTCGCCAAAGATGTCCTTTACCTTACAGCGGTTCTCAGAATGAGTGATTGGTGACTCCGGCATGCTCAAACCAACCCAACACATCCCCCAACGACACCGTCGATAGCGCAGCCGCGATCGCAGAGTCCAACGCTCCCCTCGTCCTCGCCCCCACAGCTTTCACGAACGCCTTTATCTTCGAAAAAGCCAACTCAATGGGGCTTCTCCCAAACGCCGGCATCATCCTTGACTCCCTCCGCATGGGGTTGAAGTCCGGACTGTACCCAGGCAACAACACCAACTCGCACCCCCTCGCCTCGATCGCCTCCCGCACCTCCGGTTTGCGGTGCACCCCCAGCTGATCCATCACCACGATCTGCCCCGGCCTCAGCTTCGGAGCGATGACCTGCTCGATGTACGCTAAAAACGCCACGCCATCCACCGCTCCGGTCAACGTCATCGCGTCACCCACACCCTCATCGAGACTGATCGCTGCAACGAGGCTGGTGTTCTCCCCACGGTTCTTCGGCACCCTACCCACGGCACGTTGTCCACGTGGGGCGTAGGCGTAGGGCAGGGTCATGGCGACGTTGAAGCCGCTCTCATCGACGAACACCAACCGGTGCGGGTCAATACCTCTGATCCAAGCCAGGAACCTCCACCGGGCCTCTGGATTCTGTTCACTCGCGTAGATCGTCTTTTTTTCTCGTCGATCCCAATCTCTGTACCCAGCGGCACATGGTCGCTCTGCTGATGCGGACGCCGGTTCTCTCCAAGAAAAGGTCGCAGCGCTGGTCGTGGGTGAGGTCGTTGCTGATGAGGCTCTGCTCAACCCATGCCTGGTGCTCATGGAGGGCGCTGGGGCGGCCCGGGGAGGTTCTGGGGGTGAGATCTCCACTTTGGCGGTAGCGGCGGAGGTAGCGACTGACGGTGGCGGTTCCAACGTCGAACGTGTCTGCGGCTTCATGGAGGGTGTAACGCTTGTGTAGGACGGCGTTTACGATGCGTTCTCGGAGGTCGGTAGAGTGCGCCATGCCTCAGCATGAAGCACGATCACTCAATGCGCAACCCGCTGTAAAGTCGCGCCCTTGCTTCCCTTTACTAGGGAGTTGCACAATCGTCTGACCCGAAACGCGATCCTATGCATTGCAGCTGATGGAAGTTGGGGACAGAGACGACTCAAGCTCGAGTTGCTGGGATACGACCGATACCTCTCAACGGGGATGCTCAGCCTTTCCAAGATGACGGGGGCTCCTCTGTTACCAATGTTTTGTATTTCCACGGGCGCTGAGCAGACGAGCCTCTTCATTGAGCCTCCGATCGTTGTTGAAAAGCGTGGTGATCGAGAAGAAACCTTAACCGTTGCTGGGGAGAAGTACCTTTCCTTGTGGGAGAGCTACATCAGGAAGTACCCTGAGCAGTTCCGTGGTTGGGATCTGTTTGATCGTTATGATGAGAGTTAGAGGGTCCGAAGTCTCTATCAATATACCTCGTTTGCTACCCGTTTAGGGCTCCCGAGTGCATCAAGTTGAACGCAGCGATCTTCAGATTCACCCTGGTCCTCAGCGATCTGAACGTCTTTACCTGAGCTGCATGAAGCGTTAACGACCTCACCAGAGTGCTGAAAGACGTCTCAATACGCTTCCTAGCGCGACTCATCCACAAACACCAAATACCTTGATCGTGCATGTTCTTCCTGGCTGGAGTGATGACGTCTGAACCCACGTAAGCTTTATCCCCGAGCACCCGGTCGCCCTCTAAGTCTTGCGTGAGTTCCCGTCCAGCACGAACATCCGAGCAGGATGCAGGAGCAAACAGCCACCTCCGGAACAACCCCGCTTCACTCACCAGGGCATGCAGCTTGAAACCAAACACCATCCCCATCGTGCTGAATCCCTTCTCGGCCTCGGGGAGTTTCGCCCACGAAGCGCGCTTGCCCTTAGCGACCGGCAAGGGTTTACTATCGATCAGCTTTACCCCCTGTTGTTCCCCGGTGACGCTGAGTGCCAGCTGAGCGATGAGCCGCTCGGAGTTGCGAAGAATCCGGTGATAGCGGCTGGGGTGCGGCAAGCTTGGGAACAAATCCTGGTGGTTCTGTGTGACCAGCCAGTACCACACGCTCTCAAATGGTTGAGCGAGGATCTCGCCGACGATGGCGATGGTTAAGATCTCGCTGATACTGGCTTTCTGGTGTGCCTGACTGGGTAACTGTGGTTCGAAGGGTTGTAAGAAGTCATCGATGAGTACGAACACCTGCAGGAACAGGTCGTCGAGCGTATGCTGGTATCGGGGATGGATTTGGTTCATAGCAGACCCACCATCCCCCGTTTCATCTCTCAGATCAAGTAGCAAACGACGTAATATAGTTCGGTGATCTTCTTCGCCTCTTACCCGGATTCGCCAGCGCGCTAAGCTTGCGTCATGCCCAGCAGCCGCGTGATCCTGCCGATCGGCGGTCCCCTGCGAAACGCCTTCGAGGCGATGATCGCAGAGCGGCGCGTGGTGCTGTTCGCCGGCCTGCCAGGCGTCGGCAAGAGCCTGCTGGTGAAACAGCTAGCGTTGATGGCGCTCGAGGCGGGGCGCGAGGTGCACCTTCTGCAGTGGGACGTGGCCCGGCCCGCTTTCGAGCTGCCCCCATGGCACGCCCGCTACCCCGAGATAGCGGGCGTCACCCACCCCGCCGTTCGCAAGGCGGTCGGACTGTGGTCGCGCGGTGCGGTCCTCGACTGGCACCGGCGGCACGGCGACAACGCCATCCTGATCGGGGAGCTTCCGCTAATCGGCAACCGTCTGATCGAGCTGGCGCAGCCGCACAACGACGCCGCTGAGGCGCTACTGGCCGGCCCGGCAACCCTGTTTGTAGTGCCGGTCCCCTCGACATTGGTTCGCACCGAGATCGAGGCGGCTCGTGAGCGGACCATGGCCCAGCCCCAGCATCGGCGCGAAGCCGCCGACGCGCCACCCGGGGTGCTGCGGAGGCTGTGGCGTGAGCTGCACGACCTGGCCGTGACCCTCGGGCAGACCGAGCCGGCTGCGGACGATGCCGTTGCCTACCGGCCTCAGGTCTATGAGAGCGTCTACCGCCATCTGCTGGCCCACCGTCACTACCAGCTGCTCACCGTCGACGAACGGCTGCCGGTATCGTCGTCTGTCTACGCATTGGATGGGATCGCCGGCGAACTCACTGCCACCCCCGATCAGGTTGGCGCCATCATGGAACGCCTCGAGGCGACCACAACTGCGGCGCAGCTCGAGCGCGAGGTGGCCAACTGGCATCAGATCTCGCCCGCGGCCGGCGATGAGGCTCGCTAGAGCTGAGGCCGGCGCTGCCTGCAGATGCAACGCCCGTCACCTCGAGTTGTGGTTGTAGCGTTTCGAAACCGGCTAGGTGGGCTCTCGTGGTGCCTGCCAGCTTCTGGTAATGAGAATGGTGGCAGCGGCCAGAGCCAGCGTCGCGGCGAAGAACCAGAACAGTTCGTAGGTCACGTGCCGCGCCAGGGCGGCCATCCCGCCGGTGAAGGTGATCGCCGCCACCGCCAGGGTGATCGAGGGCATGTCGGCCGGCTGGTAGCCGCCGTAGCGGGTAATCCGCAGCATGATCGGGTAGGCCGCTGCAAACGGCAGCGAGACGAAGAAACACCAGGTTGCGATTTCGAGCCATCCACCTGGCCGCAGGGGCGCCAGCACCAGCACTGCAGCAAAGCTGGCGGCCATGATCGCGAGACTGACCAGGTGCCGTCTGTCACGGTCCATGTCGCAAGTGTAGGGGCTCGCCACGGAAACGACCGTGACCGATGTCCGAAGGGCCGATGCAAGGGCGCCCAGAACGACTTTCGCAGCGGCGTAAGAATTCCGTCAGAGGCTGTAAGAGTTCTGTGAATGACCATCCTCTAGGGTGGGTCCACCATGAAGTGGTTGTGGATTCGACTCGCGCTCACCATCCCCCTAATCGTTGGCTACGGCATGTCGTTCTCGAGCTTGCAGAATACCCTCGGGGAGAACCACAACCTGATCGCCTTGGCTCTGGTGGCCGTCATCGCCAGTCTGTGGGGTCGCTGGTTCGGTCTGGTAGCCGGTGCGCTGTTGTGGATCGGCCATCACGGCTACGCGACCTTCCTCTCCACAGGTGATTGGGGACTGCCGTGGCCCATCGCATTGGACCGCATCTTCGAGCCGATCACCTTTGTGGTGTTCGGAATCGTGTTCGGCTACCTGAATCGCCTAAGCAGCCAGCTCCGCGTCCACCGCAAGGCCTTCACCCAAGCACAGTACGACGCCCTCACCGGCCTTCTCAACCGGACCGCGTTCGAGCGGCGTCTGGCTGATTCCATCGCCGACGCGCAGCAGGCGGGATCGCACCTGGCGGTACTCTTCGTCGACCTCGACCGCTTCAAGTTCGTCAACGACACCTTCGGTCATGAGATGGGCGACGAGCTTCTCAAAGAGGTGGCCGGCGCGCTCAAGGAGAACGTGCGTCAGAACGATATAGTGGCCAGGCTCGGCGGCGACGAGTTCATCATGGCCCTTCAGGGTATGCGCGACCGCAGTGCGGCCAGCGTCATCGCCCGCAAGCTGGTCGCCATCCTGAGCTCCCCCTTCGAGATCCGGGGCAAGGTGCTGCACGTCTCCGCCAGCATCGGCATCGCCATGTTCCCCAAGGATGGCGAGGACGTTGCAAGCCTCACCAAGAACGCCGACAGCGCCATGTATCAGGTCAAGGAGGCCGGCAAGAACAGCTTCAACTTCTCCAACGTGGAGATGCGGACCAAGCAGTCGCGCCAGCTTCAGCTAGAACGGGCCATGCGTTGGGCGCTCGAGGAGAACGAGCTGGAGCTCCGCTATCAGCCCCAGATCGAACTGGCTTCGAATACGCTGGTCGGCTTCGAGACGTTGATGCGCTGGAACAACCGCGAGCTGGGGTTCATCCCTCCCGATGAGTTCATTCCCATCGCCGAGGACGCCGGCCTGATCATTCCCATCGGTCACTGGCTGTTGCGAGAGGCCTGCCATCAGGCGGTCGCCTGGCAGCGGGCGGGTTACCGACCGGTGAAGATCTCCGTAAACGTGTCGACCCTCCAGTTTCGCCAGCCCGAATTCCTCCAGACCGTCGCCGGCGCCATCGACGACAGCGGCCTGAACCCCGAACTGCTCGAGATCGAGATCACTGAGAGTGTACTGATGAAGGACTACGAACGGGCTGGGCAGACCCTCAAACGTCTGGCGCGCATCGGCGTCAATGCGGCTCTCGACGATTTCGGCACCGGCTATTCGTCGCTGGCGTACCTCCAGAAACTGCCTATCAGCACCCTCAAGATCGATCGCTCGTTCATCAGCGCCTTATTGGTTACGCCCTCCGGCTATGCGGGCAGTACCGTCCCGATCGTGGAGGCGATCTGCGCCATGGCCCGCAAGCTGGGCAAGACCGTTATCGCCGAAGGAATCGAGAATGAGGCTCAGCGCCAGTACCTTGTCAACATCGGTTGCACCCAGGGTCAGGGCTTCCTGTTCTCCAAACCGATCCAGCCGCGCGAGGCCGGGGAGCTGCTGGCGTCCGTGACCGAGAGCATGGAGGAAGACCCCATCGAAAGCGAAACCAGCCAGCTGTTGCTTCGCGACTGACGCCGGCCAGCGGCCCTTCCGAAAGCCGTGGCTGATGCGCCCGGCAACACACGAAAACCACCCAAACGTGCTATATTCTTTCTCTGGAGCGCTGCGCGCCCAGAACGATTTGTGGTGATTGGTCTGTTTTTCCGCACCCCGGAGCACAGCTAGAGGAGGCAGGATGGCCCAGGCGAAACAGGTGGCAGAGGCCGCAGTGCGCCCCGCGTGGCTCGACGCGGAATCGATCGTGAAGCTGATCGAACGCGGTAGTGAAGCGGGTTCGCTCGACACCGAAGAGATCAGCACGGCGTTCAACGAGGCGCTAGAGAAGCTGGGTCTCGAGAGCGACGAGCAGAGTTTTGAAGACATTATCGAAGTGCTGGAGGGCAAAGGGATCGCCATTGCCGATCTGGCCGAGGACGAGATCATCTGCGGAGATGATCTCGAGGCGATCGAGGACGACAAGAACCTGCAGAACGATCTCGAGCGGGAGCGGCTCGAGGCGCGCGCTGAGGCCCTGGCCGACGCTCGGGTCAAGACCAACGATCCGGTCCGCCAGTACCTTCAGGAGATCGGCCGCGTGAAGCTGCTCACCCTCGAAGAAGAGATCGACCTGGCGCGTCGCATCGAAGAGGGGGAGGCGGCCAAGAAGCGCCTCGAAGACGATACCGAGGCGTTCGACAGCCGCGCTGAGCGCCAGCAGGGCCGGATCGTCGAAGATGGTGAACTGGCGCGCAAGCACCTCATCGAGGCGAACCTTCGCCTGGTGGTCTCCATCGCCAAGAAGTACAACGGGCGCGGCATGAGCTTCCTCGACCTGATCCAGGAGGGCAACCAGGGCCTGATTCGAGCGGTAGAGAAGTTCGAATACCGCCGCCGCTACAAGTTCAGCACCTACGCCACCTGGTGGATTCGGCAGGCGATCAACCGCGCCATCGCCGATCAGTCGCGCACCATTCGCATCCCGGTGCACATGGTCGAGACCATCAACAAGCTCACCCGGGCGTCTCGACGCCTTCAGCAGGAGCTGTCACGCGAACCTTCCTACGAGGAGATCGCCGACGCCATGGGTCCCGACTGGAACGCCGAGAAGGTCGAAGAGGCGTTCAAGCTGACCCGCGAACCGTTCAGCCTCGAGACCCCCATCGGCGACGAGGAGGACAGCTTCTACGGCGACTTCATCCCTGATGAAAACGTGGAGAGCCCAGTCGAACAGGCCAGCAAGATCATCCTCACCGAGGAGCTCGACGAGGCGCTCTCAAAGCTGAACGAACGCGAAGCGATGGTCCTGAAGCTCCGCAAGGGACTGGTCGACGGTCGCGAGCATACCTTGGAAGAGGTAGGCAGCCACTTCGGGGTCACCCGCGAGCGGATTCGCCAGATCGAGAACAAGGCACTCAGGAAGCTCAAGTATCACGAGAGCAGGACGAGGAAGCTTAGGGATTTTCTAGACTAAAGTCACACGAAAAAAGGTACGTGGGGCAGGTTAGATGGTCAGGGTCTAGCCTGCCCGGAGGATTGGTAGGTCTGGTGCCCCTTCAGCCACCTCCGGGTGTCTAGAGATCAGCAGTTCGTGCCCCGGGCGTCTAGACACTCGTTCAGACGGCTTGTTCGGGCTATTTACACTTAGATGATTCACGCCGGAGGCGTGAATCCCTACCTATCGACACCTCAACCAAGTTCTCTGAACAAGGCTTCAGACACCCATGACACAACCTGCTTGTCTCTAGGCACCGAGTGTGGCTGCAGGGGCACCAGCCCTTCCCAGTTTTTACGTCTGAATCAAAGGGATTCCAAGGCGATTCAAGACCACGATGTAGAGCCCATACGCGGCCGCGGTCGCCGCGCTCGAGATCAGCATAGCCGGCGCGAACCTCATGCCGCCGCGCAGCAGCGGCGGCATGATTAGGAAGAAGAGCAGTGACGGCAGGACCGCCCAGAAGATCGAGCCCGCCAGGTCGCCGACGGGCTTGGTGTCCCGTGTGTCGAGGAACAGCCAGGTCAGCGCCAGGATCGAGGTGAGGGGGAGCGAGGCCAGGATGGCGGCGAACAGGCTCGAGCGCCTGGCGATCTCGGAGACGCCGGCTATGATCAGGGCCGATACGAGCACTTTGACAAGGAATTGCATGGTCGCAGCATAGCGACCCGCCCGCAGCGGTGCATGCCCGCTCCACCGGCGCGACCCGAGATTCTAGCGCCTGGTCGAGGCCGAAAACCCGGTACCATGACAAGGTGCCGCGCGCCCTGCGAATCCTGACGACCCTGTTGCTGCTTCTCGCAGTCGGCTACCTGGTGTCGTCGCTGATCGCCCGCCCGCGCCCCATCCCTTTTTTGAGGGCCGTACCGGGGTGTCGGTGATCGCCCATCAGGGCGGCGATGGCCTGTGGCCTTCGAGCACCATGCTCGCCTTCGAGGGGGCTACCCGCCTGGGTGTGGATCTTCTCGAGTTCGACGTGCACGCCAGCCGTGACGGGGTGCTGGTGGTGATTCACGACGACACCGTGGACCGCACCACCGACGGCAGCGGGGCGGTCGCCGACCTGACGCTGGCCCAACTCCAGGCCCTCGATGCCGGCCACGACTGGTCGCCGGAGCGCGCCGGAGAGACCTTTCCCTATCGCGGGCAGGGCGTCACCATCCCCACCCTCGACGAGGTGCTGGCAGCCTTTCCAGAGATGCCGATGGTGATCGAGATCAAACCCGACTCGGAGCTGGTAGCGTCGCAGATGTGTGAGCGCCTCCGCGCGGCCGACAAGACCCAGGAGGCGATCGTGGGGAGTTTCCACGGGGTGGCCCTGCGCGCCTTCCGGCGGGCCTGCCCCGAGGTGGCGACCTCGGCGACGCCCACCGAGGTGCGCGCCTCATTCATGCTGGGTCGGGCCTTTCTCGCGGCCGCCTATACCCCGCCGACCGAGGCGTTTCAGGTGCCCGAGTACTCGGGGAACCTCCATGTCGTCAGCGAGCGCTTCGTGCAGAGCGCCACCGCCAAGGGGATCGAGGTGCAGGTGTGGACCGTCAACGAGCATGCGGATATGCGCCGGCTCATCGACCTCGGCGCTCGCGGGATCATCACCGACCGGCCCGATCGGGCCCTGAGAGAGTTGGGGCGCGAGGTGGATCTGGAGTTGCTTCCCGGGGTGCCGGAGTAGCGCGCTCGGCTGCTCCGGGCCGCTCTAAGCGACCGTCGCCATGATGCTCGACGGGGTCACCGTGCTCGATCTCTCGAGGGTGCTGGCGGGCCCCTACTGCACCATGCTGCTCTCGGATCTGGGTGCTCGGGTCATCAAGATCGAATCGCTGGGTGGGGACGAGACGCGGGGCTGGGGCCCCCCCTTCGCGGCCGGCGAGAGCGCCTATTTCCTGTCCGTCAATCGTGGCAAGGAGAGCGTGGCGGTCGATCTCAAAGAGCCCGCGGGGCAACGCCTGGTACGGGCGCTGGCCGAGCGCGCCGACGTGCTGGTCGAGAATTTCAAGGTTGGAGATCTGGCCCGCTACGGTCTGGACTACGCGTCGTTGGCGGCCGACAACCCCGGGCTCGTCTACACCTCGATTACCGGCTTCGGGCAGACTGGTCCGCGCTCGCGCCAACCCGGCTACGACGCAGCCGTGCAGGCCCAAAGCGGCCTCATGGCCCTGACCGGCGAAGAGGGCGGTGGGCCGGTCAAACTCGGCGTCGCCTGGATCGACGTGCTCACCGGCCTCCACGCCGCCACCGGCATTCTGGCGGCGCTGCACGAGCGGGGCCGTAGCGGGCGCGGGCGCTACCTCGATCTGTCTCTCTTCGAGGTGGCCCTGGCCAGCATGGTGAACCAGGCGCAGAACGTCCTGCTGACCGGAGAGCCCCCCGTGCGGCTGGGCAGCGCCCATCCCAACATCGTCCCCTACCAGGCCTTCGACAGCGCCGACGCGCCACTGGTGATCGCCGTGGGCAACGATGCTCAATTCGCGCGGCTGTGCGAACGCCTCGAGCTCCCCGAGCTGGCGCACGATGCCCGCTTCGCCACCAACGCTGCCCGGGTCGAGCATCGCGCGGCGCTGATCCCGGCGCTCCAGGAGCGCTTGCAGCGGCGCCCCCGGCAGGTTTGGCTCGAGCGCCTGGCGGCTGTCGGGGTGCCCGCCACCCCCATCAACACGCTGGCTGAGGCCCTGGCCGATCCCCAGGCGGCAGCGCGTGGCCTGGTAGCCAGCGTCGACCATCCGATCATCGGCCCGTTGCCGCTGCTCACGAGCCCCTTTGGTCACCCCGATCCGCAGGCGGTTCGTGCGCCAACGGCGCCACCTCGCTTGGGTCAGCACACCGCCGAGGTGCTCGCCGACGATCTGGGACTGACCCCGACGGAGATCGCCGAGCTGATCCGCGGCGGGGTGGTGGGCAGCGCCCTAGTGTGAACTGATCCATGGCGGCTGGTCGTTCGCTGTGCTGTTATAGGCCCAGCAGAAGTCCCTGTTCGAATGGAGGTCGCAATCGTGCGGTTCCAACGCGGCCCCAGCGCACTAGCGTGGGGCGTGGGCATACTATTGTCGCTGTTCATCCTGGTTCAGATCGCGGTGGGCGTATTTCTGCTCGATCGTGGCGATCGCATCGAGGCAGCCATGTTGCTTACCCTGGGTCCGCTGGTGTGCGTGCTGGCCGGCGACGCCCTGTCGCTCTATATGCGGGTGGTTCGGTCGCTGACCGACCTCCGCGAGGCCATTGTCGAGGGCCTGCCCTGACCTGCGAAGGGATAACGACGCCAACGCTATTGCCTATTGAATTCATTGAGAATGAGATAGATCCAAGAGGGCCCTAACGTGTACTCGGAAGTGGAAGTATGGGGAGAAGGGGCCCCAAAGCTCAGCTGGCTAAGGATCTCTCCAAGGCTTCGGGAGCCTTTCGAAGGAGCTGGTTCTTGACAGCCGCCCCGACAGCTTAGGCCTGCTCCCCAGCCGGCTGGTCTACGAACAACACGCACTCGTCGAGCCGCAGGCACTCGCACTCGAGACCCTCTTGCAGAAGGCGTTTCATGCCGTAGGCCCGAGCGATCAGCGCTTCGACCTCGGGGAGCTTTCTCCGCGCCAGGGCCTTCCAACGCTCACTTGGGGCGGTGTCCTCGCCTTCGCCAACGTCATGACGGGAACCAGCGGCGGTTGGTACCTGTCGCACGTCCTGATGATCCTCGCCTTTCCGATCTGGATGGTGGGGTTCGTAACTCTGGGCAGGGCCCTGTTCGCCACCAGGATCTCGACGATGCCTACCAGGCGCGCACCCCCATCAGCTATCTGGGCCCGATCGACGACCCCGAGTTTCCTGGCGTGGCGCATTCTGGGGAGATCGAGGCGCTGGTGATCCTGATTCAGGAGAACAAGAGCCTCGCGGGCGAGGTGATGATGTACACCTACATCCTCGACCTGGTCCGGCCCCTGAAATTCGAGCGCGAGGGTGACACCAGCGGCTGACGGCGGTTAAGGGCTCCGGTCCACCAGCAGCGGCAGCGGATCGATCGCTTCCCAGTCGCACGCCAGCGGATCGCCACCGTACACCCCGAAGTGCAGGTGCGGCGGCGTGGCGGCGGCGTTGCCGCTGTTGCCCACGAAGCCGAGCAGGTCGCCGACCCCGACAGGTGGGCGTAGTAGTAGCGGCGCCCACCGGCCCCCACCACCAGCACCACGTTGCCGCCGAGCCGGGCCTCGCCGACCCGGTAGACGTGGCCGGCGGCGGCGCTGCGAACGGGGGTGCCGGCGGGGGCAAAGATGTCCTGGCCCTGGTGGACCCGGCCCCCACCCCGAGGGGCGCCCCAGGTGTCCGCAACCTGCGCGAGCTGCACCCCATCGACCGGCATCGGCAGGGCCTGGTCGGGGGTCGCCGGCATGGCCGACACGTAGGCGGGGAAGAGCTGGCGGTACTGGGCGCGGCGCTCGAGCTCGAGCCGTTCGGCTTCGCTCTGCGGTTCCCGCGGGTTCTCCGGCGGTGGACACAGGTAGGGCGCCTCGGCGTAGCCGTCCGGAAAGACCTGAGCCGAGGCGACAAGGGCCGGCACCGACGCCGGGAGGAGGGCTGCCAGGATCAGCAGGAGGTGCATGGTTTCAACGGTAGAACAGCGGCGTAAAGTTTTGATGTGAGAGGATCGGCAGCGTCGCCGTGGAAGACACGCAGCAGCGAACTCTCCGACACTACGATGGTGAGCGCCAGCGTTTGTCTGGTGATCGATGCCGCCGCCGCATGACGGATGCCGAGCTGCTTGGGCCGGTCGATTTCGACGGACGATGCGTTGAGGTAGCATCAGGCGGAGAGAACCACCCCGGCTTCCGAAATATCGTCCAAGGCCATGGCGACTTGGAGCGATGTGTTAGGCAAAAAGGCAAAAGCTGATGTGCTAGGCTATAAGGGGCTATGGGTCACGCGGTCTTGGAACTCCTTGGCACGACTTGGAGCGATGTGTTAGGCAAAAAGGCAAAAGCTGATGTGCTAGGCTATAAGGGACAAGCTATGGGTCACGCGGTCTTGGAACTCCTTGTGCACGTCAATTTGGACGAGGACCTTAAGTGATTATTCGTAAGCACAATATCTCCAAGCTTGGATTCATCGTTCTGGTAGCCGCACTGGCTTTCGGGGTGTTGTTGGCAGTTGCGCAAGAAGGGGGAGAGGTCTCACAAGTCGACGAGGACCTTTTTGCGCAGGGCAAGGAACTCTTCGAAATGAATTGCGCTGTGTGTCATCAGGTTTCTGGGAGGGGGAATCCCCCTATATTCCCTGCCCTGGCAGGCAATGAAGCTTTGCAGGATCTGTCTTTGATCGTGAGCAACATTCATGAGGGGCAGGGTGCGATGCCGGCGTTCCCACATCTGGGGGCTGACGAGATCGCAGCTCTCGCCACCTACGTTCGCAATGGGTGGAGAAACGAGTTTGGCGGGGTCAATGCCACAGAGGTGATTGCTCTTCTGGAACGAGAGGACGCACCGGTGGAAGCAGAGCCACTGCGTTCGGTGTGGGAGGGTGTCTATACGGAAGCGCAAGCGGATCGCGGAGAAGCCCTCTACAGTCGTTGCGCCACGTGTCATCGTCGTAGGTCCGCGGGGACAGAGCCCGAAGGGATGCAGTTGGTGGTGGATGCCCCCGACAAGAGCGATCCCGACAACGTGATAGGGCCTCCGCTTATGACGGATCCTTTCCTTCGGAACTGGGAGGGACGCACGATAGCCGTTTTGTACCTGTTTGACCGTGAGACGATGCCTCAGGACAACCCGGCTTCCCTCACCGATCAGGAGTACATCGATATCATCGCCTTTATGCTTGCGCAGAGCGGCCTCCCTACCGGTGATGAAGAACTTACGACCAACCTGGAAGTGCTCGATGACCTGGTGATCGGTCTTGAGCCTCAATAGTGATCCTCCTTAGGTAAGCCATAGTGATCGTAGCGTTCAGTCTAAGGACAGGGGCAAGTCGAATGAGCACCTATACAGGAGCCGTTCCAGGAATGCATAATGGTTCAGAGAGCTGGTCGAACGGTGATGCAACCAGTTCGACTTTCGAGACTTCAGTAAGGAGAACTCGTTTAGGATCTCGACATCGAGCCTCGACAACCTCGACGGGAGCGATTTGGAGGGTGGTGATGCGATAGGCCAAGTGATGCCGCAGGTAAGAGGCGCGTCTGCCGCGTGATCGTTCCGAAGCGAGCTGTAGAGCCAGTACATGCTCGCCGGTGAGCGCAATCACCATAGGCGAGCGCTCAAGATGCTGACTTGTATGCAAAGGATGTGAGCATGGGCAGCAAGAAACGCGATGATGAGCGGAAAGATCCGGAGCGTCTGGAAGAGAAAGATCCTAAGCATCATGATCAGGAAGAGAAGACGCTTAGCAGGCGAGATTTCTTAAAGACGGGAGCCGTCGCTGGTGTAGGTGCGGCAGCTCTGGTCGGGCTTGGCCAAGCGACAGCACAAGAATCCCCGGACGACATCCAGTGGGACTACGAGGCGGATATCATCGTCATCGGCGCAGGCTGTGTCGGCCTGCCTGCCGCCATCAGGGCCAGAGATACGGGGTCGTCCGTGCTCGTCGTCGACAAGAACTTCGACGTCGGCGGGATCATGCTCCACAGCGGCGGATTTACCTCCCTGGGTGGTGGGGACGCCACTCAGGAGCGCGACCGGATCGGCGCCACCGACGACATGGTGATGGTGGACAGCCGAGTGCCACCGGAGGCTCTGGACGACAATCCGGATCTCCTCTTCGCGGACATGACGGACTGGTCCGTCGTGGACGTCACGGGCAATCCCTATTAACCTCGGATGCTAGTTGCGAAAGGGGTTAGAGAAGAGAGAAGATCTAGAGTATGCGAACAAAAGACCTTCTCTCCGAACAGACGGTAACAGATATCTTCACCCTCGTATTCGTCCTTGTTGACGATTACCTCCAAGCCTCCACCAAACAACGACGCTTCCGCTTACCCAACAAAGCCAATCAGAAAGCGAGCTACAGCGAACTCTTAACCATCGTCCTGGTCGGCGAAATCCTCCAACAGAACCAGGGACAGCGGGTTGCGCATTGAGTGATCGTGCTTATGCTGAGGCATGGCGCACTCTACCGACCTCCGAGAACGCATCGTAAACGCCGTCCTACACAAGCGTTACACCCTCCATAGCCGCAGACGTTACGTTGGAACCGCCACCGTCAGTCGCTACCTCCGCCGCTACCGCCAAAGTGGAGATCTCACCCCCAGAACCTCCCCGGGCCGCCCCAGCGCCCTCCATGAGCACCAGGCATTTGAGACTTCAAGAGCCTCATCAGCAACGACCTCACCCACGACCAGCGCTGCGACCTTTTCTTGGAGAGAACCGGCGTCCGCATCAGCAGAGCGACCATGTGCCGCTGGGTACAGAGATTGGGATCGACGAGAAAAAAAGACGATCTACGCGAGTGAACAGAATCCAGAGGCCCGGTGGAGGTTCCTGGCTTGATCAGAGGTATTGACCCGCACCGGTTGGTGTTCGTCGATGAGAGCGGCTTCAACGTCGCCATGACCCTGCCCTACGCCTACGCCCCACGTGGACAACGTGCCGTGGGTAGGGTGCCGAAGAACCGTGGGGAGAACACCAGCCTCGTTGCAGCGATCAGTCTCGATGAGGGTGTGGGTGACGCGATGACGTTGACCGGAGCGGTGGATGGCGTGGCGTTTTTAGCGTACATCGAGCAGGTCATCGCTCCGAAGCTGAGGCCGGGGCAGATCGTGGTGATGGATCAGCTGGGGGTGCACCGCAAACCGGAGGTGCGGGAGGCGATCGAGGCGAGGGGGTGCGAGTTGGTGTTGTTGCCTGGGTACAGTCCGGACTTCAACCCCATTGAGTTGGCTTTTTCGAAGATAAAGGCGTTCGTGAAAGCTGTGGGGGCGAGGACGAGGGGAGCGTTGGACTCTGCGATCGCGGCTGCGCTATCGACGGTGTCGTTGGGGGATGTGTTGGGTTGGTTTGAGCATGCCGGAGTCACCAATCACTCATTCTGAGAACCGCTGTAAGCTGCACGCAGTGTGTAGTGGATCGGGTGCGATCTGTCGTTTCGGGATTGTGGCGGCCAATGAGTCGGATGTGATGGTGGGTAGATGCTTACTTGATGAGCGTTATGATGACCTGCATAGCATCATTGGTGATAAAGGGTATCTGGGGTTAGGGATCTATACGCCGGCGAAACGGAATGCGAAGCAAGCTGGGTTCTGGTGTGATTTCTTTGCTTCAGCACGCAAATGTGTTGAGTCGACGTTCTCTTCTTTGGTGCGGTGTCGGAACATCGCTTTGCAGCAATTGAATTCTTTCTGGAGTGTTCGCGCAAGTGTGTGCCGCAAGATCGCTGCCCACAATCTCCTTCTCTTCCTCTACCCCTAATCCACTAGCATCCGAGGTTATTACCGGTACAACGACCGGAACCTGCACCGCGCCTGGGCCGACAACGCCGCCCCGACCCGGCAGTTCCTGCTCGACAACTACGTCCGATACCAGCGGATCACCGGCACCCACCAGGGGGGAGGCGTGTCACGCGCCCGGGGGGCGACGTCCATTCTGAAGCTGGGAGACAGGACCGACATCCCGGCGGGACTCGTCAGCCTCGAGGACGCCGGCGGGGAGAACGCCGACTCCAGTCACTTCGCCCCGGCGGGGCTGAGAGGCCGGGACGAAACGGCCGGACCAGGTATCGTGGGCGCGGGCGCGTGCCTCGCCAGATGCCTGGAGTACAGCGCCAGGGAGAAGGGCGTCCGCTTCATGCTGAACCGCGGCTTGGACGAGATCATCCGGGAGGCCCCCTTCTCCGGCCAGGTACTGGGCATCAAGACGAGCTACACCCCGAGGTTCGACCCGGACACGGGCGGGCGTCTGGAGAGCTTCTGGCAGGACGGCAACATCGACGAGCGCCAGACGACGGTGTACATCCGGGCACGCAGGGCCGTGGTACTCGCTACCGGCGGGCATTCGGGCAACCCTGTGTTCCGCAGCATGTTCTACCCGGCGATGAAGGAGCCCGCGTACAACACCAGCGCCTGGGCGCTCATCGGACCGGGGCGCGCCAGGGACGGCACCGGGATCATCGCGGGGATGAGGGCCGGCGCCAACCTCGCAGGCATGCAGCAGAACTACAATCACGTCAGCACATGGCACATTCAGGATCTGCTGGGGACGCCCGACGCCTACACCGACATGACGCCCGGCCACCCGACCTTCCCGTTCCGCCGCTCGACAGGCATCCCCATCGGCAGTTCCGGCTTCCAGCAGCTGATCGCGGTGAATCAGGTGGGCCGAAGATTCTACGCGGAAGACAGGATGCCGGGACGGACCGCATCGGTTGAATGGCCCGCCCCGCCCCGCGAGGGCACCCCGAACGAGTGGGACCAGCATGTCATCGCCGACTGGCGGAACAACCGCCCCGAGCACGTGCGCACGACGTACAACTACATCGCGGCGGTAGACGCGGCGCTGGCCATCAACGAAGGTTCGGAGCCCCCGGACTATCTCCCCGGGCCGATCTGGGCCATCTTCGACCAAGCTGCGGTAGACCGGGCAGGCTGGGACCTCAGCTTCCCGAACACCGCCGACAACGACCACTTCTTCCAGGCCGACACCATCCAGGAGCTGGCAGAGCATATCATGCGGCACCCCTTCACCCGGGTCCCGATGCGCTACCTGGGCGAGACGGTCGACAATTGGAATTCGTACGTCGACGCCGGCGAGGACCCGGACTTCGAGCGGGTGGAGGGCATGTTCAGGATCGACACTCCGCCCTTCTACGCCGCTACCATCAAGATCGTCTGGCACGATTCGTACGGCGGTCTCCGGATCAACGGCAAGACCGAGGTGCTGGATATGGACGACAGTCCCATTCCCGGCCTCTACTCCGGCGGCGAGGCGTCCGGCGGTGGTACCCAGCACGGTCTGGGCCGAGCCCTGGTCCACGGCTACATCGCCGGTAGGTCGGCTGCCCAGAGCCCGGTGCGCACCTCGGCTCGCGCTGCCAGGCGGATCGGCTGAGAGAGCCCTAGGGGAGCTGGATATCACGTCATGAATCGGGTATCCCGGTGGGGCAGCATCCCACCGGGATACCGCTCTTGAAAGGACCATACTGACACCATGGCGGCAGAAAAAGCTGAGAAGGAGAGCGTCCACACGGTCACGATTGAGGTGTCGCCGGAGGGTGATGTCATCGCCGGCGGCGCCATGACGCTGAGGGGCGCGGTGTCGTGTTCGCAGGGCTGCGACCTAGAGGGCCGAACCCTCAAGATTATGGACCAGGACACGGTCGTAACGAATCGAGAACTGGTTGTCTTTGATGGTAAGGCCAGCGAGACGGCCGCGTTCGAGGTGAACACTCCGGCCGAGCCGGGGACGTACACGTGGTCGGCCGTGTTCCCGAAGCAGGAGGCGGACGGCGCAATCCACGAGTTGACGTCGGCACCGCTTTCGTTCACCGTCGAGCCCCACCCGACCGACGTCAACGTATGGGACGTCCCGTCCGCCATCGTGGCCGGCGGTCGTTTCAGTATCAAGGTCGGGATCAAGTGCGCCTTCGGCTGCGAACTGACGGACGGGACGTTCGAAGTCTACGATCACGAGGGGACGTTGGTATCGACGGGCACGATCGGGAACGACCCCTGGCCGGGAACGACCGCCCTGTTCTTCGGAGAGGTGGAGTTTACTGCGCCAGACGATGAAGGAATCCAAAGTTGGGAGGTGAGAACCCGTGACTGGGGGAACGAAATGAAACACAGTGGAGGCACCCGGGCCTTCAGAGTCAACATCGTGCCCTCCCCCGACTACGTGGTGACGGTCGAAGCCATCGACAAGGACAAGCAGACCCCGATCGCAGGCATGCACGTGGTCCTTCACCCGTTCAGAGCCGTCACCGACGAGCGTGGCGTGGCCAGACTAAGCGTTCCGAAAGGCGAGTACAATCTTCACGTGTCGGGCTTGCGTTACTTCCCCTTCAGCGCCAACGTCGAGGCGACGGAAGATCGGCTCATCAAAGCAGAGCTCGAGTGGGAAACCAGGCCTGAGAAGATCAGCTGAGGCTGCGAGTTCTGGTCCCGAGTGACGGCTACGGGCGCGCCTCGATCAGCAAGACCCCGCTGCGCTGCCCATCGACGGTACCCGCCTGCAGGAACTCAGCGATCGCCTTCCGGAGCGCGTCGCGAGACCGCTCCCAGATCAGCCAGCGCGTGCCGCACTCGACATCCACGCGGAGTCTGTCATCGACCGCGAGGTCTTCATAGAGAGCGTCGGCATCGGCCCCCTGGGTGTCATCGAGGCCGCGAACGATCAGGGTGGGCACGCTGATCCGACCGACCATCGCGCTGTTGAGTCCGGCCGGCCAGATGATTCCGGGACTCCGGAAGTAATCGCCCGGCAGCAAGCCCCATTCAGCGGCGACGGGATCGAGTTCGTTGACTTCCCGCTTGAGCTGGACCGAGACCCCGCCGAAGTCCGCCCAATCGTTGCACCGAACCGCGGCTTGCCATTCGGCCACGAGGTCGTCGACATCATGCACATTCAGCGGATACCCGTCGGGATGCTCGGCGGGGAGTTCGGCCGGCGCGGCGCGAACATAGCGTGGCGCGATCAGAATCAGGCGCTCGACCTTGTCAGGGTTCAGCGCGGCGTAACCGGCGGCGCGCGAACCGCCCAGCGACCAGCCGATCAGGGTGACGCGGTCCTCGCCCGTCACCTCGCGGGCGTGTTCGACGAAGGTGTCGACCTCGTCCCAGTCGCTGAAAAGCGACGTCAAGAGCCGCGGGTAGCTCGGCTTGCAGAAGATGTAGAGCGGCTCGGGAATCAGCAGATCCGCCTGCACCTGCTGTTCGGCATTGCAGCCGTCGGCCATCATCGGCATCGGCGAGAGGCCGTACCCCGTTACGTCCGCAGCGAACACGTGAAAGCCGAGGCTGGCGAGATATTCGAGGTGATTGTAGTCCTGATAATCCAGGCCGAGACCCGCGTCCGCCGGGAGGGCGTCGGAGGACAGCACGATCACGGCACCGCGATCAGCGTTGTCCAGGCGATAGTGCCGGGCGAACAGCTGGACTCTCTCACCCGCGTTGGCAGCCACGGTAGACAGGTGTTGGAGGTAGACGTCGTCGGTGATCACCCCCGAACTCTGTGCCACGACGGTGGCGAAGACCACCAGAAGTACCACCGTACCGAGCGCGTGACCTATGCGTGCGGTCATCAGCCCCTACCTCCCTAAGCGACGTTCCCGTCGACTTGCTGGTGGACTATGGTTGCCTGTCGGGGGCCGCTTCGCTCTTGCTGGCCTCGGTGTCCGTGGCGGCCGTTTCGTCCGCCCCGATGTCTTCGCGGAGACCGCGGATTCCCTTACGGAATTCGCGAACCGACTGGCCGATGCCCTTGGCCATTTCCGGAAGGCGCCGCGCTCCGAAGATGAGAAGGACCAACACGAGGATGATGAGCAGTTCCCAGATGCCTAGTGGCCCGAATCGCATAGTTGAATCTCCTTGGCCTCCAGTGTAGCACCCCGTAATGCTGGTCCGGGTTTAGGCTCGTGGCGGTTGGCCTCCTGATTCCGCCATGCGGATAAGCGGCCTGGATTGCTGTTTGGCGTCTCAAAGTTGCCAGGGTGTATTCATCTCCGATCTGGACTGGCCAGGTGATACCGATGTTGGGGTCTGTAGGGTGCTCGAGGCGCCGCAGCAGTTCGTCTACCTCTTCTTGCCATCCATGCTCTTCGTGGTGCTTGTACTGCGGATAGGAATCGGCCGGACATCGCATCAGTTCGGCAGGTGGCCCAGTTCGACGGGGTAAGGTCACGGCGGGTAGACTGGCGCCAACGGGGTGTGGAACGGGAGGTATCGCTTGCGTCCCCTCGAACTCACACTCGTGGTGCTGCTCTTCGTCCGTTTGCTGCTCACGTTGGCGCCGGGCCGTAGCGGCGCCTCCTGGCGCCTTGTCTTCTCGATTCTGGCCGCCCTGGCGATGGCCACGCAGCTCGGCCTCGAGGGGCCGCGCTGGCAGCTGCTGCCGGTGAACGCCTTGGTGGTCTGGTTCGCGCTGCGGGCGCTGTTCGCAACCAACTGGTCGCGCCGCGGCCACGGCTGGCGCTTCGGACTTGGCCTGCTCGTATTCGTGCCGGTGGTCGCGCTGCCGGCAGTCATTCCCGTGCCCAGAATGCCCGCCCCCAGCGGACCCTTTGCGGTCGGTTCGTTCTCATTCGAACTTAGCGACGCCAACCGCCTCGAGATCCACGGCGAACGGGCGGGTCGCCAGCGCACGGTGGTGGTGCGCAGCTGGTACCCGGCCGAGGCGGCGGCTTCGGGACCGCCGGCCCCGTGGACCGAAAACATCGACCTGCTGGCCCCGGCCATGGCCCGCTACGGCGGCCTCCCGGAGTGGCTGCTCGGCCACCTGCGGCTGGCGACCGCCAACGCCACCTGGGGCCTGCCGCTGGCGAGCGACGTCGAACGCTACCCGGTCATCTTCTTCGAGCACGGCCGCCCCGGCTGGCGATCGCAGAGCACCTTCCTGATGGAGGATCTGGCCAGTCACGGCTACGTGGTGCTAGCGGTCGAGCACCCCTACACCGCGATACTGACCATCTTCGCCGACGGCAGCGAGGCTCCCTTCCTACGGGCGGCGCTCCCCGGTAGCGACACGGCCGAGGAGTTGGCGGCCTCGCAACGGACGGTGGAGCAGTGGGTCGAGGACGTGCGCCTGGTGGCTGCCGCCCTCGATTTCGGCGCGATTCCCACCTTTTCCGGTCGCCTCGCGCTCGGTACCGTGGGCGTGAGCGGCCACTCCACCGGCGCCGCCTCGGCGCTGCAACTCTGTTCGGACTGGGATCGCTGCGGAGCGGTGGTGGCGCTCGACGCCTGGCTCGAACCGATGAGCGACAGCGCCGTCGAACGGGGCTCGGCGGTCCCCACCCTGTTCCTCTCCAGCGACCCCGCCATGACGGTGTTCGAAGCGCCCAACAGCGCCCGCTTCGATCAGATCTTCGCGAGTCTCAGGGGCGAAGCGCTGGCCCTCGAAATCGAAGGAACCGGCCACCACGACTTCGACGACACCGGCACCTTCAGCCCCCTGGCCCGGGTGATCGGTTACAGCAAGGGACCGATCCGCATCGACCGCGCCTATCAGGTGATCCGAAGCTATACCGAGGTGTTCTTCGACCGGCACCTGTTGGGGGAGGAAGACAGTGAGGGGTTGTTGGGAGGATTCTCGTTGGCCTTTCCAGAGGTGCGGTTTACGGGGAGGAGAGGTGAGTGAGGGGAGTCGGCAGGTCTGGTACGCCATTCGGCCCCACAAGGAGTTGATCGCCCCCCCGTCCAGTGAAGACGGTTCCTTAGAAAATTTCTTTCACCGTATTCCCAGGCCCAATGTGACGGGCTATCGGTACGCCGTGAGCCTGGCACCAATCCTGGAGAGGATTGGCCCCGCCACTAGGCTGGAAGCCTTTGACGTCATCGTACGCTTCCCCAACCAGAAACCGTTCCAGCGGAGACAGCCTCTCGACGAATTCCTCGCTCTGCCGCCGGAAATCCATGGGCATCACCCAGCGATAGCCGTAGCCGATCATGATCGCCTTGCGAATCCGGTCCGAGAGGTGGACCGCACCCGCGTGAAAGGTGCGGTTCTCAAAGATCAGGCAATCGCCGGGCTCGAGCAGCGGTTCCACGGCATTGGCGGGATCGGCCTGGCCCTCGGGAATCTCGAGGGGCTCGGTCAACTGATTGCTGCCCGGCGCGACCATGGTCACCCCGCTGTTTGGCTCGCTCAGATCGGTGAAGTAGTACGCGCACTTCAGCTCGATGCGCGGAATGCTGTAATCACCGAGCGACATCATCGCCTGGGCGTAGTCGCGATGCCAGCCCGGATAGCGGTGGCTTTCCGCCGCATCCGGCGCATCGGGGCGTTTGTAGATCAGGTGCGACGTCATCAGCTGCAGATTCGAGCCCAGGAGATGGATCACCAGGGGTAATATCCGGGGATGTGTCAGCAGGGGGATATAGGCGTCGTCCAGGGTGACGGAATTCCGGAAACCGTCGTAGAGGCCATCTGGTCGCTGCTGGCGGCCTATCTCCAGGTCGCTGGCGATCAGGCGATCGCTGACCTCGATCAGCTTGGAGATCGTCCCGCTGTCCAACGCGTTGCGGACGATCAGATACCCATTCTCATCGAACTCCCGTACCTGTTCCTTGGGGATGGGGGTGTAAGGTAGCATGCTCTCATTGTTTCATTTTTTCAGACGCTGCATGCTTGGTGGGTGGAGGTGACATAGCCGCTCCGAGCGGAATGTGGGCTTCAGGATCTGACACTGTCGCGGCGCCAATCCGCACAACGATCCCGTGGAGAATGGGTAGGCTATCGTCGCGCCGACGCCGGTCGTGGAGCGAGTCCAACAGGCCTGCCACTAGCCGACTCTGGACGCCCCATCGCTGGCCCGGCAGACGTAGATTTCGGGCTCGTGTCCGCTCGCTGCGCGGTAGCAGTCGACCACCGCCGGCACGAACGCCGGCACCGCCTGGAAGGCGCGCAGGGCTGCCATCTCGAGTGCCGCCGACGAGGACAGCCCCGAGCCGCATGGCACGTCGCTCGAGATCACGCCCTCCCAGCCTGCGAGGACGTAGCCGGCCTCCTGAAGCGCCCAGGCGACCCCTTTGAGGTACTCGAGCCAGCCGCTGCCTCGGGTGAGGTCGTCGAGCGCCCAGATCTGGCCGTGCGGGTGGGGGTTGGAGGCGCCGGTGGGGGTGGTCGCCGGGGTTGAAGAGCATGGCTGCTGCGTCCGCTAGTACGGACCGCCGGCCGAGGTGTCGCCGCTGTCGCCACGTACCGCCGCCACCATGTCGCTGGCTGCCCGCGTAAGGTACGAGAGGTCGCTCTGGATGGAGACGAACTGGTAGCCCTCGGCGATCATGCGCCGGGCATAGGCGGCGCTGGCGTTATGCAAACCGGCGATCAGGCCCCGTTCCTTGGTCGCCGCGACGATGCGGGCCAAGGCTGCCAGCACAGGACCATCTTCGAAGTCCGCTCCCGGCCGGCCGCCGAGCCCCAGGCTCAGGTCGGCAGGGCCGACGTAGACGCCGTCGAGGCCGGGGGTGTCGAGGATCTCCTCGAGGTTGTCGAGCCCCGCTCTGGTCTCGATCATGGCGAGGGTCAGCACGGTGTCGTTGGCGTGCTCGGGGTAGTCGGCGCCGGCGAAGAGGCGGGCCCGCGTGGGTCCGTGGCTGCGGTAGCCCAAGGGCGGGTAGCGGCAGGCGCCCACGAACGCTTCGGCCTCGGTGCGGTCGTTGATCATCGGGCAGATGATCCCGTAGCTGCCGGCGTCGAGCATCTTCATGATGTGGGCCGGATCGTTCCAGGGCACCCGGCACAGCGGCACCACCGGGCTGGCGGACATGGCCTGCAGCATCGGCAGCGCGCCGTGGTAGTCGATGGGGCCGTGCTGCAGGTCGATGGTGACGCTGTCGAAGCCGACCTGTGAGAGCGCTTCGGCGGAGACGGTCGAGGGGATGGTGAGCCAGCCGTTGACGGCGGCCCGGCCCTCGGCAAAGAGCGTCTTGAGGTGGTTTTCTCTCATAAGCAGATCCTCGCATGCTGCGGATTGCCCCGAAGCCGTGACGCGGCTCAGTGGGCTTTCAGCATGACACGCCCGGTCGGTTTTGCCTATCGGGAAGCGGGCGCTGGACGGAACATGATCGTGGCCCGATAGGGTTCCCCGTGGGAAGATCGGGGTCGGCCTGACACGGCCTGGAGCATGGTGGACGACCTCATCGAGGCCCACCTCGATTGTTACCGCTGTGGTGCGTGACTATAATGATCGTAGCCGTATGAACTTGCATTTCACCATTCTCGATGCCGACGAGTCGCGCTGGACGATCGACCGCTCCTGGAACGAGTGGAGCTCGCACCGGCCGCGCGACACGCACCATCGGTTCTTCCGCGGGCTCATGGAGAGCGCGTGGGGCCGCGAGCGCATGCGCTCGCCCGCGCTCGTTGCAGATGACGGCGAGCCGGTCGCCACCATGTGGCTCTTCGATACCCCCTTCCAGCTCGACGGGAGGCCAATCCGGGCGGGTGGCATCGGCTCGGTCGTTGTGCGCGACGATCTTCGCAAGCAGGGCGTCGGAACGCGGTTCATGCGCGCGGTGCACGATCTGCTCAGGAGTGAAGGGTACGAAGCGGCGCTGCTGTTCAGCGCCATCGATCCCCGCTTCTACCTAAAGCTCGGGTACCGGGTGCTGCCCACGCGGCACTATTCGGGCGTCATTCCCGCCGCTGTCGAAACCGTCACCGGCCCCTGGACCATCCGGCCCTACGCCGATACCGATTTCGACGCCGTCCGCGACCTGCACAATGCGGGTGCGGCGGCGCGGAGGCTCGGCCTGCTGCGGGACGACACCTACTGGGCCTATGATTTCCTGGCCTCTCATCTGTATGCGGAGCTCATTGCCGAAGAGCCCGGGGAACCTTGGGAGTTTCTGGTCGGGGAGCAAGGCGGTGAGGTTGCCGCCTACCTGCGCAGTTCTCCCGGCGAGGACGATTCGCTGGAGGTGAATGAATTCGCCTTCAAGCTGGGTGGAGAGGAGCTGGTGAGTTCGATGCTGACCTGGATCCGCGATCGGGTGTTCCCCGCGAAGCCGCTCACGGTCGAGGGATTGCTGCCGAGCCACTTTGGCGATCTCTGCCCGGCGGCATCCCCTGAATGGAAGGATCAAGATAAGGGCGTCATGATGATGCGGCCGATTGCCGACGGCTTTGAGCTGCCCGCCTTCGAGCTGCTGGACGACTACTTTGTCTGGTCCTATGACCGGTTTTAGAGCAAGGTTCAAAAGGATGTCGTGTATTCGGTGGTCGGCAGGAACAGAGGACTCACGGTAGTCCCGATGGGGGTTTACCCCCTCCCCAGCCCTCCCCCTGGTAGGGGGAGGGAGCAAAAGGCAATCGTGAGTAGCAACAAGGTACTCGGACAACGATTCGATAGCGTGTTCCTAGGATTGAGTACCAGCAGTCCTGGGTACGTCTGCGCGACGCTTACGGAGTAAAACTCCTCCAGCACCACAACTACGAAGCAACAAGCATGAAGGCATGGGGGGCCAGGGACGCCTATTGTTGACTTTGGGTCCTATTAACCTCGGATGCTAGTTGCGAAAGGGGTTAGAGAAGAGAGAAGATCTAGAGTATGCGAACAAAAGACCTTCTCTCCGAACAGACGGTAACAGATATCTTCACCCTCGTATTCGTCCTTGTTGACGATTACCTCCAAGCCTCCACCAAACAACGACGCTTCCGCTTACCCAACAAAGCCAATCACGTCGTTTGCTACCTGAATAGGACCCCCGAGTGGAGCAGGTTGAACGCCGCGATCTTCAGGTTCACCCGCGTCCTGAGCGACAAAAACGTCTTCACCTGCGCCGCATGCAAAGTCAATGACCTCACCAAACTACTGAAACTCGACTCGATCCGCTTTCGAGCCCGATTGAGTTGCTCCGTCCACACCCCATCACCCTCCATGTTCGAGCGTTTTGGCGTGGTAACGCCACAACCGATGTAGCCTTTATCCCCAAGAATCAGCTCCCCTTCAAGACCTTCAATGAGCTCCCTCGCTAGCGTTACGTCGGCGTGATTCGCTGCTGCGAAAGCCCACCGTTCAAACAATCCCTCCACACTGGTAAGGGCGTGCAGTTTGAAGCCGAATACCATCCCCATCGTGCTAAACCCCTTCGCTGCCTCCGGAAACTTCGACCACGACGCACGCTTGCCCTTAGCTACTGGTAGGGGTTTGCTGTCGATCAGGTGGATACGGTTTTCGGGAAGTACCGACAGGGCAAGTTCAGCCAGGAGCTTCTCAGCGTTCCGCAGGATCCGGTGGTAACGGGTGTAATGTGGCAGCTCTGGGAACAGCTTATCGAAGGTCTGCTTCACGATCCAGTACCAGGTGCTCTCATAGGGTTGGGCGAGGATCTCGCCGACAATGGCGATGGTGAAGAGTTCGCTGTAACTTGCTTTCTGTGCGGGTTGCTGGGGCAGCACCCCGTGGTAGCGCTTGAGCCAATCATCGATATGGACGAATACTGTGAGGAACAGCTCTTCTAGCGTATGATGGTAACGGGGATGAGGTGTCATAGCAAACCCACCATCCCCCTTTCCTTACCCTCAAATCAAGGTAGCAAACGACGTAATCAGAAAGCGAGCTACAGCGAACTCTTAACCATCGTCCTGGTCGGCGAAATCCTCCAACAGAAGAACCAGGGCTTATGGTACTTAATGGTGCAAAGCGACTACCGAGAGTTATTCCCGGTCCTGCCTGAGCTCAGCCGGTTTTATCGTATCCAACGCAACTTCGAACGCATCTATGCCGATCTTGCTCTACTTCTTGCTGAGCATGACGGCGTGTACCTGATCGATTCGCAGCCGTTAGCGATCTGCAAAGGTATCCGCTACTCGCGTGAACGCATGATGAACCGCCCTGGGTTTGATGGAGGCTCCGTTCTCCCTCGAAAGGAGAGAATGGAGCATGACCCGTTACGACCAAGAAACCAAAGACCGAGTCATCCGCATGTTCATGGAGCGTCGCGAAGAAGCGCCGCACGAGTCACGTTCAGCCTCTTATCGGCGCCTGCATGACCTAACCGGCATCCCGGTCGACACCATGCGCGGCTGGGTAGACAGAGCCCGCATCGACGCTGGTGACAAGCCAGGCCTGACAACCACAGAGCGTGAGGAGATCAAGGCCCTCAAGAAGGAAGTAGCCGAACTCAAACGAGCCAACGAGATCCTCAAGACAGCCAGCGCGTTTTTCGCGGCCGCGGAGCTCGACCGCCGACTCAAGTGATGGTCGCCTACATCAACGCGTATAAGAACCTGTTCGGGGTCGAGCCGATCTGCCGTGTCCTACGGGACCACAACGTGCCGATCGCCCCGAGCACGTACTACGCAGCCAAGAAGCGGCAAGCATCCGCTCGCCAGCAATCCGATGAGCGTCTCCTGGAGGTCATTCATCGGGTGCACCGCGAGAACTTTGGTGTGTACGGCGTCCGTAAGGTATGGCACGCCCTCCAGCACGAGAGTATCGACGTTGGGCGTGACCAGGTGGCGCGCCTGATGAGAGTCGCGGGCTTGAAGGGCATGACACGAAGAAGGAAGGTCCGCACGACCATCCCAACGCCTAGCGGCGTCAGCTCGCCGGATCTGGTGAGGCGAGACTGGTTCCAAGATGCGCCCGACATCGTTTGGGTGGCGGACTTCACGCACGTGCTCACTCGTGAAGGGTGGGTGTACGTGTCGTTCCTGCAGGACGGCTTCTCGAGGCGCATCCTGGGTTTCACGGTCAGTACCGGTAAGAGCAGCGAGCTGGTGATGAGGGCTCTGGAGCAGGCTGTGAGCGTCCGGCGTCGAACCGATCGGCGGTTCGTTGCTGACGGCGTGATTCATCATTCGGATGCCGGCAGTCAATATACGAGTCTGGCGTTCAGCCAGAAGTTGCTCGATCATGGCGTGAACGGTTCGATCGGTCGGGTGGGCACGGCGTATGACAATGCGTTGATGGAGAGCACGATCGGCTTGTTCAAGAGCGAGCTGATCCACGCCAGGTCGACGAGTTGGTGCTCGAGGCAGGAGGTGGAGACGGCGACGATGCGGTGGGTGAGGTGGTTCAACTGTCGGCGGTTGCACTCTTCGCTCGATTACGTCAGTCCCGTGGACTTCGAGATGGCGTACACTCAAGCGCAGGCCATGCCCAGGCTGGCCGCGTGAGAGCAGAGTCTCCACGAAACCCAGTACGGTTCATGATGACCGAGGCAACCTCAGGGCGTGGTGGTGCCAGCAGACGCTTCTACGGCTTTAAGCTGCACGCAGTGTGTAGTGGATCGGGTGCGATCTGTCGTTTCGGGATTGTGGCGGCCAATGAGTCGGATGTGATGGTGGGTAGATGCTTACTTGATGAGCGTTATGATGACCTGCATAGCATCATTGGTGATAAAGGGTATCTGGGGTTAGGGATCTATACGCCGGCGAAACGGAATGCGAAGCAAGCTGGGTTCTGGTGTGATTTCTTTGCTTCAGCACGCAAATGTGTTGAGTCGACGTTCTCTTCTTTGGTGCGGTGTCGGAACATCGCTTTGCAGCAATTGAATTCTTTCTGGAGTGTTCGCGCAAGTGTGTGCCGCAAGATCGCTGCCCACAATCTCCTTCTCTTCCTCTACCCCTAATCCACTAGCATCCGAGGTTATTAACGTTGGTCCATTGGTTCCTTCACAACACGGTTATCCCAGCTCTTGTTCTCATTACTCAAGGCGTATTCACGCCCATCACTACCCACCCGATGGTGTTCCCTATCGTAGCCAGGGTTGCTTTTAAGCTCCCTCCTCCTTCTAGGGGGAGGGCTGGGGTGGGGGTAAACCCCCTTAGGGGGAGGGCTGGGGAGGGGGTATGTGTTGGGGCAACCATATATGCACCCCGCTACAAATGACAGGTTCTAAGCCCATGCACTAGCGCGCCCTCGCGGCCGCCCCAGTTGCCAGAACAGAAACCCCGGAGCCGAAACCCCGGGGTTTTTTCGGTCGGACGGGTGTGCTAGGACTCCGGGCCGCGCTCGCTCAATCGACGATCTCGGTGCTGGCCAGCAGCGCCCGCTGTACCTCGCCACGAAGCAGCCCCTGGTAGACCCCTTCGACCGTCAGCTCTTCGGCGCTCACCTCGACGGTGGGGTAGTGAGGGTTGTGGGGTCGAAGCGAGTAGCTGCTGGCATCGCGCCGATCCAGATACTTCAGGGTCACATCGCTGTCCTGGATGCGAACGGCGCAGATCTCCCCGGAACGGAGCGGCGTGCGCTTCTCGAACAGCACCACATCGCTGTCCTGGATCAGATCGGCCATCGAGTCGCTCTGCACCCGCAGAGCGAAGTGGTGATCCTGGAACCCGCTCAGCGGCAGAAACTCCTCGGCGTGGGCGATGGCTTCGCTGAGAGGACCGGCGGGGATGCTGCCGAGTACAGGGATGCCGGTGGCGTAGGCGGGCAGCGCCAGGTTGGGGGAGCGGCCGCGCCCCCGGCTCTCGAATACCAGGTAGCCCTTCTTGCTGAGCGCCTCGAGGTGCTGCTTGAGCGACACGTAGTGCATGCCCAGCTTGCGGGAGAAGGCAGCGAGGTCGGGGAGGGCGCCGGTGCGCTGATGGTGCGAGCGCAGCCGATCGTAGACTTTTCTTTGCATGTTCGATAACTGTTTCATGACGTACCTTAAATATTAAGGAGCCGGATCGGGTATTGTCAAGGGCTTGTAAGCAAATAGCCTCGTGCCGAAAGTCACGTGCAGGACGGCATTCGCTAGGCAGCGGCCCTGAATGATCGTGTGAATAGGGTGAGAAACGTCGTCTTACCAGGACTTGCCGGCGTTGTTCGGGGTTGCGTCGGTGACGGGTCTGATCTCTAGTGAGGGGCAAGAAACCCCGGTCCGCATCGCATTTTTCGCACATTGCCGTGCCTGACGGTGGCTGCGTTTCCGCTTTTCTGAATACGACTCAACGATCTGGCGTTGGACGAGAGGGTGGCGAGTAAGAGCGATTTGACGATGCGTGGTGGACGGAGAAACCGAGAAATGCCGTACTGACCGGCACAAACTCGATTGTGGGTCCAAGATTTCCCTTGCTCATCGCCTTTCTCACGAGGCCGGATTGTCCTGCTTACACACGAAATTAGGGTAGACAGCCGCGGGCGGTTCTGCTATATTATCTGTAGTGACTTCACAGCGCCCACGGGGTGTGGGACGGGCGCAATCTTCCTTCCAATTAACGCTTCTAGTGCTTTCAGGAAAGGTGGCACTATGCTCAATACCTTCGAAACCCTCACCACACCGGACAGGTGTGATACGCCGGACATCGTTCCGACGGCCCTGGCGTTGCCTACGCGGACGCTAGCGCCCAACAGCAACCTCTACGAAAGCGACCGCGAAGCCAGCAGCCTCTACGTCGTCAACTACGGCGTCCTCAAAGCCGTCGTCCCCACCAGCCTCGGTAGAGACCGCATCGCCGACCTCTACGGCCCCGGCGACGTCCTCGGACTAAGCGCCCTCGATGGCGGCCGCCATGCAGAGACCGTAACCGCCGTACACGACGCCTGCCTAACCCCGATAGACCCAAGCCAGGCGATGAACGACCGGAAACTCCGGGATTACATCATGACCAGCATGGCCCGCCAGCTCCGGCGCAGCCGGGAGATGATCGACGAAGCTGAAATGCCCGTGGGTGCGCGCGTAACGAAGGCCTTCATCCGGCTCTCGAAACGCTTCGGGCAGCCAGCGGACGACCCCCAACTCTCAGGGGGTGGCGAGGCGATCAAACTACCGTTGGCGTTAACGCATGAGGACCTAGCGGATCTGACGGGCAGCTCGCGGGTGACGATCACGCGGATTTTGGGTGAGTTGCGTAATGAGGGTGTGCTGTCCGGTACTCGGGGTGTGTATGTGGCGGATCCGGTCGGGTTGGAGAGGGCCACGGATAACTACGTCATGCAAGTCCTCTAGACCCTAACGCCATCACGATAAGAGAAGGCGAGGCCGCGTCGACCAGACGCGGCCTCTTGCGTGGCTTTGGACGGCTTCGCGTTGTCGGGCTTCGCCGAAGCGATCCGGCTAGCTCCATCTCCACAGGTAAGCCGGACCGTTCCCCTACAGCGCGCCACCACCTATACTGAACGACACATGCTTACCTTCACCGAAACTGCCACGGAACGCATCCAGCGGTTCCTCGAACTTCAGCAGGGCCAGGGCGTAAGCGCTGTCCGGGTCGCCGGCACCCGCAGCGAGCACAAGCTGTGGCTGGTCAAGCCCGAGGATCGCCAGCAGGGCGACCGGAACTTCCGCGTCGCCGACTTCGAGGTGTTCATCGACCCCATGAGCGCCACCCAGCTCGAGGGCGCCACCGTCGACTTCGTCGAAGGGGTCATGCAGTCCGGCTTCAGGATCTTCTTCCCCAGCCCCAGCTGGGACGACCCCCTGGCCCAGCAGGTCCAGGACGTCCTCGACACCGTCATCAACCCCGGAGTGGCCGGCCACGGCGGCTCGGTCAGCCTCGCCCGCGTCGAAGAGGGCGTCGCCTACATCACCTTCGGCGGCGGCTGCCAAGGCTGCGGCGCGGCGAACGTCACCCTGCAACAGGGCGTAGACAAAATGATCCGGGAGAAGGTTCCAGAGATACATGCCATCGTCGATGCAACGGACCACGATGCGGGAGAGAATCCGTACTACGAACAAGACGCAGGTGGGGGAGAGTCGCCACTAGCAAAATAAGGTAGGGGAAGAACTTGGGTAGGTGGTAGTAGGAGGGGATTGGGGGCACCAAACCTCCTTCCCTAGCTCAACCGAAATAGCCTCCACCGTTCACATGGATGACCTGCCCGGTGATATAGCCGGCGTCCGCCGACGCCAGGAAGGCTACGACCCGGGCCACATCTTCGGGGGTTCCTATCCTTCGCAGCGGGATGCCGGCGAGCTCCGTCTGCCGCTTGGCCTCGGAGCGCGACTGCCACTCCGCCTCGACCGACGGGTTGCTGAGCACCAGTCCCGGGGCCACGGCGTTGACACGGATGCCGTTCGGCCCCAGCTCGCGCGCCAGCTGCCGGGTCAGGCCGAGAACACCCGCCTTGGCGGCCGGGTAGCCGGGAACCAGGTGATGGGTGCCGGTGTGGGCCGTCTGGGAGGAGATGTTGACGATGCTGCCCGACCCCTGTTCTTTCATCGCCCGGGCGACCGCTCGGCACCAGCGGTAGGTAGTGGAGAGGTTGAGTTCGAGGATGTGAGCCCAGGTGTCGTCGGACGTCTCCTCGAGCGGCCTGCGCTCACCCGGGGAACCGCCGACGTTGTTGATGAGGATGTCGATGCGCTGCCAGCGTTCCCACACTGAGGCGGCGATCTCCTCGGTCTCGGCTCGGTCTACAGCGTCGGCACAGAAGGCCTCGATCTCAAAGCTCTGGGTACGGTGTTCGGCCGCGGCCCGCTCGAGGGCGACGGCGTCGTGGTCCACCAGGGCGATCGCCGCTCCCCTGGTGGCGAGTTCCAAGCCTATGGCACGGCCGATACCACCGGCCGCACCGGTCACGATAGCCACCCGTCCAGCGAGGGTCATAGCGAAGGCCTGGTCGTCCTTTCCCGATCCCCAAGGGCGGCCACTGCGGCACCCCCGTGCAGGCTTTTCTGGCGCCTACAAGGCACCTTCTCGACGTGGTGAGGCAGCGCCGTCGATGGTCCCAATCGGTTGCTGGATCGTCTGGCACTTGGGGAGGTGTTCATCAAGGTATTATCAGCTGTCTGGGCGATCAATGAGCAGTATTCGAAAAGTATTCTAAGTCAATCTTTCTCGTTCCACCATAGTAACGCCCTCTCCGGAATCAAGTTGACATCTCTCGGACACCAACCGTATACTTTTTTTGGTTATCGAACGAAAATTTGTTGTTGTCCCATGTCGAAGCGCTGTGCATGTCGTTGTCATGAGATGTGGTCCATAGGATTCATTGGCCGGGATATAGCCCGAACACCCGGTTCTGAAGATGGCACTCGCAGCACGAAGACTCCACCGACGGGGTGGAAATAACAGTATGGGAGGGGCTTCGAAGCATGACGGCAACAGTGTCCTGGTTGGAATGCACCACCTGCCATGAGACCTTCGACCACCAACCGCTTCTGTACGGTTGCCCAAGCTGTGCCGAACGTGGGGACATCAGCTCCGTCGAGGTCAGGTACCAGCTGGATTCTCTCGACCCGGACAGTTTCATGATGGCCGCCAGGTCTGTCAGGCCGCCGTCGCTATGGCGTTGGTCGTCACTGCTCCCGCCGGTGGGTGAACACCAGGTCACCCTGGGCGAGGGTGATACCCCCCTGGCCCCCCTCAGGACCGTCACGGAGGCACTCGGTGTCAAGCGCGCCTTCGTCAAGCACGAGGCCAGCAACCCCACGGGCTCGTTCAAAGACCGTCTGAACGCGGTGGCCGTGGGCATGGGGCTGCGCCTGGGCTTCTCGCGAGCCACCATCTCGTCCTCGGGAAACCAGGGCGTGTCGCTCGGCACCTACGCCCGGGTTGCAGGCATGCAGGCGATCGTCTTCACGCCGCCCTACGTGGAGACCAAGACCCTCACCGAGCTGATGCTTCGCGGGGTCCAGCCGGTGGTGCTGTCGTCCTATGGCGACGCCGCTCTGGCGCTGGTGAACGAGCTGGTCAAAAACCACGGCTGGTACGTATCCAGCCGCAACTTCCCGCGGCCGTTCGCCAACCCGTTCGGGCTCGAGGGCTACAAGACCATCGCCTTCGAGATCGTCGAGCAGCTGGGAACGGTTCCGGATTGGGTATTCGTGCCGACGGGTGGTGGCGACTCCATTTACGGCATTTGGAAGGGGTTCCGCGAGCTGCGCGAGCTGGGTGTCATCGATCGTGCCCCCCGCATGGTTGCCTGCCAGGCCGGTGGCGCCTCCATCGTCCGGGCGATCGAGCAGGATCTTGCCCACGCACCCCAGGTTCCCAGTGTGGACACCCTCGCCGTCTCGATTCGCCACACGCGCTCGGGCGACCATGGCATCTGGGCGGTCCGTGAGTCAGATGGGGGAGCCGTGGCGGTCGAGGACGACGAGATCACCGCCGCCGTCGCAAGTGTGGGGCGGGACGGACTTTGCCTCGCACCCTCGTCGGCGGCATCGGTGGCGGGAGCGGTCAAGCTCGCGGCCCGTGGCGAGCTGGGCGCCGACGAGACGGTGGTCTGTATCGGCACCGCTACCTGTCTCCGCTGGAGCCTGACCTTCGCCCACCTCGAAGATGAGGTGCCTCTGATTCCCAGGATCGATCCGGATCTCGATCAGTTGAATCGGCTGCTTGCCGAGCTGGCCGCCAGAGGGGGTTGAAGCGTGTCCCACAAAAATTTCCGTCTGGGACCCCTCGAGGTGCCGCCCGGTCGGCGGCTCGAGGGCGAGCTGCCGTTCGCCCGGCGCCCCGACGGGGTGCCGCTGGGCATCCCCATGGTGATCGTTCACGGCGCCCAGCCGGGTCCCGTTCTGTGCCTGAATTCGGGAACCCACGGCGACGAACCGGAGGGGACCCTGGCCATCCTCGATATCGCCGCCGAGCTCGACCCCCAGGCGCTGTCCGGCACCCTGATCGGCATCCCGGTCCTGAACATCCTCGCCTTTACGGCCAAGGCGTCGCTGGACGTCTCCGGCGTGCGCGAGACGCCGGTCGACTGGAAGAACCTGGCGCGTATCTTTCCCGGGAGGGCGGACGGCACCGTCACCGAGCGCTTGGCGCACACCGTCGTCAGCGAGATCGTTCCCCGCGTCGACGCGGTGATCGACTTCCATTCCGGCGGCACCCGTGGGACCTCCCACTGCATCACCGGCTTCGTCGGCGCCGCCGGCGAACTCGGCCGGAAGTCGCTCGCACTGGCCGAGCTGTTTCCGCTGAAGACGCTGTGGCGGGTGTCGCCCTGGTCGAAATTCTCCGCTTCGTGTATCGAACAGGGGGTGCAGGTCGCGGTCGTCGAAACCACCGGCCAGGGCCGCGCCGACGAAGAGGACGTGGCCGTCCTGAAGGCCGGCATTCGCAACGTCTTGCGCTACCTGGGCATGACGCCCGGCGCGATCGAAGGGATTCCCGAGGACCGCAGGTGCATCGACACCGAGACCTACGTCTACGCGGACCACGGGGGGATCTCGAGGCCCGTGGTCACGACCGGGGAGCTGGTAACGGCAGGACAGCCGATCGGCACCATCTGCGATGTCTACGGCAGCGTCAACCAGGAGGTGACCGCCCCCCACGACGGCCTCGTCACCGGCATTCGCACCAAACCGGTGGTGTGGGCGGGCGAGCCGGTGTTCCTGGTGGCCAACTTCATCGAGCTCGAAGATGCGCTGGCGGAGGCGACCTCCGAAGGCCAGCCGACACCCCCATGAAGCTCCTGATGTTCACAGATCTCGATGGTGACAGCGAGGAGGTGAGCGACGACAGGTCGACACGACCGAGCCCTTCCGCAAGCGTTCCTTGATGCACGTCCAACCGGTCAGGGAGGACCGGATCTGCTATGGAAAACCAGACAAATCACGCTCGAAACAGGCTCCTCGTTTCCGCTGTCCTGGTGGCGGCGCTGCTCGTGCCGTTGCTGCTCTTCGGTTTCGGAATGTCGCAAAGCGGTACCCTGGTGGTGGCTCACCACGAAGGGTTCGCGACCCTCGATGTCACCACTAGCACCCGGCGGTCGACGCTCGGCATCGCCCGGGTGCTGATGTTCGACCCGCTGATCTTGCGCGACAGCGACGGGAGCTTCCAGCCCGGCCTGGCGACCGCTTGGCGTCAGATTGACGACCTCACCCTGGAGCTGGACCTGCGCCAGGGGGTGACCTTCCACGACGGAACGCCGTTCGATGCCGAGTCGGTGAGGTTCACCATCGAGAAGCTGCTCGATCCGGATCAACGGACCGCCCAGGGCTTCTTGTGGGAAGGCATCATCGAGGTTCAGATCATCAACGACTTCCAGGTCCGGATCGTCACCGCACGGCCGTTCGGTCCGCTGATGGCCCATCTGACGCTCGGCGCCATGCTGCCCCCGAACTTCGACTCCGAGGTGAACACCTCGCAACCCGTCGGCACCGGACCGTTCCAGTTCGTCAGCTGGTCGCCCGGCGAAGAGCTCGTCGTCGAGGCGAACCCGGACTTCTGGGGGGATGCTCCCGGTGTGGAACGGGTGGTGTTCCGGCCGATCATCGAGGACGCGACCCGCATTGCGGGCGTCATGAGCGGCGACATTCACATCGCCTTCGGGGTCCCGGTCCAGCTCGTCTCGGTGCTCGACGCGACGGCGGACGTCAGTATCGCCCGCATTCAGAGCCCGATCACCCAGCACATCTCGCTCGGCGGTGACGCCCGGCCGCCGGTAGGGGGCGACCCCCGGGTGCTGCAGGCGATCGATCTGGCCATCGACCGCGAGACGCTCGTCCGCGACATCTTCCAGGGGCAGGCGGAGATGCCCACGAGCATCTACTCGCCCAACGTGTTCGCCGCGCACCCCAACCTCCCGGCCAAGGTCTACGACCCCGAGCGGGCCATAGAGCTGCTGGCCGAGGCCGGCTACCCAGACGGCTTCGAGGCGGACATGTGGTACACGGCGGGCGCCGAGCTGCAGATCGCCGATGCGGTGGTGGCCATCTCCCAGCAATTGGCTGCGGTGGGCATCATCGTGAACATTCGGGTGGCCGCCGACTGGGGTGTCGGTGGTCCCATCATCAACGGCCGCAACTTCGACATGTACTACAACGGCTGGGCGACCTACACCCTCGACCCCGACTTCTACGTGTGGCCGAACTTCCACCCCAACGCCCGCAACCGCGAGGGCACCGACACCTACGAGTTTGGAGCCGAAGTGGTGTCGCTGGTCGAACAGGGCCGCTTCAACACCGATCCGCAGGTGCGGACCGACGCCTACCACCGTCTGCAGGAGATTCTGTGGGAGAACCCCACCCGCCTGCCGGTGGTTCAACCCTTCGATCTCTACGCCGTCCGCAGCGAGGTCCAGGGCTTCAGCCCCAGGTCCTCCCAGATGTGGTGGGACCTGCGACAGGTCACGCTCGGCAACTGACGTTCGAGTGGAGTGTGTGGGCTCGTCCCATGCACTCCACCCCTTATATCCTTACTTGTGATTCTTTAGATGACCTTCGTTCTCAACCGCTTCATCCAGATGCTGGTGACGCTGTTCCTGATGGCGACCCTGGTGTTCCTGGCGATCAGATTGACGCCCGGGGATCCCGCCCAGATCTTTCTCGGCGATGTCGGGTCGCCCCACCAATACGAGAGTCTCAGAGAGCTGATGGGTCTCGACCGGCCCCTTTATGTTCAGTACTTGGACTTCTTGCAGGGTCTGGTCACAGGCGACCTGGGCGAATCTCTATTTGATGGGCAGCCGGTCATGAACCGGATCTCGCACCGGATCCTGCCAACCGTGACGTTGGCCTTGACCACGATGTTTGCCGTCGTCCTGCTGGGGATTCCTCTGGGACTCCTGGCCGCCGCCGCCCCCGGTTCGTTCCTCGATGTGGTGATCAGGATAGTCACCTACTCCATCCAGGCCGTCGCCAATTTCTGGCTGGCAATCTTGTTGATCATGTTCTTTTCCATACGCCTGCAATGGTTTCCGACCTTCGGGCAGGGCGGCCCTGCCCATCTGGTCCTCCCCGCCGCGAGCCTGGGGATTCCCTTTTTGGCTCGGGTGGTGCGCTTCGTGCGCGGTGGGATCCTGGAGGTGCTCGATTCGGACTTCGTGCGCACGGCGCGGAGCAAGGGCCTGTCGCGGGTGGTGGTCGTTACCAAGCACGCCTTCCGCGTCACCCTCATCCCGCTGGTCACCGATTTGGGCCTCCGCCTCGGCTGGCTGCTGGGCGGCACCGTGATAATCGAGACGGTGTTCGCCTGGCCCGGACTGGGCAGCCTGACGGTGGATGCGGTGCGGACCCGAGACTACCCGTTGGTCGAGGCGTCGGTGCTGATCCTGTCCGCCTTCTTCCTGGTGACCAACTTCTTTATCGATCTCTCCTATGGGTTGCTCGATCCCCGAGTGCGCTATGGCTAGCGCCGAACGCTACCCCCGCCGCCGCTTCAGCCTGGCGCTGATCCTGGGCCTGGTGGGCGTTTTCGGCCTCACCCTGATGGTCTTCCTGCTGCCGATAGTGTTCAGCATGGATCCGTTCAAGATCCATTCCGGGTCGTACCTGCTCAAGCCGGTGCCGTTTGAGGGCTCGAGCTGGAGGCACCTGCTGGGCACCGATCAGCTCGGTCGGGACACCCTGGCGCGGCTCATGATCGGCGGCCGGGCAACCTTGATTATCGCCTGGAGCTCGGTCTTGCTGGCCGGCGCCATCGGGGTAGTGGCGGGACTCCTCGCCGGCTATTTCGAGGGCCGCATCGATGTAGTGGTCATGCGCATCGCCGAAGCGATCATGGCCTTCCCGATGGTGATCCTGGCGCTGCTCTTGGTGGCCACCACCGAGCCGGGTCCGGCCAGCCTCATCGGCGTGTTCACGTTCGTAGGCTGGCCCCACTTCGCAAAGATCGTGAGGGGAGGGACCATCGCCCTGAAAAACGAGGAGTACGTGGTGGCGCCACGGGCGTTGGGCGCCCACAGCCTCCGCGTCATCTTCCGGCACCTGCTGCCCAACGTCTTTCCACTGTTCGCGGTGATGGTGCCGCTGCAGATATCGACCATCGTCTACGCCGAGGCCGGATTGAGCTTCATCGGTGTCGGTATCCAGCCGCCCGACCCAAGCTGGGGTGCCATGCTCTCGGACGGCCGCGCCTACATGCTGGTCACGCCCTGGCTGGTGACCTGGCCCGGGGTCGCCCTGCTGATCACCGTGTTGAGCGCCAACCTGCTGGGCGACAGTTTGCAGGACTGGCTCAATCCCCGGCGCCGTGGCATTTAGCCCAGTGAGGAGGAGCGGATGCACGTTCGGATAGCCGTGGTGGGTGCGGGAGGCCACATGGGCCGCCGTTACCTGCACATTCTTTCCGACCTCGCCGAGGCCGAGCTGGTGGCCCTGGTCGACGTCGATCCCGACGCTGCTGGGCGCATGACTGAGGCCTACCACGTTCCCGCCTACGGCAGCGTCGATGAGCTTCTCGACGCCCACGACGATCTCGACGCGGCCGTGGTCGCCACGCCCGACCACCTGCACCGCGAGGTATCCGAGAAGCTGGCTTCGCGGGGCGTGCACCTGCTGGTCGAAAAACCGCTGGCGACCTCGCTGGAGGACGCTCGAGCGATCGTCGAGGCGGCCGAACGGGCCGGAGTGACGCTGCTGGTGGGGCACACCCTCAGGTTCGACCCGCGCTACGTCCAGGCCCACGACGCGGTCCGCTCCGGGGCGATCGGCGAGGTGGTCTACCTCAACGCCCGCCGCAACGACCTGCTGGCGTCCCCCTACCGGCTTGGGGGCCGCACCGAGTCGGTCTTCTTCGTGGGGGTTCACGACATCGACATCGCGCTGTGGCTCATCGGCAGCCCCTGCACCTCGGTGTACGCCGCCGCGGCCTCCAACCGGCTCCGGGACCTCGGCGTGCACGACGTTTTGGTTGGGAACCTGCACTTCGACTCGGGGCAGTTCGCGCTGATGGAGCACGCCTGGATCCTGCCCGATACCATGCCCACGTCCGACTGGAAGCTCGAGGTCGTCGGCACCGAGGGCGCGATCTTCATCGACGGCCACGTCACCGGCCTCGAGATCTACACCGGCACGAGCGCCCGCCGGCCCGACACCCACATCGTGCCCACCATGTACGGTCGGATGGGCGGCGCCCTGCGGGAGGAGGTCCAGAACTTCCTGGACGGCGTGAAGGGGACGGGTACTTTGAGGATTCGGCCGCAGGAGGCCCTGGAGGCGGTCGCGGTCGCGGTGTCGCTGCTCGAGGCCGCCAAGACGAGAACGACGGTAGCGACGGCGCGTTAGGCCGTCACGAGGGGAGGAACACAAGTGGAGTATGCACGGCTCACGTCGCCCGAGGTCGGGGCGCTCGACAAAGAGAGCAGCGTCATCGTCATACCGGTCGCCGCCATCGAGCAGCACGGCGCCCACCTGTCGATGCAAACCGACACGGTCCTGGCCGAGGCGGTCGCCAGAAGGGCGGCCGAGAAGGCCACCGTGAACGTCCTGGTCACCCCGGCCTTCTGGGCGGGCTGCTCCAACCACCACATGGACTTTCCCGGCTCGCTCAGCCTGCAGCAGGAGACCTTCATCCGGGCTCTGTCGGAGATCGCGCTCTGCTTCGTCCGCCACGGCTTCAAGAAGCTCTTCTTCCTGAACGGCCACGGCCACAACCTGTCGCCGCTCCACCTGGTGGCCCGGAACGTTCGCGACGCCAGCGACGGCGACGTCATCGCGGCGACGGGCAACTACTGGCACTTCATTCCCGACGACATCCGGCGGATTCGGGAGTCGCCCATGGGCGGCATGGCCCACGCCGGCGAGTTCGAGACCTCGGCCATGCTGGCCGAGGCTCCCGATCAGGTGCAGATGGACAAGGCGGTGACCCACATGCCGAAGTGGAAGACCCCCTTCTTCACCATGGACTTCCTCGCCTCGCGCCCGGCCTACATCGCCCATCACGTCTCCGACTTCTCTCCCAGCGGGGTGTTCGGCGACGCCGCCATCGGCACCGCCGAGAAGGGCGAGCAGCTCCTGGAAGCGGCCGCCACCAGGATCGCGGCGTTCCTCGACGACTATGCGGGCTGGACGCTGGAGACGCTCTACACCCTCGGCGATGCGTAGTACGATCGGGGCTATGTACCGCGAGTTGCAGGAGAGAACCCCTTGTTAGCCCTGACAGGTGGAACGGTCGTCACCGTTGCCGGTGACACCGTCGAAGAGGGCACGGTCCTCATCGATGGGGGCAAGATCCGGGCGGTCGGCCGCGAGGTGGCGATCCCCGCGGGGGCCGAGCGGGTCGAGGTGCGCGGCAAGGTGGTAACGCCGGGCCTGATCGACGCCCACAGCCACATCGGCCTGCTGGGCGAGCCGTCGCTGTCGGGCAACGTGAACCACAACGAGAACTCGAGCCCGATCACGCCCGAGGTCCGCGGCATCGACAGCTTCAACCCCTTCGACGGGGCCTTCGCCGATGCCCTGGCGGGAGGGGTGACGGCCGCCTGGACGCAACCCGGGAGCGCCAACATCGTCGGCGGCACCGGCTTCGTCGCCAAGATGTGGGCTCAGCGGCGCGACCATATGGCGTTGCCCGGAACCGAGCAGCTGGCGCTGGCGCTGGGAGAGAACCCGGTGCTGTTCAGCGGCGGAGCCCCCAACACCCGGATGGGGAGCGTGATGCTGCTCCGCAAGGCGCTCCTGGCGGCTCGAGACTACGCCGACCGCGGCGCCAGCGGCGATCTGGGCCTGGAGACGCTGGCAAAGCTGGTGACGGGCGGGCTGGTAGCGCGAATTCACGCTCTCCGGGCCGACGATATCCTGACGGCGATTCGCGTTGCCGGCGAGTTCGAGCTGACCTTCACCATCGAGACGGCGATCGACGGCTACCTGGTGGCCGAGCAGCTCGCCGAAGCGGGCGCGGCCTGTGTCCTGGGGCCCTTTACCGCCCCGCGAAGCAAGTTCGAGTACCAAAATTCGACCCCGCGAAATGCGGCGCTGCTCCACCGGGCCGGCGTGCCCCTGGCCTTCCAGTGCGCGGGTGCCTCGGAGACCCGGTGGCTGTCGGTTCAGGCCAGCATCGCGGTCCGCGAAGGCCTGCCCGAGGAGGTGGCGCTGCGGGGCCTGACCCTGACGGCGGCAGAGGTCCTCGGGGTGGCCGACCGCATGGGCAGCCTCGAAGTGGGCAAGGATGCCGACATCGCGATCTTTTCCGGCCAGCCGCTGGACACCCGCTCGGTCTGCGAGCGGGTGTACGTCGACGGTCACGAAGCCTATCGGCGCTGAGGAGGAACTAGAGATCATGGAAAACGTTGTCCGGCAACAGCTGAAACCGGGGGTGAGCGGCGAGAGCTACCCGATTAGCCAACGGATCGACGGGAGCACCATCGCCATCCACACCATCCGGATCGAGGGGGAGGCGGACGGCCCCTGCCTGCTGCTCAACTGCGGGACCCACGGCGACGAGCCCGAGGGCCATTCGGCGCTCCTCGACCTCGTCGAAGGGATCGAGCCGAGCGCCCTGCGCGGCACGCTTCTGGGTATCACGGCGCTGAACTACCCCGCCTACGAAAACCGCAAGCGCGGCAACCCGCTCGACGACTGGCAGTACGACCTGAACAGGGTCTTTCCGGGCAGCCCCGACGGCTCGATCACCCAGCGCATCGCCCACCGGGTGTGCAGCGATATCCTGCCGCAGGCGGACCTGGTGCTGGATCTGCACAGCGGCGGAACCAACATCTACGTGGCCCCGCGCCTGATCGTTCCCGACGACGGCGAGGAGCACCTCAGGCTGGCCCAGGCGCTGGGGCCCGACTGGCCGCTGCTGGCCAAGGGCGCGGGGGCGCGGGCCAGCATCGCCAGTTTCACCAACATCGCCGCCGAGATGGGCAAGCCCTGCGTCACCGTCGAGCTGGGCGGCGCCAACCACCGCCGCCCCGAGAACTTCACGGCCGACGTCGCCACGACCTTCGACGGCATCGTCAACGTGATGAAGGCCTACGACATGCTCGAGGGGGAACCCGGCTTCGCCGACGCCTGGACCATGGTCGACTACGAGCCGCTGCGCAACAACCACGGCGGCCTGATCCGCTACACCGAGGCCTGCCGACTGCTGGCCAACGTGAGCGAAGGGACCCTGCTCATGACCATCGTGGACGTCTTCGGGCGGACGGCGGAGGAGTTGCGGGCGCCATTCGACATGATCGTCCTCTCGGTTCCGGGTCAACCGTTCCTGCCCAACGGCGGGGCTCAGGTCATGACCATGGGCAAGGTCGTGAGGACGATCACCGAGCACCGCTAGGCCGCTCGCGTGGAACGACCCTACCGGGTGGGGGTGGACATCGGTGGCACCTTCACCGACGTGATCCTGTTGGGAGATTCGGGCGACGCCTGGGTCGGCAAGACCCCGACCACGGTCGAGGATCCCTCGGCCGGGGTAGAGCAGGCTATTCGCGATGTCCTGGAGCGGAGCCGGATCCGGCCCTCCGAGGTTCGCGATGTGATCCACGGAACTACCCTGATCACCAACGCGATCATCGAACGAAAAGGGGTCACGACGGCCCTGCTGGTCACCGAGGGGTTCCGCGACAGCCTCGAGATCGGCCGCGAGCGGCGCTACGACATCAACGACCTGTTTCTCGAGATGCCGGCGCCGTTGGTGCCTCGCTACCTGCGCTTCGGGGTGGGTGAGCGGGTGCTCAGGGGCGGCCTGGTCGCGGCAGCTCCGCAGCGAGAGCAGATCGAGGCTATAGCAGCCCAACTCGTCGGTCGAGGGGTGCAGGCGGTAGCGATCTGCTTCCTGCACAGCTACGCGAATGCGGCCAATGAGCAGGCCGTGGCCGAATGGTTGAGGCCGTACCTGGGCGATGTTCCTCTCTCGCTCTCGTCCGAGGTCAACCCGGAGATTCGGGAGTACGAGCGCATGTCGACTACCGTGGCCAACGCCTACGTGCAGCCGCTGGTGGCGTCGTATCTGCAAAAGCTGGTCGCCAGGCTGGAGGGATTGGGGTTCGATGGCACGCTGTATCTGATGCTCTCCGGTGGCGGGATCTGCACCGTCGATACCGCCAGCCGCTTCCCTATCCGACTGTTGGAGTCGGGACCGGCCGCCGGCGCCCTGGCGGCAGCGTATCTGGGGCGTGCGGCGAAACGCCCCCACCTGATGTCGTTCGACATGGGCGGCACCACCGCCAAGCTCAGCATCATCGACGACGGCAAACCCCTTACCACGCCCGATTTCGAGGCTGCCCGCGTCTACCGCTTCAAGCGGGGAAGCGGGCTACCTATCCGGACCCGAACCATCGATCTGATCGAGATCGGTGCGGGGGGAGGAAGCCTCGCCCGCATCGATCTCCTGGGGCTCATGAAGGTTGGTCCCGACAGCGCCGGCGCCGATCCCGGACCGGTCGGTTATGGTCTCGGCGGGCAACACCCGACGGTTACCGACGCCGATCTCGTCCTAGGGTATCTGGATCCGCACTTCTTTCTCGGTGGCCGCGTCGAGCTCGACCACGCCGCCGCGACCCGGGCCCTCGAGAAAGCGCTGGCGCGGCCCCTGGAGATGACTACCCACGAGGTAGCCTGGGGCGTCCATCAGGTCGTCAATGAGGCTATGGCGAGTGCCGCCAAGGTGCATGCCGTCGAGCGCGGGAAGGATCCTCGCAGCTACACCCTGATCGCCTTCGGTGGGGCCGGGCCGGTTCACGCCTACCGGGTCGCGAAGCTGTTGGGCATCTCTTCGATCGTGGTTCCGCCCGGAGCGGGCGTGGCCTCGGCTTTCGGCCTCCTGTGCGCCCCCTTCGCCTTCGATTTCGTACGCAGCGATCGGCGGGCGTTGACCGAGATGTCGTGGGTCAGGGTCAACGCACTCCTTGCAGAGATGGAGGCGGAGGGACACGACATCCTGGCGCAGTCGGGGATCGACGAAGGGTCGATGCGCTTCGAGCGGCGCTGCGACATGCGTTACGTCGGTCAGTCGCATCACCTGGAGGTGCCGGTGCGGTCCGGCCGCTTGGAGGAGGCCGACGCTGCCGGTCTTAGAGAGAGCTTTCAAGAAGCCTACCGCCGGCACTATGGCCGACATTTGCAGGATCTGGAACTCGAGGTCACCACCTGGCGCCTGCTGGCCTCGGGACCCGTTCCTGCACCCGAATTCCGGGGCCTGGCCGCCCGCGGGTCGCCTGCCGAGCTGGACGCTGCTCGCAAGGGCGATCGGCGGGCGTATTTCCCAGAGTACGAGGGGTACCGGGAGACGCCGGTCTACGACCGCTACCGCTTGCAGACAGCAGCGGCCGTCGTGGGGCCCGCCATCATCGAGGAAGAAGAGTGCACCACCATCGTCGGGCCGGACGCCACCGCGACCGTCGACGCGGTCGGCAACCTCGTGGTGGAGTGGACTCCATGAGCGGCGGCCGCGGCGACCTCGACCCCATCCAACTCGAGGTGCTGTGGAACCGGCTGATCACGGTGGTGAATGAACAGGCTGCGGCGCTCGTGCGCGCCTCCTTCTCGACGGTAGTGAGCGAGGCCGAGGATCTCGCCGCCGCCGTCTTCGACGCCGAGGGACGCATGCTGGCCCAGGCCGTGCGGGGAACTCCAGGGCATATCAACTCCACTGCGAACTGCGTTCGCGAGCTCCTGAGCAAGGTCCCGCGAGCGGCCATCGAGCCCGGCGACGTGTTCGTCACCAACGACCCCTGGAAGACCTCAGGCCACCTCAACGACATAACGGTGATGACCCCGGTGTTTCGTGATGGCGAGATCGTCGCCTTCTTCGCCAACACCTGTCACGCCGCCGATATCGGCGGCAGGCCGATGTCGGCCGAGGCGAAGGACGTCTTCGAGGAAGGCCTGTGGCTGCCGATCCTCAAGCTCTTCCGTGGGGGGGTCCCGAACGAAGACATCTTCGCGATTCTCGAGGCCAACGTGCGGAACCCGCGAGAGGTGCTCGGCGATCTTCATGCCCAGGTGGCCGGCAACGAAGTGGGGGGCGGGAGCTGCTCACGTTCATGGGGGATTTTGGCCTGGATAGCCTCCAGCCCCTGGCTGACGAGATTCTGGGTCGCTCACGGCAGCTGGTTCGGGCGGCGATCGCCCGGCATCCCGAGGGTGTGTACGAGCACGAGCTGGTGAGCGACGGCTTCGATAGTCCGATCGAGATCAGGGTGCGGGTGACCATTGCCGGTCAACAGATCCAGATCGACTATGCCGGAACGTCGCCGCAGAGCCAGTACGGCATCAACGTGGTGCTCAACTACAGCTATGCCTACAGTATCTTCGCGATCCTGTCGATGCTCGCCCCCGACCTTCCCAACAATGCGGGCTGCTTTGAGCCGATCACGGTCACGGCCCCAGCGGGTTGCATTCTGAACGCCGTGCCACCGGCTCCAGTCGCGGCCCGCCATAGCCTAGGTCAAGCTCCTCCCGAGCGTGATCTTCGGGGCTCTTGCCGAGGCGCTGCCGGGCAGGGTGCTGGCAGAGGGCTACGATGCCGATTGGACCGTTCAGCCGTACGGCAAGGACGAGCGGGGTGCTTGGGTCTCCTCCCACCTGGTCTGGACCGGCGGCACCGGAGCCAGACCGACCAAAGACGGGCTTTCGGCGATGGGTTTCCCAGCCCGATCGCAGGCCGTCCCGGTCGAAGTGGTGGAGGATCGAACACCGCTGGTATTCCTGCGTAAAGAGTTGCGACCCGATTCGGCCGGGGCGGGCCGATACCGGGGTGGTTTTGGCCAGACTGTGGCCTTCCGTATCGACTCCGACGCCCCGTTCCTGATCAGCCCCAAGTGCGAACGGACTCGCTATCCAGCGCGCGGTCTTCACGGTGGCCTGGCCGGGGCGGCCGGGGAGTTTCTGAAAGGGAAGACCCGGCCGAATCCGAAGGGGGACTTTCGGCTAGAGTTGGGGGAGGAGGTAACCCTGAAGCTGCCCGGCGGCGGGGGCTACGGCGACCCTCTGGAGAGGGATCCGGAGGCGGTGCTGCGCGATGTCCGGAACGGCATGGTGAATCCCGAGGCAGCGGAGGAGATCTACGGGGTGGTACTCGAGGGGAGCGGGGAGACGCTCGGGGTCGATCGGCGGGCGACGCGGCGGCTTCGGACGCGCCTGCTAGAGGGTCCGTAGTGTCAGGATTGAGCCAACTCAATGGGCATGTGCTCGAGGCGTTGGCGCTACCCTACCCGCGCCATTAGGCAGCGAGGAGCTGCGGTACGCGCAAGAGGTCGGAGGGAGGATTGATCTGGTGTGTTAGGCAGCGAGGAGCTGCGGTACGCGCAAGAGGTCGGAGGGAGGATTGATCTGGTGTGTTAACAGGCACATTGGTTCTCCTGCGCCCAATGAAACAAGACGACGTCGCAAGGCAGCACGAGTTCAACCAGGATCTTGAACTCTACCTGCTCGACAGCAGCATCCCATGGGCGTCTGCGGAAGGGTCGGCCCAGATCTTCTACGAGAGCCGCGCTAAGCACAACCCCGACATGGTCGGGTTTGCTATCGAGGCGGACGGGAAGTACATCGGGAGCTGTGAGCTGACGGGCCTGCAGGATCGGCATGGCAACCTGGAGCTCGGCATCCAGATTGGCGACCGCGAGTACTGGGGGCGTGGCTATGGGCGCGACGCTCTCCGCCTGTTACTGGACTACGGGTTTCGCTATCTTGGGGCCCGTCGCATCTGGTTGACCACGAACGCGAAGAATGAGCGAGCGATTCGTTCGTTTGGAGCAGCTGGCTTCGTGGAAGAGGGTCGCCCGAGGCAGGTCGTGTGGATCGATGGGGACTATACCGACTACGTGGACATGTCTATTCTGGTTGAGGAGTGGAAGGAGAACAACGGGGGTGCCTCCTGATGGTAGCTGGCGGACGGTGGCTATTCCTCTTTGGTGGCCCTCGACGACGGGACCATTCTCTGTTCGTTCAAGCTGAACGTGTGCCGGTTCAACCTGGCGTGGCTCGAACAGGGCTCCGAGATGGAGAGATAGTGTGACCCACACCGAAACGTATCGCGGCGACGTCGAGGATGTCCGCTTGTTGTTCCTCGGTCAGAGTTTCGAAATCCGATAACCCGGCCGATTGGGCTTGAACAGATCCGGATTCAACCTGACGCCCAGACCGCTGCCCGTCGGCAAATCCACGTACCCACCGCTGATGGACACCTCCGCGTCGATCAACTCGCGGTAGACCGTCTGGATGTGCGCCCTAACGGTCTCCTGGTAGCAGCAGTTGGCCACCGCCGCCCCCACGTGCAAGCCCGCAAAGAGGGTCAGCGGCCCAGTGCAGTCGTGCATGCTCACCGGGATGTTGTAGGTCTCTGCCAGGTGCGCTATCCGCGCCGTCTCGGAAATACCGCCTACCCAGGTCGGGTCGATCATCACATAGTCGGCCGCCTGACGCATCAACACCGAGTTGTAGTCGGCCCGGCTAAGAAGCATCTCGCTCACGGAGATGGGCATCCGGCTCTGACGGCGGAAGTCGGCTACGGTATCGAGGTTGTCCATCTTGATGATGTCCTCCAGCCACAGCGGCTCGACCTCGCGCAGGGCGTCCGCGATCCTCAGGGCAGCAGGCAGCAGGAAATGGGCGTGGCCATCGACGAAGATGTCGAGGTCCATTCCGACCTTGTCGCGGATGTCCCGCAGGGGCTGCACCCCCGCTTCGATTTCGCTGTGTGGGATCCGCGATGGTCCGTGCTGGATCGCTGCCTGGTCGAAGGGCCAGGCCTTCAACCCGCCGTACCCCAGATCGACCAGCTCCTCAGCCAGGGCCACCGGCTCGTGGACGAGCTTCCAGGAATCGCCCAACGGTCCCGGCTCGCCGATCGAGCCCATCCCCGGCCACCCCTTCTCCCCATCTGCGCTGGGCCCGTATTTCGGATTGCCGCAGCTGTTGTAGACGCGGATTCGGTCTCGTACCGGACCTCCGAGCAAGCGGTATATCGGCTGGTTGCAGACCTGTCCAAGGATGTCCCAGAGCGCAACATCCAGCGCGGAGATGGCGCGAATCTCAGTACCCCGGACGCCGAAATTGGCCGCGCGCTCATAGAGAAACCGCCAGTGCGACTCGATCGCCAGCGCGTCCTCACCGAGGAGGCGCCGCGCCATCCAGTCGTGAATCATCGCCTGAACGGCTTCCGCGCAGTAGTAGGTCTCGCCGTGTCCGATCAACCCTGCGTCCGTGTGAATGCGTACCAGCAGCAGGCCCGGAAAGAGATCGAGTGGCTGTAGCGTCTCGATCGCGGTTACGGTCACTTTCCCTTCATCGACGGGCGACGGCGGGAGGTGTGGTTTTGGTTTCATCGAGTGCATCACCCCTGCTTTTTCCAGGTTCCATCGAGCCCTGTGTACCCATCCATGAACGTCTTCAACCGCTCCGGCAAGCGACGTCCCAGCACCTTCGCGGATTCCGGAAGCGGCCACGGTGCCTCCAGCCGGTACGACTTCGGACGGAACCCGATCCCGCACGAGTACCGCCGCTCCCGGGTCGCCATATTCGCGTGATACGTCCGCTCCGCGAAACATATGAGATCGCCCGGATCCGCCATCATCGCTACCGCCCCGGGAACGTCCATGTCCGCGCAAGGTGCGTCTCCTTCGTCCCCGATGCGATGGATGAGCCGCCGGTCGTTTATGAACTCGAAGCCCTCAGGACTCCAGTCCGGCAGGTGGGACTTCTCGATCACCGCGATCCCGCTTCGCTCCGGATCGCTGCCGTTCAGATAGAACCACAGCCCGCTCGGGAGGGGAAACTGATTGAGGATGTCGTTCGGGGTAGTCCTCTCCTCGATGTGCCTGTGGCTATCGCAGTGCCAGGCGCCCATGCCCTCGCCGGGAGTACGAAGGATGGCTGCTGAGCGGTGAAGGCACAGGTCGGAGGTGCCGAGAAGCGCGCAGATGAACTCCCAATACGGAGGGTGGTCGATCAGCTCCCAAAGTGGGTCGCACACCTCCGCGAAGGTCCCGTGGGACCGGTTCGAGGCGGGCGGCAGCGTCCGCTCGGGGTCGAGGTGCTCGTCGATCGAGGCTTTCAGCTGCTCGACCATCGCCGGGCCGATCACGCCGCGGACGACGCAGAAGCCGACCTTCGCAAGGCAGGCGAGCGCTCCCGTGTGATCGCCGGGTTCGAAGTGATACCGGTACGTTGCTTCCGCTGCCATTACTCCCCCCAGCTCCCATGAACCGAGCGGTGAGGAATGGTGTAATCCATCCACTTGGTAAAAGCCTTCTGCTCCTCGGTGAATCGCTCCCGAATCGACGGCGGCATCCAGGTGTGCCTGTTGTTGTGGGGATCCGACATGGCGTCCCCGGCCCGGCGGCTGTGGACGTGGTTGTACTGCAGCGTCGTTCGCCTCCTGGAGGTCGTCTTCGCCGCCCCCGTGTGTACCAGCGCCTCCGTCATGACCAACACGTCACCCGGATCACCCGTGACCTCCACAGCTCCCGGGGTGTCCAGACCGGCCCACCCCCAGCGATCATAATCGAGCGTGAAGTTCTTCTTGTGCGACCCCGGAATGACCGCGAAGCAACCGTCCCCAGGGTGGTTCGGCGTGAGCATGGTGATGACGTTCACCATCTGCGAGAAGATCACCCCGTCGCGCACGGTGTACTCGTGCGGTGGCAGGCCGTTATGCCAGTGGGTGGCGCCACGGCCCTCGTACTTGGAGATGGACCAGGCGTTGGTTAGCTGCGGTTCGCCCATGAACTCCTCGAGGTACGGCAGGATCGAGGGGTGGGCGATGAGCTGGTCGAAGATGGGGTCGAGCCGTGACAGGCCGTTGAGGCGAATCTGGTGTTCGAAATCGCCGGTGTCGCTGGAGTCCTTGGTAAAGTGCGGTCGCCTGACCGCGGGCAGTCCTTCGGCCCAGCTCTCGTCGTGCTCGATCGCTTCGTTGGCCACCACGGCCCCGTCTAGCGCTTCCACCAAGTCGGGTTCGATCGCGCCCCGCAAGATGAGGAAGCCTTGAATGTCGAAAAGGAATTTCTCTTCGTCGGTTACCGTGTGCATTGTGATCAGAAGTCTCTCATGGCTCTTGAGTGGTTCCCGATCCGTGGGGTGCCCAGCTCTAGAGGTGTTGTGTTTCCTTGCTTCACGGCGCACGCTCCCTACCTAGAGTCGTTGTCCCTTCAGTATTCACTATTGGGTGGTTGGTGCGCGACGGTGCAGGCTGCGGGGCGGCTAGGAGACCTTGGCTAAGGGTAGGGATCGTAGCAGGTGGGTTGGGTTGGGGCAGGTTCAAGAGGGGAACACGATTGCCGTAGTACCCTTTTGTAGACTATCGGGCTCTCACCGACTGCAACGTTTTCCATGAATTAGGAAAACTACGAGGCCGCCGTTCCTCGATTTTTTGGATTGCGTCTTTTAGCCAGAAGACGACTTCGGTGCCTTCGCGCCGAGCGCTGCGTACCATTTGGACAATTCGCTGCCGATTCTCTCCGGGTGAGTCTCCTGCATGAAGTGGATGCCCTCTCCCAGGTCCACGACATCGAGGTTCGAGAGGTTGCCTCGACACCAGGCGACCTCCGGGCCCTTGATGGCAACCCCCGCGTTGCCATGAAAGAGGAGCTTCGGCACCTCGGTGCGCGTCAGCCACTTGCGGTAGGCTTCTACGACTGCCACGTTATCGGCCGGGCTCCCATCCAGGGGAACCTCGGAGGGCCACTGGCGAATCGCCTTGCGACTCGCGACGGTCGGGAAGGCCGACCCGTAGTAACTGAGTGCTTCGGGGCTTATCTTTGCGTGCGTCAAGTCGGGCAGCATCTTCCTAATGAAGATGTTGGCGACGCTGATCATCAGCCATCCGAGGACCGGTGCGCGCATCATTCGGAACGCCACACGGAGGCTCCCAGGCATGTCGTCGAGCGACATGGTTCGGATCATAGCTTCCATGAAGGCGATTGGCGATCCACGTTCCAACGAGCGCTTGAGACCGATCACATCACCGGCGCGGAGGTGAGGGCCGAATTCCTCCTTGGTGCACTGTGGGGTGCCCTCAGCCAAATCCGCCTTGCCGGCGACACCACCGCCGCTGAACCAATGACATCAGTCGTCATTGAAACCATCCGCAGCTGGACCCAGGCTAGCTAGCGTCGCTCTCGGGCTCTGAACTACCTCGGGGTGGTGATCGGTGTGGCGGGCCTGCTCATGGTCATCTCGGTTCTCGAGGTGCTGGGGGCCGTTTTCGGGCTGGGTCTGATCGTGTGGTTCGTATTGCTGGGAGTCGTGATGCTGCGCGGTAGTCCGAGCGCGACGGCGTAAGAACCGGCCGCAAACGTCGGTTTCCTAACCTGTCAGCAGGTCGGTGATCATCCCCCGCAGGTTCCTGCCGGTGATCGGCTTGTGGACCATCAGGTCTGCCCCGACCGCCTTGGCGGCGCGTTCGGTCTTTTCGTCGGTGAGGGAGGTGATGATGATTACGGGTACGTCCTTGAGCCGTCCGTCGGACTTGACGTGATCGCACACCTCGAGCCCGGACACGAACGGCATGTTGACGTCGAGAATGATCAGATCGGGGGTGCCCTCTTCCAGGTAGGCGAGCGCCTCGCGTCCGTCCTGGGTGGGCACAACCTCGTAGTCGTAGGCAGAGAGGGTCAACTCGAGCACCTTGAGATGCCCGATGTTGTCTTCGGCGACGAGGATGGTGGTCTTGTCGGGTCCCGCCATCATGGACCTGAGGTTACCAGCAGCCCTCTTACCGGACTCTGAATTTTGACCGTCCTGAACGGGGTGTGATGGATTTCACCACTGTTGAAGCGAACCCGATCGACGAATCACTGGGGGCTGCCGCTGTGGGGATCGGAGCTGGAGGCGGGGTGGCATGGCGCGGATGCGCCTTTTTGACACAGGTCGCGATTTCGAGGATGCGGCGCCAACTTTATCGAACAATGGCGCCCATACTCCTAAAAATGCGTCCCCATCGCGCTTTCTAAGGTTGGATGACCCTTGTGTGCACGCCACCTCAGCGGGTATAGTTAGCGGGTGTCCGAGGTCCCCGGAACACCCGTGGAAACAGCCGAAAAACCCCCGCTGCTGAGCATGACAGGTATCAGCAAGAGCTTTCCTGGCGTGAAGGCGAACGACCGGGTCGAGTTCGAGGTGCACGCCGGTCAGGTACACGCCTTGCTGGGGGAAAACGGGGCCGGCAAGACCACCCTCATGAATATTCTCTATGGGCTCTACCAGCCCGACGAAGGCGAGATCCGCCTTCGGGGCGAGCCGGTCAGCTTCCGCTCGCCGCGCGACGCCATGAACCAGGGTTTGGGCCTGGTGGCCCAGCACTTCCACCTGGCGCGTCGCCACAGCGTGGCCGAGAACATCGGCCTCGGCCTCGTGGGGACGCCGCTGATGTTCCCGACCCGGGCCCTCAGGGGGCGTCTGCGGGAGCTCGGCGACCGCTACGGCCTCGGCGTCAATCCCGACGCCAAGGTGTATCAGCTCTCGCCCGGCGAGCAGCAGCGGGTCGAGATCCTCAAGGCCCTCATTCAGGGCGCCGAGGTGCTGATCCTCGACGAACCCACCAGCGTGCTGACCCCTCAGGAGGCCGAAGCGCTGTTCCAGGTTCTCGATCAGATGACCGACGAAGGCAAGGCCGTCATCTTCATCTCCCATAAGCTCGACGAAGTGATGCGCATCGCCAACGCCGTAACGGTACTCCGCAAAGGGGCGGTGGTGGGGAACCTGACGCGCGCCGAGGCCAGCCCCAGCAAATTGGCCGAGCTGATGGTCGGCCGCACCATCGAGGCCCCCAGTCGCGAAGGCGCCCCGCCGCAGGAGCAGGCCGTGCTCGAGCTCGATGACGTGTGGGTCAAGAGCGATCGTGGCATCGACGCCCTGAAAGGGGTGTCGTTCGGCCTCCGCCACGGCGAGATCCTGGGGGTGGCCGGGGTGGCCGGCAACGGCCAGGCCGAGCTGATCGAGATCCTCACCGGCCTGCGCCAGCCGAGCCGGGGCCACATCCTGCTCGACGGTAAAGACATCACCCCACTGGGGGTCCGGGGGCTGTTCGAGGCCGGCGTCGCCCACATCCCCGAAGACCGAAACCACATGGGCATCGTTCCCAGCATGGCGGTCTCGGAGAACCTGGTACTGCGGCAGTATCGCTACCCCCCCTTTGCCCGCGGCCCCCTGCTCGACGGCGGCGAGGTGAACCGCTTCGCGGCGGCGTCGATCGAAAGCTACGAGATCGCCACCCCATCCAGGGAGACGGCCGCCCGGCTGCTGTCAGGTGGGAACGTGCAGAAGGTCATCCTGGCGCGGGAGCTCGCCGGCGAGCCGATCCTGGTGGTGGCCTCGCACCCGACCTACGGGCTGGATGTGTCGGCGACCGCCCTCACCCACGAGTTGATGCTGGCGCAGCGTGCTCGTGGCGCCGGGGTGCTGCTGGTGTCGGAGGATCTCGATGAGTTGCTGACGCTGGCCGACCGCATCCTGGTGCTGTTCGACGGGCGCGCCATGGGCGTGCTCGCGACCGAAGCGGCCTCCAGCGAGCAGCTCGGCATGATGATGGCGGGCGCCAGCGGAGACGCCACCGAGGAGATTTCGGCCCATGCTTGAACGCCTCGGCTACCGGGCGGTTCCGCGGCTGTCGGTGCCGGGGTTCGCGGTGTTCCTGACCTCAGATAGGCGCGATCGTGGCGGCGATTGTGGTGACCGGCTTCATCTTTATGGCTTTCGGTCTCAACCCCTTCAGCGCCTACGCCACCATCGCCGAACGCACCCTGTTCAACTTCCGCGGCTTCACCGAGGTCGTTCGCAAGACGATCCCGCTACTGCTGGCCGGCGTCGGCCTGGTGCTGGCCTTTCGGGCTCAGTTCTGGAACATCGGCGCCGAAGGACAGATCCTGGCGGGGGCGGTCGGCGCCTCCGGGGTGGCGCTGTTCGTGCCGCTGCCGGGCCCGCTGATGATCCCGGCGATGTTCCTGGCCGGTTTCCTGGCCGGAGCGCTGTGGGGGTTTCTGCCGGCGATCCTGAAGATCCGACTGGGTGTAAACGAGATCATCACCACCCTGATGCTGAACTACGTCGCGCTGTTCATCGTCCGCTGGCTCATCAACGGTCCCTGGAAAGGGACCAGCGTGACCGGCTTCTCCTACAGCGACAAGTTCGACCCGATCGCCCGGCTGCCGACCATCGGCACCACCCGCCTGCACTGGCCGACGCTGGTGCTGGGGCTACTGCTGGCGGTATTCATCTATTTCCTGCTCACCCGCATGCAGCTCGGCTTCGAGATCCGCATGATAGGGGAGAGCACCAATGCGGCCCGCTACGCTGGGGTGAATTTCCTGTCGACCACGCTGATCCTGGTACTCCTCTCGGCCGGCGCCGCCGGCCTGGCCGGCGTGGGGGAGGTTGCCGGCATCCACCACCGGCTCATCGAGCCCAACAGCATCTCGTCCGGTTTCGGCTTCACCGCCATCATCGTGGCGCTGCTGGCGCGCGGCAACCCGCTGGCAGCCATCCTTCCCGCCCTGTTCCTGGGCTGGGTCTTCGCCAGCGGCGATATCATGAAGGTCGCCTTGGGATTGCCCTTCCAGATCACCGGCGTCATCAACGGACTGGTGCTACTGTTTATCATCTGCAGCGAGCCGATCCTCCGCTTCCGCCTCGAGCGGCTCCCCAAACCGTCTGAGGGGTCCGGGGCCGAGACCACATCGGAACTGGCCTGATGGAACTCGATCAGATCACCTTTACCGCCGCCCGCGCCCTGGCCTTCAGCACCCCCCTGCTGTGGGCGGCGCTGGGTGAGATCTACGCCGAACGGGCCGGGGTGGTAAATCTCGGCGTCGAAGGGATGATGATCCTGGGCGCGGTGATCGGCTTCATCGTCGGCCAAACGACGGGCGCCCCCTACCTGGGCCTGCTGCTGGCAGCCGTCATGGGTGGCCTGGCGGGCCTGCTTCACGCATTCATCTCGATCACGCTGCACGCCAACCAGTACATCTCGGGGCTGGCGCTGACCATCTTCGGCCTGGGTCTCTCAGGCCTGCTGGGCCGCGAGTGGGTCGGCAAGCCGCTAGACAACCCCATGGACCGGATCTCGGTGCCGCTGCTGTCAGATATCCCCTTCCTGGGGCCGGCCCTGTTCAGCGATCAGCGCCTGCTCACCTACGCCGGGCTTTTGACCGCGGCGCTGCTCTGGTTCGTCCTCTACTACACCCGCTGGGGCCTGATCCTGCGCACCGTCGGCGAGTCGCCGGCTGCTGCCGATGCGGCCGGCATCAATGTGGTAGCAGTGCGCTACGGCGCCGTGGTTTTCGGCGGCGTCATGGCGGGGATCGCCGGCGGCTACCTGTCGCTCGCCTACCGGCCCTCATGGGGTGACGGGATGACCGACGGCATGGGCTGGATTGCCCTGGCCATCGCCATCTTCGCGCTCTGGGACCCGCTACGGGCTATCGCCGCCAGCTTCTTTTTCGGCGCCTTCTTCTTCTTGAGGTTCCAGCTGCAGGCGGTGTTCCCGCCGGAGCTGCTAACGCTCCTGCCCTACGTCTTCACGATCGTGGCGCTCACGCTGGTGGCGCTGCGGAAAGGGGGGCGCTCCTTTGGCGCCCCCGAAGCTCTCGGACTCCCCTATCGACGAGGGGAGCGATGATTCTCGGCATCCCGCTGCACGACCACGGGTCGTGGACAGCCGGTGCAGGCAGCGGTCGGAACCCATTCGGCCGCCACAAGGGTTGAATACCCTGGAGGTGAACACCATGAGACGTTGGCTATTGGCACTACTCTTTCTCCTTGGGGTCGCGTTCGCGCAGGACGGACTCAAGGTGGGCTTCATCTACGTCGGTCCTGTCGGCGACGCCGGCTGGACCTTCGCCCACGACCTGGGGCGGCAGGCGACCCTCGAGGCGCTGCCGGGGATCGAAACGGTGATCGTCGAGTCGGTCGCCGAGCCCGATATCGAGCCGTTCATCGATCAGCTCGTCGCCGACGGCGTCCAGGTGATCTTCGCCACCAGCTTCGGCTACGGCGACGGGGTGCTGGCCGCGGCCGAACGCTATCCCGACGTGATCTTCGGGTGGGCCACCGGCATCTCCCGCGCGCCCAACGTGATGACCTACATGGCCGACTTCTATCAGGTCTACTACCTGAATGGCCTGGTCGCCGGGGCGCTCTCGGACTCGGGCACGCTCGGCTACGTGGCGGCCTTCCCCATCCCCGAAGTGAAGCGCCACATCAACGCCTTCGCGCTCGGCGCGCGCGAGGTCAACCCCGAAGCCATCGTCGAGGTGCGCTGGCTCTTCAGCTGGTTCGATCCGGCCGGCGCCAAGGAGGCGACCGAAGCGCTCATCGCCGAGGGCGCCGACGCGTTCGCCTTCACCGAGGACACCCCCACCGTGATCCAGACGGCCGGCGAGCGGGGCTTCCCCAGCTTTTCGCACTACGCCTCGATGCTCGAGTTCTCGCCCGACACGGTGGCCTCCGGCCAGCTCGTGAACTGGGAGACGATCTACATCGACTTCCTCCAGGGCGTGATCGACGGCACCTACACCAACGAAAACCTCTCTGACCTCGACTACTTCTGGCGCCTCGGCGAGGGCTCGGTCGAAGCGGCGGCCGCCCCGGGCATGATCGTCAACCCGGTCTACGAAGATCAGCTCAGGGCGACGATGATCGACCACCCCGACCTCGGGCAGATCTCGGTCTACGACCTGGTGGTGCTTCGCAACGAGCAGATGTCGAGCCTCGATCCGAGCTTCGACCCGTTCACCGGTCCGCTCTCCGATCGCAACGGCAACGTCGTCTACGGGGAGGGCGAGGTAGCCACCATCCTCGAGCTGCTGGGCTTGCAGTGGGCGGCCGAGAACGTGTCCGGCCCCTGGCCCGACGAGCCCTAAGCCTCTGCGCTAGTAGGCTACGAAACCGCCCCCATCTCGGGGGCGGTTTTTTCCGTGCCTGCGGTCCGTCTGTGGCGGGGGCGCGATATACTGGAAAATGCCGAGACAACGCTCCTGCCAATCGAGACCAGACCATGGCTGACGAACCCCCCGCCACCCTGGCCGAGGTGCGTCACGCCGTTGACGTCGCCGCCGGCCGCGCCGCTGGCAGCCTGCTGCTACAGAACGCCAGACTGCTCAACGTGTTCACCAACGCCGTCGAGCCGGGCCACGTGCTCCTTGCCGGCCGCCTGGTGGCCGCGGTGGGGGAGAGTGTGTCCGCCGCCGACGCTGCCGAGGTGATCGATCTCGACGGCGCCCACCTGGCCCCGGGCCTGATCGACGGCCACGTTCATATAGAATCCTCGCTGGTGACACCCGCCGCCTACGCCGAAGCGGTGCTGCCCCGGGGGGTCACCGGGGTGGTGTGCGACCCTCACGAGATAGCTAACGTGGCCGGCATCCCCGGCATCGCGTGGTTGCTGGAGAGCAGCGAAGCGCTACCGCTCGACGTATTCGTGACCGCGCCCAGCTCCGTGCCGTCGACCACGATGGAGACCTCCGGAGCGTCCCTGGGTCTGGACCAGATCGCCACCCTGCTCGAGTATCAGCGGGTGGTGGGGGTGGCCGAGATGATGAGCTTCCCAGCGGTGATCCAAGGCGACGAGGAGAACCTCTCGAAGGTGCTGCTGGCCGAGCGCTGGCGCAAGACCGCCGAGGGGCACGCTCCCGCCCTCACTGGGCGCGAACTGCAGGCCTACCTCGCTGCCGGCATCGTCTCCGACCACGAGGCGACCAGCCACGACGAGGGCCTGGAGAAACTTCGGGCGGGGGTGTTCCTGATGGTGCGCGAGGGATCCGTGACCCGCAATCTCGAGGCGCTCATGGCGCTGGTCGATCCGCGCTATGGCGACCGCGTCGGCTTCGTCACCGACGACCGACTGCCCCACGATCTGCTCGACGAAGGGGGGGTGGATTGCCTGGTTCGGGGTGCCATCCGCGCCGGCGTCGACCCCGTCTACGCGGTCCGCTGCGCCAGCTTCAACGTCGCCCGCCACTACCGCCTGCCGCGCCGTGGTGCGGTCGCCCCGGGCTACCTGGCCGATCTGATAGTCATCGACGACCTCGAAGCCTTTGGGGCTGCCGCTGTCTACAAGGAGGGCCGCGAGGTCGCTGCGGAGGGGCAGCTGACCAGCGCCATCACGCGCCCCGAGGTCGACGCCGCGGCGGTCACCGCCACGGTGCGGCTGCCGCCGCTGAGTGAGGCGTCGTTCCGCCTCGAGGCCCCCGCCGGTCCGGTCCGCTGCATCCGACCGGTCCCATTTCAGGTCCTCACTGAGGCCGCCACGGTGACCCCCACGGTCCGTGGTGACGAGGTGGTGGCCGACCCCGAACGCGACCTGTTGAAACTCGTCTGCCTCGAACGGCACGGCAAAGGCGGCGGGATCGGGGTGGGGCTGGTAAGCGGTTTCGGGCTGACCCGGGGGGCACTCGCCTCCACCGTCGGCCACGATCACCACAACCTGATGGCGGTCGGCGCCGACGACGCCGACCTGCTAACCGCCTGCCGGCGCCTGGGGCAGCTCGGCGGTGGCTTCGTAGCGGTCGCAGACGGTGACGTGCTGGCCGAGCTCGCGCTGCCGCTGGCGGGCCTGGTGACCGACCGGCCACTGCCCGAGGTGAGAGTGCAACTCGACGCTCTAGAGGCGGCGGCCGAGGCGTTGGGCAACCGCTTGCCGGCGCCCTTCATGACGCTCAGCTTTCTGGGGTTGCCGGTCATTCCCGAATTGCGGCTGACCGACATGGGCCTGGTGGACGTGTTCGCCAGCCAGCTGGTTCCGCTCGGGGTGGGGTAGGGCTTGACCACGCTGCTTCGGGCCCGCCTGCTGCACACCCCGCGCAACCCGTTCGTGGAGGATGACGCGCTCGAGGTTTTCGACCCGGGGGCCGTCGTCTTCGACGAGGATGGCACCATCCTGGCGCTGGGCGACTACGCACAGGTTCGGGCCGATCATCCCGAGGCGCGGCAGCTCGACCGTCGCGACGCGCTGGTGCTGCCAGGCTTCGTCGATGCCCATGTCCACTACCCGCAGATCCCGGTGATCGGAGCCATGGGCCTGAGGCTGCTCGACTGGCTCGCCACCCGCACCCTGCCGGAAGAGGAACGGTTCGCCGATCCGGACTATGCCCGGCTGCAGGCGCGGAGCTTCCTGGGTCGCCTGCTGGCCAACGGCACCACCAGCGCCCTGGTGTTCGGGGCGCACTTCGCCGGCGCCATGGATGCCTTCTTCGCGGAGGCCGCCGCCAGCGGCCTGCGGCTCAGCGCCGGCCTGGTGCTGTCCGACCGGAACCTGACCGAAGCGCTCCACACCACCCCGGAGCAGGCTTTCCGGGACAGCAGCGCCCTGATCGGGCGCTGGCACGGCCGTGGGCGCCTGCGCTACGCGGTGACGCCGCGCTTCTCGCTGTCGTGCAGCGACGCCATGCTCGAGACCGCAGGCCGCCTGCTGGCCACGCACGATGACCTGTTTTTCACCTCACACCTCAACGAAACCCGCAACGAGATCCGCACCGTCACCGATCTCTTCCCCGACGCCGCCGACTACCTGGCCACCTACGAGCGCCATGGCCTAGTGGGGGAGCGCTCCGTCTTCGCCCACAACGTCCACCCCAGCGATGACGAGCTGCGCCGCCTGGCGGAGGGAGGCGCCAGCGTGTGCCACTGCCCGTCGAGCAATATGTTCATCGGCAGCGGCCTGTTTCCGCTGCGCCGCCACCTCGAGCGCGGGGTGCGGATCTGCCTCGGCTCGGATGTCGGCGGCGGCACCGGCTTCAGCCTGCTCAAGGAGGGCCTGATGGCCTACCAGGGCCAGATGCTGCTGGGCGAGGATGGCCACCCGCTAACCCCCGCCCGGATCTTGTACCTTGCCACTGCGGCCGGCGCAGCCGCCCTCGACCTGCCCGAGGTGGGGGACCTTTCGCCGGGTCGCCAAGCCGACCTGGTGGTGCTGCAACCGCCGCCCGGCAGCACCTTGGAAGCGGTCGTCGGGCACGCGCCCTCGGCCGAAGCGGCGCTGGCAGCCACCATCACCCTGGCCCGCGAGGAGTCTGTGTCCGAGGTCTGGGTTGGGGGGCAGCGGGTTCTGGCAGCCGGCTGATCCGCCGCTGAACCGGGCTATCACCGGGCCATGCTCGACCCGCGAGATGGTGGTGGCCGCGGGTGGCTTTGCGGTGCCCGATAACCGCCTCGCCTCCCCTGTATGAACGCCCTCGCCGGCAGCAAGCCAGAGTGCACCTTGGGTAAGGATTGCGTAAGCCGGGAACCGCTAGCCTGAGGTGCGACGACCCTCACTTTCCGAGGCCCCTCTCTCGTTGAAGGCGGCAGCAATGAACGGCCTGATCCAGAACGATCTCCTGACCAGTATCCTGGCGCTGGCGGCCCTGACCTTGGTGGCCAGATTGCTGGCGAGCCTGCTGGGCGTAGGAATGCGCGGCCTGGCGCTCTCGGTGGTGGCAGGCTACGCCGCCATCTACCTGCTAAGCGAGTTGTGGTCGCGTAGCCGGAACCGTCGCGGGGGTCCGTGAGCCGCGGCTAGGCGTAGTCCAGCACCAGCACCCGGGTCTCGTCGGGCAGCATATCTCGGCTCAAAACGACCGTTTCGGAGAAGGCAAAATCCACCTGTTCGGTGGCAAAGTAGTCCAGGAATTCATGGATCCAGGCGGTGTTGCGCAGCTTTAAGCGCAGGGTCCGAAAGTGCATCGGCACCACCAGCCTCGGCCGGGTGACGTCGATGGCCGTTTTGAGGTCGCCAAGGGCGATAGTGGGGTGGCCACCGGTGAGGGCGAGCAGCACGTCGAGCCCTCGGAAAAAGTCGAGCTGCTCGGGCGACAGCGGATTGCCGACGTCGCCCATGTGTCCGATCCGGATGCCGTCGACCTCGAAGCGGTAGAGGGCGTTCTGATCGGGGTCATGGGCGTAGTGATCGAGGGCCTCCATCGCCGCTACCGCCGCGAAGGGGACCCCACCTTCGACGCGCCGCCCCCCGGCGAGGGCCAGCTCGAGCGCGTCGATCACCAGAGGATCCCCCGGGACCAGCTGGGCGTTGTTGTGGAAGCTGTCTGTCGACGACGACATCACCACGATGTCCGCGGGCTCGCGGATCGGTCGGTAGCCCGAGGTGGCGGGATCATAGGGATCGGTAACGATGACGAGTCCATCGCTGCTTTCGACTTGCAGGCAGGCGTGACCGTACCAGGTGAGCTTCACGAGGCCTCTTTCATCGATGCTATATTACAATTCATTTTGCTTCAGCGGGGAGGGAGGCGCACCCATGGAGACCGTGCGAGTCGGGGTGATCGGCACCAGCTGGTGGACCGATGCTATGTACCTGCCGGCACTCACCGCCGGTGAAGGCACCGTGGTGACCGCCATCGCGGGCCGCAACGCCGAGCGGGCGGGCGCCATCGCCGAACGCTGGCAGATCCCCCACACCTTCACCAACAGCGAGGCCATGCTGGCGAGCGGGCTCTTCGACGCCGTCGTCATCGCCACCGTCAACGCCAGCCACCACCCCCTCGCCGTGCAGGCGCTCGACCGGGGCCTGGCCGTGCTGTGCGAGAAGCCGCTGGCGCTGACCCTCGAGCAGGCTGAAGAGCTCAGAGCCGCCGCCGAGGCGGCCGGGGTCGTCACCATGGTGCCCTTCACCTACCGCTTCATGCCGACCACCCGCTACCTCAAGCAGCTTATCGACGATGGCTACCTGGGCCGTCCCTACCATCTGAACCTGCGCTACTACGCCGGCTACGGTCGTGACGGTTCCTACCTGTGGCGGTTCGACCGGCGCCTGGCGGGATCGGGCGCTTTGGGCGACCTCGGCTCGCACTTCCTGCACCTGGCCGAGTGGTTCTACGGCGAGATCACCGCCCTCTGCGCCGACCTGGCGGCCATGGTGGACCGTCCCGAACACGACCCTGACGGCGACCCCTACGAGGTGCTGGACGACAGCGCCATGCTGCTGCTGCGCTTCGCCAACGGCGCCCAAGGGTTCCTTCACGCATCCACAGTCGCCTACGAGGACACCCCCTACGGCCAGGTTCACGAGATGGACTTCCACGGTTCCGGCGGCACCCTGCGCCAGCTCATCGACTGGCAGGAGCGGCAGGAGATCTGGGGGGCGCGGGTGGGCGAAGGCGCCTCACGCCGGATCGAGCTGCCCGCAGAGGCCTGGGGGTCGGTGCGGCGCGACAAGGTGGTCGACACCTACAAGGACGTGTTTCGGCTCGAGGGCCGGATGGTGCGCGAGTTCGTCGAGGCGGTCCGCTCCGGGCGCCGAGTCCGCCCCGACTTCGAGGATGGGGTGCGGGCGCAGCGGCTCATTACAGCGGCCGAACGGAGCGGCCGGGAGGGGCGCTGGGTCGAGGTCTAGAGCATGGCAGCCCACGACGGTCACGCACATACCCCGCAGACATTCGGACGCGCTTTTAGCATCGGCATCGCGCTCAACAGCGGCTACGTGGTGGTGGAGGCCGTCATCGGTGTGAGCATCGGCTCGCTCGGGCTGGTCGCCGACGCCGGCCACAACGCCAGCGATGTGCTGGCGCTGATCCTCGCCTGGCTGGGGATGCGGATGGCGCGGCGGCCACCGTCGGAGCGCTTCACCTACGGTCTGAGGCGCTCGCCGATCCTCTCATCGCTGTTCAACGCACTGTTGCTGTTCGGCGCCATGGGGGTCGTCGCCTGGGAGGCGATCGGCCGGCTGCAGAACCCCACCCCGGTACCCGGCGCAACCATCATCTGGGTGACGTTGGTGGGGCTGGTCGTCAACTTCGGCACCGCGTTCCTGTTCATTCGTGGCCAGCGCGATCTCAACATTCGCGGGGCGTTCCTCCACATGATGGCCGACGGAGCGGTAACCCTGGGCGTGCTGCTCGCCGGCGTGGCCATCATCCTTACCGGGGCCAGCTGGCTCGATCCGCTGATCAGCCTCGTCATCGTTGTGGTGGTGCTGTGGAGTACCTGGGGACTGTTCCGCGACGCTATGCGCCTGTCGCTCGACGCCGTTCCCGGCGCCATCGATCCGCAGGCGGTGCGTTCGTATCTCGGCACCCTGCCCGGCGTTGTCGAGGTGCACGACCTGCACATCTGGGCGATGAGCACCACCGAGACCGCGCTCACGGCGCACGTGGTCGTTCCGGATCACGATGGCAACAGCAACCCCTTGATCCGGCAGGCCTGCGAGGGACTCCACAACCGCTTCGAGATCGTTCACGCCACGCTCCAGATCGAGAGTGGCGATCCGGTCGATCCGTGTGGTCGCCGTCTGTCGGGGCAGGTCTGACTGCGCGAACGAGGAGGCGCCTCCACAAGCGATAACACGAAGGTAGGGGCGTACCCGCAGGGTCTCGAGAGGTCGCCGTGCCTCGGTGAGGGCGACCGATACAGCGGGTTGCGCATTGAGTGATCGTGCTTCATGCTGAGGCATGGCGCACTCTACCGACCTCCGAGAACGCATCGTAAACGCCGTCCTACACAAGCGTTACACCCTCCATGAAGCCGCAGACACGTTCGACGTTGGAACCGCCACCGTCAGTCGCTACCTCCGCCGCTACCGCCAAAGTGGAGATCTCACCCCCAGAACCTCCCCGGGCCGCCCCAGCGCCCTCCATGAGCACCAGGCATGGGTTGAGCAGAGCCTCATCAGCAACGACCTCACCCACGACCAGCGCTGCGACCTTTTCTTGGAGAGAACCGGCGTCCGCATCAGCAGAGCGACCATGTGCCGCTGGGTACAGAGATTGGGATCGACGAGAAAAAAAGACGATCTACGCGAGTGAACAGAATCCAGAGGCCCGGTGGAGGTTCCTGGCTTGGATCAGAGGTATTGACCCGCACCGGTTGGTGTTCGTCGATGAGAGCGGCTTCAACGTCGCCATGACCCTGCCCTACGCCTACGCCCCACGTGGACAACGTGCCGTGGGTAGGGTGCCGAAGAACCGTGGGGAGAACACCAGCCTCGTTGCAGCGATCAGTCTCGATGAGGGTGTGGGTGACGCGATGACGTTGACCGGAGCGGTGGATGGCGTGGCGTTTTTAGCGTACATCGAGCAGGTCATCGCTCCGAAGCTGAGGCCGGGGCAGATCGTGGTGATGGATCAGCTGGGGGTGCACCGCAAACCGGAGGTGCGGGAGGCGATCGAGGCGAGGGGGTGCGAGTTGGTGTTGTTGCCTGGGTACAGTCCGGACTTCAACCCCATTGAGTTGGCTTTTTCGAAGATAAAGGCGTTCGTGAAAGCTGTGGGGGCGAGGACGAGGGGAGCGTTGGACTCTGCGATCGCGGCTGCGCTATCGACGGTGTCGTTGGGGGATGTGTTGGGTTGGTTTGAGCATGCCGGAGTCACCAATCACTCATTCTGAGAACCGCTGTAAAGGCCTACAATTGGATCGATGCGCGTTCCCATGGTCCTCATCGTTGCGGTTGTCGCTGGCGTGGTTATTCTCGGTTTGAAGCTCGGCGCCTACCTGCTGACCGGATCGGTTGCACTGCTCTCCGACGCGCTCGAGTCGCTGGTGAACGTCGCCGCCGCAGCCATGGCCCTCATCACCATCCGGGCCGCGACCCGTCCGCCCGACATCAAGCATCCCTACGGTCACAGCAAGTTCGAGTACCTCTCGGCGGTGATCGAAGGGCTCCTCATCATCCTGGCGGCAGGTCTGATCGGCCAGCAGGCGATCGGCCGCTTTCAGGATCCGGCGACCCTTACCAATTTCGGCTTGGCCGCCGTGCTGGCGCTGCTCGCGTCCGGCTTCAACGCCGGCCTGGCGGCCTATCTGGTACGGGAGGGACGGAGGACCCGGTCGCCCGCCATGACCGCCGACGGCCTCCATCTGTGGACCGATGTGGTGACCACCCTCGGGGTCCTGGCGGGTCTCACCCTGGCCCAGGCGACAGGCTGGCGGATTCTCGATCCGGTGGTGGCCCTGCTGGTTGCCGCCAACATCGTGTGGGTGGGCTGGAGGCTGCTGCGCGATTCGGTCGGGGGACTGGTGGACGAGGCCCTGCCCGAACGCGAGGCCGATCGTATCGAGCAGGCTATCCGCACCAACATGCAGGGCGCACTCGAGGTGCACGACCTGAGGACCCGCCGGGGCGGTCGGACCACCTTCGTCACCTTCCACCTCATCGTGCCCAGCGGCATGACCGTCGAGGAGGCGCACGTCATCTGCGACCGGATCGAGACCGCTGTGGGGCGGGAACTCCCCGGTAGCTTCGTGACCATCCACGTCGAGCCGGAGAACAAGGCGAAGCACCTCGGCTTCGTGGTGCGGACCGGGCAGCTGGGGCGGGACCGGCGGGAGGACGAGTTCGACTGAGGTCGGGCTGGCCTAGCGCATCATCTGCCGCAGGCGGGTGCTGACCAGCTCGACCAGGACCACGATCACCAGGAGCGTGATGGTGAGTGTGGCCACCCGCCCGTACTGAAAGGACCGGATGTAGAGCTGGATGTAGAACCCGATCCCGCCGGCCCCCACCAGCCCCAGGATGAGCGACTCGCGGAAGTTCAGCTCGAGGCGGAACAGGGTGTCGCGGATCAGGTCGGGGGCGACCTGGGTGAAGACCCCAAAGCGGAGCCGTTGCAGCAGCGATGCCCCGGCGCTGTCGAGCGCCTCGAGTACCCCGGGTTCGGCGTTTTCGAAGGCCTCGGCGTAGAACTTGGCGAGCATCCCGATCGAATGGACGGTGATGGCCAGCACCCCGGGGAAGGGACCCAGACCGACGGTGCTCACGAAGAACAGCGCCAGCAGGATCAGTGGCACCGCCCGGACCGCCCCCAGCAGCCAGCGGATGGGCTGGGCCAGCCAGGCGGGGGACAGGTTGGTGGCTGCCAGCAGCGCCAGCGGGAACGACAGCAGCACGCTGAGGAAGGTCCCTACGAAGGCGATCTGCAGCGTCTCGAGCGTCGAGACCAGGACGGTGGTCATCACGCTGGTGTCGGGTGGCACCATCCGCCCTAGAAAGTCGGCCATCCGCGGCAGGCCGTCGGCGAACTTGCTGAAGTCGAGCTCGGCGCCCGGCAGCGCCAGCAGGAACAGCGCCAGAAGCAGCGCCACGAACATCGCGGCCTGGACCCGGCGCTGGCGCCGGTGGAGCTTCAGCCGCTGGGCCAGGCTAGCTTTCATGGACCTCGTCGGCAGCGTGCTGCGGGGCCGGTTCGGGGTGGGTGCCGTCGCGGCCGGAGGCGAGCGGCCCGGCAGCCTCATCGCTGACCAGGCGACCCTCCTCGAGGGTGATGATGCGGCTGCTGTGGAGGCGGGCCAGCCGGTGCTGGTGAAGGCTCATCACCAGGGTAACGTTCCGATCGGCGCAGGCCCGTTCGAGGAGCTGCATGACCTCGCCGGCGGTCTCGGGGTCGAGGTTGCTGACCGGTTCGTCGGCGAGGAGCAGCTCGGGTTTTTGAACCAGAGCCCGGGCGATCCCCACCCGCTGCTGCTGGCCGCCGGAGAGGCTGCCTACCCGCTGCAGCGACTGCGTTTCCAGGTCGACCTCGCGGATCGCCTCCTCGGCCAGCAGCAGGTCCTCTCTGGCGAAGGCGGCGAAGAGGCTCGGGACCACCGGCCGCCAGCCGAGACGGCCCCAGAGCACGTTCTCGAAGACGGTGGCCCGCTCCACCAGGTGGAACTGCTGAAAGACGAACCCGATTCCTCGCCGCAACGACCGGCGGCGGAAGTCGCTGGCCGTCACCGGTCGGCCGAACAGCTCCAGCTGACCCCGATCGATGGGGATGCGTCCGTTGATGACGCGGAGCAGGGTGGTCTTGCCGGAGCCGCTGGCGCCGACCAGGGCGACGCGCTCCCCGCGGGCGATCTGAAGCTCGGGAAGGCTCAAGCTGAAGCCGCTTCCGGCGTAGGCGACGGTCAGCTCACGCAGCTTCACCGCCAGCGGTAGCTGGCCTTCGCTGTTCCGGTCCGGGATCATGTGGCTACGACGGCGTAGCGCCGCGCCGACCGGCGCTACTGGAGATAGCCGTACTTGCGGGCGATCTCGCGGACGGAATCGTAGGCCGCATCGGTCACCCGTATGTAGCCGTCGGGGCTGTAGACGTACTGCAGCAGGTGCTGGTACTCGGGCTCGTTCAACTGCAGCATGGCTTCGGTGAACCGCTCGAGCAGGTCCGGATCGAGGTCGCCCCGGGCGATCACGCTGTGCGAGGGGATCAGATCGGACTCGGCGATCCAGGTGACCTGCTCCAGCTGTTCGGGGGTGAGCAGCAGCTCGGCGAACTGGCTGGCGCCCGCCGCGTCGACGAAGCCGTTGACCATCGCCTGGATGGCCTGCTGGTAGCCGCCCGCGAAGAAGACGTCGCTGAAGAAGCTGGTGGGGTCCCGGTCGGGGTCGATGAGCCCGGCCTGGGCGAAGGTGTCGAGCGGGTATAGGTAGCCGGATTCGGAGATCGGGTCGGCGAAGGCGATGGTCTTCCCCTCAAGCTGCTCGAGGCTGGTGATGCCGCTGTCCTTGCGGACGAAGATCCGACCTCGGTAGAGGGGGCTGCCGCGATAGACCTCGCCCAGGATCACCTGAGCGCCGATCTGGTCGTGGGCCAGGACGTAGGGAAGCCCCCCCATGAAGGAGATGTCGGCCTCCCCGTGGCGCATCGCCTCGACCGCGGCGGCGTGGTCCTGGGAGACGAAGCCGCGAACGCTCACGCCGAGTTCCGCCTCGAGGTAAGCGGTGATCTGCTCGATGTCGCCGAGGAGCTTCTCGGGATTCTCCTGGGGGATGAAGGCGAGCGTGAGGGTGGACTGCGCCAGGCTTCCCCCCAGGACGAGCGCCAGCAGCGAGAGAAGCAGAGGGCGCAGGTAGTTCATGGAAATCCTTTCGATGCTCATCGGAGCTCAGGTCCGTGGCGGTCCACCAGCTCCTGGTAGACGTCGTAGAGCTGGTCGGCGGCGTCCCAGTCGTCGCGAAGGATGGCGCTCTTGATCTGGTCGAGCGCGTCGGCGACCTGGTACACCAGCGGCGCCTGGCCCAGGTCGACCAGGCCGCTGGCGTCGGCGCGGAAGTCGGGCGCCACGGTGTCGATCAGCAGGATGGCGTGAAAGCTGTCGCGGCGCGGGATCAGCATGGTGTCGAGGGTGGTCGCGAAGGTGGTCAGCTCGGCCCAGGCGAGCCGGAAGGGGGTGTTCTCACTATCGTAGATTTCGAAGGGCTCGTCGGCACCGCCGACCGCCTCGAGGTAGGCCGTGAGGTCTGTGACCTGCCCGTCGTCGAGGCCGAGTTCGCGGGTGTCGTTGAACCAGGCGGCGACCTCGCCCAGGGTCGCGAGCGAGCCGTCGTGCATGTAGGGGAAGGTGAAGGCGCTGTTGAGCAGCGTCGGCGTGTCGAAGAAGCGGTCGTACTCGGTCTCGCCGCCAGGGCCCCCGCCGTAGCTTCCGCCGCGGCCGCTGCCGATGTCGTGAGCCCGCCCGTCCCTGAAAGCTGAGTCCGGCATGTGGCACGAGGCGCACGCATTTCCGTTGAGGCCCTCGAAGGGGGTGTCGAAGATGATCTCTCCCCGGCGGGCCGCTTCGGAAGCCGCGGCGGTCAGGGTCCCGTCGGCGTTGAGGAGCGCGTTGGGGAGAAAGTCGAACTCCAGCAGGTAGGCCACCAGGGCGTCGAGCATGAACGGTGTCGGCTCGACCCCGGCAAACTCGTGGACGATGACGTTGCGGCTGAATTCGCGGAGGCTGGCGAAGCGGCCATCGCGCCCGTAGGGACCGGTGAAGCGCAGCCCCCGCAGGCTGGGGGTATCGAGCGAGTCGCTGCGCCGGTCGTTGAAGAAGGCGTTGAAGAACGAGCCGTCCACGTCGAAGGCGCCGGGCTGATGGCTGATCCCGGGAATGAAGGCGCGGCGGTTGATGTCGCTGCGGTTGTGGCAGATCGAGCAGGTGAGGCCCAGGCTCCGCGCCGGATCGCCGAAGATCTCCGGGGAGTCGAATAGCATATCGCCGAACGCGACCAGCGGCAGGTCGGTCTCGTCGTGCCCTTTGGCTTCGAAGTTCAGGCGCAGGAGCGGCAGCGGATCCTGATCGTTGAGATCGCTTCCCGGCGGCAGCACGATCGGATAGGTGTCGATGCCTCCGGCCTGCATCACGGTCTCGGGGACCGGGGCGAAGCGTTCCCGTGGGAGGAAGGATTCAGGTTCGTAGTTGTCGAGGAGGTAACGCTCGATGCGGGCCTGGGCCTCGCGGAACGCCTCGGCGTCGGCGGCCAGGGCGCCCGCGCCTGCCAGTCCGGCGCTGCCGACACTGTTGGCAAGGGTGAGCCAGTCGCGTCCCAGCCGGCTGAAGGCCTCGGGGGCCACCGTTTCCAGATAGTCCTGTTCGAAAGCCCGGTAGAGGCGCTGGGCATCGAGCAACTCGTTCAGCGCGCTTCCCGGACTGTCGAGCTTCTCCTGGGCCGCCTCGAGGGTGTGCCGGATGAGGTGGGACATGGCCCGTGTTGAGGCTTCATAGAAGCCCTGGCGGTCGCCTCCGTCGAGCGCCGCCTGCAAGCCTTCCAGGTGGGGGCTGCCCGCCGCCTCCAGCAGGTCGTACACGCTCTGCTGACCGTAGCCTGCTTCCTCGATCTCCGCCTGATACTCGCGGGCGACGATCTGCCAGTCGACGGGCTGGAGATCGAGGTAGAACAGGGCCCGGCGGTAGGCAGCGGCAGCGGGGTGCCAGGGCGCTTCCCTGACGATGTGCGCGAAGACCACCAGGCCCGTCGTCAGCAGCAGGACGAGGGCCAGGGCCGCGAGCACCAGGTTTCGGTGGCGCTGTCGGGCTGAACGGGTGCTTTGGGACGGGGTCACGGTTCCTCCTACCAAGGCTGGGCACAGGTTTGCCCAAACCGCTATTTAGTTGCGGCTAAGTATAAACTATGGGCCTCCACATTTCAAGCGAGGTACACTTCACACGGACGTTTGCAGGGTCTTCGTGGAGGCGGTCCAGGTATGACCTTGGCGATTTTCTTCTCGGTCTAGAGCTCCTCGACCCCGGTCCCTTCTCCTGCCCACAGGCTCTGCATCTCCGCCGAGGTAGCGAGGAGCTCATCGAGCGTCCCCTCGGCCTCGACCCTGCCCTCCTTCAGCACCAAGATGCGATCGGCTCGTTGGAGCGCGGCGCGCCGGTGCGACACCACCAGGCAGGTGGCGTCTCGCCGCTCGAACAGGCGGTCCCACAGCGTCTGCTCGGTCTCGACGTCGAGGGCGCTCGAGAGGTCGTCGAACACCAGCAGCTCCGGCCGGCGGACGAACATGCGGGCGGCAGCGGTGCGCTGGATCTGGCCGCCGGAGAGCTTGACCCCACGGGGGCCGACCAGCGTGTCGAGCCCGTCCTCCAACTGGGCGATGTCGGGCTCCATCACGGCGGCGTAAATGGCGGCCTGAAGGTCGCCTTCGCGCTCCGGCAGGCCGAGCAGGATGTTGTCGCGCAGCGTCTCGCTGAACAGGCGCGGCACCTGCGGGGTATAGGCGCAGCGCGGTGGCACGAAGAACGATGCGAGGTCGTCGACCGGGGCGCCGTTCCAGCGAACCTCACCGCGCTCCTTCGGCCGCAGGCCCAGCAGGGTCTCGATCAGCACCGACTTGCCCGAGCCAACGCGGCCCGTGACGACGATGAACTCCCCCTGGTTCAAGGTGAGGTCGACGTTCTCGATCCCGATTTCGGAATCCTCATGCTGGCCGCTCAGTCCCGTCACGCGCAACGCCTGCAGCGGAGCTGCCTCGACCGGCTGCGGTTCGGGGCCCACTTGGGCAGCGCCGCGGAGGTAGGGCGAGCCGGTGTCGAGCAGCCGGTGCTGATCGGCCTGGGGCACCAGTTCGGCGAGCCGTGCCATGGAGACCTCACCCTGCTTCAAGCCGCGCACCCAGTCTCCGATCAGGCCGACGATGTGACCGACGATCTGACCGCGGCCCAATGAGACATAGCTGATGAACAGTGCGAGGTCACCCACCGTGAACGATCCGCGTTGCATGAGGCCGGCCGCGAAGACGAGCAGCAGGCCGGTGGCGACGCTGGCCGTCATCGCGCTGATGGAACCCAGGATGGTGGAGAACACGGCATCGCTGGTAACGGCCTTCCGCCGCGCCTCACCCAGCTGGTCGAAACGCGCCCCGATGGCCTCCTCGGCTCCTGCGATCTTCACGGCCTGGACGCCGTTGAGCATCTGGGCCAGAAGTCCCGACACCCGCTCGGAGGCCTCGCGGGCGGCTCGGTGGAAGGCTGCGACTCGAGGTCCCAGCAGCTGGACCAGCAACCCCGACAACAGCACCGGCGCAAAGGCGATGATGGTCAGCGGCACGTTCACGCTCAAGAGGATCACCAGCGCGGCGATGGTGGGGATCACCATGCCGGTGCTGTGGGTCGCGCCGTAGACGGTTTCTGCTATGTGGTCGGTGTCGCCGGCAAAGCGGCTGACGATCTCGCCCGAGCTGTATTTCGTCCGGAAGCCGGCGGCCTTGAGGATCCCACGGAAGAGGTTGCGTTTCATACAGCGGGTTGCATAATCCTTGACCAACCCCCAGGAATCACGCCATAAAGACCATAACAAGACGCAAGTGTGTCCAGAAGGATCTTGTTCCCAGAATCGACGTTGCCTCTTGCTGACTCAATCATTGTGAAACCCGCTGTAAGGAAGTCGATGACGTAGAAGTGAAAGGCGCTGCTGCCTGCGGAACCGATCTCCGCCAGCTGATTGGCCACCCGGGTGGCCAGGTAGAGGGCCACCAGCGTCCACACGTTCCAGCCGACATCTGCCGCCCCGGACAGGGTATCGAACAAAGCCTTCAAGATGAGCCCATACAGCAGCGGCACGGCACTGTCCAGCGTGGCGAACACAAATACGGTGATGGACAGGAGCGGGGTGGCGGGCATCAGCCGCCGGAAGTAGCGCAGCGGACGCCTAGCGGTTCGGTTCGTCATCTGAGTACCTCCTCGAGACCGCTTCTAAGCAGTCCCGCGAAGGTCGAGCCGGCGTCGTCCGCCAGCTCCTGGTAGGGACCGTACTCCTTTACCCGCCCCCGCTCCAGGATCAGGATCTGATCGGCGCGGTGCAGGGTGGCCAGCCGGTGTGCGATGACGATCCCGGTACGGCCCTGAAGCAAGCCATCGAGCGCCCGGTCCAGCCGCCGTTCGGTGGCGGGATCGAGCCGCGACGACGCCTCGTCCAGGATGATCAGGCCGGGGTCTTTCAGGAAGACCCTGGCGAGGGCCAGCAGCTGGCCTTCACCGGCGGAGAGCCCGGCGCCGTCTGCGGTGAGTTCGGTGTCCAGGCCGCTGGGCAGGGCTTCGACCCAGCCATCGAGGCCGAGCCGGGTCAGGCTCTCGAAGATCGCGTTGTCGCTGACGGTCGGGTCGAACAGGGCCAGGTTGTCGCGCACGGTCGCACCAAACAGCTGGACCTCCTGGGTGACCAGTCCGACGCTGCGGCGCAGATCCGCCAGCCGCAGCCGTCGGATGTCGACGCCGCTCAGCTCGACGCTCCCGGCCTGCGCATCATAGAGACGGACCAGGAGCCGCGACAGGGTCGTCTTGCCGCTGCCGGTGCGGCCCAGCAGGCCAAGGGTCTGACCCGCCTCGAGCGTGAAGGAGACGTCCTCGAGAACCGGCGCCTCGTCGTGGTAGCGGAACGAGACCCGGTCGAAGCGGACGGCGAGCGGCGCGGCGACCGGCAGGTCGGCGCCCGCCCCATCGGATACGGCCGGACGCGCCTCCTTCAGCTGTTTGACCCGCTCAATGGCGATCCGCACACGCTGCAGATCCTCCAGCTGAGACCCTATGCGGTTGAGGGGGCCGCCGAGCAAGCCCAGGTAGTGGATGATGAGGTATACCACCCCCAGCGTCATGCTCCCCTGCAGAAACAGATAGGCGCCAAGCCCGAGCGCCGCCACCGTGCCCAGCTGGTAGAAGATGTTCGAGAAGGACCAGGCCAGATCGGTGGTGACGTCCGCTCTCAGCGCCTGCCAATGCATACGTCGCAGCAGCTCTACAACGCGGCCTAGGGTGTACCCGACTGCGCCGCTCGTGTGAAGGTCACGCCCGCCGGCCACGCGCTCTTCGACGAAACCGGACAGCTCGGCGCTGTATTGGCGTTCCAGCCGCCAGGCGGGCGCGGCCCAGCGCTGATCCCAGGCGTGGATCGCCACATAGGCCGCTACGAACACGGCTAGAACGGCCCCGACACGCCAGTCCTCGAGGAACAGCAGCACCAGCACGCCGCCTACCAGCAGCAGCCCGGTGAGGATCTGCAGCACGAATTCGGAGAAGAAGTTTGCCAACAGGTCGACGTCCCCGTCGATGCGCTCCAGCAGCTCGCCCGGGGTGCGGGCGTTGTGAAAGCCCATATCGAGCCGCATGACGTGTCGCGCCAGATCGGAACGGAGGCCGTTGGTGGCCTTCCAGCCGACGGTCTTGCCGACATAGGTCGCTGCCGTGACCACCCCGCGTTCCACCACAACCAGGCTGATGAAGAGCCCCGCCGCTGCCAGCAGAGCCGCCTGGGTTCCACCAGTTTGCACCGTATCGATGAAGTAGCGAATAACCTGCGGGGCGAGCAGTTGCAGGCCGATACCGCCGATTAGCAGCAGCGCCAGCCACATGACCCAACCTCGCTGAGGTCGCAGGTAGCGCCCCAGAAGGTCGAGGTAGTCCCTTACAGCGGGTTGCGCATTGAGTGATCGTGCTTCATGCTGAGGCATGGCGCACTCTACCGACCTCCGAGAACGCATCGTAAACGCCGTCCTACACAAGCGTTACACCCTCCATGAAGCCGCAGACACGTTCGACGTTGGAACCGCCACCGTCAGTCGCTACCTCCGCCGCTACCGCCAAAGTGGAGATCTCACCCCCAGAACCTCCCCGGGCCGCCCCAGCGCCCTCCATGAGCACCAGGCATGGGTTGAGCAGAGCCTCATCAGCAACGACCTCACCCACGACCAGCGCTGCGACCTTTTCTTGGAGAGAACCGGCGTCCGCATCAGCAGAGCGACCATGTGCCGCTGGGTACAGAGATTGGGATCGACGAGAAAAAAAGACGATCTACGCGAGTGAACAGAATCCAGAGGCCCGGTGGAGGTTCCTGGCTTGGATCAGAGGTATTGACCCGCACCGGTTGGTGTTCGTCGATGAGAGCGGCTTCAACGTCGCCATGACCCTGCCCTACGCCTACGCCCCACGTGGACAACGTGCCGTGGGTAGGGTGCCGAAGAACCGTGGGGAGAACACCAGCCTCGTTGCAGCGATCAGTCTCGATGAGGGTGTGGGTGACGCGATGACGTTGACCGGAGCGGTGGATGGCGTGGCGTTTTTAGCGTACATCGAGCAGGTCATCGCTCCGAAGCTGAGGCCGGGGCAGATCGTGGTGATGGATCAGCTGGGGGTGCACCGCAAACCGGAGGTGCGGGAGGCGATCGAGGCGAGGGGGTGCGAGTTGGTGTTGTTGCCTGGGTACAGTCCGGACTTCAACCCCATTGAGTTGGCTTTTTCGAAGATAAAGGCGTTCGTGAAAGCTGTGGGGGCGAGGACGAGGGGAGCGTTGGACTCTGCGATCGCGGCTGCGCTATCGACGGTGTCGTTGGGGGATGTGTTGGGTTGGTTTGAGCATGCCGGAGTCACCAATCACTCATTCTGAGAACCGCTGTAATGGAAGGCTCAAGAGTACTCCTCAGATGTTCAGGTTTTTACTAGGGTTTTAGCGCACCCCTGGAACGACACACAGGATCGCCATTGTGGATTCTTGAACTCGCAGCATGATAGAACCTCCCTATAACAAGCGGACGCACGGCCTCAAATTGTCTTCTGGTGGAATCGCTGTTCGAGGATAGCACAATCTCGGAAGCCCAGGCGGTCTGAGCGGGCAGTATCGCCCTTCGTTACCGATGCGACAGCTCTGCGCGGGCCTGCACACCTCACGTTCTAGAAAGCGCTCAGCCTCGCAAGCGGTCGAGGAGCTGATTCAGGCGCTGAGCCTCATCCTCGCTCAGCGTCCGGTACCGCTGCTGAAAGGTCGCCACTACCCGGTTGAGCACCGTGAGCAGCGCCTCGCCGTCGTCGGTCAGGGTGATATCCACGGCGCGCCGGTCGCGCGCACAGGCGACACGCCGGACCAGCCCTTTCCGGTGCAGCTTCTCGACCAGCCGCGAGGTGTTGGACATCCTGTTCAGCATCCGCTCCTGGATGTCCTTGAGCGCCATCGGCTCGGGGCGCTTCCCCTTCAGAATGCGGAGCACATTGAACTGCTCTGGGGAGAGGCCGTAGTCCTGAAGGGCCTGACCGAAGAGCGCATCGAAGTGGGCTTGGGTGTACAGAAGATTCACCGCCAGCTTGTGAAACTCGTCCTCGAACGCCAACTGTCTGATTCCGTCTTCGATGCGCATCGGCCTCTCCTAGCTAGTGCTCAGGCGGCGGTCCGCTGCTGCTCGGCCTTCGTCTGGACAACACCCTGCACGAAGCTCTTGAGCTCCGCCTGCAGGGGTGGTGGCAGGGTGCCATCGTCCTGAAAGGCTTCGCCGGCCCGTGGGAGTGAAAACGACGCCTCGGGCACGGTGGCGCGCATGTTCTCGAGCCAGCGGCGCAGCAGGGCGAGGCCGCGGCTGCCGCCACCTGGGCCCGGGGTCGCGCTCATCAGTCCGACGACCTTGCCGGCCAGGGGGCGGCGGCTGGCGCGGCTGACCCAATCGATGCTGTTCTTGAGCAGGGAGGTGAAGGCCCCATTGTATTCGGGGGAGGCCAGCAGCAGGATGTCGTGTTGCTCGATCAGGGTTGCCAGCGACTGGGCCTGTTCCGGAACACCCTGCTTCCTCTCGAGGTCGCCGTCGTACAGCGGCATGGGGAAGTCATTGAGATCGATGAAGATCGCTTCCTGGCCCATCTGCCTGGCGGTGGTGGCTGCCTGTCGGGCCAGTCTCTTGTTCACCGACGTTGCGCGGGCGCTGCCCGCGAAGACGAGGATGGATGGTCGCATGGGTATCGCCTTTCGGGCCGAACGGCACAGGGCCAATCGGTCGAAAACACATTATATGTATAGACAACAATTATGTCAACAAGAAAAACGATCTACCCTAGCTTCCGCCCGATCGCGCCATCGTCTGAGCGTGCTCGAAGTACCCGCCGTGCGTACTACAGCCGCTCGTAGGCCGGCAGCGTCAGAAACGGCATGAACGTCTCTGCCAGCACCACCATGTCGAGGATCTCTGCCGCCTCACGGTAGCGCCCGTCGCCACCCTCGGTGAGCCGCTCCAATTCATCGTCGCGCAGGGTCCGGTACAGCTCGTCGTCCACCGCGCGCCCGTCCGGAAGCTTGGCCCCAAGGCGGATCCATTGCCATAGCTGCGCCCGCGAGATCTCGGCGGTAGCGGCGTCCTCCATCAGATTGTAGATGGCGGCGGCGCCGTTGCCCGAGAGCCAGGCGTTGAGGTATTGCAGGGCGACGTCGACGTTGAGCCGCACCCCCTCCAGGGTGACGCTACCCGGAAAGTCGGTGTCGAGCAGATCGGCGACGCTCACCTCGAGGTCGTCGCGCAGCACCTGCTTCTGATTGGGCCGGCCCGCCAACACCGCGTCGAAGGCCTCGAGTGCCACCGGCACCAGATCGGGGTGCGCCACCCAGGTGCCGTCGTAGCCCTGGGACGCCTCTCGCCGTTTGTCCTCCAGCACCTTGGCCAGGGCCTTCTCGTTGACCTCGGGGTCGCGGCGGCTGGGGATAAACGCCGCCATGCCGCCGATGGCGTGCGCCCCCCGACGATGGCAGGTCTTGACCAGCAGTTCGGCATAGGCGCGCATGAACGGCACCGCCATGGTGACCTGGGCGCGATCCGGAAGCAGCATGTCGGCACGGGAGCTGAACTTCTTGATGACGCTGAAGATATAGTCCCAACGACCGGCATTGAGGCCTGCCATATGATCGCGAAGCTCGTAGAGGATCTCGTCCATCTCGAAGGCCGCGGTGATCGTCTCGATAAGCACCGTGACCCGCACCGAGCCCTGGGGGATGCCGAGCGCGTCCTGGGCCTGCACGAACACCTCGTTCCACAGCCGCGCCTCGAGGTGGCTCTCGAGCTTGGGCAGGTAGAAGTAGGGGCCCGAGTCGCGCGCCAGCTGCTCGGCGGCGTTGTGAAAGAGGTGCAGCCCGAAGTCGAAGAGGCTGGCGGAGATGCCTTCACCGTCGACCGTCACATGCTTTTCGCGCAAGTGCCAGCCGCGGGGGCGGACCACCAGGGTGGCGATCTCGTCTTGCAGCTGATAGCTCCGGCCGCGCGCCTCGTCGACCAGGCTGATGGTGCGCCGGACCGCGTCCCGCAGGTTGATCTGCCCCGCTACCACGTTGCTCCAGCTGGGGCTGTTGGCGTCCTCGAGGTCGGCCATGAACACCCGCGCCCCCGAGTTGAGGGCGTTGATCATCATCTTGCGCTCGACCGGCCCGGTGATCTCGGTGCGGCGGTCGTTCAGATCGTCCGGCGTCGCTGCCACCCGCCAGTCGCCCTCGCGCACCGCCCGGGTCTCCTCGAGGAACCCCGGCAGCTCGCCTGCATCGAAGCGCCGCTGCCGCACCCCGCGTGCCGCCAGCAGCTCCCGCCGGCGCGGGTCGAAACGCCGGTGCAGGTCGGCCACGAAAGCCAGCGCTTCGGTCGTCAGGATCTCCTGGTATCCCTCTATCGGTCCGGTGACGGCCACGCCGTCGGGAAGTTGCTGCATGCTGGCCCCTTTCCTCGGTGCTGTCGTGAAGAAAATGTAACACCGAGGGGACGGTCGGCGCCATGGACTCGAGACAGCCAAGCGCAAAACACGACCGGAGTCCGCCTATGCTTTGGGTTCTTTGCACTGGCGTTAGCTCACGTCTATGTCGAACGCCGCCAGCAATCCCAACGCCTCCGGCAGCGAGAACTTGGCCCCCTCGAGCCGATTGCCGCGCGGATCGATGTGGTAGTTGCGGGCGCCACGGAAGTCGGCTCCCCGGAGGTCGCACCCAACGAAGGGGCTACCCCGCAGGTCGCTGTCGCCGAGGTCGGCGCCGGCCAGCACGGTCTTGTGAAAGGTCGCCTCGTGGAGCCGGCAGCGGCGCAGCGTGCGGCCGCTGAGATCGAGGCCCGAAAAGTCGCCGAAGTCGAGCAGGCAGTCCACGAAATCGACCTCGGGTGGCAGGCCGGGATCGGAGCGAAGCTGACTCCAGGCGACGCCGATTAGCTTGCACGCTTCGAACCGCCCTTCGCGGAAGCGGCTGTCGGTGAGGTCGGCCAGGCCGAAGTCGCAGTGTTCGAAGGTACAGCTTACGAAGCGGCAGGCCGTAAGCTTGGCCTCGCCGAAGTCGCAGCCCGTGAAGGTGCAGTCGTAGAACGCCACTCCAGCGCGCTCAAGCTTGCGGGCCTCGAGCCCGTCGAAGCGATCGTCCTGATACTCCTCGGCCTCGAACATCAGCTCCAGAAGCCGTCGTGGAGCACCTTCGCTTCATCTTCGAGAAGCGGGCCGATCACCTCGACCGGGCGCTGGCCGTGGGCGAACACCTCGCGGCAGGGGAGGTCGAAGGTGGGGTTCTCCGGGTTGTCGTCGGTGAGTGCCAGTAGCCCTCGCTCGCTCAGCCCGAACACCACCCGGCTCACGCCGCCCCAGTAGATGGCGCCGGCGCACATGGCGCACGGCTCGGTGCTGGTGTAGAGGGTGGTGCCGGCCAGCTCCTCGCGACCGAAGCGGGTCGAGGCGAGGCGCATCAGGTTGGTCTCGGCGTGACCGGTGCAGTCGCCGCTGGTGACGACGCTATTACGCGCCTCAGCCAGCACCAGGCCGTCGGCCGCTACCAGCAGCGCCCCGAAGGGGTGGTTTCCCATGGTGCGGGCTTCGCGGGCCAGCCGGAAGGCGCGTCGCAGATGCTTGTCGTGTTCCACCTCAGAACCCTCCTTCGGGCAGGTCCAGCAGGGTCAGCAGTTGCGCCGCCACCGCGATGGCGATGGCCGGGGGGCTCTTGCCCGGTACCTCGGGCAGGCCGATGGGGGTGGTGATCCGGGCCAGCGCCTCCCCGGGGTGCCCCTGCGCGAGCAGTTGCCCGCGGAAGTGCGCCCACTTGGCGCTCGAGCCGATGAGGCCGATGAAGCCCAGATCGTCGCGGCGCAGCGCCATGTCGAGGATGGCGAGGTCCTCGGCGTGGTCGTGGGTGAGGATCAGCAGGTGGCTGCCGGCGGGGAGGTCGCTCAGGACGCTCTCCGGCACCGGCATGTGGCGCGCCTCGATGTCGGCGCGGGCCCCGTCGGGCACGGCAACTGCTTCGAGTTCACCGGCACGTGAATCCACGACCGTCAGCGTTAGCGGCAGCGTCGCCAGGATCTGCGTGAGCGCCTTGCCGACGTGCCCGGCGCCGAAGATCGCCACCGTGGCACGCCGATGGTGAAGCGGCTCGAGCAACAGCGTCACCTCCCCGCCGCAGCATTGCACGCCGTGCTCGCCGTTCCGGGGATTGAGGGTGACGGTCAGCAGTTCGGGAATCAGCGTGAGCTTCGCCAGCATGGTTCTGGACTTGGCGACCGCGGTCTGCTCCAGGTTCCCCCCGCCGACGCTGCCCAGCACCCGGTCGGTGGTAACCAGCATCTTCGCGCCCGCTCCCCGGGGGGCATGACCGCGAACCTGCGCGACCGTCACCAGCACCACCGGGGTACCGGTGGCGCTCAGTCGCTGGAGCTGGCCGCTCCAGCCGCCGTCTGCCAGGAGGTTGATGACATCGGGGTCGGCCATGGCTCGAGTGTAGTTCAGTCCGCCGGTACCGAATCCACAGCCGCGCCGGCGCGCACCGCATCGATGGCATCGAGGATCGCCTCGGGCGTGGAGGGCGCGCGCAGGATGACCTGTTGTGGCGCGCTCGCAGCGAACGCCGCCACCGCCTCGCGGATCGCCTCGCGCACCGAGATCGCCAGCATCAGCGGCGGTTCGCCGACGGCCTTGCTGCCGTAGATCACGTCGGGCTGCGCAGCGCGCTCGAGCAGGGTCACGGTGAACGCTTCGGGCACCTCACCGATGGTGGGGATCTTGTAGGTGGCGGGCTCCACCGTCCGGGGGCGGCCGTCGGCGTCCCAGACCAGCTCCTCCATGGTGAGCCAGCCCATGCCCTGTACGAAGCCACCCTCGATCTGACCGCGATCGACCAGCGGGTTGAGCGACTCGCCGACGTCGTGGAGGATGTCGACCGCGCGCAGCTTCCACTGGCCGCTGAAGCCGTCCACCTCGACCTCGCTGACGGCGGCCCCATAGGCGTAGTAGTGGAAGGGGCGGCCCTTGCCGGTGGCCTTATCGAAGTGGATGTCGGGGGTCCGGTAGAAGCCGGTCGCGGAGAGGCTGACCTGATCCAGGTAGGCGCGGGCCACCACCTCGGCGAACCCGAGGCGTCGGCGGGGTTCGCCGGGCGAAAAGATCTGATCGTTTTCGAACGCCAGCTCTTCGGGCGCGTCGAGACCCAGTTGGCCTGCCGCTACGGCTGCCAGCCGCGCCTTCAGCACCTCGCAGGCCCTGCGGACCGCCTGGCCGTTGAGGTCGGAACCGCTCGAGGCGGCCGTGGCGGAGGTGTTCGGGACCTTGTCGGTGGCGGTGGGCATGATGCGGATGCGGTCCTCGCCCACGCCCAGCGTCCGGGCCGCCACCTGCCGCATCTTGGTGTGCAGCCCCTGTCCCATCTCGGTGCCGCCGTGGTTGAGCTGCACGCTGCCGTCGGCGTAGATGAGCACCAGCGCCCCGGCCTGATTGAGGAAGGTGGTGGTGAAGGAGATACCGAACTTGACGGGCGTGATCGCCAGCCCGCGCTTGCGGTGTGGCGAGCCGCCGTTGAAGCTGTCGACGGCGACGCGCCGGGTTTCGAAGTCGCTGTCGCCGAGCAGTTGTTCCCAGATGCGTTCGATGCGGTGGTCGAGGATGCGCTGGCCGTAGTGGGTGAGGTCTGCCCCGAGGCGGTAGAAGTTGCGGCGCCGGACCTCGTGCCGCGGCAGGCCCAGCCGGCGCGCGACCCGGTCGATGATGTCCTCGATCACCACCATGCCCTGAGGGCCGCCAAAGCCGCGGAAGGCGGTGTTGGAGGCGCGGTCGGTGTGGCACACCCGGCCGACCACGCGCAGGTGGGGTATGGCGTAGGCGTTGTCGAGGTGGAACAGGGCGCGCTGTAGCACCGCCGCGGAAAGGTCGGTCGACCAGCCGCCGTCGGAGTAGAGCTCGGCATCGAGGGCCAGAAGCCGGCCCTCGTCGTCGAAGCCGATCCGGTAGCGGCCCAACAGTCCGTGACGCTTGCCGGTGAGGACCATGTCCTGCTCGCGGGCGAGCCGCGCCCGGACGGGGCGACCGGTCTTCATGGCCGCCAGCGCCGCCACCGCGGCGAAGGGGTTGGCCTGGGTCTCCTTGCCGCCGAAGCCGCCGCCCATCCGCAGGCTGGTGACCACCACCCGGTGGGCCGGCACGCCCAGCACCCGCGCCACCACCGTCTGGGTTTCGCTCGGGTGCTGGCTCGAGACGTGCAGGTGGACGTTGCCTTCGCCGTCGGGGACCGCCAGACTAGCCTGGGTTTCGAGGTAGAAATGATCCTGCCCCGCCATGGCCACCTCGCCCTCGAGCGCATGCGGGGCGGTGGCGAGGGCGTCCGCGACCTCTCCGCTGGCCATCACCTGGGCCGGGCCGTGGAAGCGACCGGCCGCGATCGCCGCCTCGATGCTGAGAATGGCCTCGAGCGGCCGGTAGCGCGCCCCGACGGCCTGGGCGCCCTGGCGGGCGCTCTCCTCGCTCTCGGCGGCGACCCAGGCGACCGCCTGACCCCAGTGGTGCACCTCGCTCGAGGGCAGCAGCACCTCATCGTGGACGACCGGCCCGCTGTCATTCTCGCCGCTCACATCGCGGTGGGTCAGCACCGTCACCACCCCGGGAACCTCGAGCGCGGGCCCGACGTCGAGCGCTTCGATAACGGCCCGAGCGTGGGGCGCCTGAACCGGCCACAGGTGGAGCAGGTCGACCGTGGGAGGCAGGTCGTCGGTGTAGACCGCGCGACCGCTGACGTGCCCCCGGGCGCTCTCGTGAGGCTGGCTATGTTTTGAAGCGCTCATGCGGCACGCTCCCGAGCGCCAGTTGGGTACTCGCTGTAGAACTTCAGGAACAGGTTGCCTGCCAACCGGCGCCGGTAGTCGGCGCTGCCTCGGTGGTCGTCGAGCGGGGTGAACGCCTGGCGCAGGCGCTGCGCCGCAGCGGCCGCAAGCTCTTCGCTCCAGGTTTGGCCTTCGAGGAGGTCTTCGACCTCACCCGCCCGCACCGGGACGGCGGCGACCCCACCGTAGCCGAGCCGGGCACGAACCACGGTGCCGTCGTCCGCCAGGTCGAGGGCGTAGGCGGCGGCCACGATGCTGATATCGTCGGTGCCGCGCTTGCCGACTTTGTATGAAAAGCTGATCCGACGCGCTGCGCCGGCGGCGAGGGCCTTGGGAATGCGCACGGCTAGGATAATCTCGCCCGAGTTCAGGGCCGTCTGACGGTAGCCGGTGAAGAAGTCGGCGATGGCCAGGGTGCGACCTCCCTCAGCGCCGACAACCTCGATCTCGGCATCGAGTGCCAGGAGCACCGGTGGCAGGTCGCCGATGGGCGAGGCGGTGCCGAGGTTGCCGCCGAGGGTGGCGCGGTTCTTGATCTGCCGGGCGGCGAACCAGCGGAGCATCTCGTCGAGGGCCGGGAAGGTCCCGGCAAGCCCCTGCTCGAGGTGACTGAGCGGCACCCCGGCGCCGATCACGGCGGCCTCGGGGCCGTCTTCGAGCATCTGCAGCTCGGGCAGCGCTTCGAGCGATATGAGCGTCGGGAAGCGCCGGCGGAACTTGGTGATCTCGACGCCCAGGTCGGTGGCGCCGGCCACCAATTGGGCGTCGGGGTGTTCGGCCAGCAGCTGCAGCGCGCCGGTCAGGGTCACGGGCCGGAAGAAGCGCTGTCCATCGTACCGGTAGGCGACCGCCTCGAGGGGCTCGTGGGCACCCTCGAGGCGAAGCCGGTGCGGGTCGTCGGGTAAGGCAGGCCCCAGGCTGGTTGCTGCCTGGCGGATCGGCAGGTAACCGGTGCAGCGGCACAGATTGCCCTCGACGGTCTCGTCCCCCAGCGGCCGCTCGCTCTGGTAGTAGCCGCTGAACATACTCATCACGAAGCCGGGAGTGCAGTAGCCGCACTGCGATCCTCCCTGTTCGACCATCGCCACCTGCACGGGGTGGAGGTCGTCTTCGGCCACCCCCTCGACGGTGAGGATGGTGCGACCGGCGAGCGCGGCCAGTGGGACCAGACAGCTATTGACAGCCTGATACCCCGGTTCGCCGTCCGCGTCGGCGGCCACCACAGCGACGGTACAGGCGCCGCAGTCGCCCTCGGCACACCCCTCCTTGGTGCCCACCCGGCCGCTGAGGCGCAGGTGTTCGAGCAGGGTTCGATGGGTCGGTGCCTCGACCGCTTCGCGGGTTCCGTCGATGGTGAGTTCGATCGCAGCCATATCTCTCTTCTCGTGAGGTCTCGTCTCAGCTGTTGGTGCCCTGAACGGTCTCCATATTGTGCTCGCTAGCTGCTTCGGAAGGCAAGGAGCACCGGGGCTAGGCTCTATCTGAGAGCGGTTCCAGGACACGGACGTGCCACTACCCATTTTACGTGCACATGGTGCAAAGGTAGATTTGCCTGATAAATTGGGAAAACGGCTTCTGCCTATTGCAGAGACAAGCAGATCCTCATTTTGGTGTCGGTGGGGCTTTGTGGGGTGAGGAAGATGGCTTTTTCAAGAGAGGGAGAATTCGATGAGCTTCGCTAGACTGACCGATGAGCAGCGGGTCCAATGGCGCGATAACGGCTATATCCTGATCAAAGGGGCCTTGAGCAGAAAACAGGCTGGCGACTATCTGGCCGCCGCAGACGAGGTGATCGAGCGCTACCTGGCCGAACGGCCCAAGGTGCAAGAACAGCGCGCCTTTACCATTATCCAGACCGTCGAAGAGTCGCCGGCCTTCGATTCGCTCATCGACCACAGCGGCACGTTTGGGATCATCCTCGATCTGATGGGTCCTTACATACAGGTGATGGGCACTCAGATCTATGTACGTTATCCCAGCACCGATCAACTAACGGGCTGGCATACGGACGCCGGGCCCTCCTTGCAGCAGATCCGCGTCGAACCGGATAGCCTACCGCTGAATTTAAAGATTCAGTATTTCCTCACCGACATTCCCCACCCCGACCGCGCCAACTTTTGTCTGGTGCCCGGCTCCCATCGCGTTCTCTTCCCCGAAGAGGGCTTCTCCGGGGCTCGCCAGCCTGAAGGGGCCATTCAGATCTGTGCCGAAGCGGGGGATGTAGCCCTCTTCCCCCACAATCTGTGGCACAGCGTCGCGCCTGCAGGGGTGCGGCGCAGCGTGACCTTTCGCTACGGGCAGATGTGGAGTCGGCCCTACGACTACGAGAAGGCCCCTCCGGCAGTACTGGCGAGAATGACGGCCCGACAGCGCCGGCTGATGGGCGATATGGGGCCGAATTATACCGCGACCGACTACTTTAAACCCCAGGATCAGTTGGAGAAGATTCTCCCCGGTCTGGACCGCTAGCCTGCCAGCCTCGCCAGCGTCCGGGCCAACACCCGCACCCCCGCCTCGAGCGCTGCGGGCGAGACGTATTCGTCGGGCCGGTGACTCACCCCACCACGGCAAGGGATGAAGATCATGCCGGTGGGGCAGATACGGGCCATGAACGAGGCGTCGTGGTAGGCGCGGCTTATCAGCGGCGTCGAGGAGACCCCAGCGGCAGTAGCGGCGTCCCGAACGGCGGCGATCACCTCCGGGGCGCAGCGGGCAGGGTCGTCGGCGTTGATCACCTCTAACCCCAGCTCGATGCCCCGGGCCGAAACCACCCGGGTTGCCGCCTCGCGAATCTGAGCGACCATGCGGTCGCGCCGCTCGAGGTCGATGTCGCGCACGTCAGCGGTCAGTACGACCTCGCTGGGGATCGAATTCACCGCCCGCGGGTGGACGTCGAGGATGCCGACGGTGGCGACGCTATCGGTGCTGCCGCTCCCTTTGGCGGCGGCCTCGACGGCCAACGTGATCTCGGCGCCGGCGGTAAGGGCGTCCTTGCGCTGCGGCATCAGCACCGCGCCGGCGTGGCCCCCCTCGCCGCGCAGGGTCAGGCGAAGGGTGGCTGGGGCGGCGATCGCCTCGACCACTCCGATGGCGACCCCGTCCCGCTCGAGCAGCGGCCCCTGTTCGATGTGGAGCTCCACGAAGGCGTGGTAGTGCCCGTCGGGCAGCGCTACCTCTTCGAGCTGCCCCCCGAACCCGGCCTCGCGCCGGGCCTGGTCGGGACTCTTGCCCTCGTCGTCTCGTAAGGCGCGTAGCGCGCTGGGGCTCAGAACGCCCGCCAGCGCCTTCGACCCCAGGCAGCCGAGGCCGAAGCGGGTCGGCTCTTCGGCGGTGAACAGGATCAGGTCGATGGATCGGCGTGGCGCGAAGTCGGCTGCCGTGAGGGCCCGGAAGGCCTCGAGAGCGCCCAGCACGCCGACGGTGCCGTCGAAACGGCCGGAGTGTGGGATGGCGTCGATGTGGGAGCCGCTGGCCACCGGCGTGAGGTCGGCCTCGGTCCCCTGCCAGCGGGCGAAGGTGTTGCCCAGAGCGTCCTCGCGCACGGCCAGACCGGCCTGCGCGAACAGCTCTTTCAGGTAGCTGCGGGCACCCCGGTCGACCTCGGTATAGAGCACCCGAGTCACCGCCGGCGCCGGCGCGTCTGAGTAGGCTGCCAAGGTCTCGAGTTCGCCCCACAGTCGGCTGATGTCGATGGTCAGGTCCAAGGGCGAAGCTAACTCCCGCCGAAGTGCGCGATCGGATCGCGCCGGTTTTCCTTGTACAGCAGGTATTTTGCCGGCTCCTTGCCCAGCGCCCCGAACCACTGAGGGCAGTAGGGGCCCATCCACACGACGTCCCCTTCACCGATGGGGTACCAGCGTTCGTTGAGCCGGTAGATGCCGCCCCCTTCGAGCATCAGCAACCCGTGCTCCATCACGTGTGTCTCTACGAATGGGAGGGGGGTGCCGGGCTCGAAGGTCATGGTGTTCACCGCCATGTCGAAGGCCTCGGTGTCCGGCAGTAGCTTGCGAACCGTCAACGCCTCGTCGCCGAGGAACGGATCGCCGCGCAGCGCCGCTTCGTTACCGACCACCAGCCCCGGCGCCTCGGCCCCGGCCAGCGGCACGAAGCGCCGCTCGAACACGGTCAACCGACATCCGTCGGCGAGGTGAACCCGGTGCGGCAGATCTGCTGGCACGAAGGCGTAGCTGTAGTGGTCGAGCGTCTGCCTGTCGCCCTCGGCCTCGAGGTCCGCTTCGCCCTCGAGAACGAACACGAAACGCTCGATGCCGGGCAGCGGAGACCCGCCGATAGCCCCGCCGTCGGCGGCCACCAGGTAGTGGCTGAAGCGCGCCCCCATCTGTGGGGAGATCAGCACCACCGGTGCGGCGTCGCGCCAGGCGGGCAGCGGGGTGGGCACCTGCCCATCGGGAGCGACAAAGGCGTGGTCGCGCTCGAACGCGGTGCGGGTTTCGCCGAAGTGAGGGAGCATGGGCCTCCTAAGGGATCATCGATGTTTGCGCCAGGGACGTACCAGCCGGCCCCCGGGCTCGGCCACCACGCTACCATCCCGAGTCACCACGCGCCCTCGCGACAGTCCGGATCGGCAGCGGCTCAGCTACCGCGGTAGGTGCTGTAGCCGAAGGGCGCCACCAGCAGGGGCACGTGATACCCCGCTTCAGGATCGTCGATCCCGAAGCGCACCGGCACCCGGTCGAGAAAGGGTGTCTCCGGAAGCGCCACGTCCTGAGCCGCGAAGTAGTCGCCGACGTGGAAAACCAGCTCGAAGATGCCCCCGACCATGTCCTCGGAGGCGAGCAGCGGCGCGTCGGTGCGCCCGTCGACGTTGGTGGTGTAGTGCGCCAGGTGCTGCCGCGATTCGCCACCGAGGAAGAAGAGATCGATCGCCACGCCGGCCGCCGGGCGGCCCTGCATGGTGTCGAGAACGTGTGTGCTCAGCTTGCCCATACTCCTCCTAGCGCCGGGCCCCTTGCTCGAACCAGCGTCCCAACAGCGCCCGCTCTCCTGGGGTGATCCCGGTCTTGTTCCCAAGCGGCATATACTCGGTCAGTACCGCATTCTGATAGATGCGCTCGGCCGCCACCACGATCCGTTCGGGGCTGTCGAGCATCACCCCGGCGGGCGGGCTCGAGAACAGCTCGTCGGTCGGTTCGGCGGCGTGACAGCCGGCACAGCGCGCCGTCACGATGGTCTCGACCTGGCTGAAGGCGACCGGCTCGCCGTCGCCCTGGCTCCTGGCGGCCGCCGACGGTGGGGCGGTCACATAGGCCAGCACCAGGACCATGACCGTCGCCAGCGGCAGCAGCCAGATGGCGTCGCGGCCCCGCTCCCGCAGGTTGAGGTAGTGCCGCACGCCGACGCTGGCGAGGAACAGGCCTGCCAGGATCGCCCAGTTCGCCGGGTGCCCGTAGGTGAACGGGAAGTGGCTGCTGATCATCACGAACACGACCGGCAGGGTGAGATAGTTGTTGTGGAGCGAACGCAGGCCGGCGTGCCGCCCGAGCCGCGGATCGGGCGCTTCCCCCCGCTCGGCGGCCCGCACCAGCGCCCGCTGTGAGGGGATGATCACGAAAAAGACGTTGCCGGCCATCAGGGTGCCCAGCATGGCGCCCACATGCATGTAGGCGGCCCGGCCCGACAGCAGCTCGGAGAGCACGATGGAGGCGAGCACCACCAGCCCGAACCCGAGCAGTGCGAACCGGCCGCGCCGCTCGACCAGCGGGGTGCGACAGAGCAGGTCGTAGACGAACCAGGCCACCACCATGCTGCCCACCCCCAGCACGATCGCCAGCGTGGGCGACAGGGCACGCACCGCCGGATCGATCATCACCACGCGCGCGTTGGCGTAGTAGACGACGATCAGCATGAACACCCCGGTCAGCCAGGTGAGATAAGCCTCCCACATGAACCAGTGCAGCTTCTCGGGCAGCGTTCTGGGCGCCACCTTGTACTTTTCGACATGGTAGAAGCCGCCGCCGTGGATCGCCCAGAGGCTGCCGGCCAGCTCCTCGCGCACGTTCTCGCGCTCGAGGCTATTTTCGAGGAAGATGAAGTAGAACGACGTGCCGATCCAGGCGATGCCGATGATCACGTGGGTCCAACGGATCAGCAGGTTCAGCCACTCGCGCGCGTGGGAGCCCCAACCCGCAGCGGCGATCACCAGCCAGGCGACCACCAGCAGCGCCGCGACCACCAGCAACGAAATCAGGGTGCCGGCCTTCAGGCGCATTAATCTTCGCCCAGCAGGGCGTCGAGCCGAAAGCGTGCGATGCGGCCGATCTCCCGCAGGGCGCGGCGCCTCTCCTGGTCGTGATCGTTGCCCAGCCGGTGTTCGAAATCGAGCAGGATGCTGTGTTTGGTGTGTCCCTTGACAGCGAGCACATAGGGGAAAGCGAAACGGCTCAGGTAGGCCTCGTTGAGGTGGTGGAAGCGGGCGTACTCCTCGGGGCTGAGCTGATCGAGGCCGGCGCCGGCCTGCTCGCGCCGAGAGTCTTCGGTCAGGTCGTCTGCCAGCGCCGCCTTGCCTGCCAGGTCCGGGTGGTTGCGAATCAACGCCAGCTGGCGCGCTTCGCCCGCGGCCTCGACAGCCGCTACCATAGTCCGGTGCAGCGCTTCGAGGTCGGCGAAGGGCCGGTGTTCGAAGGCCGCTTCGGCCACCCAGGGAGCGTGTTCGAACACCCTACCCAGGGCGGCGACAAAGCCTTGCTGGTCCTCGTGGTTGAGTGTTGCTAGCGTGTGCGTCAGCATAGCTGTGACCTGCTCCAAGAGCAGGACTTGGCTAGTATAGCCCGCTGTCAGGAGCCGTCAACGACGGTGCGCGGGGGTGTCCAGGTGATTCAGGCTTCTGCAGGGCCGGGGGCGGAACCGGATTCGAAAAACTGACCTACCACCTCTTGAAGGCCTCTGTTCGATACCGGCAGCATCAGCACCTTGTCGGCGCCTACCATCTGCGCTTCGGTGCGGTAGCGTTCGTGGTCGTGGTTGGGTACCAGCATCAGCACCGGCACCTGTTTCAGACGGGTGACCTTCTTGACCCGGTAGCACACGTCGAGCCCCGACATATCCGGCAGTCTGGCGCTGAGCACGATCAGGTCGGGCGTCTGTTGCTGCAGGATGCGGAGCCCGGTGCGTCCCGAGGTGGTTGGCATCAACGACACGCCGGTCTCCTTCAGCGAGGTGAGGAGCGGCATGAGTTCGAGACCGCCGACGGTGAGGACGGTACGCGTCATGGGGCAACCATGCTAGCAGCTCCGGGGGCCTTCTGGATCGCAGCTGTCACATCGGTGCCTGTCAGGCCAGGCGATGAAGATCGTGGGGGCGGTTGAGATTGACCAGCACACGGGCCGATCCGACCAGCCGAGCCCGCCGCACCGGCACGAAGCGGGTGTCCAGCTGGCGCACCAGACCGTGCAGCGAGAACACCCCCGCTGCAAGGCGTGCAGCTACTGTCGTCAGCGCCCTGCGGTGGTAGAGGGCAGCGAGCGGTTCGAGCCCTCCGTGAGGCCAATCCACCACCACCGCCTGGCACGCCCAGGCCTGGGTCAGCAGCAGCCGCCAGTAGGCTGGGGTGAGCCCCGGAAGATCACAGGCCGCGACCGCTACCCACGGGTGGCGGGCGTGCAGTAGGGCAGCGTGGAGACCGGCGAGCGGCCCCGCTCCAGGCACCCGGTCACGGACCGCGGGCACACCGAGATAGGCGTATGGCCTGTTGGCGACGACAAACCGATCATCGGCCTCGTGGAGGCTCTCGAGCACCCACCTTGCCAGCGGCCTGCCGTGGTATGGGGCACTGGCCTTATCGCGTCCGAAACGGGTCGAGCGGCCGCCGGCCAGCACCGCAGCGCTGAAGGGCGGTGGCATGCCTGGCATCATACGCATCGCAACGGGCGATAATGTGCCCGGATGAAGGAACGCGTTCGCAGCCGGTCGGTGCGCCGCTGGCTGGTGCTGCTGATCTGGACCGGACTGCTGCTCGGCTTCTGGCTCTACGCCCGCCTCCAGGCCGGTGGGCCGGGGCAGATTCTGAGTCAGTGGCTCGAGGCGCTGTCGCGAAACCCTGCGGCGCCGCTGGTGCTGGTGGCGATCTACCTGGTGAGACCGCTGCTGTTGCTGCCGGTGACGGCCCTCACCGTTTTCGTGGGCTTCCTGCTGGGAGCGGTATGGGGGGCCCTGTTTGCGCTGGTCATGGTGTTGCTGTCGGCGACGACCGCCTACCTGCTGGCTCGCTGGTTGGGGCCACGTCGGCCACCCGAAGGATCCCTCGCCACGGGATTCCGAACCCGGGCCTTCGAGGCGGTGCTGATCGCCCGCCTCACCTTCATTCCGGGCGATCTGGTCAATTACACCGCCGGGGTTGTGGCCATACCCTTCGGCAGCTTCGCACTGGCGACGATCCTCGGGGGGCTGCCGGGGCTGCTCATGGGGGTGCTGGCGGGCGCCTCCATCGAGGGGGCGTTCAGCTTTAGTGGTCTACGGCTCAACCCCTGGTTTCTGCTGGCGTCCGGAATGCTGCTGCTGGGGAGTCTGTCGCTGTCTGCCTACCTGCGCAGGCGGCGGGCAAAAAAATAGGCGCTCCATGCGAGCGCTTACCTCTTCAACATAGCGCGTTATGCGCTATTCGTCAAGGGGTTGCGGGCAAACACCGGAAATCTCGTGACAAACCACCTTTTTTCACGTCGAAAGCACGAAGCAGGGCCGCGGCTGATACCGTCACGACCCTGCATGAATGGACTGACTGGTGGACTGATCGCGGCCCTTTCTGCATTGGCCGACGCCGAGCGACGCTGGAGCGTTAGCGGCACACTGGGTTCGCCTAGGGCAAGAGGTGCGATGACGGCCCACTCACTCGGTGAGCTCATGGATGGCTGCAAAGACCTCGTGGGTGTTGTAGCCGAGCTGGCGTACCTGCTGATCGCGGTCGACCAGCACCAGGGTGGGTTGGCGCAGGCCGAGGCCGGCCGAGGTCTCCTGCATCTCCGGGACCCAGGCGTCGTAGGGGGGCAGCAGCCACAGGTCCCAGTTTTCCATCGGCAGGGTGGCGTTTTCACGAGGCACGGTGGCCTCCAAGCCGGCGGGGTCGGTCGCGATGGTGTGGGTCACCACCGGCACGAAGCTGACGGCGTCCCCGAAAGCCTCGTCGAGCTGCGCCGCTACCTGGTTCGGCTGGAGGCAGTAGCGGATCTGGCACGCTTCGTACGGGTAGAAGAAGAGGAGGATGGGCTTGTCCGCGACCAGCGCGGCGGCAGGCGAGAGGGCGGCCGCGGCAACCGCGCCGTTCCCGATCAGGCTGCCGCTGGGCACGGTGTCTGCACCTGAGCTGCGGAAGATGGTGACCATCACCACGGTGACGATCACGGTCGCGCTCAGGATCAGGGTAGCGATGTTGCCGACGGTCAGGGCTGTGATTTTGGCGTCGGAACGGATGGTGTTGCGGCTGCTGGTCATGGTCTTGTTCCCTTCCTGGCGAGGTGTGGGCCTCGCGATGACCGCACCGTACGCAAGTGGGTGTCCCCCGAGCGTTTGCGCCGCGTTTGGGAAACGTCCTTTTTTGAGAACGTTGTTCAGAACGGTGTTTCTTGGTCTAGGCAAAGACTATGTCAGGCCCTTTGCGACCCGGCTTCAGGTCACCGGTTTCGCCGCCGCCTGGTGGGAACGTATGCTTAGGGCAGATCGTGTAGGAGGACGCAGTGCCGGAGCTCAAACTGCACTTCCTCGGACGCCCCCAGCTCGAGGTGGACGGGGAGGCGCTGGACGTCAGCAACCGCAAGGCGACCGCCCTGTTGGCCTACCTGGCCGGCACCGGACAGCGCCACAGCCGCGACGCGCTGGCGGCTCTGCTGTGGCCCGAGCACGATCAGACCCGGGCCCGGGCGAATCTGCGGCGAACGCTGTGGCAGCTCAACCAGACCGCGCTCGCCCCAGCGCTCGACATCGCCCCAGAGAGCATCGCTCTGTCCCAGGAGCGGCCGCCGTGGACCGATGTCGGCGAGCTTCGCACGCGCCTCAAGGGTGTCCCGGCAGGTGAGGTTGCCGGCACCGAGGTCGCTCCCGATCGGCTCGCCGACCTGAACGAGGCCGCCGACCTCTACCGGGGGGACTTCCTGGCGGACTTCCACCTCCCCGACAGTGGCGAGTTCGAGAGCTGGGCCGCGGGCTTGCGCGATCGCTTGCGCGAGCTGCTGCTCGACGCCATCGGACTGCTCGTCGACCGCTCCATCCAAGCCGGCCAGATGCACCTGGCGCAGCGTTACGCGCGCCGGCAGATCGAGATCGACCCCCTGCGCGAAGGGGCCCACCGGCAGCTGATGACGGCGCTGGCTCGGAGCGGTCATCGCAGCGCCGCTCTGGCGCAGTTCGAATCTCTGCGAGCTCTGCTCGCAGCGGAGTTGGCCATCGAGCCGGCAGCGGAGACCCGCGCGCTGTACCAGGGTATCCGCGAGGAAGCCCTGGCCGAGCCGGCGTCACCCCGGAGTTCTCCGGCCGAGGCCCAGGACCCGGCAGCGCGCGAGCCGGTGGTTCCCGAGCCCCTCCCGAAAGCCGACAGCGACGCTGCTGCCATGCCTGCCAGCCCGTATCGGGGCCTGTTCGCCTTTCGCGAGCAGGACGCCCCCTTCTTCTTTGGCCGCGAGGCCTTTACCGATCAGCTGCGCGGCATGGTCCAGCGCCAGTCGCTGGTGGCGGTGGTGGGACCGTCCGGCAGCGGCAAGTCGTCGGTGGTGCATGCCGGCCTGCTGGCGCACCTTCGGAGCGAGGGATCGTGGCGTATCGCCAGCTTTCGTCCGGGGGCCCGTCCCTTCCAGGCGCTCGCCGCGGCGCTGGTGCCGGAGCTCGATCCCGAGCTGAGCGCGACCGAGGGCCTTGTCGAAACCAACAAGCTCGCTCAAGCTCTGCGCGACGGTGAGGTGTCGCTCATGGACGTGGTGGCTCGGGTGCTGGCGAAGAGCCCCCCCGATACCCGCTTCCCACTGGTCGGGGATCAGTTCGAAGAGCTCTACACCCTGGTGGGTGATGATGCGCTGCGCCAGCGCTTCCTGGATGTGCTTACCGAAGCGGTGTTCGATCAGCAGTACCGCGACGATCCCGTGTTCGCCCTGATCCTGACGCTGCGGGCCGACTTCCTGGGGCAAGCCCTGTGGCATCGCCCCTTCGCCGACGCCCTCCAGGAGACCGACCTGAAGCTCGGCCCCATGACCCGGGCGGAGCTGGGACGGGCCGTCGAGCAGCCGGCGGCACTGCAGCGGGTGAGCTTCGAGCCGGGGCTGGTCACCCGCATCCTCGACGATGTGGGAGACGAGCCGGGCAACCTGCCGCTGCTCGAGTTCGCGCTGGCAATACTGTGGGAGCGACAGCAGGGAGCCACCCTGTCGCACGATGCGTACGACGCCATCGAGCGGGTGGATGGGGCGCTGGCCCACCACGCCGACGCCGTATTCGAGGCGCTGTCGCCCACCGACCAGTCCAGAGCCCAGCGTATCTTCATCCAAGTGGTGCGGCCCGGGGAGGGCACCGAGGACACCCGCAGGCTCGCCTCCCGGGCGGAGTTGGGCGACGACGACTGGGCGCTAGTCCAGCGCTTGGCTGACGCCAGGCTGCTGGTGACCGGCCGCGACGTGGAGGGGATTGAGACGGTCGAAGTGGTCCACGAGGCGCTGATCCGCGGCTGGAGTAAGCTTCGTGGCTGGATGGAGAGCGATCGCGCCTTTCGGGTGTGGCAGGAGCGCCTCCGCGCAGGGATGCGCCAGTGGGAGGCGAGCGAGCGCGACGAAGGGGCGCTGCTGCGTGGGGTGGCCTTGAGCACCGCCGAGGGTTGGCTGGTGGAGCGGCCCGAGAACCTGTCCTTGGCCGAGAACGACTTTATTGAGGCCAGCGTAGACCAGCGCCAGGCGCTCGAGGCCGAAGCCGTTCGCCAACGCTCGGAGCGCGAACGCCTGCGGCGGCGGCTGACCGGGGTGCTGACCGCCGGCCTGGCGCTGGCGGTGGTACTGGCCGCCGTAGCCGGGCTCCAGTGGCGGGCGGCCAGCAGACAGCGGGACGCCGCCCGGCTGGCCATCTCCCGGCAGCTTGGGGCGCAGGCCCAGAATCTGGTCGAGGAGCGGTTCGATCTCGCCCTGCTGCTGGGTGTCGAGGCGGCGCGGATGGTGGCCTCGCCCGAGTCGGAGCAGGCGCTGGTCGGCGTCATGGCGGCCAATCCCAGTCTCGAGCAGTTCCGCTGGGAGGAGCGCGAGGCGAGCAATCTGGCCGTCAGCGTCGGCGGCCGCTTCGTGGCGCTGTTTGCCGACGACGGCATCGTGATCCTCGATCGGGAGGAAGACAGCCGGGAGCTGGTTCCACCACTCCACGAGTGGCTCGGGGTCCGGCAGGGCAGCCCCGAAGCTACCCTCGCCCGCGGCGCGCCTGCCCTAAGCGACGACGGCGAGCTGCTGGCAGTGGCTGTCGGGGCGGGCGTGCGGTTGCTGGACCTGGCCCAGGGCGAGGGGACGCGCTCGCTCGAGCTACCGACGGCGGTCGCCCCGCCGCGCACCAACCCCAGCTTTCAGCAGTTGGCGTTCATTCCGGATGGGAGCACCCTGGCGTGGTTTAGCGACGTGGGTCTGGCATTCTGGGATGTCGGCAGCGGTCGGACGGTGGCGGAGCGGGTCTATCCCAGCGATGTGACCATCACTCCGGGTGTCTTTGGTCCAGACGGTTCGGTGTTCGCCCACGGCTGGGTCGACAACGAGGTGGCCCAGGTGCTCGTCCGCGAGGTGCGGACCACCGAGGTCGTCTCGACCCTGCCGATCGACGGTGGACTGCCCATCGGAGCTATGTTCAGCCCCGACGGCTCCAAGCTGGGCGTCGTCAACGTAGACGGTTCGGTCGAACTCTGGGACCTCGACAACGACGAACGGTTGTGGCGCATGGCCGAGGCGCATCCGGGTCCGGTGATAGGCGGTGTCATCAGCCCCGATGGACGTACCGCCTTCACCAGCGATGAGGACGGCTTGCTGCTCCGCTGGGAGCTGGCGACGGGGCGGGTGATCGAGGTATTTCAGGGCCTGCCCTCACTACCAAGGCCGTCGGCACTGACTCTCCTCGAGGGTGGCAGGACGCTCTCGATGCTCGCCTATCAGGGGCTCCAGGACCAGTTCACCACAGTGCAGGTGCGCTGGTCGCTGACGAATTTTCAGCGACTCGACGGGAACGAGCAGGCGATCGCCGATCTGGTGTTCGACAGCAGCGGCGGCTTGGCCTCGGTGGACAACGGCGGCACCGTCTGGCGGCGGTCGCTCGACGATCAAGAGGCTACCGCGCAGCAGGACGTGGTGCGGGTGGAAGCCCTCTATCCGTTCGGTCTCCGGCTCAGCCCCGACAGCCGGACACTGATGGTTCCGCTCTTCACCAGTGAGATCTTCAGCTCCTGGCAGCTCAGCCCCGATGGAGCCGAGCCTGTCCCCCTCGAGCTGACACTGCCAGGTCCGACCCTGCCCATCTCCCAGTTTGCCTTCACCCCCGACGGCCGCCTGCTGGTGGGTGGCGGCTGTGCCGAGGGGTCGCTCTCATCGTCTTCGGGCGCCTGCAGCCAGGGAGGCGTGTGGGTCTGGAATGCTACCTCGGGCGAGCCGGTCGGCAGCCCGATCCTCGGGCATGACAATCCTGTCGTCAGGGTCGCCGTCAGCGGCGACGGTGAGCGCCTCGCCTCGATCGGCCTCGACGAGAGGGCCCGGGTGTGGCGGGCGGACAGCGGGGAGCAGCTCGCCGAATTCGCGGTGTCCCTGATCTCGGGCGACCTTCTCGGGGCCGTAGCGTTGACGCCGGATGGCAGCGCCTTGCTGCTGGGAGATCGCCTGGGGCTGCACCTGTGGAGTCTCGACGAGGACGGCCCGAGCGAGCGCGATACCCCCACGCCGATCTCCGGAATCGGCGTGCAGGCGGTGGCTTTCAGCCCTGACGGCCGCCGCGCAGCGGCCGGTGGCGTCGGTGGCGAGCTGGTGGTGTGGGAGGTGGCGAGCGGCGCCCTGCTGCTGCATGACGTTCAGGCATACGACCCGGACGGCGGCATCACGGCGCTGGCATTCAGCTCCGACGGCAGCCGGCTCGCCAGTGGGGGTGGTAGCGGCCACATCGTGATACACGACCTGCCAGTCCTGGCAGGTCAGACTGACGGGGCAGAAGCGCTGACCCTGCTCGAGCGCGCCTGCGCCATCGCCAACCGCAACCTCAGCGAGGTGGAGTGGCAGCAGTACTTCGGGGCCGAACCCTACCGGGCCAGCTGTCCCGATCTGGTGATACCAACTTCCGAGTAATGCCGGGCTAGACGTCAGGGGTTGGGCCGGACTGAGGCGCGCCGGCCCTTCACGGGGCCGGCGCACGGACGAGAGCATCGAGCATGAGGGCTGCTCAGCCCCCCTCGAGAACCGGCACCGCCGTCACCCGGTAGCGGAGCGGTCCGGTGGGGGCCACCACATTGAACGGGTAGCAGGTGATGAGCAGCAGCTCGCTATGGTGGCCCTGCAGCCTGAGCGGGGTGGTGCGGGTATCGACGATCTGCGCGTCGATCACCTGGTAGCGCTGTACACCAGTGGGCGTTTCGAGCAGCACCCGGTCGCCCAGCTCGAGATGCTGCAAAAAGCCGAAGTGGGTGTCGCGGTGCCCGCTCAGCACGGTGGTGCCCGGCTCGCCGGGCATGGCGCTGGCGGCAAGATGTCCCGGGGCGAAGGCGAGGGTGCGGCCGCTGGCGCCCTCGAGGACGATCTGATCGATGTCGAGCCGCGGGACGCGCAGCCGGGCCAGCGGCCGGGTATCGGCCCAGGGCCACGGCCGCGCTTCTAAGTCGCCCTGCTGGGTGCGATGCCAGGCGTGCGTTAGCAGGGTTTGGGAGAGTCGGGCTTTGAGGTGGATCCAGCCGCCGGCCGTCACCAGGCCGAGGCCGGTGAGCAGCACCAGAGCGGCCAGGCCGACGCGCCAGCGGCGGCTCATGTGCGCTGCCTCTTGCGCCGCCGGAACGGCACCAGCACGGGCGCCAGCGCCAGCAACGCCACCCCGATGAGCCACAGCAGCCCCGCCGGCGTGGCGGTGCTGGGGTAGCCGAAGGTGACCGAACCGGGTCCGAAGATAGCGTCGAAGATCTGGCCCTGAGGCAGGTTCTGGGGCACCTCGTCGCTGCGCAGGTCGCTGCCCTCGGGCCGGACCGGTTCACGTTCGATGGCGACCAGGCTGGTGTAGTCGCTCACCAGCCGGTGGCTCAGGGCGGTGTCGATCACCGCCAGGCGGATCACATCGGGGTCGCTGCCGAGGAAGCGCAGGTCCTCGAAGGCGGTGATCTTGGCCCGCGCCCACAGCTGCGCCACGCCCCGGTGTTCGGCCTCGGTCAGGGTCAGGTTGCGCTGCCACGGCCGTCCACCGCTGCGCCCCTCGAGCGTGATGTCGCCCTGCAGATTCTCGAGCCGGGCGTGCACCAGCACCGGTTCGCCGGCGTAGAGGTCGCGGACGGTGGCCGGATAGACCTCGGCGCCCTCCGGGAAGGCGACGCTCAGGTCGGTAAGGGCGGGCCGCTCGAGCTTCGCGAACAGGGCGGTCATCTCCTGGGCGACCTCGCCGGCGTCGCCGATGTGGATGCTGCTGCCGCGGCCTACTTCGGCCGCCTTGCGCATGAAGTAGCTGTTGGGCGCGCTGCCGATGCCGACGGTGAACAGCCGGGCGTCGCCGAGGCGCTCCTCGATCTGGTGGAAGATCTCCACCTCGTTACCGACGCTGCCGTCGGTGATGAACACCACCTGGCGCAGCCGCTCGGGATCGGGCGCGCCTCGCAGCGCCAGCGTGACGGCCTCCCGCATCTCGGTGCCGCCGTCAGCCTGGAGGCGGGCGACGAAGCGCCGCGCCTGGGCGATGGTGGCGCTGGTGGCGGCCCGGGGCCGCTCGAACAGCGACCAGGCCTCATCGTCGAAGGCGACCAGGTTGAGGTGATCATCGGGGCTGAGTCGGGCTAGCGCCAGATCGACCGCGGCCTTGGCCTGCTCGATCGAGACGCCCGCCATCGATCCCGAGGTGTCGATCACGAGAATCATCTCGCGCGGTCCCGGGTCGGGGAGCGCTGCCAGCGGCGGAGGCATCAGCATCACTAGGGCGTAGTCCACCCCCTGCCAGCGCTCGGTGAAGAGGGCGGCTTCCGGCCGGTTGCCCACCGTCGGGGTCCAGCGCAGCGCGAAGTCGCGATCGGCAGGTATCTGGCCAGCGGCCAGGCGAACGGTCAGGAGTTGGCCATTCCGCGACGTGACGATGTCGTGGTAGAGGCTCTCGAGTTCCGCCACCGGAAAGCCGGCGTCGAGCGCGACGGTGAGCGCCACCGGGTTGCCCAGCGGCTGATCGGGGGTGCGCACCGGTGGGGTGATCCGGGCGGCGTCGGGAACGCGGTCGGTGTTTGGGGCGAAGCCGCCCTCGGCGGGCCCGATGGCGTCGCCGGGGATATAGCGTGGGGTGATGGCCAGCGGGATCCGCAGTTCGAAACTACCGGCCTCGAAGCGCAGGGTTTCGAGGTAGCCGATCTCGACCAGGATCTCCTCGCCGGGCGGGATGTTGGCGACCGAGGTGGTGAACAGGTTGGGCCGCTCCTGCTCCACCAGGCCGGCCCGCTGACCGGCCTCGCGGGCCTCCTCGTAGAGCTGGCGTGCCTCTTCTCGCTCGTGGATCTCGCCCTCGATGACCCGCTCGCCGATGTGGAGCCGCAGGGTGTCGACGGCGGCGTCCTCCGGCAGCGGAAAGACGTAGACGGCCTCGAGCCAGTCGCTCGAGTCGTTGCGGAAGCGCTGGCTCACGCTGGCCCGGGCGACCATGCCGCTGACGACGATATCGAATTCGGTTGCCAGCTTGGGCAGCGGTTGGAAGGCCCCGCTGGCGGGATCTCTGAGGACCAGCAACTCGCCGCTGCGGATGTCGCTGAGGCGCATGGCGGCGGGGTCCTGGGCTCCGGCCAACCCGGCAAACACCAGCATGAGAATGGCGAGTAGGGGGGACGTGGTGGCGAGGCGGGTGCGACACATGGTAGACCTCCTTGTCGTAGCCAACGACGGATGATACTTATCAACCTATCTATGTGTATCTTACACAAACAATGTTAATTAATCAACACGCTCTTCTTAATGAGGCCTTAACAAAGGACTATGTATTGTTAAAAGAAATTCTCGCTGGCCTCGGATCCAGGGGAAGAACAACACCTGGTGAACTCGGCGGCGCACGGGGGGGAGTTGCAGCGGCTGCGGGTGTTGCTCGAGGCCTGGATGGCAGCCCGCAGGGACGCCTATAGCGTCGATCAGGACGTGTTCTGGGAACCCGCTTCCTGAAGATGAATACCGTCTAGGCGAGATGTCGATACAGTAGAATGGCGCTTACATCGAACCGAGATAGGGGACACCGAATGTACAAAAGCGCGTTTCTCGGGTGTGGCTCGCGGGCCGGGGCCCACGCCCGGGCCTACCAGCACGTAGAGAAGGGTGAGGTCGTCGCCATCTGCGACATGAACGAGGAGCTCCTCGGGTCGTTCGGCGACGAATTCGGGATCGAACGACGCTACACCGACCTCGAAAAGATGCTCGAGCAGGAGCGGCCGGACCTGCTTCACATCGTGACCGCGCCGACCCTGCCGGGTAGCGGGGAGCGCATCCGCCATTCGCTCATGAAGGTCGCGTCCGACCACGGGGTCCCGGCTGCGATCGTGGAGAAGCCGATCGCCGTCGATGGAGACGACTGGCGGCAGCTCGTGGAGTTCGCGGGGACCACGGCGACGAAATTCTGCGTCAACACCCAGCTGAACTTCCACCCGCGCAATCTGGAGCTGAAGCGGCAGGTCGCCGCCGGCAGGATCGGCGAGATCCGCTTCATCGATGCGAGCGCCCGCTCGACGCCGATCGATCAGGGTCCGCACATCCTCCAGCTGGTGTCGTCGTACATCGACAACGCCCAGCCGGTCCGCGTCTTCGGCCAGGTGGCGGATGGGGAGCTGCTCGACTCGCTGGCACCGTCGACCCGCCATGCCACGGCGACGGTCACCTACGCCAACGGGGTCCGAGCCAACGTGACATTCGGTACCGAGGCGGCTCCCCAGATCAGCGACAGCGACGTCCAGTACTTCCACAAGCGCATCGCCGTGTTCGGGACCCAGGGGTTCGCCCACTGGACCATGGACGGCTGGGAGCTCGGCACGCCGGCGGCAGGGCTCGAGTCCGGCACGCACAGCTACCCGGAGCAGGATCTCCTGGGCCAGGCCGGCCTCACCGAGGCGGTGTTCGACTGGCTCGACGACGACGCAAAGGTGCACCCGACCAACCTCGCCCAGTCGCTTGCGGAGTTCAACCTGATCCTGGGAATCTTCCACAGCGCGCTGACCCACGCTCCGGTCGAGCTGCCGTTCGATCCGCCCCCCGGTCTGATCGGGGCGCTCAAGGAGCGCCTGGGGTAGCCCCCGCCACCCGGAGAACGCTGATAAGGTGTCCGTCAACCTGGGCCAGAGCGACACTCGACGATGTGCTGCGCGCGCTACTTGCCGAGGCGGATGACCAGCGCCCGAAGGCTGTCGATATCGGGGACAAGTTGTGAAACTCGGCGCTACATGCCGGTCGACAACCTCGGCCTAGCAGCCCGCGTGGGAACCTGGTAGGCTCCTGCTGTGCACGACGACGGCTACTTCGATGAACGCGTCGCTGCCAGGTACGACGAGACCCTCGCGGAGATGTCCGACCCCGCGGTCATCGACCCGGTGATCGGTTTCCTGGCGGAGCTCGCCGGGAGCGGACGCGCGCTCGAGCTCGGGATCGGGACCGGCAGGATCGCGCTACCGCTCGCTCGGCGGGGCGTGCCGGTGTGGGGGATCGATTTGTCGGCTGCGATGGCCGCGCGCCTGCACGACAAGTCGAGCGGCGAAGACGTCGGCGTGACGATCGGCGACTTCGCGACCACGACCGTCGCAGGCTCGTTCTCGGTGGCGTACCTGGTCTTCAACACCATCTACAATCTGACGACGCAGGCGGCGCAGGTCGCCTGCTTCCGCAACGTTGCGGCGCACCTCGAGCCCGGCGGCTGCTTCGTGATCGAGGTGATGGTCCCCGACCTGCAGCGACTGCCACCCGGCGAGACGATCCGCTCCTTCCACTTTGGCGAAACGCGGTGGGGGTTCGACGAGTACGACGTCGCGACACAGGGCCTGACGTCGCATCACTTCGAGCGCATCGATGGGAACATCGAGAGGCGCTCGATCCCCTTCCGCTACGTGTGGCCCTCGGAGCTCGACCTGATGGCGCAACTTGCTGGGATGCGGTTGCGCGAACGTTGGGCAGGGTGGAAGCGGGAGCCGTTCACGAGCGAAAGTCGCGAGCACGTTTCGGTCTGGGAGAAGCTTACCGGTAGCAGCGCAGGTCGGCCCAGCTCTAGTGGCAGAGACTCGACACAGTCGAGGGTTGCTGTCACGAGGTGCTCGTCCAACTCCAGGGGCTTGCCGTGAACGATCTCAATTCCACCTCTCACGGAAGCGCGACATGTGCTTGACGGTGGGGTTCTGGCGAAAAGCTCACCATAGCGGGCCCTACGTGGGGAACTCGATCTCCCCGTGGGCACGCCGATCTTGCGGTAGGAGGCTGTGGTAGATGAAGCGGCTCGTGGGGGTATCCACGCCCACCTCGGCGCCGAGGTGCACGACCGCCCCGATCCAGGCCTCGAGTTCCGAGGGCCGCCCCGCGATGATGTCGCGGTGCATGGAGGCGGTGGCGGCTGCGGGGAGCGATTCCAGACGATGGGGTATGGTGTCGACCATATTGGAGGGCAGGGTGATGCCGCGCGCTGCGGCCACGGCGCAGCCTTCCTGAATCACCGCGGCAAGCATGGCGCGCGTCTCCGGCTGGCTGACGGTCACCCCGACCGGTGCCCTGGTGACGGCTCCGACACCCCCGAAGGCGACCACGACAACGAACTTGAGCCACAGCGCCGTCTCGATATCGGTGGAGAGTTCGGTAGAGATGCCGGACCCCTGAAGGGCGGAAAGGAGCGCTTCGACGCGGGCGCCGGGCTCTCCCGAGATGGGGCCAAATACGATGTCGGGTTCGGGCCCCCCGCGGTGGAAGATCTTGCCGGGCCGCTCGATCAAGCTGTTGATGTACGTGACCCCGCCCAGCACCCGCGCCTCGGGCAGCGCGGCGGAGAGCTGGCCGGCCACTTCGACCCCGTTGAGGAGCGGCAGCACCAGGGTGTCGGCGGTGATCAGGGGCCGCATCTGCTCGGCTGCCTGGTCCAGGTGGTAGGTCTTGGTGGCGACCAGAACCACGTCGACCGAGCCTACGTCGGCGGGATCGTCGGTGGCCTGTACCGCGTCGATGTGGATGTCGCCCTTGACGCTCTCGACCTCGAGGCCGGCCTCGTGCATCGCTTCGAGGTGGGGTCCCCTGGCGATGAAGGTCACGTCGTGCCCGGCGTGGGCCAGGCGGGCGCCGTGATAGCCGCCTACGCCTCCGGAGCCGAAGATGGCGATTCGCATGGGTGTCCTCCCGCTTTCAAGCTACTATCCAGGGGTCGCGAACGCTACGCCGACAAGCTGCACTAGCTGCCGGAGATCCGTTCGACCTCGGCCAGCTCCTCGCCCGACAGCGTCCAGCCGGCCGCAGCGGCGTTGGCATGTACCTGCTCCGGCCGGGTGGCGCCCGCGATGACCGAGGTCACGCCGGGCTTCATCAGGAGCCACGAGAAGGCCAGTTCCAGGACGGTATGGCCCCGCGCCTCGGCGAAGCCGATCAGCCGCTCGACGGTGTCGAGCTTCGCCTCCTCGATCTCGCGGTCGGCGAGGCGCGTGCCCGCCGGCACCTGCTGGCCGCGGCGGTATTTGCCCGTCAGCAGCCCACTCGCCAGCGGAAAGTAGGGCACGAAGCCGAGCCCGAGATCGAGGCACGCCTCCAGGGTTCCCTCTTCCGGGGCGCGGTGGAGCAGCGAGTACTCGTTCTGCAGGGCGATGAAGCGGGCGCCGCTCGCCGCCGCCTCGGCCTCGCGCAGCTGCTCGGGCGAGAAGTTGGAGCAGGCGATCTCCCGCACCACCCCCTCCCGAACCAGCTCGACGAGGGCGCCGAGCGTCTCGTCGATCGGCACCGACGGGTCGGGCTTGTGCAGGTAGTAGAGGTCGATGCGATCCATGCCGAGCCGCATCAGGCTACCCTCGACGGCACGCTTCACCGTCTCCGGGGCACCCCCGTCCCGGTAGCCGAACTTGGTGGCGATGATCACCTCATCGCGGCGGTCGCCGAGGGCGCGGCCGAGAAACGTTTCGCTCTCGCCGTCGCCGTACCCGTCGGCGGTGTCCAAGAAGTTGATGCCGGCGTCGAGGGCTGTTCCGACCACCGCCTCGGTGCCAGCAGCGTCGACCCGGCGGCCGAAGTTGTTGCAGCCGAGTCCGACGACAGAAACAGTGAAGGGTCCTAGAGGGCGCATTTCCATGAAGGCCATCCTACCGCCTCAAGCAGATAAGAGGGTAGGGAGGAGGGTTGGGGGAAGTTCAATCATTAGGATTTGGGGGTTTGGGTCTCCTGCGGAGATAACCTAGGGGGTTTACCCCCTCCCCAGCCCTCCCCCTGGTAGGGGGAGGGAGCAAAAGGCAATCGTGAGTAGCAACAAGGTACTCGGATAACGATTCCAATCCGTGTTCCTAGGATTGAGTACAAGCAGTCCAGGGTACGTCTGCACGACGCTTACGGAGTAAAACTCCTCCAGCACCACAACTACGAAGCAACAAGCATGAAGCTTCGGAGCGATGACCTGCTCGATGTACGCTAAAAACGCCACGCCATCCACCGCTCCGGTCAACGTCATCGCATCACCACCAGGGGGGCCAGGGACGCCTGCTGTTCACCTTTGGGTCCTATTAACGTTGGTCCATTGGTTCCTTCACACCACGGTTATCCCTGTTGTTGTTCTCGTTACTCAAGACGTATTCACGCCCATCACTACCCACCCCTTGGTGTTTCCTATCGTAGCCAGGGTTGCTTTTAAGCTCCCTCCTCCTTCTAGGGGGAGGGCTGGGGAGGGAGTAAACCCCTTAGGGGGAGGGGGTAACCAAGAGGGTAACCCCCAACCCTACTAATCATTAATTCATCACCTTATCCCATGTTGAACTTGATATAACCACACTCATATCTGTTGACAATCCCCCCTGGTGTTGCTATACTCATTCCTTGTGAGAACTCTGCGTCCCATCGTGTCATATTTCCTGACGGAACGCTTCCTTTTAAACCTCGCATTGTAAGGAGAAGAGCATGGCGAAAGCAGTCGGCATCGACTTAGGCACCACCAACAGCGTTATCTCGGTGATGGAGGCCGGTGAACCCACCGTCCTCGTCAACAGCGAGGGCAACCGCACCACGCCCTCGGTGGTCGCCTTCAAGGACGACCAGCGACTGGTCGGCCAGGTGGCCAAACGGCAGGCGGTGCTCAACCCCGCCGAGACGCTGTTCGAGGTCAAGCGGTTTATCGGCCGCACTTGGGACGAGATCAAGCACGAGGCCGAGCGGGCCCCCTACGAGGTGGTTCGCGGCGACGACAACGGCGTCCGCTTCGTGGCGAACGGCACCCAGTACACCCCCGAAGAGATTTCGGCCATGGTGCTGCGGAAGATGATCGACGACGCCAGTGCCTCCCTCGGCCAGAAGATCACCCAGGCGGTGGTGACGGTCCCCGCGTACTTCAACAACTCGCAGCGCGAAGCCACCCAGAACGCCGGCAAGATCGCTGGCTTCGAGGTGCTGCGCATCGTCAACGAACCGACCGCTGCGGCCCTCGCCTACGGCCTCGACAAGAAGGGCAACGAGACCGTGCTGGTCTTCGACCTCGGGGGCGGCACCTTCGACGTCTCCGTGCTCGAAGTGGGCGACGGCGTCTTCGAGGTGCGGTCCACCTCCGGCGACACCCACCTGGGCGGCTCCGACTTCGACTACGCCGTGGTCAACTGGCTGGCCGACGAATTCCAGAGCGAATACAACGTCGACCTCCGCAAGGACAAGCAGGCCCTCCAGCGCCTCATCGAGGCGTCCGAAAAGGCGAAGATCGAGCTCTCCGGCATCCCCGAGACCACCATCAGTCTGCCCTTCATCGCGATGGACCCAGCCTCCAACGCGCCGCTGTACCTCGAGACGAAACTCACCCGCAGCACGTTCGAAGAGCTGATCGCGCCGCTGTTGCAGCGCGTTCGTGAGCCGGTTAAGGCCGCCCTGCGCGACGCCAAGCTGTCGAACGATGGCATCGACGAGGTACTCCTGGTGGGCGGCTCCACCCGCGTGCCGGCGGTCAAGGCGCTGGTCACCGAGATGCTCGGCAAGGAGCCCAACCAGTCGGTCAACCCCGACGAAGTAGTAGCCCTGGGCGCCGCCATCCAGGCCGGCGTGCTGACCGGCGATGTCGACGACATCGTGCTGCTCGACGTCACCCCGCTCAGCCTCGGGGTCGAGACCAAGGGCAGCGTGTTCACCAAACTGATCGACCGCAACACCACCGTGCCGGTACGGAAGACCGAGACCTTCACCACCGCCGAGCAGAACCAGACCGGGGTGGACGTGCACGTGCTGCAGGGCGAACGATCGATGGCCAACGACAACAAGTCGCTGGGGCGCTTCAAGCTCGAGGGCCTTCCATCGATGCCGGCCGGCATGCCACAGGTCGAGATCACCTACGATATCGACGCCAACGGCATCCTCAACGTCAATGCCAAGGAAAAGTCGACCGGCAAGGAAGCCTCGATCACCATCCAGAACACCACCACCCTCGCCGAGGATGAGGTCGAACGGATGGTTCAGGAGGCCCAGGCCAACGCCGAAGTCGATCAGCAGGCCAGAGAACTGGCCGAAGCCCGCAACCAGCTCGACTCGCTGCGGCTGCAGGCCCAGAAATTGCTCGACGAAGCCGAAGGCGCCAGCGACGACCAGAAGACGCCCGTGCGTGAGGCCATCGAAGCGGCCGATCAGGCCATGAACGACGCCAACGTCGACAAGGCCCGGCTCGATAGCCTCAGCCAGGAGCTTGCCGAGAAGGTCCAGGCCTTCCAGCAGGCCACCGCCACGGACGGCTCACCGCCGTCGGATGGTGATGATGGCCCCGGACCCGACGCCGCCGGTGAGGAAGACGACGTCATCGATGCCGACTTCAAGCCGGCCGGCTGACCCGCCCGTGAAGGTCGCTCGAGGGGGGTTAAACGCCCCGCCTCGAGCGGCGTGAAAGCGCGATCATGAGCAAAAAGGATATCCCGAAGGACGTACTGGAAGCGGCGGCCGAAGCGCTGGCCGACGAAGCGGCCGCGTCGACCACCGAGCCGCCTCAGCTCGACGGCGAACTCGACATCCTGCGCGCCGAGCTGGCCACCGCCCAGGCTGCCCTCGAGCTGGTCGAGGTCGAACGCGACGAAGCGCACACGAAGTTCCTGCGGGCTCGGGCCGACCTCGAGAACGTCCGGCGGCGCTCGGCCGCCGACACCCTGCGGGCCCGTGAGGCCGGCCTCGACAGCGCGGTGCTGACCGTGCTGGCCGTCTTCGACGACCTCACCCGCGCTCTCGAGGTGGCCGATGAGGACGATCCCGGCAAGATCGTTCCCGGCGTGCGGGCCGTCAACGAGAGCCTCGAGCGCAAGCTCGAAACGCTCGGCATCGTGCGGGTAGGTGACGTCGGCGATCCCTTCGACCCGGACCTGCACGAAGCGCTCACCGCCATGCCCACCGACGACGCCGCTAAGGACGACACCATCGCCCAGGTCTTCGAGGCCGGCTTCAGGCGCGGCGACCGCCTGGTGCGGCCCGCGCGTGTGGTGGTATACCAGGCCCAGTAGCACCCAGGGAGCGACCGTGGCTGCATTCAAGGACTACTACCAGATCCTGGGCGTCGGCAGGCAGGCGACGCAGCCGGAGGTCAAGTCCGCTTTTCGCAAACTGGCGGCCAAACATCACCCCGACCGCAACCCCGACGATCCCGCGGCCGAAGATCGCTTCAAGGAGATCAACGAGGCCTATACCGTCCTCTCCGACCAGGAGAAACGGGGCTTCTATGATCGCTACGGCAGCGCCGACGGCCCCCCGCCCTACGCCGGCGGCGGCCGAGTCTACAGCAATATCGACCCCGATCAGGTGGCCGGCTTCTCCGACTTCTTCCAGACCCTGTTCGGGTTTGGGGGCGTCGAGGGGGGCACTGTGCGCGGCGGCGACCCCTTCGCCGGCTACCAGAGCCGCCAGGCGCTCCAAAGCGCCGAGGCGAGCCTCGAGATCGACCTCGTGGCCGCCTATCACGGCGGCGAGCGCACCATCACGGTAGGCCCCCGCCGGATCGATGTGAGCATTCCCAAGGGCGCGCGCAGCGGAACCAAACTGCGCCTGCGGGGCCAGGCCCCGGGCGGCGGCGACCTCATCCTCAAGCTGGTGCTGGCGGCCCACCCCACCTTCATGCTCGACCGCGACAACGTTCGCGTCAGGATCCAGGTGCCCGACTTCAAGGCCGTCCTGGGCGGCAGCGTCCTGGTTCCTACCCTCGACGGCGAGGTCGAGATGACGCTGCCCAAGGCCACCCAGTCGGGACGAATCCTGCGCTTGCGCGGCCAGGGCTGGCCCAAGAAAGAGGGTGGCCGCGGCGACGAACTGGCCGAGGTCTTGGTGGTCATCCCCGAGGCGCTCAGCGACGAGCAGCTCGAGCTGTACCGGCGTCTCGAAGAGGCCAACGAGCCTCAGGGAAAGGCCGCGGCAGCCTGACGCCGCAACGTCTTGGTAGTGCCGGAGCCCGTTCCCAAGCGTGTTAGGGTGCCGCCATGAAGCTCGCTTCGAGCAGCGCCCTCCTGACAACCCTGAAACGTCTCCTCCCCATCCTCAGCCTGCTGCTGCTGGCCCTGCCGTTAGCTGCGGCGCAAGGGGACGCCGAGGACCCGGTGGTACTTCGGATGGGGACCACCACCATGACCCTGAGTGAGCTCGACCTGCGGTTCGAGGTGGCCCTGCGTAGTGTGGCGCTCAACCAGGGTCTCGAGATCACCGACGAGCTTCGGCTCCAACTGCTCAACTTCAGGCCGCAGTTCCTGGAACAGCGGGTATCCGAGGTGGTGCTCCTCGGCGAAGCAGAGCGGCGCGGCCTGGCCCCCAGCGAAGAATCCATCGACACGATTCTGGACAATATCCGCAGCAACCTCCTCGAAGGGCAGACGTTCGAGGAACTCCTCGCCGAAACCGGTTTCGGCAACGAGGCGTTCCTGCGGCTTATGGTCACGGAGGCCGAAACCATCGACCTGCTGATGACCTCGATGCGCGACGAGATGATCGTGAGCGACGACCAGCTCACCATCGCCTACCAGCTGAACAAAGACCGCTTCTCCGTCGCCGAGCAGGTCTGCGCCCGCCACATCCTGATCGACACCGAAGCCGACGCACAGGCGGTCCTCACCGACCTCGCCGACGGCGCCGACTTCGCCCAGCTGGCCGCCGAGCGCTCCACCGGCCCCAGCGGACCCAACGGCGGCGACCTCGGCTGCTTCACCCGCGGCCGCATGGTAGCTCCTTTCGAAGAGGCCTCCTTCGGCGCGGCTTTAGGGCAGCCCACCGACACCATCGAAACCCAGTTCGGTTTCCACGTGATCCTGGTCTACGACCGCCAAGAGGCCTCCTTTACCCCCCGCGAACAGGTAGCCGGACAGCTCGAGCAGGGGATAAGAGAAGAGAGACTAAACGAAATTATTGCGATCCTTACGAGGATAGCGGGAGTGCAGACGTTCCCAGAAGTACTAGTGGTTGAACAGGTCCCAGGAGAAGAGGGTAGTGAATAGAGGAGAAGTAGGTTTGGGGAAAGTTCAAACACGAGGATAAGTAGAATTAGGTGCCCCTTCAGACAAGTAGTAGGTTTGGGTCCCCTTCAGACCCCTACGCTTCGCTTCGGTGTCTTCCGGGGTCCTTCAGAGCCCCCCTTCGTGGGTCTCTTCAGGGGCTACGGAGCCTCATAGAGTCTCCTCCGCCACAAGAAGGTTTACAGCGGTTCTCAGAATGAGTGATTGGTGACTCCGGCATGCTCAAACCAACCCAACACATCCCCCAACGACACCGTCGATAGCGCAGCCGCGATCGCAGAGTCCAACGCTCCCCTCGTCCTCGCCCCCACAGCTTTCACGAACGCCTTTATCTTCGAAAAAGCCAACTCAATGGGGTTGAAGTCCGGACTGTACCCAGGCAACAACACCAACTCGCACCCCCTCGCCTCGATCGCCTCCCGCACCTCCGGTTTGCGGTGCACCCCCAGCTGATCCATCACCACGATCTGCCCCGGCCTCAGCTTCGGAGCGATGACCTGCTCGATGTACGCTAAAAACGCCACGCCATCCACCGCTCCGGTCAACGTCATCGCGTCACCCACACCCTCATCGAGACTGATCGCTGCAACGAGGCTGGTGTTCTCCCCACGGTTCTTCGGCACCCTACCCACGGCACGTTGTCCACGTGGGGCGTAGGCGTAGGGCAGGGTCATGGCGACGTTGAAGCCGCTCTCATCGACGAACACCAACCGGTGCGGGTCAATACCTCTGATCCAAGCCAGGAACCTCCACCGGGCCTCTGGATTCTGTTCACTCGCGTAGATCGTCTTTTTTTCTCGTCGATCCCAATCTCTGTACCCAGCGGCACATGGTCGCTCTGCTGATGCGGACGCCGGTTCTCTCCAAGAAAAGGTCGCAGCGCTGGTCGTGGGTGAGGTCGTTGCTGATGAGGCTCTGCTCAACCCATGCCTGGTGCTCATGGAGGGCGCTGGGGCGGCCCGGGGAGGTTCTGGGGGTGAGATCTCCACTTTGGCGGTAGCGGCGGAGGTAGCGACTGACGGTGGCGGTTCCAACGTCGAACGTGTCTGCGGCTTCATGGAGGGTGTAACGCTTGTGTAGGACGGCGTTTACGATGCGTTCTCGGAGGTCGGTAGAGTGCGCCATGCCTCAGCATGAAGCACGATCACTCAATGCGCAACCCGCTGTAAAAGGAACAAGCAAGACACCGTTCGTGTCTTCACAGTTATTCCAAAGTATCTGCTGGAGGAGACCCGAAGGGGCTCCGTAAGCCCCGAGGAGACTTACCGTAAGGGAAGGCTCAACGGGACCCGGTAGGCTACCGAAGGGAGCCGGAGGGGTACCAAATCCCCTGCTAGTTCCCGAAGGGGGTCTGAAGGGGCACCTAATTCTATTTATCCAATTTTTTTAACTTTCCCCAAACCTACATCTACATTGCCCTGAAGTGCCACAAACTCCCCAAAAAACCTATCTATACCTTTTACGGTGCTAGCCTTTCCACGTTCCACCCATCCCTTTCCTTTTTTTCGTACCTGAACCTGTCATGGATCCTGCTCTCCCTCCCTTGCCAGAACTCTAGTCTGTCCGGGGTGAGGAGGTAGCCGCCCCAGAAGTCGGGTAGCGGTAGGTTTCCTTCTGGGTGCTCTCTTTCAAGTTCAGCTACCCGCTGTTCGAGGGTGGCGCGGTCGGGGATGGGTTGGCTTTGGGGGGAGGCCCAGGCGCCCAGTTGACTGCCGCGGGGGCGCTTGCTGAAGTAGCTGAGAGAGGCTTCTGGGGACAGTTTGGTGACCCGGCCTTCGACCCGTACCTGACGCTCCAGTCTGTCCCACCAGAAACAGAGAGCGGCCTGGGGGTTGGACGCCAGGTCGGTGGCTTTGCGGCTCTGGTAGTTGGTGAAGAAGCGGAAGCCGTGGGGGTCGACCCCTTTGAGCAGCATCATGCGCACCGAAGTGCGCCCGCTGGCGTCGGCGGTGGCCAGGGCGGCGGCGTTCGGCTCGAGCATGTCGGCGGCGACGGCGTCTTCGAGCCAGGCCAGGAACTGGCGGATCGGGTCGGGGTCGAGATCGCCGACGTCGAGGGTGCCGTGGCGGTAGGGCTTGCGGATGTCTTCTAGGGCCATGGTTCAGTCTAGCGCCCGGCAATCGGGTGCCGCTGCGGGTGCCGGAAAGCCCCTCAGATGTGAGCAATCCGACTCCCTTTCCGCTGTAAGAATTTCGTTATGCACGCCCCGATACCCTTGCCTAGACGCGCTGGAAAATCCTGTTACGTTCCCTCCCCGTGGTTTTGCCATCCCTTTTCCAGCGCGTCCTTTCCTTTAGGCTCTTGATGTGTTTCAAGGGCACTGCTGCGATCTGCCCGTTTGCAGAGGCGCTCCCCCCTAGAAACCCGGAAACGCCTGTGACGATCGATACCCTGGAAGTATTGCAGGGGAACCTGGATACCGCCAAAGCCGACCTGCCCTTCGATCGCTGGCGCTCATCGAACCGATGGAAGCTGCTTGCTTCTGTTATCCAGGTATAGAGCTATGGAGGTGAAAACCAGGCCTAGAACCACAACGAAGAACACGATTAGGAAAAACGGGTCGCCAGAGTCAAACCAAAGCCAGATAAAGATCGCGGCAAGGAAGAAACGATTGTAGTAGATCGGTCGGTACATCACCTGTAGGTCATTTAGGATGATGATCATGACGAGTACACCCAGAACCGCCATCGCCGCGCCTACCATGCGTGGAAAGAAGACCTCATAGTCACCCGTGGCGGCCAAATCCAGGACTACCTGCGGAACCACAATCAGTCCCAAGGCAGCACCAAACAGATAGGCAACTGGGTACCACAAACTTCGTCTCGTATTTTTCACGGTTCCGCCTCCTCTTCTCGTGAACCCCGGCCCAACTTGGCGGGGAGGGGCCAGGGTACGGCAGGCTGGTCAACCGCCCACCAGGTCGAAAAAGGGTTCGAGCCAGCTTGCTTTGCGCTCCCGACGTTCGTCCTCGCCCGTTCGTAATCTAGGTTTGTTCCACCAGGTTCGAATTGACATACCAAATGCTTACTTTCTCCTAAGGGTTGACAAGGCCCTCGAGGTCACTGAAGCTACTTACCGCTCCGTGCCCCCCGGCGATAGTGGAGACGCTAATGCCGTGGCTTGCGATCGAGGCCAGCAACTCCGCAGGCCCCGTTGGGAACAGTTGCCCGGGCGTCCCGGGATTGTAGATATCTGAGATGAAGAGGACGCCGGCGGCAGGCACGTAGGTCATGACCAGGTCATCCGCGTGGCTGTTCTCGACGGGAATCACCACCACCGGCCGCGTGGCGTCAGCGAGGGTGAGCGGCTCATCCGAGGGCACGATCTCGATCGTTGCCGTCACGGGGTTCAACTCGAGTGCGTCGGGAAGAATCGTCGATCGGGCCTCGAATACCTCGGTGAAAAGGCTCGCCGTCTTCTCGCTTACGACGACCGTCGCGCCCTCGGCAACGAAGGTTCTGGCCCCGGCGGCGTGATCTTCATGGAAGTGGCTCACGATGACACTGCTGATCGGTTTACCCGGGAAGCTCGTTTCGATCCAGGCGATGATCGCCTCGCTGCGCGGCCCGTAGAGGGGCGCCTCGACCACCACGATGCCGGCGTCCTGCTCGACGATCAGGGAGTGGTGGGAGCCGCCTGTCAGGTGAAATACCCCGGGCGCAAGCTCCGTGGCCTGCACGAAGGTCTGCACGCCATCTTGCGGTAGCCCCAGGGCGACAAATGCCGCCTGGAACTGAGAGGATCGCTCGCCACGCCGGACCAGTGCCGCGTCGAACATGGGCGCTGCGCCGTTGGGAAAGGCGAACAGCGCATCGTCGAGGTCACCGTTGACCTGAACCGAGTCCCGCGTCTCGTGGAGGATGATCGACTCATTGAGTGCGATGAAGACTTCGTAGGGGAAGCGGATGCCCGCCTCCGTCGGCTGCCAGCCGAGGTAGAACGCCTCCAGGACAACGTCGCGGTGCAGGTAGTGATTCTCCATCGTCGAGGCTTTGGCGAGGTGGCCGGTCGCGGCGTTCACGTACAGCGTGATGGGATGGACGTCATCCTCGACCACGAGCAAGTGGTGAACGCTACCGTTGAGGAGCTGAACACCCCCCTCCGAGGCGATCGATGGATCAGCCAGGATATCGAGCAGAATCAGCTGCGGATTGAGCAGCCGCTGCTGTTTGCGGATCATCGCCCACCGGTCGGAAAGCATATCGCGCTCGGGAATCCCTAGAATGTTGTCCACTCCAGCGACGAAGCCGAGGTTGCCGATGATGATCTCACTGAACACCTGCGGGACGTTGAGGCCGAAGGCGGTAATCCGGTCGTTGTGGTCGAGGCGCAGGTTGTCTCCGGCGACATCGTAGCTGACGGTGGTGCTGAAGGTGTTGATCGCCATCGTCGGGGCGTCGGGGCTGAAGCCTTCGTCGTTGTTCCAGCGGGTTCCCGATGCCTCGAGGACGAACGAGTTCAGATGAGCCAATGCCTCTTCACCACCGATGCCCACGAAGGCTTTTTCGAGGGGAGTGAGGCTGTTCTGGGCCAACGCAGGGATCAGGGTGAGAACCCACACCGAGGCGAACGCAATTCGTGCCAACTGCTTCCATTTCATCTCATCGATCTCCATTCAGAGGCTAGATCTCGGGGAAGGGGAAATGAGGGTCACGTCGACAGCCAGAACAGAGCGCGGCTCCTCGAATCGAAATAGCTTGTCGGGTACTCCGCTGGACCCTCCGTCTGTGGATCCTTCCCGACGAGCGGCATGCCGGGCGGCATGATGAAGGCGAACTTCTTCAGGCCTACCGCGTTGTAGCGAGGAACGATAGTCTCGTCTCTCCACCCCACGCTCATCCGGTCCATCGGCATCCGGAATTGGACCGCATCGATTAGGGCTGCCTGGCGACCGGTCCGCTCGATCCGGGTGGCGAATTCAGACAGGTAGTTGTTGAACTCGTCGCCGGTCATCTCCGAAGTAGTATCGAACCACCGTATCTCTACGAACCCAGCGTCCGGATGGTCGATGATCTCTCCCCACTTGTCGTCGTAAAGGATTTCTGCTGGCATTGGGCACCGCTTTCACTCGCAAGATTGAATTCAAATTCATATACTAACACATTCAGAAAATATTATGTACTATTATAAATTCAGCTAGGCCCCACAATCAAGAATGATATGATTTGTATAAATGGCCAAACGCAGCTACAACCAGTACTGCCCCATCGCCTACTCCCTGGATGTCCTCGGAGAACGTTGGACCCTGCTCATCGTTCGAGAACTGCTCTTGGGCCCCCGCCGCTTCACCGACCTGCTCGACGCCCTCCCTGGCATCGGCCCCAACCTTCTCTCCCAACGCTTGAAGGCGCTAGAGCGTGAAACCATCGTCGTTCTAAGCACCCTGCCCCCGCCCGCCGGCTCTGCTGTTTACAAGCTGACCCGAGAGGGGGAGCTACTCGAAGAGGTAATCCGGGCCCTGTCGAGGTGGGGGGAGCGCCGCGTCAGGGTTCCCAAGCCGGCTGGCGACCACTTCAGCGCCACCATCGCCATGAGTGCCGCAAAGACCCGCTTCAACCCCATGCGCGCCGAAAATGCCGAGAGGACCTGCGAAGTCCGCTCGGATCACAGCAGCTTCACCCTCGAACTCCGAGACCAGCAGCTCACCGCGACACTTGGACCGGCCGCAAGAGCAGACCTCGTCCTCCACATTCCCGATTTGGAGGTGTTTCCCCAACTCATCGTCGGATTCGTGCAACCTCAGGTCGCCATTCAGCAGGGACGGCTGGAGATCGAACAGGGAGACACCGGAATGTTGGAAGGCTTCCTAGGAGTTTTTGATTAGGATTCCGGCACGGCGAGCATAAAGGCAGCAGATGGAACGCAACGACGGGGCCTGACGACCTCTGTTGCGTTGCGGTGGGGGCAGCGAACCTGGCCGTCTGGCCATTGGAGTTCTCGGACTTTCTGGTAGACCTTGTCGTCATCGAGGAGATTTTGGAAGTAGAGGATCACCCGTTCAGGTTAGCCCTGATCTCATGCCCCTGAAACCCATAAAGAGCCTTCCTTGTAGTCGCTGTGCCGACACCATTTTCCGCTTCCGCGCCCGCGCGAAACACCCGGAGCGGGGTCGCGCTGCTACCTTGTGGCATGGCCGAACACCGCAACCGACTCGCCGAGGAGACCAGCCCCTACCTGCTTCAGCATCAGCACAATCCCGTCGACTGGTACCCCTGGGGACCGGAGGCGTTCGAGCGCGCCCGGAGCGAGGACAAACCGATTCTGCTGTCGGTCGGGTACTCCGCGTGCCACTGGTGCCACGTGATGGCCCACGAGTCGTTCGAGAACGAGTTCATCGCGGCGCTGATGAACCGCCACTTCGTCAACGTCAAGGTCGACCGTGAGGAACGGCCCGATGTCGACGCAATCTACATGAACGCGGTGCAGGCCATGACCGGCTCCGGCGGCTGGCCTATGACGGTGGTGATGACCCCGGAGGGCAAGCCCTTCTTCGCTGGCACCTATTTTCCCCCCGACGACCGCTTCGGCCGGCCCGGCTTTCCGAAACTGCTGTCGGCCCTCCAGCTCGCCTGGGAGGAGCGGCGCGAAGAGGTACTCGACTCGGCCGGCCAGATAACCGGCGCCCTGGCGCGACTCGCCGCGGTTGCCGACCAAGCGGGGTCGCTGAACCGAGACGCGATCGCGGCAGCCATCGGCGTCCTCGAAACCCGGTTCGACAGCCGCAACGGCGGCTTCGGTGACGCCCCCAAATTCCCGCCGCACAGCGTGCTGAAGCTGCTCCTGCGGCAGCCCCAGGAGCAGCCGGTCGGTGGCATGGTCGCGCGGACCCTGGAGGGTATGGCCCGGGGCGGCATCTTCGATCAGCTCGGGGGCGGCTTTGCCCGCTACAGCGTCGACGAGCGCTGGACCGTGCCCCACTTTGAGAAGATGCTCTACGACAACGCCCAGCTGGTGAGTCGCTACGCCGAGGCCTACGCCCTGGGCGGCGAACCGCTCTACCGTGACGTCATCGAACGGACCCTCGAGTGGGTGGCGCGCGAGATGACCTCGCCCGAAGGCGGCTTCTACAGCGCGCTCGACGCCGACAGCGAAGGCGAAGAGGGGCGTTTCTACCTGTGGGATGAGGCGGTCATCGACGCCCTGGTGGGGGACGACGCGGCGCTGGTCAAGGCCGCCTATGGCGTCTCCGAGGCCGGCAACTTCGAAGGGCGCAACATCCTCGAGCGGCCCCTCGACGACGCGGCCTTGGCCGAACGCTTCGAGCTCGAGCCGGGCGAGGTCGGGGCGCGACTCGAGGCGGCCCGTAGCCTGCTGCTCGAGGCCCGCGCGGTCCGCGTCCGCCCCGGCCTCGACGACAAGATCCTCACCTCCTGGAACGGCCTCATGATCGGCGCCTACGCCGACGCCGGCCGCGCCCTGAATCGCCCCGACTACCTCGACATCGCCCGCCACAACGCCGGCTTCCTGCAGACCGTGGTGTGGCGCGAGGGGCGGCTGCTGCACACCTACAAGGAGGGACGGGCCAAGGTGACCGGGCTGCTCGAGGACTACGCCTACCTGGGTCTGGGGCTGCTGCGGCTCTACCGGGCCACCTTCGAGTCCGAGTGGCTCGAGTGGGCCACCGAGTTGGCCCAAGTGCTACCCGAACACTTTCACGACCGGGCCAACGGCGGCTTCTTCAGTACCCCCGACGACGGTGAAGCGCTGATCGTGCGGCCCAAGGACTACTTCGACGCCGCCACCCCCTCCGGCAACGGCGCGGCAGCCGAACTGCTGTTTCAGATCGGGCGCCTTAGCGGCGATCGCAGCCTCGAGGCGCTTGCCGAGGGGGCGGTGGCGCCGTTGCTGGCAGCCGCCGGCGAGCAGCCGCACGGCTTTGGAACCCTGCTGGTGGCCGCCGAGCAGCTCCAGTCGCCGCCGCGCGAGGTGGCAGTGGTGGGCCCCCGCAGCGACCCCGGCACCGAAGCGCTGCTCGAGGTGCTGCGCGGCAGCTGGCTCCCCGACGTGGCGCTGGCCCACGCCGAGGGCAGCGACGACCCGCTGGCCGCGCAGGTAGCGTTTCTGCGCGGGCGCGGGCTGGTGGGCGGAAAGGCTGCCGCCTACGTGTGCGAGGCCGGCGCCTGCAAGCTTCCGGTGACCGACCCTGAGGCGCTCCGCGCGCAGCTCGAGGAGGCTGGGCTCGGATCTGTGCGCGGGTGAGGCCGTTCTCGCGCAAGCGTTGCTTTGCACTGGGGGATAGCCCCAACCCTTTGGGGGGTGAGCTGCGGTCGCGGTCGGGCCGGTGGAGGCCTTGAGCCCGATATGATGATCCCGTGAGCTTCGAGCTCCTGGTCGCCCCCCCGGGCGCCGGCAAGACCACCCTGCTCCTGAAGCGCGCGCGCGAAGCCACCGAAGAGGGAAAGCGCGTGTGGTGGGTAGGCCTTCCCAGCCAACGCAACTACCTGTACCGCCGCGCCACCGAGGCCGGGGCGCTGCTGGGCCTCGAGTTCCTCAGCTCGCAGCAAGTCTACTACCGGCTGCTGGCGCACGCCCTCAAGCTCAAGCCGCTGGTGGTGGGCACCGGCCGCCTGGCGATGGTCGGGGAGGCGCTCATGACGGTGCGGGGCGAACTGCCCTCGCCCGGTGAGGCGCGCCTCTTTGCCCGGGCCATCGCCGAGGCCAAGCGCTATGGGGTCGCCGCCTCCGAGGTGCCGGCCCACGACGAGGAGACGGCGCGTCTGCGCGACATCTATACCAGCTTTGAAACCATCAAGGGCGACGCCTGGGACTACGACGACTTCCGCCTCGAGGCGTTGGCGCTGGCCGAGGGCATGGAGTGCCGGGGAGAGGCCGAGGTGGTGATCGTGGACGGCCTGCGCGATATCGGACCGCTGGAGTTGCGTCTCTATCGCGCGCTCGGCCGCCACGCCGAGGTGTGGCTGTCGTTGCCGGCGCCGCCGCCGGGAGAGACGCCGACCCGCACCCTGCCGGCGGTTGCACGCACCACGCTGCTGCGGCTGCGGCCAGCCAACCCGGTTGCCGAGGCGCGCTGGGTGCTGCGGGCGCTGAAGCGCGACCTCGCCTCGGGCCTCGATCCGCTCGAGCTGGCGGTCATCGTTCCCGAGAGCGCGGTGCGGGCCTTCTCGGCGCTGGCCGACGAGTACGGGGTGCCGCTGATGGACGAGACCCCAAAGGCGCTGGCCGATAGCCTTCCGGGGCGGTTGCTGTTGGACCTGCTGGAGCTGCCCGACTATCCGACGGCCTCGCGGTTGCTGGCCATCCCCGAACTGGCGCCCCTCGCCAACGCCGCCCTCAACGCCGGGGTGGCGGGCTTCGAAACGGTGGGCGCGCTGGCCGGCTCGCTGGGGCTCGACAGCCTGTGGCACAAGTGGCGGGCGCTGCTCGAGGTCGAGGGCGACGAGCTGGGCTGGGCCCGGACCCTGCTCGAGACCGGCCTGCCAGCCATTCGCCGCGACCTGCTCGAGCGCGACGAACTCGGCTACGGGCGCTTCAAGGAGCTGGCCCTGCTGCGCGCCCAGGAGGCCGTGCGGGTGGCCAAGGGGCCGCACTTCCGCGCCTGGTGGGCGGCGCTGCTCCACGAGACCTTCCTGTTCGATCGGCCTCGTGGCGGGGTGGCGCTGCTGACCATGAACCTGGCGAGCGGGCGGCGCTTCCGGCGGGCCTACCTGCTGGGCGCCGCCGAAGGGGCCTACCGCGTCGGCGAGGCCGAGGACTACTTCGTGCCCGAAGAAGACCGCCGGGCTCTGGCCCACAGCTTCGCCGAACTGGGCCTGCCGCGGCGCTTCCTGGGGCGCGACCAGGCGCTCAAGGCCGAGCTTCTGACCCGCGCCGAGGTGCTGGTGGTCAGCTGCCCCGAAGCCGATCAGGGGGGCCCGCTGGCGCCCGACGCGGTCCTGATAGGAGAGATGGTCGAGCCCCTCCCCGAGGTGCCCGCTGGAAGCCGGCTCGAGCTGGCCCACCGGGTCGAACCGTACCGCGCTCCGCTGGCGCGTCTTGCCCTCGGTTTGGCCACTGTGGAGAAGCTCAGGCGCTACAGCGAGTGCCCCTTTCGCTTCTGGGCCGAGGAGACGCTGAAACAGGGAGACGACAAGCCCTGGTGGTTGGAATTGCTCGACGAGCTGCGGGCCTACAGCCGCCTCAATCCGGTGCGTCTCGAGGAGCTCAAGGGCCGCTTTCCCGAGGCGGCCGGCTGGCTGGCGAACCACGCAGAGCAGCTGACGCGGCTGACCTTCGGGGTGTCCCTGCCCGAGGGTGGTGATGGACCCAGGGCCTATCTCGACGCCGCCGGGCGGAGCGGAGCCGAGGTCACCCTGTTCCGCTTCGTCGGTCCCGACACCGCCGGCGATACCGACGCCGCTGCCGCCTACATCGAGCGCCGCTGGAACGAGTACTGGGCGGCCGCCCATATGCTGACGCGCTATCAGGGGAGGGTGACGCGGGTGTTCGTGACGGTGTGGCCGCTGCTGGGCGAGCCCGTCGCCGCCTTCGAGAACGGCATCGACAGGGTGTGGCGGCGTATCTCGACGCGGCAGCGCAAGGCCGAGGCGGCCCACCGGCGTTTCGAAGAGGGCGATATAAGCCCCAACCCGGGTTTCCACTGCCGCGCCTGCGCGGTGTTCGACGTGTGCCGGGTAGGGACGCGGTGAAGGTCCGGGTCGCCTCCGCGGGCACCGGCAAGACCACCAGCCTCGTGCTGCGCTACCTCGAGCTGGTCGGCGCAGGCACCCCGCTGCGCCGAATTGCGGGGGTGACCTTCACCCGTACCGCCGCGGCGGAGCTGCGGCAGCGCGTTGGGGACGCCGTGCGTGAGCTGCTTCGCGAGGGCAGCTACCTCGAGGTCGGTTACCGGCTCCGAGAGACCGAGCGCCCGGCTTTCGAGGAGGCGCTGCGCGAACTCGAGGGGGCCACCCTGTCGACCATCCACGGGTTCATGCGCACCTGCCTGGCCCTGGTGGCCCCAACGATGGGTCTCGATCCCGACCTGCGTAGCCTCGGCGAGTGGGAGGCCGGGGCGATGTTTGAGGAAGAGCTGCGCGGCCTGCTGCTGCTCGCGGAGCGCCCCGAGCACGGCCTTCACGCCGCCGCTGAGCTGCTCGGCCGGGGGGCGGTGGAGTTGGCCGTGCGGCTCTTTCAGCAACGCTCGCTCAGCGAACGGTTCATCCCCGACGACTCGGAGATCAGCCGGGCGCTGGTGGCGCTGTTCGAGTCTGCCTACAAGCGGTTCGAGGTGCGCCTCGGGGCGGCGCTGCTGCCGCCCAGTGAGGTGGAGCGGAAGGCGCTGCTGATGGCCCGTACCGCGGTAGCTGTGCGGCGCTTGGCAGGCCGCTACCGGGTGGTGCTGGTGGACGAATTTCAGGATGTGAACCCGCTGCAAGGCCAGTTTTTCGAACTGCTCGAGGCGGGCGACATGCAGGTCGAGGTGGTGGGCGATCCCAAGCAGTCGATCTACGGTTTTCGCAACGCCGACGTAGAGGTGTTCCGGCGCGCCATGGCCGCCGGCCAGATGCTGCCGCCGCTGCGCGAGACCCGGCGCCACGCCCGCGTGGTGGCCCGCTTTCTCAATCGGCTTACCGGCGTGCTGGCCGAGAATCAGCTCGGTTTCGGGAAGGCGGAGGCGCCCGAGGTCGAGGTAGCGGGGCCACAAGCCCAGCGTGCCGGTCGGGTCGAACTGCACTGGCTGGCCGGCGACGCCCCCATCGCCAAGCTGCGCGAGCAGGAGGCGCAGGTGCTGGCCGAGCGACTGGCAGAGTTGCACCGGACGCACGGCTACGCCTTCCGCGACATGGCGGTGCTGGCCCGCTCCTACAAGGGGCTCGAGCAGGTCGAACAGGCGTTGCTGGCGGGCGGAATCCCGTATGTGTTGCTGCAGGGGCGCGGCTACTTCGAGCGCCTCGAGATCCGCGATCTCTACCACGCCTTGCGGGTGGGTGTGGACGCCAGGGGGTTGAGCCTGGCGGCCTGGCTGCGGAGCCCGTTTGGCCAACTCGAGCTGGAGGCGGTGAACGCGGTGCTGCGCGCCGAGCAGCCGCTCGAGGCGCTGGCGGCGAACCATCCCGAGGCGCATGCACGCCTCGAGCGGATCCAGCAGGCGGTCCGCGGCACCCCGGTGGCGGCCCTCAAGACCCTAATCCGAGAGCCGTTTATCGCCGGCCGGCGATACGTCGATTTCCTCGGCGCCCGCGCCCGCGAAAACGTGGACGCGCTGCTCTTTACCGTGGCCCAGCAGCCGCCAGGAGATCTCGAGATCCTGCTCGAGCGGCTGCAGCTGCTGTCGCGCCAGGCCGACGCCGGCGACGTGCCCCAGTCGGGCGAGGGGGTGCAGCTGCTGACCGTGCACCGCGCCAAGGGGTTGGAGTGGCCGCTGGTGGCGGTGTTCGACGCCGCCCGGATGCTGCCGCCGCTAAACGAACCGCTGTTGGTCCACCCAGAAGAGGCCACCGTCAGCCTGGCGGGGAGCGCCGGCTTCGACGAGACCAAGGCCCGCGTCAAGGCGCGGCAGCAGGCCGAAAGCTACCGCCTGCTCTACGTTGCCGCAAGCCGGCCCCGCGAGGTGCTGCTGGTTACTGGCAGCGCCAAGGGCGAGCGTGGCAGCGGCTGGCTACCGGTATTCGAACGTTTGGAGCTCGGACCTGGCGCCCGCCCCTTCGACCGGCCCGAGTTCGTGCTGCAGACCCACCCCTATCGGCCGCTCTCGTCGGCGCCAGCGCTCCGGGTGCTGCCTGCGGCACCGGGGCTCGAGCCGGCCGCCTGGATCGACCGGCGCTTCCGGCGCCACCCCCACCCGCCGGTGCAGAGCCCCTCGGGCCTCAAGGACGACGACGGCAACGGTGAACCGCTGCCCGTCAGCGATCCCGACGAGGGCGAGCGCTTGCCGGGCCGCGCCACCACCGTGGGGACCCTGGTCCACTACGCCATCAGCCAGAACTGGTCGGCCAGCAACCCCCTCCACCTGGACAACCTTCAGGCTCAGGAGGTGATGTTCCCCTACCGGGCCGACGAGCAAGAGGACATCCTGGCCGAGGTGCGCGAGCTGCTCGCCGGCTACCAGCGGTTGCTGGGCCGCGAGCTGGCCTCGCTGGCTTCGCGCGCCGAGGATTTCCCCGAGCTGCCGATGGCGATGGCTCAAGGCAACACCGTATGGCAGGGCATCATCGACCGGCTCTACCGGGTCGGCAGCACCTGGGTGCTGGAGGACTACAAGACCGATCGCGAGATCCGCCCCGAGCGCTACCACTTCCAGCTGGCCACCTACGTCGAGGCGGTGCGCCGGGTGCGCCGGGTGGAGCCCCGCGTGCAGCTCATCTATCTCCGCGAAGGGCGCGTGGTCGAGATCCCCCGCACCACCCTCGAGGCCGCCTACGCTGCCGAAACGCTCGGCCCGCCGGCATAGAGAGTACACTTGTACCGAGCCCATGCCGAGCTTCCCCTTCTACCAAGCGCCCTTCCTCGCGTTTTACTCCGCCGATCTGTATCGCGATGTTGCCCGTCGCTGGCGCGGCCTGGGAATGGGCTACCTGCTGGTGCTGCTGATGGTGATCTGGATCCCGTCGGCGCTGGAGATTCGCAACACCCTCAGCGACTTCCGCCAGAATATCGCTCCGCCGATCGTCGCGCAGCTTCCCACCATCGACGTGGTGAATGGCGAGGCGCGGGTCCAGGGGACCACCCCGCGCATCATCCGCGACCACCAGGGTCTGCCGCTGGCCCTCATCGACCTCGACGCCGGCCCCGAGGCGCTGGACGCCTCTTCGGCGGCGGCGCTGCTCACCCGCACCCACCTGTACATTCGGCAGGTCGGTGGCCGTGGGCAGGCGCGGGTGCTCGATCTGGACGGCCTCGACGGCCTCACCATCGATCGGCAGGACGTCACCTTACTTATCAACCGCGGCACCCAAACCATCGCTGTTTTTGCGTTCCCCGCAGGCGTGCTGTGGTCGTTTTCGTACCGCTTGACGCAGGCGCTGGTGTTCGCCGTGATCGGGCTGATCCTGGCCAACACCATGAACCTCGGGCTGCCGTACGCCACTCTGGTGCGGATCAGCGTGGTGGCGCTGACCCCGCTTATCCTGATCCGCACGGTGCAGAGCCTGGGCGGCTTCAGCATCCCACTGTGGTGGCTGGTGGGGTTCGTGATCTTCGTGGCCTACCTCTACTTCGGTCTGCAAGCGGTGCGTGACACCCCGGTCGAGCCGGTCTCTCCGGGGGACATCGACGCAAACCTGTAAGCCGGCATGGACACGGCCTGAGGGCCGGTTAGAATGACCCCGTGAGTAGCGATTCAGACGGTCTCGAGGTGGCCACCCCAGAGGGGGCGAGGACCTGCCACCGTTGCGGCGCCGCGGCCCGTACCCGTCGTAGCCTCAAGCAGGGACTGTGCCGCGACTGCCGGCAGGCCGAATCCCATACCGCCCAGGCGGCCAAGGCCCACAGCGCCATCCGGTCGCTGCTCGGCCGTGACGACGTGCTGATCCTCGATACCGAAACCACCGGCATGGGCGACGCCGAGGTGATCGAGGTGTCGCTGATCGATACCCACGGCAGCGTCCTGCTCGATACCTTGGTCAAGCCGCAACGGTCCTACATGAACCCCTTCGCGCAACGGGTACACGGCATCAGTCTGGGGATGCTCGACGATGCCCCCGTCTGGCCCGAGGTGCTGCCCGAGCTGGCGCGCCTCACCGACCGGGCCACGGTGCTGGCCTGGAACGCCCCATTCGACGCGCGGATGCTGGAGCAGAGCAGCGAGGTCTGGGGTCTGCATCACCCGAGAATCCTGTTTGTGTGCGCCATGCGGCTCTATGCGAGCCTGCAGGGGAGCAGCCGCCGGGCGCTCCATAAGGCTGTGAACGACCAGGGACTCGCCCACCTGTTCGAGCAGCACCGCAGCCACCGGGCTCTGGGCGATGTGACCTTTGTCCTCGAGGTGCTGAAGCGCGCAGTGGCCTGAGCAACGTCAGCTACGCTCACCCTAGCCACCACGATTGCGCGCCCCGAGGAGGAGGGTTCGGGGCGCTCGAAACAGAAAATGGGGGTTGCAGGGTGTACCGGCGTCAAGGGTTGGCGGCCAGGGCGTTGTCGATGAGCGCTGCGAGCTGCTCGAAACCCGGTGGCCCGGGCAGTACCCGACCGTTGATCACGAAGGACGGCGTGCCTCGCAGGCGCAGGTTGCGGGCGTCGGTCATGTCCTGGGCGACGGTCGTCTCGTGCCGCCCCGACTGCAGGCAGGACTCGAAGGTACCGCGATCCACCTGGCTGAGCTCGTCGGTGTAGGCGATGAGCGAGCTACGGCGGATGTCGCCGCGCGAAAACACCAGATCGTGGAACGCCCAGAAGGCGTCCTGCCCCTGGTCGAGAGCGCACTGGCCTGCCTGCGCCGCCTGTGGCGAGAAGGGGGTGACGACCGGGAAGTCCTTCCACACGAAGCGGACCTGCTCGCCGTACCGATCGAGGACGCGCTCGCGGATGCCGGCGGTGTGCCAGGCGCGGCAGGACGGACAGCCGAAATCGGCAAACTCGACGATGGTGACGGCTGCGCTCTCCGAGCCGATCACGGGATCGAGTGCGAGCCGTTCTCCGGTCACACCGGTCGCTTGGGGGCGCGGCCAGAAGGCAGCTGCTGCGGCGCCAACGAGGATCACCGCCGCCGCGCCGATCTGCAGAACCCGACGCTGGCGCTTCTGCCTCTCACGCTTGACGCGCCGCTCCTCGCGGCGACTCGTCTTGAGGGCGGCATCGTTTCCGGCGGAGCTGGCGTTCTGGCCGGACCTTTTCTTGCCCGTGCCCTTGTTGTTTCCCTTAGACGCCATGCCCCGCCACGCTATCGAATAGCCAGGGGCCGCTCGGTCGTGCAGTTGACCTAAGCTCCGAGCCCGCGACCGCTACGGCGCGGGGTGAGCGGGCGAGAACGATGAGGGCGATCGCTGGGTTTTTACTGCTTCTGGTGGCCCTCACGGCTTCGCCCCAGCGGCGGCCGCGTCGTTCCCGGAACCGGCGTGACGACCGCCTGACACCTACCCCTGAGGGTGCCGATAGTGCTCCCTGAGGCACGTGCAATGCCCGTACGGCCCACGTGTCGGCACCGCTTTGGGGCCTGCTAGGCAGAGGCCGGACCGCCGTGCGAAGCGGCTCCTGGAGCGTGTCACAGTGCCGTATGGGGCAGCAGCAGTCGGCGACGCTGGACGGCCACGAGGGTGCGATCAGCGACCTCACGGCAGCCACCTGCAGCTGGGAGGGTTCGGTCGTGGGCGGAGCGTTGGAGACCCTCCTGATCGCTCTATCGATGGGCCCGCTCACCCTGCGTGCCGGGGCCGACCGCTGGCGAGCGACCAGCAGGCGCTGTTGGTACGACACCGCTGCCGGGACGCTCACGGTTCAACTCGCCCTCGAAGCGGCCCCCAGCAACTGACCATCGCTGCAGGGCCGTGCCGGAGCGCGTTAGCATAGCGTCATGAGTGCTGTGCTGAGTGCCGTCCGCGGCGGACCCGCGAGCGAGGCCACGCTCGCTCGGGCCGCAGCCTTAGCCCGCGAGCGGTCCCTGCCCCTCCACCTGCTCTATGTCGTCAACCTCGACTTTCTCACCCAGGTGACAGGCGGCCATATTCCCACCGTCGATGAGGAGATCACCGCCATGGGCGAATTCATCCTCGAGGTGGCCAAGGGCGATGCCGAAGCTATGGGAGTGGAGGTCGTAACGCACGTTCGTCACGGCCAGGTACTCCGCCAGGTGATCGACCTCGCCAACGAGCTGGCGGCCGAGGTGATCGTGGTCGGCAAGCGCACAACCGATTCCGACCACCCCGCCGGCACCCCGGTGGTGCTGCGCTTCGCCGACGGGATCCGCGCCGAGACCGACGCCGAGGTCGTGGTGATCGAAACGGAGTCGACATGATGTCCGCACGCACCCTGCTCGCCGTGATGCTGCTGGTGGTGGCCTCCTCAGCTCTGGCCCAGGAGGGTGGGGCGGCTGCCGAGCTGGCGGGCGCGCGTATCGTCGGCGTCGTCCACGACGCCCAGGGCCAGCCCGTGAGCGGCGCCGAGGTCGACCTGCTCGCAGGCCCAACCGGCGCAGCGGTGGCCAGCACACGCACCCAGGCCGACGGGGGGTTTCAGCTCGACGCGGCCGCGCTGACCGGCGATTCGCTGGTCCTGATCCAGCGAGACCACTTCGCTCCCGCCCGGATCGCCTTGAGCGGCGCGCAGCACAGCACCCTCGAGCGCGACCGGCCCGTGGCGCTCGAAGACGTCGTCCTCGAGCGGCGGATCACCGCCGGATTCTGGATCGCCGCCTCCGTGTTTGCGCTGGTACTGGTGTTCATCGCCACCGGCTGGCTCCACAACACCCTGGCGGCGCTGTTCGGGGTTGGCCTGCTGTTCGCGGTCAGCTACCTGGGGGTGCTGCTGTGGCCCGCACTGTTCGTGTTCGACTTCGCCACCGCCCTGGGCTTCGTCGACTGGAACGTGATCTTCCTGATCCTCGGGATGATGATGCTGATCGCGGTGGTGGAGCACACCGGCATCTTCCAGTGGCTCGCCTTCGCCGCCTACCGCGCCTCTCGGGGTCGCCTATCGGTGCTGCTGGTGATCCTGATGCTGATCGCCAGCGTCGGCAGCGCTGTCCTCGACAACGTCACCACCATGCTGCTCATGACCCCGATCACGGTCCGCATCGCCCTGGCGATCCGGGCCAATCCGCTGGCGCTGCTGATGCCCACCGTGATGGCCTCGAACGTGGCAGGCGTCAGCACCCTGGTCGGCACCCCCACCAACATCCTCATCGGCTCCTTCAGCGGCATCGGCTTCAACGACTTTCTGATCAACCTCACGCCGGGGGTGCTGCTGGCGATGGTGGGGTTGGTGATCTACAGCCAGTTCAGCTATCGCCGCGAGCTTGCCGCCGCCGGCGGCACCTCGCCGCAGCTACTCGAGAAGCTGCGCCAGGGAGCGCGCATCGTACAACCCGCCAACCTGCGGAAAGCGGGCTGGGTGGGGGCCGGAATGCTGGTGCTGTTCGTAGCCGGCGAGGGCATCCACCTGCCCCCCTCGGTCACCGCGCTGATGGGCGCCGCCGCGCTGCTGGTGTGGGTGCGCCCCGACGTCGAAGAGCTCATCAAGACCGTCGACTGGACCACCCTGGTCTTCTTCATCACCCTGTTCATGGTGGTGGGGGCCATCCAGGAGGTTGGGCTTATCGCCCAGGTCGCCGTGATCCTGGCCGCGCTGGTGGGCGACAACCTGCTGCTGGCGATGCTGGTGGTGATCTGGTCGGGGGCGTTGCTCTCGACGGTGATCGCCAATATCCCCTTCACCGCCGCCATGCTGCCGGTGATCGGCTTCCTGACGGGCACCGTCCCCGGCGCCGAAAGCAAAGCGCTCTACTACTGTCTGTCGGTCGGCAGCGCCATGGGCGGTAACGGATCGCTGATCGGCGCCAGCGCCAACATGGTCACGGCGGGCATCACCGAGCGGGCCGGCTATCCGATCAGCTACGGCTACTTTCTGCGCAAGGGCTTCCCGGCACTGCTGATCACCGTGGGCCTGTCCACGGGGTGGCTGCTGCTGCGGTTCCTGGTGCTGTCGTGATCGGTACGGGTGGCCTAAGGGACGCCGCCGGAGGGTGCTGGTGGCCATGACCACACCCTCCCAAGAACCGACGTTCGCGGTCGAGCTGTACTTCGACGACGACGCTGAACAGGCCGTCAAATCGCTGCGTGCGGCCCTCTACGAGGCAGGGGTACCCCCCTCGCCCCGGTTGCTCGATAGCAGGCCGCATGTGAGCCTGGTCGGCGCGGCGGCGTCATCTCCGGAGCCGCTCATCGAAGCTGTTGAGGATTTTGCCAGCAGGTCGCCGCCGCTGCCGGTTACCATCGAAGCGGTCGCCGGTTTCGCCGGCAGCGGCCACATCCTCTACCTAGCTCCCACCCCAACTCGAGCCCTGCTCGAACATCACGCGGCCTTTTACGCCACGCTCGAGGGGCGCGAGCTTGCACCTTCGGACCACTACCGACCGGGCCGCTGGATTCCCCACTGCACGCTCGAGATGGGGATTCCACCCGAGGCGTTGGGTAGGGCGTTCGCAGTGATCCGCGAGGCGCTCCAACCGATTGAAGGCCGCTTCGTTGAGATCGGCATGGTGAGTCCGCCCCCGGCCCAGTGGGTACGTCTGTTCCCACTGAGCGGATAGCCGCCGCCGAGCCGCCAGCCTGCCCCCTCGCAGGCGATCGCCAGGTGGGCTCTCCGGAAGCTACGGTCGGGTACCATGGCCCATCGTGCTTGCCGACCTGGTACTACTCCAACCCAGGACGACCTAAGGAGGCTGCCATCGAGGCGCTGGCGCTGGCTCTGATCGCCATCTTCGTGGTGCTCTACGGATTGGTTTCGGGCCGGCTCGAGCGGACCGTTATCAGCGGCCCGATGGTGTTCGTGACGGTCGGGCTGCTGCTGTGGCGCTTCGGGCTTCTCGGTGGCGAAGCGAGCCTCTTTGACGACGCCTTTTTCGACGCCGTGGCCACCATCACCCTGATCCTGGTGCTGTTCGTCGACGCCACCCGCGTGCCGCTACGGCTGCTCCGCCGCGAAGGGGGCTTGCCGGCCCGGATGCTCGGGATCGGCCTGCCGCTGACGGTGGTGGCCGGCACGCTGCTGGGCATTTGGCTGCTCGGCCTGCCGCTGTGGACGGCGGCGGTGCTGGCCACCATCTTGGCCCCCACCGACGCGGCGCTGGCCCAGGCGGTGATCGACGACGAGCGGGCGCCCGTCCGCATCCGCCAGGCGCTCAACGTCGAGAGCGGTCTCAACGACGGCCTGGGCCTGCCGGTGCTGCTGCTGCTGGTATCGCTGGCCGGTGCTAGCGAAGGCGCCCAACCCGCCTCGTTCTGGGTGACCTTCGTGGTGCAACAGCTCCTGGTCGGCGCCGCGATCGGCCTGGCGATAGGGGCGGTCGGCGGCCGAGCCGTACAGTCGGCGGTCGGCGCCGGCTGGATGTCGGGCAGCTTCCAGCGGCTGTCGGTGCTGGGCATCTCGTTCGCGGCCTTCTACGGCGCCGAGGTACTCGGCGGCAACGGCTTCGTGGCGGCCTTCGCAGCGGGCCTGGCGTTCGGCTGGGTGGCGCGCGAGGTTACCCAGCCGCTGCTGCACTTCGCCGAGGCCGAAGGGGCGCTGCTGGTGCTGCTGACCTTCCTGCTGTTCGGCGCCATCATGGTGCCGGCGCTCGGCGCCCCGAGCCTGCTGCTGATCCTCTACGTGGCGCTGGCGCTGACGCTGGTGCGGATGGTGCCGGTCGCGCTCAGCTTGCTGGGAGCGCGCCTGCGGCCCGGGTCGATCCTCTATCTCGGCTGGTTCGGCCCCCGTGGGGTCGCCTCGATCCTCTATCTTCTGCTGGTGGTCGAGCGCTTCATGGAGGGGATGGGTGAGGGGATCCTGTTCGACGCCGCGGTGCTAACGGTGCTGCTGAGCGTTTTCCTGCACGGTTTTACCGCCCGACCGGGCAGCCGCGCCTACGCCCGCTACCTCGAGGCGGCCGAGACTGAGACCATGGAGGAGATGATCGCGGTCGAGGCGATGCCCAGCAGGCGGGTCGGGTAGCCCGAGTGGCGACCTTTGAGCCCCGCAACCCCGACTTCGAGCAGGTGGCGAACGCCAGCCTCTCGCAGCAGACCACGAAAGCGGTGTCCCGTCGACACAGCCATCGGGATCCGAAAGGAGCAGCACCATGGAGCACGTCTACAAGAAGCTCGAACTGACCGGGTCGTCCACGACCAGCATCGAGGACGCCATCCAGAAGGCCGTAACCAAGGCCGCGCAGACCGTTCGGAACATGCGCTGGTTCGAAGTGACCGAGACCCGCGGCTACATCGAAGAGGGCGTGGTCGCCTACTACCAGGTAACGGTGAAGGTAGGGTTCACGCTCGAGTAGACCCCAGGAAGCGATCAAGCCAAGACAGGAGCGGACGCGACCTGCGCCCGCTCCATGGGTGACGCGCGAGGGCGGCGCCTATAGCTGGGCGCGCCTGAGGCCGAGGTATTGCAGCAGCCCGAAGGTGGCCACCGCATCGGCCACCAGCAGCACCGCCCAGATCCCCGCCCCGCTCAGTGACAGCCAGCCGCCGACGAGCAGCACTGCGCTGGCCACTACCCAGCCGGCGTCCAGGGCGATGATCGAGATCACCTCCCTCCGATTCAGGGTCGGGCGCCTCGAGGCGGCGTACACCTCGGCGCCGAAGAGCACCAGCACCAGGCCCAGCGCCACCAGCGGCCACAACATGGTGATACCGATGACACCGCCGATCGCACCGGCCCCAAACATCAGCGCCAGGCCGGTCACCTCCGAGAAGATGGTGTTGCCGACCAGGGTGCGGCGCAGCAGCGCCTCGCGTCCGCTAGGGGTGGCAACGGCGGTTTGAACGGGTTGGGTGGTCATGACGACCTCCTTTCACACCGCATGGTGCCCCCGAAAGTGCTGCCAAGTACACGACGCGTACTGCCAAAGGCTGCCGACGGTCGGATCTGGTTGTCTTGTGACCCTTTCGAGCGCTCCAACCCGGCCTTAAATCTGGGATAGGCAGGGTCGCTATTTGTTCTGTGGGGAGCGGCGCGAGTTGCAATGGGAGGGGCTCTTCAGGTTGGCCCTCGAAGCGTCGAAGTTCGGGTTCGTCATCTCTGCAGGTGTAAACGCTCGCGTCGAAGCGCCCTATCCAATCCCGGAGGCCTACCGTGGTATCTATAATCGGAGCTACGCATTCCGCCCGCTTGCAAGCGGCCCACGGCTGGCGCAGAGGACGCCACAGACTATGACCCTACCCTCCCATCCGCACGCCCGCCGGCTCACCGAGGCCGAAGAGAAGCAGTTCGAGGAGCAGGGCTTCGTCAAGAACCTGCCCCTCTTCGGTCCGGAAAGCGTCGGCGAGATCGAACGCCGCTTCTTCGCCCTGCGCGAGCGGCTGCCTGACGGCGTCGACATCGGCCGCGTCAACTGTTGGCACAAGGCCAACCGCTGGGTCTACGATCTGTGCCGGACGCCCGCCCTGCTGGACTACGTCGAGGACATCCTCGGCCCCGACTTTTTCCTCTGGGGCGCGCAGTTCTTCTGCAAGTTCCCGGGCGATGGCACCGTCGTGCCCTGGCATCAGGACGCCCAGTACTGGCCCCTCACCCCCCAGAAGGCCGTCACCGTCTGGATCGCAATCTTCCGGACGGACCTCGAAAACGCCGCCATGCAGGTCGTGCGGGGCAGCCACAAGTTAGGCGACATCGCCCATCGGAGCATAGAGGGGGACCGCTACGTCCTCCATAGGGAGATCGACCCCGGGACGATCGATCAAGGTCGGGTCGTCACCTTCGACCTCGAGGCCGGTGAGATGTCGCTGCACGATGATGGCCTCGTCCACGGCTCCGGCCCCAACGACTCGGATCGCGTCAGGGCCGGCCTGGCGCTGCGCTTCAGCGCGTCCGAAGTCACGTGCGACCTGTCGGTGTGGCCGACCTTCGAGGCCTACCCGGTTCGCGGGAACGACCGCTTCCGCCACAACCCGGTCGGAAAACTCCCCTCCGAGGATGGGATCACCACGGCGATGTTTCCGCACTCTTCGGAGTTCACCTGAGCGCCGGCTCGCCCCGCTCGGTCGACCCGGAGTGAAAGCCCGGGCGGTGATACGTAATCTCTCACTGTGCTTCAACGGCTCTTTTGAGCGTCGAAAGGTGATGGCCATCGTGCTCAGGTCGCGTTAGCAGGTGCCTGATCAGTGGCGTCAAGATTCTCCAGATCCCTCGAACCGACGCCTCTTTTGAGAGAGAAATCCTGGTTCTCGAATCTCCTATCGGGGTGAATCGATAGGTGTAGACGATGTCGAAGCCGTACAGTTTCGTGCGTGCGCAATACGATAGATCGTCTTTCTCATCCGACCTCTCTACCTGGACCTGCTGCTCGATCGTCTGTCCATGGATTCGGAGTTGTCGCCTATACGCCGCACCGTCGATCGATGGAGGTTGCGTTACCGGTTCGACGTCGACGACGTGTTCAGATATCTTTTCGCTGTTTTCTATGTCCGTTACAAAACCGAAGGTATCCACCACCGAGCGCTCAACAAGGATCTCTTCGTGAACGGTGAGGCTTCTTGGGTCGTGGCGTGTGAACAAGGAAGGTTCCTCCTGTCGAGCTGAACCCGGGGGGGGGCTACCCTGGCGGTATATCCGTCTCGTTCGGACCTGTACCATGATTGTTGAGGGTCGTGTCTCATGTCAAGATTACGAGTCTTATAGTTCGCAACCGAAAGTTCTCTATACTGACCGCATCATGGAAAGCACCAAGCGATTCCGCGACCTAGAGCTAACGGCGATCAAGACCGAGCGCGCACGGTTGATTCTGAATTCGGCCTACAAACTGTATCTGGAGAGTGGTATCGCCCACGTAGAAATGAAACACATCGCCAGCGAGGCAAAAGTCAGCCGCGCGACGCTCTACCGCTATTTCCCATCGAAACTCAATCTGACCTTTGCCGTATTGAAGCAGGTGGCGACCGATCGAATGGTTTCGAAATATCGGGTAGAGCGTCAGGCATTTGAGGGTAACGGCTACGAAAAGTTCGCCCAGTTTGTCGACCAAATCATCGATGCCTATCGGAAATTTCCCGACTTCTTTCGGTTCACAGCCATGGTCGAAAACCACTATGGGAGCCAGCTCCCGGCCCAAGAACAGGCGGCCTGGTATCGTCAATTGTATCCAGGTCTATTCCTGGAAAACACACCTCAACTGTTCTTAGAAAAGGGTCAGCAGGATGGAAGTGTGCGCCAGGATATCGATCCACACCTCTATCTAGCGACGGTTCTGGTAACCCTGTCCGCGGTCGCTGAACAGCTCGCCATAAACCCCGAAACAGCGCGTCTGACGTACGACGTGGCGTCGCCCGATCTTTTGTTGGAGACAGCGGCCGCAGCGCTTCTTCGGGCTCTAAGGCCAAGCGAGCCGCCAACAGACCGACCCTCAGAGGGAATCGAACGGACCTGAATGCGGAAGGTAATTCGGCATCTGCGTCGGATACTCGTTGGGGTCGAGGCCGATGCCATCGTAGATTTTCCAAGGCAGGGTCGTGTCGTCCACGACGATGGTTCCCCTGGCAGGATTCACGCCACCTGTGAAGCAGGCGACGGTATCCTTGGCTACATTTGGCGCCCAATCGGTGAAACCGCAAAACGCTGCCTGATTTAGTTGATCTGCTCGCGGCTGGGTCTCCGGCGTGACGGTCGCGACGGTCATGACGCCGCTCGCTCCGTTGGCCTCGGTCACCTCCTCGAGACCGGCGGGTGCGGCAGCGGGGTTCCCAGCTGCGTCGACCCATACGATCGGCACGAGAATACCGTCGTTCGTGAGAACCGTCGTGAAGGTACTGATCCCTACGCGACCGGCGGCGCAGTCGGGCGTCGTGGAACCGTTCTGATAGTCGACCATCGTGGTCACGAGTTCCAGGCCCGTGAGCGTCCTATGGGCCTCGGTCCAGTCGTTGCCGCCGAAACCGGGGATACAGCCGCACCCCCTCGCGTCACCACGATCCCAGATTCTATCGAGAAGAACGTCGTTTCCAGACACCCCCTTCACGATGAATTCCGATGATTGGGTTCCAAAGCCGGTCATGAAGAACACGGCCAATAGAGGAAGCAGCTTCAATATGTGGGTCATAGCAGTCTCCTAACATCGTGGGGTTTACTCTTCTACGCGTAGCTTCTAGGCCTGATCCCCATAATAATAAGACACACGTCTTATGTCAAGACATGTGTCTCATAAATCTATCACGCCCGAAACGTGGTTGGGTTGCCTCAGAAGACCGGTTACATGTTTATTGTCTCGTAGTTCAGTACACGACATTTTTCTTGAGGTAGCGAAAAGCCCCTCCTAGAGGTAAGAAGGCGGATCAAGATTCCTCTAGGATCGTTACATGCAAGCATCCAAAGACCTACAAACCTTGCTCAAGCAACACCTCAACTGGCACGCCACCAGGCTCGACTTCGCAGCTCGCTTCATCCTCGCCCTGATCCACACCAAAACCGGCAACCTCGTCGACATCTCCCTCGATCTCAACGCCGAAGCCAAGTCCGAGTCGAGCTACCGCCGGATTCAACGATTCTTTAAGGACTTCACGATTGACAAGCTGACCATCGCCAGACTCATGCTGCTCCTACTACCTACCCGTGGAGCGTTTGTTGTCGTCATGGACAGGACGAACTGGCGGTTCGGAAAGCTCGATATCAACATCCTCATTCTCGCCATTGCTCACAACGGCATTGCCTTCCCCATCGTGTGGGCGCTCTTGCCGAAACCTGGAAACTCCAACACACAAGAGCGAATCGCTTTGATGGGACGCTTCCTACGCGTAGTGGACGCCAAGGACATCAAAAGCTTCCTGGCGGATCGGGAGTTCGTGGGGCGAGACTGGTTCGCGTACCTCCAAGATAAGCGCATCCCTTTCCACATCCGGGTTCGTCAAGACGCCCTTTGTGACGGGTGGTTCAACGCATTGCTGTTCTTCCACCGGATGCCTGTGGGTCAATCCCGAAGCCTTCATCACCGGTATTCGATCTTCGGGCACACCTTGGCCGTCACCGGCGTGAGGCTCACCGATGACTACCTGATCATCGTGACCAACGCCAAACCCAAACATTCCCTTGACCAGTACGCCTTGAGGTGGGGAGTCGAATCCTTCTTCGCAGCCATCAAGACCACGGGCTTTGATTTCGAAGCGACTCACCTGAACCAACGCCCGCGAATCGATAAGCTGCTCTCCCTGGTAGCGGTTGCGTTCTGCTGGGCTCACCGGATTGGTGAGTGGCTGCACCATAGCGGGGTCAAGACCCTGAGGTTCAAAGCGCATGGCCGAAGAGCGAAGAGTATTTTCCGCCACGGCCTGGATCACCTGAGATTCGTCCTGAACCACCTTCACGTCAAGTATGCTGCGTTCAGAAGCTGTCTGGAATCATGGTCTTGCAGCGTGCACCCCGAGTTCAACAACGCCCCTTCGATGGGGTTGCGCTGTCCGAGCGGGCACGCTTCCGAGGAGGATGCCGATGTCTCTGCGAGCGATCGTGATCGGAGCGGGCTGGGCGGGTGAAGGTCACACCCGTGGTTTGCGCGAAGCGGGTGTCGAGGTGGTTGCCATGTGCGGCCGCACCCCGGAACCGGCGTACGCGATGGCGAAGAAACTCGGCGTCGAAGAGGTCCGCTTCGACTATCGCGAGGCCATCAGGGAGTTTGAGCCCGACATCGTGTCGATCGCCACGCCAGCCGCCCCGCACCACGACATCGCCCTAACCGCCGCGGAACACGGCTGTCACATCGCCAGCGAAAAGCCGCTGGGCCTCATCGCTGAGGAGGCGCGCGCCATGCTCCTGGCGGTCGAGAAGGCTGGCCTTAAGCACGCCTACGCCGCTACCGCTCGTTACGCACCGGTGTTCGCTCACGCTCGCGAGCAGCTCTCTGAGGCCTTGATCGGTCGAGTACGCGAGATTGAATACCTGTTCCACGCCGACGTCTCGTCGTTGCAGCCCTACTCTTGGATTCATCAACTGGGTCTGGGTGGCGGTTTTTTGTACAGCCTCTTTCCGCACCAGCTTGGGCAGGTGCGACGGGCGACGGGCGCTACCGTGGTGGCGGCGACCGGTGAGGTGCGAAGCCTGATCGACAAAGCGCCCATCGGGCCAGCGATTCATGACTTCCGCGACGCTCTCGAGACCACCGTCGATCGGAAGCAGGCGGAGGCTGGCGAGTGGGGGGAGGTGGATGCCGATCAGGCCTACACCGTGCTGCTGGAGTTACAGATGCCCGACGGTCACCCGGCCAGCGCCGTGATCCGGGTTTCGGGCATGGCTCCCAGCCCGATCCCGAACTACCTCGCCCTTTACGGCACCGAAGGCGCCCTCCACCTGCCCGGTTCCTTCTGGCCTGAGCGCCTGGAGCACTTCAGTCCTGAGCGGGAGAGTTGGGAGGAAATCCCCACGCCCCAGAAGTTCATCGATGCATTACCGGAACCCGAGGATGCTGGATTTAGGGACTGGTACCAGCTGTTCCGTGAGTTCGTAGCAGATATTCGGGATGAGGGATTCACCGGCTATCCAACGTTCCGTGACGGTTGGGTGGATAACGAGATCATGGATGTGGTGCGTTCCGGAAAGGGCTGGACAACCTTGCCGGAGCACCCAGACGTGTCAACCTGAACCGCTTCAATGGGTGGTTCTGCAAAGGGTGTACCCGTTGATCTGGCCTTTCAGCCATTCCAGAAAATGTCGTGTACTGCGGTCTCGTAGACCGAATCTTCACCACCGCATATCACATGAGGATGGTTTTGTACCCTCGCTACAGCTGCATCTAAGGAATCCGCAGAAACAATGGTTATGCGGCGATTCGGCGCCCAGAGACAGCGCCACGGATGATTCGGTTAAGACGGCCTTACAGGGGGAGATGCCAGGGGCTGGAGGGAGCGGGAACGATCGGCCCTCGTTCGCTTGACCTCGTACATCGCGTGATCCGCAAGCTCGATAAGCTTCTCGGGCTTGGTCGCGTTCTCAGGGCACAACGAAATGCCGATGCTGGCGCCGACATTGTGCTCTTCATTCCCGACGATAACGGGCTTTGCAATCGCCTCCATGATCCGTTCGGCAAGCAGTCCGGCGGCCCTAGTGGCTTCGAGATCGGTCAGGACGACCAAGAACTCGTCGCCTCCCCAGCGGGCTAGGAAATCTCCCGTTCTCACCGTGCGATTGAGGCGCTCTGCAACCTGGCGCAATACATCGTCGCCGGTTCGATGCCCAAACTGGTCATTGATCGCCTTGAACCCATCGAGATCGATGAACAGGACGGCCAGCACCCTTTCGGATGCCACGTGTTCGCGGCAGCTCACGCGAAGCTGATTGACGATCCCCCCACGGTTCATCAGGCCGGTTAGAGCATCCTGGTGTGCCTGATTCTGGTATGAAGAGGCCCGCTTCGTCAACGACCTGAGTTTGTGTTGCTGCTGGAAATAGATGCGGTAGAAACCGATCGCCACCAGGGTTAGGCCGACGATGCCTGGGCCGACCTGGTAGAGGCCGGCGATCGCTGTGTCTTGTATCTCGATGAGTTCGTCGAGAAAGCTGTTGAACTGGTAGAGGGTGAAAATGGCCCAGCCCAGTTCGAGAACGACGTAGGGGAGCCTGGCAACGAACAGGTAGATCAACAGGGTGAGCAGGAAGAAGGCGCCTTCGAGGATGACCTTCGGGACATCGAGTTCCTGATCCCATTCGAAGCCCCGGAGGCTCACCACCGCCACGACGGCGAGGAGCAAGAACAGTGCTGGAAGGATCCAGCCTCTACGGGGTCGCATCGGGGGTCACATCCGCGAAATAGGGTCCAGCCTGGTACAGCTTCGACATGGTAGTTGTGGTGGGTCCTTCGTGTCCGACCGCGGTGTGCGGCTTCTGGGTTTTTCTCCTCATCGATTCCAAGGTACGGCAGGAGGACTCACAGGGGTCTTACGCTTTTCTTACGAAACTCTTACCCTATCTGAGCTGCCCCCCTTTCTGGACCGAAACGGGGCGCGGCTCGGCGAGGGTCACACTGCCCAACGCTCGGCTATGGCCGGTGCGGAAGGGATGCCGTCAGACCTGCCGTCAGACCTGCCCAGAACATGCGATAAGCGTTCTCCAAACGGTCGTCCGACAGGGTCTTGGGGTACCTTTGGAAAAAGTTGATGTTCATCAGCGCGTTGGTCACGTAAAAGTCTCGAGCATACTCCTTAGGCATTCCGGTGATTAGTCCAGCGTCCAAAGCCTCAGCGAACAGATCCAAGGCGAAATCGAGCTGGGCATGCGCATCTCTCCTGGTATGTCTCGCAACAAAGGATGCGTTGGCGAACAGTTGGACGAAACGAATTTCACTAGCGTGATTCAACCCCCACCGCACTTCGTTGGTCCACATGCATTTTATTTTCTGTTCGATCGTGGCTGCTGTCTCCAGTCCATCCTGCAAGGCGCTCGAGAGGTCTTTCAGGATCGTCAGGTAGATTTCGTTGATGAGGGCCTCTTTGTCTCCGAAGTGATAGAAGAGGGTGCCTGAAGCCACCCCGGCCTGTCTGGCGATCGCTGACGTTGATGCGTCGTGGAAACCGCGTTGGATGAAGAGTCCCAAGGCGGCGTCGAAAATGGCTTGTCGTTTGCTTTTTATCGTCGTCCTCCATGGCCCGGGCTTAGAGCCGAGTGTACAGGAGCCAGCGGTTGAGGCCCTTTTTGACAGCGGCCAGCGATCGTGCTAGGCTACGAGTAACTGACTAGTCAGTCAGTACGTTAGCTTGGACGAGGAGTCATCGTGATCTACCGCGTGATCAGCATCGACATCGTCGATGGAAAAGAGGAAGAAGCCATCCTGTTCGGAAAGAGGACGACCCAGTACATCAACGCCAGGTACCCCGAGGTCAACGCCCACGTGCTCCGCAATCGAAGCGGCGGTCCCCGCGTCCATGTGGTCGAGAGCTACGACACCCAAGAGGCGTGGGAAGCAATCATCGCAGAACTGAAGGTCGATGCAGAGTGGCAAGCCATGGAGGCCGACTCGAGGCATCTCTATGTCCCCGCGAGTTTCGACGAAACCTTCTACGATGTCATCTCCTGAGGCGCGAACAGCATGACCATGGCAAGAACCATTCCTCTTTGGATCGTCATCTACACGATCTTCCACATCGTTCTCGAGGTCGGCCTGGGAACCGCTGTGTGGATCGACCCTAGTATCCAGTTTGGCGATGGTGCTGCGGTCGCCTCATTCCCCGTCGGGCTCTACGCCGTTCGTAGTATCGCAGTCGGAATCGTTATGGCGGCAGCCCTGTTCGCCGGCGAAACAAAGATCTTGGCTTCCCTGTTCCTGGTTCGCCTCATCACCGACATCCTCGACCTTGTCTTGGTCTTCACGGGTAGCCCTCCTGCTGCGATGGCTGCCGTTTCGCCCCTGCTGTTGACTGCCATCTACGTGGCGCTCTTTTACGTCCTGGAGATCCTGGCGATTCGCCGTCTTTGGGGAATTGCGAACGAACGTTGAACTGGAATCTTTCGTTGTCGGGACAGCGAGGCATCTCAGGCATGGGTGCTAGCTCGCGATCCGTTCGATCTACCGCAGCGACTCCCGTAGGTGGCACGAGCCGCTTGCCCCTAAGGGAGTCGCTGGAAAGAGCACCCTAAACCCTCTTTCTGGGATCTTGGTCGGGCCGTTAACAACTATAGATCACGGGGGGTTACCCCCTCCCCAGCCCTCCCCCTGGTAGGGGAAGGGAGCAAAAGGCAATCGTGAGTAACAACAAGGTACTGGGACAACGATTCGATAGCGTGTTCCTAGGATTGAGTACCATCAGTCCTGGGTATGAACCGCCCTGGGTTTGATGGAGGCTCCGTTCTCCCTCGAAAGGAGAGAATGGAGCATGACCCGTTACGACCAAGAAACCAAAGATCGAGTCATCCGCATGTTCATGGAGCGTCGAGAAGAAGCGCCGCACGAATCACGTTCAGCCTCCTATCGGCGCCTGCATGACCTAACCGGCATCCCGGTCGACACCATGCGCGGCTGGGTAGACAGAGCCCGCATCGACGCTGGTGACAAGCCAGGCCTGACAACCACAGAGCGTGAGGAGATCAAGGCCCTCAAGAAGGAAGTAGCCGAACTCAAACGAGCCAACGAGATCCTCAAGACAGCCAGCGCGTTTTTCGCGGCCGCGGAGCTCGACCGCCGACTCAAGTGATGGTCGCCTACATCAACGCGTATAAGAACCTGTTCGGGGTCGAGCCGATCTGCCGTGTCCTACGGGACCACAACGTGCCGATCGCCCCGAGCACGTACTACGCAGCCAAGAAGCGGCAAGCATCCGCTCGCCAGCAATCCGATGAGCGTCTCCTGGAGGTCATTCATCGGGTGCACCGCGAGAACTTTGGTGTGTACGGCGTCCGTAAGGTATGGCACGCCCTCCAGCACGAGAGTATCGACGTTGGGCGTGACCAGGTGGCGCGCCTGATGAGAGTCGCGGGCTTGAAGGGCATGACACGAAGAAGGAAGGTCCGCACGACCATCCCAACGCCTAGCGGCGTCAGCTCGCCGGATCTGGTGAGGCGAGACTGGTTCCAAGATGCGCCCGACATCGTTTGGGTGGCGGACTTCACGCACGTGCTCACTCGTGAAGGGTGGGTGTACGTGTCGTTCCTGCAGGACGGCTTCTCGAGGCGCATCCTGGGTTTCACGGTCAGTACCGGTAAGAGCAGCGAGCTGGTGATGAGGGCTCTGGAGCAGGCTGTGAGCGTCCGGCGTCGAACCGATCGGCGGTTCGTTGCTGACGGCGTGATTCATCATTCGGATGCCGGCAGTCAATATACGAGTCTGGCGTTCAGCCAGAAGTTGCTCGATCATGGCGTGAACGGTTCGATCGGTCGGGTGGGCACGGCGTATGACAATGCGTTGATGGAGAGCACGATCGGCTTGTTCAAGAGCGAGCTGATCCACGCCAGGTCGACGAGTTGGTGCTCGAGGCAGGAGGTGGAGACGGCGACGATGCGGTGGGTGAGGTGGTTCAACTGTCGGCGGTTGCACTCTTCGCTCGATTACGTCAGTCCCGTGGACTTCGAGATGGCGTACACTCAAGCGCAGGCCATGCCCAGGCTGGCCGCGTGAGAGCAGAGTCTCCACGAAACCCAGTACGGTTCAGTACGTCCCCGCGACGCTTACGGAGTAAACTCCTCCAGCACCACAACTACGAAGAAAAGAAGTGGACCCCGGAATTCGGACAGGACCCTTAGGTGGAAGCGGTAAGCTTCCAGAAAAGGGGAACACATGAAGAAACACCGTCGGAACCACTCGCCAGCCTTCAAAGCCAAAGTAGCCCTCGAAGCCGCCAAAGAAGAACGAACCATCACCGAACTAAGCCGAGAATACGCCGTCCACGCCAACCAGATCCGAGCCTGGAAACGACAACTACTCGAAGGGGCCGTGGACGTATTCGAAGCCAACATCGAGCAAAAACGAGACCAGGAATCAGTTATGCAGGAACTTCATGCGAAGATCGGTGAGCTCACCATGGAGCGAGATTTTTTGTCCGGCAAGCTCAGGCGCTAACCAGGGCTGAGCGTAAAGCCATGATCGACAAACAAGCCGACCTGAGCATCACGAAGCAATGCACCCTACTCGGCGTGAGCCGCTCAACAGCCTACTACCAGCCCCTCAGTATCCCCAATGAGGACCTACAGATCATGCGTTTGATCGACGAGATTCACCTCGCGAGGCCTTTCTTGGGTAGCCGCCGCCTCGTCGACGAGCTAAGGGAGCGAGACTTGTGGGTGAACCGTAAGCGGGTGCAGCGCCTCATGCGTGTCATGGATATTAGAGCGATCTACCCCAAGCCCAGAACCAGCAGGCCGGCCGTGGGTCACAAGATCTACCCGTACCTCCTCAATGACGTGAGTATCGAGCGGCCGAACCAGGTATGGGCTGCCGACATCACGTACTTGCCGATGGCTGCGGGCTTCGCGTACCTCGTGGCAATCATGGATGTCTATAGCCGGAAGATTCTCTCTTGGCGGCTGTCGAACAGCATGGACACACTCTTCTGCCTCGACGCTCTCAAAGAGGCCTTTGAGCTCTACGGGAGTCCAGAGGTATTCAATAGCGATCAGGGCGCTCAGTTCACGAGTACCGTGTTCACCAGCGTGCTGGAGGAGAGTGGGGTACGAATCAGCATGGATGGGAAGGGCTGCTGGATCGATAACGTGTTCATCGAGCGGTTCTGGCGAAGCGTGAAGTACGAGGAGGTCTACTTGCATGCCTACGCTGATCTCGTAGAAGCTCGAGGTGGGTTGAGCAGTTACGTTGAGTACTACAACAGCGAGCGGCGGCACAGCAGCCTGGATCGGTGCACGCCTGACGAGGTGTACGATGAGGGCGTGGGCTTCCAGGAGTTCATTCCTGTTGTTGCTGCCTCAGGGGCAGTAACCTCGAGGCCTTGCTCGTGATCCACACTTAGCAACCGAGGGGTTGCTGTCCAGAACAAAGGGTCCATCTCTACCGGTAACGTCAGGTCCTTACCCACGGTTCCCAGTGATGGGTCGAAAGATCTGTACCGTTTTCGTGGCAGGCAGCTCCCCTACGGTAGCAGCGCGACCCGGCTCGAGTTGTGCTACGCTTCGGGAACGCGAAAAGAGGGATGGGCAGATGGATACAGAAGCGATCGCCTTGGGGAGCCTGACGCCGCGCGGGACCCGCCGCCTGATCCACGTCAGCGACCCTTCGAACACCACCGGCCTGCTCAGCGATCCGGCGGCTCAGCCCAGGGAGCTGAGGCAGATCGTTCGCAACTACGCCCAGGAGGGGCACATCGATTCCGTCGTGCAGGAGATCTACGCCGAGTCGATGACGATGTTTTGGCGCACCGACAAGACCCCCTACGACGTTCGCTACCAGCACCGGCGGATGATCCCGATGATGGACAACGGCCTGATGCCCGTCGAGGTGTACATCGACGAGTGCCACAAGCAAGGTATGGAGTTCATCGCCGGCTTTCGGATGAACGACCGGCACGGGCACCACCCCGGCTTCTTCAAGAAACTCTCCGAGGAGAAACCGGAGTGGGTGCTGACGGAGTACCCACCCTCCTGGGAGGGGGCCCCGCCCGAAAGCCACCGCTACGGCTGCTCGCTCAACTACGCCGTACCCGGGGTCCGCGACTATCTCTTCTCGATCATGGAGGAGGTCGCCCAGCGCTTCGATGTCGACGGTATCGAGTTCAACTTCACCCGGCTGGTCGAGTGCTTTCCGCGGGCCGAGGCGGCGCAGAGTCATCCGCTCATGACCGACTTCGTCCGCCGGGTCAGGGCCATGCTGAACGAGGTGGGCACGATGAGCATCTCCCCGATGCCGCTCGGTCGCCCGGGCTACCCACCCCCGGTGGACCGGGGCCGCCGGCTGCTGCTCGGCGTGCGCGTTCCGCAGCAGCTCGCGGGGTGCGCGGCGTGGGGCCTGGACGTGCCCACCTGGATCGAGGAGGGGCTCGTCGATTACGTCGCGCCGGCCGACTTCGGCTTCACCGATTTCAACGAGACCTACGAGGACTTCACCCGCCTGGCCCGAGGCCACGACTGCTACGTCTATCCCCAGGTGCAGACGCAACTCGGGATCGATGCCGACATCGACATGGAGCCCGCCCGCTACCGGGCGGCCGCCCGCAACTTCTACGCGGCCGGCGCCGACGGGCTCTCGACCCAGAACTACTTCTTCCACTGGCTGCCGCAGTTCGAGAGCCCGGGGGAGGACGGGCCGGCCATCCCGGAGGAGTATCCGCGGGGCTTCAACTACTTGAAGGAATTAAGGGATCCCGACGAGATCGCCGTCGGCGACCGGCACTACGTCTTCCTGCCGCTGTGGGCCGACTTGAACGACGGCCACGGGATGAGCCACATCTACCAGCCGCAGCGCATCGTTCTCGAGCGCGGCCCGGCTGAGGCCCGGGGAGACTATCGCTTCCGCGTCTGCGAGCACTTCCCGGCCGATCCGATCCTGCCGCTGACGACGGAGGGCAGCGGGCTGAGCTTCTTCACCAATGGACTCGCCAAAGGAGATCGGCTGGCGATCGACATCAACGGCACGGCCGTCCCCGCGGAGCGGGTGAGCTGGACCTGGAACGAGGAGGGGCCGCCCAGCTGCAAGGTCGCGCTGTCGAGTCCCCCGTTCCGCTACGGCGACAACGTTCTCGGCCTCACGCTCGAACAGGGTGCCGCTGGGGCCGAAGGAGACATCGTCGTCGAGCGGCTGGAATGCATGGTCCGAGTGACGGAGGTGGGTTGAGATGCCCCCAGAAAATAGCGCCCCGTTGATCTTCTCCAAGGATTTGGGGAAGCCCGTGTCCGCGCACCCCGCGGATCTCACCACCACCAATGCCGACGGGAGGCCCGTCGTCCGCCCCAGCGACGAGCAGAAGTACACCTTCGACACCCGCGGCTGGCTGCTCATCCCGGGCGTGCTCAGCGAGGACGAGATCGAGGAGATGCGGGACTTCTGCTACCGCCTCCACAACGGCGACGAGACCATCCCCGAGCACCAGCGCTTCTCGATCGGCGGGCCCCTGGAGAAGCTCACCGATCACCCGGTCGTCGTCGGCTTCATGAACGAGTTCGTGGCCCATCCACTGTTGGCCAACGAGAGCTGCTACGGCTTCCGGATGGAAGGCAGCTACCTGATCATCCGCAAGGCGGGGTTTCACCGCATCGGGCCTCACAACGGCAACGGCATGCTGAGGCTGCCGGGCGATTCGCACTTCTACCGCTGCATCCCCGGCAAGGCCCACAGCGGGCTCACGCGGGTGGTCTGGGAGTTGGCCCCGGTCGGCGAAGGCGACGGCAGCACCCGCTTCATCAGCGGCAGCCACAAGGCCGCGTATCCCGCCCCGGAGTCCGTCCAGGACGGCAGCTCCCCGCTGTGGGAGACCTACTCCTGTCCGGCGGGCTCGGTGCTGTTCTTCACCGAGTCGACCACCCACACGGGCGCCCCCTGGACCAACGAGGCGTGGGACCGCGTCCCCGTCTTCAACAGCTACAACAACGTCAACAGCAAGTTCCACGACTGGAACCCGCACCCGCAGCACCTCGAGTCGATGCCGGCCAAGCGCCAGACGCTGTTCCGGCCGGTGCACTTCGACCAGAACGTCACCACCGAGGTGTGATGGCTGACGCCCGGTAGAGCGGGGATGGGAGGGCAGCCGTGCGGGCCCTTCACAGCATTCCACGTGACCCAACGTGGCCTCGGTAGACAGAGCCTCTGCCCTTCCCCTCGAGCCCGCTACCCCATCATGGATTGGGTCGAGCACCGGTGTGATGCTCCGGCGGCAATCTCGTGCTAAAATGACCGCTACAAAAATCTTGTTTTCCATTCCATACTGTTTTTAGGAAGGATTGTCTAACGGAAGGAGGAGTTCATCGTCTCATCCCCGCCTTTGGGGATCCACTCAGAACTCGTTTTGGGAATTAGGGAGATACCGTGATTAAAAGCTTTACAGGGTGGAAATCGTTCGTGACGTTCCTATTGGTTGTGCTGCTGTCGGCCCTGAGCTCGGCGGTGGCAGACCACTACAACGAGGCACCCATACTGGCAGAGATGGTCGCAGCTGGAGAGCTGCCGCCGGTCGACGAGCGCCTGCCGCTGGTGCCGTTCGTGCGCGAGGTCGTCAACGAGATCGGGGTGTACGGCGGCACGCTCCGCAAGTGGGATAACGACCCCAGAGGCGTCGTCCTGCACAACCTCTACTACTGGAACTTCAACAACGACATGGGCGGCTACGGCTTCAACAACCCGCTCGACCTGGTGCAGTACATCGATGACGGGCTGTTCTTCAGCGGGCATGCACCCCTCTACGCCGAGAGTTTCGAGTACAACGACGACTTCACCGAGGTCACCGTTCGTCTGCGCGAAGGGGTGAGGTGGTCGGACGGCAGTCTCTTCACCGCGGACGACATCGTGTGGTCGTGGAACAACATCGCCACCAACGATAACGTGTTCGCCCCGCCGGGCCACTGGGCGGTGGTTGAGGGCGGCGCGAAGATCCAGGCCGAGCTGATCGATGAGATGACCGTGAAGTTCATCTCCGCTACGCCGCATCCGCGCATGCACACCCGGGTGATGATCTATGACCTCATCGCGTCGCGGGCCTTCATGGAGCCGGTCCACCCCGACTTCTCCGACACCACCTGGGAAGAGTTCCGCGATTACCGTCTGCTCGGGAACGCCGGGGCGGGGTCAGTCCTCCATCCCGAGATGCCGCAGCTGGGCCCCTGGATGGTCGTGAGCACCGATCCGATCGAGGGCGGCCGTTCCACCCGCAACCCCTACTACCCGGTGGTCGATCAGGAGGGCAACCAGCTTCCCTACATCGACCATCTCCGCATCCGGATCGCCAGCCCCGACGCGGGCATCCTGAGCACCTTCCAGGGCCAGGTCGACATCCAGGCCGAGCACTATAGCGACCTCGCGAACTTCCAGGTCCTGAAGGAGAACGAGGAACGAGGCGACTACCAGGTCCTGGTCTGGAAGAGCGGCGGCGTCCAGGGCTACCTGCTGTTCAACATCGACACCAAGAGCGATGAGCAGCTCGCGGGTCTCATGCGGCAGGCCGACTTCCGCCGGGCGGTGTCGCTGGCCATGAACCGGCAGGAGGTTAACGACACCCTGTACTTCGGCCTGGCCGACGTCAGCGGGACGGTGGTGAGTCCGGAATCGGCGTTCCACGATCCGGCGATGGACCTCTACGCCGAATACGACCCCGAGCGGGCGAGGAGCATGCTCGAGGGGCTCGGCCTGCAGGACACCAACGGCGACGGGATACTCGAGTACGCCGACGGCGGCAAGGTCACCATCATTATCAACGGGGGAGTCAACCTCGCGCCCCACCCTGAGGTCGATCAGATGATGGTGAACTACATGCGCGAGGTCGGGCTCGACGCGATCTACGACCCCGTCCAGTCCAGCATCATCTTCGAGGGTCGGGCGGCCGATACCGTGCAGGCATACTCCAACTGGGGCCCGTCGAACGAGGTCATCCTGCCGTGGCTGTTCATGGGCTCCTACTACGACCCCGACGCCTACATGGGCAACGGGCTCGATGATCCTCCCGCAGAGTTCGTGCGCATGTGGGAGCTCGAGCAGGCGACCATAACTGCGACCACTCCGGAGGAGTTCTCCGCGAACCTGAGGGAGTTCTGGATCGCATTCGGCGACATCGGGTTGCAGCAGATCGCGATCACGTCGACCTTCCCGGTCCCGATGATCCGTCACAATCGGATGGGCAACGTGCCGGACTTCCTGCCCAAGTCCCGCCCCTACGACGCGACCCCGGACCAGTTCTACATCAAGTACGACTACGACCTCGAGTAAGCGCCATTCATGCTCTCGGGCCGGTGGGGCACTTAGCCCCCACCGGCCCGCTGCTATTCATGGACGTTGGACGGTCCCGCGACCGGGAGGCGCTACTCCCTTCCGAACGGCCGGGTCGTCTCCCGGCCCCGCAAGGTGAGCTCCTCGGTGCGCAGGCAGGCCACCTCGTGGCCGGCTGCCACCTCGTGGCCGGCTGCCACCTCCGTGAGCTGGGGTACCTCGACCGCGCAGCGATCCTCGGCGTAGGGGCAGCGCGGGTGGAAGGGGCAGCCGCCGGGCGGATCCGCGGGGCTCGGCACGTCGCCCTGGAGGACGATTCGCTCCTTCGTATCGTCGGGATCCGTGGTCGGCAGGGCCGACAGGAGGGCCTCGGTATAGGGATGCTGAGGGCGCAGGAAAACCTCCTCGGCCGCTCCCGTCTCCACGATGCGGCCCAGGTACATCACCGCTATGCGGTCGCTGATATAGCGGACCACGCTCAGGTCGTGGGCGATGAACAGGTAGCTCAGTCCCAGCTCCCGCTGCAGGTCGATCATGAGGTTCAGGATCTGCGCCTGCACCGAGACGTCGAGGGCCGAGACGGGCTCGTCGGCCACCACCAGATCGGGCTTCAGGGCCAGGGCCCGGGCGAGGCCAATTCGCTGGCGCTGGCCGCCGCTGAACTCGTGCGGGTAGCGGTCGGCGTACTCGGCGCGCAGGCCCACGGTCTCCAGCAGCCGGCGCACCTCGACCCGCAACGATTCCCCTTTCGCCCCCTGTAGCACGATCAGGGGCTCTCCGACCGTCTCCATGATCCGCATGTACGGGTTCAGCGAGGAGAACGGGTCCTGGAAGACGATCTGGACACCCCGCCGGTACTCCCGCATCTCGCGGCGCCCCTGGCCCCAGACGTCGATCTCGCGGCCCTCCCGGTGGAACGTCACCCGCCCCCCGGTCGGCCGGTACAGGCCACCGATCATCCTGCCGGTCGTGGTCTTCCCGCAGCCGCTCTCGCCCACCAGACCGAGGGTCTCGCCCCGGCGGATCGTGAAGCTGACCCCGTCGACGGCCTTGATGTGCCCCACCGTCCGGTTGAGCAGGCCCCGCTGGATGGGGAAGTACTTCGCCAGGTCCTCGACCTCGAGCAAGGTGTCGGGGAGCGGGGATTCGGGAGCGTCGGTCATGGGGCTCGGCTCGGGTACAGCCAGCAGGAGACGGCGTGGCCGGGGGCGACCTCGAGTTCGTCGGGCATGGTGTTGCACTCTTCGGTCGCGTGCGGGCAGCGCGCCGCGAAGGGGCAGCCCTGGATCACTTGCATGGGGTTGGGCACGGAGCCGGCGATGACCTCGAGCTTTGCCTTCGGGGCCTCGGCCATGGCGGGGATCGAGCGGAACAGCGCCTGCGTGTAGGGGTGCTTGGGATTGCGGAACAGGTCCGCTTTCGAAGCCCGCTCCACGATCTTCCCCAGGTACATGACGATCACCTCGTCGGCGATCCGGGAGAGGACCCCCAGGTCGTGGGTGATGAACAGCATCGACATGTGGAGCTCCTGCTGGAGCTGCTGCAGCAGATCGAGGATCTGCGCCTCGATGGTCACGTCGAGGGCGGTGGTGGGTTCGTCTGCGATGAGCAGCTTGGGGTTGCACGACAGGGCCATGGCGATCATGGCCCGCTGCCTCATGCCCCCGCTCAGCTGGTGGGGGTAGGCGTCGATCCTGTGCTCGGGATCGGGCATGTCCACCTTGTGGAGCATGTCGATGGCGTGCCGCCGCGCCTCCCTCCGGTTCAGGCCCAGGAAGGGCCGGGTGCGCTCCATGATCTGGTACCCGATCGAGTACACCGGGGTCAGGGTCCGCATCGGCTCCTGGAAGATCATCGCGATCTCCCTGCCGCGGATCTCCCGCAGGGTCCTGCCGTTGACCGGCAGCTTCGCGATGTCGACCGTCTCGCCGTCGCGGTGCAGGACGATCTCGCCGGCCTCGATCCTTCCGGGCGGCGAGGGGATCAGGCGCAGGATGCTGTGCGCCGTCACGCTCTTGCCGCAGCCGCTCTCCCCGATGACGCCCACGACCTGCTGCTTGTCGACCGTGAAGCTCACGCCGTTGACGGCCCGCACCACACCGTCGTCGGTGTGGAAGTGGGTGGTGAGATCCCGCACCTCGAGCAGGGTCTCTTGAGCCGCAGCGTCAGGTATCGTCATGGAGCCTCAGCACCTCACCTAGGTGGAGAAGGGGTCGGCGGCGTCGCGCATCGCGTCGCCCAGGAAGTTGAAGCAGAGGACGGCCAGGATGATCATGAATCCGGGAATCATCAGATGGGGGTTGTTGATGATGGCGTTGATGTGCTGAGCGTCCTTGATGAGCACGCCCCAGCTGGTCATCGGTGGGGTGATGCCGACCCCGAGAAAGCTCAGCGCGCTCTCCCCCAGGATCAGGCCGGGTATGCCCAGCGTGGCCACCACGATGATGTGGCTCAACGATCCGGGCGTCAGGTGCCGGGTGATGATCCGCCAGCTGCTGGCTCCGACCGACTGGGCGGCCAGGACGTACTCCTCCCCCCGGTAGGCCAGGACCTTGCCGCGCACCACCCGGGCCAGTCCCCCCCAGCCGATCAGGGAGAGGATGACCACCACGCTCAGGTAGACGTAGCTCGACGGCCAGGTCTTCGGGACCGCGGCGGACAGCGCCAGCCACAAGGGGATGCGAGGGAACGACAGAATGACCTCGATGAAGCGCTGGATGACGTTGTCGATGAGCCCCCCGAAGTAGCCCGACGCGACCCCCAGCACCGATCCCAGAATGATGGTGATGAGCGTGCCGATGAGCGGCACCGAGAGGCTCACCTGCGCGCCCTTGAGGATTCGCGAGAGAAGATCTCTGCCGAGCGAGTCGGTACCCAGCAGGAACAGCGAGCCCCCCTCGTCGAAGCCGAGCAGCCTCCGATCGAGTTCGAAGATCCAGAACATGCGGTAAGGTCTCCCCTTCACGAAGAAGCGGATGGGGTAGCGCTTCGACCTGTCTTCGGTGTAGGTCCGCGCCAGCGTCGTCATGTTCAGTTCCATAGTGTAGGCGTAGGTAAAGGGCCGGGTGATGCGCCCCTCCTCGGTTAGGAGGTGGACCGTCTGGGGCGGCGCGAAGACGCGGGTGCCGTGGAATTCATCGAAGTAGTAGGGGCCGAGAAACTCGGCAAACATCGCCAGCAGATACAGAACCACCAGGATCACGGCGCTGATCAGGCCCAGGCGGTTCTTCCGGAAGCGGCGCCAGGCGAGCTGCCACAGGCTTCTGCTGGCGCCCACCTCGGCGACGGTCTGTTGCGGGTCCAGTTGGTCTATAGCTGAAGCCATACCAACCCCATTCAGTAGTAGCGGATGCGGGGATCGAGCCAGCTGAGCGAGATGTCGGCGAGGAAGTTCCCGATCAACAGGAAGATCGCGTAGAACTGGAGGATGCTGGCCGCCAGGAAGATGTCCTCCGCGAACAGCGCCTCGAAGAGCAGCGGCCCGGCGGTGGGGAGGTTGAGGACGATCGAGGTGATGGTCTCACCCGAAAGCAGCGCCGGCAGCGACAGGCCCAGGCCGCTGATGAGCGGGTTGAAGGCGATCCGGACCGCGTGGCGCCGAACCGCGGTCCCCTCCCGCAGGCCTTTCGAGCGGGCCGTGGTGACGAACGGTTGCCCCAGGACGTCGAGCAGGTTACCCCGCATGATCCGGATGGTCTCGGCGGTGCCCGCCGTGGCGATCACCACCAGGGCGATCCACAGGTGCTTGAAGAGGTCCCAGGCCTTGCCGATGCTCCAGGGTGCGCCCTCGTATTGCTGGGAGAACAGTCGGCCGACGGGCAGGTCGAGGACGAAGACGGCGAGGATCATCAGCAGCAGCGCCAGGAAGAAGTTGGGAATCGAGAGGCCGATAAAACCCACGAAGGTCGCGGCGTAGTCGCCGACGCTGTTCTTACGCATGGCGCCGTAGATGCCGATGGGGATGCCGATGAGCCAGATCAGGACCAGGCTGCCGAGCGAAAGACCGAAACTCAGGGCCAGCCTGTCGCCGAGCAGGGTGGAGACCGGCCGGTTGTACAGCAGCGATTCGCCCATATTGCCGGTGACGAAGTTCTTGATCCAGATCAGGTACTGGATCACCTTCGGTTGGTCCAGGCCGTGCTGCCTCCGGAAGTGTTCGGCGAACTCTTCAAGCCCCGCGGTGCGCTGGCCCTCCGCGTCCATCTGGGCCAGCATGTTGGTGATGAAGTCGCCGGGAGCGATCTGGATGATGGTGAAGATGATCGCCGACATCAGCATGAAGGAGACGATCATCGAGAGGAACCTCTGGATGAGGAATGTTGCCACGTTACGGGGTATTATAGCCCAAAAGCATAGCGCGGCGGAAGGAGGTGGAGAGAGGCCCAGTGGGTTGTATCCGGCATCGCCGTTGCCCCCCCAGCGGCATCGACAGCTCGAGGGCCGACAGGCTTTCGATGGTAGCAGCGGAGCCCGAACTCTACCGCTCCTCGATCACGGTCCCCTCGATGCCACGAACCCCATCACCATACGTGTAGTAGTAGACCACCAGCACACGGCCGTCCGCCAACTCCACCGCCCACGGGTAACCGCAGTCACCATCAGCCGAATCGCTCCTCACCACCAGGTCGGGCGCGCCCTCGAGGTCGTCACCCTCAGGGTCTAGGACCCGGGCCGTGCAACCCCGCTGCCCCTCCCAGCGGGTGCCCACCGTAACCACGATCCGGCCGTCCCGCAGCCCTAGCATGTGGCCCGGACTGCCGTTCATCGAGGTACGCCTCCAGGGGGTCCAGGTCGCCCCGCCGTCCTCCGAGGAGACCAGAGCCAGGAACACCTCCGTGGGAGAGCCCAGAATATCCGGGTGGCAGCGGTAGAGCACCAGGATACGGCCGTTGGGGGTGATGTGGATGGCGGGTTCGCTGAAGTGGGTGGTGGGGTCCTGGGCGATGCGGCCGCCGTACTCCCAGGTCGCGCCCAGGTCACGCGACACCCGCATCATGCCGAAAAAGGGGAAGCTGCCGTCGGGCCGCTCGGTCGCCTTGCTCGGCAGCAGCAGCCGACCGTCCGGGTGCAGCGCCAGGCCGCTGCGACAGACGCCGGAATGGGTGGCCGGGTGACCCCACAGGGCGTCGGGGAGGGGCGGGAAGCGTTCGGGCTCGCTCCAGCTGCGGCCGTCGTCGCGCGAGCGAACCCAGAACGGCAGGCCGCGCTGAGCCGTCCAATGCGAGCCCTGGCTCTCATCCGGTTTGGGCACCAGCTGGGTGGTCGAGGCGTGCAGGAACAGGCTGCCGTCGGGGAGGGCGTGGGTGCCGAAATCGAGGATCCCGCCTCTGGGATCCACGGTCACGAGGTGGGGGGGGCCCCACGTCTTTCCCTCGTCGGTCGAGCGGCAGGCGCGGACGTCGAACAGTGGGTGGCCGTGGCTATGGTAGCCCGCGGCCTCGGGCGAGCGGTGGAAGAGGGTCAGCAGGTCGCCGGCGGGGGTGCGCACCAGGTTGGGGTGGGCGGCGTACCAGCCCTCCTGGCGGTAGATCGTGAAATGCTCTGCGACGCGCCAGCCCATCCGCCTATCATATAACGTCGAGCAGCTAGAATGAGCGCCGCAGGAAGGGGCCAGTCGTCGGCCTTCGCTAGGGGGTTATGATGGCCCGCAAGGCGGGCCTGACGACAGAGGACGTGGTGAACACGGCCGCGACGGGCCACATGTTCCTGGCGCAGCTCGAGCCGCGCCGATTGGAGAACCTAGGATGCAAGAGATCTCCATCACCGACAAGATCGAGACGTTTCCCGTGGTGGCCAGCGGCACCCGCTGGCCCTGTCTGCGCGAGGACCGAGGGCCCGAACCCTATTTCAAGATGTTCCCGGACAGCCGCGACGACCCCCGGCGCAACCAGTTTGGCGCCGTCGCCGCTAAGCCCCCCCCCTTCGCCAGGGGCGGAGGGTTGTTCCCGGTGCTGACCCTGATGGCTGACGGCAGGCTCTGCTGTGCGACCAGGACGGGAGCTTCGCACGCCGGTAGCGGCGGTTCGGAGATCAGCGTCTCGTTCTCGGACGACCGGGGCCAGAGCTGGTCGGACTATTCAGTCGTCGTCAGTGGAGACCCGGATCGGGGAATGGATACGAGGAATCCATCGCTGGCCCAGGCGGCCGACGGCGCGCTGGTGATGACCTACGGCACCCTCATCGGGAACAATCCTCGAGCCGACAGCGGGAACGACGCTCGAGGTGAGCGGGCGCCGGCCGGGGCCGAGCACACGTTGACCTGGATGGAGGTGATCCGTTCGAGCGACGACGGAAAAACCTGGACCGAGCCCAACCGCATCCCCTCGCCCGAGGACGCCCTGTTGAGCCCGCACGGTCAGATGCGGAGGCTGGACAGCGGGGACCTGATCTTCAACGCCAGAGGGTCCTACTCCATCAAGGCCTACGAGAGGGATCCCGACCTCCCGATACGCGTGAGCTACCTGTTCAGGTCGGCCGATGGCGGCGACACCTGGGAGCTCTACTCCACCATCGGGGCCGGAGCCAGCGAGACGGGATTCGTCGCGCTCGACGACGATCATTGGGTCGGCTACGTCCGCCACAACGACAGAGCCAACCGGATCGCGCACTCCTACGACGCCGGCAAGACCTGGAAAAAGTGGGTGGAGACCGCCGTCACGGGGGAGGGGGCCAGCACCGCCTCGCCCGAGGATGCGCTCGGGGCGGGAGACTGGCGGATGGTGAACTCCCGCGTTCAGAAGCCGTCGCCCGGCAGCGTGGTACGGCTGCCCAACGGCAACGTTCTCATCACCTATGGGTACCGCGCCTACCCCTTCGGTGTGAGGGCCATCGTCAGTCGCGACGGCGGCCACACGTTCGACACCGACCGGGAGTACGTGCTGTCCGATAGCGCCTTCTGCTGGGACGTCGGCTATCCCAGCACCGTCTGTTTCGACGACGGCACCGTCGTGACGACCGCGTACTCGATCATGGATCTCGGGCACCCAGAGTGGGGCACTTGTTGTCTGGCCTACCGGTATCATCAGGACGCGTTCAGCTGATCATCGAGGTCCCATCCCCACCACCGTGACCGTCCCTAGTCGTAGCTGAAGAGGGCGGACTGCTGCTCGCCTTCGACAGAGGGGATCGCGGCTCGACTCCCCTAGGTCGTGCCGTGCTCCTCGACCCGAAACGACGCCTGCCGCTACCGCTCCCTACAGTGACCTGGCCGGAGGGATACGATTCTCGCCGGGCTGCGGCACGAACGCCACCAGCTCACCGGCGGTGACGGTCGGGAAGCTGCGCAGCCCCAGCACGACCCCCGCCGCGGGGGCCCGCACCCGGGCCACGACCTCGCCGAAGGGATCGAAGATGGCGCCCAGCGATTCGTCGGCCGCGACCCGCTGCTCGAGCCCGACGCTCGGCTCGAAGAGGCCGGACGCCTCGGCCAGCAGCCAGTCTCCGGAGACCATCTCCGCTTCGTCATTCGGGGCCGGCTCGCCCGGCACCACGGCCATATGGCGGAGCGCCCCCAGCACGGCCTCCCGGGTGAGCGCCACGTCGCTGGCCAGGCAGCGGCCGCCGCCGCCGATCTCGGTCCCCACCACGGGAACGCCTGCCTTCGCGGCCTCGAAGCTGAGCACCCCGGCGCGCTCCGGCAGGTTCCACAGATAGCGAAGCCCCAGCGCGCGAGCCGCGGCCCGGCTCCGCTCCCCGACGTCACCGGGGAGGCTGTAGTACCCGGCCAGAGGGGCGTGCAGCAGGGTGGTGCCCCCGCTGTGCAGGTCCACCAGCAGGTCCGATCCCTCGACCAGCAGCTGCATCAGCCGCTCCGCGAGCCGCTCGGTCGGGGTGCCGTGGTGGTCGCCGGGGAAGACGCGGTTGAGATTGAGTCCGTCGGGGGGGGTGTGGCGGGTTCCGGCCCGGTAGGCGGGGGGGTTGACGATCGGGGCCAGTACCACCGTGCCCGCCAGCGACTCCGGGGCCAGAGACCGCGCCAACTGCGCGATGGCCCGGACCCCCTCGAACTCGTCTCCGTGGACGCCCGCCGTCACGGTGACCCGCGGTCGGGGCTGGCGACCCGTCAACACCCACACCGGCAGCCAGACCTCGCCCCAACCCGACGGCGACCCCATCAGGAGCCGAAACGCCCGCGCGCTCCCGGGCGGCAGGCGTTCGAAGTCCAGCCGCTCGACGCTCAGCTCACTCACGGGAATTCGGGTCCGGGAGATCATCCTCGGTGGCCTCGAGAGGATCGGCTCGGTCGGGATCGGCCCCGGGTCGGACCTTGTAATCGGTGCGGGGAGGCATCGCCGTGTCGCGGAACTCGCGGGCGAAGCGGACGAGCGCTTCGGTGGCCTCCTCGAGGATGGCCTCGCCCTTCTCGGCGGTGGCCAGCGAGGGGCGACCGTTGACCCCGGTCGCCGACATGCGACTCCAGAAGTTCATGAACGCCACGCCGCCGGAGCCCCCCAGGTTGGGATAGAGCCAGCGGGGCCCGCCCCGATCGGAGGCGACCTCGTCGCGGATCCGGTCTCGCTGTATCAGCTCGGGGCGGAGGTGCAGGTAGACCGAGGTCTCGAACTCGCCGGCGTGGTCGACGCTTTCAGGCAGGCCCTCGCAGACGCGCTCGATGGCGGGCCAGGCCAGCTGCCACCAGTCGATGCTGGCCGCCAGGGCCGAGGTGTGGTTGGTGACCTTGCGGGCGACGAGGTTGTAGATGGGCCCGTTGCTACCGTGGCCGTTGAGCCACACGATGCGCCTGAAACCCTGCCGGGCCAGGCTCTCGCCGACCTCGAAGGCGAGGGCGACGAGGGTGTCCATGGTGATGGTGATGGTGCCGGGAAAGTCCATGTTGTGCTCGTTGAAGCCGTAGTGGATGGCAGGGGCGCACAGCAGCGCCGGGGAGGCGCGTCGGGCGGCCTCGGCCGCGACGTGGGTCACCGCCAGGTTGTCCATGTCGATGGGCATGTGGTGGCCGTGCTGTTCGATGGCGGCGACCGGCACCACCACCACCGCCCGGGCCCGGACCGCCTCGTTCACCTCCGGCCAGGTCATCTCCCGATACAGGTGCTTCATGGCTTCCCTCCTGCCGAACCGGTCCGGCTCCCGCGTCTGGATCGGAAACTCCGAACTCAGGTTAATAGGAACCGTCGCGCACTTCGAAATGGGTCGGTTTGTCGAGGCTTCTTCCGCCGCGCGCGATCCAGTCCGCGACCCAGTCGATCATCCGGTCGAGCGGCACCAGCGGCTCTCCAAACAACGCCGCGGCCCGGTCGGTATTCATGATCCACGCCGTTTGGGCTTCCTCCCCGGTGAACTCGGGACGCCTGCCAAACCGCTCGCCGAACTCGCTGGCGAGCCAGCGAATGGACAGGGGCGGCCGACCACTGACGTTCAGGGGCCAGGTCGGCGCGGTGCAGTGGCGCAGCGCCCGCAGCGCCTGGGAATTGGCGTCTCCCTGCCAGATCACGTTGGCGTGGCCCATCGAAACATCGATCGCTTCGCCCCCATAGACGCCGCTTCCGACGTCGAACAGGACGCCGTAACGCGTGTCGATGGCGTAGCTCAGCCGGATCAGGCATCCGGGGGTGCCGTATCGCTTCGAGAAGTATTGAAACAGGCGTTCCCGGCCGACACAGGACTGCGCGTACTCCCCCGACGGGTTGGGCGCAAGCTCCTCCCTGGCGCCCCCCGACGAAATGGGCACGAACGGATACACGCAAGCCGTCGAGAAGACGACGATACGCGAGTCCCGGAACGATTCCGCGACCAGTGCGGGAACCAGCGCGTTCATGGCCCAGGTCAACTCCTCGGAGCCGGAGGAACCGAATTTCCGTCCCGCCATGAACACGACGTTGCTGCAGCTCGGAAGGGCGGCCACCTGATCCGGGTCCAACAGGTCGGCTTTGATGGTCTCGACACCCCAACCCTCCAACCGCTCGCGCAGCCCCGCTTCGCTGAAGCGCGCCACGCCCAGAACCCTCTTCTCGGGTACGGCGCGCTTCGCCAGCCGCGCCAGGGTCGGCCCCATCTTGCCGCCCACCCCCAGGATCATGATGTCGCCGTCGAGCGTGGCCAAGTCAGCGGTCAACTCCGCCGTCGGCCGGCTCATGAACTCCTCGAGCGTCTCCTCATCGGAAAACGAATCGGGAAGGGGGTTCGGATTCGGCTGCTCCACCATTCTCAAGGGTCCTTAAACCAGCTTATCAGGAACACCCGAAGAGCTCTACAGGCTGGTGCGCAGCCAACCTCTTTTCCTATGTTTTGTCAAACATCAGAAATGTCCGGACCATCGGTTGCAGGCTGCGGCATGGGCCAGCAGCCGAAAGTCTAGCGAGATGGTCGCACCGGAGGACCGTTTCATCCCGTTGTAGTGAAGACGTCGACATGCGATAGTGGCTTGCAGGAGCTCATCAGGTCTGCGCGTTGGGAGAACGAGTCATGTCTGCTCTCGAGATCGTTCAGGCTCCCCCGTTGCCTGAGAACCCGCGGCCCATCGTCGGCATCGGCGCCGGTGGGATCGTCAACGACGCCCATCAGCCGGCGTACGCGAAAGCCGGGTTCAACACGATAGGCCTCTACGACCTCGACGGCTCCAAGGCCCGTGCAACGGCGCAGAGGTTCTCGATTCCCAAGGTGTTCTCCTCGCTCGAAGAGGCCGTGGCGAACGCCCCCGAGGGGGCTGTGTATGACGTCGCCGTGCCGGCGGAGGCCATCCTCGGCATTCTTCCCAGCCTGCCCGATGGTGCCGCCATCCTGCTGCAGAAGCCGCTCGGGGACGATTTCGAACAGGCCGGAGCGATCCGCGACCTGTGCCACCGGAAGAACCTCACCGCCGCCATGAACTTCCAGCTGCGCTACGCCCCGTACGTACTGGCCGCGCGCAGCCTCATCGACCAAGGCGCCATCGGCGAGCTTCACGAGGTAGACATCCGGGTAACGGTCTACACCCCCTTTCACCTATGGCCCTTCCTCGAGGACCTCCCGCGGGTCGAGATCCTTTACAACAGCATCCACTACCTCGATCTCGTCCGTTCTTTCTTCGGCGAGCCCAACGGCGTCTACGCCAAGACGATGCGGCACCCGAAGATGAACAAGCTCGCCTCCACCCGCACCTCGATGATCGTCGACTACGGCGACTTCCGGCGGGCCAACATCGCCACCAACCACGGCCACGAGTTCGGGCTTACGCACCAGGAGAGCTACCTGAAGTGGGAGGGGACTCGGGGCGCCATCAAGGCCACCATGGGTCTGAACATGAACTACCCCGTGGGGGAGCCCGACGCCTTCGACTACTGCCTGCTGGCCGAGGGTGAGGACCCGCAGTGGCGCACCCTCCCGCTCGAGGGGAGCTGGTTTCCCGACGCCTTCATCGGCACCATGGCGAGCCTTATGCGCTACCTCGAGGGCTCCGCCTCCACCCTGCCCACCTCGATCGACGACGGCTATCGGACCATGGCGCTGGTCGAGGCCGCGCACCGCTCGAGCGATGGCGGCGGAACTGCCATCCCCCGGGCGGGGTCGTGATTCGGCTCGAGGGCATCCTGGGACCACAGCCGCGGGTACCTTCTCTCGCTGCGATCGTCGAACGTCTTCTCGAAACCCACTGCGTTGAGGTCGTCTGACACAAGCATTCGTTGCAGGGGTTTGAAGTCCTGGAGAAAGGTGGGATAGAGGATGGGAGTAAAACGCTACGGAATGGTGCTTGGGATCAAGCCCGAAGAGCTTGAGGAGTACAGCCGGCTTCACGCGGCCGTGTGGCCCGAGGTGCTCGCGAGGGTCGCGGAGTGCAACATCCGCAACTACTCCATTTACCACCGGCAGCTCGACGACGGCAAGCACTACCTGTTCAGCTACTACGAGTACCTCGGGGACGATTACGAGGCGGATATGGCGAAGATGGCGGCGGATCCGCACACCCAGCGCTGGTGGGACGTGTGCGGGCCCATGCAGGTCCCCCTGGAGTCGCGTCAGGAGGGGGAGTGGTGGGCCGTGATGAACGAGGTGTTCTATTTCGATGGGGACGGATGAATGTGATCGTCGGCAGCCATCAGCACTTCTGGAACGACGTAAGAAAGCCGCCCATCACCTGGGCGGCTTTCGGCATTCGACCGAAGGTCCAGAGACTACCGCTCAGCGGGCAGGAAATACCCCCATCTGCTCGAGCAGTCCAGCGATATCGACTTCCGGCCAGTGCTCCACAATGCGCCCATCGACGATGCGATAGAGGTGGTTTTCCGTCCAGGTAACGGTCTGATTCGTGGCTGGAATACCCAGGAACTCCCCAGCGTGGAGGGCCACGACGCTGCTGCGCTCGAGCACGAACTCCCCGTCGGCGATCAAGATCTCGAGGGTGACCTCGATTTCGGGGAAGGCGGTGCCAAAGATCCCGCCGATGGTGGCAGAGCCGGCCAGGCCTGGCGGCAGTTCTACACCCGGGAAATTGAAGTGATGAACGTAGTCCGGGGAGAAGAGTTCCTCGGCGGCGGCCGGGTTGTTACGGTTCTTGACCTCGTCGACGAGGCGCCGGACGACTGTTTTATTGGCGTCTTCTTGCACGGTGGTCTCCCCTTGGGCGTGCGCAGCCTGGAGCCCTCCGAAGAGCACGGGAAGCAAGACGATGCCCAGCAAGGTGGTGACGGTTCGGTTCGTTTTCATGGTTATTGATCTCCTTCTCGTCTCGTTTGAGACGCAGCGGTTCGGTTGGCTCCCAACAGCTAGTCGAGGTTGGAAGGCCTTTAGAGTTAGTATTTACTTACGTTAGTATTTACTTACTATTGGCCGAAAAAAATGAGACGATCAACGTGATATGCAACTGCTTACACCAGCTACCACCTCCCGGCAAAGATCCTCTCGAACAAAAGTCTCTAACCGCGGGTCGTCTCCTCACCTCCCTCGACGGCTCTGACAAGCTGCGGAAGAAACCTGTCCCATCCCAAGGCATGGCTCTCCTTGAGGGCTTCGAGCAATCCTTCATGCCGCAGATAGACGATGGTGTCCTGGCCATCCGCAACCAGCGAGATGTCGACGATGCTGCTTTCAGGCGGTCGTTCCTCGATGCCCTGTTCCCAACCCCAGGCAAAGACGACGCGTTCGTTGGGGGTGATCTCGAGGTACCTGCCCTCGACAACCACCGATTCGCTGATCTGAATGCGGTAGACGCCGCCAGGTCGGGGATCCAGGGTGGCGCTGATGCCCTTCCAGCGAACCATCTTTTCCGGGTCGGTGAAGAACGGGAAGATGGTTTCGGGCCGGGCGGCAATGCGGATTTCTCGTTCGATCGCATCCTGATTCGCTGTCATGGAACCTTATCCCTCTCCTGGTCAGTTGTCTTCTTCTCAGCGGCTTCAGCTTCGCGTTTGAGGTTGAGCAATCGGCTGCTCCAAAAGCCTTCCAAAAAGTTCCGCAGCTCTTCCAACCCGTCCGGATTGGCCCGATAGAAGCGACTGGTTCCCGCCTGCCGCACGGTGACGAGGTCGGCCTCCTCCAGGATCTTGAGATGCTGGGAGATGGCAGAGCGCGACACCTCGAAATGCCTCGCTATCTCTCCAGCGGGAAGTTCCTGGGTCTGGATCATTCTCAGGATCTCACGGCGGTGCGGTTCGGCGATGGCACGGAACACATTGTTCAAGGATGTTATTTTAACATACACTTACGTAAGCGTCAACTTAATCATTCTCGCTTCGATAGTCTGCCGGCCAGCCTTGCAGCCAAGGGGCCAGGAGCTAGCTGTCACCATCTTCGAGCTCGACCTCGGCTGCGGGAAAACTGTTGCTGAGGATGCCCTGCAAGGCGGCGAAATCGGCTCTCTGACCCTCGAGCTGCGCCTCGAAGTGCGCCCGCTCAGGCTCACACCGAACCGTGGAGACCTGCACGCCTATATCTTTGGCTGCGTAGTCCAAGGTTCGGCAGATGCTGTTCAGGTCGTCGCAGGGAAGCTTCGTCACCGTCAATCGGACCTGCCTCGTGTTCGTTTCGATCGTGGCTGTCACCAGCAGCCAGACTACTCCCCTATCTCCAGAACCAGCATGACGACCAGCACACCGGGCCCATGCACTCCGGTCGACAGGGTGAGCTCGATGTCGGCGGTGCGGCTCGGTCCGGTGGCTTGCACCCACGATGACGGTGTCTCGGCGCCGCGTCGGGCCAGCGCCTCCGCCATGGAAGGAACCAGCTGCTCGCGCGTGAGCACGATCACATGATGCATCGGTAACAGACCCGCCAGCCGCGCCGACCGACCCGAGAGCACCACGGTGCCGGTATCGGCCAGGCCGAAGCGCGCCCCGGTGATCCCGATATCGGCCTCGGCCGGCTCGTCGGCCGGCCGCAGGCGGCTGGGGAGATTCAACGTGGCGACCAGCTCTTCACCACCCAGGAGATACCGTTCCAGGCCGAACTCGTCTGCCAGCGCCTCGAGAGCTGGCGATACCTCGGCTTTAGTGGCCACAGCGATCGCCCGCCCGCCGGCCGCCTCCAGCTCGGCGCTGAACCGCGCCGCCAGGGCGTCGGGGTCCCAGGCGTCTTGGTGCTCCCGCAACACCGGAGCGGGTTCGACGGGGTCCCCCACGCTCCGGTGGAGGGCGCCCCTGACCCGGTCGATGAAATCGCTGCGCTTCACCGGTCGTCACGGTCGGTCGCCAGCTCGCGCCAGCGTTGCCGGAACGAGGTCGCCGCCGGGGCGGGAAAGTCTCGCTCCTCGAGCCAGGACTTGAGCAGCGGCAGCCAGCCGCCCTGAAGGTAGCCGTCGCGCGACAGGGCGCGCCCGCCTCCGCGGCCCATAGCGGTACTCAGCTCCCACAGTCGGGGCCGGGTTGCCACAAAGGCGAAGGCGCCCACACCCGCCCGCTCGGGCCGCCCCGAGAGGCCGCGCTCGACCGCCCGGCGCCGATGTTCGATGAGCAGCTCCGGAAGGGGGATCTTGACGGGGCAGACCTCGCCACAAGCGCCACAGAGGCTGCTCGCCTGCGGCAGTTGCTTGGTCTCCTCGAGGCCGAGGAGCCCGGGGTCGAGAACCGCTCCGATGGGCCCCGAGTAGACCCAGCCGTAGGCGTGGCCGCCGACTTGCTGGTAGACGGGGCAGCTGTTCAGGCAGGCCCCGCAGCGGATACAGCGGAGAGCGTCCCGAAGCTTGGGATCGGCGAGCACCGCGCTGCGGCCGTTATCGATGATCAGCAGGTGGAAGGCCTCGGGCCCCTCCTCCTCACCGGGCCGCCGCGCTCCCGTCAGCAGCGACACGTAGCTGCTGGCGCGCTGCCCGGTGGCGCTGCGCGACAGCACCGTAAGGAAGGCGGGCAGATCCTCGAGGCGGGGAATGACCTTCTCGAGACCCATGATCGCCAGGTGGATGCGCGGCAGGCTGGTGGTGAGCCGGATGTTGCCCTCGTTTTCGACCAGCACCAAGGTGCCGGTCTCGGCGACCGCGAAATTCACGCCGGTAATGCCCATGTCGGCCTGCAGGAACCCTTCGCGCAGGGTCTGCCGGGCCGCAGCGGTGAGGGTAGGGATATCGGCATCCTCTGGGGTTCCCAGGTGCTCGTGGAAGAGGGCGGTGATCTGCTCCTTCGTCTTGTGGATGGCCGGGCCGATGATGTGGCTGGGCACGTCGTGGTCGAGCTGCAGGATGTACTCACCGAGGTCGGTTTCGATCGGCGTCACCCCAGCGGCCTCGAGCGCTTCGTTGAGCTCGATCTCCTCGGACAGCATCGACTTGGCCTTCACCACGGTCTCGACGTCGTTGGTCAGCGCCAACTCCCGAACGATTTGGTTGGCTTCGACCCCGTCGGCCGCGAAGTGAACCTGCCCGCCGAGGCGTTCGACGCTGGTGACGAGCTGCTCGAGGTAGTGGTCGAGGTAGTCGAGGGTGTGCGCCTTGACCGCGCCGCAGTAGGACCGCAGCTCCTCGAAATCCTCGCGTTCGGCCACCGCCTGGTTGCGTTTGCCGACGAACGCCGCGGTAGCCCGCTTCATGGCTGTCTTGAGCTGGGTATCGTTGAGCGCCTCGCGGGCGTTGGCGGCAAAGGTCTTGGTGGTGATCTTCATGATCCTCCTCAGCCGGCCGCGCCGGCGCGCTCCACACCGTGCCAGAGCAGCTCCGCCAGGTGCTCTACCCGGGTGCCTATCCCCTGCCGACGCATGCTTCCCTGAAGCTGCATCAGACAGCCCGCATCGGTCGAGGTCAGCACATCGGCTTCGCTGGCGGCGATGTTGTGCGCCTTGGTTTCGGCCATGGCGGCGCTGATAGCGGCCATCTTCACGCTGAACAGGCCGCCGAAGCCGCAGCAGACGTCGTGCCCTTCGGTCTCGACGAGTTCCGCGCCGGCTGCCTGCAAGAGGCGCCGCGGCGCCTCGCGAACGCCCATGAACCTGAGGGCGTGGCAGGAGTCGTGGTAGCTCGCTCGCAGCCCGCCGAGGTCGGCGCCGATCTCGGCGCGGCCCAGCACCTCGACGATGAAGGTGCTCAGCTCGAAGGTGCGGGCAGCGAGGTCGCGGGCGCTGCTGTAGCGCTCCGGCGCTTCGGCAAAGAGCTCAGGGTAGTGGCTCTTGACCATCGCCCCGCAGGATCCCGAGGGCAGCACCACGTACTCGTAGCCGGCGAACACCTCGAGGTGATGGGCGGCGATATCCCGGCTCTCCTGGTGGTAGCCGGCGTTGTAGGCCGGCTGGCCACAGCAGGTCTGCCGCTCGGGAAAATCCACCTCGACATCGAGGTGGCGGAGGAGGCGCACGGTCGCGACGGCCACCTCGGGGAACAGTTGATCTGCCAGGCAGGTGGCGAACAGGGCTACGCGCACCGAGACCCTCCCTTGGTCGAGTCAGTTCTGCCAGCGAGTATACCGCCCCCGGCCCCTGCGGGCAGCAACACCGAGTGCGCCACCCAAGCGCCTTGGAAGCCGGTCCTGGGCAACACTCGGCTATCGTCACCCCAGGCAGGTCCGCGCAGTGCCGACGCTGCTATACTGGCGCGTTTCGGTGGGTTTCGACCCACCCCCGGAGGAGACTGGTGAAGGCACCAACGCTGCGCCCACTGGTGGGATTCCTGGCGCTCACCCTGATCGCCCAGGCCGGCTGCCTGCTGCTGCTCCGGCTCTCACAGTTCGGCCAGAACCCCTTCCCGGAACTTCCGTTGGCAGTGGTCGCTCTCGTGGGCGCGCTCTTCACCGCCCCGCTCTACCACCTGGGTCGCCGGCTCGACCGGGGCCTGCTGCCGCCGGTGCTGCTGGCCGCCGTGGGGCTCAATCTGGCGTCGTCGTCGGTGCTGACCGGCATCTCAAGCGCCTCCCCGCTCTACCTGCTGGCGCCCGCCACCGGGGTCGGTCTGGCACTGCTCCTCCAGGTACTGCCGCGGGGTCCGATGCTGGCCGCCATGACCGTCTATATCGTGTGCACCTTGCTCGCCAACTTCACCTTCGACAGCTTCCTGCCGCTGGGTGACTTCTTCCTGGTGAATGTGGGAACGTTTTTCTTCGGTATCACGTTTACGCAGCGAGATCGGGTGCACCGCCATGGGCGCCGCAGCGTCTACGCCATGATCCTGGTAGCGGCTGCCGCCAACGTCGCGCTGGCGCTGACGCTGGGAACGCCGCTCCGGTACGTCGCGGTCGGGTTCCTGGCCATCATCCTCTCCGAAACCGCCGACACCGAGATCTACCAGCGGCTGCTGGATCGGCGCTGGCTCACCAGAGTCGCGTCCTCGAACGCCGTGAGCGCGCCGCTCGACACGCTGATCTTCACACTTCTCGCCTTTGCCGGGGAGCCCTTTGCCACCGCCATGTGGATGCTGCAGGTGATCGTGACCGACGTCATCGTCAAGTTCGGCGCCAGCATGGTGGCTGCCCTGCGGCTGGTGGTGGATTCCAGCGGCCCCGGCGGCGTCGCTGCGCGAAGCGCTAACCCGAGCTAGGAGTGGAACAGGCGCGCCAGCGCCAGCGCCAGGGCGTCCTGACCGGGTGGCGTGGCGATCATGAGGCCGACGGGGATACCCTCGGGGGTGCGGCCGGCCGGGACGCTCACCGCGGGCCCACCCAGGAAGTTGAACAGCATGGTGTTGCGCAGGCAGAGGCCGTTGGTGCGGTGGTAGGTGTCGTCCTCGGCAAGATCTTCGACCCTCGGCGGCAAGATCGCTACCGTCGGCGCCAACAGCGCCGTGTAGGCTCGGTGGGCCTCCCAGAAGGCCCGCTGCAGGTCGCGGCGGGCGTAGACCAGCCGCAGGTAGTCGGTCGACGGCCGCCCCCGGAATTCGAGGATCCGCTGCACCACCCGGGCATCCATGATCTCACCCGACTGCTCGATGGTGTCCTGATAGAGGGTGAGGGCCTCGTGGCTGGCGAAGCTGCCATAGTTCCCGTACAGCTCGAGAATAGCGGACAACAGGGGAACCTCGCTCCGCTCAATCATGTGGCCGTGCTGTTCCAGGTGGGCGCAGGCCCCTTCGAATACGGTGCCAACTTCCCGATCGGAGTGGTCGTGAAACACCGTGGTCGGCGCCAGGAAGGTGAGCCCTTCGGGGACCGTAGGCAACGCCTTGTAGGGGCCGGCGGTCATCGCCTGGAACAGCGCCCAGGCGTCGGCCACCGTCCGCGCCATCGGCCCGAGGGTATCGAGGGTGGTCGACAGCGGCACGCAGCCGTCGGTGGGGATGAGGCCATCGGTGGTCTTCAATCCCACGATGCCGTTGAACGACGCCGGGATGCGAACGGAGCCACCGGTATCGCTGCCGATGGCGGCGCAAGCCAGACCCGTTGCCACTGCCACACCCGACCCCGACGAGGACCCGCCGGGAATGCGTGCCGGATCTGCGGCACAGGCCGGGGTGCCGAAATGCGGGTTGATGCCGATGCCGGAGAAGGCCAGTTCGGTCATGTTGGTCTTGCCAAGAAAAACCGCACCGGCCGCGTCGAGCCGGGCCGCCACCGGGCTGTCCTCGCTCGCCGGAGGTCGCTTGGCGAGCACCCTCGAACCGGCGGCCGTTACCTCATCTCGGGTGTCAACGAGATCTTTGATGGCGATCGGGACGCCCTGTAGGGGCCCGATGTCGATACCACCGTCGAACAGCCTGTCGGCCTCCTGCGCTTGCCGGCGGGCCCGCTCGGGGGTCACCAACCGGTAGACCGGCCCCGGTTCGATTCGCTCGAGGTAGCCCTCGAGAACCTGACTAGGGCGCAAGGCCTTCTCGCGGTAGCCGCGAGCCAACTCCGTCAAGGTAAAGGTGGTGACATCGACGGGCATGCCTCAGAATACCGTGCCCGATCGGGATAGCGACGTGGCACTTGCCGCACCGGAGCCCCCGACGTCGGGGGTGTGCCTCGTCCTATGCGACAACCACCCCAGGGGGTACAGTGTGAGACACTTGGAGGACCGATGCAACGCACTCGAGCCGAACTAGAAGCGATGAGCAACGAGGACCTGGTGGACCGGGTCCTCGAGGCACAGGACATGCTACGCGAAGGCCTGGCGGTCCGCGACTCGCTGCATACGGTGCTGAACCGGGTGCTGAATGCCAAAGCCGAAGAGGTGGCGCACTACGCCGACAGAGCCGACGCGGAGCTGCTACCCGAAGAGCTCGAGTTGAAACGGGCGTGGGCAGCGGCGCGGCACGCGCTGTCGAATCCGGTGGGGTTGATGCGGAAGCAACAAGAGGCCTAGAACCGGTCTAAGAATGGAAAACCTTTCATTCCAGATGCCAAATCTGAGTCAATCACCATTCAAATCGGATGCCAGTGGGCTTCAAAAAGCTCAGAATCACCGCATTTTGACTCGACCTCTGGAACATCATGCATTCTTAGACCGGTTCCGGTACACCTCGGGCGAGGTCACCAGCGGTCTGAGCCGGCCCCGGCATAGGGGCGCCCCCCTGTGAGGGCAGATGTTGCGCAGGGCATAGAAGGTGCCCCCGAGGTTGAACACACCGATCTCCCGTCCCCCTACTGCCACGATCTTTCGTCCGCCGGGGGGCACGTCGTCGGCGTGGGCCACGACGTGGCGACCTCCCGAACGGTCGGTCTGTTCAGAGGCCATAGAGCTGCTTGGCGGTGCCGACCATCACCTGTTGTCGGAACGCCTCGTCGTAGCCGGCCAGGAAGGCGCTGGGTTCGTCCCAGTCCCAGTGGGGGTAGTCGCTGGCGAAGACGAGCACCTCGTCGGCGTGGACCCACTCGAGCAGCGTCTTCAGGTCGGCGGGGGTGGGCGTGGTCGGGAGCGGCTGCGAGCCGAAGCGGATGTGCTTCCGCAGGTACTCGCTGGGCAGTCTCTTGACCCAGGGGGTGTAGTCGCGGAGGCTCTTCCAGTCGCTGTCCATGTGCCACATCAGGCCGGGCACGTAGAAGAAGTCGTGCTCGACGAACAGGAAGTGGAGGCGGGGGAACTTCTCGAACACGCCCTCGCAGATGAGACTGACCACGTGTGCCATCGCGATCTGCGGGCGGGCCATGCGCATCTCCAGGTAGTAGGTGGGGTAGCCTGCGGCCGTCGGCGAGGCGGTGACGCCCGCACCCTCAGCACCGAAGTGGACACAGACGGGCAGGCCGTGCTCTTCGCAGGCGGCGTAGATGGGGTGGTAGAAGCGGTTGCCGAAGGGCATCCGGGCGCCGGCCGGCATCATGACCTGGACGAACTCCGGCCGGTCTCCCAGCCGCTCGATCTCGGCCACTGCCAGCACGGGGTCCTGCGGCGCGATGTGGATCGACGCCCGGAACCGGGAATCCGCCTGGAGCCAGGTTTCCAAGGTCCAGTCGTTGAACGCACTGCAGTAGGCGGCCGCGTAGTCGGGGTTGGAGTGGGCGGCGGCGCCGTAGGGCCCGCCCGTGAGGATGGCGACATCGATACCGTAGCGGTCGAGGTGTTTCCGGCGGGCGACGTCGGGCTTGGACGACGGATTGTCCTCCGGATCGTCCCAGAGATCGGCCCGGGCCCCTCTCCCCGGCATGTTGGTGTGCCCCAGACTCGGCATCATGGTGCCGAAGTCCTGAATGTATTCGACATAGTGCTTCGGCAGGTAGGGGAACAGGAGGCTCGGCTCGGGGACGTTGTGGTGGACGTCACAGTCGATCAGACGGATCGTCGGTTCCAGTTCGGCGTCGACCCCGTCCCGGCCTTCGGTCTTGGGGTCGGGGCTTTTCACTTGGCTCACGGGAACCTCCCAGGCTCGCTGCGGTTGGTCAGATTGTAGCGCGGGCGGCGGAGGGTCGCCAAACCCCGCTCCCATCACGATCGATCGCTGAGACAGAGTCGAAGCGCCGCCCGTATCAACCTGCAGGTGAATCTTGCTTCCCTGAGCCTTGGGACCTGCTCCACCCCCACCCTGTTTACAAGCCTTCCCCACGCCGGACGATTCCCGCAATACGAACCGGCAATCCCGACATCCCCTCCTGGCTTCCGTCGCTAGCCAGCAGGTACGCGTCGTGCGGTGCCTTGGCGTGTATCCACACGACCGCGTGGGATGCCTCGAGGGCTTCGCCGACCATCTGCCCGGTACCCCCTTCGCCTCTCGCTTCCTGTCCGTCCCAGATGGCCAGGAGGAGATGGCTCTTTGCCGTTACCCGTCGTCCAACGGCGGTATAGGCGGCGTCCCGCTGAGCGCCCACAGTGGGAAGGGTGGGGGGTTCGATGACCGCTGCGGCCCTCGCCAGCAAGTTCCGGAATTCCTCCTTCGATCCTTGCGTTTCGAAGTCTTCCTCGTAGCTCGCTCGGGCGAATGGCAGAACACCTTGCAGTGAGTAACCGAGGTCCAACGCGATGCTGGCGACGATGCGGTCCGAGCCCTCCGCCAAGGGGGAGAGTAGTTGCAGAGAGCGGACCGGGTCGAGGCGTCGAATGGTCTGTTGAACGGACTCGAGCACCACGTACACCTGTCGACGAAGGTGCGGGGCGTCCGCTTCCTGGAGTCCATTCCAACGATGTCCCGTCACCCCGACGCAAAACGATCGATTCATTCCAGGTCACGATCGTGGTGCCTAGCGAGTCGTGCTCCCGATTCCTGGTCGTGATCAGGGTCCGGGCGAGAGGGTGCGGCGCCAACCAAACCCCCAACTCATCCCGGGAGAGACCCGACGGCAGGTCATTCACTACCCATAAGCAACGCTCCCCCCGCTCCTCGATCTTTCCAGCAAGCACAGCTCCCACCTCTTTGCTGCTGAGCCCGGCAGTCTCGAGTGCGAGGGCAGTCGCGAAGCTTCGAAGTTGCCCATCTCGTTCCGCCTCCCGCTGCTCCGGCGACAACGTCTCTTTGGTGTCGTCGTTGCCATACGCTCGAAGCCAGAACACGCCACCCGGGTAGGCTGGAGCGAACCGCAAGGCGTACTCTTCAGCCAGCAGGGACTTCCCGACGCCTCTCATGCCTTGCAGGCGAGCTGGTCCAGACCGGCCGGTGATCGCTACGGTCGTATCTGCATTCAAGGCTGAGTTAAGCTCCCACATCTGTGCTATGCGCCCTACGAACCGGTTCGAACCGAACCCTTGGTATCCGAACCAACGGGGTTGCGCCAGAGGCTGGATACCCCCAAATGCACCAGAGACAGCATTGGCACTTTCCAGCACATTGTTCGCCAAGGCCGCTAAGCCCGAGCTGGTCTAAGAATGCATGATGTTCCTGAGGTCGAGTCAAAATGCGGTGATTCTGAGCTTTTTGAAGTCCACTGGTATCCGATTTGAATGGTAATTGACTCAGATTTGGCATCTGGAATGAAAGGTTTTCCATTCTTAGACCGGTTCCCGTTTCGTCCGTGGATTCCGGGGCTTGTGGGAACAGGGCGTCACGGAGTTCCCCCGGTTGGATGTGATCCGCTCCCAGCGAAGGATTGACCACCAGAACCCGGTCCCTGGGATCCCCCTGATTCTGCGCAGCTATGAACGCGGTGGTCAATTCCCACTGGCACGCCCGACTCTTCGGATAGTACTCCGATTCAAAGAATGCCAGTAGTACTTTCGAGTGCCTGATTCCCCTGTCGAGAACAAGGGTGATACTTTCGAAATTGTCTACTTCGTTCTCATCGAACCACACCCTGGCACCCGCCCTCTCGAGGGCGTGCTTGATGGGCCTAACGCGTTCCTGAAGGGCGTGAGGGTAACTGATAAACACGTCGTACGTAGCCATGACTCCCTCCTGGCTCGGCGGGTAGGATTCGAACCTACCACCAACCGGATGTCCAAACGAACGACGCTCCCCCCATGGTACGCTCGCTGGCACATCCTGCGCTCCAATACGGTCGCTCCGATGGGACCTGGAAGGACGTTCACCATGAAAGCCGCCGTCCTCTACGAGATCAACAGCCCCCTGCAGATCGAGGAGTTCGAGCTCCCCGACATCCACCGCGACCAGGTCCGGGTCCGGCTCAGCGCCAGCGGCGTGTGCCACTCGGACTGGCATGTGATCAAGGGCGACTGGCCCGACATTCCGGTGCCGACCATCCTCGGCCACGAGGGAGCCGGAGTCGTCGAGGAGGTCGGCACCGACGTGACGCATGTGCGCGTGGGGGACCACGTGATCCTCTCCTGGAAGCGCAACTGCGGCCGCTGCGAGAGTTGCCAGAACGGCTACCCCAACCTGTGCGACCAGCCGGCGGACGAGCGCGGCCGGCCTCACTTCCCCGGCAGCGACCGGACCATGAACAGGATGATCGGGCTGGGTACGTTCAGCACCGAGACCATCGTCCCGCACGACACCGTGATCCCCATCGACGATGAGATGCCGATGGGCCAGGCGGCCCTGATCGGCTGCGGCGTCATGACCGGGGTCGGCGCGGCCCTGAACACCGCCCAGGTGCAGCCCGGCAAGTCGGTGGCGGTGTTCGGCTGCGGCGGGGTGGGCCTCAACTGCATTCAGGGCGCAGCGATCGCCGGCGCCGAACCGATCATCGCGGTCGACATCCTCGACAACAAGCTCGAGCTGGCCAGGCAGTTCGGCGCCACCCACACGGTGAATTCAAGCCAGCAGGACCCGGTCGATGCCATCCGCGAGATCACCGGCGGACAGGGCGCCCACTACGCCTTCGAGGCGATCGGCCTGATCGGCGAGCCGTTCAGGCAAGCGATCCTGTGCACCCGCAAACGCGGGGTGACGGTGTTCGTGGGCCACGCGCCCCACAATACGCCCGTGGAATTCGACGCCCGCATGCTGTTCAACGAGAAGACCGTGATCGGCTCGATGTACGGCACCGCCCGACCCCGGGTCGACTTCCCCAGGCTGATCGCCCTCTACCAGTCAGGCCGGCTTAAGCTCGACGAGCTGGTGACCCGCGTCTACCCGCTCGAGCGGGTCAACGAGGCATTCGAGGCGCTGGCCCGGGGCGAGGTGGCGCGCAGCGTCCTGGAGTTGACTTAGGGCATTTGGGACGGTATCGAGCCCCGACTGACGAACGCCCACACCAGCTGGGAACCGATCCTGACTCGAGCAGGAGGCATCCGGGTATCCGGGAGAGTCTCATTCAGGTTGCGCCCCACCGTTCTGATCATCCCTCTCCACGAGGCGAGCCAACAGGTCCCGCATCTCCCCCAACAGCTTGACATCCTGCGGAGGCTCGACCGGAGAGGCCGGATCGGCTTCCTCCTTTTTGCGCATTTCCTGCAGCGCCGTGATGGTCCTGACCACCACGAACATGGCGAAGGCGATGATGAAGAAGTTGATGATCGTGTTGATGAACGCCCCATAGCGAAGTACCGGCGCGCCTCCTGCGATGGCGTCGGCCAGGGTGGCGTACTGGTCGGCATCCTTGAGGACGATAGCCAGCTGGCCGAAGTCGACCCCCCCCAACATCAGTCCGATGGGCGGCATCACGACGTCTGTGACCAACGACTTGGTGATCGCGCCGAACGCCGTGCCGATCACGACCGCGACAGCCAGATCGATGACGTTGCCCCGTGAAATGAAGGCCCTGAAGTCTCCAAACAGATCTCTCATGTTCTCCTCCAATGCTGCACTCGTCCTGAACCTGGATTCAGGTTACCTGGTAGTTTCGCACCCAACCCGCACCCAAACAAGGAACCCCTACTCTCCCGAGTGGGGTTCCTCTCGTTCCTGACTTGTTGGCTCGGCGGGCTGGATTCGAACCAGCGACCAATCGGTTAACAGCCGACCGCTCTACCACTGAGCTACCGCCGATCACGCGCCTGCCGTGCTTCTGGCCCCGACAAAGCGACACGTAGTCTATCAGAGCATCGAGGCTTTTACAAGAGTGCTAGTGGCAAACGAACACCCCTGTCGCGCCGGCGCGTTACCCTACTTTCATGACCCTCGACGACTACCAGGCCGGCGCCCTCAGCACCGCCGGATATCCCGACACCGTCCGTATCCTCTATCCCGCTTTGAAGCTTGCCGGTGAGGCCGGCGAGGTGGCCGAGAAGCTCGGCAAGCTCATGCGCGACGAGGGCTATCTGCCGGGGCAGACGTTGGGTCGGGAGCAGCGGCAGGCGCTCGCCAAGGAGTTGGGCGATGTGCTGTGGTACGTGGCCGTTTTGGCCTCCGACCTCGAACTCACGCTCGAGGAGGTCGGCGCCATGAACCTGGCGAAGCTCCAGGATCGCACGGCCCGGGGCGTGATCGGCGGCAGCGGCGACGAGCGCTAGTGCCGGCGGTGTCGACCAGGTTCCCGGCTCAGGCGTCGTAGCTGCCCGAAGCCACCTCTCCCCCGCGCCCGGTCCAGTTGGTGTGGAAGCGCTCGCCACGGGGGCGGTCGAGACGCTCGTAGGTGTGGGCGCCGAAGTAGTCGCGTTGGGCCTGGATCAGATTGGCGGGGAGGCTGGCCCGGCGGTAGCCGTCGAAGAAGCTGAGCGCCGCCGACATGGTGGGGGTGGGAATGCCCAGCCGGACGGCCTCGGCGACGACGCGTCGCCAGCCGGCCTGAGCGTTGGCGACCTCCTGGCGGAAGAAGGGGGCGAGCAGCAGGTTGGTGAGGTCGGGCTGGTCGCGGTAGGCGGTCGCGATGTCGTTGAGGAAGCGCGAGCGGATGATGCAGCCGCCCCGCCAGATAGTGGCGGTCTTGCCGAGGTCGAGGCTCCAGTCGTACTCCTCCTTGGCCGCCCGCAGCAGCATGTAGCCCTGGGCGTAGGAGACGATCTTGGCGGAATAGAGGGCGTCACGGAGGTCGTCGAGAAAGCTGGCGCGATCGCCCTCGAAAGCGGTCTCGGGACCGGCGATGTGCTCGGCGGCGGCGACGCGCTCCTCCTTGAGGGCCGATAGCGAGCGGGCGAACACCGCCTCGCTGATCAGGGTCAGGGGGATGCCCTTATCGAGGGCGCCCTGCGCCGTCCAGCGGCCGGTACCCTTCTGCCCGGCGGCGTCGACGATGCCGTCGAGAACCAGCTTGCCGTCGTCATCGTAGCGGCTCAAGATATCGCGGGTGATCTCGATCAGGTAGCTGTCGAGTTTGCCCTGGTTCCAGTCCGCGAACACCTGGTGCATCTCCTCGGCGGAGAGGCCGAGTCCGTCGCGCATGAGCTGGTAGGCCTCGGCGATGAGCTGCATGTCGCCGTACTCGATGCCGTTGTGGACCATCTTGACGTAGTGACCGGCGCCGTCCTCGCCCATCCAGTCACAGCAGGGTGTGCCGTCGACGTGGGCCGAGATGTCCTGCAGGATGGGGCGCACCGCGTTCCAGGCCTCGCGCGGCCCGCCGGGCATGATCGAGGGGCCGGTGCGGGCGCCCTCCTCCCCGCCCGAAACCCCGGTTCCCAGGAACAGAAAACCCTGATCGGCCAGCTCGCGCGCCCGCCGGCGGGTGTCCTCGAAGTTGGAGTTGCCGCCGTCGATGACGATGTCACCCGCATCGAGCAGTGGGAGTAGCTGACCGATGACGGCGTCCACTGCGCGCCCGGCCTGGACCATCAGCATCACCCGGCGCGGCCGCTCGAGACCGGCCACGAACTGCTCGAGGGTGGCGTGTCCCTGCACCTTGGTGCCGGCGGCGGGCCCCTCGAGAAAGGTCTCCATGGTCGTTGTGGTGCGGTTGTAGACGGCCACCGTGTAGCCGTGATCGTTCATGTTCAGGACCAGATTCTGTCCCATCACGGCCAGTCCGATAAGGCCGAGGTCGGCGTGGGGCATGGTGGTTGTCCTCCTTGGAGCGAACGTGCGCTCGAGTGGTAGCACCAGTGTACGCGCGAGAGGGGTTGTGGGCTGTTGCAGGTGGCGTGAGGCTATGGGTTCGTGGAGCAGACCCACATCGTGAACGATACCCCGTCCTGTTCGATGCGGTCCTCACGCTGCACCTCGAAGCCAGCGCCAGCAAGCTCGGCGAGGAAGGCCCGGCGCGCCTCGACACCGCCGGGCAGGTCACCATCCTTGACAACCACAAATCGTCCTCGCGGCTTCAGCACCCGGCGGACTTCGACCAGACCTCGGGTTCGGTCCTGCCAGTGGTCGAACGAATCGAAGGCGAGTACCAGGTCAGCGACACCGTCTTCGACGGGAAGCTCCTCGGCAGCCCCCACCCGAAACTCGAACCGCCCCGCCTCGGGATGCGAGGCCGTCTTCTCAAGGGCAATCTCGATCATTCGCGGCACCGGATCGACCCCGATCAAAGTACCCTCGGTAACTCGAGCCGCCGCATGCCGTAAGGCGGAACCGGTCCCGCAGCCGACATCGACGATAGTCATGTCTGGAGTTAGATCTAGAGATTCGACCGTCAGCCGGTTGGTGGCATACTCACCGTACTTGCGGGCGTACCACTCGGCAGTGTCGGCGTCCCATTCAGACAAGGGCATCGAGGACGGTTGTAACACAAGGGAGTATGAGGGGGGAATTGGGAAAAGTTCAGGAAGTAGGAGTTGCTTTGCGGCCCCTTCAGACCCCTACGCTCCGCTTCGGGTTCTTCCGGGGTCCTTCAGAGCCCCCCTTCGGTGGTCTCTTCAGGGGCTGCGGAGCCTCCAAGGAGTCTCCTCCGCCACAAGAGGGTTAAAAAGAAACAAGCCAACCCGTTAGTGGCTTCACACCCCGGTCATCCCAAAGTATCTGCTGGAGGAGACTCATGCAATGAGGCTCCGAGAGCCCCGGAGAGACTTGCCGTAGGAAAGGCTCAACGGGACCCCGGAAGAACCCGAAGCGGAGCGTAGGGGTCTGAAGGGGATCCAAACCCACTCCTACTTATCCTTATCCTTCTTCTCCCTTTATCCGCACTTGCTATACCCACAACTTTCGCACTTCTCGCAGCCCTCTTCGAAACGAAGGGGCGCACCGCAGTCGGGGCAGGCCTTGCCTTTGTTGAGCGGATTCACGACGCCGGCGGTCTCGAGGGCGATGGCGAGGATGTCGGCCTTGGAGGCGACCATGCGGCCCTGGTAGCTGCCGTACATGCCGCCGTTGATGCCGCGCAGGGTCTTGATGATGGCCTCGGCAGGGACCCCGTACTGGAGGGCGATGGAGACGGTGCGGCCGAGCGCTTCGCTGTCGGCATTGGCCTCGTCGCCGGCCTTGCCGGAGTTGATGAATACCTCGGTGGGGAGGCCGTCCTGCTTATTGACGGTGACGTAGAAACCGCGCTGTTCGCCGCTGGGCAGGGTCAGCTTGACGGTGTCCGTGAAGCCCTCGAGGCGAGCGGGGCGCTCGAAGAGGGGCTCGCCGGGGAGCGGTTGGGACGCTGAGCTGGCGGCTGGTACCGATTCCGCGGCTGGCGCGTCGGTCTCGGACTCTTGGCTGGTTTTGTCCTGGCCGGTCGAGGTGGAGAGTACCTGGAACTGGCGGGAGCCGTCGCGGTAGACGGTGATGCCCTTGCAGCCGGTCTCGAAGGCCAGGTTGTAGGCCTGGTAGACGTCCTCGACGCTGGCGCCGTTGGGCATGTTGATGGTCTTGGAGATGGAGTTGGCCACCATCTTGCCGCCGTCGAAGGCGCGCTGCACGGTCCCCTGCATCCGCACGTGGTCTTCGGAGGCGATGTCGTGGGCGCAGATCAGCACCGTCTTGACACCATCGGGGATGAAGTCGAGGCCCTGGACCGAACCGTGGTTGGCCTGCACCGCTTCGACCACCTTGTCCCAGTCCCAGGCGTCGTCGGCGGCGTAGTCCTGGTGGGGCGGGTGCTCTTCGAGCAGCTCCCGGAAGAGCGGGTGGATCAGGGCGGCGTAGCCGTCGCCGATCTTGCGATAGATGAACGGTGCGAACACCGGCTCGACCCCGCTGGATACACCCATGAGCATGCTGGTGGTGCCGGTGGGGGCGACCGTCAGTACGGCGATGTTGCGCCGTGCATCGTCGAGGGTGCTGCTCTCGAAGAGCGGGAACTCGCCGCGTTCCGAGGCGAGCTGCTCGCTGGCGTCGGTGGCGGCGTCGCGCAGGGTGCCGATCATGGCGTCGACCGCCTGGCGGCCCTCTTCGCTGTTGTAGGGGTAGCCCATCTTGATGAGCGCGTCGGCCAGGCCCATGACCCCCAGACCGAGGCGGCGCAGCTTCATGCTCATCTGACGGTTGTCCTCGAGGGCGAACTTGTTGACCTCGAGGACGTTGTCGAGGAAGCGGGTGCAGACCGCGGTGTCGGCCTTGAAGGTATCGAAGTCGAAGGCGTCGAGGCCGCCACCTTCGTCGTCGACGTAGGCGGCCAGATTCATGGCGCCGAGGTCGCAGGGTTCGCCCGGGTAGAGGGCAATTTCACCACAAGGATTGGTCGACTTGATGTCGCCCAGCTCGGCGCGCATGGGGTTGTACTGGTTGATGCGGTCGATGTAGATGAGGCCCGGTTCGCCGGTCTGCCAGGCGTGCTGGGCGATGTCGAAGAGCACCCCGGAGCGGCCTTGCGCCTGGGCTTCGGTCATGAAGTCGTCGGAGACCAGCACGCTGATGTTGAAGGTGCTGATGTCACCTTCGCGCTTTTCGCGGTCGAGGTCCTTGGCGGTAATAAAGTCGTAGATGTCGGGGTTCTCGATCGACATGGTTGCCATGCCGGCGCCGCGCCTCGTCCCCCCCTGGCGGATGACCCGGAGGGTGGGCGCGAAGATGTAGCGCAAGGTCGCGACCGGTCCGGCATGGTCGGCGCCACCCAGGGTCGCCCACTGGGCGAAGTTGTCGAAGACCTCGACCGAAAAGCTCGACGGGCCACTCGAGGTCCCGCCGGAGCCGCGCACCGGGGTGCCCTCGGCGCGGAGCGCGCTCACATCGAGCACCACGTCCTTGCCCTCGAGGAGCGCCCGGATGGTGTCGCCGGCGTTCTGCCAGATAGAGTCGACCGAGTCCCCCACCTGAAGCGTCTGCAGGCCTGCTGGAACCTGGTCGTACTCGACGAAGTGCAGGCACCGGTAGCCTTTGGTGATGTACTCGCCGTGGACCAGGTCCATGAAGGTGCCTGCCTTGACCTTCTGGTAGTCGGGATGGTCGGGTGAAAGGGTGAGGTACACCTGGCCCGTGGGCTTCTGGTAGCTGCCCTTGGGCCTGATGGGGTCGAGGTTGAGGCCGTTGCCACCACCGACTTTGGTTACCAGCGCCAGCTTGGTGGCCAGTTTGAGGACCCAGTCGTTGGTGCCGACCTCTTCGGGCCGGCCATCCTGCACGAAGCAGTTGAGGACGTTGCCGTGGCTGGTGGCGGCGCCGGCGAGTACCCGGCCGCCGGGGCAGAAACGCTTGCTGATCATAAGGTTGTAAAAGGCCTTGGCGTAGTGCGCCTTGGCCTCTCCATCTTCGGGGCTGGCCACCCAGGTGGCGACCCGCCGGAACACCCCGGCCAGCTCCGGATCCCCCGCCTGGAAATACTGCCGACGCGCGATGGCGACGGCGTGTTCGTCGAACTGCGCCAAAGCTTGTTGTTCGGAAGCCAGAACGTCCTTTGACGGTGCGACCTTGCCCACGTGATTTTCCTCCAACTTGAGTTTGGCTTGCAGCGAAGTGAAGCCTAACACTTCCCAATTCCCAAATCAAGCCTAGGGATACCAGCTGTTGACGTCTGTGGCTTTTTGCATACTATATCTTGTACCTGAGGATGAATAAACGGGTTCGGATTCCCTGGGAAATCCGCCCCGCATCAGCCACCTTTTTTCGACGGCGTACGGTACCATATCAGGCGTCACATCTTGTATGCAACTCTGTATAGGGCACCAGCCCTGGACGGATGTGAAATGCCCCACACCGAGGAGGATGCACCATGAGCGAACCCGATCTTCGCTACCCGATAGGGCGTTTCGAAGCGCCCCCGCTTCCCGCCGATCGCGACCCTTGGCTCGAGCAGCTCACCGAGGCCCCCGCGCTCCTTCGCGCCGCCGTGGCCGGGCTCGACGACGGTCGCCTCGACATCGCCTATCGGCCCGGCGGCTGGACCGTGCGCCAGGTGGTTCACCACCTCCCGGACAGCCATATGAACAGCTACATCCGCTTCAAGTGGACCCTGACCGAAGCTGAGCCGGTGATCAAGGCCTACTCGGAAGCCGACTGGGCCGAGCTGGCGGACAGTCGCGGGCCGATCGAGCCCTCGCTGCTGATCTTGGACGCCCTCCACCGGCGCTGGCTGACCCTGCTACAGGCGATGACCGATAGCGACTATCAGCGGACGTTCGAACACCCGGAGACGGGCCGCCACGTGTCCCTGACCAGCACCTTAGCGCTCTATGCCTGGCACGGCAGGCATCATGTGGCGCACATAACTGCGCTCAGGGAGCGGCTCGGATGGTGAGCGCCGGAGCTCAGTGCCGGAAGTGGCGCTCGCCCGTGAACACCATAGCCATGCCGTGCTCGTTGGCCGCCGCGATCACCTCGGGGTCGCGGATCGACCCGCCCGGCTGAATCACCGCTTTGCAACCCGCCGCCGCCGCAGCATCGAGGCCGTCGCGGAAGGGGTAGAAGGCGTCCGAGGCGCAGGCGCCGCCCTGAGCCCGACCGGCGGCCTTGCGGGCCGCGAGATCGCCGGCGTCGACGCGACTCTGCTGGCCGGCGCCGACCCCGACCGCCCGACCATCGGCAGCCAGAACCACGGCGTTGGACTGGGTGGCAGCGCACACCGTCCAGGCCAGCTCGAGATCGCGCCACTGCCCATCGTTGGGGCTGGCCTCGGTCACCACCTGCCATTGGGACCGATCCAGGGTGAGCCGCGCGGGGCCCTGCACCAGAAATCCGCCGTCGACGCGGCGCAGCTGCCGGCCGGCCGGCGAGGGCGGCGGCGCCTCGAGTAGGCGCATGTTCTTCCGCTTGGTGCGCAGCAGCTCGAGCGCCTCGGGGAGGTAGCCGGGGGCGATGACCACGTCGGCCTTGGGGTTGGACATCAGCGCGGTAGCGGTGCCGGGCGTCAGCGCCCGGTTGAGGGCGACCACACCTCCGAAGGCCGATTTGGGATCGCATGCGAACGCGCGCCGATAGGCCGTTTCGATATCGTCACCGAGGGCCATGCCGCACGGGTTGGCATGCTTGATGATGGCGCAGCCCGGCGTCGCGAAGGCGTGTACCAGCCGCCAGGCCGCTTCGGTGTCGAACAGATTCAGGAACGACAGAGCAACGCCCTTATGCTGAACGGTGCCATCCCAGAAACCGGCGCGGCCCTCCTCCCGATAACGGGCGGCCTGCTGGTGCGGGTTCTCGCCGTAGCGCAGCAGGGCGGCGCGCGTCAGGGTGAGATGGAGGCTGCTGGGCAGCTCTTCGCCGCTGTCGAAGTAGCCGACGATGGCAGCGTCGTAGGCCGCGGTGTGGGCGAAGGCCTTGCGCGCCAGGACCCGGCGGCCGTCAGGGTCGGGCCCGCCGCCTTGCAGGGTGACGAGAAGCGCTGGGTAGTCTTCGGGATCGACCACCACCACCACATCGGGGTGGTTCTTGGCGGCCGCGCGGATCAGCGTGGGTCCGCCGATATCGATCTGCTCGAGCGCCTCGGCGTGTTCCACCTCTACCCGTGAGACGGTCTCCCGGAACGGATACAGATTCACGGCCACCAGGTCGATCGGCGCGATGTCGTGGGTTTCGAGCTGGGCCAGGTGCTCAGGCACGCGCCGCGCCAGCACACCGCCGTGGATACGGGGATGAAGGGTCTTGACGCGCCCGCCCAGAATCTCGGGGAAGCCGGTGTGCTCTGAGACCTGGGTAACCGGGAGGCCGGCAGCGGTCAGGGCGCCTTCGGTGCCGCCGGTAGAGAGAAGCCGATAGCCCAGATCGAGCAGGCCCCGGGCGAAAGCCACGAGGCCTGTCTTGTCGGACACGCTCAGCAGTGCGGTTGGCATGACGCCCCAATCTAACACCCGGTCCAGGCCATCCCCCACCACCGCACCCTGCCCCGCTTCATCACTGGGGCAGGGGCTTACCTGTTTCAACGATCAGCTGCTGTCGCCGACGCCCTAAGGCGTCTCCTCGGCAGCGGCAGGCTCGCCTCCGTCGACATTGTCTGAGGTCGTATCGGGGGTGTTCTGGGTGTCGGCGGCACCGGCGTCCTCCGTGTCGACCGGCTCTTCAGTAGTAAAGTCTGGGGCCGGGTTCAGCAGGTCTACGACGCCGATCTCCTCACGAAGCTGGGTCAACCAATTGCCCCGCAGTTCTGACCGCTCTGCCGCCAGCACCGCCACCTCGACCTGATCCCTGACATCGTCGAGGGACCGTACCTGTTCGGGCGTGCGCGCGGCCACCAGTACCACGAAGCGCTGCAACACCACCACGTCGGCCGCCCCGTCGACGGCAGCACCTGCGACCGTGTCACCCGCGACCACGTCGCCCGCGACCACGTCACCTGCGGCGCCGTCGACCGCGGCCTCGGTACCAGCAGCGTCGTCACCAGAAGCGCCGTCATCGACAACGCCGTCAGCTACGGGCTCGGCCGCCCCAGAGTCGAGATTCGTATCGGTGGCCCCAGACGCATCGACCTCGCTCAGAACGAGCACGTCCGAGACCTCGAGATCTCCACCAGCCAGCGGTTCAAAGCCGTCGGTGGTAAACAGGACGGCGTCGAGATCCACGTCCAGGTCTCCCTGTCCGACAACACCGATCTCCTCGACCGTGCCGCCGCCGGCATCGGCCGCCACGGCCAACCCGATGCCGGCCAGCAGCGCCTCCCGGAAGGCGCCGGCGCCGGCGGCGTCATCGAAGGTGACTTGCGTGACGTCTGCCGACGGGGCGATGGTATAGCGGGCCAGGTTCTCCTGGTAGAACGTGTCGATCTCGTCCGAGGTCGCGTCCGCGTCGCGACTTACGTAGTTGAGGGCACTCTGGGCGACCTGGGCACGGGTTCCCAGGAAGGTGGCGTCGAGCTGCTGGGCCCCCTGAAAGGCGAGCTCCTGATCGATGAGGTTGGCCAGGAAACTCGGCTTGAAGAACTGGGTGATCAGCGATGCGTTCTGCGGGCTCAGCGCCTGCTGAATCTGCGGGTTGGTGTAGGTGGCGCGCACCAATTGCGAGGTCAGGATGTCGTTCGAACCGACGCGCGCCACCACCGGATCCTGATAGCGGCTGAGGCTCCCATCCGGTACCGTCACCTCGGCGGCCGTCACCAGGCGTTCGGTCTCCGCCTCGAGAACCTGCTGCTGCTTGATGGTCAGTGCGTCGTTCTCGACCGAAGCCCGTACCTCTGAGAGGGGCTGGATGGTAGCGGCCTGGAACGCCTCAACAGACACCAGATAGTAGCGACCCGCCACCTCGATGACTTCGGTGAGGCCACCACCCTCGAGGGAGAAGGCTGCCGCTGCAACCGCCGTCGGTAGTGCCGCGCGGCCGACCGGCTGTGGCTCACTGCTGCCGGCCGGAGCGCCCACAGCGCCGCCGCGATCGGCCCGTTCGAGCGAGTTGTCGGTGGCCAGGGCGGCGAAGGCTTCGCCGGCCAGCGCGCGCTCGCGCAGGCCTCCGGCCAAGGTCTCGTCGTCGACCACGATCATGCGGGCGCTCACGCGCTCGTCGGAACGGTAGTTGTCCTGGTTGAGAGTGTAGTAGGCTTCGATCTCGGCGTCGCTCACCGTTACGGCCTCGGTGATGCCGTCCTGATAGCTCTGGAGTCGGAGCTGTGCCCGCAGGGCGTCACGGAAGGTCTGATCGGTGTAGCCGAGATTGTTGACCAGGCGTAGGTAGGCGTCGTCGTTGCGGGCGCCGGCCACACCCTGGGACTCGCGGAAATTGTTGAAGGCCGTGCGAAAATCGCCACCCGAAACCCGCATCGATGAGGCGGCCTGGCGGAGCACTTCGTTGCGCACCAGACTATCGAGGATCAGCAGCTCGATGTCCTGTCGCATCTCGCCTTCCTGAATCGCCGACAGGGCGTGGTTCTGCTGCTGCAGCTGAGAGACGTCCAGCTGGCTGATGGGCTGACCGTTCACCAGCAGGGCGGTCCCGCCGTCTTGGGCGCCGCCCTGCGAACCGCCGAAAAAGTTGCCCAGGGTCGGCGTGAAGGTGATGATCATGCCGACCATCAGTCCGATCGAGATGACCCACAGAATGATGGTGTTGGAACGTCGGCTCAGCCTCATGCGCTTGACTTCCCTTCGATGGTAGTGCTAGGTTTCCTTACCTCTTCGCGCGCCCGTAGCTCAGCTGGATAGAGCGTTCGCCTCCGGAGCGAAAGGCCACAGGTTCGAATCCTGTCGGGCGCACCATTTCCAAGCTCGCCAATCCTAGCCATCACAGCCCGTCCCAGGGGGTTCCGAGGGCAGGTGTCCGCTGTGTGATGTGTGCGCCTTTCATCATGATCATTCCAAGATCAGCGGCATGTTAGCGTCTTGCAATGTACCGCATCGGAGCGGGCGGGCGCCAGGGCTGGCACACTGCGGTGCGGCCTGCGTCAACCGTAGTCTAGGAGAAGATGAGAACCATCTCGAGGACCGGGGGTCGCGCAGAGCGCCACGGCGCCTGTGGCTTAGAAGAACTTTCCGGGGGTGAAGGGCAGCCCGTTGAGCAGGCGGACCGCCTCGGCCACCGGCGCATCGAACCCGCGGGCCAGCTGGCGCAGATCCTCGGCGGCTATCACCTCGGGCTGCACCCCCTCGGAAAATACCAGGCCGTTGATGCCGTTGAGATTGGCTACCGCCACCATCACCCGGCTTCCGTCGGGAAGATCGAAGGTCCGCAAGGCCTCGACGTTGCCGGAGGTCGGCTGGCCGACGACCGCGGCCCGACCCAGGTCCTGAAGCGCGAGCGCGATCACCTCGCCTGCGCTGCTATTGCGGCTGTCGACCAGCACCACCAGGGGACCATCGAAGCGAACCGGGGCCTCGAGCGACGTGCGGCTCAGCACCTGGCCCCCGTCCTCCTCTAGTAGCGACACACCGACGCCCCCGTCTCTCAGGTAGCGGCCCCGCCAGGCCACTTCCCCGCGGCTCTCGGCCTCGGTCCAGGCACCCTCGAGGAAGGCCCCGAGAAGCAGGCCCACCTGGCTCAGACGGCCTCCCAGGTTGCCGCGCAGATCGAGCACAAGACTGCGCGCTCCCTGCGCCTCCAGCTCTTGCAGCAAGCGGTGAGAATCGGCTGCGACGAGGTCACCCCGGAAGGTGGGGACGTAGAGGTACCCGGTGTGGTTATCGAGCATGGTCGCTTGGGGCCGGCTTTCGACCTCGGTGTCGGTGAGTGGCTCGGGAGCGGCCTCCAGCCGGAGCGGGGCGCCGCGCCGCAGGATCTGGAGCGACAACGCTCCGTCGCGCGCCTGCCGGCCCAGGAGCTGCAGGGCCCCCCCGAGCGAGCGACTTCCCCGGACATCCTCACCATCGATCTCGACGATGACGTCGCCGCGCTGCAAGGCGACCGCCTCCGCCGGCGAACCGGGTAGCACCCGCCGGACCACCAGGCCGACATCCAACACGAATCCGAGGCGGGCGCCCAGCCGGGGTTGCGCCAGAGCGCCGGCGTCCCCCCTGGCGTCCGATTCCACGGGCAGCCCGAGCCAGGAGGAGTGATCGTCGTCCAGTTCGAACACCATGCGCCTGAACACCTGGTCGAAGGCGGCTCGGTCGTCCGCGGCCAGTGCGTCGTCGCGATGCCGCTCGGCCCAGTCGTCCCAGTCGAGATAGTCCACACTCCAGTATTGGTCTCGGAAAAGATCGACGAAGGCCTCGAACACCTGGGCGCGCCCCTCCGGGGTGCTCCACAGCTCGGCCGCCACTCCCAAGCCCTGAGAGAGGAGCAGCAGAACCGCTGCCAGCCGCAAGCAGTACCGCAGGGTCATCCCTCAGGTTAGGCTTTTCCTCTGCTGCTGTCGGTGAAGCCGACGACCTAGGGCAAAACGCCGGCACTCGGGGCGAGCTCGTAGGCAGGCGCTACCATCTCAACCGGGCCGGTGCGCCGGGGCGGCGCCAGGGCTGATCGACGATGATGCCTTCGGTCGACGATGATGCCTTCGGCGCGTTCACCAAGCGGCCGTCTACGGCGTTGTCCACGTGGGGCGTAGGCGTAGGGATGGCGACGTTGCGCAACCTCATACCCAGCGGCACATGGTCGCTCTGCTGATGCGGACGCCGGTTCTCTCCAAGAAAAGGTCGCAGCGCTGGTCGTGGGTGAGGTCGTTGCTGATGAGGCTCTGCTCAACCCACGGAGCCGGACTGGGTAACGGTGTAGAGGAGCTGATAGAGCCGGCCCTGCATGGTAGCGGTCCCCCCTCCAATCTCGAACTCGAACGACAGGTCGAGGAACAGACGTCTCCCGTCGATACGGACCTCTCGGACCTCCACGCCTATGGGGACCTCGCTGGCAAGCCCGCGCGCGGTCTCCTCCTCATCCGGTCCCGCTGCCAGCGCAGCCACCGCTGCCCGCACGAAGCCCTCTACGTTACGGGCCCGGCTGCGCCGGTAGGCGGGCACCAGGCCGAAGCTGGTACCCCTCTCGATAACCAGGTAGATCACGGTGTTCGGCAGGCGCCTCAAGGTGCGGAGGGAGATGGCGCTCACCAGCACCAGCAACAGCAGGATCGCCAGCGCTGCTACCCGAAGGACGACCGTGCGGACGTCACCCACGTGGTCGCCGGATCGGCAGGTAATCGGGGCACCACATTCGGTCGGCCACGAAGGAATCGATGTCGCCGCTCTCGGGCGCAGGCACCAGGCCTTCGGCTACGGCCTGCTCGATGACCGCTACCGCTACCTGACGACTCACGCCCCGCAACAGGCCGATACGTGGATACATGCCCCCTTGGGCGATCCTGCCGGCGTCGGTGTAATCTGCCAGGGCGACAGCCGCGGCGGTCAACATGCCGTCGCTGATCCTCCGGGCACCGCTCAGCAGGGCACCCAGACCGATCCCCGGGAACACGAAGGCGTTGTTGCCCTGACCGATGTGGAAGTGGTCGCCGCCAAAGGTGACGTCATCGAAGGGGCTGCCGGTAGCGACGATCGCACGCCCAGCGGTCCAGGCGATGACATCCTCGGGCACCGCCTCGGAGTTTGCGGTCGGATTCGACAGCGGAAAGATTATCGGATAGGGCGTGTTGGCATCGACAGCTTCCACAACGTCTCGGTCGAAAGCGCCACGCTGCCCCGAGAGACCGATCAGGGTCGTAACGCGAGCCCCCCTCACCGTCTCCAGCAACGTGGGGTTGGCCCCGGCCAGCTGCCAGCCCCCGAGGCGGCCCGCGGCTTGGGCAAAGGGCTCCTTGTAGGCCTCGAGCCCGGGGCGGCCTGCCACAATCAGTCCCCGCGAGTCGATCATGAAGATGCGCGCCCGCGCTTCATCCTCGCTCAAACCATCACGCATCAAGCCTCTCATGATGCGCTCGGCTACGCCGATGCCGCCGGCGCCGGCGCCGTGGATAGCCACCACCTGATCCCGAAGCGGGCACTTGCACTTACGCACGGCGGCGAGCAGACCTGCCAGCACCACGGCTCCGGTGCCCTCGATGTCGTCGTTGAACGACGGCAGTACCTGGTGGTACCTGTCCAGCACGTCGAAGGCCTTCTGCTTGCTGAAATCCTCCCACTGCAGTACGGCATCCGGGAAGTGGCGTCGGAAGGCCGTTACGAACGTCTCGATGAAATCGTCGTAGGCCGGTCCGCTCAGCCGCTCGTGACGGACACCCAGGTAGAGGGGGTTGTCGAGCAGATCCTGGCGATCGGTACCCACATCGAGTTCGATGGGCAGGGTAACGCCGGGATCGATCCCCGCCGCCGCGGTGTAGATCGACAGCTTGCCGATACAGATGGCCATGCCGCCGAACCCCTGATCGCCGATACCGAGAATACCTTCGGAATCGGTAGCGACGGCGAGCTTCACATCGGGCAGCCCGACGTTGGCGAGCAGGACATCGATGTTCTCGATGGTGTCGGTCGACACCACCAACCCGCGTGCGTAGCGGTAGATGACGCTGAACTGCTCTACGGCTTCGGCCACCGTCGGGGTGTAGATGATCGGCATCATCTCCTCCAGGTGACGGTCGAGCAGCGCGTAGAAGAGCACCTCGTTGCGGTCCTGAAGGACCCTCAGAAAAACGTGTTTGTCGAGATTGGTGGTGAATTGATGGAAGTTGGTGTACGACCGGTCGATCTGCTCGTCCAGCGTCGAAATGTGTGGCGGAAACAGCCCGTCGAGACCGAGTTCGCGGCGCTCGGCCGGTGAAAACGCCGTTGATTTGTTCAGCAGGGGAAGGCGCGTCAGCAACAGGCCGGGCAGATCGGTCTCGAGGTAGGGATTGCCTTGCGCGTCGCGTTTGCGTAGATACTGTTTCACGGTCGCCCCCTGTCGGCCCCCGCGCAGCGAGGAGCTACGCGACCGGGCGTCCGGCATACAGCACAGCCACGAGAGTGCCGTTGCGAGATGACCGCATTGTAGCCAACCGCGAGACGTTTCGCGACCCGCCGAGCCGAACCGCTACCCGTGGGCGGTCGCGGCTACTCGCCGGCCAGCCTCCGGGACTCTTCGGCGAAGAAGGCGTAGTCGTCGTTGCCGGGTTCCAGTTCGAAGGCGCGGGTGTAGGCCTCAGCAGCCTCAGCGTAGCGGGCCTCGGTGAAGAACAGGCGCCCCAGCCAACCCCAGGCATCGGCGAATTCGGGATTCACGTCGACGGCGGCCCGGAAATCGTCCTCGGCGGCATCGAAATCGGCCGCCTGAAAGTGCGCCACGCCATCGACATAGGCCTGGCCGGCACCCACGCCGTAGGTCAGGTCCTGCTGCGCCACACTCAGGAAATAGTGGGCTCGCTCGTCCGCGGGATCGAGCCGCACCACGCCCTGCCAATAGGCAAGGGCGTCGGCGGCATTGCCCAGCTCCTGATGGGTTCGGGCGGCCCACACCCAGGCATCGGCAAACTCGGAGTTGGCCCGCGCCGCCGCCACGAACGCCTCGTTGGCAGCTGCAAGCTGCTGCTGCTCGTAGAGCACCTGGCCACGGTAGAAGGCGTCGGCGGCGTCGACGCCCCAATCGATCTGGGCCTGAGCCAGATCGCGGAAATAGATGGCGCGGCGGTCGCCCGGATCCGCTTCGAGGACGCGGTTCCAGTACCCACGGGCACGAACCGGCAGGCCCAACTCCAGGCTGGTACGGCCGGCCCACACCGACGCCTCGACGAAACCGGGATTGACGGCCAGGGCGCGCTCGAAGGCGTTCAGGGCCTCCTCTGTCTGCCCGGCCTCATAGGCCTGAATCCCTTGGTGGAAGGCGTCGCTCGCCCCTACGCCGATCGCCAGTCGCTGCTCGGTGCGCTCGAGATAGTAGCGAACTGCGTCGTCGCTCGGATCGAGTTCGGCCAGGAGCTGCCAGTAGGGGAGCGCCTCTCGGGGCCGGTCCTGCTCGAAGAAGATGCGGCCCAGCCAGGTCAGCGCCACAACGTTGTCGGGCAGGGGGCCGAGCACCGCCTTGTAGAAACCGACGGCGGCCTGAAGATCGCCGGCCAGGTAGCGGGCGTAGCCGAGCTCGGTGCCCGCCACGGCGAACTGCCCGCGGGCGACGGGGTCATCCAGGCGTCCGTCGACCTCGAGGTAGGCGAGCCACTGCTCCCAGGCGCGTACGTACCAGTTGACATGGCTATAGGTCTGAGCCAGCACCCGGATCACCTGGGGATCGCCGGGGGCCTGCTCGAGCGCCGTTTGCGCCTTGGCGATGGCGTCGCGCCAGAGCGGCTGATCGGGGCTGGCCACCACCTCGAACTCGAGTGCCGCCTGCTGGGCGGTGATGGCCTCCTGGTAGCTGGCTTCGGCCTGCTCGGATCGTTGCGCCATCCCAACGCTAAACAGCACTATGGCAGCGAACAAGATGAGGCGCCTCATGGCTTTCGGGCGATCATCCAAACGAGTTCCTGGGGCGTACGAATGACGTATAGGAGGGCGCTGGTTACGCCGTCATCGAACTCATAGCGGGTGTGGGTTTCGGCTCCGACCTGCTGTTCGCTCAACGAGTTCTGAAAGAGACCCGCGACGGCGAACTCGGTGGCCAGATTGTGCACGAAGGCGCCCTGAAGGTTGACCGTGAGGCCGGTCGCGGCGAACACCTCCCAGTCGGTCCAGCTCTGATAATCGGGAACCCGGGCGATGATGGCGTCGGCGCCCGGCCCGACCGCCCGCAAGGTGCCACGCGGCAGGCGGATGGCCGGGTTCAGTTCGGCGATGATGGCCGTCGACACCATCACGTCGGCCAATAGCTGGGCGACACCCACCCCGGCCAGCCCCAAAACGAACACGAAGGCGACCATACGGCCGAGCGAAAAGAGAGATCCTCGAGGTCGCATGTGCCGACAGTTTAGCACCCAACCCAGCCCGCTTTAGGTGTCCTTGCCTTGACCTGTCCGGCCCGGTCAGCTACCCTGTAGGGCGGCCTTGAGAGGCCCTATCTCATGTTCCAAGGATTAGGCGACAGACTTCAATCGGTTTTCGAAGGCCTCCGGGGACGCGGGAAGCTCAGCGAGGGCGATGTCCGCACCGCGCTGCGCGAGGTCAGGGTCGCGCTGCTCGAGGCAGACGTCAACCTCGAGGTGGCGCGCGCGTTTACCAAACGGGTCCAGGATCAGGCGACCGGTTCTGAGGTGCTGATGTCGCTGCAACCCGATCAGCGGGTCATCTCCATCGTCCACGACGAGCTGGTCGCGGTGCTAGGGGGCGCGGCGCAACACCCCACCCTGCGCAGCGACAACAACGTGTGGCTGCTCATGGGCCTCCAGGGTGCCGGCAAGACCACCAGCGCCGGCAAACTCGCCTACAAGTACAAGGCCGAGGGCCGCCGGCCGCTGCTGGTGGCGGCGGACACCCAGCGACCCGCGGCGCGCGAGCAGCTCAGAGTGCTCGGCAAGCAGGTCGGCGTCCCGGTGCTCGAGGTCGAGGACGACGAAACCCCCGAACGCACCAAGGAGCGCCTCGAGGCGTTCCTGACTCAGGATTTCCGCGACCTGGTGATCGTCGATACCGCCGGGCGCCTGCAGATCGACGAAGCCATGATGGATCAGCTGGCAGCGCTGTCCGACCGGCTTGAGCCGAGCGAAAAGATCCTGGTGGTCGACGCCATGACCGGCCAGCAGTCGCTGCCGGTGGCCAGCGCCTTCGACGAGCGGGTGGGGGTTACCGGCCTGGTGCTGAGCAAGCTCGACGGCGACGCTCGCGGCGGCGCCGCGCTGTCGGCCAAGCACGTAACCGGAAAGCCGATCTACTTCGCCGGCATGAGCGAAAAACTCGACGGTCTCGAGCCGTTCCACCCCGACCGCATCGCAGGCCGAATCCTCGGCATGGGCGACGTCGTGACCCTGATCGAGAAGGCCAAGGTGCTCGAGGGCGAGGAACAAGACGACCTCAAGAGCCTCAGCGACTTCTCGCTCCAGGACATGCTGACCCAGATGCGGCGCATCAAACAGATGGGATCGTTTGGCGACATCTTCAAGATGATTCCGGGGGCCAACAAGATGTTGCCGGCCGGAGCCGAAATCGATGAGCGTGAGATCCTGAGGGTCGAGGCGATCATCTCCAGCATGACCGACCGTGAACGAAGCAAACCGAGGCTCCTGAACGCCAGCCGTAGGCGGCGGATCGCCGGCGGCTCCGGCACCACCGTCCAGGATGTCAACCGCCTGATGCGCAACTATGAGGAGATGCGCAAGCTCGTGAAGCGGATGGGGCGAGGCGGCGGGCGGCGCGGAAGCGGGCTGCCGTTCTGAGGCGGACGACAGCGGCCCACAAAGCGTGTAAGATAAGGAGTTTCCACCGGCTGACGCTGCCCCTCAGCACAGCCCGAAACCCTTCGGAGGTACAGAGGACCAATGGTCAAGATTCGACTCATGCGCATCGGCGCCAAGAGGAGCCCCCACTACCGCGTGGTGGTGGTCGATGCCCGTAAGCAGCGCAGCGGTAGCTACATCGAGAGTCTGGGCTACTACGATCCCCGCAAGACCACCCCCGATCCCCTCAAGATCGACACCGAACGGGCCGCCTACTGGCTCGAGCAGGGCGCCCAGCCCACCGACACCACCCTCAAGCTTCTCGAACAGGTCGGCGTCGAGGTGCCCGCTGTGATCGCCAAACGGCACGCCGACTACGTCAAGCGAGCGGAGGCCCAGGCCGAGGCCCTCATCGAGGCCCCCACCGAGGCCTGACGACCCGGCCATGTCGCTCGAGCTGGTTACCTTCATCGTCCAGAATCTGGTTGAGGACCCGGAGCAACTCGCCGTGGCATCTCACCAGGACGACCGCGGTGTGCGCATCGAAATCCGCTGTGCGCCGGACGACGCCGGTCGCGTCATCGGACGAGGAGGGCGGATCATCAACAGCATTCGGACCCTAGCAAGGGCCGCTTCGGATGGGCAGCAGCGGGTCGAAGTTCACCTGATCGATTAGGCTGGCGGCCGCATGCCGGCAGCGGAACACCCCCCAGACGACTTTCTGCCGATCGGCAGGCTCGGCAAGACCTATCAGCTTCGCGGAGGCCTCCGCTTTCGGCCCCTCGGCGACGCCGAGGAGCGTGCTTTGCCCGATCTCGACGAGGTGTTCGTAGAGGGGCTCGGCCTCACCACGCTCAGCGAGGTTCGACGTCACGGTCGCCGGCTGATCGTCTACCTCGGCGGGGTGCACCGGATCGAGCATGCCAAGGAGCTGGTCAATGCTCGAGTCTTTGCCGCGGCGGCGCAGCTACCGGAGGTGCTCCTACTGCCGACCGCAGGTGCCCCGGTGCGCCTCAACGGCGTCGTTATCGGCGAGGTGCTCGAGGTGCGGCGCGGACCTCAGGACCTGGTGGTGGCCGACGTGGCCGGGCGCGAGGTGCTGCTGCCGCTGGGGGCCCCCTACCTGGACTGGCGCGAGTCGACCCTGGAGCTGACCGACCCACCGGAGGGGTTGTTGCCATGACCTTCACCATCTACAGTCTGTTTCCTCAGCTGATCGCTCTCTACGCCCAAGACGCCTTGCTGGGGCGCGCCATCGACCAGGGCCTGCTGTCGCTGCAGCTGCGCGACCTCCGCCCCTTCGCCGGCAACCGCTCGGGCCGCGTCGACGATGCCCCCTATGGCGGCGGCGCCGGCATGGTCATACGGGTCGACGTGATCGCTGCCGCGGTGGCCGAGGTCGGGGCCGAGCAGCCGCCGCCGGACGAGATCATCCTGCTCTCCCCTGCCGGCGAGGTGCTGACCCAGGAGCTGGTAGAGGCCTTTGCCGGCCGTGAGCACCTGTGCCTGATCGCGGGCCGCTACGAAGGGTTCGATGCTCGCTCCGAAGATCTGGTCACCCGCGAGGTGTCGGTCGGCGATTTCGTGCTGATGGGTGGCGAACTGCCGGCGCTCTGCCTGCTGGAGTCGGTTGCCCGCCTCCTGCCCGGAGTGCTCGGCGACGCCGAAAGCCATCGCCAGGACTCGTTCAGCAGCGGCTTACTCGACTACCCCGAGTACACCCGACCGGCGGACTTTCGCGGCGAAACGGTACCCGAAGTATTGCGCTCGGGACACCACGGCGAGGTGGCCCGCTGGCGGCGCCAGCAGGCGTTGCTAAGGACCTTTCGGCGCCGACCGGACCTGCTAGAGGAAGCCGCTCTGAGCGACGAGGAGCGTGCCTTTATAGAACGCTTGCGCAGCGAGTAGGCGGCTACTCACCAGTATCAGCGCGGATGCGTTCGACCACCGTTGCGGTGATGTCGAGGCCGTCCTGGGCATAGACCACCAAGCCGTCCCGGGCAGCCACGCTCACATCCAGCACGACGGTGTAGCCGTTCTCTAGGGCGATAGCGCCAATGGTCTGGTTGACGGCCTCGATGGCGGGCGTGGCGGTGGCAACCACATCGGCCTGGTAGCGGCTCTGAACCGTCTCCAGGGTGGTGAGCAGGGTCCGGTAGAGTTCGTCTTCTTCCGGGGTCAACTGCTCGCCGGCGCGAAGACGCTGCGTCAGCACGTCGATGTCGTCGCGCAGTTCGCCGATCTCCTGTCGGGCCTGCTCCTGCAGCAGGTCGGCAGCCTGACCGGCCGGGTGCGCACTGATGGCAGCTTGCGAGTCCACGAACACGAGGCGGGTGGGCTGATCCTGTGCCGTCAGGGTGACCGACGACAGCGCGAGCACGGCTACCGCGATGGCGGCACCGATAGCGAGGTTGGTGAGTCTCTTCATTGCGGGGGTAGTCTAACACCTTCATGATGAGAAGCTGACGCACCCGACAAGGAGTTGTCGTGTCCTATCCAGGCCAAACGAACCCGTGACCAGCCTCCTTTACTTGATCGTGGCAGGGGTACTCGGCACCCTCATCGGCAGTTTCGCCAACGTCGTCATCCACCGGCTTCCCAAGGGGCAGTCGATCGCCTTTCCCAGCTCCCACTGTCCGAACTGCCACCACCAACTGCGCTGGCATGAGCTGATTCCGATCGGCTCGTATCTGATCCAACGGGGTCGCTGCCGCAGCTGCGGCCAGCGGATCAGCATTCGTTATCCCCTGGTAGAGGCGTTGGTGGGCACCGGCTTCGTGGTGCTCACGCTACGCTGGCTGCCAGCGACCTACGGACCGACGGTGGTGCCGCTGCTGGCCCTGTTCGCCGCGCTGGTGATGCTCTCAGCCATCGATCTCGACACCTACTTGCTCCCCGACAGCCTGACCCTGCCGGCGACGGTTGCGGCCCTCGCCGGAGCCTGGCTGTACCATCCCAGCAGCGGCCTGCCCACCCCGTTGGAAGCGGCCATAGGTGCGGCGGCAGGCGCGGGCGTCATCACCCTCATCAACCGGATCGGGTCGCTGGTACTGCGGCGCTTCGCCGATACCCGCGAGCGGCTGTGGCCGCTGGGCTTCGATCAGGCCAACCTGGCCACGCTGGGCGGCGCCCTCGGCGGCTGGTTCGTCGGACTGGCGGTCGCCGCGGCGAGCCTACTCGCCAATCTGGTTTCCAGGCGCACACTGCGCATCCCCGAACCGCTGCTGTTCGGCCTGGTGCTGGTGGCGTTGCTGCTCTCTACCACCGGCTGGACGGTCGATATCGCCGCTTCAGCAGGCGGCGCCGTGATCGCCACCGGGGTGGCGGCACTGGCCGGAGCCCTGCTCTGGTGGCTTCGGGAGCTGGCTGGCGGCCCCGAAGCCACCCCCGACGACGATGAGAACGACGAGCCGATCGCCATGGGCTTCGGCGACGCCAAACTGGCCGCCGTGCTGGGGGCGATGCTGGGCTGGGAAAAGCTGCTGGTCGGCATCTTTCTGGCGGTTTCACTGGGCGCCTTGGGGGGGATGCTGGGGCGCCTGCTCGGCGGCGGGAGGATGATTCCCTTTGGCCCATATCTGGTAGCCGGAGCGCTATTGGCACTCTTCTTCGGCGACAGCGTCATCGCCTGGTACCTCGGGCTCCTGGGCATCGACCCTACCGTAAGCTGAGGCTGCTCCCTACTATGGAGCGCTGAGGTAGCCGTGGTAAAGTCGGAGGTCATGCAGCGCCAGCCGGCGATGGAGGGCACCATGGGGATCACCACCCTAAACCGAGTCGACAGCCTTGCAGGGCGCGACTACCTGTCGCTGGGAGACCTCTCGCGCGACGAGTTCCACGGCCTGCTGGAAAGCTCCCTCGAGATCAAGCGCGCCTGGAAGGCCGGAGACCGGCCCCGACTGCTCGAGCACAAGACGATCGCCATGATCTTCGAAAAGCAGTCGCTACGCACCCGCTCGACGTTCGACATCGCCATGTTCCAGCTCGGTGGTCACTCGGTGCTGCTGTCGCAGAATTTCATCGGCGTCGGGGTCCGCGAAACGATCAAGGACGTGGCCTACAACCTCGAGCGCTGGGTCGACGGAATCATGGCCCGCACCTACGGCCACGAGACGCTGGTCGATCTGGCTGAACATGCCGACGTGCCGGTCATCAATGGGCTTTCGGACCGGCTTCACCCCTGCCAGCTGCTCGCCGACTACCTCACCATCCTGGAGACCTTCGGAAGCCTCGACGGCCTCAGGGTCACCTTCGTAGGCGACGGTAACAACGTCTGCAACTCGCACCTGCTGGCGGCCGCACACGCCGGCGTGCGGCTCACCGTGGCCTGCCCCGAAGGCTTCGAGCCCGCGGCAGACCTCATGGCACAGGCTCGTGCGCTGGGTGCCGACATCGACATCGCCCGCGATCCGCGAGCGGCGGCGATGGGCAGCGATGTGCTGTATACCGACGTGTGGATCTCGATGGGTCAGGAGGAAGAGGCTGCGCGCCGGCGGCGCGCGTTCTCCGGCTACACCATCACCCCGGCCTGGTTCGACGACCTCTCGCCGGGTGGGGTCTTTATGCACGACCTTCCCGCTCACTACGGTGAGGAGTGCGTCGAAGAGGCCGTGTACCACCCGCGCAGCCGCGTCTTCGAGCAGGCGGAGAACCGCCTTCACGCCCACAAAGGCATCCTCGTGCAGCTGCTCGCTGGCGGGGTCTAGGATGGCGCCTGTAGCGGTCGGCATCCTGGGCGCAAGCGGCTACGGCGGAGCCGGCCTGATCCGACGCCTGAGTCGGCACCCGCAGGTCGAGCTGGCGGCCCTAGGTTCGCGGCAGTACGGCGGCCAGCCGCTCGCTGCCTGCTGGCCACAGCTGGCAGGTGTCGCCGATCTCGAGTTCGGCAGCAACGAGGAGACGATCGAGGCGTCCGAGGTGATCTTTGCCGCAACCCCGCACGGCGCCACTGCACCGCTGGTGAAATGCGCTGTGGACCGGGGCCTGCGGGTCATCGATCTGTCGGCCGATTTCCGGCTGCCGCCGGAGCGCTACGCCGAGTGGTACGGCGGGGCTCACCCACACCCGGACCTCTACGAGAAGGCCCGCTACGGTCTTGTCGAACTCCACCGGGCCGACCTCGCGGGCGCCGAGCTGGTCGCCAGTCCCGGCTGTAACGCCACCGCAGCGAGCTTGGCTCTGGCTCCGCTGGCCGCTGCCGGATGGCTGGGGGCCGACGTCACCATCACCATCGTGACCGGCGTTTCCGGGGCCGGACGAAGCGTCAACCCGGGGCTCCACTTCGGCGAGGTGAACGAGAACGCCCGCGCCTACAAGGTGGCCGGCGGCCACCGGCACATCGCCGAGATCGAAGCCACCTTGGGCCGGGCCGCGGCCATGGGCAAGGAGCAGCGCACCCACGCCCCCTTCACCACCCCGACGGTGAGCTTTACGCCGGTGGTGGTACCGATGACTCGAGGCATTCTCGCCAGCTGCGTAACCCGCCCCGACAACGCTCCCGACGAGGCCGCACTGTTCGAACACTACCGCACCTTCTACCGCGACGACCCCCTGGTTCAGGTGCAGACGGAGCTGCCGCACACCAAGGCGGCGAGCGGTAGCGATCGCGCTATTGTGACCGTACGCCGCGATCCACGTGACGGCTCGCTGCTGGCGCTCTGCGCCATCGATAACCTCGGCAAAGGCGCCGCCGGGCAGGCCGTGCAGGGGTTCAATGCCGCCTTCGGCTTCGAGGAAACGCTGGGTCTGGACTCGAGAGGGGTATGGCCATGAAGATGCCGGTGGGATTCGAGATTGCGGCCGCCACGGCGGGCATCAAGAGCTCGGGCCGATCCGACCTGGGGCTGATCTACTCGCCATTCCCGCTGGCCTGGGCGATGGCCAGCACGGAGAATCTGATCAAGGCGCCGTGCGTCTCGCGCAACCGGGCCCGCTACGCCACCGGCCAACCGATTCAGGCGCTGGCGGTCAATTCGGGGAACGCGAACGCCGGCAACGGCGACCAAGGCATCTGGGACAACGAGGATTTCGCCGGCGCGGTGGCCGCAGGCCTGGCGCTGCCAAAGGTGCAGGACGCCCTCACCGCCAGTACCGGCGTGATCGGCAAGCGGCTCCCTATCGAGCTGATCCGCGAGCAGATCCCCGATCTGGCTCAGCAGCTGGGGCCGGACACCAACACCTTTGCCGAAGCGATCCTCACCACCGACACCCGTCCCAAACAGGTCGCCGCCACCCTCCGCAACGGTGCCCGAGTGGTAGGGATAGCCAAGGGTTCGGGCATGATCCACCCCAATATGGCGACCATGCTGGCGTTCGTGATGACCGACGCCTCGCTTAGCCAGGAGAACCTGCGACGGCTATGGCCCCGGATCGTGCGGCGTAGCTTCAACCAGGTCTCGGTGGATGGCGACACCTCCCCCAACGACATGGCGCTACTGTTCGCCAGTCGCCAGCTCAACGCCGATCCGATGGAATTCGCCGAGGCGCTCGAGGCCGTCTGTCAGAAGCTCGCGCAGAAGATCGCCCAGGACGGCGAAGGGGCGACCACTCTGATCACCGTTCGGGTGGGCGGCGGTCGGGATGAAGATCAGGCCCTGGCGGCCGCCCGCTCCATCGCCGCCAGCAACCTGGTCAAGACAGCCATCCACGGCCGAGACCCGAACTGGGGCCGCATTCTCACCGCGGTCGGTGCCTCCGGCGCAGTTTCGGACCTGGCGAACTTGCAGATTCGGCTTCAGGGGCAGGCCGTCTACAAGGGCAAGCCACTACCCTTCAAAGAGGTGATGTTGTCGGAAATGCTGAACGCCAGCGAGGTCGTGATCGAGGTAGACCTGGCCGCCGGCGAAGCGACCGGGATTGCCTGGGGCTGCGACCTCACCGCGGAGTACGTGAAGATCAACGCGGACTACAGGACTTAAAGGGAGAGTAGGGGTGGGGAAAGAAGAAAGATTAGGATTGGTAGGTTTGGGTCCCCTTCAGACCCCCTTCGGGAAATTAAGAGGAGATTTGGAGCCCCTCCGGCTCCCTTCGGTAGCCTACAGGGTCCCGTTGAGCCTTCCCTTCGGTAAGTCTCCCCGGGGCTCTCGGAGCCTCACAACGTGAGTCTCCTCCAGCAGAAGATATTGGGATAACCGGGGCGTGAAGACGCTAACGGGATGTGCTTGTTCTTATTTAACCTTCTTGTGGCGGAGGAGACTCACGTAGTGTGGCTCCGCAGCCCCTGAGGAGACCACCGTAAGGGGGGCTCTGAAGGACCCCGGAAGAACCCGTAGCGAAGCGTAGGGGTCTGAAGGGGACCCAGCTCTTCTAATCCTTGTCTGAAGGGGACCCAAATCCTCTCCTACCTGTTCCTAAACTCCTGTTCCTAATTCTTTCTTCTATTGGATATATGTATCGCCCTCCCATGGGCATGCTCAGCCGCTTCCATGATCGTCGAGTCAGCTACCTCCGCCGCTACCGCCAAAGCTTCGGCGATGGTGGGGTGAGGGTGTTGGGTGAGGGCGATGTCCTCGAGCGTTGCGCCCATTTCTATGGCGAGGGCGGCCTCGGCGACCAGGTCTCCGGCGTTGGGGCCGACCATGTGGAAGCCGAGGAGAAGGTCGGTCTCTTCATCGCCGATGAGTTTGACCAGGCCCTCGTCGGTTCCCAGGGTGGTGGCGCGACCCGAGGCGCTGAGTGGGAAGCGACCGATGCGGACGGTGTGGCCGGCGGCCTCGGCCTCGGCTTGGGTCATGCCGACCGAAGCCAGCTCGGGGCTGGTGTAGATCACCGAGGGGACGATGGTGTCGTAGGCGGCAGCGTGGCCGGCCGCATGTTCGGCAGCGACCAGTCCCTCCTTCATGGCCTTGTGGGCTAGCAGGGGTTGGCGGGCCACGTCGCCGATGGCGTAGACGTGGGGCTGTGCGGTCTGCATGTGGTCGTTGACCGGCAGGTAGCCTCGCTCGTCGACGGTCACGCCGATCTCCTCGAGGCCGAGGCCGTGGCTATTGGGGCGGCGCCCGACGGCGAGCAGCAACTTGTCGACGATCACCGTCTCCTGTGCCCCGTCGGCAGCTTCAAGAACGACCTCGATACCCTTCTTGGTGCGCTTCTGGCTGAGGGCCTTCGTGGCGGTCAGAATCCGGACCCCGCGTTTCTCGAACGATTTGTGGAGTTCCCGGGCCACGTCGGGATCGCTGGCTGGCACGATCTGCTCCATCAGCTCGACCACCATGGTCTCCGAACCGAGGGCGTGGTAGACATCGCAGAACTCGAGGCCGATGGCGCTCCCGCCGATGGCCATGAAGCGCTGCGGGATTTCCGAGACCATCAGCGCGCCGGTCGAATCGACGATGGTATCGCCGTCCACCTCAAAGCCGGGGATCTCGATCGGCGAGGAGCCGGTCGCCACGATGAACTTGTCGGCGCTGACGGTCCGCTCGCCGACCGTGACGGTGTGGGCGTCGGCGAAGCCGGCTTCGCCGTCGATCAGCTCGACCTTGTTGCCCTTGAACAGCATCGAGACGCCGCCGGTCATCTTGGCTACGACGCCGGCCTTCCACGTCTCGAGGGCCTTGAGGTCGATGGTGGGTTCGCCGAAGCTGATGCCGTATTCGCCGGCGTGTGCGGCTTCACGGAGGTCGGCGGCGACATGCAGGAGTGCCTTCGTGGGGATGCACCCGACGTTGAGGCAGACCCCGCCGATGGTCTCCCTCTCTATACAGGCGACCTTCAGACCGAGCTGTGCCGCTCGAATGGCGGCGTGGTAGCCTCCCGGACCGGAACCGATCACGATGAGGTCGAAATCCATGGCTTTCCTCCCAGTACTTAGAGATGGGTTTAGAGACAGTACGACTCAGAGACAGTGCGGTTCAGAAGGGTTGACGATCACGGGTCCAGTGTAACCCTTGTCTGCAGTCACCTCCGACGCCGGCAGCGTAGGCTTTGCCATGGCTTCGGCGTGCCCATGAGCGACGGCGAGAGTGGGCCGCAAAAGCTGATGTCAAGTTCCATTCTGGGGCGCGCCACTCGTTGCTTCAACGACCGCCCCCACACCCTGGACCCTGCCACTTCGAAGGATACCTGGGCGCGGACCCTCGCGTTCTTCGGGCAGCGCCTTTGGCATCCTGTCCTCCCTAGGGGGTAGGATCGGTTATGGGTTCCCTCGCTGATCTCCAACGCACCGTGCAGGCTGCCAAAGACGACATCCAGGCGCAGGGCGCGGCTGCCGAACAGCTATTCGACCTATTCGTGGCGGCGCTCAACGATCACTTCGCACATCAGAGCGCGGTGATCCGCCTCCCCATGGACGAAGAGCAGCAGCAGGCCATGGTCCTTCCCTATCCCGGCGGCACCCTCTTTCTGGGCAAGGACAGAGCCTGGCACACGCACATCGGCGTTCCCGTAGGCGGTGATTCCTGGTGCGAGCTGCCGATCTCGTACGCCCCCAGCCGCTCCGTGATCCAGGTCGAGATCGGCTTCGGTCCCGAGGCGAAGGCCGAGTTCGCGATCAAAGCGGACGATCGCGGCAGCTTCTTCGTAGCCTGCAAGTACGTCGAGAGCCGGATCGTGCGGGCTGTTGAGGACCCGTTCCGGGAGCTCGACGAACGCAAATCCTGGCTCGGCTTCGACCTCCTGAAGTAGCGCCCCACAAGGAGAGGGCACCATGACCTACCCCGACTGGCTCGAGCGGGTCGCGGCCTCGGTGCCTGGCCCGGCGGGCAACCCGAGGATGCCATAACCCAGACAGCCAAAAGGTCGGAGAGGCTGGTAGGCTGGGGCATGGCGAGAAAACGACGTGCCGCCGCACCGGTTATCGCTGCCGGCGTGGACCAGCCTAGCGACGCTCTCATCACCGTCCTCAACACCGCCTTCGAGGGCTACCTCGGGGGCTCTCTGGAGCTCGACCGGGCCGGCTTTCAGCAGCTGCTGGTTCGCCAGCAGGCCGACCTTTCACTCAGCCGGGTCGCCCTCGAAGGGGAAGTTCCGATAGCGGTCGGCCTGGTGGCGCGGCGTGGCTGGACCAGCCGCCTGGCCATCATGGGCGTGCATCCCGACGCCCGTGGGCGCGGCGTGGGCACCGCCCTGACCCAGGCGCTCGTCGACGAGGCCAAAGAACGCGGCGACCGCCGCTACGAGCTCGAGGTCATCGAACAGAACGAGACGGGTGTTCGGCTCTACCGGAAGGCCGGTTTCGAGACGCACCAGCAGCTGCTGGAGTTTCGGCACCCGCCCATCGAGGGGGATCCGCCCGGTGCGCCGCCACCGCTCCAGGAGATCGATGTTGCCGAGGCCGCCGGGGCCATCGCCGCGCAGGCGGAGCCCGACCTGCCGTGGCCGGTCACCGGCGAGAGTCTGACCCAGCTGGGGCCGCCGGTCAAAGCCTACCGGCTCGGATCGACCCACGCCATCGTCGACGTGCCCGCCAGCGGCGAGGCCCGGCTGCTGGGGATGGTGGTCCCGCCGGAGGCCCGCCGACGCGACCAGGGGCGTTCCCTGTTGCACGCGCTTCGCGTCAACCACCCGAAGCACGGTTGGCTCGTTCCGGCCAACTGCCCCGAGCGCTTTGCCCGCTTCTTCCAGCAGTGTGGCTTCGAGCAGGGCGAACTCCGACAGTTTCACATGCACCTCGACCTCAGCTGAGGAGCCACGTTCACCCAAAAGGCCGAGGTCAAGACCTGCTCGAGGCACCCTCGAAGTGCGGCGACGTGCAACACTTCCTTTCGATCGGCAGACGGCTCCGCTACCATGATCTCGATGAGCAAGGTCGCAGCCATCCCCAACAGCGCCCTCAAACGCCGTCATCTCCCTAGGCCGCGTGCGCCCTTCAATGAAATCGTGGCCTTCGCATGCAGCTACGACGCCTACGCCATCCACGGCCGCGACCGTAGCGCCAGGCTCGCCAACGTAGTGGTGAGCGACTACGCCAAAACCGAGACCATCCCGGAGGATCTCGAAACCATCCGGACCTGCCTTTTCTTCGAGGCCCAGCGCTGGATCCTATGGCGCCAGGAGCCGACCAACGACGCACACGCCTACATCTGGGCGCTCATCGAAGGCATCGAAGACAAGCTGCCACGCTAACCCACCGCGACCCGATCCCAGCCGGCTCGGCGGCTACCATGCGTTTGACAACACCGGGCGAATCCACTACCCTTTGCCTATGATCGATGTTGCCTTTACAGGTCGATTTCTATCGCTAGGAGGGTCGAAGCGCTAGCTCCCAGCTCCTGGCTTGCCTTCGTTCCCTAACCGCGCGGTTAGGTTTTTTTTGGTCCTCAAGTGCCAGTCCGCAGTGCCGGCTGGCTATAGTGGAGAGGCTATGGCAGATATCAAAGACACCGTCCCAGACTACACAAGCGCTCGATACAACCCCCACGAGATCGAACCAAAATGGCAACGGCAGTGGGCCGAATCGGGGCTCTATCAGGTCGATCTGTCCGACGACGAGAGACCCAAGTACTACTTCCTGACGATGTACCCCTACCCGTCCGGGAACCTTCATGTGGGTCACTGGTACGCCGAAGCACCGGCTGATGCAGCCGCGCGCTACCTGCGCATGCAGGGCTACAACGTATTCCACCCCATGGGCTTCGACGCCTTCGGGTTGCCGGCCGAAAATGCCGCCATCCAAGCGGCGCGTGAAGACACGGCCGACGTACACCCAGCCACACTCACCTACGAGCGCATGGCCTACATGAAGAGGCAGTTTCAGAAGATGGGGGCCATGTACGACTGGTCGAAGACGCTGGCCACCTGCGACCCCGAGTTCTACAAGTGGAACCAGTGGTTCTTCATCAAGATGTTCGAGCGGGGTCTGGCCTACCGCAAGGAATCGTTCGTCAACTGGGATCCCGTCGACCAGACGGTGCTGGCCAACGAGCAGGTGATCGAGGGCCGCGGCGACCGCAGCGGGGCGCTGGTCGAGCGGCGCCTGATGCCACAGTGGCATTTCAAGATCACCGACTACGCCGATGAGCTGCTCGACTTCGAAAAGCTCGACTGGCCCGAACGGGTCAAGCTGATGCAGACCAACTGGATCGGCCGATCCGAGGGGGCCGAAGTCCGCTTCCGCAGCGAGCAGGACGACGACATCGTGATCTTCACCACCCGGCCCGACACCCTCTGGGGGGCGACGTTCATGGTGCTGGCGCCGGAACACCCGCTGGTGACGAAGCTGACCACGCCCGAGCATAAGGCTGTGGTGTCGGCATATGTCGAACGGGCGGCGCACATGAGCGAGATCGATCGCCAGGCCGAGGGGCGCGAGAAGTCGGGCGAGTTCATCGGCGCCTTCGCCATCAACCCGGTCAACGCCGAGCGCATTCCTATCTGGATCGCCGATTACGTGCTGATGACCTACGGCACCGGCGCCATCATGGCGGTCCCCTACGGCGACCAGCGCGATTTCGAATTCGCCCGCCAGTTCGGCCTCGAGATCGTCCCCGTGGTGCGCCCCGATGGTGACGACGAGGTGGCCGTGGCGGCGATGGACGAGGCCTACGCAGGCCCCGGCACCATGATCAACTCGGGACCCATCGACGGCACCGTTCACAACGGCGCCAAAGGCCGGGCCAGCCCTTCGATCGCTGCCGCCATCGACCACCTCGAGCGCGAGGGTCTCGGTGGCGAGAAGGTGACCTATCGGTTGCGCGACTGGCTGATAAGCCGCCAGCGGTACTGGGGCACACCCATCCCCATGCTCTTCTGCGACGAGTGCGGCATCGTGCCCGAAGACCTCGACAAGCTGCCGGTGCTGCTGCCCGAGGACGTCGCCTTCATGCCGACCGGCGAGTCGCCGCTGAAGAGCCACCCCGCCTTTCTGAACGCCCGCTGCCCCCGCTGCGGCGGCGAGGCGACCCGCGAAACCGACACCATGGATACCTTCATGGACTCGTCCTGGTACTGGTTCCGCTTCCTGTCGCCCGATAGCAGCGACGGACCGGTCGACCGCGAGCTGGTGCGCCGCTGGACGCCCGTCGATACCTATACCGGCGGCATCGAGCATGCCATCCTGCACCTGCTCTACGCCCGCTTTTTCACCAAGGTCATGCGCGACCTGGACCTGATCGATCAGGACGAACCGTTCGCCAGGCTCCGCAATCAGGGCGTTATTCTGGGGCAAGACAACGAGAAGATGTCCAAGTCGCGCGGCAACGTCATCGATCCCGACGATCTGGTCGAGAACTACGGGGCCGACACCGTTCGTACCTACCTGATGTTCATCGGCCCATGGGATCAGGGCGGACCCTGGAACCCCCAGGGGATCGAAGGGGCAGTCCGGTTCCTGAACCGGGTTTGGAGCCTGGTGGTGCACCCCTCCGAGGCGCCCGGCAACGCCGATGACGCGGGCCGCAGGTCGCTGCGCAGGGCCGTCAATCACGCCATCAAGGAGGTCACCGAGGACTTCGAAGCGTTCTCCTTCAACACCGCCATCGCCGAACTCATGACCCTCCAGAACGCGATGGGCAAGGCCAAGAATGGCTCCATGGTGACGACAGACGCGTGGGCTGAAGCGAGCACGGCGCTGCTGCTGCTGTTGGCCCCCATCGCCCCCCACATCAGCGAAGAGCTGTGGGCGCGGCTGGGTTTCGAAGGCTCGATCCACGAACAGGCCTGGCCCACCCACGACGAGGCTGCACTGGTTCAGGACACCGTCACTCTGGCGGTGCAGGTCAACGGCAAGCTCCGTGGCCAGGTCGAGGTACCGGCAGGCGCCTCCAAAGAAGCTATGCTGGCCGCCGCTAGAGAAGAGAGTAACGTCGCCCGCCACCTGGTCGGTAGCGAGACCGTGCGCGAGATCGTGGTGCCCGGCAAGCTGGTCAACCTGGTGGTAAAACCCACCTAGAGGAGGCGGACCTGGGAGGCTTCTACCGGCACCGCTACCGCTCGAGACGAGCGGTATGAGCGGCACCTCCGACCATCCCTTCTTCGTGCTCGTCAAGTGGGCACGGGGTCGCTGAGCTTGCCGAGGACGTCGAGACCTCTCTGGCCACCAATGCAACCGGCTAGCGGCCGCCCAGCGTCGCCACCACCAACCACACCAGCCCGAAGGCGAAGACCGCCCCCGACACGGGCACCACCCAGCGGAGCCACGAGGGCGGCAGCAACCACGCCCCCAAAAGATCGTGACCGGTCTCGTCGCCCAGGTGTTTGGCCCACATCGTGAGGGGGCAACGGCGCCCGAAGGCGAGGTAGACGGCGCCTTCGACGAGCACCACGCCGATCGACAGCCACAACCAGGCATCTCGGCGGCCGCTGACGGCGCTGAAAACGACGTAGGTGATGGCAGCCAGCATGGCCAGCAGCACCAGCGAGTGCAGGCCCCTGATCAGGGTTGCCCAGGGACGTCGCACCATGGTCTTAGTCTGAGGGTCTCCTGCCGCAGGCGCAACTGCTCAGGCCGGCGCCGGATTCTTTTCTGCCGTGATCGATAGCTCGACCGCGCCTTTAAGCGTGTTCGCCACGATGCACGACCGCTTGGTCTTTAGATGGTGACCAGTCTCTCCATCAGCTCCTGGTCCTGGTAGTCGCCGGCAACGGTCATTTGGATCCTCGTATAGGACGGCGGCGCGCCCTCCAGGGTACCGGCCACCGTGATCCTGATGTTGTCGACGGCAGCGTCGCGGGCGCGGATGGCCGCCAGCAGATTGCTGTTGAAGCAGCCGCCCAGCGCGACCAGCAGGTGCTCGCCACCCATGGCACCGCGGTCTTCGCCCCCTTTGGCCTCGGGGCGATCGATCAGCACGGAGTGCCCGCGCACCTCTCCCTGCGAGGTGGTGGGCCCCACCTGGTCGACGTGAACCTGAATGACGTTGGCCATCGTTCGCTCCCTCCGTCAGGCCGCGACATCGCGGGCCTCGAGTGCTCTGAGAATATCCTCCGGGTCCATGCGCTTCTGGTAGTCGGCGTCGACGAAGGAGGCCAGGATGGTGCCGTTGCTGTCGACCACGTAGGTGGCCGGCAGCGGCAGTTCGAGGCTGTCGTCGCCGTTGTGACCAGCGAGATCGTGGTGGGCGTAGAGCGGCCGCAGCGCCTCCGCCAGCGTGAACACCAGGCCGAAACTGCGCGCCACCCGGTTGCCGACATCGGAGAGGATCTCGAACTCGAGGTCGTGCTCTTCGGCCTGCGAGAGGCTCTTGTCGGGCAGCTGCGGGCTGATGGCGACCAGGCCGGCACCCAACTCCTCGAACTGCGGAAGGGCTTTCTGGAGAGCGCGCAACCCCAGGTTGCAATAGGCACACCAGGCGCCCCGGTAGAAGCTGATCACCAGCGGCCCCTGGGCCAGAAGCGCCTCGACAGACACGGTGCGACCAGCGGCGTTCGGCAGGCTGAAGCGGGGAACGGCCTGCCCCGGACCGAGCGCCCGCTCGAGGATCCCCGAGTCGCGGAGGGCCTGTTCGGCCTCGTCCATTGCGGCCTGATTGACCGCCGGGCGGTTCTGCCGCGCCCGTTGAGCACGTTCGGCCAATTCGTCGCTGAATCCCACAAGACCTCCTCCGGCGCACACGGTTCTACCCGCACGGTACCAGTCAACCAGCCCCGGGAGGGTAGGGCCGTAGAGCGCTTGACTCCCCTGTTCACACGCCTCATTGCGGGGCTAGCAGCACCACCTCGAGCAGGGTCGCAAAATCGACCGCCGGCTGCACGATGAAGCTGCGCCTCAGGTCGTTCGGGTCCTCCTCGAGCACCTGCTCGATCACGCCCACTTCGATGCCCATCGGGAAGAGGCCGCCGACGCTGCTGGTCTCGACGATGTCGCCGACCTCGAAGGGCTCGGCCACGCTGAAGCGGGTCACGCGGATGCGGCCGCCGATCTCCCCTACGGCTACGCCGCTCCCCCCCTTGCCACGAACGGTGACGCCGACCCGGGCTTCGGGATCGATCACCGTTCGAACCAGGGCACGGCGGTCGCCCACGTCGATCACCAGGCCGACCAGGCCGGCGGGCACCGTTGCCGGCATGCCTACGCTCAGGCCGTCGCGCCGCCCCCGGCCCAACTCGAGGCGCGCCAGCACCGTCCCGCTGCTGGCGCCCACCACCGGAGCGGTGGTGACCACCCCGGGGGCCTGCTCGGTGCGGACTCTGAGCAGTTCGCGAAGGCGGTCGATTTCGAGTTCCAGCCGCCGGTTTTCGGCCGCCAGATCGTCGCTGTGGCCCTCGAGGCGCGACAGCTCGGCGCGCAGGGCACGGCGATCCGCTAGGCTCTCCAAGGTGCCACGAAGGTTGACCCCCATACGGTGCGGCAGGTTGTGGGGCAGGGCGATGGCGCTCGATATCAGCAGCGGCACCCTGCCCACGAAGGCCGCAAGCACGAAGGTCAGCAGACCTAGGCCGAGAAACACGTACCAGGCGCGAAAAAAGCTAGACAAGCGCCACCCCCAGCCGGCGGGCACAGGCCACCACCGTGGCGAGCGACAGACCGACCACGTTGAAATAGCAGCCGTTCACCTGTGGCACCAGAGCGGCACCAAACCCCTGGATGGCGTAGCCGCCGGCCTTGTCGAGCCCCTCACCGGTAGCCAGGTAGCGCTCGATCTCATCGGCCTCGAGTGGGCGAAATCGGACCTCGGTGCGCTCCACCTGGACTGCGCTCCGGCCGTCGAGCATCAGGGCGTGGCCGGTCACCACCCGGTGGGTGCGGCCCGCCAGGCGCTCGAGGAACGAGCGATTCTCTTCGCGATCGCGGGGCTTTCCCAACACCTCACCGTCGAGCACCACCACCGTGTCCGCCGCGACTACCAGCGCCTCCGGATGACGCGCCGCCACCGCTTCGGCCTTGGCACGCCCGAGCCGTCCCACCAGCGTCTCGGGCGACTCATCGAAAGCCGCCGACTCGTCGATATCGGCCGCCTCGACCTCGAACCTCAGACCCAGGCCGGCGAGCAACTCGCGGCGGCGGGGCGAGCCGCTCGCAAGCACGATTCGACGGGAACGAAAGGCAGGCACGCGTTTAGTCTAACCCGGCTCCGGACGAGCGCTGGGACCGGCGAAAAGTGGGCGCCGACGCGCTACACTACTGTTATGGCACCTCTCAAAGCTGGCGAACCCGCTCCCAACTTCAACAAGGAAAGTACCCAAGGACCGATCGACCTCACGAACTACCGAGGCCGCTGGCTGGTGCTCTTCTTCTACCCCAAGGATTTCACCTCGGGCTGCACCAAGGAGGTCTGCGACTTTCGCGACCTGCTCCCCGGTATGGATGCCGACGTGGTGGGCGTCTCGCCCGATCCGGTGGACCGGCACCTGGCCTTCCAGGAGGAGTACGCCCTCCCCTTCCCACTCCTGGCCGACGAGGACCATGCCCTGGCCGAGGCGTACGGCGCCTGGGGCGAGAAGACCAGCCACGGACGCAGCTACCAGGGACTGATCCGCTCGACCTTCATCATCGATCCCCAAGGGATGGTTGCCGAGGCGATGCACAATGTACAGGCCGACGGCCATGCCGGGCGGGTGCGCGAGAGGCTCACCGAACTCAGGGAATGAGCGACCTCGACGGTCACAAGCGCCGCGCCGCGCTCGCCGCCGCCCGGCACATCGCGTCCGGCATGGTGGTCGGACTCGGCTCGGGCAGCACCGCCAAACACGTCACCTTGGCGTTGGGGGCGGCGCTTGCCAGCGGGGAGCTCGAGCGCGTGCGGGGGGTCCCCACCTCGCTCTCCACCATGCGGCTGGCCACGGACGCCGGCATCCCCCTGATCGAGCTGCCTGTCGGCGGGGTGGATCTCGCCATCGACGGCATGGATGAGCTTGATCCCAACCTCGACGCCATCAAGGGCCTGGGGGGCGCGCTGCTGCGCGAGAAGATCGTGGCGGCGAGCGCCACCAGCTTCGTCCTCATCGGCGACGCCAGCAAGCGGGTGCGGCAGCTCGGCGAGAAGGCGCCCATCCCCATCGAGGTTTCAACCTTCGGCTGGCGCCGGACCGCCGCCCAAATCGAGGCGCTCGGCCTCGACCCGGTCCTGCGAGGCGGCCAAGACGATCCGTTTGTGAGCGACAACGGCAACCCCGTCCTCGATGGGCACGCCACCACCCCCTTCGACCCCAAAACGCTAGCCGACGCCCTGGCGGCCGTCCCCGGGGTGCTCGCGCACGGGCTGTTCATCGACCTGACCGACCGCGCCTACATCGCCGACGGACACGAGGTGGAGGCTTTGGAGCGCCGAGGGTGATCGTCGCCATCGGTCTCGACATCGTCGACCTGGCCCGCATCGAGGCGGTCTGGCAGCGGCATCCCGAGCGGTTTCTAGAGCGCCACTTCGCCCCTGAGGAGATCGCCTACTGCCGCGACCAGGCCGATCCTGTGCCCAGCCTCGGCGCCCGCTTTGCCGCCAAAGAGGCGTTCCAGAAGTGCTGGCATCAGACGCATGGCTGGCGGGACGTGTGGGTGGCGCGCGACGGGGCGAAACCCCAGCTCGACTTCAGTGCAAGAATCCGGCAGGAGCTCGAGGAGCGAGGGTGGGTGGCGCATGTTTCGCTGAGTCATTCGAAGGGGTATGCGGTGGCGGTGGTGATAGTGGAGCAAGGTGAGGTGGAAAAAGGGGGTTAGGTAGAAGTAGGGTTGGATCCCCTTCGGGTAAGGGTATGTAGGCCTAGTGGGGTTGGTTTCCCTTGAGGCAGCTTTGGTGTCTGGAGATCAGCAGGTTGTGTCATGGGTGTGTGAAGCCTTGTTCAGAGAGCTTAGATATCAACTAGGTAGGGATTCACGCCCCTGGCGTGGGGGGTTACCCCTGAACCGCCCTGGGTTTGATGGAGGCTCCGTTCTCCCTCGAAAGGAGAGAATGGAGCATGACCCGTTACGACCAAGAAACCAAAGATCGAGTCATCCGCATGTTCATGGAGCGTCGAGAAGAAGCGCCGCACGAATCACGTTCAGCCTCTTATCGGCGCCTGCATGACCTAACCGGCATCCCGGTCGACACCATGCGCGGCTGGGTAGACAGAGCCCGCATCGACGCTGGTGACAAGCCAGGCCTGACAACCACAGAGCGTGAGGAGATCAAGGCCCTCAAGAAGGAAGTAGCCGAACTCAAACGAGCCAACGAGATCCTCAAGACAGCCAGCGCGTTTTTCGCGGCCGCGGAGCTCGACCGCCGACTCAAGTGATGGTCGCCTACATCAACGCGTATAAGAACCTGTTCGGGGTCGAGCCGATCTGCCGTGTCCTACGGGACCACAACGTGCCGATCGCCCCGAGCACGTACTACGCAGCCAAGAAGCGGCAAGCATCCGCTCGCCAGCAATCCGATGAGCGTCTCCTGGAGGTCATTCATCGGGTGCACCGCGAGAACTTTGGTGTGTACGGCGTCCGTAAGGTATGGCACGCCCTCCAGCACGAGAGTATCGACGTTGGGCGTGACCAGGTGGCGCGCCTGATGAGAGTCGCGGGCTTGAAGGGCATGACACGAAGAAGGAAGGTCCGCACGACCATCCCAACGCCTAGCGGCGTCAGCTCGCCGGATCTGGTGAGGCGAGACTGGTTCCAAGATGCGCCCGACATCGTTTGGGTGGCGGACTTCACGCACGTGCTCACTCGTGAAGGGTGGGTGTACGTGTCGTTCCTGCAGGACGGCTTCTCGAGGCGCATCCTGGGTTTCACGGTCAGTACCGGTAAGAGCAGCGAGCTGGTGATGAGGGCTCTGGAGCAGGCTGTGAGCGTCCGGCGTCGAACCGATCGGCGGTTCGTTGCTGACGGCGTGATTCATCATTCGGATGCCGGCAGTCAATATACGAGTCTGGCGTTCAGCCAGAAGTTGCTCGATCATGGCGTGAACGGTTCGATCGGTCGGGTGGGCACGGCGTATGACAATGCGTTGATGGAGAGCACGATCGGCTTGTTCAAGAGCGAGCTGATCCACGCCAGGTCGACGAGTTGGTGCTCGAGGCAGGAGGTGGAGACGGCGACGATGCGGTGGGTGAGGTGGTTCAACTGTCGGCGGTTGCACTCTTCGCTCGATTACGTCAGTCCCGTGGACTTCGAGATGGCGTACACTCAAGCGCAGGCCATGCCCAGGCTGGCCGCGTGAGAGCAGAGTCTCCACGAAACCCAGTACGGTTCAAGCTGCGGCGCATGGGATCGACCTGTTGGTGGTCAAACATGAGGAGGCGAAGCGGGGATTCGTTTTGTTACCACGGCGTTGGGTGGTGGAGCGGTCGTTTGCGTGGATGGCTCGCTGTAGACGTCTGGTCAAAGATTACGAGCGGGTTCCTGAGGTGCTGGTGGGGTTGCATTTCGTGGCGTTCAGCATGCTGTTGTTGAATCGGTTGGGACCGAACCTGGGACTGCCAATGAGTGCATAACACGCTCTAGACGCAGTGTACCTATTCCCTCTGTTCTGGAACCTCTTCTTCTGGATCTAGGTTTACCTTGCGCGACCAATCCTCTTGCAGGTCAGACTTCTCCAATGTCTTGTTCTTGAGATAGATCAGAACCGCTTCCTTCAACTCTTTGAGGCCAATAGATACGACCGTCGCACTTCCTGCAATAAGAGCTTCAGCCAAAGCTACTCTCTGCAAATTGTCATAATTCCGCGTTTCATAGTGGCGATCAGACAAGTAGGGGTGGATGTCCTCATTCGGGAAGTGATGCAAATCGACACCTGATCCCAGCAAGATCGATTCGTCTGCCAGAAGGTAGTCGATCCTTTGCGGCGAACGAAGTGTAAAGGCTATGTGCTCAGCTACAGAGTGTGCCTCTGCGGCATCGTTGACCCTGTATACGGACAAGCCCTCCTCAATAGAGCCGTCACCATATTCGCGAAGCTTCAGATCCTCTGCCGCTTGTCCAGGATCTGCCTTTGCAGCTTCGTCAGGATCTGCCCTGGGCCATCGTGCCTTCCTTACCAGCCTCAGTAGCAACACCAGACGGCCGAAGCTAAGCACTCCTTGCTTGAAGCTGATCTTCTATCAGTTCAAGCAGAGAATCATCCTGTTCAGTCGTCTGCGCTGACCTAAGAAAGTCGAGTGCTAGTTGATCTGGCAATGCGTCGCTAGCCAAGTATGCGTCTTCGCGAACGTCATTGGATTGACCCAAAGTCGAATCCAGAATGCGCCTGAGCTGATGACTATACGGCAGCTCAATAGGTTTGGAACGGAGATAGAGGGCACCAAGAATCGTGTGCTGCAACTCACTAGCAGCATCCGCCGCTTCAAGCGCCTGAAGTATTTCATATGGGTATGTCTCGGAAGCCTTGGCCAGAACCCTTCGAAGAGAATCGAGAAGCTCGATTGGCGTCTCCGATTCCACCTGGTTAACAAGCCACCGCAGAGCACTCTTGCTCGGGTTCGTCCAAAATGATTGAGCCTCGCCAGCGAGTCGCGTACCCTCGTGTGTCTTCCACCGGCCAAGGTTCAAGTACTGCTGGCGATAGCGCGTAGCCGAACTCATCCTGAGGTTCGAAGCCAAAGACGTATCTGTCCGCAAGGCTTCCATCTCACTATCGCTACCGCTCGCATCGTGACCCAAACCTCCCTGATCCCGAAACAGATTGTCGAAGATGAATCCTGGCAAAGGGTCCAGCAAATCAAGTCCCAGGACGGGTTCCTGCCAATCAAGCGTCTCGGTACTTCCATACTGAGTTGTCTTCGAGGCTGTGAGGCCGAACTGTGAAACAGAAGGGGCTTTCGGATTCTTGGCCATCGCCAGCGCCATCTAGTCTCCCCCGTCCATGGTTCCCAGCGACTGGATGTAGTTTGAGAAGTGGCTGTCGGCTTCATCGTTATCGCTAACAAGCCTACTCTCTGGAGCAACGTCGGCAAGGTGAAAAAACCCAGAATCCTCGGCGCCAGCGTCGGTCGTAACACGGTATTCAAAATTGAACTGCGCACTGAGGCGTTCTTCAGACGGTTGTTGAAGTTGCACCTGCAATCGTTGATCGGTTGCTTGACCCACCATTGTCAAGGTTGCTGCCTTGATCCCTCCTGCCGGGAAAAGGTCACCTACACGTCGAATGAGTTGTACCTCGGCTTCTGACTCGAATCGGTAGTGGAAGTTGAATCCAACCGCACTAACCGGCGTATGGTGCAGGTTGTCGTCAAACACCTTCAACATCAAACCGTGCATCCTCAGCTTGTTACTGGCTATCGATGAACGGACTTCCCACCTCTCGGGTACACAGACAACCGTAATTCCACTGAATTGGAGCTGGCTCGCTTGCGGGGTAACAACTGTCTGGTCAAATGCGACCGCCTCGTCCATTTCATCACTATCGATGGCGCCGATTGCCTGGTACCAAGCGGGATGATGTAAGCGTGGGTTCATTCCACCCACAACAACAATTGATACAAGGTGGGGTGCGATTTCTTCAGACATGGTTCTTCAACAATAGCAGTACATAATGTGCGCGCATTGGTACGAGGGTGACCGGCGATCTCTGCGCGTAGAGTGATCTCTAGCGAGAGGGTTCACCCGACTCCAAGTCACAACTGCTTAGAATACCTTCGGAGATCATCATGACAATCGATGAATTGACCCCACGCCAGAAGCGACTCAATGCGAGAGCAATCAGTCAGGAGGAGAGGCTCGAGCGCCTGGCGCCCGTGGGGATGGACATCGTCTATTTCCGCTTCAACCCGGGCGGCCTCGACGAGGTATCCCTCGACGTTCTCAACAAGGAGTTGCTGATCCGCCTGCACGAGAGCGGCGTCGCCCCTCGTACACCACCCTCGCCGGCAGGTACTGCCTGCGGCTGGCCATCGCCAACCACCGCACCACCGGGGCCGATCTCGACCACTTCCTCGAGACGATGCTGAGGCTGGCTGAGGAGATCCGGGAGTGCCTCCGGGCGTAGTTGGCGCGAGGTCCATATCCTCTCACAGAATTGCCTATGAGGTGAACGATGCGGCAACCCAACATTCTGTTCATAACCAGCCACGATACCGGTGACTGGCTGAGGTGCTACGGTCACCGCACCGTTCACACGCCTCATCTCGACGCGCTGGCAGCGGATGGCTGCCTTTTTTCGAATGCCTTCTGCACGTCCCCCGTCTGCACGCCGAGTCGGGGCGCCATGATGACGGGGCGATATCCGCAGAGCAACGGACTCATGAGCCTCATTCAGACACCGTACCGCTGGCGTTATGGCGAGGGCGAGCGTCACCTGTCTCACCTCTTGAGCGCGCACGGCTACGACACCGTGCTGTTCAACCACCAGCACGAAGCGCCGAACGACGATGCCCTCGGCTTTCGGGAACGGCGGCTTGTCAACGCCGGTTCGTACGAACTCCCCCTGTTGGGAGAGCTTGTCTCCACGGCGGAAGAGACCGCCACGTCCGTCGTTGCATTTCTGGAGGAACGTGGCGAACACGATGCACCTTTCTACGCGCAGGTCGGGGTATTCGAAACGCACACACCGTTCGGGTGGAGCGGTGAGGAACCCGATGACGAATTCGGTGTCGAAGTCCCACCGTTTATGGTCGATGATGATGAGGCGCGGCGGCATATTTCTGGGCTTCAGGGCGCGATCAGGTATCTGGACGGCGCCATCGGCCGGATTCTCGGCGCGCTTTCGCAGACGGGACTGGACGACAACACCATCGTGGTCTTCACCTCGGATCACGGTGTGGAACTACCTCGATGCAAGTGGGAGCTGTACGACGGTGGGATACGGACGGCTCTGCTGCTGCGGTGGCCGGCGGGCGGTGTGCGGGGCGGAACGGTATGCGATTGGCAGATCAGCAACGTCGATGTCGTACCCACGCTCCTCGATTTCGCCCGACTGCCGATCCCTGAGAATGTGCAGGGAAGAAGCTTTGCTCCGTTTTTCGGCGACGAGCAGGGAACCCCGCCACGCGACGCGACCTTTGCCATGATGCATGCGGCCCAAAGATGGACCGAATCGCGTTGTGTACGCACGGATCGGTATAAACTCATCCGGAACTTCTCGCCAAGCCGCCTACCGAAGGTACCAGGTCAAGGTGGCCAATCCTCGCCTCAAGAACGACCCGTGCTGGAACTGTACGACCTGTCTGCCGATCCGCACGAACTGAACGATCTGGGTAAAAACAGCCGCTACGATGACGTTCGGCGCGACCTCGACGCACGCCTCTTGCGTTGGCTCCAGGAGGTGGACGACCCCATCCTGCGTGGACCTATCGTCTCGCCCTATTACCGAATGGCCAGCGAGGACTTACAGCGCAATTTGTGAAGACGGATGCCATACTCTTAGGAGTTCGCCGGCGCCGCAGAGGGCTGGTGCGCCAATGGCGAATACGAGGGATTTCATGATCTACCATCCTTTCCTTACCGTGAGGGGGTGCCGATCCTAGTCGATGAACTGATACCACACCGAAATCGCCGCGCCGATCGCATCCGGCTGGTCCTCCTGGGCGAAGTGACCCGCAGCGCCAATCCACGTCGTCACGACGTTATCGACGTTCGCCTCCAACCACGCGACGGTCCCAGATCTGTGCAGGCCACCCTCGTTGCCGAACATGTAGAGCATCGGCAGGTCGGTACGCTCCAGGAACCTGTGGAAAGAGGTGATGATCTCGAGGGTTTCGGTCGGCGAGCCGTCGATCGGGATCTCGTTCGGCCAGCGCCACACCGGCAAGCGACTCTCCGGCGTGGGGAACGGCGCGCGATAGGCGTTGAGTTCCTCTTCAGAAAGACCGAAGAACGCGCCGGCCGGCGACACCATGAAGTTCTCGACGAACACGTTCTGACTCATTGCCAGCACTTCACCGACACCGGGGGTGCGCAAACCCATGATGAACTGCCGGGTGGGCTCGGCCAGCTCCGCCGACACGAGCGGCTGAGCAGGAGGCAGCATCGCTTCGAACAGCGCGATCCCCTTGATCCTCTCAGGATTCCGAGCCGCGTAGTCGAGCCCTAAGCCTGAACCCCAATCCTGAATCACCAGCGTGATGTTCTCCAACCCAAGCTCGTCGACGAACGCTTCGAGATAGGCGGCATGCTCACGGAAGAAGTAGCCGATGTCGGGCTTGTCGCTCATGCCCATCCCGATGAGGTCGATGGCGATGACGCGCCCCTGCCCCTCGACGTGCGGCATGATGTTGCGCCACAGGTACGACCAGGTGGGGTTGCCGTGGATGAACAGGATCGGGTCGGCCTCGGGGTCGCCGCCGGCCATGTAGTGCATGGTCGCTTCGGGCAGGCCCTCGGGGGCCAGCGAGACGAAGAACGATTCATACGGGAGTTCGGGGAACTCGAGCCCCTGGTAGATCACGGGGGGAGGAGGATCCTGATTTTCCTGGGCGTAGACGACCGACGTGAAGACGCCTGTCACCAGGAGCATGCCGAGGTACTTCGCGAGTCTTTTCATGCTTGCGGTTCCTTTCCTAACGCTCGTGAGCGGTTTTCTGGGGTGCTGCGTCCGCTCCTGAAATCGACGCTAAGGCTTAAAGCGGCTTTAAAGTCAAGCCCCTGGCGGCGCCTCTTGACCTTCAAGCTGCTTTAGCGCAGCTCGCAGAGAACGCTCCCCTCTCCTGGATGCACGCCTTTATCTTCGGAAGACTCGAGGGCAACAACACCAACTCGCACCCCCTTCTCCGGTTGTTCATCGCACGATCTGCCCCGGAGAGTGCTCTCCGGTCAACGTCATCGCGTCACCCCGCATGAGCAACGAGGCTGGGTGCCGCACGTTGTCCACGTGGGGCGTAGGCGCAGCGAGGTGTTCATGTTCCGCATCGGAGAGTTCTCCCGCATAGCCCAGGTGCCGGGCAGCCTGCTCCGGGCTACTACGACAGCTGGATCGACTCCTCGTTCTCCCTCCTGACCCATGGTCGTCGATGAGTGGCAGCGCTGGTCGATGGGTGAGGGTTGCGCGATGACCGCTACATAGGGCGCAGCGGCCCGGGTGAGGCAGCTCCAAACCGGACGTGCTAGGCGAGGGGGTGACCTGGGAATCCTGACCGGCTTCGAAGATGGAGGGTTCGTGAAAGGAGCTGCGGGACTGCGCCGCTGCATGAGCAGATTCGGCTGGATGCCTCGACCTTCAACGCTTTAAGCTCTAGACTTGGATGCAGGAAGACGAGGTGTTCATGTTCCGCATCGGAGAGTTCTCCCGCATAGCCCAGGTGCCGGGCAGCCTGCTCCGCTACTACGACAGCATCGACCTGTTCTCTCCGACCCAGGTCGATGAGTGGACGGGCTACCGCTACTACAGCGCCCAGCAGCTCCCCGACCTCAACCGAATCCTGACCCTCAAGGAGCTGGGACTGCCGCTGGAGCAGATTCGGCGGATGCTCGACGACGACATCACCTCCGAGGAGATCCGAGCCATGCTGACGCTGCGAAAGAGCCAGATCGAAGAGAGCCTCGAGGAGGAGCTGGGGCGCCTGCGCACCATCGAGTCGCGTCTGCAGCAGCTCGAGCGGGTCGGAGAAGGCCCGGCCACCGACGTGGTCATCAAGACGATCCCTAAGCAGCACGCCCTGTTGATGCGCCGCACGTTCCGCGACCTACCAGAGGGCGTCCGCACTCTCGGGGAGGTGAACCAGGTCGTCACCCAGGCGTTCGACCGTTCGGTCCTCGGCAACCTCGTGGTCATCATGCAGGGGGAGGTGCTCGAGCCCGGAAACCGCGATGTCGAGCTCGGATACACGCTCGAGAAGCCGGCCACCGAACCCGTGGCCCTGCCGAGCGGCCTGGTGCTGAAGCCGACCCTGCTGCCGGAGATTCCGACGGCGATCACCACCGCCCGTGTCGGCGGGCCCGAGAACGCGCATGTCGGCTACGGCTCGCTGGGTACCTGGGCGGAGGCCAACGGCTATCGGCTCGTCTCCCCCGGCCGGGAGGTATTCCTGGTGCCGCCCAAGCCCGGGCATCAGGACGAGACGATCGTGGAGATCCAGTACCCGGCCGAGCGCGTCGCGGAGGAGGCGACCTCGCTGGCCGACCGCTAGACCGCCCTGCCCTGTCCAACAGCAACCCCACCCGTCCCACCACCGTCTCTCACCCCCAGCCAGGAGGAAACCATGGACTTCCGCAAATCCGTCATCATCGATGCACCGCTCGACAAGGTCTGGAAGATTGCCGCACAGGACTTTCACAAGGTCGAGCTTTGGGCCAGCACCGTCCACAGCTCAAAAGCCAACGAGGCGCTGTCGGTCCCCGAGGGGGCCGAAGTCGGCGGGCGCATATGCGCCACCGGCATGGGCGACCTGAAGGAAACCTTCGCCCACTTCGACGCCGACGACTGCCGCTTCACCATCAGTTTCGAAGGCCTCCCCCCATTTATCAGAAACGCTCAGAACGCCTGGAGCCTGCGTGCGGTCGGCCCGGACCGTACCGAGGTCACCAACGATGTGACGATGGACTTCAACACCTTTCCCGGCCGGCTGCTGCAGCCGCTCATGCGGGGGCGACTGGAGCGGAACATCGACAACCTGCTCGAGGAGCTCCAGCACTTCGCTGAGACCGACACGGCCCACCCGAGAAAGGCCGAGGCGCAGAAGAAGGTCGCCGCGAAGAGCCAGAGCTCCGTCGCCAGCTAGATTCCGTCTCGAGGGTCGTCACGGGACTCTGGCAGGCGGCTGATATGGAACGAGGCGGCGCTGCGCTCGACCTCGAGGCGATGGCTGCCGCCATGGCCCCTTACGAAGCGGCAGAGCCCACCACCACGACGTCCTCGACCCAAGATTCGAACCCTGATATCCAGGGCTGAGCAGGCTACACTGGTCCCCTGACCATGCGCAACGACCTCGGGCTCAACGACTTCGACCGCGTCATCGTCGGCTGCTGGCAGCTCTCCAGGGGGCACGGCGAGCGCCGCGACGTCGCCGCCGTGGAGGTGCTGGCGGCCTACTATCAGGCTGGCTTTCACCGCTTCGACTGCGCCGACATCTACACCGGTGTGGAGGCGCTGCTAGGGAGCTTCCGGCGGGCCCACGGCCTCGGGGCCAGCGACATGGCGGTCCACACCAAGTACGTTCCTGACAGATCCGCGCTGGCATCGTTGACGCCGGAGCAGATCGAGCGGGCGATCGACAGGTCGCGCTTCCGACTGGGTGTCGAGACCCTGGATCTGGTCCAGTTCCATTGGTGGGACTACCGGGTGTCGGGCTACCTCGAGGCCCTGGACACCCTCGCGGAATTGCAGCGGCGAGGCGCGATCCGGGCGATCGGCCTGACGAACTTCGATGCCGAGCGCAGCGGTGAGATCCTCGCGCACGGCGTCCCCATCGCCTCGATCCAGACGCAGTACTCCCTCCTCGACCGCAGGCCCACGAGACATTTGGCGGCGCTCGCCACAAACCACGACATCCCCCTGCTCTGCTACGGAAGCGTCGCGGGTGGGCTGCTCTCCGATGCCCACCGGGGCGCGCGGCCACCGCCAGGACCCCACGAGAATCGCTCCCTCACCAAATACCTGCTGATCCTCGAGGAGCTGGGCGGCTGGGACGCCCTGCAGGCGCTGCTGCCGGCCCTGCGAACCATCGCGGACGCCCGCGGCACCGACATCGCTACCGTGGCCGGCGGCTACTGCCTGGCCCAGCAAGGGGTGCGGGCCTGCATCGTCGGCGTCCGGCATCCGCATCATCTCGACCGGCACGTTGCGCTCCGCGATGGCGTCGCCCTCAGCGAGGACGAGCTGGCCGCCATAGAGGCGGTACGAGCGCGCTTCGGGGAAGTTCCGGGCGCCGTCTATGAACTCGAACGGGTCGCCGACAGCCCCCACGGGCGCATCATGCGCTACGACCTCAACAGCGCCGCCGCATGAGCAGCGAGGGGACCTTCAAACTCTACGATCTGAAGGTCGAGATCGTCGCGGTGAAAGAGGGGCGAGAGGACATCTGCAACCACCACCTCGGCGACAGCTTCGAAGTGGCAGGCGAGAACCTCAGCATCCCCGCCGGCAAGACCTTCAGCATGTACGCACTGGCCGCGGTGCTGCCGCTGCTGCCGGCGAAGCAGCGGGTAACCGACGAAAACGACTGGATGTCGACCGACGACCTGGTGATGTGTCCCGACCCCAACTGCGAGGCGGTCATGCGGATCACCCGTACCGGGGTGCGGGAGTTCAGGACCGAGGACGTGACGGTGACGAAGCGCCCAGAGTGAGCGCTGAGCCGCCGGCCTTACGGCCTCCAACGCCTCCAACGCCACAACGCCAGACCGGGACCAGCTACCTGCGCCTGATGAGCCAACTCGCCGAGACCAGGTTTTTCTCCATATAGTCGCACTCCAACGCCTGATCTTCGACAAACCCGAGCAGCGCGCGCTCCAATGAGGGATAACGGCCGGCCAGCGCTTGAGCGCGGCGGCGGATGGCAGCGTTGTTCTCGGCATTTGTCGCAACCACCGACGCCAGCGGTTCGCGGATTTCCCGCAGCACCACATCCCCGCTCGAGGCCAGTCGCCGCAGCGTCTCCTCGTGAGAGGCGTAGCCCTCAGTCCCTCCGTACGACGCCGAGCCCCGCTCATTCAGATAGCTGTCGTTGACGATGTAGTGACCACCGGGTTGGACGGGGCGCCGAATCAGGCCAACCGTCTCGTCAAGCGGCCCCAGGACATCTCCCAAAGCCGCGAAGACCGCCACCTCCACCGGTGCAATCTCGTCGACGACCTTCAGAATATCCGCCTGCCGAAAGGTGCACAAGTGGGCAACCCCGGCAGCTTCCGCCGCCTCGTTGGCGCTGCCGATGAAGGGCTCGAACAGGTCGATCCCGAGGACGTGAAGCCCGAGATCCTCGGCGATCGCCACGGACACCGCGCCCTTCCCGCAACCGAGGTCGAGTACCTGGGCCTCGGTAGGAAGGTCCAGGGATGCCACCAGCTCGACGATGACCTTGGCGTCGCTCCCGAGGTCATCGAGGTCTGCGAGCAGCTCGGGGATGTACGGCAGCAGCTCCGGTTGCACTTCCAGAGCGTAGGCGATCATCTCGTTTTCGGTGCGCATCGGGAGGGCCCTGACAATGCTATTGGGCGGCGCCACTATGGCGCCGCCCAATAGGGTCAGTCTGGACTATCTGAGCTGGCTTTAGTAGCGTTCGGGCGCAGCGTTGGTGACGGTCACGTTGGCCGCCTGCAAGCCTTTCTGGCCCTGCTCCACCTTGAACTCGACTTCGTCGCCCTCGTTGAGGTTGCGATAGCCTTCGCCCTGAATCGCCGAGAAGTGGACGAAGACATCTTCTCCGCCGTCACTCTGCTCGATGAATCCGAAGCCTTTATCGCCGTTGAACCACTTTACTTTGCCTGTAGCCATTTTCTATTTCCTAACCGCTAAACCTAAACCTAAAGACTAGCGTGTAAATTCCGGGCGGGTGCCCGAGTTTCAAGAAAGCCGTATTGACTTTTTCGGAACATCGGTAGCCTATACGTTTTTCGGCAAGATTACAAGTGATTCCGGACACACCCGTCGAGCCAAGGCAGAATCAGGCGGCCTCTGGAGGTCTTCCTAGACGCCCAAAATCCCTGGAATCGCACGCCTTGAAATCATGAGCCAGGCCGTCAGGCACGCGAACAAGGCCGTGCAGTCGTCCGTCTCCATGAGGACAGGCGACCGCTATCACCAGCACAAAATCGGTCCATGTTAGGACCGGGCCGAGAGGGGTCGAACCCCACCACCAAAACGTGTGGCCACACCTGCCCTGCTGGGCACTGAACAGCCACACACCTACCTTGAACACTTCTGAACTGCGGTCGTCTCGAGGCCTCGATGACGAACTACGGTTGGCGCGTATTCCGAGAGTATGGGAGGCTCGGGGGATCTAAAATCCCAGACGCCGTCCGATGCGCGTTCCGGACACGTCAAAATGGACGGTCCGACAAGAAAAAGAGTAACCGCGCAGGGAGCCGCGCGGTTCACAAGTTACAGCGGGTTGCGCATTGAGTGATCGTGCTTCATGCTGAGGCATGGCGCACTCTACCGACCTCCGAGAACGCATCGTAAACGCCGTCCTACACAAGCGTTACACCCTCCATGAAGCCGCAGACACGTTCGACGTTGGAACCGCCACCGTCAGTCGCTACCTCCGCCGCTACCGCCAAAGTGGAGATCTCACCCCCAGAACCTCCCCGGGCCGCCCCAGCGCCCTCCATGAGCACCAGGCATGGGTTGAGCAGAGCCTCATCAGCAACGACCTCACCCACGACCAGCGCTGCGACCTTTTCTTGGAGAGAACCGGCGTCCGCATCAGCAGAGCGACCATGTGCCGCTGGGTACAGAGATTGGGATCGACGAGAAAAAAAGACGATCTACGCGAGTGAACAGAATCCAGAGGCCCGGTGGAGGTTCCTGGCTTGGATCAGAGGTATTGACCCGCACCGGTTGGTGTTCGTCGATGAGAGCGGCTTCAACGTCGCCATGACCCTGCCCTACGCCTACGCCCCACGTGGACAACGTGCCGTGGGTAGGGTGCCGAAGAACCGTGGGGAGAACACCAGCCTCGTTGCAGCGATCAGTCTCGATGAGGGTGTGGGTGACGCGATGACGTTGACCGGAGCGGTGGATGGCGTGGCGTTTTTAGCGTACATCGAGCAGGTCATCGCTCCGAAGCTGAGGCCGGGGCAGATCGTGGTGATGGATCAGCTGGGGGTGCACCGCAAACCGGAGGTGCGGGAGGCGATCGAGGCGAGGGGGTGCGAGTTGGTGTTGTTGCCTGGGTACAGTCCGGACTTCAACCCCATTGAGTTGGCTTTTTCGAAGATAAAGGCGTTCGTGAAAGCTGTGGGGGCGAGGACGAGGGGAGCGTTGGACTCTGCGATCGCGGCTGCGCTATCGACGGTGTCGTTGGGGGATGTGTTGGGTTGGTTTGAGCATGCCGGAGTCACCAATCACTCATTCTGAGAACCGCTGTAAGGGTTGATTAGTCGCAGATGTGTTGGGATTAACAGCGGGTGCAGAAGTCGTCCGCGAAAGTTGTTGCCAGCAGCAACAGGGGCAGCAGGGCAACGAGAAGACGCAATGCACGAGTGCGCAAGCTACGCATCCATCCTCCTTTCTGTACTGCCGGATCGCCGCGACCCCGGTCCTCCCAACACCGAGACACAGGCTCCCGAAGGATCCGACAGGAGCCACCGGGAGCCAGTTTAGAGACAGGGGTCTTACAAAGCTATGACAGTGACAATAGCTTTAGTTGTAGATATGGGTTTAGCTATCGAGGTACATCGACAGGTCGAGCGAACTCTCAGAGATGGCGTCGGCAGCCGTGCCGAAACCCTGGCCTGGTAGGGTGCCATCAAGACGGCTCAAGGCCCGAAAAAGAGTGACCTCAGGCACGCAGGCACGCCAGTCGAGGCCGACCTTGGCATGGCGTTCGCTAATCCGACGCAGGTCGTCCTTGTTGGTGAAGGGATTGCGGCGCTCGGCCACGCTAACAAAGTACTCGAAGGGGCGGTCGCCTTGGCTTTCACCATTAAATATGTCCTCTAGTGCGCCTGGAGGGACCACCGCTAGCAATTTTCCCTGGCGCCAGCTACCTGAGCGTCCCTCAGAATTCAGGCGCATGATGGGGACACGAGCGGCCTCTCGTTTCACGTCACCGCGCGCCTCATGATGCGCCGCTGCCAGTAGGAGGCCGAGCGGGAAAATGGTGCGGGCTTGGGTCAATCGCTCAAAGGGGGCACGTAGCTCGGCTAAGTTCTGCCCGAACGCCACTAATGCTCGTTGCGGGTTGGCATAAGCGACCTCACCAACCCGAGCAAAGGTTTGCAGTGTTAGTAGCGCCTTTAGGACTTGGAAGTCTGAGCGGAAGAACTCTGCCTCCTGAAGAAGCACGCCGCTACCCCAGTAGTCGAGGTTGGCATAGCTACGGATGGCCTTGACAAGAAGAGGGATATGGGTAGTTCCCAAATGGCTCTCCGCGATCTCGAGGGCATTGCCGTACTGCCGTTGACCCAGTTCTTGTACCAGTCTTGTAACCGCATGCAATTGCTGGCGCTTTGGGTCGCCCGACTCAGGCACGGGTTCCAGGTTCGTGACCGGAAACAGCCCTTGGGCCTGATTGGTCACTTGTATCTGGCTTGCCAAGGCACTGGATTTATCCTTCATGCCGAGCTCTTCGGCAACCTGCAAAGCGCGGATGGCAAAATAGTTGGCTGTTTCCGGGTCCTCGTCATAGTAATAGGCAATTGCCGCGAGCATTTCAAGTTTGTGCAGCATCGCCTCGCGAATTAGCGGGTCGTGGGAGTTCGAGTGGTCACGGAAGTCATCGGCCATTTGACGCGCTTCGCGATAGAGGCTGGCTGGGAAGTTGCCACCGTCACGGGCGATATTTGTCATCGCTTTGACGAGCATGGCACGACAAAGAGGATGCTCAGTGCCTTCCAGAACTTCCACCGCTGCATCGTCATCTTCGGCCCAGATCAGGAATTCGGCACGGCGGGCCCGGATTACATCGTGGTCGAGGTGTCCTTCGAGATGGAGCGCCAGCCATAGCGACTGGTCCTTGGCGGCCCGCACCTCGTTGTCGAACAGATCAGGGCGGAACAGCACATCGAAGCGCTCCTCGACGGGGAGGTCGCTGAGGTCGGGATCGGGCAGGTGCGGCGGGTAGTCGAAGGCGCGTCCCAGGTGGCTGGTCAACTCGGTCAGGTGAAGCCGTTCGATGATTTCCACGGCTGCGCTGAGCTGCGGCAATGCCGGGGCCAGACGGACGTCGTCAACGGCTTTGCGAAGCTGTTCTGGGGTGACCGACCAGGACAACAGGTAGGCCACCAGGCCTTCGGCGGTGGGTTCGGACAGCTCGAGTCTGGAGCCGACGTAGGCGATCAGTTCCGGGGCTTCAGCGGGCGGCTCACCGTGGTCGGCGGAGACCCGGTCCAGCGAATAACCCTCGAGCCGGACCAGGGAGTGATCCTGGGCTCGGTTCGGTTGGGCGATGTTGAGAACGGCGAGCGCCACGGCTCCGTGGTCCTCGAGGTAGCGCTTCTGGCTCGCGTGGGCGGCGGCCACCAAGCGGTAGGCAAAGTCGGACTGGATAGCGGGGTCGAGCTTGGAAAGGCGGGGCAGGTGGTCGAGCGGTACGTCCCCCTGAAGCTGACCCGACAGCACCTGGGCCAGCAGGCGCAGGCCGTCAGCGTCGGTCAGGTTGCGGGTTTGGGCGAGGGCGTCCTCGGGTTGCCCATTCAGGGCCAAGCGGGCGGCAGCCGCGTAAGTCTCAAGCCACGAAGTGCCACCCGGCGCGTGACCGATGAGGTCACCGCTACCGTTCTTATTTTCCCCCAACTCTCCCATACCAGGAATCATCATAGCGCATGGCGCCGCCTCGAGAGTCAGGATCTGCGCTACTGCCCACCTGTCGAGCAATCCGGCTGCGGGCGCCGTGCGGTCGGCTCGGCCGCCCGGAACGGCGCATCTTGAATTCGATTCCGTAATCGACTAGGGGGTCATGTCGCCCGTCGGGACAGGTGTTTCGGGCGGGGTGTCGGCAGCAGTTCCGGTCAGGCGATCCGGTCTTTTGGCAGGGTGCTGGCGGCGGCCCCGAGCGCGCTCTCGAGCTGGCCCCGGGGGACGGAGACCGCCAGTTCGGGCCTGGGGGTGAGGGCCGACAGAAAGGCTTCGTCGGCGTGCCCGGTGCCGATCGCCACCAGCGTGATGCCTTGGGCGCGAGCTACGGCGGCGGCGTGCAGGGTCGCCTCGCGGTTGTTGGGCATGCCGTCGGTGATGAGCACCATCACCCGATCGCCCCGGCGCCTGCGCAGACGCCAGATACCCCTGCGAATGGCACCATCCATGGCGGTGTGGCCGTCGGCTTCCAAGGTGACGATGCGGCGTTGAAACCGGTAGAAGTTGCGGCTGGCGCCGAGCACGACAGCGACGCGCGAGGCGAAGCTGATGGCGCCGACAGCGTAGCCGCGCTGCCAGGCCTCGGCGAAGAAGCGCAACCCGCCCCGCTTGACCTGGCCGAGTTTGTCGTGATGCACCATGCTGGCCGAGTGGTCGAGGAGCAGGTAGACGGTGCCGCGCAGTCGAGCGCGACGACTGACCAGCTCGCTCGAGCCCTGGCGGGCCAGGGGGTCGGCGCTATGCACCTCGGCCTCCACTACTGGCAGCAGCTGTCGGCCGTCGTCGGAGGTCGCCACAACAGTCCTCGCCCCCGGCTTATGGGAAAGGGTCGCGGGGGGCAGCCATGTGGGGGACAGAGAGCTGTCGACAGCTCGGCACAGGTGCCATCTGGTAGCGTAGGAACACCCGCCAGCCAGGAGGACACCATGAACCTGCCGCTAGATCGCTACCGGGTCGCGCCGGGGGCCAACGTGAAGCTCGACAGCTTCGACCCCAACGATCACGGGCCCTTCCCAGCCGATGCCGAGGGCAAAAAGGCCGCTCGAGACCGGCTGAAGGTACAGCGCAAGCGGCTGGCGGAGCTGCAACAGCTCCTCTATGCCGATGGGCGGCGGTCGTTGCTGGTGCTGCTTCAGGCGATGGACGCCGGCGGCAAGGACGGTACCATCCGCAAGGTGATGACCGGGATGAACCCTCAGGGCGTGCGGGTCACCAGCTTCAAAGCCCCCAGTGCCGAGGAGCTGGCGCACGATTTCCTGTGGCGCATCAACAGGGCGCTACCGGCCAGAGGAATGATCCGCGTCTTCAACCGCTCGCACTACGAGGACGTGTTGGTGGTGCGGGTCAAGGAGCTGGTTCCCGAGGCGGTGTGGTCGAAACGCTATGGCATGATCAACGCCCTTGAAGAGCGCCTGGTAGAGACCGGCACGGCGGTGCTCAAGCTCTTTCTCAATATCGACCGGGGCGAACAGCGCGAACGCCTTCAGGCACGGCTCGATGACCCCGCCAAGCACTGGAAGTTCAATCCCGGCGATCTCAAGGAGCGGGCGCGCTGGGACGCCTACATGACGGCCTACCAGGACGCTCTCAGGCGCTGTTCGAGCGCCGTCGCACCCTGGTTCGTGGTGCCGGCGAATCGCAAGTGGTACCGCAATGTGGTGGTGGCCCAGATCGTGATCGACGCGCTCGAGAGAATGCCGCTCGCCTTCCCGAGCCCGACCTTCGATCCCACAACGATCCGTATCGACGGTTAACGGCACGCCCGATGCCGCAAGCGTTCGAATCCCACCGGCGCCGGGTCAAAGAATGGCCCGCGGGAGCGTCCCGCGGGACCGAAGAGGGAAAGGTAACCTCAGGAAGATCGTCGTGATGGTAACGAGCCGGCCAGCAGGAGAACCATGGCCCCGACCAGCATGACCAGCCAGCCCCACTCGTTCTGGAGCGTAGCGGCGATGTCGGCCGACGCGTCCGAGGTCACAAAGGCGAAGACCAGCGCGGCCAGCGCAGCGAGGCCGGTCAACCACAGCCAGCGGAGGCGCCCCCCGATGATGGGGATCAGCGACAGCACGCCGAGGATCAGCATGATCATCCCGGAGACCTGGCTACCGCCGAAGTCGGCGAGATCGACGCCGAAGGTGGCCGCCACATTGGGCACGAACGGTCCCGCGATCAGCAGCGCTGCGCCCACCAGGCCCAGCAGCCGGGCACCGGCTCCAGCCGTCCTTGCCGATGTGGACGGGGTGGGCACACCAGGCGGCTTCGCGGTCGGCAGCGGCTCTTCGACACGCGTTGAGGCGGCCTCGCTCTCGGCCTCGCCTGAGGCAATATCCTCTTCCATAGCGACGGCTTCGGGCGCTTCCGGCGCCGTGTCCGCAGCTTCGTCGGTAGCAGCGGCGTCGTCGGTTTCGGGCGCTGCGGTTATCTCGGTTTCGGCGTCAGCGGCAACCTCGGGCGCGGTTTCCAACGCCGGTTCGGGGTCGGACGCTTCCGGCGGCTGGGCCTCGGGTTCGGCATCCAATGTCAGCTCGAAGTCGGTTTCGGCGGCGACCCCAGGCGCGGCGGAGCGGTGCTCGGGTTCGCCGTCGGCCGATTCGGGTTCCGGTTCGCTCTCCTCGACAGGTTCGGCGGGCTCAGCGGGCCGATCTGGAGCGGACTCCTGTGGCTTGGCCATGGCCACGTCAGTGGCCGGCGCCTCGGTCTCGGCGGCCGGTTCGGGCTCGATAGGTGTGTCGGGTTCGGCAGTCGCGTCAGGCTCGCTAGGTGTGTCGGTCTCGGCGACCGGTTCGGGTTGTGGCGATGGTGAGTCCGGTTCGGTAGCGAGGGGATCCTTGGGAACGACCTCCACCTCGAGCCCGGCCCGTCTAAACACGGACGCTACCTTCTCCGCTTCGTCCTTGCTGGTGGCGCGGATAAGGCCCTTGGTGCCGCGCGCCAGTAGCGTCTCGAGCTTTTTCGGGTCGCTGTCGATGATCGAAGCGAGGCGCTCGGCGTATTCCGGGATATCGTTCTGATCGAGGGGCGCTGCCAACCGCATGGTGTAGCGCGTGTCCATACATCCTCCTCGTTTCTGGCGCCAGTTTAGTGTGCCAGACCCGTTTGGAAGCGAGAAAATCTGCACAGTGACACGGCTAGAAGGACGTCCGTCAGGTACGGCGCAGCGTCTCGGGCACACGGGTGGCAAAGGTCAGCGCTGCCAGACCACCGACCGCCGCCACCACCAGCGGAGCCAGCGTCAATCCCAGCAGGTCGGCCACAACGCCAACCAGCAGTGGGCCGCTGCTGGCACCGCTGTCGCCGATCAGGCGCCACGCTCCCAGGAACTCCCCGACCGCCCCCTCGGGGGCCAGGTCGGCGCCGAGGGTCATCATGGTGCCGGAGCCTAGACCGTTACCGAGGCCGATCAGCGAGGCTGCGATGAGCAGCCCGGTGAAGCCGCCGGCAAACGACACCAGCGCCATCCCCACCCCTTGCACGAAGAAGCTCGGAACGATGGCGTACTTGCGGCCAAAGCGGTCCATCACCCAGCCAGCCGGCAGCACCAGCGCCAAATCGACGAACGCCGCCACACTCACGATCAACCCGACCGCCTCGACCGCCAGGCCGAGAACCTCGGCGCCGTAGAGCGGGATCAGCACCTGGCGGCCGGCACGCATCGCCTGCGCCATGAGCTGGGCGGCGCCGGCGTTGAGAAAGACCTGACGCTGGGCCGCCAGCACCCTTCGCAGCGACGGTCGCGGGCCGATCATGCCACCGCTCTCTCCCTCTTCCACGTAGCGCCAGGAGAAGAACAGCGCCACCATAGCCAGCACGCCAAAGATCAGGAAAGGGGCGCGCAGGCCGAACACGCCGGCAATCACACCGCCCACGGCCGGACCGACGAATCTGCCCACGCGGTTGGTTCCACCAAACAGGGAGATGGCGCGACCCCGCCTGCCCCGGCGGGTCATGTCGGCCATGTAGGCGTGCCGCGACACATTCCACATGGCGCCGCCGACCCCCGCCAGCAGCTGGAGCAGCACCAGCGCCACCACCGACCCGATCAGCGCTAGCGCCGCGGTCGACACACCCACCAGGCCGATGCCGAGGACCATGATTCTGCGGTGGCCTAGCCTGCGGAGCAGCCGGCCAGCCGGCACATCGGCCACTAGCGTGCCCAGCGCCTGCGCCGCCAACGCCACCCCGATCAAGACATAGGAATCGGTCATTCTGGCGGCGAACAGCGGCAACACCGGGATCAACAGGCCGCCAGCGACCGACATCAGCAACGTGGGCAGGTAGACAGATCGAAACACCAGGCCACGACTGTACCAGACCTCTGGGCGCCGTTTTGGTCCCCCGGTGGCGTATGCTGGGGCCCGAGGAGACGACCGTGAGCGACCACGCTGATTTCGATCCCCAGGCGCTGCTCGAGGTGGCCCTCGATGAGGCCCGGGCAGGTCTGGCCGAAGGCGGTATTCCCATCGGCGCTGCCCTGTTCGACCGGCAGGGGCGGCTGCTCGGTAAGGGCCGCAACCGTCGCGTTCAGGATGGCGACCCGTCGATGCACGCCGAAACCAACGCCTTCCGCAACGCCGGCCGCCGCCGCAGCTACCGCGACACCATCATGGTCACCACCATGGCACCCTGCTGGTACTGCAGCGGGCTGGTACGCCAGTTCGGGATCGGCACCGTGGTGGTGGGCGAAGCGAGGACTTTACAAGGCGGAGAGCGGTGGCTCGAGGAGCATGGGGTCGAGGTGATCGATCTCGACTCCAGCGCCTGCGTCGAACTGGTTGCCGGCTTCATCGCCGCCAACCCCGAGCTGTGGCATGAGGACATCGGCGAGGACTGACGTGGTTAAGGTGCCTTCGATCGCGTCCACAAGGCCGTTTCTCGTCCGTAAGAATGCCGTAAGAATGCCGTAAGAGTCCTGTAAGGTCGAATGCCTCACAATGATCCGGCAGCGTGGGAAACAGCTCCCACCCCAAAGGACGACACACCATGTGGCAACGACCTCAACGAAAAAAGAACGCGGCGGGCTTTACGATCCTCGAGACCATCATCGCGGTTTCCATTCTCGGCGCCGTGCTCTCCGGATTCGCGGTTCTCAACCGTACCCCCGACGTACGCCTCTACTCCGACGATGTGCAGGCGATGGTTCAGCAGGCGCGCTTCGAGGCGATCAAGCAAAACCGCCCGGTGGCGTTTCTGTGGGACGCCGTCGCCGGCGAGTTCTCGACCCGCTACGCCCCCTCGCCCGCCGCCTCTACGGTCGCCGCAGCCTGCGCCTCCACGACGATTCTGGTCCGCAGGGCCACCGACGAGTATCGGGCAGTCAACGTCGCCACTGCGCTCCCCGGCAACGGGCTGGTGTGGTTGCCAAACACCCTACTCTCCACATGCGCCGGCGCCATGACCGGAACCCAGACGATCGTCATTAGCAACGCCAGTCAGGCGATTACCATTTCGATCTCGACCGCAGGGCAGGTGACATTAGAATGAATCCACTCCAACGCAACCGCGCCGGCCTCTCTCTCCTCGAGGTCCTTCTCGCCGTCGTCATCATGAGCGTCGGTGTGCTGGCCGCCTCGGCTCTCCAGGCCTCGGCAGTGCAGGGGACCGCCAAGGCGGAGAACATGCAGACGGTTACGAGCCTCGCCGAGAGCGAGGTCTTCTTCCGGCGCCAGATTCGCCCCACCAGCGGCAATGGCCAGGCCTGCGAATCGGGAGATCTCGACAACTACACCTGTAGCGTCGCGGTGACCCCGTGCTCGATCAACGGCGCGGCTTTCACCTGCAACGACAACGTGACCGACCCAGCCGCCTTTGAGATCGCGGTGACCGTTACCGGACCGCGCGGCGACACCACTACTATCAACTCGGTGGTCGCCGTCAACGAAACCTACGCGGATGCCGATCCTGGTTCATCGAGCTCCTCGTCGGGCGGATCCACTCCTGATCCCGATCCTGATCCCGATCCTGATCCCGATCCTGACCCCGATCCTGATCCTGACCCCGATCCTGATCCCGATCCTGACCCCGATCCTGATCCCGATCCTGACCCCGATCCTGATCCCGATCCCCCCCCGACCTGCTGGCCTCCCGGTCGGTGCAAGGACAAGAAGAAGTGATGCGACGCACTGAGGGTTTCACCCTAGTCGAACTGCTGATGTCCACCGCCATCATGGGCATGATCATGGTCGCGCTGGCCGGGCTGTTCACCCAGAGCACCAAGGCGCTGCAAGCCAACGAGATCGCCTCGATGCGCCAGCAGAACGCCGAAGCGGCCGCCGAACTGCTCCGCTACGAGATCGGCCTGGCCGGCTACCGGGGCACCACCTCCGACGCCATCACCGCCAACACCTTCACCGGAGCGACCCTAGGCATCGGGGTGGCTGCCGACGACGACGACACCGACGAGATCACGGTGCAGTACTACGAGGATCGCTTCTACGACGGCGTGACCACCACCCCTACGCTCATGAGCGTCACCTACTCGAGCGGCACGGATGCCAGTGGCAACCCGGTTCTGCTTCGCAAGCAGGGGACCGCCGCGGCCCAGCCGGCCGTCGCCAGTGTCAGCCTCATGAAGGCCGTGATGTACGTCGATCGCGACGGCAACATCACCGACATCTCCACCACCTCGGTCATCCCCGAAGAGCTGGCCGGTATCAGCATCGAACTCACCTTCGACGATGGCACCTTCGGCCGCTTCCTGGTGGGCTTCAACAACAACCAGGACGTCGAGCAGATCACGCTCGTCTCGAGCCCGTAAGGAGCTTTCACAATGAATCGGCAGTCCGGCATCGCACTCGTCACCAGCCTCTTCATCCTCGTCGCCGTGATGTTGATCGGGCTCGGCAGCATCTTCCTCACCCGCACCAACCTCAAGGTGTCCGAGAACATCCGCAGCAACGCGGTGGCCCGCAACAACGCCGAAAGCGGCGTCGAGGCCGTCTACCTGCTGCTCTCGAGCTACCACGACACCTACAGCACCTTCCCCACCGACCAGAACAGCATCAGCCTGCCCGCGGGCTCCGGCTACACCCTGAGCAGCTACCGTTTCGACAGCGCCGACCAGGCGATGATCCGCATTCGCGGCAGCTCTGCCCAGGGCGCCGAGCACGAGTCGGAAGTGCTGTTGAACCTGTTTACGCCCCCTCCCGAAATCCCTGAAGCCTACGCCACCGGGCTGGTCTCGGAAGGTGAGATCCGGGTCACCTCCAACGCCTCGATCTACATCGACGCCGGCGTTCACGGCAATGCCGGCTTCGACCTCGGCGGCACCTTCTACGAATGTACGGCCCGCGACGCCAGCGGCAACTGCACCACCATGGTGGCGATCGACGCCAGCACCTTGCCCATTTCGCTGAGCGATCCGACCGGCACCTGTAAGATCGGTAGCGGGCCCAGCTGCGACCCGGCCGACTATATGGGCGAGTCCGTGAGTGTCAACCCGGACTACATAGCACGCCGCGACGCCGCCATGGCCGCCGAGGACCTCGATGCCGACGACGACTGGGACGCTGCCGACTGCGCCCTGGCAGGCACCACCCTCAGCCCCGCCATGACCGGCCAAGTGGTGTGCTCCAGTGGCAACCTCAGCGTCACCAACCCCTTGTGGAGCGACGTCACCGTTATCACTTCTGGCGACATCACCCTGAGCGGCACCGCCTTCCTCGACAACGTGACGCTGATCAGCACCGGCGGTCTGGTATCGATCAACGCCGGCACGATGGAGGAGACCCGCATCTTCTCGGAAGACAGCCTTTCTTATACCGGTAACAACGCCAGCTACACGTGGAACGGATCGAACACCATCGCCACCGCCGGTGACATCACCTTCAACGGCTCCAACAAGCACAGCAACGTCGTCAACACTACGGTCAATGCCGAAGGCATCAAAGAGGTCGGCATGGTCCTCATCGCCGAGGGCGACATCACCTTCAACGGACGCAACAGCACCAACCAGGATTACTACGCGGTCTTTGTGTCGGGTGGCGAGTTCACCCAGAATGGCCGCTCGGACCTCTACGGCGCCATCTCTTCGGTCGGCGACCTCCGCTTCAACGGCAACTTCTTCGTCGACTCTGCCTTCGAGATCACCAATGACGACCTGGCCGAAGAGCAGCCTCCCGAAGTGGCCGTCCTGAGCCGCCGCTAAGCCTCTCCCCTTTTCAACCGGACTGCCGCGGCCCCCTAACCGGGGCCGCCGTTCTTGCGTTGCTGCCACACCCGCTCCGCCATGTGATACCGCTCCACCAACGCCTCGGTTGCCGCCCCCCAGCCGCGCGTCGCCATCGACACCCGAGCCTGCCGCCCAAGACGCTGACGCAGCTCCTCATCCTCGACCAGGGTACGCACTTTGGCGGTGAAGTCGCCGCCGTCCCGGGGCCGAAACAGCAGCCCGGTCTCGCCATCGACAACGATGCTCGGCACCCCCCCGGCGGCGGCGCCCACCACCGGCACCCCCGACGCCATCGCCTCCATCGCCACGAAGCCGAGCGTCTCGCTGTCCGAGGGGAAGGCGAACACATCTGCTGAAGCGTAGGCCTGGGCCAGCTCGTCGCCCTCGAGGTAGCCGCAGAACACGGTCGGGGTGCCCTCCAGCAGAGTGCGCAGCTCGGCCTCGGCAGGGCCTTTCCCAACCAAGGCCAGCCGCACGTCCGGCAGCGCCCGCAGGGCAGCGGCCAGCAGTCCCAGGCGCTTTTCGCGTGACAGCCGGCCCACGTAGAGCAGCAGCGGCTTGTCGGGCTCGCCGCCGGAGAGTCGGCGGCGCATGGCGAGGGTAGCCCGTTCGGGCCGGAAGCGGTCCCCGTCCACCCCGGTGGGCCACAGCCGCACCCGACGGATGCCCAGGTTGCGAGCGAGGTCGACCATCTGGGGGCTGGTACAGAGGCTCAGATGGGCGAGGTTGTGCAGCTCGCGATCGACGAACTCGAACGGTTTGCGCAGCAGGCCCAGCCCTATGTCATGAACCACCTTGGGGTCGGTGTGAAAGCTGGCCACCAGCGGCCTCCGTAGCCGCCGCGCCGTGGCCACGCCCCAGGCGCCGAACAGCACCGGGTTGACCACATGAACGACATCCGGGTCGAAGCGCCTGATCTCGGCAGCGAGGCCGGACCGAGGCCGGGCGACCACCAGCTCCGGGTACCAGGGAAAGGGCAGGCCGGCAGCTGCCAGCACCCGATGTCCCGCGTACTGTTGCGGCGCTCTCGGTGGCGCCAGCACCAGCGCTTCGTGTCCCTGCTCGGCGAATGATTCGAGGGTTCGCGTCAGGCGCGTAACCACCCCATCGATCTTGGGCAGGAAGGTTTCGGTAATGAATACGATGCGCACGTTGGGTCGACCTCAATGACTCTAGCAGCCACCTCGATGGCGTAGAATCGAAGGACTTAATGGTACCAGTGTGAACGGCTCCGATCCCACCACGGTTTTCATCACCGGCGCCTCGTCCGGCATCGGCCTCGCCACGGTCGAACGGCTCGACGCTCGGGGGTACCGGATCTATGCTGGGGTGCGGCGTGACGACGATGCCGAGCGGTTGGCCCAGCGCGGTTCGGCCGGACTCATCCCGGTGTGCCTCGACCTGACCAACCCCGCCAGCATCGAACGAGCTCTTACTCGGATCGAAGAGGATCTCGGCGGAAAAGGCCTCGACGCGGTGGTAAACAACGCCGGTACCACCGCTGTGGCACCGCTGGAATTCACCCCTCTCGAAACCGTTCGACACCAGTTCGACATCAACATCATCGGGCATCTGGCCGTCTTGCAGGCTGCGCTGAGATTGTTACGCTGCGGCGGTAGCGGGCGAATCATCAATATCGGATCGGTTTCGGGCAGAGTCTCCACCCCCTTCACCGGCGCCTACAACGCCTCCAAAGCGGCGCTGCGGTCGCTCGGAGACGCGCTCAGAGTGGAGTTGGCACCGTGGAATATCTCGGTTTCATTGATCGAGCCCGGGACGGTGCTGACGCCGATGTGGACACGGTCGCTGGCCGACGTTCAGGAGATGCGGCGTACCATGCCGCCCGAAGCCGAACGCCTCTACGGCCCGGTGTTCAGCACCCTGCGCAGCTTTATCGAGAAAATTCAGAGGGGGGGGCAGGGACTGTCTTCGGAGGAGGTTGCGAAGGTGATCGAGCGGGTGATTCAGGCGCGCCGTCCCCGAGCCCACTACATCATCGGCAGCGACGCTCGGCTGCGGTTGATTCTGGGCCGGATGCCCACCCGGATGCGCGATTGGGTGCTGTCCAGGCTGATTCTACCGCCCTACCCCAGCTCGGAAGAGCGTTGAGGGGGCCGGTCAGCTCAGGGCGGCGATCCCGGCCACCAGCAAAGCGTCGAGCTCATCCGCCGGCATCGGCTTGCTGAACAGGTAGCCTTGTGCCTGCTGACAATCGAGCGATTTCAAGAAGCGATACTGCGCTTCGGTCTCCACCCCTTCGGCCACCAACGTGAGGCCGAAACTATGCCCCAGAGCGATCATCGCACGCACCACGCTGGCCTCGCTGACGGCACCCTCAGGGTCGTTCCCGAGCGCCCCCACAAACGAGCGGTCGATCTTCAGGCTCGTCAATGACAGCCTGGCAAGGTACGCCAGCGACGAGTGGGCGGTTCCGAAGTCGTCGAGCGCTACCTGCACGCCGAGATCCTCGAGGGATCGCAGGGTACGGATGGTGCGGTCGACGTCGTTCATTGCCACACCCTCGGCTATCTCGAGCTCGAGGCGCTTAGGGTCGAGCTGACAGTCCGCAAGCGTAGCGGCCACAGTGTCGACCAGGCTGCTCTCCTCGAGCTGCTTGGCGGAGATGTTGACTGCAACCTGTAGATCGTGGCCGGTCTGCTGCCAGCTCTTAGCCTGCCGGCAGGCCCCATCGAGGACCAGCCGCCCGAGTTCGCGTATCAGACCGGTCTCCTCGAGCAAGGGGATAAAGCTGCCGGGCATCATCAGACCGCGCTGCGGGTGTTGCCAGCGTACCAGCGCCTCAACCCCAGTAATACGCAGGTTGGTAAGGTCGACACGGGGCTGATAGTGGATCACGAACTCGTTCCGCACCAGGGCCCGGCGCAGCTCCGACTCCAGTTCGAGCCGTTCGCTGAGCTGTTCGTTCATCTCTTCGGTAAAGAAGCGATAGCGATCCTTGCCTGCCTGCTTGGCGCGGGACAGGGCGATGTTGGCGTGCCTGAGGAGATCGTCGACCCCTTCGGCCTGGTATGGATAGACGTCGATACCGATACTGACCGTAGCCCGGATCTCTCTACCGGCGATTTCAAACGGTTCGCGGATGGCATCGAGAACCTTCTCGGCAACACGCCCAGCGTCCTCACCGCGGCCAAGATTGGTCAGCAACACCACGAATTCATCGCTGCTCCATCGGGCAACCGTATCGGCCTCGCGGAACTGGTGCCGAAGTCGTTTCGACACGGCCACCAGCAGGGTGTCGCCAACGTCGTGTCCGAGGGAGTCGTTGAGCCTCGTGAAACCGTCCAGATCCACAAACAACAGCGCCAGTGGACTGTCGTTGCGATGGGCCTGGGTTAGCGCCTGCTCGACACGATCGCGCAGCAGATCGCCGTTGGGCAGGCCGGTCAGGGTGTCGTGAAAGGAGAGGTGCTCTAGATCCGCACGCCGCTTATGCAGCTCGCGATCGAGCTGCAGGCGTTGCCACAGCCACCCAGCCTGAGCGGCGAATACCAGCGCCGTCTCGATCGCTTCATCGTCGAAGGCGGTGGCATCGTCGAAGTTGTCGAGGTGCAGATAGCCGACGGCCTGTCCGGCAACCAGAATCGGGACCGATAGCCTGACCTCGATCTCCTCGATCGGACCGGACGCCAACAGGGCGTTCTGGCGATCGAGGTCTATCTCGCGGACATCGAAGCCATAGATCAACTGCGGGCCGTGGTGGGCGCGGTCGCGCCGCAGCTCCTGGGGCAGCAGGTAGATACCGCTGAGGAGCTCGAGGTCGTAGCCGCTTGCGGCCTCGAAGTGGTAGCGGCCGTCGTCGGTGGCTACGATCAGGCTCCCCGCCTGCACACCGGGAAGGATCTCGAGCACGACCTCGAGGATGTGTTGGTAGAGGGTAGGGTCGGGCTCGCTTCCGAGGAGCCTCTCCAGGGTGCGTAGGGTGCCGCCGCGAAACGCCGCCTGGCGCTTCAGGCGGTCGCGGTCGGCGACGGTCGCACCCGCATCTCTTAGCGACAGGAGGGCCGTCCAGGGGGCGCCGTCGGCACCGATTTCAAAGGGGCGTGCATCGAATACGATCCAGCGGGTTTCGCCGTGCGGCGTGGTCGCTCTTAGGGTCACATCCTCGAGAGCCCGCCCCGCCACGAACACCTCTTGAATCAGCACGCTGAAGACAGAGGCGCTTTCGTGGATGTTCTCGACCGACTCGGTGCCGGCCACGTCGTGCAACCGCAGCAGGCGGCGGGCGCTGTCGTTGGCGAGCTGCACCACCCCTTCGCGATCGATGACGATGACCCCTTCGGTCAGGGCGTCGAGCAACGCGGGTAGCGAGTCCAGCGACCCGTCTGTAGCGGCGTCGGTCGGCACTGGCGCCTGTGGGGACGTTAGGGGTGACTCCCGCATAGTGCCTGATTGTGCATCTTGGCCACTAACAGGATTGTTACAGTCGTCCGGTGCCCCCGAGTTGCCCACTTGGACGTGCACCCCCTTCTTTTGCCTCGACCCGCCCTTTGCCATCTAACGGTAGCCTTGAAGCAGCCCCTCTAGCGCCTCAGGAGAGGGCCTCAGACGCTCCTCTGGCAAGGCGGCGAGGGGGGTATCGGGCAGGTTCGCCACTTCGGCCAACGACGGCCGTGACGAATCATAATAGATGAGCCCGGTAATGAATTCCTCCCGTTCCCGTGCGCGTTCGAGTCGCTCCATCGCCACAATGCGATCGCTCGAATCGAAATCCTCTTCGAGCTTGTGCAGCTTGATGTGGGAACCGTCGTGCAGTTCGACCACCCGCATTTCGCCAGGTTCGTGGTCGTCGAGAGTGATCTCTTCTTCGTGCGCTAGGTAGCCGATCTCCTGGAGCGCCTGCACGTTGGCGCGTCCGAAGCCGTAGCTCTTGCTGCTCGAATCGTGGTTGTTGAAGGCCACGCAAGGGCTGATGATGTCGAGCACGGCAGTGCCGCGGTGCGAGAGTGCCGCCTTGAGCAACGTACGCACCTGTTTGGCGTCCCCTGCGAAGCTGCGAGCCACGAAGCCACAACCGGCGATGATCGCTTCCATGCATAGATCGATAGTCGGGAGATCGTTGTGCCCGGCGTACTTGAGATCCTGACCCTCATCCGCGGTGACGGAGAACTGGCCCTTCGTCAGGCCGTAGACCCCATTGTCCTCGATGATGTAGACCATGCGCACGTTGCGGCGCATGAGGTGTTTGAACTGGCCCATGCCGATCGATCCGGTGTCGCCATCGCCGGAGACCCCGATAGCGCGAAGGGAGTGATTGGCCATCAGCGCACCGGTGCCGACCGAGGGCATGCGCCCGTGCAGGGCGTTGAAGCCGTGGGAGAGACCGAGGAAGTAAGCCGGGGATTTGCTCGAACAGCCGATGCCGGAAAGCTTGATGATTTCATGCGGTTTCAGCGACAGATCGAAGGCAACCTGGATGATCTGGTTGGCGATCGAGTTGTGGCCGCAACCTTTGCACAGGGTCGAAGCCAGGCCGCCGTACTCGGCTTTGACCATCCCGATGGCATTCGATTTCAGGGGGCGCGCTCGGTCCATCGTCAGACCTCCTCTACGTCCAGATAGGGGGTAAGGCGGTCGATCACAAAGCTGGCGGTAAAGGGCATACCGTCGAGATAGGCGACCGAGCTGAGCCTGGCGCCTAGGTCCGGCAGTTCGGTCTGAAGAATGCCGTAGAGTTGGGCGTCGCGGTTCATTTCGATCACCACCACCTGCTCGTGTGCCTCGATGAAGGCACGCAGCTCGTCGTTGATCGGCAGCGCCCGCAACCGCAGGAACCCGACCGCTTCCTCGAATTGGTCGAGCGCCTCGTCGATGGCGTAACGGGTACTGCCGAAGGCGATGACGCCAAGCCGGGCCCCCGGTGGGCGTTCTAGGACGGGCCCCGGGACCTGCAAGCGAGCGGTTTCGAACTTCCGCTTCAGGCGCTCCATGTTGGCGGACCAGTCCTCGGCCCGCTCGCTGTACACGGCCTGTTCGTTGTGGCCGGTGCCACGCGCAAAGAAGGCGCTGGCAGGGTTGCTGTTGCCCGGCAGGGTCCGGTAGGGAATGCCGTCGCCATCGACATCCAGATAGCGTGAGAAGCTGTCGCCGACCTCCTCGGCAGAGAGGACCTTGCCACGCTGCATCGGCTCCGATGGGTATTCGAACGGTGTGCCCATCCAGTTGTTCATGCCGAGATCGAGGTCGGAGAGGACGAACACCGGTGTCTGCAACAGTTCGGCAAGGTCGAAGGCGCGGTGGCCAAACTCGAAGCACTCCTCGATTGAACTCGGGAACAACATCACGTTTTTGGTGTCGCCATGCCCAAGGTAGTAGACAAAGGTCACGTCGCCCTGAGCGGTTCTGGTCGGCAGCCCGGTGCTAGGTCCTACCCGCTGGATGTCCCAGATCACAGCCGGAATCTCGGCAAAATAGCCGAGCCCGGCGAATTCGCTCATCAGTGAGACACCGGGCCCGCTGGTGGCGGTGACGGCCCTGGCTCCCGCCCAGCCGGCTCCAAGCGTCATCCCCAAGGCCGCGAGTTCATCCTCGGCCTGGATGACGGTGTAGCTGGCGCTCCCGTCTTCGCCGTCGCGAAGCCGAGGCAGGAACGCGCGCAGGGCGTCGATAAAGCCGGTCGATGGCGTGATGGGGTACCAAGCAGCAAACGATACGCCACCGAACACCGATCCGAGGGCCCCCGCTTCGTTGCCTGTCATGAGGACGAGCCCATGGGTCTCCGTCATCGGCTCGACCCGGTAGGGGTCGCGCTTGTCGAGGTGCTCTGCAGCCCAAGCATAGGAGGCGTCCACGACTTCGAGGTTAGGCTCAATCAGTTTCCGACGGCCGCCAAACTGGTAGGAGAGAGACTCTTCGATGACCTCGAGCGGGATCTCAAGGAGCCTCGCCAGGGCGCCGACGAAGACCATATTGGCGACGTAGTCCCTGAGTTTGACCCCTACGGTGACGTCTTTGATCAACTCCTTGACCGGCAGCGCGTAGGCGGTCAGGTCATCACGATCGACGGTTACAGGGAGGTCACCGTTGTAGACGCATACGCTATCCGATTGCATGCTGGTAACGTCCTCGTGGAAGGTGGCGATATTGAAGGCGACCAACACCTCCGGAACTTTTCTGGCAACGTAGCCGTCGCGGCTGACCCGGATGTGGTACCAGGTCGGCAGGCCCTGGATGTTGGACGGAAAGATATTCTTCCCATGGACCGGGATGCCCATCTTGAAGAAAGCACGTAGCAGCGTCAGATTGGCGGTCTGGCTACCGGTACCGTTCACCGTCGCCACCATCAGCGAGAAGTTGTTGACCACCGTGCTCACCGCGGTAGCTCGGGCGGGTAGTGATCGTGGTTCAGACACACCCATAGTGCGCTCCTACTCCCCATCGACGCTGGGTTTCGATCCTTGACGGCCGTTGACGGGGTTTTGCCTCGATCTAGCCGCAAGGTCAAGAGTGCCCTATCTTAACGAAAACCGGCGCTATACATAGACGAACCCGTCACTAACGTCGTGACGGGTTCACCGCTTGTGGGTCGTTGCTACCACCCGGTCTAGGGGGCGGCGAGGCCTACCTAGGCGAGACCTCGCTGTACTGAAGCGGTGGCGCTAGCCTGCGTTCGTGAAGGCGGCCATCCACCACCGAGATCTCCCACCTGACCAGATCGGGACGGAATTCGCAGGCCAGTTCATCGAGCAGCGTCCGGAAGGTCTCATCCCACTTGCCCTCGAGCTGGAAGAGCCGGGCGCTAAAGTGCTCGGGTACATCGCATCCGAGGGCGTAGGTCAGCAGGTCGTGAAAGGGCAGCGACATCGACACTCGACCCCGTCAGGCAGGTAGCGGATCGCCGAGGTCGGCCGGCGAGTCTGGGGTGACCTCTGCTTCACCTTCGTCCGTGTCTGTTTTTTGTAGTGTTTGGAGGACGATGTTCTTTATGTTCTGTAGTAGTTCGGGGTCATCGGTGAGGAGTTCAACTGTCTTCTCTTTCCCCTGTGCTAGTCGCTCTCCTGAGAAGCCGTACCAGCTGCCGCTCTTCTGGATGACATCGAGGTCTGTTGCGATGTTGATCAGGTCACCAATCTTGTCGATGCCACGCCCGAACATGATCTCCACTTCAGCTTCCCGGAATGGTGGTGCGACTTTGTTCTTGGTGACTTTCACCCGCACTCTGTTCCCGATCTTGTCGGTGCCGCTCTTGACGTCTCCTCGGCGCCTGACTTCCATGCGGACGCTACTGTAGAATTTTAGGGCTCTGCCGCCGGGCGTGGTTTCGGGGTTGCCGTAGAGCACGCCGATCTTTTCTCGGATCTGGTTGATGAAGATTGTGGTGGTCTGGCTTTTACTCACCACGCTAGTGAGTTTCCGTAAGGCTTGGCTCATGAGTCGGGCTTGGAGGCCGACGTGGGTGTCGCCCATCTCTCCTTCTATCTCGGCTCTGGGTACGAGTGCGGCGACACTGTCTATCACGATGACGTCCACGGCGCCGCTACGGATGAGGAGTTCGGTTATTTCTAGGGCTTGCTCGCCGGTATCGGGCTGGCTTACCAGGAGGTTGTCGGTGTCTACCCCGAGGGCTTTGGCGTAGCTGGGGTCGAGGGCGTGTTCAGCGTCGACGAAAGCGGCGATGCCGCCTGCTTGTTGGGCTTCGGCGATGATGTGGAGGCTGAGGGTGGTTTTGCCGCCGGCTTCGGGTCCGTAGATTTCGATGACGCGGCCCCGCGGGACGCCGCCGATGCCGAGTGCTAGGTCGATGCTGAGGCTGCCGGTGCTGATGGTGTTGATTTCGAAGGCGCTGGTGGTGTCTCCGAGTCGCATGATGGAGCCTTTGCCAAACTGCTTCTCGATGGTGGTCAATGTGCTGGCAAGGGCTTTTTCGCGGTCAGTATCCATGCATTCACTCCTTGAAGGGTCTTGCCTCCGGCGAGGCGTTCTGATACCTTAAATTATAAGGCCATTGCCCCTGTGATGCAATAGGCAATCGGCTACACAGGTACCGGCGAGGGAAAAGCCGCATCGCAGCAGGCAAGGGCATGGTATGTCTCACGCAGACGAAGAAGACGGAGGAGACACGATGACGGAGTTCGCAGCGGAGGTCAGCAGTCCGGACCCCCTATATTTCCAACAGGCTTCCATGTTGATGCTCGCATTCCGCTTCAAAGGGACGCGCAAGGTAGTGGCGTCGAAGCTGATGGCGACTACCGACTTCCAGACCGAACTCAGCGAACACCTGCCAGTTCTCGAAAAGGTCTATCCGGACTACGATGTCAACGCTGTTGAAATCGTCTCGTATCAGAAAGGCACCTTCTTCTACGACCCCTGGCCCGGCGGCATGAAACTGGTCGAAGCCTACCGCTCACAGCGGTCGGAGCTGGCCGAGCTGGTAGAAGCGGCCTGACCCAAACCAGCTGGCGACCACACGCCGTCTGCTGGTGTGCTGTCCCGGTCTGTCATCGCATCGCCCCCTTTCGAGAACGACGCTAGCCCACCCGCAGTCCCAGATGCATGGGAGCAGCGGCCCGAGGTGTCCGGGCCGGCGACCCAGGAACGATTGGGCGACGCCTTAGCAAGAGTATCGCGCATCCTACGGACCGCGTTCAGGACGGGTTGAACACCTTGTGAGGGGCAAGAAGTGCCGGTCAGTACGGCATTCTCCGGCATCGTGTCCAGCACGCACATCCTCTGATCCCACATGAATCTGACCTCGAAATCGCCTCCCATAGCCCGAGTATTCAAGCTGGTATGCGTTGCTGGGAAGGGTTGGAAACCCCTCCAGCACGAGAGGGAATCCGAGATTTGCCGTACTGACCGGCCTTCTTGGCTTGTCGGGAGTCCTTTGAGCTGTCCTGAACGCCATTCAGAAAACAGGCGACTCTCTTGCTTAGCTCAGCAGGTGCCAGATGAGAAACAGACTGAGGCCACCCGAAGCCACCGCCGCGAAGCGCATGGTCTGGCGAAAATTGACGATCACGGCCTGTTCGTCGAAGCTCAGCGCCCAGCGCAGCAACCAGCCGCCGATAATCACGAAAAACGCCACCAGGGCGAGCGTCCAGCCCAAGCCGAACAGGTAGCGCACCCACCACGACATCAGCAGGCCCCCAAGCGTGAGAATCGCCAGCGCCGCCAGCAGGGCGCGCCTCGGTCCGAGGATTACAGGCAGTGTCCGGTCGCCGCGAGCCCGATCTTCCCCGCTCTGATAGCTCTGAGTCACGATGTAGAGCCCCATGAGGATCAGCCCGGTCGTGAGCATGCCCAGCAGCGCGACTGGCTCGACCAGGGTGCCGAACCTCGAGCCGGCGGGGGTAAGCCACCCTAGGGCAAAGCCGAACGCGCCTTGCCCTACCGCGACCGTCACGATCGCCAGGTAGGGGTTCGCCTTGAGCCGCACCAGCGGATGGGAGTAGCCAACGGAAAGGGCGAACAGGACGAGCCAGCCCAGGGTGAACGGGGCGCCGAGGAGCAGCGCCAACGGCAGACCGAGCGCCTGGAACAGGAGCGAGAAACGGAGCAGTCCCGGATCGACCGGCGGAGGCTCGAGCAGGCCGCCGATCGGACCTTCATCCTTGTCGTAATAGGAGTTGAACGCGTTGGCACCCCCTCCCAGGAAGACGTGGAGCGTGAGGTAGCCGATCCAGGTACGCCAGTCGACCAGGGCACCTCCGGCCAGCAACACCCCCCAAAGATAGATGGGGCTCAGAAACAGGTTGAAGTTGAGGCGCAAGTGGCGCAGGTAGGGATGCCGCCACCAGGCGTTGGCGCGCATCATGCCATGTCCATCGTCAGAACCATGGCAACCCCCGCAGCCTGAACCGGCCACGGCCAGACGACGGTGCGGAGGTCAGAGCCATCGCATCGTCACCACCCGCGCCAGAAACCCTTCGAGCGGAGTCCTGAGTACGGCTCTCAGGACCGTGTCGCGAGGCCAGGTCCAGCGCCAAGCGCGGCCCAAACGGGTGTTCAGATCGGCCCGGAACATCGCCCGTTGCGCCGCGCGCCGCCGCCGGTGGCTGTAGCTATCGAACAGGGGCGGGGCCGGCTCGCCGAGGTGCAGGGTCCGTCTTAGAACCCCCGAGAGCATGGCTGCGTCGAGCCAGCCGAGGTTCATACCTTGACCACCGATCGGCGAGATCACATGGGCTGCATCGCCAGCCAGGGAGACGCGGCCGACCGAAAAACGGTCTGCCAGGTGCCGCTCGATCCCAAAATTGCTGAGCATGGTGTTCGACGTGCTCGGTACCCGAATGCCTAGCCTGGACTCGACCAGGTCGGCCAACTCGTCCGCACGCGGGGTGGCGACCAGCGTCGGGGTCTTGACGACCCAGCGCCGCAACCCCCCAGGTAACGGAAAAGCTTCGACCACACCATCGGCGGTCAGGTAGATGGCGGCGTCGGTCCCAAGATCCGTCGAATCGGCGAAATCGCCCATGAGGTAGCTGTCGGGGTAGGTCAGTCCCGGATAGGCGATGCCGCACAGTGACCGCACGGCGCTGTTGCGGCCGTCGCAACCGACCACGTAGGCGAAGCGCCGCACCGCCTCAGAACCGTCGCGATGATGCCTGATCGTTACATCGACGCCATCGCCGTGCTGGCGAAGCCCGACCAACTCGCAGCCCCGCTCGAGCGCCCCCGGGGCCAGCTCTAGCAGGCGCCGCTCGAGGACCGCCTCGGTCCTGTGCTGCGCCAGGGTGAGGACGAAGGGATAGGGCTCGGGACAGGAGGTAAGGCGCACTACCCCCAGCGGACCACGGTCCCCGAAAGCGTGTCCAGCACGGACCTTGACGCCCTCGGACAGCAGCGCTGGGACCACCCCTAGGGGCTCGAGCACCTCCAACGCTGGAGGGTGGATGCCTATGGAACGGGAGTGGAGCAGGCGTTCGGGGCGACGCTCCAAGATGGCGAACGGGATCCTGTAAAGGGCTAGTTGGATGCCCAAATAGAGGCCGACAGGTCCCGATCCTACGATCAGCACAGTGGGCCGAGGTCGCGCGTTCATACCCTGGTGAAGAGCCCGCTCTCGACTGTCAGGCCCGGTCCGAACGCAAGCGCAGCGACCCGCTCACCGCTGGCCACCCCCAGCTTCAGCAACCGTTCGAGTACGAACAGCACCGTGGGACTCGACATATTACCGAATTCGCGCAACACCCAGCGGGTCGCCTCCATCTGCTCGTGCTTGAGTGCCAAGCCGCTCTCGACCTTGTCGATGATGGCGCGACCACCAGGATGTACAGCCCAGTGGGCGATATCGCCAAACGAGATGTCGAGCTCTTCGAGCAGTCGAGCGGTAGCGTCGGCGATGTTGCCCTCGATGATGCTGGGAACGTAGCTCGACAGGACCATATCGAATCCCTGATCGCCGATCGACCAGGTCATATCCTGCTCGCCCTCCGGCGCCAGCGAGCTAGCGAAGCCCTGTACCGCGACGGCGGCCGCGGCCGGGTGCGGCGACCGGGAGCTCAGAATCGCTGCGGCGGCGCCATCGGCGAACACCGAGGTCGACACCAGGCTTTCGGGATCGCGGGTGGGGTTTAGGTGAAGGGTGCACATTTCCAGGCAGACGACCAGCACTACCGCGTCGGGGTCGGCGCGGCAGAAGGCGTCGGCCATTCTCAGGGCAGGAAAGGCGGCGTAGCAACCCATGAAGCCCAGGTGGTAGCGCTCGGTAGCACCGGGAAGGTCGAGCGCTTTCACCACCACATAGTCGGGTCCGGGCGCGAAAAACCCGGTGCAGGAGACGGTAATAACATGGGTGATGTCGGCGGCGTCGATGCCGGGACACTCGGCCACCGCACTCCGCGCCAGGTCTCCATAGAGTTTCGAAGCCTCCCGGACGTACAGATCATTGCGGAATTTCGTTCCCGGCGCGGGTCGGTCGCTAAGGGCCGCCCCCAGAAAGGGTCCATCGGCATCCGGGAGAAAATCGAGTATGACGCTGTAGCGGCGGCGAATACCCGAAGAACGATAGATACGTGACAGCAGCCGCTCGGTACGCCGCTCCCCACCGACCCAACGATTCATGACCGCCTGAATGGCAGATTGCTCGTACCCCACCCCGGGAACGGCGGTGGAGACATGGTGCAGGTAGGTCGGCATAGCGCATCATAGCCCGAGCGTCCCGCCCGCTACCTGGCAGCCGCTGTCAACCGTTGGGACAAGCACCAAAGGCTCTTGGCTAGTGGAGATCGTCGATGACGGCCGCAGCGGGCAGCGACCGGACCAGCACCGTAACCGTGGGCCCGAACCTCAGGGACGGGACCACACCGCTGACCGACATGGCCAGAATGACGAGCAGGAGCGCTGCCACCAGCCCGCCCCAGCGTAGCAGCTGGTGCCGCTGAATTTCGTGTTGCAGGCCGTCGGCAAAGACGCCGGCGATCACCGCGCCCGGCATACCGAGCGACGCGGCGCGCTCGAGCGAACGGGCCGCGTCGAGCGCCTTGCCCTGGCGCTTGTTCGACAGGCCGAGGTAGTAGTGCGCCAGCGACCATTCGGGCTGCAGGATGCTAAGACGGAGAGCGGCGTCGTACAGATCACCGTAGCTCTGGGTGCTCAGGGCTGCGCTAAGCAGAATGACCTGGGCGAAGCTCTCGGTAGGCTGGGCGGCTGCGGAGTCGCGAGCCAGCGAAAGCGCTTGGAACCGCTCGATGAGATCGTCGCTTTCGACCATGGCTGCGGCCAGCGCCGTCTGGTAAGGCTGGGCTCGAGCTCGAAGGCCCGCCCGGCAAGTTCCCGTCCCCTGGCGACGTCGCCGAGATTCGTTTCGACGTGGCTGAGCCGGCGAAGGACGGGCACGAAATCTGGAACCAGGGCGAGGACATCTTCGAAGTGGGTCTTGGCCAAGGCATACTGCTCGAGATCGAGCGCGGTGGTGCCCGCCTCGAAGCTGGCTACAGCGGCCGGCACCAGCTGATTCAGCTGGGCCACGACATCGTGTTCGAGGGAGAGGTTTCGCTGCTTGGGGCCTTGGGCAAAGGCCGAAGCGAGGATCGTGAGCGGAAGCAGGATGAAGAGAAGACGATACCGCATAGTGGTGACTCTAGCCGACTACAGGTAACGATTTCCTTACGTATCTCTAACGGCATTCTTACTTGCAGGCGGCACCCTCGACAGAGACGCGTTCAGTACCCGAAACGCTCCAACTGAACAAGCATCACGGGGCCGAGTTTGGAGGAGTTCCTCCCAGCGGAGCACGTTCGGAGAACCCCCATGCTCCCTAGGGGCTAAGCCGACGACGCGCTCCTGCGCCCGCGCCACACGATTCCGGCCGTCAACACCAGCAGCGCCAGCGCCGCTCCGAGCAGCGCGGGTAGCGACAACCATTTAGAGCGGGATTCAGGGTTGTCCTCCCACCAGGCTATCGCCAGGTCCCGGTACGACGCTTCGCCGAGCCTCGGCAGCAGCACAAGATAGGGCTCCGACAGCTCCTCTTCGAAAAACGAGGAGGTGAAGGCGAGTTCGAAGGCCGGCGGATCCGCGGCAGCCGCTAGCGAAGCTCCACCCCCTCCACCTACCTCCAGCAACAGCCAGAAATCGACCCTCGATGAGGTGTCCTGAGACTGGACGATGAGGGAGCTGAAAACCCTGTCCCGCTCACAGGCCTCACGTTCCTGAAAGGGGAGCTGGAAGGACTCGAAGGTGGCGGCCAGCAACCGCACCAGCTGGGACCGCATGAAGGCCTCGGCCTCCCCCGGCGTCGGACCGCCCTCCACGCCCACCGAGATCGAGGTCGGCTCGAGACACAGGGTTCGCCCGGCAAGATCGTGAACCAGGTCGCCATGGCCCCACCCGCTCGCCGACAACCCGAGGAGCATCGCTGTGCCCAACGACCGCCCGATCCAGCGTGTTCCCACCACGATGCAGAGGGCGTTACAGGACGGCAGCGACCGCGCCCCCTTCGGGGGTGATCGTCTGACCGGTAAGGTACGAAGCCTGCTGCGACGCCAGGAACACCGCCACATCGGCAATCTCTTCCGGGCTGGCGAAGCGCCTCATGGGGATGCGCTCCAACAGCGCCTTGCGCGCGGCGTCATCCTCGAACAGCTCTTCGAGACGCTCGGTGGCGGTGTAGCCGGGAGCCACGTTGTTGACCGTCACCCCATCCGCGGCCACCTCGAGTGCCAGCGTCTTGGCGTAACCGGTCACGGCGGCACGGTAGGCGTTCGACAGGGTGAGGGTGGGAAGGGGCTCCTTGACCGTAAGGCTGGTGATGTTGATGATCCGTCCCCACCGACGCTCCTTCATGGCCGGCAGCGCCAGCCGGGCCAACCGCACCGCAGGCATCAAGGTGAGGTCGTAGCCTCGGGACCAGGCCACCTCATCGAGCGCGCTGGGCAGGCCGGGCGGCGGCCCGCCGCCGTTGACTACCACGATGTCAGGAGCACCGGTCAGCTGCTCGAGGCGCTCGAACAGCCGCTCGAGACTGGCGGGCCGGCTCACATCGGCCGGGAGGGCGAAGCCTTCGCCACCCGTCAACCGAATCGCCTCTGCCGCTTCGCTCAAGACGGCCTCGTTGCGGGCGCTAAGGACCACCCGAGCGCCTTCGGCGGCGAGGCCCTGCGCGACCGACCGTCCGATCCCTTTCGATGCTCCCGTGACCAGCGCTGTCTTGCCCCTGATGCCTAAGTCCATGGCCCCATTCTATCCACCGCCGGCCGGTGGCTCAGTCCCGGACCGCGAGCTCGAGGTTGGCCAGCTCCGCGACCGAGCGCACCCCACAACCGTGCATGGCGACCCGCAGCTCGAACAGGACCTGTTCCAGCACCGCCACCACCGCGTCCGCCGATTCGGTGGCGGCCCGCAGCAGCGGGAATGCCAGGGCGCAGGCTTGCGCCCCTAGGGCGATCGCCTTGGCGACGTCGACCCCACTGCGGATACCACCCGAGGCGATCAACGGCATCGTCGGCAGTTCGGTCCTGACTTGGCGCAGCGCCTCGGCGGTGGGGATGCCCCACTCCGCCAGCTCGCGGTGACGGATCTCGCCGTAGTTCACGAACTCCTCCACCCGCGCCCAGCTCGTCCCCCCCGCACCGGCCACATCCAGGGCGGAAAAACCGACATCGCGCACCCGCTGGGCCACCTCGCCACCGAGGCCGTGGCCCACCTCCTTGAGAATCACCGGGAAGGGGAGCGCCGGCACCAGCCGCTCCAGGGCCGCGATAAGGCCGCTGAAATCCGTATCCCCACCGCGCTGTAACGCCTCCTGAAGCGGGTTGGTGTGGAGCGCCAGGGCGTCGGCGGAGATGGCCGTCACTGCTCGCTCGAGCTCGGCGGCCCCGTAGCCCCGATTGAGCTGCGCCACCCCTAAGTTGCCCACCAGCAGCACCTCCGGCGCCACCGCGCGAACCTCGAACGAAGCTCGGGCGGCCGCCTCTTCGAGCATCACCCGCTGCGAACCCAACATGAGCCCTACCCCCAAGCGCTGTGCGGCCTGCGCCAGGTTCCGGTTGATGACCCCCGAGAGTTCCGCGCCGCCGGTCATGGCCCCGATCAGAATCGGAGCCGCCAGCTCTTTACCTAGAAAGGTGGTCCCCAGATCAACCGCCACGAGATCGGATTCGGGCAGCGCGAGATAGGGAAGATCGAGGACCTCGAAGCCGGTGGTGCGGGTCTCGAATGCCACCGGATAGTCGAGGCAGACCTCGACGTGGCGGAGCTTGCGACGACCGTGCCAGGACATGCCAGCGCAAGCATAAAGCATCACGGCCACCGCCACCGGAGGCGTGGTAGGAATGGGGCCATGGTGCGCCTGAGACCGCTCGCGCCGCTGATGGTTATTCTGCTCGGCGGCTGCATCTACTTTCAGCCTCCTAGGTTGGGTCTATCGGCCACCACCATCGCTATCGGCGAGAACTCCTGGGCCACTCTAAAGGTGCGCAACGACGGCGGCCATACTCTCGAGTGGAGCATCAGCGACGACCAGGGCTGGCTGGACCTGATCAACTTCGACGGCTCCCTGGTCGGCGAACTAGGCGTCGGCGAGCGCGCCACGATCCACCTCTCCATCGATCGAAACAGCGTTGAAACCGCCCCCGAAAGCTACCAGGCGACGGTAAGTGTCGCCTCGAACGGTGGCAACGCGGTGGTTCCCATAACGATGACGGTGCGTCCCGACACCGCCACCGATCTGTGCCCCGCAAGTTCCATGGTCAGTGCAGCTCCGCAGGTACCTCCCGACCTTTCAGCCGACCGGGGACCCTACGTGGCAGGCCAACTGCTGGTCCGTTTCAAGGACAGCCACGAGCTCGCACTCCAGGGGGCCGGCGCCTACGCGAGCGCCGTCGCCGCGGAGTTCGGCATGCAACTGCTGCGCAGCGGCGGTGGGCTCCGCGCCGATCTGTTGACACTGCCGGCCGGTAGCGACCCGGAGCAGGCCGCCACCGCTCTGGCGGACGACCCTCGGGTTCGCTACGCGGAGCCCAACTACTACCTCCACCTGCAAGTGGTGCCCAACGACCCCGATCTCGGCCTCCAATGGCCGCTGTGCAAATTCGGCCTGCCGGCCGCCTGGGACGTCACCGCCGGCGTCGACGACGGGAGCGCTAAAACCATCATCGCTATCATCGACAGCGGCACCGACACCGATCATGAAGACTTGATCGCCAAGATGCTGCCCGGTCACGACTTCTGTGCCACGGCCGACTGCGGTGGCGTCGATGCCGACCCCAACTCCCTGGTCCATCACGGCACCCACGTCGCGGGGATTGCCGCTGCTGCCGGCGACAACGCCTCGGGCGTGGCCGGGGTCGCGCACCAGGGGGTGCGTATTCTGCCGGTCAAGGTGTTCCCCGATGATCCCCGATTCTTCGCCACTGTTAGTTCGCTCGTCGATGGCATCCTCTGGTCCGTCGGTGAGGACGTTCCGGGGCAGCTGTTCGCCAACAGCAACCCGGCCCGCATCCTCAATATGAGTCTGGGCGGTCCAATCATCAGCCAGGCCCTGAACGATGCCGTCCAGGTGGCGCGCTCGAACGGGGCGCTGGTCTTCGCCGCCTCGGGCAATACCGGGGCCGGCGACTTCCTTGCCCTCGACGGCATTCTGGCACCGGCCAACGCTCCCGGCGCGACGCCGGTCGGCTCGGTCAACAGCAACTTCCAGCGCTCCTCGTTCTCGATGTTCGACGTCACCGGGGGGCCCAGCGTGGCCTTTTTGGCCCCGGGCGGCCTCGACCTCGACGATGACACGGCCGTGTTCAGCACCTTCCGCAACGACGGCTATGGCTACTTCAGCGGCACCTCCATGGCAACCCCCTTCGTCGCCGGGGTGGCCGCGCTGATCTGGAGCGCCGAGCCCGGCCTTACCGACGATCAGGTGCTGGACCGACTACGGTCCAGCACCTACTTCGAGAACGGCTGGGACGCGCTCGAGTACGGCGCTGGGGTGCTGTGCGCCGACCTTGCGCTAGGGCTGGCTAGCACCTGCGGTCAGTAACGCTTCAGCCGCTGTGAGACAACGATGAAGGCAATCTTCAGGCCCCACTCGCCCGCCTGAACGAACTGCGCGCTAGGCTGCCTCGACATGATGAGACGGCCCCTCGCACCGATCGCCTTGCTACTGCTGTCGGCCTGCTCCCTGACACCGGCCCCGCCGACGGTACCCCTGCGCGGACCGGACACCCCCTTGAGCATCGGCGCCCAGGCGCAGCAGACCAGTTTCGAGCTTCGCAACGTCGGCAGTCAGACCCTGAGCTGGCAGCTCGATATCGAGGACGATCCGGACGCCAGCAACCCTCCGGGCGGCCCCTGGTTCACGGCCTCACCGCAGGCGGGACAGCTCGAAGCGGGCGCCCGCGAAACCCTGACCCTGACGCTGCTGTCGGGATTGCTGGAGGGACGCTACCGCGCGATCCTGACCATCGTGTACCCGGGCGGCACCACCCCCTTCGAGGTGCTCGGAGAGGTCGGCACCGGCTCGCCCGGCGATGTCGACTTCGCCATCGACCTCTCCCCTACCAGCCTCTCGCTCCTGCCAGGGGCCGTTGGCGAGGTTTCGGTAACGGTCTCGAGCCAACAGGCAGGCGGCGTGTCGCTCGACGTGACCGCCCCCAGCGGCCTCACCGCAGCGTTGAGCGCCGCCGGACCCGGACAGGCCCTGCTGACAGTGACGGCCGCGCCGGGACTGAGCGCTGGAACGCGGTCGCTCGTGGTGGAGGGCTCCCGCGCCGGCGCCACAGTGTCGGCCACGCTCACAGTTACCATCGGCGGCGAGCCGCAGACGGCCACCCTGGACGGCCGCGTCGAGACGGCCAATGCCGCTATCCCCTCGAGGCCTGCTACCACCACCGCCGGGGCCGCCATGCTGGCGACTCCCGCGCCCGCCACGCTTGTTGCCAACCAGCTGCTGGTGGGCTATGAGCCTCCCCAACTCCCACCCGGAACGGACGCCGCCCTGGCCACCCAGACCCGCCAGCAGCAGGCCGAGGCGGTGCGCCAGCAGTATGGACTTACGGCCCTCTCGCCCCGCAACGGTGACCTTCCGGAGCTGGTCGCTGTGGCCCCGGGGCGTGACCTGCTGGCGGTGGCTCGGGCGCTCGAGCAGGACCCCCGCGTGCGCTACGCCGAACCGAACTATCGACTTGCCCTCCAGGGGCTCCCCAACGACCCCAGGCTCGAGGAACAGTGGCACCTGCCCCTGACCGGGGTGCCGCTGAGTTGGCAGGCTCAGGACGGCAGCAGCGTGGTGATCGCGGTGATCGACACCGGCATCGACCTCGACCACGAGGACCTGGCCGGCGTCTTCGCTTCGGGCGGCTACGACTTCTGTGCCAGCACCGATTGCGGCAGCCGCGACGGCGACCCGCGCCCGGTAGGGAACGACGCCCACGGCACCCATGTAACCGGCCTCATCGCCGCCCGGAGCGTTCCCGCTCCGGGCGGAAGTGGAACCCTGGGTGGCGGCGCGCGGATCGTGCCGGTCAAGGTCTTTCCCGGCGGTATGGGCAGCTTCACCACGGTGGCGGCGCTCGCCGACGCCATCCGTTGGGCGGCCGGCGAAAACCTGCCCGCTGTCCCCACCAACCAGCATCCGGCCCAGATCATCAACCTCAGTCTCGGTGGCAGCCAGGATAGCCAGGCGCTCCACGACGCGGTGATAGCGGCGCGTAACCGCGGCGTTCTGGTGGTCGCTGCGGCCGGCAACAGCGGTCTTGGCCAGACCAGCTTCCCCGCCCGCTATCCGGAAACGCTGGCGGTGGGCGCCGTGAACAGCGGCCTGGGCCGGTCCTGCTTTTCAAACCACGGGCTCGGTCTCGATCTGATGGCGCCGGGCGGCGACGGCTTTATCTGCCAAGCGACCAGCGACGAAGCGCTGCTGAGCACCATCCCTGGCAACGGCTACGGCCTCGACGCCGGCACCTCGATGGCGGCCCCGCAGGTGACGGCCGCGGCCGCGCTGCTGTGGGATCTGCTAGCCAACCCGAGCGCCGAGCAGGTTACCGCCACGCTCCTTAGTAGCGCCTACTTCGATCCCGCAGTCATGACTACCGGCAGCCATGGAGCCGGGGTGTTGCGGGTCGATGCCGCCCTCGGATTTCCTGGCCCGGGGAGCGCCGTCAGCGTGATGGCGCAGGGGAACATCGACAGCGCCGTTGCCCAGGTTCGCCTCGATCCTTACGGCGCGTCCACCCTGTTCTCTCTCGGTGGACTTGCGGCGGGCAGCTACCTCGTCGAGGCGATCGCTGCTGGGCCCACACGGACCCTGATAGCGCGGGCCGACCTGGTTCTGGAAGCAGGAGAATTGCGTGAAACGACGCTTTTTCTTGCGCCTTAGACCAGAATCCTAGGCAGTAATATTTATTTGCAGCCTCGATTTCGCTATAGTGAGCCATGGATCGGTCGTCACTGCCACAAGTACGCTTGCCCGAACGTTCGGGGAATGCGACGACCGATTTGGTCCTTACCCGCATCGGCATCACGCCCCCATATTACGCTCTGCACGATGCTGTCCTCGAGGGCGAACGGTTCGAAGCGACCGCTTATGCGGAGGCCCCGGCCTTCCTCGAACAGGGACCCATGACCGCAGCCGAGATCGGCCGCCACTCCGCCATCGCCGGGCAGAGCGTGGCAGCGATGGGGCAGCGAGACGATCAGCGGCGCTACTTTCTGGCCCGCAAAGCCGAATGCTTCTACCTTCCCACCGAAGCGCGCTATGGCGCCCCGGTGCGCCTGCGCGCGGTGGTGACCTCGTCCGAGAAGCGCCAGGCGGCGGCGCGCATCTCGGTGACCAGCGGCGGTCAGCCGCTGGCCGAGGTCGAAGTGACCTACACCATCCTCACCAAGGTCACCTTCGAGCGGCTCTTCCGCCGCAAGCGCATTCCCACCCATCCGGTGCCCAGCCCTTACGGGGCGCTGATTAGCGAGGTGTTCGAGAGCGGCAACGACTCGCTCGAGCAGCGTCTCGAGATTGCTCCTGGACACTGCGTCGGGCATTTCGACGACTACCCCGCCTTGCCCGTCGCAGCCGTCATGGGCCAGCTCTCTTACCTTGCCGGTCAGCTCATGGCCACCCCATTCCGGGTTACCCGGGGCAGCGTCCGCGCCAGCGACCTCTGCTGGGCGGGAGAGACCGTGCGCTTCTTCGTCAGGCGGCTCGAGTCGGTGGGCGCTATTCACCACATCCTGTGCGTGGCCGAAACCGGCGAGGACCGCGAGGTCGGGCGCATGGATCTGTGGCTCGAACGACTTCCGACCAACGCCATCGTCAACTGACCATGGCCTCAGCTGTCGTCACAGCTTTCACAGTCGACAACCGTCCCTGCGATTCGTTCGCAGTTCGGGTATCAGTTAACGAAGCGAACTTGGCTTTCGGTGACGTTGTTGAAGGCGGGCGACAGGAGCTTTTCGAGGGCGTCGCTCGGCAGCGGTTTGGAGAAGTAGTAGCCCTGGCCGATATGGCAGCCCAGGTCGCGCACGATCTCGAGCTGATCGCGCGTCTCCAGCCCTTCGGCCACCACCTGAAGGTCGAGGTGTCCCGCCAGACTCATGATCGCCTCGATCAGCGCCAGTGCAAACTGTGGGGCTTCGAGGGGTGAGCCCAGGTCGCTGACGAAGGCGCGGTCGATCTTGACGGTGTCGATGGGCAGGTCGCGCAGGTAGGCCAGCGAGGAGTAGCCGGTGCCAAAATCGTCGATGGCGATGCTGATTCCGATCGCCCGCAGACTCCGGAGTGCCCGCGACACGTCCTCTAGACGGTCCATTACCACGGTTTCGGTCATCTCCAGCTCGAGGTACTGAGGGTCGAGCCCGGTGTGCTGGAGGGCCTTCATCACCGTGGACAGGAAGGTCGGTTGCGAAAACTGCAGCGGCGAGACGTTGACCGAGACCTTGAACTCGCCGAGGTTCATGTTCTGCCAGCTCTTGACCTGGCGGCACGCCTCGCGCAGCACCCAGGTGCCGATCGACACGATCATCCCGCTCTCTTCGGCGAGGGGGATGAACTCCCCCGGTGAGATCAATCCGTATTTGGGATGCTGCCAGCGCAGCAGCGCCTCCACCTTCACCAGGTTGCCGTTGAGGAGGTCGTACATGGGCTGGTAGTTGAGGGTGAATTCGTCGTTCTTGAGGGCCATGCGCATGTCGCGCTCGAGTTCGACCCGGCGCTCGAGGTTGCCGTCGGTCTCTTCGCTGTAGAACCTGAGACCATTCTTGCCGGAGCGTTTAACCTTGTACATGGCGCTGTCGGCGTGGCGCAGGAGTCCTTTGGAATCCTGGGCATCACGCGGGTAGAAGGCGATCCCGATGCTTACCGTCACGGCCAGTTCGGTAGCGTTGATGCTGAAGGGGAGCGTCATCGATGAGAAAATCCGCTGGGCGACCAGGGTGGCCTCCTGCTGGCCGTCGATGCCCATGCCGATCAGCACGAACTCGTCGCCCGACAGCCGCACCAGCAGATCGCCCTCGCGGGTGGCGTGGCGCAGGCGCTCGGCAACCTGGCGCAGCAGCTGGTCGCCCGCCTCGTGGCCCAGGGTGTCGTTGACGACCTTGAAGCGATCGATGTCGATGAACAGGGCGGCCACCTGGCGATTGGAGGCCCGCGACCGCGCCAGCATCTGATCGAACTCCAGTTCCAGAACCCGCCTATTGGGCAGGCCGGTGAGCAGATCGGTGTGGGCATAGCGCTCAGCCGCCTCCATCTTGGTCCGGGCCTGGGTGTAGCGCTCCTTACAGCGGGTTGCGGAATGAGTGACGTTGTTGCATGCTGAAGCATGTCCTACTCCACCGACCTCCGCGAACGCATCGTGGATACCGTCCTCAACAAAGGAATGACCCTCCAGAAGACCGCTGAGTGAACCGCCCTGGGTTTGATGGAGGCTCCGTTCTCCCTCGAAAGGAGAGAATGGAGCATGACCCGTTACGACCAAGAAACCAAAGATCGAGTCATCCGCATGTTCATGGAGCGTCGAGAAGAAGCGCCGCACGAATCACGTTCAGCCTCCTATCGGCGCCTGCATGACCTAACCGGCATCCCGGTCGACACCATGCGCGGCTGGGTAGACAGAGCCCGCATCGACGCTGGTGACAAGCCAGGCCTGACAACCACAGAGCGTGAGGAGATCAAGGCCCTCAAGAAGGAAGTAGCCGAACTCAAACGAGCCAACGAGATCCTCAAGACAGCCAGCGCGTTTTTCGCGGCCGCGGAGCTCGACCGCCGACTCAAGTGATGGTCGCCTACATCAACGCGTATAAGAACCTGTTCGGGGTCGAGCCGATCTGCCGTGTCCTACGGGACCACAACGTGCCGATCGCCCCGAGCACGTACTACGCAGCCAAGAAGCGGCAAGCATCCGCTCGCCAGCAATCCGATGAGCGTCTCCTGGAGGTCATTCATCGGGTGCACCGCGAGAACTTTGGTGTGTACGGCGTCCGTAAGGTATGGCACGCCCTCCAGCACGAGAGTATCGACGTTGGGCGTGACCAGGTGGCGCGCCTGATGAGAGTCGCGGGCTTGAAGGGCATGACACGAAGAAGGAAGGTCCGCACGACCATCCCAACGCCTAGCGGCGTCAGCTCGCCGGATCTGGTGAGGCGAGACTGGTTCCAAGATGCGCCCGACATCGTTTGGGTGGCGGACTTCACGCACGTGCTCACTCGTGAAGGGTGGGTGTACGTGTCGTTCCTGCAGGACGGCTTCTCGAGGCGCATCCTGGGTTTCACGGTCAGTACCGGTAAGAGCAGCGAGCTGGTGATGAGGGCTCTGGAGCAGGCTGTGAGCGTCCGGCGTCGAACCGATCGGCGGTTCGTTGCTGACGGCGTGATTCATCATTCGGATGCCGGCAGTCAATATACGAGTCTGGCGTTCAGCCAGAAGTTGCTCGATCATGGCGTGAACGGTTCGATCGGTCGGGTGGGCACGGCGTATGACAATGCGTTGATGGAGAGCACGATCGGCTTGTTCAAGAGCGAGCTGATCCACGCCAGGTCGACGAGTTGGTGCTCGAGGCAGGAGGTGGAGACGGCGACGATGCGGTGGGTGAGGTGGTTCAACTGTCGGCGGTTGCACTCTTCGCTCGATTACGTCAGTCCCGTGGACTTCGAGATGGCGTACACTCAAGCGCAGGCCATGCCCAGGCTGGCCGCGTGAGAGCAGAGTCTCCACGAAACCCAGTACGGTTCAGAGACGTTCAACGTGAGCAAAAGCAGCGTCGAGCGCTACCTCCATCGCTACCGCCAACAAGGTGACGTCACCCCACAAACCTCCCCAGGCCGCCCCAGCGCCCTCAATGAGCACCGGTCCTGGGTTGAGCAGCACCTGATCAACAATGACCTCACCCACGATCAGCGCTGCGACCTTCTGTTCGAGACGACCGGCATCCGCATCAGCCGCGCCACTATGTGCCGCTGGGTACAGAGAATGGGATCGACGAGAAAAAAAGACGATCTACGCCAGTGAACAGAATCCAGAAGCCCGGTGGCGGTTCTTAGCCTGGATCCAGCAGATCGACCCGAGGCGGTTGGTGTTCATTGATGAGAGCGGCTTCAACCTCGCCATGACTCTCGCCTACGCCTACGCCCCAAAGGGACAGCGGGCTGTGGGTCGGGTGCCGAAGAACCGGGGGGAGAACACCAGCCTGGTCGCAGCCATCAGTCTCGATGAGGGCGTGAGTGACGCGATGACGTTGACTGGGGCGGTGGATGGTGACGCGTTCTTGGCGTACATCAGGCAGATCCTCGCTCCCAGGCTCAGGCCGGGACAGATCGTGGTGATGGATCAGTTGGGGGTGCATCGGAAACCGGAGGTTCGGGAGGCCATTGAGGCTCGCGGGTGTGAGTTGGTGTTCTTACCTGGGTACAGTCCTGACCTGAATCCGATTGAGCTTGCTTTCTCGAAGATCAAGGGGGTCGTGAAGCGCCTGGGAGCGAGGACCAGGGGAGCGTTGGACTCTGCGATTGCGGTTGCGTTGTTGACGGTGGAGCTTTCGGATGTGGTGGGGTGGTTTGAGCATGCCGGAATCCAACTTCACTCATTATGAGAACCGCTGTAGCTGTAGTTTGTTGTTACCGGGCATAGCAGTGGATCGGCCTGCCATCGAAAAGCCAATCAAGAAGCCGCTGCAACCGCTGCGGCGGGGGCTTCACCGACCACGCCTGCCAATACCTCCTTAGCAAAAGGTAAGGTTCCAGCCAAGCTCTGACCCGCCTCAACGCCTGTGGCCAAGTCACGACCAGATTCTGGCTCTTTCTTTTTCCCCCCCGCTCGCTCCTCAACATCGCCCTCCACAAGACTTACGGGTTGCCCACCCCCGTCAAGCTCAGCAGCCACTCCTCCTCCTGGTAAGGCCCACCAGCAGAACGAAAACGCGCAACAAACCAGCTGCCAGTGCCGCCTCATGGCCATGTCGCTGCGCACCTGGTACTGCGCCCAACCCAGACTCCCCTTGACCTGCTTGTAACTCTGCTCCACCCACACCCTAAGCCCGTAGAGCCTCACGATCTCCGCCACATCAGCCGGAATCATGCCGCTCTCTTGAGCGCGGCTAGATCCGGGCGCAGGGAGGTTCGTTCGTAAGTAGAACGTGCTCTCCTCCGGAAGCGCAGCAGGATCAGTAGTCACGATGATCAACCGCTTCGCGCTCTCCGGGCCGTACGGTCCCGCCACCCCCTCGAGAGCCCACCAGGTCTCTTGGTGACCATCACGAAAGCACCGCGTGAGCTTCTCCCAAACGCCGGCATCATCCTCACGCCACGAGGCGGCTCCCGCTACTCCCTCCGCAGAGCCGATGGTGCCAATCTGGTGCCACCATGCGTGCGATGGGTTCAAGGCCAGCACGTAGGGGATCTCCTCGCTCTGCAAAGTAGTCCAGAAGGGGTGGTTCTCCCCGTAGAAGCGGTCGGCTACTACGGCGCGGAAGGGAATGCCGAGCGCATGGGCGTTCTCGATGAGTTCCAGCGCGATTTGCGGTTTGCTGCGGAACTCGGGGTCGTTCTTACCAAGAGCGAACCAGGGTGCAGGCGTGTAGGGCTCAACCTCGATCGGGTAGTACCGTTCCTCGTTCGCCCACAACGTGTGTACGCTGACCACGCCGTTATCGATCTTGCCGATACTGCCGAGGTACTGGCGGCCGACATGGGCGGTGTGTCGGCCCCACTTTCGATCGCCGGTCTCATCGATCACCAGGGCGCCCTCGGGGTTGGGCTTGCTGTGCTCGTCCTCGGAGAGCAGCGCCAGTCGTTTGTTGTTCACCAAGGCGGGGTCCCAGGTGGATTCGGATAAGAACCACTGCAGTTTCTGCGCGTCCTTGTGGGTTGCGCCTGCCACCGGCTCGGTGTTGGCGAGCCCGGTCAGGGTTTTGTTTCGTTCGCTGGGTAGTAGTAGGCCTTCGAGGTAGCGCCGGAAGGTGTCGCGTTGGTTGCGTTTGTTGAACAGGTCATCGAAACTGCTGGCGTAGCCCTCTAGCGGTCCGGGGGCGGTAGGTACGGGTAGGCGTCGACTCATCGTTCGACCTCCTGGTGTCCGTTCTACTGCTCGATTTGACCCTTGTCAACAAACTACAGGTAGGCGCGCTGCGGGCCGCCGCCGCCGATGGCTTCGTGACCACCCTGCCCGAGGGACTCGACACCGTCCTCGGCGACCGTGGCGTCCGACTCTCGGGGGGCGAACGCCAGCGCTTGGCGCTGGCCAGGTCGTTGCTTCGCGAGCCCGAGCTACTGATTCTCGACGAGGCCACCAGCGCACTCGATGCCGAAAACGAACAACGCATCCAGCGGGCTATCGATCGGCTCCACGGCACCACCACCATGGTGATCATCGCCCACCGGTTGGCAACCGTTCGCCGCGCCGACACCATCTACTTCATCGAGGGGGGCCGGGTTATTGAGCAGGGAAGCTGGAACCAGCTGATCCGACGCCCCGGGGGGCGCTTTCGGGCCATGTGCGAAGCACAGGGATTGCCGACTGCCGCCGACGACACCGGCCACCCGCTGGACGACGTTCCACAACCCTGACCGGCCCGACCTCGCTGGTCAGGCGACCTCTTCGCCGGGGTCCAGCATCACCTGATCGCCACCACCTTGCCGGGCGCTGCCAAGGGCCCGCTCTGCCCGCTCGAGCAACGACATCGCCGACTCACCCGGCAGGCGTACGGCGACACCGACGCTGACGGTGAGCCTGGGCAGGCCGTCGAAGGGCCGCCGCATGACCCCCCGGCGCAACCGTTCGGCGAGCATCGCCGCCGACGCCGCCTCGGTTCGCGCCACCGCGATCAGGAGGGTTTCCTGGTCCCAACGGCCGACCAGTTCGGCCTCCCGCACCCCCTCTGCTACGAAACCGGCCAGCGCGCCGAGCGCAGCGTTCCCTGACTCGGGACCGTGCGACTCGCGCAGGTCGCCGAGACCGTCGATCTCGAGCAGGATGAGCGAAAGTCGTGCTTGCGCGCGGCTCATCTCCTGTTCGAGTCGTTGCAGCGTGGTGGTGCGGCCGGGAAGACCTGTCAGGGGATCTTCCGGAACCGCCGGTGGCCGGCTCTTCGCCAGCGACGATCGCGTCGCCACGTCGAGCAGCAGCACCGTCAGACCGCTGGCGACGGCGACCTGAAGCACCACCGTCAGCAGGGGAATATCCGGGTTGTCGACCGAACCGATCGCCCACAGCAGCAGCAGGACAGCGGCCGGCAACGAGGCCAGCCAGCGCCCCAGCGGAGGGCCAAACAGCAGGTAGATGAGGGCGCTGAAAGTAGGAAGCCACAGGCCGGCTTTGGTAAACAGCATCACGTCGCCCGCGCCGAACAGATGCAGACCCGTGCTGATGAGCAGGTAGCCACCGGCACCGAGGTAGAGCGCCACATCGAGCAGGCGTCGCGACAGCGGTGTAAAAGCGAAAAGGCCGGCCAGAAGCAGCGCCAGCAGGCCGACGGCCGGCAGCAGTACTGCGTCTAGCGGACGAAGGTCACCGGCGTTGAACAGCAGCAGCCAGGTGGCGCCCACCACCACCGCACCGACCGGCAACCCAACAAGATACGTAAGGCGCTTGAGGGAAACCGAAATGGGGTGGTCGGTAGCGGCCTGTTCCATCATCGCTCGGACGTTCGAGGGGGCCCTAGCATGCGCTGAACGCCCTGAAGACAGTATATCGGTGATCGAGGGGTGGCGCTGCTCAGTCGCCACCAACCCCCTCGAGGCGGTCCCTGATTCGCTTCAGGGAAGCGGCCATCAGCTGGGCGATATCGAGCACCTCGGGAGCGTTCGCCTGTTCCGCGGACTCGCCCGAGCTGAGCATCGCCTTGCAGAAGGGGCAGCCGGCCGCAATCACCTGGGCGCCCGTCGCCTGCGCCTCCCGAAAGCGGTTCTCGCCTACGCGCATCTCGCCAGCCTCTTCCTCTTTCCAGAATTGGGCGCCGCCGGCGCCGCAACAGAAGCTGTTGTTGCGGTTCCGGGGCATCTCGGCCAGCTCGGCACCGCCGCTGGTTAGCACGTCCCGTGGCGCATCATAGACCTCGTTGTGGCGCCCTAGATAGCAGGGGTCGTGGTAGGTCAGGCGGCGGTCGTCTTCGAGGGGCGGCAGCCGCCCCTCGGCGATGAGCACCTCGATCAACTGGGTGTGGTGCACCACCTCGTACTCGCCCCCGAGCTGGGGGTAATCGTTGAACAGGGAGTTGAAGCAGTGCGGGCAGGTGGTGACCACGAACTTGGGCAGGGTGGGGTCGAGCGCCTCGTCGAGCAGCAGCTCGTTCAGCACGGTCACGTTTTCGCTCGCGAGCTGGTAGTAGAGGTACTCGTTTCCCGCCCGGCGAGCAGGATCGCCGGTACACTTCTCCCCTTTGCCGAGCACCGCGTAGTTGACCTTGGCGTGCTCGAGAATCTCGACCATGGCTCTTGTGGTCGTCTGGGCAGCCGGGTCGTAGCTGCCGGCGCAGCCGACCCAGAACAGCACGTCGAAGCCGGGGTTGTCCTCGACGGTCGGTACCGCCAGCCCCTCCGCCCAGTCCATGCGCTTGTCCTGGCCCAAACCCCAGGGGTTGCCGCTACGCTCCATCCCCCGAAAAGCGGTCTGCAATTCGTTGGGGAACGCACCCTTCATAAGCACCTGGTCGCGACGGATATCGATGATGTCGATCATCTGCTCGCACCCCACCGGGCACACCTCGATGCAGGCACCGCAGGTGGTGCAGGCCCACACCGCCTCCTCGCTGATGGCGAACTCGGTCAGCTCCCGGGGGCTCGTCTCGCCGGCGGCCTGGTCGGTTACCACCAGGGTCAGCTCATAGCGCTTGTTGATCTCCAGGGCGGCGGGGCTGAGGGCCTTGCCGGTCTGGTTGGCGGGACACACGTCGGCGCAGCGGTTGCACTGGATGCAGGCGTAGGAGTCGAGTAGCTGCGGCCAGCGGAGATGGTCCAGGGTCGCCGCCCCGAACTGCTCGAGGCTCTCGTCCTCGAAGTCGATCGGCGGCAGAGCGCCGCTGGAGAGACGGCGACCCTGGCGGCGGGGCTCGAGGGCGAAGTTGATGGGTGCGGCAAGGAGGTGCAGGTGCTTGCTCCGCGGGAAGTAGGGCAGGAAGATCAGGATCAGCCCCAAGGCGCCCCACCAACCCACGTGCCAGCCGAGCATGCGGCCCTCGCCGAAACCGATGACCATGGCCAGCAGGCTGGCGCTCGGCTGCCAGACGTCGAGGTGGCTCTCGGAAGCGAGCAGGAAGCCCTCGGCGGTCAGCCTGAAGCCGACGTGGAGCACGATGAAAGCGCCCACGATGAGGCTGTCGCGGCGGACGCCGCCACTCGAGACCTTGTCGTGCAGCAGTGTCCGGGCATTGTGTTCGAGGCGGGTGTCGCCGGCGGCGAAGCGCCGCAGAAGCATGTACCCCACCCCGACCAGCACCAGCACCGTGAACAGATCGGCGGCGAGTCGGTAGAGGTCGCCCAGCAGGCCGAAGTCGAGCCCCACGAGCCAGCTCGGCGGCAGGTACCCCTTGAGTGCGTCGAACAGATTGACCAGCAGATAGAAGGTGAACCCGAAGAAGATGAAGCTGTGGAACAGGCTGACCCAGGGTCGGTCGCGAAACACCGTCCGCTGCGAGACGGTGCGCCAGATGGCTTCGCCGGCTCGGAGCGCAAAGCCATCGAAGCGGCTGAAGGCGTGGGCCTCGCCGCCTCGGATCACATCGACCACGCGCTTGAAGCCGATATAGGCGAAGTAGCCGATAACGGTAGCAAAGATAAAGAAGACGATCTTTTCGGCAGGGGTCAGCAAGCCTCGTTCCTCCAAACAAGGCGACCCAGACGGGATCGCGAGGGCTGCCATCACGGTACCCTGGCGTGTCCCGTGCCTGTCGCGTTGTCCCGAGTCTATGCTGTGGCCAGGTGTCAGGGCAACGTCTGCACCGGTCTTGTGCTGCCCCGATCGAGGCGCCCGACGGCCGGGTAAGCAATAGTACTGGACCTTTTGGCCTGAATCTCGTATATTGGAGCTACCACAGAAAGGAGGTGGTCCTGATTATAGAAAGTGAATTGACCAGTGGAGGTGCCCGTCGAGGGTAACCACAGAGACCGCCTCCCTGAATTGAGTCGGGACCCACAGTTCTCTCAATGTTAGGCGGGTAACCGACCCCCCCCGGAAAACCGGGGGGGGTTTTTTTGTACTGCACGCCCCCCACTCAACGCGTGATGGCCACCAGTAGCACCAGTTCATACACAAACTGACGTCAGGGCACCACCCTCCTCGACGACCTCGAAATAGCTCCTGGCCTGGGCCGGGAGTTCAAGCACATAGCGCTCGAGCGCCACCACCGCAGAAGCGGGCATCTGCGCGCGTTCCACCCAATCCCGAAAATCCATGGGCTTCAGCAGCCGTGTCAGGTAGGTGAGGTCGAGGCCCACTTCAGCGAACCAGCCGACCCGGCGCGCGACGGTGTACGCCTCCACGTGGCTGGGGTCGCGTTCCCGGTCGATCCGGTTCATGGCCTCGGCCAGAACGGGGTCCTGCGGGGCCACATTGTCGACCAGCAGAAAGAGGCCGCCCGGGCGCAGCACCCGGGCCACTTCCTGTACGAACGCTACCGGATCGGCGAAGTGGTGGGCGGCGATGCGGCAGGTGACCACGTCGAAGCGGTCATCGGCGAAGGGCAGGGCCTCGGCGCCGGCTTCACGGAACGACACCTGGCCGGGTAGGGGAAGCTGGGCGCTAATGCAAGGATTCGGCCACGGCCAGCATCTCCGGGGTGAGGTCGCTGGCAATCACCTCGGCCCCGGCCCGAGCAAAAGCGAGCGCGGTATGGCCGGCGCCGGTGGCGATGTCGAGAACCTGCCTGCCCTCGAGCGGAGCGGCCAGCTCGGCTCGCTAGCCAGGAAACGGTGTGCCCCGAGCCGAGCCATCCATCACGGTTTCGGGGGGGACGCCTCCTCTGAGGTGCGCCGCCCGCCCAGCAGCCTCCAGGCGGTCGGCAGCAGCGCCACCGCGATGAGCAGCTTAACGATGTCGCCGGGGATGAAGGGGATGAGACCCCACTGCAGGGTGGTTGACCAGTCGGGCGCCACCCGGTTCAGCCACAACAGGCCCGGCAGGTAGATGATCAGGTTGCCGATCAGCATCGCTAGCGCCGTGAGCCAGGGGTTGCGATCCCAGCCGCGCTGGGCCAGGTAGCCGACCACCGTCGCCGCGATCACGAAGCCCAGCAGGTAGCCTGCGGAGGTCCCGGTGAGCGTCGCCCAGCCGGCCGCGCCGCCGGCAAAGACGCCCAGGCCCAAGCCCCCGACGAGCAGGTACGTCACCATCGTGAGGGCCCCCAGGCCGGCGCCGTAGGCAGCGCCAATCAGCAGCACGCCCAGCGTCTGGCCGGTGAGCGGCACCGGTCCGATCTCGATCTGAACCTGCGCCAGAAGCGCTATCAGCGCCACGCCTGCGACCACCTGCAAGGCCGTGCGCAGGGCCAAGTTGCGAAACGGAATCAGCCGCTGAATCAGCGGCGTGGACAGCATTCGACTCGTCATATCGACCTCCAGAAAAGGCGCCGGAGCTGCTGGGCAGCACCAGGCTGCGGGCAGTATACCGTTCAGGTCGACGCAAGCGAATCCATCTCATCGAGAGGTGGCTCTCTATACTGGAAGCCATGCCGATCGACCCAAGCGAAACCCGAACCTCCGAGTGGGTGATCACCGTTGACACCGTGTTTCCAAACCACACCAACCCGCTCAACACCCTCTTCGGGGGTCGGGTCCTGGAACTCATGGACGTGAGCGCCGCCATCGCCTGCGCCCGCTTCTGTCGCCAGGTGGTGGTGACCGCATCCACCGAACCGATCGACTTTCGCAACGCGATCTACATCGGCGAGATCATCGAACTCAAGAGCCGTGTCGCATGGGTGGGCAGCACCAGCATGATCGTCCGCTGCGAGGTCCATGGCGAGCATCCGCTCAGCGGCGACCGCCGCCTGTGCACCATCGGCCACCTCAATTTCGTCGCCATCGGCAGCGATGGGCAACCCACTGCGGTGCCGCGACTACGGGTCGAGAGCGACCCCGAGAAGCATCACTGGGAGGTAGGACAGCGGGTCCGTGACGACATCCTCAAGCGCCGCGGCCGGGCCGCCTACCAGGCCTCATGATCCTGCAGGCGCTGTTGTGATCGACTCCACCACGCTGTTCGTCTACATCGGCGCCGCGCTGCTGGTGGCCCCTGGACCGAACGCGGTAGCATACGGCAGTTTGCCCGTGCCGCCCGGCGGGCGTCAGCGCCGGGCCCGAAGGAGTTGACGGAACTATGGCCTTCCCGATCGATATCAGCGCTTACACGCCGCTAGTCCTACGGCTCGAGGACGAGAAGCTCAGCGCCCAACAGAGCGGGCAGTGGCGGGTGAACATCGAACTGATGCGTGACGTCATCGTATTCTTCACCGCGGTAGCCGGGGCCCGCGGCCTCTCCGGGCACACCGGTGGAGCCTATGACATGGTGCCCGAAGCGATACTGGCCGACGGCTTTATCCGGGGCGGTAGTCGGGTCTACCCCATCCTCTTCGATGAGGCCGGCCACCGGGTCGCACTGCAATACGCCATGAACGCCTTCAACGGTGCGCTGGAGTTCGAGCGGCTCCTCCACTACCGCGAGGAAGACTACGAACTCTACGGCCACCCCGAGATCACCCCCGACATCGGCGTCGCGTTCGCCTCGGGGCGTCTCGGCCACATGTGGGCGCTGATCAACGGGGTCGCTATGGCCAACCCCGGCAAGGCGGTGCTGCTGTTCGGCTCCGACGGGTCGCAGATGGAGGGCGACGACGCCGAGGCGGCCCGGCTGGCAGTGGCCCGCAACCTTGACGTCAAGCTGCTGATCGACGACAACGATGTCACCATCGCCGGTCACCCCAGCAGCTACCTGCCGGGGTTCGATGTTGCCGGCACCCTCGCAGGCCACGGGATGGTCGTCGACAGCGGCGACGGCGAAGCGCTGGACGCGCTCCACGACCGCTTCCGGCGGGCGCTGTTGGCCGACGGACCCGTGGCCCTGGTCAATCGGCGGGTCATGGCGGTCGGCATCCCCGAAATCGAAGGGACCTCCGGAGGGCACGAGGTGGTCGGGGTGGCCGCCGCCAGTGAGTATCTCGAAGCCAGGAGGCACCACGCCGCGACCGAGTACCTGAAGTCCGTCGCCGCGCACACCGCACCCGAGCGGAGCTACCTCGGCTCGAGCGCCGAGCGCGGCTCCAACCGCAAGACCTTCGGCAGCGCCGTCGCCGACCTCCTCGACGAACTCACGCTCGAGGAGCGCCAGGACCGGGTGCTGGTGATCGACACCGACCTCGAGGGCTCGACCGGCCTCAACACCATCCACCAGCGGCACCCAGAGGTGTTCATCTCGAGCGGCATCATGGAGCGCGGCAACCTGTCGGCGGCCGCAGGCTTCGGCTTCGAGCCGGGCAAGGTGGGGGTGTTCAGCACCTTCGCCGCCTTTCTGGAAATGGTGATCAGCGAGGTCACCATGGCGCGCCTCAACCACACCAATCTGCTGTGCCATTTCAGCCATTCCGGGGTCGATGCCATCGCCGACAACACCTGCCACTACGGCATCAACGTCTTCTTCGCCGACAACGGTCTCGACGAACAGGCGCCCACCCCGCTCTATTTTCCCGCCGATCCGCTGCAGCTCACGGCGGTGGTGAACCGCACCTTCTGGGAACCGGGCGTCCGCTTCCTGTTCAGCGTCCGCTCCGAACTCCCCTACATCTTGGGCGCCGACGGCAACCGCCTCTACGACCCGGCCGCCGGCTACCGCTTCGAGCCAGGCCGCGATGAGGTCGTGCGCCAGGGTAGCGCCGGCTGGGTGGTCAGCTACGGCGAAACCCTGCACCGGGCGCTGGCAGCGGTCGAACAGGCGCGTGCCGCCGGCCTCGACGTGGGCCTCCTCAACAAGCCCCACCTCAACGCCATCGACGAGACCGCCCTCGCCTTGGTCGGCCAGTCCCCCTTCGTCCTGGTCGCCGAAGGCCAGAACCGAACGACAGGGCTAGGCATCCGCTACGGCTCCTGGCTCCTCGAACACGGCCACGCCCCCCGCTACGCCCACCTGGGCGTCAGCCGCCTAGGAGCAGGAGGAACCTGGGCACAGATGTTCCACCAGGGGTTAGAGAGCGAAATGATAAATAAAAGGATTATTGAGATGGCAGGATAAAGGATAAGGATAAGTAGATTTGGGGCCCCTTCAGACCCCCTACGGGGTTCTTACGGGGTCCCGTTGAGCCTTCCCTACGGCAAGTCTCCCCGGGGCTCTCGGAGCCTCATTGCATGAGTCTCCTCCAGCAGAAGATATTGGGATAACCGGGGTGTGAAGACGCTAATGGTGTGGTGCTTGTTCCTTTTAAACCTTCTTCTGGCGGAGGAGACTCACGTAGTGTGGCTCCGTAGCCCCTGAAGAGACCACCGCAGGGGGGCTCTGAAGGACCCCGGAAGAACCCGAAGCGAAGCGCAGGGGTCTGAAGGGGCCCCAAACCTACTCCTTGTCTGAAGGGGATCCAAACCTACTTATCCTTATCAGGACTTGCCGGCGTTGTTCGGGGTTGCGTCGGTGACGGGTCTGATCTCTAGTGAGGGGCAAGAAACCCCGGTCCGCATCGCATTTTTCGCACATTGCCGTGCCTGACGGTGGCTGCGTTTCCGCTTTTCTGAATACGACTCAACGATCTGGCGTTGGACGAGAGGGTGGCGAGTAAGAGCGATTTGACGATGCGTGGTGGACGGAGAAACCGAGAAATGCCGTACTGACCGGCACAAACTCGATTGTGGGTCCAAGATTTCCCTTGCTCATCGCCTTTCTCACGAGGCCGGATTGTCCTGCTTATACTTCCTCTTCCTCCTTGATACCTCTTTCTCATAATCCTCGCTATATGCTTCTATTTAGGTCTAATCGACTGCCGTAGTCAAATTTTTGGAGGGCTCATGATTCGAAGAAATTTGCTCAGCCTGTCTCTTCTACTAGCACTGGCTCCGTTGGCTCTGGCGCAGGGGTTGACCATGCCGTTGACGGAGCTGTTTTCGGTAGAGACGATGTTCGCTCTGGGCGTCGAGGATCTCAACGACAATGCCGACCTGATCGACGATTTCATCGCCGAGTTCAACCGGCTTGAGGTCGGTCAGGCGTTGCAGGCGGCCTTCGGTGGTAGCACTGGCCTCGACGGCGAACTCCCCGTGCCCGGGCCGCTGCAGGACCTCGATATTCTCGACCTGATCGGCCAGGAGACTTGGATTGGCCTGGCGCTCTCGAACTTCAATCCGCTGCCGTCGGTCACCCTGCTGACGCGCACCAGCCCGGTGGCTACCGGCGTATTAGGCGACCTGATCATGGACATGGCCAACGATGACGGGGTGCAGGCGCTGCAGGAGGGGAGCGTCACCTTCTACGTGCTGGAGCTCGATGTCGCCGACAGCCCGGTCAACACCGTGGCCTTTGCTCAGCTCGGCGATCTGCTGATGGCGTCGAGCAATCCAGACACCCTGCGCACCTCGATCCGGCTTGCCAATGGCAGCAACGAGCCCAGCTTCGCCTCCAGCGATGGCTACGCCGCCACCCTGGGGACGCTCGGGGGCGCCAACTTCTACAGCTACCTGAATCTGCCGCAAGTTGCGGCGGCGCTGGCGCCCTTGGGCCAGGGTCTCGGCTTCGACGCGGCCATCGCCCGGTTGGCGCAGGCGCTCGACACCAGCGGTGTCACTGGGAGCGTGCTGCGCGTCGTCGCCGACGGTCTCGAGGGCGAATCGGTGGCGGTGCCCAACGGCAGCGGCAGCGATCTGGCGCTCTACAACCTGCTCACCAGCGGCTTCGCCGCCGGCCGGGACGCGCTTCAATTCGTTCCCCAGACGGCGCTCCAGGTCACCAACAGCTACGCCGACATCAGCGGCTGGTGGGCCTACCTGAACGACCTGGTGGCGAGCGTTCCCGACCTGGGCATCACGAGCCTGGACGAGGCCTTGCTGATGTTTGGGGTCGACATCCGTACCAGCCTCATCGACTGGACCGGTACGCGGGTCGCCACCATCACCACCGGCAGCGCCGAGGTGGTCGACCCCGGCATTGCCCCCTCGAACCTGCTGGGTGAGAGCGTCTTCCTGATCGAGACCTTGGATCCCGCTGCCGCGCAGCAGGGTCTGACCGTGCTGTTCTCCACGGTGGGCACCTTCGCTTCCGGCTTCGCCGATCCCAGCGGCGCCGGCGCCCCGGTGGCGCCGACCGTCAGCACCGTAGCCGGCGTGCAGGTAACCAGCTACGACGTGATCCAGGGGGTGAGCCTTAGCTTCGCGGTAACCGACGGCTACGCCCTGATCGCCACCAGCGCCGAGGCGATGATGGTGGTGCTCGAGGCCAAGGCCGCCGGCGGCAACCTCTCGGTCGGCTTCGCGGCGCTCGAGGCCCAGATTCCTCCCGAGGCCCGCAGCTTCACCCTGACCGATACCCGCGCCACCCTCGAGGGTACCGCTACGCAGATGTCGAGCCAGCTTCAGCTCACCGCCGGACTAGCCGGAGCCTCCAACCTCGACTTCGAGGCCGTCACCACGGCCACCGAACGGCTCGAGCAGTACCTGCTGTTCGTGGCCGCACGCCTGGGGGGCAGCTACAGCTACGGGATCTCCCAACAGGGTGTGATCCGCACCTTCAGCATGACCCAGGTCGGCTGGTAGCGTCCCTACGGTAACGATCGAGGCCGCCGGCTCAGGCCGGCGGCTTTTCTCTGTCGTTGTCGCCATTCTTGTCAGCTGTGAGCTCACGCCACAGACCGGCCAGCTGGCGCTCTAGCGCTTCGAAATCGAGGCTGTTATCGATCACCGTGTCGGCTCTGCGGATCTTCTCTTCGAGGGCGAGCTGGGCACGGTCCCGCGCGCGCACCTCGGCCCGGTCGAGGCCGCGGCTGGCCGCCACCCGCGCCACCCGCATCTCGAGCGGCGCGGCGACCACCACGGTCCGGTCGAAAGCGTCCTCGAGACCGACCTCGAACAGCAGCGGAATGTCGTGCACGATCACCGGCGGCGGATCGGGCTGGGCGAGCAGCGCACGCACGCGCTCCCGGCGGGCACGCGCAACCCAGGGGTGAACGATGGCATCGAGCCGTCCCCGGGCTTCCGGGTCGGCGAACACCAGAGCGGCGGTGCGCTGGCGGTCGAGCTGACCATCTACCACGAGGTCCGCGCCCAGCTGCGCGGCGATGGCCGCCAGAACGTCGGGGGCCTCGGTGGCGCGCCGCGCCAGAGCGTCGGCGTCGACCAGCGCCGCGCCGTATCCCTGTAGCAACGTCGCTACCGTGGACTTGCCCGAACCGATGTTGCCGGTAAGTCCGATCTGTACGGTCATGCTTTAATGCTCCCGATGGGCTGGTTAAGAAATCGTCTGGCGAGGCGGCCGACGTTCGACACCGATCAGTTTACGCCATGGCCGGAGGCGGGCGTGTTGGTAGGCGGGGCCGTGCGAGACGCCCTGCTGGGGCGGCCCTTGCACGATCTCGACTGGCTGGTTCCGGACCCCGAAGCCGCCGCCAGGTCGGACGCCGCAGCGCTCGCCGGCAGCGCCTTCCCTCTCGACCTCGGGCGCGGTCATTGGCGGGTCGTGGCCGCCGGGCTCACCCGCGACTACGCCCCCGACCTCGGCGACCTCGCGGCCGACCTGGCCGCCCGCGACTTCACCATAAACGCCATGGCCCTGACCCCGAACGGCAACCTGGTCGATCCTCACGGCGGCCTGGCGGACCTGCGCAGCAAGCGCCTGCGGATGGTGCAGCGCGCCAATCTGGCAGCCGACCCGCTGCGGCTCTTCCGGGCCACCCGGCTGGCGGCCACGCTGCGATTCCGGATCGAGAACGGCACCCACAAGGCGCTACAGGATCTGGCCGCTGCGCTCATCGCAGGCGGCTTGCCCATGCCCGCCTGGGAGCGCATCCGGGCCGAACTCGAGGCCATCATCGGCAGCGAGCAGGCGGCCGGCGGGTTTCAGCTGTTGGCCAAGCTCGGCCTGCTCGAGCCAGCGCTGCCCGAACTCGAGGCCAACCGGGGTGTGGCCCAGGGGGGGTTCCATCATCTCGACGTGCTCGACCACTCGCTGGAGGCGCTCAACCAGCTCCTTCACGGCTTCCCCGAGGCAGACCCGGGGCTGCGCTGGGCCACGCTGCTGCACGATATCGGCAAGGCGCCGGCGGCGTCGCTGGGCGAGGACGGCCGCCGGCGTTTCTACGGCCACGACCGGCTCGGCGCAGCGTTGGCGGAGGCGGCCTTGGGCCGTCTCCACTACCCACACGAGCGGATCGACCGGGTCCGGGCGCTGGTCGGCAGCCATATGGTGCCGCTGCCAAAAACAGACAAGGAGGCGCGCCGCTTCGCGCATCGCCGGCGGGTGCTGCTCCCCGACCTGCTCAAACTCATGATCGCCGATCGGGAAGCGGCGCGAGGTCGGCTGTCGAGCGATGCCAACCGGCGCGCCTACCGCGTCGCCCTGGCCCGCATCCTCGCCATCCTCGCTGAAACGCCGCCAAAACCGCCGCTCCTCGACGGGCACGACGTGATGATCCTGCTCGGTCTCGAGCCGGGGGCCCGGGTGGGCGAGGCGCTCCGCTTCATCGCCGAGGCCGAAGCGGTGGGGGACGTGGCGACCCGGAAAGAGGCGCAGCAGGCGCTCGAGCGCTTCGCCGACGCTCGAGGCTGGAACGACGCCACCTGAGCGCCCTAGCGGTCGTTCAGGGAGCGGCCCCGAGGGCCAGACGTGCCTACAATGGCCCCTGTGACCCCCGCAACCCTCCGCCGCTTCGTGATCTTCGTCCCCAGCCTGCTGCTGGGCCTCATCGGGATCGTGTGGCTAGCCTTCCGGCCGCTCCGTCTCGAGGCCGACGTAGGGCTGGCGACCACGCTGCTGGCCGCCACCCTGCTGACCGCCGCACTCCTAGGGGCGGCCCTGATCCTGGACCGCATCCTCCCCTCGTTCCGGCACGCCAGCCGCCTGCTCGAGCGGGCTCTGAGCGGAATCCGGCTCACGTTGCCGCTCAGCATGGCCCTGGCCGCAACCACCGCGGGCGCCGAGGAGATCTTCTTCCGCGGCGCCCTGCTCAGCACCATCGGGGTATGGCCGCAGGCGGTCCTATTCGGCCTCATGCACCCGGCCACCCGCCGAGGCTGGAGCTACACCGCCTTCGCCTTCGTAGCGGGGTTGAGCTTCGGCTACGTCACCCTATGGACGGGTAGCCTGTGGGCGGCGTTGCTGGCTCATTTCGTGATCAATCTACAAGGGTTCCTAGAACTAAGGGAAAGGGGAAGAAGGAGCAGGAGTAGGTTTGGTGCCCCTTCAGACCCCTACGCTGACGCTTCGGGTTCTTCCGGGGTCCTTCAGAGCCCCCCTCCGGCGGTCTCTTCAGGGGCTACGGAGCCACCCGAGGTGTCTCCTCCGCCAGAGGATTTAGAAGAACAAGCATGACACCGTTCGTGCCTTCACACCCCGGTCATTCCCATATCTTCTGCTGGAGGAGACTCACGTTGTGAGGCTCCGAGAGCCCCGGGGAGACTTGCTGTAAGGGAAGGCTCAACGGGACCCCGGGACACGAAGTGCTGGTAGTTTAGACACCTGTAGGGGGTCTGAAGGGGCCCCAAACCTCCTACTTTCTGAAGGGGCTCCTGATCTACTTATCCTACTTTTTGAACTTCCCCCTAATCTACTTATCCTTCTCGGTTAGGGCGCGCTCGAATTCGTCGCGGCCCACCTCGACGCCTTCAGGGGAGAGCCCCCCGGCGCGCAGCTTCGGCCCCGACAGCTGGGCCAGGTCCCGGTAGAAAGCGCGGCCCCGGGATGCCATCTCGTCGTCGGCGCCGAAGCGCTCGAGCAGCTCATAGAGGGCATCTTCGGCACCCACGAAGCCGCCCTGAAGCCGGCGGTACTCGAACAGTCGCAGCAGCGTCGCCTGGGGCAACGAAAACTCGGCGAGGGCGGCCTGGAGCTCGCCGATCTGCTCTGGGAGGTCGTCGAGATCGAGCCCCTCGAGCCGCACCTCGAGGAACAGGTCGAGGGCCTTGAGCTGCAGCTCGGGCGGTACCGCCATGTGGCGGACTTCGAGCAGCGTCGTCTCCGCCCTGAGCAGGGTGGCGATAAGATAGCCCTTCTCGCGATCGAAGCGGCCGGCGGTGCTCAGGATCCCGATCAGATCGTCGCTGCTGAGGTGTGTCAGCAGCTCGCGGCCGCTGCCGGTATGCTCCCGGTAGGCGGCTTCGATGACCTCGACCGCCTCGGCGTATGCCTTCTCGTCGCGCTGGCCCATCACCCAGGCGATAACCTGCACGATCTGTTCGATGGTGCGCTGGATCATGTCGTCACGCAGCGGCATACCTTCACCATACCGAGGGATGGCGGGTTGCCGCGTGTCGCAGGGCGCGCTGGTAGACTGGCGCCATGCGTACCCTGCTCGGTCTTTTGATGGCGATCCTGATGGGCGCCGCTACGGCCCAAAGCTCCGGCTGCGGCGACGCGACACACACCATTCCCGAAATCCAGGGCAGCGACCGGCGCTCCCCCGTCAGCGGCGAGGTGGTCACCGTTATCGGGGTTGTCAGCGCAGCCTATCCCGGCGAGGACAGTCTCGGCGGTCTCTTCCTGCAGGATCTCACCGGCGACGGTGACGCCGCCACCTCCGACGGCCTGTTCGTGCGGCTGACGGAGCGCAGCCCCTTCGCCGAGGTGGTGGTGACCGTCGGCGACCAGCTCCGGGTGAGCGGCAAGGTGCTCGAGCGCAACGAATTCACCCAGCTCGACCGCCTCGAGTCGCTCGAGGTGTGCGGCTACCTGGGGCTGGTGCCGGCCACCCCGGTCGTGCTGCCGGTCGCCAGCCCCGATGCCTGGGAGGCGTACGAAGGCATGATGGTGACCTTTACCGAGCCGCTGACCGTCACCGAGGTGTTCAACGTGGGTCGCTACGGCGAGGTACTGCTGGCCAATCGGCGGCTCTTCATCCCTACCAACGGCCAGCCCGCCACCGACAACGCGTTGAGCCGCATCCTCATGAACGACGCCAGCCGCATCGAGAATCCCGAGCGCGTGCCCTACCTCGCCCCCGACCTGACGCTACGGGTCGGCGACACCGTCGCCGGGCTCGACGCGATGGTCATGCAGTTCGGCCTGGGCGCCTACCGACTCGAACCGGCGCGCCCCCCGACGATCCTGCGCAGCAACCCGCGACAGCCCCGACCCGGCGAGGTCGGGGGGCGCCTCACGGCCGCCTCCTTCAACGTCCAGAACTACTTCACCAGCCTGAACGAGCGGGGCGCAGACACCGCCGAGGAGCTGGCGCGGCAGACCGAGAAGCTGGTGAGCGCCCTGATCGCCCTCGACGCCGATCTGGTGGGCCTGATCGAGGTCGAGAACAATACCGAGGCGGCCCAGGCGCTGGCGGACGCGGTCAACGCGGCCCTCGGCGAGGAGGCCTACGCGGTGATGCCCGACCCCGGCAACGGCACCGGGACCGATCAGATCAAACAGGCGATCCTCTACCGGCCCGGAATGCTCGACTTCCTGGGGGCGGTCAGCGATCCGGCCGAAATCCACGACCGCTCGCCGATCGCCGGCACCTTCCGCGAGCGTGCCAGCGGCGAGGTGTTCAGCGTCGTGGTGGTGCACTTCAAGTCCAAAGGAAGTTGCCCCTCGGCGGGCGACATCGACCTGGGGAACGGCTGCTGGGACCTGCGGCGCAGCGCCCAATCCCAAGCCGTGATCGACCTGACCAGCAGCATCGCCGCCGCCACCACCGATCCCGACGTGCTGGTACTGGGCGACCTGAACAGCTACGGCCTCGAGCCACCGGTAGCCCTGTTCACCGGTCAGGGCTTCCACAACCTGGACGAGGATCTGCCCGCAGAAGAGCGCTACACCTACATCTTCTTCGGCGAGTCGGGAACGCTGGATTACGCCCTGGCCAGCGAATCCCTCAGCAGCCAGGTGACCGGGGCTACCATCTGGCACATCAACAGCGACGAACCACCTGTGATCGGTTACGACCTGACCTTCAACCCAACGTATGTGTTCCGACCGCACCCATTCCGATCCTCAGATCACGACCCAGTAGTAGTAGGGCTAGAACTCGGAGAATAGAATAGGGAGAGCGAGAGGAAGTAGTAGGTTTGGGGCCCCTTCAGACCCCCTACGGGGTTCTTCCGGGGTCCCGTTGAGCCTTCCCTTACGGTAAGTCTCCCCGGGGCTCTCGGAGCCTCACTATGTGAGTCTCCTCCAGCAGAAGATTTTGGAATGACCGGGGTGTGAAGGCACTAATGGGTCTTGCTTGTTCCTTTTAACCCTTCTTGTGGCGGAGGAGACTCTTGAGGCTCCGTAGCCCCTGAAGAGACCACCGTAAGGGGGGCTCTGAAGGACCCCGGAAGAACCCGGAGCGGAGCGTAGGGCTCTGAAGGGGCCCCTACAGCGGGTTGCGCATTGAGTGATCGTGCTTCAATGCTGAGGCATGGCGCACTCTACCGACCTCCGAGAACGCATCGTAAACGCCGTCCTACACAAGCGTTACACCCTCCATGAAGCCGCAGACACGTTCGACGTTGGAACCGCCACCGTCAGTCGCTACCTCCGCCGCTACCGCCAAAGTGGAGATCTCACCCCCAGAACCTCCCCGGGCCGCCCCAGCGCCCTCCATGAGCACCAGGCATGGGTTGAGCAGAGCCTCATCAGCAACGACCTCACCCACGACCAGCGCTGCGACCTTTTCTTGGAGAGAACCGGCGTCCGCATCAGCAGAGCGACCATGTGCCGCTGGGTACAGAGATTGGGATCGACGAGAAAAAAAGACGATCTACGCGAGTGAACAGAATCCAGAGGCCCGGTGGAGGTTCCTGGCTTGGATCAGAGGTATTGACCCGCACCGGTTGGTGTTCGTCGATGAGAGCGGCTTCAACGTCGCCATGACCCTGCCCTACGCCTACGCCCCACGTGGACAACGTGCCGTGGGTAGGGTGCCGAAGAACCGTGGGGAGAACACCAGCCTCGTTGCAGCGATCAGTCTCGATGAGGGTGTGGGTGACGCGATGACGTTGACCGGAGCGGTGGATGGCGTGGCGTTTTTAGCGTACATCGAGCAGGTCATCGCTCCGAAGCTGAGGCCGGGGCAGATCGTGGTGATGGATCAGCTGGGGGTGCACCGCAAACCGGAGGTGCGGGAGGCGATCGAGGCGAGGGGGTGCGAGTTGGTGTTGTTGCCTGGGTACAGTCCGGACTTCAACCCCATTGGTTGGCTTTTTCGAAGATAAAGGCGTTCGTGAAAGCTGTGGGGGCGAGGACGAGGGGAGCGTTGGACTCTGCGAAGCGGCTGCGCTATCGACGGTGTCGTTGGGGGATGTGTTGGGTTGGTTTGAGCATGCCGGAGTCACCAATCACTCATTCTGAGAACCGCTGTAATCTCCTTATCCTTATGTTTAACCTTTCCCAACTCTGAGACCTCTAACGCTTCACCTTTTTGGTCTTATCAGCGCTTCGATCGTCTCATCACCCAACCGCCTCGCTTCGCAGGCTTCATGGTCGCGGCAGGCTGTCAGATAGCGGAAGCGGCGGCCGTTGGAGCCGGGGACTTCAGCGCGTACAGTCTGCATGAAGTGCCGTCTGCCCGTCCACCGACAGAGATCGCAGCAGAGCTGGGTGGTATCGCTGCCCGCACTGGGCACCGGGACCAGCCTGAGCCGCTCCTTGCGGCCTTCGCGAACGATCAGATCGCCGTCGGTAGCGCGCCTGAGCCGGTAGCGATTGGTCCTGGGAATAAGCCGCTCGGGGGTAGCAGGAAAGAACTCCAGCACGATCTCGAGCGCGCTGTAGGTCTGCTCTGGATCGTCGTTCACCTTGGGTCAGTATACCCCTTAAGGTCGTGTCGGCAGGCGCCGCCGCGATCAGCCCTTCATGGTGCGCAGCAGGGTCGCCATCTCGATCGCTCCCTGCGCCGCCTCGAAGCCCTTGTTGCCCGCCTTGGTGCCGGCCCGTTCGATAGCCTGTTCGATGGTGTCGGTGGTGAGGACGCCGAAGATCACCGGCACACCGCTGTCGAGCGCGACCCGTTCGAGGCCGCTGGCAACCATGCTGCACACGTGGTCGTAGTGGCTGGTCGCCCCGCGAATCACGGCGCCCAAGGCGATGACGGCGTCGTGGCCGCGGCCCACCATCGCCTGGGCCGCCAGGGGCAGTTCTACCGCGCCCGGTACCCAGGCAACCTCGACATCGCCTGGCGCGACGCCGTGCCGTCCAAGGGCGTCCTGGGCTCCCTCGAGAAGCCTCCTGGTAATGAAATCGTTGAAGCGACCCACCACTATGGCGAACCGCAACCCGTCGGGGCGATAGCTGCCTTCGAACACGGTCATAGAGTCGTTATAGCAGGCTTTGCCGGTGGGGTGGGTGTCGGCTAGGGCAGGAACACGTCGAGTACGGCGTCGTCGACGAGCGCCTGGGTGGCGTATTCGGGTCGCTCGCCCGGGAAGCGGACCGCGAAGATATTCCAGCCCGCTCTAAGCTCGAGATCCACACCGGTGCTCGACATGGTGGCGTCACGATCGACATACAGCAGCGACAGGAAGCCGATGGGTTCCTCGAGGGTGGTGATGCCGATGAATACGTTGTCCGCCACCCGGTCGAAGGTCAGGTTGTCGTTGCCGTCGACATACATCGTGAGGCGGCCTTGGGCGTAATTGATGCCGCTTTCGGGCGCTATCAGGTACTCGTTCTGCAGGCCCGGAAGCAGCACCGCGCCGCTGCGCAGCGGCGACAGCACGCTGGGCTCACCCCGGATGGTGATGCTGAAGGTGCCGGCCACCGGCACCACGCTGACGACCTCCTGGCCCCAGACGTTGTCATTGTCGACGACGTGCACGGCCACGCGTGTCCCGGCCGGAAGTTCCTCTTCGCTCATGATGATGCCGCTCAGGGTCGCACTTTGCTGCGCGGTGGCAACGCTCAACAACCCGATCAGAAGGATTACGAGTCGTCTCATGACATCTCCAAACGCAGGCCAGCTTAGCATGCGGGGCCTGCCAGCCATCTTCAGCGGGCTTTCATCGTCCTATCACGCATCGGAACGACGCCTACGCCTCCACCCCTTGTTCGTTCATAGCACATTCCCGAGTCCGGCAAGAGGAGGAACGCACGTTCTAATCCCGGTAGCCCTCGGGATGGGCCCGATGCCAGGCCCAGGCGGAGCCGACGATTGCGGTCAGCTCGGTCCACTGCGGCTGCCAACCCAGCTCCTCAGTGGCCAGGGTGCTATCGGCCACCAGGATGGGGGGGTCGCCGGGCCGTCGGGGCACCACCCGTGCGGGAATGGGGTGCCCGCTCATCTCCCGGCACACCTCGATGACCTCGCGGACCGAAAAGCCGTTGCCGTTACCGAGGTTGTAGCGGCGGGTCTCACCGGCCGCCAACGCCTCGATGGTCAGCCTGTGGGCCTCGGCCAGGTCGCGCACATGCACGTAGTCCCGAATGCAGGTGCCGTCGGGGGTGGGGTAGTCGTCGCCGAAGATATGCATCGCGTCGCGCCGGCCCATGGCCACCTGCAGAGCCAGCGGGATCAGGTGGGACTCGGGGTCGTGGTCCTCACCGAAGCGCTCCGAGGCGCCGGCTGCATTGAAGTAGCGGAGGGCGGCGAAGCCGAGCCCGCGCTGCGTGCAGAGCCAGGCCAGCATGCGTTCGATCACATACTTCGATTCGCCGTACACGCTCTCGGGGCGGATGGCCGCGTCGGGCGCGATGGGAATGTGGTCCGGGGTTCCAAACAGCGCCGCGGTCGACGACAGCACGAATTTTTCGACAGACGCCGTCGCCATCGCCTTGACCAGACTCAGTGTCCCCCCCACGTTGTTGTCGAAGTAGCGAATCGGCTGCCGCATCGACGCGTCTACCAGCGAGGATGCGGCAAAGTGCATCACCGCCTCGACCCGGTGCTTACGGAGCAGCTCGGCGAGCCGGTCGGTATCGTGCAAGCTCGTCTCGATGAACGCCGCAGCCGGGTGAACCGCGGCGCGGTGGCCGGTGCTGAGGTCGTCTACCACCACCACCTGATGCCCGAACCCCAGGAGCGTTTCGACTGTGACGCTGCCGATGTAGCCGGCGCCGCCGGTGACGAGGATGTCCATGGCAGGTAGTCTACCGAACGTGGTCCCGAAAACCGCTGTGCATCGCAGCCGCTCCGGGGGATGTGCAACGCCCCCAGATCGGCACTACACACCATCTCCCCCTCCAGAGGCGCAGTATGATGCCTGGAAGCAACCCAGGAGGTTCCTTCATGACCGTGCAACCCAAATTGTCGTCGGCCGGCACCTCGGCGCTGAGCGCCGGCACCGTCTGGTTCGATGGCGAACTCGTTCCCCAGGAGCAGGCCACCATCTCGGTGCTCTCCCATGCACTTCACTACGGCACCAGCGTCTTCGAAGGTATACGCGCCTATGAGACCGCTCAGGGGGCGGCGGTGTTCCGACTTAACGAGCATAGCCGTCGCCTCCTCGACTCGGCCAAGATAATCGGCATGAAGGTACCGTTGTCGGGCGAGCAGATCAACCACGCCATCCTCAAAACCATCCGCGCCAACCAGCGCACGTCGTGCTACATCCGGCCACTGTTCTGGTACGGCGCCGAGTCGCTGGGGGTCAATCCCAGCAATAATCAGGTACATTTCATGGTGGCGACACTGCCGTGGGGAACCTATCTTGGCGAGGAGGCGGTCCGCAAGGGTGCGGCGCTAATGACCTCGAGCTGGCGCCGCAGCTCCGGCGACATCATGCCTACCAAAGCCAAGGCCGGAGGCAACTACGTCAACTCGGTGCTGGCCAATCAGGAGGCGCGCGAGAACGGCTTCGACGAAGCGCTGCTGCTCGACAAGGAGGGCTTCGTAGCCGAAGGGTCAGGCGAGAACATCTTCATGGTGCGCGATGAGGTGCTCTACCCCATCGCACACTCGGTGAACCTGCGCGGCATCACGCGCGATTCGGTCGTCCGCATCGCCGAGTTCATAGGAACACCGATCGAAACCTCCATGGCTACCCGCGATGAACTCTACACCGCCGATGAGGTGTTCATGGCGGGCACCGCTGCTGAGGTCACGCCGATAGCCTCGATCGATCGGCGGCCGATCGGTTCGGGTGTGGCCGGCCCCTACGCCTTGAAGATGCGGGAGTTGTACCTTCAGGTGGTCACGGGCCAGATTCCGGAGTTCGAGCACTGGCTGACGTACCTGGACTGAGGTGGACACGGTAGCGGCTGCCGGGCGCTGCCATATGGGGGGGGCGCAGCAGCCGACCTGCTACCGCTGGGGCTTGAGGCCGATCGCGGCTAGCCCGCCTCAGAGGGCGGCCGGTGCCCCATGACCGTTGCGGCGCTCGCGCTCGTTCTCAGTTCGGCGTTGCTCCACGCTACCTGGAACCTGCTGGCGAAACGAGCCAGCGGCGGGTTGGCGTTCGTATGGCTGTTCACCATTCTCGATGCAATCCTGTACGCCCCGCTTGCGATCGTCGCGCTCGTGCTCCTGCGGCCACATATCGGTTGGCTCGAGTTGGCCTTCATCGGCGGCAGCGCCCTGCTCCACATCGCCTATTTCCTGAGCCTCCAAAGCGGCTATCGGTACGGAGACCTGTCCCTCGTCTATCCCTTGGCTCGGGGGGGAGGGCCGGCCCTTGCGACGGTGGGGGCCATCGTGCTACTGGCCGAGCGGCCCTCGGCGCTGGCGCTGTCGGGTACCGCCCTGATCGTTCTGAGCGCCTTCGTGATTTCGGGCGGGGGGCGGCTCGCGGGGCAGCGGCGGGCCGTGGGGTTTGGCCTGCTCACGGCCGTGTTCATCGCTAGCTATACGATCTGGGACGGCTACGCGGTGGCAGATCTGGCGATCCACCCATTGCTGTTAATATGGGGTTCGGGGGTGATCCGCGCGCTGCTGCTCACCCCGGGGGCGCTGGCCCGCTGGGCGGAGGTGCGGCAGACGTGGCGGCACGCGCGCAGGGAGGCCTTCGGGGTGGCGCTGCTCAGCCCGCTCGCCTACATCCTGGTGCTGGTCGCCCTCACCTTCACGCCGGTAAGTTACGTGGCTCCGGCCCGCGAAATCAGCATCCTGATCGGTACCGTGATGGGAGCGCGCCTCCTGGCCGAAGGGGAGCCCCGGCGGCGGCTAGCGGCGGCCGCCGGCATGGTGCTGGGCGTGCTGTTGCTGGCACTGGGTTGATGAACGGCTGTCGCGGCGTCGCTCTGAGGTAAGGGTTCCGTAAGCAGCAACAAGCGTTCTGTAAGTGCCGAGTTACTACCCTAGATGGGTGCCAGGTCCGGATCCCCAAACCACGCGTCAGATCTTAGACACCAACACCGACCTTCAGACCCGTGTCGGCCCCGGACGGATCGAAAATCCCTTTGCCGCCTTCCCCAGCCGCAACGACGACCTCAGCCGCCTGATCCACGATCAGCATGTGAAACGGATGATGCGCATCGTCGAGCGGCGACCGCAGCGGCTGCAGCGACCGCACTACCGCGTTCTGGCTCTGCTCCTTGGCGGCCTTCGTCGCGCATTGCGCTGAGTCGAGAGGGGCAACGGCGCGGTCCCAAAAAATCACGAAAAACGGTGCTCGGGTTCGAACAACCCGAGCACCGACACCTGTGACACTGGAGGTAGTGTCCGAAGAGGGGTGTAGGGCACCTGGTGCCCGAGGTGGCACCATGGCGTCTCCTTCCTGAGCGAGTGTTGGCAGAAAAAACCCCGGCGATCTCTCGCCGGGGAATCGTCGGACCGGATGCGGACGTCAGCCGCTCCACCTCAGACTCCCCACAGGTGCACCATGCATCGCCACGAGCACGTACCCTGGTCGATGGGCGATGCACCCTATGCCGCTGATCATGCCGTCACCTGCCTTTCTGGCCCGGAAAGGGCCGAACCCCACAAAAGGGTTGCGCCGCATACTAAAATGAGTACGCGGCATATTCAACCCAACTTTCATACCTTTGTCGGCGCCCCTGCAACGGGTGCGCGAGTAGGCTCAGCGATCGAAGTCGCGCACGAACAGCTCTTGCCTCAAGTAGACGAAGCGGGGGCTCATAGGGGGCAGGCTGGCAGCGGTATTGAAGCGCGTTTCGTAGGCCCAATCGCGGTTGGGCGCCTCGTAATAGGGGCCGCCATAGATCCAGGCGCCGTCGACATGCTGAGCGTTGCCGAAGCTCACCAGCGAGCCGCTGTAGCTGAAGGTGACGCCCGACCAGTTTTCGTGAAAGCGCGGGTAGTTCTCGAGGCCTCCATTGTAGGCTCCGATCCCCTGACCCGCGGTCCCCTCTATCCCGCCGGTGGTGTCGGTGCCCGCCAGGAAGGCGGCGTTGATCTCCGTCGTCGCGGCGTCCCGGGCACCGTAGCTGCCCGGAGCGCTTTCGGCATCGTCCTCCCACCCTTCGGACAGGATGTTGAGGGAGTCGACCAGGAATGAAGCCGGGGTCCAGTCGCCATCGTCGACGTTGTAGTCGCCCATGACGTAGGCCGCCTGGTCGCTCACCACGGTTAGGCCCTGGAGGTCGGGCGGCGGGTTCAGAGGGTCGTCGTGGGCGGCCAAATCGGCCCCGTTGCGGATCCGTATGCCGTAGTCGTTGAGGCTATCCGAATCGTCGCCGACGACGGTGAGGTAGACGACCAGCCCACCGTCACTGATATCGTCGATATCCTTGCCGATCTCGTCGAGCAGCGGGGCGCCGGTGGCACCCTCGTGCAGGCAGGTGAGCAGCGCCCTGACATCGACCTCGAGCATGGTGATGGTGGAGCCTTCACGGTTGTTGAAAAAGCTGTCCGACCACTCGACGGCCGCCACCTGGCCGGCGTCGAGGGCGCCGGGAACGCTGGCGTCGTAGACGCGATTGGCGGGGTCCGAGAAGGGATCGCCGAGGTCATCGTTGATACAGGTATCCAGCATCGAGGTGCGGAGCGCATCGGCCACGATGTCGCCGCCCACCAGGTTTTCCTGGGCCACGATGACGGCCGGCTGGGCGCCCCGGAGATCGAGAGCGATGCGAATGTCGGCCTCGTTCCAGTAGGCGCCGCCGCCGGGCTCGAAGATCTCGAAGCTGGGCACTTCGAGCCGCTCCATGCCGGTCTGGATCTGGCCGTTCCAACCGTCGAGGATGGCCTGGGGGATCAGCCCGGAGCAATCGACGGTCGGTTCCGGATTGGTGGAGGCGTCGGCATCGTCGACGCGAACGGTGCCGCCACAGTCGCCGGTGTTCTTGCGCCGGCGGTAGAGATCGCCACCGGTGCTGTCCGCCCGCTGGCTCACCGTCACCTGGCCGGTGATCTCGAGGGAGCTGCCGGCGTTGAGGTAGAGGTCGCCGTTGGCGTGCACCCGACCGTTGAGGAGCATGTCGGGGCCGGGCAGGATCTCGAGGTCTTTGTCGTAGAAGGCGGCAAACTGGAAGACCGGCACCAGGCGGCTGCGAAACACCATCTCGAGCAGCGCCTCGGGGCGGATGTCGCGGGTGTTGTGGGCTTCCGAGAAGACGTGGTAGCGCGCCTCGAAGGCGTTGAGGCCGCCGAAGGTCTCGCCCTGGGGCACGCGAATCAGTTCGCCTCCGAAGACGTTGGCGGGATCGTCGACGACGTACGTGGTTATGTCCCGGCTGTTGAGCTGAATCTGCTCGCAGGCGAAGTCGCCCGTGCCGGGCGAGCCGTCGACGCAGGGCTCGACGCCGTTGGGCGACGTGCCCTGCGGCACGTTGAAGCCGATGAAGGTGCGGCGGATATCCTCACCCCGGAGGTTCAGACCCGCCTCGGCCGAGAAGAACCCGGTGGTGCTGTCGACCTGGGACTTGCTGGTGGACATCTCGACCCGCGTCAGTGCGAAGTAGAACGCCGCCATGAGGCCGAGAACCACCACCATGATGAGGGCACTAACGAGCGCAAAGCCGTTGCGAGAGTTCATATCTGCTCCTAGTTTGAAAGCACGTTTCTGGGGAACAGCCGGCTTTTCAGGGTGCGTTGCACCTGGCGGCCCCGCTGCTGCACAAAGCCGGTGATCGATATCTCGATCGCGGAGAGCGTGGTCCAGGCGGCACCGATACCTACAAAGTCGGTCAACACGGTGCCATCGTTGAGAACGGCCCGAACCTGGAAGTCGTTGACGCTGTTGACCACCCGCTGGGCCCCCGCCAGACCACAGCCGCGGGTCAGCTCCAGGGTCTGGCCGTTGAGGTTGAAGATCACCTCTTCGAAGGCGACGATGGTCGGGTTTTCACTGATATCGTAGCCGTTCGTCCAGATGCCATCCTCGCGCTCGATGTGGGCCGGTGCCTGGCTCTCGGCGTCGTAGAGGAAGCACTCGCCTTCGGTCGCGGTGAACATGAAGGTGCTGAGCTTGCCGTTGCCGGCTTCGCGCAGGTCCTTCCACACCTCGAGCGCGTCCGACCAGCCATCGCCATCGTCGTCCACCAGCTGGCACTGTGGGTAGAGGGCGAGATCGACCCCTCCCCCACTCACTGTGCGCGCCACGGTGACGGTGTCCTGACTGGTCCCCGGAAGGATTTCGGCGTCGCACATCGGCAAGGTTTCGTCGAGCAGGTTTCGTCTCAGGACCAGTTCGGTTCCGCCGCGAACCTCCACCGCTGCCAGACCGATGCCGTTGCGGGGCGATAGCCGCTCACCGGCGGTGCGCACGTCGTTACCGACGATCGCCATGGCGCTGCGGAGGTTCTGATTGACCGCAGTACGGGCCTCATCGACATTGTAGAGCCGCTGGTTGGCCAGGGTCAGGGTCAGGATCACGGTCAGCATGAACACGCCGATGGTGAGTGCCAGCAGCAGTTCGACCAGTGTCACCCCATCAGTCGAATTTCGTATAGACCGTTTCGACACGGTAGAAAACCTCTCCGTCCAGGAAGATAACCACCTGGACCTGCCGAGAATCCGCAGTGCTGAGGCAGCCGGGATCTGTCGGTAGGCAGTAGGTGATGCGGGCTGTGTAGTTCCCTAGACCGCTGTCGATCACCTGTTCGGTGCCGCTGGCGGGCCAGGTATTGAAGGGCGAAGCGCGAAGGCCGTCGAGCGTTTGCTGCGCCACCGCCACCGCGCCGGTACGGACCTCGGTCCGCGAATTGACCTGTACGTAGCTGATAAACGCCGGCACGATTCCGGTGATGGCGATGGCGATCGCGGCCACCGCGATCACCACCTCGGTAAAGGTAAGGCCGCGACGCCGTCTCATTGCACTTCCACCGCCCCTCCGAGGAATACTTCGATGGTGCGACTCCGTCCATCGTTATCCTGAATCGTCAGCAGCAGGTTCTGGCTGGCGAAGCCGCGAGAGTTGAAGCACACCAGAACGGTGTCCGGCAACACCACCGGGGAGGTGATCATCGTCCCAGCCGGCAGCTCGACCTCGAAGCCCGGGGCTACGGTCCAGCCGCCGACGTCAGCACAACCGACGGCGGATTCGACCTCGAGCTCCGTCGTGGAGCGGAAGACGAAGCGAAAGGCAGAGGTGGTGGCCATCGCCTTAGCACGCGCCTGCTTGAACGCGCCGGATACGATCTGATCGGCGCCGCTGAGTTCGTTGGCAAACGGCCTCAGAGCCAACGCCGAAATGCCGACCGTGATCGCCACCAAAGCAAGAACCACAATGAGTTCGATTAGCGTAAATGCAGCTCGCGTTCGCATACCTTGCCTTTCATGACGAGCCCCCAGCTCGCACCACGATTTGCAACCTACAGCGGGTTTCACAATGATTGAGTCAGCAAGAGGCAACGTCGATTCTGGGAACAAGATCCTTCTGGACACACTTGCGTCTTGTTATGGTCTTTATGGCGTGATTCCTGGGGGTTGGTCAAGGATTATGCAACCCGCTGTAATAGTGCCGCATGGGGCCTTTCAGAAAACTTACTCGGTTTTTCGGGTAGCTTACAGCTGGCCATGAAACGTATAAACGACGTCCGGGACCTATCTTCCTTGCGACCAACTATCTTCGTCCTTGGCCAGTTCGGTCTCGACGAAGCGGAGCAGCTTGTGGCGACGCTCCGGATGATTCACGGCCTGCGCCTCGAGCTTGTCGGTGACGGCAAGCATGAGTTCGTAGACCCTGTCGACCTCATCGCTGCGCATCACCTCGAGGTCGAGCTTCTGCTCTTCGACGAGGTTGGGAGCCAGAGCCAGGACATCGAACCGGTCGCCCTTCAGCAGCACCAGGGTGACGTCGGTGGACCGTCGGCCCTCGGCGAACACCGCCTTGACCCCGGCGGCCGCAGCGGTCTCGAGGATGAGGCTACGGACGGCGTTTATGGGATCGTCGACGATGAGGTCGTCGTTGGTGACATCGGCAAGGTTCTCTGGGTCGGCAGCCATCACCGGCTCACTCCAGACATCGTCGTCCAAAAGGGCCTCGGTGTCGTCGCCATCGGAGCTGGTCTCGACCGGGGTATCGCTCTCTCCGGAGGGTCGTTTCGACTCGTCGTCGAACATGGGAGCCATTGCCGCAACTATAGACGCAGCGTCACGGTGGCGCTGTGGTAATTCCTGCGTGGAACTGCCCCCCAGGACCTCAATAGGCCTTGGCGAAGATCACCTTGCGGGGGTAGCCGCTCTCGCGGCCGGTGTGGACGCAGACCGTCCCCTCGGCGCTGGGGCCGTCGAAGGGGATGCAGCGCACGGTGGCCTTGGTCAGCGCCTGGATGTGAGCCTCGCTCTCAGGATCCCCACAGTGGGTTGCATAGACCCAGCCGTGCTCGACCTTTTCGATCAGTTCGTCCATGGTCGAGACCTCGAAGCTGTGGTCGGCCCGGAACGAGCGGGCCCGCTCGTAAAGGCTCTGATGAAAACTTTCGAGCTCGCCGGCGACCGTGTCGACCAGCGAACCGAGCCCCTCTTCACGCTTCTCGCCGGAGAGGCGGTCGGCGAGCAGCGCCACGCCCCGATCCAGGTCCTTCGGGCCCACTTCGATCCGTAGCGGCACCCCCTTGCGCTCCCACTCGTTGAGCTTCCAGCCGAGACTCATCCCCTCGCGGTCGTCCACCTTGAGCCGAATCCCGCGAGCCTTGAAGTCTGCCGCCAGGCCGTCGGCGGCCGCCATCACCCCGGCGCGGGCGTCGGCATCGTCGCGCCGGTAGATGGGCACCAGGACCGCCTGGTGCGGCGCCAGTCGCGGCGGCATGATCAGGCCCCGGTCGTCACCATGGCCCATGATGAGCGCCCCGATCATCCGGGTCGACAGCCCCCAGCTGGTGGTGTGGGCGTAGGCCTGTTCGTTGTTCACGTCGTTGAACGAGATATCGAAGGCGCGGGAGAAATTCTCCCCCATGTAGTGGCTGGTCCCCGACTGGAGCGCCTTGGTGTCGCGCATCATCGCTTCGATGGTCAGGGTGGTGAGCGCTCCCGCGAAGCGTTCGCCCTCGGTCTTCTCGCCCCGGACCACCGGCAGCGCCCCGAACGTCTCGGCAAAGGTGGCGTAGACCTCGAGCATCTGCTCCGCCTCGGCCTTGGCCTCTGCGGCGGTGGCGTGGGCGGTGTGCCCCTCCTGCCATAGGAACTCGGTGGTTCTCAGGAACGGCCGGGTGCGCAGCTCCCAGCGCACGACGTTGCCCCACTGGTTGTACATAAGGGGCAGGTCGCGGTAGCTCTGTACCCATTTGCTGTACATCTCACCGACGATGGTCTCCGAGGTGGGGCGGATGGCCAGCGGCTCCTCGAGCTCTTTGCCGCCGGCGTGGGTCACGACCGCCAGCTCCGGTGAGAAACCCTCGACGTGCTTCGCTTCGCGCTCGAAGAAGGAGACGGGAATGAGCAGCGGAAAGTAGAGGTTTTCGTGGCCGGTCTCTTTGAACATGTCGTCGAGGTTGCGCTGGATGTTCTCCCACAGGGCGTAGCCGTAGGGCTTGATCACCATCGAACCGCGCACTGGAGAGAGGTCGGCCAGGTCGGCGCGGTAGACGATCTCGTTGTACCAGGCGCTGAAGTCCTCCGCTTGCGGGGTGATGCCTTTGCTCTTGGCCATAACGATCTAGCCTATCAGGTTCCGCCGAAACGGAGGGCCCGACAACCAGAGGAGGCTCCTCACGAGCGAACGGGGAGCTACTTGTGCTTTTGTTCACGATATTACCGACCGGGAGGGCGGAAGCTGCTACCCTGGGGGCATGGAGGTCCTCCGCACCCAGCCCCCGCCGGACAGCACCCCGGTCATCCTCTACGACGGCAGCTGCAACCTGTGCCGGGCCCAACTTGGGCCCATGCGCTGGCTGAGCCGCGACCGGGTGGTCGCCGCACCGCTGCAGGAGCGTCTCCGGGATTTCCCGGGGCTCAGTCGCGAGGAGGCGCTGCGTGAAATAAAGTTGATCGCCGCCGATGGGCGCGTCTATGGCGGCGCCGAAGGGCTCATCAAGCTCCTCGAGATCGGCTATCCGTTCGCGGGGCGCCCGCTCTACACATTCTACCAATTGCCCGGCATCAAGGCCATCAGCGACGGCCTCTACGCCTGGGTGGCGCGCAACCGCTACCGCTGGTTCGGCCGCACCGAGGACTGTGAAGACGGCAGCTGTGGGGTGCACGTCAACGCGCGCGAGGCGGCCGCTGAAGAGCGAGAAACCACCCCCTCCGAACGACCCGGCAACCCCGCCTGACGAATTTCCCCAGCCAAACGCTCAGGTCACAAGTACGGGCTGACCGGACGCTAGCAGTACCTGTTCGACTACCCCTCCCAATACCGACTCGAGTCAGCGGCTGCACTTGTAGCATCCCATGAAAATGTTGGCACCCTGTCTCTCGGCCAGCGCCATTCTGGCGCTGGAGCCGTTGCGACGCTCCGCCTGGTAGCTCGCTTCTACCCCATGGATGGCGTTGCCCCTCCGGACCCGCTCAGAGACCGACAGCATCATCAGCGGCACCCCCCACTTGGTGGCCACATAGGTGGCGGCGAACAACGCCTCGTCGGCGCGGGGGCTGGCGTCTTAGGCGAGCAGGGCTCGCTCCAGTGGGGTCGGCCTCGGCACAGCGCACCGAGGCGCCTGAGCATCGGCCCGCTGGCTCTGGTCCATGTCGTGCAACACATGGCAGACCATAGATCCTCGAACCTTCGCGAGCTGCCACCACCAGGATCTGCTCGAGCGCCTGCCAGCCGCCCTTGCCGCCAGATAGGGGAACCAGGATTCGGAATCGGCCAAACCTGGTCATTGTGTCATGCCGCCCTGAGCGCTACTGTCCATGCCGAAAACCGTGAATTCGGGCTTCATTCAGAGAGGTGGAGGGGCGCATTCGCAGAATGGATTGCTGTTTCAAACACCAGTTTAGAGGCGATCACGGTAGCCTGCTACCACGGTCGTTTAAACTATCAGTCGTGGCGACTGTTGCAATCAACACTGTGTTCCTGAATCCAGACCGCCGCGGCGGTGCAGAGACGTATACCCGACAACTTGTGGCCGAACTCCAGAAGGTCGACAGTGAATTCGATTTCCTAATCTTGACCAGCCGCCATTCGGATCTGCGTATAGATCATCCCCGCTTTCAGGTCGTCACCTGCACTGTGGATCCACGCAAGCACAAGCGGCGAATCCTGTTCGAAGAACTGCGGTTGCCGGGGATCCTCGCCAGTCATCGACCGGACATAGTCCACTTCCCCTACGGCAGCGTACCCCGACTGTACCGCGGGCGCAGTGTGGTGACGATTCACGATACGGTCCGGCATTTCCTGCCGGATCAACTATCTTTTCTGGAGCACAACTACAAGCGCTTTGTCGACTCTAACCTTTGTCGACTCTAACCTGATCGCCCGAAGCGTGCCGGTAATCAGCGTATCTAGAGCTGATGGTGATGCCATGTGCGTGCACCTGGGTTTCTCCTGCACGCAGATACATCCAATTCATCTTGGCGTCGGCGAGGTGTTCCGAGAGGCGGCTCGGCAGCACCGTGGACAGCCAAAAGAGGATTACATGCTGTGGGTGGGAAGACCTTACGAAAGTAAGAATGTCCCGATATTGTTGCGCGCCATTGCGATCTTGATGCAACGGGGCGTCGAGGTCCCTCTTCTTCGTCTCGTGGGTCCGGACTCGCGACAACGGAAGCACCTTGATGACTTAGCGCGTAAGCTTGGCGTGGGGGGGAACGTTTCGATCGAGCCATCTCGGCCATATGAGACCCTGCCCGAACTGTTCGCTCGAGCGAAGCTGTTCTGCTACCCCTCAACACATGAAAGTTTCGGTCTCCCGGTACTGGAAGCAACCGCTTCAGCCGTTGCCACAGTCGTTGCGGAACTCCCGGCATTTCGCGAACTGCACGCCACTGCTGTTATGTATTGTCGTCCCAACGACGCCGTGGGCTGGGCAATGGCGATTGAGCGGTTGATCACCGATGATGACCTTCGGCGCGACTACGAGCACCGAGGATGGGAACGTTCGCGGCAGTACACCTGGCAAGCATGCGCCGAACAGACGGTGACGGTCTATCGCAAATTGCTGTCGGGTGCTGCCACGGAACGCGCCGGCACCACCGAGACGTAGGCGTTAGCCTGCTGTGAGCAACGCAGGGACGCAGGCCGAGGCCCGCGTCGTGAGGGGTTGTTCGGATGGAAGATTGAAGGGTGCAATGAGTTGGAGGGGGGCAGTATGACCTGGTTGATGACATGGGCCACGCCGTTGTCAGGTTCAAGGTCGACTATGAAAGTGATCGAGGAGCCGTTCAGCACGACGTTGTCATCGATGAGTTCGATGGTAATGGTGGCGCCGTTGATGGTTTTCACTTCTGCCACACCACCACCCGCTTCGAGGGCCACGACGACGTCACTGGAAAGAAGTTTGTCAGAGATCACATGCATTAGGTAAGGATGCCACTTAGGCCTTCGCTGGCGAGCAGCTCTTCGATGGTGATACCGAGCGCTTCGAGGGTAGCCGCAAAGGTGTCGTCGGTAGGTGCGAACGCGGTGAAGGGGTCTTCGCTCGAGAGGGTTTCGGCTTCGGTGACGGCAGCCACCAGGGTGCCAACGCCTTCGTTGACTACGGCGATGTCGACCATGGTACCAGGCATCTGGGCGAAGGCGATTCCGAGGCTGCTGAGGGAGAGTCGTTTCACGATGATTCTTCTTAGGGTGGATCAGGCACTGCGCGCGGCATCGAGATCCTGTAAACAGGGCTATCCGGTGAATGACTGATTTGCGTCTCCAACGACCCTCCTTCACGCCGCAATCCGAGAAGATGCGGTCAGCACGAGGTTTCTCCTCACCATCGCGACCCGCTCCTGAGCCCGCCGCCACGACAAGCCAGGAGAGAAGAGCCGTTCAGCACGCACCTCCAAGAACGCATCCAACACCAGATCCGTATGCTTGAGCTGGGATGAGAACCGCCGGCACTGACACTTCCCAAGCCCCAAGTTCTGCTTATAGAGCCGGTGACTCCACTCCAGATCCCACCTCAGCCGCCAAGTATTCAACACCTCCTGCACCCCACCCTGGACAGAAGAGAGCAGCGCGAAGCACTCCCAGTCCACTCCTTTGGCCTTCCACACCAGTACGAGATCCACCCGACCGACCTCTTCGAGCCACACCTCTACTCTCTTGGCGTACCAGCGGAAACGCTTGTACCAGCGGCTCCGCCCAGGCCTGTACCGCTCCGCCAGGGTGCGGACCTGCACCTTCTCGCGCCCCAGGATCACCCACGCGTCGGTGCGGCACCTACCGACGAACGCGACAGGCATGAACTTCAGGCTGCGTAGGCCAAGCCGGGTGGTGAACTGCGCGTCGAACACTGCTGCTTTCACTTCGTAGCCAGCCTCGATGACGTCCCCAGCGATGTTGAGCATGCCTTCCGTGGCGCTGAGACGCGGATAGGTCTCTGTGGCCATTTGTTGTGTCGGGAACGGCGCAAGCTGCAGTGGGACTGGGTCCTGGTCGGGGTAGACCAACGCGCTACTGACGAACGCATGGCCCCACACCACACCGTTATCCGTCGAACTGTAGATCCTGCCGACACCTTGGATGCTGGCGCCTTCGTGTTTGACGGTGAGGAGGTCCACAGCGAGGATACCGCCGGCTGGGGCGCTCTTAAGGCGGCGGGTGAACCCGGAGTGGTGGGGTTGCGGATCTTGAGCGAGGAGGTCGGCACTGTGGGTGTGACTGAAGGGCAGGATCTTTTGCTGGCTCATCTCGGCGAGGGTCTTGTGTTGTAGAGCGAGTAGTCCTGTGGTGTAGGCCTGCTCGAACGGACGTATGCTGGTGCTTGCGGGACTCATCACACCCCGCAGGATGCGTGCTGACCGGCTTTTTCGCAAGGTCGGGTGGCGCGCGTCCCTTTGTTATCGCCTTTTCAGAGATACCGGATTGTCCTGGTTATTGAGCCACAGTCGACCTCTCTTGGGTTGTCGTGCGGGTACTTTGAGCAGGACTTGCCGGCGTTGTTCGGGGTTGCGTCGGTGACGGGTCTGATCTCTAGTGAGGGGCAAGAAACCCCGGTCCGCATCGCATTTTTCGCACATTGCCGTGCCTGACGGTGGCTGCGTTTCCGCTTTTCTGAATACGACTCAACGATCTGGCGTTGGACGAGAGGGTGGCGAGTAAGAGCGATTTGACGATGCGTGGTGGACGGAGAAACCGAGAAATGCCGTACTGACCGGCACAAACTCGATTGTGGGTCCAAGATTTCCCTTGCTCATCGCCTTTCTCACGAGGCCGGATTGTCCTGCTCACTCTTTTCCTCCCACGGCAGAGCGTAGATCTCGGTCTCGGCACTGGTCGGAATGTAGTCGAGCTGCAACCGGTAGCCATCACCACTCTTGGTTGGCCAGGCCACACCAATGCGTGTCCAGTACTTCTTATCGCCCTCTCCTCGGGCGTGCTTGAGTACGAAAGCTGGTTTGTTAGACATTACAGCGGTTCTCAGAATGAGTGATTGGTGACTCCGGCATGCTCAAACCAACCCAACACATCCCCCAACGACACCGTCGATAGCGCAGCCGCGATCGCAGAGTCCAACGCTCCCCTCGTCCTCGCCCCCACAGCTTTCACGAACGCCTTTATCTTCGAAAAAGCCAACTCAATGGGGTTGAAGTCCGGACTGTACCCAGGCAACAACACCAACTCGCACCCCCTCGCCTCGATCGCCTCCCGCACCTCCGGTTTGCGGTGCACCCCCAGCTGATCCATCACCACGATCTGCCCCGGCCTCAGCTTCGGAGCGATGACCTGCTCGATGTACGCTAAAAACGCCACGCCATCCACCGCTCCGGTCAACGTCATCGCGTCACCCACACCCTCATCGAGACTGATCGCTGCAACGAGGCTGGTGTTCTCCCCACGGTTCTTCGGCACCCTACCCACGGCACGTTGTCCACGTGGGGCGTAGGCGTAGGGCAGGGTCATGGCGACGTTGAAGCCGCTCTCATCGACGAACACCAACCGGTGCGGGTCAATACCTCTGATCCAAGCCAGGAACCTCCACCGGGCCTCTGGATTCTGTTCACTCGCGTAGATCGTCTTTTTTTCTCGTCGATCCCAATCTCTGTACCCAGCGGCACATGGTCGCTCTGCTGATGCGGACGCCGGTTCTCTCCAAGAAAAGGTCGCAGCGCTGGTCGTGGGTGAGGTCGTTGCTGATGAGGCTCTGCTCAACCCATGCCTGGTGCTCATGGAGGGCGCTGGGGCGGCCCGGGGAGGTTCTGGGGGTGAGATCTCCACTTTCGGTCGGAGGTAGCGACTGACGGTGGCGGTTCCAACGTCGAACGTGTCTGCGGCTTCATGGAGGGTGTAACGTTCTCGGAGGTCGGTAGAGTGCGCCATGCCTCAGCATGAAGCACGATCACTCAATGCGCAACCCGCTGTAAGGTCTTCCAAGTTAAGAATAATGTCCCAATTTTACGTCTCCCATGGAAAAACTCAAGATTGACAGTCACGATACGACTGGTACCATTACAGTAATGCAACGAAGGAACGAAATCGTGACCAGAGAGTATTCCTACACCGTCATCCTCGAACCACATGAGGAGGGTGGCTTCACCGTTCTCGTTCCTGCCCTGCCCGAAATCGTTACCGAGGGTGACACCGCCGATCAAGCCATAGTCATGGCCAAAGAAGCGATCGAGCTGGCCTTGGAGTACCGCCAGGATCACGGCTTCGACATTCCTACTGATATCGATGAGGGCGTAGAGATTCGGAAGATCGAGATCGCCATGACGGTATAAGTGCCAAGCAACGCCCAGCTAGTAGGAATGTCGTGTAGGCCGTTGAGTGGGTAGTAACGATAGCGCTTGACAGGCTCTGTGGTTGCGCTACAATAAGGGTACAAATTGCCGTTAGGCACTGAAGCCCCGCCTCGTGCGGGGCTGACGACTTTCAGAGGACTGCTTTTACCGCAGTCTTTATCTTTGTAAACTCCTGATCTGGCACCTTCACCAGCCGCGACTCCAGGCGACGACTATCCCACAGGCGTACCTGAGAGAGCAGCGCTGAGCGTTCGACCCCTCCAGCTGTGAAGGATTAGTAGTACGGATTATTTGGCTTTATCTGGAGACTGAGCGGCACACCGATAAACAGCCACCGGTTGAACTTTCGTAATACCAATACTGGCCGACGGTAATCCGAACCCCGACCGTCTTGCTCATGGCCCACGTTGATGCCGATACTGCACCACCAGATTTCCCGTTCTCGAAAGAAGACCGGCTGGTCGATCTCGTCGAGGTGTTTCTTGTTCGTATTCCAGCCATCAAAATCTTTTGGCATATCCTCGAATTATCCCATAGATTAAGGCAAAATCCGAAGGTACTAAAACTTGCGACAGGCGGTGTTGGAGGTCCTGAACGTACTCGCTGCCGTTCGGGTCAACTCATGCCTGGGAGGTGCTTAGCCGTATCACCAGGTTGCAGAAATCTTTGTTTCTCGAAAAGTATTTTCCGTGTAGGCCTCGAATCGCTATACTGGGAAAGGAAACCCCATGAGCGATCTGCATGTCATCTTCGGCACCGGCCCCACCGGCCGGTCAATCAAGACCGAGCTGCTAGCGCAAGGCCAACGCGTCCGCATGGTCAACCGCAGCGGCCGCGCCGCGCTACCCCCGGAGGTAGAGCTCGTGCCCGGCGACGCTGGCGACCACGATTTCGCCCGCGAGGCCTGTGCAGGGGCCAGCGTCGTCTACCAGGCCCTCAACCCCCCCTATTCGAAGTGGCCCGAGCTGTTTCCGGCCTTGCAGGCCAGCGTCCTTGCGGGCGCAATCCACGCCGGAGCCGTCTACGTCTCGATAGAGAACCTCTACATGTATGGCTCCCCCGGCGGGCAACCCATGACCGAGACGACGCCGGAGAACGCCCACACCCGCAAGGGCGCGGTGCGAGCGCAGATGGCGCGGGACCTGCTCGACGCCCATGAACGCGGCGAGGTGCGAGCCGTCATCGGCCGCGCCTCGGACTTCTTTGGCCCCCATGTCCGGGTCTCTGCGATGGGCGACCGGGTGTTCCCGGCGGCCCTCGCCGGCAAGGCCGCCCAGGTGATCGGCGATCCCGATCAGCTTCACAGCTACAGCTACGCCCCCGACGTCGGCCGGGCGCTGGTGCTGCTCGCCGCCAGCGCTGAGGCGCACGGACAGGCGTGGCACATTCCCAGCGCCGAGACGCTCACCACCCGGCACTTCATCGAGCGGGTGTTCAAAGCGACTGGCCACCCCCCCAAGGTGACCACCGCACCCAAGCTGCTACTCCGCGTGCTTGGGCTGTTCAATCCCGACGTGCGCGAGGTCCTCGAGATGACCTACCAGTTCGAGGAACCCTTCATCATCAACGGCAGCAAGCTCGAGCGCAGCTTCGGCTTCGAAACCACCCCGCTCGAGGACGCCATCCGCGACACCGTCGCGTGGTACCGGGAACGCCAAGCGGGAGCCTGAGAACACAGCCCAATCACCATGAACGTCTTGAAATCGGCCTAGAAGAACCTAACGAGATCAGGCTGGCGTATGGGACGGTGTGGAACTACGTGAAGAACTTTGGAGTCGGCCTGAGAAATCGACCGATTCTCGGGCCGAGCACAAATCAACTCCTTGATGCTACCCAAACTCTATCTCAAAGATTGCGTGCCTGTAACGGTTTTTGGGAGGGATTTCGGGGGGCCTTTATGCTCCCCTAGTTTCAGAGGTTTTTCGCGAGCGCAACCCCGCTGACACACACTTCATGATCTCAAAGCAACATCACCAAGGGGTGTATGTCAGTCGTCAGGAAACAACCCACAACCCGTGAAGCGCCAGCACCTCATCCAGGCTGAACAGATGGATGACACCAGCATCCTCGCGGGCGTAGTAGTGCTCGGACAGCATGTGCGCTCGTTGATTCACGAACACCGCGATGTTCTCCGGGTGGTTATCGTGTGGGTCGCCGTTATGGTGATGCACCACCTCACCGGGTTGTAGGGGCCGACCGAGTTTCCATTCTGCTATCGCTCGGTGCTGGTAGTAGCTCTCCTTGGTGCGGCCGTCCCACCGGCGAATGTAGGGGTTGCCAGGCACCCAGCGAGTATAGCAATCAGCAGCCCCTGCGCTTCCGACGAAAAACGAGATGCCCCCGTGCTAGACGGTCATGAATGGCGCTGGACTTTCGATACCCGAATCGTAACTATTCAGGCCCTTGACTTGTGTCAGGAACGGCATCCAACATGAGAAAAAGTGACGAACCCCGGCAATTTGAGCTGTTTTATCCCATTTTCAGATGGTTTCCTCATGTTGAACCGTGTCCCTGACGTCTTTTCAGGCTGGCACCCCCCTGAACAGTTACCCCGAATCAACTTAAGCCAACTGATCTGCTTTCGCTGCGAAGACGAAATCACTCTCGGTTAAGCCATCAATCTTGTGCGTCCACATCGAAAGCATCACTTTGCCCCAGGCGAGACAGATATCTGGATGGTGGCTCTGCTCCTCGGCGAGCTCACCTACTTGGCTGGTGAAGGTGAGGGCCTCCCGGAAGTTCTTGAACCTGTAGGTCTTCTCCAGATGGTGTTCATCGACGACCCGCCAATCCCCACCTAATTGCTGGCGTAAGCTCACCAGCTCTTCGCCCTTAAGCGGGGGAACCCCGCCCAGGCAAGGAACGCACTGTCTTTCCGCTAGCTCACTCATCATGCAGCCTTTCCTCCCTTTAAAGGACGGGTAGGGTCATCATCGCTTGAATGCTCACGTGACCCGCCAGCATCCTCGTCATCTTACGGAATTCCTGCGCGTCCACACTGTCCGGATCAGCAAGAACCAAGGGTTTGCCAGCGTCACCGCTCTCCCTCAGGCGCCTGGTAAGTGGAATCTGACCGAGGAGGGCAAGGCTCTCCTCCTCAGCGAACGCCTCAGCTCCGCCTTGCCCGAACAGATAGTCCCGGGAACCGTCTGGAAGCTGGTAGTAACTCATGTTCTCGACCACCCCGAGCACCGCTACGTGGAGCTTACGGAACATCGAGTAGGCCCGTTTGACGTCGAGCAGGGCAACATTTTGGGGGGTGGTAACCATGATCGCGCCGGTGACGGGTACCAGCTGACTCAGTGATAACGGGACATCGCCGGTGCCAGGCGGAAGATCCACGATGAGATAGTCAAGCTCACCCCACGCCGTCTGCTGGAGAAGCTGGGTGAGGGTTCCGTGCAGGATCGGGCCTCGCCAGGTGAGGGCCTGACCATCCTCTACCAGATTAGCGATGGACATGAGCTTCACACCATAACTCTTCAGTGGAATGATGTTCTTTTCCTCGTTCGCCACCAAGCGGATACCCTCAACCGCGAACATCTTCGCTTGACTCGGACCGTAAATATCAGCGTCGAGCAACCCAACCATGAAGCCTTCAAGAACCAAGCTAGCTGCCAAGTTCGCGGCGATCGTTGACTTCCCCACACCACCCTTACCCGAGCCAACCGCAACGACGTTTTTCACGCCCGGCAGGGCATCCTGTTGAGATCCACGGACCTGAGCATCGAAGGTGATATCGATCTGGCGAACCCCATCGATCTTGCCCACCGCCGACTGCACGCCCGTCTCGATGTTGTCCTTGAAGGGATACGCGGGCGTTAGTAGATTGATCCGGATGGCGACCCGGTCGCCATCAAGTGTCACCTGTTGGACCATCCCCAGGCTAACCAGATCCTGGTGTAATTCCGGATCATTCACGCGCTTAAGAGCTTCGAACACCGCTGCTTCCGTTAGCTGAGCCATCCCAAACAGCCTAGCAAGGTCAAGAACATCAGCCAAGGCGGCGCCTTACCTCCTGATCACATCCCGATTGAGCGGTAAGCCATTTGTCGCGTCAGAACCGCGATTTCTGAATCCGCAAGGCGGCGCCAATGGAATTCGACTGGGTTCAGCTTACCACCAACCCAGCCCAAGTCTGCTACCTTTTGATCATGAATGAAGGGCTCAACGGGGAACAGACGAAGCGCGACCTCCTCGAGGCACTCAAGGTGGTGAAGGACCCGGAAATCCCCGTCAATATAGTCGATCTAGGACTGATCTACAAACTTGACGTTAGCGATGACGGGGAGGTCAGGATCGATATGACGCTGACCAGCCCGGGATGCCCCGCGCAAGACATGATTCAGGCTGATGCTGAGCTGGCCTGCATACACGTAGAAGGGGTTAAGAACGTCAAGGTCGAGTTCATCTGGTCACCACCGTGGGATCCAGAGAAGATGCCAGCAGAAGGCAAGAAACAGCTACGGATGCTAGGCTACAACGTTTGAGGTTTCCGAAGAAGACCTCCCCACTGTGTCTTGTAGATTGTGCGTTATCAAAGGGTGGTTGACCCCATTGTGGCTAAAGACTCACCCTGCTGGTACGCGCTGACTTGGCGCTTGATCCGTCCAATGATGGCGGACATGGCTCGCAAGCGCAGCGGAGAGATGACCTCACCGAGTCCCATCGCGATATAGAAGTCATCAGGTGTGGCCAGGATCACTTCAGCAGAAAGCCCGCTCAGTCCCTCGGACAGAATGCCGGCAAAACCACGGGTGGTAGGAGCTTCGGGTGGCGCATCGAAGTACAGGATGACCCGGTGATCATCCGGGTAGTCGGTAGCGATACAGGGGGTTGCATAATCCTTGACCAACCCTCAGGAATCACGCCAAATGGACCATCGGGAGACGCAAGTGGGTTCTGAAGGAACCTGTTCCCGGAATGATATTGCGCATTGCTGACTCAATCATTGTGCAACCCGCTGTAAAGAAGGGCGTCTGGCACTCGTGCACCTGCTCCATCCGCTCCCGGTGCCCCGCTAGCTGGTCGGGTAGCGGGGGAACTTTCCGGGAGTACTCCAGGAGCAGTTGAAGGCCCAGCGGTTTCGGAGCGGACTGAAAGGCGTCGACGATCACCTGGAGCCGGTCTGGCATGCTCATCATCTGGTTGTCCTGTTTAAGCGCCCTTCGCGATTGGTACCCCGACGCTGTTGCCCCACTCGGTCCAGGAGCCATCGTAATTCCTGACGTTGTCGTAGCCCAGCAGGTACGTAAGCACGAACCAGGTGTGGCTGCTGCGTTCGGCGATGCGGCAGTACACGATCGTGTCCTTATCACCCGTCACGCCTTCACCCGAATAGAGCGCACTCAGCTCGACGGTGCTCTTAAAGGTGCCGTCCTCATTGGCTGCCTGCGCCCAAGGAATGTTGCTCGCGCCGGGGATGTGCCCGCCACGCAGGACGCCCTCTTGCGGGTAATCAGGCATGTGGGTAACGTCACCTTTGAACTCTGCGGGACTCCGCACATCGACCATCACGCCGAGGCCCGCTTCGACCTTCTCGAGGTGCGCTAAGACCTCATCTTTGAAGGCCCGCAGGTTGGGGTTGCGGATCCCGGGGCGGTAACTGCCTGTTGGGTAGCTTGCTGGGTCGGTCGTCATGGGTTTTCCCTCTTGCTCCCACTTGACCCGCCCACCATTCATCAGCTTGACGTTTTCGACCCCGCTGTAGGTGAACACCCAGAAGGCGTAAGCGGCCCACCAGTTGTTCTTGTCGCCGTAAAGAACGATGGTGCTGTCATTCGAGATGCCTAACCCTTCGAAGAGTTTCGCGAGTTGGTCGGGCTGAACGAATTCGCGCCTAGGGTCATCCCATAGATCCATGAGCCAATCAATCTTCTGGCTACCTGGGATGTGCCCGAGGTTGTAAAGGAGGACGTCTTCGTCGACCTCTAGAATGCGGATCGTGTCATCGCCGTGGTGCGCTAAGACCCAATCTGTTGACACTAGGACTTCGGGGTGTGCGTATTCCATGTCTCTCCTTTCACCGTGACCAGCCCTCCACCATGGGCAGCGCGACGCCCCGCTGATCGAAGGCGTCGCCCCGCACCTTCTTCTGGAGCTGCATGACAGCATGAATCAGCGCCTCGGGTCGGGGTGGACAGCCGGGCACGAACACATCCACCGGCACCACCGAGTCGACGTTCTGGACGATCGCGTAGTTGTTGAACATGCCGCCTGAGCTAGCGCAGGCCCCCATCGAGATGACCCACTTCGGGTCAGGCATCTGATCGTAGACCCGGCGCAGTACGGGCGCCATCTTCTTCGACAGCCGCCCCGCCACGATCATCAGGTCGGCCTGACGCGGGCTGGCACGGAACACCTCCGAGCCGAAACGGGCCAGGTCGTTGCGGGAGTTGGTCGCCTGCATCATCTCGATGGCGCAGCAGGCCAGGCCGAAGGTCACCGGCCACAGACTGTTGCTGCGCCCCCACGCGACCAGCTGTCTGAGGGTGGAGAAGAGGATGCCCTCAGTCTCGAGTTCCTGGATGTCGCGTTCGAAAAGCTCCCTTAAACCCATGTCACTCCCAGTTCAGGACGCCCCAGCACCGGGTGTAGATGTAAGCGAACACCAGCCAGGCCATCGATCCCCCGCTTAGCCGACGCTCCCTTCCATCTCGAGTTCTATGAGACGGTTCAGTTCGACGGCGTACTCGAGTGGCAGCTCCTTGGCGACCGGCTCGAGGAAGCCGCGCACGATCAGTGCCATGGCCTCGTCCCGGGCCAGACCGCGGCTCATCAGGTAGAAGATCTGCTCGTCGTTGAGCTTGCTGACGGTGGCTTCGTGGCCCACATGCGCGGTCTTCTCCTCGATCTGGATGTAGGGGTAGGTGTCGGTCCTGGCGGTCTCGTCGAGCAGCAGCGCGTCGCACTCGACGTTGGAACGCGCCCCGGTGGCGCCCTCGTAGATCTGCACCAGACCGCGGTAGCTCGACCGCCCGCCCCCTTTCGAGATCGACTTGGACACGATCGACGACGAGGTGTGGGGGGCCGCGTGGATCACCTTGGCGCCGGCATCCTGATGCTGGCCGTCGGTGGCGAAGGCGATCGACATCACCTCGCCGTGGGCGCGCTCGCCCACCAGATAACAGCTGGGGTATTTCATGGTGATCTTGGAGCCGAGGTTGCCGTCGAGCCAGCCCATGCTGGCGCCGGCGTGCACCACTGCCCGCTGGGTCACCAGATTGTAGACGTTGTGCGACCAGTTCTGAATGGTCGAGTAGCGCACGTCGGCGTTGTCCTGACAGATGATCTCGATCACCCCGGAGTGGAAGCTGTCGGAGTTGTAGGTGGGCGCCGTGCAACCCTCGATGTAGTGGAATTTCGAACCGGGCGCGCCGATGATGAGGGTGCGTTCGAACTGGCCGATGTTCTCCGCGTTCAGCAGGAAGTAGGCCTGCAGCGGCACGTCCACCTCTACCCCTTCGGGGACGTAGACGAACGATCCGCCCGACCATACGGCCGAGTTGACGGCCGCGAAGTAGTTGTCTTCGGGCGGTACCACCGTCGCAAAGTACTCGCGGAACAGCTCGGGATGCTCCTTGAGGCCGGTATCGCTATCGAGGAAGATGACGCCCTTGTTCTCCCACTCCTCTTTGAGGTTGTGGTAGACCATCTCCGACTCGTACTGCGCCCCCACCCCGGCCAACACCTTCTGTTCGGCCTCGGGGATGCCCAACCGGCGGTAGGTCTCGCGGACCTCCTCGGGAATGTCGTCCCACGAGTCGCTGGTGCCCTGCCGCTCCTGCGGGCGCACGTAGAAGTAGATGTTGTCGAAATCCAGGCCGCTCAGGTCGGGCCCCCACTTGGGCCGCCCCTTCTTCTCGGCGATCTCGAGCGCCCGCAGGCGAAACTTGAGCATCCATTCGGGCTCGCCCTTGTAGTAGCTGATCTGCTCGACGACCCGCTTGGTGAGGCCCTTCTCGCTCTTGAAGAAGTAGTTCTCGGGCAGCTGGAAGTCGTACTGTCTCTCGTGCTCCATTCCCTGGAGCTCGTCGGCGTCGGGGTGCTGGGTGAGCGTGTCAGACATTCGTGGCTCCCTTCGGGAACTCCTCCTTGGATGGGTTTCATCATTGGTGGGCCAGGAGGCTGGTGGGCTCTAATCGTAGAGAATCAAGGTAATCCCGAGTAGATCACTCGACATTATCCCTGAATGTAGTCTAAACTAAAAATCGGAACGATTCCGAGAATGAGCACGCTAGTGTCCATTCTTTGCAACCCTGAGGGCAATAAGGAGGTTCTAAATGCTTAAAGATAGAGTCGTTAGCCTTACCAGCCCCGACGACGTGAAGGCCTTCCTTGACCGGTACCCAACCAGCATCATCTTCAAAGCGGGCAGCTGCCATAAGACCATGCAGGGCTTCGGATTCCTCCAGGAGAAGCTCGAGCCGCGCGAGGACCTGATGGCCGGTATCATCCGGGTGATCGAGTGGCGCGCGGCCAGCAACCTGGTCACACAACTTACCGGGATCACGCATCACTCGCCCCAAGTGATCCTCTTCAAGGATGGAAGGGCCATCTTCGACCTGGACAACTGGGATATCACCCCCGAGACCCTCACGGAAGGCTTTACCCACCTACCAACCAGTGATGACGTGGCCGCAACAGAATCAACGAGCAAGAGCGACTTGACCCCCTACTTGCAAGTCCTCGAGCAGTACCTTGTGGGCGGCATCGATGATCGCGAGTTCGAATACGGGTACACCACCCTATTTCGGAATGACGCTTCCTTACGCTCCCGGGAAGAGGTCGAAGTGCTAAGCAGCATCTTCGGGGATGTAGATAAGCACGCGGAGATGCACCTGATGCTAGGTGGATCCTCCAACGGTGAGCTCGTGCGGGAACGCGCTGAAGCGGCCTTGGAGCGTCTAAAAGGGCTGTAACGAGCCTAGGAAGAAACTGATGCCGCACATCATTGTCGAGCCCTGCATCGGCACCAAGGATGCCTCCTGCGTCGACGTGTGCCCGGTCGAGTGCATCTACGAAGCGGACGACATGTTCTACATCCACCCCGAGGAATGCATCGATTGTGGCGCCTGCATTCCCGTCTGCCCGGTAGAGGCGATCTACGTCGAAGAGGACGTCCCCGAGCAGTGGGAGTCATTTATCGAGAAGAACTACAAACTCTCTGGACTCTAGGCGCTCCACTGGAGGGTAGCGATGCTTAGCGCATCCGACCCAGTACCCCTTCAACAGCTCGCAATACCCCCGGTGGTATCAAAGACGCTGGCCCTACCGAGCCGCACACTGGAGCCTGGCGGGACCCTGTATAGGGCGGGTGAAGAGGCGAGTTCGCTCTATTTCGTCAGTCACGGCGTTCTCAAAGGCGTTGTTCCTTCGATTCGCGTGCACGACCGCATCGCTGATCTTTACGGTTCAGGGGACATCCTCGGAGTCACCGCGATCGAGGGCGGAAGGCACGCAGAGACATTAATCGCTGTTCATCTTGCCCGGGTGACCCCACTGGACCCACGAATAGCTATGAATGATCGCAAGCTAAGCAAGTACATCGCGTGTACTCTCGCGAGGCAGTTACGCCGCTACCGGGCGCAGCTCGGTGACTCGAGACTACCGGTTGGGGCGCGCGTCACGCGGGCCCTTCTGCGGCTTGCTGAGCGATTCGGGCGACCGGCAGCGGTTGGTGATTGGGTGGACCTCCCGCTGGCGGTTACGCATGAAGAGGTAGCATCTTTAACGGGAAGCATGCGGGTCACGGTCACCCGGATTGTCGGTGAACTCCGACGTGACGGGGTGCTCACTGGGACGCGGGGGGGTACGCCGTTCATCCCGAAGGACTCGTGGCAGCCATTGACCGCTTCGTATTGCAGGTCCTTTAACCAGGGCCCTATGTCGACTGCCAAGCCTTAGTCCAGGCTCGAGGGCGACCTTCAGGCATCGTCATCGCCGCTCGCCAGGAAGCCCTCGAACCCTAAGGGAGTCCGGGGGTGTTCAACACCGACCAAGGCGCACAGTTCACCAGCGGGATTCGGGTCGCCTGAAGGTCAGTCCTTGGTCTCGGCTTTCGGGGACACCACGCGGAATTCCAATCGCGGCTCGTTGACCTGCCAGCCGGTGAGCATTTCGATCTTCGCTTTCAGGTACCGGCCCAGCGGCACCCCATCCACTTCGATCTGGGGGATGTCCAGGACCTCCCCGGTTTCCTGGCAGATGAGGTGATCGTGGGGCCTGGTCTGGCTGCAATAGATCGTTTCCCCCGCCAGGCCCTTGAACGTCCGGATGAGTCCCGCCTCCGAAAACACGTTCAGGTTGAGGTATATCGACGAGATGCTGAGGCTGTCACCGCGGTCTTTCAACTCGAGGTAGAGGTCCTCGGCACTGAGGTGCCTGGGTGTTTCCAGGAAGAACTGGAGGATGGTGGCTCGCGGCGCGCTGTAGCGAAGGCCGCGGTCTTTGAGCACCCGCCTTAACGATTCGGTATCGGCCGAGGTGGGCATGTTTCCCTTCGAGACGCCGTCGGTCGGGATGTGCGCTATTGACCAAAGTCTAGCATGTTGCCGAGAGCTCAAAACCATTCCGGGGTAGTTCCCTGATCGGAAAAAAATACTTACGCTAAGGCGTACCGTTCTGTTTACAATGCTTGATTCCGTTTCCCAAACCGTGTCAGGAACGCATTCTACGTTTTAGTTTCGCTGAGACTGCCCCGAAAAGAAGTGGATTTGAGACAGTTGGTGCCAGCGGGTCTAGACCCGCTGACGGCTTAACTTCTACCGTCCTTATCGACGTTGAGCAAGCTAGGTCTGACGCTCCTGCTTGCTTAACGTTAATTTCTTGTCCAATCAGAAGATTTGGCCTGGTAGGTCGAATTGAGCAGGAAACATTTGATTAACCTGAGTTCGGAGTTTTATTCGCGTCCCTGACACAAACGGTGGTCTTCCTAGGAAGTTGGCCTGTCAAATAGCCCTAGAATTGCTCTTTCTCAGGCATTCTGACCCCGGTTCAAGATATGATCGAGTCTTCACCGGGATACGCTTTGCGTCAGGGACCGAATTCCCCGCTGTTTTGGAAACTCCGAACTCAGGTTTGTTAACTCGGGTCAATCAACTCACCTAGTTGGGGCGAGGAGGTTTGGCGTCCCGATCGAGCAAATCAATACCTTACCCGCTCGATCTCCGCCTGCGTAATCACATCACTGGTGCGGTCATACAACTTCGTCGTCCTAGGGTCCGCATGATTCGCGATCGCCTGCGCCTGCTCAATATGCCCCCCGTGCTCCAGAAAGTTCGTGATGCCCGTCCCCCGAGCCGAGTGCGGACTCACCCGCGAGGTGATGCCCGCCGCTTCCGCTCGGCGTTTCATCATCCGGAACACGCTCTCCCGATCCAACCGTCGATCCGTCAAGTTATGGGATTGATCCACCGACCGGAACAACGGCGCCTTCCACTCAAGAGCAATCCCAGCCGCCTCGAGGTACACATCGACGTGCGCCTGGGCCTGGTGGTGCGCTGGCACCTCGTGCACCTTCCCGCCCTTCTCACTCAGCCGGAAGAACGACCTACGTTCCTGGTGGTAGTAATCCTCGACGTTCAACGCCACCACCGCACTCACCCTAGCGAACGCATAGAACATCACCGCCAGTATCGCCCGGTCCCTTAACCCCTTAATGGTGTCCGGTTCAATCGCTTCGAACAACTCCCGAGTCTCCCCCGCCGTGAGGACAGGAGTCTTGCCCCTCCGAACCGAGTACTTCGGTCCCCGCACGGAGCTCGCCGGGTTAAAAGCTACCACGTGATTCACCACGAACCAATCAAAGAACTTCCTGATCGCCGCCAAGTGCTGCTTCACCGTCGGCACCGACCCAGGATGAGACTCCACATAAGCAGCGACACTCACCGGGTGGATACCCTCCAACGACAACCCCTGCACCTCACACCACGCAAAAAAGGTATTGACCGCCCGAGCGTACGCCAATCGCGTGTTCTTGTTGCGGATGGTGGCGGTGAAGAACTCGACGTACTTGTACTGTGCCTTCTCCCCTGCCCCCGCAATCACCCCCGGAAGCGCCAACCCTTGACCTTTTACTATTTGTGTGCCCTCGTGTGGAATGATTTCTCTTTTCATGATTCTCGCTGTTTAGTGTAACATAATGTCCTTTATGAGACGCAACCGACGCCACCCTCGGAAGAGCTTTCGAGGGGGTCATCTCGAGCCAAGTATGCCGATGGTCGTAATGTCGGGGTTCAATACCAGGGTATTTGGAGGTAGTCCTAGCCTTCGGATCGGCTTCGAGGCACCTCTATGGCCTTCTCAGGCGATCGACTTTCGCCACTCTCACCAGGGAGCGGCCATTTCGGCAATGTTGGCCTTATCCCTTACCGCTTGGGCTACTGCTACCGGTAGAAGGGATTGTTGGATGTTTCGGTAATGGCGGATAATGGGAAGCAGTTGACGACGCGGGTTATGCCGACACAAGCCACTCCTGAGCACAGCGTGATCAGAGATCCACCCAGGAGCCAATCAGTAGGGTGCTTCCGCTGGACCCTCATAGCCGCACATCCCCACCCGCGGAGAGTTCACCAGCGGCATCGGCTCCCCATAGTTCGTGTGGGGATGAGCGGCGGCATGACGGTCGCACAGGAAACCCGGCTCATCCAATTCGTACAGGCACTCCAGGCACAACCACGCAGCCGGCTGATCGCACTCCATGCAAACAACCTCCGGAGCATCGTTCCGGGCCATCAAGAAGACCGGGTGAGCGCCAAGGGGTTTGCCTTCCCGCACACCAACCACCTTAACCAAGGTCTCTGATGAGGTGCCGAAGTCATAGATGTGGGTCAGTTCGACGCCCGGCGTGAAGACTCGTTCGGCCCGGGTGCTCATCGGGATCTCCTCACCACTCCAGCCGCCTACCGAGAACTGGCTGAGGTGACCGCAGCACTCGAGCCAGATGGCCCGCAGGTAATCATCGAGATCGTCCAGCTTCGCCGTGCCCTTCATCTCGAGGTGCAGCCAGAAGTCGACCCCATAGGCGTCCTGAACTTGAAGGTGGAAGATCGGTTGGGTTTTGCCGCGTTTCTTGTCGGCCGTGCTGATGGCTTCCTGGCGGTCGGCGCAGGTCTTCAGGTGCCGTGACAGGCCGCCCTTGGTCATCTCCTTGCCGCAGAAAGCGCATTTCCCCCGCGATTGTCTTCTTCTCGTTCCAACCATGAACCTATTCAATCACAGCAACAACCATGTCCCCAAATGATCGGAAGTGAACCGCCCTGGGTTTGATGGAGGCTCCGTTCTCCCTCGAAAGGAGAGAATGGAGCATGACCCGTTACGACCAAGAAACCAAAGATCGAGTCATCCGCATGTTCATGGAGCGTCGAGAAGAAGCGCCGCACGAATCACGTTCAGCCTCTTATCGGCGCCTGCATGACCTAACCGGCATCCCGGTCGACACCATGCGCGGCTGGGTAGACAGAGCCCGCATCGACGCTGGTGACAAGCCAGGCCTGACAACCACAGAGCGTGAGGAGATCAAGGCCCTCAAGAAGGAAGTAGCCGAACTCAAACGAGCCAACGAGATCCTCAAGACAGCCAGCGCGTTTTTCGCGGCCGCGGAGCTCGACCGCCGACTCAAGTGATGGTCGCCTACATCAACGCGTATAAGAACCTGTTCGGGGTCGAGCCGATCTGCCGTGTCCTACGGGACCACAACGTGCCGATCGCCCCGAGCACGTACTACGCAGCCAAGAAGCGGCAAGCATCCGCTCGCCAGCAATCCGATGAGCGTCTCCTGGAGGTCATTCATCGGGTGCACCGCGAGAACTTTGGTGTGTACGGCGTCCGTAAGGTATGGCACGCCCTCCAGCACGAGAGTATCGACGTTGGGCGTGACCAGGTGGCGCGCCTGATGAGAGTCGCGGGCTTGAAGGGCATGACACGAAGAAGGAAGGTCCGCACGACCATCCCAACGCCTAGCGGCGTCAGCTCGCCGGATCTGGTGAGGCGAGACTGGTTCCAAGATGCGCCCGACATCGTTTGGGTGGGTGTACGTGTCGTTCCTGCAGGACGGCTTCTCGAGGCGCATCCTGGGTTTCACGGTCAGTACCGGTAAGAGCAGCGAGCTGGTGATGAGGGCTCTGGAGCAGGCTGTGAGCGTCCGGCGTCGAACCGATCGGCGGTTCGTTGCTGACGGCGTGATTCATCATTCGGATGCCGGCAGTCAATATACGAGTCTGGCGTTCAGCCAGAAGTTGCTCGATCATGGCGTGAACGGTTCGATCGGTCGGGTGGGCACGGCGTATGACAATGCGTTGATGGAGAGCACGATCGGCTTGTTCAAGAGCGAGCTGATCCACGCCAGGTCGACGAGTTGGTGCTCGAGGCAGGAGGTGGAGACGGCGACGATGCGGTGGGTGAGGTGGTTCAACTGTCGGCGGTTGCACTCTTCGCTCGATTACGTCAGTCCCGTGGACTTCGAGATGGCGTACACTCAAGCGCAGGCCATGCCCAGGCTGGCCGCGTGAGAGCAGAGTCTCCACGAAACCCAGTACGGTTCATAGGGGCAAAGAGTTTGGTCAATGTCTACGTGCTCTTCAGGTCACGTGAGTTTTGTCGGGTACAGAGCAAAAACCCTATACAAGCACGCTATGAACGGAAGTGGTACGGCGCTACAATTGGGCCTTCGGCCGGGTTTGCAGCGCGCTCGGCAGCTAGCCCCAGCCGTGGCCGTCTGCTATACTCCCCTGCAATGGACCGCCGAATGATGCAACCTAGCTCTGGCACCGACTGAGACGATCGCTCAGTCGCCGACAGAGCGCCGCATTTCGGCGCTCATTTTTTTTCGATGGAGGGACCATGGACACCAACACTAGCGAGCAACCCGTTCAGCAAGACGAGGGGCAGCAGCAAAGATTCTACGCCACCACCCCCATCTTTTACGTCAATGCCGCGCCCCACATCGGACACGCCTACACCTCCATCCTGGTCGACGTCGTCACCCGCTTCCATCGCCTCCGGGGAGACGACACCTATTTCCTGACCGGCACCGACGAGCACGGTGAAAAGGTCGCCAAGGCCGCGGCCGCCTCCAACCAGACGCCCCAGCAGTACAGCGACGAGATCTCGGCCCAGTTCCGCAACACCTGGGATCGCCTGGGCCTTCAATACGACGAATTCATCCGCACCACCGAGGACCGTCACAAGGTGGTCGTCCGCGAGATCCTGCAGAACGTCTACGACAACGACGACATCTTCTACGGCGAGTATTCCGGGCTCTACTGCGTGGGCGCCGAACGCTTCGTGACCGAGAAAGAGCTGGTCGACGGCAAATGCCCCGACAGCGACCAACTGCCCGAATACCGCAGCGAAGCCAACTACTTCTTCCGCATGGAGAAGTATCGGCCGTGGCTGCGGGAATACATCGAGCACAACCCCGACTTCATCCGCCCCGAGCGCTACCGAAACGAGGTGCTGGCGATGCTGCGCGAGCCGATCGGCGACCTCTCGATCAGCCGCCCTCGCAGCCGCGTGCCCTGGGGAATCTCCCTGCCCTGGGACGAGGAGCACGTCACCTACGTCTGGTTCGACGCGCTCATCAACTACTACTCGGCGCTGGAATCCAAGGATCTGGTGGATCGTTACTGGCCGGCGGCCAACCACTTCATCGGCAAGGACATCGTCAAACCCCACGGGGTGTTTTGGCCCACCATGCTCAAAGCGGCCGGCCTCCCCCTGTACCAGCACCTCATCGTCCACGGCCACTGGCTCAGCAACACCCACAAGATGAGCAAGAGCTTCGGCAACGTGGTGCGGCCCCTCGATCTCCAGCAGAAGTACGGCAACGACGCCTTTCGCTACTTCCTGCTGCGCGACATGACCTTCGGGCTCGACGCCAGCTTCAGCGAGCTCGCCATCGCCGAACGCATCAACGCCGACCTGGCCAACGATCTCGGCAATCTGCTCAACCGAACGCTGGGCATGCTGCAACGCTACCGCCAAGGGGTGGTACCGGCCGCCGGTCCCCTCGAGGCCATCGACGAAGGCCTCCGCGACGCCTTCCTGGCCCTGCCCGACCGCCTCGACGAGCATTTCGAACGGCTGTCCTTCGAACGGGCCATCGAGGACGTTCTCGTAGGGGTGCGCAAGGCCAACAAATACATCAGCGACACCCAACCCTGGGAGCTGGCCAAGTCCGAGGAGCGGTCCGGCCGCCTCGATACGGTGCTCAACAGCTGTGTGGAGGCGCTGCGCTGCGCCGGTATCCTGCTCGATCCCATCATCCCCGGCAAGGCCCTGGAATTGCGGCGTCAGCTCGGCATCAAGCGCATCCCCTTCGACCTCGACAGCGCCCGTCAGTGGGGGCTCGTTCCGCCCGGCACCCAGACCAGCTCGGGCGAGCCGCTCTTTCCCAGGATCGATCTCGAAGCGCTCCAGCAGGAGATCGACGCCGGCGACGAGCCGCCCCTCGAACACAAGGACGAAATCACCATCGACGACTTCGCCAAGCTCGAACTCCGCGTCGGGACGGTTACCAAGGTCGAGAACCACCCCAACGCGGACAAGCTGCTGGTGCTGACCGTCAAGATCGGGCCCGAAGAGCGCACCGTGGTCTCGGGCATCAAGGAGCACTACGACCGCGAACAGCTCGAGGGCAAGAAGATCATCGTGGTGGCCAACCTCAAGACGGTAAAACTCCGCGGCGTCGAATCGCAGGGGATGATCCTGGCGGCGGAGGACGGGGACGGCAACTTGAGCGTGGCCACCCTCGACCGGGAGCAGGTCGACGGTAGCGAAGTGCGCTAGGCTGCCGTCGGCGACGGACCGCATGAAGGATCCGTTAAGGGGAAGTGGTCAAAGCTATGCCAATACGCCCCTCGGGCGGTCTAGGGTAACGGCATGAAACGCCTTATCCTCCTCCCCCTGATGCTGCTGATCGGCCTGGCCCAGGCCCAGAGCGTCCAACCGAGTCCTCAAGCGATCGTAGTCAACCCACTACCAGACCCCAACTTCACAGCAGAAGTCTTCTTAGACAAAGATCCCAGCGGCAACGGCAACCCCAGCTACGCCGTCGGCGAGAGCGTCCGCATCGGGGTGCGCGTCAACCAAGCGAGCTACATCTACCTCTACGACGTCAAACCCAGCGGGCAGGTCACCCAGATCCTGCCGAACCGGTTCGACGCATTCGGCCGTAACAACTTCATGCAAGCCGGTGAAACCAAGTTCTTCCCACCGGGTGGAGCGCGCTACACCTTCACCATCGACCCGCCGAACGGGCTGAGCAAAGTGATCGTGGTAGCGAGCCGGCAACCGCTGAGCACGGGTCAGCTGGCGGGTTTCGAGGGTGATGCCGCGCTGGCGACCTCAACGATTGGTGAGTCCGGGTTCGCGGGCGCTTTCAGTATCGTGGTACGTCCGATTCCGCAGCAGGACTGGGTTACCGACACCGTGCTCTACACCGTCCGTGGCGGGCCTAGCCCCATACCGCCACAGCCGTCCCCGAGCCTCGCGACCCTGACGCTGCGCTCCGACCCGAGCGGCGCCGAGATCTTCCTCGACAGCCGCTTCGTAGGCCTCACTCCCCTGACCATACAGCTCGCCTCCGGCAGCCACAACGTCCAGCTCAATCTGCCCGGCTACGAGGGCTTCAACAGCTCGCTGCTGCTGGCGTCTGGCGAACACCAGAACCTCTTGATCCAGCTCCGTCGGGTAAGCGCCGTCGCACCGCCCGCCCCAGCCACACTAGCGCCCGTTCTCTTCCACGACCCTTTCCTTCTGGCCTTCCCCGATTCGACCCTCTACCTCCTCAGTCTGGACAACCACAGGCGCGAAGCGACCTTCGCCGTCCAGACCAACCTCGAGACCGTCTACGCCCACTTCCACAACCAGCTCTACCGCCTCGGCTGGCTACGCTCCAAAGTCACCCTCCGCCACGACCGCATCGACGCGGAATACCTGCTAGCAAATCAGCGCATCGAGCTGGGGCTGAGGTACCAGGAGAACAACGTGTTCGATCTGGACATAAAGTTCAAAGGAGGGAACAATAATAGGGATAGGGATGATTAGGATAAGGAGTAGTAGGTTTGGGGGAAGGTCAAAAAGTAGGATTACGTCGTTTGCTACCTGCATAGCACCCCTGAATGGAGCAGGTTGAACGCTGCGATCTTGAGGTTCACCCGCGTCCTGAGCGACAAAAACGTCTTCACCTGGGCCACGTGAAGTGTCATTGAGCGCACCAGACTGCTGAAGCTCGACTCGATCCGCAGCCGAGCTCGCGTCATCCACGCCTCCCACAATCCCGAACCTGCCATGTTCGACCGCTTCGGCGTCACCACATCCGAACCGATGTACGCTTTATCCCCCAGCACCACCTCATCTTCGATGCCCACTACCAGTTCACGGCCCACCACCACATCTGAAGTGTTCGCCGGCACGTAAGCCCAACGTTTGAACAATCCTGCGGGTGTGATGAGCGCGTGCAGTTTGAAGCCGAACACCATCCCCATCGTGCTAAACCCCTTCACCGCCTCGGGGAACTTCGCCCATGATGCGCGTTTGCCCTTCGCGACGGGCAATGGTTTGCTGTCGATCACGTGGTGCGTTGAGTCCTTAGGTACGACTGATAGTGCTAGCTCGGCTACGAGTTTCTCGGCGTTCCGCAGGATTCGGTGGTACCGCGTGTAATGCGGCAGGTCCGGGAATAAGCTCCTGAAGGTCTGCTGCACGATCCAGTACCAGGTGCTCTCATAGGGTTGGGCGAGGATCTCGCCGACAATGGCGATGGTGAAGAGTTCGCTGTAACTTGCTTTCTGTGCGGGTTGCTTCGGCAGGACGAACTGGTAGGGCTTAAGCCAATCATCGATATGGACGAATACTGTGAGGAACAGGTCTTCTAGCGTATGCTGGTAACGGGGATGGGGTGTCATAGCAAACCCACCATCCCCCTTCCTTACCCTCAAATCAAGGTAGCAAACGACGTAATTGGTAGAAGTAGGTCGGCGTTCCGCATTCGGTGGTACCGCGTGTAATGCGGCCGGGAATAAGCTCCTGAAGGTCTGCTGCACGATCCAGTACCAGGTGCTCTCATAGGGTTGGGCGAGGATCTCGCCGACAATGGCGATGGTTGGGGCCCGTGATTGGTAGAAGTAGGTTTGGGGCCCGCAGACTCCAGAAACTAGAAACTTTGGGGCCCCTTCAGACCCCCTACGGGTGTCTTCCGGGGTCCCGTTGAGCCTTCCCTTACGGTAAGTCTCCTCGGGGCTCTCGGAGCCAACCAAGGTTGTCTCCTCCAGCAGAAGATATGGAATAACCGGGGTGTGAAGGCGCTAACGGTGTCTTGCTTGTTCCTTTTAAACCTTCTTCTGGCGGAGGAGACTCACGTAGTGTGGCTCCGTAGCCCCTGAAGAGACCACCAAAGGGGGGCTCTGAAGGACCCCGTAAGAACCCTGACCGAAGGGAAGGGGTCTGAAGGGGCCATAAATCTACCTCTACTTTTCTGAACGGGACCCAAACCTACTACTCCTACTTATCTTTTCCTACTTATCTTTGAACTTTCCCCAACTCTCCTTTCCTTCTTCTTATCCTTCGTTTTGGAATCCTTCAACTATCTTTAAAAACACCTCTCCATACCTCTCCAACTTCGTCTCCCCCACCCCCGAAATTTCCATCATCTGCTCCAGATCTCGCGGCTTTTCCTCGGCCATTTGGACCAGGGTAGCGTTGTTGAAGATGACGTATGAGGGAACCCCCTGTGCCTTGGCCAGTTCGGTCCGTTTCGCTTGTAATGTCTCGAACAGGTCGAGGTCGGCGCCAGAAAGATCGGTGGTGGCCCTCTGCGTCTGTTTCGATTTGCGCTTCTTCTTTACGGGGCTGGGATCGCGGCGCAGCAAGACCTCTTCGTCGCCGCGCAGCACCTCGCTGCTGCGTGGGGTCAGCTTCAGGCTGCCGTAGCCGTCGCGGTCGGTGGTCAGGTAGCCGCCGGCCACCAGTTGCCGGGCCACCGAGCGCCAGCCCCGTTCGTCCAGTTCGTCGCCGACGCCGAAGGTCGGCAGGCGGTCGTGGCCGAACCGCTCGAGCCGAGGCGTGCGCTTGCCCATCAGCACATCGATCACATAGCCGGCGCCGAATCGCTGGCCGGTTCGTGTCGCTGCCGAGAGGAACTTCTGGGCGGCCACGGTGCCGTCCCAGGTGTCGACCGGATTGAGGCAGGTGTCGCAGTTGCCGCACGGCTCGGCCAGCGTCTCCCCGAAGTACTCGAGCAGTACCTGGCGGCGGCAGCGGGGCGACTCGCAGTAGCCCAGCAGGGCGTTGAGCTTCTGCTGTTCGACCCGCTTGTGGGCGTCGCCCGCTTCGGACGCTTCCAGCATCCGCCGCATCGTCACCACGTCGGCCAGGCCGTAGGTCATGTAGGCGTCGGCGGGGAGGCTGTCGCGGCCGGCGCGGCCGGTCTCCTGGTAGTAGCCCTCGAGCGAGCGGGGGGCGTCGAGGTGCGCCACGAAGCGGACATCCGACTTGTCGATGCCCATGCCGAAGGCGATGGTGGCGACCATCACCAGACCCTCTTCAAGCAAAAACCGCTCCTGGTGGCGGCGGCGGGTGGCGGCGTCCAGACCGGCATGGTAGGGCAACGCTTCGACCCCCTGCTCGACCAGCCAGGCGGCGGTATTGTCGACCGACCTGCGCGACAGGCAGTAGACGATGCCGGCCCCGCCCTGATGGCTCTCCTGGTAGAAGCGAAGCAGCTGCTGGCGGGCGTTGTTCTTGTCGACCACGTGGTAGCGGATGTTGGGACGGTCGAAGCTCGACACGAAATGCTTCGCGTCGCCGAGGCGGAGGCGGTCCACCATCTCGCGGCGGGTCATGTCGTCCGCGGTGGCGGTGAGCGCGATTCGGGGCACCCCGGCGAAGCGCTCCGCCAACACGTCAAGGCCCAGATACTCGGGGCGAAAATCGTGCCCCCACTGCGATACGCAGTGCGCCTCGTCGATGGCAAAGAGGGCCGGCTCGCTCTGCTCGAGGAGGGCCAGGAAGCGGTCGGTGAGGAGCCGCTCCGGCGCCACGTAGAGCAGATCGAGGTGACCGTCGACCAGAGCCTGTTCGACCCGTCGGGCCTCGGCCCCAGACAGGCTCGAGTTGACGAAGGCGGCCTGCACCCCGAGCTGCCGCAAGGCGTCGACCTGATCCTTCATGAGCGCGATCAACGGTGAGACGACGATCCCGACCCCGGGGCGCACCATGGCCGGAAGCTGGTAGCAAAGCGACTTGCCGCCCCCGGTCGGCATCAGCACCAGGGCGTCGCCGCCGGCCGTCAGGTGGCGCACTACCTCGGCCTGCTGGCCGAGGAAGCTGTGGTAGCCGAACACCTTCCGGAGAATGTGCTCGGCGCGTTCAAAGGTGGGTCCGGCGGTGGTCACGCCCCTTCATGCTACCCGAGTGAGTGGCGCTTGGCGATCGCCTGGGTGGCAAAGGCCGAGTGCGGCCTCGGCATTCAGAAAGCCCACTCGCCGGCGCGCATGAGCGACTCGAGGCGCCCATCGTCGAACAGCCCGTCGACATCCATCTGCTGTGAGCCGATCATGAAATCGACGTGGCTGAGGCTGTCGTTGAGACCGGCTGCCAGCACCTCCTCTTCGCTCATCATCGCGCTCCCCGTGAGGTTGATCCGGTACGCACTTCCCAGGGCCAGGTGGCTGGCGGCGTTCTCGTCGAACAGCGTCTCGTAGAAGAGAACGCCCAGGCGCGCGATGGGGCTCGCGGCCGACACCAGCGCTACCTCGCCCAGCCGGCTGGCGCCCTCGTCGGTGGCGAGCAGGGCCCGTAGCGCAGACTCACCCCGCTTCGCGTGGGCCTCCACCACCCGCCCCCCTTTGAACCGCAGCGAGAGATCCTCGATGAGCTGTCCCTGGTACGACAGCGGGCGGCTGCCGACTACAACCCCGTCGACGCGATCGCGATGCGGCGCGGTGAACACCTCTTCGGTCGGCAGGTTGGGCACGAAGGCGACCCCTTCGCGGGTGGCCGTGCCTCCCCCCACCCAACGGTGTCCGGGGGCCAACCCGACCCGAAGATCGATGCCTGGGGCCTGGAAGTGCAGGGCGTGGTAGCGGCGCGCGTCGAGATGCGCACAGAGCCCGTGGAGGCGCCCGAGATGCTCCTGCCAGCGCGCCACAGGCTCGGCCTGGTCGGCGCGGGTAGCGGCCAGAATCGCGTTCCAGAGTAGGATCTCCGCCTGCTCCTGACCCTCAGCGGGAAAGACCATGGCGGCCCACTCCGGGACCGGTGCGGCGACGATCGACCAGGCCACCTCATGGCTGCGGGTCTTCTCGATAAACGGGCGTAGATGCTCCTGCGCGACCCTGCGAGCGGTGGCGATCCGGGCGCTGTCGATGCCCTTGAAGGCTTCCGGGTCGCTGGCCAGTACGTTGAGGAAGGCGTCGCCACGATCGACCGCGGCACGCATCCCTTCGGCCCGCCACAGCGGGTACGCCTCGAGAGAGTCCTCCGGCGCCAGTTCGAAGCGCAACCGCGACACCTGGTCGTCGTTCCACATGACATCCACCAGCCGGCTGCCGGCCCGGTAGGCCCGCTCGGCCAAGCGCCTCACCATCATCGCCGCTGCCACCGGCGCCCGGATCATCAGCCGCTGACCCGGTTGCAGGTTGACACCCACCCGAACGGCGAGGTCGGCGTAGTTGTCGAGCTTCTGGTCGAAGGAGAGTCCCATGCCGGCACCATGGTACCTCGGTCGCCGTTGCCGTTTAGCTGCCGAAGGGTCCCAGACGGTCGTCGTCCCAATGGCGCTCAGCCTACGGCGCAGCGGCTGGCATCTCGTATACTTATGAGCGCGGTGGGGAGAGTTTCTTTCATCGCTACAAGCAGACATCCTTCGGGGCAGGGTGCAATTCCCGACCGGCGGTGAGCCTAGCCGACACAGGCGGGGCGAGTCCGCGAAGCCCTCGGCAACACCAGGGGCCCGAGCCGGTGCAAAACCGGCACCGACGGTGACAGTCCGGATGAAAGAAGGAGGTGAGCTGCGGCGCACCGCTGTGCGTCCGCGCAGCATGCAGCACCGTTCTGATCCTGATAGAGCCGATCCCGCTGGCGCGGTGTGGCGCGAACACGAACGCCACATGGCCCGGGCCCTCGAGCTGGCCGAGCGAGGTCGTGGCACCGTCTCCCCCAACCCGCTGGTGGGCTGCGTCATGGTCCAGGGCGCCGAAGTGGTCGGCGAAGGCTGGCATGTGAGGGCCGGCGAGGCGCACGCTGAGGCGATAGCGCTCGATCACGCTGGCGACGCCGCTCGCGGTGCGACCGCCTACCTGACCCTCGAGCCGTGCAACCACCAGGGCCGCACCCCACCCTGCAGCGAGGCTCTGATCGCGGCCGGCGTCGCCCACGTGGTGGTGGCAACCCGCGACCCCAACCCCGTCGTGAACGGCAGCGGCATCGTCCGGCTGCGACAGGCGGGCATCGAGGTGACAACCGGGGTACTGGCACACGAGGCCGAGCAGCAGAACGAGATCTTCCGCACCGCCCAGCTCGAGGGGCGACCGTTCGTCCTCTACAAGACAGCCATGACCCTGGACGGCAAGATCGCCACCCGAACCGGCCAATCCCGCTGGATCACCGGCGGAGACGCCCGCAAGCGGGTGCAGCGCTGGCGCCATCAGCTCGACGCCGTGGCGGTCGGGGTAAACACCGTACTGCTCGACGATCCGCTGCTGACGACCCGGCTCGAAGGGGGACGCACCCCTATCAAGGTGATCTTCGATTCGGTGGCGCGGACCCCGGTGGCGGCGAAACTCTTCGACGACGACCCTCTCGGCAACCCCGCAAGAGTGGTGCTGTTGGTGACCGAGGAAGCTCCGGCGGCGCGGGTCGCGGCGCTGAGCGCCCGCGGCGCCGAGGTGATCGTCACGCCTGCCGCTCGGGGCCGCAGCTCCGTGCCGTTCGCCCTCGAGGCGCTCTGCCACCAGCAGATCACCAGCCTGCTGCTCGAGGGGGGCGGCACCCTGGCGTGGTCGTTCTTCGAGGCAAGAGCCGTCGACCGGGTGGCCTGGTTCATAGGTCCCAAGTTGCTCGGCGGCGCTGGCGCCAGCCCGCTCGGCGGCATGGGGGTAGCCCGCATGGAGGACGCCATTCGGCTCGACGACATGCGCACCGAGACGCTCGGCGGCGACCTGCTGATCAGCGGCCGCGTCGCCTATCCGGACACCCCGCTCGAGGCGGACGGAGCAGATCAGGGAGGGGGCGGCTGATGTTCACCGGCATCGTCGAAGAGATGGGCACCATCGATCGGGTGGCGCCCGCTCCGGCCGCCAGCGGCGCTCAGGGCGGCGACGTGCGCGTGCGGATCGCCGCCAGCGCCATCCTCAGCGACCTGCGCCCCGGCGACTCGGTGTCGGTCTCGGGCTGCTGCCTGACCGCCGTGATCTTCGACGAGGCGGGCTTCGAGGTGGAGCTCTCCCGCGAGACGCTGGCCAAGACCGCGCCGCGCTGGCACCCGGGAGCGCGCGTCAACCTCGAGCGGGCCCTGCCGGCCGACGGCCGCTTCGGCGGGCACGTGGTCTCGGGTCATGTCGAAGGGGTGGGCCGGGTGCTGGCCGTCGAGCGCGCACCGGGAGCCTACGTGGTGACGGTGCGCGCCCCGGAAGCGTTATCCAGGTACCTGATTCCCAAAGGGAGTGTCACCGTCGACGGCGTCAGCCTGACGGTGGTCGACGTGGGTGGACCGGCCGGCTCGAGCGGCGAGTTGGCGACCAACGAGTTCACGCTCTGGCTCATCCCCCACACCCTCGACGTCACCACTCTCGGCGACCTCGAGGCGGGCAGCTCGGTCAATCTCGAGGCCGACCTGATGGCCAAGTACCTCGAGCGCATGATGCTGCTGCGTGAGGAGGAACACCATGCCCGCTGAACCCAAGGTAACCCTGTCCACCATCGCTGAACTGCTCGCGGAGTTCAAGGCGGGACGCCCGGTGATCATGGTCGACGATGAAGACCGGGAGAACGAGGGTGACATTATTATCCCGGCGCAGCACTCGAACGCCGAGAACCTGGCCTTCGCCATCCGCTACACCGGCGGGGTGGTGTGTCTGGCCATGACCAGCGCGCTGGCCGACCACCTCGAACTGCCGCCGATGGTCGAACACAACACCGCCAGGCGCAGCACCGCCTACACCATCTCTATCGAGGCGCGCGAGGGCATCGATACCGGCATAAGCGCCAAGGACCGGGCCACCACCATCCGAGCCACCGTCCGCGACGATGTCGGCCCCGATGATCTGGTCCATCCGGGCCACGTGTTCCCGCTGCGGGCCCGCGACGGCGGCGTGCTGCGGCGCGCCGGCCACACCGAGGCGGCCGTCGATCTGTGCCGCCTGGCCGAGCTCGAGCCGGTCGCCGCGATCAGCGAACTGATGCACGACGACGGCACCATGATGCGGCTGCCGGCGATCCTCGAATTCGCACGCGAGCACCGGCTCAAGGTCGGCACCATCGCTGACCTTATCGCCTACCGGCTCGAGATCGACGCCTTCGTGAAGCGGGTCGACACCGCCAAGCTGCCCACCCCCTGGGCCGAATTCATGGTGGTCGGCTACAAAGACGAACTCAACGACAACGAGCACCTCGCCCTGACCTTGGGCGAGATCGACGACGGCGCTCCGGTGATGACCCGAATGCACTCCGAATGCCTGACCGGCGACGCCCTCCACAGCCTCCGCTGCGACTGCGGCTTTCAGCGCGACGCCGCCCTCAAGGCCATCGCCGACGAGGGCCGGGGGGTGCTGGTCTACCTGCGCCAGGAGGGACGGGGGATCGGGCTGCTCAACAAGATCAGGGCCTACCACCTCCAGGACGAGGGCGCCGACACCGTCGAAGCGAATCAGCGACTCGGCTTTGGACCCGACCTCCGCGACTACGGGATCGGGGCGCAGGTGCTGTACGACCTCGGCGTGAAGAAACTGAGGCTACTCACCAACAACCCCCGCAAGGTGGCGGCGCTCCAGGGCTACGGGATCGAAATCGTCGAGCGGGTGGCGCTGCATGCGGGCGAGAACCCCTACAACGAACGCTATCTCGAGACGAAGCGGAAGAAGCTGGGACACCTGTCGGACTGAAAAGCGCTCTCCCGGCGGGCAGCAACGAAAGCGGCGCAGACCCAAGCGAGGGGCCTCCCCGTCGGTCGCGGCAGGCCAGGTGTCAGAGGGGTGGCCCCGAAGCCAGCCGATGTGCACGCCGGGTGGTCTCGGGAAGCTTGTAGCGTCCCACCGCCGCCATGACGTAGTGCAGCGCCGTCTGAAGCGAGATCCGGTGGCCGATCGAGACATAGATCGGTTTCACGCCGGCGCGGCTCCGCAGCACCGCACCCACCACCTCGTCCCTATCCTCGAGCGGTACCCAGGCGCCACGTCGGTCGGGTAGCGGTCCGTGGCGGCCGATCAGCCGTGTCTTGCCGACCCCGATGGTGGCGAGCCCGGTCAGCACCCCCAGATGGCAGGCCAGGCCGAAACGACGCGGGTGAGCGTAGCCCTGGCCGTCGCAGAGGATCAGATCGGGCGCTGCGGCGAGCTTCTCGAGGGCATCCAGGATGGCGGGAACCTCTCGAAAGGAGAGCAGCCCCGTCAGGTAGGGAAAGCGGGTGGGGCGCCTGGCCACGGCGTGGGTCAGCGGTTCGAGGCTGGGGAATGCGAGGACCGCAACCGCCGCCCGCGTGACCGCGCCGCCTGCCTCGAAGCCGACGTCTACCCCGGCTATGGTGCCCACCTCGGCGAGCTGGTCGTGGACGATCACCCGACTCCGCAACCGATTTTGCAGGGCGCGGGCGTCGGCCGGTGCGAGGTCCCAGGGGTGGTCGGCGGACGTCATGGCTACCGTATCCTCGATTAACGGCCGCCGACGTGCACCAGAATATCCTCGTACTCGTCTCGATGGCGGGCCAGAAAGGCCGACATGAACGGGCATATCGACCGCACTCGGAGACCCTGGCTGCGGGCGTACTCCAGCGCCATTTGCGCCGTCCGATTGCCGATCCCCCGACCTTCATACGCCTCCGGCACCTCGGTGTGGGTGAAGATCAGGGTGTTGCCCACTCGCATGTACTGCACCTCCGCGACGGTATCGCCGAGCGGCACTTCGAGGCGGCCGGCGGCCGGGTTGTCGTGCAACTCGAGGCTGTCGAGATCGATGGTCACGGAAGCTCCCTACGGGTTCGCGGGTGGCGGCCACGAAGCCCCCTCAGCCTACGCCAGCGGTGCACGGTCGGAAGCCAGGCCGTTACAGGGGGTTGCAGCTAGCTGGGGACCGAAGCCAGCAACGTCTGCAGGCGCTCGTCCGAATCGGGCCGCGCCCCGAGATGCTCGATCACCCAGGCCGAGACGCGGGTCGCGAAGCGGGCGGCGTCGACGGCGTTCGCACCTTGCAGAACCTGGGCCAGGAACGCCCCGGCGAACGAATCGCCGGCGCCGGTGGCGTCGACCAGGTTGTTGGTGGCCGGAGCGATCGGGGTGGCTGCGCCGTCCTCGAGAATAAGCGCCCCCCGAGCGTCGAGTTTGAGGGCGATCAGCGCCCCAGGATAGAGCCCGGCAAGCGCCCGGGCGATCGCCTCGGGTTCCTTCTCGCCGGTCAGTACGTTCCCCTCCTCTTTGTTGGGCAAGAACACATCGATGCCCAAATCCTGGGTGCAGGCGAGGAAGGTCTCCACGCCCATCTCCTCGATCATCTGGAAGGAGCCGGGATCGAACGACAGGGTGGCTCCCGACGCCTGCACCTGCTCGGCCGCCCGTCTGGCGGCGGTGCGCGGCGGGTCGTCGAAGAACGACCACGCCGTGAGGTGAAGGTGCCGGCGCCCGTTGAGCAGCCCCAGGGGCAGCTCCGAGGGGAGCAGGTAGTGGTCGGCGCCCTTGCCCGACACCATCGACCTCTCGCCGGAATGGTCTACGAACACAGCCACCGAGCCGGTGAGGTGGGCGTCGGTGTGCACGAAGTAGGCTTCGACCCGTTCACGCCTCAGATTCTCCTCGGCCAGCTCGCCGAAGCGGTCGCGGCCGATCTTCCCGATGAAGGTCGTCGGCAGGCCGCAGCGACGTGCCCACACCGCTACGTTGGCGGCCGATCCGCCAGGGGCCAACATCACCTCGCCGAAGGTGTCGCCACCGGTCAGCAGTTCGGTGTTGGCGCGGATGACCACGTCCCAGGCGAAATCGCCCAGCACGGCGAGGGGAGCAGACATGCGCCGGTGAGTTTAGCACAGCGGTTGGTATCGGTTTCTACCCCCGCTCCGGGTCCTAGCACCTATGCTGGTGAGCGAGTACAGTAGCCCTAATCCAGCGAGTAGGAGAGGCCCGTAGCATGAACCCACTCAGCAGACTTCAGCTTTTCGGCCAGTCGGTCTACCTCGATGAAATCCGCCGCAGTTGGCTCCACGACGGCACCTTGGCCACGCTGATCGAGCGCGACGGCCTGCGAGGCGTCACCTCCAACCCGGCCATCTTCCAAAAAGCCATCGCCAGCAGCAATGACTACGACGACGCCATCACATCGCTGGCACGCGAGGGGAAGGGTGTACCGGAGATCTACGAGGCGCTGGTGATCGAAGACATCCAGGCCGCCGCCGACCACTTCCGCAGCGTTTACGACGAGTCGGACGGCCGTTTCGGCTATGTCAGCCTCGAGGTGTCGCCCAAGCTTGCTCACGACACCGAGGGGACGCTTCAGGAAGCCCGTCACCTGTGGGCGCTGCTGGACCGACCGAATGTGTTCATCAAAGTGCCCGGAACCCTAGCGGGCCTTCCCGCCATCGAGCAGCTCATCGCCGAAGGGATCAACGTCAACGTGACGCTGCTGTTCGGTCTCGAGCGCTACCAGATGGTCGCCGACGCCTACCTGCGCGGACTCGAGCGTCGCGCCGAGGCCGGCCAGGCGATAGAACGGGTCGCCTCGGTGGCGAGCTTCTTCCTGAGCCGCATCGACGTGATGGTCGATCCCCAGCTCGATTCGTTGGTCGCTGGAGGAGGCCCGCAGGCCTCGACCGCCAACGACCTCAAAGGCCGGGTGGCCATCGCCAGCGCCAAGCTGGCCTACCGCATCTACCAGGCGCGCTTCGGCAGCAGCCGATTCGCCCGACTCGAGGAGCGTGGCGCCCGAACCCAACGGCTGCTGTGGGCCTCGACCAGCACCAAGAACCCGGACGATCCGGCCACCAAGTACATCGAGCCGCTGGTCGGTCCCGATACCATCAACACCCTGCCCAGCGTCACCCTCGACGCCTACCGTGAGCAGGGAGATCCCGCCACCAGAATCACCGACGACGTGGCGGGCGCCCGGGCGCAGCACCTGCGGCTCGCGGCGCTCGGTATCTCGCTCGATCAGATCACCGAGCGACTCGAGGACGAGGGCGTAGAGAAGTTCGTAGCGCCGTTCGAAAGCCTGATGGAGACGCTCGAGGAAGCAAGAGAGAAGACGCCGGCCTAAGGCCCGGCAGCGACAACAACCCACAGCATAGGCTGCGGTAGCCGCTGCCGCGGTCCTGTCTGCTAAGCGAGGAAGGTCATGACTGTACCTAGACGACGACGAACGAGGCGATGGGTGATCCTGGGCATCCTGATCATCGCGGTCGGCGCTGTGGCCTTCGGCATCGTTCGCCGCGCTCGCATGCCCAGTTTTCAACGCACGGCGGTGGAACAGCTCGCGCGCGACACGTTCCTTCGAGAGGTCTCGGGCGCGGGTGTCGTTGAGGCGACCCAGGAGCGCAGCCTGACGTTCGAAGGCAGCGGCACGGTCGCCGAGATTCTGGTGAACGAAGGGGATCGCGTCGAACGAGGGACGCTGCTGGCACGCCAGGACACCAGCTCCCTCGAGCGTGAACTCGCCTCCAGCCAGGCCAATCTGCAGTCGGCCCAGGCCGATCTGCAGCGCATCCTGGCGCAGCAGCAGGCAGACAGACTCGACGCCAGGAACAGCACCGTCAGCGCTGAAGGGACCTTGGCCAACACCCAGACGGAAGTGCGTGACGCCGGGGACACCCTGGCTACCACCAGAGAACTCAACACCATCGGGGCGGCCTCTCGGGACGAACTCGACGCCGCGGAGGAGGCCCAGGCCCAGGCCCAGCGGCGCCTGAATCAGGCCCAACTCTCCCTCGATTCTGCCCGCGAACGAGAGGCGGCCTTCGATCAGCTGGCCGCCGCCCAACGCGCCAGCGGCGAGGCCTCCGTCGCCTCGCTGCAGACGACGATCGCCAACCATGCGCAGCGCATTGCCGAGGCGGATATGGTGGCGTTGTTCGCGGGCACCGTCACCACTATCGACTTCAAGGTGGGTGAACGCGTCGAGCCGCTGTCGCAGGACGCCATCCGCCTGGTCGACACCTCGTCGCTGCGGGTGACGGCAGATTTCACCGAAAACCGGGCCGTGGACCTCGTCGTGGGACAGGCGGCCACCATCATTCCGGACGCCAACCAGCGTCAGCGCTTCGACGGGGTCGTGGAGCGCATCGGGGCCACCGCCAGACAGACCGAGGGGGCGGCCCAGGTCGAGGTGGTCTTCCGCTTTGCGGACTCCGCCCGAGACGCCGTCGACCAGGGTCTCATCAAACCGGGCTTCAACGTCGATGTGCGGGTGGTCGTCAATCGGCTCGAGGACGTCACCCTGATTCCGCTACAGGCCATCAGCGAAGCAGACGGTGAAACATGGCTCTATCAGATCCTCGAAGTCGAACCGGGTCAGGGCACCGTCGAACGGGTCACCATCGAGATTCTCGACCAGAACAACACCGAGGCGGCCGTGGCGAGCAGCTCCCTCGACGAGGGCTCCCTCATAGCCCTGCTCAACCTCGATGAGCTGGAGTCCGGGCAAGACGTTCAGTACGACCCGGTTGCCGGGGAGGCCACAGACGCCTTGTGAGCGAGAAGCTGCCGAGCATCATCGACGCCGCGGGGCTGACCAAGGTCTACACGCTCGAAGGCGGGCTGGAAGTGCACGCCCTGCGAGGGCTGGATCTCGAGGTCCAACGGGGGCAGTATGCCGCCATCATGGGGCCTTCGGGGAGCGGCAAGAGCACGCTCCTGCAGATCATCGGTTGCCTCGACAACCCCACCGAAGGCAGCTATCGGCTCTCCGGGCAGGAGGTCGCCGACCTCAGTGAGGACGACCTTTCGGGGATCCGCAACCGGCGCATCGGCTTCATCTTTCAGTCCTACAACCTGCTGCCACGCGCCACCGCGCTCGCCAATGTCGCGCTGCCGCTTATGTATCGCGGCACCTCCCCGCGGCAGCGCACGCGGCTCGCCCGCGAAGCGCTCGAGCGGGTCGGACTCGGGGACCGCATCGACCACCGGCCCAACCAGCTCTCGGGTGGCCAGAAGCAGCGCGTCGCCATCGCCCGCGCACTCGCCACCGACCCCGACATCCTGCTGGCTGACGAACCCACCGGTAACCTCGACAGCGCCACCGGCGAGGAGATCCTCGGCCTCTTTGAGGACCTGCACCGCGAAGGGCGTACCATCCTCATGGTTACCCACGAGCACGGGGTTGCCCAGCACTGCCAGCTCATCATCCACATCCGCGACGGCACGGTCGCAAGCATCGAAGAGGTCGTGAAGGGAGGCAGCCGTGTTTCTTGAAAACATCCGCACCGCCCTCGACGCGCTGTTCGGCAACCGCCTGCGCTCGCTGCTGACGCTGCTCGGGGTGGTGATCGGGGTGTTCGCCGTCACGACCACCATCAGCATGGGCGAGATTGCGACCGCAGGGATCACCGGCGAGCTGCAGTCGTTTGGCGCGCAGAGCCTCTTTGTGGTGCGGGAGTTCGATAATCCGGATTCGGAGCCCTTCACCGACGACGACATCGCGGCGCTGGCACGCCTGCCGATCCAGATTCTGAGGCAGCAGAGCCTCCAGGGGATCACCCAGGCCGGGAACGAGGAGGGGCGCATCCTCCTGAACGGCACCACCCCGAACGCCATCGAGGTCGATCGGACGCTCGAGCTGGAGGTGGGGCGCTACTTCGCACGGACGGAGTACGAACGCGCCTCGAACGTCGTGGTGCTGTCGGCCGACGCCGCCGAAGAGTTCTTCCCCAACGACAGCGACCCGGTAGGCGAAGAGATCAAAGTGACGGTTGGGGGCTCCCGCACGTTCTACACCGTCATCGGCGTCAAGAAACGCATCGGCGGCGCCCTGGGAGCATTCGCCAACGATATCCACGGCGACATTCCGCTGGAGTCCCTGTACCTGAACTACCCGTTCCTGGAGCGCGGGCGCTACGACTTCTTCCCCATTACGGTCGCCCTCGAGCAGAACCTCAACGACGTCGAACAGCAGGTGCGTGCGATCCTGAACCGACGCCGCGACAGCGAGACCTACAGCGTTCAGAAGATCGAAGGGATTCTGAACACCTTCAACACCATCACCCTGATCCTGCAAGCCGTCCTGGGGGGGATCGGCGCCATCAGCCTGGTGGTGGGCGGCATCGGCATCCTCAACATCATGCTGGTGTCGGTCACCGAACGCACCCGCGAGATCGGCCTCCGCAAGGCCCTCGGCGCCAAGCGCAACACCATCCTGCAGCAGTTCCTGATCGAAGCGGTGGTGCTCACCGTCATCGGCGGGCTGATCGGGGTTGCGCTCGCCGTCGGCAGCCTCTACGCCATCGTGGCGGTGGTGCCGTTCATCGACACCGTCATCATCAACCCGCTGGTGATCGTGCTCGCCTTCGGCGTCAGCGTCGCGACCGGGGTGATTTTTGGCGTGTGGCCGGCCAACCGGGCGGCGAACCTGAGCCCCATCGAGGCGCTGCGGTACGAGTAGGTGTAACCCTTGGCACAGCCGAGGGGCGTGATCGCCTCGGCTTTAGCTACCGTGGCCCCACGCTGCCGCTTAGCCCCTTTTCCTCTCACAATAGAAATGAATCCCGGCACCGTGCCGGGATTCATTTGGGAGTCTAGAAGTCGGGAAAAGCCTTAGTTTTTTGGTGGTTTGTTCCCATGAGGCTGATCGTAATGCGCCTGCAGGTTGCCGCCACGCTGCAGGTAGCCAGCCACGTTGAGAATGGGAGTGTCGACAGCGGGATCATCACCAGGCAGCCAGATCTTGAAGTCGATCATGTCTTTGCGACCGGGTTCGCCGCCATCGACGATGGTGAAGTGGATGATCGAGCCGCCCTCGTTCCTGTCGTACGTGAGCCTACCGATCGCCTCGGCCATTACAGCGGGTTGCGCATTGAGTGATCGTGCTTCATGCTGAGGCATGGCGCACTCTACCGACCTCCGAGAACGCATCGTAAACGCCGTCCTACACAAGCGTTACACCCTCCATGAAGCCGCAGACACGTTCGACGTTGGAACCGCCACCGTCAGTCGCTACCTCCGCCGCTACCGCCAAAGTGGAGATCTCACCCCCAGAACCTCCCCGGGCCGCCCCAGCGCCCTCCATGAGCACCAGGCATGGGTTGAGCAGAGCCTCATCAGCAACGACCTCACCCACGACCAGCGCTGCGACCTTTTCTTGGAGAGAACCGGCGTCCGCATCAGCAGAGCGACCATGTGCCGCTGGGTACAGAGATTGGGATCGACGAGAAAAAAAGACGATCTACGCGAGTGAACAGAATCCAGAGGCCCGGTGGAGGTTCCTGGCTTGGATCAGAGGTATTGACCCGCACCGGTTGGTGTTCGTCGATGAGAGCGGCTTCAACGTCGCCATGACCCTGCCCTACGCCTACGCCCCACGTGGACAACGTGCCGTGGGTAGGGTGCCGAAGAACCGTGGGGAGAACACCAGCCTCGTTGCAGCGATCAGTCTCGATGAGGGTGTGGGTGACGCGATGACGTTGACCGGAGCGGTGGATGGCGTGGCGTTTTTAGCGTACATCGAGCAGGTCATCGCTCCGAAGCTGAGGCCGGGGCAGATCGTGGTGATGGATCAGCTGGGGGTGCACCGCAAACCGGAGGTGCGGGAGGCGATCGAGGCGAGGGGGTGCGAGTTGGTGTTGTTGCCTGGGTACAGTCCGGACTTCAACCCCATTGAGTTGGCTTTTTCGAAGATAAAGGCGTTCGTGAAAGCTGTGGGGGCGAGGACGAGGGGAGCGTTGGACTCTGCGATCGCGGCTGCGCTATCGACGGTGTCGTTGGGGGATGTGTTGGGTTGGTTTGAGCATGCCGGAGTCACCAATCACTCAGGGAATCGATCAGCAGCTCCTCTTCGTACGTGCCCGGAGGAGGCGTGCTGTCATAGGTCTCCATTCTGAAAATCACCTTCGCGGTGCGATCGTCATTCTCGAGATCGGACCGCGGTTACATCCCGCGGACCCAGAGCAGGTGCGATGGGGATAGTGTGCGTAAGGTCTACGAGATGAAATGGGCTACCTGGCGCGTTTGGTGTCGGTATGCACGATACTCGCTGCCACTGTAGGTGAAACCGAAACGGGCCCGGTGAACAGCGGGCCCATTTCGAAAGTCTGAGGGTGCGCTAGTTGAGGTTCTCGTCGATGCTGCACCCCATATCGTTTTCGGTCATGAGGAGGTCGCGGAACGCCGGCCAGGTGATAACGCCATCGAGGGCATCCTGCACGAACTGGATCACCTCGGCCTCAGTGTAAAGGTAGTTCACATCCAGGCTGCTGGCGTTGAGCAGGGCGGCCACGCCGATGCGGGCGATCCTGGCTTCGTCACCAGGTTTGTAGAACAGGGCGGTGCGGAGTGACGGATCGCCGGTGATGGCGCGGCCGAACACGTCCGAGAACTTGTTGTAGTGCCGGTAGTACACCCATTCGTCGAGATTGGCCTGACGCCGCCAGAACTTATGGTCACAGCCCTGGCCACCCATCCCATCAGCAGGCCGGGGGTGGCGGTGACGCCGCTTACGAAGAAGGAGTCGCCACCATCGAGGTGTGCATTGTTGACGTCGGTGCCGTCGGGCGAGGTGAAGGTCACGTCGACCGAGGTGGTGGCGCCGGGCACGCCGGCCAGAACCAGCCTGTCGATCATGAGCTCTTCTTCGTACGCAGGCCATAGGCTGTTGTAGGTTCTGGTCACACTCTGCCCGCCGGCGCTGGCGGTCACCATCGCGGTGCGGCCGTCGGCAGTCAGGTCGGTGAGATTGATCTCGATACCCACGTAGCGCCGACCTGCGGCGGTGGGGATGGCCAGGGTATCGGTGGCCGACACGCGGTGGTGAGCGGGATTGGGGGAGCTTTGGGTGCCCCACCACAGGTCGTGGTGTGAGAGGCTGGCGCTGTTGGCCGGGCGCGCTTCATCGGCCGGAAAGAAGACCCAGGCATTGAAGGCGCGCGGGGTGCACTGGCTGGTGCAGGGAGGCACCGAGACCGGATCGGGAACGCCCGGCTCGAAGACCTCGGCGGTCACCGTGGCGGCGGGGTTCATCCAGGCCTCGTAGTGCCAACCGAAGTTGGTCTCGAAGTAGCCGTCGTTCTCGGGGCCGGCAGCCGGCGAGTCGACGACGACCGTCTGGCCGGCGCTCGAGGTGAATACCACCTAGGCGGGCTGGGTGTAGGGGAAGTCGTCGGGACCGCCCTTGATCAGCACCTGTACGCGGATCTTGTCGGCGATCTCGAAGTCGCGGATGGCGAGGGTGGCGGGGTTCTGGGAGACGGCAGCGTCGGTGCCCATGCCGGTACCGACGAAATCGATGTGGAAGCCATCGGTGTAACTCCACACGGTTCCGGGTGCCAGGATGGGGCTGGTGATGACAGCCTGCGGCTCGATGACTTGCGTCGGGGTAACGGTCGAGCAGGCCGCGAAGAGGAAGATTACGGCCGTAAAGAGGGCCGATCCTTTGAGAAAACGCATCCGAATCTCCTTTCCGAAGCATGACGTTGGCTATGTTTGGGCGTCGCGCCCTAGGTCATGCGTTCGGCAACTTTCGGTTCGGGCTCTCTCCAGTCCACATGTACTCTTCCAGGAGCAACTATGAGGGCCCCGCCGGACGAACCCGTACCACAGCCGTCACAACGGCTCAGCCCTCTCACCTCCCACACCGGCCCCTCACCCGACCGCACGGTTGCCGCCGTACCATGAAGCCATGCCTCGCTCTCTGAAACTGCTTGTTCTCGCCCTGGCTCTGGCGCTGGCCAGCTCCGCCCTCGGCAGCGATTCCGCGGATGTGACGGTCGTGGTCAGCGACGCCCCGCCTGCCGATTCGCCGATCACCCTGGAGCTGGTGGGACGTGGCGAACGGCTACTCTCCAATGCCACCAGCGACGTCTGGGTCCATCAGGGCTTCGCCTATCTCGGCACCTCGGATCCCCCCTGTGGCGACGGCACCGTCGGCGACGCCGGGATCCAGGTCTTCGACGTCCACGACCCCCACGACCCCCAGCATGTGGCGGCGCTGCCCTCGGTGGCGGGGAGCCGCATCAACGACCTCAAAGTCGCTCGCCTGACCGGCGGCGACCTGCTGGTCCACGGCAACGAGCGCTGCTCCCGGAACGGCAGCGGCGGTTTCGAAATCTACGACATAGGCGACCCCCTTGCACCCAGGCATCTGGGCCACGTAGCCACCCGTTCGATCAACCCGCTGGTGCGGCAGGAGCGCGTTGGCGAGGAGGGGGTGCACAATCTGGTGCTGTTCACCCGCGACGGGCGCGACTATGTGGGTTCGCAGGTCAACACCGACCTGGGCGCCTTTCAGATCTTCGACATCACCGACCCCTCAAGCCCCGAACTGATAGGGCATTTCGGGGCCGAATCGGTGCCCTGGCCGGAGATCGACTGGGCCGCTGAGCGCGACGAATCACGCGTCCAGGAGGCGATCGCCTACCTGGGATCCGGGTTCGGGCAGATCGCCAACCGGTCGCTCCACGATCTCTTTGTAACGCCCGATGGGCTCACCGCCTACCTGGCCCACTGGGACGCCGGCCTGATCCGACTCGACCTCAGCGAGCTGTCGCGACCACGGCTGGTCTCGGTCGCGATCGACAGCGCGCTCGAGGACGGTGAGGTCAGCAGCCACTCGGTGTGGCCCGACGCCAGCGGCCGGGTGGTGGTGGAGGGCGAAGAGGACTTTCACGCCCGCGAAACCTATCTCGACATCACCGACGGCGGCGATCTCAGCCGCAACAGGGCCGTCCAGGGGACGGCGGTGACCCCGCTGGCATCGCTCCCCGGTCAGGGCCTGACCGGCGCCACCATCTTCGTGGGTCGGGGGTGCAACGGGGTACCCGAAGCCACCGTCCCCGGCGCTATCGCCCTGTTCGAACGGGGGGTGTGCACCTTCATGGACAAGGTCCGCACCGCGCGGCAGGCGGGCTACGCCGGGGTGGTGATTTTCAATCATGCCGACGGGGGCGAGGCGCTGGTGCGAATGGGCGGGACCTCAGGCGGGCTTCCCGGGGTGTTCGTGGCCCGCAGCGTGGGGCTGACGGTCGCCAGAGTCGAGACGGACGCCGAACTGGCGGTCGGCGACGCCGGTCTGTCGGTGCGCATCGCCAACGCCGTGGGGGCTACGGCGGTCTACGCATCTGGGATTACAGCGATCCGGAGGCGCCGAAGCTGGCGTCGGTCTTCAATACCCGTTGCAGCGCCCTGCCCGACGATGCGGGCTGCCCGGAACGGGGCCTAACCACCGCGCACAACCTGATCGTGGAGGGTACCCGGGCCTACATCTCTTGGTACGGCGAAGGCATTCTGGTACTCGACATCAGCGATCCTTATCAGCCGGTCGAGCTCGCTCGCTTCCGGGGCGATGGCTCCATCTTCCGGTCCAGCAACGGCGGCCCGCAGCAGATGTGGGGCATCTACAAGCTGCCCGGCGAACCGTTCCTCTACGCTTCGGACCGCAACGGCGGGCTCTACGTGCTGGAAGTGCTGGATCGTTCCCGCTGAGACCCATCCTCGAGAGGGCCTTGCCCGCCTCTCTGCCCCCGGACTAGACTTGGGAAACCATGGAGGTCAGGGGTTCACACACCGTCGCCATCGCCCGGGAGCGCGTCTGGCAGCTGCTCACAGATCACGAGGTGCTCGCCAGGGTCACGCCGGGCGTGACCCATATGGAGCCCCACGGCGACGGCCGCTTCCACGCCACCTTACGGCTCGGGATCGGTCCACTGCGCGGCACCTTCGAAGGCTTCCTCGAGCTACGTGACCTGGTAGAGCCAGAGACGATGACGCTCGACATCGAGGGCGCCGGGGGGCCGGGTGAGGTCACGGCCCGGGGGCACATCCGCCTCGAGGAGAGCGACGCCGGCACCACCGTGCACTACCAGGGGGCATCCCAACTCCAGGGCCGCCTCTCGAGGATCGGCGCCCGGCTGCTGACGGGCGTCGCCAAGCGCCTGGCCGCGGAGTTCTTCAAACGGCTCGAGCGGGAAGCCTAGACCGGCAACCGCGACCGCCATGTTCGTGGCGAGCAGGGAGCGAACGTCGTACCATCGAAGGCGCTACCCGGACTTCGGAGCTACCCGCGAATACCTTGCCCAAGCGGGCACTTCTAGGAGGGCACATGAGTATCCATATCGCTGCCAACCCCGGTGACATCGCCGAAACCATCCTGCTGCCTGGCGACCCCCTGCGGGCCAAGCACATCGCCGAAACCTATCTCGAAGACGCCGTCTGCTACAACGAGGTGCGCGGCATGCTCGGCTTTACCGGCAGCTACCAGGGAAAACGCGTGTCGGTGCAGGGCACCGGCATGGGCGTGCCGTCGATCTCCATCTACGTCCATGAGCTGATCGACGAATTCGGCGTCAAGAACCTGATCAGGATCGGCACCTGTGGCGCGCTGCAACCCGACCTCAAACTCCGCGACCTGATTCTGGCCATGTCGTCGTCGACCAATTCGGCCGTGAACCGGCTGCGCTTCGGCGGCATGGACTTCTCCCCCACCGCCAGCTTTCGGCTGCTGAAGCGGGCCTACGATGTGGCTACGGGCAAGGGTTACAAGGTCCAGGTAGGCCCCATCCTCACCAGCGATTCTTTCTACGACGACCCCGAGGCCTGGAAGCTATGGGCCAGCTACGGGATCCTGGCGGTCGAGATGGAGACCACCGCGCTCTACAGCCTGGCCGCCAAATTCGGGGTCGAGGCGCTCACCATCCTGACGGTCAGCGACAGCCTAGTCTCCCGCCAGGAGGACGCCTCGGAGACCCGCGAAAAGCTCTACACCGCGATGATGGAGATCGCGCTCGAGCTGGCCGACTGAGCGCCACCCGGCACCAACTAGCGTTCTTGCACTCCTGCCGACGCTTCTCGCTCAGTGGGGGTCGACGAAGTTGACGATGACCGTCTTGTTACGCATCGAGTCGCGCCAGCCTTCGCAATCCTGCTCGAGCTTGTCGAAAAAACGACCCAGGGTATCGCCCCACTCGGCCGCCTCCTGCACGTTGACGATGATCTCGACCATGCCCCCATCCATCATGCTGCGAAGGGCCAGGGCGTCGACGCCCTGCACATCCCTCAGGTAGAGCTTCGTCACTCTCGGGGCGATCGCCATGGCGACTCCTATCCCGGGCTCAGCCCGGTTGGACGAGGGCTGTGACGTACCGAGGGCACGCCGTTGGCGACGCTTCGCGCGTCGGTTGCCCTCATGATAGGGTTCCGCTGCTCGCGCAGGCAAGGGAACGCTGCCGAAGCGCTGATAACGCACTGATGCCCGCTCCCTACCCTGAATGCAGGCGGGGGGCACAGCGGCTGGCGCCCGCGCCCGTTACGGCCCGGTCCTGTCTGCGACGACGCGCAGTTCGCGCCTCACCAGCACCCCGTACCCGACCAGCGCGATGACGGCAAACGAAAACCACTGCAGGGCGTAGGCCAGGTGCGGACCTTCGGTCAGCTCGGGCGGTGGGGGCGGCAGCGGCAGCTCGCCGGGTTGCGGCGGCGTCTGACTCTCGAGCTCGAGATACCACGGTTCGAGGTCGTAGGGGAACTGGGCGGCAAAGCGATCGGTATCGATGTAGTAGGAGACGTCGAGCGGCCCCTCGGGTGGGTCGCGCGGCACCAGCGGGCCGCTGGGCGGATCCTGTTCCGGGAAGATCCGCCCGACGAGGCTGACCTCGAGCGGCGGGGCGGCCTCGTCGACCGGGGTGGCGTCGAGCGGCAGCGGTAGCCAGCCGCGATTGACGAGCAGCGCCCGTCCATCGGCCAGCAGCAGCGGGGTCAGCAGGTGGCGGCCGGGTTCGCCCCGGAAACTCCGGCTGCGCAGCAGCAACTCGCGATCGGGGTCGTAGCGGCCGTCGACGCTCACGCGCCGGTAGGCCACCTCGTCGCCACCGGCGGCCGCAACCACCACCGCGCTGAAGGCCACCTGCGGCTCTGCCAGCCGCGCTTCGATGCGGGCGTTGCTGGCCTGGCGCTGATCGAGCCGCCGCAGCTGCCACCGCCCGAGGCCGATGAAGAGCCCAGCCAGGAGCAGCACCACAACCAGCAGCGCAAGCCAGCGGGGCCTCAGCAGCAGCCGGATCACGGGACCGGGATCAGACAAAGAAGGTGCGGTCGAGGGCCATCGCCAGAAACAGCAGCGCCAGATAGAGCATCGAGTACTTGTACAGCGGCAGCGCGCTGCCGCTGTCGATGCTGAGGCCGCGTTGGACCCGTCGGTAGAGCCGCAGCACCCGCGCTGCCAGCACCAGATTGAGCAGCAGCGCCGCCACGAAATAGAGCGGGCTGAACGCCTGCAGCGCGAACGGAATAACCGTCAGCAGCACCGTCAGCAGGGCGTACATGACCATCTGCAAAACCGTGGCCCGCTCGCCGATGACGGCGGGTGCCATGGGAATGCCGACCGCCTGATAGTCGTCCTTGATCATCAACGCCAGCGCCCAGAAGTGGACCGGCGTCCACACGAACACCAGCGCGAACAGCAGCCACGCCAGCAGGCTCAGCTCACCGGTTACCGCCGCCCAGCCCACCAGCGGCGGAATGGCCCCGGCGGCGCCACCGATGACGATGTTCTGCCAGGTGCTGCGCTTGAGCCACATGGTGTAGATGAGCACGTAGAAGGCGATGCCGGCCCAGGACAGCAGCGCCGCCAGCAGGTTGGTGGTGGCGGCGATCACCGCGAACGACAGCAGCGTGAGGACGATCGCGAACAGCAGCGCGTCGCGGCTCGAGATCACCTCGGTCACGGTAGGTCGCTTGGCAGTGCGTTTCATGCGCTCGTCGATATCGCGGTCGTAGACCATGTTGTAGACGCCTGCCGCCCCCGCCGACATGTAGCCGCCGATGAGGATACCGAGCAGCGCGAGCCAGCCCGGAAAGCCCTGCGCGGCGATGACCATGGCGCCCACCGTGGTGAGTAGCAGCAGGCTGATGACCCGCGGTTTGGTAAGGGTGACGAAGTCGCGCCAGCTGGCTCGGGCCGTCATGTCAGGCGTTCTCCGCGACGCGATCAGCCACGGGTCTTGCCGGCTGGCCGGGCCGCTCGGAACCCCGGTACCCAAGCAGCGCCAGGGTAAGGGTAGCCAACAGGGCGAAGGCGAGTACCGCCAGTATCAGGTGGAGAATCTGCAGCACGATCGGGGCCAGGAAGGCGAGGTTGAACGTTCCCACCAGCAGCTGAAGCAGATAGACGCCGAGCAACGCCTGCGCCGGCCGGCGGGCCTCCGCTACCGGATTGAGCCGCCAGCCAAATCCGAGACTGATGAACAGGTAGATGCCCACGGTGATGGCGATCAGCGGATGGAGGATGCGCAGCCGGATCAGGGGGTGCGCATCGGGGTCGAAGTCGGCGGCGATCCCCTCGACCAGCGTTTCGGAAGGGAACATGGTGTTCCCCATGGCGGCGATGCCGCCCGAGAACATGAGTATCAGCATGGCCACCAGCCCTACCCCCAGGACCGTGGTGAGCAGCCCCTGGCGACCGAGCCGCAGCGGCCAGGCAGGTCGCTCGGCGCGGGCGAAAATCACCGTTCCGGCCAGGCTGCCGACCAGCAGCAGCGAATTGACCAGATGCGACGCCACCATCACCCCGCGCCCCACCGAGGTGTTCTCACCGGTGAATCCCAGCAGCACGGTGGCTGCCCCCAGCAGCGCCTCGACGATCAGCAAGCCGAACGAGGTGGCGGCGAATGCGAACAGGCCGGGGTTTTCACGCCGCAGGCGAAGGGCCCGCAGCAGCAGCCAGGCTCCCAGCAGTAGCGCCACCAACGACAGCAGTCGATGGCTGAATTCGATGAGCGTTGCGGTGCCGGCTCCGAGAGGAATGATCTCGCCGTTGCAGCTGGGCCAGTGGCGGCCACAGCCGGCGCCGGCGCCCGTGGCGCGAACGACAGCTCCCTGCAGGATTACCAGCACGTTCCCCACCAACGCGGTCCAGGCCAGCAGCGGTGTCGATGGCAGGCGTGGTCGTATCGTTTCGGTCATGGCCTCCCTTAGCCCTCTGGTACGGGCGGCGAGCCGCTCGGGACCGCCTTCTGCGGCACTGTCCTAGCAAGTAGCCCAAGTATACGGTGCAAAACGTCAGGACAATTGTCCTTGCAGATCACACGGCACTCCAGTCAGGACCACCAGAGCGCAACCTGCCTGCTCCGGCTGCGAGTACAACCTGGGAGTCTCAGCTCATCGGCGCCGAGGGCGTGCCATACTCACCGCAACCACTGGGGAGGTTATATGGTCGTACCGTTGCTGCTCTCCTCGCTCGCCGCCGGGCTGATCGCCACCACGATCATGGTCTTTTTCCTGTACCTGCCGCAGCTCTGGCGAGGCGCTCACTTCGACGTGCTGAACGCGCTCGGGTCGGCCATAACCCGAAAGGTCGACGGCCGCAGCCTGCTGATCGGCGCGCTTATCTACTTTGGCGGCGGGCTGATCTTTTCGGTACTCTACGGCCTGCTGGCACTCGTGCTGATCGGCGCCGGTCTGAACGACGCCAGCAACGTCCCCGAGTTCTCGGTGCTCGCTGCCCTGCCAGTGAACGTCGACCTGATCTACCCACTACTCGGGTTGATGCTGGGCTTGGCGCACGGGGGCATCGTCGCCCTGCTGGTGACCATCGTGGTGATCGAACACCATCCGCTCGAACGCTTCCGTGGCGGCATCGTCGTGGCGCTGTCTCAGATCATCAGCCACCTGGTCTTCGGAGCCACGGTGATGTTCTTCCACAGCCAGTTTCTGCAGCTCCTGCTCGCCCGCGGGTAGCGTCATGACGCTCGTCGACTCGGACCGGGGTACACTGGCCCCGTCATGCGAATCCTTGCCGTCTTCTCCCATCCCGATGATGAGCTCGGCTGTGTCGGCAGCCTGATCAAGCACGCCAAACGGGGTGACGAGGTGTCGCTGGCCTGGACCACCCACGGCGAACTCGCCAGCCAGTTCGTAGACCAGACCGACGCCGAGGTGCGAACCATCCGGCAGGAACACGGCGCCTGGGTCGCCGACAAGGTGGGGGGCAGCGGGCACTTCTTCGACATGGGCGATTCCCGGATGACCGGCAACCGCCACGAGGCGCTCCAGCTCGCGCGCCTGTATGCGCGCTTCAAGCCCGACGCCATCATCACCTGGAGTGACGATAGCGGTCATCCGGATCATCAGATGACCGCCAAGATCGCCTTCGACGCCGTAACCATGGCGCGAATCCCCAAAATCGTCAACGAGGATCTCGGCGAGGCTACGGCGCCCCTCGAGGCACACCGGAAACCGGTGCGGTTCCTCCAGTACGCCTCGAGCGTATCGGCCCGACCGGTGATGCATGTCGACATCGGGGAGGAGATCGAGCTTGTGAAGGAGATCTTCAGTTTCTACCGGGACTTTTACGGTTGGCAATACACCGACGAGCAGTTCGAGGCCTCACGGGCCGTGATCGGGCGCGAAGCGGGCGTGGGTTTCGCCGATAAATTCCAACGCCGCGCCACCTTCGCCCCCGCAGTCGACTACCTGATATAGCGTGGCTGCCGGTCCCTACAGACCACACCCTGTTCTCACACAGGACGGTCATGATGGGCCAGACGACGAGGCCCCCAGGGGCCGAACCAGGGAGCATTCGCCTCATGCATCCCTTTTCTCGTAGCTGTGAGGCGATGGTACACTGCTCCGTCGGAGGACATGTTGACCACCCACCCTAAACCTCGGCTCGCTCTGATGCTGGTTGTTCTGTTGGGCTCGCTCTCGGGAGCCCTCGCCCAGGAGCGCGACACCGATGTCCCGGCACTGCTGGAAAACGGCAACTACTATCTTTCGCAGGGTAACTGCCCCCTGGCTCAGTACTTCTATCAAGAAGCGCTCAAGCTCGAGGCGGAAAACGACCTGGCACTGGTCGGCAAGGGACGCGCTCTGGCCTGCCAGGGGGCGCTTGTCGACGCGGTCTCCTCGTTCGAGGACGCGATCGACAGCAACGCCGAGAACGTCTCGGCCTACGTCCAGGTGGCGCTCACCTACGAACGGCAGCACCGCAGCGATCCGGAAAACTACCCCAACCGCCTCGGCGAGGCGCTCGACATTCTGGCCCAGGTCGAGCGGATCGCCCCCGATAGCCCTCAGGTGCTCAACACCAAGGGGATTATCCTGTACAGCCTAGGCAACCTCGAGGACGCTCGCACCACCCTCGAGCGGGCCTCCACGCTGGCGGGCGCCGGGAACTCGGTGCTGAGTCGAAGCGAGCAGTCGCGGGTGCAGGTCAACCTGGGCCGCGTCTACCGCGATCTTGACCAGCTCGAGCAGGCGCGCAACGCCTTCCGGCGCGCGGTGGTGTTCGACCCCACCAGCACCAGCGCCCACAACAATCTCGGCAACATCCACTTCCGGCTCGGCAACTGCGCCGACGCCGAATACGAGCTGGCCCAGGCGTCCACCCTGAGCCCCAACTCGCTCTCGGCGGTGTCGCAACTGGCCATCGCCATGTTCGAGTGCGACAGTGTGGCTGCTTCGCTCCCGCATTTCGAACAGGCCGTGGAACTCCAGGGCGCGGTGCTCACGCCCCCGCTCTACACCTACCTGGCCCGGGTCTATCTGCAGGTCGGCCGCATCGACGACGCCGTCCGGCGCGCCCAGCAGGGCGCCCTGCTGCCGCCCGAGAGCGCCGAGGCGCACTACCATCTGGGTCAGGCCTACCAGTCTCGGGGCGCGTCCGGCGATATGGACGCCGCCAGGCAGGAATACCAGCGGGCGCTGGAACTGAATCCCGCTTTCTCTGAAGCCGAGCAAGCTTTGGGTAGTCTGCCCTAGACCATCCGTTCAGCGACCGTCGATGGCTACCGATGGTACGGCTGGCAGCCATCGACGCACGCGTCGCGGAGACCGCTGACAGCGGTTAGACTGGCGCATGTCCGCTACGGCTCGCAGCAGATCCGGAAAGGCCACGAAACCCGGCCGCGCACAGGTCGGACGATCCCTCTATGTCTGAGGTCCGGCTCCAGTACGGTCGCGACGGGCTCGATCTCGACCTGAGCGGCGTCAACGCCACCGTCATCAGGCCGCACTTCGTGGCCGGACTCGAGGACGAAGCCGCGGCCTTCCGCGACGCCGTTCGCCAGCCGATCGGCTCACGACCCCTGCGCGAGATCGTCGGCCCCAGCGACCGCGTCGCTGTGGTCATCGCTGACATCACCCGGCCGCTTCCCAGCGAGCGGCTGTTGCCGTGGCTGTTCGCAGAACTGTCCCACCTCCCCAGCGAAAACGTCACCATCATCGTCGGCACCGGGTCGCATCGGGGCAACACGCCTGAGGAGATCGAGAGCATGGTCGGCACGGACATCGCGCGCGGCTACCGGATCATCAACCACAACGCCCACGACCCCACCACGCTCGCCTACGCCGGCGAGTCGCCCTTCGGCTACCCGGTCTTCTTGAACCGCGACTACCTCGAGGCCGACAAGCGCATCATCCTCGGGTTCGTCGAGCCGCACCTCATGGCGGGATTCTCGGGAGGCTACAAAGCGGTCTTTCCGGGCATCGTCAGCCTCGAGGCGATCATGAACTACCACGGCGTCGACAACATCGGTCATCCCAAGAGTACCTGGGGCGTGCTCGACGGCAACCCCACCCAGGCGCACGTGCGCGCAGGCGGTGCGCTGGCGCCCATCGACTTCTGCATCAACCTCACGCTGAACGAGCATCGGGAGATCACCCGCTTCTTCTGTGGCGAGGTGACTGCGGCGCATGCGCAGGGGTGCGCGTTCGTAAAAGAGACCTCGATGGTCGCCTGCGAGCAGCCCTTCCCCATCGTCGTCACCACCAACAGCGGCTACCCGTTGGACCTCAACCTCTACCAGTCGGTCAAGGGCATGTCGGCGGCGGCGCAGGTACTGGCCCCCGGCGGCCTCATCGTGGCGGCGGCGCGCTGCAACAAGGGCTTTCCCGAGCACGGAAATTTCAAGCGCTTCCTGTTCGACCACCCTTCGCCGGAGGCGATGCTCGATACCATCACCCAACCCGGCTTCTCGCAGTTCGATCAGTGGCAGGTGCAGGTGTTCTCGCTGATCCTGAAGAAGGCCCGCGTGGCGCTGTTCAGTGAGCTGCCGGCCGACGAAGTTCGGCGCGCACACCTGGAGCCGGTCGACGAAATCCGCACGGCGTTGGACCGAGACCTCGACCGCATCGGCCGGGAGGCCCCGGTGGCGGTGCTCCCCGAGGGGCCGCAGACCATCCCCTACCTGAGCTAGGGGTCAGGTAGCGGATGGACCCGCCGCAGACTCCTCGGCCTTGGACGTGTCGCCGTCGCCCTCGAGCAGATTCTCCTCTTCGGAGTGGCTGAGGTCCTCGCGAATCTGGTCTTCGAGCTGGGTGTCGACCGACACGTCGACCTCGGCGGCCTCCCGCTTCGCCGTGGGCAGCGATTCGATGTCCGGCCTCGAGGGGGTGGCGGTCTCTTTGACAGGCCGTGGCGTCTCCGGAGGGAGAATCCCCCCGTCGGAGAAAGCCTCCTTGACGAGCCGGATAGCCTGGCTCTTCACCTTGCCGATGTCGACCTTGCGCTGATCGACCCAGCCGAAGAAGTGAACGGTGACATTGGAGGCGCTCATGCTGTCGACGCGAGCGAAGGGTCCCGGGGCGTCGAGCACGCCGTTCATGGCAACCAGCGTTTCGATCCCGAGTTCCTGCACGTAGGTGACATCGTCGGTGATCTTGATGGTGACGACGAAATCGAAGCGGCGACGAGGGTTGAGCGAGAAGTTGTGGATCGGGCTCTTGAACACCGTGCCGTTGGGAATTCTCAGATGGTTGCCGTCGAGCATCATCAACACCAGTTCGCGCGACGTCAGCCGTAGAACCCTACCCTCATGGCTGCCGATCTGCACGTGGTCGTGCTGCCGGAAGGGCTGCCGCAGACTCATCAGGATTCCCGCCAGGTAGTTCTCAACGATGTCCCGGAAGGCGAACCCCAAGGCCAACCCCACCAGGCCGACCGAACCCAGCACGGCCGCGACGACCGGCGTGGCACCGAGGATGTCGAGCGCCAGCAGGACGCCGAGCAGGAAGATCATCACCCGGATCAGCTGGCCGATCAGAGCGCTCAACAGGGGATTGATGCCCAGCCGGCGGTATGGGGCTTCCCAGGGGATGCGGGCGGCGAGAAACCAGAATACGACGATGATGACCAGCGCCACACCGAGCAGCGGCAAAAAGGCGATGGCGTCGGCGACGCCATCGCGGACCTTCTGAACGGCGGGCATCAGGGCCGGCTCACTGTCGTTCCTGACCTCTAGCGCCATGGTATCGACCACGTGCAGGACCCCGGCCGTCTCGCCCGCAAGCCTCAGCGCGAGATCTTTGTCGGCCGCCTCCGGAACCGAGCCGGACAGGGTCACGACACCGTCCGCTTCGCCGATCTCGACCTGCTCGAGGCCGGGAATATGGCGAAAGACGTCGCCGATCCGACCCCCGATGGCTGAGTCGCCGCCCTGCTGGCCCGCGGCCGTGCCTCCCACGCCCAGCACCAGCAATCCCAGCAGCAGGATCACGACGGAGCGCGACAGCGCTCCCCGGAAGCTTCCGGGGAACGAACCGCGCAACGATCTAGCCATGAACACCTACCTTCTTCCCCACATCCTGATAGCTCGCTACGGTCGGCTCACCATGGTACAAAACCCTCTGCCCGGCGTCCAGGGTGCGCCTCGAGGCGGCGGTCGGGCACGCCTACCCGAACGGCGGGGCTGCACCGGCACTGGGCTACCTTCACGCCCGAGGATTCTGCTATGATCATGAAGTTTGGCGTAGCGGCAGCGGGATGTCTGCTCGCCACGATGCACAGCCACCGCCCCACGGCGGAAACCCAATCCTAACGTCCCGCCTATGGAGGAGCAGAACCATGTCGTACCTCGGAATGAAACAGCTGCTCGAGGCCGGTGTTCACTTCGGCCACGAGACGAAGCGCTGGAATCCGAAGATGAAGCGCTACATCTTTGCCGAACGCAACGGCATCTTCATCATCGATCTCCAGAAGACGCTGGTCGAGAGCGAGAAGGCCTTCAACTACCTCCGCGATCTGGCCGGTCGGGGCGGCACCATCCTCTTCGTGGGCACCAAGAAGCAGGCCCAGGAGATCCTCATGGCCGAGGCCAAACGCTGCGGAATGCCTTTCGTGAACGAGCGCTGGCTGGGCGGTCTGATGACCAACTTCAAGACCATCCGCCTGCGCGTCGATCGGCTCAAGGACCTCGAGGTCATGTTCGAGGACGGATCGGTACTGCGCTACAACAAGAAGGAGCAGATCCAGCTGGGTAAAGAGTTGCAGCGCCTGACCCGTTACCTCGGCGGCATCAAGGACCTCACCCGGCTGCCCGACGCCATCTTCGTGATCGATCCCACCAAGGAAGCGATCGCGGTGCGCGAAGCCAACAAACTCGGCATTCCCACGGTGGCGCTGGCAGATACCGACTCCGATCCCGACATCCTCGACTTCATCGTCCCCGGCAACGACGACGCCATCCGCTCGATCCAGCTGGTGACGGCGCGCCTGGCAGATATCATCATCGAGGTGCGCGGTGGCGCTGACGTCGAGGTCGAGGCCGCCCCACCCGGCGGACTCAACGACGAGACGCGCGAGACGCTTCCCACCCCGGTCTCCTCACCCGAGACCACCATTCGGGCAGCCGCGGCCCTCGCCGAAGGAGACGAGTCTGGCGACGAAGCCGCAGCGATCCCGGCGGTCGCTCCAACAGAGGCCGCAGCGACACCGCCAGACGGCGTGGATGAGGGCGCGGAAGCGGGCGCTGACAGTGCCGAGGCGGAGGTCGAAGCGGCGCCTGCCGAGGCCGCACCAGAGGCTGTGGCAGCGGACGCGGAGAGTGCAGCTGCCGGGGCCGAAGCCTCGACCGAGAACGAAGCTGCCGAGGAGGCCGAACCAGAGGCTGCCGGCGACGCGGAGGCCGATAGCGAGGAGATTGCAGAGGCCGAACCAGAGGCCGAAGCGGACACCGCCACCGACGAAGCCGACGCGGGCGAGGAGAAGGACTAAGCCACACTACCGCCCGTCTGGACACCATCCGCGACGAGGCGTGACGGAGGGACGATCATGGCAGTAACTCTGGAGGCCATCAAGCAGCTTCGAAGCATGACTGGGGCCGGCATGCTCGATGTCAAGAAGACCCTGGAAGAGACCGCCGGCGATCTCGAGCAGGCAGCCCAGCTGCTGCGGGAGCGCGGCATCGCCAAGGCCGCCAAGAAGGCCGACCGCGAAGTCGGCGAGGGTTTTGTCGGCTCGTATGTGCACCATAATGGCAAGATCGCCACCCTGGTCGAACTCAACAGCGAGACCGATTTCGTCGCCCGCAACGAGCAGTTCCAGGAGCTGGCCCGCAATTTGGCGATCCACATCGCCATGGCCAACCCGAAATACGTCCGCCGGGACGACGTGCCCGCAGAGGTGGTGGCGGCCGAACGCGAGACGCTGAAAAACCAGGCTCTCGAGGAGGGCAAGCCCGAACACATCGCCGAGAAGATGGTCGAGGGTCGCCTGAGCAAGTTCTTCGCCGAAATCGTGCTGCACGAACAGGCCTACATCAAGGACGACAACAAGCGTATCGAGGATCTCATTACGGAAGCGATCGTCGTCATCGGCGAGAACATCCAGATCGGCAGCTTCTCGCGCATCGCCATCGGCGAGTGAGCGCCGTAAAGCGCGCCATCCTGAAGCTCTCCGGCGAGTTCCTGGCCGGACCCAAGGGTTTCGGTGTCGCGCCCGAAGCGACCCAAGCGCTCGCCAAAGAGATCGCCGCGGCCCTCAGCCGCGGCGTTCAACTTGCCCTGGTGGTGGGGGGGGGCAACTTCTGGCGCGGTGCCCAGCACGGCGGCAGCATGGACCCGGCGACCGCCGACTACGTGGGGATGTTGGGCACCGTCATGAACGCGGTGGCGCTGCAGGATGCCCTCGAGCAGCGCGGGGTACACACCCGCGTGCAGTCGGCCATCGCCATCCAGGAGGTCGCCGAGCCGTACATTCGCCGGCGCGCCCTTCGGCACCTCGAAAAGGGGCGGGTGGTCATCTTCGGCGGCGGCACCGGAAACCCCTTCTTCACCACCGATACGGCGGCGGCGCTGCGGGCCCTCGAGATCGATGCCGACATGGTGCTGATGGCCAAGAACAAGGTCGATGGCATCTACAGCGACGACCCCAACCGGCACCAGGATGCGGTGAAGTACGAGCACCTCAGCTACCTGGAGGTGCTCAACAGGGGCCTCGAGGTGATGGACGCTACCGCCATCAGCCTGTGCATGGGCCGCAACATGCCGATCACGGTATTCGACATCTTCACCGAAGGCAATCTCGAACGGCTGCTGAGCGGCGAACGCATCGGCACCCTCATCAGCAATGGCAACGACGCGCCGGCAGGGTAAGCGCGTCCTCTCGCCACAAACGGCTGCCAAGCGGGTACACTAGGGCACCGCACTAGCGGAGCATCGCCCTGGAGGTCCCGACCATGAAGAGCGTTCTCAACGAGACACGCGACCGCATGAAAAAGACCCTCGAGGTCTTCGATTCCACCGTCGCAACCGTCCGTACCGGACGTGCCAATCCGGCGATCCTGAACCGAATCCACGTCGACTATTACGGTGCCTCGACACCCCTCAATCAGCTTGCCACGGTGTCCAGTCCCGACCCTCGGACGCTGGTGATTACCCCCTTCGACAAGAGCATCGTGGCCGATGTCGAGCGGGCGATCCAGGAGGGCGATCTCGGCTTCAATCCCAACAACCAGGGAGACAATATCTTCATCAATGTTCCGCAGCTGAACGACGAGCGGCGCCGCGATCTGGTACGGATGGTGAAGAACATGGCCGAGGAGGCCCGCATCGCCCTGCGCAGCATCCGGCAGGACGCCAACAAGGAACTCAAGGATCTCGAGGGCGAGAACCTCCTCACCCGGGACGACCTTCGGCTGGGCGAAACCGAGGTGCAGAAGCTCATCGACGAGTTCACTGCCGTGGTCGAGGGGCGGGTCAAGGACAAAGAGACCGACATCATGGCGGTGTGACCGCTCCCCCCCAGTCTATAGCCCCTTGCCGAGCCCCGGCTGGCTCCGATCGGAATGCCCGGTGAATTCGGCGCCCCGCCGCCCGCCCTATACCCGAATCGTCTTTGCAATCATCGCCATCCTGGCGACGGTCGTCGGCATTTGGGGCGGGCTCCCCTTGCTGGCACCGGTGTTCCTGATCCTGTCGGTGGTGGGGCTGAACGAGTACGCCGCGATGATGGAGCTTCGCGATGTTCAGGTGCGCCGGCGAAGCCTCTGGGTGGCGGCGGCCCTCACGATCCCGGCGGCGCTGCCGGCGGGTGTCTGGAACCTGCCCCCCTCCCCCACGGCGGTCGGTTGGCGTGAGCTGCTGCTGGGCCTGTTAGCAATCTATCTGATTGCCCTCGAAGTGGCGCGCCCGAGCCGCAACGCTATGACCACGGTGGTCTTTACCCTATTCGGCTACCTCTATATCCCCTGGGCCTTCAGCTTTATGCTCTCCCTGCGACAGACCCCGGACGGCACCCTGGGACTCTGGTATCTGGGCCTGTCGTTCCTAGCGGTGATCGCCTCGGACGTCGGTGGCTACGTGTTCGGCACCCTCTTCGGACGCCGCAAGTTGGCGCCGGCTATCAGTCCCAACAAGACCCTCGAGGGGGCGCTGGGAGGGCTCATCCTCGCGGCCGTGGTGGTGGGCGCCGTCGCTTGGGGGTTACGGCTGTGGAGCGGTCTCGACACGGGCCTTGCCAACACCCTGCTATTTAGCGTTCTGGTCGCCAGCGTGGCGCAGGTGGGCGACCTGTTCGAAAGTCTCATCAAACGCTGGGCCGGCGTCAAAGACACCGGAATCTTTCTACCCGGCCACGGTGGGGTCCTCGACCGGATCGACAGCTCGCTGTTGGCGCTGCCCGTCGCCTACTTCTTCCTGACGCTGACGGTGTTGTAAGCCGCTGGGCGCCCCCTCGAGCTGCTGAACGGTCTCCAACAGCCAGCGATTGATCTTCGCCGCTTCGTCGTTGAGGCGCTCGAGCGCCTGCCGACTCTCGCGCATCCGGGTGCTGTCTCGGGGATCGTTGGGGCCGGAGATTTCGAGAGCGTCCAGTTTCGCCACCACCGACGCGACCGCCTGGTCCGCTCGCCGTACCCCGGCCAGCAGCCGTGCCAGCGAAATCCGCATATCGCCGCCCGGGCCATGAAGCGCTCTCACTCCCCCCGTGACGCTTCCGTGAGCTTCGCACGCTAGTCTTGTCGACATGGTGGGGTAGGGAAGGAACAACCATGGTCCGACTCCGCGCGCTGATACTCGGCCTGCTGGTGGCCGTGGCGGCCTCGCCCGCCGCCGCTCAGGAGGCTCCTGAGATCCGACTCGAACTGCTCATCCAGGTCGTTCAGGAGACGGTTCGAACCGGCTCGATCGATCGTGGCTTCTTCGCCGACATCGCCGCCAGCGGCGACCCCCTCTACGCCGCCCCGCTCATCGACGTGGCCTACTTCTTTCCCCAAGGCCCCTTCTGGGAGGTGCTGAGCGACACCCTCGAGGCCGTCACCGGGGAGCAGCAGCTCACCTGGAGAGGCTACTTCCAGTGGGCGGGCCGCGAGGACATCGCTCTGCCGCCCGGCTACGACCTCTTCAAGGGCCTCTTCTACGCCACCTTCGTGGACCCCGCCTTCGCCGGCTTTTTCGACGGGGTCCAGGAAGAGGCCCAGATCAACCTGGCCGAGGTCGTCTGGGGGGGCGTACGGGTCGACGGCATCCCCTCGCTGGTGAACGCCCGTCAGATCACACCCCAGCAGGCCACTTCGGAAGGGGAATCGCTGTTTCAGTTCTGTCGGCTGTCGGACTGCAGCTACCCGGCCCCCAGCGAGCTGGTCTTCGGGGTGCGCCTGGACGGCGACGCCCGCGCCTATCCGCTGAGGCTGCTGAACTGGCACGAGATGTTCAACGACGTCATCGGCCACACGCCCCTACTGGCCGCTCCTGGCGGCGAGGCGGTGTGCGCCTTCCGGGCCCCCACCCCGTTCCGGGCGCTGGCGCGCCACGGCCAGCTGCTGCTGGTGGCGGGCGACTCCGCCGGCTGCCCCCAGCGGGGCTGGCTCGACATCGGAGCGACCCTGCTGGACGGCGACGCGGCCGCCCTCCCCGACGCGGCGGCCGACCAGGAGCCGCTGGCCTTCGCCGACGGTCTGGTCGGCAGCGTCCGGGGGCGCCCGGTGATGCTGGCCTACTGCACCCTGTGTGGCGCCGGCGTCCTCTACGACGCGTTGGTCGAGGATCTGAGCTACCACGACAGCGCCGGCGAACGGATCGATCTCGGTACCACCGCCCTCGAATTCGGCTCGTCTGGCATGCTGATGCGAAGCAACAAACTCATGTACGACCGCACCACCAACACGGTGTGGAACGCCATCACCGGGGTGCCCGCCTTCGGACCGCTTGCCGGCGAAGGGGTACGCCTCGAGCGGCTACCGGTGGTGGTGACCGACTGGGCCAACTGGCTCGCCGAACACCCCGACAGCAGCGTGCTGAGCCTCGAGACGGGCTTCCAGCGCAACTACGCCAACGGGGCGGCCTACGCGGACTACTTCAACGGCGCCCAGCTCATGTTCCCGGTGTGGCAGCAGGATACCGGCAACCGCGAGAACAAGAGCATGGTCTTCGCCCTGGAACTTGCCGGCACCCCCAAGGCCTACCCCCTCGAGACGCTGATCGCAGAGGGCGTCAGCAACGATTCGCTGGCAGGCACCAACCTGGTGCTGGTCACTCGAGCCACCCCGGATCGCGACTTTTTCGAACCCGGCGGCGCGGCGGTACGGGCGTACCAGAGGAACGACCGGGTGTTCTCGGTCGGGGCGATGGATGGTGAGATCCTCGATGAGGACGGGCAGGTGTGGGAGGTAACCGAGGAGGCGCTGGTGTCGGAGAGTGGTGAAGTGTTGGAGCGGCTGCCTGGGCATTTGGCGTTCTGGTTCGGGTGGCACGCGTTTTTTCCAGACGGGATCGTGTATGGAGAGGAGTAGAGCGGTTGGGGAGTGACGTCAGTCGTGGGGCATCCGCTTCAGGAGGGCGGGTACCAGCTGGTCGAGCGGAGGGGGCGCAGCTTCGGGGGGTAGATTGAGGGCCTCTAAGAGGGTGCGGGCGGTGTCGTGGGTTTTTCGTTTGGTGGCTGGGTGAACCGTACTGGGTTTCGTGGAGACTCTGCTCTCACGCGGCCAGCCTGGGCATGGCCTGCGCTTGAGTGTACGCCATCTCGAAGTCCACGGGACTGACGTAATCGAGCGAAGAGTGCAACCGCCGACAGTTGAACCACCTCACCCACCGCATCGTCGCCGTCTCCACCTCCTGCCTCGAGCACCAACTCGTCGACCTGGCGTGGATCAGCTCGCTCTTGAACAAGCCGATCGTGCTCTCCATCAACGCATTGTCATACGCCGTGCCCACCCGACCGATCGAACCGTTCACGCCATGATCGAGCAACTTCTGGCTGAACGCCAGACTCGTATATTGACTGCCGGCATCCGAATGATGAATCACGCCGTCAGCAACGAACCGCCGATCGGTTCGACGCCGGACGCTCACAGCCTGCTCCAGAGCCCTCATCACCAGCTCGCTGCTCTTACCGGTACTGACCGTGAAACCCAGGATGCGCCTCGAGAAGCCGTCCTGCAGGAACGACACGTACACCCACCCTTCACGAGTGAGCACGTGCGTGAAGTCCGCCACCCAAACGATGTCGGGCGCATCTTGGAACCAGTCTCGCCTCACCAGATCCGGCGAGCTGACGCCGCTAGGCGTTGGGATGGTCGTGCGGACCTTCCTTCTTCGTGTCATGCCCTTCAAGCCCGCGACTCTCATCAGGCGCGCCACCTGGTCACGCCCAACGTCGATACTCTCGTGCTGGAGGGCGTGCCATACCTTACGGACGCCGTACACACCAAAGTTCTCGCGGTGCACCCGATGAATGACCTCCAGGAGACGCTCATCGGATTGCTGGCGAGCGGATGCTTGCCGCTTCTTGGCTGCGTAGTACGTGCTCGGGGCGATCGGCACGTTGTGGTCCCGTAGGACACGGCAGATCGGCTCGACCCCGAACAGGTTCTTATACGCGTTGATGTAGGCGACCATCACTTGAGTCGGCGGTCGAGCTCCGCGGCCGCGAAAAACGCGCTGGCTGTCTTGAGGATCTCGTTGGCTCGTTTGAGTTCGGCTACTTCCTTCTTGAGGGCCTTGATCTCCTCACGCTCTGTGGTTGTCAGGCCTGGCTTGTCACCAGCGTCGATGCGGGCTCTGTCTACCCAGCCGCGCATGGTGTCGACCGGGATGCCGGTTAGGTCATGCAGGCGCCGATAGGAGGCTGAACGTGATTCGTGCGGCGCTTCTTCTCGACGCTCCATGAACATGCGGATGACTCGATCTTTGGTTTCTTGGTCGTAACGGGTCATGCTCCATTCTCTCCTTTCGAGGGAGAACGGAGCCTCCATCAAACCCAGGGCGGTTCAGGGCTCTACGACCAGCTGAAGGTAGTGGGTGGCCGTTTTCTGGTCGGAGCGTTCTGCCTCCAGTTCGGCCAACAGGGTCAGGGTGTGGAGGGTGTCCGGCAGGTCGTTGGCTTGCCAGGCAAGGTGCAGCCCCTCAAGGAGGTAGCGGTTGCCCTGATCTTCCTCGCCTAGTCGGGTGACGACTTGACCGAGTTTGGGTAGGAGGCGGGTCAGGTGCAGGGTGTTGCCGGCTTCGCGGGCGTGCTCTTGTGCGGCCTCGAGTAGCGACCTGGCCTCGGTCAAATGCCCCAGGTCGCTGGCTGCTGTGCCCAACCCCCCGAAGAGGTAGGAGAGGGTTTTGGGGATATCGTGCTCACGGGCCAGTCCCAACCCCTCCTGCAGCAGCGCCTGAGCCTTCAGCGGTTCATCCATGTCGAGGTGCAGCTGTCCCAGATTGTTGAGGGTCTGGATGGTCAGGGCGTGGTCCCCGCGGCGGCGAAATGAGACCAGGATCTCTCGGTAGTACGTTTCGGCCTCCCGATAGTTGCCCCGGGCCTGCTCATCGATCGCCAGATTGCCTAGCGTTCTCTGAACGGCCTCATCGAGCCGATGCTTGCGGCCCAGGGACAGTTCTCGCTGGGAAAACGCTACTGCCTGGTCCAGATTGCCCCTCGCTGCGGCGACGCCGCCCAGGGTGCCTAGGGCGCGAACGACGGCGCGCGGCTCACCCTGGCCCTCCAGATGCTCGATGCTGAGATTGGCCGCTCGTTCGGCCTCGTCGGTCTGTCCCAAGCGAAGGTGGAGCAAGGCCTGAAAGCCCAACAGGATGCCGAGCACCGCTCCCGGCGTAGCCCCACGCGCTTCGAGATCCTCGATCGTCCTGGTAAAGACGTCCAACCCTTCGCGAGCCCGACTCTGCAGATAGAAGAAGTTCCACAGTGGCTCACAGCTGCGCTTCACCACCTCTGCCCGGTCGTTTTCGACCGCCCACCACCAGGCCTCGAGGATGTTCGGTAACTCTTCACCGATCGCGGTCTTCGCCCGGGCATGCCCGACGCCGCTCAGATCCTTCCCCTGCTCCACGAGCAACCGCAGGTAGTAGCGGGAGTGCCTCTCCGCGATGGCATCTTGTTCGCCGGGGCGCTGGTGGAGCTTTTCGCTGGCGAACTGGTGGATGAGGGGGTGCCGATCGAAACGACCGGCCGGACTCGAACGGAGCAGCGACTTGTCAAGGAGCGTCATCAGCACCGGCAGCGGGGCGTCGGCGACGGCGGCGGCGGCCTCGCGGCCGAACCCACCGTGGAACACCGCCAAACTGGCAAGCGTCACCTGTTCGCTTTCGGAGAGGAGCTTCCAGGAGTAGTCGAAGGCGGCTCGAGCACTGCGATGACGGGGGCTCATATTCCGCCGATCGCTGGTAAGGATGTCGAGATTCCGCTCGATCTCGGTCGCGATGTCGTCCAGCGGCAGCGCCCGTACCCAGGCGGCGGCCAGCTCCACCCCGAGCGGCGAACCGCCCACCACCTTGCAGATGGTCAGCAAGGCCGGCAACTCCTCGGGGGCAGGCCAGAAGTCAGGCCGGAGCCGCTGTGCGCGCTGCACGAACAGGTTGGGTGCGTCGAAGCGGAGGGTGTCCTCGACACCCAGGTCGTCCTCTTCGGGAGAGGCGAGGCCCCCCAGCGGCAAAAGCCACTCTTCCTCGAGCCGTAGCCGCTCACGGGAGGTCACCAACAGCGCGAGGTTGGGGCAGGCCCGAATCAGGCTGGCCGCCACGCCGGCTCCCTCGTTGAGATGCTCGAAATTGTCGAGCACCAGCAGCAGGTATCTGCTTCCGATCCAGTCGGCAAGCTGCTCGCTGGCGTCACCACTCGTGGTGAGTTCGACCCCAAGCCCGGCAGCGATCTGGGTCGGAACGGCTCCCGGCGAGGTGAGCGACTCGAGCGAGACAAAAGCGACGCCGTCGGCAAAGTGCGATCCGAGTTCCTCGGCCGCCTGAAGCGCCAAACGGGTCTTGCCGATCCCGCCCGGCCCAGTGAGCGTCAGAATCCTGCAGCCCGGTTGCACAAGTCGGTGGCTGATCTCGGAGCGCTCGAGGTCGCGCCCCACGAACGGCGTGGCTGGGACCGGAAGGGAGGGGCGTTCGATTCCGACCGCCACCTGTGGTTCGGGTCGTTTCCTTGGCACAGGCTCCGCCTCGACCTTGCCGCTCTCGATATCGATCGCTAGCCGCTCGGTAGCGCTGCTCGGGTCCAGGTCGAGTTCGTCCCTGAGCCGATCCCCAAACGCGTGGTAGGCCGCCAAGGCGTCGCCGGTGCGACCACCGTGCGCAAGCAGCTCCATAGTCCGTCGCAGAACCTCTTCGTCGAGCGCGTCGTCGTCGAGAAGTCTTTTGAGCGCGGCGGCGGCTTCGTCGAGCCGGTCGGCGACCTCGAGGTCGCGGGCGTGCCTTAGCAGCGCGTCGCGCCAGCGATCGCGCAGCTGACCTCGCTCGTGCTCGAGCCAGTGCTGGAACTCTCCTGGCCTGGGGTCGTCGAGGTTCACCAGCAGCGGGCCGCCGTAATCGGTAGCGGCGTCCGCCCACCGCTGGGCCCCGAGGGCCTCGCGGAATGCGGCCACATCGCTATCGACCGCCCAGCGGAGCTGCTGCGGGGTGATCTCGAGATCGGTTAGCCAGTCGAGCCGCCGCAGGCGCTTGAGGAGCTGCCGAAGATTGTGGCGGGCGGTACCGGGTGCGGTGTCGGCCCAGAACAGGTAGGCGAGCTCCTCGCGACCCACCCAGTCGCCCCGGTAGGCCAGGTAGGCCAGCGACCGGAAGCGCATGTCGGGGGCGAAGGTGATCTCCTCCCCACCCAGAGCGGCGCGAGAAGCCCCAAAAAGCTGCACCCGTACACCGTTCACGATGCCAACCATTGTAAGGCCCCAAGCCCGGTTCGGGGCCACCCGCGTCACGGGTCACGGCCCGGTACACGGCCCAGTACACGGCCAGTACACGCCCCGGTTTCTAGCGTGATCCCCAGGAGGTAAGGATGTTTCGAAACGGCAACCGCATCAAGCTGGTTCTTCTGGCGACACTGCTAGCGCTGCTGATCGCCGCCTGCAGTCAGGGGAACCTCACCGCCAACCAGCCCGGCTCCTGGGACACAGCGAGCTGGGACGAAGCCATCTGGCAGTAAGGGGAGCGTCATGAAACGAATCGCTGGATACATCGCCGTCACCATCATCTTGGTATTCGCCAGCCTGTGGGTACTCGCGCAGGTCGACCTCGCCGATCTCAATCAGTTCCTGGCCGGTACCAAGATCGAGGCGGAGCTCATGAACGAAAACTTCGATCTCGTCCGGGACGCCATCGAGGAGCTACAGGATCAGGCTGGCGTGACCAGCCTCAACGGCCAGGATGGACCACTGGTGCTCGAGGCAGGGGACAACGTCGTCATCGACGACAGCGAAGAGGGCACCATTGTCATCAGCTCGACGGCAGCAGGATCGGGTGGTGGCGACATCACCGCGGTAACGGCCGGCGAAGGTCTGAACGGCGGAGGAGATTCTGGTGCTGTGACGCTCTCGGTGGCGTTTGCCGGCAACGGCAGCACCTCCAACGCAGCGAGGAGCGACCACGAGCACGATGCCCGCTACTACACCCAGTCGCAGGTCGACGCCCTGCTCGCCTCGCTGCTGCCGACCGGGACCGTGATGTCGTTCTTCCTCGCTGAATGTCCATCGGGATGGTCGGAGTTCGAGCAGGCTCAGGGACGCATGATCGTCGGGTTGCAGGAGGGCGGAACCCTGGGTGGAAGCGTCGGGGACTCGCTGTCGAACCAGGAAAACCGGAGTCATAGCCACTCCTACGATCCCCCGTCGAGCACCACCAGTACCGGTGGCGGACACGATCACATCTGGTCAAGCATGGATGATGGCGTATGGACAGCGGGCGACGGTCAGCAGATGATGGCATGGACCAACGGACTCGACGGGGACGGGACAGGCATCTACCCCATCGCAGTGCAAAGCAAAGATGTCCGGGACTTCGAGACAAACCGGACCGGCGAACACAGCCACAGCTTCAATCTGGGAAGCAGCAACACCGATACCGAACGGATCGACCTTCCGTACATCCAGCTGCTGATGTGCGTAAGGGATTAGGGAGGACCGAGGGAATAACAGTTGAAAGTGCGCAAAAGTCGGTAATAGGTGATTGATTAAAGAGGCTAAGGGGCACTGAATCTTGAGGGATTTGGTGCCCCGTTAGGCATAAGCAGGGGTTGAGCGGGTAGCTGAATCCTTGTCCTGAACGCACCTCCTCACGCTGCAATCGAGTTCATGCCGGTCACCATCGCACTTTCCAGGCGGTCCGCCGCTAGGCGCTGAGCGTCCCGCCACGACAAACCAGGACTTCGCTGCCTTTCCTCGCTGATGAGATTGAACGCCTCGATCACCAGATCCGCATGCCTCAAGTGAGCCGCGAACGACCGGCACGTACACCGTCCCAGAGCCAAGTTCTGCTTCCGAATGCGGTGCGAAACCTCCAACGACCAGCGCGAGTTCCAAACCCCCATCACCGCCTGTACACCCCCCTCCAGAGTTGAGGCCAACGCGGTGAGGTACCATCCTCCCCGTTGGTGCTTCCACACGATGAATAGGTCCACCTCACCCACCTCAGGGATCGCTACTTTGAGGCGTTTGACGTAGCGCTGCAACTTCGGGTACCACCTCGCGGTGCCCCGCGGGTACCGCTCAGCCAGCTCCCGGACCTTCACGATCTCATCGCCCACCAGGACCTTGGAATTGGTGCGGTAACGCATCACCAACGGGACACCCAGGAACTTCAGGCTCCGCATTGAGAGCTTTGGTGGCGAACTGCGCGTCGGCCAGCACACCCGCGAATGAATGGCCCGCCATGACGGTGTCCCCAACGACATTCAACATGGCTTCTGTGGGAGTGAGTTTCGGGTACTGCCGGGTAGCCATTCGCGCGTCCGGGAACGGATCGCACCGCAACAGAATGGGGTCCTGGTCGGGACTCACGAGGGCGCTGCTGGTGAACGTGTGGCCCCAGAACACGCCCTTGGTTGATGATGAGTAGTGCCGGCCGATCCCTTCGATCCTCTCGCCATGGTGCTCGATGGTGAGCAGGTCAACCGCGAGGAAACCTCCTTCTGGGGCGCCTGGCAGACGCCGGACTAGGGCGTTGTTGTGGGGGACGGGATCGTTGGCGAGAGCTCGGCAGGTTTGGTGCCGCCCGACCGGCAGGAGGCCCTGTTGTTGCATTTCGCTGACGCTTTCGCAGCCCTTGAGTAGTCCCAGGGTGTAGCCGGTCGCTACACTAGGTGGTGCGGTTCTAGACATACCGCAGAATAGGCGATGGTGACCGGCCTTTCTCGGCTTTTCACCGTCGCCTATTCGTCAGGGACGCCTTTCCTGTAGGGGCGCTCAACTCCTGGTAAGGGTAAGTAGATCTAAATATGGACAAGGCTAGGTAGCTCTGGAGCCCCTTCAGACCCCAATGACGAGTAGTTCGTGTCTCGGGTGTCTAGAGTCTCGTTTAGAGAGCTTGGTGGAGGTATCGACAGGGAGGGATTCACGCCCCCGGCGTGGGGGGTTACCCCCTCCCCAGCCCTCCCCCTAGAAGGAGGAGGGAGCTAAAAGGCAACCCTGGGTACGATACGGAACACCAGCAGGTGGGTAGTGTAGGGCGTGAACACGTATTGAGTAACGAGAACAAGAGCTGGGATAACCGTGGTGTGAAGGAACCAATGGACCAAGGTTGTTATTGGCCCCAACGTGAACAACAGGAGTTCACGCTTGGAGAGTAGCCATGCCTTCACGCTTGTTTCTTTGGAGTTGTGGTGCTGGAGGAGTTTACTCCGTAAGCGTCGCGCTGACGTACCCAGAACTGATGGTACTCAATCCTAGGAACACGGTATCGAATCGCTGTTGCACTACTTTGTTGTTACTCACGAGTGCTTATAGCTCCCTCCTCCTTCTAGGGGGAGGGCTGGGGAGGGGGTAATTCCCCACCTCCGGTTTGCGGTGTAATTCCCCAACTCGTGATACTGCCGTGATCGCAATCCGTTAATATCTCAACCAAGCTGTCTAAAGATGGCTTACGCACCCGAGACACGAACTGCTGGTCGTTGGAGGGTCTGAAGGGGCAGCTCTCTCTACCTCTTCACCTAACTTCATCCTCCTGTCCCTCCCCCACTTTCCTCCCTCCGCAACCGCCTCAGAATCACCGTAATCAGCACCAACGCCACCCCAGCCAATGCCCCAAACACCGCAAACCCGAGCGGCTGGACCAACCCCGGCACCTCATCACCCAGCTCCCGTTCAAAGTCCACCAGATGACGCTGGTCACGCTCTTCCTCGGGGTCGATGTCGGTCCGGAAGAAACCGTAGTGGAAGTCGAGGCCGATCCCGTAGCGTAAAGAGACATTCCAACTTCCGGCCACCAGCGGCATCTCGAGCCGGTAGCGCCCCGGCTCCAGCGGCGTCACCACCCGCGTCAGGCTGCGCTCGCCGGAGTCCCGCCGGTAGAGGAAGAACGTCAGCTCGCGCCGGCCGGTCGTGTCCGGATCGGTGGCGACCTCGAAAACGACCGGCAGCGCTCCGCCCTCGGTTCGAACCTTGACGCTGGCGCGGTCGCCGCTGGCGATCTGGGCGGCCTGGACGGTTGTCAGCAAGACGAGCAGCAGGGCGGTGAGCGCCTTCACGATGCGCTCGAACGACGCGGCCTCGGCTCGAGCGCATCCGCCACCGCCAGGCCGAGATAGACCATGAGCACGCTCAGCAGCAGGCCAATGGGCAGGCCCACGGCCACCGCCCCCGGATACCAGTTGACCTCGCCGATGCGGGCCAGCGGCCAGTTGGCGAGGAAGCCTACCGCACCCAGCAGCAGGCCGATCAGCAGCGGGTGGGCCCGCCTGACGACGAGCAGGTCAGCGGCCACCCCGCTGAGGATCAGCAGCGGGATCATGGGGCGGGTCAAGCCGGCCCAATCGAACTGCGAGGTGACGATCAGCAGGCCGGCCAGCAGCAGTCGCAGCGCGGTGAACAGCAGCGCCGCCCAGGTGGCAGCCAGCGGCAGCGGCCTGAGGCGCGCGATCAGCACGAGGGCAAAGCTGGGCAGGCTGACGAGCAGCAACGGGTGCCACAGCATCGGGAAGGCGGGCACGTTGAACTCGAACTCGGCCAGGAAGAGCATGAACCAGCCGAGCAGGGTGGCGGCGAAGAATAACGCCAGCATGCCGAAGAAGCGGCGCCGGGGTTCGCTGCTGCTGAGGCGCCGTTCGACCCAGCTGGCCACCAGGCCACCGAACGAGAGCAGCGTCAGGCCCAGCACCCCGACCAGGTGCATCGGCGCCCACAGGGTCACGTCGGCGCCGAAGAGGCGGTGCCAGAGGTCGTCGGCGGGCGCGAAGAAGAGCACCAGCACGGCGCCGACCACGACGATCATCACCCCCGGATGAAGCCGCCAGCGGCCGAATGGCAGGTGCAGCGGCGTGGCGCGCCGGTCGCGAATCAGTCCGTAGAGGCTGGCCAGCAAGGTGATCAGCATGGCGCCGTAGATGAAATTGTGGGGCGGGGTAAAGAAGGAATCGCGGCCGATATCGACGTGCCAGGCGATGTCCCAGTAGATGCCGAGCAGCCCCGACAGGGTGCCGAGCATCAGCACCGGCAGCACCCCCAGGCGCCACAGATCGGCACCGGCACGACGGTCAGCTTGCGAGGCGACGAGGTTGGCGTCGAGGCTCATAGCTTCTCCCAATCGCATCCTACGGCGCGGCATCGGCGCTGTCCACGCCCTCGCGTCGGCTACACTGCGGCATGACCGATACCGGCCGCGACCAGCACGCGGCCGCGGGGCCCCGCCGGGTCGCCGTGGCGCTGCTGACCATCAGCGATACCCGCACCGCCGACACCGACACCAGCGGCGACTACCTGGCCGCCGAGCTCGAGCGCGCCGGCCACCTCCTGGTGAGACGCGCCATCGTCAGAGACGACCGCGAGGCGATCCTCGAAGCGTTTCGGACGTTCCTCGCCGGCGAAGCGCAGGTGATCATCTCGTCGGGTGGCACCGGCATCGCCGGGCGCGACGTGACGGTGCCGGTGGTCGAGGCGCTCATCGAGAAGCCGATGCCCGGCTTTGGCGAGCTGTTCCGCATGCTCTCCTACCAGGAGGTGGCCGGCGCAGCGATGCTGTCGCGGGCCCTGGGGGGGTTAGCCGCCGGCGGCCTGATCTTTGCCCTGCCCGGCTCGCGGAACGCCGTGAAGACCGCTTGGGAGGGGCTCCTTCGCGACGAATTGTCGCATCTGGTGTTCGAGGTGTTTCGCCACAACTGAGCCGTCTTGGCCTTGGCCCGAAGCCCTGATCGAGTCCACAAAAACCCGTGGTACGCTTCGACGCACGAGAGCCGCGAGGTTTTCGCACACCACGGAAAGGGGGAGTCCCATGATCAGCGACGCCCTGGTCCAAGCCCTCAACCGCCATATCGGTTCGGAGTTCTCGGCGAGCAACCACTACCTCGCCATCGCCAGCTATTTCGCGCTCAAAAGCCTCGACGCCTGGGCCGACTTCTTCTTCCTTCAGGCCGAGGAGGAGCGCGGCCACGGCATGAAGGTCCTGACGTTCCTGATCGACAACGACGCCGATGTGCAGCTGCCAGCCATCGCAGAGGCCCGCACCGACTTCCCCGACGCCCTGACGGCGGTCAGAAGCGCCCTCGAGTCGGAACGGCGGGTCAGCAAGCAGTTCGACGAGATGGCCTTCATCGCCACCGACAACAAGGACTATCGCGGGCTCCAGTTCCTGCAATGGTTCATCAACGAACAGGTCGAGGAGGAGGCCACCATGGACAAGCTCGTCGACCTTGTCGAGAGCGGCATCAACCTGTTCCAGGCGCAGCAGTACCTGCCGCTGCCAAAGGACTCCGAAGAGGCCGATCCGGAAGCCGAGGGTTGAGCTGAGCCCTTCCTGCCTCTGAGCCTTCGTTAGGGATGACCGGGCATCGAAGCTCTAGCGTGGCGCCGGAACGCACGCGCTAGCTGCCGAGCTGAATCCCCTTCCAGCGACCCGAGATGATGCGGCACGAGTGCCCGCTGATGCCCTAGCTGCCGAGCTGAACCCCCTTCCAGCGACCTGAGATGATGCGGCACGAGTGCTCGCTGATGCCCTAGCTGCCGAGCTGTATCTCCTTCCAGCGACCCGAACGGAAGCGCACCACGTAGATCACCCCCAGGCCGCCCAGGTACACCAGCGCCCCGATCCACGCCTCGCGCACGCCGCCGTTCCACAGGAACACGATCGCCGCCACCAGCGGGATGAAGACGACCCAGCCCATGACGGCCCGCGAGATCATGGTGAAGGTGGTATCGCCGGCCCCGTTGAGCGCCCCGGACAGTACGATGGCGACCGCGTCGAACACCTGGTAAAGGGCGACCAGCTGGAGGATGAGCACCCCCGCTTGGATCACGCTGGGGTCGTCGGTGAAGATACCCATAAGCGCCCCGGGGGCGATCAGGTAGCCGAGCCCGACGAGACCCATGGTCAGCATCCCCAGGCCGGTGCCGCGGTAGCCCACCGCCTCGGCCAGGTCGGGCCGTTTGGCACCCAGCTCCTGGGCCACCAGGCTCGAGGTGGCCATGGCGAAGGCCATGCCGATGGTAAACGACAGGCTCATATACTGCAGGGCGATCTGGTTGGCGGCTAAGGCCTCGGTGCCGAGGCGGCCGATCAGGGCGAAGAAGGCGCTGAAGCTGGCGAGCTCGATGAAGTCGCCGAAGCCCATGGGCAGGCCGACCCGAGCGACCTGGCGGATCTCACCCCAGCTGGGCAGGTGGAATTTGCCGGTGCCGTAGCGGCGGCGGTTGCCGGGCGACCACAGGATGGCGGCGCTGACGAGCGCGTTGACCGCGTTGGCGATGACGGTAGCCCAGGCGGCACCGGGAACGCCGAGCTGGGGCACGCCCAGGTTGCCGAGCACGAACATCCAGTCGAGAAGAATATTGAGGCCGACCGTCATCCAGGCGAGCAGCATCGGGGTGCGCGCGTCGCCACGACCCAGAAGAAAACCCCACACCACTGCCGAGAACATCATCATCGGCACTTCGATAGCGCGAATGCGCAGGTAGCTGATGCCTAGCTCACGGACCTGGAGGTTGTCGACCGGTGCGGCGAGGCCGAACAGGCCGGTCAGCACCCAGGGGAGTGAGATCGAAGCGATGCTGAGCAGCCCTACCAGTCCAAGGCAGCGCCACACCCATTGCCCGATGGCGGCGTCGTCGCCGGCACCGTGGGCGCGTCCGACAAACACCACGCTGCTGTTGGCGGTGCTGCGAAAGAGCAGCAGTACCGTGAAGAACAGCACCCCAGCGAGCCCCACCGCTGCCAACGAGGCGGTGTTGAGGCGCGATACGAAGAAGGTGTCAGCCACCCCCAGGAGGGTGTAGGAGACCTGCTGAAAGATCAGTGGGGTGGCCAGGACCGCCAGCTGCCGGGTGAGGCCGGTGCCGGAGTGAAAACGTCCTCGAGCTCGCATTAGCTTCTCCCCTCGAAGTTCTGGACGCCGACCGCTCAGGGAGCAGGCCAGGACGCGCGGCAGCCCGGTCATTATATGCAGTGACAAGCGATCGACGACGTCGGCTGCACCCCAACCGTCACGGCGCCAACCCCGTGTCGGCGCTAGGGTGTCCTGAGTACCACCCGCAGCGCGGCCGGACCCACGAGGGTGCGGCCCGGAAGGAGTCGGGCGATGTCCCACCGTCGTGAAACCACCCGGTCCTTACTCGTCCTCCGGTCACAGGAGGTGACAGCGCAGCAGTGCCAGATCGAGGCCTGCTCGCTGCGTCGCTGGAGGGTGTGTGGCCGACCCGGCTGCCTGCACGGCACCTCGTACGCTGGCTGGACCGAGCTCAAGCGGCGGGCCGCGACGTTCGGCAACGATCCCCAAAACTAACGGCGTTCGTTCAGCAGCGAGTCGCTGGCGCATCCGCCAGCATCCGTTGGCGGCAGCATTGAAGAGGGACAGACGGGGGTCAGATTTCCGTAAGAACAGCGTCAGTTTTCGCTCAGAGACCCTGCGCCATGCTCGAGTCACTTCTCGAAAAGGAGCGCCCCCATGCGCCTTCACCAACGCCTTGCTGCTTCTCCTCTGCCGCTCCCACTTCTCGAACAGCCTACCAAGGTCGAGTGCCTGCAACCTGGCTGTCAGAACCGCCGCTGGAAGGTGTGTGGCCGACCCGGCTGTGCCGGCAGAAGCGCATGCCCCAGCCGGAAAGAGCATCCCAAAGGCCCGCTTTCGTAGTGCGGCATGTCCCGCTCATGCGTGCATCCCCGCCTAGCGGTCCTGCGCTGGTGATCAAGAGGGTGCGGCGGTCGCCACCAGCATCTGACATGCTTTTGTCAAGCATTTGACCCAGGTTTACTGTCTGACCGAAACGGGTATCGGAAAGGGGAATACTTTGACCATGAACAGCCTCGATTTCACTCCCAGCGCCGCCGCGGCCCTCAAGCCGGTGGAGACCTGGCGCCAGCTTCCCAGCGATCCCGATCTGTGGCATCACCACAATGGCGTCATCGTCAACAGCGCCGCCCTCGCCGAGCGCGAGTATTTCTACACCGTGATACGCATCGGCCTTACCGAGTCGATGGTCGGCCGCGAGCAACACGTCCTCAATTTCAAAGCCTGAAGCCGCTGAGCTCCTCCCTACCCGCGCGCCCGGCTTTCCGGGCGCGTCGCCCTGTAAGAATCTCGTCAGTACTCGAGTTGCATGCTGACCTTCCCACCCTGGGCCCTGCTCACGCACCGTCGCTCCCTACCTTCCCCACGTGCCGATGCCCGGAAAGGAGGAGGCTGGATGGATACCTTACGCGATCACGTTCCCCGCAACCTGCTCGAGGCGCTCAAGCCTGTCGAGATCTGGCGTCAGGACCCCAGCGACCCCGATCTGTGGCATCACGGCAATGGGTTGATCGTCAACGGGGCAGCGCTGACTGAGAGGGAAAGCTACTACCGTGTGATCCGCCTGGGTGCAGACGAGGCGCATCCGCACGTCCCACCCCAACCGTCGATCGCCCTCGGCCTGTAGCCGCTCAGCGGGCTCCACGCCCGACACAACTCGGTTTACCCTACTCCCGCCCAACCCAAATTCCAAAGTCACCTGGGCGGGAGAGCTTTGCCGGTCACAGGCGCGCTTGCCCCACCTTCGGCTTGGTGCTACCCTCACAGCTACTGGAGAGACCCTCTCCCCCGAGGAGCGCCATGAGCGAGCACCCCGAACCCGAGTTCCCGCCCCCTGATGACGACGCCCGCGTGGTCCGGCCCAACTTCATCACCGAGGTGATCGACGCCGACCTCGAGGCCGGCCGACATCGGACGGTGGTCACCCGCTTCCCGCCCGAGCCGAACGGCTATCTCCACATCGGCCACGCCATGGCGATCATGCTCAATCTCGGCCTGGCCGACGACTACCGGGGGCACGCCAACCTGCGCTTCGACGACACCAACCCCATCACCGAAGACCCGAAATTCGTCGCCGCCATGAAGGCCGACATCGCCTGGCTCGGCTTCGAGTGGGACAACCTGCACCACGCCTCGGACTACTTTGAGACCCTCTACGGGTTGGCGCTACGGCTTATCGAGCAAGGGGATGCCTACGTCGATAGCCTCTCCGAAGAGGAGATCCGCGACTACCGCGGCACTGTGACCGAGCCGGGGCAGCCCTCGCCCTACCGCAATCGCACGGTCACGGAGAACCTGGCGCTGTTCGAGGGCATGCGCAAGGGCGACTTCGGCGAGGGCGAGCACGTGCTGCGCGCCCGTATCGACATGGCGGCCCGCAACATGATCATGCGCGACCCGCTCCTCTACCGGATCCGCCACACCCCCCACTACCGCACCGGCTCCGAGTGGCACATCTACCCCATGTACGACTTCGCCCACCCCCTCTCCGACGCCATCGAAGGGGTGACCCACAGCCTCTGCACCCTGGAGTTCGAGAACAATCGGGAGTTCTACGACTGGCTGGTGGAGCGGCTGTTCGACGAGCCACGGCCCCACCAGTACGAGTTTGCCCGCTTGAACCTCGAGTACCTGATCACCTCCAAGCGCAAGCTCATACAGCTGGTCGAGGGGGGCTATGTGAGCGGCTGGGACGACCCGCGGATGCCTACCCTGGCGGGACTGCGCCGCCGTGGCGTGACGCCCGAAGCGCTTCGCGACCTGGTCGACCGGACAGGCGTCACCAAGACCAATGCCCGCAACGACTACGCCCTGCTCGAGTACGCCATCCGCGACGACCTGAACAGCCGGGCGCCGCGGGTTATGGCGGTCATCGACCCCTTGAAGGTCACCATCACCAACCTGCCCAACGGCTCGGCCAAGATGCTCGACGCCCCGTATTGGCCGCACGACGTGCCCAAGGATGGGAGCCGCCCGCTGCCATTTTCGGGTTCGCTGTGGATCGAGCGTGCGGACTTCAGCGAGGCCCCGCCCGAGGGTTGGCGCCGGCTCTCGCCAGGCGGCTCGGTGCGGCTCCGGCACGCCTATGTCATCACCTGCGACGAGGTCATCACCGGCGACGACGACCGCGTCGTGGAGCTGCGCTGCCGCTACCACCCCGATTCCAGGGGGGAGCTCCCCGCAGGGTTGGCGGTCTCGGGCGTGATCCACTGGCTGTCGGCGCCGCAGGCGGTGCCGGCCGAGTTCCGACTCTACGAGCGGCTGTTCAGCGAGCCGGTGCCGGGCGCCGGCGGGAAGCCGTTTCTCGAGGATCTCAACCTCGAATCGCTGCTCCAGAAACGCGGCTTCGTCGAGCCTAGCGTGGTGAACGACCCCAGCGACACCCGCTACCAGTTCGAACGTCATGGCTACTTCTGGCGCGACGCCCGCGATTCTACCCGTGAGGGGCCGGTGTTCAACCGCATCGTGACCCTGCGGGACTCGTGGGGCAAGGCCGCCCGAACCTCCAAGGCCGGCCCGACAAAGAACGCGGCCCGCGTCGACGAGGCCCAACCACAGACCGAAGAAAAACCCGATCTCGTAGCGGACCTCACGGCGGCGCAGCGGCCCCTGTTCGAGCGCTACCGGGGGCTCGGAGTCGCCCGCGACGAAGCCGCCCTCATCGCGGGCGACTCCGAGCTGACGACGTTTTTCGACGAGGTCCTGAGCGCCCATGACGACCCCGTCGCCGTCGCCAACTGGGTCGTCAACGATCTACGGCGAGAGCTGAAGGGGCGGGCGCTGAGCGACCTTCCATTCGACGTTGGCGCCTTCGCCCGGCTGATAGCGCTCGCCGATGACGGCACCATCTCGACGCGCGCCGCCAAAGAGGTGTTCGAGGCGATGGTGGCCGGCGAAGGCGATCCTGACGGCATCGTGGCGGCCCGTGGCCTGAAGCAGGTAAGCGACGCCGGCGCCCTCGAGCCCCTCATCGCCAAGGTTCTGGGCGACAACCCTGACAAGGTCGCCGCCTTCCGGGGCGGCAAGACCGGCTTGCTCGGCTTCTTCGTGGGGCAGGCGATGCGCGAAACGCGAGGAGCAGCCAACCCGCAGCTGGTGCGGGAGCTGCTCGAGCGCGCGCTCGGCTAGGACCGAAAACGAGCGCCGGGGGGCTAGGAGCCACCGACGGCCTACTCGTCGGGCTTGTCGATCTGTTCGGGCTTGTCGGTCTCATCGGTCTTTTTGGGCAGCGCATAGAGGGTGCCGGAGATGAGCAGCAGGGCGATGCCCGTGAAGTTGCCGATATTGCGCGGCACGATGTCGAACGAGGGTGCGATGAACATGAGGATGCCTACCAGGCTGAGGATGGTGCTGACGGTTCGTTGGGTCTGACGATCCATGACCTACCTCCTTGGTACCTGGCTCGATTGTAGGCAAGAGCGTAGCTGTGACGCCAGTGACACACGTCAGGACACGGGTATTACCGATGCCAGCCGCGGCTGCCCTCACGGTTTGACCCCGACCTGCTGGGCCGCCCCGGGCAGGGTCCGGAGCCACATGATCGTTTGCGGCACCAGCCCCGCGTCGCGCTGCCAGGCCGCCATCTGTGCCGGCGACCAGGTACCGGCGTTGCTGGTGGCGGCGAAGTAGAGGTCCATCAGGGCGCCGGCGGCGGCGCGGCGGATGTCGGCGGCCGTTTCGGGTCGAACCATGTCCTGAATGACGTAGACGCCTCCCGGCCGGAGGGCACGCGCCACCCGCCGGGCGATCTCCCGGTTGTCGGCCTCGTTGAAGTGATGGCTGAAGTGCGAGGTGAACACCACGTCGAAGCTTGCCGCCTCGAGCTCGGTTTCCAAGATGTCGCCGGCCTGATGGCACACCCGCGTTCCCAGGCCCTCGGCCTCGAGCAGCTGCGCCGCCTCCGCCACCGCCTGTGGCAGATCGAGGATCACCGCTGAGAGGCTGGCATGGCGGCGGCATAGGGCGACCGCGAAGTGCCCGTGCCCCCCGCCGATATCGAGCAGCCTCCGGGCACCTTTGGGGACCGGGGTGCGCTGCGCCGTCTCGCCCGCCGACAGCCGGGCCAGCGACTGGAGGCCGCGCTGATAGATCGCCCACTCGTCGGGCTCGAGGACCTGGTGGAAGTCGATCGCTTCGCCGCTGGCGAGGAAGTGTTCGAAGTGTTCGGTAAAGCGCCACTCGAAGGCGAGCTGCATCAGCAGCTTGTCGTGCAGCGAGCTGGGGCTGGTGGAGAGCAGCCATTTGCCCAGCCGCGCCGGCAGCCGGTAGCGGTCGCCATCGAGCTCGAGGTAGCGGATGCCGGTCAGGGCGGTGAGCAGCTTGGTGGTGGCCTCGCCATGGGTGCCGCAGGCCTCGGCGATCTCGGCGGCGGTCCTGGATCCGTCGGCGAGCGCATCGAACACGCCGAAGCGGGCCGCGGTCATGATCGCCCGCCCCATGGTGAAGGCGATCTGGGTGTCCACCAGCGGCAACGGCACCAGATTGGTCGCCAATGCCAGGCGCTCGAGCAGGTTTTCGGGGATGGCGCCAAGACGCACGTTGGGTCTCCTGAAAGGGACTGCCCGCGCACTGTCTCCCGGCAGCCGGTTGCCTTCAAGTATAGAATCTTTTGGGAGCGCCGCTGCAGCGCTCCCTAGGACCCTTTCCCGATCGTGAGGACGATCCGCGGCTGTGGTCCGTATGATCCACTAGGAAGGCTATCGCGCCACGCGGCACGTAGCAGACGCACCGCTATAAGACGCTCTGATCAGGCCCCGCTCAACAGCGCCTGGGCCAGAATAACCTCGGCCACCTCCATCGTTTTTATGGCGTCACCAAAGTGGGACGGAGGCTGGGTGTTGGTCTTGAGGGCGTCGATAAATTGCCGATTTTTTGCCTGAAACCCCCCATAGACGTAGTTGTCATCGCTGCCGGCTACCTCCCGGGAATCGTATTCGACCCCCTGGAGATCGCCATCGGCATAGACCGTGCCTTTGCCCTCGTGCTCGGCGTCTACAAAGATCCCGGGGGCGTGAATTTCTACAGAGAAGATGCGTTTACCACTGGACCAGCTATTGAGCAGGACTCCGGTCGCCCCGTTGTCGAAGTGCAACATCGCCGAGATGAAATTGATATCGGGGACCCCCACCCGCCTGCACCTGCTCTCCACCTCGACTACTTCGCCACCACACATCCAGCGCAGCGTATCGATGGCGTGGACCGAGTCGTCCATGACGTGATCGCGGACGCCCAACATCGGCCTGATTTCGCACTTGTAGAACTTGCAGACAGCGTGGACGACGGGACCTCGCTCCAGACACATCTGATGCAGCAATACCACCATGGGGCATGCCCGTCGCTGGAATGAGACCTGGGTAATGCAGCCTCTGGCCTCGGCTGCGTAGGCCAGTGCTCGGGCCTGATGCATCGTCAACCCCATCGGCTTCTCGATATACAGGTTGAGCCCTTCATTCAGGCACCACATCCAGATATCGTAGAAAATTTGGGGTGGACCGATGGCATACACGGCGTCGGGAGCCACATCCTCCACCATCTGGACATAGCTGTTATAGCGATTGTCCACTTCGTACTGGTCTGCCGTAGCCTGCAATCGGGCGGTATCGATATCGCAGATGGCGGCGATTTCCACATCGGCGAACGATGCCAGCGAAGGATAGTGAACGCTATTGGCCAGGCCTCCGGCCCCGATCATCGCCACCTTGAGGCGCTTTTGTGCGGCTTTTTGGCGGCCTTTACCCACCGCTTTTGCACTCTATATTCTTTGCCATTTTCCTCTCCTGTCAACCAAAGAGCGCTCTGGCAAATGCGATATCTTCAGCCACCAGCCGCTCAACCGATGTTTTATCGCTGTATTCGGCCGTTAAACAGACCACACCGCGCCATTGCCGCCGCTTGAGCTCGGCAGCCACCCGAGGCCAGGATGCCAGCCCCTGGCGCCCCGTCGTCCAATAGGGGCGCCAGAGCGCATGGTCCGCTTCGGGGCCGGTCTGTCTTTTCCAGAAGGCATTCTTGAGGTTGACCATACACAGGTGCGACCAGACGATGTCGATGGCCAGCTCGGGATCTTCGCCATTGAGGGCGTTGTGGCCTGCATCCCACACCGCCCCCAGGTGTTTGGAATCGTATTTCTCGATGAGGTGGCGCAGGCCCATCGCATTGGCCACGCAGCGATCGCAGTGGTTCTGAATCCCGAGGGTGACGCCGTATTTTTCCAGCGCCGGCACCATCTCGTCGTAGTGCCGCTGCAGACGCGCTTCGGTGGCCATATACCCGTCCTCGTCGATGCCGACGCAGATGCGGATCACCGCCACCCCAGCCTCGGCACAGGCGGCCATGGTGGCTTCGTCGGTGGGTCCAGCGACGCTGTAGATCTTTACGCCGCTTGCGGCCAGCTCACGGGCCGCTCTGGGCAGATCGCGTTGCACGTTTTCGGGTTCGACTTGATAGCCCGAGCGCACGGGTAATTCGATGCCGTCGAAACCCAGTCCCTTTACCATCTCCCCCAGAGCGCCAAGCTCCATATCTTTCCACGGTTTGGTAAATACCGATAACTCCATGTCGCCGCTCACGTGCAGCTCTGCTCGATGTCGCCACTCGATACCGACGGGCACCAGAACTTCTCAATAAATTCGATCACCAGACGAGTGCCTTCATCGTGGCTGACATAGTGCCTTCATCGTGGCTGACATAGGGTGGCCGGGCCGGATTGTACAGGGCGTCGGTAAGATCCCGCACCAGCGCCACATCCAGGCCCCACTTGACCATCTGTTTAATGGCAAATGAGCGCCCCAGGACACATATATTGGTATGCACCCCCATGATCAACAGATGTTTGATGCCCCTGGCATGAAAGAGATTATAGACCTCCTGACCATCATCCGTGATGGCATCTTGTGCCTGATCGATACCGATGCCTGGGTGCTGGCGACTCCAGGCCTTAAAATGTGCCGTCTCACCGGTGTCGGAACCGCCATCGGCCGAGTCGATGGGTTGGGGAGGATCGTCGCGCTCCTGCTCGGCAGGCGGCGCGACCGGCGGCGCCTCCAGGGCGCGTTGGCGCGCTCCCGTGCCGGCGTAAAACTCCAGCGTATTCGATGGGGCGTGGACGATGAAAACGCCGTTTTGCCGAGCCCACGTGACCACCTGATTCATGCGCGGCACCATGGTTTCCACCCGCTCGGCTGCGCCCCGGCTCCAGTGGCTGTCCCACATGTCGCAGAGCAACAGAGCCGTGTGCTGAGGCGCCCACTGTACCGGTCGCTCTGCGACGCCCCACATCGTGTGGCCCCCCTCGTCGACCTGGAGGGCCTGAGAGCGCAACGTCAGTCTTAATCCACGTGTCGTCATTGGTAAAGGGGCTGCCCGCGCACTATCTCCCGGCAGCCGGTCGCTATCAAGTATAGAATTTATCTGGAGCGCCGTTGCGGCGCCCCCGAGGAAACCATGCGATTGTCGCGAACCCAGACCACCTTCCTGCTGATCCTTGCCGCCGCCGTGGCCATCATCTTCATCTTCAACCGCGGTCGGGGCCCGGCTCCGGCCGGCACCGGCAGCGAGCCGGCCGCCAACCCCCGTGAGCTGCGGGTGCTGGTCGCCTCGTCAAACACCAAGCGCAACTGGCTCGACGAAGTGGCGGCGGCGTTCAATCGGGAGCGGCGGCGCTCCGCCTCGGGCCGCCTGATCGTCATCGAGGTCGACCACGTCACCTCGGGCGGCTCCATGAATGCGATCTTAGGCGGCTCCTTGCAGCCGGTCGCCTGGAGTCCCGGCGACGGCTCTTGGGTGGCCCAGCTGGCCGAGACCTGGCAGCGTCGCGAGGGCAAAGCCATCGCCAGCGAGGCCTGCCGGCCGACGGTGTACGCCCCGCTGGGCTTCGCCATGTGGCGACCGATGGCGGAGACGCTGGGCTGGCCCGACACCCCCATCGGCTGGGACACGATCGTGGCGCTGGCGGCCGACCCGCAGGGCTGGGCCGGCTACGGCAGGCCCGAGTGGGGCGCCTTCCGCTTCGGCCACACCCACCCGGCCTACGCCAACTCGGGGCTGCTGTCGATGACCGGCTTCGTCTACGGCATCGCCGGCAAGAGCGAGGGCCTGACAGCTGCTGAAATCTATGCCGGCGAGGTCGAAGAGGCGATGCGGGCGCTCGAGCAGAACACCCACAAGTACGGTCGTCAGGCCCCGGCGCTGCTCGATCTGATGGCGCGCGAGGGGACCGCCTTCCTGCACGCCGCCGCCGTCCCCGAGGCGGACACCGTGCGCTTCAACGTGGAGCGCGGCGACGAGCTCAGCCTGCCGCTGGCATTCATCTTTCCGGCCGGCGGCACCATCTGGGCCGACCACCCCTACTGCGTGCCCGACAACGCCGACTGGGTGGACGACGAAGAGGCGGAAGCGGGGCGGGCCTTCGTAGCGTATCTGCTGGCCGGCGAGCAGCAGCAGCGGGCCGTCGCCAACTACCTGCGGCCGCTCGACGACGCCATCCCCATCGAGGCGCCGCTGGATCTCGCCAACGGCACCGATCCGAGCGTCACGCCGGCCACGGTTCCGGCGCTGCCCAGCCCCGACGCCGACATCAGCAACGCGGTGATCGATCTGTTCCAAACCACCAAGCGCAAGGCCACCATCATGGTGCTGATCGACGTGTCGGGCAGCATGGAAGGCGACAAGATCCGCTCGGCCCGGCGCGCCACCAGCGAATTCCTGCGGCGGCTCGACCCCGCCGACGAGGTGGGGGTGCTGATCTTCGCCGACCAGGTACTCAGCCTGTCCCCGCCGCAGCCCGCCGGCCTGGTGGCGGAGACGGTGGCGCAACGCATCGACGCCCTTACGGCGGGCGGCAACACCAACATGCACGGCGCCGTGTGCGCAGCGGTGGAGGATATCGGCGCCTTGCAGGAGCGTGACCGGGCCGCGGGTGAGGCCCGGCTCTACGGCATCGTGCTGCTCTCGGACGGTGAGGACACCATCAACGTACCTTCCGAGAACCGGATGTTCACAACCTGCCTGCCCGCGAACCCCGAGGCGGACGGCATCAAGATCTTCCCCATCGCCTTTGGCGCCGACGCCGATGAGGCGGTGCTAGCGCGTATCGCGGCCGTTACCGCCGGCCGCCTCTACAGCGCCACCCCCGATTCGATCGACAACGTGTACCTGTCGATCTCGGCCGAGCAGTAGGGGTGGCGTCTTCGAGACTGAGCGACCCCGGCACCGTGCGGCGGGCGCTGCTGACCTTTGCCCTGTTCCGCATCGAGAGCGCCCTGGTGGTCGCCTTGACGCTGGTACTCGGCGCTTCGAGCGCGCTGGGGGCCGACTGGGCGCCGGGCCGCTGGTGGGCCTGGCTGCTGTTCGGGGTGGTGGGCGAAATCGCCATCGTGACGACCACCCTGACCGATCAGGGGCTGCGGCGGCGGCTACTCGAGCAGCGTTTCCAGGAGCGCTTCGGCCCTACCAGGCTGCACGATCCAGGCCTGCGCAGGGCGGTCGACGAGGCCCTCGAATACCGGCGCCTCATCGCCGACGAGGTCGCCAACCGCCAGGGAGCGCCCGGCCCACAGCTCGGCGGCCTGCTGCCCGAACTCGAGGACTGGCTGGCGCGCACCTACCTGCTGGCCGAGCACCTCGACAGCTACCGCCGACACCCGGTCCTGAGCCGCGAAGAGACCACCGTCCCAGGCGAGCTCGACTCTCTGAAAGAACGCCTCGCCAACGAGCGCGACCCCGCTGTCCACGCCCAACTCAGCGAGGCCTACCACGCCAAGGCCCAGCAATGGGAAGCCCTGCGCGAACTGCGCACCACCCTCAAACGCGCCACCCTCCAACTCGACGCCACCCTCTCCGCCATGGGCACCGTCTACACCCGCTTGGTCAACCTCCGCACGAAGGTACTGGATGTCCAACAAGCGAGGGACTTAGAGGCGAAATGCAAGAAGAAGTAGAGAGGTTGAGGGATATGGATAGGGCGATGGACGAAATAGTTAGGGGGGTATGAAAAAGAAGAGCGGTAAGAGGTGGGGGATTTGGGGCCCCTTCAGACCCCTACGCTTCGCTTCGGTGTCTTACGGGGTCCCGTTGAGCCTTCCCTGACGGCAAGTCTGTCTTACGGGGTCCCGGGCCTTCCCTCAGTCTCCCCGGGGCTCTCGGAGCTTTTTCAACCAAGGTTGTCTCCTCCAGCAGAAGATATGGAATAACCGGGGTGTGAAGGCGCTAACGGTGTCTTGCTTGTTCCTTTTAAACCTTCTTGTGGCGGAGGAGACTCACGTAGTGTGGCTCCGTAGCCCCTGAAGAGACCACCGAAGGGGGGCTCTGAAGGACCCCGTAAGAACCCGGAGCGAAGCGTAGGGGTCTGAAGGGGACCCAAACCTACTACTTGTCTGAAGGGGCCCCAAAGAACCTACTCCTTATCCTTCTTCACCCTCCTATAAATCTTTCTAGCTCTCCTTTTAATTTTTCTAACGACTCTAGGTGGACGTACATCATATGGCCCGCTTCGTAGTAGCTGCTGCTGATATTTCCCTGCAGGTCGGGGTCGAGGCTGAGGTGGTTGATGGTGTATTCGGTTGCGAAATGGGGGGTGGCGAGGTCGTAGTAGCCGTTGGCGATGTGGACCTTGAGGGCGGGGTTGATGCTCATGGCCTGGCGTAGGGTCTCGGCGACGTCGACGTAGCGGTTGTCGGTCTCCCACTGCCAGTTGGCGTAGAGCGGTGCCAGGAGCTTGTAGGGGAGGTCGAGTTCGAACTCGAGCTCGCGGCGCACGTAGTCGTTGAAGGTGGCGGCGTAGGGGCCGTGGGTAGCGGCGAGGCTGGGGTCGTACTCGAAGGTTTCGCCGGCGGCGTCGCGATCGATGCCGGTGTAGCGGCTGTCGATGCGGCCCACGGTGCGCTTCTGGTCGCGCAGCAGCTCCTTGACGAAGCGCATGATGTCGATGCGCAGGTCGGTCCGGTCCAGGTAGTCCTCGCTCACACCGGTGTAGCGCGCCAGCTCGCGTATCAGCTCGGCGCGTTCGTCGGCAGGCAGGCTCGCACCCTTTAAGAGCGCCGGTCCGTAGCGCTCGAGGGCGAAGGTCTCGACCTCGTCGAGGAGGTCGCGCAGGGTCCGGCTCTGGAGGTCGCTGGGAAGGCGTTGGTGGTAGTGGGCGGTGGCGGCGTAGGTGGGGAGGTAGAGCACCGGCGGCAGGTCGTTGCCGGTGGCGAAGCGGATCGTCTGGAAATTGAGGACGACCGATATCAGCATCAGGCCGCTGAGGTACATGCCGTGGGTCTCCTGGAGATAGCCCGAGAGGGCGGCCGCACGGGTGGTGCCGTAGCTCTCGCCGATCAGGAATTTGGGGCTGCTCCAACGCTGGTAGCGGGTGGTGTAGAGGCGGATGAAGTCGCCGACCGAGGCGACGTCGCGCTTGAGCGAGTGGAAGTCCTTGGCCTTCTCGCCCTTGACGGCGCGGCTGTAGCCGGTGGCAACGGGATCGATGAACACGAGATCGCTGGCATCGAGCAGCGAGTACTCGTTCTCGACCAGCCGGTAGGGGGGTGGCAGGGGGAAGCCGAGGTCGTCGAGGAGCACCCGCTTGGGCCCCAGCATTCCCAGGTGCATCCATACCGATGAGGAGCCGGGCCCGCCGTTGAATGAGAAGGTGATGGGGCGGTCCGCCACCTCCGAGACGTCGTCGCGGGTGTAGGCGACGAAGAAGATCTCGGCTTTGGGCTTCTCTCCCTCTGCTTCACCGGCCTGCTCCCCCTTCTTCTCGGACTCCTCTTTGAACACTAGGGTTCCGCAGGTGACGGTGTAGGCGATCTCGCGGCCCCCGATGGTGATGCGGTGCCGGGTGACGGTGAGGTTGTCCTGCGTGTCGGGGGCGTCGCCGCCGGCGTCGGCGGCCTTATCGTTGTCGGCGTCGCTAGACATTTGGGCTCTCCTCGAGATTGGGGTTGCTGCGAAGTATACCGCCCCGAGCGGCTTTCCGGCGGCGTCGCCGCCAGGCCTGGTAGCGGGCCAAGGGGGGCGATAGGGATATTTGTACCTTTTTTCACAAGATGTATGAGGGCATGATGAGAACAAGGAGGTACGCCTATGGCACACACCACCTTCTATCCCGAACCCCGAACTATCACGTTCCTGTTCGCCTCTCGCTTCGTGGCCCCCGTATGGACGGTGATCCGTATCTACCTCGGCTGGCTGTGGCTCGACGCCGGCTGGCACAAGGTGTGGAACGATGGCGGCTTCAACACGGCCTGGGTCGGCCCCGACGCCGGCGCTCCGGTCAGGGGCTTCCTCAAGTGGGGGCTGACCCAGACCGGCGGCGACGCCGCCAGCGTTCAGGGCTGGTACGCCTGGCTGATCGAGACCATCTTCCTGCCCAACGCCACCCTGATGAGCAACCTGGTGGCGTTCGGCGAGCTGCTCGTCGGCATCGCCCTGATCCTCGGCTTCCTCACCGGCATCAGCGCCTTCATGGGCGGGTTGATGAGCGCCAGCTTCCTGCTGGCCGGCACCGTCAGCACCAACCCGGTGATGTTCATCCTCGCCACCTGGCTGGTGCTGGCCTGGCGCGTCGCCGGCTACTACGGGCTCGACTACTTCGTACTGCCCCGCCTCGGCGCCCCGCGCCATCCCGACGTCGACGCCAAACGCAATGAGGCCGCCAAACCCACCCACACCCCGGCCTGACGGCGCCTCGTCCTTCGCTGCGCTCGATGGGAGCGGATCGAGCGCAGTCGCCTGTAGCGGCGTGGCAGTCCCGATCTTCGGGTACCCTCGAAGCCTGTTAAGCTCGACCGACCCCAGCAGCGACCGCGGCCGCCTGCGGCGCCTGGGCGTCGGCCGCTGGACCCTTCGAGGAGGAGAGATGTCCCTGCAACCCGTCCTGATTGCCGGCGAGTGGCGCGCCGCCGAAAAGCCGGCCGGCTCGTTCCAGGCCGTGAACCCCGCAGCCAAATCCGAGTTGCCCGAGAGCTACCCCGTATCTGGAGATCATGAGGTGCGCACGGCCATCGCGGCGGGGGCCGAGGCCGCCGAGGCTCTGCGCTCGCTTCCGGCGGAGCGGATCGCCGCCTTCCTGGAGACCTTCGCCGACGGCATCGAGGCTCGAGCCGAAGCCCTGTCCAGCCTGGCCCACACCGAAACGGCGCTGGCCTACGACCCACGCCTGCTGAGCGTCGAGCTGCCCCGCACCAGCGACCAGCTGCGCCAGGCCGCCCGCGCCGCCCGCGAGCGCTCCTGGCGCCACGCCACCATCGACAGCGCCAGCAACATCCGCTCCCACTTCGGTCCTCTGGGGGGGCCGGTGATCGTCTTCGGGCCGAACAACTTCCCCTTCGCCTTCAACTCGGTGGCGGGAGGCGACTTCGCCGCCGCGATCGCCGCCGGCAACCCGGTGATCGCCAAGGCCAACACCGGCCATCCGGGCACCACCAAGCTACTCGCCGAGGTCGCCCACAGCGCCGTTCAGGAGAGCGGGCTGCCCCCGGCCATGGTGCAGCTCCTCTACCGAACGCCGCCCGAGGTAGGGCTGATGCTGGTCTCGCACCCCGCGACCGGAGCCACCGGCTTCACCGGCAGCCGCGCGGCCGGACTTCGGCTCAAGGAGGCCGCCGACCGGGTCGGCAAGCCGATCTACCTCGAGATGTCGAGCGTAAATCCGGTGTTCGTCCTGCCCGGTGCCCTGCAGGAACGCTCCGCCGATCTCGCCGCCGAACTGTTCGGCTCCTGCGCGCTCGGCGCCGGCCAGTTCTGCACCAACCCCGGCCTTGCCGTGGTGCAGGAGGGCCCCGAAAGCGAACCCTTCGCCCGGGAGCTGGCCGAGCTGTTCGCCGCCAACGCCGCCGGTACCCTGCTGAGCAAGTCCGGGCCCGGGGGCATCGCCCAGGCGATCGACACCCTGGTCGAGCACGGCGCTGAGATCGTGACCGGCGGCCGCCAGGCCGACACCCCCGGCTACGCCTTCGAGAACACCCTGCTGCGCGTCTCTGGCGACGCCTTCGTCGACCATGCCGAAGCGCTGCAGACCGAAGCGTACGGCACCGTGACCCTGCTGGTCGTTGCCCGCGACCGCGCCCAGCTCGTGGCGATCGCCTCGAGCCTGGAAGGGAACCTGACCGGCGGCATCTACAGCCACAGCCAGGGACAGGACGACGACGCCTACAACGATCTCGAACCGGCCCTGCGCCAGAAGGTCGGTCGCCTGCTCAACGACAAGATGCCGACCGGCGTGGCGGTGGTCCCCGCTATGAACCACGGCGGCCCCTTCCCAGCGACCGGCCACCCCGGCTTCACCGCCGTGGGGGTGCCTGCGTCGCTACTGCGCTTCGGGGCGCTGCACTGTTACGACAACGTGCGCCAGCAGCGCCTGCCGCCCGACTTGCAGGACGCCAACCCCACCGGCGCCATGTGGCGCCTGATCGACGGAAACTGGTCGCAGGGAGACGTGACGGCCTGAAGGTTCGCAGGCGAGCAGCCGCTGGAATCAGACGTCCATTAAGGCGATCGCTTCACCTCTTTTCCCACTGCCGAGCGGCGATCATAATGGGATTAACGGGAGGTTCTGCTATGTTCGAACCCCGCGAAAAAATTGCCCGCCTCGGCCTCGAAAAGGCGCGGCGTTACCGCCAGGAAGCCAATCTCGACCCCCAAGACATCAGAGCGCCTGATGCCGCGCGCCCCCCAATCGGCGCGGCAGGCGTCTGGTAGGCTACTTCTGACCATGCCGGGCGCTCTCGCCACCCTCTACGTCCTGGCCTTCGCCTTTGCGCTGTGGCTCGGCAGCTACCTGATCTCGCGCGACCCCAGGGACGGCAAACTGCTGCTCGCCGGGCTGGGGCTCATCGCCTACGGCCTGGCCCTCGGCCTCGACGCGCTGACCCAGCTCAGCAGCCAGCCGACCCTGCTCCGGCTACAGTGGATAGCCAGCTTCCTGCCGGCCCTGCTGTGGTCGGGGGTGCTGCTGCACCTGGTGCGCGACGACGACGCCCGAGCGCGCCTCACCCGCGCTTGGACCCGGCGCTGGCTACCGCTGGGGCTCGCCATCCTGGCAGTCGCTACGCTGTGGCTGCTCGAGCCCGCCGCCCGGACCCTGAGGCCCGCCTTCGCGCTGCCGCTGCTGGTAGCCGTGATCCTGCTGCCGCTGGCGATCGCCGGCATCCGCGTCGGGCGCGACCTGCGGGCCATGCCCCGGCGCGCCCTGGTCTCCGGCTCGCTGCTGGTGCTACTGCTGTTCGCCCTCGGGGCAGGACTACTGCTGTTTCCATTGGCCCCCCTGCCGCGCACCCTGCTGCTGTTCGTGGTCGCCTTCGACCTCGAGGTGCTGGGCCTCGGGGTGGCCGCCTTCGACGCCCTCGACCTGGGCCAGATGTTTGCCCGCGATGCGCTGCGGTCCATGCTCGCCTCGTTCCTGGCGGCCCTCCTCATCGGCGGGCAGGTGGCGATGGCGATGGTGCTCGCCACCGAGCTCAGCGCCGCCACGATGGCGCTGCTGCTGCTGACGGTCGGCTCGAGCCTGGCGCTGGTGGTCTTCGCCCCCCAACTCCAGCTCCTGCTCGACGCCGTGGCCTTTCCCGGCAACCCGCGCCTGCGCAGCGAGCGCGCCCTGCTCCGCGGCATCGTCGCCGCCGCCCCACGTCGCGCCGACCCCACCGATACGGCCGAACCCGGTGGCCACCCGCTGCTCTCCGACGAGGCCGCCTTCGTGCGTCATACCCGGCACGCCCTGCGCAACCACGGCAATCTGAGCCGGCTCGCCAGCAACCCGCTGACCGGCCTGCCGCTGGTACACACCCACCTCGGCGAACGCGATGGCACCCTCGAGCGTGCCCAGGCTCTCAAGCTGCTGCTCGAAGAGGGCGTCGCGAAACTCAAGCCGCCGGGCCCGGAGACCTTCGGCACCAGCGACGCGTGGCGGCACTACAACGTGCTCCACTTCCCGTACCTGGTCGGCCTCAAACCCTTCAGCCAGCGCGCCGCCCACGCCGAGCTCGACGAGGCCTCCCACCAGGCCCTCGAGTGGTTCCGCACCTTCGTTCCCGAGCGCACCTACTACAACTGGCAACGCGACGCCACCGAGCTGGTGGCCCAGGATCTCATCGAGCGGAGCCGTAACTGACGGCTGTCGGGCGCTAGGCCGGCAGGCTTTTGGAGGGCACAAGCAGCGAATTGCTCGGGAGTCTGGCGTGAACCCCGAAGGACCGCCTGGAATCCCGGTCGAGGGGCTCCACGGTGAGGTCGTCTGTGGCGAAGAAGGCAGACAGCTCCTGGCGGATCGTTTGAAGCAGCACGGGGTCTCGCTCGGGCCGGCCGCGGAGGCTGAGGCGATCTATCAGCCACAGGGCCAGCTCACCACCCTCGATACCGGGAACGGGCGCCGACTCCAGGGCAGCGGCAGCTTGAACAGCGCCGCTCAAGGCGGTGCGGATACGGACCCGAAGGGGGTCGTCCGAGGGGTCGCCGGCGGGCCAGCCCCGCTTGCGCAGGTAGGCGAGTCCCGCCCGGCCATCCTCGATATCGACGATGAAATCGGCCTCGTGAGCGACCAGGATGATGCTGGGGCCCTGGGGCACATGGCGGTAGTCGGCGACGTCGACCAGCAGGTGGTCTTCGAACCGCTTCTCCTGAATCCAGCTGTGGAACAGCGGCACGAAGTCGTTGGGTTCGACCGGGTCGGTGAAGAAGAGTTTGACCTTGATGCGGGCCGGCAGCAGATCCACGGTCGCTTCCTAGAGTAGCGAGCTGCTCGCCGCGGGGCTTGCCTGGCGGGCGTCGCAGGCGTGCGCCGCCTCGATGAAGAGGTTGGCCTCTTCCACCAGCCGCGTCACCGCCTCCGAATCGACGACCTCCCCGTTGCGCTGATGGCGCCGGAACAGGTACTGGGCGAACTTGCCCTTGGCGAACGGATCGAAGAACAGTTCGGTGTCGTAGAAACGGCTGCGGAACTCGTTCACGATGTTGCTGGGCTCATCGCCGACGAAGGGCGTCTGGCCCAGCACCAGCGCCTTGGCAGCCGTCAGCATCGCCCGGTAGGCCATCTCGTCGGCCTCTTCGGAGCGACCCGCTTCGAGCGCCACCAGCGCCTCGAAGGCGGTCCCCTCGGCCTGGACGATGGTGATGGAGAAGAGCGACACCACCTCGCCGGCGCATTCGCCGACCCCGAGATCGCCGAGGGTGAACTCGCGAGGATCGCCCCAATCGCTGAAGTACGAGGTGTCCAGCTCATAGGACGGGACCTCGGTGAAGGGTTGGAGCATGAGCTTGACAGCGACCTTACCGAGACGCGTCACCCAATCCTGGAACGACTCGCCGTCGTCGCGTTCGGCGGCGTAGCGAGCGGTGATCGACTCGAGCACGTCGGGCACAGCTTTCGACGGCACAGCGCCGACCGCCAGGCCATAGCTGCCAGCGTTCTCCTTCCACTTGCCACCGAGAACTACCTGGAAGTGGGGGACCAGGCGCTCCTGGCGCCGGCGGCTGTTGCCGAAGAAGCCGATGTCGGCGACATGGTGCTGGCCGCAGGAGTTGAAGCAGCCGCTGATCTTGACCCGCAGGTCCTTGACCGCCTGATCGAGACTGCCGTTCTGCGCCGCCAGCCGGGTCCGCAGCTCCCCGGCGAGGCCGCGCGAGGCGGCGATACCGAGCTTGCAGGTGTCGGTCCCGGGACAGGCTGTGATGTCCACGATGGTGCCGGCGCCCGGGGCGCTGAGGCCGGCGCCCTGCAACGCCTGGTAGAGGTCCGTCAGTTGCGACTCGGGAACCCAGCGCAGCACCATGTTCTGTTCGACCGTGGTCCGTATCGTGTCGGGCGTGTAGCTGCGGGCTATGTCGGCGAGTTCGAAGGCCTGCTCGACGCTGAGATCTCCAAGGGGCAGGTTGACCGTGACCGTGGCGTAGCCGGCCTGGCGCTGGTGGTAGACGTTGGTCTCGAACCAGCCGTCGAAGCCGCTGGGACGGGCTTCGCTGCCTAGCGCTCCGGCCCCCTCATCGGGGCTCTCGGCGAAGCGGTCGAGGTCGTCCAGGTAGGCCGTCCAGCGCGGATCGAAGGTCATCTGCTCGCGCTCTTCGAAGACGAGTTTCTTGAACTCATCGATGCCGAGGTTGGCGACCAGGAACTTGAGGCGTGCCCGGTTCCGATTACGCTTCTCCCCCAACTTCGTGAACACCCGGCATACAGCCTGGGTGACGGACAGAAGTTCTTCCTCCGGCACGAACTCGCTCAGTATCTTGGCCTGGTGGGTGACGGTGCCGAGCCCCCCACCGACGTAGATCCTGAAGCCGCGCTGCAGCTGGCCGTCGACCTCTCGCACCTGGGCCAGGTAGCCCATGTCGTGCATCTTGACCAGTCCGCAGGCCTCATGCTCGCAGCCCGAGAAGGCGGGCTTGAACTTGCGGCCGAAGTCCTGAACGTCGTCGTGACCGAGCAGGAACTCGAACAGTGCGTGCGAGTAGGGGGTGACGTCGAAGGTCTCGGTGTGACAGACCCCAGCCAGGGGGCAGGCGGTGACGTTGCGCACCGAGTTGCCGCAGGCCTCACGGGTGGTGATGCCCACGGCGGCCAGCCGGCGCATCAGATCGGGGGTGTCCTCGATGTGGACGAAGTGGAGCTGGAAGTCCTGCCGGGTGGTCACGTGCAAGATGCCGTCGGAATACTCCTCGGCAAGTTCGGCCAGCACCTCGAGCTGGTCGGGATTCAGGCCTCCGAAGGGCACCTTGATGCGGTGCATCCCGGGAGCATCCCATTCGGTGTCGGGTCCCTTGGTGAGGTCGGCCGGAAACTCGAGCGGCTGGACCCCGATGCCGTCGTGGCGGTGACCGTTGTCGTAGCGCTGGCCGTAGGCCCCCCGGCGAAGCCGCGTCTCGGCGAAGACCTTCTCGTCGATCTTGTCGCTGCGCCGGAGTTCCATCTGCCCTTCGAAGCGGTCGATCTCCTCGGCCCAGTCCGCCGGCATCTTGCCCTTCAGCTCGTCCTTCCAGGTGGTCATGATTCGCTCCCAACTTCGATTGAATTAGGCCCTCCTGGTGGGGCGGAAGCGCCATTCGAGCTTCCGCGAGAGTACAGTACCTTACTACATGTGTCAAGTAATACAGCCGACATGGGGCCTTCGCGAGGCGATGAAGATCGAATCTGGAACCTGAGAACATGGAATGAAACCACTGCAGGACGTCTTTTCGGTTTTCAATACCGAACTCCAAAGGCCGCCATGACGAAAATGCCTTAATTGACTTTTGTTGTACATAAAGCATATAACGTTACTGCTATGGACACCCCCGTGCCCGCGCCCAGCGGCTACCCCATCGTGCTGACCGACCTCAGCGGTGTGGGCTGCACCGTGATCGGTGGCGGGAGCGTCGCTGAGCGGAAGGTGGACGGGCTGATCGCCGCCGGGGCCCGCCCGCGCGTCGTCAGCCCCACGCTGACCCCGAAACTCCGCGCCTGGCGCGACCAGGGCAAGCTCGAGCACCATCCGAGATGCTACCGCCGGGGCGACCTAGAGGGTAGCCTGCTGACTGTCGCTGCCAGCTCGGACGCCGACACCAACCGCGAGGTGGCCGCGGAGGCAGATCGACTCGGCGCTCTGGTGAACGTCGTCACCGCCTCCGGGGAAGGCAGTTTCCACACGCCCGCCACCGTGCGCCGGGGCGAGCTTCTGCTCAGCGTTTCGACAGCCGGGACCAACCCCAGCCTCGCCGCCCACATCAGGCGCGATCTCGAGGACCGTTACGGGCCCGAGTACGCCCACTTGGTAGCCCTCGGCAAGACCCTCCGCGACGACCTCAAGCGCTTGAGCCGCGAAGCGCGCTGCCGTTTCTGGCGTGAGCTCACCGACTCGCCCGACATGGCCGACCTCGACTCCGATGACCTCACGACCGCCAGAGCCCACGCCCGCGGGCTGCTTCTCGGCCTGGCACGAGCGGTAGGACCCGTATGAGCCGAGCAAACAATCCCGAACCTCAGCTTTCAGGCCTCGTCTCGCTGGTGGGGGCCGGGCCGGGCGATCCTGAACTCATCACCATGAAGGGGCTGCGCCGCCTCCGGGAAGCTGAGCTGGTCGCCTGCGATCGGCTGGTCAACCCGGTGCTGCTCCGCGAATGCCACCCCAGAGCCGAACTCATCTATGTGGGCAAACACGACCCCCACCGACCCAGCTGCCCGCAGGAGAGAATCAACGACCTGCTGATCGAATCCGCCCGCGCGGGCAAACGGGTGGTCCGGCTCAAGGGCGGCGACCCGCTGGTGTTCGGGCGCGGTGCCGAAGAGGCGCTGGCGCTCAGCGAGGCGGAGGTCGCCTTCGAAATCGTGCCCGGGATCAGCTCGGCGGTGGCGGTGCCCGCGTACGCCGGGATTCCGGTAACCCACCGGGGGCTGGCCTCGTCCATGGCCATCGTCACCGGACACGAAGACCCCGGCAAAGAGGCCACCAGCGTCGACTGGCAAGCCTTGGCCACCGCCGTGGACACCTTGGTGATCCTCATGGGGGTGGGGCGGCTCGACAGCATCGTCGCAGAACTCGTCCGTCACGGCCGCGATCCGTCCACTCCGGCCGCGATGATCCGCTGGGGCACCACCGGAGACCAGCAGACCGTGGTGGCAACGGTGGCGACCATCGCCGCCGAGGTCGAGCGGGTCGGTTTCGAGGCCCCGGCCACCCTGGTAATCGGCGAGGTGGTGCGGCTGCGCACCAAGCTCGCCTGGTTCGTTCCCGACCTGCAGGCCAGCCCCGGCCGCGAGAACGAAGTCGAGGCGACGTAGGCCTCGCGTGAACGCGCTCCTGCTGGTAGGGCACGGCAGCCTGCGAACGGCTTCGGGAACCGACATGTTCCGCCTCGCGGAGCTGCTGCAGCGCAGCCGGGTCGCCGACCTGGTCTCCGCGGGCTTCCTCAACTTCTCGAGGCCCAGTTTTTCCGAAGCGGTGCAGCGCTGCCGCGAACAGGGCGCAACTCGGATCCTGGTGCAACCCTACCTGCTCATCGACGGCTTTTTCGTCCGAACGCTGGTGCCCAGACTTGTGGCCGAAGCGGCCGCGGCCCACCCGATGATCGAATTCCAGACGGTAGCGCCCCTGGGATACCACCCGGCCCTGGTCGAGCTGGTACTGGAGCGGGCTCTGGCAGCCGCCTCGCAGCCCCTAGACGAGGCGACCGGCCTGCTGCTCATGGCCCACGGCACCCCCCATCCGGAGGCGAACGCGCCGATCGAGCGCATCGCGGCAGAACTCGACCGCCACGTCGCCGACGTGGCGGTCGGCTTTATGGAGCTGAATGAGCCCTCGATTCCGAGAGCCGTTGACGCCCTCGCCTCGACAGGCGCGAAAAGTATCGTCGCCCTGCCGTACTTCCTGCACCTGGGAGAGCACGTCGCTGCGGATCTACCGGAAGTGATCCGGCGGGCCGCGGCGAAACACCCTCAGGTCCACTTCCAGCTGGCGGAGCATCTGGCCTACCACCCGCTGCTCGCTGAGGTCATCGAAGATCGCCTGGCCGGCGACGCCTCGGGGGTGGGTTCGGCCTCGATATAGTCCGCGTGCGCCTGGTTCAGCTGGCGGATGGATCGACGATTGTGGGTAAAGCGCAAGGGTCGCCTCTCGGTTCCGCCTAAAGCCTCACGTGACCAGGGCCTAGCCATCGTTCGGGAGGTGGGGAAAAGCGGGGTGCGGTATGCTGACAAGACCCTCGCAGTGAACAGGCCTCATCGCTATATGAAAGAAATCCATATGTCGACGAACGATGACACCAATGCGACGCTGCTGACGCCCGAACAGATCGCCTTCTTCAAAGACAATGGCTATCTCCTGTTATCGGGCGCTATGGATCCCGACCTGTGTGCAAAGGCCCGGGACCGCCTGTGGGCGGCACTGCCACCAGATGTTGCGGTCCGGCGGGATAGTCCACAGACGCACGTCGGCCCCTTTGCAGAAGCCGATACCAACACCGACCATCGCCACTGGCGTAAAGGTTTTCGCTGGAACTTGCGTGACATCAGCACCGACCCGGAGATGCAAGCCCTCATCTATTCGACGTCGCTCTGTACCGTTGCGGAACAGCTGCTGGGGCAGGGCACGGTGCAACGCCCGATCATCGAGGGTATTCCGATGGGCAGTCGCGATTTCGCCTGGCCGGATGACCCCGTCGACCCGACGATCGACGCTCCAGGGGTCCGCGGCATCTACTGCACCCTTCCCTTCGGCGATCTCCCCAAAGAGCCTGACAAGCCGCATAACGATGCCCACCCGTTTCACTTCGGGGTCGTCGGCCTGATCCACGACGTGCCCCCCAACGGCGGCGGGTTCAAGGTCTGGCCAAAATCGCACAGACGCCTCTATCCGACCTTCTGGATGCAGTACGACATGGCTCGCGTTCCCTCGTATGATCATCTACCCAGCCTCAGAGGGATCGCCAATTCAGCTGCATACGATGCCGAACTCGAACGTATTGGAGACGATACGCAGCCGGTGGATTGTTGGGGTGCCGCCGGCGACGTGGTGCTGTGGCACCATCGCCTGGCGCATATGGCGGGGCACAACTATTCCAGCGTCATCCGCCAGGCGGTTCTGGGCGACTTCGCCAAAACGGATCTGGATACAACCAGAATGGATCCACCTCAAGCCGACATGTGGCGCGACTGGTCCGAGGGATTGAAGGCGTCGGCGGGCAGCTACTCCAGCGACCTCGCTCGAGCGCAGCGGTTGATTCCGTAGACGAAGTATCTGGTCTGCTAGCTGAGACACCAGCTGCTAGAGTTGACATATTCATACATTCAAGATAATAATTGAATGTATGCCTCCTAGCCCCAAGAGAGCCTTCAAAAACCAGACCTACGGGCAGTTCGCCCGCGTCGCCAAAGCTCTGGCCAACGCCCACCGACTCGAACTCATCGACCTGCTGGCACAACGCGAATTTAGCGTCGAAGAACTCTCGGGCGAAGCCGAGTTATCCGTAGCCAATACGTCGCAGCACCTCCAGGTCTTACGGGCCGCCAAATTGGTTGAGCAGCGTCGCGACGGACGCCATATCCACTACCGGCTGGCCGACCAGGGGGTCTTCCACGTCTGGCAGGCCATGCGTGAGCTTGGTGAAACGCGACTAGCCGAGATCGAGCGAATCAAGAACGACTATCTGCGTGACAGGGACAAACTCGAAGCGGTGGCGGCCCGGGAATTGCTCGAGCGCCTGCAGAGCGACGACGTCATCCTTTTGGACGTACGCCCGGAGGAGGAGTACCGGGCGGGCCACATCACCGGCGCCCTCTCCGTCCCAGTGGCGAGATTGGCCACACAACTTCATCACCTACCGCACGATAAAGAGGTGATCGCCTACTGTCGTGGACCCTACTGCGTTCTGGCGATAGACGCCGTGCAGCAGCTGAGAGCTTCAGGGTTCCAGGCACGTCGCCTGGAAGAAGGCATGCCCGACTGGAAACTGGCAGGCCTACCCGTAGCACACGACGGCGAAGCGACTAGCTGATGCGGGACAGCCACATCGACCGCGAATCCCACCAACCGACAGGAGCTAAACATGGTACCCACCATCGATCAACACACCCTGCAACAGTGGCTCGAGAAGGGCCAGTCCGTCACCCTACTGGATGTGCAACCTGAACCGCCCTGGGTTTGATGGAGGCTCCGTTCTCCCTCGAAAGGAGAGAATGGAGCATGACCCGTTACGACCAAGAAACCAAAGATCGAGTCATCCGCATGTTCATGGAGCGTCGAGAAGAAGCGCCGCACGAATCACGTTCAGCCTCCTATCGGCGCCTGCATGACCTAACCGGCATCCCGGTCGACACGATGCGCGGCTGGGTAGACAGAGCCCGCATCGACGCTGGTGACAAGCCAGGCCTGACAACCACAGAGCGTGAGGAGATCAAGGCCCTCAAGAAGGAAGTAGCCGAACTCAAACGAGCCAACGAGATCCTCAAGACAGCCAGCGCGTTTTTCGCGGCCGCGGAGCTCGACCGCCGACTCAAGTGATGGTCGCCTACATCAACGCGTATAAGAACCTGTTCGGGGTCGAGCCGATCTGCCGTGTCCTACGGGACCACAACGTGCCGATCGCCCCGAGCACGTACTACGCAGCCAAGAAGCGGCAAGCATCCGCTCGCCAGCAATCCGATGAGCGTCTCCTGGAGGTCATTCATCGGGTGCACCGCGAGAACTTTGGTGTGTACGGCGTCCGTAAGGTATGGCACGCCCTCCAGCACGAGAGTATCGACGTTGGGCGTGACCAGGTGGCGCGCCTGATGAGAGTCGCGGGCTTGAAGGGCATGACACGAAGAAGGAAGGTCCGCACGACCATCCCAACGCCTAGCGGCGTCAGCTCGCCGGATCTGGTGAGGCGAGACTGGTTCCAAGATGCGCCCGACATCGTTTGGGTGGCGGACTTCACGCACGTGCTCACTCGTGAAGGGTGGGTGTACGTGTCGTTCCTGCAGGACGGCTTCTCGAGGCGCATCCTGGGTTTCACGGTCAGTACCGGTAAGAGCAGCGAGCTGGTGATGAGGGCTCTGGAGCAGGCTGTGAGCGTCCGGCGTCGAACCGATCGGCGGTTCGTTGCTGACGGCGTGATTCATCATTCGGATGCCGGCAGTCAATATACGAGTCTGGCGTTCAGCCAGAAGTTGCTCGATCATGGCGTGAACGGTTCGATCGGTCGGGTGGGCACGGCGTATGACAATGCGTTGATGGAGAGCACGATCGGCTTGTTCAAGAGCGAGCTGATCCACGCCAGGTCGACGAGTTGGTGCTCGAGGCAGGAGGTGGAGACGGCGACGATGCGGTGGGTGAGGTGGTTCAACTGTCGGCGGTTGCACTCTTCGCTCGATTACGTCAGTCCCGTGGACTTCGAGATGGCGTACACTCAAGCGCAGGCCATGCCCAGGCTGGCCGCGTGAGAGCAGAGTCTCCACGAAACCCAGTACGGTTCAACCCGAGAACGCCTACGCTGAGTGGCACATTCCAGGAAGTGTTCACATTAACCGCTACGAGGCGCTCAAAGTGGGTGATCCCCAGGCCTTGGAAAAACTCGACTTGCCCCGCGACCGGCCTGTCGTTACCATCTGCCCGCGAGGGAAGACCAGCGCCCTTGCAGCTGAACAGTTGCAGGCGCGTGGCTACGACGTTCGGAACCTCGTTGGCGGCCTCAAAGCTTGGAGCCTGGCCTGGAATACCGCCGAGATGACCCTACCGGATCAGGCTGCGACCGTGATTCAGGTCCGTCGTACCGGCAAGGGTTGCCTGTCCTACCTCGTCGGTTCCGATGGCGAGGCGGCCGTGATCGATCCCTCGCTCGAGACAGACGTCTACCTGGGCCTAGCCGAGGCGCAGGGCTGGCGTGTTTCCAGCGTGCTCGAGACCCACCTTCATGCCGATCATCTTTCTCGGGCCAGAGCGTTGGCACAGGCGAGCGGAGCGGCCCTCTATCTTCCTGCGCAAGAGCGCGTATCGTTCGCCTTCCAGCCGGTCCGAGAGGGCACACGCATCGCTATTGGTCGAACGACGCTACAGGCCCTCCACACACCTGGCCATACGCCCGAGAGCACCAGCTACCTGCTCGGAGAGAGCGTCCTCTTCAGTGGCGATACGCTCTTCCTTGCCGGCATCGGACGGCCCGATCTCGGTGCCGATACTGCCCGAACCCGTGACAAGGCCCTGGCGCTATTTGAGAGCTTAGAACGACTCACGTCGCTACCTGCGGACATCATCGTGCTGCCGGCGCATACCGGCGAACCGGTCCCCTTTGACCAACAGATGATCGCTGCGGATCTGGCAACCGTGACGGCGCGAACGGAAATCTTAGCGATGCCGAAAAGCACCTTCCTCGAGGCGATTCTCGCCCGCATCCCGGCCACCCCACCGAATCACGAACGCATCATCGAATGGAACGAGGCCGGTGTTCTACCGGACGATCCAACCGAGTATGAGGCCGGAGCCAACCGCTGTGCCATCGGCTAGTAAGCCGAACACAACCGAGGCGCCTCCAGGTCAGGTCGAGGCCCTTCCGAGCCGGCGGGTAGTCCGCGTCTTCTGGTCGCTGGCCGCCATCAACCTGTTCGTGGGGGGGATGGTGGGCCTCGAGCGCACCGTCGTGCCGCTGCTCGGTGAACAGGTGTTCGGTCTCGGAGCGGGTGTGGCGGTGGCAGCTTTCATCATCAGCTTCTCGCTCAGCAAGGCGGTCATGAACCTGCTGGCGGGCTTCGCGGCGGACCGCTACGGCCGCAAGGCGATGCTGGTGCTGGGCTGGCTGCTCGGCCTGCCGGTACCGCTGCTGCTCATCTGGGCCCCCAGCTGGAGCTTCATCCTGCTAGCGAACGTGCTCCTGGGCGTCAATCAAGCGCTCACCTGGTCGATGACGGTCAACATGATGGTGGACCTCATGCCGCCTCACAGGCGGGGCTTCGCTGCCGGCATCAACGAGTTCGCAGGCTATCTCGGAGTGAGCCTAGTGGCGTTCCTCACGGGCCTGGTGGCCTCGAGTTTCACCTTGCGCCCGGAGCCGTTCTACCTCGGCATCGCGGTCGTGCTGCTGGGATTGACAGCTTCTTTTTTCGTGCCGGAGACCGCGCCCTCCGGCAGGCCAGCGCGCGTGGGTTGGGTGCCGGGCGTCGGGGTGCCAAGCCTGCTCGGCACGGCGACCAACCTCAAGGATGGCCTGGTGTGGCTGGCGATGCCGTTTCTGCTTACGGGACGAGGGCTGACCCTGGTGGAGATCGGGTCGGTCGCCGGCGTGTACCCACTTATCTGGGCTTTCGGCCAGCCGCTTTTCGGTCCCCTCTCGGACCGGCTGGGAAGGCGACCCCTGATCGCCCTCGGCATGGCGCTTCAAGGCGCTGGCCTACTCACCCTGGCGCTCGCCACCAGCTTGGCATGGGCCTTGGCAGCGGCCGTGATCCTGGGTCTGGGAACCGCCATGGTCTATCCCACCCTGATCGCCACTGTGGCCGACCGCGTTCCCGAGTCCCGGCGGGCTACGGCATTGGGAATCTACCGTTTTTTCCGCGATGGCGGCTACGCCTTGGGCGCCATCATTGCCGGGGCAGGCCTGGTTGCGCTCGCGCCCACGCTCGCGGTGATAGCGCTGGTGATGCTCGGATTCGCGATCGTTGCCTGGTGGAAGCTTTGAGCCAGACCGGTTTTCTGCCCACCCATGACCCGACCGCTGTCCTGTTCATCTTCTTTTCTCTTTACGAGGCGTGACCATATCCCATTTCGAAGGGTTTCCCAAAGAGACTGACCTGCCCCTGTTGATAGGTCCAATTTGAATGTTAGTATAGCAGCCCCTGAGGTGCTCCCCGTTTTTGGTCCAGGTCAAAGGTTAGGATTCGCCATTCCTGAGGCCCCACGGATCTGCTCGATATAGGTCCTGGGCGGTACATCTCCCAGCGATGAATGAGGCCTGAAATTGTTGTAGTCCCACCTCCATTTCTCAACCTTCTCCTCGGCATCAGCAAGGCTCAAGAACCAATGAACATTCAAGCACTCATCTCGGAATGACCCGTTGAACGACTCGATGAACGCATTATCCGTAGGCTTCCCACGGCGAGAGAAGTCCAGCGATACGTTGTGGATGTATGCCCACCGGTCGAGAGCTTTGCTGATGAACTCCGATCCATTATCCGTCTGAATCCGCTTCGGGGGCCCATGCAAGACCACCAGGCGATCGAGCACGCCAGCGACATCCTCCCCACGGATACTCTGACCCAGCTTGATCGCTAAACACTCCCTGGTGAACAGATCCATCACGGTGAGCGCCCGGAACCTCCGACCGTTGAACAGCTGGTCGGACATGAAGTCCATCACCCAGCGATCATTCGGAGATTTGACGTCCGGTAGGTTCTCCCGTGGAGCTACCGACCGGTGTCGTTTCGGCTTCTTCGTTCTCAGGTTCAGCCCTGCCAGACGATAAAGACGATACACGCGCTTATGGTTCACGCCCCACCCCTCACGCCGCATGAGGGTATAGATTCTCCTGTACCCATACCGAACCCGCACCAGAGCTATCTCCTCGATGCGCTTCCTGACCGGAGCATCTCGAAACCCTCGCTGGGGCGTGTACCGCAGCGAAGACCGGTGCGCCCGAAACACCCTGCCGGCGCGACGCTCGCTCACCCCATACGAGATCTGAAGATCCTGTGCCAGCTCGCGATGTTTGGCTGGCTTCAGAGCTTTTTTGATAACACATCCTGCAGCATCACCTTATCCAAGCTAAGATCAGCAACGAGTTGCTTGAGCTTCCGGTTCTCCTCTTCAAGCATCTTGAGCCTGCGGACTTCGTTCACGCCGAGGCCCTCGTACTTCTTGCGCCAGCGATAGAACGTCTGCTCGGACACGCCCATTTTGCGGCAGATCTCGGTGATGGTGGTGCCGCTCTCAGCTTGCCGTAGGGCGAACGCGATCTGCTCCTCGGTGTACTTCGTTTTCTTCACAGGATTCCCCTTCTTGGTCTCTCGAGTGTAGGTGAAATCCTAACTCTACAGGTGGACCAGAAATTGGGGGGCAGGTCACCCCAAAGGCTCGACAAGACAACATTTTAAAGCAAGTTTCAGAAGGGATGTCCTGTGCTCGCTGGTCGGCAGGAATAGAGGACTCACGGTAGTCCCGATGGGGGGTTTACCCCCTCCCCAGCCCTCCCCCTAGAAGGAGGAGGGAGCTTACAGCGGGTTGCGCATTGAGTGATCGTGCTTCATGCTGAGGCATGGCGCACTCTACCGACCTCCGAGAACGCATCGTAAACGCCGTCCTACACAAGCGTTACACCCTCCATGAAGCCGCAGACACGTTCGACGTTGGAACCGCCACCGTCAGTCGCTACCTCCGCCGCTACCGCCAAAGTGGAGATCTCACCCCCAGAACCTCCCCGGGCCGTGAAGCGCCCTCCATGAGCACCAGGCATGGGTTGAGCAGAGCCTCATCAGCAACGACCTCACCCACGACCAGCGCTGCGACCTTTTCTTGGAGAGAACCGGCGTCCGCATCAGCAGAGCGACCATGTGCCGCTGGGTACAGAGATTGGGATCGACGAGAAAAAAAGACGATCTACGCGAGTGAACAGAATCCCAGGCCCGGTGGAGGTTCCTGGCTTGGATCAGAGGTATTGACCCGCACCGGTTGGTGTTCGTCGATGAGAGCGGCTTCAACGTCGCCATGACCCTGCCCTACGCCTACGCCCCACGTGGACAACGTGCCGTGGGTAGGGTGCCGAAGAACCGTGGGGAGAACACCAGCCTCGTTGCAGGATCAGTCTCGATGAGGGTGTGGGTGACGCGATGACGTTGACCGGAGCGGTGGATGGCGTGGCGTTTTTAGCGTACATCGAGCAGGTCATCGCTCCGAAGCTGAGGCCGGGGCAGATCGTGGTGATGGATCAGCTGGGGGTGCACCCAAACCGGAGGTGCGGGAGGCGATCGAGGCGAGGGGGTGCGAGTTGGTGTTGTTGCCTGGGTACAGTCCGGACTTCAACCCCATTGAGTTGGCTTTTTCGAAGATAAAGGCGTTCGTGAAAGCTGTGGGGGCGAGGACGAGGGGAGCGTTGGACTCTGCGATCGCGGCTGCGCTATCGACGGTGTCGTTGGGGGATGTGTTGGGTTGGTTTGAGCATGCCGGAGTCACCAATCACTCATTCTGAGAACCGCTGTAAAAGCAACCCTGGCTACGATAGGGAACACCAAGGGGTGGGTAGTGATGGGCGTGAATACGTCTTGAGTAACGAGAACAACAACGGGGATAACCGTAGTGTGAAGGAACCAATGGACCAAGGTTGTTAATAGGACCCAAAGGTGAACAGTAAGCGTCCGTGGCCCCTCTGGTGGTCATGCTTTCATGCTTGTTTAGAGATGGACCCTTTGTTCTGGACAGCAACCCCTCGGTTGCTAAGTGTGGATCACGAGCAAGGCCTCGAGGTTACTGCCCCTGAGGCAGCAACAACAGGAATGAACTCCTGGAAGCCCACGCCCTCATCGTACACCTCGTCAGGCGTGCACCGATCCAGGCTGCTGTGCCGCCGCTCGCTGTTGTAGTACTCAACGTAACTGCTCAACCCACCTCGAGCTTCTACGAGATCAGCGTAGGCATGCAAGTAGACCTCCTCGTACTTCACGCTTCGCCAGAACCGCTCGATGAACACGTTATCGATCCAGCAGCCCTTCCCATCCATGCTGATTCGTACCCCACTCTCCTCCAGCACGCTGGTGAACACGGTACTCGTGAACTGAGCGCCCTGATCGCTATTGAATACCTCTGGACTCCCGTAGAGCTCAAAGGCCTCTTTGAGAGCGTCGAGGCAGAAGAGTGTGTCCATGCTGTTCGACAGCCGCCAAGAGAGAATCTTCCGGCTATAGACATCCATGATTGCCACGAGGTACGCGAAGCCCGCAGCCATCGGCAAGTACGTGATGTCGGCAGCCCATACCTGGTTCGGCCGCTCGATACTCACGTCATTGAGGAGGTACGGGTAGATCTTGTGACCCACGGCCGGCCTGCTGGTTCTGGGCTTGGGGTAGATCGCTCTAATATCCATGACACGCATGAGGCGCTGCACCCGCTTACGGTTCACCCACAAGTCTCGCTCCCTTAGCTCGTCGACGAGGCGGCGGCTACCCAAGAAAGGCCTCGCGAGGTGAATCTCGTCGATCAAACGCATGATCTGTAGGTCCTCATTGGGGATACTGAGGGGCTGGTAGTAGGCTGTTGAGCGGCTCACGCCGAGTAGGGTGCATTGCTTCGTGATGCTCAGGTCGGCTTGTTTGTCGATCATGGCTTTACGCTCAGCCCTGGTTAGCGCCTGAGCTTGCCGGACAAAAAATCTCGCTCCATGGTGAGCTCACCGATCTTCGCATGAAGTTCCTGCATAACTGATTCCTGGTCTCGTTTTTGCTCGATGTTGGCTTCGAATACGTCCACGGCCCCTTCGAGTAGTTGTCGTTTCCAGGCTCGGATCTGGTTGGCGTGGACGGCGTATTCTCGGCTTAGTTCGGTGATGGTTCGTTCTTCTTTGGCGGCTTCGAGGGCTACTTTGGCTTTGAAGGCTGGCGAGTGGTTCCGACGGTGTTTCTTCATGTGTTCCCCTTTTCTGGAAGCTTACCGCTTCCACCTAAGGGTCCTGTCCGAATTCCGGGGTCCACTTCTTTTCTTCGTAGTTGTGGTGCTGGAGGAGTTTACTCCGTAAGCGTCGCGGGGACGTACTGAACCGTACTGGGTTTCGTGGAGACTCTGCTCTCACGCGGCCAGCCTGGGCATGGCCTGCGCTTGAGTGTACGCCATCTCGAAGTCCACGGGACTGACGTAATCGAGCGAAGAGTGCAACCGCCGACAGTTGAACCACCTCACCCACCGCATCGTCGCCGTCTCCACCTCCTGCCTCGAGCACCAACTCGTCGACCTGGCGTGGATCAGCTCGCTCTTGAACAAGCCGATCGTGCTCTCCATCAACGCATTGTCATACGCCGTGCCCACCCGACCGATCGAACCGTTCACGCCATGATCGAGCAACTTCTGGCTGAACGCCAGACTCGTATATTGACTGCCGGCATCCGAATGATGAATCACGCCGTCAGCAACGAACCGCCGATCGGTTCGACGCCGGACGCTCACAGCCTGCTCCAGAGCCCTCATCACCAGCTCGCTGCTCTTACCGGTACTGACCGTGAAACCCAGGATGCGCCTCGAGAAGCCGTCCTGCAGGAACGACACGTACACCCACCCTTCACGAGTGAGCACGTGCGTGAAGTCCGCCACCCAAACGATGTCGGGCGCATCTTGGAACCAGTCTCGCCTCACCAGATCCGGCGAGCTGACGCCGCTAGGCGTTGGGATGGTCGTGCGGACCTTCCTTCTTCGTGTCATGCCCTTCAAGCCCGCGACTCTCATCAGGCGCGCCACCTGGTCACGCCCAACGTCGATACTCTCGTGCTGGAGGGCGTGCCATACCTTACGGACGCCGTACACACCAAAGTTCTCGCGGTGCACCCGATGAATGACCTCCAGGAGACGCTCATCGGATTGCTGGCGAGCGGATGCTTGCCGCTTCTTGGCTGCGTAGTACGTGCTCGGGGCGATCGGCACGTTGTGGTCCCGTAGGACACGGCAGATCGGCTCGACCCCGAACAGGTTCTTATACGCGTTGATGTAGGCGACCATCACTTGAGTCGGCGGTCGAGCTCCGCGGCCGCGAAAAACGCGCTGGCTGTCTTGAGGATCTCGTTGGCTCGTTTGAGTTCGGCTACTTCCTTCTTGAGGGCCTTGATCTCCTCACGCTCTGTGGTTGTCAGGCCTGGCTTGTCACCAGCGTCGATGCGGGCTCTGTCTACCCAGCCGCGCATCGTGTCGACCGGGATGCCGGTTAGGTCATGCAGGCGCCGATAAGAGGCTGAACGTGATTCGTGCGGCGCTTCTTCTCGACGCTCCATGAACATGCGGATGACTCGATCTTTGGTTTCTTGGTCGTAACGGGTCATGCTCCATTCTCTCCTTTCGAGGGAGAACGGAGCCTCCATCAAACCCAGGGCGGTTCATACCCAGGACTGATGGTACTCAATCCTAGGAACACGCTATCGAATCGTTGTCCCAGTACCTTGTTGTTACTCACGATTGCCTTTTGCTCCCTTCCCCTACCAGGGGGAGGGCTGGGGAGGGGGTAACCCCCCGTGATCTATAGTTGTTAACGGCCCGACCAAGATCCCAGAAAGAGGGTTTAGGGTGCTCTTTCCAGCGACTCCCTTAGGGGCAAGCGGCTCGTGCCACCTACGGGAGTCGCTGCGGTAGATCGAACGGATCGCGAGCTAGCACCCGTGCCTGAGATGCCTCGCTGTCCCGACAACGAAAGATTCCAGTTCAACGTTCGTTCGCAATTCCCCAAAGACGGCGAATCGCCAGGATCTCCAGGACGTAAAAGAGCGCCACGTAGATGGCAGTCAACAGCAGGGGCGAAACGGCAGCCATCGCAGCAGGAGGGCTACCCGTGAAGACCAAGACAAGGTCGAGGATGTCGGTGATGAGGCGAACCAGGAACAGGGAAGCCAAGATCTTTGTTTCGCCGGCGAACAGGGCTGCCGCCATAACGATTCCGACTGCGATACTACGAACGGCGTAGAGCCCGACGGGGAATGAGGCGACCGCAGCACCATCGCCAAACTGGATACTAGGGTCGATCCACACAGCGGCTCCCAGGCCGACCTCGAGAACGATGTGGAAGATCGTGTAGATGACGATCCAAAGAGGAATGGTTCTTGCCATGGTCATGCTGTTCGCGCCTCAGGAGATGACATCGTAGAAGGTTTCGTCGAAACTCGCGGGGACATAGAGATGCCTCGAGTCGGCCTCCATGGCTTGCCACTCTGCATCGACCTTCAGTTCTGCGATGATTGCTTCCCACGCCTCTTGGGTGTCGTAGCTCTCGACCACATGGACGCGGGGACCGCCGCTTCGATTGCGGAGCACGTGGGCGTTGACCTCGGGGTACCTGGCGTTGATGTACTGGGTCGTCCTCTTTCCGAACAGGATGGCTTCTTCCTCTTTTCCATCGACGATGTCGATGCTGATCACGCGGTAGATCACGATGACTCCTCGTCCAAGCTAACGTACTGACTGACTAGTCAGTTACTCGTAGCCTAGCACGATCGCTGGCCGCTGTCAAAAAGGGCCTCAACCGCTGGCTCCTGTACACTCGGCTCTAAGCCCGGGCCATGGAGGACGACGATAAAAAGCAAACGACAAGCCATTTTCGACGCCGCCTTGGGACTCTTCATCCAACGCGGTTTCCACGACGCATCAACGTCAGCGATCGCCAGACAGGCCGGGGTGGCTTCAGGCACCCTCTTCTATCACTTCGGAGACAAAGAGGCCCTCATCAACGAAATCTACCTGACGATCCTGAAAGACCTCTCGAGCGCCTTGCAGGATGGACTGGAGACAGCAGCCACGATCGAACAGAAAATAAAATGCATGTGGACCAACGAAGTGCGGTGGGGGTTGAATCACGCTAGTGAAATTCGTTTCGTCCAACTGTTCGCCAACGCATCCTTTGTTGCGAGACATACCAGGAGAGATGCGCATGCCCAGCTCGATTTCGCCTTGGATCTGTTCGCTGAGGCTTTGGACGCTGGACTAATCACCGGAATGCCTAAGGAGTATGCTCGAGACTTTTACGTGACCAACGCGCTGATGAACATCAACTTTTTCCAAAGGTACCCCAAGACCCTGTCGGACGACCGTTTGGAGAACGCTTATCGCATGTTCTGGGCAGGTCTGACGGCAGGTCTGACGGCATCCCTTCCGCACCGGCCATAGCCGAGCGTTGGGCAGTGTGACCCTCGCCGAGCCGCGCCCCGTTTCGGTCCAGAAAGGGGGGCAGCTCAGATAGGGTAAGAGTTTCGTAAGAAAAGCGTAAGACCCCTGTGAGTCCTCCTGCCGTACCTTGGAATCGATGAGGAGAAAAACCCAGAAGCCGCACACCGCGGTCGGACACGAAGGACCCACCACAACTACCATGTCGAAGCTGTACCAGGCTGGACCCTATTTCGCGGATGTGACCCCCGATGCGACCCCGTAGAGGCTGGATCCTTCCAGCACTGTTCTTGCTCCTCGCCGTCGTGGCGGTGGTGAGCCTCCGGGGCTTCGAATGGGATCAGGAACTCGATGTCCCGAAGGTCATCCTCGAAGGCGCCTTCTTCCTGCTCACCCTGTTGATCTACCTGTTCGTTGCCAGGCTCCCCTACGTCGTTCTCGAACTGGGCTGGGCCATTTTCACCCTCTACCAGTTCAACAGCTTTCTCGACGAACTCATCGAGATACAAGACACAGCGATCGCCGGCCTCTACCAGGTCGGCCCAGGCATCGTCGGCCTAACCCTGGTGGCGATCGGTTTCTACCGCATCTATTTCCAGCAGCAACACAAACTCAGGTCGTTGACGAAGCGGGCCTCTTCATACCAGAATCAGGCACACCAGGATGCTCTAACCGGCCTGATGAACCGTGGGGGGATCGTCAATCAGCTTCGCGTGAGCTGCCGCGAACACGTGGCATCCGAAAGGGTGCTGGCCGTCCTGTTCATCGATCTCGATGGGTTCAAGGCGATCAATGACCAGTTTGGGCATCGAACCGGCGACGATGTATTGCGCCAGGTTGCAGAGCGCCTCAATCGCACGGTGAGAACGGGAGATTTCCTAGCCCGCTGGGGAGGCGACGAGTTCTTGGTCGTCCTGACCGATCTCGAAGCCACTAGGGCCGCCGGACTGCTTGCCGAACGGATCATGGAGGCGATTGCAAAGCCCGTTATCGTCGGGAATGAAGAGCACAATGTCGGCGCCAGCATCGGCATTTCGTTGTGCCCTGAGAACGCGACCAAGCCCGAGAAGCTTATCGAGCTTGCGGATCACGCGATGTACGAGGTCAAGCGAACGAGGGCCGATCGTTCCCGCTCCCTCCAGCCCCTGGCATCTCCCCCTGTAAGGCCGTCTTAACCGAATCATCCGTGGCGCTGTCTCTGGGCGCCGAATCGCCGCATAACCATTGTTTCTGCGGATTCCTTAGATGCAGCTGTAGCGAGGGTACAAAACCATCCTCATGTGATATGCGGTGGTGAAGATTCGGTCTACGAGACCGCAGTACACGACATTTTCTGGAATGGCTGAAAGGCCAGATCAACGGGTACACCCTTTGCAGAACCACCCATTGAAGCGGTTCAGGTTGACACGTCTGGGTGCTCCGGCAAGGTTGTCCAGCCCTTTCCGGAACGCACCACATCCATGATCTCGTTATCCACCCAACCGTCACGGAACGTTGGATAGCCGGTGAATCCCTCATCCCGAATATCTGCTACGAACTCACGGAACAGCTGGTACCAGTCCCTAAATCCAGCATCCTCGGGTTCCGGTAATGCATCGATGAACTTCTGGGGCGTGGGGATTTCCTCCCAACTCTCCCGCTCAGGACTGAAGTGCTCCAGGCGCTCAGGCCAGAAGGAACCGGGCAGGTGGAGGGCGCCTTCGGTGCCGTAAAGGGCGAGGTAGTTCGGGATCGGGCTGGGAGCCATGCCCGAAACCCGGATCACGGCGCTGGCCGGGTGACCGTCGGGCATCTGTAACTCCAGCAGCACGGTGTAGGCCTGATCGGCATCCACCTCCCCCCACTCGCCAGCCTCCGCCTGCTTCCGATCGACGGTGGTCTCGAGAGCGTCGCGGAAGTCATGAATCGCTGGCCCGATGGGCGCTTTGTCGATCAGGCTTCGCACCTCACCGGTCGCCGCCACCACGGTAGCGCCCGTCGCCCGTCGCACCTGCCCAAGCTGGTGCGGAAAGAGGCTGTACAAAAAACCGCCACCCAGACCCAGTTGATGAATCCAAGAGTAGGGCTGCAACGACGAGACGTCGGCGTGGAACAGGTATTCAATCTCGCGTACTCGACCGATCAAGGCCTCAGAGAGCTGCTCGCGAGCGTGAGCGAACACCGGTGCGTAACGAGCGGTAGCGGCGTAGGCGTGCTTAAGGCCAGCCTTCTCGACCGCCAGGAGCATGGCGCGCGCCTCCTCAGCGATGAGGCCCAGCGGCTTTTCGCTGGCGATGTGACAGCCGTGTTCCGCGGCGGTTAGGGCGATGTCGTGGTGCGGGGCGGCTGGCGTGGCGATCGACACGATGTCGGGCTCAAACTCCCTGATGGCCTCGCGATAGTCGAAGCGGACCTCTTCGACGCCGAGTTTCTTCGCCATCGCGTACGCCGGTTCCGGGGTGCGGCCGCACATGGCAACCACCTCGACACCCGCTTCGCGCAAACCACGGGTGTGACCTTCACCCGCCCAGCCCGCTCCGATCACGATCGCTCGCAGAGACATCGGCATCCTCCTCGGAAGCGTGCCCGCTCGGACAGCGCAACCCCATCGAAGGGGCGTTGTTGAACTCGGGGTGCACGCTGCAAGACCATGATTCCAGACAGCTTCTGAACGCAGCATACTTGACGTGAAGGTGGTTCAGGACGAATCTCAGGTGATCCAGGCCGTGGCGGAAAATACTCTTCGCTCTTCGGCCATGCGCTTTGAACCTCAGGGTCTTGACCCCGCTATGGTGCAGCCACTCACCAATCCGGTGAGCCCAGCAGAACGCAACCGCTACCAGGGAGAGCAGCTTATCGATTCGCGGGCGTTGGTTCAGGTGAGTCGCTTCGAAATCAAAGCCCGTGGTCTTGATGGCTGCGAAGAAGGATTCGACTCCCCACCTCAAGGCGTACTGGTCAAGGGAATGTTTGGGTTTGGCGTTGGTCACGATGATCAGGTAGTCATCGGTGAGCCTCACGCCGGTGACGGCCAAGGTGTGCCCGAAGATCGAATACCGGTGATGAAGGCTTCGGGATTGACCCACAGGCATCCGGTGGAAGAACAGCAATGCGTTGAACCACCCGTCACAAAGGGCGTCTTGACGAACCCGGATGTGGAAAGGGATGCGCTTATCTTGGAGGTACGCGAACCAGTCTCGCCCCACGAACTCCCGATCCGCCAGGAAGCTTTTGATGTCCTTGGCGTCCACTACGCGTAGGAAGCGTCCCATCAAAGCGATTCGCTCTTGTGTGTTGGAGTTTCCAGGTTTCGGCAAGAGCGCCCACACGATGGGGAAGGCAATGCCGTTGTGAGCAATGGCGAGAATGAGGATGTTGATATCGAGCTTTCCGAACCGCCAGTTCGTCCTGTCCATGACGACAACAAACGCTCCACGGGTAGGTAGTAGGAGCAGCATGAGTCTGGCGATGGTCAGCTTGTCAATCGTGAAGTCCTTAAAGAATCGTTGAATCCGGCGGTAGCTCGACTCGGACTTGGCTTCGGCGTTGAGATCGAGGGAGATGTCGACGAGGTTGCCGGTTTTGGTGTGGATCAGGGCGAGGATGAAGCGAGCTGCGAAGTCGAGCCTGGTGGCGTGCCAGTTGAGGTGTTGCTTGAGCAAGGTTTGTAGGTCTTTGGATGCTTGCATGTAACGATCCTAGAGGAATCTTGATCCGCCTTCTTACCTCTAGGAGGGGCTTTTCGCTACCTCAAGAAAAATGTCGTGTACTGAACTACGAGACAATAAACATGTAACCGGTCTTCTGAGGCAACCCAACCACGTTTCGGGCGTGATAGATTTATGAGACACATGTCTTGACATAAGACGTGTGTCTTATTATTATGGGGATCAGGCCTAGAAGCTACGCGTAGAAGAGTAAACCCCACGATGTTAGGAGACTGCTATGACCCACATATTGAAGCTGCTTCCTCTATTGGCCGTGTTCTTCATGACCGGCTTTGGAACCCAATCATCGGAATTCATCGTGAAGGGGGTGTCTGGAAACGACGTTCTTCTCGATAGAATCTGGGATCGCGGCTGTATCCCCGGTTTCGGCGGCAACGACTGGACCGAGGCCCATAGGACGCTCACGGGCCTGGAACTCGTGACCACGATGGTCGACTATCAGAACGGTTCCACGACGCCCGACTGCGCCGCCGGTCGCGTAGGGATCAGTACCTTCACGACGGTTCTCACGAACGACGGTATTCTCGTGCCGATCGTATGGGTCGACGCAGCTGGGAACCCCGCTGCCGCACCCGCCGGTCTCGAGGAGGTGACCGAGGCCAACGGAGCGAGCGGCGTCATGACCGTCGCGACCGTCACGCCGGAGACCCAGCCGCGAGCAGATCAACTAAATCAGGCAGCGTTTTGCGGTTTCACCGATTGGGCGCCAAATGTAGCCAAGGATACCGTCGCCTGCTTCACAGGTGGCGTGAATCCTGCCAGGGGAACCATCGTCGTGGACGACACGACCCTGCCTTGGAAAATCTACGATGGCATCGGCCTCGACCCCAACGAGTATCCGACGCAGATGCCGAATTACCTTCCGCATTCAGGTCCGTTCGATTCCCTCTGAGGGTCGGTCTGTTGGCGGCTCGCTTGGCCTTAGAGCCCGAAGAAGCGCTGCGGCCGCTGTCTCCAACAAAAGATCGGGCGACGCCACGTCGTACGTCAGACGCGCTGTTTCGGGGTTTATGGCGAGCTGTTCAGCGACCGCGGACAGGGTTACCAGAACCGTCGCTAGATAGAGGTGTGGATCGATATCCTGGCGCACACTTCCATCCTGCTGACCCTTTTCTAAGAACAGTTGAGGTGTGTTTTCCAGGAATAGACCTGGATACAATTGACGATACCAGGCCGCCTGTTCTTGGGCCGGGAGCTGGCTCCCATAGTGGTTTTCGACCATGGCTGTGAACCGAAAGAAGTCGGGAAATTTCCGATAGGCATCGATGATTTGGTCGACAAACTGGGCGAACTTTTCGTAGCCGTTACCCTCAAATGCCTGACGCTCTACCCGATATTTCGAAACCATTCGATCGGTCGCCACCTGCTTCAATACGGCAAAGGTCAGATTGAGTTTCGATGGGAAATAGCGGTAGAGCGTCGCGCGGCTGACTTTTGCCTCGCTGGCGATGTGTTTCATTTCTACGTGGGCGATACCACTCTCCAGATACAGTTTGTAGGCCGAATTCAGAATCAACCGTGCGCGCTCGGTCTTGATCGCCGTTAGCTCTAGGTCGCGGAATCGCTTGGTGCTTTCCATGATGCGGTCAGTATAGAGAACTTTCGGTTGCGAACTATAACTATAATCCTTGACTCACGCCATACCATAACAAGACGACCCTTGTCCAGAAGGACATGAGACTCAACACGACCCTCAACAATCATGGTACAGGTCCGAACGAGACGGATATACCGCCAGGGTAGCCCCCCCCCGGGTTCAGCTCGACAGGAGGAACCTTCCTTGTTCACACGCCACGACCCAAGAAGCCTCACCGTTCACGAAGAGATCCTTGTTGAGCGCTCGGTGGTGGATACCTTCGGTTTTGTAACGGACATAGAAAACAGCGAAAAGATATCTGAACACGTCGTCGACGTCGAACCGGTAACGCAACCTCCATCGATCGACGGTGCGGCGTATAGGCGACAACTCCGAATCCATGGACAGACGATCGAGCAGCAGGTCCAGGTAGAGAGGTCGGATGAGAAAGACGATCTATCGTATTGCGCACGCACGAAACTGTACGGCTTCGACATCGTCTACACCTATCGATTCACCCCGATAGGAGATTCGAGAACCAGGATTTCTCTCTCAAAAGAGGCGTCGGTTCGAGGGATCTGGAGAATCTTGACGCCACTGATCAGGCACCTGCTAACGCGACCTGAGCACGATGGCCATCACCTTTCGACGCTCAAAAGAGCCGTTGAAGCACAGTGAGAGATTACGTATCACCGCCCGGGCTTTCACTCCGGGTCGACCGAGCGGGGCGAGCCGGCGCTCAGGTGAACTCCGAAGAGTGCGGAAACATCGCCGTGGTGATCCCATCCTCGGAGGGGAGTTTTCCGACCGGGTTGTGGCGGAAGCGGTCGTTCCCGCGAACCGGGTAGGCCTCGAAGGTCGGCCACACCGACAGGTCGCACGTGACTTCGGACGCGCTGAAGCGCAGCGCCAGGCCGGCCCTGACGCGATCCGAGTCGTTGGGGCCGGAGCCGTGGACGAGGCCATCATCGTGCAGCGACATCTCACCGGCCTCGAGGTCGAAGGTGACGACCCGACCTTGATCGATCGTCCCGGGGTCGATCTCCCTATGGAGGACGTAGCGGTCCCCCTCTATGCTCCGATGGGCGATGTCGCCTAACTTGTGGCTGCCCCGCACGACCTGCATGGCGGCGTTTTCGAGGTCCGTCCGGAAGATTGCGATCCAGACGGTGACGGCCTTCTGGGGGGTGAGGGGCCAGTACTGGGCGTCCTGATGCCAGGGCACGACGGTGCCATCGCCCGGGAACTTGCAGAAGAACTGCGCGCCCCAGAGGAAAAAGTCGGGGCCGAGGATGTCCTCGACGTAGTCCAGCAGGGCGGGCGTCCGGCACAGATCGTAGACCCAGCGGTTGGCCTTGTGCCAACAGTTGACGCGGCCGATGTCGACGCCGTCAGGCAGCCGCTCGCGCAGGGCGAAGAAGCGGCGTTCGATCTCGCCGACGCTTTCCGGACCGAAGAGGGGCAGGTTCTTGACGAAGCCCTGCTCCTCGAACTGCTTCTCTTCGGCCTCGGTGAGCCGGCGGGCGTGCGGATGGGAGGGTAGGGTCATAGTCTGTGGCGTCCTCTGCGCCAGCCGTGGGCCGCTTGCAAGCGGGCGGAATGCGTAGCTCCGATTATAGATACCACGGTAGGCCTCCGGGATTGGATAGGGCGCTTCGACGCGAGTGTTTACACCTGCAGAGATGACGAACCCGAACTTCGACGCTTCGAGGGCCAACCTGAAGAGCCCCTCCCATTGCAACTCGCGCCGCTCCCCACAGAACAAATAGCGACCCTGCCTATCCCAGATTTAAGGCCGGGTTGGAGCGCTCGAAAGGGTCACAAGACAACCAGATCCGACCGTCGGCAGCCTTTGGCAGTACGCGTCGTGTACTTGGCAGCACTTTCGGGGGCACCATGCGGTGTGAAAGGAGGTCGTCATGACCACCCAACCCGTTCAAACCGCCGTTGCCACCCCTAGCGGACGCGAGGCGCTGCTGCGCCGCACCCTGGTCGGCAACACCATCTTCTCGGAGGGCCTGGCGCTGATGTTTGGGGCCGGTGCGATCGGCGGTGTCATCGGTATCACCATGTTGTGGCCGCTGGTGGCGCTGGGCCTGGTGCTGGTGCTCTTCGGCGCCGAGGTGTACGCCGCCTCGAGGCGCCCGACCCTGAATCGGAGGGAGGTGATCTCGATCATCGCCCTGGACGCCGGCTGGGTAGTGGCCAGCGCAGTGCTGCTCGTCGGCGGCTGGCTGTCACTGAGCGGGGCGGGGATCTGGGCGGTGCTGCTGGTGGCCGATGCGGTGGCCACCTTCGGGCTGCTGCAATACCTCGGCCTCAGGCGCGCCCAGCTATAGGCGCCGCCCTCGCGCGTCACCCATGGAGCGGGCGCAGGTCGCGTCCGCTCCTGTCTTGGCTTGATCGCTTCCTGGGGTCTACTCGAGCGTGAACCCTACCTTCACCGTTACCTGGTAGTAGGCGACCACGCCCTCTTCGATGTAGCCGCGGGTCTCGGTCACTTCGAACCAGCGCATGTTCCGAACGGTCTGCGCGGCCTTGGTTACGGCCTTCTGGATGGCGTCCTCGATGCTGGTCGTGGACGACCCGGTCAGTTCGAGCTTCTTGTAGACGTGCTCCATGGTGCTGCTCCTTTCGGATCCCGATGGCTGTGTCGACGGGACACCGCTTTCGTGGTCTGCTGCGAGAGGCTGGCGTTCGCCACCTGCTCGAAGTCGGGGTTGCGGGGCTCAAAGGTCGCCACTCGGGCTACCCGACCCGCCTGCTGGGCATCGCCTCGACCGCGATCATCTCCTCCATGGTCTCAGTCTCGGCCGCCTCGAGGTAGCGGGCGTAGGCGCGGCTGCCCGGTCGGGCGGTAAAACCGTGCAGGAAAACGCTCAGCAGCACCGTTAGCACCGCGGCGTCGAACAGGATCCCCTCACCCATCCCCTCCATGAAGCGCTCGACCACCAGCAGAAGATAGAGGATCGAGGCGACCCCACGGGGGCCGAACCAGCCGAGATAGAGGATCGACCCGGGCCGCAGGCGCGCTCCCAGCAAGCTGAGCGCGACCGGCACCATCCGCACCAGCGTCAGCGCCAGCGCCACGTAGAGGATCAGCAGCAGGCTCGGGGCGCCGAGCGCCGGCACCATGATGGCGCCGAACAGCAGGAAGGTCAGCAGCACCAGCAGCGCCCCTTCGGCCTCGGCGAAGTGCAGCAGCGGCTGGGTAACCTCGCGCGCCACCCAGCCGAACGCCAGGCCCGCTGCGAAGGCCGCCACGAAGCCGTTGCCGCCGAGTACCTCGGCGCCGTAGAAGGCCGCGAACGAGATGCCCAGCACCGACAGCCGCTGGAAGCTGCCCGACATCCAGCCGGCGCCGACCGCCGACTGTACGGCTCGGCCGCCGACCGCCCCTATCGCCAGGCCGATCGCGGCGCCGACCAGGAGCTGTTGCACCACGAAGGTCACCCAGAACGAGGCGGGTTGGGCGCCTTCGCTAGCACCGGCCAGCGATACCAGCAGCAGCAGCACCGGCAGGCCCAGGCCGTCGTTGAGACCGCTCTCGACGTTGAGCGCCTGGCGGATGCGGACGGGCGCCCGCTCGTCGTCGATCACCGCCTGGGCCAGCGCCGCGTCGGTGGGGGCCAAGATGGTGGCCAGCACCGCCGCCGTCCACAGCGGCAGGCCGAGCAGCCAAATGCCCAGCAGCGTGCCGGCCACCACCGTCAGCGGCAGGCCGATCCCGAGCATCCGGGCCGGCAAGCCCCCTTCGCGGCGGAGCAGCCGTAGCGGCACGCGGGTGGCGTCGACGAACAGCACCAGGATCAGGGTGATGGTGGCCACGGCGTCGAAAAAGGCGTCGTCAAAGAGGCTCGCTTCGCCACCGAGAAGCCCGAAGCGCCACAGCAGCAGCCCGACCGTCACGAACACCATCGGGCCGCTGATAACGGTCCGCTCGAGCCGGCCCGAAACCAATCCGTAGAGCACCACGAAGATGGCGATCAGAGCCAGCGCCAGCGCCTCGATGGCAGCCTCCTTAGGTCGTCCTGGGTTGGAGTAGTACCAGGTCGGCAAGCACGATGGGCCATGGTACCCGACCGTAGCTTCCGGAGAGCCCACCTGGCGATCGCCTGCGAGGGGGCAGGCTGGCGGCTCGGCGGCGGCTATCCGCTCAGTGGGAACAGACGTACCCACTGGGCCGGGGGCGGACTCACCATGCCGATCTCAACGAAGCGGCCTTCAATCGGTTGGAGCGCCTCGCGGATCACTGCGAACGCCCTACCCAACGCCTCGGGTGGAATCCCCATCTCGAGCGTGCAGTGGGGAATCCAGCGGCCCGGTCGGTAGTGGTCCGAAGGTGCAAGCTCGCGCCCCTCGAGCGTGGCGTAAAAGGCCGCGTGATGTTCGAGCAGGGCTCGAGTTGGGGTGGGAGCTAGGTAGAGGATGTGGCCGCTGCCGGCGAAACCGGCGACCGCTTCGATGGTAACCGGCAGCGGCGGCGACCTGCTGGCAAAATCCTCAACAGCTTCGATGAGCGGCTCCGGAGATGACGCCGCCGCGCCGACCAGGCTCACATGCGGCCTGCTATCGAGCAACCGGGGCGAGGGGGGTACCCCTGCCTCGTAGAGGGCCGCACGCAGCGATTTGACGGCCTGTTCAGCGTCGTCGTCGAAGTACAGCTCGACCGCGAACGTCGGTTCTTGGGAGGGTGTGGTCATGGCCACCAGCACCCTCCGGCGGCGTCCCTTAGGCCACCCGTACCGATCACGACAGCACCAGGAACCGCAGCAGCAGCCACCCCGTGGACAGGCCCACGGTGATCAGCAGTGCCGGGAAGCCCTTGCGCAGAAAGTAGCCGTAGCTGATCGGATAGCCGGCCCGCTCGGTGATGCCCGCCGTGACCATGTTGGCGCTGGCGCCGATCAGCGATCCGTTACCGCCCATGGCGCTGCCGACCGACAGACAGTAGTAGAGCGCTTTGCTTTCGGCGCCGGGGACGGTGCCCGTCAGGAAGCCGATCACCGGCAGCATGGCGGCGGTGAAGGGGATATTGGCGATCACCGTCGAGAGCAACGCCCCCGACCAGATCACCACCAGCATCGCCAGCAGCAGGTTGTCGCCCACCAGCGCGGCCAGGATCACGGCGACCTGGGCGATAAGCCCAACCTCCTGGATGGCCCCCACCACCATGAACAGGGTGATGAAGAAGACCAGGGTGGTCCAGTCGACGGTCTTGATGAGCTCTTCGACGTCGGGGCGCACCCACACCAGCAGCGCGGCGGCGCCCATCAGCGCGGTGACCGAGGGGGGCAGGTGGATGCCCTCGCCGGCTACGAACAGCACCAGCATTCCGGCCCCCACCCAGCCCGCTTTCCGCAGGTTGGCGGGTTGTACGATGCGCGCTCCCTGGCGCAGCTTCTCGAGTAGCTGCGGCGAGGTGCCGCCGGCGGCGGCAAGCTCGCGGCGATAGCTGAACTGGCTGTAGATCACCAACCCCACCATCGCCAGCAGCACCCCCGGCGTGAGGTTGATCAGAAAGTCGTTGAAGCCGATGCCGCTGAAGGAGCCGATGAGGATGTTGGTGGGGGTGCCGACCAGGGTGCTGACGCCTGCCACGTTCGAGGCCATCACGGTGGGCATCAGCAGCGCCAGCGGATTGGCCCGGATCGCCAGGGCGATGCGGACCGTGATCGGGGTCATGAGCAGCATGGTGGTGACGTTGTCGAGGACAGCGCTGCCGACGCTGGCGATCAGCATCAGGATCACCAGCAGCACCGATAGGCGACCCCGAGAGGCGCGGTAGGCGGCGAAGGCGAGCCACTGGAAGATGCCGGTGTGCTCCACCACCGCGATCAGCATCATCATCCCGAGGATCAGGAAGATCACGTTCCAGTCGACGAAGCCCAGGGCGGTGGCGAAGTCGAACACGAACAGTGCGGGCCACAGCAGCACCCCCAGGTAGCTGACCGCGAACAGCAGGCCAACCCCGAACAGCGCCGCCAGGGTGTTGTGGAGCCAGCCGGTGGCGATGAACACCAGTACCAGCGCAAACACGGAGGCGGCGATCCAGAATCCGGCGGTGATCCGCCGCTCGAGGGTGCTGTGCTGCGCGCCGCTCAAGGCGATCCGGGCGGGAGCGAAGTGGTCTCGCTGGATCAGGACCAGCGAATCGCCGGTCAGCGCGGCCGCGTCGAGCTGAAACCCCCCGTCGGCCTGGGTGCGTGTGCTGGCCACCGCTGCGCCGGTTGGGCCTGCGAGCAGGTCGACCTCGGCGCCGCTCACGGGCTGGCCCTGGGCGTCGTGGACGACGCCGACGATACGCGCGCCCGCCAGCTCGGCAGCCGCCCCACCCTCCTGGGCCAGAGCTGAGGAGGCCACCACCAGCAGCATCACGGCGAGCAGGGTGCGTGCGGACATCATGTCGACTCCGTTTCGATCACCACGACCTCGGCGTCGGTCTCGGCGCGGATCCCGTCGGCGAAGCGCAGCACCACCGGGGTGCCGGCGGGGTGGTCGGAATCGGTTGTGCGCTTGCCGACCACGATCACCTCGGCCGCCAGCTCGTTGGCGAGGTCGATCACCTGGCGGAGTACCTGGCCGTGACGAACGTGCGTTACGACCTCCACTCCCATAGCTTCGGCATCGCCCTTGGCCACCTCGAGGATGAATTCGCCCATGGCGGTGATCTCCTCATCGACGGTGGGAATATGGCCGCCTGTCACCTGGGTGAGAAAGTCGAGGTTGACGACATAGAGCAGGTGGAGGGGCAGGGACCGCTCGCGGGCTAAGGCTGCGGCCCGAGCGAGCGTGGCCTCGCTCGCGGGTCCGCCGCGGACGGCACTCAGCACAGCACTCATGACGCTATGCTAACGCGCTCCGGCACGGCCCTGCAGCGATGGTCAGTTGCTGGGGGCCGCTTCGAGGGCGAGTTGAACCGTGAGCGTCCCGGCAGCGGTGTCGTACCAACAGCGCCTGCTGGTCGCTCGCCAGCGGTCGGCCCCGGCACGCAGGGTGAGCGGGCCCATCGATAGAGCGATCAGGAGGGTCTCCAACGCTCCGCCCACGACCGAACCCTCCCAGCTGCAGGTGGCTGCCGTGAGGTCGCTGATCGCACCCTCGTGGCCGTCCAGCGTCGCCGACTGCTGCTGCCCCATACGGCACTGTGACACGCTCCAGGAGCCGCTTCGCACGGCGGTCCGGCCTCTGCCTAGCAGGCCCCAAAGCGGTGCCGACACGTGGGCCGTACGGGCATTGCACGTGCCTCAGGGAGCACTATCGGCACCCTCAGGGGTAGGTGTCAGGCGGTCGTCACGCCGGTTCCGGGAACGACGCGGCCGCCGCTGGGGCGAAGCCGTGAGGGCCACCAGAAGCAGTAAAAACCCAGCGATCGCCCTCATCGTTCTCGCCCGCTCACCCCGCGCCGTAGCGGTCGCGGGCTCGGAGCTTAGGTCAACTGCACGACCGAGCGGCCCCTGGCTATTCGATAGCGTGGCGGGGCATGGCGTCTAAGGGAAACAACAAGGGCACGGGCAAGAAAAGGTCCGGCCAGAACGCCAGCTCCGCCGGAAACGATGCCGCCCTCAAGACGAGTCGCCGCGAGGAGCGGCGCGTCAAGCGTGAGAGGCAGAAGCGCCAGCGTCGGGTTCTGCAGATCGGCGCGGCGGCGGTGATCCTCGTTGGCGCCGCAGCAGCTGCCTTCTGGCCGCGCCCCCAAGCGACCGGTGTGACCGGAGAACGGCTCGCACTCGATCCCGTGATCGGCTCGGAGAGCGCAGCCGTCACCATCGTCGAGTTTGCCGATTTCGGCTGTCCGTCCTGCCGCGCCTGGCACACCGCCGGCATCCGCGAGCGCGTCCTCGATCGGTACGGCGAGCAGGTCCGCTTCGTGTGGAAGGACTTCCCGGTCGTCACCCCCTTCTCGCCACAGGCGGCGCAGGCAGGCCAGTGCGCTCTCGACCAGGGGCAGGACGCCTTCTGGGCGTTCCACGATCTGGTGTTTTCGCGCGGCGACATCCGCCGTAGCTCGCTCATCGCCTACACCGACGAGCTCAGCCAGGTGGATCGCGGTACCTTCGAGTCCTGCCTGCAGTCGGGGCGGCACGAGACGACCGTCGCCCAGGACATGACCGACGCCCGCAACCTGCGCCTGCGAGGCACGCCGTCCTTCGTGATCAACGGTCGGGTACTGCCCGGGCCACCGGGTTTCGAGCAGCTCGCAGCGCTCATCGACAACGCCCTGGCCGCCAACCCTTGACGCCGGTACACCCTGCAACCCCCATTTTCTGTTTCGAGCGCCCCGAACCCTCCTCCTCGGGGCGCGCAATCGTGGTGGCTAGGGTGAGCGTAGCTGACGTTGCTCAGGCCACTGCGCGCTTCAGCACCTCGAGGACAAAGGTCACATCGCCCAGAGCCCGGTGGCTGCGGTGCTGCTCGAACAGGTGGGCGAGTCCCTGGTCGTTCACAGCCTTATGGAGCGCCCGGCGGCTGCTCCCCTGCAGGCTCGCATAGAGCCGCATGGCGCACACAAACAGGATTCTCGGGTGATGCAGACCCCAGACCTCGCTGCTCTGCTCCAGCATCCGCGCGTCGAATGGGGCGTTCCAGGCCAGCACCGTGGCCCGGTCGGTGAGGCGCGCCAGCTCGGGCAGCACCTCGGGCCAGACGGGGGCATCGTCGAGCATCCCCAGACTGATGCCGTGTACCCGTTGCGCGAAGGGGTTCATGTAGGACCGTTGCGGCTTGACCAAGGTATCGAGCAGGACGCTGCCGTGGGTATCGATCAGCGACACCTCGATCACCTCGGCGTCGCCCATGCCGGTGGTTTCGGTATCGAGGATCAGCACGTCGTCACGGCCGAGCAGCGACCGGATGGCGCTGTGGGCCTTGGCCGCCTGGGCGGTATGGGATTCGGCCTGCCGGCAGTCGCGGCACAGTCCCTGCTTGAGGCTACGACGGGTACGGGCCGCGGCGCCGCAACGGTGGCAGGTCCTCGCCCCCTCTGGGGTGGCCACCTCGAGACCGTCTGAATCGCTACTCACGGGGTCATTCTAACCGGCCCTCAGGCCGTGTCCATGCCGGCTTACAGGTTTGCGTCGATGTCCCCCGGAGAGACCGGCTCGACCGGGGTGTCACGCACCGCTTGCAGACCGAAGTAGAGGTAGGCCACGAAGATCACGAACCCCACCAGCCACCACAGTGGGATGCTGAAGCCGCCCAGGCTCTGCACCGTGCGGATCAGGATAAGCGGGGTCAGCGCCACCACGCTGATCCGCACCAGAGTGGCGTACGGCAGCCCGAGGTTCATGGTGTTGGCCAGGATCAGCCCGATCACGGCGAACACCAGCGCCTGCGTCAAGCGGTACGAAAACGACCACAGCACGCCTGCGGGGAACGCAAAAACAGCGATGGTTTGGGTGCCGCGGTTGATAAGTAAGGTGACGTCCTGCCGATCGATGGTGAGGCCGTCGAGGCCGTCCAGATCGAGCACCCGCGCCTGCCCACGGCCACCGACCTGCCGAATGTACAGGTGGGTGCGGGTGAGCAGCGCCGCCGCCGAAGAGGCGTCCAGCGCCTCGGGGCCGGCGTCGAGGTCGATGAGGGCCAGCGGCAGACCCTGGTGGTCGCGGATGATGCGCGGGGTGGTCCCCTGGACCCGCGCCTCGCCATTCACCACGTCGATGGTGGGAAGCTGCGCGACGATCGGCGGAGCGATATTCTGGCGGAAGTCGCTGAGGGTGTTGCGAATCTCCAGCGCCGACGGGATCCAGATCACCATCAGCAGCACCAGCAGGTAGCCCATTCCCAGGCCGCGCCAGCGACGGGCAACATCGCGATACAGATCGGCGGAGTAAAACGCGAGGAAGGGCGCTTGGTAGAAGGGGAAGCTCGGCATGGGCTCGGTACAAGTGTACTCTCTATGCCGGCGGGCCGAGCGTTTCGGCAGCGTAGGCGGCCTCGAGGGTGGTGCGGGGGATCTCGACCACGCGCCCTTCGCGGAGATAGATGAGCTGCACGCGGGGCTCCACCCGGCGCACCCGGCGCACCGCCTCGACGTAGGTGGCCAGCTGGAAGTGGTAGCGCTCGGGGCGGATCTCGCGATCGGTCTTGTAGTCCTCCAGCACCCAGGTGCTGCCGACCCGGTAGAGCCGGTCGATGATGCCCTGCCATACGGTGTTGCCTTGAGCCATCGCCATCGGCAGCTCGGGGAAATCCTCGGCGCGCGAAGCCAGCGAGGCCAGCTCGCGGCCCAGCAACCGCTGGTAGCCGGCGAGCAGCTCGCGCACCTCGGCCAGGATGTCCTCTTGCTCGTCGGCCCGGTAGGGGAACATCACCTCCTGAGCCTGAAGGTTGTCCAGGTGGAGGGGGTTGCTGGCCGACCAGTTCTGGCTGATGGCGTAGTGGACCAGGGTCCCCACGGTGGTGGCGCGGCCCGGCAAGCGCTCGCCCTCGTCGGGATCGCTGACGGGCAGCGGTTCACCGTTGCCGTCGTCGTCCTTGAGGCCCGAGGGGCTCTGCACCGGCGGGTGGGGGTGGCGCCGGAAGCGCCGGTCGATCCAGGCGGCCGGCTCGAGCCCCGGTGCCGCAGGCAGCACCCGGAGCGCTGGCGCCGACGAGAGCGGCCGATAGGGGTGGGTCTGCAGCACGAACTCGGGCCGGTCGAAGGGGCGGGCGCCAGGTCCGAGCTCCAAACGTTCGAATACCGGTAGCCAGCCGCTGCCACGCTCGCCCTTGGCGCTGCCAGTAACCAGCAGCACCTCGCGGGGCCGGCTTGCGGCAACGTAGAGCAGGCGGTAGCTTTCGGCCTGCTGCCGCGCCTTGACGCGGGCCTTGGTCTCGTCGAAGCCGGCGCTCCCCGCCAGGCTGACGGTGGCCTCTTCTGGGTGGACCAACAGCGGTTCGTTTAGCGGCGGCAGCATCCGGGCGGCGTCGAACACCGCCACCAGCGGCCACTCCAACCCCTTGGCGCGGTGCACGGTCAGCAGCTGCACCCCCTCGCCCGACTGGGGCACGTCGCCGGCGTCGGCCTGGCGCGACAGCAGCTGCAGCCGCTCGAGCAGGATCTCGAGATCTCCTGGCGGCTGCTGGGCCACGGTAAAGAGCAGCGCGTCCACGTTTTCGCGGGCGCGGGCGCCGAGGAAATCGACGTATCGCCGGCCGGCGATAAACGGCTCTCGGATTAGGGTCTTGAGGGCCGCCACCGGGGTGCCGCGGACCGCCTGCTGGATCCGCTCGAGGCGTGCATGCGCCTCGGGATGGTTCGCCGCCAGCGCCTCGAGCGGCTGCTCGGCGCGCAGCACCGCGTTCACCGCCTCCAGCTCGAGTTGGCCAAACGGGCTCCGCAGCCAGGCCGCCAGGCTCAACCCCCTGGCGTCCACACCCACCCGCAAGGCGTGGTAGAGATCGCGGATCTCGAGGCGCTCGAAGTAGCCGCGCCCCTGCAGCAACACATACGGGATTCCGCCCGCCAGCAACGCCTGTTCGACCTGCTCGAGCCCCTTGTAGGAGCGGGCCAGCACCGCCATGTCGCGGAAGGCGTAGCCGTGCGTCCGGTGCAACTCTGCCAGTCGCTCGGCCAGCACCTGCGCCTCCTGCTCGCGCAGCTTGGCGATGGGGGGCGTCGCCGGCCAGCCAGTGCAGTTCGACCCGACCGGCACGCTGGGCTTGTGGCCCCGCTACCTCGACCTCGGGCGCCTCCGCCTTCCCGAAACCGAGCTGATTCTCGGCCAGCACGCCGGTAAGCCGATTGAGAAAGCGGGCCACCACGCGGGCGTGGCGCCGGGTCTCGCGCAGCGGCGGCAGCATCTGGCCGGCGGCCATGGCGCGCCGGAACACCTCTACGTCGGCGTTGCGAAAACCGTAGATCGACTGCTTGGGATCGCCCACCACCTCGACCTGCATGTCGCCCGCCTCGAGCAGTTCGAAAAACTGGCCTTGCAGCGGGTTCACATCCTGAAATTCGTCCACCAGCACCACCCGGTAGCGGCCTGCCAAGCGCCGCACAGCTACCGCGGTACGGGCCATCAGCAGCGCCTTCCGCTCCACCTCACTGGGCGGCAGCAGCGCCGCCCCGAGGCGCACCTCGAACCGCTTGTAGGCAGACTCGAACAGCGCCACCAGCGCCCGGCTGATCTCCGAGTCGTCGGGGATGAACCGTTCGCTGAGCGAGCGTTGCTGAAAGAGCCGCACGGCCAACTCCACCGCCCCCCGGCCGAGCAGCTCAGCGGCGGCGTGAAGGCCGTGCTCGGGGCGCTCCGCGAGCAGCAGCAGGCCGCGCAGCTCTTCCTCAAACATCGCCCCGGCCTCCCACTCGCCGAGGCTACGCAGGTCGGGATCGAGACCCATCGTTGGGGCCACCAGGGCCAGGCAGGTGCGCATGAACCCGTGGATGGTCGACAGGGTGGCCCCCTCGAGTTCGCGCAGCGCCTCCTCGAAAGCCGGGCGCTCGGTCTCTCGGAGCCGGTAACCGACCTCGAGGT